>NZ_JAOWKZ010000008.1 GCF_025751495.1 Albidovulum litorale | reverse complement strand
ATCAGCATCTTTCAATTCCATAGGCAAATTGAAGGTCTGATCATGATAGAACTCATCAAGCTTGTCACCTGCCATGCCAGGCAGAGAAGGGCCGTCACACAACGAGACGATAATCGGGACTGAACAATCTTCCGAAAATTTTCTCAGATGTCGGCTTTGTCCGCACAGCGGTCATTCAAGTTGGCTGCCAGTGCCGCTCCGCAGCGAACGGCAGATTTGTCCGCCATCCGGCCCTTGGCGGGTCGAAAATGCTGCGCCAGGGAACGAACGGCAGCTTCGGGGAAGCTGCACTGCAGCGATTGCCATGAAGATCAAAGTCCGGATTGGGCCGCTAGCCGAAGTAGTTCAGTTGCATTACCCACTCCACCGGAAACGGCTCCAGCACCAGCGCCAGCGTCACCTCCGGCCCCTGATTGCCATCCAGTATTGACTCAACGATGTCGGGCGCGAGCAGCGTCAGTCGCAGGACGCGGGTCATGTAGGACGGCGCGATCCCCTCGCGCTCGGCGAGTTCGGCGATGGTGGCGAACTCGCCCGCCTCCAGCTTCCGCTTCCAGCGGAAGGCGCGGGCCAGCGCCTTGACGAGGGCGCTGTCCGTCCGCCGCGGTTGTGTGGCGCCCTCGGGCATCTGTATTTCCTTCCGCCCGCCGCGCTTCACGAGGCGGAGCGGGACATGGATGGTGACCGTGCGGGGCGATGCGGTCGCGTCGGCGGAGGACATTCAGCTTGCCTCGCCCGAGACAGCCCGATCCTCCGCCGCGTAGGCGTGCCGGCACAGCGCGCGTGCCACGATGTTTGCCAAGTCCCGGGCAGCCTCCTCGTCGAGTCTGACCGGGGTGTCGCTTTGCTCTGCTCGCTCCTGAACCAGGTCGACGACGGCACCGGCGAGGTTGTAGAGGTCGGCGGTCCGCTTCGTCCGGCAGGCCTCGTTGTCGAGCCCGTCCACCGCAGCGAGGATCATGTCGTGCCGGAACATCTCTGCAGCCCTCTCGGTGTCGAAGCCGCTGCACCAGACCCGCGGTTTGTAGTTCGTGCGCCGCCATTTCTCCTCGATGTGGAAGGTGCCCTCGTGCTCGATGACCCGCAGGGTCTGCGAAAACAGGGCGAACGCGGCGTCGCGATCGGCCTCCGAGCGGTAGCGGATGCCCGGGTACAGATTGACGGGGGGACCGGAAAGTGTGTCTGACATGTCGTGCTTCTCCTTGGGGTTATGCGGCGCGGCGCTGGCCGCCGGGTAGCAATTCGGTTGCGAGGCCATCGAGCCCGTCCACGCGCATCCGGACGTTCAAGCCGTCCACGCTGATGTCCACGCGTTCGACCAGCAGCGCCACAATGCGCGCCTGCTCGGCGGGGAATAGCTCGTCCCACAGTGGATCGAGCTGCTGCAGGGCCGAACGGGCGTCGGCCTCGGTGATGTCATCGGAGTGGATGCGCGCCGCTTTCCAAACTCCAGCAACGATCTCGGGCTGTCGGAAGACAGTGCGAAGCTGCTCGATGACGGCAGCCTCGATTTCGCCCGCCGGCACGCGGCCGACCGGACACGAACCAGCACCGTGCTTCAGCACGGTCTGACTGACATAGTAGCGGTAGAGACGATTCCCCCTCCGAGTATGCGTCGGTGAGAACGCGGCGCCATCAGGACCATAAAGCAGCCCCTTGAGCAGCGCCGGCGTTTCGGCGCGGCTGCGCGCGGCACGCTTGCGCGGGCTTTCCTGCAGGATGGTGTGGACCTTGTCCCATGTCTCGCGATCGATGATGGCGTCGTGCTCGCCGGGGTAGCTCTCGCCCTTGTGCACCGCCTCGCCAATATAGGCGCGGTTGTTCAGCATGCGGTAGAGGTACTTCTTGTCGATCCGGTTGCCGTGGCGAGTCGTGATCCCGCGCTCATGAACCGCGCGGGCGAGCACAGTTGCAGAGCCGATCTCGAGGAAGCGTGCGAAGACCCAGTGGACATGCGCGGCCTCGGTCTCGTCCACCACCAGCTTGCGGCTTTCGACGCGGTAACCATAGGGCGGCACACCTCCCATCCAGATCCCCTTGCGGCGGGAGGCGGCGATCTTGTCGCGAATGCGCTCGGCCGTGACCTCACGCTCGAACTGGGCAAAGGAAAGCAGGATATTCAGCGTCAGCCGGCCCATGGAGGTCGTGGTGTTGAAGGACTGCGTGACCGAGACGAAGGTCACGCCATTCCGGTCAAATACCTCGACCAGCTTGGCGAAATCCGCCAGCGACCGAGAGAGGCGGTCGATCTTGTAGACCACGACCACGTCGACCAGCCCGTCCTCGATGTCGGCCATCAACCGCTTCAGACCGGGGCGCTCCAGAGTGCCGCCGGAGACGCCGCCATCGTCATATTGATCGCGGACGAGCACCCAGCCCTCAGAGCGCTGACTGGCGATGTAGGCTTCGCAGGACTCTCGCTGGGCGTGGAGCGAATTGAACTCCTGCTCCAGCCCTTCCTCGGACGATTTCCTTGTGTAGACCGCGCAGCGCGACTTGCGGAGGATGGTGTCTTTCATCTGCCCCTCCGGTGGTTCTTGAGCCCAAAGAACACCCAGCCGTTCCAGCGCGTGCCTGTGATGGCGCGAGCGATCGCGGAGAGCGACCTGTAGGGCCGGCCCTGCCATTCGAAGCCGTCCGTTGTGACGGTGACGACGTGCTCGACGCCCTGCCATTCGCGGATCAGCCGTGTGCCGGTGATGGGCATCATGTCCGCGCGAATACGGCTTTTCTTGCGGTCACCACCGTCCAGTTCCTCACCCAGCCGTTCCAGCCGCCGGACCGTCTCGGGTTTGAGCCCGCCATAGGCCAGTTCCTGGATGCGATAGGCAAGCCGGCTCTCCAGATAGCGCCGATTGAAGAGCGGAGGCTCGCTGTCGAAGAGCTCGCGCCATTGGTGCTTCAGATCCAGCGTCGGTGTTGATTTCAGCGCGGCCAGGCGCGCCGGGATCGGGTCGTGCGTCGTCATGCCATGCCCTCCGTGAGACCGGTTGCATGACCGCTCCGGTGGCCGCCGTTGTGAAGCGAACTTTCTCCAATCGAGGCGGATAGTTCGCTTGACTGCCGGGCACGGAGCCGCACCAGGCCGAGCGCCAGCAAGCGACACAGTTCGGCTCGGCGTTCGGCCGGCGACATCAGGCGGGCGGGATAGGGGTTCATGTGTCGTCCCCGCCATGTCGCATCCGGTTTTCGAAGGCGATGATGTCACCGGGCCGGTAATAGATGCTGCCACCGATCTGAATATGTGGTGGTGCGTAGCCCTCTGCCCGCCAGCGCTGCAACGTACGCAGGGATTTTTGCCAGCGCTCGGCGAGGTCCCGCTCGCGGAGCGGTTTGCGGAGGTCCATATGCCCGATGTTCATCTGTTCTTCCATTCTCGTCCCCTTTCGAATGCGGGGTGTCGGTTGGAAGAATTATCGTTCATAGCCAGTCACTTGGGCAGGTATCAGCGAGTGACTTCCGGGACGCCGAAAATGACTCGCCTTTGTGTCCAAGTCCCTGAATTCAGTCCCTGCCGGGCACCGAAAATGACTCCGATGCTTCACGAGAATGACTCGTGTCGTCGCGAGCGGTCAGCCTTTGGCGGGTGTTCGCACCTGATCGCGGCGAATGACACGAATCGACGGGTCGAGCCGGTAACCCTTGTGGCGGCGTTGTTCGATCAGGAGCGGATGGTCGGGCGGTCGCAGTTCGATGGCGATGTAGAACTCGGCCAACCTGTCCCGGCATCTTTTGATCGACTGCGTCACCGTATTGACGCTCACGTACCGCCGCATTTCTGCAAGGGCGTAAGGCGATACAAAATTATGGTTCTCCGGCGCCAGCCCCGCGGCGAGGTCATCTTCGTATTGCGGTTTCAGGTCGTGAGCGACGGCTGCACCGCCGTGGCGGACGCAGCCCAACCCCTCGACCTCAATGGCATGGCCACCCTGGTTGTCAAAAAACGCGACGCGCAACGGGAACAACGGTGTTCGTTCCGACTGGAGGACGCCGGCGTCTTTACCTGGCTTTTCACGCAGGCCGTCGAGCACCAGGCCATCGGCAACTTCCGGCACCGTGAGCCCGACTCCCAGGTAGAGCGCGAGCAGCGATGAGGTGGGTAAATCGTGGCGCACCAATTGGGCGGCAAACCGTTCTGTCGCACGCTCGATAACTGCCAGAACTGCCCGGCCGTGACGGCGTTGAAGGTCGAACACCTTCTCCACGATCTGCGCGTCCGTCAAAGTGTCGTAGCCTTGGGCGACCCGGACAATATCGCTGGCGAAGCGACCGAGGAAGCTTGAGAGATCGGCTCCCGCCAGCTGGCAGGCGTGTCGGGTCCAATCGAGCGCCATCGTTCTTGAGCGAACCGTGTCGCGCGCGCCCGCAAGGACGTCAATCTTGTAATCGCTGGCCCGGTCATAGTCTTCGAGGCCAGCGGCGAGAATGGCGAAGCGTCGATCGAGGCATTGGGAACAGGCTCCGCAATGGTGGATCTCGCTGGTTTCGTTGCGAAGCGACGTGCAACTGACGGTATGGGCTATGACCGGTGCGGCTCCAAGGTTGTGAATCTTGGTCACAACCTCGGCCTTGGTAAGCCATTCGAAGTCGTTGCGGATCGCAACACGTTGTTCATTGATCACGTCGAGGAAGGTCTGCAGCTTGCGCAGTGCAAGCGGATGGGTGGTTCTCGATGCCATGGTCTCGATGACCTGGGCGTCGATCGGCAGATTGTGACTGACAACGCCGTTTTCATAGAAGCTGAGGCGGTCGGCTCCCGCTATGCGCGCGACGGCATAGCCGAGACAGGCAAACAGGAAGGATCGGGACCGCTGGGTCGTCTCGCGGGCAACGCTCTTCGCGCGCGTCGCCCTGACGTGCAGATGGAGAAACCGGTTCTTGAACTCCTTCCGGAGATAGCCGCTCAGTGTGACTTGACGGTTGATCGCCTTTGGCGCTGACCGATGGGTGACGAGGATTACGTTGTCCGTGCGATCTTTGAGCGCCTCGAGCGCTCCGGCAAAGGAGTCCAGGCCGCCCGAGAAGAGGATGACTTCCTTCGCCTGAAACCCTTCCGGCGCATTCTGCAAGGGCAGGTATGGTTCGGCGACGGGTTCGATGGGCTTGGCCACGAATTCGAACGTGACGCGATCGCCTGTCAGGAACTCCACCGCATCCGTCAGGGCCGCCGTCACCTCGGGAGTTGACCAAAGTTCAGGATGACGCACGGCCAGTTGGAACGCGAGTTGCCGACGCCAGGCAGCGCCAAGCTTCTGCCGACCTTCACCGCCGCGTCGCACTGTCGTGTCGGCAAAAAAGACCGAGGAGGCGATTTCTAGAAGGTCGACGAGGTCGCTCGAAAGCGATCTGACGAAGCTGGTCTCGATCGGATCTGTCTTGAGCCGGAAAGTGGCATCGGACCCGTTGATGCGTATGGCATACCGCTTGGGTGCCGCGCTCTCGGACGAAACGATCAGGAATGACTCAGGCATCAGGTCACAGCTTCAAACGCATTTCTTCGGAAATCTTTCGAAACGCCACTGCCCCGAAACTGGCAGCGGTTTCGGACGTCACGGCGCCGTCGCGGTAGACATTCTTGGCAAACCATCCTGCCGCGAACTCTTTCATGATCCGGCTGGCCTCCATGCTGTACTGCATCAGTGCGTGGTCAAACTCGGTTCGCGATCGGGCATTCGCAAAGCGCTGATCCGGTCCCGTGTGGTTTGCGAGCTCACGGTCGAGCCAGTAGCGCAGGGTTTCGCCCAGGAGCCGGGTAAAGAAGCCGCGCGCATAGGCTGAAAATTCACGCGGTGCCGAAAGCTGCCGCGCCGCGCGATGGACATCTTCCGGCGTGGGCGAGATCAGACCGGGTGTCCGGTCGCCCAGATAGGCCGTCACCGTTGACAGGAGTGCTCGGCGGGCCAGTTCCCGGAAGTCGTTTTGACGTGGCGCCTGACGGGCCAGGTCATCAAGACGCGACCCCATGGCCAGGACGATGCCGAACACGTCCGGCGCGTTTCGACATGGTAAATCAAAGTCACGGAGTGACTGCCCGAAACCTTCGTCCCGGGCTGCAACGGGGAGGATTGCGAGCAACCGGACCGCTTCGACGAAAACTGGATCATAGGCGGCACTCAGGAGATCTTTCTCGGCGGCACGCGCGCTTGCCGCGATCACTGCCGTGTCGGCTGCCCCATCGGAGATCAGCGCAACGACTTCCTGCCATTTTTTGCTCGTTGGCAGGACACCGAGGTAGATATGCCCCATGGTGCCCGATCTCTCCTGTCTTCAATGCGCCAATTTCAACCTTGACGGGAAGCATCTGTCAAACACTGATCGTCAGAGCGGATTTGTGGGGCAATCGAGGACACTCGACCTGTCTCGCGCTCGCGCGTGCCGAACCCCGAATCATCGGTGCCTTTACTCCTCTTGAATAGGTGCGCACTCTGCTATGTCGCGTTCTGACGCCTGATGGCGGCCAGTGTCATAAAATGTCTATCTTTCAGTTAGATACACGTGGATTTACCATGCTCCATGATCGTCTCGCTCCGGAAAAACACATCCGAACGCGGCACGATCCGGGGGCTGCGGAGGGTTTAGAAGACCGTGGCGCTGCTTCCGAAGGGGCATACCACGGGGCGGGGACAGAGGCCCAAGCGCAGTCCGAAAGGCCGAAGCGCGTCCCCCGGCACCAGACCCGGTGTCGCAAGTAGCGGCCGACCTCGAGGCGAGGGTCAGATCGACCTTGAGGGCCCAAAGCGACGGGGCGGCTCCGACCGACACGGACAGCTGAGGGCAGAGGGGACCGGCTTCGGTTGCGACCGGGGCTGGTCGTCCTATGCCCTTGGCTCCAGGACTCACCAACCGACACAGCAGTTTACTGGTATGTTACAAGCGGAGGTAAATATGAAATCTGGATCAGGATAGCGTGCACGAAAACCGCGAATGCGCGGACCGCAGGTGCGAACGGCAACGAGCGTTCGGGTGTAGTTAGATCCAACAGGACCATTGTTCACGAGTGCATCAACTTGCCACAAGGTCGGCTTACGGGCAGCTGTTGGCGGCGTGCATCACCGAAAGAGGCCCGCTTTTCTGTCGCGTTCCTTGTTCTTCTCTCTGATCAGACGCCGCAGCGTGTGTTCCATATTCTCGGCCATTTCCGGCACCTTGACGTCTTCCGGTTCGGATTTCTGCATATCCGGTTCCGGTGTTTCTGCTGATTGGGTTCGTTTCTGCATCTCCGAACAACCTTTTGACCGAGTTCCTGGTATTGAGACCGCAGCGCATTGATCGCTCTGCATCCGGGTTCAATCGCTCAACAGAAAGATCCTCGTCGAGCCCCGATCCGATTGCCGGTTTCGTGCGATCCTCCGGCGGGCGTTTTCCAGCTTCTCGCGTGCGACCAGCAATCGCTGCAGGGCCCGGTCCCGCGCTTCATACAGTCGACGAACGCGTGAGCCCGGGTCTCCGAAGATGCAAGCGGTTCTTCTCTGACCAACGGGATACCAGCTCCTGGCCTCTTCCAGGGCGTCATTCCAGGCACGGTCGGCATCGAGATAGAACCGGTAGGACCGGATAAGAATTCTGCGCTGCACACCAAGATCAGGATGCATGACACAACCTCCCTGAATGGATCGCAGACGTGATCGTAGCAAATGATGACAGCGACTCAAGACCAAGGTGATTTGTTCAGAATGCACCCCCGGTCCGAATCCTGACCATTGCCTGACGGTGGCAGGGCGCAAAACAGACAGCATCTTGGTGGATTACTCAGGCCGAAGAGACAATCCGGAAGGATGTGGATTGATCGTTGCGACATTCGATAGGGGACATGTCCAACAAGACAAGTTCTCCATATACGTGTGATCGGCGATAATGCTTTGCATGTGATTACAGCCTGTTACGAGTGAATGAGTTGTCCTGTTACGAGTGCGTGAGTTGAAGAGTATAAGAGCATCGGCTGTGTGGACCCCGTCGGAGCGCAAGGCTCCGGCGGGATCGCTTTTTGTAGATCTGGTGGAACGTATTCAGGACGTAACTCCGGCGATTGCCGGCCTCGCGGGCGTGGTCGTCGGTGTTGTCGCGGTGTCGCTCGGCATCGTCTGAGTCTCGACAGACATTCCGACGCCTGCTGGATTGTCGCCTCCTGTCGCTGAATGGCATTTAATGTCATGATTACAATGGCTTGATTGTGATGTTATACTGCTCCCGAGACAGTCACCCGCAATGCCGGGGGATCGGAGAGCAGGATGGCGACGCGCGTGGAACGAAGGGCAAAGCGGGAGGTCACGGCGGACTCTGCCGCCCCGGCGCTCGCGGTCGACTACCGCCCCATTGCCGACCTCATCCCCTATACCCGCAATGCGCGCACCCATTCCGAAGCGCAGGTCACGCTGATCGCGGGCTCGATCCGGGAGTACGGCTTTACCAACCCGGTGCTGGTCGATGGTGCGAACGGCATCATCGCCGGGCATGGCCGGGTGAGGGCAGCGCGGCAGCTGGGGCTGTCGAGGGTTCCGGTGATCGAGCTTGGGCATCTGAGCGAAGCGCAGAAGCGGGCTTATATCCTCGCCGACAACCGTCTGGCGGAACAGGCGGGCTGGGACCGGGAGATGCTGGCGATCGAGGCCGGGGAACTGTCCGATCTCGGAATAGATCTGGTGTCGCTCGGCTTCGAGGCGGGCGAGATCGACGCACTCCTGCGCGGGGGCGAAGCCGATCCGCGCGAGGATGTCGTGCCAGAGGTGCCGGCGGTGCCCGTGTCGCGCCCGGGGGATCTCTGGGTGCTGGGCCGTCACCGGCTGATCTGCGGCGATGCCACCGATGCCGCCACGGTGGAGCGGCTGCTCGGCGGTGTCACGCCGCACCTGATGGTCACCGACCCGGGCTGTGTCAGAAGAACTTGGCTTGCGGCGGGGCAGGGGGCTGAGTAGCCTTCCCCGATGACCAAACGCTCGCCCTT
>NZ_JAOWKZ010000007.1 GCF_025751495.1 Albidovulum litorale | reverse complement strand
CGGTGTGACGGTGGCGGCGTCAGGGCCGAACACGCTGGTGACGTTCTCGGATGTGAGCGTGCTTCTATTCGGCATCAACCCGGGCGACATCGACGCGAGTGATTTCGTCTTCGGGTAAACGGCCACAGCCTTTTCCTTAGACGGACGAGGCTGCCGCAATTGCGGTTCTAACCGCGCGCTCATGCGCGTTATTAGCTATGATTCTTTTCGTACCGCGTCGTCGGGATGACACGGGGAAGTTCTGTGGCCTACCCGGCAGCCGTGTTTAAGTTTGACAATCCGCCATGAATATGTGCTCTCACCGGGTCAGGGTTTTGCCCGTCGTGTCAACTCGAACATGTGATTTGAGGAAGATGAACACCCGGATGAAGGCAATGCAAAGCCCTAAGATAACCATTTCCGCCTGTCCCGAGCAGGAAATGGCGAACCACGGTCCGGTGCCATCTCGTTTGGTCGCGGTGGTGGTCACCCACAATCGCAGCACGCAGTTGGAAAAAACCCTCGAAACACTGCTCGCTGCGGCGCCGGAAGAACTACACGCGATCATTGTCGTCGACAACATGTCGTCTGACGGCACGGACGCGGTGCTAAACCGTTACCAGACCTCGGTGCCGGATCGGCTGACGATTTTGCGATCAAAGGTGAATTTGGGCGGGGCAGGCGGTTTTGCGCTTGGCCTGCAAAACGCCGTCGCGCTTTTTGACCCCGACTGGGTTGTCGTTATGGATGATGACGCCCGTCCCATGCCCGGCGCGTTGAACAACTTTCATTGCTTGGATCGCTCACATTGGGACGCAATCGCCGCAGCGGTTTACTTCCCCAGTGGCGAGTTGTGTGAAATGAACCGGCCGTCGCGCAATCCATTTGCCAATTTGGGGCGGTTTGCGCGTCTTGTTCGTTATGTCGCCGCTGGTCGCGGTCGCGACGGTTTCCATATTCCTCGTGCCGCCTATCTGGATGACCGCCCGGTATCGATTGATGCCGCCTCCTTTGTTGGCCTGTTTCTGTCCCGAAGGGCAATCCAACTGGTTGGATATCCCGATGCGCGACTGTTTCTTTACGGGGATGATGTGCTCTATACGCTCAGTCTTGTGGCGGCTGGTGGTAGGATCTGTTTCGATCCCAGGGTTCGTTTCGAGCATGAATTCACGACTATAGACGCCGCTAAAAACCGGTTCACACCTCTCTGGAAGAGCTACTATCACCACCGTAACTTGTTGATTGTATACCGTCAGGCCGCAGGGGTGGTGTTCTGGCCTGCGCTTCTCTTAATCCTGCCAAAGTGGTTTCTGAAAGTCCGGCACCATGCGGGGGAACGAACAGCATTTTTGCGACTGTTACGCCGCGCTGTAACCGACGGCCTCATCGGCCGTCTCGACGTCACCCTCACAGAAATCAAGGCCGTTGCGATCAGCGATCGTTGAGAATGTCCAGGTGGTACTTCCTCAGCATAGTGAAACTGAACGTAATAAGAGTCAGCGAGAGAAAGATCACGAAGAACGGACTCACATATTCTGCTGAATACATTGGATAGAAACCGGTTCGCATTTCCCCGATGATATGGATCAGGGGATTGAACCAGAGAATGCTTTGTATCGTGCGCGGCAGATCCTCATATACAAACAGTATCCCCGAGGCGAGAAAGAGCGGCCGGGAGAAGATGGACCAGACAACTTCCCACACTGGAAAAACACCAATCAGCAGGCAGTTTACACTCCCCACACCAAAGCCAAGAAGCGCCGCCATCGCCGTGGCGGAAAGAATCCGAGTTATGTCAACAACGACATTCGTTTCCGTGAAAATGAAAATACCGCTCATGAGAAGGTAAATCACAGTGACACCGGTAAGCGTGTTTAGAACCGCGCGCGCCAGCAGGGCGTCCATCCATGAAACGGCGGGGTACATAAGCAGGGGCCGCGAGAAAACAAGCGCCCGAGAAACGGCATTCATAAGGCTTTGATAGAGCGAGAATGGCAAGTAACCGGTCGAGTAGAACAGGACAAAACTTGTGCCAAGCGGAGGGTGTCGGATCAGCAACGAGAAGGCCAAAGCAAGTATGAGTATCGCGCCCAGCGGTTCAAGAACGGCCCATATATAACCGCCCGGCGACCTCCCATAAGTTGTTGCCATTTCTCTAAGTACCAGGGCAAATATCGTCCTCGGCGCAGCAAAACGGCGCGCCGGTGCTGAGATTCGCGGTAATGCTGCGGGTTGGGCAACATGACCGTCCGGAGAGCTTGGAGGAGAGGCGCGTGACATCCGTGTGGTGACCATGCTGGTGTTTTTTTCAGTGATTATGTAGATTTGCGGTGGAGAGGTCAATTTCACGTGCGGCGAGGTAAGTCATTGAATAATGCCGGGAAAATGGGCCAGAAGCCGCGGCGTGATCCAGATGCGCTGCCGGAGCGATCGGAAAGAGTACGGTCGAACTCCGCTTCGGCGCAAAATCGGCCCACCAGCACACCCGCTCCAACGCCTATTGCCGACGCGCCTGAAAAGCAATCGGACACTGATGCGCGGGGACGACGGGGCGGCGAGCGATTGACGACCCTCCGCCCGGTGGCAAGCCCTGCTCGTATGCGCAGTCGTCATTGGGGTCTTATCGCGAGTTTTGTGCTCGGCGTCCTTCTGCCAACCGCAGTGTCAATTGTTTACCTCTTTTTTGTCAGCGCGGATCAATTCGCGTCGACCGTTGGCTTCACCGTCAGAAGAGAGGAAGGGATTGACGCCACGGCGGGCCTTTTCGGCGGTTTAGCGCAATTCACCGGTACTGGCGTCACGTCGGAGAGCGACATCCTCTACGAGTTCATCCATAGCCAGGAAATAGTTGAGACGATCGATGCACGCGTGAACTTAAGAGGCATGTATTCACGTCACTGGCCGATTGATCCCGTGTTCGCCCTCGATCCTTCTGTAGCGATCGAAGACCTCTTGTTTCATTGGCAGCGTATGGTCCGGATATCATATGATCAGAGCACCCGGCTGATCGAACTGCGCGTGCTCGCGTTTTCGGCAGAAGACGCCCGCAGAATCGCTGACGAAATTCTCCTTGAGGGTCAAAGAAAGATCAACGACCTGAATACCGCCGCGCGACAAGACGTGATGCGTTACGCAAACGAGGATCTGGATGTTGCGCTGGAACGATTGAAAAAATCGCGCGAAGCCATGACCCAGTTCAGAATTCGCACACAGATCGTCGATCCGGATAGCGACATACAGGGCAGGATGGGCGTTCTCAGCACCCTGCAGCAGCAGCTTGCAGAAGCACTCATCGCCTATGATTTGCTGCTGCTGCAGACCGAGATGGACAGCGATCCACGAATTGCGCAATCGCTGCGCCGGATCGAGGTCATCAGAGACCGCATCGCTGCGGAGCGAAACACTTTCGCGACCGCTTCGCACGAAGTCGGGGAGTTGAGCGAGAATTATCCTGAACTCATTGCGGAATATGAAAGCCTGAGTGTGGACCGCGAATACGCTGAAGAGAGCTACCGGCTGGCGCTTGCAGCGGTCGATGCCGCGCGGGCGGAGGCAGCGCGGCAAAGCCTCTACCTCGCCCCTTTCATCCGGCCGACCCTTCCCGAGACATCGGAATACCCAAGACGTTTTGTCATCAGCGGGCTGGTCGCGGTGTTTTTGTTGTTGGCGTGGTCGATCCTTGCCCTCGCCTATTACAGCTTGCGTGACCGGCGTTGAGGCTGCCTGAAAGAGACATTCGACCGTGATCCAGTTTCAGAAACTGTCCAAGAGCTTTCGGGCCGGCAATGGCAGAAAGGTGGTGGTTAGAGAACTCGATCTTCTTCTGCCGGCCAAGAAGTCCCTGGCCCTTCTTGGCAGGAACGGCACTGGAAAATCAACGCTGTTGCAGATGATTGCCGGAACGGTCCGTCCTGATAGCGGACGGATTATTTCTGATGGAACGATTTCCTGGCCGGTCGGATTCGGAGGTTCATTCCATCGCGACCTCACCGGCGCGCAGAACGTGCGATTCATCGCCCGGATCTATGGTGTGGACACCGAAGAACTCGTCGAGTTCGTCGCAGAGTTTGCCGAGTTGGGAAACCACTACGAAATGCCCGTTCGGAGCTATTCCGCCGGTATGCGCTCTCGGTTGGCATTCGGTGCCTCGATGGGAATCCATTTCGACACGTATCTGGTCGATGAGGTCACGGCGGTCGGGGATGCGGCATTTAGACGTAAAAGCCGCGCGGTCTTCAAAGAGCGAATGAAGCATTCCGGCGCTATCCTCGTCAGCCACGAGATGATGCAGATCCGTGAATTCTGCGATGCCGGAATGTTGCTCGAAGATGGCCAGCTTACTTACTTCGATGACCTTGAAGAAGCCATTTCCGCACATCAATCCCTGATGAGGGGATGAATGTCAGCGGGCAGGAAAAGATCGTTGAAGCATCAGGACACCTATGAAACAACCGGCTGAAGTGTGATTTCGACGGGGGCGGCATGCATATTCTCATAGTAGGCGCCGGTCTGTCTGGTGCCGTGATCGGACGCGAACTTGCCGACGCCGGGCACAGAATTTCCGTGCTAGAAGCGCGGAACCATGTAGGTGGAAACTGCTATACCAAGCGCGACGCGAAATCAGGAGTGCTGATTCATGTGTATGGACCGCATATCTTCCACACCGACGACACTGAAGTGTGGGATTATGTAAATCGGTTCGCGACGTTCAAACCTTATCGGAATCGTGTCAAGACAACCGCCGGTGGCCGCGTCTATTCCCTGCCGATCAACCTCCACACAATCAACCAGTTCTACGGCCTGACATTGCGCCCGGATGAGGCGCGTGCCTTCATAGAGCAGCAATCGGACAAGACGATTACCGACCCGCAAACTTTCGAGGAGCAGGCGTTGCGCTTCGTAGGACGGGATCTCTACGAAGCCTTCTTTAAGGGATATACGCAAAAGCAATGGGGCTGTTCGCCAAACGATCTGCCAGCCTCCATTCTCCGGCGCTTGCCGGTAAGATTTAACTACGATGACAATTACTTCTTCCATCGGTTCCAAGGGATGCCGGAAGAAGGGTATACTTGTATGATTGAGCGCATACTCGATCATCCCGCAATCGACGTGCACCTTAACACCAGGTTTTCATCCGATCAGGCCTCTCGCTATGATCATACCTTCTACTCCGGTCCGTTGGATGGGTGGTTCGATCATAGGCTTGGCAGATTGGGATATCGCACGCTCGATTTCGAACATTTTGTTTATGAAGGTGACTATCAGGGCTGTGCAGTGATGAACTTTGGCGATTTGTCTGTTCCATTCACGCGGATCACAGAGCATAAGCACTTCGCCCCTTGGGAACAGCACGAAGGGTCTGTTTGCTATCGCGAGTTTTCCCGCGCTTGCGGGCCTGATGACATCCCCTACTATCCGATCCGGCTGGTCGACGAGAAGGCACTTCTCGGTGACTATGTAACGCTTGCCGAGGGGGTGGCGTCCGGCGTTACCTTCGTTGGCCGGCTGGGAACCTACAGGTATCTGGACATGGATGTGACGATCCGGGAGGCGTTTGAAACCGCGGCAGCTTTCAAAGCGTGCGTCGCCGATGGCAGCCGTGTCCCGGTATTTGTAAACCCGCCCCTCTAGGCACGAACATCGAGATCAGAGGCGCGATTTCGTGGTGGATCTCCTCGCCTCAGAACGCCCAGCCAAGCGACTTTCCACGCTTGACATAGGCCTCGGCACCAAGATCACGATACGCTCGCTCCGCCGCAGGGCTCCACAAAGCGTTTCGGTCGATCCCGATATTCGTAGCTTTTGTTTTGGTCTCAGCCGACAGCGTCTCGGCATAGGCACGCCGTGCATCATCCGCTGATACGCCAAGGCGTCTGCCGAGTTGTGTCATCGCTTTGCTGTCGGCGAGGACGTGATCAAAATTGACGAAATGGAACCTCTGCGGGTCCATATGAACGAACAACTCATCCTGAACCAACGTCGCCACACCGAGCATCTCACTGAAGATGCGCATGTGGGAAGGGCCGTGCCGTTCCAGGTAAAGGCAAAACGCGTCCTGATCAGAGCTCACGGCGTCGGATGCGAGCCAATCTATGTCCGTTCGACGAAATCTAAAATCGACGAATTCTGAGAGAAGAGTCTTACGAGGATGGCGATACGCACATATGAACGTGTAACGAGGAATAAGGTCCGGCAGATACGGAGCAGGAAAGTGGCCGAATGCCACACCACGTGGTGGAACCAGCCTGAGAGTTTGAACGAAGCTCGCACTTTTCATGACCGCTGCCGGCGTGGATGCGTTCACGGCCAGATCTACGGAATGCGTGTCTAGAAAGTAATTGGCCATCACATGATAGCCCGTGTTGGTGAATCCAACTCGACCGAGAAAGTCCGCAATAAAATAGGTTCCCGATTTTGGAATGGAATAGACGTAGATCTTCATATTCTCTTCAAGTCGCAACATGGTTATAGGCTTCTTGAGGATTGAACGGCTCTTTCTTAGCAGTGTTCGCAATGGTCCCCTAAGCCGCGCGGCCTGCCATCGACCTAAACTGGTCATTTGAGTTCACTCATGCGCGCCATTGCTTGGACGACGGCTGTGGTTTCCAAGTGTCGAATAGGCTCGGGGCCTTCAGATGGCAACGTCGTTTCGAAGGTAACACCATAAGTCTTCGCAACGGCAGCGTTATCTACTTGAAAGTAATTCAGTAACCTCTGTCGCAGAAGTCCGCCGAGCGCATGTTTGCGCGTGTCATTACGGAAGGCGCGTATGACCTTTGGTTTCAACTCTTGCAATCCCAGCCTGTTCAGTTCGGCAAGCACTAGGGCGCAGTTGGCGCTCGGGCTAAGATTCTTTTTCTGCATCGTTTCAGGCAAGACAACTGCGAATGTTTCGCCGAATGTGCGTGCGGCGCCGGAGAGCTTCACCTGATCGTAGTCGCGGACTACGATTTCTCCGAATGAAGACCAAAAATCGAGCAGGGGTTTAAATCGACTCCGGTTGAGTATTTCGGGGTCGAAAGCGAAATCTTCAATGCCCCGGGATTCATCACGAAACTTACAGTGCTGGTTCCAGAGGGATTCGATCAGGTAGTCTTGACGCCTAATATTGCAGTAGATCTTGACCTCGAAAGCGGCAAGGAAGTCGGCCAACGCTGCGAATTTAGAAAATCTCGGCTCAGAAAACCCCTCTTCGCTCAGAACAAGAGTGGTGCAGCCGGACTGGCGGAATTCCTCACTTAGAATCCTAGTTTCCGAGAGCAGGTCTTCTCCTCCCCTTAGTGCAGCCCGGAACAAGCTCCCGTGTTTTGCGTGCTCAGGAAAGGGTGGCCGGTCTGTACGAGCATACCACATTGCTTGGCGCGAAAGGGTTTCCCGATTTTGCTCCAATATGTCCTGCAAAGCAGTCGTGCCAGTCTTGTGGACGCCGATATGAAGGATCAGCCGCGGTTTTCCCATCTTTAGGCACTTTCAGTCAGCAAGAAACCACTCTGCGCGAAGCGAGAATCATAGCTACCGGCATCTGATTGGCAACAAAGCTTTTGTAAGGAGATGCCGAAACCTCTATCCTAACGCCTGTCGAACTGCGCCTTCCAAAAGTCGACATTCTGGTAGGCTTGAATTCTGTCGCTCCATGACGCCCCAGCTGCCTTCCGCTTTCGGCGGTACTTGACGGCAAGTCCGGCGGTCCGAAGCATTAGCGACCACATTCTCTTTCTTTCGGGGCGGTAGCGAAGATGAAAGGTTCTTGGTCCATTGGTCAGGACATAACCACGGCCGCGTACTGTCGCAGGTCGAACTGCTATATCCATGAAAACCGGATCATCGCTACGCCGCAGCGGTCCCAACCCGGTGACTGCCAGAGACGCAAGCTGTTCGACGATCAATTCCCGCATGTTTCCAGTCTTCAGCGGGGCACCGATAATGGGGTCCCGAGCCTTCCATGCGGCGCTCTCAAGTCGTTCAGGAGCATTGGTCTTGGCGATCGCCATAATCTCTTGGTGTAGATCTTCGGCGTCGCGGGATAGCGTTGCGTCGGGTCCGGCAAGAAAGTCCTCGATCGCCCGCAACCGCAATTCTGCCGAAAGGTAGTTGTGATTTAGAATTGAGGTGGTGACGAGTCCCGTGACATGCGCAACGGACAGTTGAGAAACCCTGGACGGGTAGGTCGCGCCAAAGATCAATCGGTTGCGAAGATCGTAGTAGTCCTGCCATCCCGAAGGTTTTGCATAGAATGGCTCATGCCAAACTGCGATGCTTGGCAGTGTCAGGGTCGGAACACCAGCCGCAGCAAGCCGTTGGCCGTATTCGAAATCGTCACCCCGAATAAAAATTGGAGCAGGCAAGCGGACATCGCGGCATTGTTCCAACGGCAGGATACAGAACCACCACGCGTTATAGTCGGTGTTCGCCGGCTTATCGAAATGGGCCAGTGCTCCCTTTCGGGTAAGGTCCACGTTGTGACAATATGGTTGAAGGCGATTGTCGTGCCTAATGAATGCTCCGGCTTCGTACATCGTCGTCGGCCGTAGCGCATCGATCATTGGCGCACCGAGGGCATAAGGCGCGGTCATGTGCTCGAGAAACTGGATTGCGCGGCCAATCATCCGTTCGTCAAGAACGATGTCATCGTCCATCAACAGGTGATGTGTGACAGGTTCATCTGAAGCAAGAGCGTCAAAGATCGTTCTGGTAAACCCACCACAACCGCCCAGGTTCCGCTGCTCAGTGCAACGGAATTTAGGTTTTTGTAGTAAATTACGGATTTTGTCAGACGCGAAAGGTTGACCTTGGTTGACGACGTGGATTGCATGGATTGAATCCGTGTTTTCGACGAGGGAAGCAAGCCGCTCCAATGTCCTTGCGAACATCTTCTCTTGGTTGAAGGTGCAGAGTCCGATCGACAGTGACAGTTTGCGTTTGGGAGCGCTTTGCGTCGAGAAGAGCATTCCGGCGACTGTGCATTCACCAGCGGCTTTGATCGTCACATGCCGACGGTGTGGGCCCTGGCCGTTGAAGGGATGCGTTTCGGAAAGCTCCGGCAGCGAGATCTTGTGATCCTGCAGTGTCGTCGAGGAGATCGATTTCTGGATAACGACTTCCTCACCCCAGTCCGTCGTGTCGACAATCTGGACAACAGCGCTGCCCTTCAGCCGGACAACCAGCTGTATGTCCCTCACGGATGTGTATTTTACCCAGTAGGATAAATAGAGAGCGCCGAAAAAAGTGTCGGTACTGATTTTCGCGCCATCATCAAGCACCAAGACCTCTGGCGTGGTGCCGTCGCTCGCGGGAACAATCGCAACGGTGCCTGTGGATCTGAAGTAGAGCTTTCGCGGGAAACCGGCCCTTGGCAACAGGAAAGACTGAATAGCGTGCATCAAAGGGCGTCCGGTTGTGTTGTCGGGTCGCCTTATAGGACGCGGGAAGTGGGCTATCAAGCACCGCACGGCTCATGACATTTCGAACCGTGCCAAGCTAGCGGTTCTGTCTCTTCCTACCCGAACACGAAATCACTCGCGTCGATGTCGCCCGGGTTGATCCCGATGAGCAGAACGCTGACATCCGAGAAGGTCACCAGCGTGTTCGACCCTGACGCCGCCACCGTCACACCGCCGAAATCGACGGCCCCCGACGTGATCCGGATCAGGTCCAGCCCGTCCTCGA
>NZ_JAOWKZ010000006.1 GCF_025751495.1 Albidovulum litorale | reverse complement strand
TGGCGCCAGCTCGGCGCGGCATAAGGGACAGCCATCCTGTCCTTGTAGAGACGAGTTCGCATTTGTCTGCCAGCACCGTTAGGGCTCATCCTTTACGGTTCGTTGCTGGTACTGGACCCGGATCCGTTATCCACAACTTGGGCATCCGGATCCGATTTGGATTCGGCCCGAAATCCTGTCGGCGTCTTGCCGGTCCATCGCCTGAATGCCCTGTCGAGGGCGGCCGGGCCGGAGAGGCCTACCTGAAGGGCGACTTGCGAGATGGGTAGAGTTGTGTTCGAGAGGAGGTCTTCGCTGACGCTCTGGCGCACGTCGTCTTTCATCTGGCTGAAGGAGGTGCCCTTTGCCTGTAGGATGCGCTGTACACGACGTGGATGCAGGCCACAGATTGCGGCAAATACATCAAGAGTCAGATCGTGTTGAGCGATGTTATCCGCAAGCATGCTACGAAGATAGGAAAGGGGTGCTTCGCTGGTGCCGTCGGGCGCGAATTCCCCTCGTGACGCTTCCACCAGGTCCCAGTCCAGCGAGAATGGCGTCCAAAGCCATTGCGGCGGAAAAGAAATCCGCAAGCCGTTGATCTCGGATTTCACAAGCGCCTGTTTCGGCAGAAACCCCGGCGGAAGACCTGCGGTGGTCGGCACAGTGACGAGGATGTCTTTGGGGTCAAAAGTGCCACCGATACCCTGTCTGATCACGGTCACGTAGAAGGCGACGCCGACTGCATCCAATTGTCTTGATGGCCTCAACACCCTGATCGTGCGCAGAATCTCCAAGCTTGCAACGTCGGGTAAAACGATTAAGGAATACCTGACATTATCAACTTGCTTCGAAACCTCCACAATCACCCGGGAGAGGAAATCTCCAAGGGTAGCCGCGTGGCTCGCCGCTTCCCGGAGCCCGGGCGTCCCCTTCCGGGCGACTTCGATCGCCACCGTTGCGCCAAAATACGGGTCGCCGAGAGTTTCGGCCATGTCCTCCATGGCAGCATAACAGGCGGTCGCCTCAACCAGCATCGCAGGATCGGACAGCGCGCCGAGCGGAATCCTGTTGCGGGCAAGCAAAGCGTCGATATCGCCGCCGCGCAAGGCGAATGCCTTGCCGAGCGGGTACAAAACCAACATTGCTCGGGTAAATTTCGGGGCAGATGGCTTGCTCATCCGGGCTTTTTCTCATCTTTAAGGGGCTTAACCACACGCTATACAATTGTGCCACTGCGGGCATGAGATGCAAAGACCTGACCTCACGGGCAGTGTAGCTTTCAGGCCAGACACGAAGAGATTCTGGTTACGAGCGCTCGGCGCTAATCACCTATGCAATCGCGGGAGCTTGAAAATGCTACGAACAAGAACCTCGGGGGCCGCCACGATGGTGGCTCTGCTGTTGTCGACTACGGCCGTGCTGGCGAATGACATCGTCATAGTCGGCGGGAGGGTGATCGACCCCGAAACCGGTCTTGATGCGATTCGCAACGTCGCCATCGAGGGCGACAAAATCATGGCGATCAGCGAATTCCCGCTGGCGGGTGATGTGGTGATCGACGCCACCGGCCATGTCGTGTCGCCGGGCTTCATCGACCTGCATTCCCATGGCCAGAACATCGGCGACTACAGGATGCAGGTCATCCAGGGCGTTACCACGGCGCTGGAGCTTGAATCCGGCATTGTGCCGGTCGGCGACTGGTATGAGGAACAGGCCACGAAGAAGCTGCCGATGAACTATGGCGCGTCCGCAGGCTGGACCCACAGCCGGATTGCGACCTTCAGCGATACCGATCCCTTGGCCACGGCGGCGTTTTTCACGGATGCGCAGGGCCGCACCGACTGGAAGCAGGACATCGCCAGCGCGGAACAATCCGAGCGTATCATGTCGCTGCTCGAACAGGGCCTGAAGGACGGTGCGCTGGGTATCGGCATCAACGCCGGCTATGCGCCGGGTTTTGGACACAAAGAGTATTACGCGCTGGCCGAACTGGCCAACAAATACAATGTCCCGACCTATACCCATGTGCGCTATGCCAGCAACACCGAGCCACAAAGCTCGTTCGAGGCGATTCAGGAGCTGATCAGCCTCGCCGCCATAACAGGCGCGCACATGCATCTATGCCATATCAATTCGACCTCGCTATCGGATATCGAAGCCACGATGGCGCTGGTGGAAAAGGCGCAGGCCCAGGGAATCAACGTCACGACCGAAGCCTATCCCTACGGCGCAGCCAGCACCGTGGTCGGCGCGGCCATGTTCAGCGGCCCGAACTGGCGCGACCGGATGGACTCGACCGCCAACAACTTCCAGCTTGGCGCGGATCGGATGACCGAGGATGAACTTGCCGATTATCAGGCCAACAAGCCCGGCACCTTCATCGTCTGGCATTTCCTGGACGAGGCCGATCCCGCGGCCCTGTCGCTGCTGGACGTTTCGGTGACCAATCCCGCGACAGCGATCGCCTCGGATTCCGTGCTCTGGTCCTATTTCGATGAAAACGGCAACATTCTGCTATACGATGGCGATGAATGGCCGCTTCCCGACAATGTGTTCAGCCATCCGCGGTCAACAGGCGCGTATACCAAGGTCCTGCGGTCCTATGTGCGCGAACGCGGGATACTGTCGCTTTCCGAAGCGATCCGCAAGATGTCGCTGCTGCCGGCACAGACGCTGGAAGACAGCGTGCCGCAGATGCGCACCAAGGGCCGGATTCAGGTGGGCATGGACGCGGACATCGTCGTCTTCGATCCCGCCACGGTGGCTGACCTGGCCACCTTCGAGAACGCCAATCAACCGACCGTGGGCGTGCAAACCGTGATCGTGAACGGCGGCTTCTCGGTGCGTGACGGCGAGCTGGTATTGAACGCACCCAATGGCAGGGCGATCCGTAATGTCGTTGCAGACTGAAAACACGGACTCGCTGGAGAATTCATCTATGGTTACTAAATTGGCGGGCATCGACCACGACAAAGATGACGACGCTCTGAAGAGTATTTCCCGGCGCAGCTTCATGGCAAGCGGCGTTGCCGTTGGAGCGGCGGCGAGTGCAGCCGGGCTCGGGCTGGCATCCCAGCCTGCCTCTGCACAGACGAGCGGGCCAGTCCGCGCCGGCGCATCAGGTTTTGAGCCGCTTGAAGTCGACAGCCCGATGGCGAGATGGAAAACGCCCCAGTCTCTGGAATTCGTCGAAAAGGCGACCAGGAATTACAGTTTTCCCAATTGGCAGTCCGGCAGCGAAGACTCCATCTACTACAACCTAAATATCCCTGAGTTCTTCAAATGCTCTTATATCGCACCCCCGAAGGAATTCTCGAAGCTCGAACGCGCGATTGATTCGTCGATCCTGGATCTGACCTATACGTCCGTTGACGGCACACCCACACCGCCGCTGAAGGAATACCTGGTCGGCAAGCGTCAGGTTCAGGCGATGATGATGGCGCACAAGGGCAAAGTGGTTTTCGAGGTTTATCCGGGAATGAACCCCACGGATATTCATATCTGGATGTCGGCATCCAAGCCAACCGTGGGTCTGCTCGTCGCGATGCTCGCCGATGAGGGCAAGATCGATCTGGATGCACCCGTCCCGACCTATGTGCCCGAGGTCAGGGGGTCGGCATGGGAGCAGGCCACGGTCCGCAACGTGATGAACATGTCCTCCGGCCTCGATATCGAGGAAACCATCGAGAACTTGCTGAATCCGGATTCCTGGATCGCCAAATGGTTCACGGCCGGTTTCGAGCTGAACAAGGGCGATTTCCGCGAAATGTCGAAGAACGCCCAACCGCTGCCCGATGAGCCTGCAGGCTCGCATTTCCGGTATTCTGGCGCAAATACGCAGACACTGGTGCTGCTGACGCAATTTGTTACCGGAGAGCGGTGGCAGACCACGTGGAACGAACGTGTTTGGTCAAAAATCGGGGCGAAGAACGCCTTTATCACCGCCCTTGCGCCGGATGGAACGCCCTTGTGCGCCGGAATGCACAACACCACGCCGGAAGACTTGTTGCGCTACACGATGATTTACACGCCCAGCTGGAATGTGGTGTCGGAGGAGCAGATCATCTCGGACAGGTTGCTGAAAAGCATCCAGACCATGGGCAATCCCGAGGCCTACAAAGGCTCGACCGAAGAGCAATACGGCACGGACTGGTTCGGCGAAGTCCCTGACTACAACTCGGCCCAGTGGGACCATGTCTTCAACGACGGCGCCATGTTCAAGCACGGGAACATGGGGCAGGGCATCTATGTCGATCCCTCCCGCGATTTCTGTGGCGTGTATTTCGGGTTGGCGCCCAACCCGGATGAAATCTCGGGAGTCGATCATTCCCCGGGATTTCTGCGTAACGCTGCGAGAATGCTGGCCGGTGGATAAGCGCCCGATGACCTCGCCGTGCTACCGGATAGGGCAATCCGCAACCTGGTTATGGGTTGAGGCTGTCCCGGTGAAAAAGGAAGAATCTGAATGAAACACCTATTGACGATCCCCGCAACTGTGTGTTCGGCAATCTTGGTTACCGGGGCCTGGGCGCAGTCCCAACCCGAGGTGAACAACGGCACCAACCCGACCATTCTGGCGACCAGCGCCGGCATTCAGTACAAGTATTCGGATTTCGGATCAGGTTTTTCCAACGGCCTCTTAGAAGCCAGTTTCACGGTGCCGTTCGGTCCAGGAAACAACAAGGCCCTGACTTTCACGTTGCCCTACGCCTCAGGCCCAGTCGATGACAGTTTTGGGCTTGGCGACCTTAACGTGAAATTTATTCATGTCCTTGCCGTGAATGCGACGCGCGGGATCGCCTATACGGCGAAGCTTTCGTTCGATAGCGCTGACCGGCCCGATCTTGGCAACGGCCAGACGGTGCTGGAACTATCCGGATTCTATGCCAAATTCCTCGAGGATGGTTCCATCGTCGCGCCGTCGCTGGTTCAGACCTTCGGTCTGGGCGACGAAGATGCGGGCCGCAGCAAGATCAACATGACCACCTTCGATTTCTACTATGTGCCCAAACTTGCGACCGAAAAAATGTTCGTTGCCTTTGATCCGGCCCTCATCTTCGACTGGGAAAGGGATAAAGGATATGCCAGCCTGACGACCACCTTCGGCTTTCCGATGGGAAAGGCGTTTGGCGGCGACAGCCAGATTTTCATCAAACCGCAGATACTAGCGGGCGCCCACCGCCCTGCCGACTGGAGCCTTCAGGTCGGGTACAAGGTCATCGGATTTTAGCCGCTGGCCTGAGACCCTTGAAGGCTTCGTGAAGCCACATAGCTGTAAACGTAACTCAGAAGGGAAGTAAGAAATGCGCCCAAGTAAGAAATTTCTGCCAGGTGCGCTCATGCTCAGCACTCTGGTCGCCACCGCTGTTTATGCACAAGACTATGATCTGGTGATCAACAACGGCCGGGTCATGGACCCTGAAACCCTGTTCGACGATATCGCCAATGTCGGCGTGAAGGACGGGCGCATCGTTGCGATCAGCAAGGACCCGCTGACGGGTGCCGAGACCATTGATGCGACCGGCCATATCGTGGCGCCGGGCTTCATCGACACGCATTTCCACTTTCAGATGCCGATCGGTTATTCCCTCGGGTTGCGCGACGGGTTGACCAGCAGCATGGATTTCGAGATGGGCTGTGCGGGATCCTATGTCGCCGCCTGGTACGAGGCGCGCGCCGGTGTGACCCAGGCCAACTATGGCTGCGCGGTCAGCCACGAGTTCGCCCGGGCGATGGTGCTCGACGGTTCGGACGGCGCCGAGTACCTGATAAACGGCCCCGTAGCCGCTTACACAACTCGGGCGAAAACAGGCTGGAGCGTGACGCGCCCGACTCTGGAACAGGGCAACGCGATTCTCGAAGAGCTTGACAAGGGCCTGCAGGCCGGCGCACCCGGCATTGGCAGCACCACGGGCTATATGAGAGCGGGCATCTCTTCCCGCGAGTTGTTCGAGGTGCAGAAGGTTGGCGCACGCTATGGCCGTCCGACGGGCTCGCATACACGCTATACGCTTGGCAACGACACGACCGAGGTCAACGGCGCGCAGGAACTCATCGCAAACGCAATCGCGCTCGGCGCGCCTGCGATCGTCTTGCACTTCAACAACCCCGGCTGGCGCGTGACACACGAATTGATTTCAGGGCTGCAGGAAAGGGGCTTCAACATCTGGGGTGAAATCTATCCTTACGCTGCAGGCTCTACCACGATCAATGCGGAGTTTCTGGAGCCTCAAAGCTGGGTCGACGATCTTGGCAACCGCTATGAGGAAACCATTCTGGATCCGGTCACGAATGAGTACTATACCCTAGAGACCTACAAGGCGACCATCGCATCCGAACCGACCAGGCCGGTCGTCGTATTCAAGATGCCCGAAGAAGATCAGGCGAAGTGGCTGACGCTGAAGGGCGTGACCATGGCCAGCGATGGGGTTGGTGCCCAGCCCTACGACGCCCCGTGGGATTTCCCGATGGACCAGCTGGGCGGCACACACCCCCGGACCGCCGGATCCCGGGGCGCAACGATCCGGCTCGGTCGGGAACACAACATCCCGATGATGCAACTGATGTCGATCCTCAGCTACAACGCGGCCAAGCATCTGGGCGATACGGGCCTGAAGGCGATGCAGGAACGTGGCCGCATCCAGACCGGGATGGTTGCCGATATCGTGGTGTTCGATCCCGAACGCTTCACGGACAATTCGACCTACGATAAGGGTGCCACCCCTTCGACGGGCATGAAAGCCGTGATCGTCAACGGTCAGGTCACCGTGCGTGACGATGTGCTGCTTCCTGTCTTCGCCGGTCAGCCGATCCGGTTTGAGCCCGAAGACAAGCCGCGCTTCGTGCCGGTCTCGCTGGAAGCATGGAATGCCGAATTCTCGACCGGGATGCCCAGTGACTTCACGGGTGCTTTCCCCGTGGACGGTGGAAACTGATCGTGATTGCATTCAGGCAACAAGAAGTCAGCGTGCGATTCTTGATCTCTGTCTTTGTGGCGGCCTTATTGGCCGCCACTCAAGCAACTGCAGAACCGGAGGCGATCGAGTTCTCAGACTTGGCGGATCCGTTGGCGGTGGCCTTTGACGACCCCTACGCAGCCATGGGGGTCGACATGCTGAACGAATTGAAACTGTTGGTTCAGTCGGACGAAAAGCTCGCTGGCACTGATCTTGATGAGGAGACACGCACGCGCCTGGAGGTCCGCCGCACCGCCGCGCGGGAAGTGCTTGAAGCGAATGGTCACGATGTGGAAGCGCTGCTTGAGCAGCGCTGGGACGTCGCCAGGAAGCGGCAGAGCGCCCGCATGGCCACCAACCCCATCTTCGATGGCGTCGAGGTCTCGATCTCGGGCTATATCATCCCTGCACCGCCAGACGCGGATGGCAGCGGTTTCGGCTATCTGGTGCCGCAGGTCGGAATGTGCAGCCACCTTCCGCCGCCACCACCAAACCAACTCGTCAGAGTCAGACTGCGCGTGGATCAACAGGTCGAATCCGTTTATCTGCCGGTTCGGGTGTCGGGGCTGTTGCGCGTCGAGCCAAGCGATGAGACCATATTCGTTCTCGACGGGGAGTCGCGCATGCTGAGTGGCTGGACCCTCAACGCCGAAACCGTCGAGTTGCCGGATGGATGAGGTGGGAATGGCCCGGCCCTAACCCCGGAGAACGGGAGATGTTGGCGAAGCCGGGCGGCGCCGCATCCAGGAAAGAAGAATTCGCCAAGGGCGCATTCAAGACGATCGCCCGGCTAGTGCTAAAGCCATCAATAGAAACCAAGATTGAAATGGAGACACCAATGAAGAATCAAAAACATATCCTGACCGGGACCTTCTTGCTAAGTGTCATGTGCTCCGTTCCGGCCTTGGCACAAGACTATGATCTGGTGATCAACAACGGCCGGGTCATGGACCCGGAAACCCTGTATGACGACATCGCCAATGTCGGTATCAAGGATGGCCGGATTGCCGCGATCACCAAGGACGCGCTGACGGGTGCCGAGACGGTGGATGCCACCGGCCACATCGTGGCGCCGGGCTTCATCGACACCCATTTTCACTGGCAGACGCCAATCGGCTACCGGGTCGGCTTGCGCGACGGGTTGACCAGCGGCATGGATTTCGAGGCGGGCTGTGCGGGATCCTATGTCGCCGCCTGGTACGAGGCGCGTGCCGGTGTGACCCAGGCCAACTATGGCTGCGCGGTCAGCCACGAATTGGCCCGCGCGGTGGTGCTCGACGGGGCAGAGGGCGATTTTCTGATAAACGGTCCCATTGCTGCTTTGGAAACCCGCAAGAAATCGGGCTGGAGCGTGACGCGCCCGACCCTAGAACAGGGTAATGCGATTCTCGAAGAGATTGACAAGGGTCTGCAGGCGGGCGCACCCGGCATTGGCAGCACCGTGGGTTATATGAGGGAGGGCGTCTCTTCCCGCGAGATGTTCGAGGTGCAGAAGGTTGGCGCACGCTATGGCCGCCCGACTGGCGCACATACACGCTATACGCTTGGCACCGACACGACCGAGAACAACGGAGCGCAGGAACTCATCGCCAATGCCCTGGCGCTGGGTGCCCCGGCGATTGTTCTTCACTTCAACAACCCCGGCTGGCGGCTTGCCCAGCAAATGATTGTTGGGCTTCAGGAACAGGGCCACAACATCTGGGGTGAAATCTACCCCTATGCTGCCGGGTCCACCACGTTGAATGCGTCGTTCCTGCAGCCGGAGAGCTGGGTCGAGCAATTGGGCAACCGCTATGAGGATACCGTGCAGGATCCGGTCACGGGGGATTTCTACACCCTGGAGACATTCAAGACCGACATGGCCGCCAATCCGACCAAGCCGATCGTCGTATTCAAGATGCCCGAAGAAGATGCGCCGAAATGGCTGACGCTGAAGGGCGTTACCGTGGCCAGCGACGCGCTTCCTCCCGAACCTCTTTTCGGCCCGTGGGATATCCCGCTGGACCAGCTCGGCAACACCCATCCCCGCGCGGCTGGCACCCGGGGTATTACGATCCGCCTCGGTCGGGAACACAACATCCCGATGATGCAGCTGATCTCGATCCTCAGCTACAACGCGGCCAAGCATCTGGGCGATACGGGCCTGAAGGCGATGCAGGAACGCGGCCGCATCCAGACCGGGATGGTTGCCGATATCGTGGTCTTTGACCCCGAACGCTTCACGGACAATTCGACCTACGACAAGGGTGCCGTCCCTTCAACGGGCATGAAAGCCGTGATCGTTAACGGTCAGGTCACGTTGCGTGACGACAAGGTGCTTCCTGTTTTCGCCGGTCAGCCGATCCGGTTTGACCCCGAAGACAAGCCGCGCTTCGTGCCAGTCTCGGTGGAAGCGTGGAATGCCGAATTCTCGACCGGCATGCCCAGTGACTTCACGGGCGCCTTCCCGGCGAATGGCGGCAATTGATCGCGCCGCATCCAAGCAAGGAGACGGGATCATGCAGTTTTTGATCTCCGTCTCCTGGCTGCCATTTGCCCAGATCTTCAGCGCGGGCTGTCGGTTCCGCGTTGTCAATACCGAACGGGACAGTCCCGAAACCCATCTCACAGAATAGGGAGAACGAAAATGAAATTTCGAAACACCATCATGGCCCTTGCGGTTTCCGCGGCGGCCAGCTTCGGCCCGGCATACGGCCAGACAGCGGACGGACAGTCCGTTGGAGCCGCGATCGAGCGGGTCGCGACGAAGCTTGCGGGGCGCATCGGCTTTGCGGCGCAGGAAATCGGCAGCGACGAGGTTATCGCGTTCAATGGCGATGAAACCTTTGCCATGGCCAGCACCTACAAGGTTGCGATTGCCGCTGCGGTATTGGATCGCGTCGACAAAGGCGAACTCAGCCTCGACCAGATGGTCGAGGTCACACCCGACATGATGATGATCGGGGATGCTGCGCTGAGCGACACATTCGTGCACCCTGGGCTTCAGCTTTCGGTGGCGAACCTGATCGAGATCATGATCACGGAGAGCGACAACACGGCGACCGACATCTCGATGGGTCTGGCGGGCGGACCGGCGGCAGTGACCGAATATCTGCGCAGGCTCGGGATCACCGATTTCAGGGTCGATCGGACGACTGGCGAGATCATCGGGGAATTCTATGGCCTGCCGGGACCGGCCACGATGAAAGTCGCCATGGAGGCCTTTGTGACCCGACCGGAACTCATGACGATCATGGGTGACCGCAATCTGGACTTCGAGGCGGATCCCCGCGACCACGCAACGCCCCTTGCGATGCTGCAACTCCTGCTTGCCATCGACAGCGGCACGGCGACAAGCGCAGAGAGCCGCGACTTCCTGCTCGATGTCATGTCGCGCACGCGCACCGGCGCTGCCCGGCTCAAGGGGCTGCTGCCGAGGGGAACGCCCGTGGCGCACAAGACCGGAACCATAGGGGGAGTGGCCAATGACGTCGGCTATATCACGCTCCCCGACGGCCGTCGGTTTGCCGTCGCCGTGTTCACCAAGAGCAGCGAGACATCCGAGGCGGACAGGGATCGGGCCATTGCAGAGGTCGCACGGTCGCTGTTCGACTACTTCCACGTCGGGCAGATGGCGAAGCAGTAAACGGGGAAACTTCGCCTTGCAGGCTCTGCTAGGGCAATCTTGCACGGCGAAGACAGAACTCGTTGGGAACAACCATCGTTTCACCAACAGCAGAAATCCAGTGAAAACTCCAAGGCAAAGGAAAACCCAGTGAATAACTTAGGTAAACTATTGTGCACCTTAACGGTTTCGTCATCACTCGCCATTCAGCCGGCGCTTGCGCAGCAGACTCCGCGGGTCATGACGCAGGAAGAGGGCCAGGCGACCTTTGATGCGGTGCTCGCCGAAGCTTCTGAACTGATCAAGGAACTGAAGATCCCGGGACTTGGTGTCGGGGTCATCCATGGGCCCAACTCCTACGGCGCCGGCCTCGGTGTCACGAACGTAACCACCGGAGAGCCCGTTACCCCTGATACGCAATTTCAAATTGGCTCTGTGACCAAAACCTTCCTGTCGACAGTGGCCCTGCAGCTGTCCGAACGGGGCGAGCTGGATTTGAACGCGCGTGTCGTCGACCTCCTACCGTGGTGGAGGGTCGCGGATCCCGACGCAACGTCGAAAGCGCGGGTCGTTGACCTGTTCCACCATCACGCTGGCTGGTATGGCGACCATGGGTTCCTTCCTGTTCCTCCGGGCGGGTCGATCAGCGAGAAGGTCATGCTCCAGGCGGCTTACGTCGAGCAGATCTATCCGTTCGGTCAAACCTGGATGTACAACAACACCAGCATCACCTTCGCGACCCATGTGGTGTCGCATGTCGGCGGAAAGCCGATCGAGGACCTGATCGAAGAGAACCTGCTCACCCCGCTCGGCATGGAGTCGTCATCCTTCAACTACGACCCCACCCCGCCGGCCAAAGATTACGCATGGGGCCATCCGCCGATCTACGGCGAAGGCAGCATCAGTGATCTCAAGCCGTACTACATTCCGTTGATCAGAGAGTCCGCAGCCTCCGGCGGAATCCGGTCGACGGTTACCGACATGCTGAAATACGCCCGCTTTCAGCTGGACGGCAAGGACGCCGCCGGGAACCAGCTGTTGTCCATGGAAGCGCTGGACTATGCCCACGCTCCGGCAGTCGACGCTTCGGTCGGCGAGTTTACCGGACTGACATGGTTCGTCCATGACTACGACGGCGCCACCAGCCCCTTCCACGGGGGGAATTGGCCCGGCACGCGGTCTTTTCTAAAGCTGATCCCGGAACACGACTTTGCCGTGGTGATCATGGTCCACAGCGATCGCGGTGTCGAAGCCTACAGCAAAATTGCGGACAAAATGGTCAAAGCCTTCACGGGCATCGAGGCCGACTCTCCGGTCGCCGCGGGCGTTGATCCGGCTGTGCTCGATCCCTTCGTCGGCGTCTTCAAGGGGAATTCCCAAAACATCGAGATCCGCAAAGAGGGCGACAAATATGTGTTTGTGCAGTTCTCCGCATTGACCAGCGGAGCGGATCCCGCGCCTGCCAATGTGGCCAACACGGCCGAGGGCTATTTCATCATCACCGAAGGCCCGAACGAGGGCGCCCTTGGTGAATTGCTCGAAGATCCGTCTGGCGAACTCAACTTCGTGCGGTTCAACCACCGGATCTTCATTCGGGGCGACGGGGCGGTCGATGAATTCGACCTCTCCGGGTCTGTGTTCGACAAACCGGCTGAGTAAGAGCCACGGGTTCGGTGGAGGGGCGATCCTGCACAGCCAGATTGAACTCTTTACCGAACTCACTGCATCGACAACGGGGGACGTCCAATGCGAAAACTAAACCCAAAGACCTCGACTGCGGCGCTTGCCGTCGCCATGAGCGTCGCCCTGCCGGTGGCAGCTCAGGACGCCTCCGGGCCGATCCTGTTCACGAATGTGAACGTCTTTGACGGCGTCAACGAAACCCTGATCATGAACGCCAATGTCGTGGTCACGGATAACCTGATTACCGCAGTGTCGACCGAACCGTTGGCGATCGCGGGTGGCACGGTCATCGACGGAGGCGGCCGCACGCTGATGCCAGGGCTGATCGACGCCCATTGGCACTCGTTGTTTGCGACGCTTTCTGTGGCTGAGTTGATGACAAATGATCTGGCCTACATGAGTTTTAAAGGGGCTATAGCGAACGAGGGCGCCTTAATGAGAGGGTTTACCACTGTTCGCGATATTGGTGGAAATGTCTTTTCAATCAAGAAGGCGACTGATGAAGGGCTTATAAACGGACCACGCATCTACCCTTCTGGGGCGGTGATATCCCAGACTTCGGGTCATGGGGACTATCGTGCACCTTTGGCTGTGCCCGAGAATCCTGGGCAACCTCTGGATTATCTTCAGCAAGCAGGTGTTGGGATAATAGCGGACGGGGTGCCCGAGGTAATTAAGCGGTCGCGAGAAATCTTGCGCCAGGGCGCGTCCCAGCTCAAAGTGATGGCCGGCGGCGGGGTGTCATCAGACTTCGACCCATTAGATGTAACCCAATACACATTTGCTGAAATGAGCGCCCTCGTGGAGGTCGCCAACACTTGGAATACCTACATCGCGGTACATGCCTTTACGGACACGGCCGTCAAACAGGCCTTGGAAGCAGGTGTGAAGAGCATTGAGCATGGACACCTGTTGGGTGAAGATGTAATCAAACTCTTGGTTGAAAAAGGTGCATGGCTCAGCATGCAACCCATTCTCGATGATGAGGATGCCATTCCCTTTCCTGAGGGCTCGCCCAATAGAGCAAAATTTGTAACTGTGACTGCGGGCACAGACATCGTTTACGGATATGCCAAGAAACACGGCGCAAAAATCGCCTGGGGTACAGACGTGCTTTTCGATGCAGGACTTGCGGCAAAACAAGGCAAGTTATTGGCCAAGATGAAGCGCTGGTTCACGCCCTTTGAAGTGCTGAAAATGGCAACACACGACAATGCCCAGTTATTAAAGCTTTCCGGTCCACGCGACCCCTATCCGGGGGAGCTAGGGGTAGTGAAGGCGGGCGCATTGGCTGACTTGATTCTCGTCAACGGCAATCCGCTAGAAAACCTCGATCTCGTCGGCGACGCGGAGGCCAACTTCGACTTGATCATGAAAGACGGAATAATCTACAAAAACAACTTAAACTAATCCGGTATCCTGCGTTCCGTTCCCGGGATCGGTCCCGTCGCCAGCACCATGCTGATCGCCGAGATGCCCGAGCTCGGCCAACTCTCGGGTGAACAGGCCGCCGCGCTCGCGGGCTTGGCTCCAATCGCACATGACAGCGGTGCCATGCGCGGCAAGCGCGCCATTGGGGGCGGACGGCGCCAGCTGCGACACGTCATGTTCCAGGCGGCCCTCGTCGCCAGCCATCACAACCCGATCCTGAAAACTTTCGCTGACCGCCTGCGAGCCGCGGGAAAGCCACACAAGGTTGTCGTCACAGCCGTCGCACGCAAGCTCGTCACGATCGCAAACGCGCTCTGCAAATCTCGTCTGAATCGCTATTCTGTGAGATGGGTTTCGGGACTGTCCCGTTCGGTATTGACAACGCGGAACCGACAGCCCGCGCTGAAGATCTGGGCAAATGGCAGCCAGGAGACGGAGATCAAAAACTGCATGATCCCGTCTCCTTGCTTGGATGCGGCGCGATCAATTGCCGCCATTCGCCGGGAAGGCGCCCGTGAAGTCACTGGGCATGCCGGTCGAGAATTCGGCATTCCACGCTTCCACCGAGACTGGCACGAAGCGCGGCTTGTCTTCGGGGTCAAACCGGATCGGCTGACCGGCGAAAACAGGAAGCACCTTGTCGTCACGCAACGTGACCTGACCGCTGACGATCACGGCTTTCATGCCCGTTGAAGGGACGGCACCCTTTTCGTAGGTCGAATTGTCCGTGAAGCGTTCAGGATCGAACACCACGATATCGGCGACCATCCCGGTCTGGATGCGGCCGCGTACCTGCATCGCCTTCAGGCCCGTATCCCCCAGGTGCTTGGCTGCGTTGTAGCTGAGGATCGACATCAGCTGCATCATCGGGATGTTGTGTTCCCGACCGAGCCGGATCGTCGCGCCTCGAGTGCCAGCCGAGCGTGGGTGGGCGTTGCCGAGCTGGTCCAGCGGAATATCCCACGGGCCGAAAAGAGGTTCGACCGGAGCCGCGTCGCTGGCCACGGTGACACCCTTCAGCGTCAGCCATTTTGGCGGATCGTCGGCGGGCATCTTGAACACGACGATCGGCTTGGTCGGATTGGAAGCGGTGTCGGCCTCGAATGTCTCCAGGGTGTAGTACTCATTCGTGACCGGGTCCTGCACGGTATCTTCGTAGCGGTTGCCCAACTGCTCGACCCAGCTCTCCGGCTGCAGGAACGAGGCATTCAACGTGGTGGACCCGGCAGCGTAGGGATAGACTTCACCCCAGATGTTGTGGCCCCTTTCCTGCAGTCTAGAAATCAATTCGTGTGTCACGCGCCAGCCGGGGTTGTTGAAGTGCAGGACGATCGCAGGCGCGCCGAGCGCGATTGCGTTTGCGATGATTTCCTGCGCGCCGTTCACCTCGGTCGTGTCGGTGCCCAGCGTATAGCGTGTATGTGCGCCAGTCAGGCGGCCATAGCGTGCCCCGACCTTCTGCACCTCGAACATCTCGCGGGAAGAGACGCCCTCCCTCATATAGCCCACGGTGCTGCCGATGCCCGGCGCGCCCGCCTGCAGACCCTTGTCAATCTCTTCGAGAATCGCGTTGCCCTGTTCCAGGGTCGGGCGCGTCACGCTCCAGCCCGATTTCTTCCGGGTTTCCAGCCCGGCAATGGGACCGTCTATCAGGAAATCGCCCGTTGACCCGTCGAGTACCATAGCTCGGGCCAATTCGTGGCTGACCGCGCAGCCATAGTTGGCCTGGGTCACACCGGCACGCGCCTCGTACCAGGCGGCGACATAGGATCCCGCACAACCCATCTCGACATCCATGCTGCTGGTCAAGCCGTCGCGCAAGCCGACCCGGTAGCCAATGGGCGTCTGCCAAAGGAAATGGGTGTCGATGAAGCCCGGCGCCACGATATGCCCGGTCGCATCCACCGTCTCAGCACCGGTAAGCGCGTCCTTGGTGATCGCAACAATCCGGCCATCCTTGATACCGACATTGGCGATGTCGTCATACAGGGTTTCCGGGTCCATGACCCGGCCATTGTTGATTACCAGATCATAATCTTGTGCCAAGGCCGGAACGGAACAGATGATACTCATCAAGAGGGTCCCGGCCAGTAGATGTCTTTGCTTCTTCATTGGTCTATCCGCTTAGTTCTTACCTGGTCTTTCCCAAGTGATCCTCGTTTGGCCTCATGCTGCCGTCTGGAGCGCCTTCTGACAAGGTTCTTGGACCCGAGGCGGCCTTCGCGTGCCCCTCGGACTGCGCGATGGGCACGCTTGGAGCCTCCATCCGCTGTCGCGAGGCTCCAGATGCCCGTGGATGGCCGGCCCAGGACGCACTGGCCGAGCCTTGTTCCTTCGGTCGCGAGGGGCGATGCTGACATCATGTCGCCGCCGGAGGCGCCCGTAGCCGTTGGATCGCGGCTATAACGGCGCGGACCATGGGCCCGGTCACAGCGACCTCGGCCATCTGGAAGGTGATGGCGCGGGCGTGCCGCACGACGCGCGCCCCGATCTTGATCAGCTTGAGCTGCAGGCTGGTCAGCGACCAGTCGGCCATGGGCTCGGGCAGACCGACTTGGCTGAGAAAGACGGCCAGGTTGTAGGCCAGCGCGTGGAGCTTTAGGCGTACCTCGTTGTCCCGGAAGCGGCGGCAGGACAGCCGCGTCCACCGGATGGCGTACTTGCCCTCGCGGATGTGCTGTTCGGCGGTGCCCCGGCGATTGTAGAACCCGCTCACCCACTCGGGTTCCATCGGCAGGTTGGTTACGACGAAGCCGACGCGCGGGAACAACTCACCCGGATGCCACTCGATCTTCGCGACCACCCGGCGCGGCTTGTCCCAGCTCTTGGCCTGATACTCGAAGTCCTCGTACAAGCGGCGGCCATGCTTGGGCGGGCGACCGACCGGGCGCTTCAGCCGGTGCGCGATACGCTCCTGAAGAACGGCGTTGGCGGGCAGCCGGATGGCGTAGAAGTAGCCCGCCGCCTCCAGCGTCTTGTAGAGGTCAGGCAGGGCAAAGGCGGCGTCGGCACGGAAGAACTTCTGCATGTCGCGGTCGGCGTAGCGCCGCATCACCGGCTCCAGCACAGCCTTCCAGTCGTCGGCACTGTGGACGTTGCCGGGGCGCAAGGCGCAGCGTTCCAGCATCCCGAACTGGTTGAACAGGAAGAGCGGGTGGTAGCAGGCGCAGCCGAAATGGCCATTCCATGCGGTGCCCTCCTGCTCGCCGTGGGTCGGGCTTACGGAGCTGTCCATGTCGAGCACGATGTACTTCTGGCCCACTCGGTCGAGAAAGCGGTCGATCCACTGGCCGCTGAGATCGGCGAGAGCAGCGCGGTTCGCAGCCGTGGCAAGCCCTTCGGTCTCGAACCGGCTCATCTGCGACGTGGATGCGGCCTGACCGTGTACGGCACGGTGGCCAACAACCTGCCGCATCACTGGGTCATGGGCCAGCCGCTCAGCGTCGTTGACGTCCTGATATCCGGCGAGGCGTCCATACACGGCTTGCCGGAACAGCCCGGCCATCTGATGAACTCGATTTGCGCCTGTCCGGCTGTCATCCAGCGCCACGCTTGCCAGATCGGAGAGGCCGAGGGCGTCGTCCAGTTCCCGCACGATTAGCAGACCGCCGTCCGAACTGAGCTGCGATCCCCGGAACTCCAGACGCACACGACGGTCGAAATCCAGCTTCAGATCGTCCCGAGAACCCGCACCCGATGGGTGAGCCATGACAGTCCGCCCTCATGCCGCCCAACTCATTGCAGTATAACCGAAATCCGACGAAGGCCCGAGCCCAAACCGCAGATCACTTGGGAAATCCGGGCTAATACATCATCTGGAAAAAGGGTAGGGATCATGAAGCGTAGAACATTCAATACACTGGCAGCTTTTACCGGTATTGCCGCAATATCGTCACCTTCACTCGCGTCAACGAAAAAAAGCGGAAAACTACGAGTCTGCTGTGTCGGTTTTTTCCATGAAACAAACACATACCTCACCGAAGGCATGGGCGAAACCACGCTGGACAACATGCGTATCTTTCGGGGTGATGAAATCAAAGCACTCAGAGGAACAGCCTTGGGCGGGGCAGTAGATGTGTGCGAGGAAAACGGCTGGGACTTACTACCGGGCCTCATATACGGACCGGATTCGAGCTGGAATGCCTCATCTGACTAGGTCCACCGTTATGTATAGGGAACGGAGGACAGAGAATGGCAAACAAGCGGCACAAGCCCGAGGAGATAGTGCAGAAGTTACGGCAGGTTGATGTGCTTGTCGGCCAGGGTATGCAGCGCGTGGATGCGATCCGCGAAGTGCGCATTACCGAGCAGACCTATTACCGATGGCGCAAGCAGTATGGCGGTATGGGAACCGACCAACTTAAGGAACTCAAACGGCTCCAGAAAGAGAATGAACGGCTTCGGAAAGCCGTGTCGGACCTGACCCTGGACAAACTAATCCTTAAGGAAGCAGCCCGGGGAAACTTCTGAGCCCCGCCCGCCGGCGTGCCTGCATCGACCTGATCCGAAGTAGGATGAAGGTTTCGGAACGCAGGATCTGCCGGGTGCTGGGGCAGCATCGATCGACGCAAAGGTACTCTCCCCGAGGCCGGGAAGACGAAGACCGGCTTGTCGCAGACATGATTGAACTGGCCCGGCAATACGGCAGCTACGGTTACCGCCGCGTCGCCGTTCTGCTGAGAGATGCGGGCTGGCAGGTCAGCGTCGGCCGTGTTGAGCGGCTATGGAAACGGGAGGGGCTGAAGGTGCCACGCAAGCAACCAAAGAAGAGCCGTCTCTGGCTGAATGACGGATCATGCATCCGCCTGAGGCCTGAGCACCGCAACCATGTCTGGAGCTACGACTTCGTGCATTGCCGCACTGACGACGGCAAGGCGTTCCGTACCTTGAACATCCTCGATGAATTCAGCCGGGAATGCCTGTCAATCACAGTGAAGCGGAAGCTGAACTCGACCGACGTGATCGACGCTCTCACCGATCTCTTCATCCTGAGAGGGCCGCCGACATTTGTGCGCAGCGACAATGGCCCCGAGTTCGTTGCCAAAGACGTCCGGGCATGGATCGAAGCCGTGGGAGCCAGGACGGCCTTCATCGAACCGGGCAGCCCTTGTGAGAACGGCTATGTGGAGAGCTTCAATGCCAGGTTCCGCGATGAACTGCTGAACCGAGAGCTCTTCTACTCGCTGAGGGAGGCTCAGATCATCATCGAAGGCTGGCGGAAACACTACAACACTAAGCGGCCCCACAGCGCTCTCGGCTATCGGCCACCGGCTCCTGAAACCATAGTCCAGATGGACCCGAGGCCAGTCATGCACTAACAATCAAGTCGGACCAGTCAGATCAGGCCATCCAGGCTGTGTCAAGGTAGCCAGATTGAGTGTATCGAATGAGGGCATTGCACGTCCAAAACCTGACTTTTAATTGGCCAGGCGCACAAAATGTGACGCTGCGTATACCAAACCTGTCGCTTGCTCAGGGTGAGCGGATTTTCTTGTTTGGCCCCAGCGGCAGCGGGAAATCTACGCTCCTATCGGCTATCGCAGGCGTGGTGGATGTTTCTACGGGGGCAATCCTGGTCGCGGACAAGGATCTCGGCGCCGTGCGGGGTGGTGCGCGGGATCGGTTCCGGGTCGATCACATCGGCATGATCTTTCAGGTGTTCAATCTCATTCCGTGGCTGAGCGCGCTTGAGAACGTCCTTCTGCCCTGCACGTTCTCGCAGCGCCGCCGCACGCGCGCGGGTGACGATCCTGTGGCAACAGCCCGACGTCTGCTTGAGGAATTGGGTCTGTCCGATCCGTCGCTGGCATCCAAGCCGGCCAATCAGCTCAGTGTCGGGCAACAACAACGGGTTGCCGCTGCGCGTGCGTTAATCGGCAAGCCGGACCTGATCCTGGCGGACGAGCCGACCTCGGCGCTGGATGAGGCGGCCAAGGCGGCCTTTGTCGACCTGCTGACGCGGGAATGCGCCGAAGCGGGCAGCGCGCTGCTGTTCGTCAGTCATGATCGCAGCCTGGAGCGTCATTTTGACCGCAGTGTCGACTTCCTCGAACTGAACCGGAGCGCCGCCTGATGCTGGGGTTCAGCTTGCGCAGCCTGTGGAACCGCCGGTTCGTCGCCGGCCTGACTGTTCTGGCCATCGGCCTCAGCGTCGCGTTGATCCTCGGGGTCGAGCGGCTGAGGGACGGCGCGCGCGACAGTTTCGCCAACTCCGCGTCGGGGATCGACCTGATCGTGGCGCCGCGTGGCAATTCGGTGCAGATCCTGATGGCCACTGTTTTCGGCGTCGGCGGCACCGGGACAGGCATGACATGGGACAGCTTCGAGTGGATGGAGGGTCGGCCCGAGGTGGCGTGGGCGGTCCCGATCCAGATGGGCGACAATCATCGCGGGTATCCGGTGATCGGGACGGATGCATCGTATTTCGAGCATTTTCGGCACTCCGGCGGTCAGCCACTCTCATTGGCGGCTGGCACGTTCTTCACTGGGGATGGTGCGGATGCGGCCGTGGTCGGGGCCGAGATCGCGGCGCGGTTCGGCTATGCCCCGGGGACAGTGATCGTCAACGCCCATGGCTCCGGCGAGGTCTCGTTCGACCTGCACGACGACGCGCCCTTCACCATCTCGGGCGTGCTCGCGCCGACCGGCACCGCCGTCGACCGGATGGTCTTTGTTGCGCTGGAAGGGTTCGACACCATCCATGCGCAGGAAGAGACGCCACTGGCCGACCCCCTCGACCCGGCCGCCACGCCCGCCAACGGTCATGGTGAGGATGACGCGCACGACGACCATGACGCGCATGAAGACCACGAAGATCATGGCGAATACGAAGGCACGGAGGTCGGACATGGTCACGAACCGGACCGGATCAATGCCGTCTACGTTGGGCTGATCGATCGGACGAATGTCCTCGGTCTCCAGCGGGCCGTCAACGAACGCCCCTCCGACGCGTTGAGCGCAGTCCTCCCGGCGGTCGCTCTGGCCGAGCTCTGGGGGATTACCGGAACAGCGGAGAGCGCGATGCGACTGATGGCTTGGGCCGTGGCTTTGGCCGGGATGATCAGTATGGTGGTCATGCTCTCTGCGACCCTCGACACTCGCCGCCGCGAATTTGCGATCCTGAGGTCTGTCGGCGCGACACCGGCACGCATCTTCGGCCTGATTGTGACCGAAGCCGCCATTCTCACAGCCGCGGGGCTGATCCTTGGCCTTGTTCTGCTCACGGTGGCCACGTTCGTGACCGACCCGATCCTGTCCGCCCGTTTCGGTTTGCGATTGGGCTTTGATGTCTTCGGGGCGCGCGAACCGGGCACTCTTTTCGTCATCTTCTGCGCAGGGCTTCTTGCTTCGCTTGTCCCGGCAGTCCGGGTCTATCGCATGACGCTGGCCGACGGGCTGTCGGTCAGGCTATGATAAACTCAGGGGAATTCTCCATGACCATGTTCGCTCGTCTCGTCTTGATACTCTCGCTTGCCGTTCTTCCGGGTCTCGGACAAGCGGCTGACCCTCGGGAAATCTCGTGGGATACGCTCGCACCTCCGGCCGTTGTGATCGAGAATCCGTTTGAGACCCTCACCGACGATCAGATGGACACGCTGCGCCAGATCCTGCGGTTCGAGGCCCTGGCCGAGCGGAGCGATGACGCCGAAGCCAGCACCGAGGCGCAAGCTTTGCGCAAGCAAATGGCCGAGGACGGCCTCGATGTTGACGGTTTGTTCGCCGCGCGCCTGTCGATCATGGAAAAACGCGAAGCGGCGGCCACCGGGGTGAACGAGGAGCTCGTCGGCACGAGCGTACGCCTGCCTGGATATGTGCTGCCGCTCGAATTCAAGGACCGCAAGGCCATCGAGTTCCTTCTCGTGCCGACCGTCGGCGCCTGCGTCCACACCCCGCCGCCGCCCGCCAACCAGATCGTCCATGTGGTTTATCCCGAGGGGGTCGAGGTCAACGGACTCTTCACCCCCGTATGGATCACCGGAACCATGGTGGCTCAGAGTTCGGTTCAGAAGGTTGGCTATGTCGACGGACAGGCTCCGGTTTCTGTCAGCTATTCGATGCAGCCTCTGTTGGTCGAGGAGTATGGTGGATGAGCACCAGCGCTGGTGCTGTGATGTGATGGGCTCTGATGATGTAACGTCCCCCCGACGGCATCGGTGTGCCAAGGTGGGTCTGCGAAGATCCATACAGGAGGACGGTCATTTCGGAGATTATCACGGTCGGGCTCGACCTGGCGAAGAATGTGTTTCAGGCGCATGGCTCTGACACCTCAGGACGGGCGTTTCTTCGAAAGAAGTTGAGGCGGGATCAGGTTTTGTCTTTCTTCGGGCAGTTGCGGCCTTGCGTAGTGGCGATGGAAGCCTGCGGCGGCGCCCACTTCGATCGGGAAGCTGGGCCATGAAGTGCGGCTCATCCCGCCCGCCTACGTGAAGCCGTTCGTGAAGCGACAAAAGAATGATGCGGCCGATGCCGAAGCGATCTGCGAGACGGCCACGCGCCCGACGATGCGCTTCGTGCTCGTGAAGAGCGAAGAGACCCAAGGAGCCGCGATGGTCTTCCGCATTCGCGAGTTGCTGATCCGGCAGCGGACGCAGGCAATCAATGCACTGCGCGGCCATCTGGGGGAGTTCGGCCAGATCGTGCCGCAAGGCGCCGCGAACGCAGCGCGCCTGATTGCCATCGTCGAGGACCCGGAGAGTGGCCTTCCAGCCGATGCTGTCGCGACCCTGCACGTGTTGGTATCGGCGCTCAGGCACCTCGAGACGGAGATCGACGCGCTCGATGCCGAGATCACCCGACGGGCCAAAGAGAATGAGGTGGCGCGGCGCCTTGCGGCATGGCTCGGCCTCACACCGAGGCAGCATTCGACAGGAGGCAAGCAGCGCCTCGGCGCCACGACAAGGATGGGCGAGTGCTCCCTTAGGCGGCTGCTGATCATTGGGGCGAACAGCATCATCGTCAAGCGGCACGTCCATGCCGCGGCCCGCCCGGGCACTTGGCTCGGTGGGATGCTGACGCGCAAGCCGCCGATGCTGGTTCGCTTGGCGTTGGCAAACAAGATGGCGCGGATCGTCTGGGCGCTGATGGCTCGCGGTGGCGTCTACCAATCTCCGACCGCGGCAGCATAAGTCGGTCGTCGGTCGCGAGGACGTCGGAGCGGAAGAGGGCAAGGAGCAGTTTGGCGCAATAGTCGTGAGACGGGATCGGGAGAACCAGTGTGCAACAGAGTGCCATCGAGCCCGCGGCTTTGATCTGGACCCGACCGGCGAACACCATACGGGCCCGCGGCATGGAATTGGCCGCATCTGAGGCCGGACACATGTAAGCACCCGATGACGCGCCAAGACAGCTTCAAAACCCCTCTTGCGCATGGGGCGGTTACACATGTTGCACAAATCGCGTGAGGGATTCATCTTGTGAATCCAGCGTGGTAGCTGTACTGCATGAGCAGACCGAACCCCCCGTCCTACAAGACCAGTAACTGGCCAGCCTACAATGAAGCGCTCAAGCGCCGGGGCTCGCTGACGATCTGGTTCGACCCCGCGATGAACTGGGATGCCGCGCCGACAGGCAGGCGTGGCCGCCAGCGGACCTACAGCGATGCCGCCATCCAGAGGTGCCTTACGATGAAGGTTCTCTTCGGCATGGCTCTCCGGCAGACGACCGGGTTCGTGGAGAGTCTGCCACGCCTGGTCGGTCTCGACTGGGCAGTGCCCGACTTTAGCACGCTGTGCCGCCACCAGAAGACGCTGGCCGTGAACATCCCCGATCGCGGCTCCAAGGGACCGTTGCACCTGCTTATCGACAGCACGGGCATAAAGGTCGAGTGCGAAGGCGAGTGGAATGCGCGCAAGCACGGCGGCTCCAAACGGCGCGTCTGGCGTAAGATCCATCTCGGGATCGATGAGGAGACGCTGGAGGTCCGGGCTGTCGAGATCACTGGGAGCCACATCGGCGACGCACCTGTCCTGCCCGATCTGCTCAGCCAGATCCCACTGGACGAAGAGATCGGTTCGGTGACCGCCGACGGCGCCGACGACACCCGCAAGTGCCATGATGCGATCGCCGAACGCGGCGCCCATGCCGTCATCCCACCCCGCAAGAACGCGAAGCCCTGGAAGACGATCACCGCCGGAGCCGTGGCGCGAAACGAGGCCCTGAGAGCGTCGAAATACCTAGGCCGGGCTCTGTGGCGACGATGGAGCGGATACCACCGCGAAGTCGCGTTTAAACGAAGATGCATTGTGTGAAGCTGATGGGGCAGCGCCTCATGGCGCGGGACTTCGATCGCCAAGTCGCCGAACTCCAGGTCCGCATCGCCGTACTGAACGGCTACACCGCTCTGGCATACCTGTCACGGAAGCCGTGAGATAAGTCCGTCCAGGGATAGGGGAACCTCGGCCATCAGACGTTTTGTGCAACATAGCCACAAGAATGTTGAAATAGTAGCGATAACCATGTTCACTTGAAATTCTTAACTACGAGAAATTTGGGTTCTTCGAAGCCAACGAGGCTGTTCGAATTTGGGTTACAACGGAAGGAGTGGAGAATGATCAGAGTGGCAGGAACGGCACTTATGGCAGCGGCATTTTTCGGTATGCTTGCGGGATGTACGGACAATCAAGGTGTAAACGCTGCATCAGGTGCGCTCGTTGGCGCGGCGGTCGGTAACCAGCTTGGAAGCGGCAAAGGGAGAACCGCCGCGACGCTGGTCGGAGCCGCTGTCGGGGCGCAGGTCGGAGCGAACCAAACGACATCTCGGCTCTGCACCTACCGGAACTCACAAACCGGGCAGACCTACCAGGCTGCCTGCCCGTAAACGATTTTGTTCATCGTCAGGTTTATTCTTAGAGAGCCGGGCGAGCAAAATTCAGGCTCTGGTTCGGCAGCACCAGGCCGCCGCCGCCTAACCTGAAACAGGGTGTTGTCAGAAGAACTTGATCTGTTAGGCTGGCAACTGTTCGGTTGTTGGTCTCGTCTGCGCTCTGCAAGATCTCTTGCCCTACAGATCAGTTTTTTGCGCCTTCTCTCCAAGGGAGAGGGCAGTAACGGGCGGCCAATCACGATTCCTCTGACAATACCACTATGTGTGCAACTTGAAATCGCCTTCTGACGCACCATGACGGGCATATGGCGGTTACGCAGCTTGGGTCGATCAGAGCCCGTATCAACGTGTGGACGGACAACGAAGCGAACGAGTTTCTAGTTCGAGATGATCATCGGCACCCTGGCCAAGAATTTAATAGAGGAAAAGTGCCTTGGCCCGTGCCGTCAGCACGGCATGTCGGAACGCACCTTTTGTCTCTATGGACGGTTGCCTTTCTTACAAGCGTTTCGAGGCTATCTCCGTTCATCAAGGGAGCTGACATTTGTCCTCCGTTGCTCAACCCCCTGATTCTGTCCGGCAGGTGCCGACGTCAGACAGCTAAGTTTGTCTTACAAGGCCTGCATCGCACACTGTAACTTACTTTTTGGACGCCATCGCCTCGTGATCGATGATGTCGATCGGGATTATCTTCAGCCGCAGGGAGACTGGTTCTCCCAGCTGTTCTGACAGCAAACCTCGGAATGTTTCCGCCGAACTGTCGAGATCGTCGAGGCTTTCGCGTACGCCCAGCATGACAACTGACACGCCGAGCAGCCCGTTGTCGCGCTCGCCCCGGACCTGAAGGATGAAGTGGTTGTCGGAAACAAGGCCTGTTTTCGCTTTCACTGCTTCGACATAGAGACGTTTCACCGTGTCTTCGACGAAGATGATCTCGAGCCGTCGGTCTAGACGGTCGACGACGAAGAAGGACGACATCAGAAGGACCGAGGACACGATGAACGGTTTGCGCCAGTGCCCGTATCCTTGCAATCCAAAGACCAGCATGGCCGCGGCGACGATGCCGAGAAAGTTCGTGATGAAAAGCAGAAAAGCGCCGCCGGCCATCGTGTAGCCGTCACCCTGATGATGAATGTCCGATAGGGCAATCGCCTGAGCGGAAACCGCGTCTTCGCCAAGGGCAAGGCCGATCCCGACCACCGATAGGGGAGGCACCAGAGCGACGGCGATCGCGACGCCCGCAATCGAATTTGCGATCCCGATCCGCGCATGTGCGAAGGCTGCTGCCGCCCCCGAGCACAAAGCAACCAGCAGGTCGAGGGTAGAAGGTGCAGTGCGCGCAAGAATTTCGGAACCGACGACCCGCAGACCGATCAGGTTTGTGCAGACGAACGCAATACCGATCACGAATCCGACACCGGTGACAATCGAGGTCGCGGACTGGACCGTCAGTCTGTCCTTGCCCATGATCGAGCCAAACGAAAACCCGATGATCGGCGACATGAGTGGCGCCACGATCATCGCGCCGATGATTGCCGGCGCGCTGTTGCTGAGCAGCCCGAAGGACGCGATCGCCGTCGCCATGGCCAGCATGAAATAGAAATTCAGGCTAGGAACCGAGGATTCCTCGATCTGGCTGAAAAGTAAATCGCTGTCCTTGGCCTTGCCGGAACTCCGTCCATTCAGCGATTGCGCGAGCCGCTGAAGTACCGACGATGACATCGATCATTCTCCGTTGGAAAGAGCCGGCGTCGCGGTCGTGCAGCAATCGCATCGGCAAAAAACGGATTGGAGTAAACTCGGAGGCCCGGGCCGAGGCAAGTACAATGTTTGACGGGTGCTGTCATGTGTGGACGGCTCCGTTTGTGCAAGAGTTGATTTGAGCTGATTTCGATCGTAGCGGGGTGCGGTCATGTGTCTGGCCTGTGTGCGCGGTGCGTGTGACCGCTGGCCCTGATGAAGTCCGCAAGCCAGGCCCCAATCAGACTATCAAGCTTTGACGCCCAGACAGTACCTCGGGGTGTCCCGGCAGCGGCCTCGCTTGATCATCGTCACTCACGTCTGCCCTTGCATCTCGTCGCGGTGCCTTTGGAGCGCCGCCATGTTCTCCTTCGTTCAGATGGCCGGTGCGGCCCTTTAGCTCTCTCCCTTCACGAGCAGTGCCCATGCGGTGCGCGCCGTCTTGTTGGCGAGGGCCACGGTCACAAGCCGCTTCGGCTATAGAGCACCGGCACCCGAGACCATCATCCCAGTGGCGCAGAGGCCGCTCATGCACTAACAATCAAACTGGATCAGTCAGGTAAGGCCGCCCAGCGGCAGCAGAACTTATAGGACATCTTTAATGATGATAAAGAAAGTACTGCGTGCCGGTGTCGTCTCAGCGTTGCTTCTGTCGTCGGGAAGCAGCGCGGCACTAGCGCAAGTATCATTGCTCGAGCGCGAACTCGCGAACCCTCAGGCTGCGGCAAAGGCCGATCTGGGTTTTCGCCGAGGCTCCGTCATTGTCGCGCCGATCCCTTTCTCCAACCCCATGATCGGAAGCGGACTTACCCTCGGGGCTGGCTATCTTTTTACATTGCCGGGGTCGAAACCGTCCGGCGCGGGTCTCGCCAAACTCAAGTCGAGCAATGGCAGCGAAGGGCTCGGCGGCGGCTTCAGCCTGAGTTTTGCCGACGGCGGCTGGTCTGTGAGCCTGTTTGCCGCTGAGGCGACTCTGTTTTACGACTTTCCGCTCGGAAGTTCAGTTAACATTCCGATCAAACAGACGGGCGAAGCCTATGCTCTCCGGGTCGACCGCGGCATCTCTGAGTCCCTATCCGCAGGCGTATCGTTCACCTATCTGGATTCGACGATCGGAATAAACTCGCCCGGCCTTGGAGTCTTGCCGCCAATCCTCAGGCCGGATGCCGACTTGTCCTTGGGAAAGGTTGGCCTGGACGTCACGTTCGACACGCGGGACGACACATTCTATCCAACCGAAGGGACCTTGGTCGCCGCATCTCTCTCCTATGGTGTAGAAGTCGACTCGATTTTCGGCGGCAATTTCAAAGTGCTCGATCGCAGTTACACAAAGGGTTTGCTTTCCGCCGCACATTACCGGGAGGTTGGGGAAAGCGGTGTCCTGGCCGCAAAGGCCTCGCTCTGCGGATTGGCATATTCCGCACCGTTCTTCGATGCATGCGGCGTCGGCCTGGCCAACGGGTTGCGGGGTTTCGGCGCGCTCGACGATCTCGAGCCATGGTCCGCGGCGGTTCAGGCCGAGTATCGCGGACGCCTGTCCAACCGCTTCGGTTACGTTGTTTTTGCGGGCTTCGGCGGCGGCGGAGAGTCACTCGGGAGCATGTCGTTCGACAGCGGCGGCTTTGCTGCCGGCGTCGGATTGCGCGTTCGCGTGTCCCGGAAGTTCGGCCTCGACTATGCCATCGATTACGCGCGGAACGACGACCAGGAGGACTTCCTCTACGTCACATTGGGCCAGCGCTTTTGATCGCGGGGATCAGGATCTGCGCATCCGGCACAAAGTTCGGCACGGCTCACGGCGAATGCAAAACAATGATGCGGACGCCAGAAACGAACACGCTCGAAGGGATAGAGAAATGACACAAACACCCATCAACGGTAGCGGTTTTCCGACGAAAGTTCATCGCCGCGGCTTTATCGCACTTGTCGCGGCTTTTCCGTTCGCGGCGCGTGCAGATCCCTCGTTGGGCGAGGGTTGGATCCTGCTTGGAGAGAGCCGGGTCAACCTTGTCAAGAATTTCAGCATCGTTCCTGTCACGCTGGCAAAGGGCCTCTTTACAGGGCTTGTCGTCGAAGCCGTCGACAAGCCGATCTTCATCGAAAGCATAGAGGTGACATTCACCAACGGCGAAACGTCCGAGCTTCGCGTCCGGTCGATCATTTCGGCTGGAAGCCGGACCCGCAAGATGCTCCTACCCGGTCTGGTGCGCGGCATTCGGGTCGTGAAGATCATCTACAAACGCGTTCCGACAGGTGGCACCGCTACGGTTCGAATTCATGGAAGACGCAGTGGCGCTTGATGGGTCCTGTAAGAGGGATTCCGGTTGAGACGGGCGTGGCTCACTCGTAGCGTCGATTCATGGCCAAGTCGAACCCGTTCAAGGGTGGTGGCAGACAAATGCGATCTCGTCTCAGCAAGGGCAGGATGGTTGTCCCTTATGCCGCGAAGAGGCCGCGCCACTCGGCGAGAGCAGCGGCGCGGTTCAACTTGAAATTCTGTCGAGAGGAGAGGCTGCGCTCCGAGTTGAACAGGTTGAGGACAGAGGCGTGGACGGATGCGAACTTCTGCAACGATCGCATCTGACGAAAGCGGAGCATGGCCCGCTCCCGTCGTCGAAATGACAAGTGCGAGTTCTCGGCGCGGTTGTTCATCCATCGGCCGGTTTGCTGGCGGTCGCGGATGCCCATCTCGCCAAGTGCAGCGCCATAGGATCGAAGGCGATCAGTCACGAATTCGTCGGCTCGTCCATGCCGCTTCAGGGATTTCTTAAGGAATTTCAATGCCGCGTTCTTGTCCCGCCTCTTCGTAACGAAGCTTTCCAGCACCTCACCCTCGTGATCGACGGCCCGCCACAGATAATGCCGCTCGCCGTTGACCGTTACGAACATCTCGTCTAGGTGCCAACGGGCGCGACTGGACTGCATCCTCTCAACACGCCGCTTTCGGATCTCCGCCGCGGGTCCTGTCAGAAGAACTCGGCTTGAGGGCGGTGCAGCCGCCACGTAGCGTCCGGGCATGATCAAACGCTCGCCCTTCAAGTACTTCAAAACCAGTCCCGAGATCATTCGCCTGGCGGTGATGATGTATGTCCGGTTCCCGCTGTCGCTCCGGAACGTCGAGGATCTACTCCACGAGCGGGGCGTCGACATTTGCCACGAGACGGTCCGATTTTGGTGGCATCGGTTCGGGCCGATGTTCGCTTCTGAGATCCGGAAACGTCGGGTCTTGGGTATGCGATCGAGCCACTGGAGATGGCATCTCGACGAGATGTTTGTGAAGATCAATGGCGAGCGTCACTACCTGTGGCGCGCCGTCGATCATGAAGGCGAAGTGCTCGAGAGTTTCGTGACGAGGAAGCGAGACAGGAAAGCAGCATTGAAATTTTTAAGGAAATCTCTGAAGCGGCACGGTTCAGCCGATGAGTTCGTCACTGATTGTCTGCGCTCCTACGGGGCCGCTTTGGGTGATCTCGGTATCCGTGAGCGCCAGCAAACCGGCCAGTGGACGAATAACCGCGCGGAGAATTCACACTTGCCTTTCCGAAGGCGAGAGCGGGCGATGCTCCGCTTCCGTCGCGTGCGAAGTCTCCAGAAATTCGCCGCCGTCCACGCTTCCGTCTCGAACCACTTCAACCAAGAACGCAGCCACAACTCGCGACAAAATTTCAAGGCCAACCGAGCCGCCGCTCTCGCTGAGTGGCGCGGTCTCTGCGCGCCATAAAGGACAGCGACACTGCCCTTGCTGAGACGAGTTCGAATTAGTCTGCCAGCACCGCCAGTTGCCCTCGCGAAAAGTTTCTCCGGTACCAACTTCGGCCAGAATTTTCCGTGGTTTTCAAGGGTTATGCGGTTGAGGCTGTTCACCGGCTCTGGCGCGATGGGTCCGGAAGCGTTCTCTCGTGGCCGTTATTCTCCTTACCTGATGACTGCACCGATTAAGTGAATTTCCGTTAAGGCTATAATCTTCAATGACTTTTTACAAAGCCGATCTGAGCACTTCGATGCCAGTGGCATTTGTCAGATGGGCCTGATATCCAAACTCGTCACGGGCCATGTTCTGCTCGGTGCATCAAAGCCGTTTCAGCAAAAAAGGGCGGATTGCGGACCTTCTCCGCAGATGCGAGCTAGCCTCGGCGGGAAGCACGGAAGCCGACATTCAGATTGCCTGAAAACTCGGCTCTTTTACGTAGCCGCAGGTCGGCTCCAAGGCCGGACTACATACTGCGGCCAAGTGGTCCACATCAAATGATACCCCGAAAAGGAGATGTTACTGAGGGTGTGGACGATCCCTTTCGGACTCTTGGGGTGCTCTGGATGCCTCGCTTCAGCCTTCGCCTTCGGCACGTTGGCGCAGCGTGTAGGATAGTCCGTAGTAGGGACCTGTCGTTTGGACCGCTAAGAAATACGGCATTCATGCAACTTGTCCGTGCGCGGGAAAAACGGTTGAGCTCCCTGAAATACGTCAGCGGCGGCGAGACGAACCAGGGCCTACAGGGGCGGCGTTCCGCCACGCGTTTGACCCCTTGCAGCGCGGACAGATCCTCTGCCCGAACCCTTCGCTTCGGAAGGCGGTGCCGCAGCGAAGGCACCGACGCTCTTGCGGCACGTCATTGCGCGCCCGTGCGGGAATCGTGTCCTCATTGGTAAATGGAGTCATGGGTTTGGTGCCTCGGCCTCGATCAGGCGCGCGAGGTCACCAAGCGCGCGCTGGATGAGTTTCTGGCGTCTTGCATCCTGAGCCTCGAAAGTCTCTGAATAACGACGTATCAGATATTGCGCTTTCATCGCCGCCTCTTGCCAGTTGGCGGCAGGCTCGGCGAGAAGCTGCGCTTCCAGCTCTTCCTGCCGTCGGCGGAGCTCGTACTGGTCAGCTTCGAAGTCCTTGAGTGAATGTCGTCGGATATCGGTGGCCATCCTGCTTTCGGTGCTGCGTCTCGCGTCAAGATTCACCGGATCATCGGTCATGGTTTTGTCCCTGCGGCCATCGCTGTTCCGCCGGGGGGGGCGGGGGTCCGAACCGAGCTGTGCAATGCACATGAGATGGCATTCCTTCGTTTTCGGCGGCCTCGACCGCGAGCCCATCAGATGAGTGGGGCTGCGGCGCTTTGCGTCCCACATTTCGATCCAGGGTGTCGCGGTCCGAAGTCGGTTTGCGCGACACGCCGTAAAGATGGCGAAGCTGCCTCTCGGAAACGCCATCTGCTTTCATGACGAGGCGCACCATCGGATCGGCGAGCATCTCTTCGATGAAGACCTGTGTCAGATCACGTCCGGAGAGCTTATCCCTGGCGTGGGCGCTCTCAAGTTCAGCCAGAGACACGGTCAGGCTTCGCTTCAGCCCGGGATGCGACGTCCGTGGTTTCAGATGCACCAGGACTGATGCCTTCCAACCTTCCGGATCGAGATGGTCCGGCGGTGAGTTCAGTTCGGTTTCGATGTCATATTCTCCCGCAGGAAGAATCTCATCAAAACCGGAAAGCCTGAATGGCCGGGAAAAAACAGCTATGCTCTTTCCAACGTGTGGTTTCATGATCATTCCCCTGGTTTGAAAGCGTTCCAATCCTGCGCGCTCCGCCGCCAGGATGTTCGTCAAGGGCGCAAGGCGCTTTCCTGACGGGCAGCGCTTCGGAAGCCGATGCTGAGCGTTTGGTGCCTCTGGTCGTGGAGTTTCCAACGGACATCGCGCGTTCCTTTTCATGAAGTTGTTGGTGCAACGGGATTGGCAGATGGTCCGTCACCCGAACCGCGTGTGGCGCTAAAGAACCGCGACCCTTCAGTATGGTTTGGTCCAATGCGAGGGGCGTCGGCCAACCCGGCGCGTCACGACGCGTCACGACGCGTCGAGTTTGAGCGCGGCCATGCAGGCCTGCGCCAGATCCCGGTTGGCGGTTTCGGTGCCCGGGACCGTCGCCCAGCCGGCGGCGATCACCGCATCGCGCTGCTTGTAGCTCGCGGTGCTGTTGATGGTGGCGAGCTTTGCGATGCGGTCGGGGTCTGCGCGAGACATGTCGATGCAGACCGGAGTCAGTGCGGCGATCACATCGCTCTCGGCCATGATCCGCGCCATCTTGTTGGCGCCACCGCCAGTCATCCAACCGCCCCACGAAAATCCGACGAAAGTAACGACAACTGCTCCGATCACGCCGCCGTAGATTCCGGGTTTCAGCCATTCGGGAGTGTTCATTTCAATTCCTCCTGCGGAGAAAGCGCCGCCTCGCTGTCATTGATGTCCTTGGGGATGTTCCGACCGTGGCTGATCGCCAGCTCGATGTCCCGCTCCGAAACCGGACGCAGTTCGATGCGGCCGGCATGCTTACCCCTGCCGTGAATGGTCAGGTATGTCGCGGTCCGCCGGTATGCCTCAAAGCTGAGACCCTGCAGGCGTTCCTCATCGGTGACGACCTCGTAGTCACCGGCGGGCAGCTCTTCCGGGTAGCCCGGCAAGACGAAGACGTGAGGAAACGTCACCATTGATCTGGACGTCCGCGTGTTCATCCCAAGCCTCCGCTGCCTATATGAAAGTTGCTCAACAACCGGTAGCCGCAGGTACTGAAAGGGGCACGCGGCAAGGTCTGATGAGTGTCATCACCATAAACCATCAGAGGGCGACCCATGCTGATCGGTGTTAGCTTGGGGCAGTTTTTTTCTCTCAGGGTGCAATGCCGATCTGTCGCAAGGTCTGGACCGACCTGCCCGGCACATCGCTAATCTGCGTAAGGGCGTAACCGAGGAACAGCCAATAAGATCAGATAACCAGTTGTCGGCATCTTTCGGGCGACTGGTGCCTCGCTGGTCCCAACGGAGGCTCTCGAAGGTTGGGTCAAAAGATGAATTGGAGTGTTACATGTCCAGGCTGGAGGTTCTTCACCCGGAGGGAAACGACTTCGACCCGTTTTTGTACGCCTTCGTTGGCAAAGACCAGAACGGCGCTGCCGTGACGGTGGTCTCCGCACTTGCCAGGCTGGGCCTCGATCCCTGGGAAGAGGCGGCCAGACTGGCAAATTCAGGGCAGGAGGCGGCGCGCGGTCGGCTGGGGGCGATACTTTCGGGGTTCAAGGATGTCCCCGCGCTCGGCCTTGATCACGGCGCGGTTGCCGCGAAACTGGCCGGGTTGTTGCCTGTACCCCTGACACACCGGGTATCGGGCGTGACAGTTCCCGTGATGCCAAACTGGCCGCCGGGCTCTTTCAGACGCGTCTTGTTCGTCGTGTTTTTCCTTCTGGTCCTGGCGCGGGTCTACGTTCTGGCCGGTTCGGGTTGAGGTGTTCGGATGTCGGGTTTTGAGCGACCGGACCGGAAGAACTCCAGACAAGGAAACGGCCAATGACCATGCGGTATGCAGCGACGCTTTGGGATCTCGAAGAACGGTTCTGGACCGACGGGATGGATAGCGCCCGTACCGGAACCTCAGATAAATCCATCATGATCTTTCCCCATCCATTCGGAATTCTTCAGAATGACCGGACCCGTGCGCGTCCGGAACAGCAAAATCCATGGCGCTCGATCGGCATGACGAACAGGCGGCTGGAGCGTCGCGGCGACATCGTCGTTCTCACCTACAGCGTTTCGGCCGAGAAGGCCGGCGCACCGATCCATGAGGCGTTCTGTGCGTCCACGTACCTGCTGGACGGGGATGCATGGCGCCGGATGTCCCACAATGAGACGCCTCTGCCACAAGGGGACCGACCGGCCTTCGCGGCACACCCCCTCAACTCGCGCCGCACTGAATGACCTGCGCAGGGTCGCATTCCGCAACGTCAGGACGCAATGTCACGCCCCGTGCCGGTCAGGCTAACCTGCGTCAGTGCGGACATCGCGGCAAACCCGCTAGGTGACCTGTGCCCGACGAATATTTGGCGGGCATATTTTTTTCCGAGTACTGAAGAGGCGTGAGGGCGTGCAGACGACTATCGGTGGGTATTGTTCTCACGCTTCTTATTCTCGGAACGTCCAGGAAAGGACATTCCAATGACACCCGAAATCAACAAGACCGTCGACAAGATGAAGTCCGTCAAGGCCAACTGGGACAAGGCGCCCGATGGTCCGAAGAAGGACGCGGCCCTGAAACACTACCAGGCCGCCGAGAAGGCGCATTCGGCGAAGAACGAAGCCGAGACGAACAAGGAACTCGACGCGGCCACTCACGCCCTCGCGTGATGTCCGGCGTCTGAGCTTGTGACCGGGTCGCCCTTCTTGATAGGAGGGCGGCCTTTTTACGTCAGTTTGCCCGCAACCTCCTGTCGAAGCTGACGCAATAAAATGCAACGTATTCCGCTGTGTCGAGCCAATCCTGATCCGGAAACAACTTGTGAAAGAACACGTCAAACGACTTAAGCTAACTTGTGTCAGTGCGCCGCCAAAGCAGGTCGGCGATAGTGCTGAATGCCTAACGAATCCTCGTTTGGCTCCGATTTTCCAAGCAGTCGTGGAAGACCAGAGATCAATCGATCTCGATCGTCTTATTTCTCCATGATCTCCGTGACTTCGGAAAATCCAAGAAAGGATACTACGATGTTTTTTGTAAAGATTTTCTCCCACCGTTCAGAGTTTGCGAGGGGTTTTGCCCAGAAATGTAGTCGCTTAGCCGTGTCATCGGCACTTTTGGTCTTCGCCTTCGCAGCCGCAAGTTTTGCGGAAAGTCATGCTGCGATATCGAAATCCACACCGCTCCAACCGGCGCAATATGTTCGGGCATGCACGCAATTGGAGCTCTCAGCAGAGCTTCATGCGCGTGAATGCGGCAGCCTCAGCGTGTCGGAAGTAGCGCTGCGCTTGAATGCCCTTCAAGGCAACGGCGACAGCAACTGATCGACGCAGCAGCGAAGACCGCGCCATGTGAAAATTTGAAAGCGCCGAACTAGCGATCTGCCATGGCCGCCCCTCTATCAACAGGGCGGCCATTGTCACTTGAGAAGCGGGCCGGTCTGATCCAGATAGGCCGGATCGAAATCCGCCAGTTCCACCAGACGTTCATAGTCGTCGAAAGTCACTTGACCGTCCCGGAATGTGACCAATCCACCCTCCCGGAGCTGCCGCAGGACACGATTGACATGGACGGCACTCAGCCCCAGCGCATCTGCGAGATGATACTGCGTCAGCGGACAATTATATCCCGCCTCGCTGCCCATCCCCACCAGAGCCAGCCGGACACCGAGTTCGAGCAGAAAGTGGGCCATGCGGGCATTCGCGTCGCGGCGGCCGAGACATACCAGGTGCTCGACCACCATCGCTTCATCCCTGCTCACCGCCCAGAGAACTGCCATCGCAAGCCGTGGGGTTCGCGCGAACGCCTCCAGAAGATCGCTCGCCAGAACTTCCGCCGCCTGGATATCCACGATTGGTTCGATGCTATGATCGGACGTGTGCAGCAGGACGCTGCGCAGCCCAAGAAAATCGCCCGGGATCTGGAAATCGACGATCTGGCGCGATCCGTCCGGTTGGACCTTGTAGGAGCAGACCCACCCTTCCGAGAGGATGTAAGCCGCCTGATCGGATTGCCCCTGATGCACGAGATCGCGACCCGCGACAAAAGACCGGCGGCGTTGGTGCAGGCGTTCCAAGACCGCAAGCTCTGGTTCCGAGAGGGCGACAAACGCGGAAAGCTTCCGGGTGAGAGGACTGTCTTTGATCATGCTCAATGGCGCCTCCCGGGCAGACAAGACCTTCAAGGCAAAAAACGGCGCGGGGACTGCTTTCGATCAGCCCAGCATACCGCATTTCCTGAAAGGTTGGGAAAGTCGATCAGCGCACACTACGCCATGATCCCGTGTCAGCAACAAGGAGGTTTTCGCGATGCCCGACCAGAAGGACTGTTCCGGAATCGCCGCCCTCTCGATCTGTGAGGCGATCCTTCTTGCGATGAGCGGCCACAAGCTCCTCCCCGAACGCGAGATTGTCGGATTACTCCGGGACGCGGCCGCAACCCACGAAAACGCCGTCGGCACGACCAGAGAAATAGAGATTCATCGTGCGGTGGCTGACCTCATCAACCGGATCGCCGCTGGCGACAGCGTGCTTCGTCAATCGTGACATATACAAAGCGACAGAGCAAGTTAGTAAGAAGCCTGCGTCTGACGTCAGCGCCTACCGGACAGATTTAGGGCTTTAATAACGTGAGCCTGCGCGGATAACGTAAGCCTGCGCGACACACGCGTTGCGGTCGGCATGCATGGCAAATTTCGCGCCGCGGACGCCTGCATCTCCGCCAATTACGTTTCGTTATGAGCCTAAAATGTCGAGGGAGCTTGGGTCGATCTGTTAGTGCTTTTTTCAAGAGTGTGGAGGACGTGACCGGAAACCATTGGTGGTGAATGTGTAAAACACGGAGGATGGGTCGATCGATCTCATGACCGGCTACGAACCCTATCTCGCGCTCGCAGTTGTTCTTCTGCTGTTTGCAGCCTTTCTCTCCGAGCGCTTCGCACCAGACGTAACTGCTGCGGGGGCTGCTGCGCTGTTTATCGTGTTCGGGTTTGTCCCCACGAATGAAGTTCTGGCGGCATTTTCGAACCCCGCACCTATCACGATTGCCGCGATGTTCGTAATCAGCGGTGCGCTGGTCCGAACCGGGCTTCTCGACGCGCTCTCGAACCGGATTGTTAAAGTGGCGAGCAACAGCCCGATTGCGGGCACAGCGGCGTTTCTCATCGCGACGCTTGTCGCCTCGGGCCTGATGAATAACACGCCAGTCGTCATCGTCCTGATACCGGTGGCAATCCGTTTGGCGCAGAGCCTCGACTTTGCTGCGACGCGCCTGTTGATCCCGTTATCCTACATGGCGGTTTTGGGTGGGACGTGCACTCTGATCGGCACGTCGACCAACCTGCTGGTGGACGGCGTGTCCCAAGCGTCTGGCTTGGAGCCGTTTTCAATTTTCGAGATCACACCCGTCGGCTTGGTGGCCGCGGCCACAGGCGGCGTGGCGCTACTCGTGCTGGGACCTGTCCTATTGCCTGACCGAAAGGATCTTTCAGAACAGGGCGGAGACGATGAAGCGACCTTTTTGACGGAGTTGCGTCCACGAGAGGACTACCCAAACATCGGTCGACGTATTGATGAAATCGCCGCCCTGAACCAGCGACGCATTGAGATCGTCGGCATCCGCGCGCGGTCTGGTGTGAAACGAGAAGGCTTGAGCGAGCACGTTCTCGAGCCGGGTGACCGAATCATCGCCAAAGTGGCGACATCGGAACTGCTTACGCTCAGAAAGCTGGCAGGGATCGAAGTCGGATTACGTCAGGGTCCAGCGCCGGAAACCACCTCCGACCTAATCGTCGCAGAGGCAATCGTGACGCTGTCGCGCCGAAGCCGCGGCGTGCGAATTACCCAGCTTGCCATGGGGCACCGATACGGCATGCGCGTTCTTGGCGCCCACCGACATGGGGAACTGCTTGGGCCTGACCTGTCCACCGCGCTCTTGCGCCCTGCCGATACGCTGCTTCTGGAAGGAACGCCTGAAGGCTTTGCCCGTCTGACCGAGGCGGGCGATCTTGCCGCGATCTCCGATGCGGGGGGCCGCGCATTCCGCCGCAGGAAAGCTCCGCTTGCTCTGTTCGCGCTCTTCTCGGTCGTGGCACTTGCCGCCGCCGGCATTGCAGAGATCAGCGTGCTTGCCCTCATAGCCGTCGCGGGCATTCTCGTATTCCGATGTATCGACAACATCGAGGCATGGAACTCGATCGACGCTGGCGTCCTTGTGCTCATCTTCTCGATGCTGATCGTCGGCACGGGCTTGCAGAATTCCGGGGCCGTAAGCCTCATCGTCGACAGCATAACGCCGGCACTGCGAGGACTACCTCCTTTTGTCACGCTTGCCGCCATCTACCTATTGTCGTCTGTGCTGACCGAGGCTGTCACCAACAATGCCGTGGCCGTTGTCGTCACCCCGCTCGCGATTGGCCTCGCCGAGCAGCTTGGCGTCGATCCGCGGCCGTTTGTCGTCGCGGTGATGCTCGGTGCGAGTGCGAGCTTCGCGACCCCGGTCGGCTACCAGACGAATACGCTGGTATACGGCGCAGGGAACTACAGATTTTCCGACTTCCTAAAGATCGGCATTCCGATGAATCTTGTCGTCGGCGCGGCAGTGGTCGGCGCGATCCCGATATTCTTCCCGTTCTAGGTCTTACGGTCTTGATTGTCTGCACCCATGGCGCCGCGCCTCCGCAAAGCAACGGGTTTAAGACCCAGACGGATCATCTTCGGTTCAATCCACGAGATGCCGGGACTGAACCCCCAAGGCAATGATGCCCGCTTAACTCCGCTCGTCAGGCGAGCAGACGGTTGAATTGCTGTGCAGTCAGCGGACGACGGGAATACGAAAACCGCTGCGCGGCATTCTGATGCGTCACCAGAGTCCGGATTGGGCCGGGCTGGGCGGAAAGGGGCGTAGGGACTAGCCGCAGCGCGGAGATCGGCAGTTCTGAGCCCGGAGCGGACGCTACTCGCCGCTGTCAAGTTCCATGCGGTCCAGCCAGTCGATGATCAGGGATCGGAATAAATCTCTTTTGGCGGGAGCGATGAAGTGTCCACAGCCATCGAGCACGGCGAACGTCGCTCTCGGAAAACGCTCAACAGACATCCACGCGTCACGATATCCAGCGATAGTATCTTGCCTGCCCCCGAGTATCAGCGACGGGGCAGAGAATGGTGCGCCGACCTCGTCCGGGTTGAAACTGAAAGCGTAGTTTTCAGGGCGCCAGCTTTCCAAAGC
>NZ_JAOWKZ010000005.1 GCF_025751495.1 Albidovulum litorale | reverse complement strand
TCCATGACGGTAAGCCCGTTCGCCACATCGACGACATGCTCGGTTCCGTTGAATTCGACATAGGTGATCTTGGCCATAACCTTCCTTCCTGCCTCATCTCGTACGGGGCGTCAGCTTGCCGTTGCAGTCATGTCTGCGGAGCGGTGCTTGCAAAGCGTCCGCGCGAGGTATTGCTGGAAATACCAGACGCTGCGTTCCTTCGGCGACAGGCGGCCCGGGGCGGCGGCCAAGGCCCCGGCATTCTTGACGATCCCGCCGATGATCGGTTTGTCCTCGTCATTGATCCGGTCGAAGCCCGCCTTGAGTTCGGCGGCATAGGCAGCGCGCGCCTCCGGCTCGTCGGGAACGGCACCGGGATAGGCGTCCGCCCCCCAGAACACCTTGACCCGGTCGGTGCCATAGGGTTGCAGCGACAGCCAGAAGGTGCGTTCGGCGACGACCGAGAAGACGTGACAGGGGAATATCGCGGACAGGACCGCCTTGCCCCGCTCCTCCTCGGTTAGCAGGGGATTGTCGACCACCATCTCGGAATTGCGTTCATAGGATTTGCCGGGAACACGGCCCTGTTCGTAAAGGCTGTAGCCCTCTCCCCCATGCATCGCATTGGCGAGCTTGGTCGGCATTGCCGGTTCGATTGTCTGGGCATGGGCGACGAAGAGGTGATAGCCCTCGGTGAAGTTCTGAACGAGGATCTTCCAGTTCGTGTCCCAGATCTCTTCGGCCCGAAAGAGCGTCCGGTATTTCGGGAGTTGGTAGTTCTCCAGCCGCTCGGACAGTTTCGCCAGACGTGGCGCCAGAGGTGCCGCATCGGGGTCGAGCGAGACATAGACCCAGCCCTGCCAGACCTCGACGCTGAACTGCGGCAGGCAGACGGTTTTCTTGTCGAAATTGTCGCGCATATGGGCTGCGCCGATCAGCTGGCCGTCCAGATTATAGGTCCAGGCGTGATAGGGGCAACTGATGCGGCCCTTGATGTTGCCCGCCCCTTCCAGAAGGGTCGACATCCGGTGGCGGCAGATGTTCGACATCGCGCGGAGCGTGCCCTCGCGGTCGCGCAGAACGATCACCGGATCGCGGCCGATCGTGGTCGCGCGATAGTCGCCGGGGTTTTCGTATTCGTCCTCGCGTCCGACACAGAACCATTCGTGGTTGAAGATCTCGTCCAGTTCCAGTTCGAGGAATTCGGGCGAGGTGTAGATCTGTGGCGGCGTCGCCTCGGCCAGTTCGTCCGGCAGGGCGGCGTTGCGGGCGAGCGCGTCCAGCAATTCGTCAAGCGGCATATGCGGTTTCATCGTGGGCCCTCCCGTGGGTGGTGACGTGGTGGTTCAGGCGATCTCCAGCCCGTATTGCGCGGCACTTTCGGTCAGGATCTCGCAAAGCGAAGCCGCGAAGCTGCGCGGCAAAAAGACGGTGAAGCCCTCCCCGTCGCGCCAGAGCGTCACACCGACATGGTGAAAGGCGGTGGAGGCAACGGAGTTTTCGGGGAAAGCGTTGTCCGACAGGTCAATCGGCAGGACATGGTTCAGCAGCCGGGCGGCCAGCTTGCCGCTGACATTCAGCCGGGTGCGCGACTGCGACAGGTCGAGCACCGCGCCGGACCCGGCATCCGGAAGGGGTGCCTCGCCCGTGTCACCGACCAGCCACCATTTCAGCGGCTCGACGCGCAGCAATACGCCATGCGTCCCCGTCACTGCCCGGCCGGGTCCGGGCGCGGCCTTTGCGCCCGCGGCCTTTGCCGCTTCGGCGCCGGTTTCAGCCAGAGTATCTGGCCAGGCCGCGAACTGAACGAGCGTGAGGGGACGGATTTCGGCGATCCGGACCCCGGCCGCCCCCGACGGACCGGTGCGGCCCGGCGCCAGATGGCTCTTTACCGCGGAAATGCCGTCAGCCATGCATCCTCACTCCCTCAGGGTCGAACATATGCGGCGACACGATTTCGACTTCGACATTGCCCCTGCGCACCGGATCGGCGGCGGTGACCGCCTTGCCTGCCCAGGCCTCATGCCCGCCCGCGATGTAACCAAGCCCGATCCAGTGGCCGAGCGCGGGGGAATGCGTAACCGCCGTGATCCAGCCATCGCCGAAGCCCGCCACCTTGCCCGTGGCGCAAAGCAGGGCGCCGCCGTTGAAACTCTGGCGGCGGTCCTTCGGGAAGATGCCCACCAGACGCGGCCGGTCGGCGCGGGTCAGGTCCGGCCGTTGCCGAAGTGCCGCGCCGATGAACGCCTTTTTTGTCGAGGCCATCTTGCCAAGACCGGCATCATCGATGGTCATGCGGCCGTCCAGTTCCGCCCCGGTCACATGGCCCTTCTCGATCCGGAGCGCGCCGAGCGCCTCCAGCCCGTACAGGCAGCCGCCCAGCCTTTCGGCGGCGGGCCAAAGCAGGTCCATCATCGCCTCGCCCTGATCTGCGGGGACATAGAGTTCATATGCCAGTTCGCCGGAAAAGCTGATCCGGGCGATCAATCCCTTGACGCCGCCCTTCAGCGAAACCGGCGCGACCCCCATGAAAGGCAGGGCGTCGTTCGAGATATCGATCCCCTCATCCAGACATACGGCAATCGCCTCGCGCGCCTTCGGCCCGGCGACCGAGACGCCTGCCCAGCGGTCGGTGACAGAGGTGACATGGACCCTGAGGTCCGGCCAGCGGGTCTGCAAAAGTTCCTCAAGCCAGACCATCACCTTGCCGGCATTGGTCGTGGTCGTGGTCATCAGGAAATCGGCCTCGCCCAGACGCCAGGTGGTGCCGTCGTCCATGACGATGCCGTCATCGCGCAGCATGATGCCGTATCGCGCGCGGCCCACGGGCAGTCTGGAGAAAGCATTGGTATAGACGCGGTTCAGAAACTCCGCCGCATCCGGCCCCTGCACCGCGATCTTGCCGAGCGAGCTGACATCGCAGATGCCGACCGTCTCGCGCACTGTCGTGGCCTCGCGGATATAGGCCTCGGCAATGGTCTCGCGTGTCCGGGCGAAATACCAGGTCCGCTGCCAGAGCCCGGCCTCGGTCATCGTCGCGCCGTGGCGGAGGTTCCAGTCGTGCAGCGGCGTGCGGCGCAAGGGCTTGAAATGGCCCGCGACATTGCGGCCCGCCAGCGCGCCGATGGCAACCGGCGTATAGGGCGGGCGGAAGCGGGTGGTGCCGACGGCGGGAACCTCGCAACCAAGGGCTTCGGCCATCAGGGCAAGGCCGATGACATTGCCCATCTTACCCTGATCGGTGGCCATGCCGAGCGTGGTGTAGCGTTTTAGATGCTCGACCGAGACAAAGCCCTCCTGATGGGCCAGCCGCACATCGTCACCGGTCACGTCATGTTGCGGATCGACGAACGCCTTCACCTTGCTCCCGGGCAGGCGCACCTCATAGACGGGCTGGATCGGATGCGCCCAGCCGCCCGGGGCGGGTGCCTCAGCCACCTCGCCCATCGCGCGGCGCGCCGCCGCCACGCCAGAAGCCGCGCAATCGTCCCGGTTCCAGACGCCATCGGTAGAGCCCGCCATATGGATGGGCTCCTCCGTCGGTCCGGCGAGGAAACAGGCCAGACCAGCATTCCAGACGGGCTTAGCCCCCCGATGCGAGGAGAGGTTCACGACCGGCGACCAGCCGCCCGAAACCAGCAAGAGGTCGCAGTCTTCGCGGGCAGCTTCTGACCAGCCCGCGCCGGAGCGGGCGGCAAGCCTGACGCCCTCCACGCCGCGCCGTCCGAGGACAGCAAGGGGCGCCAGCCCCGGCCGCAGGCTGACCCCTTCAGGGGCCGAGGCTGCATCGCTCCGCGCATCGGCCAGCACGACCTCCGCCCCGGCGGCGGCGAAATCGCCCGCGACGCCATAGGCGCTGTCATTCGTGGTCGCGATGACGATGCGCTGGCCCGGCAGGATGCCAAACCGGTTCAGATAGCTCCGCGCCGCCAACGCCGTCATCACGCCGGGCCGGTCATTGTTCGCGAAGGCGATGGACCGTTCCAGCGCCCCGGTTGCCAGCACCGTCGCGCCCGCGCGCACCGTCCAGAAACGCTGGCGCGGCAGATGCGGATCGGGTGCGGCCAGATGATCCGTCACCCGCTCCACCAGCCCTGCGACACCACCGTCATAGAGGCCGAAAGCCGTGGTGCGGGTCAGGATGCGGATGCCCGCGCGTTCTACCGCCGCGACCAGCGCGGCGCGATCAGCCTCGGCGGCGGGATCGTTCAGGTAATCGCCGCCCAGCTCGAAATCCTGCTCCACCAGCATCACGTCGCGGCCCGCCTCTGCCGCCGTCAGCGCGGCATTGAGGCCAGCGGGGCCGGAACCGACCACAAGGATATCGCAGAAGGCATGGGCGTGGTCATAGCAATCCGGGTCGGGCGCGCGGCTGGCCCGACCCATCCCGGCCGCCTTGCGGATCAGCTTTTCATACTGCATCCAGAGGCCCGTCCCGCGCCCCCATTCAAAGGGCGGCAGACCCATGAAGGTCTTGTAGTAGAACCCCGCCGAGAAGAAGCGACCGAAAAGCCCGTTCACCGCGCCGAGGTCGAAGCGCACATTGGGCCAGGCATTCTGGCCCTTTGCCTCCAGCCCGTCATAAAGCTCCTGCATCGTCGCCTTGACGTTCGGCTCATGCCGCGCATCCGCGCCCACCGAGACGATGGCCCCGGATTCCTCGACCCCCGCGGACATGATCCCCCGCGGGCGGTGATATTTGAAACTGCGGCCGAGAACGGTCTGCCCGCTCGCCATGAGCGCCGAGGCCAGCGTATCGCCCGCATAGCCCCGATAGGTCAGCCCATCCCAACGGAAATTGACGGGCCGTGTGCGGTCGATCCGGCCGCCTTTGTCCAAGCGCCGGGCGGTCATTCTGCGGCCTCCAGCGCCGATGCCAGCCCCGGATGGGCCGGGCGGGTCGAAAAGATCTCATGCGTCATCGTATCGCGCTCAACCATCAGCCACATGCGGCAGCCATGGACGTGGTGCCAGGTCTCGACCTGCCGCCCGCAGATATTTTCCCGCAGGAACACCGCGTCGTGCCAGTCCTGCATGGGCGCATCAAGCGCGGGATAGGTGACCGAGCCGTCACCGCCATAGCTGAATTCGCTGTGGTCGCGGGTGCCGCAGAAGGGGCAGTCAATCCGTAGCATCTCGTCCTATCCGTGCAGTTTGCAGTCCGGCCCGGCGCCGCGTTCGTCGATCTGAAGCCCGCGTTCGAACCGTTTCAGGTCGAAGGGTGCGATCATCGGTGCGGGCCGGTCATTGGCGATAAGGTCGGCGAACCACCAGCCCGAGGCGGGGCTGGCCTTGAACCCGCCATAGTTCCAGCCGGCATTCAGGTAGAGGTTGTCCAAGGGCGTCTTGCAGATGAAATGCGAGCCATCCATCGACATGTCGACAAGCCCCGACCAGTGGCGCAGCAGCTTCACCCGGCCAAGGCAGGGCAGGACCGACATCGCGGCCTCGGCCACGTCCTGCACGATGGGCAGGTTGCCGCGCTGGGCATAGGATTTGTACCAGTCGAGATCGCCGCCAAAGACCATCCCGCCCTTGTCGGATTGCGAGATGTAGAAATGCGCCCCACCCATGCCGAAGACCACGACCTGATCGAGAAGCGGTTTCAGGGGTTCGGAAACGAAGGCCTGCAACTTGTGACTTTCGATCGGCAGGCGGCCAAGCCCCGCCATCTGCCACAGGAGCGAGGTGCTGCCCGCGACCGCGAAGGCGACCTTTCCGGCGGTGATCCGGCCGCGCGATGTGTCGAGCGCGGTAATGCGGCCACCGTCGCGGGCGATCCCCTCGACCTTGCAGTTCTGGATGATGTCGACGCCGCGGGCATCGGCGGCGCGGGCATAACCCCAGGCGACGGCATCATGCCGCGCCGTGCCCGCGCGTTTCTGCACTGCCGCCCCCATGATCGGGAAGCGCGCATCGGCGGCGTAGTTCAGGTGCGGCACTGCCCGTTTCAGGGTGGCAAGATCCCAGATTTCCGCATCCGCCGTGCCGGTCAGCCGCATCGTGTTGTAGTTGCGCGACGCCGCGTCGATGGCGCCCGGACTGTGCAACAGCGCGATATGCGAGCGCTGCGAGAACATCACGTTGTAGTTCAGCTCATGGCTCAGGTTTTCCCAGAGCCGCAGCGAATGCTCATAGAACTCCCGGTTGCCGGGCCTAGCGTAGTTCGACCGCACGATGGTGGTGTTGCGCCCGGCATTGCCGCCGCCGATCCAGCCCTTTTCCAGAACGGCGACGTTCCTCACCCCATGGGTCTTCGCGAGATAATAGGCGGTGGCAAGCCCGTGCAGCCCGCCGCCGACGATGACAACGTCATAATGGGCCTTCGGCTCCGGATCGCGCCATTGACGGGTCCAGCCCTTCTGGCCGGTCATCCCCTGCCAGAAAACATTCCATGCGGTGAAGCGGGTCATCTGATCAGCAGGTCTTGCGCAGATGTTTGCCGGGATGTTTGAAGATCTGGCCGAAGCCCTCCAGCTCATCCATGATGCCCGCTCGGCGCAGGCAGGACCAGAACTGCGCCTGGTTGGACGTGATGACCGGCTTGCCGGTGATCCGCTCAATCTCTGCCACGGCGGGCAGCGACCGCACGCCGCCGCAGCTGAGGAAGATCGCATCGGCATCGGGCCGGTCGATCTCCAGCGCGAATTTCTTCCAGTATTCGGGCGTGACCAGCCCCATATCCCAGCCGCTGGCGATGTTGAGCCCCTGAATATCGAGGACGTCAAAACCGCGCTCGACAAGGAACTCCGCTTCGGCGGTGTTGATGTCGTCAAGATAGGGCGTGCCGACGACCAGCTTTTTCACACCCAGCTCGTTCAGCGCATCAAGGACACCCTGGACAAGGCACATCGGCTGCGCCCAGGGCGCGCCCTTTTTGATCTCGGCCATCACCCGGTCTTCGCCGATGACGATGGAACCTGAGGTGCAGGAGTAGCTGACCACATCCGGTTTCGCCTCGGGCTGGATGCGCGATGCGGCGTCGGCCATATGCTCGATATGCTTGGCAAGCGTTTCGGTCGTCGTATGGTCGTCGGTCTTCAGCCGCGTGACATAGACGGCGACGCCTTCCGGCGCCATGTCCCAGAAATCGCCCTCGGCCGAGGGGTCGGTGGACATGAGGATGAAGCCAAGCTTGGCGCGGTGGAAGCGGCCCGCATCCATTTCCGGCGTACGGGGCTTCGATGTGATGATCTGACCGGGCTGGAACATCTAAAGAATAACCTCCTCGACGGATTTGGGGTGGCTTGTCAGCGGCTCCCAGCCGCTGTCGGTGATGATGAAGCTGTCGCCGACCTGTGCACGGAACGTGTCGACCGAGACCGAGCCGTCGACCGCCAGCACCATGCCGGGCTGGATCACGGTCGTGTCGCCGGTCACAAGTTGCGGCGCCTCTAGAAAGCTGAAGCCGGTCGCGCGTCCGCAGCGGAACGGATATTCGTAGCCCGCGCCCTGAATGACCTCGGCATAGGCCGCATGGACGCTTTCGGCGGTGACGCCGGGCTTCAGCGCCTCAAGCGCGGCCTTCTGGCTGGCCAGCGCCACCTCATAGACCGCGACCTGATCGGCGGGCGCGTCACCGATCCAGAAGGTGCGGTCGAAACCCAGCTTGAATCGGTGGAAGTTGGTCATGCCGCAAAAGCACAGGAACACCGGCTCCCCCGCCCGCATGATCCGGGTCGAAGCGCGGTGGTGGGTTTTGATGATGTCGCGGCCCGAGGCCATGATCTGCAGGAAATGCATGTTGGGCGACATGTCGGCATCGTCGTAATGCGCCGCCAGAAGTTCGGCCGCCTTGCGGGTTCCCGCCTCAGTCGTGGCGATCGCCACCTCGAATTCCGGCACGCCGTCGGCAATCGCCGCTCGGCCCACCGCCATCATCGACGTCGCGACCTCGCCTGCATGGCGGGCAAGCTGCAATTCTTCGGCCGACTTGATCATCCGCATGTCGTTCAGGATCGGTGTGACGGTGGTCAGCCTGTCCTTGCCCACGAGTTCATCGACATAGGCCCGCACGGGTGGCGGCATATGGCCGGGTTCGATCCCGACCTTGCCTGCGCCCTTGACCGCGCCCGGAAGCTCTTCGCGCCATTCCTTGCCCATCCCGTCATTCCACGGCGCGATGCGGTCCACCCGCGCCGCCGCCTTGGCGGAATTCAGGTCGATACTCGGCGTGATCAACAGCGAGGGTCCATCCTTCGGCACGACGAGGATCGTCGGGCGGCCGAACTCCATGTGCAGGTAGTCGTAGTAGCCGGTCAGATAATAGACGTTGTCGTCATCCGTGATCAGCGCCACATCGATACCGGCCTTGGCCAGTCGGGTCTGAAAACGGGACAGTCTTTCGGTGAACATATGGCATCCCCTCGCGCGTCCGGCCCCTCTCGCAATGAACGACAGAAGGGCCGAAATGATGCCTCAGCCTAGGACTGACCCGGCGATTTCCAAAGTGACATCTGTTGCGGGTTTATGATAACCAAGGGTTATGAAAAACTTCCGCCGCTCCCTGCCGCCGCTCGATTACCTCCTGTTTTTCGAGGCCGTCGCCCGGCATGGCAATTTCACCCGGGCGGCTGAAGAGCTGAATGTCAGCCAGGCGGCGGTCAGCAAGCGCGTGAAGGTACTGGAAGACTGGCTGGGCCTGACGCTGATCCATCGCAGCGGGCGCAATATCACCCTGTCACGCAACGGAAAAACCCTTGCAGCAAATGCGACAGAGGCTTTGGATTACCTGAATTCCGGCTTGCAGCAGATCCGGCGGGCATCGGGCGGCGAACGTCTGTCGCTGGCCGCGAATGTCGCCGTGGCGCAGTACTGGCTGACGCCGCGCATCAACGAATACCTGCTTGGTCCGAACGCTGTACCCGTGACGCTGACCGCCTCGGACAAGGATGCCGATCTGTTCATGCTAGAGGCGGATGCGGTGTTCTTCTATGGCTCTGACATTCCCGCAGGTTGGGATGGAACCCCCCTGTTCGAAGAGATCTGGCTGCCCGTCGCAGCACCTTCGCTGGCTGCGTCGATGCAGGGTTTCGAAGGGGCGACGCTGCTCGATTTCGACAAGCTGACACCGAAATGGATCAACTGGGGTGATTTCGCCGAACTGACCGGCAATGCCGCGATCGCCGCTGCGCCAAAGGTGAATCTCCGGTCTTACGGCAGCACGCTCGACACCGCCCTGCGCGGCAAGGGCGTGGCGCTGGGGTGCCCCGCTGTGCTTCAGTTCGAGATTGAGGCGGGGCGGCTCATTGCTCTGGAGGATTACCAACTCCGGACCGGGCGCAGCTATTTCGTGATCTGGCGCATGGGCAGCATGCGCGACCGCACCCGCGCACTACTGGGCGAGGTGGGCATCCGCGTCTGAGCCGCAAGGGGTGTCAGACGGCTTCCTTCACCGCGCTGAGGAATTGCTGTGTCCGCTCTTTCTTCGGATTGCCGAAAAGCTCCGCGGGCGGCCCCTGTTCCTCGATCTTGCCGCCGTAGAAGAAACAGACCCGGTCAGAGATGTCGCGGGCGAACCCCATCTGGTGCGTGACCATCAGCATGGTCAGGTTGTGTTCGCTGACAAGCTTGCGGATGACGTTCGTGACCTCGCCGATCACCTCAGGGTCGAGCGCCGATGTCACCTCGTCAAACAGCATGACCTTCGGGCGCATAGCCAGCGCACGGGCAATCGCCACCCGCTGCTGCTGGCCGCCCGAAAGGCGCGAAGGATGCTGATCCTTCTTGCCGATCATGCCGACCATTTCCAGAAGTTCCTCGGACCGTTCCCGCGCCTCTTTCTTCGACAGGCCGAGCACCTGCACGGGCCCTTCCATGCAGTTTTCAAGCGCGGTCATGTGCGGGAAGAGGTTGAAATGCTGAAAGCACATGCCGATATCGGCGCGCCGTTTGCGCAGATGCTTCTGACTGGCCGGGACCAGAGTGCCGTTTTTCGGCATATGGGTCAGCGGCTGGCCATCGACATAGATGACGCCGCCGTTGATCTGTTCCAGCGTCATCAGCATGCGCAGCACGGTCGTCTTGCCCGAACCCGAAGGACCGATGATTGACACCATCTCGCCCGCGGCGATGTCGAGGTCGAGTTCATCGAGAACGGTCAGCGTGCCGTAGGATTTCGTCACCTTGCGAAAGCTCACCATCGGCGTGGGCGTGCCGGAGATTTCAAGCGGAAAGGCCGATACGTCATGCATGGTCATAGTCCCAGTTTGCGGCGGACATGAGCCTCAAACAGCCGGATCAGGCCGGCCGCAGGAAGCGAGATCGCGAGAAAGATGATGCCAACCATCGTGTAGGGCTCCAGATAGCGGTAGTTTTCCGAGCCGATGGCATTGGCGGTGTGGATCAGTTCGGCGACCCCGATCACCGACAGCATGGGCGTGTCCTTGAAGATGCCGACAAGATAATTGCCCATGCCGGCAAGGGCCGGGGGAATGGCCTGCGGGATGATCACGCGGCGGTATTTCTGCGCGGTGGTCATGTTGAGCGCGGTCGCGGCCTCCCACTGGCCCTTGGCCACGCTTTCGATCCCGCCGCGATAGACCTCGGAGAGGTAGCAGGAATAGTGCAGGCCAATGGCGATCATGCCCGAGGCCCAGGGGCTGAGGCGGATGCCGAATTGCGGGCCGACATAGAAGACAAAGAAGATCTGCAGGATCAGCGGGGTGGAGCGGATGAATTCGACGAATTCCCGCACGATCAGCGTCACGGGCCGGTAAGGCGTGCGCTGCGCCAGCGCCAGCCCGAGGCCAAGGACGACAGCGATTGCATAGCCCGCAAGGGCCGCGATCAGCGTGTTGCCGGTAGCCTGGATCAGGCGCGGCAGAATCTCCCAGGTGAAGTCCCATTTCCAGTCGAACATGGATCAGGCCCTCCCCAGCTTGCGTGCCATGTACCGTTCCAGCCAGCGCATGAAGGGCGTGACCATGAAACGGGCGAGAATGTAGTAGATGACCAGCGCCGCGCCGAAGACCTGTGCCGAAAGGAAGGTCGAGGCGTTGATCTGCCGCGCCTCGAACATCAGGTCGGCGACCGAGATGAGCGAGACGAGCGCCGTGCCCTTCAGAAGCTCGATCATCAGGTTGCCCCAGGGCGGCAGCATGTTCACCAGCGCCTGCGGCAGGATGATGCGACGCATGCGTTGTGCCGGGCTCATGTTGATCGCAAGTGCGGCCTCCCACTGCCCTTTCGGAACCGAGAGGATGCCCCCGCGCACCAGTTCCGCGCCATAGGCGCCGATATTCATGCCCACGGCGAGGTAACCGGCGGTGAACTTTTCGATGGTCAGGCCGAAAAGCGGCAGGACGAAGAAGATCCAGTAGAGCTGAACGACCAGCGAGGTGCCGCGAAAGATTTCGATATAGGTCACCGCCGCGCCGCGCACGATGGAATTGTGCGACAACTTCATCAGCCCCATACAGAGCGAGATGGCGATGCCGAGCGCTGCGGCAAGCAGAAACTGGGCGAGCGTGATGCCCGTTCCGGACAGAAGCCGCGGCCAGTACTGGATCACGAAGTCTGAAAGATTCATCGGCCTACTGCGTTCCCAGAAAAAGAAATGCGGCGGACCGGACCGGCCCGCCGCATGCTGTCATCAACGGTTGGCGCAGACCCATTCGGCGGTCTTGTCGCCGGGCAGGTTCGACGTGGTGTAACCGTATTCCGCGACCGATTCCATCATGGCATCCGTGCCGACATAGCTTGCCACCGCCTTGTTGAACTCGGCCATGAAGTCGGCATCCTCGAAGCGGAAGCCGATGCCGACATAGTTCTGTGTCCAGTCCGGCAGCGCGGCCGGGTCGGTGACGTCGATGTCGTCATTGGTCTCGGCGAAGTGGTTCGCTTCGAAATAGGTCATGCCACCGGCATCGGCGCGGCCGGCCTTGACGGCGGCCAGCATTTCCGACGGTCCGGGCACCTGCATGATCTGGTCGTCGCCCAGACCTTCCTTCTTGGCGGATTCAATCGTGTTGTAGCCCGCGCCCGTCACCATGATGGCGCCGGAATTCAGGATGTCCTTGAAGGTCTGGATGCCCTTGGGGTTGCCGGCCGGAACGATGAAGGCATCACCGGCTGTGGCGATCGGTTCCGAAAACGCGATGTTTTGGCAGCGGCTGTTCAGGATATACAGACCGCCCGTGATGATGTCGTAGCGGTTCGCCTGCAGGCCCGGGATCAGCCCGCCCCAGTCCGTCACGCTCGTCTCGATATTGGTGTAGCCCATCTCGGCCAGGATCCCGAGGGCGATCTCGTTCACAAAACCTTTGGCATCGCCGTTCTCATCCGGATAGCCCCAGATCGGCACGTTGGAGAAGCCAATGCGGATCGGCTCACCTGCGGCAATGCGGTCGGCCAGCGGACCGGCAATGGCCGAAACTGCGCTTGTGGCAAGCAGAACGCCAGCCGCGATAAGAGTCTTTGTCGATCTGGATGTCATGTTTTCCTCCCAAATGAAGTGGATGCCCGAGACGGCGATTTCGAAGGATGATCCAATACCGCCATCTGCAGGCGTCCCACCCATTTCGACCTTCACCCCCCACGCTCTCCCACTTCGAAGTTTATCGACAGGGCGAGAGGCATTTTCTCGAATTTCCCGAAATTTTGATGAAAACGGTTGCTCTGGTCCAAAAAATAGATCGAAATGCAGCCATGGATGACAAAGACTATGAAATACTTCGCCTGGTGCAGTCCGACGCCCGTCTGACCGCCGAATCATTGGGTGTGACCATTGGGCTTTCGACGCCTGCCGTGCAAAAACGCCTCAAGCGGCTGCGCGAAACCGGTGTAATCGAGAAAGAAATTGCCGTTCTTTCACCCGCCAAGCTTGGGCGTGAACTGACGGTGATTGTCGAGGTCATGCTGGAGCGTGAAAGCCGGATGCATCTCGATGCATTCAAGCGAAAGATGCGCGGTTCTCCGGCGGTACAGCAATGCTACTACACGACCGGCGAAGCGGATTTCATCGTCATCCTCGTCGTCAAGGACATCAAGGAGTACGAGGCGTTCACTCAGGAATACTTCTTCGATGAATCCAACGTCAGCCGGTTCACCTCCGCGATCGTGATGGACCGTGTGAAGGTGTCTCTCGACATTCTTTAGTGCGCTCAGTGCCGCGGCGACGGAGCGCACTGAGGGATCAGCGGTTCACAATCGCACGCGCGGAGAACTCCGCCAGCTCGCCCCGCCAGATCTGCCGTCCGAAACAGAAGGGTCGGCCTTCATCGTCGCGAATGATCTGCTCCAGCTCAATTCCCGCCTGATGCGGGGGCAGCCCCAGAAGGGCGGCTTCGTCCGGCTGGATCGCGCGCATCCGGATGATGACATCCCCGGTGCGGGCGGAAATGCCATAATGCTGTTCCAGCAATTGGGTGGTCGACTGCCGCAGGTCATGGTCCATCAGGTCGGGGCATCTGTGCGCGACGGCATATTCCGTCTCGATCAGCGTCGGATGGCCGTTGATGCAGAACAACCGGGTGTATTCGTGCAGCTTTTCTCCCACCGGGACGTCGAGATCGGCCGCAAGTGAACCACCAGCCCGGATGGCGCGTGTACGCACGACCGTGATTTCAAGATCTGTCCCTGCGGCGCGCGCATCGGCGGCAAAACTCACTCGGTTGCTGATATCGTAGCGTACCCGTTTGGGCGAAACGAAACGCCCCCTTCGGTCCTCACTATAGGCCAAACCCTGGGCTTCGATTGCTTCCAGCGCCCGGCGCGCGGTCATCCGGCTGACGTCATATTGATCCGCGACCACGCGTTCGGAAGGCAATGCGGCATGTTCGGGCAAAACGCCCGTGACGATATCGTTCCGGATGCTGTCGACGATCTGTCGAAAGCGCGGTTGCGGAGCATTGGTCACAGGTCGGTTCATCGTCATCCCGCGATTTTCTGCCTTCTTAATACGCTTGGTCATATGCGCCAAGTCAATACTGGTATATACCAGTTGCGAATCGATCCCTGGGGCCATGCCGATGTCGAGCGACACGTATATCGAAGAGCTGAAGTTCAAAACGGATGCAGGCCTTGGGGCACGGGCGCGGATAGGGCTGATCATCCTGCAAAGCGACCAGACCGCCGAGCACGAATTCGCAACCCTTCTGCGTCAGGACGGCGTGGCGCTCTATCACGCGCGTATCCCCAATGCGATGGAAGTGACGCCCGAGACGCTGCGCGCGATGGAGCAGGACCTGCCGGTGGCGGCTGGACTGCTGCCCTCGGCGTTCGGATTTGATGCCATCGGCTATTGCTGCACGTCAGGCGCGACCATGATCGGCGAAGATCGAGTGGACCAGCTCATCCGAGATATCCATCCCGGCGCGAAGACCACCAACCCGCTGTCCGCCTGTAAGGCGGCGCTAGCCGCGCTTGGCGTGACGCGCTTCGCGCTTGTCACGCCCTATGCGCCATCCGTCACGTCAGAGATGCAGCGGAACCTGTCTGAAGCGGGGTTCGAGACCGCCGCTGTGGCCTCTTTCAACCAGTCCGACGACTTCACCGTCGCGCGGATCAGTTCCGGAAGCATCCTCGACGCGATCCTTGCGGTCGGGCAGCGCGATGGCTGCGACGCGGTCTTTGTCTCCTGCACCAGCCTTCGCGTTCTGCCGGTCATTGCCGAGGCTGAAGCGCTGCTTGGAAAGCCGGTGATCTCAAGCAATCAGGCCACAGCGTGGCATCTGATGCGGCTCGCCGGTCTTGACGACGGGCCCGCAGATGCCGGTCGGCTGTTCCAGTTCTGAAATCCCCCAAGCGGCAGGAAACGATCATGTCCAAACCCCTTCCCAGCCATGCCCGGGTCGTCATCATCGGTGGCGGCATCCATGGCTGTTCCGTCGCCTATCATCTGGCCAGGGAAGGCTGGACGGATGTCGTTCTGCTGGAGCGCAAGCAGCTGACCTCGGGCACGACATGGCATGCGGCTGGCCTCGTCGGGCAGTTGCAGGGCAGCCATGCGACGACGGCCTTTGCGAAATACGGGATCGAGCTGTTGCAGGAGATCGAGGCCGAGACCGGGCAGAATCCCGGCTACCGCCGCTCGGGCTCCATCTCCATCGCGATCAATGAAGAGCGGCTGGCCGAACTGAAGCGCAAGGCGGATTTCGCCTCGCTCTTCGGGATCGAGGCGCAGTATCTGGCCGCGCCCGAGATTGCCGAACGCTGGCCGCTGATGAACCCCGACGGTGTGCTGGGCGGCATCTACATGCCAAGCGACGGTTCCGCCAACCCGATCGACCTGACCACCGCTTTGGCCAAGGGCGCGCGCACGCATGGGGCGAAGATCTTCGAACATGTGAAGGTCGAGGCGGTAGAGGTCGAGGGCGGCCGCGCACGCGCCGTACGTACGGCTGAGGGCCGGATCACCGCCGATGTCGTGGTGAACTGCGGCGGCATGTGGGCGCGCGAACTGGGGCGCCAGAACGGCGTCGGCGTGCCGCTTCATGCCTGCGAGCATTACTACCTTGTGACCGAACCCATCGCGGACCTGCCCAGCGACCTGCCGGTCCTGCGCTCCTATTGCGATGGCACCTACTGGAAAGAGGATGCGGGCAAGCTTCTCTTCGGGTTCGCGCATTTCCACCCCAAGGCCTGGGGTACGGACGGCATTTCCGAGGATTTCTGCTTCGACAGCCTGCCCTTTGTCGAAGAGGATGTGATGGATGTGCTGGAACTGGCGATGAACCGCGTACCGGTCCTGCAGAATGTCGGCATCCGCACCTTCTTCAACGGGCCGGAAAGCTACTCCCATGACGGCCGCTTCACACTGGGCGAGGCGCCGGACATCAAGGGCTATTACGTGCTGGCCGGGGTGAACTCCACCGGTATCCAGTCCGGCCCCGGCGCGGGCCGGGCGCTGGCGCAGTGGATCATGAAGGGCCATCCGCCGATGGACCTGAGCGAGATGGACCCCAAGCGCTGCGAGGAGTTCCAGACCCGCGATCCCTATCTGCGCGAACGCTGCGCCGAAACGCTGGTCTTGACCTATGCGATGCACTGGCCGGGCCGTCAGCGCGAAAGCGTGCGCAACCTGCGCCGCACACCGTTCTACCACGCGATGAAGGCCCATGGCGCCTGCTATGCCGAGTTGCAGGGCTGGGAACGCCCCGGCTGGTTCGCGCCCGAGGGCGTGACGCCGGAATACGACTACAGCTTCGGCCGCCCAAGCTGGTTCCCCCATGCGCAGGCCGAACAGAAAGCCGCGCGCGAGGCGGTGGCGATGTTCGACTATTCGATGCTGGGCAAGCTGATGGTCGAGGGCAAGGATGCCGAGGCGTTCCTGCAACGTGTCTGCACCAATGACATGGCACTGCCGATGGGCCGGGTCGCCTATACGCTGATGCTGAACGAGCGCGGCGGCATCGAAAGCGATGTGACCGTGGCACGCCACGCCGACGACGCGTTCATGGTGATGAGTTCGATCTCGCACACACGGCGCGACTACCTGCATCTGCGCGACGCTCTGCGCCCGGACGAAGATGTGCGCCTGCGTGACGCCACGACCGCCTATGGCGTGCTGGCCATAGCCGGGCCGAAATCCCGCGACCTTCTGGCGGCGGTCTCCGATGCCGACCTTTCAAACGCGGCCTTCCCGTTCAACAGCCTCCGGCATTTCCACATCGGCCACGCGCCCGTCTTCGCGCAGCGCCTGTCCTATACCGGCGAGCTTGGGTGGGAGATCTTCGTGACACCCGATTTCGCCGAACATGTCTTCGACGTGCTGATGGCCGCGGGTGCGCCGTTGGGGCTGCGGCTGGCGGGCGGCGAGGCGCTGAACGCGCTCCGTATCGAAAAGGGCTTCCTCCACTGGGGGCACGACATGGCCTACAGCGACGCGCCCCATCAGGTGGGGCTGGGCTTTGTCTGCAAGCCCGACAAGGGAACCGCATTTGTCGGCCGCGACGCCTATCTCGAACGCAAGGCCGCCAACGAGGGGCCATATCTTTGCTTCGTCAAGCTCACCGACCCAACTCCCCTGCTGCACCACAATGAGCCGGTCCTCAGGGACGGCAAGGTCGTGGGCTACGTGACGGCGGGCGCTTGGTCCTGCGCCCAAGAAGCGGCGGTGGGCCTGTGCCTCCTGTCCGCACCGGATGGCGCAACAGGAAAGAAAACGCTCACCCACGGACGGTATTCCGTCATGATTGAGGGCCGGGAGTTCATGGCAGAAGTCAGCCTTGTTCCGTTCCACGACCCAGCAAGCGAACGAATGCTTGCCTGAGCAGACCAGAGCCACCTCAGCTACATTGAGCCACACCATGACCGCTGCGCCCTCGTAACAAAGCTGCTGTCGAAGCTCCCTAATTCTTGGCGGTCTCGTATGCCGCCAGCAGCTTTTTCTTTTTTCTTTTCATTTATTCTATCGGGGGAAGCTTAGTTCCGATTTTTTGGAACGTGCTTTCCGGTTTTCTGGAACGAGCGTTCCGGACATGCGCCCTGCGACGTCACCACCGTCTGACCGTTAGTGCTGTGGCCGGCCTGATGCCTTTTGGCCCGACAGGCAAACCGGTCACCGGATCGAACAAGGATGACCGAAAGAAACCTCTGCCACTTTGGAGCCGAAAAGTAACGTCCGCATCATCCAGATCGGCAGGTCGTATACCCAACAGTGGCGATGCAAGCCCACGGCGGTTAGAACCGCGACCACCCGGCGGAGATTCCAGAAGCCGCGATTGACCATCGCCAAAGCCACGTTCGCCTTTACCTCGCAACCCGGCGCGGACAGCCCTGGTTTCCGCTTCGGCCGATTACGGCTAGCGCGCCTTAAGCTTGAGGCCCCTGTCCATCTTGTACGCCGGGTCTTTTGGTGTACCAGACGTCTCGTTCATCTTCGCTCCGTAATGGCTTTGATGAACCAGCAATGCTCCGTTGCGTAAACCCAAAAAACCTGTCCGATAGACGCTGACGCCAGACACCTGATGCCCGCCGCAGCCGCGAGAAGAGAATGCATAAGCCTAATTCATTGGAGAACGCCAAGTGCAAGGCTTGATGGTCAGCAACCCTTTCCGGTGATGTCGGTTTGCCATCCGCCAGCCACTTCCTCCTGACTCGCACCGACAGTGTTCACCAGCATGCCGACGCCCGAAACCTCGATCTCCAGCACATCACCATCCCTCAGGAAGCGCGGTGGGACGCGGCTGCCGCCGGACCCGTCCGGCGACCCCATCGCAATCACGTCTCCGGGTTCGATTGGCGTCAGATGCGAGATATAGGCGATGACCTCGGGAATCGAGAAGAACATGTCGGTCGCAGGAGCATGCTGGACGACCTGCCCATTCAACCGCGTGGTCACGGTCATCGCCTCGGGCACGTCGATCTCATCGGCGGTCACGATCCATGGGCCGCAGGCACCGGAACCGGCAAAGTTCTTGCCTGCATGGACAGAATGCTTCTGCCACCCGCGCACCGAGCCGTCGTTGAAGGCCGTGAAGCCGGCGATGTATTCATGCGCCTTTTCCGCCGGAATGTGGCGGCCCTGTCTGCCAATGACGACGGCGATCTCACCTTCATAGTCAAACGTCTCTGCGGCCTCGCCGTCCGGAACCTCCAGCGCCATGCCATGTCCAAGGAGAGTCCCCGGCAGTTTCGCGAACAGGATGATGTTCTCCGGCCGACCTACGTTCGCATCGAGCGGATAGCGTTTGGGATAATTGATGCCGACGCAGATTACGCGCGCGGCGTCTGGCACCGGCGGAAGGAACGTCACCGTGTCGAGGGGCAACGAAGCCTGGTGTCGCGCGTCGGCGGCAAGGTCTCCCAGCCGTTCGGCAGCAAGGGCCGCCCGCAAGGAGGGAAAACGCGTCTGGAAACCTACGGAGACCGGATGCAGCCTGTCTCCTTCGACCAGCCCGTACCGGATTTCACCTTCGAAAACGAAGCTCGCAATCTTCATCATTATTCCTTCGTATTGTCTGGCGCTTCCGGCATTGGCGGGAATGAACCGGGTGGTTTTGGGTTTTCCCAAGCGACACCGAGAGATCGGGCGAGATCGCCAATCTGGGCCCAGGTGGCTTCGGGCACCGTAATCCTGCCGCCCGACGTCGCACTATGGGCACGCTCCCTTTCACCGGGTATGTCGACAGACACAAAACCCGGTGCGGGCGGACAGTCGCGCAGTTCAGCAAGGATTTCTTCTGCCGTGCGGGCCATCCCGAACGTGTCGCAATAGCCCGTCGCATCGATCGCGATGAGCAGCCAGTTTGCCTCTGCGGTCACCGGGCCGAGCATCGCTTCGGCGATCAGTTCGGCCATGAGCGCGAGGCCATAACCCTTGTGTTCCCCCGATGGAAGGATTGCGCCGCCGGCGAAATAATCCTCCGGATCGCGGGTCGGGTGGCCGTGGCGGTCGATCACGCAGCCTTCGGGCAAGAGCGCACCGGCGGAATGCGCTGCATAGATCCAGCCGCCGGCGATCTTGGATGTCGCGAAATCGAGCACGACGGGGCCCCGTGCCCCGCCCGGAATTCCGATGCACCACGGATTGGTCGGCAACAGCGCCTTGCGACCACCATGCGGTGCAACCTGCCGCCAGGTCTGACGGTTGCCGCCGCCCATCAGGAAGGTCAGCATCCCCTCATTTGCCGCCGCTTCGGCAAAGGCGCCGTGCCGACCCGTGTGACCCACATTCCTGACGGCGAGCGCGGCAACGCCCGTTGCACGCGCCAGCCTGCACCCTTCGTCAAAGGCCATCTGCATCGCCGGGATGCCGATTCCGCCCTGTCCGTCGACCTCGCGCCTGCCTGCTCCACCCTCCTTAACAATGGGTTCGACACCTGCTCGCATGTAGCCCGAACGAAACTGTCCCGCATATTGCAGCACGCGCACGACACCATGACTTTCGACGCCACAAAGGTTCGCATCGACAAGATGTGCCGCCACCTCTTCTGCGATATGTCCGGTGGAGCCGAGCGCCCGGAAAATGCCCGCAAGCCGCGCTGTGGCGTCGTCTGCCGGGAGGCTGAGATGCGCACCACGGAATTCCAGTTTCGATCTTGTTGGTGTCACCTCGGCCTTCGGCATTTCCAAGGTCACTGCCCCACCTTGCCGAAATCTGCCTCGCGCGCCCGGATGATGGCGGAAAGCGTCTGGTTATAGGGTGCTGTCAACCCGTGACGGGCCGCCACCACAGGAACCATCCCATTGATCGCGTCGATTTCTGAGAGTTTGCCCGCCCGGTGGTCAAGCGCCAGCGAGGGACGTGCCTCGGGCATGGATTGGCCAAACGCCGTGACATAGACAACAGGGTCGTCGAAGTTGAATGCAACGCCCTCGGCAATCCCCGCTTCATGCGCCTCTCTCGTGCAACCGGTCGCGATAGCCCAAAGGTCGGGCTCCGACATCAACTCGCCCAGCGTCCGGTCGAAGACCGCGCAGGGGGCCGAGAACGTCACATTGCACAGGAACTTTTCCCAGATCAGCTGGCGGATGTCGGGAAACGCTTTCACGTTGAACCCAGCGCCGCGCCAGATTCCAGCCACATGTTCCAACCGCTCCGTGAGCCCGCCACCGATCTCGCCGACGCGGATCAGTTTCATCGCATTGTGATGGGCGTGACCCGACCCCTTCATCGACGCCCCGAACCCATCGGCGACGCCAAGCAACACGTTGGTGGTGTCCATATGCGCACCGATCCGTTCGGCGGCACCCAATCCATTCTGGATTGTCAGGATTACGGCGTCGCCTGCATGGGGTTTGATCGTCCGGGCGACTTCGCCCACTGCGCTCGCCTTTGTGGCGAGGACAAACAATCCCGACCCTTCGGTTTCCGACGCATCGCTCGTGGCGCGAATTCCGCGGATCATGCGGTCGCCGCTTGCCCCCGACAGCCGCAATCCTTCGCGGTTGATCGCCGCCACATGATCGAGCCAGGGATCCACGACGACGACTTCGTGCCCCGCCTCGGCGAAAAGGGCGGCATAGACCGACCCCATTGCGCCTGCACCGATGATGGAGATTTTCATGCCGGCCTCATGATGCTTTCGGGAAGGCGAATATCGAACTCTGCCCGGATCGCGGCCTCGATATCGGCTGGTAGCGGCGCGGGGAAGTGTGTGTCGAGGATTTCGCGGGCCCGGGTCTTCGCGGGTTGCCGGATCTCCGGAGCACCCGCCGCCTGCCATTCCTCGGGGTCGCGCCGATCGGCGAGCCGTGGATACAGGAAGTCGGTCTGCATCCGCGCAAGCGTGTCGGAATGGCCGAGGAAATGCCCTTCGCCGCGCACCACCTCGCCAATCGTCTCAGGCGAAAGCGTGGCTGCGCTGACCTCGATCGGCGCCATGGAGCGCAGGATTGCCCCCAGCATCTCGTTATCGATGACATAGCTCTCGAACGAACACCCCATCAGCCCGGCCTGCATGCCGCAGGCCTGGGTGATCATGTTGGCGCCGGTCTGCGCCGCGAGGTTCACTGATAGGCATTTCTCATAACCGCTCTGCGCATCCGCGATCTTGCTGTCGGTCGCGCCAGCGATGGTCGAATTCGGCAGGCCATAGTGCTGGACCATCTGCACGACCGCCGCGGTCAGCAGAGCCTGCTCTCCCGCTCCCCCGGCCATGCCGCCGGTGCGCAGGTCAGTCACCATGGGTCGCACCCCGAACACGACCTTGGCGGATGGGTCGAGCGCCCAGGCAAAGATCACACCCGCCAGCGTCTCGGCGACGGTCTGGGCAACGCAACCGGCAATCGTCACCGGGCTGGATGCGCCCATCTGGCCAAATGTGTTTACATGGGCCGGAATACCCTGTCGCACCGCTTCGGCCAGAACGGCGCAAGCCTCTTCGGAATAGCGCAGTGGCGGCACGACATGGTTGATATTCAGCGACAGAAATGGTCGTGCCCGAAACGCCTCTTCCGATCCGGCGATCAGATGGCACATTCGCGCGATGGCACGGACATGCGCCGGATCGTGCGCCGCGACCATCACATGTTTCGACGTCCCGGCGAGCGAGGCAAAGGCGGTGTTGATGTCGAGCGCCTCAAGTCCCTCCATGTCGCGCGCCACAACCGAGCGCGAGAAGAAATGGACGTTCTCCAGTGCATCCACCATGCGCGCGGCATCGTAGAGATCCCGAAGGGTTGATGGCCTGTAGGTGTCGGCCTCCAGATCGACGACCATCGGCGCCGCGCCGCCTGAGCCGACATAGACCCGCCGGCCCGACAAGCACAGGTCATGGATCGGATCGCGCGCAGGAAGCGTTACGGTCCGACTGAGACCGTCCAGTGCGGCAGTCACAAGTGCGGGCGGGAAAACAAGTCGCCCATCCGCGGCGATCGCTCCGCCCGCTGCGACGATGGTTTCTGACACGATATCAGGGGCTTCGGACATGCCGATGTTTGCGAGAATGTTGAGAGCGGCGAGATGTATACTGTCGACGTCTCCGTTCGAGAGCGGCGCGTATCTTCCACCGTCAACCTCAGTCGAAGCCTGAATGCGCGGGGCGCTGTCGCGCCCGCGCCGCGTCCGGCGCGCAGTCCTCAAGTCGCTGTCGGCAATATCGCTCTGCAAGACCCGAACCCTGAACGCCTATCATTCACATCCAGCATTTCCCGCGACCCGGGATCGCGACAAGCGACTATTCAAGCTCGTATGGATTAAATAATCTTGCATCATCCAGGGAGGACAGATGTGGCCATTCCAACCCGCCGCTTGCCACTGACCGCGTTGCGTACCTTCGAGGCCGCGGCGCGACGATTGAGCTTCAAGGACGCAGCCGACGAGCTATGCGTCAGCGCGACAACAGTCTCCAACCAGATCCGCCAGCTCGAGCGGGACTGGGGCGTGCAGCTCTTCGTACGGAAGACGCGCGCCGTTGTCCTCACAGATGCGGGCCGATCACTGGCGGGCGTGCTCGCCCGCGCCTTCTCCGAAATCCGGGAGGAGATCGATGCCCATATCAAGACCCCCACGAAGTCGGTCGCGCTGGCCGTCGGTCCCATCTTCGGGGCTCGTTGGCTGATCCCCAGGCTCGGGCGGTTCAGGGCGCAGAACCCCAAGATCGAACTCGTTCTTCAGCACTGCCCCCGCATCACCGGCATCGAAAGCATGCCCTCGCAGGTGGCGATAGACTGGGGGGTGGGCGATTGGCCTGGCATCGAGGCTAGGCCCCTTTTCAGCATCACCTATGCGCCGATTGCCGCGCCCACTCTCATCGAACGGTTCGGTGGGCTGAGCGACCCCGCCGACCTCGCCCGCTATCCGGTCATTCACCAGCAGGACCGCGGAGAGTGGCAGGCTTGGCTGAAGCTTGCTGGTATTCCCGGACTGAAGTTCTTCGAAGAGACGATTGTCACCGACAGCAATGTCGTGGCGCAGGCGGCACTCGAGGGTCAGGGCGTTGCGCTCGGAATCTTTCCGTTCATGCAGTCGGATGTCGATGCGGGACGTCTGGTTCGACCATTCGGGACAGACCTGCATCCCGAAAGGGCCTATCACCTGCTGACCCGCCCAAACGCGCGTCGGACGCCAGAAATCCGGACCGTCTGTGATTGGATCGAGGCGGAGGCAGCCACGATGTTGTCAGGCTGACGGAAGCGGCGTCAAACGAGCATCGCTTGCTGCGCGATCGGCTTTCCAGACACCCGAACCCGGCCGTGCGATGCAGGCGGCAGCGTCATTCTTATCTGATAGAACAAGCGCGGCTCCATCGCCGATCGCATAGCCTGCCGGTATCCGCCCATCTGCCAGATGCGCGCGATATGCTGTCGCGCGCTCCGGCTCGCTCGTGAAATGCGGGCAGCAACTGCCGGAAATCACGCCCAGCCCTTTAAGCGGCCGGTATCCGGTTCCCGCCCCGTCCCACAGTGCATAGTCGAACCAGCAGACCGCCCCGGCGCTCACACCGCTCATGACAACGCCACGCTGTGCCGCGTCCCTCAGAACTTGGTCGATCCCGGTGTCGCGCCACGTTCGCAGCATCCGTTCGGTATGACCTCCGCCGACATAGATTGCATCGAGGTCGCGGCTCCACCCTTCCGCCTCCTCAGCCGTCGCCTGAATCGGAAGGTGCCGGACCTCCGCCCCCAGTTCGCCAAAGCGGCGTCGCACGCGCTCAAGCCTCTCGGGATTATCCCCATTCGCGGTTCCCAGATAGCCGATGCGTGGCCTGTCCCTGAGACGGGAAACAAGGAACGCCTCCAGCATTGGATCGGTGCCGTGGGTTACGCCACCCCCGCCGCACAGCACTGCTTTTATCTGACCCGTCTGCATGCGGTTTCATACATTGCCTGTTCCGCCTTGGACCATAGCTTTTGCAAATGCTTCAGTGAAGGAATGCTATTTGCCCGAAAGACGCTGTCCACCGATACTTCTTCAATCCGTTTCGCATGACATTTTCTTTATCCATGATCCGGATTTTTGTCGCTTGTCACCCATGGTGTGCGGCGGGGAGCATTCGTCCAAACCGGCGCGTCCGGTGGCCGGTCTTCGCAGCTGGCCAGAAACAGGGAGGAGGACCGAATGAAAAGACTACTTGCATCGGCCTGCGTGGCCGCACTCGCGATGACAGGAACGGCGCTGGCCGAACCAAAAGGCACGTTCCGTCAGGCACATGAATATGGCTTTGGCGATCAGTCGAGCCTCGACCCGATTTCCAAGGGCCGCATATTCCAGATTACCGAGAAGCTGATGAGCCGCCTTGTGCGGCCGGACATGGAGGGCAAGCCTTCACCTGATCTGGCAACAAGCTGGGAGGCGAATGAGGACGCGACGGTCTGGACATTGACGCTGCGCGAGGGTGTGAAGTTCCATGACGGGTCGGACTTTGACGCAGCCGACGTGGTCTATTCGCTGAACCGGGTTCTCGATCCCGACGGCGACAGCCCGGCACGTTCAGCCGTGAAGATGATCACCGACGTCGCGGCCGTCGATCCGATGACGGTGAAGCTGACGCTCGACACGCCCTTTGCCGACATGCCGCTGCAGCTCATGGACTACCGGCTGCGGATGATCCCCGATGGCTCGGGTGACACGATCGCGACGACGGGCATCGGGACGGGTCCATTTAAGCTGGAGAAGTTCGATCCGCAGGGTACGACCGTTGTCGTCGCGAACATGGACTATTTCGAAGCCCCCCCCGGCGTCGAGCGGATGGAGATCATCGGCATTCCCGACGCCCAGGCGCGGCTTCAGGCGCTCCTGGGCGGCCAGATCGACATGGAAAGCGGGATCACGCCGCAGCAGCGGGTGATGTTCGATGGCTCGGACAAGTTCTACATACAGGAGGTGCCGACGGGGAACTGGCGTGGCATCGTCTTCCGCACGGATGTGGAGCCCTTCTCCGATCCGCGCGTCCGCAAGGCCGTGCGCATGGCAGCAGACCGCGACGCGCTTCTGGCGCTGGTTGAGGGCGGCAACGGCACGGTCGCCTGCGACACGCCGGTGGGACCTGCCGATCAGTACCGTGCCGACCTGTCCTGCCCGCAGGACATCGATGGTGCGAAGGCTCTTCTGACAGAGGCCGGCTTCACTGACGGGATCGACGTCGACGTCCATGTCGCAACGCTGGAGGCGACATGGCCCGCGATGGCCGAGGCCTATCAGGCTCAGGCCGCCGAGGCAGGGATCCGCGTTAACATCGTGCAGGTTCCAACCGACGGCTTCTGGTCCGAGGTCTGGATGAAAAAGGACGTCGTGATGACCCGCTGGAACGAACGCCCGGCGGATCAGGCGCTGCACGAAATCTACCTTTCGACCGCCAAGTGGAACGAAAGCTACTATAAGGACGAAGGTCTCGACGCGATGCTGGCCGAGGCCCGTCGCGAGCTCGATTTCGATAAGCGCAAGGCGATCTACGTGAAGGCTCAGGAGCATCTGCAGGAGACCGCAGGTACGCTCATCCCCTATCACGTCACCAAGCTCATCGGCGCCACATCACGGGTCAAAAATCTCGACCCGGTCGAGAACATGTCGATCCGCTGGTACAAGATCACCGTGGACGAATGATGGCCTGACAGCTTCAATGGCCGGGGCGCTTCGATCTGCGCTCCGGCCTTGTCATGCGGAGATATCCCAATGCTCAGAATGCTGATCCGGCGGCTGGCGCTGGGGGCGATCACGGTTTTCCTCGTCTCGCTCATCATCTTCGCCGGGGTCGAGATACTGCCGGGTGACGCCTGTACGGCTTTCCTTGAACGGGAGGCGCAGGGGCAGTTGTTGGAAAACTGCCGTCAGGAGCTGGGACTGAACCGCCCCGCGACCGAGCGCTATCTGGAATGGGCCGCCGGTGCCGTGACCGGCGATCTTGGCGTGTCCGCAAACGGACAGAAACAGATATCCGAACTTGTTGGTTACCGCCTCCGCAATACGCTGCTTCTGGCGTCCTGCGCTATGCTTGCGGGTATCCCGCTCGCGCTTTTCCTCGGCGTCGTGGCGGCACTTTGGCGGGACCGGATGGCGGACCTGACAATTTCCACAATCGCGATTGGAGCGATGACGATCCCGGAATTTGTATCGGCCACGCTTCTGATCCTCATTTTCTCGGTCTGGCTTGGCTGGATACCTGGCATTGTCCTGACCTCGGCCAACGCCCCGATATCGGAATTCTTCCCCGAGATTTTCCTACCGATGATGGTCCTGACCTTCGTCATGACCGCGCATATCCTGCGGACCGTGCGGTCTTCAGTGATCGAGGCGATGGCATCGGACTACGCCCAGATGGCGACGCTGAAGGGCGTGCCCTACTGGCGCATCGTCTTCCGCCACGTCCTGCCGAACGCGCTCCTGCCCGCGATCAATGTGGTGGCGCTGACCATCGCCTGGCTTCTCGGCGGGGTCGTCGTGATCGAAACTGTGTTCAACTACCCCGGCCTTGGCAGGATGATGATCGACTCGATCTCCGACCGTGACCTGCCGGTGACGCAGGCGATCGCCCTGATCATCGCCTCTGTCTATGTCGGCGTGAACCTCGCCGCCGACCTTCTGACCATGATCGCCAATCCACGCCTGCGCACATTGCACATGAGGAAGGACTGATGGCCGTCGCATCCACAAATGCCCGTCCTTCCGTCGCGTCACGTTTCCTTGGCGTGATCGCCGATATCACTTCGCGGCCGTCGGGCGCGATCGGCCTCGCGCTGGTGACGTTCCACCTGTTCCTCGCGATCTTCGGGCCGTGGCTCGCGCCCTATGACTACAAGGCCGTCGACGCGAACCTGATGATGCAGGCGCCGTCCGGCGCCCATTGGTTCGGCACCGACCACCTTGGGCGTGACACGTTCAGCCGTACGCTTCTCGGCGGGCGCGAAGCGATCCTCGTCACCGGCATCGCGACACCCATTGCCGTGCTTTGGGGCGGGTTCGTCGGCATCTTTTTCGGCCTCGTCGGCGGACGGCTCGACGACGTGCTGATGCGGGTCGTCGACGCCTTCCTGTCGCTGCCCTGGATCCTCAAGATGCTGGTGCTGATCGTCACGTTCGGGACCGGTATCGAGGTGCTGATCCCCACGCTTGCCTTTTTCTACGGCATCCCGGTCATCCGCATCGCCCGCGCTGCCACCCATGACGTCGTCGCCCGCGACTTTGTTCAGGCCGCCCGGGCGCGCGGCCACGGGCGGATAACGATCATCCGGCGCGAGCTTCTGCCCAATGTCCGCGACGCTCTTCTTGTCGAGGGCGCGATGCGTTGGTCATGGATGCTTCTGGCCTTCTCGTCGCTGTCGTTCCTCGGCTTCGGCGTCTCGCCACCGACACCGGACTGGGGGCTGATGATCGCCGATGCGCGGGGCTTCATGTCCTTTGCACCCTGGGGTGTGCTGGCGCCGGTTCTGGGGCTTTCCTCGCTGATCATCGGCATCAATCTGACAGCCGACGCGCTGGCCAAGGCGCTTGGCATCGACCGCGCGCAGAAGGCTCCTGTCTGATGAAGGATACAGTGACGAAAGAGCCCCTCATCCAGGTCCACGACCTTTCCGTCGGCTTTACCGGCCGCGCGGGCCATACGCTGCCCGTCTTGCGCAACATCGACATCGCCGTGCGGCGCGGCGAAAGCCTTGGCCTTGTCGGGGAAAGCGGTTCCGGCAAGTCGACGCTGGCGCTCGCCATGATGGGCTATCTGAAGCGGGGGCTGCGGGTGATCGGCGGCGGGACGCACTTTGCCGGTCTCGACATGTTCGCGCTGAGCCGAAAGGAATTGGAGGGGATACGCGGTGGCCGCCTCGCACTTATCCCGCAGAATTCCGGCCAGTCCCTGACCCCGACGCTGAAGATCGGCGCGCAGTTGTCCGAGGCGCTGCGGCTTCATTCCAAACTTCCGGAAGCCGAACATTCTGCCCGCGTCGTCCAGTTGCTCGAGCAGGTACGCCTGCCCGATCCCTCGGCCATCGCAGGGCGCTATCCGCACGAGCTTTCGGGCGGTCAACAGCAGCGCGCAGCGATCGCGATGGCTCTCGCGGGCGAACCCGAGGCGCTCTTGCTCGACGAGCCCACGACCGGCCTCGACGTCACGACGCAGGCGCATATCCTTGAACTTCTGCGCGACCTTGCCGCCGAGACCGGGATGGCGATGGTCTATGTCAGTCACGACCTTGGCGCCATTGCACGGGTTTGCGACCGGGTGGTGGTGATGTATGCGGGGGAGGCCGTGCTGGAAGGCCCGGTGCGCGAGGTTCTGCGCAATCCGGCACATCCCTATGCACGGGGTCTGCTCGCGTCGATTCCAAAGTTGACGGACGCGCGCCTGCCAATGGCGCTCGAAGGTCGTCCGCCACCCCCCGGGCAGGCCGGCGCAGGCTGCGCCTTTGTCGACCGCTGCGCGATCGCATCCGACGTTTGCCGCGCGTCACGCCCCGCGCTCGCGACGTTGCCCTCCGGTGCCCGCGTCAGGTGCCACCATGCCGACCGGGCGGACAGCCTGCCCACCCGGTCGCCTGCCGATGCCGATCCGCGTGTGATTGCCGAGGACGCCATCCTGTCGCTGGGTGATCTGTCGATAAGCTATGCGCGTCCGGGTTTTATCGATCAGATCCTTGGCCGAAAACCTGCCACGACACCAACCGTGGACGGAATCACCATCGAACTGGAAAAGGGCGAAACGCTTGGCCTTGTCGGCGAAAGCGGATCAGGAAAATCCACGATCCTGAAGGCGGTGGCCGGTCTGTTGCCGCCTGCAGGCGGACGCATCGAACTGGCAGGCGACGGGGTGCTGCCGCCACTCGTCGATACCCGCCGCCCCGATCAGTTGCGTCGCGTGCAGCTTATCTTCCAGAACCCTGACGAAAGTCTCAACCCGCGCCAGACCATCGCCGAGATCCTCGCGCAACCGCTCAAGCTTTACTTCGGCCTGTCGGGCGAGGCGCTGCGTCAGCGTACCGAAGACCTTCTGGAAAGCGTTCGTCTTGGCGCCCATTACATGGACAGGCTGCCAAGTCAGTTGTCGGGCGGCGAAAAGCAGCGGGTTGCCGTGGCCCGCGCCTTCGCGGCAGAACCGGACCTTGTGCTGTGCGACGAGGTGACGTCCGCGCTGGATGTTTCGGTTCAGGCTGCGGTGCTCGATCTTCTCGATCAACTGCGACGCAGCCGGAACACCGCCTATGTGTTTGTCAGTCACGACCTTGCCGTCGTGCGCGCGCTCTCTGACCGGGTAGCTGTCCTTTACCAGGGACGGCTTTGCGAGATCGGACCGGCCGCCGCTGTCTATGCCGCACCGTCGCATCCCTATACGGAGGTTCTGCTCGGAGCCGTTCTGGAGCCCGATCCGGACACCGCGCCCACACTCTCTGCGGCCGATATCGTGGAACTGTCGCCGCCGGCCCATGGCTGCCCGTTCCAGCGCCGCTGTCCGCGCAAGCTTGGCCCGCAATGCGATACCGAGGTTCCACCGTGGCAGGCTGACGGCCATGGCCATGCCATCCGTTGCCATATTCCGCGCGATGCGCTCTGAACGGCGCCTGAGGTTCAGGCCGCGCGATCAGACGAAGTGATCAGCCGACGTATTTCCGGCCGCATTCCCTGTCGTTGCCGATCACGCAATGCCGCGCGGAAGGCTCTGGGGGTCTGGCCGAATTGCTGTTTGAAGGCCCGCGAGAACACCGCCGGATAGGAAAACCCGCAGGAAAGTGCCACGTCCTTGATCGAATATTCCTCGTAAAACAAGATGTTCCGCGCCGCCTGTAGCCGGATATGCAGATAGAGCCGCATCGGGGATTCGCCGAAGATTCGACGGCACATCCGGACCAGAGACCGTTCCGGCAATCCAACCGCCTCCGCGATTTCCGGCAGGCTGAGCGGAAAGTCCAGATTCTGCTCCATCAGGCTGACGATGCGCTCGGCCTGCCTGGCTTGCTTCGACCCGACGCCAGCGTCGCCACGCTGTTCGGTTTCGGACGGACGGCGGGTGTGGATCAGCGCATTCGCAACCTCATTGGCCAGCGCCTCGTTGTGAAAGCGGGTGATGAGATCAAGCATCATGTCGAGTGTTGCCACCCCACCTGCACAATGCGCGCGGTTGCCAGAAATGCGGTAGATGCGGTCTTCGGGTTTTGCTGCCGGAAACTCCTCGCGGAAGGAGGCCTCTGCCTCCCAGTGCACCACCGTTTCCGGGGCGGTCTCGGTTCCGCTCAGCCCCGCCCGCGCCAGGGCAAACGCACCGGTGTCAATGCCGCCCACAATCGCGCCATAGCGCCCGGCTTCGCGGAGACGGCCGAGAAGCGCGCGAGAGATGTTCTGCGTGGGCAGGTTACCTTCGAAGAGCAGATAGACATCCGCCCTCGGCATATCGTCGAGCGCATGATCGGCCGCGAACCACATCTGGTTGGAAGCGCGGACCGGTTCGCCGATTTCGCTGACATAACACCACCGGAACAGTTCTGCCCCGGAATTCTGGTTCGCGATCCGCAGCGCATCGGAGGCCAGAATCAGCGCGTTGAGCGGAAATTCCGGCTGCAGAAGGAAATTGAACTGCGGGATGGCGGCGGATGAAACAAGTGTGCTCATCCCGACAGATTGACGATATTTGGCCGAAAGAATCAACTCGTTGGCTAGAATTATCAATCAATGCGAACGAGAGGGCGCAAGACTGGGGCATCGGGGAAACACCGCGTGTCGTAACCCTGATCCTGAAAATAGAAAAAAAGGACCTTTCGGTTCGCGACGGATCACTTGTGTGCTGTCCGTGTGCGAAAGGATTGTGCCCGACCAGATGAGGACCGACCGTGACACCGGAAAAGATGAAAAAGGCCCTGGAAGGGTGTTACGTGACGATCCCGACCCCGTTCCGGGACACCCCGGCGATGGAGGTCGACGAGGCGGCGTTGCGGGCCTATGTCCGGTTTCTTGTCGATGCCGGATTAACGGCGGATTACGCGACCTTCCTTGCCGGCGGCGCGGCGGGCGACTTTTCCACCATGACCTTCGACGAACGCATCCGCGTGGCTGAAGTGGTGGTGGAAGAGGTTGGCGGCGCGGCCCCCGTCGCGATGGGGGCGCAGACCACATCAACACTGGAATTGATCCGGCTCGCCAAGGCGGCCGAAGCACTGGGGGCCACGTTCATTCAGGTTTCGTGCCCCTTCTACTTCGCCCATACCGAGGCCGATTTCGAGGAGTATGTCCGCGCCGCCGCCGAAGCCGCGCCGGGGATCGGGCTGATCATCTACAACACATTCTGGACCAGCCAGAACCTCTCGTTCGGCATGATCGAACGGCTTGCCGAGATCCCGAACATCGTCGGCCTGAAATGGGCAACGCCCCGCACCGACGCGATGGAGTTCGAGGATGTGACCTCGAACTTCTCCGACCGCTTCACCATCATCGACAACAACCTTCTGTTCCCCGTCAGCGCCATGCCCGCGCTCGGCGCCCGCGCCTTCGAGGTGCATCACTGCAACTTCTGGCCGGAATGGGGGATCAGGCTGGTCGATGAGGTCCGGGCGGGGAATTATGCCGAGATCGCCCGGATGCTGGTCGAGGAAGGCATGCCCTTCTACAAGCTCTGGGTCGATATCGAACATAACTACACCTCTGGCGACGGCTATCTCGACAAGCTCTGCATGGAGCTGATCGGCCTGCCGTCGAGCCGCTGCCGCCCGCCGACGCGCGATATCCGTGAACTTTACCGCGACCGCTGCCACGCGATGATGAAAGCAATCGGCGTGCCGCGGTTGCTTGAAAAGTGAAATGCAACGACTTCTAGGGAGGAGACTGGAATGACCAAGATGAAAGCAATGTTTGCTGCTGCCGTGACGCTGACCGCGTTCACCGGGGCGGCCATGGCCCAGGACGATGTGCGTCTGCGGCTGAACTGGATGTATTATGGCTCTCACGCTGGCTTCGCCTATGGTAAGGATATGGGCATCTACAAGGATGCCGGGATCAACCTCGATATCCGCTCCGGCAACGGCTCGTCCTCGGCCCACCGGCTGGTCGCCAACGGCGACAGCGATTTCGCCTATGGCTCCTGCGGCGCACTCGTCAACCTCGCCTCACAAGGGGCCGAGATCATCTCTGTCGGCGTGATCGACGCGATGGGGTCCGAGGCGATCCTTGTCCGGCCTGACAGCGGCGTGAAGGAAATCGGCGATCTGAAGGGCAAGAAGCTGCTGACCACGGCGAATGCCGGTGTGAACACCTTCTTTCCGATCGTCCTAGCCAATGCCGGGCTGACGGCAGAGGACATCAACCTGACGAACGTGCCGGACGGGGCGCTGGTGTCGAGCTATCTGCAAGGCGCAGGCGACGCCGTTGGCATATTGGGCGGCATCGACGACAAGCCGGCCGAGATCAAGGCCAATGGCGGCGAGCCGCCGGTAATTTTCCCCTACAGCGACTTTGGGGTAAACCAGGTCGGCTACTGCATCTCGACCCGCAAGGACCTTGTCGCGAACAATCCCGACCTCGTGAAACGCTTTGTCGGTGCGACGATGAAAGCCTATGCCGCCACCGAGGCCGATCCGGATGCCGCCGTGAACGCCATGGCCGACATCGTCGGCGGCACCATGGCCGAGGATGAGGGTAAGGCGCAGTCGCGCGCCGTGCTCGACGTGACACTGGGCCTGCTCTACTCGAATGCCAATACCGACCGGAAGATCGGTCTGAACGTGGCGTCCGACTGGGAGGGCATGGTTGCCCTGATGAAGGAATACAACGACCTTGATCCGAACGCGGATCCGGCGTCGTTCTATACCAACGACTTCATCGAGTGACCTATTGCGCCGGGGGCGCGCTCCCTGCCCCCGGCGCCTTCATTAACGGAAATCGGACATGTCGACCCTGATTGATCTCGCCGGTGTGACGAAAGTCTTCGGCTCCGGCGCCGGAGCGGTGCATGCCTTCGGGCCGGTCGATATGACCATCGAGGACGGCGAATTCATCTCGCTTCTGGGCCCCTCGGGCTGCGGCAAGTCCACGCTGATGCTGATGATCGCGGGACTGCTGAGTATCACCAAAGGCGAAATCACACTCGCGGACCGCAAAGTGACGGGACCGCAGACCGATATCGGCATCATGTTTCAGGACAATACGCTAGTGCCCTGGCGCACCGTGCGCGGTAATATCGACCTGCAACTGGAGATGCGCGGCATCGACCCGGCCAGCCGGGAGGACGACGTCGAGGAACTCTTGCGCTCGGTCCATCTGCAGGATTTTCAGGAGCGCTTTCCACACGAACTGTCTGGCGGCATGCAGCAACGCGCGGCCTTCTGTCAGGCGATGGTGCACAAGCCGAAAACGATGCTTCTCGACGAACCCCTCGGCAAACTCGATGCGATGACGCGTGAAAACATCCGCAAGGACCTGCAATCGCTCTGGATGCAGAAACGGCCCACGGTGGTCTTCGTAACCCATTCAATCGAAGAGGCGATCCAGCTTTCGACCCGCGTCGCGGTCATCACACCAAGACCCGGACGGATCGAGCGGATCATCGACATCGACCTGCCCTTCCCGCGCGACTTCGATGTCAAAAGCTCGCCCGAGTTCACCGCCTATGTGCGCGAAACACAGGAGATTTTCCGCAATTATGGCGTCATCTGACAAACCGTCCCTGCTGATGCGTGCATCCGACACGATTGTGCGGTCGTGGATGTTCATCGCCTTCTTCATCGGCTTTTTCCTGTTCTGGGAATATGCCGTCGTCTGGTTCGACATCCCGCGCTACATCCTCACACCGCCCTCGCTGATCGTGCAGAAAGGCGCCGCCGATCTGGACCGGCTGCTCTATTACACCTACGTCACCGGGCTGGAGACCGTGCTGGGCTATGTCGTCGCTATCGTTCTTGCCCTGCCCATCGGTCTGGCGATCGCCTTCTCGACGATCCTGAGGCGCACCATCTATCCGTTCCTTGTCTGTATCGAGATGGTGCCGAAGATCGCCTTCGCGCCCTTGTTCATCTCGTGGCTGGGTTTCGGCCTTCTGCCCAAGGTGATCATCGTCTTCCTCGTCTGCTTCTTCCCCATCGTCCTGAATGCGATCCTCGCGTTCAATTCGCTTTCTGAGGAACTGACCCGCTTCGCCCGCTCGACCGGGGCGAGCGTCTGGACCACCTTCCTCAAGATCCGCCTGCCCGCCGCCTTGCCGCAATGCTTCGTCGGCTTCAAATACGCCGCGATCAACGCCACCGTCGGCGCGGCGATCGCCGAGTTCATCGGTTCGGACGAGGGGCTGGGTTTCTACATCCAGATCGTGACCGGCAACATGCGGCCCGATCTTGCCTTCGCGGGGATCTTCTTCCTGACGCTGCTCGGACTCGGCCTTTTTGGCATCGTGACGCTGGCCGAACGGCTGCTCATCCCCTGGCACATCTCGGTCCGCCGGACCGCACATTGACAGAAGCGGAGGTTTCCATGTCATTGACGAAAGCACAGGCACAGAACATCGCGTCGAGCCTCAAACCCGAAACCCGCGCCTTCATCGCGGGCCGCTTCGCCGATGCCTCGGACGGGGGAAGCTTCGCCACGATCAATCCCGCGACGGGTGAGACGCTGACGTCGGTCGCCCATTGCACCGGCACCGATGTGGATCGCGCCGTTGCGGCGGCGCGCCGGGCCTTCGACGACGGCGTCTGGTCACGCGCCGCGCCCGAGGAACGCAAGGCTGTGCTGCTGAAACTCGCCGATCTGGTGCGCGAACATCGTGAGGAGCTGGCAGTTCTCGAAAGCCTCGACAGCGGCAAGACCATCACCGATTGCCTGCACGAGATCGGCAACGAAGTGCCGACCTTCTTCCAATGGTATGCCGAGCTTGCCGACAAGAGCTTTGGCAAGGTCGCGCCCACGGGTGAGGAGAACCTCGCGCTCATCGTCAAGGAACCGGCCGGTGTCGTCGGGCTGGTCCTGCCGTGGAACTTTCCGCTACTGATGGCGGCCTGGAAACTCGCGCCCGCGCTCGCCGCGGGATGCTCCTGCATCGTGAAACCTGCCGAACAGACACCGCTCACAGCCCTGCGTCTGGCGGAATTGGCGCGCGAGGCCGGGGTGCCGGACGGTGCCCTGTCGGTCTTGCCCGGACTGGGAGAGACGACCGGACAGGCCATCGGCCGGCACCCCGACATCGATATCGTTTCCTTCACCGGCTCGACCGAGGTCGGCGGCTATTTCCTGCGCTATGCGGGTGAGAGCAACCTTAAGGTCATCGGGCTGGAGATGGGGGGAAAGAGCCCCTTCATCGTGCTCGACGATGCCGACCTGAATGATGACCTCATCGAACATGCCGCCATGTCGGCCTTCTGGAACGGCGGGCAGAACTGCTCGGCCAACATGCGGCAACTGGTGGATGCGAAGCTGGCGGATGAGTATGCCGATCGGATCATTGCCCGCGCGAAAGAATTCGTGGTCGGCGATCCGCTCGATCCCGATACCTCCATCGGTGCGATGGTCACGGTCGAACATCAGGATCGGGTCATGTCCTATATCGGCAAGGGCAAGGCCGAAGGCGCGCGGCTTTTGACCGGTGGCGACGCCTTCTGGCCGGGCTGCTTCATCCAGCCAGCCGTCTTCGCCGACCTGACGCCTGACATGACCATCTCGCGCGAGGAAATCTTCGGCCCGGTCCTTGGCATCCTGCCGGTCAAGGGCATGGACGAGGCTTTGCAGATCGCACGGGATTCCGAATATGGTCTGCACGCCTCGGTCTTCACCCGCGACATTGACCGCGCGATCCACATGGCGCGTCGACTGCCTTGCGGCACCGTCTCGGTCAACGGTTTTTCCGAGGGAGACGTCAAAACACCCTTCGGCGGCTACAAGAAATCCGGCTCGCTCTCACGCGACAACGGGGCCGAGGCGATGGATCAGTACCTTCAAACCAAGACGATCTGGATCTGCACCTCGCAGCCCAGGGCCGCCTGATGGAAATAGCCGTCTGCCTTCCACTGAACGAGGCGCAACAGGTCCGTCTCAGACGCGGGGTCGGTGATGCGACGCTGCGGCTCTGCGATCCGGCCGATCCCTTCGACGCGCCGATCATGTTCGGGAATCCGGAGCCGGAGGTCGTTGCCGCCAATGCGAGCCTTCGCTGGCTGCAGCTGGAATCGGTGGGCTTCGGTGAATATACCGGACTGGACTGGTCGCGATCGGAAGGTCTTGTGCAGGTCACGAACCTCGCCGGGTTCTTCGCCGATCCGGTGGCCGAGACCGCCCTTGCGGGCATCCTTGCGCTTCAGCGCGGGATCGACCGGCTGAAGGGCCTCAGGGCGGCAGGCGACTGGGTCGGCGACCCGGTCCGGGCGGAACTGCGGCTTCTGACCGGGGCGCGTGTGGTCCTCTTCGGACGGGGGGCGATCAATGGGCGGCTGGCAGAGTTGCTGGCGCCGTTCCGCTGCACAATCACGACCTTCGGGCGCGACTGGATGGCCGCAGCACTGGACGCAGCAATGGCCGAGGCCGATGTGGTCGTCGTCACCGTCCCGCATACGCCGCTGACGGCGGACCTTTTCGATGCCACCCGCATTGGGGCGATGAAACAAGGTGCGATCTTTTGCAATCTCGGCCGGGGGTCACTGGTTGACGAGGCAGCCCTTGCTGCTGCTCTGGTTTCCGGGCACCTTTCCGGCGCCGTCATCGACGTGACGCGGGATGAACCCTTGCCCGAAGGGCATCCGTTCTGGACCACACCCAACACCATCCTGACCCAGCATTCGGGCGGCGGTACGGCCGACGAGATCGACCGCAAGATCGACTGGTTCCTCGACAATCTTTCCCGCTTCCGTACTGGCCAGCCACTGCGCGGGGCGATCGACTTTGCCAAGGGGTACTGATGCCAAAGATCACAAATATCCGCTGCCTGCTCCTCTCGTCACCCTATGCCGATGCGGATGACCCCGAAATCAAGGAATGTTTCCCGAACGGGCCCAAGCGCACCATCGGCATGGTCGAGGTGACGCTCGATAACGGCGTGACCGGACTTGGCGAAGGCTACCTTGCCGTCTTCGCCCCCAAGGTCTTCCAGTCCATCGTCGAGCTGTGCGCGCCGCAGGTCATGGGCAAGGACGGGTTCGACATCGCCGCACGGCTGCGCGATCTGCGGTCGCTCTGCGATTACTGGTCATTGCAGGGGGCTGCCCGCCACGTCATCGCCGCCTTTGAGATCGCGCTCTGGGATGCCAAGGGCAAGTCCCTCGGCAAGCCCGCCTACGATCTTCTCAGCGACGGGCCGAAGGCCGACGCAATCCGCATCTATGGTTCAGGCGGCTGCTGCGACCGCAAGGAACAGTTCCTGCGCGAACTGGACCTGCTGGAGAGCCTCGGTATCACCATCTTCAAGATGCGCTCGGTCAAGCATGACATCCTGCGCACCGCCTGGGTGCTGGAGGAAGCCGGGCGGCGCGGCATCGAGGTCGGCGTCGACATGTGCCAGAACCTCGCCGATCCGCCGCAGGCTGTGGATGATGTGGTGCGCTTCGTCGAGGCCGTCCATGCGAAGACCGATTTCCGCATGGTTTTCGTCGAGGAGGCGATCGGCCCCGATGCGCCGGAAGGGTTCAGGGAACTGCGTTCCCGCATCGACGTGCCGGTCTGCGGCGGCGAGATCATCACCACGCCGAAGGAGATGATCGAGCGGCTGAACAACGATGTCTACGATTTCGTGCAGCCCGACGCCTCGGTAATGGGCGGGATATCGGCGGTGATGGACGTCTTCGCGGCAGCCAAGGCGAAGGGCACCGATGTGGTCGTCCATGCCTGGGGCGGCGCGGCGGCGATCATGGCCTCCTACCACGCCGCCTTCGCGGCCGGTGGGAAGCTCGTCGAGTTCCCGATGCTCGACTTCCCGCTTGGGCGCGAGATGATGGGCGATCAGGCCAAGATCGTGGACGGCAAACTGCTGCGCCCCACCGCGCCCGGACTCGGCCTGACACTCACGGCAGACATGGAAGCGCGCTACCCGTTCGACGAAACCGCCGTCTATTCCTGCGCGTTGCTGGACTATGGTCCTCCCCCTGACAGCTATTGGGCGCGCTGACACCTAGCCCGGCAACCGCCAGTCAGTCTGGAAGATGCAGGTTACGCCGCCTTCGTCCTCGCCGTAATTGTATCGACCCAGCGGAGTCTGCTCAGGTTAAGCTGCTAATCTGAATGCCTCTGCGGGTGTCCGCATGGCAAGTGCCTGATGCGGGCGTCTGTGGTTGTAGAACTGGATCCAGTCGCCAATCACACGGCTGGCGTGGGCCAGGCTTTCGAAGCGGTGACGATAAACGCATTTCTCGTTCAGCGAGCGGAAGGGCGCGCTGACATCGGTTACATCGCAGGGTTAACGCGACAAGCCAAAACTGATTGTTTAGAGCCCAATTTTTATTGATCCGATCTTTTCTTCAGCAGTTTACATTCGAAAATTCTTTGTCTTGAGAGAGTGCATCGTTTTATCGTCATGTATTGTGGGAAGTGGGGACTTCGGCCGGAATGAAAACCGAAGCAAACAGCGAAGACAGAACGACCTTTCATGCTCTGCTGCACGGGATGGTCGAACCTTCATTGCTGTCGGTTGGAACGTCGATTGCAGTGCTTGTAGTCGCATTCGCGAGTTATTGCCTCGTGTTTGGCTCCAACTTCACGGCGTCGCGTTTCTACCGGCTTCAGATGGCCGATACGCAGGATGTACAGACACTTGTTACCCACAAGGTTCTTTCTCGTGCCAACAGTGGCCAACCCGGCATTGTGATCCTCGGAACATCCGTGCCCGTGCGGTGCGTTGAGTCCGAGGAACTGATAACGCGTCTGGTCGAAGAGAAGACGGGAACAAGACTTGTTGCGCACGACCTCGCCACGGACGCTCAGTCAACGTGGGAAATGGCAGCGATTCTCGATCGGCTTCAGCCAGGCCCAGGGAGTGTGATCGTCATTGCCCTGACCCCAGGCGTCCTTGAGACCGCAGGTTACGGACCTGACGGACATCTGCGGGAATTGGTGAAGTGGCCCAAGCTTGGCTTTACGTCCGCAGCATTTGACGAAGAAGCACGTCGAGCCGGAGTGGACGTGCCCGTTCGAACGGGCATTCATGCAATCGACAACGCGGGTTTCATACTGTCCCGCCGGAAGGTGATGCTCAAAAATCTCCTTTGGGGCGGGTACGACTATGCGGATCCGTTGACCGCGCCGTGGTACGATCACGTCAACCGGCCCGAATTCTGGAACGAAGAGATTGCCCGGATCGGAAAGCATGCGAAGGCTTATGTAGCCAATTCTCAGTCCAATTACGAAGTCATCCGGCGCTTTGTGGAGCGCCTGCGCGAAACACGAGATATACGCGTCGTGATCATGGAGGCACCAGTCAATCCGGGATGGTTTTCCGTGCCTGCCGGTGCGGAGTTCTTTGGGCGGTATCGCGACGATCTGAAGCGGTTTGCTGACGGGCTGGATGCCAACTTCATCAGCGCAACGGACAGCGCAGAGTTGACACGGTCAGATTTCGTGGATTTCGAAGGCCACCTGGGAAACGCGCAAGCGCGGCGCCGCTGCTCCGAGGTTATTTCCCTAAGCGTTGCTCAAGCGATCGGAGTGTCTCAGTGAAGGACCATAGGGCAAACACCACTCCGGCGAGACGACTGGGGGCGATCATTCAGGGTGTCGTAATTGGCTTGCTGCTTTCTGCAGCGGTGACTGAAATGTGGGCGAAGGCAGGCGATGTACGGATCTTTCGGTATCAGAATTTTTGAGTGCGCTGGAAAAGGCAACACATGATTCAAAGCCCTTGGTTTTGGTTGGTTCTTTTTGGCTCGGCCGTTGCGTTCTGGCTTTTGCCGCAGCGCTTCAGGTTTCCGTTCCTGTCGGCGACGTCGTTCCTCTACCTAGCTTCGCTCGAGCCGGTCGGCGTTCCGATCTTCATGGTATGGACGGTGTTGTTCTTTTTCGTCGCACCCGAGGCGCTTCGTGAGAGGCGCTACGCGAAACTGGCCCTGATCGGGTTGGTTCTGTCGATACTCGGATATCTGTGCTGGGAGAAATATCTCCCCGTCCTCCTTGCAGCGATGAGCGACGCCACGCCCGGCGTCGCGATCGCGGCGCCGCTCGGGATAAGCTATTTTACCTTCAAACTGATCCACTATGCGGTCGAGACCGCGCGCGGCAACATCAAGAACAGGTCGCTCCCGACCTTCTTCACCTACATCTTCCTGTTTCCGATCTTCACGGCGGGACCGATCGAGAGGTTCGACCACTTCACATCCAACCTCGAGCACAAGTTCAGCGGCCAGATGACCGCTGAAGCCCTGACGCGCATCGCTTACGGGCTGATCAAGATCATGCTGATCGCCAAGCTCGTATCGCCGGACCACGTGGGCTTCGGCATTCCGAACAGCGCGGAGGCGCTGGTATCAAGCCTTAACGACGTCGGCGCGTTGAAAGTCTGGGCGTTCCTCGCGCTGACCTACCTGTATGCCTATCTGGATTTCAGCGCCTACACCGACATTGCCATCGGTGCCAGCCTCCTGTTCGGAATTCGGATCATGGAAAACTTCCGATTCCCGATCCTGGCGGTCAACATCTCCGATTTTTGGAAACGATGGCACATGACTCTGGCCGGTTGGTGCCAGAATTACGTTTATCTTCCGGTCTTGGCCCGGACACGTACGCCTTATCTTGCTGTCTATGCTACATTTATCGCCATGGGTATTTGGCATGGCGCGGCATTTGGATGGCTGTTCTGGGGGCTCTACCACGCCTCCGGCGTGGCGCTCTACATGACCTGGGTGCGCTACGCGCGGCGGTACGAATGGTGGCGTGCGGGCGTGCGCAGCCGCTGGAAGTACGTCGGCATTCCTTTCACCTTCGCGTTCGTGACCGGCAGCTACGCTTTCTCGTCGACGGGTGGCGGCGCGTTCGTATCCATTCAGGTCTTTCTGGCGCTGTTTGGCATAAGGCTCGGGGGCTAGAATAAGGTCATGGCCGGATGGTTGCTTGACGGTTTCCTTGCTTCCGCGCGTCGTCTTCCGGGTCGGCCTGCGCTTTCGCTCGGCGAGGAGGAACTGAGCTATTCGGACCTCGAAGCGCGGGCCATGGACATCGCGACAGCACTCGCGGAACGGCCTCGCGGCGGACGGCGGCTGACCGGCGTTCTGGCTACCCGTTCGGTCGGCGCCTATGCCGGCGTCCTTGGCGCGCTCTTTAATGGGGATGGCTACCTGCCCCTCAATCCGAAATTCCCGGTCGCCCGTCTGGGCTACATGATCGCCCACGCGGGCATAACGCGGCTCGTTACCGACGCCAGTGCCGCATCGGTTCTGGACGCGGTCCTCGATCAGGCGGCGGGCCTGGTCGTCGTCGTTGCCGACCGGAACGACGTACGCGACCTTGCCGGGCGACACCCGCGGCACCGGGTGCTTCCTGGTCGAGGGCGAGCTGCGGGTTTCAGCGCTCCGACACCGCCGGCGGACAATGCGATGGCCTATCTTCTCTACACCTCCGGCAGCACGGGCCAGCCGAAGGGCGTCATGGTGTCCCACGCCAATGTCGCGCATTTCCTGGACTGCTGCGAAAACCGGTACCAGCTTTGTGAGACCGACCGTTTCTCCCAGATGTTCGACCTCGGGTTTGATCTGTCGGTCTTCGATCTGTTCGTTGCGTGGAAATCCGGCGGGTGCGTGTGCTGTCCGGGACCCGGTGAACTGATGCTTCCGGCCGACTACATTCGGCGCTCGGGAATCACGGTCTGGTTCTCGGTGCCATCCGTCGCGGTTCTCATGAACCGCCTCAGGCAGATGGAACCGGGGGCGTTTCCGCAATTGAAGCTGTCGTTGTTCTGCGGTGAAGCGTTGCCCGGCGAAGCCGCCGCAGCATGGGCCGCCGCCGCGCCGAACTCGATCGTCGAGAACCTTTACGGACCGACGGAGGTCACGCTGGCCTGTATGGCACACCGATGGACCGCCGCAGATGCTGGCAAGGCAATCGTTCCAATCGGGTCTCCCTTTGCCGGAATGAACGCGCGCGTGGTTTCGGCGGACCGGACGCCGGTTGGGCCGGGTGAGGTCGGCGAGTTGATGATGTCGGGGCCTCAGGTGGCCCTCGGATACCTTGATGACAAGGCGAAGACGGACGCGGCGTTCATCGTGGATCCAGCCACCGGCGGGCGCTGGTATCGCACTGGCGACCTGGTGCGACTGCCAGATGATGTTTCGGAACCATTTGAGTATCTCGGCCGACTCGATCACCAGATCAAGCTCCACGGACATCGGATAGAATTGGGCGAGATCGAGGTGGCTTTGAAGGAAGCGTCAGGTGCGGCGCAGGCTTTGGTCGTGCCGTGGCCGGTCAACGGCAAGACCGTCGCGGGGTTGGCGGCGTTTCTGGAATGCGACGCAATAGACGAAAAGTCCGTGCTGCACCGTTTAAGGCAGAGGTTGCCGGACTATATGATTCCCAAGGCGATCCATGCCGTTCCGAGCTTTCCTCTGACATCGAACCTGAAGGTCGACCGGAAACAGCTCATGGCACAATTTTCGACAACCTGACGAGGTGAATTGAATATGAACTTTCAACGGAATGACTTGATCGGATTTCTGAAGGGCGCTTTGAACGTCGACGTGTCGGACGTGGAGGACGACACGCTTTTGTTCAGCACCGGAGTCATCGATTCATTCTCAATGATCGAATTGATCACGTACATCGAATCCACGACCGGGCCGTCGATTCCGCCGGGTGACATCACGCTTGAGAACTTCGACTCGATCGGGCGCATACTTTCATACGTAAACTCGCGCGCCGCGTAGACGGTGGAGACCAGAATGACCGACCAGGTGCGTGAAGGCGTGGTACTGTTCGGATGCCCGCGATCCGGAACCACGTTGCTGCGCCGGCTCTTGGATGCGCACCCTTCGTTTGCAGCGCCAGGCGAAACCTATGCGCTCACTTCCGCGGCGCGGTTTCTCGAAGGCGAACGGATGGTCGACGGGCTGGAAGTCGGTGTTGTGAACGGTCTTGGGTTTCTCGGTTTCAGCTCCGATGAGGTTGTCGGCCGGTTGAGGGACCTCGTGTTCAGCTTCCGTCGCGAACACGCCGCGAGCGAGGGCAAACCTCGTTGGGTGGAAAAGACAGCAGTGGATGCGTTTCACCTTGCGACCATTCATCGGCTGTGCGCGGACCGCGTTCAGTATGTGTGCATCGTGCGGCACGGCTTGGATGTCGTGTGCTCAATGCAGGACTGGATTGGAAAGTCCCAAGCCTATCCATCCGAACTACATCGCTACATCCGTGAGAATCCGCGGCCGCTCCACGCCTTTGCCCGCGCCTGGGTCGACGCGACGAACGCCATCCTGGACTTTGCCGAAAGCAATCCCGAGGATGCATGTCTGTTGCAATACGAAAACCTGGTCGCTGATCCGAACAGCAATCTCGCGGCCCTTTTCGAGTTCCTCGGAGAGGACTATGTCGCCGCATCGCTCTCCACAGCGCTTACCGGTAAGGATTCCAAGGGGTTCAGTGACTGGAAGAGCTTTGCCCGGTCCGCAATCGAAGATGCCAGCGTTGGCCGTTGGAAGACGGTACTGTCGCGGGAAACTGTCATGGAATTATCAGAAATCGTAAACCCGACACTGAGGCGGATTGGGTACGAACCTGTGGTCGGCGGCGGCACTCAGGACGAGGCGCAGAAGCGCCGGCGTTACGAAATCGGCTTGGCGTTGCAGAAACTCAAGTAACTGGTCGTCGATTGCCAAGACGAGGGGTACTGATCCCAGGCATCGGCATCGGTGATTTCATTCTCGATGCGCATAAACTCACAGGGTCAGACTGGGAAGTTTAGATCATGGCGAGAGCAGCGCGCCGAATGCCATTCGTGCGCACATTGAATGTTTCGGAACCGCGCCACTTAGGATTTTAGTGCTTGAATCGAGAGTGGTGCAATCTTGCTTACTCAATTGCTCGCTCTGGCATCTGAACCATCTGCCGGAGATCGCCGTCACACGCGCCAATCCCCTTGGCGACCGGATTTGCAAAGGCTATCGTCCGCTTCGCAAAGCCCCGGGGGAAGGATGATGGCCACCCAGAAACTCTATGCCGGTGTGAAGCTGCGCGAAACGCGCAACCGTCTGGGGCTGACGCAGAAGGCTTTCGCCGCCAAGCTCGGCGTGTCGCTGCCCTATCTGAACCAGATGGAGAACAATCACCGCCCGGTCTCCGCCGCCGTGGTGCTGGCGCTGGCGGGGGAATTCGGCCTCGATGTAACTGAACTTTCCTCGGGCGATGCCGAACGGCTCGTCTCGGATATGCGCGAGGCGCTGGCCGATCCGGTCTTTGCCGACAGCGCACCGCCACTCGCCGATCTCAGGCTCGCTGCCTCGAATGCGCCGATGCTGGCGCGTGCATTTCTCGAACTGCACCGTGCCTACCGGCAGACCCATGAACGGCTCGCCTCGCTCGACGAGGCGCTGGGCCGCGAGGAAAGCCCCGCCCGCGCCTCGCCCTGGGAAGAGGTGCGCGACTTCTTCCATTATTGCGACAACTATCTCGACGCGGTCGACCGCGCCGCCGAACGCTTTGCCGAGGCGCAGGGCCGGGGCGCCGACCCCGAGGCCCGGGCCCGCGCGGCTCTGGCCGAAAAGGGGATCGAGGTGGTGCTGTCCGATGACAGCGACATCCGTGCGGTCGCCGACCGGCGCATCACGCTTTCCACCCGCTCCGCGCCCGAAACCCGGCGCTTCCAGCTTCTGCACCAGCTTGCCCTCGTGACCCAGAACGAGCTTTTGGAAGCGACGCTGGACCTCGCGCGCTTTCAGTCGGAAGCCGCCCGCTCCATCGCCAAGATCGGGCTCGCCAACTATTACGCCGGGGCGGCACTTCTGCCCTACCGCACCTTCCTTGAGGCGGCAGAGGAAACCCGGCACGATCTGGAGCGGCTCGCCGACCGCTTCGGCGCCTCGATCGAACAGGTCGCCCACAGGCTCTCGACGATGCAGAGGCCGGGGCTGAAGGGCATCCCCTTCTTCTTCGTCCGCGTCGATCAGGCTGGCACGATCACCAAGCGCCATTCGGCGACACGTCTGCAATTCGCCCGGTTTGGCGGCGCCTGCCCCCTTTGGAACGTGCACCGTGCCTTTGAAACGCCGGGCCGCTTTCTGAGGCAACTGGCCGAGACGCCGGACGGGGTACGGTATCTCTGCCTTGCCCGCGACGTCTCGAAACCCGGTGGGTCGTTCCACGCACCGGTCCGGCGCTACGCGATCGGACTTGGCTGCGAGGTGAGCCACGCCAAGGGCCTCGTCTATGCCGACGATCTGGACCTGACGAATTCCCGCGCCTTCGAGCCGATCGGTATTTCCTGCCGCATCTGCGAAAGGAAGGATTGCCACCAGCGCTCGGTTCCGCCGCTGGAACGTCGGCTGCGCGTCAATCCCGACCGGCGCGGCCTCCTGCCCTACGAAATCGACTGAAACGCAAAGGACGCAGTAAATGGACCTGACCGGCAACCGCATCATCGCCGCCCCCCGCGCCACGGTCTGGGCGCGGCTCAACGATGCCGAAACACTGAAAGCTGCCATTCCCGGCTGCACCGAACTGACCGGCTCACCAGAAGAGGGGTTCAGCGCAACCGTCGTGCAGAAGGTCGGCCCGGTTAAGGCGACCTTCAAGGGCAGCGTCACGCTGTCGGACATCGTTGCGGGCCAAAGCTACACGATCACCGGCGAAGGCTCGGGCGGGGTCGCGGGCTTTGCCAAGGGCGCGGCGAAAGTGCGGCTGGCGGATGCCGAAGGGGGCACCGATCTCGTCTATGAGGTCGAGGCCCGGGTCGGCGGCAAGATCGCCCAGCTTGGCGCCCGCCTGATCGACGGGTTTGCCCGCAAGATGGCCGACCAGTTCTTCACCCGCTTTCAGGAAGCGGTGGAACCGCCGACGGAATAGGCCCTTGCCCCAAAACGTGGGACCGGAAGGATTTTGAACCAAAATCCTTCCGGCAGGCGTAAAAAGTTTTGACCAAAACTTTTTCGCGCCCCGCCCTGATTATCCGGTGCCCCGTTGTCAGACCGCCGCCAGCATCCGCGCGATCTCATCCTTCAAATGGGCACGTTTCTTTCGCATCTCGGTTTCAACCATGTCGGCAACCGGCTCGACCCCGGTCTCGGCACGGTGCACATCGCGATTGACCGCATGGTATTCCTCGGCCAGCCGGGCGAAATGCGCGTTCGAGACCTTCAGCTCGTGGATCTTGTCGGCTTCGGCGGGAAACTCTTCATGCAGTTCATGCGGGGTATTCGACATCATCGCGCTCCATATTGACGTTCCCCCGATTTATGGAAGGTCGCTGCACCGCAAACCTTGACCTCGGTCAAACCGGCATCCCCTGTCGACGCGAATGACATGAAAAGCGACGGCAACGCGCTTGCGCTCGCGGGCCCAAGCGCCCAAGTTCGCCGCGCGATTCCCAAGGCGGTGACGACCCGTATGATCCTGCTCGAACATGGCCCGGACGGCGCGCCTGCGCTCTTCGACCGCCCCCGGCGGCTGATCCGTGCTGACGGGCCGGAGGAGGTCGCACCCGCGCTTGCCGCCCTCGACAAGGCGCAAGCCGACGGGCTTTGGATCGCAGGTTTCGCATCCTATGAGCTTGGCTATGCGCTCGAACCACGCCTTGAGGCCCTAATGCCTGAGGGGCGCCGCGTACCGCTTCTGGCCTTTGGCATCTACGACGCGCCCAAAAACGCTGGTGGCGCACTTGCAGAGGCCGCCGCCGAAGCCGGTGCGGCGCGCCTCAGCCGCCCCGAGCCGGTCTGGAGCGCCGCAGATCACGGCGCAGCGCTGGCGCGCATCCATGACTACATCGGCGCCGGGGATATCTATCAGGCGAACCTGACGATGCAGATGTGGGCCACGCGGTCCGGCAGCGCACTTGGACTATACGGCGCACTTGCAGCGCGGCAGCCGGTCCGCCACGGCGCCTTCGTGGCACTCGACGATCTGCCAGTCCTCGTCTCGCGCTCACCCGAGCTTTTCTTCGCGACCGATGCCCGGGGCCGGATCGAGACCCGGCCAATGAAGGGCACCGCACCCCGCGCCTCCAACCCTGCCCATGATGCGGCGCTAAAGATGGAGCTTCAGCAAAGCCTTAAGAACCGCGCCGAAAACCTTATGATCGTTGATCTTTTGCGCAACGATATATCGCGCATCTGCGAAATCGGTTCGGTCAGGGTGCCCGAACTTTACGCCATCGAAAGCTATGCCACCGTGCATCAGATGGTCAGTCGCGTGACCGGACAGCTACAGCCCGGCACCGAACCCTCGGCGCTCTTTCGTGCGCTCTTTCCCTGCGGCTCGATCACCGGCGCACCGAAGATCCGCGCGATGGAGATCATCCGCGAACTCGAATCCGGTCCCCGCGGCGCCTATTGCGGCGCGATCGGCTGGATGGGGCCGGATGGCGCATCCAGTTTCAATGTCTCAATCCGCACCTTGACACTTTACGGCGAGACGGAAGTGGAGTTCGGTGTGGGCGGGGGCATCGTAGCCGATTCCACTGCGGCGGGCGAATATGAGGAGGCGCTGTGGAAAGCCCGATTTGCCGAGCTGATACAAGACTGATCGAAACCTTCGGCTGGGATGGCGACTGCTTTTCCTGGCTGAACGCCCATCTGGCCCGCGCCCGTGCCTCTGCTGCCGCGCTGGGCTTTACCTGGGACCAGACCGCCATCGACACGGCGCTCGCGACCGTGACCGGCACAAGGCCGCTCCGTGTGCGGCTGACCATCGGTCGGGCGGGTGATGCCGAGGTTACGACAAGCCTGCTGACCCCGAACCCGCCTGAATGGCGGGTGATCCTTGCCAGCGAAAAGCTCAACCCCGACGCGCCCCTCCTTGCACACAAGACGACCGAACGCGCGCTCTATGACCAGACCCGGGCCACCTTGCCCACCGGAATCGACGAGGCGCTGTTCCTCAACACGCGCGGCGAGGCGGCCGAAGGCACGATCACCAATCTCTTTGCCGATTTCGGCAACGGCCTTGTGACGCCGCCGCTCACCTCCGGCTGCCTCCCGGGCATCCTCCGCGCTGAATTGATCCATGAGGGCCGCGTCCGCGAAAAGGTGGTCCGCGCCAAGGACCTGCCCCGTGCGCGCCGCCTGTTCATGGGCAACGCCCTGCGCGGTCTCATCCCCGCCCGGTTGGTGCCCACAGCCTGATCCACTGATTTCTTCTGTTTGCAAATACTCCGGGAGGGTCCGGGAGGGCAGCGCCCTCCCGGCGGGTCGGCCCGCCGAAGGCGGGACGAAACAAGGTGTCAACGTCTCCTAAAGCGCCCGCAGCAGCGTAAGCGATGGCTCACCCGTCACCGCAAGGCCACGGGAGGCCTGATAAGCGCTGATTGCCTCGCGGGTCTTCGGCCCGATCACGCCATCGGTGCCGCCGGTATCAAAGCCTCGCGCGGTCAGGCCGCGCTGCAAAGCGATGCGGTCGGCCTTGCTCATGCCATAGGCATCGGGCGGGAACGTGCCACGCAAGGGTCCCGCTCCGCCGATCCGGTCGGCCAGATGCCCCACCCCGATCGCATAGGCATCGGAATTGTTGTAGCGCTTGATCGCCGTGAAATTCCCGGTCACGGCAAAACGCGGGCCGCCCGGCTGTGGCTGGATCACGTTGCCCGCAGCGCCCTCGCCCGCCTCGGCGCCCCAGCGGACGCCGCGCTGCCAGCCGCTCCGCGACAGATAGGCGGCAGTGGAGGCGAGCGCATCACTCGGGTCCTCGGACCAGATATCGCGCCGCCCGTCACCGGTGTAGTCGACCGCATAGGCGAGATACGAAGTCGGGATGAATTGGGTATGCCCCATCGCACCCGCCCAGCTTCCGGTCATCCGCTCGGTCGTGATGTCGCCGTTCTGCAGGATCTTCAGCGCCGCGACGAGCTGGCTTTCGAAGAACGCACCCCGCCGCCCGTCATAGGCGAGCGTCGAAAGGGCCGAGATCACCGGCACATCGCCGCGCCTCTCGCCGTAGAAACTCTCCAGCCCCCAGATTGCCGTGATGATATGGGCATCGACACCGTAACGCGCCTCCAGCGCCGACAGCGTGGCCCCGTGACGGGCATAGGCCGCCCGGCCCTTCGCCACCCGCTCGTCCGAAACCGCGATGGAAAGATAGTCCTCCAGCGTGCGCGTGAACTCCGTCTGGTTACGGTCGCGCTCGATCACGCCGGGCAGGAACCCCGCATTGCGAAATCCCGCGGCGAAGGTCGCGTCGGATATGCCGTAGCCCCCGGCCCGCGCCCGGAACCCCGCGACCCAGGCGTCATAGCCGGAATTGGCCACGGGGCGCAGATCAGCCGCCAGTCCCCCGGTGTTGCGCGAGGCGATGGGGGCCGTGCTGGTGCAGGCGGCAAGCCCGAAGGCGGTGAGAGAGAATGTGAAATGCCGTCTGCTGATATCCATGATCCTGCCTGCCATTTGCTCTTTTCACCGATGGTACCCGAACGGGTGGCAGGCGCAATCCGGGGCGCGGACCCGGTGGCCAGGTTTCGCGCAGGCGCCATCCCGCGCCCGACATCTGTCGGGACGGATGCTGGACGGATACCAGACGGCAATCGGACGCGGGCCAGCGCTCAACGCTGCGCGGTTTTCCAGCGCGGCGAATTCCACGGCTCGGAATTGGCGGGGGCGAGCATGCCCCTGCCCAGCACGTGATCGGCGGCCTTCTCGCCCACCATGATCGAGGGCGCGTTGAGGTTGCCGTTGGTGATGCGCGGGAAGATCGAGCTGTCGGCGACGCGCAGCCCCTCGATCCCGATCACCCGGCACTCCGGATCGACCACCGCCATTGGATCGTCACGCCGCCCCATCTTCGCCGTGCCGCAGGGGTGATAGGCGCTTTCGGCGTGCTCGCGGATGAAGGCGTCGATTTTTTCATCGCTTTCAACGCCTTGACCGGGCTGAATCTCATGCTTGACGAAAGGCTCAAACGCCTCCTGCGCGAAGATCTCGCGCGTCAGGCGTACGCATTTGCGGAACTCTTCCCAATCGTCGGGATGGGACATGTAGTTGAAGCGGATCACCGGCGCTTCGCGCGGATCGGCGGAACGAAGCGTCACGGCGCCGCGCGATTTCGACCGCATTGGCCCGGTATGGGCCTGAAAGCCATGACCCTCGGCTGCCGCCTTGCCGTCATAGCGCACCGCGATCGGCAGGAAATGGTACTGGATATCGGGGTAGTCGACCCCCTTGTCCGACCGGATGAAGGCGCAGCTTTCAAACTGGTTCGAGGCACCGAGACCGGTGCGGGTAAAAAGCCACTGCGCGCCGACAAAGGCCTTACCCCAGAGGTTCCAGTATTTATAAAGCGTGATCGGCTGTTTTGAGGCAAATTGCATATAGATTTCAAGGTGATCCTGCAGGTTCGCACCCACCCCCTTGCGGTCCGCAAGAACCCCGATCCCGTGTTCCGCCAGGTGCGCGGCGGGTCCAATACCGGACAGCATCAGAAGCTTCGGCGTATTGATCGAGGACGCCGCAAGCACCACCTCGGCGCGGGCCGTGATCACCTCGACCCGGCCGGACCGCTCGACCTCGACGCCGACCGCCCTGCCCTCGCGGATCACCACCTTGCGGGCAAAAGCCCGAACCAGAGTGCAGTTCTCGCGCTTAAGCGCGGGCTTCAGATAAGCATTTGCCGCCGACCAGCGCTGGCCCTTGTGAATCGTCGCTTCAAAGGGGCCAAAGCCTTCCTGCTTCTCGCCGTTATAATCCTCGGTAACCTCGTAACCCGCCTGCCGCCCGGCTTCGACAAAGGCATGAAAAAGTGGGTTCTTGCGTGGCCCGCGCGAGACATGGAGGGGGCCGGAATTGCCCCGGAACTCACTGGCCGCGCCATTGCCGCCATGCCAGGTCTCCATCCGCCGGTAATAGGGCAGGACATCGGCATAGGACCAGCCCGAGGCCCCCGCCTCGGCCCAGTGGTCGAAATCCTTGGCGTGACCGCGCACGAAGACCATGCCGTTGATCGAGGAGGAACCGCCGATCACCTTCCCGCGCGGCGTGGCCAGTTGCCGGTTGTTCAGATTCGGCTCGGGCTCGGACCGGAACCCCCAGTCATAGAGCGACATGTTCATCGGATAGGAGAGCGCCCCCGGCATCTGGATGAAGGGCCCGGCATCGGTGCCGCCATGTTCGATGACGATCACGGATTTCCCGGCCTCGGCCAGCCGATAGGCCATGGCGCAGCCACCGGACCCGGCACCTACAACGACATAATCGGCTTCCATCATCGTCTCCACTTCATCCCGGGTGAACACCGTCACCCGCATTTCTTTTGGTTCCAGACCTCGCCGCCTGACCTCTCAGTAGGGCGCCTCGACCGCGCCCATGCCGACATAGATCGACTTCACCTGACTGTAGTGCTCGATCGCCTGTTTCGAATTCTCGCGCCCGACGCCTGACAGCTTCACCCCGCCAAAGGGCGCCTCGACCGGCGCGAGGTTATAGGCGTTGATCCAGCAGGACCCGGCCTGAAGCCGGGCAATCACCCGATGCGCACGGGTCAGATCACGGGTGAAGATGCCCGCTGACAAGCCGAATTCCGTTGCGTTGGCGCGGGTTACAACCTCTTCCTCATCTTCGAAATCCAGCACCGCCATCACCGGACCAAATATCTCTTCCCGCGCGATGGTCATCGCATCGCTGACATCGGCGAAGACCGTCGGTTCCAGATAGAAGCCGGAATTGACCGGCCCGCGCCCGCCGCCGGTGATCAGCCGCGCCCCCTCGTCCTGACCCTTCCGGACATAGGACAACACCTTCTCAAGCTGTGCCTCGGATACCAGCGGCCCCATCTGCGTCGCCTCATCCAGAGGATCGCCCAGACGGATCGCCTGCGTGCGCTCCTTCAGCCGGGCAAGGAACTGCTCCTTGATCCTTTTCTGAACAAAGACACGGGTGCCGTTCGAACAGACCTGACCCGAGGAATAGAAGTTCCCGAGCATCGCGCCGCCCACCGCATCCTCGATATCGGCGTCGTCGAAGACGATAAGCGGCGACTTACCGCCCAGTTCCATCGTCACATGACGCATGCCTGCTGCGGCGGTTGCATAGACCTTCTTGCCGGTTTCGACGGATCCGGTCAGCGAGACCTTTGCCACACGCGGGTCAGAGATCAGCGCGCCGCCAACCGCGCCGCGCCCCTGAACGACGTTATAGAGCCCGGAGGGCAACCCGGCCTCAACCAGAATTTCAGCAACTTTCAAGGCAGATAGCGGCGTAACTTCAGAAGGCTTGAAGACCATCGCATTGCCGAGCGCCAAGGCAGGCGCGCCTTTCCAGCAGGCGATCTGGGTCGGATAATTCCAGGCACCGATGCCGACGCAAACACCCAGAGGCTCGCGGATCGTATAGACGAAATCGCGACCAAGCGGGATCGTTTCGCCAGTAACGGTCGGCGCCAAACCCGCGAAATATTCCAGCGCATCGGCCCCCGACGTCGCATCGGCCACCAGCGTTTCCTGCAGGGGCTTGCCGGTATCGAGTGTCTCAAGCTCCGACAGGTCCCGGTTCCGCTCGCGCATCATGTCGGCGGCGCGGCGCAGGATGCGGGCGCGTTCGACCGGCGGGCGGGCCGCCCAGTCCTTCTGAGCGCGCGCAGCCGAGGCCAAAGCCCGGTCGATGACCGCAGGCGTCGCCTCGTGCACCCGAGCAAGCACCTCGCCCGTCGCCGGATAGACGACGTCGATCGCCGCCCCGGACTTGTCTTCCAGATAGGCGCCATCGACGAAATGGCTGGCTGTCGGTTGCGCCTTCATCGGGCCTCCAGTTCGCGGTCGAGATAGTCGGTGACGATGGCGGCGGCGGCTACACCGTCGGGTGTGCCGTGCTTCAACGCCTCGCGGATATAGACGCCGTCGATCATCGCACCGATGCCGCCTGCCAGCGCCCCCGCCCGGTCGCCAACCAGCGGCTTTAGTGCATGGACAAGGTTCGACTGCATCCGCCGCTGATAGACCTGCAGAAGCCGCGCGGCCTCTTCCTGCTGCTGCGCCAGAACGTAGAAATTCAGCCAGGCTCCGATCACCTCACGCCGGAAATTCGAGGTGGTGAAGCTCGCCCGGATGATGCCGTTGATCCGGCCCCGCTCATCATCGGCGGCGGCCAGCGCACCGCGCACCTCGGCCCCGTAGAGCGTCAGGACATGGCGCATCGCGGCGAGGAAAATCTGTTCCTTCGATCCGAAATAGTGATGCGCGAGGGCCGAGGACATGCCAGCACGTTTCGCGATCTGGCTGACCGTCACGTCGAGCGAACCGGTGCGGCCGATCTCGGTGATCGTCGCCTTGACCAATGCCGCCTTGCGAATCGGCTCCATCCCAACTTTCGGCATGACTCGCCCCTTTCCAACGATTCCCTCGCTATCCGACCTTTTATTGACTCGTCAATCAAGAAAAATCGACCCAGGAACGTCGTTTCTTTCAGAATCCCCGTCTCTGAACTAGGCTCAGGGTCACAAAACGCTGGATTCTCGGCAGGGAGCGAAAAAAATCCTTGCCAGAAACAGTGAATTGAAAGTTTATTGACTCGTCAATCAAGAAAACAGGGAGCAACCAATGACCTTCACCAAGACCCTGCGGGCGACGCTTCTAGCCACGGCCGCGCTGACCGCCGCCGCCCCGGCCTTCGCCGCCGGCTGCGACACTGTGACCTTCTCGGATGTGGGCTGGACCGACATCACCGCAACGACTGCAGTCACGACGACGATCCTCGAGGCGCTCGGATACGACACCGACGTCAAGGTGCTCTCGGTGCCCGTCACCTATACCGGCCTTGCCGAAGGAGATATCGACGTCTTCCTCGGCAACTGGATGCCGACGATGGAAGCCGACATCGCCCCCTATCGTGAAGCAGGCACCGTCGAGACTATCGGACGCAATCTGGAAGGCGCGAAATACACGCTTGCCACCAACAAGGCGGGCGCGGATCTCGGCATCACCGATTTTGGCAACATCGCCGCGCAGAAAGATGCGCTCGAAGGCAAGATCTACGGGATCGAGCCGGGCAATGACGGCAACCGCCTGATCATCGACATGATCGCGGCGAACCAGTTCGGGCTGGAGGGCTTCGAGGTGATCGAAAGCTCCGAACAGGGGATGCTGGCGCAGGTCGGCAATGCAGACAGCGACGGCAAGCCGATCGTCTTTCTCGGCTGGGAACCGCATCCGATGAACGCCAATTTCGAGCTGACCTACCTGTCGGGCGGCGACGATGTCTTTGGCCCGAACTACGGCGGCGCCGAGGTCTTCACCAATACCCGCGCGGGTTACGTCGGCGAATGCCCGAACACCGGCAAATTGCTGACCAACCTCACCTTCACGCTGGCCATGGAAAACGAAATCATGGGTGCGATCCTGAACGACGGCGAAGCGCCGGAAGATGCGGCCAAGGCCTGGCTGGCGGCCAATTCCGATGTGCTCGGCCCCTGGCTTGACGGGGTGACGACGAAAGATGGCGGCGACGCGATGGCCGCCGTGCAAGACGCGCTGAACTGACGCCATCACCCAGCTCGCGCGATCCCCTCTCCGCCACCCTCCCTGCGGCGGAGAGGGGACTTTATGATAAATACAAGAAAAACAGGGCGGCTTTCATGGCCGCCCATGCCTTCGGGGGATGAGGAATGGACTGGCTCGAATATCTCTGGCTTGAGAACTACAAGATTCCGGTCGGCAAGGTCGCAAAGACCATCTTCGACTGGATGAAGGACAATCTGAAGCCGGCCTTCCGGCTGATTTCCGACGTCATGGACGGGATGATCAATGGCATACTCTGGCTGCTGGAGACTCCGCATCCCCTGATCATCGTCGCGATCTTTGTGGGCATCACATGGCTGGTTCAGCGCAGCTGGAAGACTTGTGTGCTGGTCCTTCTGGGCTTTCTCTTCATCCTCAATCAGGGCTACTGGGATGAAACGATGCAGAGCATGACCCTGATCCTGTCATCCTGTATTGTCTGCATGGCAGTGGGCGTGCCCATAGGTATTGCCGCCGCGCACCGGCCAAAGCTTTACACCGCGATGCAACCAATCCTCGACCTGATGCAGACGCTGCCGACCTTTGTCTATCTTATTCCGGCGATCATCTTTTTCGGCCTCGGCATGGTGCCGGGCCTTCTGGCCACGGTGGTCTTCGTCCTGCCCGCGCCGATCCGACTGACCCATCTTGGTGTCTCCTCCACCCCCAAGGCGCTGACCGAGGCACTGACGGCCTTCGGCGCGACCAAGAGCCAGGTTCTTTGGAAGGCCGAACTTCCCTACGCCTTTCCCCAGATCATGGCGGGACTAAACCAGACCATCATGCTGTCGCTGTCGATGGTCGTCATCGCCGCCCTTGTCGGCGCCAGCGGCCTTGGCGTGCCTGTCATGCGTGCGCTGCAATCGGTGAATACCGCGCTTGGGTTTGAAAGCGGCTTTGTCATCGTGGTCGTGGCCATCGTGCTCGATCGCATGTTGCGGCGGGGGGATATGTGATGGGCGCGGATATGGTGAACGGGACCGAGATCGCCGTCGAATTCGACAAGGTCAATATCGTCTTCGGCGATCACCCTGACCGCGCCCTGCCAATGATGGATCAGGGAATGAGCCGGGCCGAGATCCAGAAGGCGACGGGGCAGGTCCTTGGCGTCCACGATTGTTCGCTGACAGTTGCCAAGGGTGAAATCCTTGTGCTGATGGGGCTGTCGGGCTCCGGCAAGTCGACGCTTCTGCGCGCTGTGAACGGTCTGAACCCGGTCTGCCGTGGCGCGGTGACGATCCATGACGAAGGCTGGTCCTGCGAGGTGGGCAGTGCTTCGGTGCCCGACCTGCTGCGTGTCCGCCGTGAATGCGTGGCGATGGTCTTTCAGCAATTCGGCCTTCTGCCCTGGCGGACGGTGCGCGAAAATGTCGGCCTCGGCCTCGAACTCGGCGGCCAGTCGGTGGCGGACCGGCGGGCGAAGGTCGATGAACAGCTGGCGCTGGTTGGTCTCTCGGACTGGGCCGAGCGCAAGGTCGGCGAACTGTCGGGCGGCATGCAGCAGCGCGTGGGCCTTGCCCGCGCCTTCGCAACCGAGGCGCCGATCCTTCTGATGGACGAACCCTTCTCCGCCCTCGACCCGCTGATCCGCACCCGCTTGCAGGATGAGCTTCTGGAGCTGCAGGAAAAACTCCATCGCACGATCATCTTCGTCAGTCATGATCTGGACGAGGCCTTCAAGATCGGCAACCGCATCGCGCTGATGGAGGGCGGGCGGATCGTGCAATGCGGCACCGCGCGCGAGATCATTGCCAATCCGGTGTCGGATTACGTGGCCGATTTCGTCGCCCATATGAACCCGCTCGGCGTTCTGCGTGCTTGCGATATCATGGAGCCGGTCACGGTGCGCGCGCCCAACACGCCGGAGGTCGACCCCGAAGCACCCGTCCGCGATGTGATGGAGCGCCTGCGCGAGGTCCCCGCGCTCGCCGTCACCGAAGGCGGCAGGACACTTGGCCGCATCACGCGGGAGAGCGTGATCGGACGGCTGCTGGACCCGCGGGGGTAAAGCCTTTACCGGCCCTGCTCGGCGTATTCCGCCATCAGGGCCGGGAATTCCTCCATCGCGGGGAAACGCGCAAAGCTGTGTTTCGCACCGGTCTTGGCCCAGGGCAGCATCTCATCGGTCTGGGTTTCGATGAACGGTACATAGCCCGTACAATCATCCATCATCGTCGCCCGGACATTCACGAAATCCGGCAGACCCGTGGGCCGAGTGAACAGCCAGCTCATGCAATCCGGGCAGCAGTAATGCGTCACATCCGGGTTCTTCGCCCCTCCGATGACGGGTTCGCCCTTGGTAACGGTGAAATCCGCGTCGCGGTGCAGCGAACTGAGCGAGAAGGCACTCGCGGTCATGCGCTGGCAGCCTTTGCAATGGCAGGCCATGGTGATGAGGGGATCGGCACTGACGGTAAAACGGACCGCGCCACAACGGCAGCCGCCGGTACGGGTGGGATCTGTTTCGGTCATCGCCTTCTCCTTTGCGGTCAGGTTTTCATAGCTTCGCCGCAACTGGCGGCGGGGTCGTGATCCGGCGCTTCAGCTGTGCCTCGCGCCACGTCATGTAGCTGATCGCGGCGATGATCAGAGCCCCGCCGGCCAGAACCAGCGGGTCCACCGCCTCATCGAAGGCGAACCAACCCAGAAGCGTTGCCCAGACAAGCTGCAGGAAGGTCACCGGCTGCGTCACCGTCAGTGGCGCTGCCACAAAGGCCCGCGCCATCGTATAGTGACCGAGCGTCGCGAAAGCTGCCACCACGCCGAGCCAGCCCACCTGTTCCCATGTCGGCGGCACCCAGACCGCCCAGGCAAGCGGCGCCAGCCCGATCGTCACCATCAGCGACAGCAGCGCGATGATCGTGCCCGGTGCGACCAGCACCGACATACGCTTGGCGATAAGGTAGGATAGGCCGAAACAGATCGCAGCCCCCAGCTGACCCAGATGACCTGGCATCACCTCGCGAAATCCAGGTCTGAGAATGACGAGCGCTCCGACGAGCGCGATGGCGATGGCCGCCAACCGCCGGAATGCCAGCCGCTCGCCCAAAAACAGCGCCGCGCCAACCGTCACCACGATCGGGTTTAGGTAGCCGATGGCCGTGACCTCGGCGACCGGAATGCGGGCCATGGCGAAGAACCACAGGATTACTGCCATGACATGCAGCACGCCCCGGCCCAGCGCGAGTTTCCAGACCTCCGGTGCTATCCCGCGCTTCAATGCCGGAATGAGCGTCGGAGCAAGAAAGACGATGCCGTAGAGAAAGCGGATGAAGGCAGACTGCGCGGCTGGCAACCCGGTGCCGAGATGGCGCACGACCCCGGTCACGACGACAAAGCAAAGCCCCGTGACCAGCATCCAGAGGATGCCAGCAATCGGACGGCTTTGGTCGGCTGTGGTCATGGCCGCGACATGACCTGATCCGGGTGCCGGAAGCAAGGTCCGAAAACGGCTGGCCTGATCCCACTCCACGCGGCTGCTGTATCCAGCCTTCGTTCCCATCCCGCCGGATTGAATTTGAATGAAATACCCCTGCCGGATGCAACACGGGCCGCCCAAGGGGCGGCCCGTAAATCGAAAACGACCATGCCGAAGGCGTCTCCGCTGGATCAGGCCAGTTGCGCCGCGACATCCTCAGGGATGTCGAAATTCGCGGTAACCGTCTGGACATCGTCATCGTCTTCCAGCGTGTCTATCAGGCGCATCAGCTTTTGAGCCGTTTCCAAATCGACATCGGTGCGATTCTGCGGCTTCCAGATGAGCTTCGCTTCCTCGCTTTCGCCGAGCGCGGATTCGAGCGCGTCAGAGACAGCCGACAACTCGGTATCGGCGCAGTAGATCCAGTGACCTTCCTCGTCCGATTCAACATCATCCGCGCCGGCCTCGATCGCCGCCATCATTACCGTGTCGGCATCGCCCGCCGAGGCCGGATACGTGATCTCGCCCACCCGGTCGAACATGAAGCTCACCGAACCGGTGGTGCCAAGGTTGCCGCCGAACTTGGTGAAGGTCGAACGCACGTTCGACGCGGTGCGGTTTAGGTTGTCGGTCATCGCCTCGACGATGATCGCTATGCCATTGGGCCCGTAACCCTCGTAGCGGATTTCGGTGTAGTCCTCGGCGTCGCCACCCATGGATTTCTTGATCGCACGTTCGATCACGTCCTTGGGGCAGGACACGGCCTTGGCCGCCTTCACCGCCAGCCGCAGACGGGGATTTTTCTCGGGGTCTGGATCACCCATCTTCGCCGCGACGGTGATTTCCTTCGCGAGCTTGGAAAAAAGTTTCGAACGCGCCGCATCCTGCCGCCCCTTGCGGTGCTGGATATTGGCCCATTTAGAATGGCCGGCCATGACCTTCTCCGTCGGTATTTCGGGTTTCGCGCCTCTATATGTCAGGCCCCTGCCCGGCTGCAAGCCCGGCCGGGCGCTTGCATTGCCCGCGCCGCACCGCTTCACTGGAGGGGAAAGGCAGGCCAAAACATGACGCAGGACCAGATCATCCTCTTCTCGCTCTTCGGGCTCGTCTTCGCGGCCCTCATCTGGGGGCGGTGGCGGTATGACCTTGTGGCCTTCACCGCACTGATCGCCGCCGTGATCATCGGGGTCGTGCCGGCCAAGACCGCTTTCGAAGGGTTCGGCCATCCCGCAACTCTTGTTGTGGCGCTGGTCCTTGTCGTCTCGGCCGGGCTGACGCGGGCGGGCGTGGTAATGCTGATCACCCGCACCTTCATCGACGCGGGCCGGGGGCTCGGTGCGCATATCACCATCATGGGCGCGGTCGGCGGAGTGCTCTCGGCCTTCATGAACAACGTGGCGGCCTTGGCGCTCCTGATGCCCGTCGATGTCGCGAGCGCCCGCAAGGCGGGCCGCAGCCCCGGCCTGTCACTGATGCCCCTGTCCTTCGCCACCATCCTCGGCGGTATGGTGACGCTGATCGGCACACCGCCCAACATCATCATCGCCACGATCCGCGAAGACGCGCTGGGCGAAAGCTTCGCGATGTTCGATTTCGCGCCGGTGGGCGGGGTCGTGGCGCTTGCGGGGCTTGCCTTCGTGGCGCTCGTCGGCTGGCGCCTCATTCCCCATCGCGAGGATGCCAACGGCACCCGCGAGACTGCCGCCTACATCGCCGAATTGACCCTGCCCAAGGATACAAAACTGGCCGGTCAGACCATGGGCGCGCTTTATGACGAGGGCGACAAGGCCGGGGTTGCGGTCATGGCGCTCATTCGCGGCGACAAGCGCCGCTACGGGGCCGGACGCGAGACCGAACTCAAACCTGGCGACGTGATCCTCGTCGAGGCGGGGGCCGAAGCACTCGATGAATTCCGCGCGGGGCTTGGACTCGATTTCGCCGACCATAGGCGCAAACACTATCTGGAGGCCGAAAAGGCGGGTTACGCGATGGTCGAGGCGGTGGTGCCCACCGATGCCCGTATCCGGGGCAAGACAATCGAAAGCGTCGGGCTGATCTGGCGTCATCGCACCGCGCTGATGGGCATTTCGCGGCGCGGTCACCGGGTGAAGGGGCCGCTGAGGAAGGCCAGTATCCGCGCGGGTGATATCCTTTTGCTGCTCGCCCCGGCGGATACGGCGGATGACGTCGTTGATTGGCTCGGCTGCATGCCGCTTGCGGAACGCGGTCTCATGGTGACGAAAGAGACCCATGTCTGGACCGCCATCGCGATCTTCGGCGCAGCCGTCTTCGCGGCAAGTTTCGGTCTTGTCGACCTGCCCGTCGCGCTGGGCGCCGTCGCCATCGGATACGTGGTCGCAGGCGTGCTGCCGCTTTCGGAGATCTACGAGCATATCGAATGGCCCGTGATCGTGCTTCTGGGGTCTATGATCCCGCTTGGCGCGGCGCTGGAAAGTTCAGGCGGCACGGAACTGATCGCAGGAGTCATCATCAGCCTGACGACGGGCGCACCGGCCTGGGTGGCGCTTCTGGTGCTGATGGTTGTAACGATGACGCTGTCGGACGTCTTGAACAACACCGCGACCGCCATCGTCGCCGCCCCTGTGGGCATCGCCATGGCCAGCGCGCTAGGGGCCTCCCCCGATCCGTTTCTGATGGCGGTGGCTGTCGCTGCTTCCTCTGCCTTCCTCACGCCCATCGGGCACAAGAACAACATGCTGATCCTCGGTCCCGGAGGCTATGAGTTCGGCGACTACTGGCGCATGGGCCTGCCGCTTGAGGTCCTGGTCATCGCGGTCGGGCTGCCGATGATCCTTTTCGTCTGGCCGCTCTGATCCAAAGGACGCGCCGTTCCGGCGCGAAGATATACCTCGCGGCAGCGGGGAACCCGCCGCCGCTCAGGCACACACCGCATAAGGGTATCCTCAAAGCGGCCAGAAGATCGGGATCAGGAAGCTCGCGGTGATGGCGAGCGTCAGGTTCAGCGGGATACCGACCTTGAGATAGTCGGTGAACCGGTACCCGCCCGGCCCATAGACCAGCATATTGGTCTGATATCCGATGGGCGTGGAAAAGGCCGCCGAGGCCGCGAACATCACCGCGACGACCAGGCCGCGCGGGTCGAGCCCCAGCGAATTGCCGAGTTCGACCGCAACGGGGGTGAAGATCACGCCAACGGCATTGTTCGACACGATCTCGGTCAGGACCATCGCCAGCATGTAGACCGCGAGGATCACCAGTTGCGGCGGCAGATCGGTCAGCGCCGGGCTGATCCAGCCGACCAGCAGCCGCGCCGCGCCGGTCTCGTCGAGCGCTGCTCCCACCGCGAGCATCGAGAAGATCAGCGCCAGCAGACGCCCCTCGATGAAGGAAAACGCCTCTTCCGCGTCGATACAGCGGGTGATCAGCACGACGGCCACCCCAACGACCGACAGGGCCAGAATCGGCGCGACGCCGAGCCCGGACAGAACCACGATGCCCGCCAGCACGCCGAAGGCCACGGGCGCCATCTTTCGGCGATAGGCCTTCACCGTGGGCTTCGATACGTCGACAAGTTCCATATCGGCCGCCAGCCGCTGGATATCTTCGGGCGCGCCTTCCAGCAAAAGCGTATCGCCCACGACCACCACCAAATCGTCGAGCTGACGGCCGATATTCTGGTTCCGCCGGTGCACCGCCAGCGGGTAGACCCCGTAACGGCGGCGCAGGCGCAATTCGCCAAGCGAGCGTCCGACCATGCGGCAGCCGGGGGAGATCAGAACCTCCACCGTCTCGGTCTGGACCGAGGAGAGCTTGTCCACCAGCCGGATGTCGCGGTTGTCCTGCATGCCAAGAAGTTCGGCCATCTCGGTGCGTAGGACGACCCGGTCACCTGCCTGCAGCACGACCGGCGCCAGATCGCGCCGCAATGACGCGTCGCCGCGCAGCACGTCGATCACCCGCACGCCGGAGCGTTTGAACAGATCGACCTCCAGCACAGGCTGACCGATCAGCTTGCTATCCTCGGGAAGGGCAACCTCGGTAAAGAATTTCAGCTTGCGGCGGTCCGCCAGCATCACGCCCATCGACTGCCGGTCGGGCAAAAGCCGCCGGCCGATTACAGCAACATAGATCATGCCGATAAAGACCTGGATCGCGCCAAGCGGCGTGATCTCGAAGATGGTGAAGGGTTCGATGCCGGAATTCCGCGCGACACCATCGACCAGCAGGTTGGTCGACGTCCCGATCAGCGTCATCGTGCCGCCGAGGATCGCGGCATAGGAAAGCGGGATCAAGAGCTTGGAGGGCGACACATTCAGCCGCCTCGCGATGGAGACCATAACCGGGATCATCACAACAACGACCGGCGTGTTGTTGAGAAAGGCAGAGGCCAGCGCCACAAAGCCAAAGAGAATAACCAGCGTCACCGTGGGCCGGTGATCGGCATTCGCCTCGGCCGTCTGGGTCAGCCATTCCAGCGTGCCAGTCCGGACAAGCGCCCCCATGATCAGGAACATCGCGGTGATGGTCCATGGAGCGGGATTGGTAAGCGCCTGAAGCCCCAGTTCATAGGGCAGAAGCCCGAAGACAAGGCAGAGCGCCGCACCGCCGATTGCCACGACCTCGACCGGATAGCGTTCGCGCACGAACATGACGAACATGCCCAAAACGATCAGAAGCGTGAAAATGGCCCGGCCATCAGCCGAAAGGGGAAGGTCGATCATTCAATGATCCTGCATGTCGTGGAGTGCGATATTACCCTCCCCCATGGGCAGGGCAAGCACGCTGTCATCCCGCCGCGCGGGCCGGGGCTGGACGAGGAAGAGCCCGAGAAAGACCACGGCAAGCGCGCCCCAGACCCAGAGCGAATAGCGCTCGCCGAGGATCAGCATCGACCAGAGTACGCCGGTCCCTGTCACAAGATAGCTGACCTGCGCGGCAAAAACCGCGCCGCCATGGCCGACGACCCAGACATAGCCTGCATAGGCCACCGCATGGATCGCCGCCGTGGCAACGAGCGCGGCGTCGGCGCGGGTCAACGGCAAAGCGGGGGTGATCCAGCTGTCGGTCAGCAGCGCCAGCGCCAGCGCCGGGATCAGGCCCATAAGCGATGCCCCGGCCAAAAGCTCGACGGGGCCGAGCCCGGCCGTTCCGAGTTTCCCAAGCCCCGTCGCCTCCATCGCGTAGAAGAAGGCACAGGCCAATGCAACGGGCACGAAGGCAAGCGCCGCCGTGTCAGGCAGGCTCGCCTCGGGCAGGACGATCATCAGGATACCGGCAAGCCCCGCGACGATGCCGAGAAACCGTACAGGCTCCGGCCGTTCCAGCCTAAAGGCCAGCGCCAGCGGCAAGGCGAACATCGGCACCAACGCGATGAAGACAGCGACCAGTCCGGCGGGCAGCCCTTCCTGAGCGTAGAAGAAGGCGGCATTGGGCAGAATCGTCCCCATGATCGCGATGAACGCATAGCGCACGAGGGCCGCGCGGTGAACGGGCAGGCTCCTCCCGCGAAAGACCAGCCAACCGCCTAGCATCAGGCAGGCGATGACCAGCTGCCAGAAGATGATGCCGAAATGGCGGTAGCCGCCGAGAATGATGAACTTCGCAAGCGGCGTCGTCAGGCCCCAGCTCGTTCCGATCACGATCAAGGCCAGAAACAGCCAGCGGGCCTGCATCAGGGCCGCGCCTCGTCCAGCCGACCGCCGATGCGGATCATCCGCACCTTTGTGGCCTTGCCGGTGCGGTCATCGGTTTCCACATAGGTGCCGCAGAGCGTCGCCTCGCCATTTGCGGGCGTGAAGCGCTCCTTTTGCATACCGGTGACGAATCGGCGCATCGGCTCCAGCTTCTCCATGCCGATGACGGAATTGTAATCGCCGCACATGCCAGCATCGGCTTGAAACGCCGTGCCGCCCGGCAGGATCTGCGCATCCGCCGTGGGGATATGGGTATGGGCACCGACGACAAGGCTTGCCCGCCCGTCGCACCAATGCCCCATGCCCATCTTCTCGCTCGTCGCCTCGCAGTGGATCTCCACGATGGAAGCCTGCACCGCCCCGCCAAGGGGATGGGTCTTCAGCACCGTCTCGATGGCCGAAAACGGGTCAGCAAAGGGCCGCTTCATGAAAACCTGCCCCAGTACCTGTGCGACCAGCACCTTGCGCCCGTTACGTGTCTCAAAGACCCGCGCACCCTTGCCCGGGGCAGTCTTGGCATAGTTCAGCGGGCGCAGGATACGCGATTCCGTCTCGATGAACGACAGCATGTCCTTCTGATCGAACGCATGGTCGCCAAGGGTGACACAATCCGCCCCGGCCTCCAGCAGCGCTATGGCGTGAGCGGCGGAAAGCCCCGCGCCAGAGGTCGCGTTCTCCCCGTTGACCACGACGAAATCGAGGCCCCAATCCGCACGCAAGCCCGGCAGACGCTGGGTGATCCCCGCGCGGCCCGTCCGCCCCACAACATCGCCAAGGAAAAGCAGTCTCATGCGCCCTGCGTAAGGTGCGGCGCGCATAAGGGCAAGGGCCGCGATTGCGCAGCACGCGGGTCACGCCACGCGCTGCCTGATCAATGCCGCTGCCTGCAGATCTTCTGGAAATCACCGCGCGTAGAAGAATTTGGTCTGCTCAATGGGCAGGCTTGAATATCTCACGCTCGGTCACGATCAAATCGAGCGGCTCATCCGTCGGCTCAATCGGCACCTCATCAACTTCCTGCGCCGAGAAGGCAAAGCCGATGGCGACCACCGGCTTTCGCGATCTGAGCCCCTCAAGTGTCCGATCATAGAACCCGCCGCCATACCCTAGCCGGTAGCCGCGCCGGTCAAAGGCCAGAAGCGGCACGATTAGCACATCGGGCTCCACCCAGTCGCCGGTTTCGGGAATAAGCGCGCCGAACTCACCCGCGACCATCGTCGCATCCGCGCTCCATCTGCGGAACTTCAGCGGCGTCGCGGCGGCGAGGATCACCGGCACGCCCACGGGGCCAGCATGGGCCGCCATCGCGGGCAGGCAATCGATCTCGGTCCGCATAGGCATATAGCCTGCCAGCACCTTACCCGCGTGGTCGACCAGTACCGTTTTTAGCCGGTCGCAATCCGCCGCCGACCGCGCCGCAAAGGCATCCTTGCGGCGGGCGAATGCCTCTGCCCGCGCGTTTTTCTTGATTTCCGTCAACGTCACAAAAGCACCATTGCCGCCAGTCCGAGGAAGGCGAAGAACCCCACGACATCGGTCACCGTCGTCACGAAAGCGCCCGAGGCCAACGCGGGGTCTACACCTGCCTTTTCCAGTGCCACGGGCACGAGGATGCCCGCCAGCCCGGCAACGACAAGATTGACCACCATTGCGGCAGCCAGCACCACGCCGATCATTGCCGAGCCGAACCAGATCCAGCCAACCGTGCCCATGACGATTGCGAAGATGACGCCATTTACCAAACCCACTGCCGCCTCGCGCCGGACAACCCGCCAGACGTTGGACCCCGTGAGGTCGCGGGTGGCTATGGCGCGCACCGCAACCGTCAGGGCCTGCGTCCCGGCATTGCCGCCCATTGAGGCGACGATGGGCATCAGGACGGCCAGCGCCACGATCTGCGCGATCACCCCTTCGAACTGGGCGATGACGATAGAGGCAAGAATGGCGGTCACGAGGTTCACAGCCAGCCACGGCAGACGCTGCTTCGTCGTCTCGACCACGCTGTCCGAAAGGGACCCCTCGCCCACACCGGCCAGACGCAGGATGTCTTCCTCATGTTCCTCATCAAGCACGGCCATCGCGTCGTCGATTGTGATGACACCGACCAGCCGGTCATCGGCATCCACGACCGGGGCCGAGATCAGGTGGTATTGGTTGAAGGCATAGGCGACGTCGCCTTCCTCCTCCATCACGTCGATGGTGCGGAAGCTGTCCTCGGTGATATCGGTCAGCTGCACCGCGCGCTTGGACGACAGAAGCTTGCCAAGCGTCACATAGCCCGTAGGGTGCCAGCGCGGATCGATCAGGATCACATGGTAGAACTGATCCGGCAATTCCTTGGCATTTCTCAGGAAATCAATCGCCTGCCCGACCGTCCAGTCATCTGGCGCCGTCACTACCTCGCGCTGCATCAGACGACCGGCGGAGTATTCCGGATAGGTCAGTGACTGTTCGACCGCGGCCCGGTCACTGTCCTCCAGCGCACCGAGGATTCGTTCCTGCTGCGGCTCCTCAAGGTCTTCGATCAGGTCGACGACATCGTCGGAGTCGAGTTCCCGCACCGCCTCGGTAAGGACCTCGTGCGGCAGAAGCTCGATCACCTCTTCTCGGATGGATTCGTCGAGTTCCGACAGGATCTCGCCGTCAATGCCACGCGACCAGAGACCGATCAGCGCCGCCCGGTCGGCCGATCCGATCTGTTCAAAAAGGTCGGCGATATCGGCCGCGTGAAGGGGTTCCATCAACTCGTCGATGCTCGCCGCATCGCCGGTCTCGACGGCTTCGAGGATCGCATCGACGATCTCGGGATCGAGGGAATAGTCGTCCTCGTCCCGTTCGACGACCTCTTCCTCGATTTCCGCCATGCTGCCCCCTTGCGTGATTACCGCGACATTATCGGAAGGAGTTTCAAAGAAACAGGGGCAAAGGGCGGATTCCCCCGCGCCCGCCAAATGCTTAGACTGTGCGCGCAACGGAAATGCGAAGGTGGGAAAGATGGCGGACCTCCTGATCGGACAGGTGCTGAGCTTCGGGGGCAATCCGATGACCGAAGGCTTGGGCGCGGCACTTCACAGTGCGCGCGGCGGGGTGCTTGTCGATGGCGGAAAGATCGTCGCGATGGGCGAGGCTGACGACCTGCGCCGCGCCAACCCGCAAACACGTGTCACGGATTACGGCGATGCGCTGATCTCTGCCGGTTTCGTTGATGCCCATGTCCACTACCCCCAGACCGCGATGATCGCGAGCTGGGGCAAGAGGCTGATCGACTGGCTTAACAGCTATACCTTTCCCGAAGAGATGAAATTCGCTGACCCGGCCTATGCGGCCGAGATCGCGGCGCGGTATTTCGAACTGACGCTGTCGAACGGCACCACGACGGTCTGTTCCTACTGCACGATCCACCCCGAAAGCGTTGACGCGTTCTTTGGCGAGGCCCGGACGCGGGGTTTGCGCGCCTATGCGGGCAAGACCTGCATGGACCGGAACGCGCCGGACGGGCTGACGGATACCGCGCGGACGGCCTATGACGACAGCAAGCGGCTCTTGCAGAAATGGCATGGGGTGGACCGGCTCTCCTATGTCGTGACGCCGCGCTTTTCGCCGACCTCGACACCTGAGCAACTCTCTGCGATGGGCGCGCTCTGGGCCGAGCATCCCGATTGCCTGATGCAGACGCATCTCTCGGAGCAGACCGACGAGGTCGCCTGGGTCAAATCGCTCTTCCCGACGGCGCGCGATTATCTCGACACCTACGAGGCGCATGGCCTCGTAGGCCCCGGTGCGCTCTTCGGCCATGCGATCTATCTGGAGCCACGCGAAATCGACCGGTTGAAAGAGGTCGATGCGAGCCTCATTCATTGCCCGACCTCGAACACCTTCATCGGCTCGGGGCTGTTCGACATGGACGGGCTCTCGGCCGCCGGTCACCGGATCGGTCTGGCAACGGATACGGGCGGCGGGTCGTCCTTTTCCATGCTGCGCACCATGGCCGCCGCTTATGAGGTCGCACAACTGCGTGGCCGCCCGCTGCACCCGGCCGAGCTGTGGTGGCTGGCCACGCAGGGTGCGGCGCGGTCGCTGCGCACGGATGACCGGATCGGCAATATCGCGGTGGGGATGGAGGCCGACATAGCTGTCATCGACCTCGCCTCCACCCCCGCCATCGCCCAGCGCGCGGCCCGCGCGGGCGATATCTGGGAAGCGCTCTTCCCGACGATCATGATGGGCGACGACCGCGCGGTGAAGGCGGTCTGGGTGAACGGCCGCCTGCTCTGACCGGGCTTGATAACTTTCTGTCGGAAAACACTCCCGAGGGGTGAATTGCCGCGCGAGCGGCAAGAGGGGGCTGGAAGCCCCCTTACACCATCAGCCGCCGTGCAAGACGGTTCTGGGTCTCGATGACGCGCGGAAAATCAAGCGTCGTGATATGACCGTCGCGCACGACCTGCCGCCCTTCAACGAAAAGATCGCGCACCCGCGTTGGGCCACAGAGAAGCAGCGCCGCAACGGGGTCCCAGCTGCCAGCGGCCTCGATCCCCGACATGTCCCATATCGCGATATCGGCGCGTTTACCGCGTTCCAGCGACCCGCAATCCGTCCGCCCCAGCACCTGCGCGCCGCCCAGCGTCGCAATCTCCAGCGCCTCGCGCGCTGACATCGCATCGGCGCCATTCGCCACCCGCTGCAACAGCATCGCCTGCCGCGCCTCGGCAACCAGGTTGCCCGCGTCGTTCGAGGCAGAGCCATCGACGCCCAACCCCACCTTGACGCCGACATCGCGCATGGACCGCACCGGCGCGATGCCGGAGCCAAGGCGGCAGTTCGAACAGGGGCAATGGGCCACGCCGGTGCGGGACCGGGCGAAGAGGCCGATCTCGCCCGCGTCGAGTTTCACGCAATGGGCGTGCCAGACATCCACGCCGGTCCAACCCAGATCTTCGGCATACTGGCCGGGGCGGCAGCCGAACTTTTCCAGAGAATAGGCGATGTCTTCGTCATTCTCGGCCAGATGAGTGTGCAGCATCACCCCCTTGTCGCGCGCCAGCAGCGCGGCCTCTCGCATCAGGTCGCGGCTGACGGAGAAGGGCGAACAGGGGGCGAGACCGACGCGGACCATCGCGCCCTCGGCGGGGTCGTGAAACGCGTCCACCACCCGCTCCATATCCTTCAGAATCGCCGCCTCATCCTCAACGAGACTGTCGGGTGGCAACCCGCCCGCGCTTTCCCCGATAGACATCGCGCCGCGTGTCGGGTGGAACCTGAGGCCGATCTCGCGCGCTGCGTCGATCGTGTCCTCCAGCCGGGACCCGTTCGGGTAGAGATAAAGATGGTCCGATGTCAGCGTACCGCCCGACAGTGCCAGTTCGGCAAGACCCGCCAGCGCCGAGACCCGCATCTCCTCGGGCCCGAAGCGCGACCAGATCGGGTAGAGCGTTTTAAGCCAACCGAATAGAAGCGCGTCTTGCCCACCCGGCACGGCGCGGGTGAGGGTCTGGTAGAGGTGGTGATGGGTATTCACAAGGCCCGGCGTCACCACACAACCGCGCGCCTCGATAACCTCTCCGGTAGTTGCCAGCCCCTGCCCCACTTCGGCTATGATGCCGCCCCGGATCAGGACGTCACCTCCGGCCAGTTCGGCGCGCGCGGCATTCATCGTCGCCACGGCATCGGCATTACGGATCAGGATTTCAGACATATGTTCCCCTTTGCCACCCCTTCGGCGATGCGGGAACGGCCGGACGACAGAAGGGGGAAGGACTCGCCTCGGCGTCCGAGATCATAGAACGTAAGTGTCAGTCCGGCCAGAGAGGCGGACGAGAAACGCCTTCAAGATTTTCGGGACAATTACCTCAGCCGTTAAGCCGTTCAATCGCCAACCGGTGTATTTCAACATTGGCGGCGGCAAGCACTCTGCCGCCCTGATGTGCTGGCCCGCCCTGCCAGTCGGTGACGATACCGCCCGCCGCCTCGATCACAGCGATCGGCGCCTGAATGTCGTAGGGCTGCAATCCCGCCTCGACGACCAGATCGACCTGCCCGGAAGCGACCAGCGCATAGGCGTAACAATCCATTCCGTAGCGGGTCAGCCGGACATCGACCGACAACCGGTGGAAAGCGGCACGCTCATCCTTCGTTCCGACCTCAGGGAAGGTGGTGAACAGGATCGCCTCGCTCAGCGACCGCGCCGGACGCGTCTTCAAAGTCCGGGGTCCATGCGGCCCGGAAAGACCCGCCTGCCCGAACCCGCCTGCAAAACGTTCGCCGATATAGGGCTGGTCGATGATACCAAAGAGCGGGCCGTGTTCGTCGCCAACCGCGATTAGCACGCCCCATGTCGGCGTGCCTGACAGATAACCCCGCGTGCCATCAATCGGGTCGAGCACCCAAGTAAGCCCCGAAGTCCCGGTGCTTGCCCCGTATTCCTCACCAAGGATACCGTCATTCGGCCTGAGCTCGGCAAGGATCGCACGCATCCGTTCCTCAGCAGCCCGGTCGGCAACTGTTACCGGATCGAAATGCGTGTCCACTTTGGTGATGGCCGACAGACCGTCAGAACGAAAATGCTCCAGCGTCGCCGCGCGCGCGGCATCGGCCAGAGCATGGGCGGTCGCGATCAACGCGGCACGTTCGGTCTCGGGAATGGGGCGCATCGGGGACCTCGGCTGGTTCGCGCCAGCGGTATCCCCCAACGCCCCGTCGGGTCAAGCCGCGTCAGGCGACGTCTGAAAGAACCTTTGCAAGGTCGAATAACCGGCGGCGCTGCGCTTCGGGGATCGCATAGTAGGAGCGCACAAGCATCAGCGCTTCCTTATCCGCCAGGATGTCCCCATCGATCTCTTCGACAACGCTGTTGCGCGAGTCGAGCCCTTCGAAGAAGAAGCTGATCGGCACGCCAAGTGCGTCGGAAATGTCCCAGAGCCGCGAGGCCGAAATCCGGTTCATTCCGGTTTCGTATTTCTGAATCTGTTGGAATTTGATGCCCACCTTGTCCGCGAGCTGCTGCTGGGTCATGCCCACCATCCAGCGCCGGTGCCGGACGCGCTTGCCGACATGCACATCAACGGGGTGTTTCATTGTCTTCTCCAATATTCCGTCACCACTTAAACCGCAATTTTCTTGCTACATTCACTGTTCACTTACGCCATAAGCAAAAAACTGCACTCCCAAGGAATAACTCATCTTAAGGATGTACTCGACCTGTCTTTTTAGACATGCCCCGGCACTCAATCTGAACGCACTCGTTCAAAACCACGCTCTCCCAGAGGTTACTTTGCATTTTGCAATGCAATTTGCGAATGTTTGCGTACTTATATTTATCAATTCGCAATCAATGACGTAGCGTAACCCTATAGAATCATTTGACCACCGCGGATATGGTCCCCATGCGAATACGCACCGCAGCGCGGCCACCGGAACGGAGAATTTGGATGAAGGCGTTCGGCATCGATCGGTTCGGCATCGCCCCCGCACTCGGCGACCAAGCCGTGCCGGAACCCGGCAAAGGAGAGGTCCGGTTGCGCATCGCCACCTGCGGACTGAACTTCGCCGATCTCCTGATGGTTGAGGGCAAGTATCAGGAACGCCCTGATCCGCCTCTGACATTGGGGATGGAACCTGCCGGCTGGATAGACAAGCTCGGCCCGGGCGTTGACGGCCCACCTCCCGGCACCCGGGTTGCGGTTTATGCGAATTGTGGCGGGCTGGCCGAATATGGTTGCTTTCCCGCCATACGCTGCATTCCCCTGCCCGAGGCGATGTCCTTTGAGGATGCCGCCGCATTTCAGATTACTTACGGCACCAGCCATGTGGCGCTGGATCACAAGGCCCGGCTGCAACCGGGCGAGACGCTGCTGGTCCTTGGTGCGGCAGGCGGGGTCGGTTTGACGGCGGTGGAGATCGGAAAACGCATGGGTGCCCGTGTCATCGCCTGTGCGAGGGGGGCGGAGAAACTGGCGGCGGCGCAAGCTGCCGGGTCCGACCACCTTATCGACAGCGAAGCCGACAATCTGCGCGACGCGGTCCGCGCGCTCGGTGGAGCTGATGTCGTCTATGATCCGATCGGCGGCGACCAGTTCGAGGCGGCGTTCCGCGCCACCAAACCCGATGGCCGCATCCTCGTGATCGGCTTTGCCAGCGGCAAGGTGCCGCCAATCCCGGCCAACCACCTGCTCGTCAAGAATATCTCAGTGCTGGGCCTCTACTGGGGAGGCTACTTGAAGTTCCGGCCCGAGGTGCTGACCGGCAGCCTGTCCACGCTATTCGGCTGGTATGAAGAGGGCGGGCTCCGGCCGCATGTCTCTCACATATTTCCGCTGGAGAAGGCGGACGAGGCGTTGGCGACCCTGCGCGAGCGCAAATCCACCGGCAAGGTCGTCGTTCGCGTGGCCGATGCGGAATAGGCCTCGGCAATCTCAGCCTTCAGGCACTCCACCACCTCACCCCGGGTGACCCCGGCATCGTAGAGGCAGATGCCCATCGTGCCGAGCGAGGGCAGCTCGCCCGCGCCGCGAATTTCCGCCGTGCCTTCTGGCAGAAGCCCACGCATCCGCGCCGTCACAGCCAGATCAGCCGCCACCATGGCCTGAATGGTGTCGTTCGAACGGCCGGTGAACGACATCTCCCACGGGATGCCGGCCTTATCCAGCGCGGCAACAGCGATGGGCCGGAAACGGCAATTCTCTTCGAAACCAAGCCGCAGCGGCCGCTGGTGCCAGGCCACACCGCCCGGCGCGCCGACCCAGACCAGAGGCAGTTCGCCAATGACACCCCCGCCCTCTCCGGGCGCTTCCTCGGTCGTCACGATGAGGTCGAACTCACCCTTCGCAAAACCGTCTTTCAGCATGTTCGTGAACGAGGAAACAAGGTTGATGCGGGCGCAGGGGTAGACCGCAGCGAGCTGCTGCAAGACACGCGGGATCGCCGGGTAGACGATGTCATGCGGGACGCCGAGACGGATTTCCGTCCGGCAATCCTCGTCCGTCAGCCGCGACAAGGCCTCGTCGTTGAGCGTCAGCATACGGCGGGCGTATTGGGCCAGCATCTCGCCTTCGGGTGTGAGGGTCAGCTTTCGCTGTGCGCGGGTGAAGAAGTTCTGCCCCAACCCTTCCTCCAGCCGCTTGATCTGCATGGAAACAGCCGACTGGGTAAGGTTCAGAAGACCGGCCGCCCGGGTCACACCGCCGGAATCCGCAACGGCGACAAGGGCGCGTAAGGCCGTCAGGTCCAGATTTCGGGGCATCATCACACTCCTTGATGAATTTCAACACAATCATTCGTTTTCAATATTCATCACAGACCGGCATATAAATCAAGTCTCTTGATCGAACGGCTTTCAATCATCACGAAACACAAAGGAGTGAAAAATGGAAAACGCCCTCTCCCGCTCGCATATCGCAACCCGCCCCGGACTGATCAGCAAGCTGCGCGCGATGGTGAGCCTGCGTCGCCAGCGCCGCGATCTGCACGCATTGAGCGACCACCTTCTCGACGATATCGGCGTCACGGCTGCGGATGCGCGGCGCGAAGCTGAGCGCCCGGTTTGGGATGTTCCGACGCATTGGAAGCGTTAATTGCCCCGGAAATGGTCCGAACCGCTTGAAATCCGTGTCATCCTTGCCGATATTTCCCGCGAGGGGGAAGCGGCATTGCCGTTACCCACAGGGAAACGCATCTGGAGGCTTTGATGGCTGACTTTCAAACGATCCGCACCGGCCAGGTCGGCGCACGGACCGTTGCGATCGACGAGGGGCTTCGCGCCCATATGAACAAGGTCTACGGGCTGATGTCCGTGGGCATGCTGATCACGGCGGCCGCAGCCTGGGCTATTTCCAACCTTGCGCTGACCGCTGATCCGTCGGCTGCCGCGGCCGAGATCGGGTCTGGCCGTTACCTGACCGATTTCGGGCTGACACTGTACGCATCGCCGCTGAAATGGGTGGTGATGTTCCTGCCGCTCGTCATGGTCTTTGCCTTCGGCGCGATGATCAACCGCATCTCGGCGGCCGGCGCGCAGCTCTTCTTCTATACATTCGCCGCCGCGATGGGCATCTCGATCAGCTGGATCTTCGCCGTCTTCACCGGCTTTTCGATCATCCAGACCTTCCTGATCACCGCAATCGCCTTCGCGGGCCTCTCGCTTTGGGGCTACACGACGAAGAAGGACATCTCGGGTTGGGGCTCATTCCTGATCATGGGCGTGATCGGCCTGATCGTCGCCTCGATCGTGAACATCTTCCTCGGCTCGCCGATGATCCATCTTGCGATTTCGGCGATCGGTGTGCTGATCTTCGCGGGCCTGACCGCTTATGACACGCAGAACATCAAGAACACCTATATCGCGCACGCCCAGCACGGCGATGCGGAATGGCTTGGCAAGTCGGCGATCATGGGGGCGCTGAACCTCTACCTCGACTTCATCAACATGTTCATGTTCCTGCTTCAGTTCCTCGGCAACCGCGAGTGAGCCGAAGCAAGGTGCAATAAGAAAGGGCCGCCCTTGGGCGGCCCTTTTCAATTATGCTCATCGTCGGTCCATTTGGTGCGTCTGCGGCAAGATACCGGCAAGGTAGGTTGAAACCCACCTTACGACCTGCCCTGCCCCTACAGGCCCTTCGAGCGATAGCTCTTGGCAACGCGGTCGATGGCGACGATATAGGCCGCCATCCGCATGTCGGTCACGTCGTTGCGGCTGTGCCAGACATCGCTGATCGACTGGTAGGCAGCCCGCATTGTATCGTCGAGACCCGAGCGCACCAGTTCCAGTTCGCCTGCGCCACGCAGGTATTGGTCCTTGAAGCCCGGCGACAGGGTCCAGCCAAGCCCCTTGTCAGACGACAACCGCTCCAACTCGTCGATGAGAAGCTGGTGGCGGCTTTCTTCCTGACGCCGCTGCATGCGGCCGAAGCGGATGTGGGACAGGTTCTTGACCCATTCGAAGTAGGACACGGTCACACCGCCCGCGTTGGCATACATGTCGGGGATAATCAGCGTGCCTTTGTTGCGCAAGATTTCGTCCGCACCCGCCGTGACCGGGCCGTTCGCGGCCTCGATGATCAGCGGAGCCTTGATGTTCTCCGCGTTGGAAAGGTTGATGACACCTTCCATCGCCGCCGGAATGAGGATGTCGCAGGGCTCTTCCAAAACCTTGGTGCCATATTCGACATAGGTGCCCTCCGGGCAGCCCTTCACGCCGCCATTGGCGGTGATCCAGTCGCGCACGGCCTGTACGTTCATTCCCTTGTCATTCACAAGTGCGCCGTCACGCTCGATGATTCCGGTGATGAGTGCCCCGTCCTCGGTCGCAAGGAAGAGAGCCGCGTGATAGCCCACATTGCCGAGGCCCTGAACGACCACGCGCTTGCCATCAAGCGTGCCGGAGAGCCCCGCCGCCTCCATATCCTTCGGATGGCGGAAGAACTCTCGCAAAGCATATTGAACGCCCCGCCCCGTCGCCTCGACCCGGCCTGCGATGCCGCCCGCGTTCAGGGGCTTGCCGGTGACACAGGCCGCGCCGTTGATGTCGGTCGTGTTCATCCGCTTGTACTGGTCGACAATCCAGGCCATCTCGCGTTCGCCCGTGCCCATATCCGGCGCGGGAACGTTCTGGGCCGGATTGATCAGGTCACGCTTGATCAGCTCATAGGCAAAGCGCCGGGTGATCAGTTCCATCTCATGCTCTTCCCACTCGCGCGGGTCGATGCAGAGACCGCCCTTGGATCCGCCGAACGGCGTTTCCACAAGGGCGCATTTATAGGTCATCAGCGCGGCCAACGCCTCCACCTCGTCCTGATTGACCGAGGTGGCAAAGCGGATGCCGCCTTTCACCGGCTCCATATGTTCGGAATGGACGGACCGGTAACCCGTGAACGTATGGATCGCGCCACGCAGGCGCACCCCGAAGCGGACAGTATAGGTCGAGTTGCAGACGCGGATCTTTTCTTCAAGCCCGGGTGACAGATCCATGACCTTCACCGCGCGGTTAAACATTAGGTCAACGGATTGCCGAAAGCTCGGTTCCCCTTTGAAGGCCATCATTTTCTCCCTGACTGGTCCACGGGCGCTGTTTGTTGAATTCGCGTTACACCGGTCATCATGGCTGAAAGAGCGGCAAACAGCCGATCGCCCACCCGATTGAGGCCATGCAACAGCATTACCCTTACGACTTGATTACCAGAGAAGGGTTGAAAGGCAAGCCAGATGCCGGTCGACGGCTGACTTTCGACGCCCCAACACAGTGCAAGTCGTGCGGGGGTTTTCCTTTTATCGGTCGATTCGCACCGCGCATGACATCGGCGATTGTTTGCCGGTCAGAGACGATGGCTGGCATTTTATGCAAATAGGGCGAAGCTCCGGCGTCAATAAACGATCCATTCACATATGCGCCCAAATTTCGCCACAACTTCTGAGGTATCTATCTGCTCGGGTCATCCATCGGCCTCTTGCTTTAGTAGCGCTGCCACCACCGAGCCCGGCGTCTGAGGAAGGATTAGGTATGAAACAGCTCGTCAGAGCGCGTTCGAACTCCGCAAATCGCGCTTGCGGTAATCCGGCGCTTCGGACTGCCATGCTGCGTTTCTCGCGCGAGGAAGATGGGTCTCTGATCATCTTCGGACTGTTCGCCTTTGTGATGATGCTTCTTCTTGCCGGCATCTCTTTGGACCTCATGCGTTTCGAGGAACGCCGGACGCGCCTGCAGGCAACGGTAGACCGGGCCTCGCTCGCCGCTGCTGACCGGCAACAGGCTTTGCCACCGAAAGAAGTAGTCAAGGACTATTTCCGTAAGGCTGGCCTTAAGCCGCCCGCAGACAACGAGATCATCGTGACCGAGGGCGCTTACGGCGAATTCCGCCGCGTCCAGGTGAACACGTCCGAGCAGATGCCGACCTGGTTCATGGCGCTTGTCGGCGTAGACAAGCTATCGACGCCTGCCGCATCCATCGCCGAAGAAAGCATTGGCCAGATCGAGATTTCGCTGATCCTCGATATCTCGGGATCGATGGGCAGCAACCAACGCCTCGTCAACCTGAAGCCGGCGGCCAAGAAATTCGTCGACCAGATGTTCGACGGAACTGAAGGCGGCAAAGTCTCCATTTCGATCGTTCCCTACTCGACCCAGGTGGCGATGAGCGACGACCTTGCCAGCTATTTTAACCTGTCGGCTGAACACAACTATTCAAACTGCATCGAGTTCAACGCGGCAGACTTCAACCGCACGTCGCTCGACTTCGGCAAGCAGCTTGGCGACCGCGTCTATCAGCGCAACGGACATTTCGATCCGTTCTACAAGAGCCGTCCGACGACGCTCCTGAACTGCCGCAACACGTCCAGCGCCGAGATCCTTCCTTTCGGAGGCGACCGTGACGCGCTTAAGACCCATATCGACGGCCTGAGCGCCGCAGGCAACACGTCGATCGATATCGGCATGAAATGGGGCGCGGCGCTGCTCGATCCTTCAATGGCCGGCGTTGTGGACGGCATGATCGCTGCCAAACAACTCCCCTCCGAATTCCAAGACCGCCCCTATCCGTTCGACACCGACGGCGGCAACGGCGAGGCGGTCAAGGTCATTGTTCTGATGACCGACGGGCAGAACACGACCGAATACCGGCTGCATGACGACTTTTCAGGCAAGCCGACCGGCGTCGACAGCCGCCTCTACACCAACACCTGGTATCAATCCAACCAGCCGGGCGACAAGCGGCAGTATTCCTACTACGACCCGAACCGTTCGAGCTCCAAGAAATACTACTCGTTCCACACTCAAAGCTGGATGGTCGAACCCTATGGGGACAACAGCGGCGACCTTGGCGAAGCGGTCCCGATGACTTGGCCCGAGGTTTGGAATGATATGTCCATCCGGTACTTTGCGGATGAGATTGTCTACGACGCAACCGGGTCGAGTTCGCAGCGCAACTACTTCCGCAACGCGCCTTACAATGGCTATTCGTCGGCCAAGGACGCGACGGTGACGGCCATGTGCGACCTCGCCAAGTCCAAGAAGGTGCGGATTTACACAATCTCGTTCGAGGCGCCGAGTTCTGGCCAGCAGCTGCTCCAGAACTGCGCAACCACTCCGTCTCATCACTTCGCCGTGTCCGGGGCAAGCGGCATCAGTGACGCGTTTTTTAATATTGCGACGTCGATCAACAAGTTGAGGCTTACCCAGTGACGATCCGTCTAACAGCATCACTGCGCGGCTGGCTTGCGCGCAAGGCCCGGGACGAGGAAGGTTCGTCAACCATCCCTTTCATCATGTTCCTGCCTTTCTTCATGATGCTGATCATGTCGTCGCTCGAGATCGGTGTGCTCATGATGCGGCATGTCATGCTGGAACGCGCACTTGATCTGTCTGTGCGTGACCTGCGCCTCGGGAACTGGAAAAACCCGACGCATGACACGTTCAAAAAGCTGGTCTGCAACCGAGCGGGCGTCATTCCGGATTGCATGAATACGATGCTGGTGGAGCTTCGCCCCGTCAGCACGGTGACCTGGCAGCCGCTTTCATCGGGTCCCGCCTGCGTCGACCGTGCCGCCCCTATGCTACCCGAGGACATGCCCGAATTCGACGCCGGTGAAGGCGACGAAATGATGCTAGTCCGCGCCTGCATCAAGGTTGATCCTGTATTTCCGACCACCGGACTGGGCATGCATCTGCCGAAGGACAATACCGGGGCTTATGCGCTGGTGTCAGCTTCCGCCTTTGTGAACGAACCGGACAGGGGGATCTGATATGTCGATCATGTCCCGTCTGAAGCTGCGTACATCGAGGTTTGCCGATGAAACCGAGGGCAATATGCCGATCGAGGGGCTCTATGCTGCGATCCTGCTCTTGTGGTGGTACGTCGCCTCTTTCCAGTTCTTCGATGCGTTCCGCCAGAAGAACGTCAACCTGAAGGCCGCCTATACGATTGCGGACCTCGTCTCACGTCAAAATACGTCGGTCGACTCCAATTACATCGAAGGCCTGCACACTCTGTTCGACTACCTGACCTTCTCGAACAAGCCGACCTGGATCCGGGTTTCCAGCGTTTCCTGGGACGCCACCAACAGCAAGTACAAGGTCGCTTGGTCCTATGCGTCGGGTAACAAGCAGGGCCATTCGGATGTCAGCATCCAGGCAGCGAAAAATCAGATTCCGACGATGCCCGAAGGCGATTTCGTGATCATTGTCGAGACTAACATGGCCTATGAGCCGATCTTCAACATTGGCCTGAACGCGAACTGGTACACCACGTTCATACCGACGCGGCCGCGCTTTGTACCCTGTGTGCCCTTCAACCGTCATGACGGGTCGCTGGAAGCCTGCGTCTACGACACAAGCGTCGATCCCGATGGCGAGGTGCATGACGACGGCGCTATAAATCTGACCGTCGAAACCGATCCCGATCCAAGCGGAACCTGATCCGCCTGAGGTAACAAGCATCGACGCCGCCCGCTCCGACCTAAGGCGGCGTTTTGCGTTCAGGAGGCGCCCGCCGCACCACGGCGTGCAGCAATGAGATCGGCCATCGCACGCCCCTCGCTGCCGGAAATCACACCGCCAACGCCGACCCGCCTTCCCAGGCGCCACCAAAGCCCCGGCGCCCAAACCCGCGGCTGTGCGGATTTCAAGCGCAGCACGAAACCGTTCGATGGTTTGAAGGCGAAAATACCACGCTCGACGCTTTCGATCTGATCGAGCCGCGCGACAAGCGTGCCGTCGGTATCCATCAGCGCCTCATCTGTCAGAACCAGCCCGCGGCCCGTTGCCCGGAACATCCGGACGCATCCCGCGAGCGCGATGAGGCCGAAAACCACAAGCATGATTTGCAGGCCCGCCGATTCAGGTGGCCGCAGGAAGGCCAGAAGTTCCAGCAGCACCCCAAGCGTTGCCATGACGCCTGTCGCAAAAAACCGGCGCGGGCCTGACGGTGTTATGCTGGCCAATACCTCTGGCTGCCGCTCTTCCATCCACATCTCCTCGCGTCGCGCCCTGTGCGCCGAAGCACAAGCCATGTTGAGATCGGGCGCTGAACCCCCGATGTTTCGCCGCCGTTTTGCTTCTATATTAGAGCAGTCGCAACAGGAGAACCCGAATGTCGATCCGCCCCGTTCTCGAAACCCGCTCCGCCCGACCGACAATGGAAGGCGCCGGAGTGCACCTGCACCGCGCCTTCGGCTTTCAGGACCCGACTGAACTTGACCCGTTCCTGCTGTTCGACGACTTCCGCAACGAGAGGCCCGAGGATTACCTACGCGGCTTTCCCTGGCACCCTCATCGCGGGATCGAGACGATCACCTATGTGCTGGCGGGCGCCGTCGAGCATGGCGACAGCCTCGGCAATACAGGTCGGCTCGGCGCGGGCGATGTGCAGTGGATGACCGCCGGGTCAGGGATCATGCATCAGGAAATGCCGCTTGGGAACGCCAAGGGTCAGATGCATGGTTTTCAGCTTTGGGCCAACCTGCCCGCTTCGCTGAAGATGACCACCCCGCGCTATCAGGATGTGAAATCACCCGACATTCCGGAAATCACCGATGACGACGGCACGGTCGTTCGGGTGATTGTTGGATCGTTCTGGGGCAAAACCGGTCCCGTAGACGGGATCGCGGCCGATCCGCAATACCTCGACATCTCCGTCCCGGCGGGCGTGAAAAAGACTTTCAAGGTGGACACGTACCGCCGCGCCTTCGCCTATGTCTTCGAAGGGTCCGGACGCTTTGCCGACGCGTCCCGCCCGCAGGGCGTCCTGCTGGAAAAGGAGGTGATGGGTGAAGAGGTCAATATCCGCGACATGTCGGGCAACCGTACGCTGATCCGCTTTGGCACCGGCGACGAGGTGACGGTGCAGGCGGGCGATCACGGCATCCGATTCCTGCTGATCTCCGGCGCGCCGCTTGAAGAGCCTGTCGCCTGGCATGGGCCCATCGTGATGAACACCAAGGCCGAGTTGATGCAGGCTATGTCCGACCTCAGGAACGGCACCTTCATAAGGCCCGCCAAGTAGCGGCATCTGGTTGAAAAGTATTTGTCCGGAATTGTTACGGTCTGTCAGGCCGCAACAGCCTTCCTGACCATATCCCAATAGATGTCGCCGACACTGTCGCGGCTCAGCCGTCCACCTTCCCGGTACCATGTATTGACCCCGGTCAGCATGGCGATGATGGCGAGGGTCGCGAGTTTCGTGTCCGGGGTGGAAAATGCGCCTGCCTCGTGCCCCGCGCGCAATATCCGCTCCAGCCGGTTTTCATATTCGCGCCTTAAGCCTTCAATGATTGCAAAATTCTCATCCCCGAGATTTCGCAACTCCATGTAGGACAGGAAAACCGCGTCCGGCCGGTCGAGATTGAAGCGGATATGAAAACGGACGAAGGCCTCAAGCCGGTCCAGTGGCGTCCCGCCAGTCGCCTCCGCGTCCCATGCGGCGATCAGATCGTCCATATGGCTTTTCAGAAGCTCGAAAAGCAGCGTCTCCTTGTCGGGCGTGTAAAGGTAGAGCGCCCCCGCCTGCACCCCGACCTCGGCAGCGATCTGGCGCATGGACACGGCGGCATACCCATGTCGGGCAAATAGCTTCAACGCAGCCGCGCGAATTCGGGGACCAGTGATTTCAGAATGCGATCCGGTTTTTCGTGCCATGGCCCTATGTTATATGAACAAACGTTCAATACAAGCGCGATGCGCCACAGGCGCTTGTCCTCAGCGCAGAGCAGAGAGTAAAGTCGCCCCGCCAACCGGAGACCCCGATGCGATCTGCGACCCTTCTCTGCGTTCTTCTGCCCGTGGTCCTTTCAGGCTGCGCCGCGTTGCCCAAAGGGGATCGCGCGGCCACGACTCAGGCAGACTGGCCGGTCCTGCTGCCGATCGAGGACCTCACCGCCCCGCCCCCCGCCGAAGCCGACCCGACCGAGGCGCTGGCGGCCCGCGCGGCGGCGCTCAGGGCGCGGGCGGCACTGCTCTCAGCCACGGATATCTAGGCCGTAAGGCGCGGTGCGGCACCCGACAGATTGCATGCGCCCGCGCGAAAGGCTAACACCGCGCGACGACTGGCGCTGAGCCGACCCTTTCTGACGGAGTTTCCCATGTCCAACCCCCTGCGTCTTGGCATTGCCGGCCTCGGCACGGTGGGCATCGGCACCGTAAAGATTGTGCAGAACCACGCCGAGCTCCTCGCCCGCCGGACCGGACGGGCCATTTCGATTTCCGCTGTCTCGGCCCGCAGCCGTACGAAGAACCGCGATGCCGACCTTTCTGCATACGGCTGGGAGGACGATCCCGTCGCGCTCGCCAAGCGCGAGGATGTCGATGTCTTCGTCGAGTTGATGGGCGGTGAAAACGGTGTGGCCAAGGCCTCGATCGAGGCCGCCATTGCTGCCGACAAAGACGTCGTCACCGCCAACAAGGCGCTTCTGGCCGTCCATGGTCAGGAACTCGCAGTGGCCGCCGAGGCCAAAGGTCGGGTGATCCGATTTGAGGCCGCGGTGGCGGGTGGCATCCCCGTCGTAAAGGCGCTGACCGAAGGGCTCGCGGGCAATGAAATCCGCCGCGTCATGGGCGTGATGAACGGCACCTGCAACTACATCCTGACCCGGATGGAAAACGCGGGCCTGGCTTACGCAGAAGTTTTCGAGGAAGCACGCCAACTGGGCTATCTGGAGGCTGACCCGAATCTCGACGTCGGTGGCATCGACGCGGGCCACAAGCTGAGCCTTCTGGCCTCCATCGCCTTCGGCACCAAGGTGTCTTTCGACGCAGTGGAACTGGAAGGGATCGGCCGCATCTCGATCGACGATATCCGCCGCGCCGCGGACATGGATTTCCGCATCAAGCTTTTGGGCGTCGCGCAGATGACGGGCCGCGGCCTCGAACAGCGCATGTCGCCCTGCCTCGTGCCCGCCGACAGCCCGCTGGGCCAATTGCAGGGCGGCACCAATATGGTCGTGCTGGAAGGCGACAGCGTCGGCCAGATCGTGCTGCGCGGGCCGGGCGCGGGCGAAGGCCCGACCGCCTCGGCGGTCATGGCCGATATCGTGGAGATCGCCCGCGGTTGCCGGGTGTCGACCTTCGGCCAGCCCGCGACCTCGCTTGCCGATCCGGTACCCGCCAAGGCCACCGCGCCCGCACCCTACTACCTGCGCATGGAACTGTCCGACAAGCCGGGCGCGCTCGCCAAGGTGGCGACGATTCTGGGTGAGGAAGGCGTCTCCATCGACCGGATGCGGCAGTATGGACATGCCGATACTTCGGCGCCCGTGCTGATCGTCACGCACAAAACCACGCGCGACGCGATCGACCACGCATTGAAACGCCTGCCCGCAACCGGCGTTGTGGTCACCGAACCGGTGGCGATCCGCATCGAATCCGTCTGACCGGTAGGGCCCCGGGGCCTTGCCCCGTGGGCCGCTGACCGGCTAGATGCTTGAAACCGACCTTACAGGGACAGACCATGGCCGACGCCCAGGAATTCCACGACCGCATGCTCTCGCTGGGCCTCGCCCGCGTCTCCGAAGCCGCCGCCCATGCCTCGGCCCGCCTGATCGGGCGGGGCGACGAGAAGGCCGCCGACCAGGCTGCCGTCAACGCGATGCGCGACCAACTCAACCTGCTCGACATCAAGGGCACCGTCGTCATCGGCGAAGGCGAGCGCGACGAGGCACCGATGCTGTATATCGGCGAGGAAGTGGGTACGGGTCAGGGACCCGAGGTCGATATCGCACTGGATCCCCTTGAAGGCACGACGCTGACCGCAAAGGACATGCCGAACGCCCTGACCGTCATCGCCATGGCACCGCGCGGCACACTCCTGCATGCGCCCGATGTCTATATGGACAAGCTCGCCATCGGCCCCGGCCTGCCGAAGAACGTGGTCAGCCTTGAAATGAGCCCGACTGAGCGTGTCGTGGAACTCGCCAAGGCCAAAAAGTGCAAGCCGACTGATATCACCGTCTGCGTCCTCGAACGGCCGCGCCATGAGGAGATCGTGGCCGAGATTCGCGCCACGGGTGCGGCGATCCGGCTCATCACCGACGGTGACGTCGCAGGCGTCATCCACTGCGCGGAAAGCGAGATCACCGGCATCGACATGTATATGGGCTCGGGCGGCGCGCCGGAGGGCGTGCTGGCGGCCTCGGCGCTGAAATGCATGGGCGGGCAGATCTGGGGCCGGTTGCTGTTCCGCAACGACGACGAGCGTGGCCGGGCGGCCAAGGCCGGGATCACCGACCTGAACCGCATCTATGCGCGGGACGAGATGGTGCGCGCCGATGTGATCTTTGCGGCGACCGGTGTCACCAATGGCTCTATCGTCCGGGGCGTGAAGCGCGAACCGAACTTCATCGAGACCGAGACGATCCTGATGCGGTCAAAGACCGGTTCCGTCCGCCGGATGATCTACCGCAACCCGATCAAGTGACGCGGCGGCCGGGGGTTCCACCCCCGGGTCCCCGGAGTATTTGGGCCAAGAAGAAGAGGCGAGGCATGGGCCTCGCATCGGGAGGCGCATGACCGCATTTCTAGGCGTCGAAAAGTCTGCAACGGGCCGCCGCTGGGTCGGCCCAACGGTGGAAGCCGACCGGCTGGCCGAGGCGATGGTGCAGGAGACGGGCCTGCCGATGGCGCTGGCCCGCGTGCTGGTCGCGCGCGGTGTGGTGCCCGCCGAGGCACCGGGGTTCCTTGAGCCGCAACTGCGCGACCTGCTGCCCGATCCGCGCAAGCTGAAGGACATGGAGGCGGCGGCAGGCCGGTTCCTGAGGGCGGTGAAGGGGCGTGAACGGATCGCCGTATTTGCCGATTACGACGTCGATGGCGGATCCTCCGCCGCGCTTCTCATCATCTGGCTGCGCGCCATGGGCTGCAAGGCCACGCTCTATGTACCCGACCGCATCGACGAGGGCTATGGCCCGAACGAGCCCGCGATGGCGGCACTGGCACTGGATCACGACCTTATCCTCTGCGTCGATTGCGGCACGCTTTCCCATGATCCGATTGCAGCGGCCAAGGGGGCGGATGTCGTCGTGCTCGATCACCATCTGGGGGCTGAAACCCTGCCCCCAGCCCTCGCGGTTGTGAACCCCAATCGGCAGGACGAAGACGGATCGCTCGCGCATCTCTGCGCCGCCTCGGTCGTCTTCCTGATGCTGGTCGAGGCCAACCGGCAATTGCGCGAGGACGGCGTCAAGGGGCCCGACCTGATGGCCATGCTCGACCTCGTGGCGCTCGCGACCGTCGCCGATGTCGCGCCGCTAGTCGGCGTCAACCGGGCGCTGGTGCGGCAGGGGCTGAAGGTGATGGCGCGGCGGGAGCGGATCGGGCTTACGAAACTCGCCGATGTGGCGCGGATGGATCGGGCGCCCACGCCCTATCACCTAGGCTTTCTGCTTGGTCCCCGCGTCAATGCCGGCGGGCGCATCGGTGCCGCCGATCTCGGCGCACGCCTTCTTTCCACCGACGACCCGCATGAGGCGGCGGCGCTTGCTGAGCGGCTCGATGCGCTCAACACCGAACGACGCGAGATCGAGAACCGGGTGCGTGATGCTGCACTGGCGCAAGCCGAGACGCGCGGGCTGGAGACAGCCCTCGTCTGGGCCGCCGATGATGGCTGGCATCCCGGCGTCGTCGGCATCGTCGCAGCGCGACTGAAGGAGGCGACGAACCGCCCGGCCGTGATCATCGGCTTTGATGGGGATGAGGGCAAGGGTTCGGGCCGGTCGGTCGAAGGCGTCGATCTCGGCGCCGCCGTGCAGCGTCTGGCGGCCGAGGGTCTTCTGATCAAGGGCGGCGGCCACCGGATGGCGGCAGGTCTCACAGTCGCCCGCGACCGGTTGATTGCGGCGATGGACCGGCTTTCCGACCTGCTTGCCCGGCAAGGAGCGGACCGCCAGGGCCCGCGCGACCTGCGCCTGGACGGACTCCTCATGCCGGGAGCCGTTACTCCCGGCCTGATCGAGGAGATCGAGCGCGCTGGCCCTTTCGGCCAGGGCGCCCCCGCGCCCCGTTTCGCCTTTGCCGATATGGCGATCACCCATGCGCGGCGGGTCGGCGAAAACCACCTGAAGATCAGCTTTTCCGACGGGATGTCCGCCCCCCTTGATGCCATCGCCTTCGGCGCGTTCGACGGGCCGCTCGGGCCGCTGCTCGACAGCCACGGCGGCATGCGCTTTCACCTCGCGGGACGGCTGGAACTGAACCACTGGCAGGGCCGGTCCCGCCCGCAACTGAGGCTCGAAGACGCGGCGCGCAGTTGATTTGGGTTTTGCGCAAAAATCTGCAAAAATCCTCTTGCGAGTCATCCCGCAACCGCCTAAACACCGCCGCACGCCAAACGTGGCCCGTTCGTCTATCGGTTAGGACGCCAGGTTTTCAACCTGGAAAGAGGGGTTCGATTCCCCTACGGGCTGCCACCAAATCTTGCAATAGCCTGTGAAATATTGCATTTTCGCTTGTACCCTGGCGTAACCCAATATCCATCCCGGCACGCTGATGTGGTTTCCTTGCAACAATGTGTTGAAGGCTGATGAGCACAACCCAATGTGCCTGTATCCCCTTCGTCATTGCTTCATGCGGTCGATATTGTGATTTCCTGGTGTCTATCCGGCGGCCGCGTTTTGTATGAGGTCGTGGTTAACGGCGATGGCGGCATTCTAACAGCCTAGACAATCAGCAAGGTCCCGAAAACTAGCGAGCAGATCAGGAAATCGACGATCAGAAAGGCCACTCGCGGCACCAGACCGCCGCCGCCAAAGTTGAATCAGGAACCGAACCGGAGGCTCCTTATCAATACGGTCCGCGCTTTTTCGGGATGTGCCGGCGACAAGCATTCCACGGGGAACCGCATGATGCCGCGCGCAACCTGACGAGGCGCCTCGCGATTTATTATTAAATTATTTCATATAGTTATTAATTCGAATACGCGCCCTGAAACTCAAGGTGCTCGCGTGGACGACAGCGGGGCTTACCATTACACAACGCCCACGCAGTTCCTGTTAGCTGATCCGGGGCGTCAGCCGCTTCAAGGCGGGGGGATAGTCTCGTCATCCACGTTCTGGACGCCAGCGCGAAAGCGCCGTCTCGTCCTCATCCCTGGCGGCAACCCAGCCGGTGCCCTCCGGACCGATTTCCTTCTTCCAGAAGGGCGCCCGGGATTTCAGGTAGTCCATCAGAAATTCGGCCGCCTCGAACGCGGCAACGCGGTGGCGCGCGGCTGTTGCAACCATCATGATCGCCTCGCCCGGTTCAAGAGTGCCGTGGCGGTGGATAACGAGGACATCGGCAAGCTGCCAGCGGGTCTTCGCTTCGTCGGCGATCGCGGCGATCGCCTTTTCGGTCATGCCCGGATAGTGCTCAATCTCCATCCGGGCGAGGCTTCCGCTGTCATCGCGTACCACGCCAAGGAAGGTGACGACCGCGCCCACATCGCGTCCGCCTTGCCCGAAGCCTGCGCACTCGGCGCCGTAGTCGAAAGGCTTGGACTGCACCAGGACGCGCATCGTCATCCGCCTGTCATCGGCGGGAAGAACGCCACCTCGCGCACACCTGATAGGGACGCAGAGAACTCCGTCAGTTCCTGATCGAGCGCCACACGCAGGGCGGAGGTGTCGGCGAAGGCCGCCGCATAGCGGTCCTCGCGCGCCTTCAGCTCCTCGACCAGATCGGCGACGGTTACCGCCGAGGTCTCGATCCGCTCGCGCGGAACGCCGATCCGTTCCCGGACCCAGGCGAAGTAGAGTACGTCAATCATGCCTCATCCTTGAGGAATGGCAGGGCCTTTCGGAAATAGTCCCATCCCGTGAGGAATGTGAGCACCGCCGCCACCCAGATCAAGGCCAGTCCTGCCATGGTCGCATAGGACGAACAGCCGCGCACCCCGCAGGAGCGGATCGGATCGGCAAGCCCGGCCGTTACCAATTCGGCATATTCCTCAGTCGTCAAACCTCGCCGCGCGATGCCTTCGAGATGCTCAAGCCCGGTGCCGAGGAACAGGATCGCGATGGCGACCATCTGCGCCGTGGTCTTCCACTTGGCGAGTTTCGTGACCTTCAGGAGCCCAGCCGTGGCGCCAAGGTACTCGCGCAGGCCCGAGACAAAGACCTCGCGGAAGAGGATCACCGTAGCAGGCAGGATTAGCCAGGGATTCATTCCCGAATAGCCGGTAATCACCATGATTGCGATCACGACCATCGCCTTGTCAGCGATCGGGTCCAGCATAGCGCCGAATTTGGATTCCTGTTTCCAGGCCCGTGCCAGGTATCCGTCAAAGAAATCGGTGATCGCCGCGGTGATGAACAGGGCAAGCGCGAACCAATCGGCCCACGGACGATGAAAATAGAGGAACATCAACGCAATACCGGGCGCTGCGAAGAGACGGAGAACCGTCAGGATGTTCGGGATCGTCCATGTCATGGCCGCACACTACCCATTGCCGGACTCAGGGGAAAGGGGGTCTGAATCGGTTTCACTCCGGTGCGCCAGTAGCAAGGTTTTCTTCGATGTGGCGACACAAGCCGAACGTTGCCTCATGAGAGAAAAAGAACACGCGCGATCCGTGCGATAACCACTGGCGCTCTTCAGATATAGGGGTGAGCAGGGCCTGATAGACGCCAGCCTCAATTCTGATTCCCGAGAATATTAAACGCCGTCAATTCGATCATGGTACAGTTTTCACCGGTCGGGGCGAGTCGCGACGCGATGGAACCCGGCAAAATGGGAGGGAACAGAATGCGATTTATGGGTTTCGCAGTGTCCGCACTGCTTTGTACGCCGATTGCAGCTTTCGGCGATGATTATGACCTAGATGCACTTCGTGCGGCGACCGAAAAGTACCAGGACGTGAACGTCGCCCTTGCCGAGGGGTTCATCCCGGACCCATCTGGCCATTGCATCTCTGCAGCGCATGAAGGGCTTCCCGCGGAATGGGGCGCCATGGGCATTCACTATCTGCGGCCGGACCTTTTGCAGATTGCCCAAGGTGGCGACCGTGTGGACGGCGGCAGTACCCATACCGACTTCACGGCTCCGGCGATCCTGCTTTATGAACCTCAGGCGGACGGGTCGATGGAACTGGTCGGCATCGAGAACCTCGTGTTTGAGAAAGCGTGGACCGATGCGGGCAACGCGGAACCACCCATGTTCAACGGGCGCAAATGGGACCACATGTCGGACGACCCCGCGACGGCAGGAGACGAAGCCCACGGTTTTATGCCGCATTTCGACCAGCATGTGTGGATATTCCGCGACAACCCGAATGGCGTCGACGTGCCGTTCAACCCGGCGGTGACCTGCGACCACCATTCGGGCTGACAGCGCTTCACCCCCCGGCGTGGAAGAAGTCGTAGACGGTCTGCGCCACCTTCTCTGAGATTCCCTCGACGGCCATCAGGTCGTCGAGGCCCGCACGGCTGACCGCCTTTGCAGAGCCGAAATGCTGCAACAGCGCGCGTTTTCGTGCTGCCCCGATCCCCGGCACATCGTCGAGCGGCGTTGCACCAATGGATTTCGCGCGTTTGCTCCGGTGCGCACCAATCGCCCAGCGATGCGCCTCGTCGCGCAGGCGCTGGACGAAGTAGAGCACCGGTGAATTGTGCGGCAGCGCGAAGGGGCGCGCGCCGGGGCGGTAAAACTCCTCTTTCCCCGCATCGCGGTCGACACCCTTGGCGACACCGATCATCGCAATATCCTCGACCCCGAGGTCTTCCATGATCCCTGCCACAGCCGAGACCTGTCCGGCGCCGCCGTCGATCAGCAACAGATCGGGCCATGCCTCGCTTTCGCGGTCGGGGTCTTCCTTCAGAAGGCGCTGGAAGCGGCGGGTCAGCACCTCTTTCATCATGCCGAAATCGTCGCCGGGCGTCAGCTCGGTGCCCTTGATGTTGAACTTGCGGTACTGGCTTTTGACGAAACCCTCTGGCCCGGCCACCACCATGCCGCCGACGGCATTCGTGCCCATGATGTGCGAGTTGTCGTAGACCTCGATCCGGCGCGGCGGGGCGTCGAGATCAAACGCCTCGGCAAGCCCTTCCAGCAGTTTCGACTGGGCGGCACTTTCGCTCATCCGTCGGCCAAGGCTTTCGCGCGCGTTGCGGGCGGCGTTTTCGACAAGCTCGGCCTTTTCGCCGCGCTGGGGCACGGCAATCTCAACTTTGCGCCCTGCCTTGTCCGACAGAAGCTGCGTCATCAGGTCTGCATCCTCGATCGGATGGCTGAGCAGGATGAGGCGCGGCGGTTCCTTGTCGGCGTAGAACTGGCCCAGGAACGCTTCCAGCACCTCCGCCTCTTCCGCACCCGACCCGGTCTTTGGGTAGAAGTCGCGGTTGCCCCAACTTTGATTGGCGCGGATGAAGAAGACCTGCACACAGGCCTGCCCGCCCTCCATGTGAAGCGCGACCACGTCGGCCTCGGCCACGCCGCGCGGATTGATGCCCTGCACCTGCTGCACCTGGGTCAACGCCTTGATCCGGTCGCGCAGAGCCGCGGCGCGTTCGAACTGCAGCGCCTCTGAGGCCGCAGCCATCTCTTCGGCCAGCTTGGCCTGCACTTGGGTCGAGCGTCCTTGAAGGAACCGCTCCGCATCTGCGACAAGAGCGCAATACTGGGCCTCGTCCACGTAACCCACGCAAGGTGCGGCGCAGCGCTTGATCTGATGAAGCAGGCAAGGCCGCGTGCGCGAGGCAAAAACTGAATCGGAACAATTCCGCAGCAGAAAGACCTTCTGAAGCTGATTCAGCGTCCGGTTCACCGCGCCGGCGCTGGCGAACGGGCCGTAATAGTCGCCTTTTTCCTTCTTCGCCCCGCGATGCTTCTTGATCTGCGGGAAGGCATGTTCCTTGGACACCAGGATGTTGGGAAAAGACTTATCGTCGCGAAGAAGTACATTGAAATAAGGCTTTAGTTGTTTGATCAGATTCTGTTCCAACAGCAGCGCTTCAGTTTCCGTCCGCGTCGTCAGGAACATCATTGAATGGGTGGCATGAATCATCCGGGTGATCCGCGCCGAATGGCCGGAGGGACGGGCATAGTTCGATACCCGCGCCTTGAGGTTGCGAGCCTTGCCGACATAGAGCACCCGGCCCTCGGCATCGAGCATCCGGTAGACGCCCGGCTGCGCGGTCAGGGACTTGAGATAGGACTGGATCAGAGTATGGCCGCTTTCCTTCCCCAACGTCACCTCAGCCATGCCTTTGCATTCCCCTCATTTCACACCGATTCCCTGCTTCGGCTGCAATCTTACGCGCCCTGGATCAAGAGAAAACCTGTCCACGGATTTTGTGGATAAGTCTGGTGAAAAGAATTGGGCACCCGGAAATTCTCGTTGTTTTCAGCAGGCTTCGTTGCTTTGCCTAATTTTTAGGCAGCACCACAAAGGCCTGAAAATTAACATTTTTTTTCGTGATATCCGCAAATCCCTGAAAATATTGACAGAATCGTGACAGCTTTGTTACGCGCCCGTTACGAGTGGACAAGTCAAGGGGGCGAGGCCTGATTTCGTTACGAATTTCGCTCGTTCACACCCAAAATATCGGGTGTCCGCCAACCCAGATGCTGACCGCCATCGACGCACAGCAGCTGGCCCGTCACAGCGGGTGCATCGAGGAAATACCCTAAGGCTGCGCAGATGTCCTCCGTGTTCGCGCCCCGCGCGAGAACGGACCCCGCACGTTGCGCCCGGAACTGCTCTTCGCTTTGCTTCTCGCCCTTCAGCGTCGATCCAGGGCCGATTGCATTGACGCGGATTTCAGGCCCCAAAGCCCGGGCCGAGGTCTGGGTCAGAGCCCAAAGTCCCATCTTGGCAATCGTATAGGTCATGAATTCCGGCGTCAGCTTCCGGACCCTCTGATCAACCATATTGATCACAAGTGCCTGCGATCGCGCTTCGCCCTCCACAACCTCTGCCTTCGGCGCCTGCGCGGCGAAGGCCTGTGTCAGCACGAAAGGCGCGCGCAGGTTGGATTCCAGATGCCGGTCCCAGCTATCGCGGGTCGCGGTGCGGATATTGTCGTATTCGAAGATCGAGGCGTTGTTGACAAGCAGATTGAGCGGCCCGCCCAAGGCATCTACCGCGCGACCAACCAGCGCCTGCGTCTCAGCCTCGTTCAGGATATCGGCCTGAAGCGTCGCGGCGTTGACGCCTTTCGCGCGGGCCTCCCCGGCGACGGCCTCGGCTTCGGCGGCCGAGGTCGCGTAGTGGATCGCCACATCATAGCCGCGCCCGGCGAGGTACAGCACCATCGCCCGCCCCAGCCTTCGCCCCGCCCCCGTAACCAGTGCTCGACCGGTCATACCTTGCCCCCGCAATCGCATGGGCCCTTGCCGATCAGCGGTCGGCCGCAATCCGGGCAGCGTTTCATACCTGTCTTGCCCGTCTTGCCCGGAAGCTTCGGAAACCGCAGCCGTCCGAACAACGCGAGTACCGCCATGAAGATCAGAAAGAGCGAGATGATCTTTAAGATCATATCACAACCCGAACCGCGCCCAGAGCGCACGTTCCTCGATCTGGTCCATCGCCTCGCCCAGAATGCGCCCGCTGAAGCGCTGGAAGATGGATTTTTTAACGTCGTAAGGCACGATCTTGACCTTGTCGCCGTAGACTGCCTTCAGCGTCGGCACCAAATGTGCGACGCCATCTGCCAGCCCATGATCCACTGCCGCCTGCCCGACCCACACATCGCCGGTGAAGAGATCCTGCCCCTCTGGCAGCTTGCCCTGCCTACGGGTTGAAACTTGTGCCTTAAACGCCTCGTGGATCGGCTCGAGGATCGCGCGCAGCCGCGTAACGTCCTCAGGCTTCTCCGGGCGGAACGGATCAAGGAAGCTTTTCGACTTGCCCGCCGTGTGCACCCGCCGTTCGATTCCGTGGCGGGTCAGGAATTCGGGAAAGCCGAAGCTGGCCGAGATCACGCCGATGGAGCCGATGACCGAACTGTCATCGACCCAGATATCGTCGCCCGCCGTGGCCAGCCAATAGCCGCCCGACGCTGCGACATCCTCGACAAACGCGTGAACGGGGATGGATTTTTCCTCCGCCAGCCTGCGGATGCGCGCGGCAATCAGCGCCGATTGCACAGGAGAGCCGCCGGGCGAGTTGATGACCAGCGCGACAGCAGCCGGCTTGCCGCGTTTGAAGGCCTTTTCGATGACCGGCGCGAGCGTGGCGTCGTTCAGCCCCGCGCCGGTTCGCCCACCGGCCGAGATGACGCCCTGCAGGCGGATCACCGCGACACGCGGCGGCGATTTAAGAAAGGGGATGAAGCGTTTCATGGGCACCGATGTAATCCGCAAGGGGGGCGGGAACAATAGAAGATGCCGGATCAGCCCGCCGCGGCAAGCACGGCAACAAGATCGGCGGCATTGAGCGGCGCCGGATTGGCCTTCATCGAGGATGAAACGGCCGCCGCCTCGGCCACAACGTGATGATCCCGCGCATGAAGTCCCTGCGCCGACAGGCGAGGCAGCCCGGCCTCATGCATCCAGCGTTCAAGACCGCCGACGCTTCCAAATACGGCGCCGATCCAGCGGGCCACGTCGTCAAAGCGACTGGTGTCCGCCACCACCGCCCCGTTGGCGCGCAGGACATGCGGCAGCAGCGCGCCGCAAACCGCGCCATGCGCCGCACCCGTCATGCCGCCGATCACGCCCGCCAGCCCATGCACCGCGCCCAGCCCCGAATTGGCAAGCGCCAGCCCGCCGGACAGGCTGACCCAAGCCATGCCGTCCCGGGCACCCGCGTCCTCGCTCTCCATCAGGCGGTGCAGCGCGGCCAACCCCTTCGGGATCGCGGCCCGGCAAAGCGCATCCGTGTATAGATTGGCGCGTGTGCAGAGATAGGGCTCGATCACCTGCGTGATCGCATCGAGGCCCGAAGCGAGTGTGACCCCGCGCGGGCAATCGTCGGTCAGCGCCGGGTCAATGATTGCAAGTTCGGCGATCATTCGGTCATCGCGAAGCGAGACCTTGCGTCGGTGCTCTGGCACGTCGATGACGGCATTTTTGGTGACCTCTGCCCCGGTTCCTGCGGTGGTCGGAATTGCCACGAAAGGCAGTGGGTCGGCGTCCAGCCGCTGCCCACGCCCGACGACTTCGAGATAGTCGAGCGGCGTGCCGGAGGCAGGCAGGAGCGCCGCGACCGCCTTGCCAAGATCGATGGCTGCCCCGCCGCCCAGACTGACCACGCAGTCGGACCCTCGGGCGTCCTTAAGCGCTTCATTGAGCATCGGCAGGGTCGGTTCGCCTGCGCAACCATAACGGTGAACGCCCGCACCCTCGGCCTTCAGCACCTGTAACAGCCATTCCGCCCGCGATCGGTCGCGGCCGTGGACGAGAAAGATACGCTGTCCCTTCGCGGCGATTTCGGGAACGGCGGCCCGCGCCTCGCCCCGTCCAAAGCGGATACGTTTCGGTTGAAGGATCGTGAAGGGCGCGCTCATACCGTCAGCGTGGCGGCGACGGCGCGTTTCCACCGGGCGTATTTCGCGTCCCTTATGCCATCATCCATCGCCGGTTCGAACCGCCGCTCCAGCGCCCAACTCTTGGCGAAGCCCTCGGCATCCGGGTAGACCCCGGCCCGCGATCCGGCGAGCCAGGCGGCCCCCATAGCCGTTGTCTCCAGCACCTGCGGCCGGTCCACCGGCGCGCCGATGATGTCCGACAGGAACTGCATCGCCCAGTCGGACGCGGTCATTCCCCCATCGACGCGCAGCACGCCCTCGGCCGACCCGCCCCAGTCAGCGCGCATGGCTTCGAGAAGGTCGCGGGTCTGATACCCCACGCTTTCCAGCGCGGCCTTCGCCAGTTCCGCCGGACCGGAATTGCGGGTCAGCCCGTAGACGGCTCCCCTGCAATCGGCGTTCCAGTACGGCGCGCCGAGGCCGACAAAAGCCGGGACAAGCACCACGTCCTGAGCGGGATCGGCCTTGTCTGCCATCGGCTGAGTCTCAGACGCTTCGCGAATGATCTTCAGCCCGTCACGCAACCATTGCACGACGGCACCCGCGATGAAGATTGAGCCTTCGAGCGCGTAGGTGGGTCTTCCGCCGAACTGGTAGGCAATAGTGGTCAGAAGCCGGTTTTTCGAGGCGACCGGGGTGGCGCCGGTGTTCAGAAGCGCGAAGCAGCCGGTGCCGTAGGTTGATTTCATCATGCCGGGCGCAAAACAGGCCTGCCCGATGGTCGCGGCTTGCTGGTCACCCGCGACGCCGTAGATCGGGATTTCGCGGCCGAAAAGGTCGGCGCGGGTATGACCGAAATCAGCGGCGCAGTCGCGCACCTCTGGCAGCATAGCCATCGGGATGTTCAGAAGCTTGCAGATGTCTGAGTCCCAGCCGCCTGTCCGAATGTTGTAGATCAGCGTCCGCGCCGCGTTCGTCGCGTCGGTCGCATGCACCTTGCCGCCCGTCAGCTTCCAGATCAGGAAGCAATCCACGGTGCCGAACAAGAGGTCGCCCGCCTCGGCCTTTGCGCGTGCGCCTTCGACCGTGTCGAGAAGCCAGGCGAGCTTCGTGCCCGAGAAATAGGGGTCGAGCAGGAGACCGGTCTTTTCCGTCACCATCGGCTCGTTTCCAGCCGCCTTCAGCTTTGCACACAGATCCGAAGTGCGGCGATCCTGCCAGACGACGGCGCGGTGGATCGGCTCACCCGTTCTGCGGTCCCAGACCAAAGTCGTCTCGCGCTGGTTGGTGATGCCGACGGCGGCGATATCCTTGGCCTGGACCTTCGCCTTCTCGATCACCGCCCGGGTCGTGGCAGCGACCGAGGACCAGAGGTCCGAGGGATCATGCTCCACCCAGCCCGAGGCCGGAAAATGCTGCGTGAACTCCTCCTGCGCGACGGCCGTCACCTTCATCGTGGCGTCGAACAGGATCGCCCGGCTCGACGTGGTGCCCTGATCAATTGCGAGGATGTAAGTCATGTCGCTCCCTCCTCCGCCATCCATGCGTCAAGCGCCGCGATCTGTGCCGGGCTCATGCGCAGCCCCAGTTTCGTACGGCGCCAGACCACGTCCTCGGCGGTTCTTGCGTATTCCTTCTCCATGAGCCAGCGGACCTCCGCCTCCGTCAACCCTGCGCCGAAATCACGGCCGAGATCGGCGGCGGCTTTCGCCTCTGCGAGCAATTGCGCGGCCTCGGTCCCATATGTCCGGATCAGCCGCCGCGCGGTGAAGGCATCAAGGAAGGGATATCGTTCCATCAGATCGTCGATCAGCGTCAACACTCCGTTCACCGGAAAGTCGCCACCCGGCAGGGGCACGCCTGCCGTCCAGTCGGGCTTTGTCACTTTCAGGATCGGCGCAATCTTTGCCAGCGCCGCTTCGGCCAGCTTTCGATAGGTGGTGATTTTGCCGCCGAAGACGTTCAGCACCGGTGCGCCGTCTGTGTTGAGCGTAAGCACATAGTCCCGCGTCGCGGCGCTCGCCGAACTCGCGCCGTCGTCGTAAAGTGGACGGACGCCGGAATAGGTCCAAAGGATGTCGTCGCGCGTCACGGGCTTGGCAAAGTACTCCGATGCGAAGGCGCAGAGATAGTCCTGCTCCGTCTCGGTGCAGTGCGCATCCAGCGGGTCGCCATCATGGTCCTGATCGGTGGTGCCGATAAGGGTGAAATCCTCTTCATAGGGGATCGCGAATATGATCCGCCCGTCCGTGCCTTGGAAGAAATAGGCGCGGTCATGGTCGAACAGCCGCTTCGTCACGATGTGCGAACCGCGGACCAGCCGGATATGCGCTTTTGGCTTCAAATGCGCGGTGTCGCGGACAATGCTTTCGACCCAGGGCCCGCCTGCATTAACCAACATCCGCGCGCGCATGGTCTTGGTGCGGCCGTTCAGTGCGACTTTCACTTCCCAGACATCCCCGTCCCGGCGCGCGTCGACGACTTTTGCCCGGGTCATGATCTTCGCCCCACGCGCCTCGGCGTCGCGGGCGTTGAGAACCACGAGACGGGCATCCTGCACCCAGCAGTCGGAATATTCGTAAGCCTTGTGGAATTTGGGGTTCAGCACGGCCCCGGCGGTGTCCGTGGACAGGTCAAGCGTTTGCGTGCCCGGCAGGATCTTCCGCCCGCCAAGGTGGTCATACATAAAGAGCCCTAGCCGGATCAGCCATGCAGGTCGACGGCCGCGCATCCACGGCATGAAGACCGAAAGAAGCCGCGAGGTGGGTGTCGCGCCCTCAAACCGCATGTCTTCATGATAGGGTAGGATGAACCGCATCGGCCAGGCGATATGCGGCATGGCACTCAGGAGCACCTCGCGTTCGATCAGCGCCTTCCGCACCAGCCCGATCTCGAAATATTCCAGATAGCGTAGCCCGCCGTGAAAGAGCTTGGTCGAGGCCGAAGAGGTCGCCTGCGCCAGATCTCCCATCTCGGCCAGCGCGACCGAAAGCCCGCGCCCGGCCGCGTCACGGGCGATGCCGGTGCCGTTTATGCCGCCGCCGATGATGAAAAGGTCATAGGCGTGTTCGGGGATGGGTTCGGAAACCAAGGGGATTCTCCACGGATGCCGTTCGGGTTATCGCGCTGTATGGCGCGTTTTGTCAACTTTTGTATTCGTTAATGTTCGTTTTTCGTGACGAAGCCGATCAGATGCGGTATCGGATCGTTGTAAGGTGGGTTTGAACCCACCTTAACGGCAGGTCGGGCAAGGAGAGGAAGCTACGGAATGGCACTCAGTTTCCGGCAGAGCGAGATTCTCGACATCGCGCGGGCCGAGGGGCGCGTCGGCGTGGACGACCTTGCCGAACGCTTCGGCGTCACGCTTCAGACGATCCGCCGCGATCTGACCGAACTGGCCGATGCCGGACAACTTGACCGCGTCCATGGTGGCGCGGTCCTGCGCGCCGGTGTCGCCAATATCGGCTATGAGGAACGGCGGCTGATGAATGCCGAGGCCAAGGCCGCGATCGGCGCGGCCTGCGCGGCCACGATCCGGGACAATTCCTCGCTGTTCCTAAATATCGGCACGACGACCGAGGCCGTGGCGCGAGCGCTGCTGAAACACCGCAACCTGACCGTTGTCACCAACAACATGAACGTCGCCAACATTCTTGCCGCCAACGAAAGCTGCGACGTGATAGTCGCGGGGGGCGTCCTGCGCCGCTCGGATGGCGGGCTGGTGGGTGACCTGACCACCGAGGCGATTTCGCATTTCAAGGTGGATTACGCGATCATCGGCACGTCGGCGCTGGACCTTGATGGCGACCTACTGGATTTCGACCCGCAGGAGGGGCGCGTCAGCCGGGCAATCCTGCGTCAGGCCCGCGCCACCTGCCTTGTCGCCGATGCTTCGAAACTTGAACGGCGCGCGCCGGTCCGCATCGCCTCGCTCTCTGAAATCGGTCGCGTCTTCACGGACCTGCCATTGCCCGACCCTCTCGCGGAAAAATGCCGGGACTGGGATACCGACGTGGTGCTCAGCCGGTAAGCTGCGCCCAGGCAGAGAGCAGATCGGGCCGCGCCTCGCCCGCAATGCGGATCATTCGGATGTCGAGATCCTGAGCAGGCAGGCGGTCGTCCAGCGTCACGAGCCGCCCATCTTCCAAGGGTTCCTTCACCAGGGCTTCGGGCAGCCAGGCAATGCCGATCCGGTTCAGCGCGTATTGCAGGGCAGCCAGCGTCAATGCGGTTTCTGCCTTTCGGATAAAGCCGATATGGGGCGCGACACGTGGCAGGACGGCGCGTTCCATGACATGTCCAAGAAAAACATCGGACGGATAAGCGATCAAGGGCCAGCCCTCTCCCCCGACCACTCCGGGGGCCGCGACCGGCAAGAAGCGGTCGCGGCCCAGAATGGCGGTGTCAAAGGCGTGGCTGGCAGGCAGGCTGCGCTCACCCGGCAATTCGTACATCACCGCCAGATCGACCTCACCCGACAGGAGCATCAGCAGGCATTCGTCGCGATTACCGGAACGAACCCGTACGGCGTGATTTCCGGTCTCGGCCAGAACCGAGACAAGGGGGGGTGAGACGGTCGTGGTGATCGCATGCTGGCAGGCGAGCGAGAGCGTTCCACCCTTGCCTTGCCCTGCGCGTTTCAGCCCCTCGCGCAAGCGGCGCAGACCCGCCGCCAACGCCCGCAGTTCGGGCTCCTGTGCCCGGATGGCGGGCAGCAGCTCCACCGGCTTGCGAGAGCGGTCGAAAAGCTCCGCCCCGATACTGTCCTCGATCGCCCGGATGCGCCGGGTAAAGGCTGATTGCGTCAGGCAGCGCATCTCGGCCGCCCGGGCAAAAGAGCCGGTGTCGAGCACTGCCAGAAGATCGTCGATCCAATCGAGCCGCATGCAGGGCGCATAGCTCAATGAGCCTCAACTTGCAACTTTGGAATATTAATTCGCGAAGTTCGCATTTGTTTTGGCGGGTCGGGCGCAGCTATATGTCATCAAACGCAACTCACGGAGAGACCCATGCATCTTGCCCGCTTCCCGCGCCACTTCCTCGCCCATCTGCCGACGCCGTTGGAGCGGCTGGATCGCCTGTCGAAGGAGCTTGGCGGGCCGGAAATCTGGATCAAGCGCGACGACTGCACCGGCCTGTCGACCGGCGGCAACAAGACCCGCAAGCTGGAATTTCTGATGGCCGAGGCCGAGGCGCAGGGCGCGGAAATGGTGATGACCCAGGGCGCGACCCAGTCAAACCACGCCCGCCAGACCGCCGCCTTCGCCGCAAAGTTGGGCATGAAGTGCCATATCCTCTTGGAAGACCGCACCGGGTCGAACAATGCAAACTACAACCACAACGGCAACGTCCTTCTCGATCACCTGCATGGCGCGACGACCGAAAAGCGCCCGGGCGGCGGTGACATGAATGCCGAGATGGAAAAGGTGGCCGACAAGCTGCGCGCCGACGGCAAAAAGGTCTACACGATCCCCGGCGGCGGTTCGAACCCGACAGGTGCGCTGGGTTATGTCAACTGCGCCTTCGAGATGCTGGCACAGGTCAACAACAGCGGCATGAAGATCGACCATATCGTCACCGCGACCGGCTCGGCCGGGACCCAGGCGGGCCTGATCACGGGCCTGAAGGCGATGAACGCGCAGATCCCGCTTCTGGGCATCGGCGTCCGCGCGCCGAAGCCGAAGCAGGAAGAGAATGTCTACAACCTCGCCTGCGCGACGGCGGAGAAGCTCGGCTGCGCCGGGATCGTAAAGCGCGAGGATGTAGTGGCGAATACCGACTATGTCGGCGAGGGCTACGGCATCCCGACCGCAAGCGGCATGGAAGCGATCCGTATGTTCGCAGAACTGGAAGCGATCCTTCTCGACCCGGTCTATTCTGCCAAGGGTGCCGCTGGCTTCATCGACCTCATCCGAAAGGGGCATTTCAAGAAGGGCGAGCGCGTGGTCTTCCTGCATACCGGCGGCGCGGCAGCACTCTTCGGTTATGATGGTGCCTTCGATTTCACAGGCCGCTGGGTCGCCGCCTGACGATTGACCAGATAGACCCCCGCCGCCGACAGCGCGAGTCCCGCGAAGGCGGCGGGGGTTACGACCTCTCCCAGGATTGCCCAGGCGAGAAAAAGCGCCAGAGGCGGCACGAGATAGAGCAGCGCCGATATCCGCGTCGCATCGCCGCGCTGCAAAAGCGCGATGTAAAGCCCGATCGAGATGATCGAATTGGCGATTACAAGATAGGCAAGCGACACGATCAGTTCCGGATGCCAGTCGATCGCCATGGTCTCAGTGGCCCAAGCGGCTGGCATTAAAACCGCGAAACCTACGACGTATTGCACCACTCCACCGATGGCCGGATCGGTGCGCAGCCCGTGCCATTTCTCGAAAAGCGTCGCGAGCGTGATGCCCAGGAGCGCCGACAGGGCAAGGATCACGGCGACAGCGGGGCTCGGCCCCAATGTCCGGCCTCCGGCAATGACAATCACCACGCCGAGAAAGCCGAGGACGAGGCCAAGCCACAAATGCCGCCCGCTGCGGGCCCCGGTGACCAAAGGGGAGAGGGCCGCGACCAGGATCGGTTGTAAGGCCATGATGATCGCGGTGGTGCCAGCGTTCATCCCCCGTTTCATCGCAAGATAGGCAAGCCCGAAATAAACGCATTGGATAAGGAAACCGGTCAGCATCAGCGCGCCCCAGTGCCGGGCACCGGATGGCCATTTGAGCTTGCGCCGAAAAAGGAACGGCACAAGCGCGAGCGCCGCGAGTCCATAGCGTAATGCGAGCATGGTCATGGGCTCGATATGCGCCAGGCCAAGCTTGGCGAAACTGTAGCCGCCAGACCAGAACAGCAGAAACACCAACGGCGCCGTGCGCCAGAACAGGGCGGTACTGGTATCGGAGTCTTCCGTCGCCTGCGCCATGGATCAGGAAACCGCTCCAGCGCAGAGCGGATTTGCGCAGCAGTCAGTATTCACAGGCATCACATATCACATCCTCAGCGCGGTTCCCGTTGGCGGCGAGGCTAGGGGCGACAGCCTCCGTGGACAAGCAGATTGCGATCCTAGGTTTACAGCAGAGCCGTCATGTGCCGGTCGCGAGATCCCTTTGCACGATCCAGTCATGGTCAGGATGGTTCCTGAAGCGCCATTTGCGCAACGGCCCGGCCATGACGTTGAGATAATACATCTCATATCCATATGGCGCACCGCAGGGATGGTGGCCTTTCGGCACCAGAACCACGTCGTGATTGCCGACCGCCATCGTCTCGTCCAGCGACCCGTCTTCGGTCCAAACCCGCTGGATGCCGAAGCCCTGTTCGGGGTTCAGGCGGTGGTAATAGGTTTCCTCCAGATATGTCATGTTCGGATAGTCATCCTCATCATGCCGGTGCGGCGGGTAGGAGGACCAGTGCCCGGCCGGTGTGAAGACCTCGGTCACCAGAAGGCTGTCGGCCACATCCCGCCCCTCCATCGCGATATTGTTGATGTAGCGGGTGTTTGTGCCCTTGCCGCGCGGGGTCAGGTCGATCCCGGCGGGCCCGATGATCTGCGCCGGATGGCCGCCCTTTCCGGGGGCCGAGCAGACGGCAAGCGTGCAATCGGTGGCGGCGGTGGCCTGCCAGGCAGCGCCGTCCGGGACATAGACGCAATGCGGCGGGGTCTTCTCAAAGACGTCCATCCGGTCGCCAAGCTCGCCAAAGTCGTGGCCATCGACGGTGATCTGCACCTTGCCCTCGACCAGAACCAGTATCACCTCACGGTCGCCGGTTTCCTCTTGCGCGACCTCGCCCGGCGCCAGCCGGTAGAGGCCAAAGCCGACATAGGACCAGCTGGCACTCTGCGGTGTCACATTATGGACCTTGCCGGTCGCTCCGGCGGGTTTCACCAAAAGCTTGTTCATTCGCTGTCCTCCGGCGGGGTGGTGATCAGCAGGACATAGGCGGCGTAAAGCCCGGCGCCTCCGAACAGCATCGCCCAGCCGGGCGAGCCCGTGATGATCTCGATCAATGCCCAGCCAAGACACGCCACCACCACCACGACCCGCCGCCAGCGCGGGCGGAAGAACGGGTGGGCGGGGTCGATCAGGGCCATCAGTCTGCGATCTCCAGTCCGGCTTTACAGCAGACAGACAGGATATGCTCGTAGCCACGTTTGGAATAGTCGTAGGGTGGCGCTTTGGCCGGGTCCTGCTCAGCCTCGACCACGATCCAGCCCGAGTAGTCCATTGCCTTCAGTGCATCCGTGACGGCCTGAAAGTCGATGCAGCCGTCGCCCGGCACGGTGAAGGCGCCCGCGATAACGGCGTCCAAGAAGCTACGGTCATTGGCACGGACTTCGGCCACCACATTGGGTCGGATATCCTTGTAATGCACATGATGCACCCGGTCGCCCCAGCGGTTCAGTGTGGCCATCACGTCACCGCCACCAAATAGAAGGTGACCGGTATCGAAGCACAATTTCACCTCAGGTGACGAGCCCTCCATCAGCCAGTTCACATCGTCCTCATCTTCGATGATCGAGCCCATATGGTGATGATAGGCAAAGGGCATGCCCCGGTCGGTCACCCATTTCGCGACTTCACTGAGTTTCTTGGCATAGGCTAAGACCTCGTCTCGCGACAGCTTCGGGCGCTTGTTGACCGGCACGTCCTGCTTTCCCTGCACGGTGTTGGAGCATTCGGCATAGACGATGCAAGGAGAGCCCAGCGCGACGAACTGGTCAACCTGCTGGCGGATCGCCGCCGTCTCTGTGGCGGCGTCATTCACCAGAGTGTTGCCCGAACACCAGCCGCCACAAAGCGCGATGTCATAGGTGTCGAGATAGGCCTTCAGCCCCTCGGTGTCGTGCGGCATCCGCTGGCCGCGCTCGACGCCGGTATAGCCGATCTCACGCGCCTCCTTCAGCGCCTGTTCCATCGTATAGGCGGCGGTCAGGTCCGGCAGGTCGTCGTTCTGCCAGGCGATGGGGGAAATCCCGATCCTTACACTCATCTTTCATGTCCTCAGACGGCGCTCTGGTCCTTGCGCCGTGTTTCGTAAACCTCACGCGCCGCGCGCACCTTGGGCCGATCGGAGACCTCGGGCACGCCAACCTCCCACCAGCTTCCGCCATGGGGGGTGGAGGGATAGGGATCGGTGTCGATGACGATGGCATAGACGCCTTTGTGGTCGCTGGCCTTCGCCAGATGCTCCTCAAGCTCGGCAATGTTGCCAGCCTTGACCGCCTTGGCCCCCATCGATCCGGCATGGGCGACGAAGTCGATGGCTGAAGGGTTCACGTGATGGGCGGTGTCGAGAAGGTTGTTGAACTCCTCCCCCCCGGTGCCCATCTGCAGCCGGTTGATGCAGCCGAAACCGCGATTGTCGGTGATGATCAGGGTAAAGCTGATCCCCATCATGCATGCGGTGGCAAGCTCCGAGTTCGCCATCATGTAGGTGCCGTCCCCGGTGAAGCAGACGACATCGCGGTCGGGTTCGGCCATCTTGATGCCGATGGCTCCGGCGATCTCATAACCCATGCAGCTGAAGCCGTATTCCATGTGGTAAGAGCCCGGTCGGCCCGCCTTCCAGAGCTTGTGCAACTCTCCCGGCATGGTGCCGGCAGCGCACATTACGACCGTATCGGGCCCGGCGGCGCGCTGGACCGCGCCGATCACCTGCATGTCGGTCGGCTTTTCATTGCCCTCACCGGGCGCATCGGTCAGTGGATCGACCTTGGCGAACCAATCGGCCTTGAGCGTCGCGGAAGGGTCGTCGAAGGTCTTGCCCTTCAGGGCTCCCGACAATGCCTCCAGCCCCGCCCTTGCATCGGCGCAGAGCGGCACCGCGCCGTGCTTCATCGCGTCATAGGGCTGGACATTGAGGCTGACCAGTTTGCGCCCCGGCGCGCGGAAGAGCGACCATGACCCGGTGGTAAAATCCTGAAACCGCGTGCCGACGCCGAGGACGAGGTCGGCCTTGCCGCAGACCTCATTGGCGCTGCTGGCCCCGGTTACGCCGACGGGGCCGAGGTTCATCGGGTGGTCCCAGGGCAAAGCGGATTTGCCCGCCTGCGTCTCGACCACCGGAACGCCGTGGGCTTCGGCGAAGGCGCGCAGGGCATCGGTCGCATAGCCGTAATGCACCCCGCCGCCCGCAACGATCACCGGGTGCTTCGCGGTCTTCAGAAGATCGGCAACACGGGCCAGTTCCGCCGGATCGGGCGGCGGCACCCGGCGGTGCCAGATGCGTTCATCGAAAAAGGCTTCGGGCCAGTCATAGGCCTCGGCCTGCACGTCCTGACAGAAGGCAAGCGTGACGGGGCCGCAATCGGCGGGATCGGTCATGGTGCGCATGGCGCGGGGCAAAGCGGTCAGCAACTGCTCGGGCCGGGTGATCCGGTCGAAATACCGGCTGACGGGGCGGAACGTGTCGGTGGCGGTGACCGTGCCATCGGCAAAGTTCTCGGGCTGCTGCAGTACGGGATCGGGCCCGCGATGGGCAAAGACATCACCTGGCACCATGAGGACCGGTAGGCGGTTCACGTAAGCCAGCGCGCAAGCTGTGACCATGTTGGTAGCACCCGGCCCGATGGACGAGGTCACCATCATCGCGCGCGCCCGCCGCAGCTGTTTTGCGTAGGCAATCGCGGTATGTGCCATCGTCTGTTCATTGTGCCCGCGATAGGTCGGCAGCCGGTCGCGCACGCCGTACAGCGCCTCGCCCAGACCCGCTACGTTGCCATGACCGAAGATCGCCCAACATCCGGCGATATAGGCCTCTCCGGACTCGTTCTTCTGCGCGGCGAGGTATTTCACCATGGCCTGCGCGGCGGTCAATCGTATCGTCTTCATCTCTTGTCCTTCCCTGCCCTACGCGCCGGGATCATCCGAGTATTTCGGCGACCCGCACGGCGCGGTCTTCAGCCACTGATTTCAGCGCGGCCTCGGCAAGCGCCAACGCCAGGAGGCCGTCTTCCCCGCTGGTCGGCGGTGTCGCCCCGGCATTCACCGCCGCGATGAAGGCCGCGATTTCATTGGCATAGGCGGCGGTGTAACGCGTCATGAAGAAATTCAGGAGCGGCGGCTGGGTGAAACCGCCCTCACCCGCAAACTGGATATTCGCCTCATGCGTATTGGCGGCGGAAAGCGCGCCCTTGTCGCCCAGAACCTCGATCCGCTGGTCGTAACCATAGCTCGCCCGCCGGGAATTGGTGATGATCGCCTGACGGCCGGACGCAGTCCGCAGGATCACGTTGACGCTGTCATAATCGCCAAGTTCGCCGATCTTCGGATCAGTCAGGACCGAGGCAGCGGCCATGACCGTCTCCACCTCCTCGCCCAACAGCCAGCGGGCCATATCGAAGTCGTGGATCGTCATGTCCCGAAAGATTCCGCCAGACCGGGTGATATAGTCATAAGGCGGCGCGCCGGGATCGCGGGAGGTGATCGTCACCATCTCAACCTTGCCGATCCGACCCGCATCGATCGCCGCCTTCACCGCCATGAAGTCGGGATCGAAGCGGCGGTTGAAGCCGACCATCAGCGTCGCGCCAGTTTCCCCGACCACATCCAGACAGGCACGAACCCGGGACAGACTTAGGTCCACCGGCTTTTCACAGAAGATCGCCTTGCCCGCGCGGGCGAAGCGTTCGATGAGATCGGCATGGGTGTCGGTCGGGGTACAGATGATGACCGCATCGATGTCGGACGATGCTTCAATTTCGTCAATCGTGCGGATGTCGCAGTTATAGGCCGTCGCAACGGCCTCAGCCGCCGCCGCATGCGGCTCGGCCACGGCGACAAGGCGGGCCCCCGGGGTGGATGTCACGGCGCGGGCATGGACCTGACCGATGCGGCCGGCCCCTAAAACTGCAAATCGTGTCGTCATGTCTTTTCCTTTACTCGGGATAGGCCCCGGCGACGTTCTGGTCGAAATCAACAATCGCGCCCGTCATTACGCCAGACTGCGGCGATAGCATGTAGGAAGCGAGACCGGCCACATGGTCGGGCTTGACCAGCATGCCGAAGGGCTGGCGCGCCTCGGCATCGGCCAGCCAGCCGTCACCGGCGCCATGAAAGCGGCGCTGCGTTTCATCCTCACCCGGCGTGTCCATCCAGCCGCAGTTGATCGCATTGACCCGGATATGGTCCCCCCTGAGAGCCTGCGCGGCGTTCTTCGTGACATTGGCAAGCGCCGCCTTTGATGCGGAATAGGGGGCAAGGAAGGATTGCCCGCAATGGACCACCATCGACAGGATGTTGACGATGGATGCCGCATGCCCCGCCTCGCGCGCCCGCTGCGCCACCCGCTGGATCGCGAAGAACGGCGACCGCGCATTGACCGCCATCATCCGGTCCCAAAGCGCGGGTGTCGTATCGAGAACCGAGCCCCGGTCCGTCGCCGCCCCGGCATTCACAAGCGCGGTCACTCTGCCCATCGCTGCGGTGGCGTCATCCACAAGACGTATGATCTGGTCTGTATCGGCAAGGTCGGCCTGCCGGTAGGTAGCACCGATTTCGGCCGCAGCCTTCGCGCCCCGCTCTGCGCTACGCCCCGCTATCACAAGGTTGCGGCACCCGGCCGCAATCAGTGCCCGGGCGATGGCAAGGCCAAGGCCCTGCGTCCCGCCGATGATCAGCGCCGAGGTTTCGCGATGATCCGCTTCCATCAGGCCGCGCCTTCGTATTCAGCTTGAGTCTTGGCGCCTGTGATATAGGCAACGACATCCTGCCCGTCAGTCTCTTCCTTTTTCAGGTTCGCAACGATCCGGCCCCGCCGGAAGACGACAATCCGGTCGACAAGATCCATGACCTGCCGCATGTTGTGGCTGATAAGGATCAGGGGCTCGCCCGCCTCTTTTAGGTTGCGGATGATGTTTTCCACCTGTGCCGTTTCCTGAACGCCAAGCGCCGCGGTCGGTTCGTCCATGATCGTCAGCTTCGAATGGAAGGTCGCAGTGCGGGCGATGGCCACGCATTGCCGTTGCCCGCCCGACATGTTTCGGATCGTATTACGGATGTTCGGGATCTTGACTGCGGTCTTTTCAAGTCCCGCGAGCGTTGCCTCGCGCATCGCCTTGTAGTCCAGCACCCGGAACGGGCCGAGCCAGTCCCACTTGGTCCTTTCGCGCCCCAGAAAGAGGTTGTCCGGCACATCGAGGTCGTCAGCCAGCGCCAGCGTCTGGAACACCGTTTCAATCCCCGCCTCGCGTGCCTCAAGCGGCCCCCCGAAATGTACCGGCTTGCCATCGAAGATGATCTCGCCCCGCGTGCGCTGTTCCACGCCGGTGATCTGGCGCACGAAGGTCGATTTACCTGCGCCGTTATCCCCCATGATGGCAACATGTTCGCCTCGACTGAGGGTGAAATCGGCGCCTTCGAGTGCGTGGACGCCACCGTAATGCTTGGTCAGCCCACGGGTTTCCAGAATGACATCGCTCATGATCCTGCCCCCTTCATGACCGCAACTGCGCCCGACCCTGGCGCCATTGATCAAGGACGACCGCGCCGACGATGATCGCGCCCTTCACCATCTCCTGGTAATAGGCGTCGAGCCGGAGAAAGGTGAAACCGGAAATGATGACGCCAAAGATTAGCGCGCCAAGAACAGTGCCGATGATCGACCCGCGCCCGCCAGCCAGCGACACGCCGCCGATGACCGTCATCGCAATGGCGTCCAGTTCGTACATGACCCCCATGCCCGCCTGCGCAGTCAGGTTCTTAGAGCTGAGAACAATCGCCGCGACGGCGGCGAGGGTTCCGGCGATGGAATAGACCAGCACCTTGTGCCGCGCGACCTTGATGCCCGACATCCGCGCCGCATCCTCGTTTGATCCGATCGCATAGGTGTGCTTTCCGTAGACCGTGAACTTCAGCACCAGATGAAAAAGGATGGCGAGGGCCACAAAGATCGCAACCGGCATCATGCCCTTGCCGATGGCCGCGAAGCTTTCGGTCGGGAAGGAGATCGGGTTGCCGTTCGACCACCATTTCGACAGACCGCGCGCGGAAACCATCATGCCCAGTGTCGCGATGAAAGGTGGGATCTTGGTATAGGCGATCAGAAGCCCGTTGATCATGCCGGCGATCAGGCCGCAGACCAGCCCGACCAGAATGGGAACCAGAACCGGCAGGTCCATGGCCCATTCGCCGAAGATCGCCTTCGGGTTCGGATTTCCGTTGACCATGGCCGTCTGGGCAAAGCTCATCACGATCATCGCGGTGGCGCCGACAATGGAGCCGGACGAGAGGTCAATCCCGCCCGAAATGATGACCTGCGTGACCCCCAGCGCAATGATGCCGATGATCGACACCTGAAGGATGATGATGTTGATCCGCGCCCAGTTGAAGATCGCATCGACATTGTCGCGCGTATTGAACAGGAAGGATTGCCCGTAGATCAGCCAGCCGAGAACCTCGAATGTGACGACGATCAGGACAAGTGCAAAAAAGACGTTCAGTTCCGGCGGTTTGGCGCGTTTCTTCGGGTCGTACTTCAACCCGCCAATTCCATGAGCTGTGTCAGCCATCTTCCCTCTTCCTTCGGACGCAATGTCGCGGGTTGGGGGCGGCGCCATGTGGCGCCGCGCCCCGTGGCCGCCAGATGCGGATCAGTTCTTGGACAGGTAGTCGCCGATATTGGCCGGTGTCACGAGTTCGAACGGGATCCAGACCTCGCGATCAACCTCTTCCCCGCGCGCCAGTTTTACCGCCGCGTCGAGCGAGCCGGAGCCCTGCGCTGCCGCGTTCTGGAACACGGTAACGTCGAGGTCACCGGCCTGCATCGCCGCCAGAGCATCCTGCGTCGCATCGACGCCGCCGACAACGACCGAGGCCATGTCGATGCCTGCCGCCTTCATCGCCTGAATGGCGCCGATTGCCATCTCGTCGTTGTTGGCGATAACGCCGTCGAAGGCGGCGCCCGTCGACAGCCAGTTGGTCATCAGGTTCTGCGCCTCATCACGCGACCAGTTGGCGGTTTGCTCGTCGATGATGTTCAGCGTCACCGCGCAACGCCCGTCGCCCATCACATCGTGGATGTCCTTGGTGCGCATGACCGCTGCCTGGTTCGAAAGCTGGCCCATCATAACATAGATATTGGCAGGGTCCTTGCCCGCCTCTTTGAAGAGGCGGCAGACCTCGATCGTTTCCAGCGTGCCGGAATCGACCTCATTCGACGCGACGAAGGCTTGATTGTCGGGCAATGTGTCGAGGTTGATCGGCTGGCGGTTCACGTAGACGAGCGGCACTCCGCCCGCAGCTGCGGCGTCGGTCATGGCCTGCGTGGCCGAGGTGTCGACCGGGTTGACGATGATCGCGTCGACGCCCGAGGCGATGAAGTTGTTGATCTGGTCAAGCTGCTTGGCGACGTCGTCCTGTGCGTCCTCGATCTGGACACTGTGGCCCTGTTCGTCGGCATAGGCCTGAAGCCCGTTCCGCAGAACCGTCAGAAAGTTGTCGTCGAACCTTGCCATCGACACACCGATGTTTTCGGCCATGGCGGTCGTGCCCATGAGCATCGCCACTCCGGCCATGAATACTGTCTTTTTCATTTCGTTCCTCCCATCGGATGTCCGGCGCACCCTTTCCCTGAAACCATGCCGGAAGCCCGCTTCGGGCATTGGTATCGGTCAGTAATGAGCGCTTTCACGTTCGCTCATTCGTGACCGCATGAAATTGAACGACCGGGCCAATGCGGCGCCCGGATCGCTCAGGTCGTGTATTTCTTTCGCAAAGCTCTCCATTGATACCGGCCCCGTGTAACCCGCGTCACGCAGCGCCCTCAGCTGGTCGACATTTCCCAGCCGGTCGCGTTCATCGACCAGCACCCGGTGCCCGTCGCCCATCTCGTCAATGCCTAACCCGGGATCGGTGACGCCCGAGACATGAACCATGCCGGTATGTGGCGCAAAGAATGGGCCGCCCCCGGCGAGCGTATGGTGGAATGTGTCGTGGACCAGTTTGAAACGGCCGGTCGCGTTGAGGGCCTCGATTGCCTCGACCGCCTCGATCTTGTGACGCAAGGCGCATATGGAAAAGCCGAGAGGTTCGATCAGACCGATCAGCCCATGATCCTCAAGCATCGGCTTGAGGTCCTTGAGCGCGAGGCGCAGGTTGGCCTGACGCTCGCCATTGCCCATACCCAAGCCGTCGTTGCGGGGGATCAGGCTGACCGCCTCGGCGCCCGCAGCGGCGGCGAGGCGCATCAGGTCGCGCGCCTCTTTTGCCTTATCGGCGGACCAGTCATTGAACCTCTTCACTTCGGCGACGGCCAGTATCCTCAGTCCCCTGTCGCGCGCCATCTGTCCTGCCTCGGCCGGGTCACGTCCGTCGAACAGAGGCTGCGGCAGGTCGTTACGCACTTCGACACCTTCACAGCCAAGCTCCGCCGCGAGGTCGAGAAGACGCTCGTAGTTGAGCCGGGCCACGGTCATGTGGTTCAGCGCGAGTGGCAGCATGTTTCGCGTTTCCTCCCTGTCCCGGGCACATTGTCCCGGGTCCGGTCTAATGCCGTTTCGCAAGAAGGTGCCGCCCGGACAGGCGAATCGTCAATGCGAGGGGTGCAGTTTCCGTCAGGAATGACGAAATCAACATCATCAATATGATGATATTACATCATCATATACTCTCTGCCAGATATAGCTCAGGCTGAAGGAAATGCTGACCCACGACATCCGACATGCCGTTCAGGACGGCGTTGGACATCAGCGCGACAATGTCGCGGCAGAGCACCGCCAAGGGGGTGGAGATAACCAGGGTTATGTACCGGTCCTGCAGACCGGCGCGGGTTTCGGGCGTCACCTCGTTGACTACGAGCGCAACGTCGCCCGGCTGGCGCACTTCGCGCAGGGCGGCAATCGCGCCCTCCATTCCGCCCCCCGCGCAATAGATGCCGCGCAGGTCGGGATGACGGGCCAGAAGGTCGAGCGTTGCCTCATACGTCAGTTGCCGGGTCTCAAGATTGACCAGTGTGTCGAGCACGGTGAACTGCGGTGCGTATTCCCGGAAATAGGAGCGGAAACCGGTTTCGCGCAATTCGTGCCCGTGCCAGCGGTAGCCGCCAACAAAAACAGCGATCTTACCCGGCTTATGCACGGCAGTCGCGATCATCGAGGCCGCGATTCTGCCAACTTTCAAATTGTTAAGGCCAATATAGTTCTGCCGCACTCCTTGGGCGAAGTCGTTCAGCAGCGCGAAACAGGGAGTGCCATCCTCCTGCAATTCCTGCACGGCTTCGGTGACGATGTGATGGGTAACGGCGGTTGCCCCCATCACGTCGACCCGGCCCTTCAGCCCCCGCATCAGATCGGCAAAGTCCCCCGGCGCTTGTGAGGCCGAGTACTCGATGATCAGCTCCCCCCGGACATTCGGCGCTGCCCGCACGGCGCGTTCCATCTCGGCGGCGAAGTTCTTGTAGAAAGCCTGCTTTTCCTTGTGCATGACGAACCCGAAGCGCATCAGCGGCAGGTCGGTTTTGATCCGCTGCCCGATCAGGCCGGCCGCATGGTAGCCGATCCGATGCGCCGCTTCGAAGACCTGCTTTGCAGTGGATTCGCGTACCTTCTCGCGCCCGTTCAGCACCCGGTCGACCGTGGCCGTACTGACACCCGCCTCGCGCGCGACATCCGCAATCGTCATCCGCCCCGCCATCATACCTCCGCGACTGATGTGATTACATCACCATATCTGCCGGATTTTGACGATATCTGATGGGAATCCAAGACCCGATCTATGGCGCTACTGCAATCGCCCCTAGGCTTGTGTCCGGCACAACTCGGGAACGGACATGACGAAACGGGATTACAGCCTTCTGGGCGACGACGCGAAACGCGCGGTGGAAACCGGCCTCGCGGCGGCGGAATGGTATCACACCGATATTCCCCGCAAGGAGATGAAGGCGCTGATGGCGCGCGAGGATTGGCCCGCTATATGCGACACGGTCATTCTGTTTTCGGCGATGATCACCTTCGCGGCGGGAGGCATAGTCCTCTGGCCTACGTGGTGGTCTGCGCCCTTTTGGCTGGCCTACGGCGTTCTCTACGGCTCGGCCATGGATTCACGCTGGCACGAATGCGGGCACGGCACTGCCTTCCGCACCGGCTGGATGAACAACCTCGTCTACCAGATCGCCAGCTTTTGCATGATCCGCAATCCGGTCGCCTGGCGCTGGAGCCATGCCCGCCACCACACCGACACGATCATCGTCGGCCGCGACCCTGAGATCGTGGCAATGCGCCCGCCGGCTTTGTTCCGGATTTGCCTGAACTTTTTCGGCATCCTTGACGCATGGAACGGCTGGGCTCGGATGTTGCTGAACGCCTCAGGCCGCCTCGACCCTGAGGAAGCGACCTTTATCCCGGAAAGCGAGCATCCCAAGGTCATACGCATTGCCCGGATCTGGGTGTTGATTTACGCCGCAACCATCGGGCTCGCGATCTGGACGGGTTCAATCCTGCCCTTCATGCTGATCGGCCTGCCCCGCCTTTATGGCGCATGGCATCACGTGCTGACCGGCGTCCTTCAACATGCGGGCCTTGCCGACAATGTCGTCGACCACCGGCTGAACAGCCGCACGGTCTACATGAACCCCGTCAGCCGCTTCATCTACTGGAACATGAACTACCATGTGGAGCATCACATGTTCCCGATGGTGCCCTACCACCGGCTGCCTGCGCTGCACGAGCGGATCAAGGATGACCTGCCGCGCCCCAATCGATCGATTTGGGAGGCTTATGCCGAGGTTCTGCCAACCCTGAAGCGCCAGCTCGCCTACGAGGATTACTTCCTCAGACGCGATCTGCCGCCTACGGCGAAACCTTACAAGGAAGATTTCCACGCCGCGGCACTCGGCGCGGCCGGATAAAGGGAGAAGGACATGAGCAACTGGATTGACGCCTGCGGGACGGAGGAAATCGAGCAAGAGGATGTGATCCGTTTCGATCACGGCGGCCGGACCTACGCGATCTACCGGAGCCCAGACGACGAATACTTCTGTACTGACGGGCTCTGCACGCACGAACAGGTGCACCTCGCGGAGGGGCTGGTGATGGACTACGTCATCGAATGCCCCAAGCATAATGGCCAGTTCGACTATCGGACGGGCGAGGCGAAGCGCGCGCCCGTCTGCGTGAACCTTGCGACCTATCCGGTGAAGGTTGAGGGTGGCCGCGTACTCGTGCAGGTGGGTTGAGCTATGCGCCATAACCGGATGACCGTCGCCGGTCTGAGGGCGATGAAGGGCACGCGGCAGATGACGATGCTCTATGTCGAAACGCTCGACGAGGCCCGCGCCGCTGCCGTCGCCGGAATCGACATCCTGTCGATCATAGACCCGTTGTGGACGCCCGAGATGCGGGAGGCGGCGGGGGATTGCTTCGTACAGGTCGGTCTTCTCTACGGCGAACTCGTGACCGCAGAGGACTATCTGCGTGCCGCCCATCGGGCGATGCGGATCGGTGGCGACGCGGTCTATTGCGCGGCCGGGCTGGGCACGATCCAGGCGCTGGCGGAGGAGGGCATTCCGGTAATCAGTCATGTCGGGCTGATTCCGTCAAAGGCCACTTGGACAGGCGGGTTCAAGGCCGTGGGCAAGACCGCCGACAGCGCGCTGTCCGTCTGGCGTCACGTCAAGGCACTGGAAGTAGCGGGCGCGATCGGCGCGGAACTGGAAGTCGTCCCCGACCGCGTGGCGGCCGAAATCTCACGCCGCACGCCGCTTATCATGCTGTCGATGGGGGCGGGCGCCGGGGGTGACGCCCAATACCTCTTTGCCGAGGACGTGCTGGGCTGCACCCGTGGCCACCGTCCGCGCCATGCCAAGGTCTATCGCAACTTCCGTGCCGAATACGAACGGTTGCAGCGGGAACGCATAGCCGCCTTCCGCGAGTTTGCTGCGGATGTGGCATCAGGCACCTATCCCGCGCCCGAGCATGTTGTGGGTATAGACGACCGGGAATTCGAGGCGTTCCTGAACGGCCTCGACACCCCGGCCTAGCCCCAGTCCAGCACCACTTTTCCGCTCTTGCCAGACCGCATGATCTCGAACCCGTCGCGGAAGTCATCCACCTTGTAGCGGTGGGTGATAACACGGCGGATATCGAGTCCGTTTTCCAGCATCGCGATCATCTTGTACCATGTCTCGAAGATCTCGCGGCCATAGACGCCTTTGATCGTGATGGCCTTGAAGACGATGCGTGACCAGTCTACGGGGCTCTTGCCCGGCGGGATGCCGAGCATCGCGATCCGCCCGCCCATCACCATGTTCTCGACCATCTGGTCGAGTGCCGCCTGATTGCCGGACATTTCCATGCCGACATCAAAGCCTTCCTTCATCTTCAGGGCGCCTTCGACGTCTTTCAGGTCCTGCTTCGCGACGTTGACAGGCACGACGTCGGTCACCTGGGCCGCAAGGTCCAGCCGATCCTGATTGACATCGGTGATCACCACATGCCGCGCGCCGACATGGCGGGCGACAGCGGCGGCCATGATGCCGATCGGCCCCGCACCGGTGATGAGCACGTCCTCCCCGACGAGGTCAAAGGACAAAGCCGTGTGGACCGCGTTGCCGAGAGGGTCGAGGATTGCCCCGATCTCGTCGTCGATCTCATCGGGCAGCGGCACGACGTTGAAGGCGGGGAGCCGCAGGTATTCGGCAAAGGCGCCCTGTTCATTGACGCCGATCCCCCGCGTGGCAGGATCGAGATGAAACTTGCCCGCGCGGCTCTGCCGCGACTTCTTACCGATCAGATGGCCCTCGCCCGAACAGCGCTGGCCGATGGTCAGACCCTCGACGTTCTTGCCGATCTCAACAATCTCGCCCGCAAATTCATGGCCCGTGACAAGGCCCACAGGCACGGTCCTCGCCGCCCATTCGTCCCAGTTCCAGATATGGATATCGGTACCGCAGATCCCGGTCTTGCGGATGCGGATCAGCACGTCATCCGGCCCAATCTCGGGCACCGGGCGGTGCTCCATCCAAAGCCCGACCTCGGGCCTCGCCTTTGCCAGTGCCTTCATGTCGTTGCGCATCAGATCGCCCCCACTGCCTTGCCCGCGCCCCGGAAGGCGTCGAGTGCAAAATCCAGATCAGCCTTCGTCAGTTTCGCATTCATCTGCGTGCGGATGCGTGCCTGACCTTTCGGCACGACCGGGAAAAAGAAGCCCGAGACATAGACGCCACGCTCATAAAGCGCCGCCGCCATGGATTGCGCGAGCTTCGCCTCGCCCAGCATCACCGGGATGATCGGGTGTTCGCCGGGCAGAAGCGTGAAGCCCGCATCGCTAAGCCCCGCGCGCCAGTAGCGGGCATTGTCGAACAACTGCGCCCGAAGGTCGTCGGCGGCTTCAACAAGGTCGAGCGCGGCGATGCCTGCGGCGACCACGGCGGGCGGCAGGGCGTTGGAAAACAGGTAGGGCCGTGCCCGCTGGCGCAGCAGGTCGATGACCTTTTGCGGCCCGGCGATGTAACCGCCAAGCGCGCCGCCGAGCGCCTTGCCCAAGGTCCCCGTCAGGATATCGACATCGACCCCGGCATGGGCGGGCGTGCCCCGGCCTTGCGGCCCCATGAAGCCCGTCGCATGGCAATCATCGACCATGGTCAGCGCGCCGTACTTTCCGGCCAAAGCCACGACCTCGGGCAGCTTCGCCAGATAGCCGTCCATCGAAAAGACGCCATCGGTGGCAATCATGATGAACCGCGCCCCATCCGTGCGCGCTGCCTGCAACTGCGCCTCAAGATCGGACATGTCGGAATTGGCGTAGCGGTAGCGTTTTGCCTTGCAGAGTCGGATGCCATCGATGATCGAGGCATGGTTGAGCGCGTCCGAGATCACCGCATCCTCCGGCCCCAGAAGCGGCTCAAAGAGCCCGCCATTGGCGTCGAAACAGGCCGCGAAAAGGATCGCGTCATCCTTGCCCAGAAACCGCGCGATCCGCGCCTCCAAATCGCGGTGCAGGTCCTGCGTGCCGCAGATGAAGCGAACCGAGGCCATGCCATAGCCGTGATCGTCCATCGCCGATTTCGCGGCCGCGATCAGGTCCGGGTGGTCTGCCAGCCCCAGATAGTTATTGGCGCAGAGGTTCAGAACATCGCGCCCGGCCACTTTCACATGCGCGCCTTGTGCCGAGGTGATCAGCCGTTCGCGTTTAAAAAGACCATCGGCCTCGATCCCGGTCAGGGTCTCTCCCAGATGCGCCAAAAACGCCGCCTTATCCGACATCGCAGAATCTCCTCCAGTTTGACGGAATACTATCCGTTATTCCGCCAATGTCAATATCACGGACAATAATCCCAAATCACGGATTTCTGCTTCTTCTGTTCCAAAATACCTCCGCCGGAGGCTCCTGCCCTCTCCGCGCGCCGGACGGTCAGGAATTCTGCACAATCAGAATAGCCCGCGCCTCACCGCCTTCGGCTTCGATCCGGTGGGGGCGGTCAGCGAAATAGCGGGCGGTATCGCCCACCCCAAGCCGCTGCCGGTCCTCACCCGAGACAACCGTCACCGTGCCGTCCAGAACCGTCAGATGCTCACGACAGCCCGGCCCATGCGGGTCGCTTACAAGTCGGCCGCCAGCATCGAAGGTCAGGTCATAGACCTCATGCTCCCCCGCCGCCTCGGCGGGCGACAATATCCGTATCCGTACGCCCTGACCCCGGCCCGCAATCACCGGTGCCGCCTCGGCCCTTATCACCTCGATCCCGGGCGTGGTGCGCCCTTCCAGCAGCCCGGCAAAGTCGACCTGCAACGCCTGCGTCAGGTTCCACAGCGTCGAGACCGTCGGACTACTCTCCCCCCGCTCGATCTGGCTGACCATCGACCGGCTCACGCCCGAAAGTTTTGCCACCGCGTCGAGGCTAAGACCTTTCGACTTCCGCGCCTCCTTGAGAGACGCGGCAAGACGGTCATGGATGTCGGGGCGCGTGTTCATAGGCTCAGGGTGATGCGGGGCGGGGAAAAGGTCAACGGGGCAACATCGCCTCGCCATCGGGATCGGCGGCCTCTTCCACCAGCCAGTCGCGGAAGGCCTGCAGCGGCGGATACCAGGCCCCGACCGAAGGCCAGACGAGGTAATAGCTGCCATCGCCGCGTACCGGCCCGCCAAAGACCTCGACCAGACGCCCGTCGGCCAGTTCCGGCTTGGCGAGAAACTCGGGCAAGAGCGCCACGCCCAGCCCGTGGATCACAGCCTGAATCATCGGCGCGAACTGATCGAAGAGCATTCCCTGTCCCACCCGCTTGTCCACACCGTGATGGGCGAACCATGCGCCCCATGCATTGGGTCGAGTTTCCAGTTGCAGCAGCGGCAGTCCGATCAGGTCGGCAGGCTCTTCCACCGGATGATCGGCAAGGAAACGCGGTGCGCAGCAGGCGACCAACCGTTCGTCGAAAAGCTTGACGGAACCGGTCCCGGCCCAGTTCTCCTGTCCAAAATGGATGGCCGCATCAAACCCCTCTTCCTCGAAATCGAAAGGCTTCAGCCTCGTGCCAAGATTGATCGTGATCCCCGGATGGTCAGCCAGGAAACGCGGCAGTCTCGGTGCCAGCCAGCGTGTCCCGAAGGTCGGCAGGATCGCCAGCGACAGCGTACCGCCCCCGGTGTTGGACCGAACCCGCATCGAGCCGCGCGAGATGAGGTCAAGCGCCTTCACCACGTCGCGGGCATAGGCCAAAGCATGGTCGGTCGGGATCAGCCTGCGCCGCTCGCGCAGGAAAAGTGTAACACCAAGCTGCGCCTCAAGATTCTGGATCAGACGGCTGACCGCGCCCTGCGTCAGGTCCAGATCGCGCGCGGCCGCCAGCGTCGAACCGGTGCGCACCACTGATTCAAAGGCGGTCAGCAGCGAGATTGATGGCAGGAACCGACGCGGCGTGGCCATATATGCGCTCCATACATATTATATAGCCAGAATAGCGGTATATCCGACCGCTACAATGGCCCATAATGCATAAAACCCGCATGAGGCTTCCATGTCCGACCCCTTCCGCCGCTCCGCCCGCATCGACGCGGTCGAACTTTCGGAAATCCTGAAGATTTCCGAACTCGCCGATGCGCTCAAGCGCGAGGGGCGCGACGTCATCAGCCTTGGCACCGGAGAGCCGGATTTTCCGACACCCGCGCCGGTTATCGAAGCCGCACACAAAGCGGCTTTGGCGGGAGAGACCACCTATACACTCACCGCTGGAAGGCTGCCTCTGCGAAAGGCGATCGGGGAAGCCTGTCAGCGCGAAAACGGCTACAGGCCCGAGACCGGCGAAATCATCGTCTGCACCGGCGCGAAGCAAGTGCTTTACAACGCCTTCGCGGCAACGCTCGATCCCGGCGATGAGGTGCTGATCATCGCTCCCTACTGGACGAGCTATCCCGACATCATCACCGTCTGCAATGGCAAGCCTGTGGTGCTGCCGACCACCGCCGAAACCGGCTTCCGCATCACGCCCGAACAGTTGCGCGGAGCGATCGGCCCGAAGACGCGCTGGCTGCTGCTCAATTCGCCCTCAAACCCGTCCGGGGCCGCCTACGCCAAAGACGACCTCGAAGCGCTTGCCGAGGTGCTGCGAGACACCCCGCATGTCGGAATCATGGTCGATGAGATTTATCAGCATATCTCCTATGTCCCGTTCCACTCGTTCCGCGCGGTCGCGCCCGACCTCGCCGACCGCACCTTGATCGTGAACGGCGTGTCGAAAAGCTACGCGATGACAGGCTGGCGCATTGGCTGGGGGATCGGACCGAAGCGGCTGATCTCTGCCATGGTCGCGGTGCAAAGCCAGATCACCTCGGGTGCCTCCTCGGTTTCTCAGGCGGCGGCGGCGGCGGCGCTGGAAGGCGATCAGCAGCTTCTGGCCGAACGCTGCGACGATTTCCGGGATCGGCGTGACATGATGGTTGCTGCGCTGAGCGCGACCGGCGTGCTTGACTGCCCCTCGGCTGATGGGGCCTTCTACCTTTTCCCCGGTTGCGCCCGCGCCTTCGGCAAGACCACGGCCAAGGGCCGCCGCATCGAAACCGACGCCGATTTCTGCGAAGCGCTTCTGGAGGAGGAGGGCGTCGCCCTCGTCCCCGGCCGCGCCTTCGGTACGCCGGGCCACATCCGGCTTTCCTACGCCTATTCACGGGCCTCGCTAAACGAGGCCGCCACCCGCATCGCGCGGTTCTGCGCAAATCTTAAGTGAGGACCCAATGGCCCTGAAACCGAAAGACGCCCCCGACCTTTCCCGCTTTGACTGGGAAGACGCCTTCCGCATGGAAGACCAGCTGACCGAGGAAGAGCGCATGCTGCGCGACGGCGCCCACGCCTATGCGCAGGAGAAACTCCAGCCGCGCGTGACCGAGGCTTACCGCGAGGAAAAGACCGATCCCGAAATCTTCCGCGAGATGGGCGAGATGGGGCTTCTCGGCGTCACGGTGCCCGAGGAATATGGCGGGCTGGGCGCGGGCTATGTCTCCTACGGGCTGATCGCCCGCGAGGTGGAGCGGGTCGACAGCGGCTATCGTTCGATGATGTCGGTGCAATCCTCGCTCGTCATGTATCCGATCTATGCCTATGGCTCTGAAGAGCAGCGCCAGAAGTACCTGCCGAAACTCGCCTCCGGCGAATTCATCGGCTGCTTCGGCCTGACCGAGCCCGATGCCGGATCGGACCCCGCGGGCATGAAGACCCGTGCGACGAAGACAACGAATGGCTATGTGCTGAACGGGTCGAAGATGTGGATCTCGAACGCGCCCATCGCAGACGTTTTCGTCGTCTGGGCCAAGTCCGAGGCGCATGGCGGCAAAATCCGCGGCTTCGTCCTCGACAAGGGCATGAAAGGCCTGTCGGCACCCAAGATCGGCGGCAAGCTCAGCCTTCGCGCCTCGATCACCGGCGAGATTGTGATGGACAATGTCGAGGTCGGCGAAGATACACTTCTGCCAAATGTCGAGGGGCTGAAAGGTCCGTTCGGCTGCCTCAACCGCGCGCGTTACGGTATTTCCTGGGGGGTTCTGGGCGCGGCCGAATTCTGCTGGCATGCCGCCCGTCAATACGGGCTGGACCGCAAGCAGTTCAACCGGCCGCTGGCACAGACACAGCTTTATCAGCTGAAGCTCGCCAACATGATGACCGAAATCTCGCTTGGACTTCAGGCCTCCCTGCGTGTCGGCCGCCTGATGGACGACGCCAAGGCCGCGCCCGAGATGATCTCCATCGTCAAGCGCAACAACTGCGGCAAGGCGCTGGAAATCGCGCGCCATGCCCGGGATATGCATGGCGGCAACGGCATTCAGGAGGACTTCCAGATCATGCGTCACATGGTCAATCTGGAGACCGTCAACACCTACGAAGGCACCCATGATGTCCACGCGCTCATCCTCGGGCGCGCGATCACCGGGCTGCAGGCGTTTTTCTGATTTCTCCTGTTCGAAAACACTCCCGCCGGAGGCTCCCGGCCTTTCCGTCCGACGCCTCCGGCGGGAGTATTTGGAAACAGAAGAAGAGCAAGCGAGCAAGATATGGACCGCGCCGATATTGTTCATGAGAACTTCCTGAGACGGGTGGCCGCAGGAGACCTGCCCGGCGGCGCTGCGCCGTCCGGCCCGCTGTCAGCGGCCGAGGCGGTGTCGATCTACCGAGCCGGGTGCCTCAGCCGCGCGCTCGACCGGCAGAGCCGGGCGATGCAGAAGGCGGGACAAGGGTTCTATACAATCGGCTCTTCGGGGCATGAGGGGCTGGCGGCGGTGGCCGCTGCTTTGCGGCCGACCGACATGGCCTTCCTGCATTACCGCGATGCGGCCTTTCAGATCGCGCGCGGCCAGCAGGTGCCGGGGCAGTCGATTGCCTGGGACATGCTTCTGAGCTTCGCCGCCTCGTCCGAAGACCCGATCTCGGGCGGGCGGCACAAGGTGCTGGGCTCCAAAGCGCTGAATATCCCGCCGCAGACCTCAACCATCGCCTCGCATCTGCCGAAGGCGGTGGGCGCGGCCTATGCGATCGGCGCTGCCCGGCGGCACGCGCCGGAGCACAAGGCGCTGCCGGACGATGCCATCGTCTATTGCTCCTTCGGCGACGCCTCGGCCAACCATTCGACGGCGCAGGGCGCCTTCAATACCGCTGGCTGGACCTCCTACCAGTCGATCCCCCTGCCCCTGCTTTTCGTCTGCGAGGACAACGGCATCGGCATTTCCACTAAGACCCCCAAGGGCTGGATCGCGGCCACGTTCCGGGATCGGCCGGGGCTGAAGTATTTCCACTGCAACGGGCTCGACATGTACGAGACATTCCGGGTGGCGCAAGAAGCCGCGCATTATGTCCGCGCGCGGAAGAAACCTGCCTTCCTCCATATCGGTACGATCCGGCTTTACGGCCATGCCGGGGCGGATGTGCCGACGACCTATCTCAGCCGCGAGGAGGTCGAGGCCGAGGAGGCAAACGATCCGCTGCTTCATTCGGTACGCCTGATGGATCAGGCAGGGGCGCTCGACGCCGCCGGGGCGCTCGCGATCTACGAAGAGACCAATGCCCGTGTGGCGCGGATTTCGGGTGAAGCCGTCAAGCGGCCACGCCTGAAGACGGCCAGCGATGTCATGGCGAGCCTCATTCCGCCAAAGCGGGTCTGTAAGCCCACCAACGGCCCCTCAGCCGAGGCCCGCATTGCCGCTTTTGGCGGCGACATGAAGGCCATGGACGAGCCGCAGATCATGTCGCGCCTCATCAATTGGGCGCTGACCGACCTGATGCTGGAACATCCCGAGATCGTCATGATGGGCGAGGATGTCGGCCGCAAAGGCGGCGTCTATGGCGTAACCCAGAAGCTGACCCAGCGCTTCGGGCAGGACAGGATGATCGACACGCTTCTGGACGAGCAATCCATCCTCGGTCTCTCCATCGGCATGGCACAGAACGGCTTCGTGCCGATGCCCGAGATTCAATTCCTCGCCTATCTGCACAATGCCGAGGATCAGATCCGGGGCGAGGCGGCGACGCTTTCCTTCTTCTCGAACGGCCAATACACCAACCCGATGGTGCTGAGGATAGCGGGGCTTGGCTACCAGAAGGGTTTCGGCGGGCATTTCCACAACGACAACTCGGTGGCGGTGATCCGCGACATTCCGGGCGTGATCCTCGCTTGCCCCTCGAACGGTGCGGATGCGGCGCGGATGATGCGCGAATGCGTGCGGCTGGCGCGTGAGGAGCAACGGGTCGTCGTCTTCCTCGAACCCATCGCGCTTTACCCGATGCGCGATCTTCATGCCGAGAAGGACGGCGGCTGGATGTGCCGCTATCCGGAGCGGTCCGAGGTGATCGAGTTCGGAGAGGTGGGGGTTCATGGCAACGGTACGGACCTTGCCATCGTCACCTTCGGCAACGGTTATTACCTCTCGCGGCAGGCCGAGCAGCGATTGGCCGATGCGGGCGTGAAAGCGCGGGTCATCGACATGCGCTGGCTGTCGCCGCTGCCCGCCGACGCGCTGGTCGAAGCCGTCAAAGGTGCGAAGCGCATCCTGATCGTGGATGAGACCCGGCGATCTGGCGGCCTTGCCGAGGCGCTGATGGCGCTCTTCTCCGAACGGACGGACGTGCCGAAGGCGCGGCTGACCGCCGAGGACAGTTTCATCGCCACTGGCCCGGCCTATGCGGCGACGATGCCATCCGCCGATAGTATCTTTGACGCCGCGATGGCTTTGACCGGGGGGGCGAAATGAAGAAGGCCGTCGTCATTTGCCCCGGACGGGGCACCTATACAAAGACCGAACTTGGGTATCTCAAGCGCCATTTTCCCGACCGGACGCTCCTCGCTTGCTTCGATGAAGCGCGCTCCTCGCTGGGGCAGGAGACGCTTTCGGCGCTGGACGGGGCGGCTTCATATTCCGTTGCGAAACATACGCGCGGCGACAATGCCTCGGCCCTGATCTACGCGGCGACCTTGGGCGATTTCCGCGCCATCGACGGGGTCGAGGTGGTGGCGGTGACCGGCAACTCGATGGGCTGGTACTCGACGCTCGCCTGCGGCGGTGCGCTAACGGCGGAAGCCGGGTTCGAGGTGGTGAACACCATGGGCACGCTGATGCAGGAGGCGCTGATCGGCGGGCAGCTGATCTATCCCTTCGTGGGCGGGGACTGGCGGCCCGATCCGGCGCGGAAGGCCGAACTGATGGCGTTGATCGGCGATATTGCGACCCGCGCGGATCATATCCTGACGCTCTCCATCGACCTTGGCGGCATGCTGGTGCTGGCGGGGAACGAAGACGGGCTGAAGGCGTTCGAAGCGGCCGTGCCGCCGGTTCAGGGCCGTTTCCCGATGCGGCTGGCCAATCATGCGGCGTTCCATTCCAGCCTTCAGGCGCCGGTCGCTGAACGCGGCCGGACGCGGCTTGGCCCGTCGCTTTTCAGCCAGCCGAAGCTGCCGATGATCGACGGGCGCGGGGCGATCTGGTGGCCCGGCGCCACGGACACCCATGCGCTTTGGGACTATACCCTCGGCCATCAGGTGACCGAGACCTACGACTTCACCCATGCGATAAGGATCGCGGCGCGGGAATTCGCGCCCGATCTCTTCATCGTCACCGGCCCCGGCACGACGCTTGGCGGCGCGGTTGCCCAGTCGCTGATCCTGTCGGATTGGCGTAGCATGGGATCAAAGCAAGATTTTCAGACACGGCAACAGGAAGGGCCGGTGCTGATCTCCATGGGAATGGACGATCAGCGCGGCACCGTCACCAAGGGAGACTGACATGAGCCACAACGACATCATCCAGGCCGCGGGCCTGACCGAAGCGGAAGTAACCGGCGGCACGCTGGCCGTGCATTCGCCTATCGACGGGGCCGAGGTCGCGCGGGTGCGCGAAACCGACCCGGCGGATATGGCTGCGATCATCGCGAAATCGCAGGAAGCCTTCAAAGCCTGGCGCACCGTGCCGGCGCCGCGCCGGGGCGAACTCGTGCGGCTACTCGGCGAGGAACTGCGCGCGGCCAAGGACGAACTTGGCGCCGTGGTGACGCTTGAGGCGGGCAAGATCACCTCCGAGGGCTCGGGCGAAGTGCAGGAAATGATCGACATCTGCGATTTCGCCGTCGGTCTCTCGCGCCAGATCTACGGGCTGACCATTGCCTCGGAACGCCCCGGCCACCGGATGATGGAAACCTGGCACCCCTTGGGCCCCTGCGCGATCATCACCGCCTTCAACTTCCCCGTCGCGGTCTGGTCCTGGAACTCGGCGCTCGCTTTGGTCTGCGGCGATCCGGTGATCTGGAAACCGTCGGAAAAGACACCGCTGACGGCCATGGCCTCGATGAAGATCATGGAACGGGCGCTGAAGCGCTTCGGCGACGCGCCCGAGGGGCTTTGCCAGCTCGTCATCGGCGGCCCGGCCATCGGCGAGGCGCTGGTAAACTCGCAGGACGTGCCCATCGTCTCGGCCACCGGCTCCACCCGCATGGGCGGTATCGTCGGCCCGAAGGTCGCGGGGCGCTGGGGGCGGCCGATCCTCGAACTGGGCGGCAACAACGCGATGATCGTCGCGCCCTCGGCCGATCTCGACATGGCCGTCCGCGCCATCGTCTTTTCCGCCGTCGGCACAGCGGGCCAGCGTTGCACGACGCTCCGCCGCCTCATCGCGCATAACTCGATCAAGGACGATCTGGTCGCGAAGCTCACCAAGGCCTATAGCTCGCTCCCCATCGGCGATCCGCGCAAATCTACCACGCTCGTCGGCCCGCTGATCGACCACGCCTCGCGCGACCGGATGCAGGCGGCCTTGGAGAAGGCGAAGGCCGAGGGCGGCACCGTCCACGGCGGCAAGACCGTGACCTCGGGCGTGCCGCAGGGCGGGGCCTATGTGGAACCGGCGATTGCCGAAATGCCCGCACAGACCGACACCGTGCGGACGGAGACCTTCGCGCCGATCCTTTATGTCATGGGTTATGAGACGCTGGATGAGGCCATCGCCATCCAGAACGACGTGCCGCAGGGGCTTTCCTCCTGCATCTTCACGCTGAACATGCGCGAGGCGGAGGCGTTCCTCTCCGCCGCCGGTTCCGACTGCGGCATCGCCAACGTCAATATCGGCCCCTCGGGCGCCGAGATCGGCGGCGCGTTCGGTGGCGAGAAGGAGACGGGCGGCGGGCGCGAAAGCGGCTCGGACGCCTGGAAGGGCTATATGCGGCGGCAGACCAACACGATCAACTATTCGGCCCAACTGCCGCTGGCACAGGGCGTGAAGTTCGACTTCTGACCCCGAGCAACGCAGCCCCGGGCTTGGTCCGGGACCCCGAGACGGGCTCCCAAAAGCCTCGGATGAGATCCGAGGCTTTTTTCGTTCAGATTTCTTTAAGCGCGAGGCAAGCGCCTTTTCATTCAGGATCCGATCGGCTTGAAATACGTGATCTTCTCGTAAATTACGCCTTGGTCGCCGACTTTGAGTAAGGCGGAGCCCTCCACATCGGTGCCCGCAAACTTCCACCACGCCCAACGGAGGATATAACCGCCTCGGTCTGCCAATAGTTCGTCTGACACATCGTATCGTCCAGTGCCGCCAATCGACTTCATCCGATCCTCCCAGCCGAGGAGATACTCAGCAAAGTGATCTTGCGTAATGGGCTCTGCCACCATCCCGTCATACCATCTGTACGCAGGCGAGGCGGCACGCATGGCCCGCTCTGGGTCCATGGATTGAACGCCCGCCAAATACTCCCTAAGGAACGCCATTCGTCGTGTAGGATCGCCGCTCATATCGGCAGTTTACATACCGGACCGGGATCGACCAAACGCCAACTTGAAATCCCAGCTGGCAATATCGCTCGGCCACCAATGACCCGCCTGCCCTGTAGCCCGACACATTGACCGACCACCCCGGCACTTTTCTGCATTCCCCGATCGAAACCGCCGGAATACCCGAAGAAATCGTCAGCGGCGCGGGCGATTGTGGCGGCGAACCGGCGGCAGGCCGGAGGGTTCAGACAAGAAAAGGAAGCGCGTCATGTCGTTCAACAAGGTTGCCGTTCTCGGCCTCGGAAAGGTCGGCCATCTGGCCGCGGAACTGCTCTCCGAGGCGGGCTTTGCCGTCACCGGCGTCGATGCGCGCGAGGTTTCGGGCTGCCCCTTCCCGGTCAAGGCGGCCGACCTGACCGACAAGGACGCCCTGGCCGCGATCCTGAAGGATCAGGAGGCGGTTCTGTCCTGCCTGCCCTATCACCTGAATATCGGCGTCTCCACCGTCGCCCACGGCCTCGGCCTTCACTATTTCGACCTGACCGAGGACGTGCCGACGACCCAGCATATCCGCGAACTGGCCAAGACCGCGAAAGGCATCATGGCCCCGCAATGTGGCCTCGCCCCCGGTTTCGTCGGCATCGTGGGCGCACATCTGGCGGATATGTTCGACAAGGTCCGCTCCATTCGCCTGCGGGTCGGCGCGCTGCCGCAGAACCCGACGGGGCTCCTTGGCTACGCCTTCAACTGGTCGCCCGAAGGCGTCGTCAACGAATACCTCAACGACTGCGAGGTGATCGAGGAGGGGGTGCACAAGACCGTCTCGGCCATGGAATGGCTGGAGACGATCTATATCGACGGCGTGAAGCTGGAGGCCTTCACCACCTCGGGCGGGCTCGGCACGATGTGCGAGACCTATGCCGACAAGATCGAGAACCTCGACTACAAGACCATGCGCTATCCCGGCCATGTGGAACTGATGAACTTCTTCTTCCACGAACTGCTGATGCGCGAGAACCGCGAGGCGGCGGGAAAGATCCTGACTCATGCCAAACCCCCTGTGGATGAGGACGTGGTCTATGTCCATGTCGCCGCCGAGGGCTGGGTGGAAGGCCAGTTGAAGCGCAAGGAATTCGTGCGCGCCTATTATCCGCTGGAGATCGGCGGCAAGCGGCGGACGGCGATTGCCTGGACGACCTCAGCCTCGGTCGTGGCGGTGATCGAGATGGTGCGCGAGGGCAAGCTGCCGCAAAAGGGCTTCCTGAAGCAGGAAGAGATCCCGCTGACCCCGTACCTCGCGACCCGCACCGGCAATTACTACAATCTCGGCCACAAAAACCGTCACGGCTGACCTGACTTCGCCCGGTGGCAGGAAACCGCCCCCGGGCAGCACCGCCTTCAACTTGTTGCGATGACCGGGGTCCACAACCCGCCCCGGCGCCGTACCCGCTTGCCCCCCTCCAGCAGCGCGCGCAGACGTTCAGCGCGCCAGCCGGTCAGGGGGGCGTCGGCATGGTCATATCCGGCGCGAGGGTCGCGGTTGAGCTCCTGCAGATAGAGGTCCTGGGCCAGCGGGTTCACATCAAAGCACATCGTCGTTCCTTTCTGTTCTTGGATTGTGGGTCGATGCACCTAAGATGCGGGTGGGGCGTTCGGGATCCGTATGGCCGGGCGTGACGGGGGCGTAAAAACGGCGGGGAGCGCCCGTAAAATCGACCGTGGCATCCGGGGACCGGGACAGTGAGCAGACGCAATCGCCTTCATATCCGGCTTCTGGGTCCGCTGGCGGTTACATGCAGCGACGGGACGGTCGCTTCCTTCCCGACGCAGAAATCTCAGGCGCTTCTGGCTATGATCGCCCTCGCCGGGCCCGGCGGGCTGCATCGTGACACTGCGGCTGACCTCTTATGGAGCCGCAGCGGTCAGGCGCAGGCGCGCACCAATCTCCGCCAATCGCTTGCGAGCCTGCGTAAGGCGCTTGGTGCGGATGCCGACGTGATCGAAGCCCGGGGGGCGGTGCTTGGGCTGCGGCTGGATGACGTCGACCTGGATACCAACGCGCTTGGCAAGGATGACCCGCCGCCGACCGCCGGGCAAAGGCTCGACGATCTCGCGGCGGCATCGACCCTGCTTGCCGGGCTGACGGTCAACGAGGCACCGTTCGAGGACTGGCTGACCGCCGAGCGCGCGAAATACGCAGCCCTCCTGTCGTCGGAGCTTACCCGGATCGCCGAGGACCTTCTTGGCGACAGGAACCTTTCCGCAGCACTTACGGCCGCCCGCCGGCTTCTTGACCTCGACGCGTTCAACGAAGCAGCGCATCGGCTTTTAATGCGCGTCCTCCACGCCCAGGGGGAAACCGCCTCGGCGCTCCGGCACTACAACAAGATGCGAGAGATGCTTTCGGAAGAGCTTGGTATTCAGCCCGGACCTGAAACCACCGCCTTGATCGCCCGCATCCGAAGCGCCCCCGACGAAGCGCCCACTCCGGAAACCGCCCCCGAGCGGCCGCCGGCCCAAGCCACGCAGAAGCGCGACAAGCCCTCGGTCGCGGTGCTGCCCTTCACTAATATGAGCGGCGATCCCGAACAGGATTATTTCAGCGACGGGATCACCGAGGACATCATCACCGGCCTGTCGCGGTTCCGCACCCTGTTCGTTGTCGCGCGCCATTCTTCTTTCGCGTTCCGGAACGAAAACTTCGGGGTCCGGGAAATCGGCCAGAGGCTCGGCGTGCAATACATTGTCGAGGGCAGCGTGCGTCGCGCCGGGACCAAGGTTCGTATCTCCGTGCAACTCGCCGATGCCCTGACCGGCACTCATGTCTGGGCGGAACGCTATGACCGGGAGTTCGACGATATCTTCGCCGTGCAGGATGAGGTCACGCGCAGTATCGTCGCCGTCCTGCCCGGACGGGTGCAGGAGGATGTGGCCGACCGCGCCTCTCGCATGCCTACCGAAAACATGAAGGCCTATGAGTACATGCTGCGCGGCAAGTCGCTGCGCGACGGGCTGAATGCCGAGGACACCGCCGAGGCGCGCGCGTTGTTCAAGAAGGCACTGGAACTCGACCCGCGTTATGCACGCGCCTACATGTATCTTGCCGACACCTATGTCGTCGATGGATGGCTCGGTCTCGCCGAGGAAGGTGCTGCGGGCAAGTCGCTTGCCCTGTCGCGCAAGGGGGCGGGCCTCGACAACAACGACGTCTATATCCAGGACCAACTCGGCTACGCGTTTCTTTGCGAAGGGCTCTGGGACGAGGCTGAGGTTCAGTTCGAAAAGACCTTGTCCAAGATCGTGAACGAGGCGGAGTCGATGGCGTGGTGCGGTTATGCGTTTCTGCTCCTCGGGCGGCGCGAGAAAGCGCGCGAAGTTGTACGGGAGGCGATCCGGCTCGACCCGATGCATTCACCGTCGATCGACTGGATCCTCGGCCAGATCCACTTTTTCACCGGCGACTACGCGGCCGTCGTTCGGGTTCTGATCGGCGAGGCGCTGCTCAACTCCCTCGCTCATGCCTTTCTGGTCAGTGCCTATGCCCATCTCGACCAGCCGGGCGAAGCGGCAGCGGCGCTGGCGGAGTTCATCCGCATGCGACGGCAGGAATTCGCGAGCCGGGGTATCGACGTGAAGGAGGACACGGTCGAAGGCTTCGCGGGCGCCTACCGGGCGATGTGGCGTGATCCGGGCGATTGGGAGCATCTGGCGGATGGGCTCAGAAAGGCCGGATTGCCGGGCTGATCAGGTCGTGTCGCGATCTGCAAGTCACTGAGGCACCCATTGGCTGAACGCCAGTTCCGGACTGAACGGGTCTGACCGTATTCGGTTCCCCGCGCCCTTCGCTTTTGCGGAGGGTGTTCTTTTTTGCGTCACCACCGTTCTGCAAGGTATAAGTTGCCAAGAGGAAGCCCCATCTTGAGGGGGCAAAGGTCACGAACGGGGGTATGACATGGCTGGTACGATCAGAACGACGAACGGACGCGGGCGGCTTTTCGACAGCGTACTCGACACGATCGGCGATACGCCGGTGATCCGGGTCAACAACCTCGGGCCTGACCATGTAACAGTCTATGTAAAGGCCGAGGCCTACAATCCCGCCGCCTCGGTCAAAGACCGGTTGGCAGTGAATATCATCGAGGCTGCCGAGCGTGAGGGGCGGCTGAAGCCAGGACAGACGGTGGTCGAGGCGACATCGGGCAATACCGGCATCGGCCTTGCGATGGTCTGCGCCCAAAAGGGCTATCCGCTGGTCGTGACAATGGCCGACAGCTTTTCCATCGAACGCCGCAGGCTGATGCGGATGCTGGGCGCCAAGGTCATCCTGACCCCGCGCGCCGAAAAGGGTTTCGGCATGTACAAGAAGGCGGTGGAACTGGCCGAAAAGCATGGCTGGTTCCTTGCCCGTCAATTTGAGACGAAGGACAATGCTGACATCCACGAAGCGACGACGGCGCGCGAAATTCTCGGTGATTTTGACGGCAAGCGTCTCGACTATTTCGTCTCGGGCTATGGCACAGGCGGGACCGTCACCGGCGTTGGTCGTGTTCTGCGCAAGGAGCGGCCTGCGACCAAGATTATCCTCACGGAACCCGCCAACGCGGCGATTGTTTCAAGCGGGATCGCGCAGGAACGCGGTGCAGGCGACGCGCCCGCCGCCAGCCACCCGGCGTTTGAACCGCATCCGATCCAGGGCTGGACACCGGATTTCATTCCGGCCGTGCTGCAGGAAGCGCTCGACAAGAAGTTCTACGACGACCTTATCCCGGTGCCCGGGCCGGAAGGGATCGCCTGGGCGAAGAAGCTCGCACAAAAGGAAGGCATCTTTACCGGCATCTCCGGCGGCTCCACCTTCGCGGTCGCGATGCGGGTGGCCGAAAAAGCGGCACCGGGCTCGGTTTTCCTCGTAATGCTGCCCGATACCGGTGAACGGTACCTTTCGACACCGCTTTTCGAAGGTATCCCCGAAGATATGGATGAGGCGGAACTGGAGATTTCCCGCTCCACCCCTAATCACCAGATGGGATAAGCGAAAGGTACGGGTCACCACTTGCGGGCAGCGCCATCTACCGGCGCAGTATTACAGATTGAAAAAAGCGCCGCTTTCCGTTCAGCCTCCCGCACCCCAGGTATCCGACAGGCGATAGCCGCCCGGCCACGGGTCGGTGGGGTCGAGCATGTGCTGGTGGATGCCGGTGATCCAGCCGCGCCCGGAAATTTCGGGCACGATCGCCGGGCGGCCCGCGACTTCCGCGAGACCGGCGATGCGGCCGGTGAAGGTGCTATCGATGATCGAACGGGCGGTGAGAGTCTGCCCCTCTGCCATCACGCCCTTCGCATGCAGCACCGCCATCCGGGCCGAAACCCCGGTGCCGGTAGGCGAGCGGTCGACCTTTCCGGGTTGGATCGCGACGGCGGAGCGGGCGGTGAAGCCGTCGCCCGCCTTCTCCAGCGGACCGGCAAAAAGGCAGAATGAGATGTGGTCCCAGTCGGGCCGTTCGGGATGGGCAAAGCCCAGTTGGGCATTGGCGGCATTGGTGATCCTTGTCCCCAGCCGCGCGATGTCGCGCGCCTCGTCCGGGGCGATCCTGAGACCCAGCGCCCCGGCATCGACGATGACGAAACTGTCGCCGCCAAAGGCGGTGTCGACCGTCAGCGTGCCGATGCCTTCGACCTCCAAAGCCGCATCCAGCCGGTCGGCGAAGGAGGGCAGGTTCCGCACCGTGATCCGTTCCGCCTTGCCGTCGCGGCACTCGGCGCGGACCCGGACAAGGCCGCCGGGTGCTTCGAGCGTCAGCTCAGTGACGGGTTCCGTCATCGGCAGGATACCCGCATCCAGCAGAACGGTCGCCACGCAGATCGAGTTGGAGCCCGACATCGGCGGCGTGTCCTCGGGCTCCATGATGATGAAGCCCATCTGCGCGTCGGGATGCTTGGGCGGCACGAGAAGGTTCACATGGCGGAAGACCCCGCCCCTCGGCTCGTTCAGCATGAAGGCGCGGAGCGCGCCGTCTTCGGCGATGAACCTCCGCTGGTCCCAGAGCGTGTCGCCCGGTGGGGGCGTCACGCCGCCGACGATGACGTCGCCCACTTCGCCCTCGGCATGGGCGGAGATCACGTGGATGGTTTTTGTCGTGCGCATGGGGCGGTCCTTATCGAAGCCATTCGGGCGGGGTGTCGGGCGACTTGCCGGTGATCGCGGCCCGCGCGCAGTCAGCGATGCTACCGAAACGCACGGCGCGACCCGACAAGGCGGGGGCGTAATGGGCATACTTGCCGGAATTGGTCATCAGCGTGCGGGCGGCGGGCGGAAAGACGGGTTCGGAGATCGAGCACCAGCAGAGATCAGGGATGATGCGGACACCTGCCCTTTGCAGCCGATCCGCCGTGCCGTCGGCGGTAATCGCCCTGATCGTGTCGCGGCCTGCCGTGACGATGGCGGTGGTGCCGGACGCGACCTTATCGCCGTCGAGCAGGTCCGCCAGTTTTCGGCATTCACCCGCAGAGAAATGCGGGGAGCCGAAGGCGACGAGGTCGATCCCGGCCGGGCCGGAGTTGAACTGCGTCCATGTCCGTGCCAGATCGGCGGGGGTGATCCGGGCCGTGTCGGCATCGGCGGCCGGGGGCATATCCGCCTCGGGCGTGATCCCTGCGACATGCAGCATGGGTGCTGCCGACGAGGTGCCGAAGGCGGCGCAGAGTGCCTTGAGATCGTCTTCGCCGGGCTTCGTGGTTTCAAGCCCGGTCAGAAGCGGGATGCGGTCGGGGGCGAGCCTGCCCGCCAGATAGCCGAGCATCGGCCAGAGCGCGTCGTCGTGGCCGTCTGGCAGGGTGACATGGATCACCCGGCGCGGGGCGCGGGCGGCGTCGAGATAGACGCCGGACAGGGGCGCGCGGCCGGTCAGCGCGATGCAGAGGTCGAGGAAATCGGGGTGTTTCACCGTCCGCGCGCCGAGCACCGAATTGGCGTAGATGACGGCGTTGGATTCCGACCAGCCGATATGTTCGCCGGTCGCTGGCGCGCCGTCGAGCAGGTAGGGCGCGCAGGTGAAACTCGGTTCCGCGCCCATCCCGGTATAGGCATCGGCCAAAGCGGCCGCCGGGCTGCCAAAACTCTCCGCCACGCCCTGCTGCCGCCAATGGGCATGGTCGACCGAGATGGCGTTCATCGTGGTTGGGATGCGCACCCGCGCCCCCATATCCGCCATCTGCCGGGCGAAGGTCAGGTTGGCGGGGCTGGCATAGATGCAGCCGTCGATATGGGCGCGGGTTACGTCGGTCAGCGTGGTTGCGCCCTGTGCGGCGGCCATGTTGGTCAGGATCTGCATCGCGATCTCAACCGCCCTGCCCTCCTGCCCTGCCAGCATTGCCCGGTCGGTTTCGCTGAGTGTCAAGCGGTCGCTCGCGAGGGGCGTGAGCGGCAGGGACAGCGCGCCGGCCTCCAGTCGGACTTCACCGATAGAAGCCGTGGGATGGGCGGCGAGGGCTGCATAGTCGTCGGGTCCGAGCCGCAGCACCGGTATGGGGCGGTCGAAGAGCATGCCCGCGACGAGCGCGCCAAGGGTAAGCACGTCCTCGGCCTCGCGGAAGATCAGCGCGGCTGGGGCGTGGCCGTTCAACGTCAGTTCAAGGAGGACGCCGCTGCCGGTGCAGGAACCCCGACTGGTCGGCATCATCACGATCCTGCCCGCCAGATCGGCCCCGCAATCGGGGTGATGCGCGTCGATCAGGCGGCCCGTGGCGGAATCGACGCCGCCCCAGAAGCTGAGGCCCTCGCTAAGGGCGAGGATCGGACCTTCGGCCTTGGCGGCGATGATGCTCTGAGCCATGCGGGGCGCCTTCCGGTCAGGTGACGACGAAACCATGCGCGAACGGGTCGCGGTCGTCGATGAAGATGGTGTTGTAGCCGGTCACCCGCGCCCAGCCGGCAATGGAGGGGATGATCGCGTCACGGTCGCCGACCGTCGTCCGCCCCTCGATTCGGCCCTTGAAGAGCGAGCCGATGATGCTTTCGTGCACGAAATCCTCACCCTCCTTCAGCCGCCCTTTCGCCGCCCAATGCGCCATGCGGGCCGAAGTGCCGGTCCCGCAGGGCGAGCGGTCGATGGCCTTGTCGCCGTAGAAGACGGCGTTGCGGGCGGTAGCCTCGGGGTGCCTGGGCGCTCCGGTCCAGAGAATGTGGGAAAGGCCCCTGATCTCCGGCTTCTCGGGATGGGTGAAGGTGTATTTTTCGTTGAGCGCGGCGCGGAGCTTAGGGCTCCAGCCGACAAGGTCTATAGCGCGTTGGTCCTCGATGTCGCGGAAGTTCTCCTGCGGTTCGACGATGGCATAGAAGTTGCCGCCATAGGCGACGTCGACGGTGATCTCGCCGAGGCCCTCGACCTCGGCAGTCAGGCCCTCGGCATAGAGGAAGGCGGGGACGTTTGTCAGGCGCACCTCTTCGACAAAGCGCCCCTCCTGCCGGTATTCGGCGATGACAAGCCCGGCGGGGGTGTCGAGCCGCAGGATGCCGGGGGTTTTGGGCGTGACGAGGCCGTTTTCGATGGCGGTCGTCACGGTGCCGATGGTGCCGTGGCCGCACATCGGCAGGCAGCCGGAGGTTTCGATGAAAAGGACGCCCACGTCGCAATCCTCGCGGGTCGGCGGGTAGAGGATGGAGCCCGACATCTGGTCATGGCCGCGGGGTTCGAACATCAGGCCGGTGCGGATCCAGTCGTATTCGGCAAGGAAATGCGCGCGGCGTTCGAGCATGGTTCTGCCCTGAAGCTGCGGCGCGCCGCCGACGACAAGGCGGACCGGGTTGCCGCAGGTATGGCCGTCGATGCAGAGAAAGGTGTGGCTGGTCACAGAAGGCCCTTGAAACGGTTCGGCGCGAAGGGGGTAAGGTCGATGGCGGGGGGCGCGCCGGTCAGGAGAGCGGCGACGAGGTCAGCGGTGCCTGCGGACTGGGTCAGGCCCAGATGGCCGTGGCCGAAGGCGTAGATGACGTTCGGCGCGCGGCTCGCCCGGCCGATGGCGGGCAGCGTGTCGGGCAACGAGGGGCGGAAGCCCATCCATTCGGTGCCATCTGCGGTCTTCAGGCCCGGCAGGAACCCTTCCGCCTTCTTCAGCATCGCCTTTGAGCGCGCATAGTTCGGCGGCAGGTCGAGCCCACCCAGTTCCACCGCCCCGCCGATGCGGATGCCGGTCGAGAGGGGGGCGGCGACAAAGCCGTGCTCGGAAAAGGTGATGTGGCGGCGGAGGTCAAAGGCGCCGGGCGGCAACGTGGTGTTGTAGCCGCGCTCGGTCTCCAGCGGGATGCGGTCGCCGAGGCTTGCCGCCAGACGGTGGGAATGCGCGCCCGCGGCCACGACGGCCTGTCGGGCGGCGAGCGTCGTGCCATCCGCAAGGTGGATCGTCACGCCCTCCGAACTGACGGAGATCGCGCGGGCTTCGGCGGTGTCGATCCTTCCGCCCTTCCCTGTCAGCGATTTGGCGAGCGCGAGCGTGTAAAGCTTCGGATCGGCAATGGCCCACCAGTCCTCGGTCGCGATGCCATGGGTAAAGCGCGGCGAGAGGCCGGGCTGCACCCCGGCAATGGCGTCCGCGCCGATGAGCGGGCGGAAGCTGTAGCCGTAATGCGCGGCCTCATCGCAATCGCGCCGCGCGGCGTCGAAGGACCGGGAGGACTCGAAGACCTGCAACTGGCCGGTCTTGCGCAGCATGTCCGAGGTACCCGTCAGCGCCATCGCGGGTTCCAGCACCTTCTTTGCATGGGCCATCAGCGCGGCCTGTGCGCGGGTGGAGGCGGCCACCCGGGTGGGCAGGCTCGCCTTCGCGAAGCGCAGCATCCAGGGCACCATCATCGGCGCGTAGCGGAGCGGCAGCGACAGCGGACCCAGCGGATCGAGCAGCCATTTCGGCGAGGCCATGAGCGTATCGGCGGAGGCGAGCGGGTGAATTTCGGAAAACGCGAAGCCCCCGGCATTGCCCGCGGAAGCCCCGGCGGCTGGCCCGGTGCGGTCGATGACGAGAACACCCATGCCGCGAGAAAGCGCGGCATGGGCAATGGAAAGCCCGATGACACCCGCGCCGATCACGACCAGATCGGTCCGGGAGGGTTGATCGGCGGGGGCGGTGGTGGTGGCGGTCAATTCGGGCCCTGTTTCTGTAAGGTTACGCCATGAGATAGGCGGTCTTGACGGTGGTATAGAACTCCGCCGCGTGGCGGCCCTGTTCGCGGGGACCAAAGCTCGACCCCTTGGTGCCGCCGAAGGGCACATGGTAATCGACCCCGGCCGTCGGCAGGTTGACCATGACCATACCGGCCTGAGCATTGGCGCGGAAGTGGTGGGCATGCTTCAGGCTGGCAGTGCAGATGCCCGCCGAAAGGCCGAATTCGGTGTCGTTGGCGACGTTCAGCGCCTCATCGTAATCCTTCACGCGGATGACGGAGGCGACGGGGCCGAAGACCTCTTCGCGGTTGATGCGCATGGAATTGGTCGTGTCCGTAACCAGAGCGGGGGCCATGAACCAGCCCTCGGTCGCCGCGTTCAGGCGTTCGCCGCCGGTGACAGTGCCACCCTCGTCCCGCGCGATGTCGATATACCGCATATTCTGCGCCATCTGCTTTTCGTCGACGACTGGGCCCATCTGGCTGCCCGTCCCCAGCGCCGGGCCGACCTTCAGCGCTTTTGCGCGGTCGGCAAGCGCCGCGACGAAGCGGTCGTGGATGCCTTCCGTCACGATCAACCGCGACGAGGCGGTGCAGCGCTGGCCGGTAGAGTAGAAGGCGCCGTTGAGGCTCGCCTCGACCGCAAGGTCGAGATCGGCGTCGTCGAGCACGACCATCGGGTTCTTGCCGCCCATTTCCAGCTGGCATTTTTTGAGATTGGCGCCGCAAGTGGCTGCGATGCCGCGCCCGGTGCCAACCGATCCGGTGAAGGAAATGCCCGCGACCTTGGCGCTGCCCGTCAGGACCGGCCCAAGCTCGGAACCGCGCCCGAAAACGACGTTGATCACGCCCGCCGGAAGACCGGCGCGAGAGAGGATTTCGATCAGCGCATGGGCCGAGGCGGGGACAAGGTCGGCGGGTTTCAGCACGACCGTATTACCATGCGCCAAGGCGGGCGCGATCTTCCAGGCCGGGATAGCGATGGGGAAGTTCCAGGGCGTGATCAGGCCGACAACGCCAAGGGGCTGGCGGGTTACGTCCACTTCGACGCCCGGGCGGACCGAGGCCAGCCGGTCGCCGGTCTGGCGCAAGGCTTCGCCTGCGAAGAACTTGAAGATCTGACCGGCGCGGGCGACCTCGCCCACCGCTTCGGGCAGGATCTTGCCCTCCTCGCGGGCCAGAAGGCGGCCAAGCTCACCCTTGCGGGCGAGGATTTCGGTCCCGACGAAATCGAGCGCGTCGAAGCGTTGCTGGGGCGTGGAGGCCGCCCATTTGGGTGCTGAGGTATGGGCGACCTCAATGGCCGCCTGCATCATCGCCGCGTCCGATTTCGCGGCATGGCCGATTATGTCGGAGATATCCGACGGGTTGACGTTCGGCGTGGAGGAAGCAGCCTCCACCCATTCACCACCGATATAGTTCCGATATTCCATCAGGCCGCTTTCGCGAATTTTGCAAGGTCCGGGCGGCAGGCGATGCGTTCGCGGATCAGCGCCTCGACCCGGGCGCGATGCTCGCCCACCAGCGGCATGCGGGGCGCGCGGACATATTCGGTAGAGCCGATGGCCAGCGCTTCGGCCAGCTTGATCTGCTGGACCAGGAAGGTCGAGACGTCGAGATCGAGGAGCGGGCGGAACCAGCGGTAGATCGTGCGCGCCTCTTCGATCCGGCCTGCCTTGGCCAGATCATAGATCGCCTGATTTTCCTTCGGGAAGGCGATGGACACGCCCGAAACCCAGCCGTCGCAGCCCATCAGGATCGCCTCCAGCCCAAGGTTATCGACCCCGGTCAGAACCTTGAAGCGGTTGCCGACAGTGTTGAAAATCTCGGTGCAGCGGCGGATGTCGTCACTGCTTTCCTTGATCGCCACCATCAGGGGGTTTTCGGCCAGCTCCACCATCATCTCGGGCGTGACATCGACGCGGTAGCCGACGCGGTTCGAGTAGATCATCACCGGCAGACCACCGGCATTGGCGATGGCGTTGAGGTTGGCGATCGTCTCGGCCCGGTTGGTATGGTAGATCGGCGAGGGCACGACCATGATGCCGTCGGCCCCGGCCTTCGCCGCACGCGCGGCAAGATCGCAGGCCTCGCGGGTTCCGGCCTCGGACACGGTCAGAAGCGCAGGCTTGCTGCCGGTCACCGACTTGGCGATCTTCAGCACCTCAAGCCGTTCGTCGGGCGACAGCATATTGCCCTCGCCCAAAGTGCCGCAGGTGATCAGGCCCGCATTGCCCGCGTCGATCTGAAGGCCGAAGCAGCGTTCCATCTCGGCACGGTCCAGCGCGCCGTCAGCCGTGAACTTCGTGGTCACGGCGGGCATCATTCCACTCCACATGAGCATATCCTTTCCTCGGATGGGGGTCGGCAGCGGGGCCGGAAGAATCTTCGTGACTTGGATATCGAATATTGGATACAATATGCAAGTGCGAAATTGTATCCAATCTCCGAAAGCCCGGTTATGGGAGTGCCCATGCAGATCGACAGCATCAATATCGCCCAGACGGCATCCGCCGCGACGATCATCTATGAGGCGCTGAAAAAGGCGATCATAGAGGGGCAACTGGCCGATGGCGCGCCGCTGAGGCAGGACGAGATCGCGAAGATGTTCAATACGTCCCGCATCCCGGTGCGCGAGGCGATCACCATGCTGGAACAGCAGGGGCTGGTGGTGACGCAGCGCTACAAGGGCGCGGTTGTGGCGGGGATATCGCCCGACGAGGCGGCCGAGATCTGGGATTTCCGCGCGCTGGTCGAGGGTCATGTGATCGAGGCCGCCGTGCCGCGCATGTCGGACGAGACGCTGGAACTGGCACGATCCTATTTGATGGCCTTTTCCGAAGGCGCGACGCCCGTCGACTGGGGCGACCAGAACCGCAAGTTCCATACGATCCTTTATCGCGACAGCGGGCTTTTCTATCACCTTGGGGTCATCGAGAAGACGCTCGACCGGGTGGATCGCTACCTGCGCGCGCAATTGGCGCTGTCGAATGGCCTTGCCCGCGCAAACAGGGAACATGAGGCGATCCTCGCGGCCTGCGAGCGCCGCGATGCGACCCGTGCGGCAGAATTGACGCGGCAGCACATTCTTGGCGCAAAGACCAACCTGCTGGACAACCTTCGCAAGCGATAACGGCAGTGATCAGACAATACCTTCCTCGGTCACGATCGCGGTCATCGGGACATCGTGCCATTGCGGGAAGATCGTCGTCTGACGCGCTGCGGAAAGACCGATGCCGATCGGCCGAACCTCGGGATGAGCAGCAAGCGTGCGGTCGAAATAGCCACCACCGTAGCCAAGCCGGTAGCCTTTGGCGTCATAGCCGACAAGCGGCGCGAGCGCGATGTCCGGGATGATCCAGTCACCTTCTGCCGGAACCGGAATATTCCAGAATCCCCGCTCCATCTTCACGCGGGGCGTCCAGCGGCGAAAGCGCAGGGGCGCGTGTTTTTCGGTGACGAGCGGCAGGGCGGCGGTAGCGCCGCGTCCGGACAGCGCCGCGAGCCAGAAGCGCAGGTCAAGTTCGGACTGGATCGGCCACCAGGCTGAGATCGTAAAGCCCGCGACATCGCCGAAAAGAGTGTCGAGATGGCTAGCCACGGCTTCGGCGGCTTCCTTGCGCTCCGTCACGCTCAACGTCGCTCGATCTGCCAGCAGGCGGTTACGTTCGGCCTTACGCCAACGGGCGACGTCACGGGCCTGGACCGGGTCCGTCGCGCCGGGCAGACCGCCCTCCTCCGCGCTCAGCTCGTGCAGAAAGCAGGGCGGCGAGGCGTAGCTTGCGCTTTTCTCATCTCCTGTCATCGCCCATCCTCGTTCGGGAACCGGTCAGGCTGCCTCGGCCAGCGACATGGCACACCAGTCCGCAACTGCCACCGGATCAGCCGGCAGTTCCTCAGCCAAACCTTCGGTGAAGGTTTGGAAGGCGTCAAGGTTCAGCGCATTGACGCCGAGGATCACCGGCAGGCCCATCGCCAAGGCCTCGGCGATGACGGGGCGGAACCCCCTGCCCTCGGCCTCGTGCTTGCCGAACTTGTTGAGGATCAGCAGGTCAGCGCCGGACGAAAGCCGGGCCGAGACATCGGCCACGGCGCTTTCGAGCGCGCCGGGATCCAAACGACAGCCGCGGGCGTTCTGCCCAAGGTTCTGGGTGATGCCGATGGTTGGGCCATCGGGCAGAATGCGCAGGTCCATATCGCAGTGAAAGCGCTGTGGCCGCTCGATATTGGTCTGAACAACGCCCGTCAGACGGAACCCGCGCCGTGCCAGAAGGTCGGCGGCCCCGGCCAGAACCCGGTCGGTCAGGCCCTTGTCGGCGGCGGTGATATAAGCAAGGCGCATGGTCTTCCTTTCTCAGCGGGCGTCAGTGCCGCTGATCGTGCAGTCGAGGTTTCTGAGGATGCCGTCGCGGATGCCGTAGATGAGGCCGTGTAGAAGGGGATAATCCCCCCTGCCCCACGCACGGCGCAGGATCGGCGTCTCGGCCACCCGGGCGACGCTTTCCAGAACGTTCAGTTCCGCAAGCCGGTCGCGGCGCATCTCGATGTCACCGATCTTTGACAGTTCATGGGCATGCCGCTTGGCCAGCCGCCGGATCGGCTCCAGCCAGTGGTCGGCAAGGCCATGCGGCATGTCCTCTTCGGTCGCGGCACGTACACCGCCGCAACCATAGTGGCCGCAGATGATGATCTGGCGGACCTTGAGCGTATCGACCGCGAATTCGAGGACCGAGAGCAGGTTCATGTCCGACGAATGGACGACATTCGCCACGTTGCGGTGGACAAAGACCTCACCCGGCGCAAGGCCGGAGATGACATTCGCCGGCACCCGGCTGTCGGAGCACCCGATCCAGAGAAATTCCGGTGTCTGCTGCAAGGCGAGGCCGTCGAAATAATCCGGGGCTTCGGCCCTGATCTTTGCCGACCAGTCGCGGTTGCGCTCAAGCAGAGCTTCGAGAACTTGGGCCATGTCACGCCGCCTTCAGATCGACGCCCGTCACCTCTGCCTTGTCGGCGAGGGTTTCGATGAAGTCACGGGCAGCGTTGGCCCATTCTGCCTTCGCCAGCATATCGCGGATGCGGGCGGCGACGGTCTCGAAGGGCAGGATCGCGCCTTCCGCGCGGGCGTCGAGGCGGATGATGTGGAGGCCGTAGCGCGTCGCGACAGGGTCGCGGGCAATCTCACCCTCGGCGAGACGGTCGAGCACGGCCTCGAACTCGGGCACCGTGTCGCCGGTCGCGATCTGGCCGAGCCGACCGCCAGCGTTGCGGGAAGAACAGGAGGAGAGCTCACGCGCGAGACGGTCGAAGTCGCGTGGCGCCTTCGCGAGGTCGGCGAGAACTGCCGTCGCCTTCTCGCGCGCCGCCTCCATTGCGGCGGCGTCGCCGGGGCGGACCGGGAAGAGGATATGGGCCGCTTCGTAAAGCGTCGGCGCCCGGAAGCGGCCGGGATCGGCGTCGTAAGCCGCACGGACCGCCTCGTCCTGAGGCGCTGGCGGCGTGATCGCCTCATCCAGAAGCTGACGCACCAGCGCCTCCTCCTCTGTCTCGGCGCGGCCACCCTCGGTGATCGGTTCTGGAGTGAGGTTTCTCGCGCGCGCCTCTTGCAAAAGAAGGGCGCGCACCGCCAGCGCACGCCCCGCAGCACGCCAGGCGATGCCCGGCTTGCCCTTCGGGGCTTCGTGCATCTGTATCTCGGCGGCGATGGTGGCGGCGGGGATGACCTCGCCGTTCACCGTGATATCGCTCAGGAGCGGTCCCATCTCAGGCCCCGCGCTTCTTCGTTCGCACGATCTGGTAGCCCGGCCGCCAGATGTAACGGACAGGCGCCGAAAGCATATGGACGAGCCGCGTGAACGGGAAGAGAAGGAAAATCGTCAGCCCAAGGAAGATGTGCAGCTTGAAGAGGATATTGGCGTCGGCAATGTAGCTCGCCGCCTGACCATCGAAGGTGAAGATGCCGAAGGCCCAGGCCATGAACTTGGTCATCTCGTGGCCATCAAGGTGCTGGAGCGAGACGAAGATCGTCAGGATGCCGAGCACGAGCTGCACCATCAGGAGGATCAGGATGCCGGTATCGGCGAAGGTCGAGTTTGCCCGGATGCGCGGATCGTAGAGCCGACGGTGCAGAAGCATCGCCCCGCCTGCAAGCGCCATGATCCCGGCGACACCGCCCGCGATCACCGCCATGAGCTGCTTGAAGCCATGGCCGATACCGAATGCATCGAAAATCTGAATCGGCGTCAGAAGCCCGATCAGATGACCGAAGAAGATGATCAGAACGCCGACATGAAAGAGGCTGGAGCCAATCACCAGTTGCTTGCGCCTGAGTAGCTGCGACGAAGACGATTTCCAGGTGAACGGGTCGCGTTCATAGCGCGCGACCGAGCCAATCAGCAGCACCGAGAGCGCGATGTAGGGATAGGTTCCGAAGAAAAATTGATGCATCGTGGCCTCCTTTACTGGGCCGTTCCGGCACGGGCCGGAGAGAGGGGCATGTCCATCCGCGCGAGGATGTCGCGCGAGACCGGGCAACCGGCATTCGGATCGGGAGCGAAGGTGACCTGCGCCTCCTCGTAGACGGCATCCAGCGCTTCGAGGTCCTCCGGATCGTCGTCCCGTTCCGACAAAAGGGCCGTGGCCTCGGGACTGTCGGTGCTCGCCTGGGCGATGGCTGCCAGTGCCGTCAGGACCGCCGCGTAGGGCGTGTCGCGCCGGGTCAAACGCTCGGCAAGGACGGCAATGATGTGACCGGCATCGGCCAGCAACGCCGTTGCCTCGGCCAGAGGCCGGGTCGAGAGAAACTCCAGCAGCACCGGCAGGTGGTCGGGAAGCTCCGGCCCGGTGAGGTCAAAGCCACCCGCGCGGTAGGTCTCCAGAAGGTCCACCATCGCACCACCGCGATCCCGGCTCTCACCATGGATATGCTCGAAAAGGTTGAGCGAGAGCGTACGCGAGCGGTCGAACAGGAGCACATAGCGCTCCTGCAGGTCGTAGATGTCGCCCGTCTCCATTCCAACAAGCAACGGTTCCAGCGCGCGGCGCTGACCGAGAGGCAAGAGCCCCTCGGCCTTCAGCGCGATCCGGATCGCCGGAATGGCGGCTTGCAGGTCCTCGCTCGGATAGGAGAGGAGCGCCGAGAGCGCCTTGAACGTCTTCATTTCCAGCCCTCCGCAGGTGTCACGAACTTGCGGCTGCCAAAGAGCTTGCCGCCGGTGGTGCCGGTGGAGCAGCCGTTGCCGTCGGTAAAGCCGCAGCCGCCGCGCAGGTCATAGGCATCCTCCACGAGCTCCCGGTGCGTCGTCGGGATCACAAAACGGTCCTCGTAATTGGCGATGGCCATGATCTTGTACATCTCGTCGATCTGGTGCGGGGTCAGCCCCACGCGGTTGGCCACGCCGAGATTGACGACCCCGTCCACGGTCTTCGACCGCATGTAAGAGCGCATCGCGAGCATCCGTTCCAGCGCCGAGACGATCGGCGCCTCGTCGCCCGCCGTCAGCATGTTGGCGAGGTAGCGAACCGGGATGCGCAGCGATTTCACGTCCGGCATGTCGTCCTGCGCGGCGATCTGACCGGCCGCCGCCGCGTTCTGGATCGGCGAGAGCGGCGGGATGTACCAGACCATCGGCAGCGTCCGGTATTCCGGATGCAGCGGGAAGGCGATCTTCCATTCCATCGCCATCTTCCAGATCGGCGACTTGCGGGCAGAGGCGATCCAGTCCTCCGGCACGCCCTCGGCGCGGGCGGCCTCGATCACAGCCGGATCGTTGGGGTCGAGGAAGACACCAAGCTGGGCGTCGTAAAGCTCCTTTTCGCCCGCGACCGATGCCGCATCCGCGATCTTGTCGGCGTCATAGAGCATCACGCCGATATAGCGGATCCGGCCCACGCAGGTTTCCGAGCAGACCGTCGGCATGCCGCTTTCCAGACGCGGATAGCAAAGCGTGCATTTCTCGGATTTACCCGAAGACCAGTTGTAGTAGATCTTCTTGTAGGGGCAGCCCGAGACGCACATCCGCCAGCCGCGGCACTTCTCCTGGTCGATCAGGACAACGCCGTCCTCTTCGCGCTTGTAGATCGCGCCCGAGGGGCACGACGCGGCGCAGGCCGGGTTCAAGCAGTGCTCGCAGAGCCGCGGCAGGTACATCATGAACGTATTTTCATACTGTCCGTAGATCTCCTTCTGGATGCCCTCGAAGTTGTAATCCTTGCCACGCTTCTCGAATTCGCCGCCGAGGATCTCCTCCCAGTTCGGGCCCCATTCGATCTTCTCCATCCGCTCGCCCGAGACTTTCGAACGCGGCCGGGCGGTGGGGAAGGCCGGCATTTCGGGCGCCGATTTCAGATGGTCGTAGTCGAAGTCGAACGGCTCGTAGAAGTCGTCGATCTCCGGCAGGTCGGGGTTGGCGAAGATGTTCGCGAGGATCCGCCACTTGCCGCCCTGCTTGGGCTTGAGACCGCCCGACGCGGTGCGTTCCCAGCCGCCGTTCCAGCGCTTCTGGTTTTCCCAGTCCTTCGGATAACCGATGCCGGGCTTGGTCTCGACGTTGTTGAACCAGGCGTATTCGACGCCGTCGCGACTGGTCCAGACGTTCTTGCAGGTAACGGAACAGGTGTGACACCCGATGCATTTATCGAGGTTCAGCACCATGCCGATTTGTGCGCGTACTTTCATTCCGCAGCCTCCACTTTCGAAACCGGCGTGTCGAGCCAGTCGACCTTGTCCATCTTGCGGACCACGACAAGCTCGTCGCGGTTGGCGCCGACGGTGCCGTAATAGTTGAACCCGTAGCTCTGCTGGGCGTAGCCGCCGATCATGTGCGTGGGCTTGACGATCGCGCGGGTGACGGAGTTGTGGATGCCGCCCCGCTTGCCGGTGATCTGCGATCCCGGCGTGTTCACGATCTTCTCCTGCGCGTGGTACATGAAGAGCGTGCCGTCCTTCATCCGCTGGCTGACGACCGCACGGGCCGTGAGAACGCCGTTGGAGTTGAAGACCTCGACCCAGTCGTTGTCCACGATGCCCGCCGTCTTCGCGTCATTCTCCGAAATCCAAACGACCGGGCCACCCCTGTTCAGCGTCAGCATCAGGAGGTTGTCGGAATAGGTCGAATGGATGCCCCATTTCTGGTGCGGCGTGATGAAGTTCAAAACGACATGCTTCTCGTTCGCGCCGAGATGCCCGGTCGCGCCTGCGGTGATGGTCTTCAGATCCACCGGCGGGCGCCAGGTCACGAAGAATTCGCCGAAGGCCTGCATCCATTCGTGATCCTGATAGAGCTGCTGGCGGCCAGAGACGGTGCGCCACGGGATCAGTTCATGGACGTTGGTCCAGCCGGCGTTGTAGCAGACCTCCTCGCTCTCGATGCCCGACCAGGTCGGGGACGAGATGATCTTGCGCGGCTGCGCGGCGATGTCGCGGAAGCGGATCTTCTCGTCTTCCTTGACCTCGGCCAGATGGGCGTGCTCACGGCCCGTGGCCTTCGAGAGCGCGTCCCAGGCCTTGACGGCAACTTCACCGTTGGTTTCCGGCGCGAGCATCAGAATGACCTCGGCCGCGTCGATCGCGGTCTCGATCTTCGCCATGCCCTCGGTCGGACCCTCGTGATGGGTGCCGTTCAGGTCCTTGAGGTGATGCACCTCAACCTTGGTATCCCAGGCGATGCCCTTGCCGCCGTTGCCGACCTTCTCCATCAACGGCCCAAGCGAGGTGAAGCGGGCGTAGAGGTTCGGGTAGTCCCGCTCGACCGCGATATAGGCCGGCGCGGTCTTGCCCGGGATCAGGTCGCATTCGCCCTTCTTCCAGTCCTGGACGATCGGCTGCGCGATCTCGCCGGGGCTGTCGTGTTGCAGCGGCAGCTGCACCACATCGGTCTCCACCCCGAGGATCTCGGGCGCGACCTCTGAGAACTTCTTGGCGATGGCCTTGAAGATCTCCCAGTCCGACTTCGACTCATAGGCCGGGTCCACGGCCGCCTGCAGCGGGTGGATGAACGGGTGCATGTCGGAGGTGTTGAGGTCGTCCTTCTCGTACCACGACGCGGTCGGCAGCACGATGTCGGAATAGACCGCCGTCGTCGACATGCGGAAGTCGAGCGTCACGAGGAGGTCGAGCTTACCCTCCGGCGCCTTGTCGTGCCAGCGGGCCTCCACCGGCTTCTTGCGGCCTTCCTCGCCCAGATCCTTGCCGAGAACACCGTGATCGGTGCCCAGCAGGTGCTTGAGGAAGTATTCATGCCCCTTGCCCGAGGACCCAAGAAGGTTCGAGCGCCAGACGAAGAGGTTGCGCGGCCAGTTTTCCGGCGCGTCCGGGTCCTCGGCCGACATTTCCAGCGCCCCGGCCTTTAACTGCTCGGCAACGTATTCCGGAATGGTTTTGCCCGAGGCCTTCGCCGCCTTGCCCACTTCAAGCGGATTGGTGCGAAGCTGCGGCGCGGAGGGAAGCCAGCCCATCCGTTCGGCGCGGATGTTGTAGTCGATCAGGCTCAGGTCCTTGTAGTCGCCATCCGGTGCGGTCGGCGAGAGGATCTCGGACGACGACACCGTCTCATAACGCCATTGGTCGGTATGGGCATACCAGGCCGAGGTGGAGTTCATGTGCCGCGGCGGGCGCGCCCAGTCGAGCGCGAAGGCGAGCGCGGTCCAGCCGGTCTGCGGACGCAGTTTTTCCTGGCCCACGTAGTGCGCCCAGCCGCCTCCGGACTGACCCACGGCGCCGCACATCACCAGCATGTTGATGACGGCGCGGTAGTTCATGTCCATGTGGTACCAGTGGTTCATCGCCGCGCCGATGATGATCATCGACTTGCCGTTGGTCTTCTCGGCATTTTCGGCAAATTCCCGTGCGACCTGGATGATCCGGTCGCGCTTCACGCCGGTGATCTTCTCCGCCCAGGCTGGGGTGAAGGGCACGTCGGCGTTGAAGTCGCTGGCGACATGATCGCCACCGAGTCCGCGGTCGAGGCTGTAATTGGCGCAGAAGAGGTCGAACACAGTGGCGACGTAGTGCTCCTCGCCGTCGGCGAGCTTGATCTTCTTCACCGGCACGTTGCGGGTCAGAACCTCGCCGCGCGCGTCGTTCTCCCAGCCGTTCGAGGCCATGCCGCCGAAATACGGGAAATCGACTCCGATCACGTCGTCTCGGTCGGTATCGAGGATGAGGCTCATCTTGAGCGTCACATCCTTGCCCTCGGCCTTCTCCTCAAGGTTCCACTTGCCTTCTTCACCCCAACGGAAGCCGACCGAACCGTTCGGAACAACGATCTTGCCTGACTTCTCTTCGATGGCGACGGTCTTCCACTCCGGATTGTTCGACTGGCCGAGCGACTTGTCGAAGTCCGAGGCGCGCAACTGCTTGCCGGGCACATAGCCATCGCCCTTCGGCTCCAGCTTCACCAGCATCGGCATGTCGGTGTACTTGCGGCAGTAATCCTCGAAATACTCCGCCTGCCGGTCGAGATGGAACTCGCGCAGGATCACATGACCCATCGCCATGCCAAGCGCGGCATCCGTGCCTTGCTTGGCATTGAGCCAGATGTCGGAGAACTTCGCGGCCTCCGAATAGTCGGGGCTGACAACCGCCGACTTGGTGCCGCGATAGCGCGCCTCGGTGTAGAAATGCGCGTCCGGGGTCCGGGTCTGGGGCACGTTCGAGCCCCAGAGGATCAGGTAGCCCGCGTTGTACCAGTCGGCCGATTCCGGCACGTCGGTCTGCTCGCCCCAGGTCATCGGCGAGGCCGGTGGCAGGTCGCAGTACCAGTCGTAGAACGACATGCAGGTGCCGCCCAGAAGGCTGAGGTAACGCGAGCCCGCCGCGTAGGAGACCATCGACATCGCCGGGATCGGCGAGAAGCCGAAGACCCGGTCGGGGCCGTAGGTCTTTGCCGTATAGGCGTTGGCGGCGGCGGTGATCTCGGTCACCTCGTCCCAGCTTGCCCGGACGAAGCCGCCCTTGCCACGGGTCTTGGTGTAGTCGGCGCGCTTCTTCGGATCGGACTGAATGGTCTTCCAGGCCTCGACTGGCGACATCGTCTTGCGCAGGTCACGCCACATCCGCATCAGCCGGCCGCGCACCAAGGGCGTTTTCACCCGGTTCGCGGAGTAGAGATACCAGCTGTAGGAGGCGCCGCGCGCACAACCGCGCGGCTCGTGGTTCGGCAGGTCCGCACGGGTCCGCGGATAGTCGGTCTGCTGGGTCTCCCAGGTGACGATCCCGGATTTGACGTAGATCTTCCAGGAACACGATCCGGTGCAGTTCACCCCATGGGTCGAGCGCACGATCTTGTCGTGGCGCCACCGGTTCCGGTAGGTGTCCTCCCAGTCGCGGCTTTCGATTGTGGTCTGTCCGTGCCCGTCCGCAAAGGTATCCTTGCGGACGGATTTCAGGAAGTTGAGACGGTCGAGAAGATGGCTCATCTTTCTCTCCTTTCCGGTCAGGCCTGAGCCGGGGCGGCGGGAAGCCGGCCACGCTCGAGGTCATGGAGAACACCGCCCGGACGGGTGTAGTAGAACCACGTCAGGACAAGGCAGATCGCGTAGAAGATCAGGAAGCCCCAGAGCGCCATGAACGGGGCGCCCGTCATCGCGATCGAGGTGCCGTAGGCCTTCGGGATGAAGAAGGCGCCGTAGGCAGCGATTGCCGAGGTGAAGGCGATGATCGCGGCGCTTTCGCGTTCTGCCTGCTTGCGGCTGGAGGCGGCATCGAGGTTCGGCATGAGGCGCGGGATCTCGCGACCCATGATCGCCGGGATCATCTGGAAGGTCGACGCGTTGCCGATACCGGTCAGCATGAACAGCGCCATGAAGCAGGCGAAGAAGCCCATGAAGCTGCCGCTCACGCCGTCCGACGGCAGGAAGGTGATGACACCGAAGACCGCGATGATCATGCCCGCGAAGGTCCAGAAGGTCACACGGCCGCCACCGAACTTGTCACTGACCCAGCCGGTCGCCGCGCGGGAGAGCGCGCCGACAAGGGGGCCGAGGAACACGTATTGCAGCGCGTTGACTTCGGGGAACATGAGCTTGGTGAGCAGCGGGAAGCCTGCCGAGTAGCCGATGAAGCTGCCGAAGGTCCCGGTGTAGAGGATGCACATGATCCAGTTGTGGAAGCGGGTGAAGATCACTGCCTGATCGCGGAAAGAGGCTTTCGCGTCGGCGATGTCGTTCATGCCGAGCCAGGCCGCGATGGTCGCGATGATGATGAACGGCACCCAGACGAAGCCTGCGTTCTGCATCCACAGTTCGCCGCCGTCGGCAAGCTGCACCGGCGCACCGCCCATTGCGCCAAAGACGCCCATGGTGATGACGATCGGCACAAGGAACTGCATGACCGACACGCCGAGGTTGCCGAGGCCTGCGTTCAGCGCCAGCGCGTTGCCCTTCTCCGCTTTCGGGAAGAAGTAGGCGATGTTAGCCATCGACGAGGCGAAGTTGCCGCCGCCAAGCCCGCAGAGAAGCGCCAGCGTCATGAAGATGAGGTAGGGCGTCTCAGGGTTCTGCACAGCATAGCCGATGCCGATAGCAGGCAGGAGGAGCGAGGCCGTCGAAAGCGTCGTCCAGAGCCTTCCGCCGAAGATCGGCACCATGAAGCTGTAGAAGATACGCAGCGTGGCGCCCGAGAGGCCCGGCAGGGCCGCGAGCCAGAAGAGCTGGCCCGGCGTGAAGTCAAAGCCGATGGCGGGAAGCCGTGCGACGACCATCGACCACACCATCCAGACCGAGAAGGCCAATAGGAGGGCCGGTATCGACAGCCACAGGTTGCGGCGCGCGATCTTGCGGCCTTTCTCGTCCCAGAAGGCTTTGTCCTCGGGACGCCAGTCGTCAAGTGTATGGGTGGTCATTACCGTCTTTCCAGGAATGTGGATGGGCTGCATTTCAGGCAGGCCCGGGAGTTCGTCGAGCGTCTTGCCATGGGCTGCGCGTTCCATCTGACGGATCGACATGTGCATCCAGCCGAGCGCGATGGCGACGAGAACGAAGAGAAGAGCGAAGCAGCTCGTATATATGCCGGTCAGATCGAGGAGCGCCCCAAACATGATCGGCAGGATGAAGCCGCCAAGGCCGCCGATCATGCCGACGAGGCCGCCGACGGCACCGACGTGTTTGGGATAGTAGACCGGAATATGCTTGTAGACCGCGGCCTTGCCGAGCGACATGAAGAAGCCGAGGCAGAAGAGCGTGACGACGAAGGGCCAGCGGCTCATTTCCGTGGTGAAGTGGATCGGGCCGTCCTTGCCCTGGATGACGTAGTCGGTGGGCGGGTAGGACAGCATGAAGAGGAAGATCAGCGAGAAGCCGAAGGTCCAGTACATGACCGAACGGGCGCCGAAGCGGTCCGAGAGGTGACCGCCATAAGCGCGGAAAAGCGACGCCGAGAGCGAGAAGGCCGCCGCCGACATGCCCGCCGTCTTCACGTCGACGCCATAGACGTCGATCAGGTAGTGCGGCATCCACAGCGCCAGCGCCACGAAGGCGCCGAAGACGAAGAAATAATAAAGCGAGAAGCGCCAGACCTGGAGGTTCTTCAGCGGCGCGAACTGCTCACGCAGGCTCGGCGCCTTGACGCCGGTCTTGCGGCGCTCGACCAGCATCGGGTCGTCCTTGGCGAGGATGAAGAAGATCACGCCCATGAGCGCGATGCCCGCGGCCCAGACCTGCGCCACGCCCTGCCAGCCATAGGCCACCATGACGAAGGGGGCGAGGAACTTGGTCACCGCCGCACCGACGTTGCCGGCGCCGAAGATGCCCAGCGCGGTACCCTGCTTGCCCGGCCCGTACCAGCGCGAGACGTAGGCCACGCCGATGATGAAGGACCCGCCGGCAAGGCCGATGCCCAACGCTGCGATCAGGTACATGATGTAGCTGTCTGCCAAGGTCAGCGCCCAGGTCGCGAGACCGGTGAGGATCATCTGCAGCGAGAACACGATCTTGCCGCCGTATTTCTCAGTCCAGACGCCGAGGATCAACCGCGTAAGAGAGCCAGTAAGGATAGGCGTGGCGACCAGAAGGCCGAACTCGGATTCGGTCAACCCGAGTTCCTTCTTGATCGCGACACCGATGATGGAAAAGATCGTCCAGACCGCAAAGCAGACCGTGAACGCAATGGTGCTGAGCGCAAGGGCGCGGGTTTGATCGCCCTTCGACACATGCGAGCCATCCAGCATTGTCGCCTCCATAAGAGATGCGGAGGGAGAGGGCCCTCCACGATTGGGCGCACAAAAACACCGGCGTTGGCAACGGGGCTTGATCCAAGTCAAATTTCTGAGATTTACCTATATAATTCAGCGTCTTATGATATTCTTCTGGCAGCCCTTGGGCATTGTTGGATGCGCTGCGGGAAAAATATTTTAGCGCACATCGACAATTGCCGCCGCTATGCTTAACATTTGTCAAGCAACTCAATCCGACCCTGGTGATTCATGCGTAACGCCGACCTCGAAGAGATCCGCGACCTGCCGCTATTCCGCGACATGGATGGCGATCATTTCGGCAATCTGATGCGTGGCGCCTATCACCAGAACTTCCCGCCACAGGTCACCCTGATCGAGGAAGGCCGGCCGGCCGATTTCCTGCACATCGTGACCGAGGGCGCGGTGGAGCTTTACGCCGGATGGAACGGTCGTGAAACGACGATGGCGGTCGTCCGACCCGTGGCGACCTTCATTCTCGCCGCCTGCATCAATGACGCGCCCTATCTGATGTCGGCCCGCACGATGATGCCGTCCCGCATCGCGATGATCGCCGGGTCCGACCTGCGCGCCACCTTCGCCCGCGACGCGGCCTTTGCCCAGGCGATCGTGAGGGAGCTGGCCGGCTGTTACCGCAGCGTCGTGCGCCACGCCAAGGATCTGAAACTGCGCGCGTCACGCGAACGGCTCGCTGCCTATCTTCTGCGGCACGCACGGGGGAGTGGTGCTTTCGATCTCCCGGTGGAGAAGCGGACCTTGGCCTCCTATCTCGGGATGACGCCAGAGAACCTTTCGAGGGCGCTGAAATCTCTGGGCCCGGACGGCGTCTCGGTGGACGGGATGCGCGTGACGATCACGGACGCCGCAGCCCTTGTTGCGGTGGCCTGTCCCACCCCGCTGATCGATGGCGGCGATGGCTGCGGCGACCTTAGCTATACAGGGTCGTCCTCGAACTGCTGAACGTCGTTGTTTTGGAATATTGTGCGGCGATGCACAGTGGCCGTGCGGACGCCAAAACCGACAGCCGCCAAGCGGTCGATCCACAGAGATGTGAGCCGTGTTTCATTCTCGGTAACATGCTTCTAACAAATGCGGCCTTGGTTTTGCGGGCAAGGCATGCACCCGGGTCCACCCTGCCGTTTTCAAGCCAACATCCGAAAAACTCCGCGTGAGGTTTCGCGACCCGGTTGTGATTTCAACTCGCCGGCCACACCGCCCATTTTGGTGTCACAAGGCCGCTCCCGGCCCACACATGACCAGACACCGAAAGGACAGACCATGAAAAGCCTTCTTCTTACCGCCGCGCTCGTGCTTTCCGCCAGCTCCGCAATGGCGATGACCACCCATGCCGACCTGACCGGCCCCGCCCGTGCCCAGGCCGAGCGCATCGTTCCGAACGGTGATTTCGACAACCTTACGGCCGCGCAGGTCAACGCGATTGAAAGCATCCTCGCCAGCGACAACGACAATCGCGGCGGCCAGATCCGCGCGATCCTGAACTGACACCACTCACGCGCGACCGGGGCGTCCGCAACTTGCGGACGCCCTTTTCATTCATTCCGCCCAATCACATCCGGTTCACGAGATGCGGACATTTTTGTAACGTCCTTGGCCTTTGGTCAGACTTCGTTGCAAAACATGTGCAACAAGGTCGGGGACAGTATGACGAAACGCCAATTCCGCCACCGGGCGATTTCGCCTGAACCCTGCACCAAGGGCGAACACCTATGAAAAAACCCGCCCTCTTCCTCGCGCTTGCCCTTCTGGTCGCCGTGCTGATCGCCCTGATCGGCCGCAACCCGCCCGATCTCGACATGCTGCGCGGCCATCTGACGGGGCTTGAGGCGCGGATGGCGGAGAACCCGCTGACCGTCGCCGCGATCTTCTTTGCCGCCTATGTCGCGGTCACCGCCCTGTCGCTGCCGCTGGCGGTCTGGATGACGCTGGCCGCCGGGGCGCTTTTCGGCTTCTGGTGGGGACTCTTGCTCGTCTCCTTCGCCTCGACCACCGGGGCGACCTTGGCCTTTCTCGCCTCGCGCTATCTTCTGTCGGACTGGGTGCATGAGAAACTCGGCAACCGGCTTCAAACTATCGACGAGGGGATGGAGCGCGACGGTGCCTTTTACCTCTTCACCCTGCGCCTGATCCCGGCGATCCCGTTCTTTGCCATCAACCTTCTGATGGGCCTCACCCCGATCAGGGCGCTGACCTTCTATCTGGTCAGTCAGGCCGGGATGCTGGCCGGGACGGCGGTCTACGTGAATGCGGGCACGCAACTGGCGCAGCTTGAAAGCCTCTCGGGCATCCTGTCGCTGCCCTTGATCCTGTCTTTCGTGCTTCTGGGCATCTTCCCCTGGATCGCGAAATTCGTCCTGCGCCTCATCAAGCGCCGCCGCGCCTATGCCGGCTGGACCCGGCCCGCGCGCTATGACCGCAATCTCGTCGTGATCGGCGCGGGCGCGGCGGGCCTCGTCTCGGCCTATATCGCGGCGGCGGTGAAGGCGAAGGTGACGCTGATTGAGTCCCACAAGATGGGCGGCGATTGCCTGAACTATGGCTGCGTGCCGTCGAAAGCTCTGATCAAATCGGCGAAGCTTGCCCACCAGATGCGCCATGCCGACCATTACGGCCTGACCGCGACCACACCGGAGTTTTCCTTTCGCAAGGTGTTTGAGCGCATCCATGCCGTGGTCAAGGCCATCGAGCCGCATGACAGCGTCGATCGCTATGAAGGACTAGGCGTCGAGGTCCTGCAGGGACACGCAAAGCTGATCGACCCCTGGACGGTGGAGATCACCGGGGCGGATGGCGCCGCGCAGCGCCTGACGACCCGGTCCGTGATCCTCGCGACTGGTGCCGCACCTTTCGTGCCGCCATTACCGGGGCTGGATGAGGTGGGCCACCTGACCTCGGACACGCTCTGGGATGACATGGTCGGACGTGACGCCGCGCCGAAACGGCTTGTTGTGCTTGGCGGCGGGCCAATCGGCTGCGAACTGGCGCAAAGCTTCGCGCGGCTGGGATCAGAGGTCACGCAGATCGAGATGTTGCCGCGCATCCTGATCCGCGAGGATGAGGAAGTGTCGGACCTCGTGAAGGCGTCGATGGAGGCCGATGGCGTCACGGTGCTGACCGGTCACAAGGCGGTGGCGCTGGGCAAGACCGGCGATAAGAAATGGATCGAGGTCGAGGCGAATGGCCAGACCCGCAAGATCGAGTTCGACGATATCCTTGTCGCCGTCGGCCGTGCCGCACGGCTGAAGGGCTACGGGCTGGAGGAACTGGGGATCGAGACCGGCCGGGTGATCGAGACCAACGAATATCTGGAAACCAAATATCCCAATATCCTCGCCGCGGGCGACGTCGCAGGACCTTTCCAATTCACCCATACCGCGTCGCATCAGGCATGGTTTGCATCGGTCAACGCGCTTTTTGGCAAGTTCAAGCGGTTCAAGGCGGATTACCGGGTGATCCCCTGGGCCACCTTCACCGATCCCGAAGTGGCGCGGGTGGGTCTCAACGAACAGGAGGCGAAGGAGAAGGGCATTCCTTTCGAGGTCACGCGCTACGGCATTGACGATCTTGACCGCGCCATCGCTGACGGCTCTGCCGTTGGGTTCGTCAAGGTGCTGACCCCGCCGGGCAAGGACACGATCCTTGGTGTGACCATCGCGGGCGAACATGCGGGCGACCTGATGGCCGAGTTCGTCTTCGCGATGAAACATGGCCACGGGCTCGGCAAGATCCTGTCGACGATCCACATCTACCCGACGCTGGCCGAGGCCAACAAGTACGCCGCCGGGGAATGGCGCAAGGCGCATGTGAATGTGCGCACCCTGAGCCTGCTTGAACGGTTTCATAGCTGGCGGAGGGGCTGAATGCTCGACCGTCACCTGCTGCCTCTTGTCCGCGCCACTCTCCACGGGCCCGCCCGCGCGCTGGTGACGCGAGGCGTGAGTGCCGATCAGGTGACGATTTGCGGATTCGGGCTGGGGCTGCTGGCGATTGGCGCGCTGGCCTTAGGGGCCTATCTGCCCGCGCTCATTCTCATCCTCGCCAACCGCATTGCCGACGGGATGGACGGGATCATGGCGCGGATGACGCAGCCGACCGACCGGGGGGCTTTCCTCGACATCGCGCTCGACTTCGTCTTTTATGCACTGGTGCCCTTGGGCTTCGCGCTGGCCGATCCCGCCACCAATGCCCTGCCTGCCGCCGTGCTGATCGCCAGTTTCGTCGGCACCGGATCTAGTTTCCTCGCCTTCGCCTCCATCGCGGCCAAGACCGGCCGGACGGCTGACGCCTACCCGACCAAGGGTATCTATTATATCGGCGGGCTGACCGAGGGGACCGAGACCATCGGGCTTTTCATCGCCATGTGCCTCTGGCCCGCTGCGTTCCCGGCGCTTGCCTGGACCTTCGCCGCGCTCTGCGCGCTGACCACCCTGACCCGCTGGCATCAGGGCTGGCGGGCCTTCGACCATAACTGACCGACAGGAGTATCCATGCGCCTACCCCTACTCGCCGCCCTTGCAACCGGCATCGCCCTTCCGGCCCTTGCCAACAGCTGGGACGACACCGTCGCCGCCGCCAAGGGCCAGACCGTCTACTGGAACGCCTGGGGCGGGGATGAGCGCACCAACGATTTCATCGCCTGGGCGAGCGGGCAACTGGAGGCGGAATACGGGATTACGATCCAGCAAGTAAAGCTGACCGATACCGCCGAGGCCGTCACCCGCGTCATCGCCGAAAAGGCGGCGGGGCAGACGGAAGGCGGCTCGGTCGACATGATCTGGATCAACGGAGCCAATTTCCTGTCGATGAAGCAACAGGGCCTTCTGCTCGGGCCGTTCTTGAGCGATCTACCGAATGCGAAATACCTCGACCTTTCCGAGGGGTCGGCGGCGGTTGTCGATTTCACCATCGCGACCGAGGGCTATGAGAGCCCCTGGCGGCTGGCAAAGTTTGTGCTGACTTATGATTCCGCCCGGGTGGCCGAGCCGCCGAAATCGATGGCGGCGCTTCTCGACTGGTCGACGGCCAGTCCCGGCCGTTTCACCCATCCGGCGGTGTCGAACTTCATGGGCGCGACATTTCTCAAGCAGGCGCTGATCGAACTGACCCCCGATGCGTCGGTCCTGCAGGGAGAGGCGACGGACGAGGCCTTCGAAACCGCCACCGCCCCGCTCTGGGCGTGGTATGACGAGTTGCGCCCGACGCTCTGGCGCGAGGGCAGCACTTTCCCCGAAAACGAAAGTATCCTGCAGCAGATGCTGAATGACGGCGAGGTCGATTTCGCCATGGCCTTTGATCCGGCTGCTGCTGCCGCCGCCGTGGAACGCGGCCTGCTGCCGGAAACCGTGCGCAGCTACGCGCCCGAAGGCGGCTCCATCGGCAATATCAGTTTCGTCGCCATCCCCTTCAACGCCGCCAACAAGGAAGGCGCGATGGTGGTGGCGAACTTCCTGCTGGACCCCGCCACGCAGGCCAAGGCACAGGATATCACCGTCTTGGGCAGCTATTCGGTGCTGGACCCTGCGAAGCTGGATGACGCGGCGCGGGCGGCCTTCGCGGCGCTGCCCTCGTCGCCCGCTCTGCCGACGAACGAAGAGCTTGGCCGCACCCTCAATGAGCCGCATCCAAGCTGGATGACGCGCATCGCCGAGGAATGGGCGCGGCGCTACACCGAATGACCGCACCCGAAGGCCGCAAGCTTCGCCTGATTGTCCTCGCCCTTGTCGCGGGCGGCCTCGTGTTGCCGATCCTCGCGGGTTTGTGGGAAACGACGCGCGCGGCTTTCGGTATCCTTCCGGCCATCGGGGCGGTGGAGTGGTCGCTTGACTCGTGGCGGCGGCTTTTTGCCCTGCCGGGGTTTGGCACCAGCCTGACACTGACGCTCTGGACCGGCTTCGCCTCCACCGCACTGGCGCTGGCGCTCGCGGTCGGTTTCGCCGCCGTAATGTATGACCGGTTCGGGCTGAAGGGCGGTGCGCGGCTTTTGACGCCGTTCCTGGCGACGCCACATGCCGCGCTGGCCATCGGGCTCGCCTTCCTCATCGCGCCATCGGGCTGGATTGCTAGGATGATCAGCCCATGGGCAACCGGCTGGGACCTGCCGCCCGATGTGGCGACAGTGAATGACCCGTTGGGCCTCGCACTGATCTTCGGGCTCTTGGTGAAGGAAGTGCCGTTCTTCCTTCTGGTGATCCTCGCCGCGCTGTCGCAGCTGCCGGTCCGGCGGCACCTGTCGGCAGGCCGCGCCTTGGGCTACGGGCGGGGCGTGGTCTGGATCAAGGTGATCCTGCCGCAGCTTTATCCGCTCATTCGCCTGCCGGTTTACGTCGTTCTCTCTTTCGCGCTGTCGGTCGTGGACATGGCGATCATCCTTGGCCGCTCCAATCCACCGGTTTTGTCGGTTGCGGTCACCCGCTGGTTTCTGGCGGCCGATACCACGCTCATCCTGCCCGCCTCGGCCGCCGCGTTGCTGCAAAGCGGTGTCGTCATCGCGGGCATCGCCGCATGGTTCGGCGCCGAACGGCTTTGCGCCCGCCTCGGCCGTATCTGGATAAGGCGCGGTGGACGCGGGGTGTCGGCCGAGCCCGGACTGATGGCGGCGGGCGGCGCAGTGCTGATACTGATGGCATTGGGCGCACTGGCGCTGGTCTCGCTTCTGATCTGGTCCCTTGCCTGGCGCTGGTCCTTCCCCAATGCCCTGCCCGAAAGCTGGAGCCTTAAGGCCTGGATGCAGCCTGCGGGCGGCTGGGGCATGGCGCTGAACAACACGATTGTCATCGGCGGGGCCACGACACTGCTGTCGGTCGCGCTCGCCGTGGCCTGGCTCGAAGGCGAAGACCGCGCCCGCCTGCCCCGTGCAGGCTGGGCCGAGGCGCTGATCTATCTGCCGCTTCTGGTGCCGCAGATCGCCTTTCTCTACGGGCTGAACGTGACTTTCCTCCGGGCGGGCCTGTCGGGGGGTATGGTCACCGTCATCTGGGCACAGGCACTCTTCGTGTTTCCCTATGTCATGATCGCGCTCAGCGACCCGTGGCGGGCACTTGATCCGCGCCTTGTCCGCGCCGCCGCGGCTTTGGGGGCCGGTCCGGTTCGCAGGCTCGTCGCGGTGAAACTGCCCATCCTCCTGCGTCCGCTGATGACCGCTGCGGCCATCGGCTTCGCGGTGTCAGTGGCGCAATACCTGCCCACGCTCTTCATGGGGTCGGGCCGGATCGCGACGCTGACGACCGAGGCGGTCACGCTCTCCTCAGGTTCCGACAGACGTGTCACGGGCGTCTATGCGGTCTTGCAGGCCGTCCTGCCCTTCGCGGCCTATCTGGCGGCTTTGGCCCTGCCCGGCTTCCTTCACCGCCACCGCGCCGGGCTACAAGGAGACGCGGGATGAGGGGGTTGGAATTGAACTCCGTAACAATTCACGCCGGGGAGGCGCCCCTGTTCGCACCGCTGACGCTCACTGTGCCTCCAAGTACGGTGACGACCATCGTCGGCCCCTCGGGCATTGGCAAATCGACGCTGATGGACTTCATCGGCGGACATCTGGCGCGGGGGTTCCACGCCACTGGCACGGTGATCCTCGACGGACAGGATGTTACCCGTCTGCCCGCCGAGGCGCGCCGGATCGGCATCCTGTTTCAGGATGCGGCGCTTTTCCCGCACCTGTCGGTGGGCGACAACCTCGCCTTCGGCCTTGCCTCCCATGTCCGGGGCCGCGCCATGCGAAGGGCATCCATCGAGACGGCACTTGATAAGGCCGGGCTTGCCGGTTTCGCCGACCGCGATCCGGCGACCTTGTCGGGCGGGCAACGCGCCCGCGCCGCGCTGATGCGGACGCTTCTGGCTGAACCTTGCGCGCTCCTCCTCGATGAACCCTTCTCCAAACTCGACCCGGATCTGCGCGCAGACCTGCGCCGCTTTGTATTCGACCATATCCGCGACCGGGATATCCCGGTTCTGATGGTCACCCATGACGAGGCCGACGCGGCGGCGGCGGACGGACCTGTCATTCCACTGGGCGGCTGACGCCAGAGCGCGTATTCTTCCCCCGGACGGGAACGGGGGCAATCGCCATGTATGTCGGCAAGGAACCGGCCGAGTGCGCGGGGAAAAGGCAATGAACGACCGCTTCGCCCGGATTGTCGTACGCCTCGCGCTTCTGGCCCTGCTTGTCTTTTTGGCCCATTGGCTGATCGGCTGGACCATGACCGAGGGGGCCGCCCTGAAAGCGAATCCGATGGCGGGGATCGGGTTTCTTGCCGCGCTTCTACTGGCCTATGCGCTGTTGATCGCGATACCCTTCGTCCCGGGCGTGGAACTGGGCCTGACGCTGTTGATGGTCGAAGGCGCGGTAATTGCGCCCTTCATCTGGGCGGCGACGCTCCTCGGCCTGACGCTTGCCTTCGCGGCGGGCGCGTATCTGCCCTATCCGGTGCTGCGGCGGGCGCTTGAGGACCTGAAGCTTGCCCGTGCGGCCGCACTTGTCGCGACACTGGAGCCGCTTGACCGCGAGGAGCGGCTGGCGGCACTCCGCGACCGCCTGCCACACTTTCTGTCTCCCCTCGTCCGGTCGCAACGCTATGTGCTGCTCGCCCTACTCATCAACCTGCCGGGCAATTCAGTGCTGGGCGGCGGCGGTGGCATCCTGCTGCTGGCAGGTATGAGCCGGCTATTTTCCCCGCTCGCCACCTTCGCAACAGTGGCCCTCGCCGTCGCACCGGTGCCCGTCGTCGTCTATCTTCTGGGCGAAACGCTGCCCCTGCCGGGGTTCTGAATTCTTTCATCTCCGAAATTCGTGCCGATCCGGGCAGACGCCTTTGCGGTCATTGCCCCACGCACTACGCAAGCCGGACGATTGTCGGTCCCGTTGAAGGTCGGTAAAGCCCTTGATTGCGGACCCGTTCTGTTTGCGTCGCGCCACGCGTTTCGGTCTACGCTCGAGTAGCATCCATCAGAAACAGGTAGCTCTCACGGTCAGGACGCGGTCTGACGGCGGTTGTGAAGGATCGACGAGACGAGCGCGATGCCGATGAAAGCCGATCCCAGGACCCCGGTCACCAGTTCCGGAATATGCCAGAGCGTCTGGGCGAACATGATCACGCTGAGCACAAGGATCGAATAGAACGCCCCATGCTCCAGATAGCGGAAATGCGCCAGCGTCTGGCGTTCGACCAGCATGATCGTCATCGACCGCACATACATCGCCCCGATGCCCAGGCCGATGGCAATCAGAAAGAGGTTATGGGTCAGCGCGAAGGCACCGATAACCCCGTCGAAGCTGAAGGAAGCGTCAAGCACTTCAAGGTAGAGAAAGGCGCCAAGACCCCCTTGCGCGGCCACGCCCACCGTGCGCTGGCGGGCGTCAAGCACATGGCCCAGCACCTCGACCGCCAGATAGGTTAGAAGCCCGCCGATCGCCGCGAAGAGAAACCGCGCCCGGTCATCGGCCGCCATGACGCTGGCAAAGACCAGCACAACGGCCAGAACAAGCGCGATCTCCAGCCCGCGGACCGAGGCGCAGCGGCGGAGTTGGCATTCCAGCGTTCGGATCCAGTCGACCTCCTTGCCCTCGTCGATGAAGTAGTTGAGCGCCACCATCATCAGGAACGTGCCGCCGAAAGCTGCGATCGAAATATGCGCGGAGCCGATGATGCGGGCATATTCGTCCGGGTGCAGGGCCGCGAGCTTCACCGCCTCCACCGGTCCGATCCCGGCTGCCACGACCACGATGAGCAAGGGAAAGATGATCCGCATGCCGAAGACCGCGATCAGGATACCCCAGGTCAGGAAGCGCCGCTGCCAGACCGGGTCCATATCTTTCAGCTTGTTGGCATTGACGATGGCATTGTCGAAGGACAGCGAGATTTCCAGAACCGCAAGAACGGCGCCGATCAGGAAAAAGCTTATCGCCCCGCCAAGATTGTCGCTGTACCCCCATCCCAACCAGAACGCCGCGGCAAGACCGGCCATGGTCACCAGAAACGCCCAGCGGAAGTAGTGGATCGCGGTGCTTGCCATCTGACGCTCCGTTCGCCGCCCCCTTCGGGCCGCCGTGAGTGGATGGGGGCGACATATGCATGCCGCCGGCAAAGGGCAACCACCCGTCGCTCCTCCGCACCAATTATCCCCGCCATGACGTGATCGTGCGCCACCCGGAAACCGCTGCCGCCATAAAAGCAGCGAATTGCCCCGGCAGCGCCGTATTCGTGCCCGCATTGCCCGGCAGATTGGCGGCAAGGGCAACGGAGAGTAATATGAGTTTCCTTAGTCAGATTTCTTTCGATGAAGTGGCAGCGAGCCTCTTTGCCTGCCTCGTCCTGCGCGAAATCATGATCCTCGCGCTTCCAGATCGCATCGCCGGTCCGGGTGGCTGGCTGGTCGATACCGGCGAAGAAGAAGCCTGATCTCCCTAGACGGCGACCGCCATCGCGGCGGTTACGGGTAGTCACCGACGCCCGATTGTGGTTTTCCTGTCGCCGCGACGCCGGGTGATCCGTCCCCGGCGAAAATGACAGGGCGTATCATGGACCATATCACACCGGATTCCGGACGACCGGAGGACTTCCGCGCCGCGCTCGGGCGCTACGCGACCGGCGTGACCGTCGTCACCACCCTCGGCGACCGTGGCCCGGTCGGGATCACCGCCAACAGCTTCACCTCCGTCTCGATCGACCCGCCGCTCGTCCTCTGGTGCCCGGCGCGCAATTCGCAGCGCTTCCCGGCCTTTGCCGCCGCCTCACATTTTTCCATCCATGTCCTTGCCGCCGACCAGCTTTCCCTCTGCCAGCGGTTTTCGCGCGCTGGCGGCAGTTTCGAGGGTCTGGATCTCGGCCAGACCCCCGAAGGCCTGCCGCTGCTGCCCGAATGCCTCGCGCGGTTCGACTGCGCCGCCCATGCCATGCATGAAGGCGGCGATCACGCGATCATCGTCGGCCGGGTCCTGCGCGCCGCCCTGCGCGAGGGTGAGCCGCTTTTGTTCTGGGGCGGACGCTACGGCGACTTCCTGCACCACGATTGACGTTACGTCATCCTTGTTGACCCTACGTCACCATATTGCCACAAACGAATGCCAGCTTGGCGAAAGACTGGCGTCGCGATAAAGCGGCGCTTATATTTATGGCGACCAACGATACAGGACCGAAATGGCCTTGGACCAACTCGATCACATAAGAACGGCTGAAAAGACCGATCGTCACCACGACCTGACGCCCTCGGATATGGTGACGAGTGCCGATGCCGCATCGAGCTTTCTGAAAGCTCTGGCCCATGAAGGCCGGCTGATGATCCTGTGTTATCTGTCAACCGGCGAGAAATCGGTGACCGAACTGGAACAGCTCCTCTCCTCGCGTCAGGCGGCGGTCAGCCAGCAACTGTCCCGGCTGCGCCTCGAGGGGCTTGTATCGGCCCGCCGTGACGGCAAGGCGATCTATTATTCGCTGTCCGATCCCCGGACTGAAAAGGTCATCGGCGTTCTCTACGACCTCTTCTGCAAGCAGGGCTGACGCGGTCAGGCAGCCTATTCGGCAGTCGTCTCGGGACCCAGCCGCCCGAACCAGTCGATGTCGCGCAATGTCACCGCGCCCGACAGGACCACGCTCGCGATCACCGACCAGACGATGACGGCGACCATGGTCGTCGCCACGACCTTGCGCTTCATCTGAACCTGCGCCGGAGCGCCTGCCGGGGTGCCGGGCACCACCTCGCCCGCCTCGGCCTGGCTTTTCGGCCGGATCTGCAAGGCGATGAAGAAGACCAGAAACCAGATGACCGCAAAGAGGACGATCCCGCCGGTAAGATTCATCAGACCTGCTCCAGTTCCACCAGACAGCCGTTGAAATCCTTCGGATGCAGGAAAAGGACCGGCTTGCCATGGGCCCCGATCTTCGGCTCCCCGGTTCCCAGCACCCGTGCGCCCTGCGCCTTCAGCCGGTCGCGGGCTGCAAGGATGTCATCGACCTCATAACAGATATGATGGATGCCGCCCGCCGGGTTCTTTTCCAGAAAGCCCGCGATGGGGGAGTTTTCGCCCAGGGGATACAGCAGCTCGATCTTGGTGTTCGGCAATTTGATGAAGATGACGGTGACACCGTGATCCGGCTCGTCCTGCGGTGCGCCGACGGATGCGCCGAGCGTATCGCGATATTGCGCGGCGGCGGCATCGAGGTCGGGAACGGCAATGGCAACGTGGTTGAGGCGGCCGATCATGGGGGTCTCCGGTCAGACAGTCTTTCCTGCCGACTTATGGGACGCGGAACGCGGTCAGGCAAGCCGCCATGGGTGGCATAGCGGCAATTTACCGCCCGTTAGGCAAAGCCTGTCTTACTGCGGGAACAGTCACCGCGACATGGGAGGCGGCAGATGGCGGACGATCTTACCGATTTCATCGCGACACGGCACCCGACCCCGGCGCGCCCGTTTCAGGGTCTGACCTTTCTGGTGGTCGAGGACAGCCGCTTTGCGTGCGAGGCGATGCGGCTCATGTGCCTGCGGTCGGGGGCTAGGCTCCGGCGGGCGGATTGCCTGCGCTCGGCCCGGCGGCATCTGCGCACCTACCGTCCGACCGTTGTCATGATCGACCTTGGCCTGCCCGACGGGTCCGGGCTCGACCTGATCCGCGACCTTGCGTACCACGTTCCCCGTGTTCCGGCGCTTCTTGCGATGTCCGGCGACACGACGGCGGAAGGGGCCGCGCTGGAGGCAGGGGCGGATGGATTTCTCGCCAAGCCGATCGAAAGCCTTCTGGCCTTCCAGTCCATGGTGCTCGGCGTCCTGCCTTCGGAAACAAGGCCGGTTCTGGCCTGTGGCGCCGATGGCGACCGCATCACGCCTGACCCGCTGGCCCTGCGCGACGATCTGGCCCATATCGCCGATCTTCTCGGGCCTGAGGCCGATGGCGCGCGGCTTGACTACGTGGCGCAGTTTCTCTCCGGCATCGCGCTTTCGGCCCATGATGCGCCGCTTCAGGCTGCGGCCGAAGCGCTTGCCCGCGACCGGCTTGCAGGGCGGTCGTCGCGCGCCCCATTGAAGCGGATCAACAGCCTTGTGCGCGACCGGCTTGCCGCGAACACACCGTTCTGACCCTTCGCCGACCGGCATGGCACCGACGTGGTTGCCGCCAAATCGGTCTGGAAATGCCCCGACCCTGCCCCATTCCCGCCGCGATCCGGAAGGACAGTCGGTATCAGCCAAGTTCCATGGGGATGGACGGAAATGACAAAGAACCTTGTACGGATCGCGACGAATGAACGGCTGACACGGGCAGTCCATTGGACGGTCTTTACTGCGGGCCTCTTGTCTCTGACTTTCTCGATCGCCGCGACCGCCGCATCGGCGTTCTGACGCGGGCGTCACCACCAAAGTGAACGAAAAGCCGCGCTGGGTTCCCCGCGCGGCTTTTCTTTGGCTCCGTCCCCCGTACCTGTTTCTCAGCCGTTCCGCACGATCTCGGCGCGGGCGGTGAACCATTCTGCGACAGACGCAAGCACGCGACCAATCACCCGGCACACCCGGCGCAGCGGCGCAGCTTCGACCGACCGCAAAGTAGCTTGCTCCAGTTCCGCAACCGTGTGCCCACCGGCGGACAGGATCATGTGGTCAAGTGCGCTGAACGTGGTGTTTTCATGGGCTTTCATCGTCTTTCTCCATCCTTGGACCTCGTTTCGCAATCAGGGTAAGTCCGCAGCGCGATTGACAACAAACGATGCTTTCTCACAGTATCGGTTAGTTTAACTAACGCATGGCCGCCATGACCCGCCGCCTGCCCAACCTCAACCAGCTTCGCGCCTTCGAAGCCGCCGCCCGGCATCTGAGCTTCAAGAACGCGGCTGAAGAGCTGCACGTCACCCACGCCGCGATCAGCCACCAGATCAAGGCGCTGGAGGAGGATCTTGGCCGCCCGCTCTTCCGCCGCCTGACGCGCAAGGTCGAGCTCCTGCCCGAGGCCGCCGACCTCGCCGAACGGCTGGCGGCAAACCTCGACGACATCGCCGAAGCAGTCGCACGCATCCGCGAGGAAAAATCCAAGGGCCATCTGAAGATTTCGGCCGTGCCGGCTTTCGGTTACCGCTTCGTCCTGCCGCGTCTGCCGGACTTCCACGCAACACATCCGGGACTGGAGGTCGAGTTGGACCTGCAGGCCGGACTGGCCGATCTGGACGGCGGCGGTTTCGATGCCGGTCTGCGCTACGGCGGGGGCGACTGGCCCGGCCTCGACACGCGGCTGATCTTCCGCGACACGCTCGCCCCGCTCTGCGCACCGGCATTTCTGGCCGACCGACAGTTGCCGCTCGACCCGGCAGAAATCGCCACGCTTGCCTTCGCGGTCTCGCGCGGCGCCAACCGCGACTGGCAGAGCTGGTGCCACACGCATGGTCTCAGCAATCCGCCCCGGCCCGCGCCGCTCATGCTGGAAAACCGCGCCGTCGTTCTCGACTATACGGTCAGCGGATCAGGCATCGCGCTCGTCGATCTGCGGTTCGCCGCCAAGGAACTGGAAACCGGCCAACTGATCTGCCTGCACCCGACCACCGTCCGGGGTGTCAACGGAACCTATCTCGCCTGGCCCCGGACGCCGGTCGCGGACCCAAGATTGCTGGCCTTCGGCGACTGGCTGGCGGACCAGACAGCGACGATGGAAATCACCGTGAACGGAGAAGTCATGTCGCTTCCGGCATGATGCGCTCCATCATCAGATCGCTGCATCGTCCATTTCATCATCGGGCGCTGCGGGTAATCTCGGACACTCGCCCGAGGCTCGCCTCGGGCAAGCGACACAGCGGTCACAGGATGATGTCAGCACAGCGCCCGCTCCATTGCATCCCAGTCGCCGAACCGCCAGTCCGGACCGACGACTGCGGCAAAGAGACCGGCGAAGGCATCCGGCGGCATCACCGCACGCATTCCGCTAACCATGCCTTGACGCTCAGAGCGCGACGCGGCGCCCAGCATCAGCTTGAGAAAACCCGCCATCTTGGTCGGTGGTATGTCCGACACGATACTATGTTCGATCGCATCGATCTCTGCCGGCGAGAAATGCGTGGCAATCAGCGGCATCAACTCGGTTTCCTCATCATGCATATGCGTGAGATCGTCTGCCATGAAGAGTGAAAACCGCTGATAAAGCCGACGCAGTTTCGCGGCGCGGTCGCTGCCGGCCTGCTCCACTTCCTTGGCCATGCGACGCAGTTCGGAAAACCCGACAAGGTGGTGGTCATGATCCTCGGCGGCATGATCGGAACCGCCGGGCAGCCGCGCCTCGACCACGTCGTGAATCTTCTGGTTCTCATGGGTCAGGTGCGACAGGCTCAGATCGAGATGCGCGTCCAGCTTGTCCAGCACCTTCCTTACCTCGTCGTCGTTTGTGGCATCCGCCTGACCCAGCGCGACGAGCATACGCGCATTGGCCAGGCGGATACCCTTATGCACTGCATAGTAAAGGTCCTTTGCCACATTGGTCTTGGTGTCAAATTGCGTTTCGGCGTTCATGATTGTCTCCTGAAGGAATTCCCGGCGGACCGGGATCAACGGCGTCTGATTATCCGGCTTCCATTTCCCGAAAAACGGAGCAAACTCGATTTCAGTCTCTGAAATTTTCGGACAATCCATGGACCACATTCGCGCAATGCGCGTTTTCATTCGGGTGGCCGAGCGTGGCAGTCTGACCGCTGCAAGCGATGAATTGGGCTATGCCAGAGGGGCGGCTTCAAGCATCGTGAAAGAACTGGAGCGCCACATGGGCGTCCAGCTTCTGGAGCGCACGACGCGAAAGATCCGCCTGACCGAGGAAGGCAGTCACTACGTCGAACGCGCCCGCGCCATCCTCGCGGATATTGCCGAGCTTGAGGAAGAGATCGGCGCCGCCGAACGCAGCCCGCATGGCCTGCTTCGCGTGCAGATTCCGCCGGGCATCACCCGGCTCATCGTCGCGCCCGCCCTGCCGGGCTTCATCGCGCAGTATCCCGGGATCGAGCTTGAAATCCTCTCGCGCTCGGATCTGCCCGACTTCGTCGGCCTGCGGCTCGATGCTGCGGTCGTCGTCGGCCCGATGGCCGAGCTTGACGTGGTTGCCCGGCCTCTGGGCCATTTGCCCGCGATGACCGTTGCCGCACCGGCTTATCTGGAACGGCGAGGAACACCGATTGTCCCGGCTGACATAGCGGGACACGACTGCATCCGCACCATTTCTACCGCAACCGGCAGCCCCGTCATCTGGCGCTTTCGCGAGAACGGCAAGGATGTCCGCATCGCGGTGCCGGGCCCCCTCGCCTTCGAATCCCCCGAAGCGGCGGTGGCCGCCGCCCGGCGCGGCGGCGGTATCCTGCAAATCGCGAGCTACCTCGTCTATGACGATATCCGCTCAGGCCGCCTTGTCAGTGTCCTCGACGCCTTCCGTCCCGAAGGCCCGACGCTTCAGATCGTGCATCCCCGCCACCGGCGAAAACCCCGCCGGCTCAAGGTGTTCGAGGATTTCCTGTCGGACCTGAACCTGCGCTTCAGATCGAAATGGAACATCCGCGACAGCCAAAGCCCCGGACCGGGGCGGCTCGTCACTCCTTCGGAATGACGTGAGGACGTAGTGCTGCTTCATTGATTGTTAACAAATGTTCTTATATTGTTCTTGTTGTTTATCGCATGAGAGAAACGCAATATGTTGGATATGGGACATTCTGCTACACAAGATCTGAGCGACTTTCTCAAAGATGATCGGTTCGGCTGCGTACTGGCCGATCCCCCTTGGCGATTCACTAATCGGACCGGAAAGATTGCCCCGGAACACAAGCGTCTAGCACGCTATCCAACGATGACGCTGGATGAAATCTGTGACCTGCCCGTTGGGAATCACCTAGAAGATAGAGCGCATTGCTATCTTTGGGTGCCGAACGCGCTCCTTCCGGAAGGTCTTCGGGTGCTCTCCGCTTGGGGATTCGAGTACAAATCGAACTTGATTTGGCACAAGGAACGCAAGGACGGTGGATCAGACGGACGCGGGGTCGGCTTCTATTTCCGTAACGTCACCGAGGTGATCCTTTTCGGAACGCGAGGAAAAAACGCCCGAACACTGTCGCCTGGACGGCGGCAGGTCAATTTTTTATCGACGCGCAAACGGGAGCATTCCCGAAAACCCGACGAGCAGTATGCTCTCATCGAAAGCTGTTCTTGGGGGCCCTATCTTGAGTTGTTCGGGCGTGGGGTGCGCGAGGGCTGGACCGTGTGGGGCAATCAGGCAGACGCGGATTATAAACCCGATTGGAAAACCTACGCGTACAATTCGGGCTTGGCGGCGGAGTAGGCTTCGATTGTTTGACCCCGCGAACACGACTGCATCACTTTTTCCGAATGAGTTATGCACAAGGTATTCGTTCACAAGTTTTAACGGGGCAGCAGCAATACTCCGTTACAACCTGCCGCATGAGTTTGAACGCCTCGTTGCACTTCTCACAACGTATCGTACTAGGTTAATCGATATCTGCCGACCTGGCGGCAACCGCTCTCCCACAACCATGCTATTCGGCAAGCTAGCAGACCGCTGTGGATATCGAAGCGAAGTAACGCTTCAGTCGGAATACATTTGGGCTGTGACGGCGGCAAATGAAAGTATCCTTGAATGGCGTACGGGAAACGAGTTGCATGCCCACAAAATCGATCATTGGTCGGACCGGGTATCTCTCGACTTCGAATGGAATAGTAAAGATCAGACCTATGACCGTGACCTACTTGCAATTCGCCAATTCTTTGATCTCGGAATTATCTCAGTAGGCGTGATCGTAACGCGGGACCTTTCGTCAGATTTTACAAAATTCTTTCCTAGCCTGGAGATTTTCGATACGACAAAAACTTATTCCAGTTCACAGCTTCGTACGCGCATTCAAAAAAGAGGCCTCGACTTGGTCCAGATTGAGCGCAAAGGCCAACTTCAAACGTTACACACAAAAATGGGCGCCAGCACAACTGGTCTACCCAAGCTTCGAAGCCGGTTATCGTCTGGAAGGGGAGGAGCCTGCCCCGTCCTTGTGGTCGGGATTAGTGACCGTAACGTCATTAGATAGCGTCTATCAGCTTTCCTTCGGAATGACCCTCAGCCGCAATTCGCGAAGCTGTTCGTTCATCGGCTCCGACGGCGCGCCCATCATCAGATCCTCGGCGCGCTGGTTCATCGGGAACATGATGACCTCGCGGATATTCGCGGTGTCGGCCAGAAGCATGACGATCCGGTCCACACCTGCGGCGCAGCCACCATGCGGGGGCGCGCCGTATTTGAACGCCTTGACCATGCCGCCGAAACGCTTCTCGACCTCGTCCTTGCCATAACCGGCGAGTTCAAATGCCTTGAACATGATCTCGGGCTTGTGGTTCCGGATCGCGCCGGACACCAGTTCATAGCCGTTGCAGGCTAGGTCGTATTGATAGCCAAGCACCTTCAGGGGATCGCCCGACAGCGCCTCCATCCCGCCCTGCGGCATCGAGAACGGGTTGTGGCTGAAATCGATCCGGCCCTCGTCATCCTTCTCATACATCGGGAAATCGACGATCCAGGCAAAGCGGAAGGCGTTTTCTTCGGTCAGGCCCAGTTCCCGCCCGATCTCCACCCGCGCGCGGCCCGCGACCGCCTCGAACTGATCTGGGCGGCCGCCGAGGAAAAAGACCGCGTCACCCTTGTTCAGCTTCAGCTGCTGGCGGATCGCCTCGGTCCGCTCGGGTCCGATATTCTTGGCAATCGGTCCGGCGGCTTCCAGCCCCGACCCGTCCTCGGCCTCGCGCCAGAAGATATAGCCCATCCCCGGCAGACCTTCCTTCTGGGCGAAGGCATTCATCCGGTCGCAGAACTTGCGGCTGCCGCCGCCCGGCGCCGGAATGGCGCGGATCTCGGTGCCCTCGTTTTCCAACAGTTTCGCGAAGATCGCGAAGCCGGAGCCGGCGAAATGTTCGCTGACGCGTTGCATCTTGATCGGGTTCCTCAGGTCCGGCTTGTCGGTCCCGTACCAGAGTGCCGCATCGGCGTAAGAAATCCGCGGCCAAACCGCATCGACCTTATGGCCGCCGCCGAATTCCTCGAAGATGCCCTGAATGACTGGCTGGATCGCCTGGAACACATCCTCCTGCTCGACAAACGACATCTCAAGGTCGAGCTGGTAGAAATCGGTGGGCGAGCGGTCGGCGCGCGGGTCTTCGTCGCGGAAGCAGGGCGCGATCTGGAAATAACGGTCGAACCCCGCCACCATGATCAGCTGCTTGAACTGCTGCGGTGCCTGCGGCAACGCGTAGAACTTGCCCGGATGCAGCCGCGACGGCACGAGGAAGTCACGGGCGCCTTCCGGCGAAGAGGCCGTGATGATTGGCGTCTGGAACTCGGTGAAGCCTGCCGCCCACATCCGGTCGCGCATCGATTTGATGACGCGGGCGCGCAGCATCATGTTCTGATGCAGCTTTTCCCGGCGCAGGTCGAGGAAGCGGTAGGTCAGGCGCGTCTCTTCCGGGTAATCCTGCTCGCCGAAGACCGGCAAAGGCAGTTCATCCGCCGGGCCCAGAACTTCCAACTCGGTCACATAGACTTCGATCTCGCCGGTCGGGATCTTCGGGTTCACCAGCGCAGAATCCCGTGCCTTGACGCGCCCGTCGATGCGCACAACCGTCTCGGCCTTCAGCCGCTCGATCGCGCCAAAAGCCGGGCTGTCGCTGTCGGCCAGAACCTGCGTCATCCCGTAATGGTCGCGCAGGTCGATGAACAGAACCCCGCCATGATCGCGCACCCGGTGAACCCAGCCCGACAGCCGGACCGTCTCACCGGCATGGCTTTTGTTCAGATCGGCGCAGGTATGGCTGCGATAGGCGTGCATGAGCGTCCCCTTTCAAGAGGCGAAAACGTGGTCCGCGCCGATACACCCTTTGGCGCAGTCGAAGTCAAGGGCGGGTCAGGCCTTTTCAAGCGCCGCCCGGCCAGCTAGCGTCGGGCCAGATGCAGCCCGACAGGACCCGGATGCCCCCGAAGCCCGCGCAACGCACGCCCCGGATCGCCGCGCTTTCCATTGATGATGACCGTGACAAGCTCATTTCAGTGCTGCTTCTGGCGTTCTGGACCGTTGCGGTCCTTTGGCAGCAATGGGGGCAATGGGCCGAAGACCTCTCGGCGGTCTACATCGCCGGCTGGCTCTGGCAGTCCGGTCAGGGCGCGCTGATCTATGACACGCCACCCGCGTTCTTCGGCGGCATTGCGGAAAGCTGGCAACCGGCGATGGCCGCAATGGGCATCGCGGACGAAAGCAGCTTCGCCTATGTCTACCCGCCGATCTGGGCGGTGCTGACGGCGCCACTTACCGAGATTCTTTCCCCGCAAGGCTTTTTCAATGCCGCCGCGCTGATCCAGATCCCGCTCCTTGCCGCCTCGGTCTGGTTGGCCGGGCGGCTCATCAAGCCCGCCGCCATGCCGTGGTGGGTCTGGACTGCGATCGGTCTCCTGACACTCACGCTGTCGGTCCAAACCTACCTCGCCATAAGGCATAATCAGCCGACAATCACCGTCGGTTTCTTAATCCTTCTCGCATTCGAACGCCTGCAATACGGTCGTCCGCTGACGGCTGGAGGGGCACTCGCTGTGGCTGCTTCGGTCAAATTGACGCCAGCCTTCCTTGTGCTGATCTTCCTTCTTGACCGCCAATGGCGCGCTGCGGCGTATTTCACCACCATAGGCGCGGCGCTCGGACTAATTTCGGTCGGAATTTCCGGCTGGCCCGCGCACCAAGCGTTTCTGCAAAGCCTCGCGCTCGTCAAGGATGTCGCTTACCTTATCGCGATAAACACTTCGATCCTGCCGACGACTCTGGCAATCGGGTCCGCACTTGGGCTCCTGCCGCCGATTGACCCCGAGGCAACGCAGTTCGTGTTTACAGCCGTTCCCCGCTGGTTATCTCCGACTATTGCGATCACGGCACTCTTGATAACCATCGCGTTCGGACAGGTGCTTTACCGGCTTCCCGGCGATGCACGCCGCGCGATCAGCCTTTTTGCTTTCTCTATCATACTTGCACTGTTCGGACCTCTTGGCTGGCTGCACTACTACGTCCTGCCGATGTTGCTTCTGCCGGGCCTCCTCGGCATTCTACCGCGCCGCACCGCAATCACTCTGATCGCACTTGTCGGCGTTCCGTCGTTAACACCAGTCTTCGCGCAGATCGGCGCTCTGCCCTGGCCAGTCGCTCACTACACGTGGCTGATGTGCACGGTTTGGTTAATCGTCCTCGCCGCCCTCTTTGCCGCTGCCAGCCGGATGCCGAAAGAACCCGCCTGACAGGGGTTGCGCGCTGGCCGGTTCTGTCTATAACCCCCGACAATTTGCATGAGGGGTCCGGGACGATGCCGAAAAGAACCGATATCAAGTCGATCATGATCATCGGAGCAGGGCCCATCGTCATCGGTCAGGCCTGCGAGTTCGATTATTCCGGTGCCCAGGCCTGCAAGGCGCTGCGCGAGGAAGGTTACCGTGTCATCCTCGTGAACTCCAACCCCGCCACGATCATGACCGATCCCGGCATGGCCGACGCCACCTATATCGAGCCGATCACCCCTGAAATCGTCGCCAAGATCATCGAAAAGGAACGCCCCGACGCGCTCTTGCCGACGATGGGCGGGCAGACCGGGCTCAATACCTCGCTGGCGCTCGCCGATATGGGGGTGTTGGAAAAGTTCAACGTGGAACTGATCGGCGCCAACCGGCAGGCCATCGAAATGGCAGAAGACCGCAAATTGTTCCGCGAGGCGATGGACCGGCTTGGCATCGAAAACCCCAAGGCCACGATCATCGCCGCGCCGAAAAAGCCGAACGGCAAGTATGACGTGAACGCGGGTGTGGCCGAGGCGATGGAAGCCCTGGAACATATCGGCCTGCCCGCAATCATCCGCCCTGCCTTCACCCTCGGCGGCACCGGCGGCGGCGTGGCCTATAACCGGGATGAGTATGAGGCGATCTGCCGCTCCGGCCTAGACGCCTCGCCCATGGCGCAGATCCTCGTCGACGAATCGCTGCTGGGCTGGAAGGAGTACGAGATGGAGGTCGTCCGCGACAAGGCGGACAACGCGATCATCGTCTGCTCCATCGAGAACGTCGATCCGATGGGCGTCCATACCGGCGACTCGATCACCGTCGCCCCCGCCCTGACTCTGACCGACAAGGAATACCAGATCATGCGCAACGGCTCGATCGCCGTCCTGCGCGAGATCGGGGTGGAAACCGGCGGGTCGAACGTGCAATGGGCGATCAACCCCAAGGACGGCCGCATGGTCGTGATCGAGATGAACCCGCGCGTGTCGCGGTCCTCGGCGCTCGCCTCCAAGGCAACCGGCTTCCCCATCGCCAAGATCGCGGCGAAGCTTGCCGTCGGTTACACGCTCGACGAACTCGACAACGACATCACCAAGGTCACGCCCGCCTCGTTCGAGCCGACCATCGACTATGTCGTCACCAAGATCCCGCGCTTCGCGTTCGAGAAATTCCCGGGGAGCAAGGCCGAACTCACCACCGCGATGAAATCGGTGGGCGAGGCGATGTCCATCGGCCGCACGATCCATGAGTCCCTGCAAAAGGCGCTGGCCAGCATGGAAACCGGCCTGACCGGGTTCGATGAGATCAGGATCGAGGGCGCGCCCGACAAGGCCGCAGTGATCAAGGCCATCTCCGCCCAGACCCCTGACCGGCTCCGGCTGATCGCACAGGCCATGCGCCACAGTCTGACGGATGACGAAATCCAGCACGCCACGGCCTTCGACCCCTGGTTCCTCGCCCGCATCCGCGAGATCGTCACGGCCGAGGACGCCGTGCGCGCCTCTGGCCTGCCCACGGATGAAAGCGGCCTCAGGCAGCTCAAGATGATGGGCTTCACCGATGCCCGTCTGGCGAAACTCACCGGCAAGGAAGAGGCCGCGGTCCGCAAGGCCCGCCTCGCCGCCAATGTCAAAGCCGTCTTCAAGCGCATCGACACCTGCGGCGCGGAGTTCGAGGCCCAGACGCCCTATATGTATTCCACCTATGAGGTCCCCGCGATGGGCGACGTGGAATGCGAGGCGCGGCCCACCGACGCGAAAAAGGTCGTCATCCTCGGTGGCGGCCCCAACCGGATCGGCCAGGGGATCGAGTTCGACTATTGCTGCTGCCATGCCTGCTTCGCGCTGACCGACGCGGGCTATGAAACCATCATGATCAACTGCAACCCGGAGACCGTGTCGACCGACTACGACACCTCCGACCGCCTGTATTTCGAACCGCTGACCCTCGAACACGTCCTCGAAATCCTCCGCGTCGAGCAGTCGAACGGCACGCTCCACGGCGTCATCGTCCAGTTCGGCGGCCAGACGCCGCTGAAACTCGCCAACGCGCTCGAGGCCGAGGGCATCCCGATCCTCGGCACCACGCCCGACGCCATCGACCTTGCCGAGGACCGCGAGCGGTTCCAGAAACTCCTGAACGACCTCGGCCTCAGGCAACCGGTCAACGGCATCGCCTCGTCCGACGCGCAAGCCATTGAAATCGCGGAACGCGTCGGCTTCCCCCTCGTGATCCGCCCGTCCTACGTCCTCGGCGGCCGCGCGATGGAGATCGTGCGCGACATGGACCACCTGAAGCGCTACATCACCCATGCGGTCGACGTCTCGGGCAAGAACCCCGTCCTCCTCGACAGCTACCTCTCCGGCGCCATTGAAGTGGACGTGGACGCGCTCTGCGACGGCACCACGGTGCATGTCGCGGGCATCATGGAACATATCGAAGAGGCCGGCGTGCATTCGGGCGACTCTGCCTGCTGCCTGCCGCCGCATTCGCTCTCCGCCGACACCGTCGCGGAACTCAAGCGCCAGACTGAGGCCATGGCCATCGCCCTCAAGGTCAAGGGCCTGATGAACGTCCAGTTCGCGATCAAGAACGGCGAGATCTATGTGCTGGAGGTCAACCCCCGCGCCAGCCGCACCGTGCCCTTCGTCGCCAAAGCCACGGACTCGGCCATCGCCTCCATCGCCGCGCGGCTCATGGCGGGCGAGCCGATGTCGAACTTCCCGATGCGCGCGCCCTACCCTGCGGGCGTCGGCCCCGATACCGACCTGCCCTACGCCGATCCGATGACGCTCGCCGATCCGATCATGCCGTGGTTCAGCGTCAAGGAGGCCGTCATGCCCTTCGCCCGCTTCCCCGGCGTCGATACGATCTTGGGGCCCGAAATGCGCTCGACCGGCGAAGTCATGGGCTGGGACCGCACCTTCCCGCTCGCCTTCCTCAAGGCCCAGCTCGGCGCGGGCACAACGCTGCCGGAAACCGGCCGCGTCTTCATCTCGATCAAGGACATGGACAAGACGCCCGAAATGGCCGCCGCCGCCCGCGATCTGGTGGCGATGGGCTTCGACATCATCGCCACCCGTGGCACCGCGTCCTTCCTCGCCGAGAACGGGATCACAGCCGAGACCGTCAACAAGGTCTATGAAGGCCGGCAGGAGGGTAAGCTGCACATCGTCGACCGGCTGAAGAACGGCGAGGTCGCGCTTCTCTTCAACACGACCGAGGGGCAGCAGGCGATCGAGGACAGCCGGAGCATCCGCGCCGTCGCTCTCTACGACAAGATCCCCTACTACACCACCGCCGCCGGCAGCGTCGCAGCCGTGCAGGCGATCAAGGCACGGGGTGAGGGGATCGGCGTGAGGACGCTGCAGGGGTGAGACGCGCCCGGACGACCTTCCAGTGGAAGGTCGTCAGCGTCGAACGCACGATCCGCAAGGATCGGGCCGGGAGAGCCGGATCAGGAAACTCTCCAGTGGAGAGTTTCCCCGGCGAAAGGTCGGGAGAGACGCGCCTGCGCACAAGCTGCGCACTCCGGGAATATCGACTAACGGCATTGGCTTGTTTTAAAAATAAGCGCTGAACTATCCTAGTTTCGGTCGCAATCCTGAGAATCAGAATATTCAATCAAGCGGCCACGAAACTCGTCCAGAGTTGCCTTGTCGGAATACGACATTCTGAAAATTATATCAAAATCTGGAGCCTTCCCAAAACAAGTTTCCAACACCCACCAGTTCAAATCTGATTCCTTCGGAAATATCTCATAGAAGAAATCACTAATCTCATTGGTGCTTTCGTCGAAGATGAATGGCCAGATAATCTGTGGATACCGCACCTTCACCTCGGTCGTGAAAAAGCTTAACGCTCGTGTATACCGCGCGTACTCGGATGTAGGAGGTATCTGAAATTCATAATATTTTTTTTCGTTATTCCGTTGCTCCGTCACCTCGCTGATTTCATCGACAAGAAGGTTCGCCAAGTTGAAGTCTCTTCTATAGGAAATAGCCCTGTTTGTGGGGCACGCGACGTCAAGCTTTCTTGAAAACTTGACCCGGCATTCCTCAATTTCGACGTGGGAATACCCCATTCCTTCCAAGCTCTCCGCGAGTCGCGCCGCTGGGTCATTAAATTCCTCCCCATAGGCGTCGAAATTCGAAAAAGTGAGAATAATAGAAAATATGAGAAGCGTTCCACACCACGTTGCGGCAAACAAAACTCTACTCCAAGCTTGGTCCATACTTATTATCCGATTGCGTATTTGTCTTTCAGACTGTGAGTACAGTTCAGCGTAACGTTTAGAAAGCCCCTCACACAACTACCTAACCCGTCACGGGAGGGCGTTCGCCCGGAAAACGGTCTGCTGGACGGTTCCCGACCCGGTCTCACCCCCTCACTTCGGCGGTGACCACATCCGCCAGCACGTGACCTCCCGGTAGCCCATCCGCTCGTATAGCGGATAGCCCATTTCCGTCGCCTGCAACGCCGCCACCTCGCAACCGTGCCCACTGCGGCCCGCCTCCGCCGCATAGGCGGTCATCGCGAAGCCGAGCCCCCGGCCCCGGTGCGCCTCCAGAATGCACACGTTGTAGATGCCCGCGCACCTGACACCCGCCCCGTCCGACACCGCGCAGAGCGAGGTTGCGACCGGGCGGCCCTCCCACCGGCCGACAAAGAAACCGAACCGATCGTCCAGCAACGCCGGGTCGCAGGCGGGCCCGAACAGGCTGAACGGAATCCCGAACGCCTCGGCCACGACCTCGAAATGGCATCGCAGCCCGGCGAAATCCGTGACCTGCTCCACCTCCAGCCCCTCGGGCATGACCGGCGGCGAAATCCGGTCGAGCACCATATGCGGCACCTCCTCATCGACGCTGAACCCCCGCGCACGCAGCGCGGGCTCAACCCCCGGCGCATCCGCCGCCCGCGTCGCGACCGTCCAGAGGGGCGAGCCATGGCGGGAATAAAACGCCACGGCCGCGTCCAGCGCCCGGTCGGCATCAAGGTCCGGCCCGCAGAGGATCGTCGGGTTAAACGTCGCAATCTCCGCCCCGCTATAGATATGCAGCGCCCCGTCCCGCGCATCACAGACCCCGCCGGGCAGCAACCCGGCCATCCCGGCAAAGGTCGCGACGTAGTTGTCTTCCGCGATCCTGTCTCTTGCGGTCATGGTGGAAAGGGGCCCCCCGATATCGACATCGGCACTCTACCACGAAGCCGCCAGCGCACATCCCGGTTTCAGCGCGTCACGCCCCGCCCTCAGCGGCAGACATAGACCGCCCCGCCGACCACGACCACACTCGCCGCCGCCCCGGCCAGCACGCCCGGCGCATTCAGCGTCGCCGCAACGGCGGTGCCGGTTTCGGTGAGAAGTGCCGCCAGCGCGCTCGCCTGCCCGGTCAGCACCAGCACCCCAGCCTGATCGCGCACCGACGTCACGCCGCGCGCCATCGCGCCGACACCGACCGAGCCGATCTGCACCACCTCGTCCTTCGTCGCATTGACGATCCGGCAGGCGCGCGAGGGCTGGGCGCAGCGGCCATAGGCGTCGCGCCTGCCCTCGGCCACGGTGCGGTACTCATCGCTCTTCTTGTCATAGACCGCGCAAAAGACCGCGCGTTCGGCCTCGGTCAGGCCCGGCACCATATAGGCGATCACCACCGCACCGGGGCAGGTCTTGCGGCGGGTCAGGCGCTTTTCACGGAACGAGGAATAGACCTCGGCCTTGCGGTCATAGCGGATCGCCACCTCGACACCGTTGAGGTTGGCGCGGCATTCCTGCTCGGCGGCACGGCCCGCACCCGGCAGCATCAGCGCCCCGGCCAGCGCCACGGCGAGCATCCACAAACACCGCATGGCCCGCTTCCGCCGCCCGCATTCAAACGCCCGAGAGATATAGCGCCGCCTGCGGAGCGGCAAGCGGGACATTATTGACGGGCTGAAGCCCGGCGAGAGGGCGCTGCGCTGCGGCACGACCGAGGGACAGCAGCAAGCCGGAGACAGGTTGGTTCCGTGCGAACCCACCGGATCATCTACTTTTACCGACTTACCCCGGCCGTCCCTCCAGCCAAGCCACGGCGCGTGCCGCATCCGCGCCCTGACCACGTTCGGTGAAGAAATCCGCCGCCCGCGCCGCACCGACTTTCTCGGCCAAGGCCAGCGCGATGAACTGGTTCAGCGATACGCCTTCGCGCATCGCGAAATCCTCCGCCGCCGCTTTCAGCGATTGCGGCAGGTTCAGCGATACCCGTGCTTTCGGTGCGGTCATGTCACGATCCTTCTCAAGGCCTCCGCCGGGCTCAGGACTTCGATCCCGAACCGGCCCGGCGCCGCCCCGAAATCCCGCGCATTATGCGTCACGATGGCGACGGCCCGCGCGTTGACCGCCGTTTCCAGCACCATCTCATCTCCAGGGTCGCGCAGTTGCGGTCGCCAGAGGAAATGCAGGTCGACCGGCGTGACCGTCCCCGCAATGTCGGTCAGGAACGCCCCGATCTCATTCCGCGTGATCCCGGTCTCCAGCAGGAACTCGGCCCGGTTCAGCACGTCTTCATATTCATAGAAGAGCGGCACCGAACAGCACCAGCGAAAGCCGCCCCGGAATCCGGCGATCAGAAGCGGATTGCTCGCCCCCGTCCGGCTGCGAGTGCCCGCGACGATGACATTGGTATCGAGGACAAGTCGCATGCGTCATATATAGCGTAACATTGTATATAACGCAATATCACCCCCCAACCGCAATCTCGCCCCGTGCCACCATCTCGCGCCGCTTCTCGGCATGGACCTCGGCCTGAGGGCGCCAGTTGTAGCGGGTGTCGGCCACGGTCGGCGACCAGAAGAGCTTGCCGCCGTTCCGCCAGGGGTCCAGCACCATGCCGTCATAGATCGTGCCCCCTGGCAGGCTGACCAAAGCCGTCGAATGGTCGATGCCAAGGAATTCCGGCGTGGCGATGGCGCGCTGCACTTCCAATGTCTGGAAGTTCTCCTGCTTCAGCCGCTTTTCCATATCCTCGGCCCAGTGCCAGCAGAGCCCGCGTGGCTTCAGCCCCATATTGACCTTGGTGTTGTGGACCAAAGGCGGGTCAACGATCTCATATTCCCGCGCCAGATGCGCCGACCAGGAATAGGCAATCTCGGCGGCCCGCGCGGCCTCCTCCGGATCGACCCCCGGCCCCAATGCGCGGATGCCAGCCGCGAGGTCCGCAACCTGATCGCGGCTCGCCACCTCCGGCGCTTTGGCGCAGGCCGCAAGCAGCACGATCAGCGCCAGTAAGCTTGCCCAGAGTCTCATTCCCGCCTCATGTCCCGTTTCGCGTTCCGCCCAGCATAAAAGCGGCGCGGGTGGAGTTCCAGACAGGCTCACCAAAAGCTGAACGGGGCGTGCGCCTTTGCCATACGTTTTGCCGACAGGATGCCGACGCGTTGCAGACGCTTGACTTATAGTCCGAAATACCTCATCTGCCCCCCGTCCGACCGGCCCGCTGCCGCGTGAGCAGCCGTTCCCCGATAATGGGGGCAGAGGCCCGGATACCGGTTCCCATGTCACGCCAGGGGTCCTGCGGTTCGCGTCGAACCGCACCCCGCTGATGCCCACGCCGCGCCCGAACGCGCCCGGCGTGACCCGACTTTTCCGGCCCATTGATGGGGCCGAACCCACAGGATAAGACATTGAATTACTTCGAAGAACTCGGCATCGACAAACGTGTCGTCGCCAACCTCTCCCAGATCGGCCTGACCGAGCCGACGCCGATCCAGACCCGCGCGATCCCCGCTGCCCTCGACGGCCGCGACGTGATGGGCCTTGCCCAGACCGGCACCGGCAAAACCGCCGCCTTCGGCCTGCCGATCGTGACGAAACTGCTGGAAATCGGCCGCCGCCCCAACCCCAAGACCTGCCGCGCCCTGATCCTTGCGCCGACGCGCGAACTGGCCACGCAAATCACTGAAAACCTTCAGAAATTTACCGCAGGCACCCCCGTCCGCAGCTTCCGCGTCGTCGGCGGGGCAAGCCCCAACGCACAGGCCCAAAGGCTGTCTTCCGGCATTGATATTCTGGTCGCAACCCCGGGTCGTCTGATCGACCTTCTTGACCGCAAGGCCGTGAAACTGAACGAAGTTCGTTATCTGGTGCTGGACGAGGCCGACCAGATGCTCGACATTGGTTTCATCCACGCCCTGCGCAAGATTGCGAAGCTGTTGCCGACGGAACGTCAGACCATGCTCTTCTCGGCGACGATGCCGAAACTGATGGACGAGATTGCCGCAAGCTACCTGACCAACCCGATCCGGGTGCAGGTCTCCCCCCCCGGCAAGGCGGCAGAGAAGATCGAGCAGGGTGTGCATTTCGTCAATCAGGGCGACAAGGCGAAGCTTCTCGACGACTACCTCGTCCAGCACCCTTCCGAACTGGCGCTGGTCTTCGGCCGGACCAAGCACGGCTCAGACAAGCTCATGAAATTGCTGGAAAGCTGGGGCCACAATGTCGGCGCGATCCATGGCAACAAGAGCCAGGGTCAGCGCGAACGGACCCTGCAGGCCTTCCGCGACGGCAAGATCAAGGTGCTGGTCGCGACCGATGTCGCCGCGCGTGGCATCGACATTCCCGACGTGCGCCATGTCTACAACTATGACCTGCCGAACGTGCCCGACAACTATGTCCACCGCATCGGCCGCACCGCGCGGGCGGGCAAGGCGGGCCGCGCCGTGGCCTTCTGCGCCCCGGCCGAATTCAACGATCTGAAGGCGATCGAAAAGGTGATGAAAGCCGCGATCCCGGTCATCGGCGGCACCGCACCTTCAGGGGCCGAGGCGAATGCCGCCGCCAAGGACGCCAAGGCCAAGCAGGGCCAGCGTCAGGGTCGCGGTGCCGCCCATGGGCAGAAACAGCGCCCGGAAGGCCAGCCGAAACGCCCGGCCCGCCGCCCTTCGCGTCGCCCGAAGCGCACCAAGGCGGCTTGAGTCTAAGGGGAGGCCGGTTCAGCCGGCCTCCTGCTCGAGGCTCAGCTTCATGTCGATCAGCACTTTCTGGATCGCGAGCGTCTCTGCCAGAAGGCGCTTGGCCTCGTTGATCGAGATCTTACCGTCTTCGATCGACTGGTTGTATTCGCCCATCAGCATCGCGAACCGCTGGGAAAGCGCCACGACATCGGAATTGATGCCCCCGGCTTTGGCGTTGCGACGATCCTCGTCATAGGACAGCGTTATCCCGCGCAGATCGGCCAAGGCCGCCGTCACATGCGGAAACCGCGAAGCCCCTTCCAGTGCCGCGACAACATCTATCGGCATGAACCTATCGGCATGGTCGGCATCGGCCGAGTAATAGCGCCCGAGCGTTGCCTTCGACTTGCCGCAGAGTTCGGCCGCGGCCTCGATGCCGACATCCTTCACCAGTGCCTCGGTGTGTTTCTTCAAGTAGCTGCCGACCGTCCCGGACAAGACCAAACTCCCTACCACATACCCTCTTCCTCAGCGTTTTCGCATCAGAGGGGGAAATCAACCCTGTCATTCCCATTAATCCCCCCGCCCCGATTTGTCATTTCTAAAGCGTCCCGTGTTTGGGGATGGGTATGAGTTTCCGGCGACCCGACGTCGGTTTTTGGTGGGGGTTCGTCGCGCTTCTGGCAGGTGGGAGGGCCAGAGCCGGGAAACCGGCAGCCGCGCGGCGAGCCTTTTTTGGTCATGAGTAGGATGCGTCGTGGGGCCAAGGCCGGCCACGATGGCACATTGCGTTCGGGTTACCGGCCGGGCCGGGGAAGCCTTGGGTGGGCTTCCCCGGTACTGCCTTGCGCGCTTGGTGCGGGCGACGCTATGAGGCGACATGGCCAAGCTCTACTTTCACTACTCGACAATGAACGCCGGCAAGTCGACGCTGCTTCTGCAGGCATCGCACAACTACCGCGAACGCGGCATGGTCACCTATCTTCTGACCGCGCGGCTCGACGACCGGGCGGGCGCGGGCCGGATCGCCAGCCGCATCGGCATCGGCGAGGCGGCCGATACCTATGACACCAAAACCCACCTCTTCGCCACGATCGCCGCGCGGCTCGGTCAGGGGCAGGTCGACTGCATCTTCCTCGACGAGGCGCAGTTCCTGACCAAGGAACAGGTCTGGCAACTGGCCCGCGCGGTCGACGATCTCGGCGTTCCGGTCATGTGTTACGGACTTCGCGTCGATTTCCGCGGCGAGCTTTTTCCCGGCTCGGCGGCCCTGCTGGCACTCGCAGACGAGATGCGCGAGGTGCGCACCATCTGCCATTGCGGCAAGAAAGCAACGATGGTCGTCAGGCGCGGCTCCGACGGCAAGGCGATGCGCGACGGGGCGCAGGTGCAGATCGGCGGCAATGAAACCTATGTGTCACTTTGTCGGCGGCACTGGCGGGAAGAGATCGGCGACCGACCTGCTTCCGACCAGACCTGATCCAATTGAGGCGCCTTACGGCGCCAAGACATCTGTCGTGCCTGCGCCAGAAGCGCAGCCCCTCGGTTCCCTCCAGCGGGAGTATTCTCGGACAGAAAGTGAGACAGCCCGCCCCGGTTTCGGGACGGGCTGCACTTCCTGTCGCGGTCAACGGCGCTCCCGCCTGTACCGCAATTTGGATACTCACCGAACAGAGTTAAGAACCCGTTACCCACTTTCTGTCCGAAAATACTCCCCAGGGGGGACGGGGGACGGGACGTCCTCCGGCGTGTCGGCCGAGGCAAAGCCGAGGGCGAAATCAGTAAAGCCGCCCGCCCTCCGGCACCTCGTGGCCCGGCCCGATCAGCACGACCTCGCCGTCCGCATCCGGCACCCCCAGCACCAGAACCTCGGACATGACCGGCCCGATCTGGCGTGGCGGGAAATTGACGACGCCCAGCACCTGCCGTCCCACCAGCTCCTCTGGCTGGTAGTGCCGGGTGATCTGGGCCGAGGATTTCCGCTCGCCGATTTCGGGCCCGAAATCGACCCAGAGCCTGATCGCGGGTTTGCGCGCCTCGGGGAAAGGTTCGGCCCGCGTGATTCGTCCGACGCGGATATCGACCTTCAGGAAGTCATCAAAGCTGATCGTCATTTGCCCAGTTCCCGTCCCCGTTCGGCCGCCGCATGCACCGCCTCTTTCAGCAGCGCCGGAAACCCGCGCGCCTCATCCATCAGCACGCCGAGGGCCGCGGCAGTGGTTCCCCCGGGCGACGTCACGTTGACCCTCAGTTGCCCCGGCCCCTCTTCGGCCGCTTCGGCCAGAGCGCCCGCCCCGGCCACCGTCGCGCATGCCAGTTTCAGGGCAAGCGGCGCGGGCAGGCCTTCGGCCTCTCCCGCCGCCGCCAGCGTTTCAATCAGGTGGAAGACATAGGCGGGGCCGGAACCTGAAACCGCCGTCACCGCATCCATCTGATGCTCTCCCTCCAACCTTACAACCTGCCCGACCGCAGACAGAAGCGCCTCGGCGAGCTTCAGATGCGCCTCTGTCGCCTTGGAATTGCCGGTGATCGCAGTGATGCCCTTTGCGATGGCGGCGGGTGTATTGGGCATCGCGCGGACGATGGGCGTTCTCTCGCCCAGCACCGCCTCGTAGGTCGCGATGGTCGTCCCGGCGGCAACGGACAGGAACAGCGTCCGCCCGCCACCCAAAGCCGCGATGCCGGGCAAGGCCTCGGTCATCATCTGTGGCTTGACCGCGATCAACACAATGGCAGGCGCGGCGGGCAGATCCTCATTCAGATGCACGCCCTGTGCCTTCAGCCAGTCCGAGGGATAAGGGTCCGTCACCCAGACCGATCCGGGCGGCAGCCCGCCTTTCAGCCAGCCCGCCAGCATCGCCGAGCCCATCTTGCCGCAGCCCAGAAGCACGAGCCCCCGGTCGCGAACGTCATCCATAGTCATGAAGGCCTCCTCTGTCGCGGGAGGCAGATTAGCGATCCGGCGGCGGAGGGAAAGCCCCTGCCGCCGGATGGCCCCTTACGCGCGCCCGTAGGCCTGGGTCATCGCCACATCCATGGCGCGCTCGGGGCTCTCACCGCCCCAACAGGTGAGCTGGAAGGCCGGGTAGAAGCGTTCGGCAGAGGTCACCGCCTCGCCGATCAGCCGGTCGATCTGCTCCGGGCCCGCAACATGGCCGCCATTGAGCACGAGCCCATAGCGCCAGACCATCAGTCGCTGTTCGCGCCAGAAGGTGAAACCGCCGGACCAGACCATGTCATTGGCCCGGTTCAAAGCTTCATAAAGCGCCGGGATAGTTTCCTCCGGCGGGTCCATCTCAAAGGTGCAGATCAGGCGCAGGGTCTCGTCATAGCCCGACCAGGCCAGCGTGATGGAATAGGTCCGCCACTGACCCTCGACCGCCATGGCGATCTGGTCGTCGGTCACCCGGTCGAAATCCCATTCGTGGTGTTCGGCCAGCGTCTCGACAATGTCGATCGGATGCAGGTCCTCGGTGTTCAGGAAGTCCTCGGATAATGACATGCCCGGCCTCTCTGGTTGTGGCCTTGCGTGGATGGCAGCCCGCAAGGCTTAGGTGCCCGCTCAAGGTACGGCGGATGTTACCGCCGCCCTTACCAGATATGGTGTAGGCGAACACAGGGCCTGTAAAGCAATTTTTTGTTAATTCCCACAAAATCTTGTGGATAGACAGCCGCCCGGCGCTAGTGACGGGTGTGGCACGAGCCGACCGTCGTCAGCCCTTCTTGCCCTTCTCCAGCGCCTCGATCCGGGCCTTCAGCGCCTCGTTCTCTTCCCGCGCCTTCTGGGCCATGGCGCGGACGGCGTCGAACTCCTCGCGCGTCACGAAATCGCGGTCGGCCAGCCAGCGGTCCATCCAGGATTTCATCGCCGTCTCGGCCTCGGTCCGCGCGCCCTGGGCCACGCCCATCGCATTGGTCATCAGCTTCGACATGTCGTCGAGGAACTTGTTCGGTCCGCTCATCGGTGCCTCCTTGCCAGGCAAAATCGTGTTGTCGACTATATGCGGGCACGCGTCCGAAAGCTCAAGGTTGACTTCGTCGCGGCCGCGCGCTCTGAGAGGGGCGCAAGGAGACGTTCATGCACGCTGCCATTCCCTTTCCCGACATTTCGAACGACATATTTTCGATCGACCTGTTCGGCATAACGCTGACGTTGCGCTGGTATGCGCTCGCCTACCTGGCAGGCATCATCGCCGGGTGGCGCATCGTGCTGGGGCTGATGCGGCGCCCCAAGCTGTGGCCGAACGACACCGCTCCAACCGCGCCCGAACGTATCGACGACCTGCTGACCGCAATCATTCTCGGCGTGATTCTGGGCGGGCGGCTGGTCTATGTCTTCGTCTATAACCGCGGTTATTTCCTCGCCAATCCGGGTGAGATCATCCAGATCTGGCAGGGCGGCATGGCCTTTCACGGTGGGTTTCTCGGCGTCGTTGTCGCCGGACTCTGGTTCTGCCGTCGCCACGACGTGCCGCGCCTTCAACTCGCCGATGCGCTGGCGTTGGTGGCACCTATCGGCCTCTTCTTCGGACGGATTGCCAATTTCGTGAATGCCGAGCTTTGGGGGCGGCCGACCGATCTGCCCTGGGGCGTGATCTTTCCGGGCGAAACGGCGCAGACCTGTGCGGGCATCCCCGTCGGCGACTGCGCCCGCCATCCGAGCCAGCTTTACGAGGCGGGGCTGGAGGGGCTGCTTCTGGGCCTTGTCCTGTTCATCCTTTACCGGCGCGGCGCACTGAAAACGCCCGGTCTGATCACCGGCATGTTCCTGATCGGCTATGGGCTTTCGCGGTTCGCCGTTGAATTCGTGCGACAGGCAGATGCCCAGTTCATCACGCCGGACAACCCGATGGGATATGCGGTGCAGGCGGGCGGTTTCGGCCTGTCGATGGGGCAGCTCCTGTCATTGCCGATGATCGTGGTCGGGGTGTGGCTCTGGCGTCGGGCGCGGGCGTGACGCCGCTTGGGCGGATCATCGCGGCACGGATCGCCGCCGAGGGGCCGATGAGCCTGTCGGATTACATGGCCGAATGCCTCCTGAACCCCGATCACGGTTATTACGCGACCCGTGATCCCCTCGGCGCGGCAGGCGACTTCACCACCGCGCCGGAGATCAGCCAGATGTTCGGCGAAATGCTCGGCCTCTGCCTTGCCCAATGCTGGATGGATCAGGGGCGGCCCGCCCCCTTCCTCTTGGCCGAGATCGGCCCCGGGCGCGGCACTCTGATGGCCGATATCCTGCGGACGATCCGAGCGGTGCCCGGCATGGCCGATGCCGCGAATGTGCATCTGGTCGAAGCATCGCCTGCGCTTCGTGCGAAACAGGCCGAGACGCTGAAGGGCCATACCCCGCACTGGCATGACAGCATTGCCACACTGCCCGACGGGCCGCTCTACCTTGTTGCCAACGAATTTTTCGACGCGCTGCCGATACGACAGTTCGAACGCCGCATCGAGGGATGGGCAGAGCGGCAGGTCGGTCTGAAAAACGACAGGCTGGTGCCGGGCCTTGCCCCTCCTGCACCGGCGGCACTTCTGGCCCACCGCACACATGACACGAAGCCCGGGGATATCGTCGAACACTGCCCTGCCCTGCCTGCCATTGCCGGAGAGATCGCCAGCCGCATCGCTGCACATGGCGGCGTCGCGCTGATCGTCGATTACGGCGACTGGCGCTCACTCGGCGATACGTTCCAGGCGCTGAAGGATCACCAGCCGGTCGATCCCTTTGCGGAACCGGGTCTCGCCGATCTGACGGCGCATGTCGATTTTCAGTCGCTTGCGGACGCCTTCGCGACGGATGCGACAAGGGCAACGGCAATGACCCCGCAGGGTGTATTCCTCGAACGGCTCGGCATCACGGCACGGGCGCAGGCGCTTGCCCGGAACCTCGCGGGTGAAAAACTGGAAAGCCACATCGCCGCGCATCGGCGCTTGACCCATCCCGAGGAAATGGGACAGTTGTTCAAGGCCATCGCCTGCCACCCGAGGGGCAGCGCGCCGCCTCCCGGATTGGACCTTGCCTGATGTCGATGACCTTGGACATTCTGACCCATGACGCGCTGGCGCCGTTCCGGCATGGATTTTTCACCCGCAAGGGCGGCGCGTCGTCGGGCATCTTTGCCGGGTTGAACTGCGGCCACGGATCCTCGGACCAGACAGAGGCGGTCGCCATCAATCGCGAGCGCGTGGCACAGGCGCTGGGTATTTCGACCGGGTCGATGATCGGCGTCCACCAGGTACACTCGGCCGATGTCGTGACCGTGACCGGGCCACTGACCGCGCCGATGCGGGCCGATGCGCTGGTGACGGCCGAACCTGGATTGGCGCTTACGGTGCTGACCGCCGATTGCCAGCCAGTGCTGTTTGCAGATCACAATGCAGGCGTCATCGGCGCCGCCCATGCGGGATGGCGCGGCGCTCTGTCAGGCGTACTGGAGGCAACACTCGACGCGATGGTCGCACTTGGCGCGCGGCGCGGCGACACGGTTGCGGTGATCGGCCCGTCAATCAGCCAGAAAGCCTATGAGGTTGGCCCCGAATTCGTCGAGGAGTTCCTGACTGAAGACCCCGCACTATCGCGTTTCTTTTCCAGCGGCAGGGGTGACCGGGCCCTCTTCGATTTGCCCGGTTTCGGGCTGTACCGGCTGCGCAAGGCAGGCATCCGCCGTGCCGAGTGGACCGGCCACTGCACCTACAGCGATCCTGACCGGTTCTTCTCCTACCGCCGCTCGGTCCACCTGCACGAAGCCGATTACGGGCGCTTGATTTCCGCAATTCGGCTATAGAGAGAGCACCGAACCGCCACGGAAAAGCCACAATTCGCGTCGGCTGCCGCAAACCCCATCGCAAGCCTTTGAAAATGATTAATTTTAGCCTGTGCGCGCGTGACGTTCTGCAGATCAAATACAACCTGAACTGCCCTACCCGCGCCGCATTGCTGGTTAGAGTAGTAGCGCGGGCAGAGATCCTGGCCCGTATCCATGGCCCGAAAGAGGCCGAAACCAGAGGCAAGGACAAAAAAAGATGATGCAGAAACCCCGCTGGATGAAACGAATTCTCCTTGAGAGCGCAAGCCCCGAGTTTGCATTTCCATGGGCGAGGGAAAACCGCCCCGGATAGTCCCGTCGGGCCAGCAAAACCCTTTCAGATTATTTCCAGACACTCGACAGGACGGAACACCGCGTCGAGCGTCACCGATTCGCGCATTGTTGTGCGGATCGGACCCAATCTATTTCCTGAATGGTGACACTCGTCCCGGCAGGTGCAACAAAGCACTGGCGTGATCGGGAATTGCACTGCCAGTCCGGTCCAGTCTGCTGACCGTTTTGACTTTTTGATAAATGCCAGATTAACGTGAAGGTCATAAATCTGCATTCGGGGTGGGGGCCCCGCAGATCTATAGTGCTGAAAGGCTGCTTTAGTGTCGTATGCCCAGTTCCCCGCCCGTTTTTCGGCGGATGTTACACCTCCTTCGAAAAACCATAGTCAAATTGTTCCTTCAATCACGCCCAAACCCCGCAAGGCCGCGCCAACCGGCGCGCCGATGACGCGGCGATACGAGGTGTCGTATCTCGATGCCGATGGCAATATTGAAAGTGTTATCCGCCTCGCACCCGCGATCGCGGAGTTCGAGACCGCGTTCTCGGCACTTGCCCGCGGAACGGTCATCGCGACGACCGAAGGGCCGGTCGCCGTCGAAGACCTCGTACCGGGTATGGTGGCGATCACCGCTGAAGGCCGCTGCGAAACCATCACCTGGATCGGCTCGATGACGCTGTTCCCGGCACATGCGATGCCGGGAATGTCCTCCGGCCGGATGATCCGGGTGACCGCCGATGCGTTCGGTGTCGGACGGCCGATGCCCGATGTCGTCCTCGGCCCCTCGGCGCGCCTTCTCGTGCGCGGCGACCAGAATCCCGATCAGGCCCATCTCAGCGGCTCCTACGCCCCGGCGACGACCTTTGTCGATGGTGTCAGCATCATCGAGGTTACGCCGGTCACCCCGGTGCCGGTCTATCACATCATGCTTGAACGGCAGGGTTCGATCCGCGCCGCCGGGCTCGATATCGAAAGCTATCACCCGGGCCCCGAGCTTCAGAACCGGTTCGGCGTGGAACTGTCCCAGCGCTTCCTGTCGCTGTTCCCGCATTTGCAGGGTTTCAGCGGCTTCGGTGCGATGGCGCATCCGCGGATGACTGCCAAAGAGGTCGAGGCAGCCCTGGTCGGTTAGGGCGAAACCGGACCGGCAGCCTCCGGGCGCGGTGCCGGGGACCGATCATCGGTCTCAGGCGCTGCGCCCGAGCCTTTCTTCCAGCACGTCAAACGGTACGCCGGGCTTGTCCTTGGCGCAGCGGATCACGAGCGATGTCTTGACGCTGGCCACATTCGGGGCGGAGGTCAGTTCCTCGGTCAGAAAGGTCTGAAATGACGACAGATCAGGTGCCACGCATTTCAGGATGAAGTCGATCTCGCCGTTCAGCATGTGGCATTCGCGGACAAACGGCCAGTTCCGGCAGCGCTGCTCGAAGGCCGACAGATCGACCTCGGCCTGGCTGTGGAGCCCCACCATGGCGAAGACCTGAACCTCGAAACCCAGTTCGCGCGGATTGACATCGGCGTGGTAGCCGCGGATATAGCCCGCCTCTTCCAGCGTCCGCACCCGGCGCAGGCAGGGCGGGGCCGAAATCCCGACGCGGCGGGCCAGTTCGACATTGGTCATGCGCCCGTCATCCTGCAACTCGGCCAGGATCTTGCGGTCGATCTCGTCAAGACGATTGGCGCCCATCGGTAATATGCTCCTCGGATTTTTGCGGAACTTACCTTCGGGCGGCTGGATGCGCAATAATATTTCGTCTACGCGCAATTATTTTCGCAACTCCCCGTCTCCGCTGCCAAGAAAATTCAAATTTTCTTGGTAAAAATCTTCAAAAGATTTTTACACCCTGCCCTTGTGAAGCCGCCCAATCCCAAGCGGGGGTTTTCCCGCTCGGCAATGCTGATTATATGGCCTTCGACACTTGCGGAAAGGAATGGCGATGGGCGCGGCACGACATACGAAAGTTCTGATCATCGGTTCCGGCCCCGCAGGCTACACCGCTTCCGTCTATGCCTCACGCGCGATGCTGAACCCACTTCTGGTGCAGGGCATCCAGCCCGGCGGCCAGTTGACCATCACGACCGAGGTCGAGAACTGGCCCGGCGACACCGAGGTTCAGGGTCCCGACCTAATGGTGCGGATGGAAGCCCATGCCAAGGCAATGGGAGCCGAGGTGATCTCGGACCATATCTCCGCGCTCGACCTGTCGAAACGGCCCTTCACCGCGCAGGGCGACAGCGGCACGACCTATACCGCCGATGCGGTGATCCTCGCCACCGGCGCGCAAGCGAAATGGCTGGGCCTGCCGTCGGAAGAGAAGTTCAAGGGCTTCGGCGTCTCGGCCTGCGCAACCTGCGACGGCTTCTTCTATCGCGGCAAGGAAGTGGTCGTCATCGGCGGCGGCAATACCGCTGTGGAAGAGGCATTGTTCCTGACCAACTTCGCCTCCAAGGTCACGCTGATCCACCGCCGTGACGAGCTTCGGTCGGAAAAGATCCTTCAGGACCGCCTCTTCAAGAACCCGAAGATCGAGACACTGTGGTTCCACACGGTCGAGGAAGTGCTGGGCACCGAGGCACCGCTCGGCGTCACCGGTGTAAAGGTCAAGCATGTCCAGACCGGCGAAACGCAGGTCGTGCCCTGCGACGGCTTCTTCGTCGCCATCGGCCACGCGCCGTCTTCCGAACTGGTGAAAGACCAGTTGGACCTGCATCACGGCGCCTATGTGAAGGTCAAACCGGGTTCAACCGAAACCTCCATCTCCGGCGTCTTTGCGGCCGGGGACCTGACCGACCATGTCTATCGGCAGGCCGTCACATCGGCCGGCATGGGCTGCATGGCCGCGCTTGATGCTGAACGCTGGCTGGCCGAGCAGGACGCCGAGAAAGAGGTCGAGGCGGCGGAATAGCTTATCCGCCTCCGCCCCCCTCCATCCCGGCAAAGAACGCCTCGGGGTCATCCACCTCGTCCAGCCGCCCCTTACCGATCCGCCAGAACCTTGTGCCGGTGGCGCGGATGAAGGCGCGGTCATGCGAGACGATAAGCGCGCTGACATCCTCGGCCATCAACTCGCGCTCCAGCGCCTCCTGCCCCTCGATATCGAGATGGTTGGTCGGCTCATCAAGCAAATAGAGGTTCGGGCGGATCAGCCGCAGGATCAGCATCGCAAGCCGTGCCCGCTGCCCGCCCGAGAGGTTCCGCGCCGGGCGGTCCTGCGCCGCGATGGCGATCCCGACGCCTGCCAGCAAACCCCGCACAGTCTGGTCCGACTGGCCGTAGTTCCCGGCGATGAGTTCAAACGGAGTGTCGGCCCCGTTCAGCCCCGTGAGCCCCTGATCGAAGATACCCGGCACAACCGAGGCCGCGATGCGCAAACCCTCGGCCCCTCCCGCCGATATCGCCGCAGCGATCAGGGCCAAAGCCCGGCTCTTGCCCGCGCCATTCGCCCCCAGAAGGACGACCCGGTCGCCCGGCACGATCCATTTCCTGCCGGTGCGGAAGAGCATACGGCCGTCGGGCGCGGTCACACCGGCATCCTCCAGCGTCACCAGCGCGCGGGCATGGCTGCGCGTCGCGTCCAGCCTTATGTCCCCCGCCGAGCCTTCGCGATGCGCAGGCCGGGCGGTCGCCTCGATCCTTTCAGCCCGCTCGCTCAGTTGCTTGGTCTTCACCGTCAGGAGATCCGAGCCGGAATTGATGCCGATATTCTTCAGCTTCGCCGCCTGACGGCGCAGGCCCGCGGCCTTCTGCATCTCATTGCCGAAGCGGCGGGCATCGGCAGCATCGGCCTCATCCACCGCCGCCCGTGCACGAGAATAGGGCAGCGCGAAATCGCGGGAAGCCTCGGGGCGCAGAAACAAGGTGCGGTTGGTGACACGGTCCAAAAACGCGCGGTCGTGGCTGGCGACGATCAGGGGGAAGTTGCGCGGCAAGCCGGTCAGGAACGCCTCCAGCCCCGCAATCCGTTCCAAATCGAGGTGGTTCGTCGGCTCGTCGAGCAGCAGGCAATCGGGCTCCGTCACCCAAACCCGCGTCAGCATCGCCATCCGGCGCCAGCCGCCGGACAGAGCAGTAAGTGGCCGGTCGCGCAGTTCACCGGGCACCGAGAGATCGTCGAGCACAATATCCACCCGCCAGCTTTCGTTTTCGGCCTGATCCGGCGACAGGGCGTCAAGCACGGCTGCGCGGAACGGAAAGGGCATGAGCCTTTCGGGAATCTCCTGCACCAGATGGCCGATGCGAAGGCCGCGCGACCGGGTCACGTCTCCGGTCGTCGGTTCGGCTTCTCCGGCGATGATGCGCAGAAGCGTGGATTTGCCCCGCCCGTTCGCGGCGACAAGGCCGAGGCGGTCGCCCGGGCTCAGCGTCAGGGAAAGATCGGTGAAAAGCGGCGCGCCAAGCGTTACGCCAATGTCTTTCAGGGTCAGGATCGTCATATCGGGTTTCTCTGCCGGGGCCGGATGCCGTCCGTCTGGTCATCGCGGCGAGAATGTCGGGCGGCCTTCCGCAAAGGGAACGGCCACCCATCCGGGCAGATCGGGGTCTGAAAACCTTATGTCGATCCGCCCTGCACGTCAGTCATGCAGGGCTTGAACAGGGCCATAGGTCAGATGCCGCTTATGAATCGATCGCATTCGCAGCCCTCCCTTTTCTGTTGGCCTTGGGGGAGGGTAGCCAGCAACGCAGGTTCTGGCAACCGCCAGCGTCGCGATCGGATCTTGTCGTCGCACCCCCCGGATGATCAGCCCCGCAACTGCATCAATGCTGTGGCATCAGGGTCACTGATTATCGCTGCCACCCCAAAAGGTGGTTTTTCCTTTCATTTCCCGGACCGATATGAGATTCGTTCAGCGCTGAACATAAATTGAGTCGCCCCCGGTGCCACAGACGGCCACATCCCCTTCGGAAGACGATCAGCTCTTCCGCCTGCTGCGTCAGCTTGACCAGCGGCCCGACGCGTCGCAGCGCGCGACGGCGGATGCGCTTGGCGTCAGCCTCGGCACGCTCAACACCCATCTGCGCGCCGCGACCGAGGCCGGATATATCCGTGTCGCCGACCGCAACGGCCCCGACCGCCGCCAGCGCTTCACCTATGAACTGACAACGAAGGGCGCCGCGACCAAGGCCCGCCTGACCGACCGGTTCCTCGCCCGCAAACTCGCCGAATATGACGCGCTTCATGCCGAACTGACCGGCACGGAGAGCGGCCTTCTCCATCTCAAGAAAAGGACCCCTTTGATGCAATCCAATCTTGCCCCGATCCCGGAGCTTTATGTCTCCTACGACAGCGCCCAGAAGCTGAAGCACGAAGCGGGCGCCCTGCCCTCGTGGGACCTCACCCAGCGCCAGGTCTGCGATCTGGAACTGCTGATGAACGGCGGCTTCTACCCGCTCAAGGGCTTCATGACCGAAGCCGACTATGACGGCGTTCTGAACAATATGCGCCTGTCCGACGGTTCGCTCTGGCCGATGCCGGTCACGCTCGACGTCTCCGAGGACTTCGCGGCCAAGGTGGAGCCGGGTCAGGACATCGCGCTACGCGATGCGGAGGGCGTCATCCTCGCCATTCTGTCGGTCACCGACAAATGGGTGCCGAACAAGAGCGTCGAGGCCGAAAAGGTCTTTGGCGCTGACGACATCGCCCATCCTGCGGTCAACTACCTGCACAACACCGCCGGCAAGGTCTATCTCGGCGGCCCGGTGACCGGCATCCAGCAGCCCGTGCACTACGATTTCAAAGCCCGTCGCGACACGCCGAACGAGCTTCGCGCCCATTTCCGCAAACTCGGCTGGCGCAAGATCGTCGCGTTCCAGACCCGTAACCCCCTGCACCGCGCGCACCAGGAACTGACCTTCCGCGCCGCCAAGGAAGCGCAGGCGAACCTTCTGATCCATCCCGTCGTCGGCATGACGAAGCCGGGCGACGTGGATCACTTCACCCGCGTGCGCTGCTATGAAGCGGTGCTGGACCAGTATCCGACCTCGACCACGCATCTCTCGCTTCTGAACCTCGCCATGCGCATGGGCGGCCCGCGCGAGGCGCTTTGGCACGCGATCATCCGCAAGAACCACGGCCTGACACATATGATCATCGGCCGCGACCATGCGGGGCCGGGCAAGAACTCCGAAGGCAAGGATTTCTACGATCCCTATGCCGCGCAGGAACTGGTGCGCCAGCATCAGGAAGAGATCGGCATCGAAATGGTCGATTTCAAACAAATGGTCTATGTGCAGGAAAAGGCGCAGTATTTCCCCGTCGACGAAGTTCCGGAAGGTTCGACCGTTCTGGACATCTCGGGAACCGAACTGCGGCGTCGTCTGCGCGAGGGGCTGGAGATCCCCGAATGGTTCTCCTTCCCCGAGGTTGTACAGGAACTGCGCCGCACCTCGCCGCCCCGCGCCAAGCAGGGCTTCACCGTCTTCTTCACCGGGCTTTCGGGCTCGGGCAAGTCGACCATCGCCAACGCGCTGATGGTCAAATTGATGGAGATGGGCGGCCGCCCGACAACGCTTCTCGATGGCGATGTGGTGCGCAAACACCTGTCGTCAGAACTGGGCTTCAGCAAGGAACACCGCGACATCAACATCAAGCGCATCGGCTATGTCGCGTCCGAGATCACCAAGAACGGCGGCATCGCCATCTGCGCCCCGATCGCGCCCTACACGGCCACCCGCCGCGCGGTGCGCGAGATGATCGAGGCCTACGGCGCGTTCGTCGAGGTTCATGTCGCGACGAGCCTTGAGGAATGCGAACGGCGCGACCGCAAGGGGCTCTACAAGCTCGCGCGCGAAGGCAAGATCAAGGAGTTCACCGGCATCTCGGACCCTTACGAGGAACCGAAGAATCCTGAGCTTAAGGTCGAAACCGAGAATGTAGATGTCGACAACTGCGCGCATCAGGTGATCCTGAAGCTGGAAAGCATGGGGCTGATCCGGGCCTGATCCTCGATCTTCCAGAAATCAAAAAAGGGCCCCGGAAATCCGGGGCCCTTTCGTTTGGGGATCTGGCGAAGGACGTCAGAGCGGCTTGCGCATTCGCTCCATCAGGCCGTCCTTCAGCACGAACTGGTGGTAAAGCGCACCCACAACATGCAGCCCCACGAGCAAGAGGAGCACGTTGAAAAGCACCTCGTGCACCTCACCCGCATCGCGGATGCCGCCGAACCATGCGGCAATGCCCGTCAGGGGTATCACAAGCATCAACGCATAGAGCGCCCAATGCGTCACCGCAGCGGCGGGCTTCATCAGCGGATAACCGGCCTCCGGTGCCGCCGGTGCGCCACGGCGCCATCTGGTGAGAAGCCGCATGACCGCCAGAACCAGAATCAGACCCCCGGCGATGACATGTACGGTGTGTGCGCCCGGCGTTACCTCCTGCCCGCGATTGAACGCGCGCCAGGCCGCGCTCATTGCGTCCTCGCTGACATAGCTGACGATCATCAATGCCAGAACGCCCCAGTGAAGTGCGATCTGTGTTCGGCTGTAGCCTGTAACCTTGCTCATCTTGCCCTCATCCATTCCGAATCCACCGCCAGTGCGGCAGCCCTTACTTCACGGATCAGGGAAGATTTTCCGTCGCAGATAAATGCAACCCCGGTTGCGGATGCCTAGTGAACGCTGACAGGGGCCATGTCATTCTGCCTTGCCAGGATGAAGGCCATCTTGCGGTCCTTGACGAGCGCCAGCCGCTCGCCATCCGCGTCGTGGACGGCATAGAGCGTTTCCAGCCCCGCAGCCTGCGCACGAATGTCCTCCGGCAGGTCAGCTACTGTCACCTCGCGCACATAGACGATGCGTTCACCTGCCTCCGGCCCGAAATCATATTTAGTATCCATGCCCGTTCTCCTTACCCTTTCGTGATCCGGATCGTCTGGACGATCTTTTCCGGCACAGCCCGGGTCAGATCGACATGCAGAAGTCCGTTTTCCAGCACCGCACCGGCCACTTCCACGCCATCGGCCAGCACGAAACTGCGCTGGAAGGCGCGGGCGGCAATGCCGCGATGAAGGAACACACGCCCCTCATCCACCTCATCGGCCTGACGGCCGCGGATCATCAGTTGCCGGTCCTCGACGGTGATCGCGATATCGGCCTCGCGGAACCCGGCCACGGCCAGCGTGATGCGGAACCCGTTTTCCGAGGATTGCTCGATATTGAACGGAGGATAGCCGTCATTGCCGGATTTGGCAGTCCGCTCCACCAGACGCTCCAATTCGTCGAAGCCCAGAAGGAAGGGGTGCGCGGCAAAGGTCAGTTTCGTCATCTCGGGCATGTCCTTGGATTAAGCGACACATCATGAGGGCCCCGGCCAGCGGCAACCCTTGGAAGGAATATGGATATGGAATCGGGCAGCGGCAAGGCGGTCAGGCGTGAAAAGCTTCCCGCCATCACGGGGAATTGCTATCTTCGCGGCGTGCAGCACCACGACTCATAACAACAGGGACCTGATGAACGCCCGGATGGAGATGGACAATACGGAGGTTCTGCGCGTCAAGCTCGAGGTTCTCCGCCGCGAACACCGTGACCTCGATGAGGCGATCCATGTGATGGAGACCTCTGGCCGCGCTGACCAGCTTACGTTGAAACGGCTCAAAAAACAGAAGCTCGCGCTCAAGGACCAGATCGCGCGGATCGAAGATATCCTGACGCCCGACATCATCGCGTGACCCGCTGACACTGTGTCGAGATGCAGGGCGCGGTGGCATCCGCGCTGCCTGGCATCCGCAATTTTGCTTAATCATGGTATACTGCCCGGTATCCGCGAACAGAGACGATGTCGCGATTACCTGATGCGTGTACCGTGCAAGGATTGTGGCACGTCTTTTCCTTCGTCGTGGAAGGGGGGAAAGCCATGAACTTCCAACGTCCAAGCCTTGCCCTCAGTGTCGTGGTCCTGCTTGCGGGCCCGGGCCTTGCCAGCGGGTTCGACGACGGCTGCGATCTAGCGCTGGTTATTGCACTCGACGTCTCGAAAAGTATGGATACCACGGAATTTACCCTCGAATTCGAAGGTACGGCCAACGCGTTGCGGCATCCTGCCGTTCAATCGGCCATTCTCGAGGACCGGAACCGCGTTGTGATCACCGCGTTCGAATGGAGCGGACAGAGCCATCAGGCGATGGTCGCCGAGTGGTCGGTCCTTAGGGAGCGCAAAGATATCGACACCTTCGCCGCGACACTCGAGCTGCACGACCGGGGGGGGCGCGGAAAGCATACCGGAACCGGTTCCGCGCTCGAATTCGCGTATGAACTGCTCGCCGATGGTCCCGGCTGCGCCCGCTCCGTCATCGACATCTCCAGCGACGGTTACAGCAATGACGGCATGACACCGCGCGAGTTCCTGTCGACCGCCCCTCCCGGCCCGGTCACCGTGAACGCGCTCGTGGTCGGCGGCAAGAAGCGGCCCCTGCTCTGGCGATATTTCAGAAGTGACGTCATTTACGGCCCCGGGGCCTTCGCGATGGCGACGCAGGATTTCGAGGACTACCAGCAAGCGATGGCGGAAAAACTTTTGCGGGAAATCAGGCCGCCGGCACTGGCCGCCACATCCGACTGACAAGGATCTCAGCGCTGCAATGAGCTGCGCGACGGGCATAAATGCTTTTGCCGTCCGCAACATCGCCGGGTTTTTTTGGATAGCGCGGCGCACGGCCTTGCCCCGCCTTCACCCGCCGTTATATTGCGCGCTCCATTCCGGGGTGAGGGACGTGGCATGAGTGTGAAGGTCGGCATCATCATGGGGTCGCAGTCCGACTGGCCCACGATGAAGGAGGCAGCATCGGTTCTTGATGAACTCGGTGTCACCTACGAGACGAAGATCGTCTCGGCCCACCGTACGCCCGACCGGCTCTGGGCCTACGGCAAATCAGCCGTCGAGCGTGGGCTGCAGGTGATCATCGCAGGCGCAGGCGGGGCCGCGCATCTTCCCGGCATGATGGCGTCGAAGACCCGCGTGCCGGTGATCGGCGTGCCGGTTCAGACCAAGGCGCTTTCGGGCGTCGATAGTCTTTATTCCATCGTCCAGATGCCAAAAGGCTATCCGGTGGCCACCATGGCCATCGGAGCGTCGGGCGCGGCGAATGCCGGGCTCATGGCTGCGGGCATCCTCGCGCTGAACGATCCCGGCCTTGCGCAGCGCCTTGACGCGTGGCGCGACGCCCTTTCCGCCTCCATCCCGGACGAGCCCAAAGATGACTAAGACGCTTCCCGCCGGTTCCGTCATCGGCATTCTTGGCGGCGGTCAGCTGGGCCGCATGTTGTCGGTCGCGGCCGCGCGGCTTGGCTACAAGACCCATATCTACGAGCCGATGGCCAACCCGCCCGCGGCCGATGTGGCCCATGCGGTGACGACCGCGCCTTATGAAGACCTCACTGCGCTTGAAGCTTTCGCCAAGTCGGTCGCCATTGTCACCTACGAGTTCGAGAATATCCCGACCACGGCGCTCGACGCGATCGAGGCGGTCTGCCCGATCCACCCGAACCGCCGTGCGCTGTCGGTCAGTCAGGACCGGCTGATCGAAAAGAGCTTCCTGCGCGACCTCGGTCTGGCCACCGCGCCCTATGCCGCCGTCGATGACGCCACCGATCTTGCCGAGGCGCTCGACGAAATCGGTGCGCCCGCAATCCTGAAGACACGGCGGCTCGGCTATGACGGCAAAGGGCAAGCGCGGCTGAAATCGGTCGCCGATGCCGATACGGCCCTGGCAGACATGCAGGGTGCCTCTGCGATCCTCGAAGGCTTCGTCGCGTTCTCGCATGAAGTTTCGGTCATCGCTGCCCGCAACTTGTCGGGTGAGGTCGCGGCCTTCGATCCGGGCGAGAACGTGCATGAGGGCGGCATCCTCAGGACAACCACGGTGCCTGCCCGCCTAACTGAGGCCCAGCGCACCGATGCGGTGCTGCTCTCCGCGAAAATCCTCAACGCGCTCAACTATGTCGGCGTGATGGGGGTTGAGCTTTTCGTCACCCCGAAGGGCCTGATCGTGAACGAGATCGCGCCCCGTGTGCACAATTCCGGGCACTGGACGCAGAACGGCTGCGCTGTCGATCAGTTCGAACAACACATCCGGGCGATCGCAGGCTGGCCGCTCGGCGACGGGTCGCGGCATTCGGACGTCGTTATGGAAAACCTGATTGGGAACGACATCGACCGCATCCCAGACATCGCGCAGGAGCGGAACGCCGCAATCCATCTCTACGGCAAGGCCGAGGCGCGACCGGGCCGCAAGATGGGCCATGTGAACCGGATCGCTGGCTGAGCCCGAAACGCTCTATTCGATCAGCCGTTCCGCCGCTTCCAGATAGGTCAGGTCGTGATCGAATCGGCCGTTCGCCAGAAATTCCAGAACCTCGGCGATCACCATCGGATTGTTCATCATGAACGTATGTGTGACCGGCAGGACAATATGGTCGTTCATGCCGCCGATGCGCGTGCTGTCGACGCTGACCTTGCCATCATCCTCCCCCGCGATCAGCGCCGAATAGATCGGGTTCAGCGAAGTGTTCCCGGCAATCACTCCCAGGTCGAACTGAACCGCCGGAAGCGCATTGGGTACGCTTGCAGGCCCGGTGCCCAGTTCCAGCCCCGCCGGCCCGTTGATCCATTGGAAGGGGCCGAGATCACCGAACGTGTCAACCAGTTCGGACCCGTGATTGGGCGGCGCCATCATTACCACGCGTCCCATATCGCCGGGCCGGTGGTCCGCCAGCCAGGCCCGGACCAGAATGCCGCCCATCGAATGGGTCACAAAATGAATCCGCCCAGAGCCGCATTCCGCCACCGCCGGGCCGACATAAGCCTCTACAAGTGTTTCGATCGGCGCCTCGGTCGAGGGGTAATCGACATTGATCACCCGATATCCGGCCCGGCCCAACGCACCCTCCATCACCGCAAGCGAGGTATCGCTGCGGGCAAGCCCATGCAACAGAACCACGCAATCGGCCCGCGCGACATGCGGGACGAGGGTCAGACAGGCGAGAATGAGGTATCTCCACATGCCCCAGACATAGGAAATCGCCGCGCCTGATGCGAGAGGCCTTGCCCCAAAGCCGACGTGGCGTCACTCTCCGCCGGATGAAACCTCGTTCGCCCCGCCTCGCCACCCGCGCCATCATTCTGCATGAGGGCCGACTTCTGCTCGTCAACGCCTATGCCGGGCGGCGCTCCGACCTGTGGTGCGCACCGGGCGGCGGGGTGGAACCGGGCAGTTCGCTGCCCGAGAATCTGGTCCGCGAGGTTCATGAGGAATGCGGACTGACGGTTGCTGTCGGCCCTCTTGCGCTGGTCAATGAATTCCACGATCCGCGCACCGGCTTCCACCAGGTTGACCTCTTTTTCCGGTGCAATGTGATCAGCGGTCAGATCGACCCGGGCTGGTCCGATCCGTCGCGCGTCGTCCATACCCGCCGCTTCTTCGCCCCCGCCGAAATAGCCTCGATCCGGTTGAAACCCGACAGCCTGCCGCGCATCGCCTTTGGTCCGGTTGGTCCTGCAGAATACGATCCGCTGGAAGTGATCGTGGCATAGGCTGCGTTATCGCAACGTGTGACAGCGCCATGTCTGGTCGGCTGCATTCGTCGAAACTGCGCTATGCCTTACGCGCTGCAATGGCGACCCCACCCAGCACCATCATCGCTGAGATCGCGAAACGCAGGGTCAGAACCTCATCCAGAAAAACGATGCCGCCCAGTAGCGCGATCACGGGCACGGTCAGTTGCGCCACCGCCCCGCGCGTGGCACCAAGTAAGGGCAGTACGCGATACCAGAGCGCATAACCGAGCCCTGACGTAATCGCGCCGGAGATGATCGCCAGGACGATACCATTGAAGCTGGTCGCGGCGGTGCCGACAGCCAGGACCGGCATCAGGGCAAGGGCCACCGGCACCGCGAGAAGAAAATTCCACGCCGTCGCGCCCAGCGGATCGTTTGATCCACGCGCCGAGAGCGAATAGAGCCCCCAGCCTATCCCCGCAGCCGCCATCAGCCCCGAATGTACTAGGCTGGCATTGGCACCCGATCCGGGGGCGAGAAGATAAAGCAGGCCGAGAAAAGCCAGCCCGGCACCGATCCAACGCCGCAGCGGAACTCTTTCCCGTGCGACCAGCGCGCCGACGAACATCGTCACCTGCACCATCCCGAAAAGGATCAGCGCCCCGGTCCCGGCATCGAGCGCGCCATAGGCCAGCGAGAAGCCGAAGAGATAAAGGAGAAGCGACAAGGCCCCGGCTACACGACCGCTCCGCTCCGGCCAGAGCGCCCGGCCGCCGGCAACCCGACGCGCCACGATCAACACCGCAAGCATCACCGCCCCAGCCAGGAGCCGGATGACGGCGAACCAGATCGGGTCGATCAGGCCCGGCCCCACCGCCATCCGGTTCAGGACCGAATTCGCCGCGAAGGCAATCATCGTCAGGGCGGTCAGCAGGAAGAGGCGCATGGCCTATGGCTAAGCGCCCGGGCCGCCCGGCGCCAGCCTTATCTTCCTTGCTATGCCGCGGGAGCGATATTGGGATTGAGGCGGAAGAAGTTTGCCGGATCGTATTTCTTCTTCAGTTCGCGCAATCGCGGCAGGTTGGCGCCGAACGAGTTCTGCACCACATCCTCGTCGCCTTCGGGGATATAGTTCAGATAGGCACCACCCGAAGCGTAAGGCGCCATCGCATCGGCAGCCTTGCGCGCCCAGGCAATCTGCTCAGCGTCCTGTTCGGCGTCAGGCCACATCGGCAGGATCGCAAGCAGGTAATCGGACCCGCGTTGCGCAAAGGCCGTGGCGTCCGCCGGTTTGCGCTTCACCTCGCCGCCGAAACGCTCGATCAGCATGGCCGACCCCGGCACTGTCATACCTTTGGACTGCTTCACGATGGTGTCGATCGCGTCGTCGGTGAGGTCATTCAGATAGGCCGATTTCCAGTAGTTGCGGGACCCCGGCACGTAGGCCGCATCGAGCATGGACTGAAGCGCCGGGAAGGGCATGACGTGCAGGTCGGCAAGGAGCATTCCGCCAAGTTCCGTCAAGGGCTTGACCGCGCGCTCGCCATCTTCCGGGTTCTTTCCGATCCAGCCGGGTACCATCGCCGTCAGCGGTGTGCCATCGGGCCCCCAAAGAAGCGCGGCGTAAATGGTCAGTTCCTCGGGTGCCGTCTTAAGGAAGTCGCGATAACCGCGCAGGACTCGGGCCGCGTCGTCGCGTGGATAGGCGATCAGGCCGCCATAGATCATCGACACGGGATGGGCCTGATATAGGAAGGACGTCACCACGCCGAAGTTTCCGCCGCCGCCCCGAATGGCCCAGAAGAGATCCGGGTCTTTCGCCGCGCTCACGCGGTGAAACGCACCATCGGCGGTGACAACGTCAGCCTCGACCACGTTATCGCCTGCGGTTCCGTACTTGCGCGCGAGCCAGCCGAAACCGCCCCCGGTGGTCAGCCCGCCGACACCGGTCTGCGAGACGATGCCAAGCGGCACTGCGAGCCCGTGGAGATGTGTTTCGCGGTCAACATCCCCGAGCGTCGCACCCCCCTGAACGCGCACCCGCCTGCTTTCTGGATCGACATGAACGCCCCGCATGCCTGATAGGTCAATCACCAGACCATCGTCGCACAGCGCACGACCACCGACATTATGCCCCCCGCCCCTGACGGAAACGAGGATGTCGTTCTCACGCGCGAAATTCACGGCGGCAATGACGTCGGCCGCTCCGACACAGCGCAAGATCGCGCCCGGGTGGCGATCAATCAGCGCGTTCCAGATTTTCCGGTCCTTGTCGTAGGTATCGTCGCCGGGCTGAACCAGAGCGCCGCGCACCTGCCCGGCAAAGGCGTCGATCTTGTCCTGAGCAATCCTGTCTCCGGCGCGGTTTTTCAGTGATGTCTTGGTCATTTGGCTTACCCCCCTTGATACGGCGCTTGACCATTTCGGTGAGTTCAGCGGCGTCCCACGGGCGGGCGCCGCAAGCCGCCCAAGTCTAGCGGAAATCGTGTGAAAAGTCGCAGTGCGGACATGGCTCGCGCTATGCGTGTTGGGCGCTTCTGCCATGGGCGGAAGTTCTGCTGCGCAACCCGGCCATTCGGCAAGCCTTGGGCGTTGGCGCGTTTCTTGGTGCATTCGCGCTATCGGTGTGGATTCACCTTGGGAATGAACGAATCGACCTATGCCCGACCGGGCCTGCTTGGCTGCTGTAGCTGCTTACGGCCCGTGCCCAAAAAGAAAGGGCCGCTCGCGCGGCCCTTTCCGTGTACTCGCCTTGGGGCGATGATTACATCATGCCGCCCATGCCGCCCATGCCGCCCATGTCGGGCATGCCGCCACCAGCGCCTTTCGGCTCCGGCTTGTCGGCGACCATGGCTTCGGTGGTGATCAGGAGGCCGGCGATCGAGGAGGCATCCTCAAGCGCGGTCCGGGTCACCTTGGCCGGGTCGATCACGCCGAACTTGAACATGTCGCCATATTCTTCGGTCTGGGCGTTGAAGCCGAAGTTCTTGTCCTTCGACTCGCGGATCTTGCCCGCGACAACCGCGCCGTCCACACCGGCATTCTCGGCGATCTGACGCAGCGGCGCTTCGAGCGCGCGGCGGATGATCGCGATACCGGCTTCCTGGTCGGAGTTGGCACCCTTGAGGCCGTCGAGCGATTTCGCCGCCTGAACGAGCGCCACGCCGCCACCGACGATCACGCCTTCCTGAACCGCGGCACGGGTCGCGTTCAGCGCGTCATCGACGCGGTCCTTGCGCTCTTTCACTTCGACCTCGGTCATGCCGCCGACGCGGATGACAGCGACGCCACCGGCGAGCTTGGCAACACGTTCCTGCAGCTTTTCGCGGTCGTAGTCAGAGGTGGTTTCCTCGATCTGAGTGCGGATCTGGGCGACGCGCGCTTCGATCTCGGCCTTTTCACCAGCGCCATCGACGATGGTGGTGTTGTCCTTCGAGATCGAGACCTTCTTGGCGGTGCCGAGCATGTCGATGCCGACATTTTCAAGCTTCATGCCGAGGTCTTCCGAAATCACCTGACCGCCGGTCAGGATCGCGATGTCCTGCAGCATGGCCTTGCGGCGGTCGCCGAAGCCCGGCGCCTTGACGGCAGCGATCTTCAGGCCACCGCGCAGCTTGTTGACGACGAGCGTTGCCAGAGCCTCTCCTTCGACGTCTTCGGCGATGATCAGCAGCGGCTTCTGCGACTGGATGACCGATTCCAGAAGCGGAACCATCGGCTGGAGCGAGGACAGCTTCTTTTCGTGGAGAAGGATCATGCAGTCTTCGAGGTCTGCAATCATCTTGTCCGGGTTGGTCACGAAATAGGGCGAGAGGTAGCCGCGGTCGAACTGCATGCCTTCGACGACTTCGGTGTCGGTCTCAAGGCCCTTGTTCTCTTCGACGGTGATGACACCCTCGTTGCCGACCTTCTGCATCGCGTCGGCGATCTGGCGGCCGATTTCGGCTTCGCCGTTGGCCGAGATGGTGCCGACCTGCGCGACTTCAGCCGAGTCCGAAACCGGACGGGCCGCAGCCTTGATCGCCTCGACGACCTTGGCGGTGGCCAGGTCGATACCGCGCTTGAGATCCATCGGGTTCATACCTGCGGCAACCGATTTCATGCCTTCCTTGACGATGGCCTGGGCCAGAACCGTGGCGGTGGTGGTGCCGTCACCGGCTTCGTCATTGGTGCGGGAAGCGACTTCCTTCACCATCTGGGCGCCCATATTCTCGAACTTGTCGGAAAGCTCGATTTCCTTGGCGACGGTCACGCCGTCCTTGGTGATGCGGGGCGCACCGAAGGATTTGTCGATCACGACGTTGCGGCCTTTCGGGCCCAGCGTCACCTTCACCGCGTCGGCGAGGATGTTGACGCCTTTGAGCATACGGTCGCGGGCATCGGTGTTGAACTTGACGTCCTTAGCAGCCATTTTGCTTGCTCCTGGTTGTCTGAATGGAAGTTGAGGTCAGGGACGATCTCAGGCGATGACGCCGAGGATGTCGCTTTCCTTCATGATCAGCATTTCGGCGCCGTCGATGGTCACTTCCGTGCCCGACCACTTGCCGAAAAGGATGCGGTCGCCGGCCTTCACCGACGGTGCGATCAGTTCGCCCGAATCCTTGCGCGCGCCTTCGCCAACGGCGACAACTTCGCCCTCGGCCGGTTTTTCTTTCGCGCTGTCGGGGATGATCAGACCGCCCTTGGTCTTCTCGTCGCTCTCCACGCGCTTGACCAGCACGCGGTCATGAAGCGGTTTGAATGCCATCTGGTAACTCTCCCTATGGGTTCCAGGTTTGAACAGGATTAGCACTCGCCTCACGTGAGTGCTAACGGAGCGTAGTTAGGACCCGCCCGCCCCCGAGTCAACTCCTGCCTTGCGTAAAATTTCCACCCCATCGACATGGCTTTGCCGCAGGCGCCGTGCAAAGATGCCCGAACACAGGCCATTGATCCGAGCAAAGCGACAAACACATGACAATAATCGCCATTCTCTGCTTCCTGCTGATCTTTTCAGGCTCCGCCATCCATGCCGAATGCGCTGGCACCAGCCTCTTGCCAACCATGCCGCCGGAAGACCGGGCGGCGATCGAGGCACGCGTGGCCGACCTGCCCTACGCGCGTGGCAATTCCTGGCTTGCCAGCCGTGGCGAAGAGAGTGTCCGGCTTGTCGGCACCTACCACCTCGACGACCCGCGCCATGACGCGGTCTTCGAACGGATGGCCGCTGATATCGACGGGGCGTCAGTCGTTCTGGTTGAGGCAGGGCCGGAAGAAGAGACTCGCCTCAAATCCGACATGACGAGCAATCCGGCACTGCTGTTCCGGACCGAGGGCCCGACCCTGCCCGAACAATTGCCCGAGGCGGATTGGCAGGCACTCAACGTCGCGATGAACGCCCGCGGAATTCCGGGTTTCCTCGTGGCAAAGATGCAGCCCTGGTATGTATCCATGATGCTCGGCATCCCGCCCTGCGCGATAGAAGAGGTCAATTCCGGCGAAAAGGGACTAGATGCGCGCATCATTGATCGCGCTGAGGGAAAGGGCATTCCGATCCGGGCGCTCGAACCCTATGACACGATCTTTAGTCTGTTCAGTGGGATGAGCGAAGATGCCAAACTGGAGATGATCCGGGCCGGTCTTGCCATGGACAAACAGGCCGAGGATTACGGTGCAACCCTCGCCGACGCCTATTTCGCCGAGAATGCCCGACTGACCTGGGAACTTGGGCGACTCGCCTCGTACAAACTGCCGGGCCAGACCCCGGAAGAGGTCGATGCCGACATGGCCGAAATGGAAGAGGCGCTGATGTTCAGCCGCAACCGCGCCTGGATCCCGGTGATCGAGGCCGCCGCGGCCGAGGGACCTGTCTTCGCTGCCTTCGGCGCGCTGCACCTGTCGGGCGAGGACGGCGTTCTGGCGCTTCTGGAGCGGGAAGGCTTTACCATCGAACGGCAGCCGTTCTGAACTCCCAGCAGCCCGTCAGGTCGCGGCAAGCTGACCGCGCCGCTTTTGACCGAACCCGGCCCGCGACCCGATGCCTCTGGCGCGTCCCCGTGACAAGCCCGGAAACTGCGCCTATAACGCGCGCGATTTCAATTTCCCTGACGGATGACGCACATGATCAAGGTTTTCGGCCACAAATCCCCCGACACCGATTCCACCGGCTCGCCCATCATCTGGGCGTGGTACCTGACCGAGGTGAAGGGCACGCCCGCAACGCCGGTCCTGCTGGGCGAACCGAACACCGAAGCCGCCTTCGTGCTGAAGCACTGGGACCTGCCGAAGCCCGCGATCATCGCCGATGTCGCGGCGGGCGAGGATTGCGTTGTGGTCGATACCAACAACCCGGCCGAGCTTCCGTCCTCGATCAATGACGCCAATGTCATCCAGATCATCGACCACCACCTTCTGGCCGGGGGCCTGAAGACAAAGGGGCCGATCGACGTCACCATCCGCCCCTTGGCCTGCACCGCGACGATCATGTTCGACCTGATGGGCGCGGATGCGGCGAAGATGCCGGAGAAGATCAAGGGCGCAATGCTCTCCTGCATCCTCTCCGACACGCTCGAATTCCGCTCGCCTACCACCACGCCGCATGACCGCGCGGTGGCCGAAAAGTTGGCGGGTGAGCTTGGTGTCTCGATAGCGGATTATGCCGCCGAGCTTTTCGCCGCCAAGTCGGATGTCTCCGCCTTCTCGGACGCCGAACTCCTGCGGATGGATTCGAAGGAATACAACGTCGCCGGCAAGGAACTGCGCGTTTCGGTGCTTGAGACCACAGCGCCCAAGGTCGTCCTTGACCGCAAGGACAGCCTGATGGCCTCGATGGTCGATGTTGCGAAGGAGGATGGCGCCGATCAGGTTCTGCTCTTCGTCGTCGATATCCTCAAGGAAGAGGCGACACTTCTGGTGCCGAACGATTTGGTGAAGCAGATGGCCGAAGCCTCCTTCGGCGCGAGCGTCAGCGGTGACACGGTCGTCCTGCCCGGCATCATGAGCCGCAAGAAACAGATCATCCCGGCGCTGAAACTTTAAGTGACCGGCAAACGTTGTTTTGGGGCGCCTCCGGGCGCCCTTACTTTTTCCGACCCCGGTCTGTAACAAGACCCAAAGCAGAGGAGACGCCCATGGCCCGCATCGTCCAATCCCTTTCCGAAATCGGTGCCCAGTATGACGCGCTGTTTTGCGATCTCTGGGGCTGTGTGCATGACGGTCTGAAACCCTTCCCCGCCGCCGTCGCGGCGCTTCAGGCCTACAGGGCGCAAGGGGGCAAAGTGGTGCTGGTCACCAATTCGCCCCGTCCCCGGGCTGGTGTTGCCGCACAGCTCGACCAGATCGGTGTGCCGCGCGACGCCTGGGACACGATCGCCACATCCGGCGACAGCGCGCGGTCGGCGATGTTCCGGGGCGTCGTCGGTCACAAGGTCCATTTCATCGGCAACCCCGAGACCGACAGCGGCTTTTTTGAACCGCTGAAAATCCTCGATAACCCCGAAACGATCGAAATCGTACCGCTGCAAGAGGCCGAGGGCATCGTCTGCACCGGCCCGCGCGACCCGCTGGCCGATCCGTCCGTCTACCGGCCGGACTTTCTGTACGCCAAGACGAAAGGGCTGAAACTCCTTTGCGCCAATCCCGATATCGTGGTTGACCGGGGCGAACGCCGGGAATGGTGCGCCGGGGCACTGGCGCAGCTTTACACCGAGATGGGCGGCGAAAGTCTTTATTTCGGCAAGCCCCATCCGCCGATCTACGACCTCGCCCGGCGGCGGCTGACGGCGCTTGATGGGCGAGTTGTGGAGGACAGCCGCATCCTTGCGGTCGGTGACGGGATCGGCACCGATATCCGGGGGGGCATGGGCGAAGGCATCGACACGCTCTTCATCACCGGCGGACTTGAAGCCGCGCGCTTCGGACCGGACGTGGACAATCCCGATCCGGCGATGCTCGATGACTGGCTGAAGGGTGTCGAGATGACACCGACCTACAATATCGGTCGCCTGCGATAGATTATGACCAGAAAGCAACAATCTTTCGATCCAGGGCCATATTCGGTCAAATAATTACCAGCCCACATTGCACTACAGCCGCGCTTCGCTTATGCTGCACTGCAACATGAGCATTCGGGATTCGGGATGATGCTGGACAACCAACCGCGCGGAACGATCTGTATCGAGGATCTGGAGATCGGCATGACCCGCTATCTTCAGAAGACGATCACCGACCGCGATATCGAGATGTTCGCCGAGGTCTCGACCGACCACAATCCGGTCCATCTCGACGACGATTATGCCCGCGACACGATCTTTGAGGGTCGCATCGCCCATGGCATGCTGACGGCGGGGCTTATTTCGGCGGTGATCGGAGAACAGCTTCCCGGCCACGGAACGGTCTATCTGGGCCAGAGCCTGAAGTTCATGGCGCCGGTTCGACCCGGCGACACCGTCTATGCCGAGGTCAAGGTCACGGCCATTGACCACTCCCGTCGGCGCGTCACCCTTGAAACCCACTGCGCGGTGGGCGATACGGTCGTTCTGAAGGGTGAGGCGCTGGTACTGGCACCAAGCCGCAAGTTCGACTGATAGCGGCGGGACGCTCCCGCCCGACGGGGGCCGATGCGGACGCATTTCCACTGGACCGGATTGCCGGATGCCGACAGGGGCGCCTCGGTCGCGATGGGCAATTTTGATGGCGTGCATCTCGGCCATCAGGCGGTGATCGCGCAGGCACGCCGCCCCGGCGCCCCCCTTGGCATCGTCACCTTCGAACCGCATCCCCGCCAGTTCTTCGCGCCTCAAGCCCCCGCCTTCCGGCTGATGAATGCTGAGGCGCGGACCCACCGGCTGGAAAAGCTTGGTGTCGATCAGCTCTATGAACTGCCGTTCGATGCGGTGTTGTCAGGCATGACGGCAGAGGAATTTGTCTCCGAAGTCCTGGTGGCCGGGTTAGGCGTCAGCCATGTGACCGTTGGCGCTGATTTCTGCTTCGGCAAGGGCCGCAAGGGCAATGTGGACACGCTCCGCCGCGCCGGTGAGGAGCATGGTTTCGGCGTCACCATCGCCGAACTGGTCAGCTTCGAAGGTGAGGAGATATCCTCCACCGCGATCCGCACGGCCTTGGCCGAGGGCCGCCCGCGCGACGCGGCACGTATGCTCGGTCACTGGCACCGGATCGAGGGCGAGATTCTGCACGGCGACAAACGCGGCCGCGATCTGGGCTTTCCGACCGCGAATATGGGTGTTGCCGGGCTCCATCTGCCGAAACTCGGCGTCTACGCGGTCAAGGTCGATGTCCTGACCGGTCTGCATCAGGGCACCTATGACGGCGCGGCGAGCCTCGGCGTCCGCCCGATGTTCGGAGAGAACACGCCCAATCTCGAAAGCTTTCTCTTCGATTTCGGGGGCAACCTCTATGGCGAGCACCTGTCAGTCGCGCTGGTCGATTACCTGCGACCCGAGATGAAGTTCGAGGACTTGGACGCGCTGGTCACGCAGATGCGCACGGACTGCGACCGGGCGCGTGCCGTTCTGGGCGATCTCTGACCTCTTCCCTTTCTCTGCCACGTCAGTCAAAGTCGCGCGCCATGAAACACGACATCCCACGCGACGGCCTGCGCCCGAATTTCTGGAAGCGCCCGCTTTCCTCGCTGACTCCGAGGGAGTGGGAAGCCTTGTGTGATGGTTGCGGCAAATGCTGCCTTAACAAGCTGGAGGATGCCGATACGGGCGATGTCTATTTCACCCGAATTTCGTGCCGCCTGCTTGACGACCAGACCTGCCGCTGCGGCCAGTACGAGAACCGCAAGACATTCGTCCCGGAATGTGTCGTACTGACCCCCAAAACGATCGGCACGGTTTCCTACTGGATGCCATCGACCTGCGCATACCGGCTGCTTTACGAGGGCAAGGACCTGCCCGACTGGCATCCGCTGATTTCCGGCGACGCCGAAAGCGTGCATGAGGCCGGCCAGTCGATCCGGGGCTGGACCCTGCCGGAATTCGAAGTCCCCGAAGAGGACTGGGAAGACCATATCATCGAGGATCTGTGATGGAATTCGCCTCTGACAACGCCTCGGGTGCTGCGCCCGAGATCATCGAAGCCGTGAGCCGGATCAACGCTGGCTATGCGCCGTCCTATGGCGCCGATCCGGCGATGGAGCGCGTGCGCGGGCTGATCCGTGAGACCTTCGAAGCGCCTGACGCCGCCGTCTATCTGGTCGCCACCGGCACCACGGCAAACGCGCTGTCGCTCGCCTGTCTCTGCCCGCCTTGGGGTGCCGTCTATGCTCATGCCGAGGCGCATGTGGAGATGGACGAATGCGGCGCGCCGGAATTCTATATCGGTGGCGGCAAGATCGTCCGCATCGGTGGCAGGGATGGAAAGCTTGCCCCGGCCGACCTGCGCCGCGCGATCGAGAAGACGCCGCAGGGTTTCGTCCATTCAGTTCAGCGCGGCGCGCTGACGCTGACCAATACGACCGAGGCTGGCACCGTCTACACACCCGCCGAGATCGTCGCCCTGACCGCGGTGGCGAAAGAATACCATCTGCCCACCCACCTTGACGGTGCGCGCTTTGCCAATGCAGTCGTTGCGACCGGGGCTACCCCGGCAGAGATGACGTGGAAGGCGGGCATCGATATCCTGTCTTTCGGCGGCACCAAGAATGGCTGTCTCGGGGTCGAGGCGGTAGTGATCTTCGATCCCGCCAAGGCCTGGGAGTTTGAACTGCGCCGCAAGCGGGGCGGTCATCTCTTCTCCAAGCATCGCTACCTCTCGGCGCAGATGGAGGCCTATCTGACGGACGGGCTGTGGCTGAAGCTCGCGCAAACGGCGAACGATCGCGCGGCGGCGCTGGAACAGGCGGTTCTGGCGGTCCCCGGTGCCCGCCTGATGCATCCGCGCGAGGCGAATATCCTCTTCGCTTACCTGCCGCGCAGCACGCATCGGCGCGCGATGGAGGCTGGCGCGCATTACTATCTCTGGCCCTTCGATCAGTCGATCGAAGGACCCGGGGATCAGGCGCTGTCTGCCCGGTTCGTCGCCTCGTGGTGCACCACAGAGGCGGAGATCGAGGCCTTTACGAAACTGATCCGAGGATAGGATACAGCAAGGCAGTTTGGAAAATTGCGGGGCCCAGCCTGATGCCGAAATTCTGCGCCAATCTGACCTGGCTGTTTCGGGAACGACCCTTGATGGACCGATTTCGCGCCGCTGCCGAAGCTGGGTTTGAGGCGGTCGAAGTGCTTTTTCCCTATGACGCACCGGCGCAGGACATGCGCGACCAGATGATCTGGAACGGGCTGACCTTCGTCCTGATGAACTGCCCGCCGCCAAATGCAACAGGCGGCCCGCAGGGCTTTGCCGCGATACCGGGGCTGGAGGATCGGTTTCGCCGCGATTTCGACCGGACCTTGCGGTTCGCGCAGGTCCTGAAGCCGCGCCATATCCATGTCATGGCGGGCGTGGCGGAGGGGGCGGAGGCCGAGGCGACCTTCGTCCAGAACCTGAAGTGGGCCGCCGCCCATGCACCCAAACAAAGCCTGACCATCGAACCCATCAACCGCCACGACATGCCGGGCTATTTCCTTGCGGATTACGACACCGCCGCGCGCGTGCTGGATGCCGTGGCCGCCCCGAACCTTTCGCTGCAATTCGACGCCTATCACGCGCATCGGATCACCGGCGACGTAGTGGGAAGCTGGGCGGCCTACGGCGACCGCGCGGTTCACGTTCAGGTCGCGGGGTTTCCCGGCCGCCATGAACCAGCTGGGGGAGAAATCGACTATACCATCTTCTTCGCGCGGCTCGACGCGGAGGGTTATGGCGGCTGGGTCAGCGGCGAATATGCGCCTGCCACCTCCACCGAAGCGGGTCTTGACTGGATGCGGTAGGGTCGAAGCCGAGTTGCCCCTGCCCTGCCCGTCACACCTTTGCCAGCCACTCCACAACACGCGATGCCGGACCGCCCGGGCGGAAGGCGCGCGCCGACCAGAGGGACAGCACACGGTCCAACGGCAGGCGCTTGCCGAAGGGCGCGACGAGCGCACCGCTTTCAAGCTGCGACCTCACAAGCGCGCGGTGACCGATCAGCACCCCAGCACCGTTCACCGCCTCTTCGACCGCCAACGCGTAAAGGGAAAAGACCGGCCCTTTCGGCACGAAACCTGAAAGCCCCGCCGCCTCGGTCCAGAGCCGCCAGTCATCCGACCACGTGCTGTCGATCAGGCAGGGCAAAGCGGCCAGATCGCCAGGCGTTTTCAGGTGCCCGGCCAGAGCCGGTGCGCAGACCGGAAAAATCTCATCCTGCTCCAGCACGCGTCCTTCGCCCTTCGGCAGAAAGAAGAGATTGAGATCAAAGGGGCTTCGCTTCAGATCGGGCGGGTGTTCCATTGCGGTGATCGACACCGTGATTTCAGGCGCCGCGCGGCGCAGAGCTGGCAGACGTGGCGAGAGCCAGAGCTGGGCGATTGAAGGAAGCGTCGCGATATGAACCGTGCGGGGCGCGGCCTCGACGCGCAGGGTCTGAACCGCGAGGCCGAGTTGGTCGAAGGCATCGGTAAAGGCGGGCAGTACCCGTTGTCCAAGCGCGCTCAGCCGCACGCCTTTCGCATGACGCTCGAACAAAGCCGCGCCGAGCGTTTCCTCAAGCGCCTTCACATGCGCCGCCACCGACCCGGCGGTGACACCGAGTTCAACCCCTGCCGCCGCGAAGCCGCCCAGACGGGCTGCAGCTTCGAAGGCACGCAGCGCGTTCAGCGGCAATCCTTTCAGCGGCGGCGGTGCGACCGACATTCGAGCCTCAGATTTTCTACGCCTAAAATTTCGCAAATCTGATTTGAAGGTGCAAGCCTCGTCTGGTTTCCTTGCACCAACCAAAGGAGGATGCCATGCCCCATCTCGCCCCCCGCCCCTGGGTTCCGGCCCAATGTGAAGAGCTGATCCAGAGACAGGCGGCGGAAACCGCTGCACCCTCGGATGCTGTCGCGGCCCGCATCGACCGGTTGATCGACCGGAACGCGGAAATCCATGACCGCGACTGTTTCAATCTCAACCCCGCGACCAATGTCATGAACCCCGTGGCCGAGGCGGCGTTGTCCCGCGGGCTCGGGTCTCGCCCCTCGCTCGGCTATCCCGGCGACAAATACGAGATGGGGCTGGAGGCGATCGAGGAGATCGAGGTCATCACCGCCGAACTCGCGGCCGAAATCTTTGACGCCCGTCATGCCGAGATCCGGGTGTTTTCCGGCGCGATGGCCAATCTCTATGGCTTCATGGCGCTGACCAAGCCGGGCGATACCATCATCGCCCCGCCGGCCACGATCGGCGGCCATGTCACGCATCACAACGCCGGCTGTGCCGGGCTTTACGGTCTTGTCACCCATCCCGCGCCGGTCAATACCGATGGTTACACGGTCGACTTCGACGGCCTTGCCGCCCTTGCGCACGAGGTGCGCCCGAAACTGATCACTGTGGGCGGTTCGCTCAACCTCTTTGAACATCCGGTGGCCGAGGTCCGGGCCATTGCCGACGAGGTGGGCGCGAAGGTCCTGTTCGACGCTGCCCATCAATGCGGCATCATCGCCGGGCGGGCATGGAAGAACCCGTTGGCGGAAGGCGCGCATCTGATGACGATGTCGACCTACAAGAGCCTCGGCGGACCGGCGGGTGGTCTGATCGTGACCAATGATGCCGGGATCGCCGAAGCGCTCGACCACATCGCCTTTCCGGGCATGACCGCGAATTTCGATGCCGGTAGGGCGGCAGCGCTGGCGCTGAGCCTGCTCGACTGGCGCGACCATGGTGCAGCCTACGCAGCCAAGATGATCGCCGTTTCTCAGGCACTGGCACAGGCGCTTGCCAATGAGGGGTTGCCGGTCTTCGCCGCCGGACAGGGTTTTACCCGCTCGCATCAGTTTGCCGTCGAAGCGGCGGCTTACGGCGGCGGTCAGGCGGCCTCGAAGACGCTGCGCAAGGCAGGGTTTCTCGCCTGCGGCATCGGCCTGCCTCTGGCAGAGGTACCCGGCGACCTGAACGGTCTCAGGATCGGAACGCCAGAGCTGGTGCGCCGGGGCGTGACCGAGGCGCATGTGCCCGAGCTTGCCCGGCTGATCGCGGCAGCCCTCCGGTCGAACGACCCCGCATCGCTCGCCTCTGAGGTCGCGGCACTGCGGCGGGGCTTTGACGGCTATCACTATATCCGGGCATAACCCGGTGCGGACCCGAGGTCAGGTGGTGAAAATCTTGCGCCAGATCGCGTGGATATCGGCGAGATTGCCCGGTTCATAGACAAAGAGCGCGAATTCACCCTGCGCCCATGTTCCGGCGACCGAACCGGACTCGCCCAATGCCCGCTCAAGCATGAAGAGGCGCGGCGCGTCGAGCGACTGGCCGCTCTTGCCATAGGCGCTGCGAAAGCGTTCCCATTGATCGTCGGCGACCTTGCGGAGTTCTGCCAGAACATCGTCGTCCTCAGCATGACCGACCCAGAGCCCGTCCGACCAGAAGAGGCAGGCGGTGTAGAACCCTTCACAGGCTTCGACAAATATCTGCATCGGCTTGATCGGCGCGGACGGTACGACCTCCAGAAGATCGGCGAGACGGTCGACGGGAATGCCGATATCGCTGCGCGCACCGCCTTCGTCCGACGGCGTGCTTTCGACAAGAACGGGATGATCCTCGCGCACAAGCAGGGTCAGTGCCGCGCCGACAGCTTCGAAGGCCTCGGATTCTTCATGCGACAGAGCCTCACCGACCGGAGGATTGGCCTCGGTCAGATCGTCGCTGATCGCGACGAGGCTCAAAAGCCTGCGCCCCGCGACGATGAACGACATGAAGCTCGCACCGACGCGAAAGGTCAGTTTGCGCCGGAGGATCGTATTGTCGATCTCATCCAGAATGGCGTTGATCGGCGACGGCAGAATACCGTTCGAAATAACGCGCGCACCGTCACGAAATATGGGCTTCTCGGAACCGAGGGTTGCCAGTTTCCGCGCTATTGTACCTTCGTCGATCACAGGGGAGCCCTTGCTGAGAAAAGACGCGTCGCGCGCCGGTTAGCCATCTTCACTGATCCTTTGCAGGCAGGCCTGCGCTTCGGGCGCAAACGCCACGAGGTCTAGCCCGGCCGTACTGACACAAAGCAGCACGTCGTTTGGAAGTACGGGCGCTCTGACAAACAGACGCACCCCGTCCTGACCGCTGACCACGGCAGATTCGGCGGCAACATTGCCGAGTGAGGGTGCCGTTGCCACACCCAACACAGCCGAAGCTTCCGCGCAGAGGCGATTCAGGGCATTGCGCTCCAACGGCGTATTGCTGTTGGTCACCAGAATCATTCCGGTCGTCAGGTCCGCATAGGCCAGTGTTTCGCAGGCAGGAAAGCGTGCCTGCAACGCGTCCAGCTCGTCAGATACCATTGCGACCATACCTTGCGCTCATAAGGTATGAGTTAGCTCAGATCGCTCGTCAGGAAAAGCCGCCCGGGCCATTCCGGCGCTGCGTTGGGGCAATGCTGCACCACATTCAGCCGGTCTGGGTGTTTTCCTCAGCCTGACGTAAATCCGCCCGCAGCCGCTCCAGCTGGTTGCCGGTCGGGGGCTGATCCATCATCCGGGAATAATCGACGACATTCTCGCTGCCTGCGCTCGGGCGGGGCGTGCGCGCCGTGCCGCCGGGCTTGACCCGGCGCGGCAGTATGTGCACCGGCTCGGCCGGTTCGGCCTCGACGTGGAGTTCACGCACTTCGGCCGAACTCTGCCCCTGCGCCTCGGGCTCAGGCGTGGCGCCTACGCCCTGCTCGATCCGGTCAATGATCACGTCGATCGCGGCGTAAAGCCCCTTGGCACCGGACCGGTCCCAAAGCTCGTCGCCCTCTTCGGCCTTCAGCGCCTGCGTCAGCGAAATCGGGCAGATCGCCGCGAAGAGCCCCTTGGTTTCGCGCGCAACGCGGGTTCTGACGCGCATGCGGTCATTGTCGTTCGTCAGCTTGTCGAACCGGGTGATGAGAAGCAGGCTGTTGCTGCGCACGTGTTCCGGGATCATGGCCCAGACTGCGGATTCGGATTGCCGCCAGGCCTGCGTCGCATGGGTGCACCATAGCACGGCATCCACTTCGTCCAGCATCCGTTCCCACACCTCGGACGCCATGTTCGGGTCCGAAATGCCCGGAAAATCGATTAGGTCGCAGCGATCGAGGATGTCGACGACGAAGTTCAGCATGACAAAGCGGGTATCGTCGAGCGGCACGTCCTCCAGCCGGTCGAGCGACACGGGGTATTCCTCACCGTCCATGCCAATCCTGAACGGTTCATCGACGCCACTGGTGATCCATACCGGCGGCAACCGTGTGGCGGTGACCTTTTCGGGAAGCGCGCGGGTGCCGAGCAGAAGGTTGGACAGCGTGCTCTTGCCAGCGCTGAACTCGCCCATGATCGCGATGCGGGGTTTGCGGGTTTCCGTAGTTGCATCCGTCATGCAGCAGCTCCCTTACGTGCAGTGGCTTCGCCGGCATCCTCCGCTGGCTCCTCGGCGCCACTCAACTCGTCATAGATCATCTCAAGCAGTTCGGCGCGTTCGGTCTGAGTCTTGATGCCGAAGAGATCCTGAAGATCGCCCATGTTGATATGGGCCTTTTCGGCGATCCCCATCAGAATGGAGCGTTGTTCGGCGAGGAAGGTCGTAAGCCGGTCCGTTGCGGCCTGCCGGATCTCTGCCGCCTGACGGTCTTTCAACTCCGAGATAAGCGGCGTGGTCTCGGCCTCGATCAGGCTTTGGAACCCGCTGGCGTAAGCGCGGTAGCCGCGGCGGCGTTTCCACCAGCCGTTCCACCACGATGTCTGCAGATCAAGCGCGATCGTCGCGCCGAGCGAGACCGGCGCCGGAACCTCTGGCGGGCTTGGCGGCGTGACGGCGAAACCATCGACCCCGGCCGCTACGGCTTTGTGGTACGCCTCGGATATATCGTTCGCCGCATCGCCATAGGTAGCGCTGCACGCCGCGATCAGGTTCTTGCGCAGCACCTGGTAGCTCGTGCGCAACAGCATTCGCAGGCCGTCCGGGCTGTACTGCCAGACCTCGTTCTCGCCGTTCTGTTCCAGATGCTGAAGCAGCGATTCCAGCGCCCGGTCGAGGAAGCGCGCATGGGACTGATCAACCCTGCCCGCAAACGCACCGAACACTTCGTTCAGGGCCGCGTCCAAACGCTGCTTGGCAGAAGTCTCGACCTGATCGAGAAGCGCCGACAAGGCCTGCGGCTGCATCATCTCGATCTCACCGCCATCGATCCGGATCGACGCCACGGACGAGGCTGCCCGCAGACCCGCGATGAAGTTGCAGGCTCGCTTGCGCAGATGGGCCAGAAGTCGCGCGCCCGGACCCGCCGCGATACGGTCAGAGAGCGTGTCAAAGAGATGCGGAACACCCGACAGCTGCCAGATCAGATCACGCTGGGTAAAATCGATATCTTCGCTACCAAAGACCGCCTGGGCGCATCTGCGCAGGGCGTCAGCACTGTCCTCGACGAAATCGTCCATCGACTCGGAGATCGCCATATTCGCCCAATAGGCGCTGCCGAACACGATCACCGGGTCCTGCGGCCCGTTGAGCTTGCTCAGCGTGGAGAGGATGCTGTCGCGGATGTCGGGAAGCTGGTTGACCGGGTCCGACAACTCGTCGATCCGGTTGACGAAGATCACGATCCCTTCCGACTTCACGTTGGAAATCATCCGGATCAAGCCCATATCGACCGAGCTCAGCGCCTGCGAGGCGGAGAGAACCACCACGCAGAGGCGGCTGTCGCGGAGCGACTTGATCGTGATCTGCTCGCGCATCATGAAGGTGTCGTTCACGCCCGGCGTGTCGCGGATACAGAGCGGCACCGGCAGCGCGGGTGCACTAAGATAAAGATCGGCCGATTTGGTGATATCGGCAAAGCGGCCCTGCTGTTCGTCCGGCGAGATATCGTCGAAGTCATCACCGAGACAGACGTAGCGCTGCATCAGGTCATCGTCGAACTCGCGGTAGTCGTGGCGCTGGCCGAGAAGAAGTTCGAACCGGCGGCCCAGCCGCGTCTTGGTCTTTTCGCGCATCTCGGCGATTTGCTGATGAACCTTCTGCAATTCGTCATCGGCACCCGCGCGCATCGACAGTTCGCCGATGCGACCGCCGCTGCTGACCAGATGGTCCCATTCATCGGCATCAAAGAACTGGAATGACGCGACCGGCGCGTTGGCCTCCTGCGGCACGTTCAGATGCAGCGAGGTAACGACCGAGGTCCAGGGGTTCACATCGGCGGGCAACAGACCGGGCCGACCGACCATGGCGTTCACAAGCGATGTCTTGCCAGACTTGATCTGACCGACCATGGTGATGCTCGGCTCGAACTGCTCAAGCTCGCGGATCAGCCGGGCCATCTGCTTGGCGCCCTCGGCATCGCACAAGGCTTCGACATCCATCAGGGCGTCGCTCAACTCGTCAAGCTCGCCCCGCAGCGTCAGAAGCTTGTCCATCCCGATGCGCATAAAATCGTAGGAGACGGCCTTGCCGTCTTCATCATGGGTCTTTGATTGTTCACTCATCGTGGATCACTTCGTCCTATTGCAGGGCCGGAGACGGCGTTAGGTCGAGGTTTTTCGCAGTCAGATGTCGTGCCCCGGTTCCAAATTAAGAACAATCAAGATTGAGAGGCGAAATTGGGGCAGTGGTTTGAATTTAGTTTGTCCGCAGTCCCGGTTCTCTCAACCATAAGCGGTATCTCTATCAAGTCTTTGAACAAAAACGGCTTCGTGAGCCGTTCCGGACCTGGCCGCCCTCGTCAGGCGGCCAGAGCCGATTCTATCTCGCGCCGCAACTGTATCGCGACGCTCACAAACTCGCCGACCGAGCCCGCATCGTTCTCAATCTGCATCAGTTGCAAAAGATCGGCAGCATCAAAAGCCGCTGCACGCAGTTGGGACAAAGCCGGGTCGCGGCTCTCGCCGTTCTCGCTGAGATAGTCGCTAAGCCACTGCACCGAATTGGCGGTTTCCCGCATCAGCAGGTCTGCTTCCAATGCGCCGCCCTTTGCGGCGTCGCCTGCAAACTTTTGTCCGTGCTGCGTGAGCCTCTCGATCGCATGTTCGAACGCCTCACGGGTCGCCGGGCTAAGCGCAGCAATAGGCGGCGTTGCCTCGGCGACTTCGGTCTCTTCCTCCGCATCCGCTGTTTCAGGCTCTGTCTCGGCGGCCTGCTGTACGTTGCGCGCCGCGGCGAGGATATTGACCGGCATCACTGCAGGCCGTGGCGGCATTTCCGGTGCGGGCCGCGATCGGACTCGGGCCGACACCCTTGGCGCTTCAGTCGGTGCGGTCTCTGCCACCGGTTCCACTGCCGGTTTCGGTTCGGATGCGACTTCCGGCTCGGAGGCCACAGGCGTAACGGTGGCGGGCGCGGCAGGTGCAGGCTTCGGCGCCGCCTCGACCTTCGCCGCAGGTGCGGGCGATGCCTTGGGCGGGAACCGCTGCAACAGGATCTCGGCCTGATCGACCGCGGCCTGAAGCCCAAGGTCGACCTCGCGCAGGATCTCGGCGATCAGGGCGCGGCCGCCGCTGCGGGTCAGCTGGTCGCGGTCGATCGTGCCATCCGCCTTGCGCGCCGCGATGGCGTCGAGCGTGGCGACCGGCAGGATGCGGTTGAACTCTTCCGCGCCTTGCTGCTGGAGGTTTGCCACGACGCTGTTCAGCGTGCCGTCTCGCGCTAGCGCATCGGCCTTGGTCAGAACCATGAAGCCATGATCCTTCATATCCTCGGTGGCGGCCTTCCAGACCGATTGTTCCGCCGGGCCGAAAGTCTGCGTACACCAGATCGAGATATCGGTCCGCTCTGCCGCCCAGGCCAGAGCACGGCTCAATTCTGCCGGGCCACCATTGGCGACGACCTCCATGACGCTGATCTTGCCCAGCGCAGGCAGCGGCATTTCTGCGTTGACGAAGATCGGCGACTTGGCCGCGATCTCTGCAGTGTTGAAATGCGGGAAATCGACGGTGCTGCCGTCGGGCAGCGTACAACTGCTCTTTACCGTTTCGCCCCCGGTGATCTGCACGGTTGGCAACCGGTCCTTCGGATTCAGAACGGAACTGCCCAGCAACAGGTTCGCCAGAGTGGACTTGCCCGAACCGGGAAAGCCGAAAATCGTCACGCGGACCGGCTTGGTCATACGGTCAACAAGCGCCTCGGCCCGTTGACGAAGATGGTTTGGGATCCTGCCTTCCGACAGGACCCCGATCAGTTTTCTTGCTGTCTCAGCATGTGCGTCTGCCGACACTCTTATTTTCCTCCGGCTACCAGCTTGAAGGGCGCGAGTTTGTCAGCCTTACCGTCGCCCGCGGCATTCGCGGCTGATGCGGCAGCATCATAACCGCCGCTGTCGAGGGACACCACTCGCGTCGTGCGCGAAGTCGCGGTTTCGACCAGATCGACCGGCTTCTGCCGGACCTTCTGCATCGTCGGCTTGTTGTGGTTCAGCTTGATCACCGCGAAGGATACGTTGTCCTGCTCGGGATCGGCCAGATCGTTGATCGCCGCGAGCAAATGCTCTGCAATCTCGGCGCTCTTGCGGCGGCGGTATTTCTGCAGAATTCTCTCGATCTTCGGTTCTTCGAGATATTGCAGGCCGTCGCTGGAAACCACCACGATATCGCCCACTTCGAGCTTGAAAGGGGTTTTCGGGCAGTCCGACCGCGCGACCCTGTCACCGAGGATAACGGAGGTCAAGCAGTTCCGGTCAGGATGGTTCTTGCCGGTTTCGGCATCCATCATCCCCGACTTGACCATCATGTCGATCTGCGGCGCCATCGAGTGATCCTCGTTGAGCTGTCGCAGCTTGCCGCTGCGCAGATGATAGAGCGGAGAGTCGCCGATCGACATCCAGTACATGCGGTTTTCGACCATGACGAGCGCGACAAGCGTCGCCCCCATGCCCCGGACTTTCGGGTTTTCCATGACGTAGTCACGCACGCAGGCATTCGCACTCGATGCGGCGGCGGTCAGGTAGTTCGGGACCTCTGCCTCGAATTCAGCGAAATTCGCACTTTCGAATTTCAACTCGCTGAAGACTTCCGTCACGACGATCTTGGAGGCCACATCGCCTGCGGCATGCCCCCCCATGCCGTCGGCAAGTACCGCAACGCCAATATCCGTTCCGGTCGGAAAGTCAGTGACGATCGCGTCTTCCTGATAGTCCCGTCCGCCCTGGCAGATGCATGCGGCGACGTCAAAGCGGGGTTCAGGCGATCTCCACATCATCCGACTCCTCGCCCGATTCATTGCCCCAGTTGAACTCGTCGGAGCACAGAGCAACGAATTTCAGCGTTGTCTCGCCCAGCCGGATCATATCTCCGGTCTTCAGCGTTTCATTGCTGATAACCGGCTTGTCGTTCAGCCGAACGATGTTGCTCTTGCCGCCGTGACCGAGGAAGAACTGGAAGCTTTCCGGATCGTAGACGATGGCCGCATGATTGGTGCGGGAAATTGCGGTATCGCCGAAATCGAGCGACACAGTCTGATCCTCGCCGCGTCCGATCTGCGACATGCCAGCCTGTAGCGTGAAGGACTCACCACGGCCCGGCCCCTTGACCACGATAACCCAGCCAACCGGGAACCGCGTGCCGCGGGTCGGGGTCGGAACCGGATTGTTGAAGAGATCAACAACCTGCCCGTCCGACTTGTCGAAGCCCAGAAGACGAGTCTTGGTCCGACGCTTGCGCGCAGGCGCATCGCCAATGCGCGCCGAGATGTCGATCTGAGAGTTCATCGGTGCGGCGGCTTCGCCCGCATTCTGAGCGGGTGCATTGGTGTCCGCAGGGGCAGCACTGTCACCGTCGAGATCCCAGATATTGACCTGGGCGCTCTCCGCTTCGGCGGTGATGCCCGACAGGCTGTTGATCAGGTCCGACTGATCATCTGCCGGATCCGCCTCGTTTTCCGCGGTCGGGGGGATTTTGAATTCTGAAATATCAAACGAGTCGTCCTCGACTTTTGGCCCAGAACTCTTCCGCCCCAGCAATCTACCAAGTATTCCCATTTCCCTCGCCTTTCGCTGCGATCTTTAATGCGACGCCGGAACACAGATTTATGGTCCCGGGCCTCACCCTCCGTCCTCCAGTGACCATTTCAATTTGGCCAAAAGATGACGCGACAGTGTTGTTTCCATTACGTGCCGGAACGGTCAGAAATTGAGTGATCGTTTCCGTTCCATCATCGGTCCCGTGCGGGTCGAAACGGTCTTGAACCGCCGTTATCGTCCGTTCCGGTGTTCTGCCCGGCCAGGTGCCCCGGAAACACCATCCGAAGCCTGCCGTTCTACCCCGTTCAGCAGGTTTTGCCGCCCCGCATCGTTCCATGCGAGGCGGCAGGTCAGGTTCAGTTGAGCTTGTTGAAGTCGGCAAGGCTGTCGGCGATGACAGCGTACCACTCGCCGCTTTCACGCATTTCGTTCAGACCCTTGTTCATAAGGGCCAGATATACGCGTCCGCGCGGGTTGGTCTTGTGCGACACGAAATGGATCGTCTGCAGTTTCGACAGGCTCGAGTTCGGCTGCACGACGCCGACAGCTTCGGGAACTTTCTTGATCGCCGCGTCGCCGCCCTCAAGATCCAGAAGCGCCATGTCCACTTCACCCTTGACGAGCTTCTCGATGCACTCCTCCGGACCGGCCGGCTGCACAAGTGTGATCACCGGCTCGACCAGGCCTTCGCTGGACAGTTCGGCAAGCGACCAGCCATCCGGACGGCAGACGCGGGCGCCGGCATAGTCCGAATAGGCCTTCACCTCGGCGTACTGGTTGTCCGGCATGGTCCAGTATGCGGACACCGATTCATAGATCGGCAGCGACCAGTCAAGCTGCGTACAGCGATACTTGGTGTTGTCGTCGAGTGAATCGAGGTTCGAACAATCGGCCGGTTTGTACCAGGCGACCGACACGTCGAACGCGCCAAGCGGCAGCAGCGTGTCGAAATGCGCCTGCCAGTCGTCCACGAAGCTGAGGTTGAACTCGCGGTCATTGCCACCACGGTTCAGGGCCGTCGTCGCCAGACGAACGAGCATACCACCGCCCTTCATGTTCTCACCCGTATAGGGTTCCCAGCCATTGCCGGACAGAAGCTTGATCGGCGGTTCGTAGATGTTCGACTTCGCCTTCTTGGACTGCTTCTCTTCTTCCTGGGCGATGATCTCGGTGACATCGCTCTCAGCAGAAAGCTGACCGTCCTCACACGGGATCTGCAGAACAACACCCGTTTCGAGGCTGTTCGGGTTGTCGATCAGGTTGCGGTTGGCGTTGAAGATCATCTGATAGTCGAACGATCCGTAAGCGGATTGCGCGATCGAGCCGAGGCTGTCGCCGTCCTTGATCGTGTAGCTGGAACAAGCTTCCTGCGCCGCTGCGGCGGATGTCAGCGCGATGAGCGCGACGCTGGCGGAAGCCAGATATTTCCTGGAGTGCATGATGTTACGCATGTTTTGGTCCCGTCCTTGAATTCTCTGCGGTTGATTTTCAAACGGATTACTCGCACTCGTTTTTCACACTGCCCGCACCTATAGCGTCACACAGAAGGTGGACATCGGACGGGCTGACATTCGGTGGTCACCGCTCCGGCAAGAATGGCCGGAGCGGTCGTTGGTTCAGAGCCCGGCCTTGTTGAATTCGGCCAGGCTGTCGGCGATGATTGCGTACCATTCGCCGCTTTCACGCATCTCGTTCAGGCCCTTGTTGAGCATCGCGATATAGACGCGGCCACGCGGGTTGGTCTTGTGCGTGACGAAGTGAAGCGATTCCAGTTTTGACAGGTTCGGGTTCGGCTGGATCACACCGGCGGCTTCGGCGACTTCGTTGACCGATGCACCGCCCGTTTCCAGATCGAGCGAGGTCATGTCGGCCTTGCCGCTCAGAACGGCCTCAACACAGTCACGCGCGGTCGGCGGAGCGATATAGGTGACCACCGGCTCGACCAGACCTTCGCTGGTCAGGTCGAGGATCGACCAGCCTTCAGGCCGACAGATCGTCGCGCCGGCATAGTCGGCGAACGATTTGACGGCGGCATATTCGTTGTCCGAACGTGACCAGTAGGCCGTCACGGTTTCGTAGATCGGCAGCGTTGCATCCAGCTCGGTGCAGCGCATGCGAGAGTTGTCATCGAGTTCGTCGGGCTTCGAACAATCCGACGGAACAACCCAGGCAATCGACACGTCGAAGGCACCCAAGGGCAGGAGCGTTTCGAAATGCGCCGCCCAGTCGTCAACGAAGCTGAGATTATGTTCGCGGTCGTTGCCGCCACGGTTCAGGGCCGTCGTCGCCAGACGGACAAGCATACCGCCGCCCTTCAGGTCTTCGCCGGTAAAGGGCGCCCAGCCATTGCCCGAAACAAGCTTGATCGGCGGCTCGTAGACGTTCGATTTCGCCTTCTTTGCCTGCTTTTCTTCTTCCTGCTCAATGATGTCGGTTACCTTGGTGCCTTCGGACAGGCTGCCGTCCTCACAGGGAAGCTGAAGCACGGTTCCCGGATCAAGGCTGTTCGGATTCTCGATCGCGCTGCGGTTGGCGTTGAAGATCATCTGGTAGTCGAACGTGCCGTAGGCCGTCTGTGCGATCGAACCGAGGCTGTCACCGTCCTTGACCGTGTAGGACGCGCAGGCCTCCTGGGCGAACGCCGCACCTGACATCACCGTCACGGCGGCGCTGGCCAGCAGAAGCGTTTTCATGTTTGTCGGAGACTTCATTTCGCTATTCCTTTTGAATTCTTCTATTTGTGTCTGGCCCTTAACCACCTTCATCGAGCGGTTTGCGCCACTAGGTTTTCGTTGCCTTCGCGATCAGTTCGTCGCACCGACCATCTGCCGCTTGAGAGCAGTCGAAACGATCTCGTACCATTCGCCCGAACTGACCATTTCGCGCAGACCCGCATTCAGCAGATTCAGCGTTTCTTCCGCGCGCGGATGCTTCTTGTTAACGACGACGTAAAGCTCGTTCACTTCTCCAAGATTCTGATTTTCAACGATTTCGTCGCCAAGACCGAGCGAAGCGATGTTGTCAGCGGCAACCAGCGAGTCGAGTGAGATCACGTCGACAGAAGACGTCATCAATGCCTGGAAGCAGTCCGAAACCTGTGCCGGGCGATAGAGCTTGATGATCGGCTCAGACAGACCGGCTGCATCGAGATGCGCGGTCGAATAACCCTCAGGACGGCAGATACGGCTGCCGAACAGGTCTTCGTGCTTCAAAGCGACCGCGTATTCGCTGTCCTTGCGGGCAAAGAACCCATCGACAACTTCGTAGAACGGCTCGGAGAAGTCGTAGTTCGCGCAGCGGTTCTGATCATGCACCGAAAGCGATTCCGCCTGATCGCAATTCGGCTTCGACCAGGGGAAGGAGCCGTCAAAGGCCAAAGCCGGAAGCAGCAGATCAAGATGCGCGTCCCAGTCGTTGACGAACTGAATCTCGAACTTCTTTTCGGGATCGGCGCGGTAGGCGGCCGTCTCGACAAGTTCGGTGAACATGCCGCGGCCCGGCAGGCTTTCATCGGTGAAGGGCGGAAAATCGTTGCCGGTAATCAGGACGATCGGCCCGGTTTCTTCGGCGGCGGCGGCGACGGCTGCGGCCGACGGTTCGACCGGCGCAGCGGTAACGGCAGCCGGCATTGACCCGTCGGCGCACGGCAGACGAAGCATCATACCGATTTCAATCCGGTTGGGGTCCCCGCCGATCGTATCCACGTTGGCGTCATAGATCATGCGGTACTTGCCCGAACCGTAGGCTTTCTCGGCGATCTTGAGCAGCGTGTCGCCCGTCGTGACGCGGTAGGATTTGCAGGCTTCCTGAGCCATGCCAGCCCCGGCGCAAAGGGTCAGGGCAATGGCGGATGTACCCAGAATCTTGAGATGTGACTGCATTTACTTTCCTTTCGTTCCGAGACGACCGGCAGCGACGACAGGCAACAGTTCTCCTGGCCGGCCGCGCGGGTGTTTCCCCGGGCTGGTTTCGATAGTTCCTGGTTTAAGATCGAAATTTTTACTCAGGGACGTCGGCACCGGAAAATGAACAACCCGGCCCGTCGTTACTCGTCCATGTGCCGCTTCAAACCCTGTTGAACCGGCGGTATTGCAACCTGGATTCCAGCTTCATCCGAGCGGTCTCCGCGGTGCGATTACAAATTTCCTCTCTCGTGGCGCGTTCCTCGCGCTGGAATTCGGGTGAGACCCGGCTAAATTGACGGATCGCCGTGCCTTAGGGCGACGATCCGGTTGTCGTTACTGTCGTGTCAGGTAAACCTCGGCGGTCGTGGAATTGCCGCCTCGCAGCACTTCGAACTTTGCCATTGCGGCATCAGATTTCACCAGTTCTGCCATAACCGACCCGAGTGCATCGACGCTATCGATCGACTGGCCGGTTGTAGCTTCGGACACCAGGACGTCGCCGACCTGCAATCCGCCTTCGCGTGCTGTCGGAATTTCGGTTATTGTCGCGGTCCAGACATCATCGATCATTTGCATGTCAAGCAAAGTACCGTCGGCCAGACCCATCCGGCGCACGACCGGAACTGCAATAAGTCCACGCTCGAAACGCTGGTTTACGGGGTTCTTGAACCGCACGGTTGCACGGGTGTACCCGTCCGGATCGACGACCAGAGCATTCAGGATCTGGGTCTCAAACGGCAGCTCCTTCGACAGCGGCCGGTCGTTAACGGTGTAAATCTCGGTCCCCTCTGCAATCCAGTCGCCCGAGACCGCGTGATTGATTTCGGACGGCACGTTCGTGATCAGCGCGACTTCCGCGTTGCGAACCGTGTTTTGCGAGAATTCGAACGGGATCGCGATATCCCACAGCGCGAAGGAGACCTGCGCCTCAACCAGCGGCAGGCTCAGATCGGGCTTGGCAGCGGCTTCCGCGGCGGCCAGTTCGGCGGCGGCCTGTTCGGCAGCAGCTTGATCTGCAGCGGCCTGCTCTGCAGCGGCCTGTTCAGCAGCGGCTTGCTCCGCGGCGGCCTTCTCAGCAGCGGCCTGTTCAGCAGCGGCTTGCTCCGCAGCGGCCTTCTCAGCGGCGGCCTGCTCTGCAGCAGCTTGCTCTGCGGCGGCCTGTTCAGCAGCGGCCTGCTCTGCAGCAGCTTGCTCCGCGGCGGCCTGTTCAGCAGCGGCCTGCTCTGCAGCGGCCTTCTCAGCGGCGGCCTGTTCGGCAGCAGCTTGCTCTGCAGCGGCCTGCTCTGCAGCGGCCTGCTCTGCAGCAGCTTGCTCCGCGGCGGCCTTCTCAGCGGCGGCCTGTTCGGCAGCAGCTTGCTCTGCAGCGGCCTGTTCGGCAGCAGCTTCTTCGGCTGCGGCCTTCTCGTCCGCTGCGGCGCCGGCACCTACGGTCGAGGCGACGCTCGTGCCATCGGAATCCGACGTGCCGGTGGCGGGCGCCATTGCTGCAACCTCAGCCGTTTGTTCACCGGTCGCGGGCGCTTCGTCGCCAACCATGCTATAGCCTGCCACACCCAGAACGGCGAGTAGTGCCAGTCCCGAAACCGCCATGAGCATCCCACGGCTTTTCGGTGCGGCGCGACCCGTCGCAGGGGCGGTTTCATCCATTGAGAACGGCGCGAATTCTGTCGACTTCGCATCAGGCAGGGACTGATCGCGCGCGCCGTCATCGCTCTCGGTCTCGTCCTCGGCGCGGGCGACCGTTTCGGTTAACAACCGCGAGATCGCCTCGTCGGGATTGCCGTCGACGGCAACCTTGCCGTCGAGCATCGCCAGCCATTCGTCAGCGCTTTGCACGCGCAACGCCGGCTTGGTGATCATCGCCTTGTCGATCGCTTCGAGAAACCCTTTCGGGTATCCCTCGATCCGGCCCGCAAGCGGAACGTAGGGATCGGGGCGCTGTTCGGCGATGGCCGCAAGACGGGCCTGACCGTTGACCGGGGCTTCACCGCTGATCGTGTGATAGAGCGACGCGGCCAGAGCGTAGAGGTCGCTCCACGGCCCCTGTTCGCTGCCTGCGATATAGAATTCCTGCGGCGAATAACCGTCCTTGACCACACGCAGGGCGGAATGCTTGCGACCGGTGGTGGTTTCGCTTTCGCGGGCGGCACCGAAATCGATGAGGATCGGCTCGCCCTGCTGGTTAACGAGAATGTTGTCGGGCGAAATATCGCGATGCAGCATCCCGTGTTCATGCACATAGCCTATGGCCGAAAGCAATTTACGGGTCATGTCGACGATCTGTTCCGGCGCCAACTTGCTGTTGGCGTCCTCGACCACGTCCATGAGGTCGCGACCGTCGACGAAGTCGATCGCCATGTAAGCGGTGTCGTTGTCCTCAAAGACCTGATGCACGCCGACAATGTTGGGGTGCCTGAGCTTGGAAAGGCTGCGGGCTTCCTGAATGAAGTGGCGGATGATCGACTTCAGCTCATTCTGATGCGCACGCGACCGCGCGGACACGATCGTCTTTGTGCGGCGGCAGAAGGCATCGGCGAAGCATTCCTTGATCACCACGTCCCGATCCAGGCTGTCCTTGGCCAGATAGGTAATCCCAAAGCCCCCGTTGTTCAGGAAGCGGGTGATTGTGTACTGGCCGTGCAGCAGAGTCGTGCCGGGCTGGAGTTCATCCAGCTGTCCGTCGAGTTCCGACTTTTCAACAAGGTCGTTCACTGACATTTCGCGCTCCAATTCCACCAGATTGCAGCCGTCACGGCGGTAGCATCTCGGTCGTTATCTTTTGCGACTCCCATTAACCCACTGTTAAGAGCCGCACCGTCTGATCGGCCGAGAACCCGGCAACAATAGGGCGCAAACTGGGAATATTGACGAACCCGAGACAGTTTCCATTCTGGCGATTGTTGTTTCGAAACCACGACGAATCGCACAGGCCTTATAAAATAAGGATATTCCGCGGCTTATCCCGGCAAATGCCACCACGGCGCAATCATTGCGGGTGAATGAGGGATTTGTTCACCTCAATGGCGCTTTCGGGTTATTTACTTTGCGTTTGTAGGGATTTGCGGCGCGGATAAGGCGCATCCGCTCCCGATTCGGAGGCGGAAACAGTCCGCGCCGATCCGGTCGCTTCACAGGCCGTGACCACCCTCATATCCGTTCACCGCGGGGGACTGCCAGCCGCCGAGCAGGCGGCGGTCTGGTCGGCACACATCCACCACAAGCGGATAGCAGGCGGCCGTGTCTGAGGAATGTTCCGCCGAGCAATCGCCGCCGGGACAGGCTGACAGGGCGCCGAGCAGATCGATCTCGGCAAAAAATTCCAGGTAGTCGCCCGGCCGAACCGGGGACGCTTTCATGAAATACTGGCCGGTATCGCGGGTGAAGCCCGTGCACATAAAGACATTGAGAACATCGTGGACTTCGCCCTCAATGCTTGCAACCGGCTGCCCGGTTTCCGCCGCCAGCGCGCGGGTCAGGTTGGAGTGACAGCAATGGTGGTACTGCCCGCCATGGCTGAGCAGGTTGTGCGTATACGGATCACAGCGGGTGCCGATCACATCATGCACACTTCCGCCGAATGCGTCGAACCCGTACCAGTCGAGTGTGTCATGCGTGATCGTGGCCATGGGCCGCATGTAGGGAAAGCTTGACCACATCCGGTCGCCTGTCGACAGATGGGTCCCATGCAGGGCGCGCGTCTTTCCGGAATAGAACCGTTCCTTCAGGTTGCCCGCGTTCCAGAGATTGAGGTCGCCGACCTGCGGCCCCTCGACCGACCGGATACGAAAGAAGTGCCCCGCAGGGACACGAAAACAGCGCGCCTCGCGCGGCGGCACGGTCACGCTGCTGATCAGCTCCATCCCCTCGCGCGCGGTACGGTAGAGCGTCATGTCTGGCGCCGGAAGCGTCTCGGGCGGATAACAGACAACCGGGCGTATGGAACGCCGGGCCTCGGCATCTTCGGGCGCGGAATTCATTGGATGATCGGGCTTCATACGGCACCTCCTCGCGCAAGTCTGGCGACGCCCGTGGGCGGGGTCAATCGCCCACAACGATTCGGAGGGGATTGCCCGCGCAAGAAAGTAACGCGGCCGCATTGCAACCCGTCACTTTCGTTCCGGCGCCTCCGGCAGAATACCGGAGCGGCGGTGCAGATTTTTAGGCCCTTCCGGCGATCTGCCGGTTCTACCCGGCATCTTGACGCAACGTACCCGTTTCGTACCGGCGCATTGATCTTGTGCGGAACGACCCGCGCACTAGGCTTTGCGCATTCGTCTATTCAGGCGCATTCTAGGCAACAATGAAAACAACAACACAACCACTGGGAGGTCATCCGATGATGAACAAACTGCTCCTTTCCACCATCCTCAGCGCCAGCCTCGCCCTGCCGGCCGTTGCGGCCGAAGTTGCGGCGGGCGATACGCTCGCGGAAAATCAGGAATACACCTACTGGCTCCTGGACGCGATCAAGTCGATGGACCCGCAGATCAACACCGACGTCGAAGGCTCGGGCATCATGCGCTCGCTCTTCGAAGGTCTCTACAACGAAGATCAGGTCGGCAACCTCGTTCCGGGCGTCGCGACGTCCTACGAACTTTCGGATGACAAGACGACCTACACCTTCCACCTGCGCGACAACGCCAAGTGGTCGAACGGCGATCCGGTGACGGCGAACGACTTCGTCTATGCGTGGAAGCGTCTGGCCGATCCGGCGACCGCCTCGGAATATGCTTGGTATATCGAGCTGATGCAGATCGTGAACGCCTCTGAAATCATCGCGGGCGAAAAGCCGGTCGATGAGCTGGGCGTCAAGGCCGTGGACGATCACACATTCGAGGTGAAGATCACCGCACCCCTGCCCTACTTCCCGTCTATGACCACCCATGCCTCGGTCTTCCCGGTCAACAAGGCCGTGGTGGAAGCAGGTGGCGACAAGTGGACCGAACCGGGCAACCTCGTCGGCAACGGCGCCTATGTGCTGAAAGAACATATCCTCGGCGAAAAGGTCGTGATGGAGCGCAACCCGATGTACTGGGATGACGCCAAGACGATCATCACCAAGGCGACCGCGCTGACGATCAACGACAACAACGCCGCGCTGACCCGTTACCTTGCGGGCGAGCTTGACCGCGTTGACATCCCGGCGGGACAATATCCCAGCCTGAAAGAACAGTATCCTGATCAGGCAGTCTCGGTGCCGCAGTCCTGCTCTTATATCTACATGTTCAACCTCGACGAGGCGAAGGGACCGGCGGCACTCAAGGATGTGCGCGTGCGCAAGGCTTTGTCCTATGCCATCGACCGCGACACGATCGTCGACAAGATCCTTCAGGGTGGACAGGCGCCGTCCTATAACTGGACCCATGCGGCAACCGCCGGTTTCGAAATGCCGGAAATCGACTATGCGAGCTGGCCGCAGGAAGAAAAGTTCGCCAAAGCGAAGGAGCTGCTGGCAGAGGCAGGCTACGGCCCGGACAACCCGCTGAAGCTGACGCTGAACTACAACACCTCGGAAAACCACAAGAAGATCGCCATCGCGATTCAGCAGTTCTGGAAATCCGTCGGTGTCGAAATGACGCCGAACAACATGGAATGGAAGGTTCATACCGACAAGATGCAGAACCAGGACTTCGAAGTAGCCCGCTATGCATGGTGCGGCGACTACAACGAAGCCTCGACCTATCTGGACCTCTTCACCTCCTATTCCGGCCACAACAACGGCAAGTTCTTCAACGACCGTTACGACGAGTTGATGAAGGAATCGAAGACGGCCGCTGACCCGGCGCCGCTCTACAAGGAAGCCGAACAGATCCTCGCGGAGAACATGCCCTTCGCGCCGATCTATCAGTACACGAAGGTTGAGATGATCAAGCCCGACATGAGGGGCATGAGCGTGAACAACCTGATGCAGAACTGGTACCTCAAGGACATGTATCGCGTCGCCAACTAAGGCGGCTTTGAGGGGCGCGCCTGACCGGCGCGCCCCGCTTCCTTGCGGTAGGGTTTCCTCATGCTCTCCTATGTCATCAAGCGTCTGGCCGTCGCGGTGCCGACGCTTCTTCTGCTCATCATCATCTCGTTCCTCCTGATGCACGCGGCCCCCGGCGGCCCGTTCACGCAGGAACGCGCGCTGCCGCCGCAGGTGCTGGCCAATCTTGAGGCGAAATACGGTCTCGATCAGCCGCTCTGGCGTCAGCTTTTCTCCTATGTCTGGGGCATCATCGCGCATTTCGATTTCGGCCCGTCCTTCATCTACAAGGACCGGACGGTGAACGAGATCATCGCACAGGGCTTTCCGGTCACGCTGACCTATGGCTTTATCTCGTTCCTTGTCGCAGTCGCCGTTGGCGTATCGCTCGGCATCGCGGCGGCGATCCGACACAATACCTTCCTCGACTATCTTGCCGTCGGCGTCTCCATCGGCGCGCAAGTGCTACCGAACTTCGTGATGGCACCGATCCTGCTTTTGACCTTCACCTACTGGCTGCGCTGGCTGCCCGGCGGCGGCTGGGAAGGCGGCCAGTGGGAATACATGGTCATGCCGGTCATCGCGCTTTCGACCTCTTTTATGGCCTCGATCGCGCGGATCACGCGGGCCTCGATGCTGGAGGTTCTGACCTCCAACCACATCCGCACTGCCCGCGCCAAGGGCTTGCCGGAACGCAAGGTGATCCTGCGTCACGCGTTGAAACCCGCGCTGCTGCCGGTTCTTTCCTACCTCGGGCCTGCCTTCGTGACGATGATCACCGGTTCGGTCGTGGTGGATTTCTACTTCTCCACCGGCGGCATCGGCAGAAGCTTTGTCGACAGCGCGCTCAACCGCGACTACGCGGTCATGCTTGGCGTCACCATCCTCGTGGGGGCGCTCACCATCCTTTTCAACCTCGTGGTCGATATCCTCTACGCGTGGATCGACCCGAAAATCCGGTACTGAGCCATGGTCATCGATTCAATAGGCATGAAGAGCCTCGGCGACCGGTTCGCGGCCGAAGAGGTCAAGGGCCGCTCGCTCTGGGCCGATGCGCGCCGCCGCTTCTTCCGCAACAAGGCCGCCGTCGCGGGGCTGATCACGCTGATCACCATCACGCTTCTGGCGCTCTTCGGCGACGCGCTGACGACCTGGACGAACGAAGAGCTTGATTTCAATGTCATGGGGCAGATCGCCCAGCTTGGCGGGCCTTCGCTTGAGAATGGCCATTATTTCGGCACCGACGATCTGGGGCGCGATCTCTTTTCCCGCACGCTTCAAGGCACGCGGATTTCGCTCATGGTCGGCATTCTCGGTGCGGCCGTCGCCGTCATCGTCGGCACACTTTACGGGGCAGTATCGGGCTATATCGGTGGGCGCACTGACCAGATCATGATGCGGATCGTCGATATCCTTCTGGCGATCCCCTTCATGTTCGTCATCATCCTCCTGCTGGTGATGTTCGGCCGCTCGATCGTCATGCTCTTCATCGGCATCGGGCTGCTGAGTTGGCTCAACATGGCGCGGATCGTGCGCGGCCAGACTCTGAGCCTCAAGCACCGCGAATATGTCGAGGCGGCGCAGGCGACGGGCGTGTCCACCTTTACAATCATCCTGCGTCATATCGTGCCGAACCTTCTGGGCATCGTCGCGGTCTATGCCACGCTTCTGGTGCCCGAAATGATCCTGACCGAAAGCTTCATCTCCTTCCTCGGCCTCGGCGTGCAGGAACCCCTGACATCGCTCGGCGCGCTGATCTCGGAAGGGGCGAAGACGATCTATTACGGCACGCTCTGGCAGCTCTGCTTCCCGCTTCTTTTCTTCGTCCTCACGCTCTTTGCCTTCTTCTTCGTCGGCGACGGCCTGCGCGACGCGCTCGATCCGAAGGACCGCTGATATGGCACTGCTTGAAGTCAGGGACCTGGGGGTCAGCTTCGCTACGCCGGACGGAACGGTAAACGCCGTGAACGGGGTGAACTTCACCCTTGAGAAGGGCGAAACCCTTGGCATCGTGGGCGAAAGCGGGTCGGGAAAAAGCCAGCTTTCCTTCGCGATCATGGGGCTTCTGGCTAAGAATGGGACGGCGACCGGGTCGGTGAAGTTCAGCGGGAAAGAGATCCTGAATGCACCCCCGCATGTCATCAACCCGATCCGCGCCAACCAGATCGCGATGGTCTTTCAGGACCCGATGACCTCGCTCAACCCCTATATGCGCGTGGCCGACCAGATGGCCGAGGTGCTGACCCACCACAAGGGCATGGGCAAGGCCGAGGCCGTCGCCGAAAGCATCCGGATGCTCGACGCAGTGAAGATTCCCGACGCGAAGGGGCGCGTCGGGCTTTATCCGCACGAGTTTTCCGGCGGCATGCGCCAGCGGGTGATGATCGCCATGTCGCTGCTGTGCCGCCCCGAACTGCTGATCGCTGATGAGCCCACGACCGCGCTCGACGTCACCGTGCAGGCACAGATCATGGCGCTTCTGTCCGAGCTTCAGCGCGACTTCGGCATGGCAACGATCCTCATCACCCATGACCTCGGCGTGGTTGCGGGGTTCTGCGAGGATGTACTGGTCCTCTACGGCGGACAGGTGATGGAACAAAGCCCGGTCGATCCCCTGTTCACCACCCCCGCCCACCCCTATTCCCGTGGCCTTCTGCGCGCGATCCCGCGCGTCGATCAGGAAGGCGAGGAACTGGACTCCATCCCCGGCAGCCCGCCCAACATGACCCAGGCACAGACAGGCTGCCCCTTTGCGCCGCGCTGCGATTTCGCGCGCGAGGATTGCCTTGATCATCTCGCGCCGCTTGCCCAGTTCGCGCCCGACCGTTGGCGGGCCTGCAACCGCACGCTGGAGGAACTGGCATGACCGAACCGCTGCTCCGCGTCGAAGACCTTCGCGTCACCTTTGAACTGAAGCGCGCGGGCGACATGCCCTGGACCAAGCCGCGTCTTCTCCACGCCGTCTCGGGCGTGAATTTCGAACTGTTCCCCGGCGAAACCCTTGGCATTGTCGGCGAATCCGGCTGTGGTAAGTCCACGCTGGCCCGCGCGCTCATCCAGATGGTGCCCGGCACCGGCAAGGCGATCTGGCAGGGCAAGACCGATCTTCTGGCGCTGTCTCGGCGTGAGATGCTGAAATACCGCGCCGATATCCAGATGGTGTTTCAGGACCCGCTGGCCAGCCTCAATCCCCGTATGACCGTCGGCCAGATCATCGCCGAGCCGCTGAAGACACACAAACCCGACCTTTCGGGCGAAGAGGTCAAGACCCGCGTCAAGAAGATGATGGACCGGGTGGGCCTTCTGCCGAACCAGATCAACCGGTATCCGCACGAGTTTTCCGGCGGCCAGTGCCAGCGCATCGGCATCGCCCGCGCGCTGATCGTGGAACCGAAGCTATTGATCTGCGATGAACCCGTCTCGGCCTTGGACGTCTCGATTCAGGCGCAGGTGATCAACCTTCTCGCCGAATTGCAGCGCGACCTCGGCCTTGCGATGATCTTCATCGCCCATGACCTTTCCGTGGTGAAGCATATCTCCGACCGCGTCATGGTGCTCTATCTCGGGCGCGAAATGGAGATGGCGACAAGCCGCGACCTCTATGCCGACCCGCAGCACCCCTATACGCAGGCGCTCCTGTCTGCCGTGCCGATCCCCGATCCGGCGGCGGAACGCCAAAAAGTGATGATCCCCTTGGACGGCGATCTTCCCTCACCGCTCGCGCCTCCCTCGGGTTGCGTCTTCCGCACCCGCTGCCCCCGGGCCGAGGCGCGCTGCGCCGAAAAGGTCCCGGAATTCACACATGGCGCACACGGCGTTGCCTGCCATTTCCCGGGCCCGCTGATCGGCGCGAAGAAGGCGGTGGAACGGGCCTGAATAGTCGATGGTTGTTTCGATCAAGCGGACGGCAAATGGAACTCACCCGCCTGACTGTCTGGTTAAAGCGAACTGCTCAAGTTCCTGACACGACCATTGCATCTTGAAAACATGACGGTATGCCGTTGCAGGGATGGAGAGTTGTTCAAACACGATGTCCACATGACTGGCGCGCTCGACAGACTTGTCGCGCATTGCTGACCTGCGCATTCAAAGTTGATGATCGACATATGATCGGGCGTTCTCCCGCGAACGATTGCAAGGGATATTAAGCAGGAGCTTTTAAGGCTCTGACGGTCGTAAGAACCAAGTCCTTCAGACATCGCCGTTGTTGCCGAAAAGAACGACACGGCTGAAGAATTGCTGGGGTTCTGCACCATTTGGTGCAAGGATAAGCCCGATCTGGAATACTTGCATGTTGCACCAAAGGTACAATCGACTGCTTGTTCCCATTGCGCCGCTAAATCCTGATCCAGACACGCATGAAATGAATGTTGGTCAGCGGACCTTTGCTTGACCAGATATCAGGAGGATCTATTCAGTCGCCATCCGTTGGCGACCATTTCACTGTTCAGAAGGCCGGATCGAAGCGCCGCGCCGACAGCCAAAACCGCAATCTCGGTTCGTGCCAATTGCCATTCGTCAACAGCTTGGATCTGTCCCTTTTTGAAATCTTCTCGCCACTTTTGGCGCAAACTCGATAAAGACCCACAACCTGACATCTGCGCTTTTGCAAGTTCAACGGCATTGTCCACGCCAATTGTTGCGAGACATGCTAAACCGATTTGTGTTTTCACCGGGTGATGCGTTGCTTCCAAGCAGATTTCAACGATTTTCAAGGGTGTTTCGCGTGCAAAAGCAGGCGAAACCAGGCATCCGATAGCACCCGTAAATACACTGCGTCTTGCCAGCCCCATAGTTCACGTTCCTTTCTCAAGGTGATCCGCCAGCCGCAGTGCAAGGGCGATAAAATTCATCGTCGGGTTGGCCTGGCCTGAGGTTGGAAATACCGAGCTGCCCGCCACATAAAGGTTTGCCACGCCGTGAACTTTGCAATTTGCATCGACGACACCTTTGGCCGGGTCCGCGCTCATCCTTGTCCCACCAGCATGATGAATCTGCCAGAATGCGTCATCAATCCAGGCTTCGCTCAAACTATTCCCATCAAACTTCAACCGCCCCAAATCGGCCATGCCTACGCCCCGTCCACAGGATTCGACGACGTGTCTGATCGTGGCAAGCTCCAGATCGCCAACGCGCATCTCAAGCTTTGTGCGTCGCAGGCCGAACGCGTCAAGTTCGTCAGACAAAGTTACGCGGCTGTCCGCATAGGGTGCGTGTTCAAGCCGAACACGTATACGAAACTCCAAGTCTGGTGGTTTTATCCAGCTCAACATTCTTTCGCTAAATGACTTGCGACGACTTCCGGACCCCAACAGAAACATGCTGTGATTCAGTATGCGAGCCTCGCGTTGCACGGATGCATCCAGTTGTAGATCCAACCTTACCTTATCGTCGCCGATCCACGTATAGGCCTCGGAAAGAAAGTCGTCACTTTCGGTGAGGGAAACCTGCCCCAAGTCATAGGCCGGGTGCTCCATGAAGTAGCGTCCCACGCCGTCATGATTGTTGCCAAGTCCCGGCCAGCGATCCGGACGGCTCTCCGTGGGTCCTGAAAGCAGAAGCTGACGCGCGTTTTCAATTCCACCGGTTGCCAGAACATATGTGCGGGCACGTATCTCCTGGCGTTTTCCTGCGCGGTTCCCTACCGTTACCGACATTACTTCCGACCCGGTTTCATTTGAGTTGAAGCCGAGAACATGCCCGCCCAGGATCACTGTAAGTCCGGTTGTCTTTTCCAAATCCCTTCGATAGGCCTCGCCGAAACCGAAGATGGGTTCGGGAAACCGAAAGAGTACCGGCCGGAAACCGGCGTCCTCCAGATGGTTCGTGGGGGCATTGTTTGGAAGCACCCATTCCTCGTGCGACACTCGGCACAAGTCGGCTGCGCGTGGCAGGTAGCCTGCGAAGTCGTTGTAATCAATCGGCCATCCGCTGTCCGCAACCCAATCCCGAACCGAGAAGTCAATTGGCTGAAGCGGTGTTGACTGACCTGCCCAGTGATTAGTGCTGCCACCAAGATACCTCAGGCGAACGCTGTCTAAGTCCGTGTAGGGTACTCCCGAGATTTCTCCGGCGGCCAATTCCTGACTGTCGTCGTCCGGTTCGAGACCGCCACTTTCAACGAGTATCACCTCTCGGCCAGAACGCGCCAATTCAATTGCAAGTGTGATGCCAGCCGGACCACCTCCTGTGATACAAACATCGGTCTCTAACGCCGGAGATTCAGAAAAATCAGAAAACGCAACCAGCACTGGGAGCACCTATATTGATGAATTACTTCGGAAATTCGTACACAATGACGTGGTTTCCGTCTACCAGGTTGTTATTCGCGTGCGTCCGGTTTGTCAGCACAGCGAGCCCATATGACCCCTGATCCTACGGCTTGTCGCCACTATCGGCACTACTGCGCCGTCGCCGTTTTCAGAAACGCAATCAGGTCGGCGCGGTCCCCTTCCCCTGTAATCCGCTGCATCGGCATCTTCGATCCGGGAATGAAGTGATCCGGTCCAAGATCGAACAACTGGTCTACCGTCTCTTCACTCCAGACGATATCCCCCCGAACCAGCCGCTCGGAATAAGGATATCCCGTCATCGATCCCGCCTTGCGCCCGAAGAGCCCGTGCAGCGTCGGTCCGGCCCGCCGACCTCCATCGGGTCCGAGCGTGTGGCAGATCGAGCATTTGCGCTGGAACTGCCTCTCGCCATTCGACATCTCTTCGGGCGGGGTCAGGTAACTCTGACCGGCATCCTCGATCCTCACCCCGTCGAGATCGTCGACCGGCCAGCTATACATCGCGTTGTCGAGCCCGCCGGCATGGATATTCGCGCCGTCGAACGAAAAGACCAAAGCCCAGACCGGTCCTTTCAATGTAGCCCGAAAATCATCCGCGATCCGCCATTCGACGGTGTCGAGCATCATGATATAGCCCTCGGCATCGCCCACCGCGATCCGCTGTCTGCCCGGATGATGGGCCAACGCCAGGATCGGGCGGCGGTCGAGCGTGAAATCCCCGATCACCTTGCCCCCCGGCAAGGCCAGAACCCTCGTGCCGCCGTCGACCGCACCATAGGCGAGCCATGCCCCGTCCGCCGCCATGGCCAATGCATTGACGCCGAAACCATGATGAACGAGCTGACCAAGGGCCTCGCCCGTATCCGCATTCCAGACCCGGATCGTCCCATCCGCAGAAGCGGTGTAAAGCCGCGCTCCATCGGGCGAGAAAACCGCGTCGTTGACGCTCCCCCCATGGCCCTCGATCACCACCGGCGGGGCATCGCCTGCCAATGGCCAGATCCGCGCCGTCCCGTCCCAGCTGGCGGAGGCAACCCTTGTGCCGTCGGGCGACAACGCAAGCCGCACCACCTTGCCAAGATGGCGGCCAAGGACGTGCCCCCCGTCGTCATCCCAGAGTCGCAATGAAAAATCATCGCCGGCCGACACGATCCGCCCCTCGCCGGGATAGATTACGGCATTGACCGCCGCGTCGTGGCCTTCCAGCCATTGCGGTATGCCATCACGCCAGACTCCCACTGAATTGTCAAAACTCGCGGTTACGATGGTACCGTCCGCGCCCACGGCGATCCCCTTGACCGGCCCGCCATGGCCTTTGAGTGTGAAGAAATCCTGCGCCAGTCCAAAGCCGACCGAGGCGATCCACAGGACCGCCGCCAATACGCCGCAGGTTTCACCCCTTCGCCACATGGCCGGACCGTCCCTCAGCTTTTCCGCGCGGCGAGTATAACGACTCCTCCGCCGGTCCGGTCAATCAGTTCGTCCGGGAAGTGGTACTTTGTTCCTGGCCCGCGAGTTCTGAGACACTGCCTCAGTGATCGTCATGCGCGTGGGCGCGGTCGATCTCATAGCGTTTGTCGCAGTAGCCGCATTCGACAAAGCCTGTATCGTGCGGGATCGTCAGCCAGACGCGCGGATGGCCCAGGGCGCCCTCGCCGCCGTCGCAGGCCACTTTCCAGGTGGTCACAACCTCGGTTTCGGGGGCGGGGATGGTCATCGTCGTTACTCCGTCAGAAGATTTGCTGCATGATAGCGATTGCGGGGGGATGGACAAGCGGGCCCCGCCTGTCAATCCACCCGTTTCAGCATCGAGCCGAGAACCCGGCCGCCAAGGATGTGCATGTGATAGTGCGGCACCTCCTGCACACCATGCGTCCCGGCATTCGAGATCGTGCGATAGCCATTGTCGCCTTCGCCAGGTGCAATCTTCATCATCCGGCAGACCTCGCCCGCCGCGCGGGTGAAATCGGCGATCTCCTCGGCGCTGGCCGCGGCCGCGAAATGATCGAAGTTCACATAGGGCCCCTTCGGGATCACCAGCACATGCACCGGCGCCTGCGGGCCGATATCGTGGAAGGCCAGCGTATGCTCGGTCTCCAGCACCGTCTTGTTGGGAATTTCGCCGCGCAGGATACGGGCGAAGATGTTGGTGTCGTCGTAAGCGTAGGCCATAGTCGTCCTCAGTCCGAAAACAGGTTTTCCATTGCCGCGATCGCGCGCGCCTTGTCTTCCGGGATAGACAAAAACGCCGCCAAAGGCACGGCGTTTTCGTCCGGCCCGGCGGTTTCGCGCATCCGGTTTAGATGGGCAAATCCGGCATCCGCGATCCGGTCGCTTTCATGGCGCAGATCGTTGCGGATCGTCGGCAAGAGCCGCGCCATTGCCTCGGGTCCCGCCTGCTCGCCCGCAAGCCCGATCCGCTTCGCATGGCCGGTCAGGTAGTCGTCGCAGAACCGGCACTGAATCTCCAGCAGCCGCGTCGTCGCCCGGTCGGCGCAGAAATCCTGCAAAAGCTCGAAATTCCTCGGGTCCATGCAGACCAGCAGCCGATCGGTCTTGTGATAGTCAAACAGCATCCGCATCAGCGCCCGCCGGTGCCGTGTGCGTTTTTCAATGGTCGACTGAATGCCCCCGAGATCGGGAAGCTCTGTTTTGCCCTCATCGAACAGATATTCGATGACAGGAAGGTCCAGTTCCTGCCGCACAATCCCGGCCAGCCGTCGTGCCACATGCCATTTCTTGCAGATCACGATCAGAAGCTCGCGCTCGCGCCCGAGGCTCGCCTCGGCCTCCCAGAACCGCGGCGCATAGCGGCGCCCCTCGCGGCCCCGGTCGGTCACGAAGCGGTAAAGTCGCTGCCCCTCGTTCGAAATCCGGAACTCCGTCCCCTCCGAGGCATAGAGAACCCCAAGCCGCCGCTTCAGTTCGCGCGCCTCGGGGCTGACCTTGCGGGCAAAGAGGAAATCCTGGGCCAGCAGCAGATCATAGTGATCGTTGTAGAACGTGACCGGCATGCCGTAGTCGGAAAACATCAGGAAGGTCAGCGTCCGGCTGCGGATCTCGGCATCCGGCACGACATGGCGGACGATGGTCTGAAAGAAGGTCTCATCCGGGATCCATGTCGTGCGGAAGAACCGCATCACGTCCTTGCGCTTGCGGGTAAAGTCCAGCACCCATTCGATCGTCCGTCGCCTGAGGCACCACCACTGGCTTCCGATCATGACCTGCAGGTCGGCCGGAATCTTGCGCCGCCAGCCAAGCCGCTTCTGCAGCTCCATCGCGCCGTAGAACAGCCGCTTGTTGCTGCGTTCGTTGAACAGGTGGCGATAGATCAGCCGCTCTTCCTTGATCCCGGTCTTGATCCAGTCCGAGCCGAAGAAATCAAAGCTCTCGATGTAATCGATATCGGCGCTGTCGAGGAAATCATGGGCATATTCGGCCGACTTGATGGCCATGCAATCGCCCGAGAGCATGTAGAAATGCGTCGCACCCGGAAAGGCCGATACCGCCGCTTCGACCGCGTGCAAAGTTGCCTGAACAAGGCTCCATTCCCCCCAGCCGCATCGGACCCGCCGCCGCGCGAAGGTGACATTGGGGTTGCCGTCAAGGGCCTTGCGGATGCGGTCATACTCCGATTTCGGCGCGCTCGCATCGAAATGGATCGACATGCAATCGCCCACCGCTGTCAGCCGCTCGGCTTGCCGGATGATCCCTTCGGGGTCCTTGTGGCACAGGAGAATGAAGGCGATTTTTGCCATTTTCGAAACGATGAGGCCCTTCTTGCCGTTTTTGTTGCCCCAGATAGCTTTATCTGCCGTTGAAAAGACAGTGTTTCTTTGCTCTTTAGGCCGTAATTGTCGTGCAGGATAGTGCCCGGTTGCGTGCGGGCACGTTGGAGGTAAGCGTTACATGGGTTTTCCCGGCACCTGGATGACGGAAAGTGAAAGCGTGGTCTATCGCGTGGTGCCGAAATGCGCCTGCTCCACGATTGGCCAGATCATGTTCTATTCCGATCACGGCACCTTTTTCGATGGCGATATCCACGATTCGACCGCGGGTCTGCACAAATGGGCGCAGGAACAGAGCCAGCGGCTGATCGAGGCGAATGTGGCCGCCCATAAGAGCTATGCCTTCACCTGCGTGCGCAATCCCTATACCCGCATCCTGTCGTCCTTCTTCGACAAGATCTGCGGCATTCAGCGCAACGGCAAACGCTATCGCGGCAACCTCGTGCCACTTCTGATCCAGAAATACGGGATCGAGGTCGGCGACCCGGAAAACGGCTTTGAGTTTGACCAGATCAAGTCCTTCCGCCGTTTCCTTCTATTTGCCCGCGACACGATCCGCTGGCGCAAGCCGATGGAACCCGACATCCACTGGTCCGCCATGTCGGGACATATCGGCACCTTCATTTCCAGCGGCGGGCGCTACGACAACATCGTCTTCACCGAGAAGTTCAATGACGGCATGCAAAGCGTGCTCGACAACATTGAGACGAAGCAGGCCGTGATCCTGAAAGACATTCCGAAGTTCAACGAAAGCGAAGGCCACGGGCCGAAGCGGGCGCATCCGGTGGAGGATTATTTCGACGACCTCTCGATGCACCTGATGTGGGAGATCTACCACAAGGACTTCCAGCTGTTCCGCTACGATTTCGATAACCCGGCCAACAAGATGCCGGTGGGCGAGATCGACCTCAACGAGGTCCATGTCAAACTCGCGAACTGAGATGGCAGGTTATTCCGGCACGCCTCTTGCAAAGAAACTCGGCATCAAGCCCGGGATGAAAGCGGCGGTCGTGAACCCGCCCTGGCCCTATGCCGAAACGCTGGGGATCGACGCCGCACCGGAAGAAATCGGCACCGATGCGGCCCTGCCCGGCGACCTCGCCTTCCTTCACATCTTCACCCCCTTCCGAGACGAGTTGCAGCGGCGGCTGCCAGAGGCGCGACACCGGATCGCGCCCGATGGCATGGTCTGGGTGAGTTGGCCGAAGAAAGCGTCGAAACGCTATTCGGAAGTGACCGAGGACACTGTGCGTGAAATCTGCCTGCCCATGGGGCTTGTCGACATCAAGGTCTGCGCGGTGGACGAGGTCTGGTCGGGACTGAAGCTGGTCATCCGCAAGGAGTTAAGGTAGCCGCAGCCTCATGTCATCTGGCCGAAACAAAGCGACCGGCCGGGAAATTCCGGCGGAAGCAACAAGTGGGCGGGTTGTATTTCGCCACTCACTTCCGCGTCATCCCTTCACGGAGGAAGGGACTTTTTGGTCCAAAATGATCCATCTGAGGCAAGCATTGGCGCGGTAGGTCGTTTCCGTCCTCGAGGCTTCTACACACGAGTCCAAGCGCCGCCCGAATTCAGCGGCACCGGCTTGCCACCACTGCAAGCGCGATGCGGACCAGGCTCAAGATGGGTTGGTGCATGAGGCAGATCCCTCGGCGAAGCAAAGCGCGCAGAGCGGCCGTTCAGCCCTGACATCTCCGAGGCTGGTTTGCCCCGCAAAACCGACCATCTCACGCGCCTTCTCGATCCGCCATTCATTCTGGCGGTGGTCCAGCACCCCGCCGTTGATGCTGCAACGCAGGCCGGTTGGCTTCGGGCCAAACGCCGATCCGAATGAAATGAGTAACGATGACCGCCACGGCCCAGGTTGCAGAGGACGCCGGTAAAGGCCGGCGCCCCTGTCGTTCATGGTGCCTTTAGGCCGCTGCTGTCTTCGGCCCGAAGATGTTCTTGATCTCGGCCACGAGGTCGGCGGGAAATCCGCCGTTCTTGGCATGGGCGTAGATCGCCTCGGCGTTATCCGCCTCATGGATGCAGTAAAGCTTGTCGCCCGCCGCATAGGTCTGGTGCCAGACATACGGCACGCCAAGGCCCGCCACTACCTTGTTCGACTTCGCCGAGATGTCGCGCAGTTCTTCCTGCGTCAGGGTGTCGGCGCCCGGAATATTCCTTTCGACCAGAAACATCGGCATGTTCTTTCCTTTCCTCGGTTAGATGCCTGTTACCAAGCCTGCGGCAGCGGCGTTTCGCGAGACGTGTGATGCAAACAAAAAAAACCAAATCTTTACTCTCACGGTTTCCCACACGGTTGCCGTGCTATGGTTGGCGCGGGACGTTGGGCGGAGCGCGGCGCTGTGAAGATATTCCTGATCGGCAGGCCAAGGATCATGGCAGACGACGGAAGCGAGACGGGTGTGCCCGGCCATCAACCTTGGGCGGTTCTTGCGCGATTGCTCTGCTCTGGCCGGCCATTGGGGCGGCGCGAGCTTGCTGCGGAGATTTTCTCGGAAACCGAAGACCCGCTTGGGGCATTGCGTTGGTGTCTTGCATCCCTCCGGCGCGCGACCGGTGCGAAGACGCTTCAGGGCGACCCGATCGTTCTGAATTTTCCGGCCGACACCCATGTGGATGTCTGGAGACTGAAATCCGGTGAGGTCGAAGATGCCGGGCCGACCTCATTTCTCGAAGGCGTGGAACCCGCCGCGAGTGCGGCTTTCGATACATGGCTGCTGATCGAACGCGAGCATATCGCCAGCCAGCTTTACGAATGTCTGCGGCGGCAATCGATGCGCGCGCTGTCGGCGGGAGACCATGTTCGTGCGCGCAGTCTAGCGGAGCGTGGCGTGCGCTGCCGCCCGCTGGACGAGTCGGGACACATCATTCTGGTCAAATGCCTCGCCGCCGCGGGCGACATTGCTGCGGCGGTCGCGCATGCGGAAGCAACGGAGGCGCGTTTTCTGAAGCAGACCGGTGAGAAGCCGACCCCGGCCCTGCGTGCCGCCGCCCGAAAGACGGTAACCGACCCGCCGCACGGGGTTTCGAAGACCGCCATCATCGACGCCCTGATCAAATCCGGCAAGGCGGCCGTCGCGGCCGGTGCGGTGGATGCAGGGCTTGATTGCCTGCGCCGCGCCGCGGCAGACGCTGAAAAGGCGGGGGATGAGCATCTTCAGGCGCGCGCGCTGGAACAGCTTGGCACCTCGCTCATCCATGCCTGTCGCGGATTTGACGATGAAGGTGCGCTGACACTGCAGCAGGCCGCCGATATCGCCGTCAGGATAGGGTCGTCGGATGTCGCGGCAGAGGCCCTGTGCGAACTGGGATATTGTGACGCCCTTGCGGGCCGGCGCCCGTCTGCTGCTGATTACCTGGCGGAGGCCTTGACGCATGCACATGGTAATGACGAGCGCCAGGCAGGCATTCACGCCTTCATGGGCTTCAATCTCGTCGATTGGGGGCGGGTGGAGCTGGGGGTTTCACACTTTGAGCGATCGCTCGACTTCGCGCGTCGGGCGGAGAACCGGCGACGCGAGATCTGGGCGCTGGGCATCGGAGCCTGGGGTCTGTTGCGGGCCGGACGTCCGGAGACGGCGCGGGACTGGCTTCTTCGGTGCCTGAGGCTGTGCGATGACATCAACTGGCTGGCCTTCCGGCCATGGCCGGTTGCAATCCTTGCCGAAGCCAGACTGGCCATTCACGAGATCGGCAACACGACGCGGGCTGATCTCGAAGAAGCGCTGGCGGTCAGCAACCAACTGGCCGATCCCTGCTGGCAGGCCGCTGCGGCACGGGCGCTCGCTCTGGTCGATGTCTATTCCGGCGAATACAAAGCGGCCGACAGATGGCTCATTCACGCGCGCGAGCGGTGCTGTTCGGTCACCGATCGTTATGCGGGGCTGTTGGTCGAGATAATTTCCGATCAGGTGCGTTTGGCAAGGAAGGCCGGTGATGATCGGGGGGCCGCCGCCCTGGCCCGCCAGTTGCTGCCCATTGTCGCCAGAACGCATGCCGACGGCCACCTCGAATTCGCGACGGCGGCTTTGAACCAGTCACACCGGTCCGCATAGCCGGCGCTGCAATCGGTTCGGGCCGTCAATGTCGGTGTCGTCAGCGATACAGGCCGGCTATTCCTTCGGGCGGTGATCGAGCGCCACGCCGTTGATGCAATAGCGCAGGCCGGTCGGTTTCGGGCCGTCGGGGAAGACATGGCCGAGATGGGCGTCGCAGGCGGCGCAATGGACCTCGGTCCGGCGCATGAACCAGCTGCGGTCTTCCGCTTCGCCGACCGCCTCGCCGTCCATCGGCTTGTAGAAGCTGGGCCAGCCGGTGCCGGAATCGAACTTGGTCTCGGCGTCGAAGAGCGGCTGGCCGCAGCAGACGCAATGAAAGGTCGCGGGCCCCTTGGGGAAGTCGTCATGCGAGAAGGCGCGTTCGGTCGCGTGTTTGCGCGTCACCTTGTAGGCAAGGTCGGAAAGCTGGGCGCGCCATTCCTCGTCAGTTTTCTCGATCTTTTCGGCCATCGGCGTCCTCCATTCCATTCCACCAAGCCGCGAAAACGCGTTACAACGACTGGGTTGATATGTAGGGCAGGCCGTGCCGTCAGCCAAGCGGGAGAGTGCCGAAAAATGCAGCCGATGCGACGGGGTCGGTATCTGGCCCGGCTGGCCGGGAGCGGGGGGGACGTCGAACGGGCGCAGGTGTTGCGCGGTCAGGCCTTCCTTGGCGGTACTGTCGGCGTGCGCGACGCGGACCGGTTCGACCCGCTCTGCCGCCATGTCCTGATCGAAGAGGCGGAAAGCGGGGCGCTGGTCGCGACGTTCCGGCTGATGCCGCTCGGTTCCGGGCGCGAGATTGGCCGGAGCTATTCGGCGCAGGTCTACGACCTTTCGGTACTGGAACGGCTTGACCGGCCGATGCTGGAACTGGGGCGATTTTGCCTCGCGCCCGGCCAGCGCGACCCCGATATCCTGCGCCTTGCCTGGGGTGCGATCACGGCAGAGGTCGATGCGATGTCGGCGGGGCTCTTGTTCGGCTGTTCGTCCTTTGCCGGGACCGAGGCCGCGATCTATCGCGATGCGTTCGGCTGGCTTGCCAACCGTCATCTTGCACCACCTGACCGTCGACCGGGCCGCCGCGCGACCGAGACCGTGGCGCTTGCGGAGGCGGGGGCGGCCGAGCCCGATCCGGGGATGGCCTTGCGGACCCTGCCACCGCTTCTCAGGGCCTATGTTGGCATGGGTGGCTGGGTCGGCGATCACGCGGTGATCGACCGCGAGTTGGGAACGCTGCATGTCTTCACCGGGCTGGAGGTGGACAAGGTGCCCGCCGCCCGCGCCCGCAGCCTGCGGATGGTGGCCGAGTCCGGGCCGGTCTAGCGCTGTGTGGCGCCGCCTGCGGCCCAGAGCCTTTGCGCCGCGGTCTCGACCGCGCAGGGGCGGATGGTGCGGAGGCGAGTGAGCGCGGCATCGGCGGCTTCGCCGAGTTCGGTCATGATCCGCAGGACTGCCATGCCGGAACGCCCGCACCCACCAAGGCAATGGGTGAGCACGCGACCGCCATCCGAAAGCAGGGTCCGCGCCTCACGCGAGACACCGGCCCAGCCGTCGCGCAAAGCCGCACTTTCGGCGCTGAAATCCTCGACCGGCAGATGGCGCCATTCGATGCCACGGTTGGCGAGGTCCACGGACAGGGTGGCGGCCCCGTATGCCGCTAGCTCCGATCCCGTCGCCATGGTCAGGACGAGACCCGGACCCCAACCGAGGATCGTTTGAAGGTCGCCGGGATAGTCGCCGTATCGCCCCGGCATCGGGCAGAGCGCAAGCCGTCCGCCGCCCGCCTCGACTTCGAAAATGCCGAAGTCCCTGTTGGCCGGACGGTTGGCGGACACCGCTCAGCCCCGCTCTTTTTCATGTTCGAACCGAAGCTGCGCCAGCCTTTCGTTCCGATCGGCCTTCAGATCATCCTCCAGCGCCTGGCGGACAAAGCTGAGATGCGCCTCGACGGCGCCCCGGGCCGCTTCGGAATTGCGGGCCTGAAGCGCGTCATTGATGGCCCGGTGCTGATCGAGCAGGGTACCCCGGGTCATGCGCTGCTTGAACATGACCTTGCGGTTGTAGAAGACCCCTTGCCGCAAAAGGTCGAACATGGAGCGCATCATGTGCAGCATGACGACGTTGTGGCTGGCCTCGATGATCGCCATGTGGAATTCGGCATCAAGCCGCGCCTCGTCCGATGGGTCGCGCTTCAGATGCGCGGCTTCCATCTTGGCAAATATCTCGGCGACAACCGAGAGGTCGGTGTCCGAGGCAAGGCGGGCGGCTCGTTCAGCGGCCAGCCCCTCAAGATCGCGGCGGAAATCGAGATAGTCGAAGACTGCATCCTCGTGCCGGGCGAAGAGGTCGATGAGGGCGGGCGAGAAGGCTGAACCGAGGACCTCGGCGACAAAGATGCCCGATCCGGCGCGTGTCGCCAGGAGGCCGACCTCTTGCAACGCCGATACCGCGTCGCGGAGCGAGGGGCGCGAGACGCCGAGCCGTTCCGACAACTCGCGTTCCGAGGGTAGCCTCTCGCCCGGGCGCAGGATGCCGTGAAGGATCAGGCTTTCGATCTGGCGAGCGACGGTGTCGGAAAGTTTCTCGGGCTCGATCTTGCGGAAGGGCATGGCGGTCCTCGTCAATTGGTCAAGTCATATGACCGCACGAGCGGAGGGGCAATGGGAAAGGCCAGAAGCGATCGGTCGTAAGTCGGCGTAGAGCCCCGCTCGCCGGCCTTGTTGGGCGCTCCACTTCGCCCGGGTGAACGCCCGCAAAGCTCCGATGCTGACAATACCGAGATTTCATCGGCAAGGCGGGCTTGCCCTTGATCGACGGAAAGGCGAACCTTTGCCTGACCACGCGCGAGGAGAGACACTGTCATGATCCCGGTTTTCGACGGCCACAACGACTTCCTCCTGCGTCTTCTGGAAAATCCCGAAGACCGTGAAACCATCTGGCTCAAGGGCAACGGCAAGGGCCATCTCGACCTGCCACGGATGAAGGCCGGCGGCTTCGCGGGCGGGTTTTTCGCCGTCTACATCCCGTCTCATGATGAGAATGACACGACGGATTACGAAGCGCTGATGAACAACCCGCCCTACGACCTCGACCTGCCGAAACCCATCGGCGCGACGGTGGCGCAGCCGGTCGCGGCCGCCAAGATCGGGCATCTGATGTGGATGGAACGCACGGACAAATTGACCATCTGCCGCAGCGTTGCGGATATCCGCGCCGCGATGGCGACGGGTCGCATCGCCGCCATCCTGCATTTCGAAGGGGCGGAAGCCATTGGCGAGGACCTCGACGCGCTGCATGTGTGGCATGGGGTAGGCCTGCGGTCGGTCGGGCCGGTCTGGTCGCGCCCGACGATCTTCGGTCATGGCGTTCCGTTCCGTTTCCCCGGCTCGCCCGATACCGGTGATGGACTGACCGAGACGGGCAAGCGGCTCATCAGGGAATGCAACGCGCTGAAGATCATGATCGACCTCAGTCACCTTAACGAAAAAGGCTTCAACGACATCGCCGCGATCTCCGACTCGCCGCTCGTCGCCACCCATTCCAATGCCTACGCCGTCACCCCGTCCACCCGCAACCTGACGGACCGCCAGCTCGCGATGATCCGGGAAAGCGACGGCATGGTCGGCCTCAATTTCGGCACCGTCTTTCTGAATCCGGACGGCAGGAATGCCTCGTTCGAAGGCTGGGACCCGCTCCTGCGGCATCTAGACCACCTTCTGGAACATCTTGGCGAAACCCGCGTCGGTCTCGGTTCGGATTTCGACGGGGTGTCCGTGCCAAAGGCAATTGGCGATGCGGCGGGCCTGCCCCGTCTGATCGAAACACTAAAGGCGCATGACTATGACGAGGCCCTGATCACGAAGATCGCGCATGAAAACTGGCTGAGGGTGCTTGAACGGACATGGGGCGAATGAACCTGCCGGTTCTCGACAATCAAGCCGCAAGCAGACTTTTTCTTGACCGCCATGCGCTGATCGAACCACCATCGGGACCGGCAAAGGGGGCGGACCTTCTCTCGCTCATCCACCGGCTCGGCTTCGTGCAGATCGACAGCATCAACACGGTCGAACGCGCGCATCACATGATCCTCTGGTCGCGGCGGCAAAGCTACCGGCCACGGAACCTCGCGGTGCTTCTCGAAAAGGAAAGATCGCTTTTCGAACACTGGACGCATGATGCCTCGGTCATTCCGGCCGACTTCTTTCCCTATTGGAAACTGCGCTTCAACCGCGATGCCAACCGCATCCGCGCCCGCTGGGCCAATTGGCACGGGTCGGAGTTTCACGGGAAGGTCGAGGACGTGCTGACCCATGTGCGCGAAAACGGCCGTTGCGGGTCGGGCGATGTGGGCGAAGACGAAAAACGCGGCAAGGGCGGCTGGTGGGAATGGCACCCGTCGAAAACCGCACTCGAATATCTCTGGCGGTCGGGGGAGTTGTCGATCTGCCACCGCCGGAACTTTGCCAAGATCTACGACCTGACCGAACGCGTCCTGCCCGACCATCACGCCCTGCCCGATCCGGGAGAGGCCGCGACCGTGGACTGGGCCTGCAACGCCGCGCTTGATCGCCTGGGTTTCGCCACGTCCGGGGAAATCGCGGCCTTCTGGGACCTGATCACGCCAACCGAAGCAAAGGACTGGTGCGTGGCCACCCTGAAACGCGGCGCGATCGAGGAGGTGCAGATCGAAGGCGCGGGCGGCGCGCTCCGCCGCTCCTTCGCCCGGCCCGGCCTTGCCGAAGAGGCGTCGGCGGTGCCGGAACCCCCGAACCGCATCCGCATCCTCTCGCCCTTCGACCCGGCTTTGCGCGACCGCAAAAGGGCCGAGCGGCTCTTCGGCTTTTTCTACCGGATCGAGGTTTTCGTGCCGGAACCCAAGCGGCAATACGGCTATTACGTCTTCCCGGTGATGGAGCGCGACCGGCTGATCGGCCGGATCGACGCGAAGTGCCAGCGGGGGGAAGGTGTGTTGGCCATCCGCGCGTTCTGGCCCGAGCCGGGCGTCAGGATGGGCGCGGGACGGCTGGCACGGCTTGAGGCTGAACTGACGCGCCTTGGTCAGTTCACCGACTGCCGCGGCCTCAGCTTCGCCGATGGATGGCTGCGGGGCTGAGCGCCCGAAACCGACGCCGAACGAGGTCGGCAACGGAACAGACGCAGCGCCCGCCCACCGCCCAGTCTGCGCCCAAAGGGAGACGCGGATGGAACGGGAAATCAGCTACCGGACGGGCGTCGGGCTCGTGCTTTTCGCGGCCGTGCTCTGGTCGCTCATGGGGCTCGCGATCCGCATGCTGGGCGATGCAGGAACGTGGCAGGTGCTCTTTTACCGGTCGCTCGGCATGGCCCCGGTCCTGTTTTTGACGGTCACGATCCGGTCGGGCGGCCATCCTATTGCGCGGATCCGAACGGCAGGCCTGCCCGGCGTCATCGGCGGTACGGGGCTCGTCTTCGCCTTCGCGGGCGCGATCTATGCCATTCAGGCCACCACGGTTGCCAATGCCGTCTTCCTCTTCGCCGCAGCACCCCTCTTCACCGCCATCATGGCCTGGCTCGTGCTGAAGGAACCGGTCCGCCGTGCCACCTGGGGCGCCATCGCACTCGCCGGGATCGGCATGTTCGTGATGGTGCGCGAGGGGCTCGCCATCGGCGCAGGCTGGGGCAACCTTGCGGCCATCGCTTCGGCTGCTGGGTTTTCGGCCTTCACCATTGCGCTCCGCTGGGGACGGGTCGCCAATATGCTGCCCTCGGTCCTGATCGGCGGGGTCCTGTCGGTGATCGTCGCGGGTGCCGTGATCGCCGCGCGCGGTGAAAGCTTCGCCCTGCCCCCCCGCTCCATCGCCATCGCGATGCTGATGGGGGCCGCCCTTTTGGCTTTCGGCCTGTCGATCTACACCGTCGGCAGCCGGGTGGTCGGGGCGGCCGAGCTTGGTCTTCTGGCCATGGTCGAAGTGATGCTGGCCCCGGTCTGGGTCTGGCTGATCCTCGCCGAAAGCGCGAGCACCGGAACCTTCGTCGGCGGAGCCATCCTGCTTGCCGCCATCGCTTTCAATGCCGCCACCGGCATGCGCCACAGACCGCCTGCACTTACAACCTAGAACCGACCCAGCTCACTATCCGCGTCACGCGGTGGCAGCCCCGATCACCGTCGAAATCGCCCGCCCGAGCGCATCCAGCGCATCCGAAAGCTCCGCTTCCGAGGCGATGAACGGCGGCGCGAGGAGGACGTGATCGCCATGCTTGCCATCGCGCGTCCCCGGCATCGGGTAACAGATCAGTCCCTCTGCAAAGGCGGCCTTTTTCAGTTTCCCGGCGACCCCCAGCTTTGGATCGAAGGGTGTCTTGGTGTCGCGGTCGGCGACGAATTCCAGCCCCCAGAACATGCCGCGTCCGCGGATATCGCCGACATGCGGATGCTGGGCGAACCGCGCGCGGAGCTGTTCGCCAAGGTACATTCCCCGTTCACGCGCCTGCGCCACCAATCCCCGGTCGAGAAGCTCCCGCACCACCGCCAGACCCGCGGCCGCGGCGACCGGATGGCCGATATAGGTATGACCGTGCTGGAAGAACCCCGTACCGCCCGCGATCGTGTCGTAAACACCGGAAGAACACAGCATGGCCCCGATCGGCTGATACCCGGCGCCCAGCCCCTTGGCGATGCAGAGGATATCGGGGGCAATGCCCTCGGCCTCGCAGGCGAACAGATGGCCGGTCCGCCCCATCCCGCACATGACCTCGTCGAGGATCAGGAGAACCCCGTATTTGTCGCAGATCTCGCGGATGCGCGTGAAATAACCGGGCGCGGGCGGCACGGCACCCATGGTTGCGCCCACGACCGGCTCGGCCATGAACGCCATGACCGTATCCGGTCCCAGCCGCAGGATTTCTTTCTCCAATTCCTGCGCGGCCCGATACCCGTAGTCTTCCGGCGTCTCATCCTCTGCCCGCTCGACATATTCGTAACAGGGCGCGATGTGGCTTACCTCGATCAGTAGCGGCGCGAATTGCTGGCGCCGCCATTCGTTACCGCCTGCGGCCAGCGCGCCAAGCGTGTTGCCGTGATAGCTTTGCCGCCGCGCGATCAGGTGGCGGCGCTGCGGCTCGCCCCGCTCGACGAAGTACTGGCGCGCCAGCTTGATCGCAGCTTCGGTCGCCTCGGACCCGCCCGAAACGAAATAAACCCGGTCAAGATCGCCCGGCGCATTCGCGATCAGAAGATCGGCAAGCTCTTCGGCGGGCTCGGAGGTGAAGAAGCCCGTATGGGCAAAGGCGAGCTGGTCGACCTGGTCCTTGATCGCCTGCTTCACCCGCTCGTTCGAATGACCGAGGCAGGACACCGCAGCGCCCCCCGATCCGTCAAAATAGCGCTTTCCGCTTGCGTCGATCAAAAAGCATCCGTCACCGCCGGTCGCGGTAGGAAAGGTGCCGTGGCAATGGCGGGGGAAAACGTGGCTCATACCGTGTTCCTTTCGGTCTGTTGGCCAAGAGATGCGATCAGTGCGGCAACGGATGCGGCATTCGACGCATGGGGCGTTCCTGTTGCATCCGTCAGGCTGTTTTCGAAACCGACCCGAAGATCACCGCCAAGCGCATGCGCCGCGCGTAGGCATTCATGCTCCCGCGCACCGAAGGCGCACAGCATCCAGCGGTGCCCGGTCGACAGTTGCGCGTGAAACGGGGGAAGATCGGCCGGGTTGGACACCTGCCCGGCGCTGTAGCGCCCAAGGACGAGGATGACGCTCGTCTGGTCCGGTCGCACGATGCCCTTCGACGTCCACTCGGTTAGCAGGCGGATATCGTCGGTATCGTAGAGGATATGCTGGATCTCCGTCCCGGCAGCCGCGCAGGTGCCATAGACCCTGTCGGCGAGTTCCGGCTCCCGCGCGACCTCGCGGATCGAAAGGCTGACCCATTCGGGGTGCAATGCGGTAAGGGTCGCGAGCTGATCCCCGACGGAGAAGATCCCCGCCGATTCCGTCGTTACCTGAACACGCATCGTCGGCACTGTCCGGGCGAGCTCTGCCAAAGTTTCGCGGTATCGGCCCGGATCGAGCGAATGGACGCCCTGATCGTCGCGGATATGCAGGTGCAGGGCCGCCGCCCCGGCGGCATGGCAGGCGCGGGCAGTCTCAACGATATCGGGAAGCGTGACCGGCAGTGCCGGATGGTCCGCCGGTGTCCGCCGCGCACCCGTCGGGGCCACCATGATGAAAGCCGGTGCCATAACCCTACCCCTTCATTCTCAAGCCGTCCGGATCGAAAACCGGACCATTGACCACACGAGCAGCAAAGTTCTGCCCCGCGATGTCGATCAGGACCTCTGTTCCATCGGCAAGCGGGTCTCGGATATGCGCAAGCGCGACAGGTTTCCCAACCCGGTATCCGAACGCGCAGGAACTGGTCTGACCGATTATAACACCGCCCAGAAGAACCGGCTCGTGACCAAGCGCCACAGCGTCCCCATCGTCCAGCACCAGCGACACGATCTTGGATTTCACCCCCTGTTTGCGGCGGTCCGCCAGCGCATCGAAGCCGATGAATCCGCCCGACTTTCGTGTCGCGAAGTCAAGCCCGGCCTCGATCGGCGAGACATCGCTGTCAAGCTCATGGCCCATCGCACGAAAGCCTTTCTCGACCCGCATGGATGTTTGCGCGTAAAGACCCGCCGGTACGGCACCCGCCGCCACCAAAGCCGCGTAGATGATCGCGGCGTTTTCCGCCTTGCAGGTGATCTCCCACCCCGCCTCGCCGACATAGGACATCCGGGCCGCGCGCACATGTTTGCCCGCGATATGGCCGGGGCCGACCTTGAAATACCCCAGATCGTTCAGTTCAGGCGCGCCACATTGCGAAACGATCCGCGCCGCATCGGGACCCATGAGCGAGAGGACGGCGTAGTCTTCGGTGCTGTCGGCAAGGTCTACGTCGAACCCCTCGGCATGGCGCCGGAACCAGGCGAGGTCACGCTTGATGGAAGCGGCACCGGTGAACAGGCGATAGTGGTCTGCCGCGATCCGCTGCGCGGTGATATCAGCCTCGAACGTGCCGCGGCCGTTCAGAACGGCGGAATAGATCACCGATCCCGGCGCGCGGTTCATGTGCCCCGCGCAGGTCTTCATCAGGAAGGCCTCGGCATCCGGCCCGGTGACCTCGATCTTGCCGAAAGGCGAGGCGTCAAAGATCGCGGCCCCTTCATGCGCGGCGCGCACCTCGGCGGCGACGTTCCCGAACCAGTCCGGTCGTCCGAAAGTCAGGCGCGGCTCTGCTGTCTTGTTGAAATACAGGGGCCGCTCCCAGCCGAAGAATTGCCCGAAATGCGCCCCGGCGCGGCGGTACTCGGCATCGAGCGGCAGTTTGCGCAGATCGCGGGCGGTCTTTAGCTGCTTGCCCGGATAGGCGATGTCGTAATGTGTTCCAAGGATCTCGGGCGCCCGCGCCATCAGATGCTCGAACGAGTTGAAAACCGGCGCGAAGCGTTTGGCATCAGCTTCGGTCAGGTCATAGGCGGTGTGACCATGCACGATGGAATGCGCGAGGTTCATGCCCGCGCCGCCGCCCGAGGCAAGCCCGACCGAATTCATGCCGCAACCGAAGAAAAGCCCCCGCGTCTCGGCAGCCTCGCCCAGCATGAAGGTGCCGTCTGGCGTGAAGCTTTCCGGCCCGTTCAGGAGCATCTTCACCTCGGCCGTCTCAAGCGCCGGCAACCGGTGCAGCGCATTGAGCATCATCGGCTCGAAATGGTCCCAATCCTCGGGCAACAGGCCGAACTGGAAACTTTCGTCGAGGATGCCGGGGGCGATGGGCTTGCCCATCGGTTCAAAGCAGCCAACGAGCAGGCCGCCGCTGTCATCGCGAATGTAAAGGTGGCTGTCATGGTCCGACAGGGTCGGCATGTTGCCGGTGATCCCGTCGATGGGTTTGGTCAGCAGGTAGAAATGCTCGCAGGCCAGAAGCGGCGCCTCGGCCCCGGCCATCGCCGCCACCTCGCGTGACCAGAGCCCGGCGCAGATCGCGATGGCGTCGCACATGATCACGCCCCGGCTGGTCTCCACCCCGCGCACATGGCCGCGTTCGGTCAGGATGCCGGTCACCCCGGTATCCTCAAAGATCGCCGCGCCGAGACCGCGGGCGGCCTTGACCAAAGCCGCGCAGACATCGGACGGGCTGACACGCCCATCCTGCGGCGACCAGACCGCACCGAGCACGTCATCGGCATTCATAAGCGGCCAGCGTTCCTTCGCCTCACCCGCACTGACCGGACGCACCTCGATCCCGAAGGCACGTGCCAGTGCCTCCTGCCGCCTGATATGGGTCAGGCGATCAGGCGTCGTGGCGATCGACAGCGATCCCTTCTGGATCCAGCCGACGCTCTGGCCCGTCTCCTTTTCCAACTGGCTGTAGAGGTCGACCGAATACTGGATCATCCGCGTCAGGTTGCGCGAGTGGCGCAACGCACGGACCTGTGCTGCGGAATGCCAGGTGGTGCCCGATGTAAGCTTGTTGCGTTCCAGCAGGATTGCATCACCCACCCCCATCTTGGCCAGATGGTAGAGCGTCGAACACCCCATGATGCCGCCGCCGATCACGACGACCGAGGCGTGGGCTGGTAGAGGCTTGGACATGGTGCTTCCCGTCACATGGGCTGGCCGCAATCAATCGGCCACCCAAGCATTTGAGAAATCACATTGCTGGTCAATGTCGACAAAAAATAACATATGATATTATCTACCGGTCAGGAAAACGGGCACGAATCGGATGGACCCAACGCTAAGAACCAGAACGATTTCAAGGCTTAAGGAGATCGCGCCGACGCTCTCGCCGCGCCTGAAAACGGTCGCGAAATACATTCTCGATAATCCGGCCGAGTTCGGCTTGGACTCGATCCGCGAGACGGCACGGAAATCGGGCGTCAGCACATTCACACTTGTCCGGATGGCGCATCAGATGGGGTTCGCAGGCTATGACGATATGCGCGAACCGTTCCGTCATGCGCTGGTATCATCGACTGAGGATGTGGACGGCCGGGAATGGGTCGACGAGCTTCGGGACAGCGGCCCTGCGGGCGTAGCCCATGCCACCGCGACCCTGAACTCTCTGGCCGTGGTTCAAAGGTCGTTGCAGCGCCAGTCGACGGAAAAACTGGAACGGGTCGCTGACCTTATGCTGCAGGCGCGGACAGTCTACGTGACTGCAATGCGCGCCAGCTACGGGCTTGCGTTCCACTTTCATTACATCGCCAGAATGGCGTTGAAATCCATACAATTAGCCCCAAGCCACGTCGGCAGCGCGATTGATGAACTGAGCGATGCGGGACCGGGCGATGTCGTGCTCGCGGTGACCTTTACGCCCTACTCGCGGGAAACGATCGAGGCAGCGATGTTCGCCAAGTCGCGCGGCGCGACCGTGGTGTTCGTCACCGATTCCGAAGTGGTCGCCCCGCATTTCAAACCAGACATCTCACTTCTGGTTTCAACCAACAGCACACACCATTTCGCGTGCAATTCAGGGGCCATGGCGGTTCTGGAAATACTGCTGGCGATGATCTTTCAGGGCGGCGACCAGACGACCGAAACACGAATCAGGAAATACGAGGATTTGCGGGTCGCGCATAACGCCTACTGGGTCGCGCAAAAAAAACATTAGTTTTCAGATGACAAGAGGCGATCAGGTACGCGACCCTCAAACATATAACGTGTGACCAACCACGACCTTACTCAACTCGGAGGACCTCATGACATTGAACAAGCTATTGTTCGGTATGGCCGCTGCTGCCGCAGTTTCGTTTGCTGCGGGGGCGTCAGCCCAGGAACAGCGCTTCATCACGATCGGGACCGGCGGTGTTACCGGCGTCTACTATCCGACAGGGGGCGCCATCTGCCGTCTGGTCAACAAGGACCGCAAGGAACACGGCATCCGCTGCTCGGTCGAATCCACGGGCGGCTCCGTCTACAACGCCCGCACGATCCGTCAGGGCGAACTTGATTTCGGCGTGGTCCAGTCCGACGTTCAGACAGCTTCGATCGCCGGTTCAGGTGCTTTCGAGGAAGATGGCCCCTACCCGGACCTTCGCTCGCTCTTCTCGGTTCATCCCGAACCACTGCACGTCATGGCGCGGGCTGATTCCGGGATCAACACGACCGCGGACTTCAAGGGCAAGAAGATCAACATCGCCAACCCCGGCTCGGGGACGCGGGTTCTGGCCGAAACGCTTCTGCATTACGAAGGGATCAACACGTCCGACTTCGGGCTCACGGCTGAGCTGAAGTCGTCGGAGCAGTCCGCCGCACTTTGCGACGGCAATATCGACGCGACGATCTGGGCAGCGGGTCTGCCAAATGGCTCCAGCCAGGAAGCGACATCGACCTGTGACGTGAAGATCATTCCGCTCACGGGACCGGGTATAGACAAGCTTCTGGCCGAAAACCCGGCCTATGCGGCGGCGACCATTCCAGGCGGCATGTATCCCGGCAATGCCGACGACATACCGTCCTGGGGTCCGAAGGCAACCATTGTGACGTCGGCGAACGTGCCCGACGACGTGGTCTATGCCGTGGTCAAAGCGATCTTCGAAAACTTTGAGGACTTCAAGCAGTTGCATCCGGCCTTCGGAATGCTGGTCGAGTCCGAAATGATCAAGGACGGCCTGACCGCTCCGCTGCATCCGGGCGCCGAAAAGTACTACAAGGAACGCGGCTGGATGTAAGCCCGCCAAACAAGTGACGACGACCACAACCCCGCATGGCGGGGTTGTGGCACATGATACCAGTATGGGACGGGGAGAGTGGAAATGACCGACAAGGCAACCGCAACCAGTGAACTGGAAGACCTCGTCGCACAGGCGGATTCCGGCGGACGCAATCCCGACCAGCTTTATGCCCGCCGCCTGCTCTGGTGGACGCCGCTGATCTGGTCGCTGTTCCAGCTCTGGATCGCCTCGCCCCTGCCCTTCCTTCTGGGCGTCGGTCTCTGGAACGACACCCAGACCCGCGCCATTCACCTCGGCTTTGCGGTCCTGCTTGCCTATCTTCTTTTCCCCGCCTTCAAGTCCAGTCCACGCAACCATATTCCGGTCCTTACCTGGATCACGGCAATCGTTGCGGCGGCCGCGGCCTCCTACCAGTGGTGGGACTATTCCGGCGTCGCCGCGCGCACCGGCATCCCCAATACCACCGACCTTGTCATGGCCGGCATCGGCATCGTCCTGCTGATGGAGGCCGCGCGCCGGTCGCTCGGCTTCCCGCTGATGGGTGTCGCGCTCTTCTTCCTCGCCTATGTCTTCTTCGGATCATGGGACGGGCTGCCCGAGGTCGTGCGCTGGAAAGGCGCGTCGTTCGAAAAGGCGATGAGCCACCTGATGCTGACGACCGAGGGCGTCTATGGCGTGGCGCTCGGCGTGTCGTCGGGCTTCGTCTTCCTCTTCGTTCTGTTCGGCGCGCTTTTGAACAAGGCGGGTGCCGGCAACTACTTCCTGCAACTCGCCTTTGCAGCACTTGGCCATCTGCGCGGCGGACCGGCAAAGGCCGCCGTCATCGCCTCGGCGGCGACGGGCCTGATCTCCGGCTCCTCCATCGCCAACGTGGTAACGACCGGCACCTTCACCATCCCGCTGATGAAGAAAGTCGGTTTCCCAGCCACCAAGGCGGGCGCGGTTGAGGTTTCGTCTTCCGTCAACGGCGTGCTGACGCCGCCCGTCATGGGTGCGGTCGCGTTCCTGATGACAGAATATGTCGGCGTCTCCTATGTCGAGGTCGTCAAGACCGCCATCGTCCCGGCGGCGATTTCCTACATCGCGCTCATCTACATCGTCCATCTTGAGGCGCTGAAGATGAAGCTGCCCGGCACCAGCAAGATGCACCCCGTTAAGTTCATGCTGGGCGCGGTGTTCATGATCGCGATCTCGATCATCATCGCCGGGGGGACGCTCTGGCTCTGCGGATTCATCGTCCGCGTCCTGAACACCGCGCTTGGCGATCCGTCGCTCTGGGTCATTCTTGCCCTGATCGCGGTGTCCTATGTGGCGGCCCTTGCCTATGCCGCACGCCAGCCGGATCTGGAGATGAGCCTTGAATCGATGGAGCATCTGCCGCCGACCAAGGAGATCTTCAAGACCGGCATTCACTACATCATGCCGATCCTGCTTCTGATGTATCTCCTGATGATCGAGCGGAAATCGCCCGGCGCTTCTGCCTTCTGGTCGGCGATCTTCATGCTGGTGATCCTCGCGACGCAGCACCCGATCAAGGCCTTCTTCCGCAAGAACGCCGACATGATGGACGAAACGAAAAGGGGCTTCACCGAAATCGCCGAAGGGCTCATCGACGGCGCGCGCAACATGGTCGGTCTCGCGGCCGCCATGGGTGTCGCGGGCATCATCGTGGGCGCCGTCACACTGACCGGGATCGGTCAGGTCATGGCGGAATTCGTCGAATTCCTGTCCGGTGGCAACCTGATGGCGATGCTGTTCTTCGTCGCGCTCATCTCGATCATCCTCGGCATGGGCCTGCCGACGACGGCCAACTATATCGTCGTCTCGTCGCTGATGGCCGGTGTTGTGGTCGAGCTTGGCGCGCAATCGGGGCTGATCGTACCGCTGATCGCGGTGCATATGTTCGTCTTCTATTTCGGCATCATGGCCGATGTGACACCGCCCGTTGGCCTTGCGAGCTTCGCGGCCGCCGCGATTTCCGGGGCGGATCCGTTGAAGACCGGCTTCCAGGCTTTCTTCTACTCGATCCGCACGGCGCTTCTGCCGTTCCTCTTCGTCTTCAACACCGACCTTCTGCTGATCAATGTCGGTCCAGCCCATGCCGTGGTGATCTTCATCGTGGCGACAATCGCGATGCTGCTCTTTGCTGCGGCAACGATGAACTATTTCATCGTGCCATCGAAGCTGTGGGAAAGCGCGATTTTGCTGCTCGTTGCCCTCATGCTCTTCCGGCCGGGCTTCTTCATGGATCAGATCACCCCGAAATTCGAGGCGCGTCCCGGCATCGAACTTTTCGAGCGGGCGGAACAGGCAGGTGACGACGCATCGATACGCGTCCGAGTGATAGGAGAGGATCTCTATGGCGATCCTGTCGATGCCCGATACCTGCTGCCTCTCGGGGCGGCCGGTGCCGATGGCCCGACCCGCCTCATGGATGCGGCCGGGATCGAGTTCCGCGAGGAAGACGGCAAGATCTTTGTCGACAACCTGAATTTCGGCGGAACGGCTGAACAGCTTGGCATCGACTTCGACTGGGAGGTTGCCGAACTGGAAGTCTCGGCCAACCGGATGCGCAAGGAGATCTTCTACATCCCGGCATTCATCCTCCTCGCCGGTGTCGCGTTCATGCAGCGCCGGCGAAAGCTCGCGCTGGAAGCCGAAGGAGTTGCGGCATGACCAATACAGTTCTGGTTGCGATCGACCTTTCTCATCCCGAGCATCATGCAGACATTCTGACCCGGGCGCAGAAACTGGCCGGTATGGACGGTGCCTCGCTGGCTGTGGTGACCGTCATTCCTGATTTCGGGATGAGCATCGTGGGCACCTATTTCAGCGAAGACGCAGAAAAGCGCGCGCTGAAAGAGGCGGCGACATCGCTTCATGCCGCGATATCGGGATGCCTCGGTGCGCCAGAGGACAAGAACATCACCCATATCGTCCGGCACGGCACGGCCTATCAGGAAATTCTTGCCACCGCCGACGAGGTGGGCGCCAGCCTCATCGTGATTGGCGCGCATCGTCCGGATTTCCGCGACTATTTTCTGGGTCCCAACGCCGCCCGGGTGGTGCGCCACGCCAAATGTTCGGTCTATGTGATCAGAAGCTGACGACGGCTTCGCCGGGATAGATCCAGTCCTGCTTTTCCGGCTCGCTCAACGGCGCGCCCAGCGCTGGTCAGGCTGTTGCGCCGGTGTCGCGACCGGGCAGGGCGACCGACCCTCTCATGCAGACATTGGCGGCCAGTTCCTCGCTCGGTACGGACCGACCGTGATCGACCATCTCGATCAGCGCCCGTGCCGCCCGCCGCCCCATCTCCCGGTGCGGCACATGCACGGTGGTCAGCGCCGGATCGACGAGACTGGCCAGTTCAATATCGTCGAACCCCGTGATCGACACATCGCGCGGTACGTCAAGACCAAGCTCGCGCGCTTTCTTCATTGCGCCGACAGCCAGAACGTCGTTGCCGCACATGACCACAGTCGGCGGCTGTTGCGATGTCATCAGCGCCTCAAAGGCCTCCGCGCCGGTCTCGATTGCATAGGTGGTTTCGATCACGGTAACCGCATCCTCACCGAGCCCGGCCAGTGCAACCGCATCGCGAATTCCGGCCAGCCGCAACCGCGCGCGGTCGTTGCCGCGCGTGATCGCCGAGATGACGCCGATGCGGCGATGCCCCATCCCGATGACGGTATCGGCAAGGGCCTGCATGGACCGGCGGTTGTCGAAACCGACCGAAGGCAGCAACGCACCCGGGTCGAAACTCCATGCGACCAGAACCGGGATGTTCTGCGCCTGCAGGTAGGCCAGTATGGCCGGGTCGCGGTCATGTCCGATCAACAGCAGACCGTCGGCACCCCGTGCGACAAGGGCGCGGATCTGTTCCTCTTCGATGTCTGACCGGTAGGACGAGCTTGCCACCAGAAGCGTGAAACCGCTTTCCCTCAAACCCTCCTGAAAGGCCTGCAACCCCCGCGCAAAGACCGCGTTCTCCATGGTCGGAATGATGGCGCCAATCGTGTTGGTGCGTCGTGCCGCCATGACACGGGCGCCGAAATTCGGCGTGTATCCAAGCTCTTGCACGGCTTTCATCACCCGCTCACGCGTGCTGTCGATGACGCGTTCGGGCGTGTTCAGGCACCGTGACACCGTCGCCGTGGAAACGCCTGCCGCCTGCGCAACATCGTTCAATGTGGGGGCGGAACGCGGAATGGTCATGACTTGCCCGACAGATGCGACGATGGGTGCCGTTGTTTCATGTTCAAAAAGTAATCTGCCCGCACAGCCAATGTAAAGGCTTGCATTTACGTGATGTAAGCGCTTACATTATACGCAGAATCATTCCGACAGGAGTCTCAGCTCATGTTTCTCGTCGCCTCGCTCGTCATGTTCGCGGTTTTTACCGCCAACGTCGCGCTGGGGGCAGCGACCGGAAATACCTTCCTGAGCGATGTCGGGGAAATGCTGGTTCTGTTCGCCGCGTCGGTGCTGTTCGTCGCGGCCATTCTGAAACGGGAAGCCGCGCAGAAAGACAAAGCCGGCGGCTGACAGTCCAACGGGAGGACGAGATTTGGATAAAGACCGCAAGGAAGTGGAATCGGCCGAACGCCGCAATTTCCTGAAACTCACGGCAAGCGGAAGCTTTACCGCCGCCGTGGTCGCCGGGGCCGGGGGAACGCTCTGGTCATCCGAAGCAGTGGCCCAGACAGCCAACGAGGAGAAAGAGCGCGAGGCGGCGGCCGAGCACATCATGACGCTGGCGACCGCTTATGTGCTGACGGCAGACCGCAGCTATCCGATCATGCAGCTCGATCTCAAAGAGAACATCCAGAACGCCACCGACGGCAAGGTCTATGTCAAACTCGCGCCGGGTGGCCAGTTGGGCGCCGGTGGCGCGCTGGCGCAGGGCGTTCAAACCGGCACGATCCAGTGCGCGCAGCACTCGCTGTCGAACTTCGCACCGTTCGCCAGCGTGGTCGACCTGATCAACCTGCCCTATTTCTGCGGATCCAACCAAAGGTTCGAGAACCTCATTTCCTCTGAGGCATGGCAGTCTGAGGTCAATCCAAAGGTCGAAGCGTCAGGCTTCAAGGCCCTGTTCTACGTCAACATCGATCCGCGCGTTGTCGCAATGCGCAAGGGCGGGGCCGGTCCGGTCCTGTCGCCGTCCGACCTGTCGGGCGTCAAGTTCCGGGTGCCGGGGTCCGAAATGCTGCAGCAATACTACCGGATGGTCGGCGCCAACCCGACTCCGGTCGCCTGGGGTGAAACACCGTCGGCGATCAAGCAGGGTGTCGCCGATGCGCTCGACCCATCTGTAGGCGCACTCTACGTCTTCGGCTTCAAGGACATCCTGAGCCACGTCACCTTCACCCAGGCGGTGCCGGACAGCCAGATCTACTCGATGAACCTCGAATGGTTCAACGGGCTGCCGGGCGACGTGCAGGAAGGCATCATGTTTGCGGGCTCTATCACCCGCCAGCAGAACCTCGCCAAGGTGCCGGCAGCGCGCAACTACGCGATGTCGGAACTGCGCAAGGCCGGGGTCGAATTCCATACGCTCTCGCAAGATCAGCTTGCCGAGTGGCAGGAGGCCGGCGGCTACCAGCGGCCCGAATGGGACAAGTTCAAGACTGATCTGGCGGGGTCGATGGATGCCTTCGCAAAGCTCGAAGAGGCGGCGAACACCCAGGGGCGCTTCTACGTCCACGACGCCTGATCCGGGAAAGAATACCGGGCCGGCGCGACACGCGCCGGCTCTTTCCAGGCCAATATCCAAGAGATAGCGACCGTGACGAAACGCCGGTGCCCCTGAGGCTGCTGGCGAGGGGAGGAGTACATGCCGCGCATTCTTGATGCCCTGAACCGCAATGCGGAGCGATGGGCGCTCCTCGTGTTCTACGTGATGCTTGTGATCACGATGTTCATCGAGGTGCTCCGGCGCGAGATCCTGTCCTATTCCTCGATCTGGGGCGAGGAAATCGTGCGCTATTCCTTCATCTACCTCGCCTGGATCGGCGCGGCCTCGGCGGTGCGCGAACGCGGCCATATCCGGATCGACGTGATCCTTCAGTATGTCGGGCGCAGGGTGAAGGCGCTTCTCTACATCTTCGGCGACATCGTGATGTTCGCTGTCGCGCTGGTCGCGCTTTACTGGTCGTTCGAGACGGTCATCGTTTCCGCGAAATTCGGATCGGTGACGCACGGGCTTCGCATCAGCCAGGTCTGGTTCCTGTCGGCGGTGCCGATCGGATTTGCACTGGTCTGCTTCCGCCTCGTCCAGTCGTTCCTTCGCGACCTATCCGACCTTCGTCACGGGCGTTCCGTGTACGAGGGCGACAAACTGTTCGATTGAGGGCCAGCCGATGCTTTGGAACCAGATTCAGGAACAGACCATCGAGCTTGGATGGGACTTCTACGGTCCAGTCCTCCTCTTCATCCTGCTCGTGGCGCTTGCCGTGCCTGTCTGGGCGGCGATCGGCGCGTCGGCCATCCTCATGCTGCTCATTTCGGGCGCGCTGCCTCTGTCGCTCGTCGGCGAGAGTCTTTTTCACGGGATCGACCATTTTGCGCTGACAGCGGTGCCGCTTTTCATCCTGACCGGCGATGTGCTGGTCCGGACGGGGCTCAGCCGCAAATTCCTCGATGTGGCCGAGGCGCTGACGCAGTTCGCAAAGGGCGGTTTTGGCTCGGCCACAGTGCTCGTCTGCGGCATGTTCGCTGCGATTTCCGGCTCGGACGCGGCGGGTGCCGCTGCTGTCGGACGAATGACCATCGACCGGCTCGTCGAATCCGGCTACCCGAGGCCCTATGCCTGCGCGCTCGTCGCTGCCGGCGCCTGTACGGGCATCCTCATCCCGCCGTCGATTGCCTACATCATCATCGGACTCGTTCTGGGCATCTCGGCATCGACCCTGTTCCTCGCCGCCCTGATCCCCGGCCTCGCGATTCTGGTCTCGATCCTCGCAACCAACATCATCATGAACAGGCTCTACGGCTGGGAGGGTGGCGGCAACATGGCCTTCTCGGAATGGGCCAGCCGACTTGGAACCTCGCTCAAGTCGGGTTGGTACGCTTTCATAGTTCCCGGGATCATCTTCTACGGGATCTTCTCGGGCCGCCTGACGCCCACCGAAGCCGGCGCGACGGCAGTCGTCGTTACCATCATAATGGGCTTCATCCTCGGCACGCTGAAGCTTTCAGACTTCCCGGCGATGCTGGTGAGCTCTGCCAAGGTGAACGGTGTCATCCTGCCGATCATCGCCTTCTCACTGCCGCTCGCGCAGGCGCTCGCAATCTTGGGCGTGCCGCAGGGCTTCGTCACTGCCGCGACCTCGGTCAGCGATGAGCCCTGGGTGCTGATCCTGATGATGGTGGGAATCCTGATCGCAGCGGGCTGCGTGATGGAGACAACTCCGAACATCGTGATCCTTGCGCCGATCCTGAAGCCCTTGGCCGACAACATCGGCATGAACGAGATTCAGTTCTGCATCATGATGATCACGGCGCTCGGTGTCGGCTTCATCACGCCGCCGCTCGGGCTCAACCTCTTCGTCGTCTCGGGCCTCACCGGCGAGTCGATCCTCAAGATCGCATGGCGCGCCGTGCCCTTCGTCATCTTCATGCTGATCGTCACGCTCTTCATCGCCTACCTGCCGGTGATTTCAACGACGCTTCTGCCCGATATCTACAAGTAGGACCCTTCGCATGCCCCGTGAATATCTCAAGAAAGCCAGCCTGACCTCCAAGTCGGACGCCTCGGAAACCAAGAAGATCGTGCGTGCGATCCTCGACGATATCGAGGCGGGCGGCGATGCAAAGGCGCTGGAATATGCTGCCAAGTTCGACAAGTACGACGGTTCGATCATCTTGACACCGGAAGAGATCGAGGCAGCCTGCGCGCTGGTGCCGGAGAAACTCAAGCGTGACATCCAGTTCAGCCACGACAACGTGCGCCGCTTCGCCGAGCAGCAGAAATCCACGGTCGCCAATATCGAATACGAGGTCGTGCCGGGCCTGATCGCCGGGCAGAAGGCGATCCCGGTCGACGCGGCGGGGTGCTATGTACCCGGCGGGCGCTACAGCCATATCGCGAGCGCCATCATGACGGTCACCACGGCCAAGGTCGCGGGCTGCAATCACATCACCGCCTGTTCGCCCCCCCGTCCGGGTGTCGGCATCGCCCCCGCCATCGTCTATGCCGCCCATCTTTGCGGTGCGGACAAGATCATGGCCATGGGCGGGGTTCAGGGCGTCGCGGCGATGACTTTCGGCCTTTTCGGTCTGCCCAAGGCCAAGATCCTTGTCGGTCCCGGCAACCAGTTCGTGGCCGAGGCCAAGCGCATGCTCTTTGGCCGGGTCGGCATCGACATGATCGCGGGCCCGACCGACAGTCTGATCCTCGCCGACAAGACGGCCGATGCGCATATCGTGGCGACCGACCTCGTGAGTCAGGCCGAGCACGGCTACAACTCGCCCGTCTGGCTCGTTACCGACGACCGCGCGCTGGCCGAGAGGGTCATGGAACTGGTCCCGACCTATATCGACGACCTGCCCGATGTGAACCGCGAAAACGCGACCGCCGCCTGGCGCGACTATGCCGAGGTGATCCTCTGTGCCGATCGCGAGGAAATGGCCGCCACCTCGGACGATTATGCACCCGAGCATCTGACGGTGCAGGCCGAAGATCTCGACTGGTGGCTGGATCGACTGAGCTGCTACGGGTCGCTCTTCCTCGGTGAAGAAACGACAGTGTCCTACGGCGACAAGGCGGCGGGCACCAACCATGTGCTGCCGACCTCGGGCGCCGCCTCCTATACCGGCGGGCTCAGCGTCCACAAATACATGAAGATCGTCACATGGCAGCGGGCAACCCGCGAAGGCTCGAAACCCGTAGCCGAGGCCACCGCCCGCATCGCGCGGCTCGAAGGGATGGAGGGTCACGCCCGCGCCGCCGATGTCCGTCTGGCGAAGTATTTCCCCGACGAAGAGTTCGACCTGACCGCCAATGGCTGAGCCTCATTCCTCCTCGCTGTTCGATCTTAGGGGCAAGGTCGCCTGTGTCACCGGGGCCAGTTCGGGCCTCGGTCGCCGCGCGGCCGTCGTCCTCGGGGCGGCGGGTGCAAAGGTGGTGGGCGTCGCCCGACGCGCCGACGTGCTGGCGGACTGGCAGGCCGAGGCAGCGGGCGACACCGCCGCCGTACAGGCGGACCTCTCCGACCGCTCGGCGCTGGCCGGGATCGCGCGTGACGTGGCGGGACCATTCGGCCCGCCCGATATCGTCATCCATGCGGCGGGGATCAACACAAGGCAGACCGCAGACGAGGTGACGCCCGAAGGCTGGGACGTGACGCTGAACCTCAACCTCGCGGCACCCTTCTTCCTCAGTCAGGCGCTGGTGCCCGCGATGAAGCAGAAGGGCTGGGGGCGCATCGTCACATTCGCCTCGCTGCAGACGACGCGGGCCTTTACCGGCGGGCTGGCCTATGGCGCATCGAAGGGCGGGATCGCCCAGCTGACCCGCGCCATGGCCGAAGCCTGGTCGCGCCATGGCATCACCGCAAACGCCATCGGCCCCGGCTTTTTCCGCACCGAACTGACCGCCCCGGTCTTTGCCGATCCCGAACGTGCCGCGCGCAACGCCGCACAGACCTGCATCGGCCGGAATGGCGAGCCGGAGGATATCGACGGCCCGCTTTTGTTCCTCAGTTCGGAAGCCTCGGCCTATGTGACCGGGCAGGTCCTCATGGTCGACGGAGGGTTCACCGCGAAATGAAAGCGCTCGTCTACGAAGCCCCCGAAACACTCGCCTACCGCGACATGCCCGACCCCACGCCCGGCCCGGACGAAGAGCTGATCCGGATCGAGGCGGTCGGCATCTGCGGCTCGGACATGCATGCCTATCTCGGCCATGACGAACGGCGGCCCGCGCCCCTGATCCTTGGCCACGAAGCGTCCGGCGTGATCACCGGCGGGCCGCGCGATGGCGAACGTGTGACGATCAATCCGCTCGTGACCTGCGGCACCTGCCCGGCCTGTCAGGCGGGGCGCGACAACCTCTGCGCCAGCCGTCAGATCATCTCGATGCCGCCGCGCGAAGGCGCCTTTGCCGAGTGGGTGGCAATGCCTGCCCGCAATCTGGTCACGGTTCCGGATGATGTGTCCTTTGCCAAGGCGGCTTTGGCCGAGCCAATCGGCTGTGGCTGGCATGCCGTCCGGCTTGGTCGCGCGGCTTTGGGCGATGCGGCGGCATCGGCACGGGCTTTGGTACTGGGGGGCGGTGCGATTGGCCTCGGCGGCGCGCTCAGCCTTTCCGCGCAGGGTATCACGGATGTCACGGTGGTCGAACCCAACCCGACCCGCCGGACCTATCTGCGCGAGCGCTGCGGCCAGAATGCCATCGCTCCGGATCAGCTTGGCGCGGGCGATCTGTTCGACATCGTCCTTGACGGTGTGGGCTTCGCCGCGACACGCGCAACCGCGTCCAGACATACCCGCCCCGGTGGCGTGATCCTCCATATCGGACTGGGCGAGAATACCGGCGGGCTGGATATCCGGCGCATGACGTTGCAGGAGATCACCTTCATCGGCACCTATACCTACACCGCTGAAGATTTCCGCCAGACCGCCGCCGCGATCTTCGACGGCCGACTGGGTCCGCTCGACTGGCTCGACCAAAGGCCACTCAGCGACGGAGCGGTGAGTTTCAGCGAGATCCGGTCAGGCAAGTCCCCCGCGCCGAAAATCATACTGACACCCGGTGCCTGACAGCACCGTTGTCCCAAGACACAAGGAGAGGCCGTTGTATAAAAAGATCCTGATCCCCATGGCGCTTGATCACGGCATCGGCATTTCCGCGATCGGCGTCGCCCGCCAACTTCTTGACGAGGGTGGAGAGATGGTTGCGCTCCATGTGTACGAAGCGCCCCAGGGTTCTGTGCGGACCTATCTCGACGACGAGACGGTCAACTCGGCCTTTAAGGCCGCCCGCGCCCGGCTGGAACAGCGGGTCGCCGACCAAAAAGATGTGACCCCGGTTATTCTTGCCGGCCATACCGGTCGCACGATCGCTGACTATGCGGATGAAATCGGCGCTGATTGTATCGTGATCGGATCGCATAAGCCCGGTCTGAAGGACTATTTTCTGGGATCAACGGCGGCGCGGGTCGTCCGCCACGCGTCCTGCTCCGTTCATGTCTTGCGCTGAAGCCTGCCGCGCGGCCAACTCGTAGCAGGCCGCGTTGCGCCCCCACCAATCAGGAGACCGAAACCCGTGTCCATCCACTCCCGCATCGTAAACGACCTTGTCGCGAACGGCATATCGTTCGTGACAACGGTCCCGTGCAAACAGCTCGCCGGCGTGATCGACGAGGTCGACCGGCGGCCCGAGATCATGCATGTGCCCTCAAACAAGGAAGACGAGGGCATGGGCCTTTGCGCGGGCGCCTTCATGGGCGGCAAAAAGCCTGCGATCATCATGCAGAACACCGCCATCGGCGTGACGATCAACACGCTGGCAACACTGACCCAGTTCTACCGGATGCCGCTGCCGATGCTGATTTCCTACCGCGGCGAATTGCGCGAACCTGTCGCCTGTCAGGTGGAAATGGCGGTCCATACCAAGGCGCTTCTGGCGCAGCTCAACATCCCGACCTACCACTTCCACTGGCAGAAGGATGTCGAGGAACTCGACAACATCCTGAAATACACATTCATGTCCAACAAGCCGGTCGCGATCCTGACCGATGCCAATTTCTGGGGAGGCTACGGCGACCAATGATCCGCTCTGAAATCCTGCGCGAAATCGCCCCGGTCATCCGCGATCACCTCGTCGTCTGCAATATCGGCATCCCGAGCCAGGAACTGCACGCGATCGACGATCAGCCGACGAATTTCTACATGCTCGGCACGATGGGGCTGGCCTCGTCCATCGGACTTGGCCTTGCGCTGGCACAGCCGAAGAAGGTGATCGCCATCGACGGCGACGGCTCGGTCCTGACCAATCTCGGCACGCTGCCGACCATCGCCAACAATCCGGCTGACAACTACATCCTGCTGATCATTGACAACGGTTCCTACGGTTCGACCGGCGACCAGCCGACCTATGCGGGCAAGAAGACGTCGCTGACGGCTGTGGCCAAAGCCTGCGGCTGCGACAACGTCATCGAATGCCGGGCGGAGGACACCAAGAAGGTATTGGAAGAGGCGCTGGCAGGCGACCGCATGACCGTGATCGTCAGCAAATGCGAAAGCGGCAATGCCAAGATGCCGGTGATCACGCTGGACCCGGTCGTCATCCGCCACCGTTTCATGGAGGCGGTGAAAGCCTGAACCATGTCTGCCGCCCGGAACATCCATTCCAGCGGCGATGCCCGCCGCCTCGCGCAGCGTCGCCTGCCGTGGATGGTCTTCGACTATATCGACGGCGCGGCGGGCAACGAGACCGGCGCGGCGCGGCAACGGGCGGCGCTCGACGCGATCTGTCTGCGGCCGCGCATCCTCTGCGATGTCAGCGAACGGTCGCTGACATCGACGCTTTTCGGCAAGAAGACCGGCCGCCCCTTCGGCATCGCACCGATGGGCATGTGCAATCTTTCAGGCCCCGGCGCCGACCTGATGCTGGCCCGGCTTGCCGCGCGCCACGCGGTGCCGCTTGGCGTCTCAACCGTCGCCTCGACCCCGATGGAACGGCTGATCGAGGTGGCCGAAGGGAATGCATGGTTCCAGCTTTATTTCAGCGGTGACGGGTCGGGGACCTTCCGGCTGGTCGAACGCGCACAGGCGGCGGGATATGAAACACTGGTCCTGACCGTCGACGTGCCCGAGGTCGGCCGCCGCCCGCGTGAGTTGCGCCACGGCTTTACCATGCCGTTCCGGATCGGGCCGCGCCAGTTCGTCGATTTCGCGCTGCACCCGCGCTGGTCGCTCACCACGCTTTTCGCCGGACGCCCTCAGATGGCGAATTTCGCGATGGAGGGTTTCACCTTCGACCGCACTGAAAGCCGGGCAAAGGCTGACTGGTCCACACTGAAACGGTTGCGCGACCTCTGGCCGGGCCGGCTGGTCGTGAAAGGCGTGCTCGATCCTGAGGACGCGATGCAGCTGAAATCGGCGGGGGCCGATGCGATCCAGGTCTCCAGCCACGGCGCGCGACAACTGGAAAGCGCACCCGCGCCAATCCACGCATTGACCGAAATCCGGGCCGCGCTCGGCGAGGCATTCCCGCTTTATTACGACAGCGGCATCCGGTCGGGGGAAGATGTGCTGAAAGCTTGCACCTCGGGCGCGGATTTCGTCTTTCTCGGCCGCATCCTGCAATTCGCCATCGCCGCCGCAGGCGAGGAAGGCCTGCATTGCCTTTGGGATGTAATCAGCGACGAACTCAGCATCGCGATGGCGCAGACCGGCATTACCGGTCTGTCGGCTTCGGAACTGGCCGGAGCGACCACGCCCGGCGCGCAAAACTGACGGATCAGACCTCTTCGACCAGAACCACGCCCGGCATCGCCTTGATCGCGCCCTTGACCTGTGGGTTGACGGGATAATCCTGCCCGGCCTCGACCTCCACCTCCTCGCCTGTGTCGCGATTGGCGATGCAGAAACTGATCGGGCCGCGGGTGCGGATCTTGGCCTCTTCCATCATCCGGGTCAGAAGCGATGCGACCGACGTGACCGCGCCTTCGTCCTCGATATGGATACGCAGGCCCGCTCCGCCCGCATCCGCCACCGCGCCTTCCATCGGGGTCACGCCCCGTCCGACAGGATCGAACTGGCCCTCGTTGAACCGCGCCTCAAGCGACATCACCACCTGATTGGTCCCGTCGAAGACCCGGCGGCAGGCATCGAAATCTTCGGTGAAAAGCGCAATGCCCGCGACCTGCCCGGTCGGGTCCGAGATGTTCATGCGGAAAAACCGCGTGCCGCGTGCCGATTTGCGGTCTTGCAGGCCCGAGACGAGGACGCCCACCCGCGCCACCGCCGCGCCGTCGCGCTCGGCCTTTTGCTGCAATTCGGCCAGCGTCAGCATCCCCTTGCGCTTCAGCGCCGGGGCGTAGTCGTCCAAGGGGTGACCCGAGAGGTAGAAGCCCACCGCCTGATGCTCCTGCGCCAGCCGTTCGGCGGGTAGCCAGTCATCGCAATTCGGCAGGCGCGGTTCCGGCAGGTCATCCCCCGCCTCACCGAAGAGCGAGACCTGAGCCGAGGCGCGGCCTTCGTGGATCGCCGCCGAATAGGCCGAAAGCGCGTCGAGTGCGCCGAAGACCCGGGCACGGTTGGGGTCGAGCTGATCGAAAGCCCCTGCCCGCGCCAGCATCTCCAGCGGCCGCTTGCCGATGCGCTTCAGATCCGCGCGGCGGGCGAAATCGAAGAGCGTGGCGAAGGGTTTCGCGCCTCGCGCCTCGACGATCATCTTCATCGCCTCGACACCGACATTCTTGAGCGCCCCCAAAGCATAGACGATCTGCCCATCCGCCACCGAGAACGTCGCCTCAGACCGGTTCACGCAAGGCGGCACGATGGTGATGTCGAGGCCCCGCCGCACCTCCTCGGCATAGATCGACAACTTGTCGGTCAGATGGATATCGCAGTTCATGACGCCCGCCATGAACTCGACGGGGTGGTTGGCCTTCAGCCAGGCGGTCTGATAGCTGACGACGGCATAGGCGGCGGCGTGGGATTTGTTGAAACCGTAATTGGCGAATTTCTCAAGAAGATCAAATACCTCTCCGGCTTTCTTCTTGTCCACCCCATTCGCGACCGACCCGTCGATGAACTTCGGCCGCTCCTTCGCCATCTCCTCGGCGATCTTCTTGCCCATGGCCCGGCGCAACAGGTCGGCGCCGCCGAGCGTGTAGCCCGCCATGACCTGCGCGATCTCCATCACCTGTTCCTGATAGACGATGATGCCTTGGGTTTCCTTCAGGATATGGTCGATGGAAGGATGAATAGATTCAAGGTCTTTCAGCCCGTTCTTCACCTCACAATAGGTCGGGATGTTCTCCATCGGACCGGGGCGGTAAAGCGCCACGAGTGCCACGATATCCTCGATACAGGTGGGCTTCATGCGGCGCAGCGCATCCATCATGCCCGAGCTTTCAACCTGGAACACCGCGACCGTCTTCGCCGCGGCATAGAGCTTGTACGTCGGCTCATCATCGAGCGGGATCGCGTTGATCTGGTCCTCGGCGCCTTCGGGTGGATCGTAAAGACGCCGCCCGTCGGCGGCCTCGTGCAGATGCCGCCCGCCAGCCCGGATCAGGTCGACAGCGTTCTGGATGACGGTCAGGGTCTTCAACCCGAGGAAGTCGAACTTCACCAGCCCCGCCTGTTCGACCCATTTCATGTTGAACTGGGTCGCGGGCATGTCCGAGCGCGGATCGCGGTAGATCGGCACCAACTCGTCCAGCGGCCGGTCGCCGATCACCACACCGGCAGCGTGGGTGGAGGCGTTGCGCAGAAGCCCCTCAACCTTCTGGCCATAGTCTAGAAGCCGCTGCACCACCTCCTCTGCCCGTGCCGCCTCGCGCAGGCGCGGCTCATCGGCCAGCGCCTTTTCGATAGATACGGGTTTGACCCCCTCGACCGGGATCAGCTTCGACAGGCGATCCACCTGCCCATAGGGCATCTGCAAGACCCGGCCCACATCGCGCACAGCGGCTTTTGACAGCAAAGCACCGAAGGTGATGATCTGGCCCACCTTGTCGCGTCCGTAATGGTCCTGCACATAGCGGATCACCTCTTCGCGCCGGTCCATGCAGAAGTCGATGTCGAAGTCCGGCATCGACACCCGCTCAGGGTTCAGGAACCGTTCGAACAGCAGCGAATAGCGCAGCGGATCAAGATCGGTAATCGTCAGCGCGTAAGCAACGAGCGACCCCGCGCCCGAACCCCGCCCAGGTCCTACCGGGATGTCGTGATCCTTGGCCCATTTGATGAAGTCCGCAACGATCAGGAAGTAGCCCGGAAACCCCATCTGTTCGATGATGCCGAGTTCGAAATCGAGCCGTTCCTGGTACTCCTCCACGCTCACCGCATGGGGGATGACGGCAAGCCGCGCCTGAAGCCCCTCATTCGCCTGACGGCGCAGTTCGTGGACCTCGTCATCGGCGAAACGCGGCAGGATCGGCTTGCGCTTGTAGGCCGCAAAGGCGCAGCGGCGGGCGATCTCGACGGTGTTGTCCAGCGCCTCGGGCAGGTCGGCGAAAAGCGCCGCCATCTCTTCCGGCGATTTAAGGTAATGCTGCGGTGTCAGGCGGCGGCGCGGTTCCTGCTGGTCGACATAGGCACCCTCGGCGATGCAGATCAGCGCGTCATGCGCCTCGTACATGTCCGGTTTCGGGAAATAGACATCGTTCGTGGCCACCAGCGGCAGGCCCATCGCATAGGCCATCTCGACATGGCCGCGTTCGGTCAGACATTCGGCCTCGGTATACTGACCACCCTCGCCGGGATGGCGCTGCAACTCGACATAGAGCCGGTCGGGATAGGCGGCGGCAAGGCGGCGCATCAGCGCCTCAGCCTTGGGCCCCTGCCCGGCTTGCAAGAAGCGGCCAACCGGCCCGTCGGGCCCGCCGGTCAGGCAGATGATGCCATCCGAATGCGCCTCCAACTCTTCCACCGTCACATGCGGCAGCGATCCGTCGCCGCGCAGGTAAAGGCAGGAATTGAGCTTCATCAGGTTCATGTACCCGGCTTCGTTCTGCGCCAGAAGGACAACAGGCGCGGGCCGGCGGGGACGTTCGCCCTGCTGGACGGGATCGGCATCGACCGACAATTGGCAACCGACGATGGGCTGCACGCCCGCCCCCTTCGCCAGAACCGAAAATTCAAGCGCCGCGAACATGTTGTTCGTATCCGTGACCGCGATCGCGGGCATCTTCATCTTGTCACAGAAGCCGACGAGTTTCTTGACCGGCACCGCCCCTTCTAGAAGCGAGTACTCGGTATGGGTGCGGAGATGGATGAATCGGGGAGCGGTCGCCATGGCCGGACCCTAGCTTATCAGCGACGGGCGCGAAAAGACCCAATCCGAGTGTCCTGCCACGTGCCTGTTTGCGTCCGGCCCGATTCCCCGCAAGGTTCTAGAAAATCAAAATTTTCTTGGCAAAAGTCTTCAAAGATTTTTGCGCGCCGCTCGGGGACGGCCGTCACGAGGATATCTCGTAATCGCTGATCCGGCCGCGAAAGTAAGCCTCGTAGCCCGATGTGTAGACATAACCCACCTCGCCGGATTGTGGCACGCGCCGCCCGCCGATCCAGGCGTAGTCGTCATAACGGCCGCGCCAGTCGCGGTTGACCGTCCTGCCATCCTCATCCAAAGCCGGCCGCCCCTCTGCCTCCATGGTCACGATGTCACCCGCCGCGTCGAAACCGAACCGCACCCGGGCGACGCCCTCCTGCACGGTCATCCGCACCTCGGCTGCATCGGGCCCGGTCACCCGCCAGGCCAGATCGGGATTGCCGAGAATCGCGTCCGGCGCCCAGGGCAGCTCGGCCAGATAGCGATAGGCCTCGCCCAGCGAAACAGCATCGCCCTCGGCCTTCTTCAGCGGGATCGTCCCGAACAGCCAGACCTCCAGCCATCCTTCCGCGCCGATATAGGCATCAAGAACCCTGACCCAGACCGGCGACGCACCGGTCTGGCGCGCCTCCCAAAGAAACCCGGCCCGGCCGAGCGCCACGACCTGCCAGGCCAGAAACGATCGGAATGCACCGCCCTTGCGGATTCGAAGCTCGCCGGTCTGATGGAAGGACGCCACCCGGGGCATCCCGTCGAGATTCGCCCCGTTGCGCCGGGCAAAATCCGCGACAATCGGCGGCAATGTCGCCTCGACATCGAGGGTGGGCGCGCTGTCCCGCAACCTCCGAGCGAGATCGAGAACAAACGCGCGGTGGCGCCGGCTCGCCGTGACCTGCGCCACGATCAGAGCCAGAGACACCAGCACAAGCACATAAAGCGCCGTTTCCATGCCCTACCCGGTATTCGAAACCACCCTTGGGGCAAGTATGACCGGGCGCGGTTCGCATTGCCAGTAAGGGTTACCCGACCGGTGAAATTCCGGCGATTATCTTGAAATCCAAGAAACTGCTCAGCGGTTTTTGAAAAAGGTTTAGCTTGCCTTGTGGCAAGGTTCGGCGCTTCATGGAGGCAGGGAGGCGCGCGACATCCGCTTTACGCCGCATCGGGCGGATGCGCAACTGGCCGGAAAGAGGAGAAGGCGGCGGGTTCATTCGATGAACGACATAGCGTTTCTGCTGAACGGAACGCCCGTGACCGTGTCAGGCGAAAGCCCCACGCGGACGCTACTGGATTGGCTGCGTGACACACGGGGCCTTACGGGAACCAAGGAAGGCTGCAACGAAGGCGATTGCGGCGCCTGTACGGTCATGGTGACCGACACGGGCGGCACACGCGCGCTGAATGCCTGCATCCTCTTTCTGCCGCAACTGCATGGGAAAGCCGTCCGCACGGTCGAGGGCCTGACGGGCCCAAAGGGCGAGGTGCATCCGGTTCAGACCGCGATGGTCGAAAAGCATGGCAGCCAGTGCGGTTTCTGTACGCCGGGTTTCGTCATGTCGATGGCAGCGGCCCAGAAGAACGGCGCGACAGATCACGACGATTACCTCGCGGGCAATCTCTGTCGCTGCACCGGCTACGCGCCGATCATCCGTGCGGCCGAGGCGGTGGCGAACGCGCCCGTGCCGGACTGGATGACTGAGAATCTGGGGGCTTTGTCCGGGGATGCCGCCCCCTTCGCGCCCGCGACGTCGGATGAGCTTGCGGAATGGTATGAAAGCCATCCCGACGCCGTCCTTGTCGCGGGCGCGACCGATGTCGGGCTTTGGGTCACCAAGCAATTGCGCGACCTGCCCGAGGTCGCCTTCCTGCATGCCTGCACCGATCTGCAAGAGATCGAGAATGTCGAAGGTGGCTGGCGTGTGGGCGCGGGCGTGACCATCGCGGCCTTGCGCCGCGCGATGGAGGACCCGCATCCGGCCTTCGCCGAACTTCTGCGCCGCTTCGCCTCGGAACAGGTACGGGGCGCGGCCACCATCGGCGGCAACATTGCCAATGGCTCGCCCATCGGCGACGCGCCCCCGGCGCTGATTGCCATGGGCGCGCGGCTACATCTGCGCAAGGGCGACACCCGGCGCGAGATCGCGCTGGAGGATTTCTTCATCGATTATGGCAAGCAGGACCGCGCGAAAGGTGAGTTTGTCGAGGCGGTGACGATCCCCGACACAGCACCCGCCCTTGCCTGCTACAAACTCTCGAAAAGGTTCGATCAGGACATATCTGCGGTCTGCGGATGCTTCAATATCGACCTTAAAGGTTCGAAAATTGAAAGCGCGCGGATCGCCTTCGGTGGCATGGCCGGCATCCCGAAACGAGCCTCCGCCGTCGAAGCGGCGCTTCAGGGTCGCGACTGGACGCTTGCGACCATCGAAGCCGCCCTGCCCGCCTTTGCCAAGGACTTCACACCCATGACCGACATGCGCGCCTCGGCTGATTACCGGCTGGAGACGGCGCAGAACATGCTTCTGCGGTATTTCCATGAACGGTCAGGCAACCCCGTTTCGGTGCTGGAGGTAGAGGCATGAGCGTCGCGAAACCCGTCACCCACGATTCCGGCCATCTCCATGTCACCGGCACCGCGCGTTACATCGACGACGTGCCCCTGCCCGCGAACACCGCGCATCTGGCCTTCGGCCTCTCGACCGTGGCGCATGGCGAGATCACGTCGATGGACCTCTCGGCAGTGCGCGCCGCGCCGGGCGTGATCGCGGTCTGGACGGCCGACGACCTGCCCTTCGCCAACGATGTATCGCCCTCGATCCATGACGAGCCCTTGCTGGCCACCGGCACAGTTCACTATGTCGGCCAGCCGATCTTCCTTGTCATCGCCGACAGCCACCTTGCCGCGCGCAAGGCGGCGCGCAAGGGCAGGATCATCTACAAGGAACGTCCCGCGCTGCTGACCGTCGATGACGCGATGGCAGCCGGCAGCCGGTTCGAGGGCGGCCCGGTCATCTGGACCAAGGGCGATGCTGCGAAGGCCATCGCAAGCGCCCCTCGCGTTGTCGAAGGCCGGTTCGAGATGGGTGGGCAGGAGCATTTCTACCTCGAAGGTCAGGCGGCCCTTGCGCTGCCCGCCGAGGGCGGCGTGATCGTCCAGTCCTCGACCCAGCACCCGACCGAGATCCAGCACAAGGTGGCCGAAGCCATAGGCGTGCCGATGAACGCCGTGCGGGTCGAGATCCGCCGCATGGGCGGCGGGTTTGGCGGCAAGGAAAGCCAGGGCAATGCGCTGGCCGTGTCCTGCGCACTGGTAGCGCGCCTACTGGGTCGCCCGGCCAAGATGCGCTATGACCGCGACGACGACATGGTCATCACCGGCAAGCGCCACGATTTCCGCATCGAGTACCGGGCGGGCGTGGACGACACGGGTCGCATCCTCGGGATCGAGTTCCTGCAACTCGCCCGCTGCGGCTGGGCCATGGACCTTTCCCTGCCGGTCGCCGACCGGGCGATGCTGCATTCGGACAATGCCTACAACCTTGAGCATGTGCGCATCGAAAGCCACCGACTGAAGACCAATACCCAGTCCGCCACCGCCTATCGCGGCTTTGGCGGCCCGCAGGGAATGCTGGGGATCGAACGCGCGATGGATCACATTGCCCATCAGCTCGGGCTTGAGCCGCTCGCCGTCCGCAAGGCAAATTTCTATGCCGATATGAAGGACGCCTCCGGCGGGAGTACTTCGGCCAAGAAGAAGCAGACGACCCCCTATCATATGGAGGTCGAGGACTTCATCCTGAACGGGCTGGTGACGAAACTGGAAGCATCGAGCGCTTTCGCCACCCGCAAGGCGGCGATTGCAAAGTGGAACGCCGAAAATGCGATCCTTAAGAAAGGTATCTCGCTGACCCCGGTGAAGTTCGGCATTTCCTTCACGCTCACCCACCTCAATCAGGCGGGCGCGCTGGTGCATGTCTATTCGGATGGTTCGATCCATCTGAACCATGGCGGGACCGAGATGGGTCAGGGCCTCTTCCGCAAGGTCAGCCAGGTCGCCGCCGCGTCCTTCGGCGTCGATGTCGGGGCCATCGCCATCACCGCGACCGATACCGCCAAGGTGCCCAATACCTCGGCCACGGCGGCCTCGTCCGGGTCGGATCTGAACGGCATGGCGGTCAAGGCCGCCTGCGACACGATCCGCGACCGGATGGCCGACTATCTGGCGCGCGAGCATCAGACGGTGCCCGCCAAGGTGCATTTCAAGGAGGGCAAGGTCTTTGTCGGCGGCGACGAGATGACATTCGCCGAAGCCGCGTCGCGCTGCTACATGGGCCGCGTCAGTCTTTCATCCACCGGCTTCTACGCGACACCAAAGATCACATGGGACCGTGTCGCCGGACGCGGGCGACCGTTCTACTACTTCTCCTATGGCGCGGCAGTAAGCGAAGTGGTGATCGACACGCTGACCGGCGAAAACCGCATCCTGCGCGCCGATATCCTGCATGATGCAGGCGCAAGCCTGAACCCAGCGCTCGATATCGGGCAGGTTGAAGGGGCCTATGTGCAGGGGGCGGGCTGGCTGACGACCGAGGAACTCGTGTGGGACGACAAGGGGCGGCTGCGCACCCATGCGCCCTCCACCTACAAGATCCCCGCCTGCTCCGACCGGCCGCGCATCTTCAATGTCGCGCTCTGGCACGGGGCGAACCGCGAGGACACGATCTACCGGTCGAAGGCCGTGGGCGAACCGCCCTTCATGCACGGGATTTCGGTCTTCTCGGCACTCTCGGACGCCTGTGCCGCCTGCGGGCCGAACTATCCCGACCTTCAGGCCCCCGCGACTTCCGAGGCTGTGCTGGCGGCGGTCAAGCGCGCAAGGGGGACGGGGAAATGAGTTTCGACCGCGAAACCCTGACCCGCGCGGTGGCCGAACACGGAGCCGTGGCGCGGGTCGTCGTGGCCGAGGTCAAAGGCTCTGCCCCGCGCGAGGAGGGCGCGGCGATGCTGGTCTGGGCCGGGGGCCAGTCCGGCACGATCGGCGGCGGCGCTCTGGAATACGAGGCGGCGGCGAAAGCGCGGGACATGCTGGCGGACGGGGGGGACGACCGGCTCGACCGGATGCCGCTCGGCCCGGCGCTGAACCAGTGCTGCGGCGGCGCGGTCGTGCTGCTGTCGGAGGTGTGGGGCGCGGAAAGGCTGGCCACGCTTGGGGATGGAACCGTCATCGCCCGCCCCCTGCCCGGCACCACCGGCGAGATGCCGTTGTCGGTGCGCCGCATCCTCAACCGGGCGCGGGGCGAAGGCTTCCGGCCGGTCCCGCGCATCCTGCATGGCTGGATGGTGGAACCGGTGACCGCGCCCATGCGCGACATCTGGATCTGGGGCGCAGGCCATGTCGGCAGGGCGCTGGTTTCGGTGCTTGCCCCCCTGCCCGGCCTCAGGCTGACCTGGATCGACACCGATGCCGCGCGCTTCCCGGATGTGCCGGAAGGCGTCGTGCGGAAAATCGCCGCCAACCCGGCCGATCTGGTGCCGGATGCTCCGGGCCATGCCGAGCATCTGGTCCTGACCTTCAGCCATGCGCTCGATCTTGAAATCTGCCACCGGCTGCTTGGCCACGGCTTCGGCATGGCCGGCCTGATCGGATCGGCCACGAAATGGGCGCGGTTCCGGTCGCGGCTGAAGGCCCTTGGCCATGCGGACGGTCAGATCGACCGCATCCGCTGCCCGATCGGCGATCCAAGTCTTGGCAAGCACCCGCAGGCAATCGCCGTGGGCGTGGCCACCGAAGTACTGAAAGCGAAGACCGCACAAAACTCACAAAAGGAACGCGCGGGATGACGGGGGAAATTCTTCTCGATATCAATGGGATAAGCAAGTCTTATCCCGGGGTGAAAGCGAACGAGGATGTCTCGTTCAAGATCGGCGTCGGCGAGGTTCACGCGCTTCTGGGTGAAAACGGCGCGGGCAAATCGACGCTGGTGAAAATGATCTACGGCCTCGTGAAGCCCGACGAGGGACGGATGACGCTGCGCGGCAAAGCCTTCGCGCCGACCGCGCCCAGCATGGCACGCGAACTGGGCGTCGCGATGGTCTTTCAGCACTTCTCGCTTTTCGAGGCGCTGAACGTCGCCGAGAATGTCGCCCTTGGCATGGAAAACCCGCCCCCGATGCGCGAGCTTGCCGCACGCATCCGGGCGGTCAGCGAGGAATACGGGCTGCCTTTGGACCCGTCGCGCATGGTGGGCGACCTCTCGGCGGGCGAACGCCAGCGGGTGGAGATCGTCCGCTGCCTGCTTCAGGACCCCAAGCTCCTGATCATGGACGAGCCGACATCCGTGCTGACGCCGCAGGAGGTGGAGATCCTGTTCCGGACGCTCCGGCAATTGTCGGCCGAGGGCACGGCGATCCTCTATATCTCCCACAAGCTGGAAGAAATCCGCACGCTCTGCGATGCCGCCACGATCCTCAGACGCGGCAAGGTCGTCGGCACCGCCGATCCGAAACAGTCCACGGCGCGCGAACTGGCCGAACTGATGGTCGGCGCAACGCTGACACCGCCGGAGCGCAAGGCCGCCGACAAGGGCGAGGTGGTGCTGGGCGTGACCGATCTGTCGGTCGACTCGCCGATCCCCTTCGGCACATCGCTGAAGAAGGTCAGTTTCACCGTCGCGCGGGGTGAGGTTCTGGGCATCGCGGGCGTCGCAGGCAACGGGCAGGACGAGCTGTTGCTGGCGCTTTCAGGTGAACTCAGGACCGCGCCGGACAAGGTTCGCCTGAACGGTCATGCGGCGGGCGACTACGGCCCGTCCGAACGACGCAATGCCGGGCTGGTGGCCGCGCCCGAGGACCGCTACGGCCATGCCGCGGCCCCCGATATGTCGCTCGTGGAAAACGCGTTTCTTAGCGGATACCTGCGGCGCAAGCTGTCGAACAGGGGTTTCATCGACTGGCCCGCGACGCGGCGCTTCGCCGATGAGGTCATTGCCACCTATGACGTGCGCACACCCGGCAACCATGTCGCGGCCCGCGCGCTGTCGGGCGGCAATCTGCAGAAATTCCTGATCGGGCGCGAACTTGACCAGACGCCGGAAGTCATCGTCATCAACCAGCCCACCTGGGGCGTCGATGCCGCCGCGGCGGCGGCGATCCGGCAGGCGATCCTCAACCGCGCGGCGGAAGGTGCGGGCGTCGTTGTGATCAGCCAGGACCTCGATGAACTTCTGGAGGTCGCGGACATGTTCGCGGTCTTGAACGAGGGCCGGCTTTCGAAGCCGCGCCCGGTGAAGGGCCTGACCATTGACGAGATCGGGCTGATGATGGGCGGCGCCCACGGAATGGAGGTGGCGCATCATGCTGAGGCTTGAGAAACGTCCAAACCCCTCGCAGTTCTGGCAATACGGCACGCCGGTGGTGGCCGTCCTCCTGACGATGATCGTCGGCGGCATCCTGTTTGCGATGCTCGGCAAGGACCCGTTCGCGGTGATCCGCACCATCTTCTGGGACCCGATCTTCGGCGAGTTCGCCTTCTACCTGCGCGGTCAGTTGCTGGTGAAGGCGGGGCCGCTGATCCTGATCGCCATCGGCCTCGCGCTCGGTTTCCGGGCAGGCATCTGGAATATCGGCGCGGAAGGCCAGTACATCATGGGCGCTGTGATCGGTGCCTCGGTGGGCCTTGCCGTCTATCCGACCGAAACCCGCCTGATCTATCCGGTCATGGTGATCGCGGGCGCGCTAGGCGGCTGGCTCTGGGCGATGATCCCGGCGATCCTCAAGACGCGGTTCAACACCAATGAAATCCTCGTCTCCCTGATGCTGGTCTATGTCGCCGAGACAATCCTCGCCAAGGCCGCGACCGGCTTCCTGCGCAATCCCGATGGCGCGGGCTTTCCCGGCAGCCGCAACTTCTCGTCCTACAAGGCAGCCTCGAACCCCGAACTGATCGCGGGATCGGGCCTGCATTGGGGCGGCGTCGCGGCATTGGTGACGGCGGTTCTCGTCTATATCCTCCTGCAACGACACATCCTCGGCTTCCAGATCAAGCTCGCGGGTCAGGCGCCGCGCGCGGCACGGTTCCACGGCGTCAACCCGACCCGGCTCGTCGTCTTCTGCATGGGCCTCTCAGGCGCGCTTGCAGGCCTCGCGGGGCTGTTCGAGGTGACGGGGCCTGCGGGCCAGATCTCAATCGACTTCAACTCGGGCTACGGCTTCACCGCGATCATCGTGGCTTTCCTCGGGCGTCTGAACCCGATCGGCATCGTCTTTGCCGGGCTTCTGATGGCGCTGACCTATGTCGGCGGCGAGATGGCCGCGACCAATATGGGCCTGCCATCGGCGGCAATCCAGGTCTTCCAGGGGATGTTGCTCTTCTTCCTACTCGGCGTGGACGTCCTGTCCAACTACCGCATCCGCATGTTCACGGGAGGCAAGTGATGGATTTCGGATCAATTAACCCGGCCGTTCTGATTGCCTCGCTCATGGTGGCGGCGGTTCCGATCATGCTGGCCGCGCTCGGCGAGCTTATCGTGGAAAAATCGGGCGTCCTGAACCTCGGCGTCGAGGGGATGATGATCATCGGCGCCATCGCCGGGTTCATCGTGGCGGTCAATACCGGAAGCCCGGTCGTGGGCTTCATCGGTGGCGCAATGGCGGGCGCGGCACTCAGCCTGATCTTCGCCTGCCTGACCCAGTTCCTGCTCACCAATCAGGTGGCCACCGGTCTGGCGCTGACCTTGTTCGGCCTCGGCCTCTCCTCGCTCGCAGGCCAGGGCTATAACGGCATCAAGCCGCCACCCACGGGCGCGGTGCCCTTCGGTCCCCTGGCCGATATCCCATTCTTCGGCCGCGTCCTCTTCGGGCATGACTGGATGGTCTATTTCTCCATCCTCATGGTCGCGGTGACCTGGTGGGTCCTGAAATCGACGCGTCTCGGCCTGATCATCCGCGCGGTCGGCGAAAACCACGAAGCGGCACATTCGCTCGGCTACAAGGTCACCCGCGTCCGCATCGGCTGCATCATGTTCGGGGGCGCCATGGCCGGGATGGGCGGGGCCTATGTCAGCCTCGTCCGCGTGCCCCAATGGATCGACGGCATCACCTCTGGCGCGGGCTGGATCGCGCTCGCGATCGTGGTCTTTGCCAGCTGGCGGCCCTGGCGCGTGATGATCGGCGCCTATCTCTTCGGTGGCATCACGGTTCTGCAACTCAATCTGCAGGCCGCGGGCTCTGCCATCCCTGTCGAGTACTTGTCGATGGCGCCCTATCTGATAACCATCCTTGTGCTGGTCATCATGTCCTCTGGCCGGGGCAAGGCGTCTCTGAACGCGCCTGCAAGCCTCGGGCAGAATTTCCACGCCTCGCACTGAGGCCAAACATCGGGGCCAAAGCCCCACCAACCGGGAGTGTAACATGAAAAGAAGACATCTACTTGCCTCTGCCGCGCTCGGCCTCGGGCTTGCCTTTGGCGGCGCGGCCAACGCCCAGATGGACAGCGTCAAGGCCTGCTTCGTCTATGTCGGCACTATTGGCGACGGCGGCTGGACGCAGGCGCACCACGCCTCCGTGACAAAGGCGCAGGAGCATTTTGGCGACAAAGTTCAGTTTCAATGGCAGGAATCGGTTCCCGAAGGCGCAGACTCCGAACGAGTGCTGACCCAGATGGCACTTGGCGGCTGCAACATCATCTTCACCACGTCTTTCGGCTACATGGACCCGACGAACGCCGTTGCCGCGAAATTCCCGAACGTAAAGTTTGAACACGCAACCGGTTTCAAGCGCGAACATCCCAACGTCGGTATCTACAACGCCCGGTTCTATGAGGGGCGCGCGATCGAGGGTCTTATCGCCGGCCGCATGACCAAGTCGAACAAGATCGGCTACATCGCCTCGTTCCCCATCCCTGAAGTGATCATGGGGATCAACTCCTACTTCCACAACGCCAAAAAGGTAAATCCTGACGTCGAACTGAGCGTCGTCTGGGCGTTCACTTGGTTGGATCCGGCCAAAGAAGCCGACGCCGCCAAGGCTCTGCTCGATCAGGGTGTGGATGTCATTGCCGCGCATACCGACTCCACTGCACCGTTGGCGGAAATCGCCAAATCGGGCGGAAACGCGATCGGCTTCGGTCAGGCTTCCGATATGGAAGACTACAAACCCACTCCGCGCGTAACGTCGATTATCGACGATTGGTCGCCCTACTACATCAGGCAGATCCAGGCCGTTATGGATGGAACATGGGTCTCCGAAGACACATGGGACGGGATCAAAGACGGCACGGTCGGAATCGGCGAATTCACCGGTCTGCCAGACGAGGTGAAAGCCGAAGCGGAAGGTATGCGCGACGCCATCGCGGCAGGCACCTACCACCCGTTCACCGGCCCGATCAACAAGCAGGACGGCTCGGCCTGGCTGGCCGAAGGCCAGACCGCACCGGATGGCGATCTTCTTGGCATGGGCTTCTATGTCGAGGGCATCACCGGCGATATTCCGAAGTAATTCTAGGGACTTCGCCCTGAACGACAGACCCCGCGCCACCCGGCGCGGGGTTTTTCTTTTCGCTGCGTGAAATTGACACAGATCATTATCATATTCCATTTTCATTATATGTATGTGCTATCAGGCTGCCCAAAATGGCCAGCCGATGCTCTGGGAGGAGCAGGAAATGGCACATATCGTCGTTCTGGGGGCCGGGCTTGGCGGCTCCATCATGGCCTATGAACTGGCCGACCAGATCCGGCCAGAGGACCGGATCACCGTTGTGACCAAGGACCCCCTTTATCACTTCGTCCCGTCCAATCCATGGATTGCCGTCGGCTGGCGCGAACGGGACGACATCACGGTCGACCTGACCCAGCCGCTGAACAGAAAAGGGATCGAATTCAAGCCGGTCGCGGCGGAAAAGCTGCACCCGGAAGAAAACCGGCTCGACCTCGTCGACGGCACATCGATCGACTACGATTACCTGATCATCGCCACTGGCCCCGAACTCGCCTTCGACGAGATCGAGGGGCTCGGCCCCCATGGTGGGCACACCCAGTCGATCTGCCATGTCGACCATGCTGAGATGGCCGCCGAAAAGTTCGAAGCCTTCTGCAAGAACCCCGGCCCGATCATCGTCGGCGCGGTGCAGGGCGCGTCCTGCTACGGTCCGGCCTACGAATTCACCTTCATCCTGGAAACCGAACTCCGCCGCCGCAAGATCCGCGACAAGGTGCCGATGACCTTCGTCACCTCCGAACCCTATATCGGCCATCTCGGCCTCGACGGGGTCGGCGACACCAAGGGCCTGCTCGAAAGCGAGATGCGCAACCACCACATCAAGTGGATGACCTCGTCCCGCGTCAAGAAGGTCGAGGACGGCCAGATGGTGGTCGAGGAGATCGCCGAAGACGGATCGGTCAAGGCGGAAAAGGCCCTGCCCTTCGGCTTTGCGATGATGCTGCCCGCGTTCCGCGGCATCAAGGCGGTCGCGGGCATAGAGGGTCTCGCGAACCCGCGCGGCTTCACCATCGTCGACCAGCACCAGCGCAATCCGAAATACCCCAATATCTTCGCGGTAGGCGTCTGCGTCGCGATCCCGCCGATGGGGCCGACGCCGGTGCCCTGCGGCGTGCCGAAGACCGGCTTCATGATTGAATCGATGGTGACCGCGACGGCCCACAACCTCGGGCAGGTGCTGCGCGGCAAGGAACCCGACAATGTCGGCACGTGGAACGCCGTCTGCCTCGCCGATTTCGGCGACAGCGGCGTCGCCTTCGTCGCCCAGCCGCAGATCCCGCCCCGGAACGTCAACTGGGCGTCTTCGGGAAAATGGGTCCATCTGGCAAAGATCGGGTTCGAGAAATATTTCCTGCACAAGGTCAGGAAGGGAACGTCCGAACCCTATTACGAAAAGGCCATGATGAAGATGCTTGGCATCGACAAACTGAAAGAGGTCCAGAAGGGCTGAGGCACTTGGCTGTGCCTCAGTTCAAAATCTCGAACATTCGGGCAAACCCGCCACCCGCTGACGACAAGTCAGGGGTGGCGGCCGGTACACGGTAACTTGGTCGGCCTATTCCGGAACCGTTTCTCCTGAACCGCCGAACTCAGAGGGAAAGTCCTTCATTTTTGGCAGGCCGTCTTTCATTCGCAGCACGGTTTCCGCGTAATTGACATGTATGCCCGGCGCGAACTCAAGGTCTGGAATTACCGCAGCATAGACATCGGTGAGGCCCAGACCCGGATGCCCGGCCATGAGGTGACCGCCACACTTGTCGCACCACTTCCGGTCGCTGTTTTCGGTCTTGTTGTATTGCCTGATATGCTCTGCGCCTTTGACAACCTTGACCTTGTCCGGAGCCCACAGCGTGAATGCATTGACAGGGCCGGCGGACCACGCCCGACAGCTTTCACAGTGGCAATAGCCCATCCCGGCGGGTTCTCCCGTCGCTTCGATTTCGACGGCTCCGCAGAAGCATTGGCCTTTGTACGTTTTCGACATGTCTTCCCCCGTTCTCTTCGAAGGGCGAAGTGTAGCATGTCACGTCGGCAAACGCGAAACAGGCTGGCAGCCGGTGGCGAGAGTGCCGATTCATGGACCATATCGGGCTAAATGGGACACCCGAACTGGAACGCCGTCAGACCCCGACCCGGCTTGACTCGCCGCCTCCCCTCGCCTAAACCCGCCCGGATTCCGGAAGTGGCAAAGCTTCCGGTCCCCGGAATGTCAGGGGATCGCCACCAGTCAGCGCGTTGCGCCCACTGGTGCGTTTTGCGTTTGGACGCTCCTGTCGCTATGTCGGGGGCAGTGAAGTGGAAAGGCCAAGGAGGGCCATATGTTCGAGAACCTGTCAGAACGCCTTGGCGGCGTCTTCGACCGGCTGACGAAACAGGGCGCCCTCTCTGAGGACGACGTCAAGACCGCTTTGCGCGAGGTCCGCGTGGCACTTCTGGAGGCCGACGTCTCGCTGCCGGTCGCACGCGATTTCATCAAGGCGGTCGAGGGCAAGGCCACCGGTGCCGCCGTCACCAAGTCGATCACGCCGGGCCAGCAGGTCGTCAAGATCGTCCATGACGCGCTGATCGACGTGCTGCGCGGTGCCGAAGACCCCGGCACGCTGAAAATCGACAACCCGCCCGCGCCGATCCTGATGGTCGGCCTTCAGGGCGGCGGCAAGACCACCACCACCGCGAAACTCGCCAAACGCCTGAAGGAACGCGAGAAGAAGCGCGTCCTGATGGCCTCCTTGGATACCAACCGCCCCGCCGCGATGGAGCAGCTTGCGATCCTCGGCACCCAGATCGGCGTCGATACGCTGCCGATCGTCAAGGGCGAAAGTGCGGTACAGATCGCCAAGCGCGCCAAACAACAGGCGACGCTCGGCGGCTACGACGTCTACATGCTCGACACTGCCGGGCGCCTCCAGATCGATCAGGTGCTGATGGATGAGGTGGCCGAGGTCGCCGCCGCCACCAAGCCCCGCGAAACCCTCCTCGTCGTCGATGGCCTCACCGGTCAGGTCGCCGTCGAGGTCGCGCAGGAGTTCGACGCCAAGGTCGGCATCACCGGCGTGGTCCTCACCCGGATGGACGGCGACGGCCGCGGCGGTGCCGCCCTTTCCATGCGCGCTGTCACCGGCAAGCCGATCCGCTTCGTGGGTCTCGGCGAAAAGATGGACGCGCTTGAGACCTTCGAGGCCGAGCGCATCGCCGGCCGCATCCTCGGCATGGGCGACATCGTGGCCCTTGTCGAAAAGGCGCAGGCGACCTTGGAGGCCGAACAGGCCGAACGCATGGCCAAGCGTTTTGCCAAGGGTCTCTTCAACATGAACGACCTCAAGTCCCAGCTTGAGCAGATGATCAAGATGGGCGGCATGCAGGGCATGATGGGCATGCTGCCGGGCATGGGCAAGGCCGCGAAACAGATGGAGGCGGCGGGTTTTGATGACTCGATCCTCCGCCGCCAGATCGCGCTGATCAACTCGATGACCAAGAAGGAACGCGCCAACCCCGCCCTTCTGCAGGCCAGCCGCAAGAAGCGTATTGCCGCCGGTGCCGGGCTGGAGGTTTCGGAACTCAACCAGCTTCTGAAGATGCACCGCCAGATGGCGGACATGATGAAGAAGATGGGCAAGGGCGGCATGATGAAACAGGCCATCAAGCAGATGATGGGCAAGGGCGGCATGCCCGACCCCTCGAAGATGAGCCCGGCCGAGATGGAAGCCATGGCCAAGGGCATGCAGGAAGGCATCGGCGGCGGCAAGCTGCCGAGCGGCATGGGCCTGCCGGGCGGTCTTGGCGGCATGAAGCTGCCCTCGGGGCTTTCGGGCCTCGGCGGGTTCGGGAAGAAGAAGTGACCCTGTACGCGCCCCTCCAGTGCCCGACCCGACGGGAAGGGCGTGAAGCGCCTACCCCTTTGGGGGTGGGTCGGGCGCTGCGCGCGCAAAAGGGGGCCGCATGACCCCTCCCACCCTCCACACCGACCGCCTCACCCTCCGCGCCCCGAAACTCGCGGATTTCGAGCATTGGGCCGAGTTCTTCGCCTCCCCCCGTTCGATCCATGAACGCGGCATGATGGACCGGAACGAGGCATGGAAGAACTGGGCCGCCGATGTGGCGCTCTGGCAGTTCAAGGGCTACGGCGCCTTCGGCCTCGACGACCGCAAAACCGGCGCTTATGTGGGCGAGGTCGGCATCTATGAATTCATGGGTTATCCCGAACCCGAGCTTGGCTGGTTCACCGTGCCGGAGGCAGAGGGCAAGGGTTACGCCGCCGAGGCGGCCCGTGCCGTCATGGTCTGGGCGCGCAAGAGCTTCGGCTGGGACCGGCTCATCAATATCATCGACCCGGCCAACGCCCGCTCCATCGCGCTCGGGCTGAAACTCGGCGGCGTGATCGACCCCACCATCCCCGGCACCGATCCCGGCGACGTCGTGATCGTCCATGATATCAGGGGGCTCGCATGACCCCGCATCTGGCCGATACGCCCGTCCTGACCACAGACCGCCTGACCCTCCGCGCCCCCGCGCCGCAGGACTGGCCCGCCTTCTCCGCCTTCCTCTCCACCCCCCGCTCGCAGTTCGTGCGCGACGGCGAGTTGGACGAGGGCAGGAAATGGCGTGCCTTCGGCCATCTCATCGGCCATTGGGTGATGCGCGGCTTTGGCATGTTCATCTTCACGGCCAAGGGCGCGGACAAGGTGCTGGGCATGGCCGGGCCATGGTTCCCCGCGGGTTGGCCGGAACGCGAAATCGGCTGGTTGGTCTGGGCGGCAGAGACCGAGGGCAAGGGCTTTGCCTGCGAGGCCGCGACCGCCGCCCGCGCCTATGCCTTCCGCGACCTCGGCTGGGACACAGCCGTCAGCTACATCGCCCCCGAAAACACCCGCTCCATCGCGCTGGCCGAACGCATGGGGGCCAGCCGCGACGACAACGCCGCCCATCCCGGCGGCGACAAACCCTGCTATGTCTACCGCCACCCGAAACCGGAGGCGCGCACATGATCCACGCTTGGGAACAGCCTTCGACCGGCCCGGCCGCCGCTTTCGCGGCTTCGCTCGCAGCCATGATTCCGGTGATCGAGACCGCGCGGCTCCGCCTCCGCGCCCCGCACATCGGCGATTTCGACGACTGGGCCGCGATCGAATGCAGCGAGCGCGGGCGTTATATCGGCGGCCCGATGTCGCGTGAAGATGCCTGGCGCGACTTCACCCAGGCCACCGCCACCTGGCTCCTGCGCGGTCACGGTCTCTGGACGGTCGAGGACAAGGCCGACCGCGTGCTGCTCGGCTTCGTCCTCCTCGGCTTCGAACCCGGCGACCGGGAGCCGGAACTCGGCTTTCTCTTCTCCGAGGCGGCCGAGGGCAAGGGCCTCGCCCATGAGGCCGCCAACGCCGCCCGCTCCCATGCCTTTGGCGCTCTCGGCTGGGACACGCTGGTCAGCTATATCGTCGACGGCAACGACCGCTCGGTGCGTCTGGCCGACCGTCTTGGCGCGACCCGCGACCGCGCGTCCGAGGTCGCTTTCGACGACCCCGTCCTCGTCTACCGCCACTACCGGGAGGGACGCACATGAAAGTCCGTCCCGACATCTGCCCGACGCTTGCCATACGTTTTGCCGACACTTTGCCGACCCCGAACCGGAGGCCCCGATGAGCGATCCCACGACCCTTGCCGCGTCCCTGCTGAAGGGCCACCGGGAGAGCATCGACCGGCTCGACGCGATCCTCGTCTACACGCTGGCCGAGCGGTTCAAGCACACCCAGGCGGTGGGGCGTCTGAAGGCCGAACACGACCTGCCGCCCTCCGATCCCCTGCGTGAAAGCCAGCAGATCGAGCGGTTGCAGCGCATGGCGCTGGAGGCCGATCTCGACCCCGAATTTGCCAAGAAATTCCTGAACTTCATCATCTCCGAAGTCATCAGGCATCACGAGAAACTGCAAAAATAACCAAGGAATAGCAGGCATCTGCCTGTTTCAAAGCCAAGATAGGAGAAATGACATGGCTATGAAAATCCGCCTCGCCCGTGGGGGTTCCAAGAAGCGTCCGTTCTATTCGATCGTCGCCGCCGACAGCCGCATGCCGCGCGACGGCCGCTTCATCGAAAAACTCGGCACCTACAACCCGCTGCTGCCGAAGGACTCCGAAGACCGCGTAAAGATGGACATGGAGCGCGTGCAGCACTGGCTGTCCAAAGGCGCCCAGCCGACCGACCGCATCGCCCGCATGCTGGAAGCCGCCGGCGTGAAAGAAAAGGCCACCCGCGCCAACATGAAAAAAGCCGAGCCTGGCGACAAGGCCAAGAAGCGCGCTGAGGAAAAGGCCGCAAAATCGGCGAAGGCTTCTGAGGCCGCTGCCGCCCCCGCCGAAGAGGCTGCGGCCGACGAAGCCGCGTCCGAATAAGACGCTGAAAAGACATGCTGATCGGCTTCTTCCTGCGCCGGATCATCACTCTCACGCTTTGCGCGGGGTCGTTCTGGCTGGGCATGAAGACCGATCGCATTCTGGTCCCGAAAACGGCCGCCGCCCCGGTGGCGGCCGACTGCCCGGAGGTGACGGATGGCAACTGACCGCGTCTGCGTCGGCGCCATTGGCGGCGCCTTCGGTGTTCGGGGCGAGGTGCGGCTGAAAAGCTACTGCGCCCAGCCAGAGGCGATTGCCGCCTATGCCCCCCTCTGGACCGAGGACGGCAAACGCAGCTTTACCCTCCGCATCACCCGCAGCATCAATAACGGCTTTGCCGCGCGGCTTTCCGGCATTGCCACCAAGGAAGAGGCCGATGCCCTTCGCGGTGTCGAGCTTTTCGCCGACCGGTCGATGCTGCCCAGCCTGCCGGATGACGAGTTCTATCATACCGACCTTATCGGGCTTGAGGTCTTCGATACCTGTGGAACCAAAATCGGCACCGTCCGCGCGGTCCACAATCATGGCGCGGGCGATATCCTTGAAATCTTTGCGCCCGGTCGTAAGACCGCGCTCCTTCTGCCCTTCACCCGCACGGTCGTACCGACGGTCGACCTCACCGCCGGCCGGATCATCGCCGACCCGCCGGAGGAAACGGAGTGACGGACGACGAGAAACCGAAGTCGCACGGGCGTCTGTCCGTCTCGGCCTCGCTGAAACCCCGCGACCTGATGGCTGAGGCCCCGCGTCTGAAAGGCGCATGGACCGCCCGCATCATTACGCTCTTCCCCGAGGCTTTTCCCGGCACGCTCGGCCTCAGCCTGACCGGAAAGGCCCTGGCGGAGGGGCTCTGGCATCTTGAGACGATCCCGCTCCGCCCCTTTGGCATCGGCAAACACCGCAATGTCGACGACACGCCCGCAGGCGGCGGGGCCGGGATGGTGCTGCGCGCCGATGTGGTGGGCGCGGCCTTCGATCAGGCCGCCATCGGTACGCCCGCCGACCGGGCGAAATGGCCGGTCGTCTACTTGTCGCCGCGCGGCAAACCCTTCAATCAGGCCATGGCCCGCGGCTGGGCGACATCAGAAGGCATCACGATGCTCGCGGGCCGGTTCGAAGGCGTCGACCAGCGGGTGCTGGACCACTACGCGGTCGAAGAGGTCAGCCTTGGCGACTTCGTCCTGACGGGCGGAGAGATCGCCGCGCAGGCGATGCTGGATGCCGTGGTACGGCTCCTGCCCGGAGTGCTCGGCAATGCCGCCTCCACCGAAGAGGAAAGCCATTCCCACGGCCTGTTGGAGCATCCGCAATACACACGTCCCGCTAAGTGGGAGGGGCGAGAGATCCCGCCTGTCCTCATGTCCGGCCACCACGGCGAGATCGAGAAATGGCGACGGGCTGAGGCGGAGAGACTGACGATGGAAAGGCGGCCCGATCTGTGGTCCGCCCGTTCTCCGAAGTCGGAAGCTTAGTTTTCTAGCGCGACTGCGCGTTCAGAATTCACGGCAACTGTGACCGATCCAGAATTCACGGCCACTGTGACCGATCCAGATTGACCCCGATCAGGCCTGCTGTCTGAGCGGGATGGGTGATTGGCACCATATGCGCGGCTCCGGGTACTGTGGCGATGCCGACATCGGGCAGGCGGGCCGCGATGTTCTCGGCGATCCGCTCGATGATCGGTGGCGAGGCCTCACCCCGGATCAGAAGTACCGGCATGTCGAGGCTTTCGAGCGCATCGGGCGCGAGGATACCGCCGCTGTCCTCGAACAGCGCGGGCCGCCCCGCCCCGATCAGATGGATACGGTCGGTCAGTTCGCGGCGGTTCCGGTCGTCCATTGCCTGCCAGTCCACGCCCGTGCCCCACATCGCGGTAAAGGCCCGTGCTGCCGCCTCGCGGTCGCCGACTTCCATCATCTGTTCGAACAAGGCGTCGTTTTGCAGATGCTCCTCCCATACCGGTTCGCCCTTTGTCGCGGCGAAAAGGACCGGCTCGATCAGCGTCAGCGTCCGGAACGCATCAGGCGCGGCAATGGCAAGGCGCAACGCTACGACCGCGCCGAAGGAATGGCCGATCAGGTCCAGCGGTTCCTCGACGAAACTTGCCGCGATCTGGGTGGCACGGGTCAGAAAATCGCCCGCCCCCGTCCAGTCCGCCGACCGTCCATGGCCCGGCAGGTCGAAGGCGGTCAGGGTGATCCGGTCGGCGAGGCGTTCGGCCACCCCTGCCCATGCGTTGGAACTGGCCAGCGAGCAATGCACCGCCAGCGCAGGGCGCGGCCCGGTGCCGAATGTCTGCCAATGGGTCGGAAAGCCGGCCCGGTCTTCCTGTGGCATCAGAGTTTGCCCGCAAGATGGAGGTCAAGATCGTCGAGACGGTCCTGCCCCCAGAACCGCTGGCCACTGTCGACGAGATAGAAGGGCGAACCGAAGACGCCCCGGTTCACGGCTTCCTCAAGATTGTTGGCATAGGTCTCGGCTCCCAAGAGAAGGCCCTTGTCCGCCAGATCCGCCTCGAACCCGGCCTTGGAAAGAAGGTCACGGATCACCTCGTCCGAGGCGATGTCGCGTTCGTCGGCCCAGCAGGCGCGCAGGATCGAATGGACGAATGCGCCCAGATCGCCTGCCGCGCCCTTTGCCTTGGCCGCCTGCGCCGCGATGATCGCGTAAGCCGAGGGCGCGGCATTGGTGGGCCAGAACATCGGCTGAAGGTTAATCTTCATCCCTGCCTTGGCTGCCTGCCGGGTCATTTCCTGCAACCGGTATTCGCGGCGACCCTCGGGCCGGTCCTTCAGCGCCGTGCCGCCCGTGCGCCCGAAGAGCCCGCCGATATCGACCGGCTTGTAGGTCACCGTCGCACCATGCTTCGCCGCGATTTCTTCCAGCCGCGTACCGGCGAGGTAGGTAAACGGAGAGATTGTGGACAGGAAGTAGTCGATCTGTGGCATTTCCGGCACTCCTTCGGGTTTGCCCGGACGCTAGCCCGATGATAAGCGGGTGGCAACGTCACGAATCCGTCATCTGGCCCGGTTTTGCGGCCCCGAACGACAAGGACCCGCCATGCCCTCCATGACCGAGCCGAAGCTCATTTCCGGCAATTCGAACCGCCCGCTTGCCAATTCCATCGCCCGGCGGATGTCGATGCACCGGGGCATGTCGGTCGGGCTGGTGGACGCGCGGGTCGAACGCTTCAACGATCAGGAGATCTTCGTCGAGGTCTTCGAAAATGTCCGCGGCGAGGACATGTACATCATCCAGTCGACCTCGAACCCGGCGAACGACAATCTGATGGAACTCTTGATCATGACCGACGCGCTCCGCCGGTCGTCAGCGGACCGGATCACTGCCGTGATCCCCTATTTCGGCTATGCCCGCCAGGACCGTCGCGCCAAGGCGCGCACGCCGATCTCGGCCAAACTGGTGGCGAACCTCTTGACCGAGGCGGGCGTCGGCCGGGTCCTGACCATGGACCTGCATGCCGCCCAAATTCAGGGTTTCTTCGACATTCCTGTGGACAACCTCTATGCCTCGCCGATCTTTGCTCTCGACATCGAGCATCACTTCAGGGGCCGGCTGAACGAAGTGACCGTGGTCTCGCCCGACGTGGGCGGCGTGGCCCGTGCCCGCGAATTGGCGCAGCGCATCGGCTGCGGCCTCGCCATCGTCGACAAGCGCCGGGTGAAGGCGGGCGAAGTGGCCGAGATGACGGTGATCGGCGACGTGTCGGGCCAGACCTGCATCATCGTCGACGACATCTGCGATACCGCCGGAACCCTCTGCAAGGCAGCAGAAGTGCTGATGCAGGGCGGCGCCAAGGAGGTTCATTCCTACATCACCCACGGCGTCCTTTCCGGTCCGGCCGTGGAGCGTGTCACGAAGTCGGTGATGAAAAGCCTCGTCATCACCGATTCCATCGAACCGACCGCCGCCGTGAAGGCCGCGAAAAACATCCGCATCGTTCCCACGGCACCGATGTTCGCGCAGGCGATCATGAACATCTGGTCGGGTACCTCGGTTTCGTCGCTCTTCGACGCCGAGACTCTGGGGCCGATCTACGAAGGCATGTATTCGCGCGGCTGAAGCCTTAACGCGTCAAGGCTTTGCCGATGCACGGGTTCAATGCACGACGCCGCTCGGTCCATGCTTCATGAAATGCCATTGGCCGTAACTGTCTTTCAGATCGAGCTTGATGGCTGCGCTTGCGGTCGTTGACGCACTTCCGATCTCGGCGATCGAAAACTCGATACCGTTCGGCATGTCGATCCGAACCCGGTGCGCGCCGTCGCCGTGCGGCGGTTTGATCGGTCGGCCTTCGGAAGACAGGACGTTACCGATGCTGACCTTTGCCGTGCGCGCCTCAATATCTATGTCCATGCCAATGGGCGCGTAGATCGTGTCATGCAGCGTAGGGCTCATGGCGCGGAACACCCACCAGTGCGTCGCCTCTTCATCCGTTTCGCCGCCTGTCAGCACGGTTTCCAGTGCTTTGCGCTGATCGACAGAGGCGCTTTCATCGATGATTAGCTGCATCTCCCCCTCGCCCTTGTAGATTGGTCCGGGCCAGGCATAGAGAATGGCTACTTTCACCCCGGTCAGATCCACCTTACCGAAATGGCCATCGGTGATTTCCATCACCTCGAACCCGCGGCAATTGCCCTGGGTCGGGTCTTCCTCGAACTGACAGGGGCAGGCGTATCCGCAGTTGCAGTTCCCATAAGCGGGCCCTTCGATGTACCAGTCTATCCTTGCCATATCGCTTCCTTTCCTCGGTCTTGGCGGAGCGTCCGCTCCCTTTCGATATCAAAGTGCTGAAAGAACGACCCCTGAGCCCGCAGCGATCAAGAGACCGCCGGCCACCCGCGAGAACACGCGGGGGTACGGGACGATTTTTTCAAGCAATACGTAGATCGCCAGCCCAACGATCCAGTAGAGGTTCATGATCCCCCCAACGAACAAAAGCGCCATCAGCGCCCAACAGCATCCCAGGCAATAGCTGCCGTGATGCAGGCCCATCATGAGTGCCCCAGAGTAGCCTTTACGATTGTACATGGTCAGGAACTGGGCGGGCGACCGACAATGCCGCAAACAGGCGACTTTCAGGTTAGAGAACTGGTAAAGGCCCGCCATGAGCAGCACGACGCCCGCGACCGGCTTTGACCCAATCGTCATCATCGGGCCATTGGTGATTGCGAGGCTTTCCGTCAGCCATTGCAGCAGCATTGCGACCGCGCTGAAGCCCATCCACGCAAGCAGATAGCCCGCCAGAAAGACCATGCTGAGACTTGTGGCTTTGGCCTTTTGCGAGCCCTGCCGCTTCAGTGCCGCGAACAGAAGCACGACCGGGGCGGCGCTCGAGGTCATCATCGCGATCATCATGACCCACCACATCAGGAAGATCAGAAGCGCGTATCCCAAGGTCCATTCCATGGCCTCGCCCATCGCCATCGGTTCACCGACAGGGCGGGCCATGCGTGTCATGTCAAGCGCCGACATTGACATGCCGACGCCCGCAACTGTGTAGAGACCTGCCAGAAGAACGACCAGCGTTACCGCGCCGAACACAATCCACTTGTCGCGCGCCAGAGCGCGTTCAACCGGCCCGGGCGCGCCAGCCACAGCTCTCTCTGCCAAGTTCACGCCGCGACACGGCCTTCGCCGGTCAGGTGCAGGCTGGCCATATGTGCGTGGGTGCCTGAGTTATTCGTGAGTTGCAGATCACCGCCGGTCGTCTTTGTTTGCCCTTTCGCCATTTCGGCAAACCCGAATTCGAACCCGTGGGGCAGAGCGATGCCGATACGATGCGGCTCGCCCGTCACAATATTCGGGATCGGTTCGGCGGCGATATCAAAGACCCCCTTTGCGATGCCTTTCCCGGTTCTGTCCTCGATGTTCAGATCGAGTGAAACCGGTGCATAGATCGTCTCATGCTTGTGCGGGCTCATCGCCCCGAAGACGAACCACATCGTCGCCATTTCGACGGTATCTTCGCCCGTCATGATGGCTTCGAGTGCAGCGCGCTGATCAGCATCCGCCTTGGGATCAATGATCAGCTGCACATGCCCGTTTCCTTCATGAATCGCACCCGGCCATTTGTAGACGGCTGCGGCAGTCAGGCCATCCAGCGAGGTGTTTCCATAATGACCCTTGTCGATCTTGTAGACGACTGCGGCTTCGCAGGTGCCATGGGTTGGCAACACGCCGAATTGGCACGGACAACCAAAGTTGCAGTTACAATTAGCGAGTTCTTCGCCCTTGATTTCCCAAGTGGTCATGGATGTGTCCCCCTCCTGATTTATTCGCGCCCGAGATCGGTCGCGATTACTCTGCCCGGAGGTCGGAACTGGTTACATCGGCCAATTCAATTGGCGCTTCTGCCCCGCGTATTAAGGCACGATGCTACCAGATACGGTGCTTTCTGTCAGCAATCTCACAAAAACACCTCCATAGGTTGCCAGTCAGCCCAGTTGTTGCAATCCATGGTATTGGAAGCCCTGACGCCAATTCTTGGCTTAGATATTTCGGCTCTTCGCGCTCGGGTCCGACGCGGCCCGTTCGCATTAGCCCTATACATCCGCACCGTTTCGGCTTAGGTGCCGTCATTCACCGCGCGCGGGGCACATCCCTGCGGGCTTGCCCCGATACGCCGGGGCCCTTCCCGACGGGCGATCGCGCCCCTGAAAGACGACCCATGTCCGAAACCTCCCCCCTGATCCGGCCTCTTGCCGAGGCACTTGCCAATCGCGGTTACGACCAGCTGACCCCGGTGCAGGAAACCGTGACACAGCCCGAATACACCGCGGCCGACCTGCTGGTGTCATCCCAGACCGGGTCGGGCAAGACCGTGGGCTTCGGTCTGGCGATCGCTCCGACGATTCTGGCCGACGCCGACAGGTTCGGCCCCGCCGGTGCACCGCTGGGACTGATCGTGGCACCGACACGGGAACTGGCCCTGCAGGTCCGGCACGAGCTTGGCTGGCTCTACGGGATGACCGGGGCCACGCTTGCCTCCTGCGTCGGCGGGATGGACATGCGCGACGAACGCCGGGCGCTGGACAGGGGTGCCCATATCGTCGTCGGCACGCCCGGGCGGCTTCGCGATCATATCCAGCGCGGCTCACTCGACCTCAGCCTGATCCGGGCCGTTGTTCTGGACGAGGCGGACGAGATGCTCGACCTCGGCTTCCGCGAGGATCTGGAGTTCATCCTTGGATCCGCGCCGGAAGACCGGCGGACGTTGATGTTTTCGGCCACCGTGCCGAAATCCATCGCCGCTTTGGCCGCGACCTATCAGAAAGACGCGGTCCGGGTGACGACGGCGGGTGAACGCAGCCAGCATGCCGATATCGACTATCGCGCCATGCCGGTTGCAACTCAGGATGTCGAACACGCGATCGTCAACGTGCTGCGTTATTACGAGGCACAGAACGCGATCATCTTCGCCAATACCCGCGCGACCGTGAACCGGCTGACCACACGGCTGTCGAACCGCGCCTTCGCGGTCGTGGCGCTGTCAGGCGAGCTCAGCCAGTCCGAGCGCAGCCACGCGCTGCAGGCGATGCGCGACGGTCGGGCGCGGGTCTGCGTGGCAACCGATGTTGCCGCGCGCGGGATCGACCTGCCGAACCTCGAACTGGTGATCCATGCCGAACTGCCCTCGAACGGCGAAACGCTTCTGCACCGCTCGGGCCGGACCGGTCGTGCGGGCCGCAAGGGCGTCAGCGCGCTGATCGTACCGAAAAACGCACGCAAGAAGGCCGAGAACATCCTGCGTTTCGCCAAGGTCACTGCGGCTTGGGTCGATGCGCCCTCGGCCGATGCCGTGCGCGCCCGCGACGAGGAACGGCTGCTGGCCGATCCGGTGTGGAGCGAAGACATTGGGGAACGCGACGGCGCGTTTGCCCGGCGTCTTCTCGACCTGCACGGGGCCGAGCGGATCGCGGCGGCCTTTGTCCGCGCGTGGCAGGGGCGTCATTCTGCCCCCGAGGAACTCGCAGCCCCGGGCGCAGCAGAAGGGCCGCGCCCGGCTTTCGGACCTAGCCGCTGGTTCTCGATCTCGCTCGGACGGGCCGACAAGGCCGAACCGCGCTGGCTTCTGCCGATGCTGTGCCGGGCGGGCAATATCAGTCGCGAAGACGTCGGTGCGATCCGGGTGCAGGAAACCGAAACCTTCGTAGAGGTCCTCGCCGCGCGTGCTCCGGCCATGCTGGCGGCAATTGGACCTGAGGGACGACTTGAAGGCGGCGCGGTGCTGCGCGCGCTCGACGCGCCGCCCTTCGGCGGCTCCGCTGAGCGGCCGAAATCCGAACCGCCCCGGAAGAAAGGACCGAAACACGCGGCCAACCGGGACGCCGGCGACAGTGCCTGGAAAACACCGGACAGGAAGCGCGACCGTGACCGTCCCATACCCGCGCCAGTCGCGGCCGAACATGGCCTGCTGACCGAGGCGCCTGCGCCCAAAGCGCCGAAACCTGCTGGAAAGAAACCCCACCGCAAGGGCGGTAAATCGGCAACCGGCGCTTCCACGGGTAGCCCCCGAAAGGACCGCGCGCCGAACAAGCCCGCCAAGCCGGGAAAGGCCCCGCATCGCAAAGGCGGGATGGCGCCGCCGAAACGCGGCAAGAACTGAAGCGTCGGGTCAGACGACCTCCCAGTCGTCGTCATCGCTGACCTCGCCGATTGCCAGCCAGTCGGCGCGGATGCGGGCGATACGTGTATCGCTCCAAGTGCGAAAGACGATTTCGAACCCCTCGGGCCGCACCTTGTCGGACGAGATGTCGGCCCTGATATTGGTCTTTTGATCCATGTCCCACATGGAGATTCCGACTTGAACGACGGGCGCGCGCCTAAAGGCTTCGGAAAACGCAACCGCGTGGCGAAGCTCCCGTGGTCCGCTTCCGGTCCACATGATCCCGCCGTCCTCGAAATCAGAAAACAAAACGACTGAGCCCTGCTCAACGCCAACCCTTTGACTCCGCAAACGACGCATACCGTTTCCTAAACCGCTTTTCCCCATCTAATCCTGCAACTCGTGGCAGGCAAAGATAAATTCAGATGTACGCAATTGATTCGCCTCCGCCATAAATCTCTGTCGGCCGATTTCCGCTGTACCGGTATTCCAGCATTTCGCGCGCCGGGCGAGTCGGCTTATGGTTGTATTTCCCCGAACCCTAGCGTGGTCGCATTTATTATTTCGACCATGGGGGAATTTGAAAACGACATAATTTCAGGAGGAAACAAGATGGCCGACGGCAATCTTATCTCGATGAATGACATCCCCTGTTGTCCGGAACTTTCCAAGGACCCGTGCTGCGAACGGCTTCAATTCGCCTATCGCCTCAGGGTTCCGCTCGCAAACGCACAGGTTGAATTGACCTATGTCGCGGAGTTGGAGCGCTGCCCCGGCCCGCTGGCCCTTGGAGATGTGGTCTATTCGACCACTCTCCTGCCAGGTGAAAAAGTCCGGCTCTACACCGCATCCCGGAATTCGCGATTCAGCTATGACAGCGAGTCAGAGGTGAACTACCGGCACGAGCAGGCCTCGGAAGAGACCTTCTACATGTCCTCGATGGACCGCTACATGTCCGATCTCACGATCCGCGATCAGGCCGAGGCGAACAGCCAGTCGCATTCGGACTTCGAGGTGAATGGCAGCGCGGATTACTGGACGGTCGGATTCGCAGGCGGCGGCAGCGCCAGTGTCGATGGCGACTTTAATGCCAATTCCAGCGCCGATTTCGCGCGGGAACTGTCGCAGCATGCGTCATCCTCACATGACCGGTCGGTGCAGGCGACACGCGCGGCAAACTCCATTGCGGTGGGCGAGGTGCAAAGCAGGAGCCACGCCGAGGGCGAAAGCGAAAGCGCCTATGAAGCCTCGACGCGTGTTTTCGAGAACCGCAACCAGTGCCACGCGGTGACCTATCTCGCCTATCAGCTGGTGAAGAAGCAGACCCTGAAATTCACCATCAAGGCCGTCCTGCGCCGCGTCATCGACCGGGCAGGCGATGCCCGCGTCGATGCGCGTCCGATCCGGCCCGCATCCAGCGTCGCCGTCATCCCCGACGGGATCCGGGCGACTCAGGCGAACCGTCTCGAGATTGAAACCGCAGGGAGGACAAGTGCCGCGGCGCACAAGGCCAATCTAATCAGCGGGGGCGGCTTTTCCAGCGCGGGCAACCTCAACCTCGCGCTTGCTACCCGCAGTGCAGCCCTGTCCGTCCGAGTTCCGCCGATGTCGCAGGCAGAGCGTGACAAGGCGCTGGCGACCGTCGATGCCGAACTGGTCAAGGCGGGTGTCATCGACCGTGTCGGCGGCAATGTCTCGGCTAAATTCGCGGCCGAGCTCAGCTTCACCCGCGAAACCTGCCTGCCGACCCAGGCCATCGTGGTCAAGGGCTGCCTCGACAAGTGCAACACCTGCGAAGACAGCCGCCGGAAGTCGATCGAACTCGACCTCGTGCGTCAGGATCTGGAAAACCAGCTTCTGGCCAAGCGGATCCAGCTTCTCGAGAAAAGCCAGGAATACCGCTGCTGCCCGGTGGGTGAATGCGAGGACAAGGAAGAAGACGGCGAAGCGTAAGAGCCGTGGTGTAAGGTGAGTTTAAACCCACCTTACACTCCAAAACAGATCGGGCGGCCCAAGGGCCGCCCGATCCATTTCCAAATATTTTCGGCTCAGAGCCCGAGTGCCGCTTTCAACGCCTGAAGGTCGGCCACCAGCTTGTTGGCGGCGTCCTTGCCCTCGGCCGGAGCTTCCCCCGCTTCCGAAGTTGCATCGGCGATCAGCCCGTCCATATCGGCCGCCGTCACTTCGCCCTTCGGCATCGCGCGTTCGGCCAGAACCGAGGCACCCGCCGCCGAAATCTCGGCAAAGCCGCCGGTCACGGCGTAGTCGTTCGTGCCCTCGGCAGAGACGACGGTGAGGATGCCTGGACGCAGCGTGGTGATCAGCGGCGAATGGTCCGGCATCGCCGTCAGGTCGCCATCGGCGCCCGGAATGCGGACCTCGCGGGCCTGAACGGAGGCAAGCCGCCGCTCAGGGGACACAAGGTCAAACTGCATCGTATCGGCCATCTCGCCCCCTTACGCCGCTTCCGCGGCCAGACGCTGCGCCTTGGCTTTCACTTCCTCGATGTCGCCGACCATGTAGAAGGCGGCTTCGGGCAGGTGGTCGTACTCGCCCGCAACGACGGCCTTGAAGGAGGCGATGGTCTTGTCGAGCGGCACCTGAACGCCGTCCGAACCGGTGAAGACCTTGGCCACGTCGAAGGGCTGGCTGAGGAAACGCTGGATCTTCCGGGCGCGGGCCACGGTCAGCTTGTCCTCTTCGCTCAGTTCGTCCATGCCGAGAATGGCGATGATGTCCTGCAGCGACTTGTAGCGCTGGAGGATACCCTGAACGTCACGGGCCACCTGATAATGCTCTTCACCGACAACGGCCGGGTCGAGGATCCGGCTGGTTGAGTCCAGCGGGTCAACGGCCGGGTAGATGCCAAGCTCCGAGATGGCGCGCGACAGAACCGTGGTGGCGTCGAGGTGGGCGAAAGAGGTCGCCGGTGCCGGGTCGGTAAGGTCGTCGGCCGGAACGTAGATGGCCTGAACCGAGGTGATCGAGCCAGCCTTGGTCGAGGTGATGCGTTCCTGCATCGCGCCCATGTCGGTCGCCAGCGTAGGCTGGTAGCCCACGGCCGAAGGAATACGGCCGAGAAGTGCGGACACTTCCGAACCCGCCTGCGTGAAGCGGAAGATGTTGTCGACGAAGAAGAGAACGTCCGTGCCCGACTGGTCGCGGAACTGCTCGGCCAGCGTCAGGCCGGAGAGGGCCACACGCATACGCGCCCCCGGCGGCTCGTTCATCTGACCGTAGACAAGGGCCACTTTGGATTTCTCCAGATCGTCCGGAACGATAACGCCGGATTCGATCATCTCGTGGTAAAGGTCGTTGCCCTCACGCGTCCGTTCGCCAACACCGGCGAAAACCGAGAAGCCCGAGTGCACCTTGGCGATGTTGTTGATCAGTTCCATGATCAGAACCGTCTTGCCAACGCCCGCACCGCCGAAGAGGCCGATCTTACCACCCTTCGAATAGGGCGCCAGAAGATCGATGACCTTGATGCCGGTCACGAGAATCTCGGACGAGGTCGCCTGTTCGTTGAATTCCGGCGCCGGCTGGTGGATGGCGCGGGTTTCCTTGGCCTTGACCGGGCCCTTTTCGTCCACCGGCTCGCCGATGACGTTCAGGATGCGGCCCAGCGTCGGGTTGCCGACGGGAACCGAGATCGGCTCGCCCTTGTCGGTCACGGCAGCGCCGCGCACGAGACCCTCGGTCGCGTCCATGGCGACGGTGCGCACGGTGTTTTCGCCCAGGTGCTGGGCAACTTCCAGAACCAGACGCTTGCCATTGTTGTCGGTTTCAAGCGCGTTCAGAATCGCCGGAAGGTGATCGTCAAACTGCACGTCCACGACGGCGCCGATGACCTGCGTCACCCGGCCGACTGCGGCAGCTGCTTTCGGTGCTTTTGCCATAGAGTTTCTCCGGTTCCCTTAGAGCGCCTCGGCGCCCGAAATGATTTCGATAAGTTCGTTGGTGATCGCGGCCTGACGCGAGCGGTTGAACTGGATCGTCAGCTTGTCGATCATGTCGCCCGCGTTGCGCGTCGCGTTGTCCATCGCGGACATCCGCGCCCCCTGCTCCGACGCCCCGTTTTCCAGAAGCGCGGTGAAGACCTGGGTGGCAAGGCCACGCGGCAGAAGATCGGCAAGGATCTCTTCCTCGGACGGCTCATAGTCGTAGAGCGTCGAGGCACCTTCGCCTTCCTCGGCGTCGAACTTCGCCGGGATCACCTGCTGCGCGGTCGGGATCTGGCTGATCACCGACTCGAAGCGGTTGAAGAAGATCGTGGCAACATCGAACTCACCCGCATCGAAACGATGGATAAGATCGCGCGCAATTCCTTGCGCATTGTCATAGCCAAGCTTCTTGACCTCGGAGAGGTCGACATGGGCGACGAAGTGGTTGCCGAGATCACGCTTCAGCTGTTCACGGCCCTTCTTGCCGACGGTCAGGATCTTCACCGTCTTGCCAGCTTTGATCAGCTCATTCGCCTTCGCCCGCGCAAGCTTCACGATGGAAGAGTTGAAGCCGCCGCAAAGGCCACGTTCTGCCGTCATCACCACCAGAAGATGGGTCTTGTCTTCCCCCGTCCCGGCCAAAAGCCGGGGCGCAGAGTCCGATCCGCCGACCGAGGCGGCAAGGCCCGACATCACCGCGTTCATCCGTTCGGCGTAAGGACGCGCGGATTCGGCAGCTTCCTGGGCGCGGCGGAGCTTGGCCGCCGCGACCATCTGCATGGCCTTGGTGATCTTCCGCGTCGACTTGACGCTTTCGATCCTGTTTTTCAGGTCCTTAAGGCTGGGCATATCCCTGTCCCCTCCCCCCGCTTACGCGAAGGTCTTGGCGAATTCGTCGATAGCCGCCCGAAGCTTGTCTTCGGCCTCGCCCTTGATCTTCGGATCGTCCTTGGTGATCCAGTCGAGGATGTCCTTGCGGTTGGCGCGCAGATGCTTGACCAGATCGCGTTCGAAGCGGCCGACATCCTTCACCGAAAGCTTGTCGAGGAAGCCCTTGATGCCCGCGAAGATGACGCAGACGATTTCCGCGTTGGTCAGCGGCGAGTATTGCGGCTGCTTCATCAACTCGGTCAGACGCGCACCACGGTTCAAGAGGCGCTGGGTCGCAGCGTCGAGGTCGGAACCGAACTGGGCAAAGGCCGCCATTTCGCGGTACTGAGCGAGCTCCAGCTTGACCGAACCCGCAACCGATTTCATCGCGTTGGTCTGGGCCGAGGAGCCCACGCGCGAAACCGACAGACCGGTGTTCACGGCCGGACGGATACCCTGATAGAAGAGTTCCGTTTCAAGGAAGATCTGGCCGTCGGTGATCGAGATCACGTTGGTCGGAATAAAGGCCGACACGTCGCCACCTTGCGTTTCGATGATCGGCAGAGCCGTCAACGAACCGGCACCGTTGTCCTCGTTCAGCTTCGCCGAACGCTCCAGAAGGCGGCTGTGCAGGTAGAAAACGTCGCCCGGATAGGCTTCGCGCCCGGGCGGACGGCGCAGCAGCAGCGACATCTGGCGATAGGCGACGGCCTGCTTCGACAGGTCATCGTAGATGATCAGCGCGTGGCGGCCATTGTCACGGAAGTATTCCGCGATGGCGGTCGCCGAATAGGGTGCCAGGAACTGCATCGGCGCCGGGTCGGACGCGGTCGCGGCCACGACGATGGAGTAGTTGATGGCGCCGGTCTCTTCCAGCTTCTTCACAAGCTGGGCAACCGTCGAACGCTTCTGGCCGATGGCGACATAGACGCAGTAGAGCTTCTTGCTCTCGTCGTCGCCGGCAGCGTCGTTGTAGGATTTCTGGTTGAGGATCGTGTCGAGCGCGATGGCGGTCTTGCCGGTCTGACGGTCGCCGATGATCAGTTCACGCTGGCCACGACCAACCGGGATCATGGCGTCAACCGATTTGAGGCCGGTCGCCATCGGCTCATGCACCGATTTGCGCGGGATAATGCCGGGGGCCTTCACATCCGCGACCGAACGCTTCTTGGTCTTCAGCGGGCCCTTGCCGTCGATCGGGTTGCCAAGCGCGTCAACGACGCGGCCCAGAAGCTCGTCACCAACCGGCACGTCCACGATGGCCTTGGTGCGCTTGACGGTGTCGCCTTCTTTGATGTCGCGGTCGGAACCGAAGATAACGACACCGACGTTGTCGATCTCAAGGTTCAGCGCCATACCCCGGATACCGCCGGGGAATTCGACCATCTCACCGGCCTGGATGTTGTCCAGCCCGTGCACACGGGCGATACCGTCGCCGACCGACAGAACGCGGCCAACCTCGGCCACTTCCGCTTCCTGACCGAAGTTCTTGATCTGCTCCCTAAGGATCGCAGAGATCTCGGCTGCCTGGATTCCCATTATCCGACCTCTTTCATAGCATTCTGAAGGGAAGCGAGCTTCGAGCGGATCGAGGTGTCGATCATCTGCGAGCCCACTTTGACGATAAGTCCACCGATGAGGCTGTCATCGACGGTGGTATTGAGATTGACGGTCTTGCCGACGGTTTTTTTGAGCGACGCGGCAAGTTTGGTTTCCTGCGCCTTGGTCAGCGGCGCCGCGACGGTCACGTCGGCGGTCACTTCGCCTTTTTCCTCGGCGATCAGATCGCGAAGCGCGGCCAGAAGCTGCGGCAGGACGAAGAGGCGGCGGTTCGACGCCATCAGGCCCATCGTGTTGGCCAAAGTGGCCGACAGCTTCATCTTCTTGGCAATCGCCGCCACGGCCTTGGCCTGGTCGTCGCGGCTGTAGACCGGCGACGCGATCAGGCTGCGAAGGTCAGCACTGTCGGCGAGTGCGGCGCCCAGCGCCTCCACGTCGGCCTCAAGCGCTTTCAGACCCTTGGCGTCTTTCGCGAGTTCAAACACAGCCGTTGCGTAGCGCCCGGCGATCCCTGCGGAAATCGAAGCTGGTTCGGACACGTCCACCCTTCCGATTGTTTTGTCCCATCGCCTCTTTCTTGTGGTCAGGCAGAGGCCACCCGTGGCGTATGCAAGCACATACGTCCGAAGTCGGCGCGGGTGTAGCAGAGGCGTTCGTGGCTCGCAACCGCCTTGGTAAACTAATTGGGAGCACGGTTTTCCCATAAATTCAGGGGTTTCCGCGACACGCGACAAACTGTTGCGATTTATGATCAGCAAGTTTGGGCGTTAACAGTGCGTATGCCGGCCAGAATCCCCGCTTCGGGTGCGCGAGTCACACCGGTTCGGCGGTCGGCTTGGGCAACCCTTCCAATACCTTCAGGGGCCGCCTGACGGTCGCCGCAAGGCCCGGGCGCTGCGGTGCATGGACCTGCTTTGAGACCTCCAGCATATGCACCCCACCCGCCATCACCGCTGACGCCCGGTGTCCGAACCGTTCCCAGGCCGGGGCGGTCCTTAACCAGAAACGCCGACTGGACGGCGGCGCGTAGAGCGCCGATAGCTGTCGCTCGGCCACGAAGTTGTGGCGCCGCAACTGAGCGTCAAGCTGGCTCATCGAATAGGGTCGCCCGTAACCGAAAGGCGTCTTGTCGGACCGCGACCAAAGGCCCGACCGGTTCGGGACGATGAAGAGCGCCCGCCCCCCCGGACCAAGCACGCGCCAGCATTCCTCCAAAAGCGCGGTCGGCTGTTCCGAGGTTTCAAGCCCGTGGAGCAGCACCAGCCGGTCGACCATGCCGGTTTCGATCGGCCACTGTGTCTCTTCACAGAGAACCGAGACATTATCCATCCCGGCGGGCCACGGCATCACGCCCTGCGGCGCAGGCATCAGGCCGATGACACGGCGTGAGGGTTCCAGATAGGGGCGCAGCAGAGGCGCTGCGAAGCCGAAACCCACCACCGTCTGCCCCTTGTCGGGTCGCCAGAGTGACACGACCTGGTCCCGGATCGCCTTTTGCGCCACACGGCCGAGCTGGGTGCGGTAGTAGAAATTCCTCAGGTCGAGAACGTCGAGATGCATTGCGCCCGCCGCTTCCTTCGGCAAAAGTTAACCCGGAGAATACGCAATCGGGAACGAAACGCCATGGCCCTCGAAATCGTCACCGTTCCGTGTCTTGCCGACAACTACGCCTATCTCGCCCATGATGCGGCGACCGGGGCGACGGCGGTTGTCGACGTACCCGACGCGGCGCCGATCCTGAATGCCCTGCGTGAACGGGGCTGGAGGGCGAGCCATATCCTGATCACCCATCACCACAACGACCATATCGACGGTGTGCGCGCCCTTGCCGGTGCGACCGGAGCGCGCGTTATCGGTGCGGCGGCGGATGCGCATCGGCTTCCGCCGCTGGATGAGACGGTGGTGGATGGTGACACGATCCGCATCGGCATGGATCAGGGCGAGGTGATCGAAGTGTCTGGCCATACCGTCGGTCACATCGCGTTTCACTTCCCCGCCTCAAAGGTCGTGTTCACGGCAGACAGCCTCATGGCGCTTGGCTGCGGGCGACTTTTCGAGGGAACCGCGGCGCAGATGTGGGACAGCCTTTCGCGGCTTGCGGCACTGCCCCCCGACACGCTGGTCTGCTCGGGCCACGAATATACCGCGTCCAATGCCCGCTTTGCGCTGACCATTGAACCCGGCAATTCAGCGCTTATATCCCGATCCGAGGCGGTGACCGAAGCGCGTAAGAAAGGCGAGCCGACCGTGCCGTCGACCCTGGCCGAAGAACTGGCGACCAACCCCTTCCTGCGTGCGGGCTTGCCCGAGGTGAAGGCGGCGCTGGGAATGGCCGGGGCAAGCGATGCCGAGGTCTTTGCCGAGATCCGTTCGCGCAAGGATCGTTTCTGATCGATCACCGGTTTTTGACCGTTCGATTACTTTCCCGTCAGAAAAAGCAGTATTCCGTTCACAAATTGCATCGCTTCGGACGTATTCACTGTTTTCTCTTAGAAAACACTTGAAGCCGCCCGATTTCCACCGAACTTTAAAGGTATGAGGCGAGAGTAGGGATGGGCCACATGCCCAACCTGCTGGAAGGAAAGGAGCACGAAGGTGCCGTCATTCTCGAACACGCTTGAACAGGCCATCCATGCGGCGCTTGCGCTTGCCAATGCGCGCCGGCATGAACTTGCAACGCTCGAACATCTGCTGCTTGCGCTGATTGACGAGCCTGAGGCGGCGAAGGTGATGCGTGCCTGCTCCGTCGATATCGACGCGCTTCGGCAGACCCTTGTCGAGTTTATCGACGATGACCTTTCCACCCTCGTCACCGATGTCGAAGGGTCCGAGGCCGTGCCGACCGCTGCCTTCCAGCGCGTGATCCAGCGTGCCGCGATCCATGTCCAGTCCTCGGGCCGGACCGAGGTTACCGGCGCCAACGTGCTGGTCGCGATCTTCGCCGAGCGGGAAAGCAACGCGGCCTATTTCCTGCAGGAACAGGACATGACGCGCTATGACGCGGTGAATTTCATCGCCCATGGCGTCGCCAAGGACCCGTCCTTTGGCGAAACGCGCCCTGTCAGCGGCGCGCAGGAGAACGACGAACACACGACGCAGACCGAAGGCGAAGCCAAGGAATCGGCGCTGGCCAAATATTGCGTCGATCTCAACACCAAGTCGAAGAAGGGCGATGTCGATCCGCTGATCGGCCGAGAGGCCGAAATCGAGCGCTGCATTCAGGTGCTTTGCCGTCGACGCAAGAACAACCCGCTTCTGGTCGGTGATCCCGGCGTCGGCAAGACCGCCATCGCCGAAGGGCTGGCGCTGAAGATCACGCGCGGCGAGACGCCCGATGTGTTGTCGAACGCCACGATCTATTCGCTCGACATGGGCGCGCTTCTCGCGGGCACCCGCTATCGCGGCGATTTCGAAGAGCGGCTGAAGGCAGTGGTGAAGGAGTTGGAGGATCACCCCGACGCGATCCTCTTCATCGACGAGATCCATACCGTGATCGGTGCAGGTGCCACCTCGGGCGGGGCGATGGACGCCTCCAACCTCCTGAAGCCCGCGCTTCAGGGCGGCAAGCTGCGCTGCATGGGCTCGACCACCTACAAGGAGTTCCGCCAGCATTTCGAAAAGGACCGCGCGCTTTCCCGCCGGTTCCAGAAGATTGACGTGAACGAACCTTCGGTCGAGGACACGATCAAGATCCTGATGGGGCTGAAGCCATATTTCGAAAAGCACCATGATCTGCGCTACACCCACGACGCGATCAAGGCGGCGGTTGAACTGTCGTCGCGCTACATCCATGACCGCAAGCTGCCCGATAAAGCCATCGACGTAATCGACGAGGCAGGCGCGGCGCAGCATTTGGTCGCGGAATCGAAGCGCCGCAAGACAATCAGCCCGAAAGAGATCGAGGCCGTTGTGGCCAAGATCGCCCGCATCCCGCCGAAGAACGTCTCCAAGGACGATGCCGAGGTGCTGAAGGATCTGGAAAAGACCCTGAAGCGTGTCGTTTTCGGACAGGACAAGGCGATCGAGGCACTGTCCTCGGCGATCAAACTGGCCCGCGCCGGTCTGCGCGAACCCGAAAAGCCCATCGGCAACTACCTCTTCGCCGGGCCCACGGGCGTCGGCAAGACCGAGGTCGCCAAGCAGCTCGCCGATAGCTTGGGCGTGGAACTTCTGCGCTTCGACATGTCGGAATACATGGAGAAACACGCGGTTTCCCGCCTCATCGGTGCGCCTCCGGGCTATGTCGGCTTCGATCAGGGCGGCATGCTCACCGATGGCGTCGATCAGCACCCGCATTGCGTGCTTCTGCTCGACGAAATCGAGAAGGCGCATCCGGATGTCTACAACATACTCCTGCAGGTGATGGACCACGGCAAACTGACCGACCATAACGGGCGGCAGGTCGATTTCCGCAACGTGATCCTGATCATGACCTCGAATGCGGGCGCGGCGGAACTCGCGAAATCGGCCATCGGCTTCGGCCGCGACCGGCGCGAGGGCGAGGATACGGCGGCGATCGAACGCACCTTCACGCCGGAATTCCGCAACCGGCTCGACGCGGTCATATCGTTCTCGGCGCTCCCGCGCGAGGTGATCCTGCAGGTCGTCGACAAGTTCGTCCTGCAACTCGAAGCCCAGCTCATGGACCGCCATGTTCATATCGAGCTGACGCCCGAGGCCGCGAACTGGATCGCCGAGAAGGGCTACGACGACCGCATGGGCGCCCGTCCACTCGGCCGGGTGATCCAGGAACACATCAAGAAGCCGCTCGCGGAAGAACTGCTTTTCGGCAAGCTGACCAAGGGCGGTGTCGTGCATGTACGGCTGAAGGACGATGCGCTCGTCCTCGATGTCGAGGAACCGCAGAAGCCGCGGCTCTCGGGTTCGAAGCCGCCGCTGCTGACGGCGGACTGACAGATCAAAGGCCCGCCCCCGGCGGGCCTTTTCATTTCCGGTCAATGCGGTCGCTCGCGGGTGGTGTCGGTCGCGTCACGACCGGGCGGCCACCGCCTGAACCTTGATCCGGCCCCCAAAGGGCAGTGCCGCCGCCTGATAGATCGTCCGGGCCGGACGACGGCCCTCGGCAAAGAGCGATCCGTAGAGCACATTGACTTCGGGCACGTCCTTCAGGTCGATGAAGGCGATGTCGACATAGACGATATCCGCTGGCGCAAAACCAGCTGCTTCCGCGATCCTAAAGACATGCGCGAAGGCGCGTTCGGCCTCCTCGCGCGCCGTGCCCGGTTGGTATTTCCCGTCGGGCCCCACCGAAAGCTGGCCGCTGATCCAGCACTGGTTTCCCACCACGACAGCATTGCTGATCGGCGACGGCGACGGCGGAACGCCGTCGACATTGGTCACGTATTTTCTGGACATACATGGCTCCACTTACACCGGCTATGGTGCATCTCGATGAAGGTATCACGAGCGCCGATTTCGCGGTGCCGAAAAGCATGATCTGACCGGCGATCTGAACCTTGGCCGCGTCCGGCCTAGCGTTCCGTCAGTTTCAGTTCGATCCGCCGGTTCTGCGCCAGCGCCTCGGGGCTGTCGCCCACCGCCACCGGGTGATATTCACCGAACCCCGTCGCGGCGAGCCGGTTCGGCGGGAAGCCAAGCTCATCCTGCATGAACCGCACGACCGACAGGGCCCGCCCCTGACTCAGTTCCCAGTTGTCGCTGTAACGGCCCGTCCCAGCCAAAGGGACATTGTCGGTGTGACCGTCGACCCGGATGATCCAGTCCACCTCGGGCGGTATCTCGGCCGCCACGTCCTGCAGCGTGGCAACGACGCCGGCAATCTGGCTGCGCCCTTCCGGCGCAAGATCGGCCGAAGCCGGTTCAAAGAGCACCTCAGAGGAGAACACGAAGCGGTCGCCCACGACGCGCACGCCCTCGCGGCCTTCCAGAACCTTGCTGAGGCGGGCAAAGAATTCCGACCGGTATTGCGCCAGTTCCTTGGTTTCCTCCTTCAGCGCCGCAGCCTCGGCTTCCAGCCTGATCCTCTCCGCCTCCTCAAGCTCTGCCCGGCGTTTCTGTTCCGCCGCAACCTGAGCGAGCGCGGAGTTCAGCCGCGTGCCCAAAGCCTCGATCTGCACCTTGGCTTCGGCATCTCGGGCGTCGGAGGCATCCATCAGGTCCTGCAATGCGCCAAGCTGGCCGCGCAACGCCACGATCTGCTCGTTCAAGAGCGCCACCTTGCGCGCGGCCTCAGCCGAGGCCGCCTTTTCCTTGGCCAGCTCTTCGTTCGCTGTATCAAGAAGCACCTTCTGCCGCTCGGCCTCGCTCAGTTCCTCCCCGGCCCGCGCATTGGCGGCCGCCAGCAGGGTCAGGGTCTCTTCGGCGCGACGGCGCTGTTGTTCCAGCGCCAGCGTCATCGCGGTCAGTTCATCCTCGGCGCCCTGAAGCTTTTCGCGCAAGGCGGCGGCAGCAGCAGCCTCGGTCAGGCGCGCGGCCTCGGCGTCGGACAGCTTTTCCGCCGCCTCCTCGCCTTGTGCTTTCAGATCGGCAACCAGCGCGTCCAGGGCTTCCCTCCGCGCGGCGGCAAGGCGCGCGGCCTCCGCCTGGGCGTCGATCTCGGACCGCGCCTTGGCGATGGCAAGGTTCAGCGCGTCCCGTTCGGATACCAGTGTATCGCGTTCGGACGACAGGGCGTCGCGCTCTGCCGTCAGCACCTCTGCCTCGCCTCGCGCAGTGTCACGTTCACTAAGCAACGTCGCAACCTGCGCTTCGAACGAGGTGATCCGGGCCGAGGCTTCGGATAGCTGGCTGTCCCGCTCCTCGACCTGCCGGGTCAGCGTGGCGATCAGCGCCGATTGCCGGTCCGCCTCGGCCCGGCTCGTGTCGAGATCGGCGGTCAGCCCGGCAACCTCACCCTCCAGCGCCGTAGACCGGTCCCGTTCCAGCCCGAGCGCATCGGCCAGCCCGGCCACCTGCTGCGCCAGATCGGCAAGCTCGTCATCCTGATTGTCGATGGTCTCGCGCAAGGTGAACTGCACGATCATGAAGATCGTCAGCACGAACATCAGCACCATCAGAAGCGCAGTCATCGCGTCGACGAAGCCGGGCCAGATATTGGCCGAGAACCGTTGACCGCCGCGCCCGTTGGTCAGCGCCATGGCCTAGCCCCCCCGGGCGTCGGTCCGCCCAAGCGCCCGCACGGCCCGGGTCAGTTCGGCAAGATCGCCGCGCAGATCGGCCATGCTTTCCTGCCGCCCAGCCGCAACCTCTTCGAGCAGCTTCAGGAGCTGCACATCGATCGAGCGCAGCCGCATCCGGCTTTCGGCCTCGCTGCCGCCGGAAACGCCGCCGGCGTTTTCGTCCTCGGCCGCCTTTTCGATAATACGGATCAGCCGTTCCTGCCCTTCGGCGATATGGGTCAGGACACCGATGGAGCCGACCTCGGATTCCAGCTGCCGCGTAAGCCCTTCGACCGATGTCGCAAGCTCCTCCAGCCGGTCATTCACCGCGCTGCGACCCTCATCGGACTGGCGCAGGATCTCCTGCAGGGTTTCGACCTGATCGGCCATGTGGTCGAGCACACCCGAAACCGTTTCCTGATCGATCCCGCCATCGGCCTCGCCGCCGGAAAACGACAGCCGCGTGAACGAGGTCAGCCACTCCTCCAACTCGCGGTAAAAGCGGTTCTGGCCGTGACCGGCGAACAGTTCCAGAAGCCCGACAACCAGCGACCCGGCCAGCCCGAGCAGGGAGGAGGAAAACGCCGTTCCCATGCCGCCAAGCTGTTTTTCCAGCCCGCCCATCAGCTTGTCGAAGACCTCAAGCCCAGTCTCGCCCTCCTGCGGGGCCAGCGCCCGGATCGTATCGACAACGGCGGGAACCGTGATCGCGAGGCCGTAGAAGGTGCCAAGGAGGCCGAGGAAGATCAGAAGGCTCGTCAGATAGCGCGTGATGTCGCGCGCCTCGTCGATCCGCGTCGCAACCGAATCCTGAATCGACCGGGCGGAGCTGGATGAAATCTGGCCACCCCTTTTGCCCCGCGACCGCAAAAGCGCGGCCAGAGGCGCCAGCATCCGCGGCGGGACGGTGATTTCATGACCCGGACGATGGGCCGCGAATCCCTCGATCCAGCTTACTGAGCGCACAAGCTGCGCGACCTGCCAGAAACAGGTCAGCACACCAAGGACAAAGACCCCGAGGATCAGACCGTTCAACCATGGATTGGCAATGAAAATGGAAAAGATCGGCCCATAGGCCACATAGCCCCCTGCCCCGACCAGCGCGCAGACCAGCAGCATCATTGCGATCTGCCGCACCGGCTGGGAAAAGAACAACTCGGCCTCGCGCACGGGTTTGTCCATCTGGATCGCCACCCTTGTCCCTTCGTTTTTTCGGACAATAGGCGGCGATGGGGCCGCTAACAAGCCGTAAGCGGGGCGATCACGTGGCAGTTGTGAGCGCCCTGACACGCTCCGCCAGCCAGTCGAGGTCAGGATCGGCGATGCCAAGCTCGTGCAGATGCTCGGCCGTGTTCCACAGATAGTCGGTGTTCGGGCCCCGTCCACCGACCGCTGTCGCGATGATGCCGGCCTGTTCCTCCAGTGCCAGCCCGCCGCAATACTGGACGTGATCAGGGTCGATCACATAGGTCACGGCCTCGACGGTCCGGCCATCGGTCAGCGCCAGCGGCAGCGTCCTCTCCAGATAGGCCGACGAAATCAGTTCGCGCTCGCGCAGATAGTCGAGCGTGGCGTCGCTGTCCTCAGCCCTGACCGAATAGGCAACCCCGTTGCAGGCCGCCCCATCGGCCGCGTCCAGCGCCAGCACCAGGCCCGGCTTCTCGACCGTGCCGCGATGGTGGATCGAGCGCATGCAGAATGACCGGTGCCAGCCGTCGAGCCGCCCCAGAACCCGGTCGGCATAGGCAAAACCCGGTTCCCACATCAGCGAGCCATAGCCGAAGACCCACATAGATTTCATCACCGCGCCCCACTGGCTCTTACCGTTCCGCCCCTGTAAACAGCATCGACCTGCGGGAGAAAAGACCCATGCGCGCGGTAATCTGGCTGACAGCGGCCTTCGCGATCTTCTATGGCGGCTACTGGGCCGTGGGGTCCCGCGCCGTGATGGAGGGGACCGAGGTGGCTTTGGCCGACCTGCGCGCAGCAGGTCGCGCCGAGTACGGCGAGGTAACGCTGGAGGGGTTCCCCTCACGCTTCGACCTGGCCATCGAGAACCTGCAACTGACCAGCGCTGACGGCGCCGTGCATTGGTCCGCACCCAGGGTTCAGGTCTATGCGCTGTCGTACAAACCGCACCACATTATTGCGGCTTTACCCCCGGACCAGACATTACGGGTCGGGCGCGAGGAGATTGCCATCAGGTCCGGCGACCTGCGCGCCAGTGCCGTTTTCGGCATCGACCCTGACCTTCCGCTGAAGCGGGCGCAGTCGGTGGGAACCGAGCTTGCGCTGACCTCTGATCATGGCTGGGGTGCGACTGCGCGAGAGCTTCGGCTCGCCATCCGCGAAGGCATCACCGCAACCGAACAGGATGTGGGTGCGGAAGTGTTCGATCTGTCGCTGTCCGGGCAACCCTCTGATCTCCTCACTCAGGCCGGATTACCGACCGGGGGTGGTCACGTGCGGCTCGACGCCATCCTGACTCTCGATCATCCTCTGAACCGGCACCTTCCCGCAGAACCGCTAAGCGTTACAGCTGCGGATATCCGTTCGGCTGAACTCACCTGGGGAACGGTTCAGATCAGCGCGTCCGGTCGGATCGAGATCGCGGGATCAGGTCAGCCCGAAGGCCGCCTTGAGCTCACAATCCGCGACTGGCGCGGGGCCCTGCCCCTTGCAACCGCGCTCGGACTGATCAAGCCGGAAATCGCGCCGACGGTAGAAAAGGCCCTGGACGGGTTCGCACAACTCGATGGCAACTCGGAACTGACCCTGCCCCTCGTCATTAAGGAGGGTTGGATAAATCTCGGTCCGGTACCGCTCGGACCCGCGCCGCTTTTCTATTTGGACAATTGATTGCAGGGGTTGACGCCGTGGATCAACTCAGATCGCAATTCTCCAGATGACATTTCCTATTTTAGAGTGGCCGCGACAAACTGTCTTCAATCCGTGCCCTGCATTTGATTTCGCTCAATGCCGCTCTCGCGAATCCCTCTACAGTCTTTGCGAATGTAAACTGCGTCGATAAAACACTATATCCTGCTTGCGGAGTGCTATCGTGAAACTGCTCATCACCATCGCGACGATTCTCGTGAACGCTATCGCCGCTTCAGGGGTCCACGCCGCTGAATTGACTTGCAAAATGACTAACTACACTGGTGCCGGAAACAAGCGTGCTGTCATGCTCATTGTTCCCCCTCAAAGCACCCACAGCATTAGCGAAGCAACGGCGACAAATGTTGCGACCGGGACTCAGGGCACACTAGAGCGAAAATCAAACGATCTGATTATCACCTATTATGATCGCCTTGATCGCGTTGGAGACGTGGAAGTTAAATACATATTTAATCAATCCAACGGGCGAGTTCTGGTGAAGACGCGAGGTTTGCGCTCACAGCCTTGGGAGGAAGACTACCCGGAACGGTCCGGAAAGTTTTCCATTCGCGGGATCTGCATCCTGAAATGATGTGGACTCTTCAACCATCGGTTGGCCGACATCCGGCCAACCAACGCACGGCACAGACATGTGATGGGCCAGTGTTCACAGGACGTTTCGCGAAAGCTAGCGGCAATAAGCCCCACGCCCGCGTGCCGTATCCAGATGAAAGTGGTCGTGGTGATGGCGGTCCGAACCGGGACCCAACACCGTGTTGAACGGCCCGCAAGCCGCCTTGCGCATCCGGGCCAGCGGTTTTCCGTAGCTCTTTGACGCCCAGCCCTTTTCCACGGTGATGGCCGTGCCGTTGGCCAGCAGGATTGCAGAGATGTCGATAGCTCGCCCCTTGCCGTGCTCAGACACCTTCGCGCCTTTGGCGTTGTTTCGGCCCCGGCACACGTAACCCGCCGCAACCTGAAGGGCGGCGACCCCGCCACCCGTCTTGCCGATCGCGGGTTTGACGCCACCGTCGACCCATTGCTTAAGCGCTTTGGCGGTCTTGCAATCCATCGCGGCGGGCTGGGTCAGGGCCACGCCAGAGACGGAAATCAGACTGACGCCATCCTCCAGCCCGCAGCCGTTCAGCCGGCCCTTGATCGGCGGGATAGTCTTGCCCTTCAAGGCCGGATCACCGCAGAGTGCGCCCGTGCGGCCGGTCGTCACTTCGGGCAGCGGCTGGGTGCGGAAAACGGCGCGTTCGACTCGCTCCGGCGCGGCCAGGCCGGCGGGGCGCCGGGCCGGGCGCAGTGAAACCTCGGGTGCGAAGGCTGCGAGCGGGCTGGCGGCCGCGACAGCAACCGCATCTTTCAGCACCGGCCGAGGCATGGGGCGGGGAGAGATTTCCGGCGCATTGGCGTTGCCGACCGGGGCAAATACCAAGATCGCTGCCAGCGCAACAGCCAGCCGACACGCCACCCGACGGTTCATGGACCGTCGGCTTTCGTGCGGCCAAAGTCCGGCGCAGCCGTATCCTGCCCCGCCTCGATGATGCCCCGGCGGATCGCCCGCGTCCGGGTGAAATAGTTGAACAATTCGTCCCCGTCGCCCATCCGGATCGCCCGTTGCAGTGCGAACAGCTCCTCGGTGAAGCGGCCGAGGATATCCAGCGTCGCCTCCTTGTTGGTCAGGAACACATCGCGCCACATCGTCGGGTCTGACGCGGCGATCCGGGTAAAGTCACGGAAACCTGCGGCGGAATACTTGATGACCTCGCTTTCGGTCACGCGCCGCAGGTGATCGGCAACGCCGACCATCGTGTAAGCGATAAGATGCGGCGTGTGGCTGGTGACAGCGAGAACCAGATCATGGTGATCGGCTTCCATCTCCTCTACAAGCGCACCCATTCCTTCCCAAAGAGCGCGCAGCCGTGCCACCGCTTCGGGCCGGGCATCGCCGGGGGTCAAGAGGGTGAACCGGTTCTGAAAGAGCGTGGCAAAGCCGGATCGGGGGCCGGAATGCTCCGTCCCCGCCAGAGGGTGGCCGGGGACAAAATCGACACCGTCGGGGACATGCGGTCCCACCGCCTCGACGACGGCCTGCTTGACCGAACCGACATCGGTGACGGTCGCGCCGGGTTTCAGATGCGGGCGGATCTCGGCCGCCACCGCGCCCATCACACCGACCGGCACCGCAAGAATGACGAGATCGGCGTTCTTCACCGCGTCACCCGCCGTGGCGAAAACCTCGTCGCAGAAGCCAAGCTCCAGCGCCGCCTCGCGCGTCGCCTCGGTCTTGGCATAGCCCGCGATGCTTCCCGCAAGACCCCATTTCTTCATCGCATGGGCCATCGACGAGGCGATAAGGCCGAGCCCGATCAGGGCAACGCGGTCATAGATCACGGCCATCAGTTGCGCCCCTTGAACTTGGCAATCGCCGCCGCCACCCGGCGACAGGCGGCCTCGTCCCCGATCGTGATGCGCAAGCAATGCGGCAGGCCATAGCTTGCCACACGGCGCACGATCAGCCCTTCGGACTGCAAGAAGGCATCGCAGGCGGTGGCCTCGGCCTCATCGGCGAAGCGGGCGAGGATGAAATTCGCCATGGACGTGTCCGAGGGCACGCCATGTTCAGCCAGCGCCTCGGCCAGCCAGACCCGCATCCGCGCATTCTCCGCGCGGCATTTCGCGACGAAATCCTGATCGCGCACCGCCGCCTCGCCCGCCTCAAGCTGGCCATGCGACAGGTTGAAGGGATTGCGGATGCGGTTCAGCACGTCGATGATCGCCTGCGCCCCATAGCCCCAACCGATCCGGAGCCCGCCAAGCCCGTAGATCTTGGAGAAGGTCCGGGTCATGAAGACATTCGGCCGCTCGGTCGCGAGCGCCGCACCGCCATCGAAGCCCTCGACGAATTCGGCATACGCCCCGTCAAGGACGAGAATCGTCTGTTCAGGCAGACCATCGGCCAGCCGTGCCACCTCGCCCGCACCGATCATCGTACCGGTCGGATTGTTGGGATTGGCGATGAAGACGATCTTTGTCTTCTCGTTCGCGGCGGCAAGGATCGCGTCGACATCGACGGTACGGTCGCGTTCCTGCACCTGCACCGGCACCGCCCCCACCGACCGCGCGGCGATCGGGTACATGAGGAAGCCGTGCTGGGTGTAGATCACCTCATCCCCCGGCCCGGCATAGGCCTGACAGAGCAGCAGCAAGACTTCGTCCGAGCCGGTGCCGCAGATGATCCGCGCAGGATCGAGCCCATGGACCTCGCCAATCGCCTCGCGCAGCTTGGCATGATCGGTGGAGGGGTAGCGGTGCAGGTTGTGCACCGCGCGGATATAAGCCTCTCTCGCCTTCTCCGATGCGCCGAACGGGTTTTCATTCGAGGACAGTTTCACCGCATCAGTGATGCCCGCCACATGGCTCGCCCCGCCCTGATAAAGCGCGATCTCCATGATGCCGGGCTGTGGGCGGATCGGGTCGGTCATGTCGGCCTCTGACTGGTTCGGGGTTTTCTAGCGGGCGGCTGGCCACATGGCCAGCGCGATCTGACAAAGAAAAAGGGGCCGCGGCGGCGCCGCGACCCCTTAGAATACCGGGTCCTGCCGCTAAAGGCGGATCAGTTCTTCGCGTAATATTCGACGACGAGGTTCGGTTCCATCTGTACCGCGTAAGGAACATCGCCCAGCGCCGGGGTGCGGACGAAGGTCGCGGTCATCTTGGAATGATCTGCCTCGATATAGTCGGGCACATCACGCTCGGCGAGGCCAACAGCCTCCAGCACCAGCGCAAGCTGCTTGGACTTGTCGCGAACGGCGACCACGTCGCCTTCCTTGACGCGGTAGGAACCGATGTTCACGCGCTTGCCGTTCACGGTCACATGGCCGTGGTTCACGAACTGGCGGGCAGCAAAGATCGTCGGCACGAACTTGGCGCGGTAGACGACGGCGTCGAGACGGCGCTCCAGAAGGCCAACGAGGTTTTCACCGGTGTCGCCCTTGACCCGCTCGGCCTCGGCATAGATCCGGCGGAACTGCTTTTCGGTCAGGTCGCCGTAATAGCCCTTCAGCTTCTGCTTGGCGCGCAGCTGCGTGCCGAAGTCGGAAAGCTTGGCCTTGCGGCGCTGGCCGTGCTGGCCGGGACCGTATTCGCGCTTGTTGACCGGGGATTTCGGACGACCCCAGATGTTTTCACCCATCCGGCGGTCGATTTTGTACTTGGCAGAGGTGCGTTTGGTCACCGCTGATCTCCTTCTTTGGACGCCGCCATGATGGCGGCTATGAAGGGCGTTGTCCTTTCCCTCGCGGGCGACAGGCATCCCCTTGCGGGGGCCACCAACACCAATGAAATGCCCGGGCGCTTCGTCCCGGGACGGGCGGCTTATAGCGGCACGGGCGGCAGAGTCAACGCCCCGACCGTCATCCTGCCCGAAATACTCTCTGGGATCGCGTCTTAAACCCGCCCGGCATGCCTAGCGCCTCAGGCCGCCGCGTGGCGCAGGATCGCGGCCTCGGCCGCGGTCAGGTTGCGGCGCGCATAGTCGCCGTAAAGGAACGGATCGCGGTCAAGCCCGGGCATGAGGTCCAGCAGCGTGTCGCGCTCGCCCGGGTTGAGCAGGTCGAAATCGGCCGCGGCCGGGTGAAAGCTCTCCGCTTCCACGCCATTGGCCCAGACGATCTGGTGGCGTTCGGTCATCAGGTGGATATAGGTCACTTCCCGCAGGGCGGTTTCGGTCAGAACGCCCCTGCCATCGACCAGATCGCGCGCAGCAACCAGAACCTCGGGCTGATTGAACAGCGCCCGGGCCTGCGCCCCGCGCACCAGCAACCTGTGCCCCGGCGATACGATCAGATCACCCTCGGGCCGATCCTCGCCCATCGCGCCCGACCGGATACGGACCGGACGCAGATGCGGCATCGCGTAAAGCCGCGCGCCCGTCATCCGACGCGCCCCGGTCCAGAGCACCTCTTGCGCGCCATCGTCGCGTGTTGACACGCGGTCGCCCGGTCGGATCGTCTCAACCGGACGAAGCCCGTTCGGCGTTGCCACAAGCGTGCCCGGCGTGAAGCAGATCACCCCGGTGGCCGTCGTCGAGGTCGGCGCGGCGTGGGTCAGGTGATCGGTGACATAAAGGTCGACATCCTTCGGCGGCAGGTCGCCGGAAAACACCAGCAGCGTCCCGAAAGCTTCGGTCCCCACCATCCTGACCCGGTAGCTTGCCCGCCCGTCCGTAACCGTGAACCCATGCAACGGGCAGGGGCCGCTCTCGGGTTCCGGGAAATCGGACAACCGACCCGCGGACAGCGCATTGCCAAACATCCGTCGAACGGAGCCCCGCGCGCGGTCTCGCAACACTCGCCCGTCACCGACGAAGTTAAGGATCGCATGTTCCGGCGTCCCGTCCAGCCGGACCGCGTCGCCGAACCAACGCCAGACCGACCCGACCGCCAGATCCTGCGGCGCAACAACGCGCAGACCGTCCAGATCGGTCTGTACCAGAGGAACAATGTAGGTCCCGCGCCGGGTCCACTCGCTGCTCAAGGCGCCACTCCGCCGTTATCATTGGGCCGTTTCGGCCATTATTTAGATTTTGTTAACAAAGATTAACGCCGAGGCGATATCCCTGTCAGGGCGGGTCGTCCGAATTCGCCTCAGGTCACAGAGAACTGTTGCCGTCACGCCCAAGCCTCACTCTACCGGAGATAGAAATCCTGCAATCGGTTGCACAAACACCTGTGCCGGACCTGTTCAACGGGCCAGAACGCCGCTATCGTCCGCCGCTCCTGCACAGAGTTCACGCATGCCGGTCACACTGAAAGATGTCGCCGAACGGGCCGGGGTTTCCCCCTCTGCAGTGTCGCGCACCTTTACCGAGGGCGCCTCGGTCTCGGCCCGGACCCGCGCCAAGGTCGAACGCGCCGCCGAAGAACTTGGTTACATGCCAAGCGCGCTGGCTTCGGCGCTGTCGACCGGCCGGACAAAACTGATCGGGCTGGTGTCGAACAACTTCCATAACCCCGTCTTCCTCGAGGTCTTCGACCGCTTCACCCGGGGCCTTCAGGAACGAGGGTTGCGGCCCCTTCTCGTCAATCTCAGCGATGAGACGGACCCGGCAAATTCGGTCCGGATGCTCAGGCAATATTCGGCGGACGGGGTGATCGTCGCCTCCTCCACCCTGCCCCCGAGTTTCGCCCGCGCCTTTGCCGATGCCGGACTGCCGGTCGTCCATGCGTTCGGGCGCGCCGCGCCCACACCAGAGGTGCATGTCGTCGGCATCGACAATACCGAATGCGGCCGCATGGCGGCGCGGGCGCTTGCCACCCGCGGCTACCGCCGCGTGGCCTTCCTCGGCGGCCCTGCCAGCGCGACCTCGACCCAGGACCGGGGCGCGGGATTTGCCAGTGAAATCGCGGACCATCCGGGCATTATGGCGACCGAAAGCCACGCCGCAGCCTATTCTTTCGAGGCGGGACGGGCTGAAATGCAGCGCCTCCTGGCGGCCGGCAGCCCGGCCGAGGCGTATTTCTGCGGCGACGACGTGCTTTCGATTGGCGCGCTGAGCGCCTTGAAAGATGCAGGTCTGTCGGTGCCGGAGGATGTCGGGCTGATCGGGTTCAATGACATGGAGATGGCGGGCTGGCAGAACATCAACCTGACGACCATCCGGCAGCCGATCCCCGAGATCATCAGCGCCGCAATCGACCTCGTGGTGACCACGGCGGACGATCCGGGGCTGGGCCCGCGAGCACGGCTTTTTCCCTGCCAGACGGTGGAACGCGGAACACTCCGCAACCCCGCCGCAAGCTGACGTCACCCTCTGAACTGGATACCCCCGACGCGAGCACGGCCCCGATTTCTTTCAAAGAAATCGGGCCGGAAACTTTGAAAGTTTCCGACTACCGAAACATCGGCGGCCGCGCATCGACCCATGTTCCGTCCGCCTTTCCCGAGGCCGCGACGGCAAAGACCGCCGCCATGGACCTGAGCCCGTCCTCCGCCCTCGGGTAGAGGTCGGCAGCAGGATCCATCTCGCGGCCTTCCTTGCGCGCCCGTATCGCCTCGGCCAGATCCTTGTAGATATTGGCGAAGGCCAAAGGCATTCCCTCTGCATGGCCGATGGTCACGCGGGTGGTCCGGTCGGCTTCGGGCGACAGCCCCGCCTCGCCGCGCTCAATCACCTGCAACCGCTGACCGAGCGGCATCCAGTAAAGCTGGTTCGGCTGCTCCTGCGCCCAGCGTAGCCCTCCCTTTTCACCGAAGACCTGAAGCGTCAGCCCGTGCTGCCGTCCGATCGCCACCGAGGAGGTCCAGAGCCGCCCGACCGTTCCGCCCGACATGCGGAAATTCACCATCGCGTCGTCTTCCAGCGCCCGGCTCTCGATACAGGAGACGGTATCGGCCGACAGCCGTTCCACCTCCTGCCCGGTCACGAAGCTTGCCATATGCAGCGCATGGATGCCGCAATCGGCGAACTGGGCCGAGACGCCCGCCTGCGCCGGGTCATAGCGCCAGCGGACGCGCGGGTTGTCGGCGTCCGCAGCATCGGCATGATGGCCGTGCGCGAACTCGGCCACCACCAGCCGGATGCGCCCCAGATCACCGCGCGCCACCATCGCCTTCATGTGGCGGACAAGCGAATAGCCGGTATAGCCGTAATTCACCGCGCAGATACGTCCCGTCTCGCGCGCCAGCGCCACGATCTCCTCGCCCTCCTCGACCGTCATCGTCATCGGCTTTTCGCAAAGGACGTGGAACCCGGCCTTCAGGAATTCCCGCGTGATCTCGAAATGCGTCGCATTCGGCGTGGCTACGGTGACAAGGTCCACCCGATCAGCCCTGCCCGCCTCGCCCTCCAGCATCTCGCGCCAATTGCCATAGGACCGGTCAGGGTCGAGGCCCAGCCGACGGCCATAGTCCCGCCCGGCCTCCGGCCGATGGTCGAGCGCGCCAGCGACAAACGCGAATTCACCGTCGAGGCCCGCCCCCAGTCGATGCGCGGGGCCGATCTGACTGCCCTCGCCCCCGCCGATCATGCCCCAGTTCAGACGTGCCATGCGCCCGCTCCCCTAATTGAACCCGATGGATTGAAGATAGCGCCGGTTGGCGCGAGCGTCCTCGACCGGGCTGGTGGCACCGGCCGGGTCGCATTCCTGCTCGACCGTACACCAGCCCTTATAGCCGATCTCACCCAGAACCCGGCGCAGCGCGGAAAAATTCATCGCGCCCTTGCCCAAATTGCAGAAAATGCCCTGTCCGCAGGCCTCATAGAAATCCGTGCGCTTGGCGATGACCTCAGCCTTCACCACAGGGTCGATATCCTTGAAATGCAGATAGGCCACGCGCGGGCCGTGCCGCCGCAGGAAAGCCAGCGGATCGGCCCCGGCATAGAGGTGATGGCCGGTATCGAGGCAAATCTTCAGGAACGCTTCGTCGACCTCGTCCAGCAACCGCTCGAGCTCCGGCTCGAAATCCATGAACCCGCCCGCATGGGCGTGGATGGAGACGGTCAACCCGTAGACCTCCGCCCCCATCCGGGCGACGGTCGCAATCCGGTCGCGGAACCCTTTCCATTCGGCCGCGCCCATCTGCTCCGCCTCATCCGGGCGCCCCGCCGTCGCGGCACGGCGCGGAGAAATCGAGTCGATCAGCACCAGATGTCGGGCGCGGTTGGCGACGAGCAGCTTGCAGGTGCGCAGCGCACCATCCATCACCTGCTGCCATTTCGCCGGATCGTGGAACGGGCGGAACACGACACCGCCAGTCAGCGTCAGGCCGTGTTCGTCGAGCGCATCGGACAACTCTCCCGCATCCTCGGGCATATAGCCCACCGGGCCCAGTTCGATGCCCGCATAACCCGCTTCGGCGCTGTCCCGCAAAACCGCCCGCCAGGGCGGATTGCGCGGATCATCGGGAAACTCGACACCCCAGGAACAGGGCGCATTGCCGATCTGGATCATCGCTGCCCTCAGAACTCCGCCGGTTTGCGCCAGTCCCGCGCCACGTGCGAGGCGCGGACAGCGGCGACGACCTGCTGCACGGCAAGCCCGTCACGGAAGGTGGGCCAGACTGCCTGCCCGGTCTCGATCGCCGTCAGGAAATCCCGCGCCTCAATGATAATCTGATCCTGATAACCTGTGCCATGGCCCGGCCCCTGACAGAAGGGCAGATAGTCGGGATGATCAGGCCCGGTCAGGACCTTGCGGAAGCCCCTTTCGGCGGGAGGCCCATCGGCGTGATAGAGCCAGAGCGCATTCTGGTCCTCCTGATCGAAGCGGATCGCCCCCTTGGTCCCGGTAACCTCATAGGCATAGCCCATCTTGCGCCCGGTCGCGACACGGCTGGCGGCGATATGGCCCGTGACCCCGCTTTCGAAGCGCACCATCATCTGGACCTGATCGTCGTTCGTGACCTTCACCCCACCGCGTTCGGGATGGACCACTTCCATCACCGCGTTCAACTCGGCAATCGGCCCCATCAGTGCGAGTGCGGCATTGATCGCATGCGGCGCCAGATCGCCGAGGCAGCCGTTTGCCTCACCCTGACTGCGCCAATCGGCCACGCTCGTATCGGTGTGGAAGTCTTCGGTATGCTCGCCCCGGAAATGCGTGATCCGGCCCAGCGCCCCCTCGGCGATCAGCCGCCGGGCAAATTGCGAGGCCGGGGTGCGGATATAGTTGTAGGCAACCATGTTCGCGACGCCCGCCCGCTCCACCGCCGCGACCATTGCACGGGCATCCTCGACCCCGAGCCCCATCGGCTTCTCGCACATGACCGGCTTGCCGAGCGCCAACGCCGCCTCGGCGATCTCGCGGTGCGTGGACTGGGGCGAGGCGATGATGACTGCCTCCACTGCCGGATTCTCGACCAGCCTGCGCCAGTCCCCCGTGCCGCGCCGGAAGCCATAGGCGGCGCGGTAGCGTTCGCCACTCGCCTCGCTCGACCCGCAGATCATCTCGAGCCGCGGACGAAGAGCGGTGTTGAAGACAGCTCCGACAGCGGCCATCGCGACGGAATGGGCCTTGCCCATGTAGCCGCCGCCGACAATCCCGATGCCGATCTCCGCCATTACGAACCCCTGCCTGACAAGCATATTGCAACCGGTTGCAAAATCAGTATCGTGACAGCGATGTTAGCGCAACAAGAATCCGCGAGCCGGGGGAGAGAATGACCGATCTGACACGGCTTGCAGGCAAATCCTTTCTGATCGTTGGCCGCGCCGGGATGGACCTTTATCCCGATCCTCCCGGCTCTCGCACGGAAGAAGCGCGGGCGATGACGGTCTGCCTTGGCGGGTCCTCGGCCAATATCGGCGTGGCGTTGGTGAAGCAGGGTTGCACCGCAGCCCTTGTCACCCGTGTCGCCGATGACGCGATCGGGCGCTACTGCCTGAACGAGCTTGACCGCTACGGCATCGACCGCAGCCATGTGACACCATTGGGCGGCGAGGCGCGCAATTCGCTGGCCATCGTCGAAACCCGGATCGAGGATCACCAATCTGTCATCTACCGCAACGGCGCCGCCGATTTCGGGATGACCGTCGCGGATGTCGAAGGCGTCGACTATGCCCCGTATTCCGCCCTGATTTCCACCGGCACCGTCTTTGCCGCTGAACCGTCCCGCAGCGCCGCCTTCCGCGCCTTCGATCTGGCCCGGAACGCCGGGCTGCCCTTGATCTTTGACATCGACTACCGGCCCTATAGCTGGCCCTCGGCAGAGGTGGCCGCAAAGGTCTATTCCCGCGCTGGCGCGATGTGCGACATCATCGTCGGCAATGATGTCGAATTCGGCTTCATGGCCGGGGACTATGACAAGGGTCTCGACAAGGCGCGGGAACTGGTCGCCGGGGGCGCGCGGATCGCCGTCTACAAGATGGGCGAAAAGGGCGCTGTCACCATCACGCCTGATGGTGAATTCCAGACCGGCATCTACCCAACGCAGGCGCTGAAACCCACCGGCGCGGGGGACAGCTTCATGGGCGGCTTTATCGCCGCGCTCGCAGAAGGCCGCCCGGTACGCGATGCGGTCCTGCGCGGTTCAGCCTCTGCGGCGATGGTCGTGGCCCGCGTTGGCTGCGCCCCAGCCATGCCGACGACCGGGGAGCTTGACGCATTCCTCGCCGAACGCCCCGACCCGGATTGAGAGGATAAGATGCACATCGCCCCGCATGACAATGAAAACCGCCCAATCGTCGATTCCGACCACCCGCTGGTGCCGCTCAACTACTTCAACATCGTCAAGCTGAAGAAGGACGAGACCTTTACCTACGCCGTTCCCGGCTATGAAACCTGCATCGCCCCCGCGACCGGCAGCGTGACGGTGGAGGTCGGCGGTCAGCGGCATGAAGGGATCGGCAACCGTGTCAGGGATGTCTGGGACGGTGAGCCCGAGGGCGTCTATGTGCCCACTGGAATGGAGGCGCGGTTCACGTGCCTGACGGATACGGCGGAAATCTTCGTCGCGGGTGCGAAATACGACAAGGCGCTGGAGCCCTTCGCCGTCCGCGCTGATGAACTGGACGTGGTGCAATACGGCTCCGACGACACCAAGACCCACCGCAAGATCAAGCATATCCTCGGCACCAAGTACCACGACCGGGTCGGGCGGCTGCTGGTCTCCGAGCTTTTCACCGTCGGCGCCGGGGGCTGGTCGGGCTTCCCGAGCCACAAGCACGACACCGACCGTCTGCCGGACGAAAGCCGCCACGACGAGACCTACAATTTCCGCTTCCGCCCCAACTACGGCTCCGGCCTCCAGATGCTTCAGCGCGAAGACAATGAACCGGGCGACGCCTATCACATCATGGACGGCTCCACCGTGCTGATCGACAAGGGCTATCACCCCTGCTGCGTCCTGCCGGGGTATGAGATGTACTACTTCACCATCCTCGGCGGTCTCAGCCAGCGCAGCCTCAAGCAGTATTTCCAGCCGACCCATGCAGAACAACTGCACACGATCCCCGGGATCATGGACATGGTGGCAAAGTTCAAATGACGCTTGCGACGCTTTCCGACGTCCTTCGGTCTGCCTTTCGTGACGGCTATGCCGTCCCGGGCCTCGTCTGCCTCGGCTGGGAAGACATGCGCGCCTATGTCGCCGCTGCCGAGGCCGAACGCGCCCCGGTCATCCTGCAGGCCGGCCCCTCCTGCCGGGCCCATACGCCTTTGCCGGTACTCGGCGCGATGATGCGGCATCTGGCCGAAGGGGCCAGTGTACCGGTCGTCGTCCATCTCGATCATGGTTACACGGTCGAGGAATGCCGCGAGGCGATCGCCTCGGGCTTCACCTCGGTCATGTTCGATGGCTCGAAGAAACCGCTCACAGAGAACATCGCCGAGACCGCCACCATCGCCGAGATGGCCCATGCAGCGGGCGTTTCATGCGAGGGCGAGATCGGCTTTGTCGGCTATCACGGCGGCGCAGCCTCGGCCGGAACCGATCCCGGCGAAGCCGCCCGTTTCGCCTGGGAAACCGGCGTCGATGCGATGGCGATCTCGGTCGGCAACACTCATCTGCAGCTTGAGAAAACTGAGGGGCTCGACGAGGCGCGCATCCGCGCCATTGAGGCGGTCACCAAGGTGCCGCTCGTGATCCACGGCGGTTCGGGCGTGCCTCTCGACCAGCGCCGCGCACTGGCCACGGGCTCGGCGATCTGCAAGTTCAACATCGGCACCGATCTGCGCTTCGCCTTCGGAACGGCGCTGCGCAAGGCGGTCAATGCCGACCCGAACCGCTACGACCGTGTGGCAATCCTGAAGGAAACCCATGCGCCGGTTGTGGAAGCCGCCCGCGCGGCGATCAGAAGCGTTGTTGCCAACGGGCGCACGTAACATAGAGACGGCGTCATGAACGCGCAAACGGAAGACTGCCTCAGGTTCCGACCAGGCGGGTACTCTTGCGCCTGCGTAGCCTATTTCAAACCGGCAAGCTTGAGGCCCGAGAACAGAATTTCCCTGTCCGATACTCCCTCAAACCGTGTTTCGCGGGCATAACGCGCAACGGTCAGACCAGGATTGAGTGTGCTCAGCTCACGAGCAATTCGCCGAGCGTCGTCACCCCGCCCGAGATGCGCCAGAGACGCCGCCAATACGCGGTGGCACACCGAATAGCTTGGTGCGACCGCATGGGCCCTGTAGGCGTCCACTGCTGCGTTCTTGAAGTCACGCTGATAGAGCGATGCGAACGCGCGCCCCGTGAGACTTCGGAAACCGAAGTCGTCGATCGGACAGAGTGACAGCGCGCGGTCGAACCGTTGCCATGCCTCGCCTGCCTGACCGGCGTAGAGCAACAGCCATCCGAGGTGGTCATGTGCACGGGCAGAGCTTGGGTTGATCGCCAGCGCCCGCCGCAGATAGTCGATGCCGCAGGCCGGATGGCGGTCGAAAAAGGCCAGTGCATAGCCACCCATAGCGAGTGCATCGCAATCAAAGGCGCCTTCCGTTACCGCGATCCGGCTGCGTTCTAGTTCTGCACGGATGTCAACGCGCTGACCTTGTGGCAATAAAAGCGTTGCAATCCAGGCACGCATGCCATGTGCGGCCGCATATCGGGGAAACGCGGAAACGGCCTTGTCGAGCTCGACGCAGGCGGCACGCATGGCGGCAAGGTCCATCGCCCGCAAGATGTCGTTGGCTCTTAGAAAATGATGAAAGGCCGACAGGTTGCCATGGCGATCTTCGCTTCGTTGCAGTTCAATTTTTCTTAATCGGGGCTCGATCTCGCCCAGGATGCGGCTGCCGAGGTCGTCTTGAAGCGCGAAAAGCCCGCTGCGCGGGGCAGCAAGGCTACCCGACCATACCCGGCGACCGTCATTGGGATCGACCAGCCGCACGTCCAGTTTCAGTTGCTCCGGCGAAACATGCAGCGTCGCGCTAACAAGATAACCGACATCGAGGCGATCGGCGATCTCTGCCGGCCCGAGATCCTGAAGCATCGGCGCGAAGGACGCCGAAGTATCCCTGACGTCGAACCACGATGCCTGACCGAGCGTCGATGCCAACTGGTCGGCCAAACCCTTGGCGAGGTGTGCGTCCAGATCGGTATCGGACGCAAGGGCGAAGGGCAGCACCGCGACCGCCGGCCTGCCCAGGGTTTCGCCCTCACGTCTCACCTCGGCCACAAACCGGAAACCCTGACGCGCAAGGGTGGCGATAACGGCCTGGCGCCGCCCGCTATCTCCCACCGCTTGTCGGGCGGCGTTGATCCGCGAGGCGATCGTTGCATCGGATACTGTCCTTCCTTTCCAAATCCTCGCAATCAGTTCGTCCCTGTCCACGACACGGGCACGGTTTTCGATAAGATAGACAATCAGGTCAAAGACCTGCGGTTCCACATGTATCGGACGGCCCGCTGACAACAGGTTGCGCGCGCCCACGTCCAAGACATGGTTGTTGAACAGATACTTCATGCCGAGTTGAAGATTCACAATCGTCGATATGAAGAGAACCATGAATCTGAAGAACTTCCGAAGAAAATCTCCAAGCATCTCTTCGGCCACATCGCCAAAGTGACATTGGAACTGCAACGGGGTTACCCCGCCCCATTCGGAAGGAGACGACAATGCCACAGACCAGACTGATATCGCTGATGCTTTCGGCGATCTGCCTTGCCGTGCTGCCGCAATTGGCATCCGCCCAATGCCGGCCCGTCGCCGGCACCATTGATGCGACGGTTGTCGGCGGTGATCCGGTGAACGTTCTGGGCAACGTGAATGGCGATCTCGCCGGATCGACGCGCGCCATCCTGACCGGGCAGTCGGAAGGTGAGAACGGCACGGTGAACCTGACGCTAAAGCACGATTTCGTCACGCATGGCCGAAGCTCTCTCTCAACCTCGGACACAGCGGTCTGGACACCTGTGCCCGGTCATCAGGGCGTGTTTCACATGGCAACCGACTACAAGATCGACGGCGGTACTGGCGCCTATTCCGGCGCCACGGGCAGCCTAATCAATGACGGCGTGGCCGACACGAATACCGGGCTCGTCACCCTACGCTATTCGGGAGAAGTGTGCACCGATTGATGGCAGGCGGTGACATTTCCGGAACCAACGCTCCTGGCGTGTAAGGCTTAGCCGGTGGCCTGTGGCGAGATGCCGTGCCCGGGACAGGCCCCGCAGCTTGGCTTCAGAGGGTCGCGCGTGTTGATCATGCGCGACGCCGCGTTTCCAAACTTATGCGCCCGGAAGAGGAACCCGCGTCGACCGGGACGCGTCGATGGACAATTTCCAATCCAACAGATCACGCCAAGCGCCCGCTTTCCACGCGTGCCTCCATCCCAGATTTCCGTTCTTAAGTCTCGGTGATCACGCTACCCTGCCGATCACGGTCGCAGAGGATTCCGGACACATGCAGCAATTGCAGACACCACTTTGCCACTACCTTGGCATCGACGTCCCGGTCATAGCTGCGCCGGTTTCAGCTTCGCCGGTTTTCGTCGCGGCCGTGTCGAATGCCGGTGGTTTAGGGGTGCTGCAGGCGACATGGATGACGGCCGCGGAACTTCGACAATCGATCAACGCGATACGCCAACGAACAGAACGTCCTTTCGGAGTGAACTTCGTTCTCGCACTGACCGCCGAACAAAAACATGCGACTTTGGACATCGCATTGGAGGAAGGCGTCGGGATCATCTCGACCTTCTGGGCCGATCCGGCCCCGGTCATCGATCGCATTCACGACGCTGGCGCGATCTCGTGTCACACTGTCGGCTCGTCGGCAGAGGCCAAGCGGGTTGTCGATCTTGGCGTGGACGTGATCGTGGCGCAGGGATTCGAGGCCGGCGGCCATGTATGGGGTGAGGTCGGCACGCTGGCGCTCACTCCGGCGGTCGTCGACGCGGTGCCGGGTGCTCATGTGGTTTCCGCCGGGGGCATCGCGGACGGACGGGGCCTTGCCGCGGCTCTGGCGCTCGGCGCGGGCGGCGTTTGGGTGGGTACGCGCTTCCTTCTGGCCGAGGAATGCAACATCCACCCGGAATATCGCGACAGGATCATCGCGGCCCGGGAAACCGATGCGATGATGTCCGAGGCTTTCGATGGGGGATGGCCGGACGCAAAGCACCGGAGTCTTGTGAACGAGACGTTGGAGCGGTGGATTGCGGCCGGAAGGCCCGCATCCGGTCAACGGCCAAATGAAGGCGAGGTGATCGCATTCGACGATTCCGGTGGACCCATCCCGCGATATGATCTTCAGGAGCCGCTTGAAAACATGACCGGGAATGTCGCCGCGATGGTGCTCTACGCGGGTCAGGGCGTCGGTTTAACAAATGCGCGACTTCCAGTTGCCGCGATCATCGACAATATGGTGGCCGAGGCTTCCGAAATCTTCGTGCGAATGTCCGCATCCTGAACGCCGAGGCTCCAAAATTGGCCACGGGTTCGGACATTTGGCGCGGCTAGTGGCATGCCGCCGAACCCCGCTCTCAATGCGACCGCTTGCGCCCATCCTGCGCATCAATCTCGGCGTTCAGCCGGTCCTCGTCCCAACTCTCGGCCAGCGCCCGCCGCATAATGTCCTGCTGGCTTGGCGGCGCCATGCCGCCGACCGGCGCGTCGAGGTCGAGATTGGCGGGGAAAGGATAGCCCTCGGCCGTCGCGGCCACGACAGTGTCCGCCTCTCGCCCCGTCAATGCCCCGCCTTCGGCCAGCGCCTTCAGATGGGGATAGACCGCTTTGCTCAAGCGGCTGCGGTCGACGATCTCGATCGAGCGGCCATAGGCAGACCCGATCTGCATGAGATTGGCAAAACGCTGCACATCCGCCGTCCGGTTCTCGCCCGCCGCGTGGAAAGTCGCCGGATTGAAGAAGACCATATCGCCTTTCTCCAGCGGCAGTTGCACATGGTTCGCCTCGAAATAGGCGCGGAAGTCCGGGCGATGAATGGCGATATAGCCCGGCAGGTAACTCTGTGAATAAGGGAGAAGCTTCGTCGGCCCGCTCTCCAGCGGCATGTCGCTATGCGCCACCGCGCCCTGAAGCGTCAGCAATGCCGACAGCGCATGCTGCGAGGCAGGGTAGTCGCGCAGGACCTCCTCGGTCTGGAATCCCATGTGATAGTCGCGGTGCGGTGTCTGTGCCTTGCCTCCGGGCCGGACGACATTGACCTGCGTGGTGATCTGGTAGCAGGGGCCAAGCCAGGCCTCGGCCACGCGCCGCACGGTCTCGTTCGCGTTGTAGCGCGCGAAAAGTGCGGGATCGCGGACCCCGAGCTTTTCGTGGGCGTTCCAAAGGCGGCTGTTCGCCCCGGCGGCAGCGAAGTGATCGCCCTTGCCGGGTCGGGCCGCCTCTTCCTCGGCAATGATGGCGCTCAGCACCTCCGTCACCCCATCCAGCAGGCCCGTATCGGCATGCCCGCCCCGGATCGCGATGATGCCCGGTCCGGACGAGAACGCGTGATTGAACTCGGCCATCACCACCCGCGCCCTGCCCTCGTCCGCAAAACCGCGCGACAAAACTGTGCCGTCATAGACCGGTATGTTCTTCACCACCTCCGCCGCATTCGGGTAGTCGTCCGCCTTGGTGTCCCGCTCCACATGCGCCGCAAACTCTGCAACGTCGCAATCGCCCGCGCCCAGCCAGACGCCCGCCTCTGCAGCTTTCCGATCCAGCATGCTCTCCTCCCGCTCGCATGTTTCCTTGCATCACCCTAGCAGTTTGGAGGATGCTTCCCGCGCATCGGAATCCATCAAAAACGCATCAAAATGGCCCATCGTTTTCTCGTGAAGGATATCGCGCTTCAGGCCGGGCTCGGGACCGCCACAGTGGACCGGGTTCTGAACGGACGCGGCGGCGTGCGCCAGCAAACCGCCGACCGCGTCCGCCATGCGATAAGCGAACTGGAGGCGCAGGCCGGGCAGCTTGCCGCATCCGGCGTCAAGCTGATCATCGACCTGGTCGTCGAGGCGCCACAAAGCTTCCGCGACGCGCTCGATGCCGCGCTGAAATCCGAACTGCCCCTGATGCGGCCCGCCACGTTCCGTGTCCGCGCCGACACCCGCACCCATTTCCCCGAACCCGGTCTGGAACGGGTCCTTGACCGCGCGGCGCGGTTGGGAAGCCACGGTGTAATCTTCATGGGCCCCGATACCGCACGGGTTCGCAGCGCGATCTCACGCCTGATCGAAAGGGGTGTGCCGGTCGTAACACTCGCGACCGACCTGCCCGACACACAGCGCACCGCCTATGTCGGGCTCGACAACGCGCTCGCGGGCCGGACGGCGGCCTGGCTCATTCACCGCTGGCTGGGCGCTGCCCGAACACCGCGCCTCTTGATCACCGTCCGCAACGACCGCTTCAGCGGCGAGGAGGCGCGCGAGGCAGCCTTTCGCCAAGCGGTTGCCGCTCTGATGCCGGGCGCGCGGCTCGACAGCATCGTGGAAGGCCATGATACGGTTGAGTTTTCCCGGCGCATTACCGAGGCCGCGCGTTCCGCGCCGGTCGACGCGCTTTATTCCATCGGCGGCAACAACCGGCTGCTTCTGCGCGCGATCGAGGCGGCGGGGCGGCCGCGACCGCATTTCATCGCGCATGATCTCGATGCCGACAACCGGTCCCTCCTGACCGAAGGGCTGATCGACATCGTGCTCTACCATGATCTTGCCGGGGATATCCGCAATGCCTGCCGGGCGATCCTCTCCGCCCGCAGCCGGGGCGCGATGCCGGCACCGCCTGACGGGGCGGCACTTCTTCTGGCGCTTCCGCCGATGATGAGCTGAACACCCGCGAAGAAAAACGGCCCCGGTTTCCCGGGGCCGCGAAGGTCACTCTGCCGCGTCCATGTAGCTTTCGACCGGCGGGCAGATGCAGACGAGATGCCGGTCGCCATAGACGTTGTCGACACGACCGACCGGCGGCCAGTACTTGTCCACACGGAACGATCCCGGCGGGAAGCAGCCCTGTTCGCGGCTATAGGGCCGGTCCCACTCGCCGATCAGCGCATTCACCGTATGGGGCGCGTGTTTCAGCGGGTTGTTCTCCGCGTCGATCTCGCCCTTCTCGACCGCGGCGATCTCGTCGCGGATCGACAGCATCGCAGTGATGAAGCGGTCAAGCTCGGCCTTGGTCTCGGACTCGGTCGGCTCCACCATCAGCGTGCCCGCCACCGGCCAGCTCATCGTTGGCGCGTGGAACCCGTTGTCGATCAGCCGCTTGGCGATATCGTCGACAGTGACATGGGCGCTGTCGGCATAGGGACGCGTGTCGAGGATGCATTCATGCGCGACCCGGCCCTTGCCGCCCTTGAAGAGGATGTCATAGGCCCCTTCCAGCCGCTTGGCGATGTAGTTGGCGTTGAGGATCGCCACCTTGGTCGCCTGCGTCAGCCCCTTGCCGCCCATCATCAGGATATAGGCCCAGGAGATCGGCAGGATGGAGGCCGAGCCCCAGGGTGCCGCCGAGACCGGCCCCTCCTCGCCCCCCGTCACCGGATGACCTGGAAGGTGTGGTGCCAGATGCGCCTTGACGCCGATCGGGCCCATGCCGGGACCGCCGCCGCCATGCGGGATGCAGAAGGTCTTGTGGAGGTTTAGGTGGCTGACATCGCCGCCGAGGTCGCCCGGCCGGACAAGACCCACCATGGCGTTCATGTTGGCCCCGTCGATATAGACCTGCCCGCCATGGTCATGGGTGATTTTGCAGACCTCGCGCACGGTTTCCTCAAAGACGCCGTGGGTGGAGGGATAGGTGATCATGCAGGCCGACAGATTCTCACCCGCCGCCTCTGCCTTGGCGCGGAAATCCTCCACGTCGATATCGCCGTTCTCGGCCGATTTGACGACGACGACCTTCATCCCCGCCATCTGCGCCGAGGCCGGGTTGGTGCCATGGGCCGAGACCGGGATGAGGCAGATGTTCCGATGCGCTTCGCCGCGCGACCGGTGATAGGCCTCGATTGTCAGAAGACCCGCATATTCACCCTGAGCGCCCGAATTCGGCTGAAGGCTCATCGCATCATAACCGGTGATCTCGCAGAGCTTGGCCGAGAGATCGTCGAACATCTCGCGATACCCCTCGGTCTGGTCGGACGGCGCGAAAGGGTGCAGGTTTGAGAATTCGGGCCAGGTGATCGGCATCATCTCGGCCGCCGCATTCAGCTTCATCGTGCAGGAGCCCAAGGGGATCATCGCCCGGTCGAGCGCAAGGTCGCGGTCGGCGAGGCGGCGCATGTAGCGCATCATCTCGGTCTCCGCCCGGTTCATGTGGAAGACCGGATGGGCGAGATACTCGCTCGTGCGGACAAGGTCGTCCGGGATGTTGAAGTGATGCGTCAGGTCATCGTCCTTCTGATCGATCCCGAAGGCGCGCCAGAGCCGTTCGATGGTCAGCCGCCGCGTCGTCTCGTCGATGGAAATCCCGACCTTCGTCGTTCCGATCTTGCGCAGGTTGATGCGTTCGTCCCGCGCGGCTTTCAGCACCGCGCCCTGCATCGCGCCGACATCCACGGTGATCGTGTCGAAGTAATGCTTGGGCTCCACCTTGTAGCCCGCAGCCTCAAGCCCATGCGCCACACGCACGGTCTTGCGGTGGATGCGCTGGCCGATGGCCTTCAGCCCCTGCGGCCCGTGATAGACAGCGTAGAACGACGCCATATTGGCCAGCAGCGCCTGCGCCGTGCAGACATTCGACGTGGCCTTTTCGCGGCGGATATGCTGCTCGCGCGTTTGCAACGAAAGGCGATAGGCCTGACCGCCCTGCGCATCGATCGAGACGCCGACGATCCGGCCCGGCATGTTCCGCTTGTGCGCGTCCTTGCAGGCCATATAGGCCGCCGACGGCCCGCCAAAGCCCATCGGCACGCCGAAGCGCTGGGTGGACCCCACGGCGATATCCGCCCCCATCGCGCCCGGCTCCTTCAGGAGCGTCAGCGCCATGATGTCGGCGATGACGATGCCCACGGCATTCGCCTCGTGCAGTTTCGCGATATGGGGCGTGAAATCCGTCAGATGGCCGTAGGTGCCGGGATACTGGAAGATCGCGCCAAAGACCTTGGCCGGGTCGATCTCTTCGGGGTTGCCGACAATGATCTCGATGCCGATGGGGGCCGCGCGGACCTTCATCACCTCGATATTCTGCGGATGGCAGTTTTCGTCGATGAAGAAGGCCGTGGCCTTCGACTTCGCCGTCCGCTGGGCCATGGTCATGGCTTCCGCCGCCGCCGTCGCCTCATCCAGAAGCGAGGCATTGGCGATCTCAAGGCCCGTCATGTCGCAGACCATGGTCTGGAAGTTCAAAAGCGCCTCAAGGCGGCCCTGCGAAATCTCCGGCTGATAAGGCGTATAGGCCGTATACCAGGCCGGGTTTTCAAGGATATTGCGCTGGATCGCGGGCGGACAGACGGTGCCGTAGAAGCCCTGCCCGATCATCGAGGTGAAGACCTGGTTCTTCTTCGCGACCTGCCGCATGAACCACAGAAGCTCGCGTTCCGACTTGGCCTTGCCGAAATCCAGCGGCTTTTCCTGACGCAAGGATTTCGGGATCGTCTGGTCGATCAGTTCATCGAGGTCCTTCACCCCCAGCACCTTGAACATCTCCTCCATCTCTGCCGGAGACGGGCCGATGTGGCGGCGGTTGGCGAAGTCGTAGGGCAGGTAGTCAGTGGGGGTGAAGGGCATCTTTCGCTCCGTTATCCGATAAGCGCGTTATAGGCGGCTTCGTCCATCAGCCCGTCCAGCGCGGACTTGTCGGCAAGCTTCATCTTGAAGAACCAGGCCTTGCCGGTCGGGTCTTCGTTCACCATGCCGGGATTGTCGGCCAGTTCGTCGTTGACCTCGACGATCTCACCATCCAGCGGCGCACGGATGTCGGACGCGGCCTTGACGCTCTCGATCACGCAGATCTCGTCGTCCTTCGACACGGTCGTTCCCGCCTCGGGCAGTTCGACGAAAACGACATCGCCGAGTTGCTCAGACGCATGCGCCGTGATGCCTACGGTGACGATATCGCCCTCGGCGCGCAGCCATTCATGATCTTCGGTATATTTCATGGGTCTTTTCCCCTGCTGGTTAACGTTTGTATTGGTTGGGTTGGAATGGCATGGGCGAGATGACGGCCGGCAGACGCTTGCCCCGGACCTCGCCGTAAACAACAGTGCCTTCGCTCAGATCGGCGGGCAGACAGGCCATCGCCATCGGTGCTTCGATCGAGGGGCCGAAGCCGCCCGAGGTGATCGCGCCGATGGCAGCACCGCCTTCGGCACTGGCGAACACTTCCGTCCCCTCGCGCATCGGCGCACGGCCCTCGGGGCGCAGCCCGACGCGGCGGCGGGCGGGACCTTCGGCCAGTTCTTTCAGGATGCGCGCCGCGCCCGGGAAGCCACCCTCACGGGCACCACCTGCCCGCCGTGCCTTCTGGATCGCCCAGGTCACATTACCCTCAACCGGGCTCGTGGTGGTGTCGATGTCATGACCGTAAAGGCACATGCCAGCTTCCAGCCGCAGCGAATCGCGGGCGCCGAGCCCGATGGGCGCAACCTCTTCCATCGCCAGAAGCGCGCGGGCAAAGCTGACCGCAAATTTCTCAGGCACCGAGATTTCGAACCCGTCCTCGCCGGTATAGCCAGACCGCGAAATCCACAGCTCGGCCGTATCCCATTGGCGGATGGCGACATCCATGAATTTCAGATCGACCGCATCCGGCACCAGCCGGGCCAGCGCCGCCTCAGCTGCCGGTCCCTGAAGCGCAAGAAGCGCGCGGTCGGTGACCATGCCCAGATCGCAGGTATCACCCAGATGCGCCTTCAGATGGGCGAAATCCTGATCCTTGCAGGCCGCGTTGACCACCAGGAACAGATGATCGCCGCGATTGGCGACCATCAGGTCATCCAGAATCCCACCCTCGTCATTGGTGAAAAGTGCATAACGCTGGCGGCCTTCCTTCAGCCCGAGGATATCGACCGGTACCAGCTTTTCCAAAGCCAAAGCCGCGTCTTCGACCGCGCCCGACTTCGCACTCATCAGGATCTGGCCCATATGGCTGACGTCGAACAGCCCCGCCGCCGCGCGCGTGTGAAGATGCTCCTTCATCACGCCCATCGGATATTGAACCGGCATCTCGTAACCCGCGAAGGGCACCATCTTGCCGCCAAGCTCGATATGCAGGTCGTATAGAACCGTACGCTTCAGATCGGCCATGCCGTCCTCCCTCTGTCACGCCGGTCTATGGTGTCCGGCATCGCCAAGGGCGGTCAAGACCGCCCGTTCCGATGCCCCCTCTGTCCTTTCGCCTGAGATCGTTATCCCTTCGGCGGCCCATCGGGCTCTCTCCAGAGTTTCAGCCGTCAGACCGGTCCTTGCGCCTGAGAGTTTACCGGGGCGGTTGCTCCTTCGGCACCAGACGGGGCCGTGCGGCCCCTCCGGATTCTCCCGGATCTGACATAGCCTGAATACCCGGTTCGCCACCGTTCTGGCAAGCCTGTATGCAATGGGATACATTCTTGCGTGTTAGCGCATGTCTGCTGAAACATGCTTGCGCATCCACTGCCGCCGCGCCAAGGATCAGCGCATGGCAAACGATCTCCACCCCGCCTTCTTCGGCTACGGCTCGCTCGTGAACCGGGCGACGCATGACTACGCGCCGGGCGAAGCAGTGACGCTGACAGGCTGGCGCCGGGTCTGGCGGCATACGCGGCTGCGCGACTGGCCTTATCTCTCGGCCGAACGCGCCGACGGACAGATCGACGGGCTGATCGCCGCCGTGCCCGATGACAATTGGGCGCTTCTCGACCAGCGCGAGGCCGCCTATCGGCGTCACCCCGTCGCGCACGACCATGTCACCACCGCGCCCCTCTGGGCGCACCGGATCGAGATTTACGCGGTGGACGATGTCCATGGCGTGGCCGCGAACCACCACCCGATCCTGCTCAGCTATCTCGATACCGTCGTACAGGGTTTCCTGCGCGAATTCGGCGAGGCGGGCGTTGCGCGTTTCTTCAACACCACCGCGAACTGGACATCGCTCCTCGACGACCGTGCATCGCCGCATTATCCCCGGCATCAGGAGACCAGCGCGGCGGAACGGCGACTGGTCGATCATCATATCGACGCCCTCGGCCTCAAGCGCCGAAAGGTTTGACCCGGAGAACGAGGATGAGAACGGATTTCGACCGCGAACTGGAAAAACGTCTTGTGCGCTACACCGCCATCGACACGCAAAGTGACGATAGCACGGGAACACAGCCCAGCACCGCGATCCAACTCGACCTTCAGCGGCTTCTCATTGACGAACTGACGGCGATCGGCGCCACGGACGTGCGGCTGACCGACTACGGCGCGGTGCTCGCCACGATCCCGGCCACGGCGGAAAACGCGCCGACGATCGGCTTTCTCGCCCATGTCGACACCGCGCCGCAATTCAACGCGACCGGGGTCAAACCGGTCGTGCATCGCAACTACAATGGCGGCGCGATCAGCTTCGCCGACGCGCCAACCCTGACACTGACACCCGAGGTCTCGCCCTATCTCGGCCAGAAGTCCGGCCATGACATCATCACCGCCAGCGGCACGACGCTTCTCGGCGCCGATGACAAGGCAGGCGTCTCGGTCATCATGACCGCCGCGCGCCACCTCATTGCCAATCCGGACATCCCGCATGGTCCGATCCGCATCGCCTTCACGCCGGACGAGGAAATCGGCGCGGGCGTCGACGTGCGCCTGCCCGCCGATCTCGGCGTCGATTTCGCCTATACGTTCGATGGCGGTGAAGTGGGTGAGATTGAGTACGAGACCTTCTCGGCCGATGGCGCGACGGTGACCGTGACAGGCGTCTCGATCCATCCCGGCTGGGCCAAGGGCAAGCTCGTCAACGCGCTCCATCTCGCCGCGAAGATCGTCCAGACCCTGCCCCATGTGACGATGACACCCGAAACGACAGAGGACCGCGAGGGCTTCATCCATATCTACGATATGAAGGGCTCGGCCGCCGAGGTGGTCATGAAAATCATCCTGCGGGACTTCGAGCGCGACGGGCTGGCCGCCAAGGGCGAATTGCTTCGACAGGTCTGCGCTGCGGTGCAGGCGACCGAACCGAGGGCCGAAATCAAATGCGAGATCAGGCCGCAATACCGCAACATGCGCTACTGGCTGGAAAAGGACATGGCACCGGTGGAGCTTGCCCACGCAGCCTGCCGGGACCTTGGGCTTGAACCGGTCTCGATACCGGTCAGGGGCGGCACCGACGGGTCGCGGCTGACCGAAATGGGCGTGCCCTGCCCCAACCTCTTCACCGGCATGCAGGAGATTCACGGACCGCTGGAATGGATCAGCGTGCAGGACATGGCGGTGGCAACGCAACTGTTCCTGAAAATCGCGGAGCGGGCGGCGCCAAGGTAAGCAACTGGGTTTCGACCCAGCTTGCCGGACCGATTATAGCGTTTCAGGTTTGCGTTGTTTCAACCACAACCCTAAACGCTTTAACCCTTCGCCCGGACCTTCTGCAGAAGCGGCATCAGCTCGGCCATTTCCGGACCGTGCGGCTGACCGGTCAGCGCATGGCGCAAGGGCATGAACAGCCCCTTGCCCTTGCGGCCGGTCTTTTCCTTCACCGCAGTGGTCCACTCGCCCCAGGTCGCCTCGGTATATGGCGGCTCGGGCAGCATGGACATCGCCTCGGCCACGAACTCCGCATCCTCCGGCGCGATCACCGGCTCCGCGCCGTCGCGGCAAAGCACCCACCACGCGCCGAGATCATCGAGCTTCGTGATGTTCTGCGACGCGACGCGCCAGAAGCGTTCGGCCATCTCTGCTGGCACGCCAAGGCTCGCGATCCGGTCCTTCACCGCCTCGAAGGGCAGCGCCTGATTGCGGGCACGGGTCAGCGGCCACAGATCCTCGGCATCGAACTTGGTCGGCGCCGCGCCGAACTGGCTGAGCTCGAACCCGTCGGCAATCTCGTCCAGGGACATCATCAGTTCCACCGGCTGCGAGGAGCCGAGCCGCGCCATCAGGCTCAGCAGCGCCTCCTTGGCCACGCCTTGCGCCCGCAGATCGCGCAAGGAAAGCGTGCCAAGCCGCTTTGACAGGCCCTCACCCTGCGGGCCGGTCAGCAGCGAATGATGCGCGAATGCGGGCGGCGTGCCGCCCATCGCGCGCATGATCTGCACCTGCGTCGCCGTGTTGGTCACATGGTCGGCACCACGCACGATATGGGTGATGCCCATGTCGATATCGTCCACCGACGAGGCGAAAGTGTAAAGCACCTGACCATCCGCACGGATCAAGACCGGGTCCGACACGGAAGCGGTGTCGATCGACACATCGCCCAGGATACCGTCGGTCCACTCCGTCCGCTGCTGGTCGAGCTTGAAGCGCCAATAGCCGTCGCGCTCCGCCCTCAGCTTGTCCTTCTCCGCCGCCGACAGGCCCAGACCCGCCCGGTCATAGACCGGCGGCTTGCCCATGTTCAAAAGCTTCTTGCGCTTCAGATCAAGCTCAGTCGGCGTCTCGAACACTTCGTAAAGATCGCCCGAGCCGCGCAACTCTTCCGCCACCTCGGCATAGCGGCCCAGCCGCTCCGACTGCTTCTCGACCCGGTCCCAGTGCAGGCCAAGCCAGTCGAGGTCCGCCTTGATCCCGTCCGCATATTCCTGCTTCGACCGTTCCTGATCGGTGTCATCCAGACGCAGGATGAAGGTGCCGCCGGTCTTGCGGGCGATCAGATAGTTCATCAGCGCGGTGCGCAGGTTGCCCACATGGATATAGCCGGTGGGCGACGGGGCGAAGCGGGTCACGGTCATGGATAGGTCTCCTGTCGCGCCCCCTCTTTCACAGGACGCGCATTTTGTCCATATGAGGGAGGGTTAGGAGAGACGTATGAACGACTGGCTGGGGCGCACAGCGCCCGACCTTTACACGATCGAACAGATGGCGCGGGCGACGGTCTCTGACCTGCCGGCCCAGTTCGCCACGCCCGCGCGCGCGGTGATGATCCGGATTGAGGACTTTCCGCCCGAGGATTTCCTCGACGAGATGAACATTGAAAACCCGTTTGAATTGACCGGTCTTTATGACGGTATTCCGCTGACCGAGAAGTCGGTGATGGACGTCGTTGACCGGCCCGACACGATCTGGCTTTTCCGGCGCCCGATCCTGGACGAATGGGCCGAACGCGGAAATGTCTCGCTCGGCCAACTCGTCGCGCATATCATGGTCCACGAACTCGCCCACCATTTCGGCTGGTCGGACGAGGACATTGCCGAGATTGACCGCTGGTGGGAATGACGGGCAGCAGCGGCACCGCTTTTCCACGCAAAACGCCAAATTATTGAGCAAAAGCATCGCCTCGCGATCAATCAAACGGCAATGACGCAAAGAACGCGCCGCCCGAATTGACAAGGCAGCCCAATGCATGCGGCATAATCAATGCAACGTTGGGGGGTAATCGGCCGCATGATCGCAGACAGACGGGCAATCCGCGACGCGCTTTCGGCCAACCTTTGCACGACCGCTGTACTGGCCTCCGTCGGGGCACTTAAAACGCAGGTCTGCGCACTTCGCACCTGCCTCGTGCTCGGCAAGGATGCCATTACTCAGATTGTCCGTGATTATCATTGGTCTCATCATCCGCCCCTTCGTTGGGTCGGATTCGAATTCCTGTTGGAGGAATATCCCGTGGACGGTCAGACTTACTTCACTGAATTGATTGATCCAAACCCGCAGCTGTTGCGTAACCCTGTCACGAGGCGAGGTGGGATGGGGAAACGTGTTCGATCAAAAGCGCATGGATCGGGAAGATAAGAGGAGGCGCGCGTTGAGCCGTTTTCGGAACTCTATGGCAGAGATGAGGGCGGGCGCCGTTCTTATTTTGTGTTGGGCGGCGGTGCCGGCTCAGGCCCAGGACCGGGACGCGATGCTCTTCCACGACTCGAATGGCCTGACCGTGCGCGGTCACCTGCAATTTGGTTTTAACGCCGTCAGCGAACAGAACCTGTTCTGGGACCTCGCCGCGACGACCGCGCCGGGCAGTGGGTATGACCCTGACACGAACTGGCTGGAAGTGTATATCAAACCCGGTATCAGCTTCGAGTATCAGCTCGACGCAGGTGCCGTGGTTTATGGCAAACTCTCGGCTGTATCGTCCTATACGCTGGGCACCGACGCCTTCGACACGGGCGACACCGGCGCTACAACGCTCGAAGAGGCCTATCTCGCCATCCGCGGCGATCAGGGCAGCGGCCTTTCCTACGATGTGTCGCTCGGTGCACGCGAATTGACCCTCGGGACCGGCATGCTGATCGCAAGCGGAGGGACCAGCGGTTTCGAACGCGGCGCGCTGAAGTTCGGCCCACGCAAGGCCTGGGAAATGGCCGCAATCGGACGCCTGACCTACGGGAACGTCACCGGGACGGCGTTCTATCTGGACCCGAACGAGTTGCCATCCACCGACGGCGGCAACCAACTCGCAGGTGTCGATCTGCGCATGGATGACCCAAGGGGCGGTTATCTCGGGGCCACATTCGTGGACGTGCTCAAATCCGACTCTCCGTACCCTCAGGCAGCACCCGGCGGCGTTGGCGCGCCCACGGTAACGCCCGGCGCTCGGGAAGACACCAAGACCCTGAACATTTACGCCAAGACGAACCCTTTCTCAGGCGGCCTGGAAAACTGGACCTTTACGAGCGACCTCGCCTACCAATGGAATGACCGGATCGACATGGAGGCCTGGGCCGGTCGCCTTACGGCCGGCTATACGTTTGCAGGCTTGCCATGGTCGCCAAACCTCACACTGGGCTACCAGACCTTTTCGGGGGATGATCCGAACACGTCGAAACTCGAACGGTTCGATCCGCTCTACTATCAGGGCAGCCCCAGCGCTTGGGCGACAGGGTCCAAATCGGCCTCGACCTTTATCAACTCGAACGCGAACGCGCTCACGCTGGCACTCAGGGTCCAGCCGACACGGCAGGATACCCTGACACTGCGGTACGCGCACATCCGGGCGAACGAGTTGAACAGCCCTGTCCAGTTCGGCCAGGCGACCCGTGTGGACATCAACGGAAATGTTGTGTCAGGCGTGACGGATGCGCATCTCGCTGATGACATCTTCCTTGAATACAGCCGCATCATCAACCGAAACACTTTTCTGACGGCCGGCGCTTCCGTCTCCTTCCCAGGTACGGGGATAGACAACGTCATCGGCCAAAACGCTGACCCGTGGACTGGAGGATTCGTAAATGTCGTCTTCAATTTCTAAGGCAGCTCTGATCGCGGTCAGTTTCGGTATGAGCGTGACGTCAATGGCCACGGCCCAGAACGCGCCGCTTTCGGCCCAGGACTCGGACCCGCGGGTCATGGGCTGGATGGAAGGTTTCCCACCGCCGCCGGACAAGCTCATCACCCAGCCGGACTCAAACTTTTTCAGCTTTCCCAAGTTGCGCTGGTCGGTCTGCCACCTGCGCGAGTTCCTGCCGACCGAAGAAGTCAGCCGCGGCCTCGGCGCACCGGTACCGCTCGACTATCTGACGCCCGCCGAGTTCGCCGAGACAGCGCGTGAAATTGATGCACTGACCTTCACCCCGATCGATGGCGACGCGCCGATGACGTGGGAGCAATCTCTCTACGCCAACTACACCGACGGCATCCTCATTCTGCACAAGGACCGCGTGGTCTACGAACGCTATTTCGGCTGCCTCGCCGAGGACGGCAAGCACGCGGCGATGTCGATGACCAAGTCCGTCACCGGCCTTCTGGGAGAGATCCTTGTGGCCGAGGGTGTTCTCGACGATACGGCACTGGTCCGCGACATCATCCCCGAGATCGGCGACAGCGCCTTTGCCACCGCGACCGTACGGGAAGTCATGGATATGACGACCGGCGTCCAGTATTCGGAAAACTACTCCGACCCCAATGCCGACATCTGGCTTTATTCCAGGGCGGCAAGTCCGTTGCCCAAGCCCGAAGGTTATGAGGGCCCGGACGGGTATTGGGAATACCTTCAGCAGGTGAAGCCCGAGGGCAATCACGGCGATCAGTTCCACTACAAGACCATTAACTCCGATATGCTCGGCTGGATGATCAGCCGCGTCACGGGCAAGTCAGTGACCGAGCTTGCCTCTGAACGGCTCTGGCGGCGCATGGGTGCCGAACAGGACGCCTACCAGACGGTCGACGGCAAGGGCGTGCCCTTCGCTGGCGGCGGCATTTCGGCCGGCCTGCGCGACCTCGGCCGGCTCGGTCTGCTGATGCTGAACGCGGGCGAGATCAACGGCGAGCGCCTTTTCCCGGCCGATGTCGTGGACAATATCCGCGCCGGCGGGGACCCGGCAAAGTTCGCGGGCTTCCCCACGATCCCGAATGGCAGCTACACCAGCCAGTGGTGGGTCTTCCACAACGATCACGGCGCCTTTGCAGCACGCGGCGTTCACGGGCAGACGATCTATGTCGATCCGACAGCCGATATGGTTCTCGTCCGGTTCGCCTCGTTCCCGCAGGCGCAGAACGGCTTTATCGATCCGACATCGCTGCCCGCATATCAGGCTGTTGCGGAATATCTCATGTCACGATGACCAGCGCGTCAAACGCAGCCGCGCGACCGTTACAACACAAGAATCTGATGCCGGCGACGCCTGCGTTGACTTAGGTTTTTTTGAATCGAAGAGAGAGGCTGCCATGACCACCAATCTTACCCGTCGTCACGCTCTGCTGGCCGGGGCCGCCGCACCGCTTGTTGCCCTTGCCGCTACACCTGCTCGCGCCGGGGCTGAAATGAAAGGCACGACCACACCGCTTTTCAGCCGCTTCAAGCACGGCGATTTCGAGGTGACGACGCTCCTCGCCGGGACCAGAAAGGTGGACGAACCGCAGACGATGTTCGGCATGAATGTGAGCGCCGAGGATTTCGCCACCGTCTCTGACGCAGCGCATATCCCGGCCAATATCGCCCAGTTCTTCATCACGCCGACCGTCGTAAACACAGGGTCCGAACTGGTTCTCTTTGACACCGGGCTCAATGCCGAAGGCATCACCGCCGCGCTGGCAGCCGCCGGATACACGCCCGATCAGGTCGATACAGTCGTCATCACACATATGCATGGCGACCATATCGGCGGGCTGAACTCGGAGGCTGGCGACACCTTCCCAAACGCCCGTTACGTCACCGGATCAACCGAGCACAATCACTGGTCGGCGGCAGGGAACGAGGGCTTCGACGGCAAGGTCAGGCCGCTCAATGACAAGTTCACCTTCCTCGACGATGGCGGCAGCGTCGCCTCCGGCATCACCGCGATTGCCGCGCATGGCCATACGCCGGGCCATATGGGTTACATGATCGAAAGCGGCGGCAAGGGGCTGGTGCTGATCGCCGATACCGCCAACCACTATGTCTGGTCACTCGCCAAACCCGACTGGGAGGTGAAGTTCGACATGGATAAGGTCGCCGCGGCTCAGACCCGCCGCAAGATGCTCGGCATGATCGCCGCCGACCGGCTGCCTTTCATCGGCTATCACATGCCCTTCCCCGCCACCGGCTTCGTCGAGGCCGATGGCGACGGATTCCGCTATGTGCCGTCCTCATATCAGCTTATGCTTGGCTGAAACCGAACGCCGCCGCCCCTTGCCGGGTGGCGGATTTGCGGTCAGGGTCGGGGAAATGATGTAGGCCCATGACCCCGATCCTGACCGTAACCCTCAACCCCGCGCTTGATATCGCCACTGCGGCCGACGCGGTCCGTCCGGGGCCGAAGCTGCGCTGCGATATTCCGCAGGTGGACCCCGGCGGCGGCGGCATCAATGTCAGCCGGGTGATTGCCCGGCTGGGTGGCGCCTCAACCGCCTTCGTGGCGCTCGGCGGCGCGACGGGTGAGCGTCTCTCCACAGCACTCGCCGCCGAGAACATCGTGACCCATCCCTACCCCGCCCCGGGCGAGACAAGGGAAAGCCTTTCGGTCACAGACCGGGCCACTGGCGGTCAATATCGCTTCGTCCTGCCCGGCCCGGTCTGGACCGCCCGGCAGGGCAAGGCCGTCATGTCAGCCATCGCCGATGCAGCACCTGAAGGCGCGCTCGTCGTCCTTTCCGGCAGCCTGCCGCCGGGCCTGCCTGACGACCTTCCCGCCCGCCTGACCCGGTCGTTGGACCGCAAGGCCGCACGTCTTGTCCTTGATACCTCAGGTACGACGCTGACCCGCGCAGCCGCCCCCGCCCGGCCCGCCCATGTACTGCGCATGGATGAGGCCGAAGCCGAGGCGCTGGCGGGCGGGCATCTGAAGACAAGAGGCGACAGCGCCGATTTCGCCGAAGCCCTCGTGCGACGGGGCGCGGCCAGGATCGTGATCATCGCGAGAGGGGCGGACGGATCGGTGCTGGCCAGCGAGGACGAACGCTGGTTCGCCAAAGCCGCCGAGGTACCAGTGAAAAGCAAGGTCGGCGCGGGCGACAGCTTTGTCGCCGCCTTCACGCTCGCACTGGCCAATAACCGCCCCCTGCCCCGCGCCCTACAGGAGGGCATGGCCGCAGCATCGGCGGCGGTCATGACCGAGGCAACGGACCTTTGCCGCCGCCAAGACTTCCGTCGTCTGATCGCGGAGTGTCCGGTGGGGCCCGTCTGAAACCTCATGAAATTAAGGTGGGTTCAAACCCACCTTACGAGGGTTGGCCGATTGAACGGCGCTGGATGCCCCGCCGGGTCACAGCGCCCCCTCGTCCGTCAGCGACATTGGTCTCGTAGTCGACCCGTCGGAATAGGCGATGCATTGCCAGCGCGCCTGCTGCGGCCCGACGCCGACGATGACCTCGGTTCCGGCCTCGGAATAGCTGGATGAGAGCAGAACCACATCGGGGTTGCCTGTCTCGGCTGTTACCGCCTGCAAACAAGCCTGATCTGCGGCACTCGGCATGTCGGCGTTCGACAATGGCAGTGCCGAGGCCGACGCGTCTCCGCTGCCCTCGATCAGAAACTCCCCGGCCGCCCATCCCTCGTAACCGGGGTCTGCCAGCGTCGCCACCCGGCACCACCGGCGCCCCTCGGCCATGCGGCAGCCGAGATTGCGGAGGTTCGTGCCGTTCGCCAGAAGCGTGACAAGCGCGGCCCCCGCCGAAGGTTCCGCACGAAGATTCAGCCCGCTGCCCGACGTTTTCACCGCGTAAAAATCCGGCCCGCCCGCAAGCCCGTCCGCATAGTCGCCCTGAACCACCTCTCCGGTCGCGCCGGTGATCGCGATGTCGAGCGTGAAGTCCGACCGCTCACCGCGCCGGGCGGCAGCCCGCATCATGTAGACCGAAATCGTATAGTTGCCTGAGGCCGGCAATGCCGCTTCGAAGCGATTGAGATCGGGAACACCGGCACCGGTCATTCCGCTGTTTGCGATTGCCTGGCCTCCCGGACCGCTGCCGGGCGCATAGACGTTGAAATAGGTCGCAAGGTTCGAAGGCGCGAGCGCCACCGTCATCTTCTGACCCGCCTCGGCGCCGACGATGTAGGAGACCGATTCATATCCAACAATCTGGTCGCGGATCGTGGTGCCGCTTGCCCCCGCCGCGAAATGCACCTGTTCGGTGCGGATATCCTGAGCAAAAGCAGTACACGGAATGCACAGCAGGCAGAACAGTGCGAGCCTCGACAAAAAGCATTTCATTCCGGTCTCCCCTAGATCCGTTGCAAGAATTGGCGCGTCCAGACCCTGTTGATGGTAGTCGAATTTTCTCTTAGGGCTCAACCGGCCAATGCGACGCCAGATCATCCAGACCCGCCCGGATCAGCCGCCTCAAGATCTCCTCGTCAATATCCGCCAGCTTGTTGATATAAAGGCAGGATTTTCCAATCCGGTGCTTGCCCAGATCCTTCAGGATCGGACTGAAATCCGTATAGCCCGGCATGATATAGATCGTCAGCCCCGCCTTTCGCGGCGAAAATCCGGTGGCAAGATAATCCCCCTCGCGACCCGTCGCATAGCGGTAGTGATAACGGCCATAGCCAATGATCGACGGGCCCCACATCACCGGCCCGAACCCCGTCACCCGGCGAAAGATCGCATCGAGGCGTTTTGCATCCGACCTGCGGCGGTCGGGTTCCACCGCAGCAAGAAACGCGGCGACGGACTGCCCCGTCGCGCGGGTCTTGTTTTCCGTTCGGGTCATTCTGAGACCCAGCATAGCGGTGCTGAGCCGACCGTACCAGCAGACCTCTTAGCCCTCGTCGCGCCAGCGGTTCACGATCGGATAGCGCCGGTCGAGCCAAAAGGCCTTGCGCGTCAGCCGGGGCCCCGGTGAGGACTGAAAACGCTTGTATTCGCTGAGATAAATCAGCCGCTCCACCTTCTTCACCATGTCGCGGTCAAACCCCGCCGCGACAACCTCAGCCACGGACTGGTCACGGTCCACCAGCCGTTCCAAAACCGCATCCAGAACCGCATAGGGCGGCAGGCTGTCCTCGTCTTTTTGGTCGGGCCGGAGTTCCGCCGAAGGCGGCTTGTCGATGACACGTGCCGGAATGACCTCACCCGCCGGACCCATCATCCAGACCCGGTGGTTGGCGTTGCGCCAGCGGCAGGTCTCGAAAACCCGCATCTTGTAGAGGTCTTTCAGCGGGTTATAGCCCCCCGCCATGTCGCCGTAGATCGTGGCATAGCCCACCGCGACCTCGGACTTGTTGCCCGTTGTCAGCAGCATCTCGCCAAACTTGTTCGACAATGCCATGAGCAGCAGACCGCGCAACCGCGACTGGATATTCTCCTCCGTCAGGCCGGGCTCCGTCCCCTCGAACAAGGGTGCCAAGGCCTCTGTCACCGCCGCGCGGGGACCGGATATCGGGATCGTATCCAGCCGGCAGCCCAGCGCCTTCGCCACGCTGCCCGCATCCTCCAGAGAATGGGTGGAGGTGTATTCCGAAGGCAGCATGACACAGCGGACATTCTCCGACCCCACTGCATCGGCGGCGATGGTGGCCACAAGCGCCGAATCCACTCCGCCGGACAGCCCGAGCAACACCTTGCCGAACCCGGTTTTGCCAAGATAGTCGCGCAAGCCCTGCACCATCGCGCGGTAGTCCTGCTCCCATTCATCGGGGCGGGCATCAAGCTCGGTCCGGACCGCCTGCCAGCCCTCCTCGCCCTTCTCGAAATCCACATGCCGGATGCATTCGTCGAAGACCGGAAATTGCGCGGCCAGTTCCGCGCTGGGATTCAGCACGAAACTGCCGCCGTCAAAGACCTGATCGTCCTGCCCGCCGACCATGTTGAGATAGACGATAGGCAGTTGCGTTTCGATGACACGCGCCACCATCACATTGACCCGCACGTCATATTTGTTGCGGTAATAGGGCGACCCGTTGGGCACCAGCAGGATCTCGGCCCCGGTCTCGGCCAGCGTCTCGGTCACATCGTCGAACCATGCATCCTCGCAGATGGGGGTGCCGATACGGACCGGCCCCACGGCATAGGGGCCGCTGACCGGGGCGGATGTAAAAAGCCGCTCTTCGTCAAAGACGTTTTCGTTCGGAAGATGATGTTTCAGAATCCGCGCCGCGACCTTGCCGTCCTTCAGCACATAGTAGGCGTTGTAAAGGCCGCTCGCGTCGCGGTACGGCCCGCCGATGCCCAGAAGCGGCCCGTCGGCACAGGCGCCGGCCAACCTGTCAATCTCGTCCATCGCCGCATCGACAAAGGCCGGTTTCAGCACCAGATCCTGCGTCTGATAGCCGGTGATGAACATCTCGGTCAGCGCGACCATGTCCGCCCCGGCGGCGCGGCCCTGTTCCCAGGCGGCACGGGCCTTGGCGGCATTGGCCGCAAGGGCGCCGACAGTCGGATTGAGCTGTGCCAGTGTCAGGCGAAAGGTTTCGGACATGCGTTTTCCCGGTATTTTGCCTCCTGTCTTACCAGACCTGCCGCCGAGGGAAAGCCACCGGCGGAACCCAAGGCGGCACGACGTCATCTGCGCCGGGTTGTCACAACAGGGCCGGGCAATTAGGCTCCGGAACGGGTGCCGATGACGCGACCGGCCGAGCTTTCGGCGTTGCGGTGGTCCGGTCGGCGATTGCAGGGCGAGGTCAACCATGCTGCGCGGCGGTTCTGGAATACCGGCTTTTCTGGTGATGATGACCATCGGCGCGGCCGGAACGGCCACGGCGCAGGAAACCATCGTCAAGGAATATGAGAACGGCGGCATCTACGAGGGCACGTTCAAGGACGGCAAGCAACATGGTCACGGCACCTACAGCCTTCCGGACGGGTACGAATATTCTGGCGACTGGGTCGAGGGCGAGATTCTCGGCCAGGGCAGGCTGAGATATGTCAATGGCTCGGTCTACGAAGGCGCTTTCGTCAAAGGCCAGCCGCATGGAAAGGGCAAGATGACCTTCGCCAATGGCGGCAGCTTTGAAGGCGACTGGGTTGAAGGCGCGATCGAAGGTCAGGGCCGGCTCGAATACTTCGACGGTTCGATCTATGAGGGCGCATTTGCGAAGGGACGGCCGCATGGCAAGGGCACGCTCCGCTATCCCAGCGGCTGGACCTATGAAGGCGACTGGGTCGAGGGCGTCAACCAAGGCACTGGCAAGATCACCTTCCCGGACGGCTCGACCTATGAGGGCGACATGCTTGCGGGCAAGATGGCCGGACAGGGCAAGCTTATCCGAACGGATGGCACCGTCTATGAGGGCAACTGGGCTGGGGGCAGGCTGAACGGCATGGGAAAGATCACCCGTCCCGACGGCTCATCCTATGAAGGCGGGTTTGTGAACGGCAAGCGCGACGGCAGCGGCCGGGCGAACTATGCCAATGGCAGCAGTTACGAAGGCGGTTTCGCGAACGATCTCTTCCACGGGAAGGGGACGCAGCGCGACGCGAACGGCTACAGCTACGAAGGCGACTGGGTCGAAGGCCGCAAGCAGGGTAACGGCAAGGCGACCTATCCCGACGGTACGGTCTATGAGGGTGCGTTCCGCGACAATCACTTCGAGGGGATCGGCACGATCACCGCCCCCGATGGCGTCAGCTTTACCGGTGCCTGGGCCAATGGCGCGATCGGCGCAAGCGGCACCAAGCGCCTGCCCGACGGCCGGGTCTATGAAGGTGGCTTCAAGGACGGCAAATACCATGGTCAGGGTACGATGACCTATCCCAGCGGCCAGGCCTATACTGGCGACTGGGCTGAGGGTGTGCGCAGCGGTCAGGGCACCGCGACCTATGCCGACGGGGCGGTCTATACCGGCCAGTTCGAGAATGACCGGCGCCATGGCACGGGTGAAATCGTGATGCCGGACGGGTTCCGCTATTCCGGCGACTGGCAGGCGGGGCGCATGCATGGACAGGGGGTTGCGACCTATTCGAACGGCGATGTCTATGAAGGCGCGTTTGTCGACGGTCAGCGCGAGGGCGAAGGTGTCCTCCGCTACGCAACGGGCGAGGTCGCCTCGGGCACCTGGACCGGTGGCGCGCTGACCGGCCCCGCCCCGGAAGCACCGCCCGCGGACGCGACCGAACCGCCGCCCGATGAGCCCGCCGCGGCGGAGCCGGAGGCGACCGGGACCGCGAACTGACCGCACGCGGTTGCCATACGTTTTGCCGACACTTGGCCGACGGTTTGCTGACCCATGCCTGCCCCGGGCGGGGGTGGTTTGAATACCACCTTGCAGCCTTGATCCAACCGCCCGAAATTTCCGCTTTTCCTTTCTCCCTCCATCGCTATAGTCACGCCCCATGACACGGAGCTTTCATATCACGACCGCCCAAGGTGCATCGCGCGCCCGGTCACTTCGTGCCCTTCTCCTCCTTAGCCGCCTCTGAGCGTGCCACCCGGCGCGACCGCTCAGAGGTGACCCTGCGCCAGGCAAAGCTAAGGTAGACAAGTGAGATCAGGACAATGACCGAAAAGACCAAGCAAGACCGTGTGGTGATCTTCGACACGACGCTGCGCGACGGGGAACAATCGCCCGGCGCGACGATGACACACGAGGAAAAACTCGAAATTGCCGAGATGCTCGACGAGATGGGCGTTGATATCATCGAGGCCGGGTTCCCGATTGCCTCGGAGGGGGATTTCGAGGCCGTCACGGCGATCGCCAGACAGGCGAAACAGGCCGTGATCTGCGGCCTCGCGCGCGCCAACTTCAAGGATATCGACCGCTGCTGGGAAGCGGTGAAACACGCGAAACGGCCCCGAATTCACACCTTCATCGGCACCTCGCCCCTGCACCGCGCCATCCCCAATCTGGACATGGACCAGATGGCCGAACGCATCCACGACACCGTGACCCATGCCCGCAACCTCTGCGACAACGTCCAGTGGTCGCCGATGGATGCCACGCGGACCGAGCACGATTACCTCTGCCGCGTGGTGGAAATCGCGATCAGGGCGGGCGCCACGACGATCAACATCCCCGATACGGTCGGCTATACCGCGCCGCGCGAAAGCGCCGACCTGATCCGCATGCTGATCGACAAGGTGCCCGGCGCCGATGAGGTCGTCTTCGCCACCCATTGCCACAACGACCTCGGCATGGCGACGGCCAATGCGCTGGCCGCGGTCGAGGCGGGTGCGCGGCAGATCGAATGCACGATCAACGGCTTGGGTGAACGCGCGGGTAATACGGCGCTGGAAGAGGTCGTGATGGCCCTGAAGGTCCGCAACGATATCATGCCGTTTTACACGCAGATCGACACGACGAAGATCATGAACATCTCGCGCCGCGTCGCCGCCGTCTCGGGCTTTCCGGTGCAGTACAACAAGGCCATCGTCGGCAAGAACGCCTTTGCCCATGAAAGCGGCATCCATCAGGACGGGATGCTGAAGAACGCCGAGACGTTCGAGATCATGCGGCCGCAGGATATCGGCCTCGCCGGAACCTCGCTGCCGCTGGGCAAGCATTCGGGCCGCGCCGCCTTGCGGTCGAAACTGAACGATCTCGGCTATGACCTCGCCGACAACCAGCTCAACGACGTCTTCGTGCGGTTCAAGGCACTCGCTGACCGCAAGAAGGAAGTCTATGATGAGGACATCATCGCGCTGATGAGCGATCAGGCATCCGAGGGTGCCGGGGACCATATGCAGGTCAAGTTCCTGCGCGTGATTTGCGGCACCGAGGCACCGCAATCGGCCGACCTCATCCTGACCGTCGAGGGCAAGGATCAGCAAGTGACGGCGCAGGGTGACGGCCCCGTCGACGCCACGTTCAACGCCATCAAGCGGATCTTCCCACACAACGCGCGGCTCGCGCTCTATCAGGTCCATGCGGTGACGGAGGGCACGGATGCGCAGGCGACAGTGTCGGTCCGGCTGGAGGAAGACGGCAAGATCGTCACCGGCCAGTCGTCGGATACCGATACGGTCGTGGCCAGCGCCAAGGCCTATGTCAGCGCGCTGAACAACCTGATCGTGAGACGGGCCAAGACCAAGCCGGAAGAGTTAAAGTCGGTTTCGTGAAAATTTTGTACGGCCATAACCGCTAATTCAGCTAAAAATGTTCGATAAGTGAAGCATGGCGGAATGCTGCAATACGCATTCCGCCGCCCCCTTTCGCATTTTACCGCCCACGCCTATAAGGGTTACCGGCCTGCGTCCCCCGAGTCGCGGGCCGCAATCTGTTTGGAGTGGGAAGAACGATGGCAAGTTGGGGTGGGCTGTTTTCGGCCGATATGGCGATCGACCTGGGGACGGCGAACACGCTCGTCTATGTGAAGGGCAAGGGGATCATCCTCAATGAGCCTTCGGTCGTGGCCTATCATGTCAAGGACGGCAAGAAACAGGTTCTGGCCGTAGGCGAGGATGCGAAACTGATGCTGGGCCGCACCCCGGGTTCCATCGAGGCGATCCGGCCGATGCGTGAAGGCGTCATCGCCGATTTCGACGTCGCCGAGGAGATGATCAAGCACTTCATCCGCAAGGTCCATCGCCGCACCACCTTCTCCAAGCCGAAGATCATCGTCTGTGTGCCGCACGGCGCCACCCCGGTCGAGAAGCGGGCTATCCGGCAGTCGGTCCTATCGGCTGGCGCGCGGCGCGCGGGGCTCATCGCCGAACCGATCGCGGCGGCCATCGGCGCGGGGATGCCGATCACCGATCCGACCGGCTCCATGGTCGTCGATATCGGTGGCGGCACGACCGAGGTTGCGGTGCTCTCGCTCGGCGACATCGTCTATGCCCGCTCGGTCCGCGTCGGCGGCGACCGCATGGATGAGGCGATCATCAGCCACCTGCGCCGCCAGCAGAACCTTCTGATCGGCGAAAGCACGGCCGAGCGCATCAAGACCTCCATTGGCACGGCACGTATGCCGGACGACGGTCGTGGCGCCAGCATGCAGATCCGCGGCCGCGACCTGCTGAACGGCGTACCGAAGGAAGTGGAGATCAACCAGGCCCAGATCGCCGAAGCTCTGGCCGAACCTGTGCAGGCGATCTGCGAGGCGGTGATGATCGCGCTGGAAGCGACGCCCCCCGATCTGGCCGCCGATATCGTCGATCGTGGCGTGATGCTGACCGGCGGCGGCGCGCTTTTGGGCGAGCTTGACCTCGCGCTTCGCGAACAGACCGGCCTCTCGATCTCCATCGCCGACCAGTGCCTGAATTGTGTTGCCCTCGGCACCGGCAAGGCACTGGAATATGAAAAACAACTCCGGCATGTGATAGATTACGACAGCTGAGACCTGACCCCAGCGCCCGACGACGAGGCCGACTGTGGCACGAGACCGCAACACCGAAGCCGAATTCAAGCGCCCGCTGCGCCGGGTGCTGGTCTCTGCGCTTATCTTCCTGCTAGCCGTCATCTTCCTGATCTGGCGCATCGACAGCCCACGCGTTGAACGGTTCCGCGCGGCCGTCATCGACCGGGTCGTGCCGAACATGGAATGGGCGCTGGTGCCGGTGACCAAGTTCATGGATATGGTCGACGGGTTCCAGTCCTACGCCGCGCTTTATGACCAGAACCAGGAACTGCGCCGCGAATTGCAGCAGATGAAGGCCTGGAAAGAAGCCGCCGTTCAGCTAGAGCAGCAAAACGCCAAGCTATTGGCGCAAAACCAGGTCCGGCTCGACCCGAAACTGACCTCGGTTTCGGGTGTCGTGCTGGCCGATGCCGGGTCGCCCTTCCGCCAGTCTGTTCTTCTGAATGTCGGATCGCGCGACGGGATCGTCGATGGCTGGGCGACCATGGACGGGCTGGGCCTCGTCGGTCGCATCTCGGGTGTCGGCCAGACCACCGCTCGGGTGATACTTCTGACCGACGCATCGAGCCGCATCCCGGTCGTGATCCAGCCCTCGGGCCAGAAGGCGATGCTCGTGGGGGACAATTCCCACTCTCCGCCGGTTGAGTTTCTGGAAGCGCCGGAACAGGTCCGCCCCGGCGACCGGGTGATTTCCTCGGGCGATGGCGGGGTCTTTCCGGCAGGGCTGCTCGTCGGGCAGGTCACGCTTGGCACCGACCAGCGGCTTCGCGTGGCGCTTGCCGCTGACTACGAGCGGCTGAACTTCCTTCGGGTCCTGCGCAGTCACCCGGCCGAACAGATTACCGAGGCGGGCCGCCTGATCCCGCCACCTATTGCGCCGGATACAGAGGCTGCGGAGACCCCGGCACCAGCGGAGGCCGGAGATGGTTGATCCGGCCGCCGCCTCCAGGTTCAGCTATCGCAGCCTGTTCCTTGCCCTTGCCGCAGCGGTCCTTTTCGTGCGGCTCCTGCCGCTGAGCGCCCTGCCCGCGAGGTTTCCGGGGCCCGATCTAATCTTGTGTCTCGCGCTGGCCTGGGTTCATCGGCGCCCCGACTATGCGCCTGCGCTGCTGATTGTGATCGTCTTTCTGATCGAAGACATCCTCGCGATGCGGCCACCGGGCCTCTGGGCGCTGATCGTGCTTCTGGGCACGGAATTCCTGCGATCCCGCGAGGCACTGTTGCGTGATCTTCCCTTCGTTGTCGAATGGGCTGTGACCGGCGCCCTGATCCTGGCCATGGCAATCGTGAACTGGCTCATACTTGCGCTGTTCCTCGTGCCGCAGGCAGAATTCGGACCGGTCATTCTTCAGGTGATTACCACAATCGTCGCCTATCCGTTCATCGTTCTGGCCACTCTCTTCGTCCTTGGGGTCCGCAGGACGGCAACGGGTGAGGTCGATACTTTGGGGCGCCGGATATGAGACGTTCTCCGCGCGACGCACAGGAAAGCCACCGCCGCATTGGCCGACGCGCGATGCTGCTCGGGTCGCTTCAGGCGGTCTTTGTCGGCACGCTGGCCTTCCGAATGCGGTACCTCCAGGTCGACCAAGCTGACGAGTTTCTGCTTCTTGCCGAGGAAAATTCGATCAAGGTCCGCCTCCTGCCACCCGCCAGGGGATTGATTCAGGACCGTAACGGGACGGTGATCGCCGGCAACGAGCAGAACTACCGCATCACCGTTATTCAGGAAGATGCGGGGGATACCTCGGCGGTTCTCGACGAACTGGCCCAGCTTATCCCGCTAACTGATGACGACCGGGAGCGAACGCTGAAAGAAGCCGCACGCACGCCCACCCTGCCGATCACCATCGCCGACCGACTGAGCTGGGAGGAGTTTTCCCGCGTTGCCGTCAACGCCCCTGCCCTTCCCGGGATCACAACCGAGGTCGGACTTTCACGGTTCTATCCGCAAGGTGGCGATTTCGCCCATGTCCTCGGCTATGTCGGCCCGGTCAGCGATTACGACCTGTCGAAGATCGAGGACCCGGACCCACTGCTGAAGATCCCGCGGTTCCAGATTGGCAAGATCGGAGTTGAGGCCAAGCTGGAGGCCGACCTGCGCGGCAAGGCCGGTTCGCGACGGATTGAGGTCAACTCCTCGGGCCGGGTCATGCGGGAACTGGGGCGACAGGAAGGCGACCCCGGCGCAAATGTCCGCATGACGATCGACCACCGCCTGCAAAACTACGCACAAGCCCGTCTGGGCGCGGAAAGTGCCGCCGCCGTCGTCATTGATGTGCAGAACGGCGACATCCTCGCGATCAACTCCTCGCCCAGCTTCGACCCGAACCTGTTCGTGCGCGGCATTTCCGGCCCCGATTACCGGGCGCTGACGGAAAACGATCACCGCCCGCTGGCTGACAAGACCGTGCAGGGCGCCTACCCGCCCGGTTCAACCTTCAAGATCGTGACCGCGCTGGCCGCAATGGAAGCGGGTGTCATCAGCCCCAGCGAAACCGTCTATTGCCCGGGCTATACCCAGCTTGGCAACCGCCGGTTCCATTGCTGGAAACGTGGCGGCCACGGTTATGTTGCCATGACCGAGAGCCTGGAGAAGTCCTGCGACGTCTATTACTACGAAGTCGCCCAGCGCGTTGGCATCGACAAAATGGCCGAGATGGCTAGGCGACTCGGGATCGGCACCCGCTTCGATCTGCCGATGTCGGCGATTTCCGAAGGGCTCGCACCGGACAAAAACTGGAAACTAGCGAAATATGGCAAGTCCTGGCTTGTCGGCGATACGCTCAATTCCGGCATCGGTCAGGGCTATGTGCTGGCCTCTCCGCTGCAACTTGCCGTGATGACGGCAAGGGTGGCCAGCGGCCGCGCGATCGAACCGCGTCTGGTTCGGGCCGTCGATGGGGTCGACGTGCCGCTGGCGGAGGCCCCGCCGCTGGGCCTCAGTGATGCAGCTTTGCGCGCTGTCCGCCAGGGCCTGTTCGACGTCTCCAATTCGCAGAGCGGCACCGCCTATCGCTCTCGTATCGTCGACGATACGATGCGGATGGCCGGCAAGACCGGCACCAGCCAGGTCCGCAACATCACTGCTGCCGAACGGGCGCGCGGGGTTTTCCGCAATGAAGACCTGCCCTGGGAACGCCGCGACCACGCACTTTACGTCTGCTACGCGCCGTTTGATGCGCCAAAGGTCGCGGTTTCGGTCGTGGTCGAGCATGGCGGCGGCGGGTCAACGGCGGCGGCACCCATCGCCCGCGATATCGTGCTTCAGGCGCTTCATGGCGGGACACCCCCCCTTGCAGCCTATCCCGCCGACCAGCGCAACCGGATCGAGGCGGAGCGCGAGAAACTGCAGCTTCTCGACCCAGAAGGCCCCAGCGGTGGGCGGTCGCGCGCATGAGTTATCTGGAGTACAACGTCAAGACGGTGCCGTCGGGCCTGCGGAAGGTCCTGCATGTCAACTGGCCTCTGGTCCTGCTGCTGGCGGCTGTCGCCTCGGTCGGCTTTCTCATGCTTTATTCGGTGGCTGGCGGCCGGATCGAGGTCTGGGCCGAACCGCAGATGAAGCGTTTCGCGATCGGGATCGTCGGCATGCTGATGATTGGATTCGTACCGATCTGGTTCTGGCGCAACGTGTCCGCCGTCGCCTATCTCGGTTCGCTACTGCTGCTCGTGGCGGTGGAGTTTTTCGGCGATATCGGCATGGGGGCACAGCGCTGGTTGGAAATCGGCCCCTTGCGCCTGCAACCCTCGGAACTAATGAAGATCGCGCTCGTCATGTTTCTGGCCGCGTATTACGACTGGCTCGACGTCAAGAAGGTGTCGCATCCGCTTTGGGTGATTATCCCCGTCGCAATCATCCTTGTGCCCACCTTCCTCGTCCTGAAGCAACCCGATCTCGGCACCGCAATCCTGCTTCTGGCCGGGGGGGGCATCGTGATGTTCCTCGCGGGCGTCAGCCTTTGGTATTTCGGCACCGTCATTGCGCTTGGCGTGGCGCTGATCTTTACCGTGATCGAAAGCCGCGGCACCGACTGGCAACTGATCAAGGACTACCAGTTCCGCCGGATCGACACCTTCCTTGACCCGTCAGCCGATCCGCTCGGCGCGGGCTACAACATCACGCAGGCGCAGATCGCGCTTGGTTCTGGCGGCTGGGCGGGCAAAGGGTTCATGCAGGGAACCCAGTCGCGGCTGAACTTCCTGCCGGAAAAGCACACCGACTTCATCTTCACCACGCTTGCAGAGGAATTCGGCTTTATCGGCGCCTTCTCGCTCCTCATGCTCTACGTGCTGATCCTTGTCTTCTGTATCCAGTCGGCGCTGGCGAACCGCGACAGGTTCTCGGCGCTTCTGACACTGGGGGTCAGCAGCACCTTCTTTCTGTTCTTCATGGTAAACATGTCGATGGTGACGGGGCTGATGCCGGTCGTCGGCGTGCCCCTGCCGCTTGTCTCTTATGGCGGAACCGCGATGATCATCCTTCTGGCCGGGTTCGGCCTTGTGCAAAGCGCCCATATCCACCGTCCGAGGTAACATGCCCGTAACCGTCTTCTTCGCCGCCGGTCCCGCCAACTGGGAAGAGTACCGAGATCCCCTGAACACCGCCTTTGCGGAAGCCGGGCTGGACGTCGCGATGTCCGACCGGGCCGATAACCCTCTTTCGGTCGACTATATCGTTTTCGCGCCGGGGGGGATCATCGAGGATTTCGGGCCTTACGTGAACTGCAAGGCGGTTCTGAACCTCTGGGCGGGGGTGGAGCGTCTAGTGACCAACCCGACCCTGACCCAGCCCCTTGCGCGCATGGTCGACTGGGGCCTGACCGAAGGCATGGTGGAATACGTGGTTGGCCATGTCCTGCGCCATCATCTGGGGATGGATGCCCATATCCATGGACAGGATGGCGTCTGGCGCAATTCGGTACTGCCGCCTTTGGCCCGCGAGCGTCCGGTTGCCATGCTGGGGCTTGGTGAGCTGGGGCAGGCCTCGGCGCGGGCGCTGACCGCTCTGAATTTCCCTGTCATGGGCTGGAGCCGCAGCCCCAAGACCATTGACAGTATCGAATGCCATTCGGAGGAGGCAGGGCTAAAACATGTCCTCTCACGCGCCGAAATCGCTGTTCTTCTTTTGCCGCTGACGGACGAGACCCGCGACCTGATAAATGCAGAGCGGTTGGCGATGATGCCGAAAGGGGCGGTGATCATAAATCCCGGGCGCGGGCCCCTGATCGACGATAACGCGCTGCTTGCTGCCCTTGATGCGGGTCAGATTGGCCATGCCACGCTCGACGTTTTCCGGACCGAGCCCTTGCCGGCGGACCATCCGTTCTGGGCGCATCCGAAGGTCACCGTGACCCCGCACATCGCCGCTGACACGCGGCCCTCGAGTTCGTCTCAAGTCATTGCCGAGAACATCCGGCGCGGTGAGGCGGACGAACCATTCCTGCACCTCGTGGACAGGTCGCGCGGGTATTAAAGCGGCCAGACCGGCCTATTTGAGTTTGGGTGGACGTGCCGGATTCATGCCCGGTGCGGCGGGAGTGACAACCTGCACGGTCTCAGCCTCAGGCACCGGCAAGTCGAACCGTAACGAAACCCGGGCAATGCGTAAGGTGAGAGGGTCTTCCGCGCCCGGGAAAGCCACGTCGATCTCGCCCGCCTCGATCCCCGAAAAGACCAAAGCCTCCGAAACCGCCTTGGCGAGCGCGGCCTCTGCCCCTTCCACAGCGCCCTCGAACGCCAGAAGATGGCCGCGCCGCGCGTCGCCATACCCGACGGCGACCAGATGCGCGGCGCGGGCGAGCCCGGCGAGCCCCGCGAGTTTCGCATCCAGTGCGGCCACTACCGCCTCGGGCAGTCCCTGCGGGGCCGAGACGGAGGCGATCCAACCTTCGGCCTGATCGGGTGTGTGATCGAGGGTTCCCGCAAGCCAGCCGAGCGCCTCCGTCGGCATCAGATAAGCTGAAGGTGCAACCCCGAGATTGAGGCCAAGCCCCACACCCTGCCCCGCCAGCGCCCGCGCGATCACCCGGCCCGGCAGCGCGGCATAAGGCGCGGGCGCGCCGGTGAATTCGGCCAGCCGTTCCTCGGTGTCGAAGGCCAGCGCGAACCGCCCCTCGTCAAGGGGAAAGACCTGCGGGGCGACGGTTTCGCCCTTGGGTTCGGCTTCCAGCAGCAGGAAAAGCTCGGCATCGGCCAGCCGCTCATAGAATCTCAGCCGCGCCGCATCGTCCCCTGGCGCGGCCTCCATCGCCCGATGGGCACGGTCAAGCATCGTTTCAGTCACTGGTCAGCACCTCGGCCAGCCGTGCGCGGGCCTCTGGCAGAAGCTCTGCCTCGAACCACGGGTTGCGTTTCAGCCAGCCGGTATTGCGCCAGGACGGGTGAGGCAAGGGAAAGACGCGCGGCGCATGGTCGCGCCAGCGTTTCACGGTCTCGGTCACGCCACCTTTTACGGCCGATGCGCCGAGATGCCAGCGATGGGCATAACCCCCGACAAGGAAGAGGATCCGGACATTCGGCAGGCCTGCCATCACCCGCGCATGCCAGTGCGCGGCGCAGCGTTTCGGCGGCGGCAGGTCCGACCCCTTGGCGTCATAGCCCGGAAAGCAGAAGGCCATGGGCACGATGGCCACCGTCTCGCGGTCATAAAAGCCCTGCGGATCGAGCCCCAGCCAGTCGCGCAGCCGGTCGCCTGACGGATCGGTGAAAGGCCGACCGCTCTCATGCACCCGCGCGCCGGGTGCTTGCCCGGCGATCAGGACCCGCGCTGAAGGGCGGAACCAGACCACCGGGCGCGGTACATGCGCCGTTGCGGTCCGCGCGAAATCCTCGGCGCAGAGGCGGCAGGCGGATATGTCGTCGGTCAGAGCCATGGCCCGCACTCTGCCGCGACGACCCGGTGAGGAAAAGGCGCAATCACATCATTTCGATAATCATCGAAATTTTCCTTGCGCGACTCAGTCATTTCGATAATTCTAGAAACATGAAACATGTGACCACCGATGACCTCTCCGTCGAAATCGCCGCCTCGACCTTCGCGGCGCTTGGTTCCGAACAACGGCTCGCCGTCCTGCGTACATTGGTGCGCGCGGGGCCGGACGGGCTGACCATCGGCACGCTGGGCGAACGGGCGGGTGTGACTGGATCGACATTGACCCATCACATGAAGATCCTCGCTCAGGCCGGCTTGGTGACGCAGACGAAACAGGGACGGTCGATCATCTGCGCCGCAGTGGCCTATGAACAGGTCCGGGCCCTGTCGAAATTCCTTCTGAACGAATGCTGCGCCGACAGCAACCAACCGGGGCATCGCCATGGCTGAAACCACCCATTCGCACGACCACAGCCATTCGCGCCTGCCCGTCGACGGCGCATGGATAGCACTGTCGGTCCTGCTGGCCACGGTCGCGCTCTTCGACCTTTATGCCCTTTGGCCAACCATCCGCTTCACTGGTGGCGCGATTGTTTCGACCGCGCCATTCATCGCCTTCGCCGTCCTTGCCATCGGCTACCTGAAGGCGACCGGGGCCGAGACTCTTGTCGCCCGCGCCTTCGAGGGCCGTAAGACGCGGATGATCGTTCTGGCGGCGATGATGGGCGGGCTTGCGCCCTTCTGTTCCTGTGAGGTCATCCCCTTCATCGCCGCCCTCCTCGCGCTCGGCGCGCCCCTGAGCGCTGTTATGGCTTTCTGGCTGGCGTCCCCATTGATGGATCCTGCGATGTTCGCGATCACGGCGGGCACACTCGGGTTCGGTTTCGCCGCCGCCAAAACCGCCGCAGCGATCGGGCTTGGGCTGTTGGGCGGGTTCGGCACGATGGCCTTTGCCGCAACACCGGTCTTCCGCGATCCCCTTCGCAAGAAACCGGCACCGGCCTGCGGAAGCTCTTGCTGCGGCACGGAAAAGCCCATGTCGGGCAAGCCGGTTTGGCGGTTCTGGAGTGATCCGGACCGACGCGACACATTCCGCTCGGCCGCCACCGAAAACGCCGTTTTCCTTCTAAAATGGCTGACGCTCGCCTATGCCGTCGAGGCCGTGATGATCCGCTACATCCCCGCCGACTGGATCGCGGGCGTACTTGGCGGCAGCGGGATCGGCCCCATCGTGCTTGGCGCACTGGTCGGCGCACCCGCCTATCTCAACGGCTATGCCGCCGTGCCACTGGTTGACGCACTTTTGGAACAGGGCATGTCGAAAGGGGCCGCGATGAGTTTCATGCTGGCCGGCGGCGTCAGCTGCATCCCCGCCGCTATCGCCGTCTGGGCGCTGGTGAAACCCCGCATATTCGCCGCCTATCTCGGCTATGCCTTCGTGGGTTCCATCATCGCCGGGCTGGTCTGGCAGGCCATCGCCTGACGCCTTCCAAACCGTTGCTCCTAGACCTGTTTTCCGATAAGTCCGGGAAAACAGGGCCAAAGCGGGAGGGGGCACGCGCATGTATCGCGTCTGGAATTACGTCACCAACTATTCTCTGCTGTTGATCGCCGGGGCCCTGATCGCGCTCATATGGGCCAATATCGACGCGTCGAGTTACCACCACTTCGTCGACTTCGTGATCGTCGATCACTTCTTCATCGGCCATGCGCATGAGGAAGGCGGCCAGATCACCCGGACGCTGACGCTGCACTACCTCGTCAACGACATCGGCATGGCCTTCTTCTTCGCCATCGCGGCGAAGGAAGTGTGGGAGGCGATCATCCTCGAAAACGGCTCGCTTCGCGGCAAGAAGGCGATGACGCCCCTGATCGCGACCGCAGGCGGCATGTTCGGCCCGATCGCCGTGTATCTTGGCCTTGCCGCCGTTCTGGGTGTCTATGAGACGGTGAGCCGTGGCTGGGCGATCCCCACCGCCACCGATATCGCGTTTTCCTACCTTGTCGGCCGCATGGTCTTTGGCGCCGGGCACCCGGCGATCCGCTTCCTGCTGCTGCTGGCTATTGCCGACGATGCGGCGGGACTGATTATTCTGGCGATCTTCTATCCATCTGGTGATCTTGCACCGGAATGGCTGATCCTGTCCTTCGGCGCGGCCTTTGCCGTCTTCGTGCTGGCCAACTGGCTGCCGCGTCGCCTTGACCGGGGCAACCAGTTGCGCCCGAACTCCACCTGGGTTCGGCAGAAGCTGTCGTTCTGGCCCTATCTCATCGCCGGCTGCCTGAGCTGGTACGGTTTTCAGGAATCGGGCATCCACCCCGCGCTTGGCCTTCTGCCCATCGTGCCGGCGATCCCGCATGCTGATCGCGCCTTCGGTATCTTCGCCGAGGCCGAACAGTACCTCACCGACCTTTTGAACTGGATCGAGCATCATCTGAAATACCCGGTGGAGTTTGTCCTGTTCTTCTTCGGCCTTCTGAACGCGGGCGTGGAGTTCTCGGCGATTGCCGAGCCGACGTGGCTGGTGCTCCTGGGGCTGATCATCGGCAAGCCTGTCGGTATCTTCCTGTTCGGCTGGTTCGCCGCCTATCCGATGAAACTCGGCCTGCCGCAGGGCATGCGGTCGGTCGACCTCGTCGTAATCGGTTTCGTCGCCGCCATCGGCTTCACCGTTGCGCTCTTTGTCGCCTCGGTCGCCTTCCCGGCCGGACCGGTTCAGGATGCCGCCAAGATGGGTGCGCTCTTCTCCTTCGGCGCGGCGGTCCTGTCCATCATTGCGGGTAAGGCCTTCCGGGTCGAGAAGGTCAACGGCTGACATTTGCGGCACGGGCGCCCTTTAAAATGCGCCTGTGCCGCCATAATCCGGGCAAGATGTGATTGTAGCTGCTATGTTAACGATCATCGCCTAACGATACAGGCAGGCAGAGCAGCGCCAGGGCCAACGGATGCTCGAATTCGAGAATGTCAGCAAGTCCTTCTGGACCGGAAAACAGCGCAAGGTCATTCTTGATCAGGCGTCCTTCCGCGTTGAACTAGGCAATTCTTTGGGCATCCTTGCCGAGAACGGCGCGGGCAAGACCACGATCATCAACATGATGGCAGGGCTGGAAAAACCCGATGAGGGGACCGTTCGCAAATCCTGCCGCGTTTCCTTCCCGCTTGGCTTCATGGGCGGCGTTGTCGGCAAGCACACCGCCCGCGAAAACGCGCGGTTCATTGCCCGTCTCTACGGGCTCGACCCCGACTATGTGGAGGCGTTCAGCCGTTGGCTCTGCGGGATCGAGGAGTACTTCGACATGCCGGTCGGAACATTCAGTTCCGGGATGAAGCAGCGGTTCACGTTCTCGCTTCTCCTCGCGATGGAATTTGATATCTACCTGATCGATGAAGGCATGCCCGGCACCACGGACGTGGAATTTAACCGCAAGGCGGGCACGGTACTGCGTGACCGGCTCAAGACCGCAACGGTGATCGTCGTGTCGCATCAGGCCGGGACGCTGGAAAAATTCTGCCGCAGCGCCGCTGTATTGCGGCACGGTCGGCTGCACATGTTCGACACGCTGGAAGAAGCGAAACGGATGTACGACTATGCTTAAGGCCCAAAGGTTTCGTATTCGCCCCAGTGACCGGCCGCCGGCGACACCGGCTTCCGAACCGCTCGCGCCGCCCGATGACGGTTTTGGCGATCAGAAGTTTCCAACGGCCGAACAACCCGCGGCACCGAAAAGTACCGCTGAGGATCTGGCCGCAATTCGCGCCGAGGGGCTGACCGGCCGCCAGCTCAGAACCGCCCGGCGCGTTGCCCAGAAAAACGGCATCGAAGCGGCCGACGATTTCGACGCTGTACGATTGTTGCGGAAACGCGGGATCGACCCGTTCCAGCCTTCGCAGGTCATGCAACTCATCGAAGGCGACCGGCCGGGTCCGGATCAGGCAGGGCGCATTCAGTTGCCGCAGACCCTGCCCGAACCGCCCGGCGTTCCTGGCCGCCCCCTTGAGCAGGATGATCGCGCATCGGCGATCCAGCAGATTCAGCGCGATATCGTCCGCCGCCGCCGCCGCAACTTCAGGATGCTGCTTGCCCGGCTTGCCGCATTCGTGCTGGTACCGACGATCGTCGTCGGCTGGTACTACTTCAAGTTGGCGACGCCCCTCTACGCGACCTACAGCGAATTCATCATCCAGCAGAGCGAAGGGCAGGCTGCGAATATCGGCTCGATGTTCCGGGGAACACAGTTCGCCACATCGCAGGATTCGATCAACGTCCAAGGCTATCTGCAATCGCGGGATGCCATGCTCCGTCTCGATCAGGACCATGGCTTCAAGGCGCATTTCAGTCAGCCATCCATCGACCCGCTGCAGCGGCTGGACGCGGACGCCACGAACGAGGCCGCTTACAAACTCTACAAGCGCAACGTCAAGATCGGCTACGACCCGACCGAAGGCATCATCAAGATGGAGATCATCGCCGCCGATCCCCATGTCAGCCAGACCTTCTCCGAGGCGCTGATCGGCTATGCCGAAGAGCAGGTGGACCAGCTTTCGTCCCGTCTGCGCGAGGATCAGATGCAGGGCGCACGCGACAGCTATGACGATGCCGAACGCAAGGTAAGCGAAGCGCAGCAGCGCGTGCTGGCCTTGCAGGAGGAATTGGGCATCCTCGACCCGGCGACCGAAAGCGGTTCGGTGATGACCCAGATCAACGGGTTCGAAATTGAATTGCAAAAAAAGCGGCTGGAACTGCAGCAGCTTTTGGACAATGCCCGCCCCAACCAGGCCCGTGTGAAGGGTGTGGAAGGCGATGTTCAACGGCTTGAACAGCTGATCGCGGGCTTGCGGGCGCAATTGACCGAAGGCGGCGCTGGCGGCGTCTCACTTGCGCAGGTGACCGGCAAGCTGAGGATCGCCGAGGCCGATCTGCAGACCCGCCAACTCATGCTGGCGCAGGCGTTGCAACAACTTGAAACCGCCCGGATCGAGGCCAATCGTCAGGTCCGCTATCTTGAACCCAGCGTCCGGCCGGTCGCCCCGGACGAGGCGACCTATCCCCGCGCTTTCGAAAACACGGTCTTGGCCTTTCTGATCTTCGGTGGCATTTACCTCGTGATGTCACTGACCGCCTCGATCCTGCGGGAACAGGCGACCTCGTAAGGAGCCGGAGATGACCGAGATGAAGGAAGTGGCCGTCGGCGGGCTGACCGTCGGCAACGACCGGGTGCTGACCGTGATCGCGGGTCCCTGCCAGTTGGAAAGCGCCGATCACGCGCAGATGATCGCCGGCACGATGGCCGAGGCCTGCGCAAAGGCCGGGGCGCAGTACATCTTCAAGGCCAGCTACGACAAGGCGAACCGCACGTCGTTGAAAGGCAAGCGCGGAATCGGGATGGATGCGGGGCTTAAAGTGCTCGAAGGCGTGCGCACGGCGCTCGGCATGCCGGTCCTGACCGATATCCATGATGCCGAACAGGCGCGTATCGCAGCCGAAGTCGTCGATGTAATCCAGATCCCGGCCTTTCTCTGCCGTCAGACCGACCTGCTGCTTGCGGCGGGTGAAACCGGCTGCGTCATCAACATCAAGAAGGGCCAGTTTCTTGCACCATGGGACATGGACAATGTCGCGGCCAAGGTCGCGAGCACGGGCAATGAAAACATCCTCCTGACCGAACGCGGCGCGAGTTTCGGCTACAATACGCTGGTCGCCGACATGCGCTCGCTGCCGAGGATGGCCAAGACCGGCTACCCGGTGATCATGGATGCAACCCATTCGGTGCAGCAACCGGGCGGTCAGGGCGGTTCCAGCGGCGGCCAGCGCGAATACGCCCCCGCCATGGCCCGTTGCGCGGTCAGCCTCGGCATCGCGGGGGTTTTCATCGAGACACATGAAGCGCCCGACACCGCGCCTTCCGATGGGCCGAACATGATCCCGCTCGACCAGATGCCGAAACTCATCGACACGCTGATGGCACTCGACCGGATTGCGAAGGCTGATCCAGTGCGGGTGTAGTGCCACCGACAGACTGATTACACCGCCTGCCCCGCCGCCCATCCTGACGACCAGGCCCATTGAAAATTATAGCCACCAAGCCAGCCGGTCACATCCACCGCCTCGCCGATGAAATAGAGCCCCGGAACGGTGCGGGCCTCCATCGTCCGCGCGTCGAGCCCTCCCGTATCGATCCCACCCAGCGTTACCTCGGCGGTGCGATACCCCTCTGACCCAACCGGCTTGACCTGCCAGCGGTTCACCGCATCGCCGATCCGATCGAGCACGGAATTCGACTGATCTGCAAGCCGCCCGGAAATCCCGGCCGCCTCAAGGACCATGTCGCCGACCTTCTCAGGCACATACCGGCCAAGCGCTGTCAGAACCGCAATGCGCCCGCCCGCACCCCGCTGCGCCTTCAACGCGCCGGCAACATCGCAGCCCCGCGCCAGATCGACCGTCAGGCTGTCCCCCTCGCGCCAGTAGGAACTGATCTGAAGAATCGACGGGCCAGAAAGACCGCGATGGGTGAACAGAAGCCCCTCCTCGAAGGCGGTCCGGCCAAGCGTCACGCGCGCCTCGACCGACACCCCGGCAAGGGGGCGCAGTTTCTCAAGATCTTGCTCCGCGAACGTCAAGGGTACCAAAGCCGGGCGGGTTTCGGTGACGGCAAGCCCGAACTGTTCGGCGATCCTGTAGGCAAAACCCGTTGCACCCATCTTCGGTATCGACTTGCCCCCCGTGGCCAGCACAAGGCTTTCGGCCCGGATCGTGCCGCCTGAGGTTTCGACCAGAAACCCGCCATCGCGGGAAACCGCCGAAATCCCGGTCCCTAATCTCAGATCCACGCCAGCCGCCACCATGTCGCGCACCAGCAGATCGACGATCTGTCGCGCACTGCCATCGCAGAAAAGCTGGCCGAGCGTCTTTTCATGCCAGGCGATTCCCGCCGCATCGACGCGGGATATGAAATCAGCAGGCGTGAAGCGTTTGAGGGCCGAGATCGCGAACCGGGGATTGCCGGAAAGAAACCGCTCAGGCGGAGCCTCCAGATTCGTGAAATTGCAGCGGCCGCCGCCCGAAATCCGGATCTTCTCGCCCGGATTTCGGGCATGGTCCAGAACAACCACCCGCCGCCCACGACGCCCAGCCTCCACCGCGCACATCATTCCGGCAGCGCCGGCCCCGATGATTATGACGTCTGTCGTTTCCATGCGGGCCGGTATACCGGAAAACCCCGAGGCACAACGGCACAATTCGACGAATTTGGTCTTGCAGGGCAGAGCCGCCTTGGGTAAGAACCCGCACCGTTGGGGCGTAGCCAAGTGGTAAGGCACCGGTTTTTGGTACCGCGCACCGTAGGTTCGAATCCTACCGCCCCAGCCACCCAGTTCCGCAATTCGAGACGGTGCGAGGTTGACCCCGGATAGTCGCGCGTTTTCCGCGACTTGCGCGGCAGGGGCGTTTGCACAGACCGCCAGGGCAGCGAGAACGGACGCTCAAATTGGCCAAAGTCTGCGTCCGGCCTTTTCGCGATACGAGGTGTGAGAGGGTACAATCAGAGCGAAGCGAGCAGCGTTCGTTGCTCTGACCAGTCGGACGGAAGCTCGTGCCGCAGGCACCAGTCGGAGGTAAACCCGATCGGCTGCTTGCCGTCGAGCACATCGCGGATGATGTCCGGGGCAAGGAAGGCGAGATCGATCATCTGCTGAACGCGACGCCTGGATGTGCCCTCGGACTCCGCGATCTCGTCGAAGCTGCGCCCGGCCCGGAGTTGCCCGAACCAGTGATGCGCGCGGGCGATGTTGCGGACCAGGGTGTCATCGCGCCCGGCGGGGGCATCGGCCAGCACCAGCTTTGTCTCCACTCCCCGCTTGCGCAGCTGGAACGGCACTGACTTCGCGAGTGCATCTGCGTCCAACCGATCCACGTCCAGCGCCAGATGCCCGGCCAGCGCAGCTGCATCGAGTTCGAGCATCAAGTGCCCTGGCACAATGTCGATGCGGCCAATGAGGTTCAGAAGATCCGCTCGACCGGCCTCGCCGCTCAACTCCACCAGCCTGGACCTCAGCGTCGCGATCTCATCGGTGTCCGGCGCGGTCACGAGGCGTGCAGGCACGGAAGCATCAGCAAGCAGATCCCGGACTATGGATTCGACCCGAGCCTCCAGCTCTTCCGCTGGCAGCCGCCATCCGGAGACACCCGCCTCGCCGCTGCGCGCCGCCAAACGGTGAGAGATGTAATAGCGTAACCGTGCACCGGCCCGGGTCCGGGAATGCGAGGGCGTGAACCGGTCGCCGGTTTCATCATAAATCTTGCCGCAGAGTAGCGAACGAGTGGACGATGCCTTCCGGGCGCGGGGTTTCCTTGCCTCGACGGTCAGTTGCGCCTGCACCGCCCTCCAAACATCCGGGTCGATGATGGCCGGGTGCTGACCATCATGGACCTGTCCCTTGTGGCGGATCTTCCCGGCATAGAGCGGGTTCGTCAGGATGTGATGGATGTGACCGCGATCAAAGGGGATCCCGCCCTGCATGCGGCCACCCGCGTTTGTCCTGCTTTTGGACCGAAGGCTCAGCACCGCTGCAGCCACTTTGACCTCCCGGATCGTGCCGTAGTCGCGGTAGAGATCGTAAAGTGTCCGCACCGCCTTCGCCTCTTCGGGATTGATCTTGAGCGTCCGCCCGTCGGCGTCGTAACCCAGAGGCACATAGCCGCCCATCCACAGCCCCTTCCTTTTGGAGGCCGCGATCTTGTCCCTGATCCGCTCGGCCGTCACCTCGCGCTCGAACTGCGCGAAGCTGAGGAGCATGTTGAGCGTCAGCCGCCCCATGCTGGTTGCCGTGTTGAAGCTCTGCGTCACCGAGACGAAGGAGGCCCCCGCTGCATCCAGCCGCTCGACGATCTTCGCGAAGTCGGCGAGCGACCTGGTGAGCCGGTCGATCTTGTAGACCACGATCTGATCGACCAACCCGCCATCGATATCGGCGAGAAGCTGCTGCATGGCCGGGCGCTCCAGCGTGCCGCCCGAAATCCCGCCGTCGTCGTATTGCGTTGGCAGCAGCACCCAGCCTTCCGCCTTCTGGCTGGCGACATAGGCGGCACAGGCTTCCCGCTGCGCATGGAGCGAGTTGAATTCCTGCTCCAACCCCTCTTCCGAGCTCTTCCGCGTATAGATGGCGCAGCGGATCTTCTTCATCCCTTGCCTCCGGTTCGATCATTGAGTCCGAAGAAGCGCGGTCCCGACCAGCTAGTGCCGGTGATGTGCCGCGCGATGGCCGAGAGCGAGGGCCAGGTCCTGCCATCAAGCCGGAAGCCTTTCTCCTGCACCTCGACCTGGTAGCTCCGCCCGTTCCAGTCCCGCACCAGATGCGCGCCGGGCCGCAACCGTCTCCGCGCCGCCTCTTCGACCGGCTTGCCCGACGCAATCTGGCTGAGCGCGCGCCGGGTGGCGGCAGGCAGTCCGCCATGACGTTTCACCTGCGCCTCATAGGCGATGGCCTTACGCAGGAAGGCGACCGAAGCATAGGCGGGCGGAGGAGACCCGAAAGCCTCCTCCCAGTCCTGCCGCAGCCTGGCGCGATCCGGATCGGCCTTACCGGGCATCGGCGGTCTCGTGGGCATCCGTGGCTGCGGGGTCCGGTGACACCGTGGCGGCTGGCGTTCCTACGATCCGGTAGCGGGTTGGCTTCCCCTGCCCCGGCTTCTCGGCAACGACATCATGGCCGGCGTTGCGCAGCCCGGTCAGCGCCGCCCGGACCGTGTGGGCCTGCCAGCCAAGCTTCGCGCTGATCGCAGCGACATCGGCGCCCGCCGCGCTGCCGAGCATACGGATCAATTGGCCCTTCTTGGTGATACGTTCGGCGGGTGGCTTCGCGAGAGCCTTGCGCCGGGGTCTTGCGTTGGTGGTCACTGTGGTCATGGTCATCTCCTGTCTTAGGTCACAGGAGCGCCCTGCCCCTGCTACTGACATGAGCCCGGACAACCCCGGGCGGAGACGTGGCCCTTTCGATCGGGCCTGTATCACTACCGCTCTGGCGCAGCACGAAGTCCAGTCAATTCGACCGGAAGGGCGGAAACCGGAAGTTCGCCGCGCCCGCAAAATAGCGTTCGGAATTCGGGAAAGCCGACTTTCGCTGCGGTCGCGAGACTGTCGGGCCGACGTTCAAAAAGCGGACACCGCGGCGGAGCCAGAACCGTGTTCTATTCTGCGCTGCCGCAGGTCGGCTCTCGAAACAGCCGATCTTTGCTCTAACTACGAGGTCTGAACTTGGCCAAAGAGCTGCTATCGGACCGCAGTAAAATTTGTCCGGTGATGGATGGTAACGATTTTGACAGGATTTCAAGAGCTTGCGGAAAGTCGTGTGCAAAATATGTTCATGTTTCGATCGCGTGATTTCGCGTCCCGTCGCGCTCTTTAGCAATCAACCTTCGTATGCGAGTTCCCTGACGATCATATGGTCAACAGGCCAGTGAATTGATCTCGCCTTAGCGCTGAACGGCCACACATTGATGTCGGAAAGAAGGAGGTCGATTTGAGCGGTGTCCATAAGACGACGGATGCTCGAGGCGGCGGCGCGTCGTCCTCGTTCTCGCGACGATCTCGCTGACCGACTGTGCAACGGGCGCTTCCGACCTTGGCAATCTCTGGGCCTTTACGCCTGTCGTCGAACACAGCAGGGAGTTCCAGGCGCGGGCGGCTCAGCAATTGGCTCTGCTGCCCGAGGGATCGGCGATCGAGGAGATACTGAGCGACTACGCCGTGATGCGGCCGCAGGCGCAAACATGCGAGCAACTCCTTCCTTTGTGCTTTTGCTACAGCATGCGGTATTGCGTGAAACCAAAACGGGCGCGAGTAAGCTACCCATCTCGAAATGAGTCTCGTAGACTTGAATATGCGGACAATGAAACGGTTTCCGAAAATCTGGGTTGCTTGGGCAAGGATGTAGAACATGCGAGGGCTTTCCGGCGTTCTGTCACTGTTCTCGTGGCTCTTGGCAGCCCCAACATTCGCCGAGGCGCAGATGAAAACGCTCTCGGTGATGGTTTCCTTTCGGGAACGCATTGCGTTTCCCCCGTAGCGCAACTCGACGTGCGGCTCCTTGAGGTCGTGAACGCCGACGGGCACGTCGGTGCCATAGCTTCGCAGGGTTTCGAGATGACCGAAGTCCCGATGACCGTTTCCCTGAGCTATGACCCGCGGGGCGTCGACGGTGAGTCCGGGTATCCTGTCACCGGATGGACGGCAGCAGTTCCGTGCAACCAAGACGCTTGAGCTCCCGGCCGGGCCGGATCAACCAGCGTTCAATATCGTGCTCACAATGGTGACCGACACGGGTACGAACGTCGCGGTGCCGCGCCGCATCTCGGGTGTGGCTTGGACCGTGACGGAGGTCTTTGGCCAAGCATGGCCCAACGATGATCCGGCCACGCTCATGATCGACGACGAGATGAATGTCTCAGCCTTTGGAGGCTGCAATCGGTTCCGGGGACAGATGCAGCCATCCGGCCTCGGGCTTGCCTTTCTCGAAAACATAGCCGGGACCATGATGGCCTGCCCCTATGAGATAGAGGCGCAGGAGCGGCGTTTCCTCGCGGCGCTCGCGCAGGTTTCGGATTACGTGCGCTATGGTGCGGGTCTTGTGATGACGGATTTCGACGGGCGCACCGTCTTGCATTTTGTCGAAACCCCCGAATGACAGCCGTGGCCGTTTTCAGGCGTCGCGAGAGCCGGGCACCTGCGCCATGACGCGCCAGATCACGGTTGCCGGTTGGCGCACCCGAGCTGGTAGCCGACATCGCAATGCGCCTTCAGCCGTTGTGTTTCTTCGGGTGTCCAATCCGAGGGTGCCGTGACCTGAACCCAGGGCCCTATATAGTCCTCCGCGAAGTAGGCATGGCCGTGTCCGGGCGGCGCGCCAAAGGACAGGGCCATGTCGAGCGCCAGCTGGAACTGCGTCACGACGGGCATGAAGATGAAGTGCTCCGTCATGTCCTCGGCCGACGGATCCCGCATCCAGGGCGGCGCCCGCCAGAGCGACCGGGGGTCGTAGAATACGACCGGGTCGCTTGAATATTGCAGGAAGACGATGCGCATGTCCCCCCATTCCGCCGCGGCCTCGGACGCATCCGCCGTGTGGGACGCATAGCGGATCAGTGACCCGTCCCCGATCTCCGGCAGGACCCAGGGTGTGCCCGGATTGCGCTGGTTCTGGACGTGTTTCCAGAAGGCAGAGGGAAAGGGCGGACCGGCCCAGAAGGCGCCGTCGATGGGATCGTCGAGCAGTCGGAACATGTTCGTGGCATGCATCGACGACCAGGCGCCCAGGCTCAGCCCGTGAACGTATAGACGGGGCCGCGTATCGACGGGCAACGTCTTCCAGTACCCATGCACCACATCCTGAAGCGCGGTCGCCTGTTCCAGCCCGGTGTTTGTCTCCAGGATTAAAGCCAGCGGCGATTGCAGGTAGGAATACTGTGCGGCGACGGTGGCGATATCGCCGCCATGCATGTATTCGACCGGATCGTGGGATCCCGGGTCCATCCAGCCGGTTCCGGTGGGGCTTGCCACGATCAGAACGTCGCGGTCGAACGCACCCTGCCGGATCAGTTCGGCAAGCGCCAGTTCGGCCCGCGCCTCGGGCGTCTCGCCATTGGCGCGCCCGACATAGACGCGGATCGGATCAAGCGCGGGCCGACCAGTGAAGGCCGAGATATCCTCGGATGTTGGGCCGGAGGTGATGAAGTCCCGCCCGGGCTTGCCCATGGATGCCCAATCGATCAGGGACTCTGCGCTGCCGGTCATGCGTGGGTCGCCGGGGGGAGGCGGGGCATTCTCGAAGAGCTCCTGGGCGGCTTCGTAGCTTTCGTCGAGGCCCGTTACGACCTCATCGACGATGCCATCGCGCGTAACCACGAACAAAATCAGCACGACCGCGATGAGCCCCAGCACATTGGCGCGCCGCGGTGGCATAATGCGATAGAACCTTGATCGGATCAGGCGAAACAGTGAGGCGACAGCGCGTCCAAGGGCGAAAGCGATGGCAAAGGTCGCAAACGCGATCAACAGGATTGTGGTGAGTTGAAGCGCATCCGCGTCTTCCATGCCCACCTTTTCGCGGATGTCGTTCTGCCACCGCAGACTGGATCCAAGTACCCAAAGAAAGACCGCCAGGAGTGGAAGCGCGATCACCGTTGTCAGGACGTTTGCCGGCCGCCCGGACAACTGCGGAAGATCGGCCGCCCGCCAGAGCAACGCACCGATCTGGCCGATCAAATAGCCGATCGCCATGACAAGCCCGCCGAGGAGTCCTTGCACAGCCGGTCCGCGCGGGATGAGCGACGGGGTCAGCGAGGCCGCAAAGAAGAGCAGCCCGAGAAGCAAGCACGGCACCGAGACCTTGCCGATGATCCTGGCTATTTCCCCGTTGTTCATGTTGCCTCTTTTACCCTGGGTTCGACGTCTCGGTTCCGACCTTGTCACGAGGCCGCCCGACGCGCAAAAGACTTGCGAAGCGACGCAATCATTTATTTTCCCACTGCTATATTCGAAAATGCCAATGTGGTGCACCGCATGTGCGAGAGCCTGTGCCTTCATGGTGAAAGTGCATGGTGCAAACGCCAGGGTCCTTTTTTCGGCAAGCGCGGCTGAGGTACATATCGGGTATGAAAATGTGCGCACCATCCTTCGCCCGCCTGATGGGCGTCATGCTCTGCCTCGGCGCCTTGTCATGCGCCTTCCCCGTGCCGTCGAAGGCCCAGACGGAGATCCAGGCCTTGGAATTCCCCTATTTCACGCTTCGCAACAGGACAGGATCGGATGATCCAGCTGACTTTTATGGAGGAGAACGCAGCGATCTGAAAGCGGGTGCATGCCGCGTCGAAGAGCTCGACCTTGGCGTTCTGGCGCCCCTTGCCGACATGGCTCCGAATTTCTTGCGCGAGGAACTCCTCCGCGTTCAGACGGTGGAGGAAGCGGACCCGGGCGCCATCCTGGATCGGCTAGAAGGAACGGCCGGCGCACGTGGTCGGGCGCTCTATGTCCACGGATACTATATCAGCTTCGAGAAAGGCTGCCGCCGCGCCGCGTTGCTGCAGCAGAACGCCGACCTTGTGGGGCGGTTCCTGTGGTTCAGTTAGCCCTCGGACGGTGCTCCGGCCTACTACACCCATGACGAAGCCGATCTTTACTGGAGCCTGCCGGACATTACGGACACGATCATTGAGTTGGAGCGGCGCTTCGGCGCCGGGAACGTGGATGTCATCGGGCACAGCCTTGGTGCTCGGGGTGTCGTTCTGGCGCTGGCCGAAGTGGCCAATCGGCATCCGGATATCCAGCTTGGCCATGTCGTGCTTCTGGCGCCGGACATGGATTTTGCGATCTTCGAGCGCATGCTTCCCCGGTTCCGCCTCATCGCGAAGAGCATCACAGTCTACGTGACGAGCGGCGACAGACCTCTAGCGCTTTCGGCGCAATTGCATGGCTACCCTCGGCTTGGGGAGACGGGAAACGATTTCTCCCAACTTGCGGGCGTCGAGGTGATCGACCTCAGCGACCTTCCCAGCGAAGGACCGACGGGTCATCTTTATCACATCTACAGTCGAGCCGTCGGCGAAGATCTGCGCCGACTGCTGCATGCGGGCGAACGCGCCGACGCGCGGCAAGGCCTCGTCGCGCAGGGTGAAAACCTTTGGCGCCTTCGACCTGCGATGAATGAATAGCCGCGCAGCAGGTCAGTGTATGACGTATTTGATAATCGACAGCAGCATGTCGATCCCGCCCGCGAAAGCGGTCCCGAGGATCGCCGGGAATACACTGTGGTCCAGAACCCAACCCGCTCTGGCACCGGGGACTGGCAGCAAGTTCAAGCACAAGATCTGAGACAGCGCCAGAGCCGCTTCGGCTCCTGTCTGATCCTGCCATGCGGCCAGAAAAAGGGCAGAAGGCAACCAAGGAAGTCGAGGCTCTGGTTCAACATCCGGTCCTGCATTCGTCCGGAATTTGATCTTATTTCCCGGCTGCAGCGCGTCAAATTTCTGCCTACTATTGTCTGTTAGCCGCTGTTAGTCGTGGCTCGGATCTATACGTTCTTTGCCGTGCCTAAGGCATTCGGGGGGCGTGGTGTGAACAAAACCGTACTACAAGGACGTCTTAGGCTGCTGCGATTCAGCAGCTCTTGATGTCGCGCGACGCAAAAGCGGCGTTGAAACGGGTTTAACTTCAGGAGGATCCAGTCATGACACAATCGAAAGCCTTGGTACTCTGTCTGGCGGTTTTACCGATGCTTCCTACAACTGCGTGCAACGCGCAAAACCAGTCGGATCAAGCCCAGAGCGAGCGCGAAATGTCTTCCTCGACGCCATCCGATGATTGCCCTGTGATCGAAAGCAGCAACTGGGTCGGAAAACTCACCCCGGCTCCGCATGATGGGGCATCCCCCCTCCTTTTCGTGAGCGGCGATCTCACGCTGCCAACACCAGGATATACTGTCGGCCTGAAAATTGGAAAGGCAGATCGTTCTGCAGTGCCATCGGTCTTCGCGGTGATTTCCACGACACCGCCGGACGGAATGGTTGCACAGGTGCTGGATACCCAGACAGTTTCAATGACAGCAGTTGCGCCAGCCTCCCGCCTGCGCTCCATCATCGTGATCTGTGGCAACACGCGCTTGTTCGAAATCAGCGACGCCATGATGGTGAAAGCTGGCGATTGAAACCGCTCTGTTGTCTTAGTTGCATGATCCGTGATGATGTCCGATGGTTTGACCGGCAAGAGGTCAAACGCCTTCGTTGCGGGGTCCTTTAACGCAACCATTGCGTTTACGTTTAAGATATGACCCGGAGTTCGCTCGTTGATGCTCAGACGTTGCGGCAGTCACCGGGCCAACGTCGCTGCGGTGACTGTAATTGGCAGCATCAGCACCGACGAGAGGAGTGGATCCGAACCGTTCCTCGTCCCCACTCCATCGACGCTTAGTCTCTTGCCAATCAACTGCACTATCTCGGGCGAGTCTGCGAATTTTGAGTGGTTTGAACCATTCACGTCGATCTCAGACAGATCTAAGACTGTCACGCCAAGTCCTGCCAGATCTTCAACGTCCTCATTACCGACCCGCGGCACTCCCCGCGCAAGAAGCCGGGAAAAACTCAAAGCCCGGTCGTCGTGAGAGATAAGAATGTAGAACTGCCGTTCATTGTCGGCAAACGGTGCCAGTTGCTGCCGGAACAGATCGGCGTCAATGTCGGGTGCCGCCAAAATGACATGGCGAAGCCGACCTGTCCGGTTCAAGGTGCCGTTAAGTTTTGCCTGTCGCATTGCTTCGACCGTCAGCAGATTGCCCATGGAATGCGATAGGACATCTACGGCTTTTGCATTGGTTTTCGAGATAAGATTAGCACCGAGCAACAGGTCGTCCCGCGCGACCAGGACGCTGTTCATGTCATAAACGTAGTCCAACAAATGGCCGCCGGAAGCCCAGCTGAATAAAACTGGAACGCCCTCATAGCCGGAATCCTCAACGAATTGACCCATCCGAAGAACTGCTTCTGAAAAGGTTGTGTTGTAGCCATGCACAAAAATCAAAACGTTCCGGTTTTGGACAGAGCGCCGGTTCAATTCCGCCTGCAAGTCGGAGACGAAATCGCTTTCGGACGAAAAGATTGCTGGATCGGTTGCGGTGAAATGCTCCGCTGGACGGGGGATGCCGGACTGGGGGCTCTCTATCTTGCCGGGGGTGTGGTTCGGGGGCACACTGACCGTCAGTTTCGCCAACCCAATTTCGGACGATCGCTTTCCCGAGAACAAAATGGTTGGATCACTGTCCGGAGCACGCGAGGTCAGGATGAAGATCTCGTGTTTTCTGAGATTTTTGGCCGCATCACCATTCTGAGGTTCGGCTACCAGGCCGATCATCCCGCGTTCCGCCGGACCGCAGCCTACAATTGCAAGACTTGTGACAAGCAATAGAACACAAGCCTTGAACCTCACCTTATCTACGCCAAAGAACATCGGAAGAGATCTCGCCATTTCATAGGTTGAGCGTAAACACGCGACGTGACCTGCCCTCCGCTGGTCCCTCAGTCAAAATGAGAATCTGCAGGTTGGACTGGGTATTCGGGTTGCCCGTCTTGCGCAAGCACACTTGCAGCGGTGTCTGGTTGCCCAGCGATGATTGCGGTTTGACCGTGTTGTAGTCGTAACGCCAGAAACGGCTTTTCCGCATTCGTCTGCTCCTTTAGGATCGGCACGCACCTACCCTACATCACCGTGAGGGCTTTCGCGCGGGGCGGGTTATCCCTGTTTCGGCTTCGAGTCTGCCCTGAATTGTGTCGGAGTCCTACCGGTCCATCGCCTGAATGCACGGTCAAGGGCGGCTGGGCCGGAGAGACCTACCTGAAGGGCAATTTGCGCAACGGGCAGGGTCGTGTTCGACAAGAGGTCTTCGGTGACGCTCTGGCGCACGTCGTCCTTCATCTGACTGTAGGAGGTGCCGTGTGCCCACAGGATGCGCTGGATGCGGCGTGGATGCATGCTGCAGATCGAGGAAAAGTTGTTCAGTGTCAGATCCTGATAAGCGATGTTGTCCATCAGCATGCCGCGAAGATAGGAAAGGGTCGCTTCGCTGGCGCCATCTGCGGCAAACTCCCCTCGTGACACTTTCACCAATTCCCAGTCCAGCGAGAATGGTGCCCAAAGCCAGTGCGTCGGAAATGAAATCCGCATTCCGTCGATCTGCGATGTGACGAGCGCATGTTTCGGAAGAAAACCCGGCAGAAGCCCCTGGGTGGTCGGTACAGTGATCAGGATGTCTTTTGGGTTGAAGGTTTCTCCGATCCCTTTCTTTATCAAAGTCACATAAAGTGCGACGCCGACTGCATCCAACTGTGTCGACCGCTTAATGACCTTGACGGTGCGGTGAATGTCGAAGGTTACAATGCCGGGTTTGATGGAAACGGAGTACCACACATTATCAACCTGCTTTGAGACTTCCACCACCAGCCGGGACAGAAAATCTCCCAAGTTGAGAGCATGGGTCGCCGAATCCCGGAACGCAGGCGTTCCTTTCCTCGCTACTTCTATTGCCACCTTTGCGCCAAAATACGGATCGCCAAGAGTTTCCGCCATATCCTCCATGGCGGAATAACAGGCGGACGCGTCAACTAGCATCGCAGGGTCGGTCAGCGCACCGACGGGAATGCCGTTTCGGGCCAGGATCGCTTCAATATCGCCGCCCCGCGAGGTGAAGGCCTTTGCGAACGGTGACAGAATCAACATCCCGCGCGTGAACCTCGGGCCAGATTTCTTGCTCATTCTTGCTGCTCCCTCAACGCCCTGAGGTTAACCTTGTGGGACATGTTTATGACACAAGTGGCATGCGTGCTGCTCCCTCAATGCCGTCAGGTTAACCTTCTAGGACATGTATATGGCACTGGTGGCATGAGCCGCAAACAGGGTGCGCCCCTGGCATGTTAATCAACAAGCCGTAGACCATGAGACCCGGGCGATGGCCGCACGGCCTTGGCGATCTCGGAAAGCATTGGAGCCAGGAAATGTCGAAGAAAAACACCGTAAAAGCCAAAAAATCCCTTTTGGCAGCAATGCTTATTGCCGGGCTGATGACAGTTTCGGCGGCGACCTTCGGCCCGGCATACGCCCAGACAGCGGACGGACAGTCCGTTGGAGCCGCGATCGAGCGGGTCGCGACGAAACTTGCCGGGCGCATCGGCTTCGCGGCGCAGGAAATCGGTGGCGACGACGTCATCGCGTTCAATGGCGATGAAACCTTCGTCATGGCCAGCACCTACAAGGTTGCGATTACCGCTGCGGTCTTGGATCGCGTCGACAAAGGCGAACTCAGCCTCGACCAGATGGTCGAGGTCACACCCGACATGATGATGATCGGGGACGCGGCGCTGAGCGACACATTCGTGCACCCCGGGCTCCAGCTTTCGGTGGCGAACCTGATCGAGATCATGATCACGGAGAGCGACAACACGGCGACCGACATCTCGATGGGACTGGCCGGCGGACCCGCGGCAGTAACCGAATATCTGCGCAGGCTCGGGATCACCGATTTCAGGGTCGATCGGACGACTGGAGAGATCATCGGGGAATTCTATGGCCTGCCGGGACCAGCCACGATGAAAGTCGCCGCGGAGGCCTTTGTGACCCGGCCGGAGCTCCTGACGATCATGGGTGACCGCAATCTGGACTTCGAGGCGGATCCCCGCGACCAAGCAACGCCCCTTGCGATGCTGCAACTCCTGCTTGCCATCGACAATAGCACGGCGACGAGCGACGAGAGCCGCGACTTCCTGATTGACGTCATGTCGCGCACGCGCACCGGCGCTGGTCGGCTCAAGGGGCTGCTGCCCAAGGGAACGCCCGTGGCGAACAAGACCGGAACCATCGGGGGAGTGGCCAACGACGTCGGCTATATCACGCTCCCCGACGGTCGTCGGTTTGCAATCGCCGTGTTCACCAAGAGCAGCGAGACATCCGAGACGGACAGGGATCGGGCAATTGCCGAGGTCGCCCGGTCGCTGTTCGACTACTTCCACGTCGGGCAGATGGCGAAGCAGTAAACGGTGAAACTTCGCCTTGCAGACCCTGCCAGTGCGCTCCTGCCCGGCGAAGACCGAACTCTCCGCCAAAAGCCATCGTTATCCCGCGAGGAAAACTCCAGTGAAGACTCCAATGCAAAGGAAAAACTCAGTGAAGAACCGAATGAAACCACTACCTGCCCTGCTTGTTTCGTCGCTACTGTGCGTCACACCGGCACTCGCACAGCAGGCCATGACACAGGAAGAGGGCCAGGCGACCTTTGATGCGGTCCTCGCCGAAACTGCTGAACTGATCAAGGAAATGAACATCCCGGGGCTTGGTGTCGGGGTCATCCATGGGCCCAACACCTACAGCGCCGGCCTCGGCATCACGAAGGTAGGCACCGACGAGGCCGTTACCCCTGATACGCAATTTCAAATTGGCTCTGTGACCAAAACCTTCCTGTCGACAGTGGCCCTGCAGCTGTCCGAACGGGGCGAGCTGGATTTGAACGCGCGTGTCGTCGACCTCCTACCGTGGTGGAGGGTCGCGGATCCCGACGCAACGTCGAAAGCGCGGGTCGTTGACCTGTTCCACCATCGCGCTGGTTGGTATGGCGACCATGGGTTCCTTCGTGTTCCTCCGGGCGGGTCGATCAGCGAGAAGGTCATGCTCCAGGCGGCTTACGTCGAGCAGCTCTATCCGTTCGATCAAACCTGGATGTACAACAACACCAGCATCACCTTCGCGACCCATGTGGTGTCGCATGCCGGCGGAAAGCCGATCGAGAACCTGATCGAAGAGAACCTGTTGACTCCTCTCGGCATGGATTCGTCATCCTTTAACTACGACCCCACTCCGCCGGCTGAAAACTACGCATGGGGTCATCCGCCGATCTACGGCGAAGGCAACATCAATGATCTCAAGCCGTACTACATTCCGTTGATCAGAGAGTCCGCAGCCTCCGGCGCGCTCCGGTCTACGGTTAGCGACATGCTGAAATACGCCCGCTTTCAGCTGGACGGCAAGGACGCCGCCGGGAACCAGCTGCTGTCCGAAGAAGCACTGGACTATGCCCACGCTCCGGCAGTCGAGGCTGAGGCCGGCGACTTTACCGGGCTGACATGGTTCGTCCATGACTACGACGGGGTCACCAGCCCCAGCCACGGGGGGAACTGGCCCGGCACGCGGTCTTTTCTGCAGCTGATCCCGGATCGCGACTTTGCCGTGGTGGTTTTGGTCCACAGCGATCGCGGAGCCGAGGCCTATAAAAAAATTGCGAACTCAATGGTCAAAGCCTTCACGGGCATCGAGGCCGACTCTCCGGTCGCAGCGGGCGTTGATCCGGCTGTGCTCGATCCCTTCGTCGGCGTCTTCAAGGGGAATTCCCAAAACATCGAGATCCGCAAAGAGGGCGACAAATATGTGTTTGTGCAGTTCTCCGCATTGACCAGCGGATCGGATCCCGCGCCGGCCAATGTGGCCAATACGGCTGATGGCTATTTTATCATCACCGAAGGCCCGAACGAGGGAGCCCTTGGCGAATTGCTCGAAGATCCGTCTGGCGAACTCAACTACGTGCGATTCAACCACCGGATCTTCATTCGGGGCGACGGGGCGGTCGACGACTTCGACCTCTCCGGTACTGTCTTCCAATAACCGGGGCGACAAGAGCCACGGATCAGGTGGAGAGGCGATCCTGCACAGCGCAGATCGAACTCTCCACCGAACGCCCTGCATCGACGACATGAGACGCTCAATGCAGGAACCAAACCCAAAGAACCTGACTGCGGCGCGTGCCGTCGCCGTCGGCATCGCCCAACCGAAATGGAGAGGAGAGAACAACATGAGCGAGAACGAGATCTCCCGCAGGGAGTTCAACCTTGGTGTTGTCGCGGGTGCGGCCGCCATTGGGTCCGCGGGTAGAGCCTTGGCGCAGACGAGGGAGCCATTCGACCTCGTGATCATTGGCGGGCGGGTGATGGACCCCGAGACCGGGTTTGACCAGGTCGCAAATGTCGGCGTGCGCGCGGGTCGGATAGCCGCTATCACAGTCGAACCGCTCGAGGGCGGCCGCCAGATCGACGCCAGCGGCCATGTCGTCGCGCCCGGCTTCATCGACACGCATTTTCACTGGCCCCGGCCCATGGGCAACAAGCTCGCACTGCTCGACGGGCGAACGACGGTTATGGACCTCGAGATCGGGACGCTCGGAACGCTGGTGGATGACTGGTACGCAGAGCGCACCGGGACCAACCAGATCAACTACGGCTGCGCCAGCTGCCACGAATTCGCGCGTACCTTGGTGCTCGACGGCATCACGACGATCGATGCGCCTGAGGCCATGAACCATCGCGGCTCGGACAAGTCTGGCTGGTCCCATACCCGCCCGGACCTCGACAAGGGCAACGAGATCCTGCGCGTGCTCGATACGGGCCTCGCCGCGGGCGCAGTCGGCATCGGCTCGACGCTCGGCTACATGCGCGACGGCGCATCGGCACGCGAGGTCTTCGAGATCCAGCGCATCGCCGCAGCTTATGGAAGACCCTGCGCCTTCCACTTCCGCTACACGCCCGGCACGGACACGAGCGAAGCGAACGGTATCCAAGAGATGCTTGCGAACGCCGCCGCGCTCGGCGCGCCCGCCATCGCCTGTCACTTTAACAACCCCGGGTACAACCTCGTGCACGAGCTGCTGGTGCGGATGCGCGCGCAAGGCCACAACATGTGGGGCGAGCTTTACCCCTACGCGGCGGGCTCGACGGCGCTGAACGCCGTCTTCCTCGAACCGGAGATCTGGGTAGATCAGCTCGGCTACAAGTACGAGGAGACCATCCAGGATGCGCTGACCGGGGAATGGTACACGCAGGAGAGCCGCACGGAGATGATGGCGCGCGAGCCCGCGCGGCTGGTGCTGGCCTACAAGATGCCTGAGAACGCCATTGTCGACTGGCTGCGGCTGCCTGACGTGGCGATCGCGTCAGACGGGATGCCGATCCTCGACGACAGCATCACATGGGATACGCCCTTCGAGGATCTGCCCAACAGTCACCCACGCGGGGCCGGCAGCTGCGCGCGGACGTTGCGCATGGGGCGCGAGAACGGCATCCCCCTGATGCAGAGCGTCGCCCAGCTCAGCTGGAACTCGGCGCGCCCGCTCGGTCTTACGGGGCTGAAAGCGATGCAGGAGCGCGGGCGGATGCAGGAGGGCATGATCGCCGACATCACGATTTTCGACCCGGAGACAGTGACCGACAACGCCACCTACGCGCAGGGCAATCTGCCGTCCTCCGGCATCCCCTTCGTGATCGTCAACGGCGTGGTGGTGGTCGATGGCGGCGAGGTGCTGCGCGGCGTGAACCCAGGCCAGCCGATCCGCAACGAGCCGCAGGAAAGCTTGTTCGAACCACTGGACGTCCATGCATGGACACAGGCCTTCTACACCGTTCCGCAGGATTTCGGGGGTGGCGTGCCGAACTCGCAACCGGTCTACGACCCGCGCGTCATCCCGTGCTGCCAGTGACGCTGCAGAGGGCGTAGCGCTCTTGCTGATCGGAGGCCCGGCCAGTCGCAGGGCGGACCTTCGGTCAAAACGCGGCAAGTGTCTTGTTGCCGTCATGCAGGACGAATGCTGCGCCTGACCCCAATGTCTGAGAAGGGCTCCCTCCGGACCTTCGTCGCAGATTGGCTCAAGGTCGGCTCAGGGCCGGCCTCTCAGGCCAGGCACAGCCCGGAGCGTATTCGTCTGCTGCAGTGCGAAGATCGGCGGCTCGATCCCTTGCTGCCGCGTCCCGGCATTGCTGCGCCCGGTTTCATTCCCGGGCTCTGTCTTCGTTGTAGTGCCTGTAGCATCCGAATATGCTGATCGGGTAGCTTTTCTCAACCGTTGGATCGGGTTTGACTAAACCACATCGGACATTTGCGCTTCTGCGCCAAACAGGGCTTTGAAATGTGGAGCGGCCTCACCCGACCGAGTCTGGTGATCCTGACGGTTCTTTTGATTGTCTTGGTCGGATACCGCGCCATTTTCAGTGCGTCCGACCTTATGCCCGTCTATGTCATTCTATCAGAGGAAGCAGGCTTCCCAGAAGCGAGGAAGACCGAGATCCTTACCCTCCTTGGGTTGGATAAACGTGATCGCCACGTGCATGTGATCCGAGAGGCGGATGCAGCGATCGTGACCGATCTTGATCGTATCGGGCAACGCATAGACACGATCCACGATGAGGAAAACAACGACCTGCTTTTCGTTCGTCTCTCGGCGCCGACAGCAGACAGCAAGAAACTGCTCCGCGCGTCGTTGGAGGAGGCGTATGTCGGCACTGGCTGCCGCATGGCGGAGGCACTCAGGCAGACCGTTCCCGTGGTTTCTACCGACTTTTATTCGCCGGAAGCTGGTATTTCGGCGCGTGATACGTGCAAGCAGTGTCCGTCGTCAGAGTTTTTGGGCCAGTTAGCGGCCTGATCTAGGAGAGGGTCTGGCGCATCTGGTTGGTTTGATTATGCGGCGGGTTTGCGGTGAAGCAAGCGCCGGGTTTCGATGGTCTTCCGTTTGATCCTTTCTCGTTTTTGCAGGATGGTCTGACCGCGTCCGAAGTAGACGTCGGCCGGTGTGAGGTTCTGCAGGCTCTCGTGATAGCGTCGGTGGTTGTAGTTTTCGACGAAGGCGTCGATCTGTTGGCTGAGATCGCCAGGCAGGTAGTAGTTTTCCAGCAGGATGCGGTTCTTCAGGGTCTGGTGCCATCGTTCGATCTTGCCCTGGGTCTGCGGGTGATACGGGGCACCGCGGACATGACCCATCTGCCGGTCTTCCAGCCAGTCGGCCAGTTCGCCCGAGATGTAACTGGCGCCGTTGTCCGAGAGCAGCCGCGGCTTGTGCAGGACCGTCGCCTGATCGCAGCCTGAAGCCTGCAGTGCCAGGTCCAGCGTGTCGGTCACGTCGCCAGCCCTCATCGTCGTGCAGAGCTTCCATGCAATGATGTAGCGGCTGTAGTCGTCGAGGATCGTCGAGAGATAGAACCAGCCCCAACCGATGACCTTCAGGTATGTGAAGTCGGTCTGCCAAAGCTGGTTCGGCCGTGTGGTCTTGTCCCGGAACTCGTCAGCCGCTGACAGAACCACGTAGGCCGGGCTGGTGATCAGGTCGTAGGATTTGAGGATACGATACACGGAGGCTTCTGACACAAAATACTTTTCTGTGTCGGTGAAGCGCACGGCCAGCTCGCGCGGTGACAGCTCACTTTCCTGCAGGGCCAGGTCCTTGACCTTCTCGCGAACAGGTTCCGGGATACGATTCCAGACCCGCGACGGCCTGGGGCTGCGATCTTCCAAGGCTTCGGGGCCGCCCGACAGATACCGATCATACCAGCGGTAGAAGGTCGTTCTGGGGATGCCGAGCTTGTCCAGCGTGCGCTTGGTAGGCAGATGAGATCCTTCGACCAAGCGGATGACCTCAAGCTTCTCGGATGCGGGATACCTCATTCGTCGTCTTCCCCATCCGCGATCATGCTTTTTTTGAGCAGCCGCAGCTCCAGTGCCTGCTCGGCAACGACTTCCTTCAGATCGCGGGCCTCACGGCGCAGATCCTTAACTTCGGTAGATGTCGCCGCGCGGGCCGTATCGCCCGCCAGACGCTTCTTGCCGGCCTCGAGGAAATCCTTGGACCAGCTGTAATACAGGCTCTGGGCAATACCCTCGCGGCGACACAGCTCGGCAATGCTGTCCTCGCCCTTCAGGCCGTCCAGCACGATCCTGATCTTCTCTTCGGCCGAATACTGTTTGCGGGTCGCTCGACGGATGTCCTTGACGACTTTCTCGCCGTGGCTCTGCTTGGTTCCGGGTTTCTGTCTCATCTCCACTCCTTGGTGGTTACGATGTGCCAGAAACCCTCTCTTATCAAATCACCCTAAACTGTCCCATTGGCGCTGACGTCAGACAATCGATCACGTTAGAACATATCATGAACATGCGATCGGTCAACTAATTCTGTGCCCGGAATGGTCTCAGGTAACGTAACGTAGCCCAACCGGCGACGAGTGATCCCTGTTCCGCCTGATCCGTTTCCTGTTTTTGCCTGCGAACTTCCCTGATCAGGGATTTCGAATTCCCTGTTGTCACGCGCAGGGAAATCGCTGCCAAACTATTGAAAAGACGCCATTAATCAACGCGGAATTTGCCCCAAAGACCCCAAAGCGCGCCGATTTCCCTGTTAATTCCCTGTAAACAGGGATTTCGAAGGCAGAGACCAGCTAGCCCGGGACTGCCAGCACAGCCACCCACTTCCTGACATCGAGACGGTGCGAGGTGCACCTCTAATAGTCGCGCGTTCTCCGCGGCTTGCGCGGCGCGGTCGCTTTCGCAGACCGCCAGGGCGCCGAGTGTGAGCGAGCAAATCAGCCAAAGTCTGCGTCCGGCCTTTTCGCGATGCGAGGTGTAAGAGGGGGCGATCAGGGCGAAGCGAGCAGCGTTCGTTGTTCTGACCAGTCCGACGGGAGCGGGTGCCGCAGGCACCAATCGGACGTAAATCCGTGCGGCTGCTTGCCGTCGAGGACATCGCGGATGATGTCCGGGGCAAGGAAGGCGAGATCGATCATCTGCTGGATGCGGCGCTTCGAGATGCCTTCGGCCGTGGCGATCGCGTCGAAGCTGCGTCCCGCCACTATCTCACTGAACCAGTGATGCGCACGGGCGATGTTGTGGATCAGGAGGTCATCGCGCCCGGCGGGGGCATCGGCCAGCACCAGCTTTGTCTCCACTCCCCGCTTGCGCAGCTGGAACGGCACGGACTTCGCGAGTGCATCTGCATCCAGTCGGTCCACGTCCAGCGCCAGATGCCCGGCGAGCGCAGCTGCATCGAGTTCGAGCATCAAGTGCCCTGGCGCAATGTCGACGCGCCCGACCAGGTTCAGAAGATCGGCTCTCCCCGCATCGGCCAGACCTTCCAACCCGGACCGCAGCCGCGCGATCTCATCCGCGCCCGGCGCGGTCATCAAGCGTCCGGCCAGCGTGACGTCAGACAACATCCCGCGAACGACCGCCTCAACCCGAGCCTCCAGTTCTTCCGCTGGCAGCCGCCATCCGGAGACACCCGCCTCGCCGCTGCGCGCCGCCAAACGGTGCGAGATGTAATAGCGTAACCGTGCACCGGCCCGGGTCCTCGAATGCGAGGGCGTGAGCCGGTCGCCGGTTTCATCATAGATCTTGCCGCAGAGTAGCGAGCGGGTGGACGATGCCTTCCGGGCGCGGGGCTTTCTGGCCTCGGCGGTCAGTTGTTCCTGCACTCTTTCCCAGATATCCGGAGCGATAATCGACGGGTGCTGACCCTCATGAACCTGCCCCTTGTGGCGGATCCTCCCGGCATAGAGCGGGTTCGTCAGGATGTGATGGATGTGACCGCGATCCAAAGGTATCCCGCCCCGCATGCGACCATCCGCAACGGTCCTGCGTTTCGACCGAAGGCCATGCACCGCTGCCGCCTCCTTGACGTCACGAACCGTACCGTAGTCGCGATAGAGATTGTAAAGCGTCCTGACCGTCTTCGCCTCGGTCTCGTTGATCCGCAGCGTCCGTCCATCCGCGTCGTAACCCAGAGGCACATAGCCGCCCATCCAGAGCCCCTTGCGCTTCGAAGCCGCGATCTTGTCGCGGATCCGCTCGGCCGTCACTTCGCGCTCGAACTGGGCGAAGCTGAGGAGCATGTTGAGCGTGAGCCGCCCCATGCTGGTTGCGGTGTTGAAACTCTGCGTCACCGAGACGAAGGAGGCCCCCGCTGCATCCAGCCGCTCGACGATCTTCGCGAAGTCGGCGAGCGACCTGGTTAACCGATCGATCTTGTAGACCACGATCTGGTCAACAAGGCCGGCATCGACATCGGCCAAGAGCTGCTGCATCGCCGCGCGCTCCAGCGTGCCGCCCGAGATCCCGCCATCATCGTACTGCGTCGGCAGCAATGCCCAGCCCTCGGCTTTCTGACTGGCGATGTAGGAAGCACAGGCTTCCCGCTGGGCATGGAGCGAGTTGAACTCCTGCTCGAGTCCCTCTTCAGAGCTCTTCCGCGTATAGATGGCGCAGCGGATCTTCTTCATCCCTTGCCTCCGGTTCGATCATTGAGTCCGAAGAAGCGCGGTCCCGACCAGCTAGTGCCGGTGATGTGCCGCGCGATGGCCGAGAGCGAGGGCCAGGTCCTGCCATCAAGCCGGAAGCCTTTCTCCTGCACCTCGACCTGGTAGCTCCGCCCGTTCCAGTCCCGCACCAGATGCGCGCCGGGCCGCAACCGTCTCCGCGCCGCCTCTTCGACCGGCTTGCCCGACGCAATCTGGCTGAGCGCGCGCCGGGTGGCGGCAGGCAGTCCGCCATGACGTTTCACCTGCGCCTCATAGGCGAGCGCCTTACGCAGGAAGGCGACCGAAGCATAGGCGGGCGGAGGAGACCCGAAAGCCTCCTCCCAGTCCTGCTGGAGACCCGAGCGATCCGGATCGGCCTTACCGGGCATCGGTGGTCTCGCGGGCATCCGTGGCTGCGGGGTCCGGTGACACCGTGGCGGCTGGCGTTCCGACGATCCGGTAGCGGGTTGGCTTCCCCTGCCCCGGCTTCTCCGCGACTAGCTCGTGGCCCGCCTTGCGCAAGCCGGTCAGCGCCGCCCGCACCGTGTGGGCCTGCCAGCCAAGCTTCGCGCGGATCGCAGCGACATCGGCGCCCGTAGCGCTGCGGAGTATCCTGGTCAGCTGATCTTTCTTGGTTGCACGTTTTGCGGGCGCCTTACGCCGCCGGGGCTTGGCATTGGTGATATCGGTGGTCATGGTCATCTCCTGTCCTAGGTCACAGGAGCACCCAGCCCCTGCTACTGACATGAGCCCGGGGGCACCCGGGCGGAGCTGTGACCCTTTCGATCGGGCCTGGTGTCACTACCGCTCTGGCGCCGCGCGAAGTCCAGTCAATTCGACAAGAACGGCCCACAGCCGCCATTCGAAGCGCCGAAGTTCTGCTATTCCGGCGTCCCCTGACCGGACATTCATGCGCGATGCAGCATTTTAGACCAGCTAAGGCTCGGATCGTGTGCTTGGCCATCTGGACTGCTTAAAAAGAAGCATTCGTGCAGCTTGTCCGTGCGCGATAAAAACGGTTTATCGGATTGCCCCTGATGCACGAGGTCGCGCCCCGCGACGAAAGACCTGCGCCTTTGGTGCAGACGTTCCAGCACCGCAAGCTCTGGCTCCGAAAGGGCGACAAAGGCGGAAAGCTTCCGGGTTAATGGGCTGTCTTGGATCATGCTCAATGGCGCCTCCCCGGCGGGCGGGACAATAAGTGGGAAATCGGCGCACGGACTGCTTTCGATCAGCCCAGCATAGAGCATTTTCTGAAAGTTTTGGGAAGTTGATCGAACTAGCACAACGCCACGATCCTTTCGCAACGACAGGGAGATTCTCGCGATGCAGAACCGGCACTGTCCGACAACAGCACTTGTGGACCTGATTAGGGGATTTGCATAACAGAAGTTTTCTGGCTCATCTGAACCGTCAAGGAGTGAAGGTGAGACGGAAACGACTTGCCCGACACCGGTGTCATTCTCCGATGCCCGGGCGCGCACTTCCGGATCGTGGCCCCTTATCACTTGTATCCAACCCACGAGTGGGTCCGTCCGTCTTGGAAGGGTCGTTTTGCACTGTCTGCTTTAGGTTCGACTGGGGCGAATAGAGATCGCGCAGGTCCTTTTCGCCCACACCGTCCGCCTGCATGACGAGACGGATCATCGGGTCGGCCAGCATCTCTTCGAGGAAGAAATCGGTCAGAGCCTTCCCGGTGAGCTTGTCCCTGGCGACCGCATGCTCCAGCTCGGCGAGTGGCACGGTGAGTGTGCGGCTGAGCCCGGGATGCGAGGCACGCGGATGCAGCCGGACGAGCACGGACGACGTCCATGTGCCCGGTTCGATCCAGTCCACAGGCTCCAGCAGCTGGGTCTCGATTTCATATTCGCCGGGCGGGAGGGTCTCGTTGAAGCTCTGAAGTCGGAACGGTCGCATAAACACGGCAGTTGTCTTGATCGAAGTGGTCATTTCGGTTCTCCAGGATAATTGGTGACTTGGGATGCCATGAAAGGAATACCGGCAGGGCGATCGGCCCTGCGGACCGACGACGAACGAACACATCCGTCCTGCAATGGGACGTTACCGACTAATTGCGTGAACCAAGCGACGCCTCGGCTGGGTCGTGTCTTGCGTCCCAGGTCCAGACGTCGAATTGCGTCAGGGTGCTCGGCCCGAAAGTCTGGGTTGGCGGCACATCGGCTGCATCCCGGCCGCGAGCGATCAGGATACGTCCCATGCGTCTTGAGTTGTTTCGCGGATCGAAGATCCACCAGCGGCCGTCGAGATAGACCTCCATCCAGGCTGCGAAATCGTCGGGCGCGTGAGGCACGGGTTCGCCGAATTCGCTCAGAAAGCCGGTGCAGTAGCGGGCGGGAATGTTCATGCAGCGGCAGAAGGCGATCGCGAGATGGGCAAAGTCTCGGTAGACCCCGTGCCGTCCGGCCAGTGTTTCAGACGCCGTGCGCGTTGCGCTGGCCTGCATGTAGTCGAACGAGACTGCGGAATGTACGAAATCGCAGATCGCCTGCACGCGCGCCCAGCCTGGCGGCGTGCTCTCGAAGAGGCGCCACGCCTCTTTGGACAGAAGATCCGTGTCGCAGTAGCGACTGCCAAGAAGGTAGACCAGTGTCTCGAAGGGCAGATCTTGCACGGCCTGCTGCGTGGCGTCGGGCGCGATCGGATCGGGCAATCCGCAATCGCGGAATATCCCATCGGTAGACAACGTGAAGTCGCCGGATGGCGCTATCATCCGTGTGCACCAGTTTCCAAACCCGTCGCGATAGCTTTCCAGCGGCACGCTGGGGGCGGTGACGAGATAGTCGGCGCGCTCCAGATCGCCGAAGCGCGAGTAGTGCACGTTCAGCATGGCGATGAGTGGCGTTGGTTGTGTAAGCCGGTACTTCAGGCGGCACCCGATCCGCATCCGGATGCCGGGCGTGTCGTCGTGGTCCGATCGTGGCGCTCTATCGTCCAAGAACGCACTCCCCATCCGCGAGTTGAAAGCTGCGATCGCAGCTCCAGCGGTTTCCGGACCGATCGAGATGCGCGTTCGACGGAAGGTCTATCGGGACGCACGAGTTGTCCGTTTGCTCAAATCCTCGCTCGCAGCGCCAACCCGGCCCATAGGAAGCCGGGTCCAGAAAGGCGTTCGATGGAAGTGCCACGGGATCACAGCGGCCTTCGATTTCGAAGAAGCCCCGCTCGCAGGCCCATTCGTCGCCGTAGTCCGCATTGGTGAGATAACCGTTATCGGGAACCGCAATCGCCACACAGGTGCTGGAACTGGCCGTGAAACCGCGCTCACAGGTCCATCCGGAACCTGAGGTGTCGTCGCTTAGATAGGCGTTTTCTGGCAGGACGATGGGAACACAGGTCTCGCGATCCTGCCGGTATCCGCGGTCGCACTGCCAGTCGTAGCCGGAGGATCGAAGGAATGCATTTTCGGGTACCGGGATCGCTTTGCAAGACGTTCCTTCTACTTCTTCGTAACCGCGCCGACACGCCCAGCCCTGCCCGTATGATCTCCCAGTTGCATAGGCGTTTGAGGGGATCCCAATGGCCACACACTCTGCACCGTCGACACGGTATCCGAGAACGCAGGTCCAGCCACCGCCGTAACTACTTGCTTCTGCGTTTTCCGGCACCGGCTCGGTGCGGTCTTGCGCAAGGACGGGAAACGCCAGAAACGCAATCATACCAGCCGCTGCGATCAACGTCCTACTCAGGCTAGGCCGCTTCCGTTCGGGAATGTTGTTCATCTCGTGATCCGCCTGCGGAGAAAGCGCCGCCTCGCTGTGAAAGCTTGTCCGGGTCGCAGCCAGCTGCCGGTTCAGCGCGGTTTCGGTGCTGTGGGTTTGGGAGGAATGACCTTAAGTCACGCAGCCATTCGATCAGAACGTTCCGTCGAACGCCGATGCGTGCATCTATTTTTCTGCGATTTCGTCGCGCAGGTCATAGCATCCCAGGGACGGCCGCCGGCGATCTCGACGCGGGTGCCGAGCACCTTTTCAATCGCCTTGAGTTCGGTGACTTCCTCGGCGGCGCAGAACGCAATCGCGCGGCCGCTTTGGCCGGCCCGGGCCGTCCGTCCGATCCGGTGCACGTAGTTCTCGGGCACGTTCGGCAGGTCGTAGTTGTAGACATGGCCGACGCCGGGGATGTCGATCCCGCGGGCCGCGACATCCGTCGCCACGAGCACGCGCACCGATCCCGCCTTGAACGCGGCGATGGCCCGGTCCCGTTGTCCCTGGCTCTTGTTGCCGTGGATCGACGTGGCCGCGAATCCGGCGCGATCCAAGTGCTTCATCAGCCGCTCCGCACCATGCTTTGTCCGCGAGAACACCAACGCCCGCTCGTCCCGATGCCCGCCCAGAAGTTCGATCAGCAGATCCTGCTTCTGGTCCTTCGCTACGAAATGCACTGAATGGGTGACCTTATCCGCGACCTTGCCCGGAGGCGACACCTCGACGCGGATAGGCTTGTCCAGATACTGGCGGGACAGGTCTGCCATCGCCTTCGGCATCGTGGCCGAGAACATCATGGTCTGGCGGTCGGTGCCGAGCATCGACGCGATGCGTCGCAACGCATGAATGAAGCCGATGTCGAGCATCTGATCGGCCTCGTCGAGAACGAGGAACCGTGTCTGGCCCAGACCGATGGCCCGGCGATCCATCAGATCGATCAGCCGACCCGGTGTCGCTACGAGGATGTCCGTGCCGCGGGCGAGCCTCTCGGATTGCGTGTTGATCGACTTGCCGCCGACGACGAGCGTGATGCGGAGATCGGTTGTCAACCCCTGAAGGGTCTGAACGATCTGGCCTGCGAGTTCCCGGGTCGGTGCCAGCACCAGGCCGCGGGCTGAACGCGGCGCGGGCCGGTCCTGCCGCTTCGACAGGTCCACGATCAGTGGGATGCAAAAGGCGGCGGTCTTGCCGGTTCCGGTCTGCGCGATCCCGAGAATGTCGCGGCCTTGCAACGCCTGTGGGATCGCCTGTTCCTGAATAGGCGTCGGTTGAGTGAGCCCCAGGGCATCGAGCCGCGAGACTAGGCGGGCATTGAGCCCGAGTTCCTTGAAAATCATGTCAATCCTTGACCGGATCTTGCGTCCGGCGTAACCGACGAACGCAATTGCGCACGGTCGGTCGGGGTGCACCCGGGGCGAACACTCCGGCACCGCATTGTGACCGGAGCCGCCTTGGGCGGCGTCCCCCCTTCGTGATGTGGGAAAACGGTGCGTCACGACCGTGGGCGGAAGTGAACCCGCCTGCTCACGCGGCAGATCGATAACGCTACCTTGAAATGGGGATCCGTCGGCCACTTGTCAATGACACGCCGTCAGCAACTGCAGCCAAAGGACGAATTTCGAGACGTGGCAAGGCAACCCTTGTATGTTGCGCTCGGAAGGCGCATGTGTATCGAGTGATCGTTTTTCTCTGCGACCTTCTGCTTCCGTTCATCCGGCTTCAGTTGATCTCTCAGTCTGACTTTGCCGGGCTGCCGCGTCCTGTGGGCAGCACCTGAACAGGAGACCACGGATATGGCCAATGGCACCGTGAAGTTTTTCAATACCCAAAAAGGCTTCGGCTTCATCGAAACCGATACGGGCGGTAAGGACGTCTTCGTCCACATCTCCGCGGTCGAACGCGCCGGCCTGACCGGCCTTTCGGATGCTCAGAAGGTGACCTTCGATGTCGAATCCGGCCGTGACGGCCGCGAAAGCGCGACCAATCTCGCGCTCGCTTGATTCACTTTCCGCCGGGCGCCTCGACGGGCGCCTGGCCCACATCACGCCACGAGAGCCAATGTCTCATTCCGCGGAAATCGATCCGGTCACCGAACTCGATTCGCCCATTGCATTGGTACGGAAACTTGCAAAATACCGAAGTCCAGTTCCCGCGCGAAGTCGCAAAGAACTCGCCATAACGATCATCCCATTCGCGGCGATTTTTTCACTGTCTTGGGCGTCCCTATCGATCAGCCTTTGGGTTTCGGTCGCGTTGTCGCTGGCGAACGCAGCCTTTGTTCTCCGTCTCTTTATGATTCAGCATGACTGCGGTCACGGTGCCTTCTTTGGAGCAAGGCACTGGAACGATTGGACCGGCCGGCTGATCGGCCTGTTGACATTGACACCATATGAAGTGTGGCGGCGGACCCATGCCATCCATCACGCCACGACAGGTAATCTCGCCCGCCGCGGTACCGGAGATATCCCGACACTGACCGTTGCTGAGTACCGTGCGAAGCCGCTGCATGGACGGGTGCTTTACAGATTTGTGCGGCACCCAATAATGCTTTTCGGGATCATTCCGTTCTACAGTTTCTTTCTGCGGAACCGGATCCCCGCGGGGCTCGTCCGATCCGGCTGGCGATATTGGGCAAGCGCGCTTGGCACCGATGCCGCGATCCTCGCCATGCTAGCGATGCTCTACATGCTGGGCGGTGTGCCGGTCCTGCTGTTTGTCTACCTACCGATGATGTTGCTTGCCGCCTCCATCGGGATGTGGCTGTTTTTCGTTCAGCATCAGTTCGAGGATACTGCCTGGTATAGCGAGGCCGACTGGTCGGTGCAGGAAGCGGCATTTCATGGGTCCTCCCACTATGTCCTGCCGCCCGTACTGAAGTGGTTCACGGCGAACATCGGCGTGCACCATGTCCATCATCTGGCAAGCCGGATTCCGTTTTACCGCCTGCCCGAAGTACTTAGCGACTATCCCGAACTCGCCAGTGCACGTTGCATTACACTCCGCGACAGCATTGGCTGCGCTCGCCTCGCACTCTGGGACGAAACCGGACGGCGGCTCGTTTCATTCGCGGAGGCACGCCATTTGCCGGGATGATCCCGGCAGGCAATACCTTGTCATACATACTCCAGAAGGGGACCCACATGGCACTTTTCGGTACAGCAGGTCGAACAACTACGCGTCGTGAAACCTTCAAGGACAAGCCGAAAAGGAAAACCAAGGACGGACCGCAAGACACGCCGTCCACTGTCCTCACGGGCGAGCACGGCAGGTACCAGATCAAGTCCGGCCGCCTCGCGGGGGAATACGTCGCCCGCGCCTTTCCGAAGCCACCGACAAACGCTCGCGGCCTGATCGCAGAAGCAAAAGGCGCAAGCGAGGAGGCCGCTATCGCTGCTCTGCGCAATGTCATCAACGCACGGGAAACCCGTAGGATCGAAGACCGCAGAATCGACGCGCAAACAGGCTCGGTCGTTCCGAGCACCAAAGAATATGTCGAGGCAATCGGCCAAGTCGCTTTGTCGCACCCGCAACGCGCGATGCTGCTGGCATTATCGCGTGCCGGACATGAGGGGCTGACAGACATGCAGTTGGCAGATGCGGCCGGCTACAAGTCACCGGCGTCAGCCAATCGATCGTTCGCAGCGGCAGGGCTATTGATCGCCAACTACCTCTCCGTGGCGACGGCTGCGGGCGTGTCGGAGTTTGACCTCGAAGGGGCCTCGTTTCTTGGATTCCGTGGTGCTCGGCAAAAAGAGGAGGATCCTGGAAACAGGATACTGCATACGGAAGTGAACGAAGCAATCAAGCGGATGTTCTGATCTCATCGACGTTGTCGGGCCGAGACCGCGCCGCCGCATGACGTTCAGTACTGAACTCCAAAAGACTTAGCAGCGGAAAATACATGACTCGACATTACCTTTCCTGACTAAGTCGAGCTCCTTTGGTGGGGTATGTGGTCAGTTTCTAGGTGTAGTGGAGAATTCCATGACTACGGAGCTTGAACGCCGATTGATCGCTTGGGAATGCTCAAACCAGTCCCGCAGAGAATGCGTCGTCTTTTTGCGGGTTGAGCTGAGTCCAGACCTGCTGCGGTGCAGAAGAGCACTGATCGGCTCAGCCCCCTGATCCACGAGACGGCCCATAGCGGTCACTGAATTTCCTACGCGCCTTCTGCGATAGCAGCCCGCATAGTCGCCGTTCGTAATCCTTGCGAGTTCTGACGATGGTCGAACAAATTGCGGGACAATGTTGCGGTTTAGCCCGTGCTCAGACATTTGATTGCCAATATGGCCCGGAAACAGACCACTGGCTCTCTGCGCCACCGCTCTGTGGCGCGGAATTCAACGAAATAGCCGTAGGGAACTGCGCCTGCACGATGAGCTGGGTATGCCTCAAGGGCGCAACCCTTTCCTTCAGATCATGATCCGGCGCGGGTCCGTCAAGAGGCCAGCCAGATAGGACATGAACCGTGCTGCATCGGCGCCGTTAACAACCCGGTGGTCATAGCTCAGATCAAGCGGCAGCATCGGCACCGGGCGCGGCGTGTCGCCGTCCCAGAACGTCGCTATCTCGGTCCGCGTAATGCCGAGGATCGCCACTTCCGGAGGGTTGACGATCGGGGTGAAGGCGGTGCCGCCGATACCGCCCAGCGACGAGATGGTCATGGAGGCGCCGCCCATCTCGTCCGGACTGACCTTGCGCTCCTGAGCCCGCCTCGCGAGGTCAGCGATTTCCGTGGCAATTTGCCAGAGCCCCTTGCGATCGGCATCTCGGATCACGGGCACCATCAGCCCGTGGGTCGTATCCACTGCGATGCCGATATGGACATAGTCCTTAAGGATCAAGGTCTTGCCATTCAGGCTCAGCGAAGCGTTGAACCGCGGAAAATCGCGCAAAGCTTTGGCCAGCGCCTTGACGTAAAAGGCCAGGGCGGTGAGCTTGACGCCCCTCGCCCGGGTCTCGTCTTTCAACTCCGTGCGGAACGCCTCGATTTTTGAAATATCCGCCCGGTCGTGATGGGTCACCTGAGGGATCAGCGCGTTGGCGGCCGAAAGATTGGCCGCGGCCACCTGTGCGAAGCGGCTCAACGGTTCCTCGGTCACCGGCCCGAAGGCTGAATGGTCCACATCCCAGTACGAGGTGTCGCCAGCCTTGGTGGCAGCAGGCGTGGCGCCGTCGAGGTCCTCCCGCGCTATGGTGGTGCGTCCGGTATCCCGGGCCAGCTTCTCCATGTCTACGCCCTTTTCCCGTGCCAGCGCCCGGACTGAGGGAGCTGCAACTACATCCGTCATATCCACCCCCTACCAACTGGCCGAGATATACTGGGTTTCCATGAATTCCAGCATACCCTCGTGCCCGCCCTCGCGGCCCAGACCAGATTGCTTCACGCCGCCGAATGGCGCCGCCGGGTCGGAGACCAGCCCCCGGTTGAGCCCGACCATGCCGTATTCAAGCCGCTCGCAGACCTGCATCGCGCGTTTGAAGTTTTCCGAGAAGACATAGGCGACAAGGCCGTATTCCGTGTCGTTGGCGCGGCAGATCACGTCCTCCTGATCGGTGAAGGTCTGGATAGCCGCGACCGGGCCGAAGATTTCGTCATGCACGCAGTCCGCTGTCTCAGGCACGTTCGACAGAACAGTCGGCGGATAGAAGTAACCCGGACCGTTGGGCTTGACGCCGCCGCATTCGATCCTCGCCCCCTTCGCGACCGCGTCCGCTACGAAGGCGGCCACCTTGTCGCGCGTGTCGGCATTCACGAGCGGGCCGACATCAACCGAGGGATCGGTGCCATCGCCCACCTTGAGCGCGGTCATGCGTTCTCTCAGCCGTTTCGTGAATTCGCCCGCGATGGTTTCATGTACATAGATGCGGTTGGCGGCGGTGCAGGCCTCGCCCAGATTGCGCATCTTGGCCAGCATCGTGCCTTCGATGGCGGTGTCCATGTCGGCATCTTCCAGCACGATACAGGGCGCGTTGCCACCGAGTTCCATCGCCGGTTTGACGACCTGATCGGCGGCGGATTTCAAAAGCTTGCGGCCGACGCCGGTAGAGCCGGTGAAGCTGACCACCCGCACGCGCGGATCGTGCAGCATGTGATCGACCAGCGCCCCGGTCTTGCGCGACGGCAGCACGTTCACAAGGCCGGGCGGCACGCCGGCCTCTTCCAGCAGCGGCATCAGCGCCAGCATGGTCAGCGGGGTTTCCGAGGCGGGTTTGATGATTACCGCACAGCCTGCGGCCAGCGCCGGGGCGATCTTGCGCGTGCCCATGGCGGCGGGATAGTTCCAGGGCGTGACCAGCACGGCCAATCCGGCGGGCTTGTGCTGCACCACGATGCGGGCGCCGGAGGCCGGCGCATGGGTGATTATCCCGTCCGCGCGCACCGCTTCCTCGGCGAACCAGCGGAAGAATTCGGCGGCATAAGCCGCCTCACCCATGGCGTCGGCCCGCGCCTTGCCGTTTTCCAGCGTGATCAGCCGGGCGAAATCCTCAAGCCGCGCCGTCATCAGTTCCCATGCCTTGCGCAGCACCTCCGAACGCGTGCGGGGCGTGCGAGCGGCCCAGTCCTTCATCGCGGCCTCGGCTGCGTCGAGTGCAGCATCGGCATCGGCGATGTCGGCCGACGCGACAGAGGCAAGCACCTCTTCGGTGGCAGGATTGATGACGTCGAACCTTTCCTTGGCGGCACCCGGCACCCATTTGCCGTTGATGTAGAGATCAGTGAATTCCATGATGTGCTCCATGGCTTAGAGCAGGTGGCGGAGCGGTTGCTCCATCCGGCCTGCGAAATTGGACAGAAGGGACACGGCCTCTGTGGCGGTCAGGTGATGGCTGGCGCATTCCAGCGTGATGGCAAGTCCCTCGCCTGCCTGCGTCAGCGTCAGCGAAGGCGCGCCTTCGGCCCCAAGGGTGACGGTGTTGATCCGGCTCATCCGAAGATCGCGCAGGATCAAATCGGGTGCGCTGGCAGGATCAGCCGGCGCGATGTTTCCGAAGGTTCCCATAGGGACGGAAAAAGCCCGCGTCACGCCAAGGCTCTCGACCACGACAATCGCATCGCGGCCAAGGCTCGCCCCGGCAAAACCGGCCAGAAGCGCGACCGCATCCTTCAGGCCACCAGCTTCCGCCGCCCAAGCCGCGAATTCCGCAAAGCCCTCCGACGGAAGATCCGCCGTCAACCGTCGCGACGCCGCCTGCGCAATTTGCGGCGCCTTTTCAGGCAGCGATTTCAGCGCCTCAAGATCGGCGACATGATAGGGCTGCGGATGCCCGGCCTCGGCCAGCCGGTTCAGGTCCAGCCCCTGTTGCAGCGCGATGCGCCGGGCTTTTGGCGAGGCAAGGATCCGGCCGCCCGCAGCAGCAGGCGCAGCCGCTTTAGGGGCGGATGTCGCGGCTTTCGCCAGCTTGGGTGCAGACGGTTTGGCGGCGGGCGCAGAGGCCTGCGGAGCGGATGCCGGCGCCACCGCCGGCGCACCGGCGCGGCTTGCCTTTACCGGTTTTTCGGGTTTTGTGGCGGTAATCACGGCGATGGTTTCGCCCACCGGGGCCTCTTCGCCTGCTTCCGCCAGCAAGGCCGCGACGAAGCCGTCAAATCCGGCCTCGACCTCCATCGTCGACTTGTCGGTCTCCACCTCGAAGAGGATGTCGCCCGCAGCGACCGCGTCGCCCGGCGCCTTGTGCCAGGCGACGATCAGCCCAGTGTCCTGCGCCATGCCCAGCGCGGGCAGGATGACGTTGTTCCCCGCAGGCAGATCGGCTGCCGCGGGCGTGGCGTCGTCGGCGGGTTTTTCGTCCGCAGGCACCGCCTCGCGGCTTTCGCCGATCAGCGCAATCACGTCCCCTACCGGAACCTCGCTGCCGGCTTGGGCACGGATCTGGGTGACGAACCCGTCGGCGCCGGCGGGCACCTCCATGGTGGCCTTGTCGGTCTCCACCTCGAACAGCACATCATCGGCGGCAACCGCATCGCCCGGGCTTTTATGCCACGCGACAATCAGCCCGGTATCCTGCGCCATGCCAAGGGCTGGCATGATCACCTCATGCGGCATGGATCATCTCCCCCGCCACCAGCCTGCGCGCACTCTCGGCCACGCCTTCCGGCGTCGGCACGGTGATATCCTCCAGCGCCGGGCTGAACGGCACCGGCACATCCATCGCCCCCATGCGCAGGACCGGCGCGTCGAGGTGATAGAAGGCCTTTTCATTGATCCGGCTGGCGATCTCGCCGGTAATGCCGAAGCTCTGGTGGCCTTCATCGACCACGATCACGCGGGACGTCTTTTTCGCAGACTTCAGCAATGCCTCCTCGTCCAGCGGAACGATGGTGCGCGGGTCAATCACTTCGGCGTCGATCCCTTCGGAAGCCAGTATTTCGGCGGCCTTTTCGCAGACCTGAACCATCGACGAGGTGCCGATGAGGGTGATGTCGCTGCCGCTGCGCTTCACGTTGGCCTTGCCGAAGGGGATCAGGTATTCCTCCTCCGGCACCGGGGCCTTGTCGTTGTACATCAGCTTGTCTTCGAAAATGACGACCGGGTTGTTGTCGCGGATCGCGGTTTTCATCAGCCCCTTGGCCTCGTAGGCCGACGAGGGCAGCGCCACCTTCAGCCCCGGAATATGCGCGACAAGGGCATGCAGCGACTGCGAGTGCTGCGCGGCTGAACGGCGGGTGGCGCCGAGGTTCGTGCGCAGAACCAAAGGCACGTTGAGCTTGCCGCCCGACATGTAATGGGTCTTGGCCGCCTGATTGCAGAGCTGATCCATGATCAGATAGATGAAATCGCCGAACATCAAGTCGACAACCGGGCGGCTGCCGGTCATCGCGGCCCCTACGGCGATGCCCATGAATCCCGGCTCGGCAATCGGCGTGTCGACCACGCGCGAGGTGCCGAACTCCTCGACCAGACCTGAGAGCACCTTGAAGGGTGTGCCTGCTTCCGCCACATCCTCGCCGATGATGAAAACCCGCTCGTCGCGGCGCATTTCCTCGGCCAGTGCTTCGTTCACGGCCTGGGACAGGGTAATATTTCGCATTGCGGTTTCTCCTCAGGCCAGGGCGTGTTCGACGTCGGTGAAAACGTGCATGTCCACTTCCGAGACATCCGGGTATTTCGCGTTCAGCGCGTATTCGACGGCGGCGGCCGCGTCATCCTTGATCGCGGCGTTCATCGCCTCGATCTCTTCCTCGTTGGCGATGCCTTCGCTCACCAGCCAGGACCGGAACCGGACGATCGGGTCGCGGTTCTGCTTCCAGTCCTGCTCCTCTTCCTTGGAGCGGTAGTATTCGCGGTTGATGTCGCCGACATGGTGCCCGTGATAGCGGTAGGTCATCAGTTCGACGAAGAACGGCCCCTCGCCCTTGCGGCAGCGATCGACGAGTTTCTGCGCAAGCGTGTTCACCGCCAGAACGTCCTGCCCGTCCACCTGATGGGCTTCGATCCCGAAGGCCTCGGCGCGCGCGGTGATCGAACCGGCTGCGATTTCCTCAGTCTTGGTATATTCGGAATAGCCATTGTTCTCGCAGGCATAGATGACCGGCAGCTTCCAGAGCGCGGCCATGTTCATGACCTCGTACATCAGCCCCTGCGCGGTGGCGCCGTCCCCGAAGAAGCAGACCGTGACATCGCCGGTGCCGAGCAGCTTTGCGGTGAAGGCCGCGCCGGTCGCGATCCCCATGGAACCGCCGACGATCGCATTGGCCCCTAGATTGCCGTTCGACTGATCGGCGATATGCATCGATCCGCCCTTGCCGCGGCAATAGCCCTCTTCCTTGCCCAGAAGTTCGCAGAACATTTCCTTGAACTCCGCACCCTTGGCCACGCAATGGCCGTGGCCGCGATGGGTCGAGGTGATCTTGTCCGTCACCTTCAGCGCTTCGCAGATACCGACGGCCACCGCCTCCTCGCCGGAATACATATGGGTAAGGCCCGGCATCTTGGCCGAGAGGTAAAGCTGGTTCGCGTTGTCCTCGAACGTGCGGATGCGGACCATCTGGCGGTACATGCGCAGGTAATCTTCGGTATTGGACTTCTTCTTGGCGGCGCTCATGTCTGGCTCTCGTCGAAAAGAGCCCGGTCCCGACGGACCGGGCAGTTTCAGGTAGGTTAGTAGCGGTTGGCGATCGGCAGTTCCTCGGCCGGGAAGAGCGAGATCACCTCGCAGCCCGTCTCGGTCACCACGACCTCTTCCTCGATCCGCGCCGCCGAATAGCCATCTGCCGCAGGGCAGTAGGTCTCAAGCGCGAATACCATGCCCGTCTGGATCTCCATCGGATGGTCGAGGCTGACCGCGCGGCTGATGATCGGACGCTCATGCAACGCCAGGCCCAGGCCATGACCGAATTGCAGGCCAAAGGCCGCATCCTCGTTCGGAAAGCCGAACTCCTCCGCCTTCGGCCAGAGCTTGGCGACGTTGTCGGTGGTCACACCCGGCTTGATCGCCTGGATCGACGCGTCGATCCATTCGCGTGCCTTCACATAGGCATCGTTCTGCGCAGGCGTCGCGCGGCCGATGTTGAACGTCCTGTAGTAACAGGTGCGGTAGCCCTGGTAAGACTGAAGAATGTCGAAGAACGCCTGATCGCCGGGGCGGAAATATCGATCCGTGAAGTTGTGCGGATGCGGGTTGCAGCGTTCGCCCGAAATGGCGTTGATCGCCTCAACGTCGTCCGAGCCCATCTCGTAGAGCATCTTGTTCGACAGCGCGACGATATCGTTTTCGCGGATGCCCGGCTTCAGCTCTTCATAGATCATGTGATAGACACCATCGACCATGCTGGCCGCCTGGGTCAGCAACTGGATCTCGTCCCAGTTCTTGATCTCGCGCGCCGCCAGCATGATCTGCTGGCCATCGACGACGTGCAGGCCTTCTTCCTGAAGCGCGTGGAACATCGCGGTCTCGGCATAGTCCACGCCCACCGGCATATCGGCCATGCCCGCCTCTTTGATCAACTGCGCGATCTGGTGGGCATATTTCTTCATCAGGCCGAATTCGGGTGGGATGGTGCCGCGCATCCCGACGACGCCAGCGAGGCAGTGATCCGGTTCCAGCCAGTCGGAATAGCGCTTGTGGTGCTTCGCGGCAGAGCCGAAATCCCAAACGTAGGGGCTGTCATCGCCGGTCAGCAGGCAGAACCGGCACATCTTGTCCCGTTCCCATTCGCCAATCTTCGTGGCGCTGACATAACGGATGTTGTTCACGTCGAAGAGAAGCAGCGTGCCCGCATTGGAGTTCTTCAGGGCCTGACGCGTCCGGGCAAGACGGTAGCGGCGCAGGCGGTCATGGTCGATCCGGCGTTCGAAATCGACAGAAGTGTGACCCCAGGCAGGAAGGCGGTCGCGCCACTCCCAGTTCGGTTCGAGGTCTTGGGGGGTAAGCAGGTTCGGTAACAGTGCGCGTGACATGAGTGTCTCCTTCGGGTCGCGATAGCGGCCCGGTGAAAGGGTGAAACTGTGGGGTTCAGTGCGTTACTGGATGCACCAGCCGCCATCGATGTGGATCATCTGTCCGGTCATGTAGTCGCTGTCGTCACTGGCGAGGAATGACGCGGTGCCGACGATGTCGTCGGGATAGGACACACGCTTGATCTGCAGCGCATCGCGGACGATGTCCTCGTAGGCCTGACCTTCCTTCTGCTTGAAGCCGATATCGACAAGATCCTTGTCGAGCTGCTCCCAGAGCGGCGTGACCACCACGCCCGGCGCATAGCCGTTCACGGTGATGTTGTGTTCAGCCAGCGCCACCGCGCCGCAATGGGTCAGCGCGAGACAGCCGTATTTCGACGTGCAATAGACGGTGACGTCCACCAGCGGCTTGCGCGAGGCGATCGAGCCGACATTTATGATCTTGTAGGGGTGATCCGCCATCGGTCCCTGCGCGATCATCTGACGGGCTGTCTCTTGCATGCCGAGCCACATCGCCTTGGTGTTGACGTTCATGATCATGTCCCAGTTGTCTTCATCGATATCCATGAAGAACCGGGGCTTGTTCAGGCCGGCATTGAAAAGGCCTACATTGATCGAGCCGAAAGCCTCGACAGTGGCGGCCACTGCCGCCGCGTTGTCCTCGCGCTTGGTCACGTCCATCTTGACCGCAATCGCCTTGCCGTTGCCCGCCGCGTTGATGCGGTCGGCCACCTTGCGCGCCTCGTCGATATCGAGATCTCCGATGCAGACATTTCCACCCTGCGCGGCAAAGCTTTCGGCATTCGCCGCGCCCATGCCGCGGGCGGCCCCGGTTATCAGGATGTTCTTGCCTTTCAGGCGGTTGGGGTCCATGGGTCTCTCCTCCTCAGGTCTTTTCGTCCCGGTTGTTTTCAATCAGCGCCTCGGCGCGTTGCTGGGCGCGGCGCAAGGCCTCTCTCGGTGTCACGATCCCGCGCAGCATTTCGTGGAATTCTTCGCCGCAGATCTGGATTATGCCAGTGATTTCCGGCACCGGCGGGCGCGGCCAGAACTGCAGTTCGTCGCGCCAGGACATGGCGTCGACCGCCTCGAAGATCGGCGAGGCGCGACGCACCTCGGCGTCGGCGGCGACGGAATAGCGCGGGTTGGTGCGGCTGCCGTTCTGGACATACAGCTTTTGCGCCTCGGCGCTGGTGAAGACGCGCAGGGCCTCCACCGCCGCCGGTATCCGTTCGGGCGCGAGGTTCGCGGGAATGCCCATCACGTAGCCACCGACCGGCGCCACGTTGCGTGCGCCCGGCCCGTGCGGGTGCGGCAGATAGCCGGTCTGACCGCTGGCGGGCGAGGTGGGGTCGAGTTCGAAATAGGGCGCCAAAAGCGTGTAACCATAGGCCATGGCGATCTTGCCTGCCGCATAGGGCCGCACGCGCTCGTACCAGGACATCGACAGGATGTCGGGCGGCGAATAACTCAGCAGTTCCATCAGGAATTCCGCTGCCTGCTTCCCCTTCTCCGTGTCAATCGTGACCCGGTAGCCACGTTCGTGAAGGCGGTCGGTGTCGAAGCCGCCGGCAACTTCGCCAAGGTCGAAAACGGGCTGGCCGAAATCCGCGAGCGCCATCAGAAAGGTATGCCCGAGCGCCGTACCCCGCGCCGCATTCCAGGCGATACCGTACCTGCCCCGTTGTGGTTCGTGCATCCGACGGGCGGCATCAAGCAACTGATCCGTCGTCGTGGGCGGCTCCAACCCGGCCCCGGCAAACAGATCCTTGCGATAGAACAGCAGTTCCGGCGTGGTCTGGGCCGGCACGCCATAGGGCCGCCCGCCCCAATGCGCCGCCTTCCAGCCGGCCGTGTGAAAATCCGCAGGATCAAGCCGCTCGACATCCATGATCTCGTCGAGCGGCATGAGGATACCCTTGTCGGCGAATTCGCCGACCCAGGGCAGGTCAAGCGCGATGATGTCGTAGCGGCTTGCGTTGCGTTCGGCATTGCGCAGCCCCTCTTCGCGCAACCGGTCGATGGAAAACGCGCGCTGGTGGATCTGGGTGCCGACGACCTGCTCGAACTGACGCTTGAGGTTTTCCATGACCATGAAGGTCGGATCGCCATGCACCAGCACACGGATGCCGCCGGCAACTTTCAGCGGCTCTGGAAGGACCTGGATCGGCGGAATTGACTGCGCCGCCATATATGAACCGCCAAAGTAATAGTCGCGAACGTCTCCCCTGCCGTGCTGGGTGTCAAAATAGGTCTCGGTCAGACGGCGCACCCGGTCCGATATCCGTGTCCATTGCGCCAGCAGCTTCTCGCTGGGATGCATTGAAAAGCTCTTGCCCGACTTCGTACGGGGGCGCTGGTCGATCAGTCCCGCGTCGATCATCTCCTTCAGCCGCCGGTTGGCGGTCGCATAGGGCACGTTGCTAGCAGCGATCAACGAGGTCGGCGTCACGGCCTTTGCCTCGAAATGCCCCTTGATGACATGCAAGGCCATCCGGAACACCGGGCTCGGCGCGTTCAGCTCGATTGCGTCGTCGAGCTCGTTGCTGCATTCCTCTAGATAGGACAGGATGTGCAGCATCTCGCCAACTGCCAGGCGGGACCGCATCCGGTTTTCCGTATGTGAATCCATGGCATTCATGTCCGGGGCCTGCGCCTTCCTGTCCTTGCGCGGCCGCCTCGCCGCAGGATTATTCACATTGAACGAATCCGGATTTCCCATCACTTCGCTCCCCTTGAGAATGTTCAGATTGAAAGGTCGACAATATCGCAAAAAAATCCAATATGGATTTCTTTTTATCCAAAATGAATATTTTAGCTGCATTTTGAGCTGAGCAAAACGCTCAAGGTCGCCACAGTCGTCCGGCACTCCGGATGATGATTCCCCGATCGGAGGAGGGGATTAGATTTTGATAAAGACAGTCCGGGAGGAGACCCTGATGAAACTTCGTACCGCTCTCGCCGTGACAGTAGCCACTGCTGCTCTGTCCGGTGCCGCGACCGCCGAAACCTACAAGATCGGCATTACACAGAACAACGTGGGCGTCGACAGCTACCAGACCACGTACGAGAAAGCGTTCATTGCGGCTGCCGAAGCCAATGCCAATGTGGAAACCGTGGTTCTTGACGCCGGCGGTGATGTCGCTCGCCAGATCGCCCAGATGGAAGACCTGATCCAGCAGGAAGTCGATGCCATCATCATCTGGCCGACCAATGGCGAAGCCGTCATCCCGGCCGTGCGCAAGGCGCAGCAGGCTGGTATCCCGGTTATCGTCACTAACTCGAACATCGCCGAACAGGGGTTCGATTTCGTGGCCTCGTTCTCGGGTCCGGACAACATCACCCAGGGCGCCCGCTCGGCTGAGATCATGTGCGAGAAGTTCACGGAAATGGGTATCCAGGATGAGGCCCAGATCGTGCAGATTTCGGGCCAGCCGGGCTACACAACCGCCATTGAGCGCGCCAAGGGCTTCGAGGACCGTCTGCCCGAAGTTTGTCCGAACGTCACGCTGATGGAAACGCAACCGGGCGACTGGAACCGCGAAAAGTCGCAAAAGGTGATGGAAGCCTTTCTCGTGAAGTATGACGACATCGACGGAGTCTATGCCGGCGACGACAACATGGGCGTCGGCGCGCTCAACGCCGCCAAAGCGGCTGGCCGCGAAGGCATCATCTTTGTGGGCGCGACGAACTTTGCGGTCGGCTACGAGGCCATGGAACGCGGCGAATACTGGGGTTCGATCTACCAGTCTCCGGTGGACGACGCCGAGGCCGCGCTGCAGACCGCGATCGACGTGCTAGACGGCAAGGACGTGCCGTTCCTGAACTACTTCGACACGCCGAAGATCACCCAAGACAACATGGGCGACTTCACCAAGCCGGTCTTCTGAGACCCGAGGCTTGCAACCGGGCGCGGAATACCGCCGCGCCCGGCTCCGACCAGATCACTTAGATTACCCGGGAGGCGTAAATGGGCCGTGTTTCGGACCGTTCCTGCATCGTGACCGGCGCGGCGCGGGGCATTGGCCGCGCCATCGGCGAGGCACTTCTGGACGAGGGGGCTGATGTCTGCTTCGCTGATATAAACGGACCTTTGGTCGAGCAGGTCGCTGCCGCCAATGCCGAACGTGCGGCCAAGGCCGGGGGCAAGGTGATCTGGGCCGCCGTCGATGTGGCCAACCGCGACCAGGTGCGCGCCATGATCGACAAGACGGTGGCCGCGTTCGGCAAGCTAGACGTGAAGTTCAACAACGCCGGCGTGAACAAGCCGATGAACTTCCTCGACGTGACCGAGGAGAATTGGAACTTCATCATGCGGATCAATGGCCTTGGTTGCCTGATCGGCATGCAAGAGGCGGCCAAGCAGTTCATCCGGCAGAAAACCCCGGGCAAGATCGTCAACACCGCCTCGGTCGCCAGCCGCCAGGGTTTCGACAACGTGGCACCCTACTGCGCCAGCAAATGGGGCGTCGTATCACTGACGCAATCCGGCGCGCGGGACCTCGCGAAGCATGATATTACGGTGACGGGCTTCGCACCCGGCGTCGTGGCGACCGAAATGTGGGAAGAGGTCGACCGCGATCTCATGGAAATCGGCGCCGCCCAGAGGCCGGGTCAGGCAATGGAGGAGTTTTCGGCCGAGATTCTCAAAGGACGCGTTGCCACACCGGCGGATATCACCGGGACAACGACGTTCCTGGCATCGAAGGACAGCGACTACATGACCGGCCAGATCGTCATGATCGACGGAGGCATGACGTTGGTGTGACGCGGTGACAGGCCGAGGGGAACCGATGGCGCAAGACGCAATCACGGAAGGGCGCTCACAAGAGCGGCGGGAGGATCGGATGTCAGGCTCAACGAAACAACGGATCGGAGGCTTTCTGGCCCGTCAGGGAATATTGGTGGCCTTCGCTCTGTTCATGATCGGCTTCACGCTGGCGAACCAGCGCTTTCTCGATCCAGATAACGTCATGGGCGTTATCCGCTCCTCTGCCATTCTCGGCGTGATGGCGCTTGGCGTGACCTTCGTGGTGATCAGCGGCAATCTCGACCTCTCGGTGGGCTCGATGATGTCATTTTCCACCATTGTGGTGCTCGACCTGCATGACAAGATCGGTCCGACACTGGCCATCCCGGCAATGTTCGCCATGACGCTCTGCCTCGGCGCGTTCATTGGCTTTCTGGTCGGCTACCTAAAGCTCAATTCGCTGATCGTGACCCTGGGCATGCTTTCGGCGATCCACGGCCTCACGCTGACGTACTCCGGCGGCCAGAACATGGACATCGCCGACAAGGCCAACACCTGGTTCGGGGTTTTCGGCCAAGGCAATATCGTCGGCATTCCGGTGCCGATCCTGCTGTTCGCGCTCTTGGCAGCGATCCTCGGCATGATGTTGTCCAAGACCCCCTTCGGACGCAAGGTCTACGCCGTGGGCGGCAACGGCACAGCGGCGACCTTTTCGGGCATCCGCCGGGCGCGGGTCGTATTCTCCTGTTACCTGATCTCGGCCTTCTGCGTCGCGACCGCCGGGCTTATTCAGGCCAGCCGCAGTCTCGGCTCGCAGAACACCGTGGGCCAAGGGCTTGAACTTGAGGTCCTCGCGGCGGTCATCCTTGGAGGCGCCTCGCTGCTTGGCGGATCGGGGACGATCTTCAAGACGGTGATTGGGGTCCTTATCCTCGGCTTCATCCAGAACGGCCTTCTGCTCGTCGGCCTGCAATTCTATGTCCAGTATGTGGTGACTTGGATCATAATAATCCTTGCTGTGTGGCTCGATATCGCAGCCAAGCGCGGCAAGCTCTGGTCCCCGATCGCGTAGGGAGGAAAGACATGCAACCGGGAACGCTCAGCTCCTTCCTCAAGCGTGGTGCCATCTGGGGCTTCATCCTGCTTGAACTGATCTTTTTCACCGTGGCGGGAGAGTTCCTGTCGCTGAGTGACAAGGCCTTCATGGATGTCGACAACATGCTGCTTCTATTCAAGCAGTCCGCTCCGATCGGCATCATCGCCATGGGTATGACGATCATAATGATCAACGGCAACATCGACCTTTCGGTCGGTGCCACTTACGCGATCAGCGCAATCGTCCTGCTCGACAGCCTGACCTGGCCGATCTTCGGCAGTCTCGGGGATTGGGTGATCCCTGTCTCCTGGGCGCTCGCACTCCTGACCGGGGTCGTGCTGGGGGCACTGAACGGACTCATCGTCTGGAAGACGGGGGTCGACGCCTTCATCGTGACGCTGGGCTCTATGCTCGGCTATCGCGGTCTGGTCTTCATGTATAACGGCGAACAACCGACGAGCCACCTCAACTGGACGCTCGTGGATTTCGCCGAGGCGCAGTTCCTTGGATTGCACACCGCGACATGGTTCCTGCTCGTGGTCACGGCGGCGATCTCGTTCCTGATGAACCGCACGGTACATGGCCGTAACGCCTATGCCATCGGTGATAACCGTGAAGCGGCGGTCAATGCCGGTATCCGGGTTGGACCGCACATGATGATCAATTTTATGATCATCGGCTTTCTGGCGGCGCTGTCGGCGGTCGTGTTTTATTCGGAGTCGGGCTCCGTCAACCCGAATGACGGCTCACTTTATGAGCTTTGGGTTATCACTGCGGTAGTCCTCGGCGGCACAAAGTTGACCGGCGGCGCAGGGTCAATCCTGTCTACGTTCGGCGGCGTCCTGGCAATCCAACTTCTGCGCAAGGGTCTGGCCCATATCGGCGCGGATACAGAGACGGTAAACCTCGTGATTGGCCTGATCCTGATCGCGGTTCTGTTCCTCGACCGGCAACTGAACATCAAGGGCAAGGAGGAGTTGAAGATATGACGGAACAGATCCCTGCCCTGCGCCTCGAAGGCATCGTCAAGACCTTCCCTGGCGTTCGTGCGCTTGACGGCGTGTCATTCAGCGTCCTGCCTGGCGAAGTCCACGCTCTCATGGGCGAAAACGGCGCTGGCAAGTCCACCCTCATGAAGGTTCTCGGTGGTATCTATCAGCCCGATGATGGGCGGATCATCGTCAACAAGATGCCCGCCGTAATGACCTCGCCTCTCGAAGCCAAGGCCAAGGGGATCGTCTTCATCCACCAGGAACTCAGCCTCGCCGAGGAATTGTCCGTGGCGGAGAACATCTATCTGGGCGAATTGCCACGCAAGCGCTTCGGTTTAGTTGACTGGACGAAGCTGGAGGCACAGACCAACGAGATCCTCGCCAGGCTGAAGGTCGGTTTTGACGCCAAGACGCGTGTCGGCGATTTGTCCATCGCCAACCAGCAGATGGTTGAGATCGCCCGCGCCCTCACCGTCGATTCAAAGGCGGTGATCTTCGACGAACCCACCGCCTCGCTCACAGATGCCGAAAAGGTGGTGCTGTTCGACGTAATTGCCGATCTACAAAAGGCGGGCGTCGGGATCATCTATATCTCCCATCGGATGGAAGAGATCTTCAAGATCACCGACCGGATCAGCGTGCTGCGTGACGGCCAGTACCGTGGCACGCTCAAGACCGCCGAGACCAACGAAGAAGAGGTCACTCAGCTGATGATCGGGCGCAAGCTCGACCTGTCGCGCAATGTCAGACACCACGAACTGGGCCGGGTGGCACTCGAAGTGCGCGATCTCTCCTGCGGCGAGCTCTTCCGGGATGTTAGTTTTGAGGTCCGCAGCGGTGAGGTTGTCGGCTTCTACGGGCTGGTCGGTGCCGGACGGACCGAGATCGCCGAAACTCTGTTCGGCCTGAGAGACCCGAGTGCCGGGACAATCCTCTTAAACGGCGAGGAGGTTCGCATCCATTCGCCCGCCGACGCGATCGCAAAAGGCATTTCGCTGGTGCCGGAGGATCGCAAGGGCCAGGGGCTGGTGTTGGGCATGAACTGCCGGGACAACATGACCCTGCCCCAGGTCGATGACCTCAAGGCCGGTCCCTTCGTCGCCGAAGGTTCGGAAATCGCCATCTTCGACCAGTATCGCGACAAGCTCGACATCCGTACACCGGGTTGGAAACAGATCGTGGGCAACCTCTCGGGCGGCAATCAGCAGAAGATCGTCATCGGCAAATGGCTGTCGATGCACCCCAACGTATTGATCGTGGACGAACCGACCCGCGGCATCGACGTAGGCTCCAAGTCCGAGATCCACAACCTGATCCGCGACCTCGCAGCGCAAGGCTACGCGGTGATCGTCATCTCGTCTGAAATGCCTGAGGTGCTGCATGTCAGTGATCGCATCATCGCCATGTATTCCGGTCAGATCACACGGACCTTTACCGCAGAAGAGGTGACTGAGGACAACCTGATCCAAGCCATATCGGGAATAGGCGGTTCCGATAGGGCCGCTTGATACAAGTGCAGGACTTGCCACCCCGGTCTTCAGGAGAAGGTTCGCCAGTCTAAGCGATCGGCGACTGAAGGGCGTTTTCCTGCTGCGATGGCAAAAAGACTGAACCCCGCCGTTTTCGGAACGCCCGCTTTCGGCTTTCGAAATCCCTCACGGCGACTTTGCACCTGCGGAGAAAGCCACATTCTGCCCGCCATGTTGGACTCGCAAGCGAAAACAGGTGGGCCGTTGGACGTCCGCTTTTGCCAGCGCCTAGTGGAGCCTTCGCAACTGCGGCGAAGTTTCGCTTTGCCGCCAACTCGTCGGTTCGGAGGCGGAAGTGCGAGGTACTCGTGTGAATGTCCGGTTTCGTCGACGGCGCCTAATCATATCGCGCCTGCGGCGAAAGTCGTGTGTGGATGGCTCCTGCATAGCAAGCCCTTTTTGAGTTGATTTCGTGCATTTGTCAGAAGCAGTCGTGTGTCCGGCCTGTTTGCGCGGTTTTGACCGCTGGCCCTGATGGGTTCCGCAAACCAAGTCCTTTACGGCTTTGCGGGCTGTAACGCCCGGGACCTTCGACGGGGTGTCCTGGTTTTGGCGGCTGACTGATGCACCATCATTTCGCAGGTCTTGCTAACTCGTGGTTCTTTCTCCTCAGGCCATATGTGGGTTGTAGGGTGCGTTTCGGGTTAGAACGGCCCAGACGATCCGAGCTGTCTTGTTCGCCATAGCGACTGTAGCCAGGCGGGCAGGTTTGCGTTCGAGTAGTGACGTCAGCCATTTGCTGGCGCGCTCCGGATGTGATCGGGTTTGCCTGACCAGCGATGTCATCCCGACGACAAGCAATGATCTTAAGTATTGATCGCCCATCTTGGTGATCCGTCCCAGCTTCTCTTTTCCACCGCTGGATTTGTTCGCAGGCGTCAAGCCAAGCCAAGCAGCAAACTCCCGGCCATTTCTGAACTGGTGCCCGTCTCCAATGCTGGCGATGATGGCAGAGGCTGTTACCGCCCCAACGCCAGGGATGGTTCGCAACAACCGCACCCGTTCGTCTTCCTTGGCGACCTACTTCAAACGCTCTTCATACCAACGGATTCTATTGTGGAGGGCCATGAGCTGTTCAGACAGGTTGCGGATCACCTCGTTGGCAATATCAGGTAGGTCGAGAACTTCGCCGAGGGTGATGTCTTCAGCAAAACCAATCACACGAGCCAGGCCTCTTGGAATGCAAATACCGAACTCGGCGACCAGTCCTCGAAGGCCGTTGACGAGCTGCGTCCGTTGCCTGACCAAGAGATCGCGAGCACGATGAAGGGACAGCAAGGCTTGTTGCTCAACCGTCTTAATCGCGACAAAGCGCATGGTCGGACGGGTATCTCCGACGAGCAGAAACGGGCAATCGTAGACGCGATCCCGGTGCCGGAGGGGCTCTGATGGCCACACCGGTTCCCGATATCGACGCCTTCGAAGAGCGCGCGGCCATCTTGCAGTACGAAGCTGGCATGAGCCGGAAGCAGGCAGAAGACCAAGCGGCTCAAGTGCAGGGTTTTAGGGATGCGACCCACTACCGGCAGGTGCTGGCCGACTACCTGCTCACGGGCAGGCTATGACACTTTTCCTCGGCGGGGACCTTCGTGGTCTTCGCCGGGGAGGTTTCGCTTTCTCTTTTTTCCAAGGTCGGCTTTGAGCCCGGAGCGGACGCTACTCGACGCTGTCAAGCTCCATGCGGTCCAGCCAGTCGATGATCAGCGATCGGAATAAATCTCTTTTGGCTGGAGCGATGAAGTGTCCACAGCCATCGAGCACGGCGAACGTCGCTCTGGGAAAACGCTCAACAGACATCCACGCGTCACGATATCCAGCAATAGTATCTTGCTTGCCCCCGAGTATCAGCGATGGGGCAGAGAATGGTGCGCCGACCTCGTCCGGGTTGAAACTGAAAGCGTAGTTTTCAGGGCGCCAGCTTTCCAAAGC
>NZ_JAOWKZ010000004.1 GCF_025751495.1 Albidovulum litorale | reverse complement strand
GCCAGTCGTCATCGGCCTCGCCTCTCAGCGTGTCGAACCCGTTGCCGCCCCTGAGCGTATCGGTACCCGCACCGCCCTCCAGCCGGTCAACCCCGCCGCCGCCGTCGAGCGAGTCATTGCCCGCGCCGCCGGAAAGCGAGTCATTGCCTATACGACCCAGCAGCGTGTCATCATCATCGCCGCCCAGGAGAGTGTCCCTGTCGGCACCCCCGTCGAGAGTGTCGTTGCCGGTTCCGCCGTCGAGCGTGTCAAGACCGGATTCCCCATACAACAGGTCGTCACCGTCACCGCCGTTCAACTGATCGTCTGACTCGCCGCCGAATATGACGTCCCGCCCCCCACTTCCGTCCAGAGTGTCAGATCCGCCGTAGCCGTAGATGAATTCGTCGCGATGACTGGCAGTAATACTGTCCGGAAGACGACTTCCGTAAAGCTTAGGCGATGTCAGCGGTGTCTCACCGGGAGACCTCATCAGGTTCAATATGTCGGACGTGCTGAAGTCACCCGGCAGCAGCGACTGCCCGCTCTCGCTATGCAACTCGATGATCTCGCCTTCATATTCCAGTACCGCACCCCACAAAGTTGGAGTGATCGTGAGCTGCTCGACGCTGTAAAGCAGGCCAAATGCTGATAGGTCCAGCCGGTCAATGCCGGGTGTGAAGTCAAGGATTTTGTCGCGTTGACCATCCGGAGTGAAGACAAAGATGTCACTTCCCGGGCCACCGGTCAGAATGTCCTCTCCCCTGCCATCGACGAGAATATCGTCTCCATTCTCGCCAGAAAGCACGTCGTTTCCGTTGCCACCCGCCAGTATATCGTCGAGCGCGGCCCCGGACAGCGTGGCATTGCCGACACCCGCGACAACGCTCAGACCGATCCGCGACAGATCAAATGTGATTTGCGTGACGCCGGGCTCAGAGGCGCTAGCTGCGATGATATGGATCTCCTCGCCAGTAACTGCGAGTGCCAATGCTGAGACATTCGAAAGTGTCGTCGCGGCGCTGTCGGCAAAGGTCGCGAGCAAGAGGAGCCGTCCACCAGGCAGGATCGTGAACAGGGACAGGCCATCATCACTTCCGGCGACGGCGATAAAGGCACGGCCATGGGTCGCGGTGGCGTCGACCTGACTGGCGGACGCAAAACGCGTAAAAAGGCTGTCAACGATGTTGTCCGTGGCAACAAGCGCACCGGTCGAATTGAGTGTGAATACGGTCAATGTCGCGCTTTGCGCCGAAGCGAGAACCAGATAGTCCACTTGACCCAGACGAACCGAAACGAGGTCAGTCGGAACCGAAATACCAAGTCCATCCGGCGCGCCGATCGATTGTTGGACCCCGATGGTGCCGTCCGGATTAATCGCATAAGCAACCAACCGATCCTGATCGGCAAGTGCAGTCACCAGCCATGGACCGCCAGTGCCTGTAAGTACCGCCATGTCCGAGATGACAGCAATCGGCGCACCATTGATCTGCGGCAGGCTATCCACCGAGACCGTCGTACCAGAAGTGGTGATTTCGAAACCCCACAGGCCCGCCGCATCGTAGCGCGATGCGAACAGATACTGACCCGCGATTGTCTGGACCACGATGACTTCGTCAAAATGGACCCCTACCGCACCGGGGTCGGCCCAATAGCCCGGGTTCGCAAATGTGCCGGATGCAGTCAGCCAATTTGCATAGGGAGCTAATGTCGCGATCCCGGTCGTCAGCAATGCATCGCCTACCGATGTCGCAACAAAGGTCAGTTCTGGTTCTGCCGTCGCCGCAAGGGACGGCGTCAGCCCGAGCTGATCGGTCATTTGCGGTCCGGCACCCTCCGACAGACTGAACGCTGTCAGCCCAGGAATGCCGCGTGACACGGTGACAAGCCGTATCTGTCCGCCAACCGTGACGACTTCAATCTCGGTCACGCCGTCAAGATACGGCGAAACTGATGCATCGACGGTCGTTATTCGCTCCAAAGAAAGCACTAGCATCCCGAAAGTCAGAAACTTTTCGCGGCCATGCTTTCACGCGGAGATTAACTGAGCGTTGTTAAAACCCGAGCCCCGCCCAGCTTTGTTCAGGCTTCAGCGCCGATTCTTCCGGAACTGTCTGCTGTGTCTGCTCGGGCGGCTTCCTCACCTTCGCAAGTCCAATGCCGCGCCACCGCACGCAAAGCCGCCTCATCTCTGCCCCGTAGCGTCTCACGTAGGTCGCGAAGGGCAGCAGCCGTCTCGATTTCTGACAGGTGGGGTTCACGCACTGCAGTGATCTTGGGATGCGCGGTCCCCGACACTTCGCTCGACACCGAAAGTTCCTCATGCAGCTTCTCGCCCGGTCGCATTCCGGTTATCACAATCTCAATGTCCCCATCGGGATTGTTGGCGTCGCGAACCGAATAACCCGACGCAATGATCAACCGCCGTGCAAGGTCAAGGATGCTTAAAGGTTCCCCCATATCCAGCACAAAGACCTCGCCCCCTTTTGCAAAGCTACCTGCAAGCAGAACGAGCCGCACAGCCTCGTGAATCGTCATGAAATAACGCGTGACGTTTTCATCCGTCAGCGTGACCGGACCGCCGCTAGCGATCTGTTCCAGAAAGAGCGGCAGAACCGATCCGGATGAACCGAATACATTGCCGAAGCGAACGATGGAGAAAAGCGTCCGCTCAGATCGGGTGGCGAGATCCTGAACCACCAACTCTGCAAAGCGCTTGGACATGCCCATCATATTCGCGGGACGCACGGCTTTGTCCGAGGAGACGAGCACGAAGCGTCGGACCCCGGCATCGCGCGCACATTGTGCAAAAGTTGCGGTGCCAAGTGCATTATTCTCCAGCCCGGCCGATGGGTTTGCCTCGACAAGCGGAACATGCTTGTAAGCAGCCGCATGAAGAACGACATCCACGTCGTTGCTCCGCAAGACCCGCGAAACCAGACCTGAATCCCTGACGGAACCGAGTATCGACACGATCTCGGTTCGACCTTTTGACAGCTGCCGCAATTCGCGTTCGGCTGAATACAGCGCAACCTCGCTTAATTCCAGAAGCACCAGCCTGCGGGGATTGAAAGCGACGAGTTGTCGGCACAATTCCAAGCCAATTGTCCCGCCGGCACCCGAGACCAAAACACTAGCCCCAGAATAAACCTGGTGTTCATCTGCGGTTGCCGGGTCGTCAATCTGCGCACGGTTTATGAGGATTTGCGGAGAGACCGGCATCAACTGGTCAATCAGCTCCGCCTCCCCGATCAGCTGGGCAAATGCCGGAAGCGTCTGTACGTCCAGACCGAGCCGCTCCAGGCGGTGCGAAAGAGCATTCTGGCGGAACGCCGGTGCCGACGGCATAGCGAGGATCACTTGGTTGGTCCGCAGGTTAGCAGCGGCGGTTTCAACCTCGCGTCCGGGAAAGACCGGAAGCCCGGCCACAACGAGCCCAGCCAATGCCGCATTGTCGTCGACGAACCCCACCGGAATGATGGACCCCCGCGATCTCATCGCCGCGGCGAGCGTCATGCCAGTCCGGCCAGCGCCATATATGAGTACCCGCGTGATCGCATCGCTTCTGCCATAGATCTCACGGACCACCTGCAAGAGCATTACCCGCGCGCCGCCGGTCAGGGCGGTGTAGATGAGCCCGAACACGATGTGCAGGCCGGGCGGCAAACCAAGCCCAATGCTCTCCGAGAAAACCAAACCAATGAATGCCATAAGCGACGCGAACACCGCCAACTTGCCCCAGCCGGCGATATCGAAATCCTTCAGTCTAATGTCGGTGGTACCCAGCACGAGCGCCAGAAATGGTGCAACCGCAAACAGCAAGAGAAGCAATAGGATGTTCTCGGTAACATCGGCCATCGGAACGAGCGTACTGCGATGCACCGCGAATGCCCCTAAAAGCGCGAGCGGAATCATCGCCAGATCGACAAAGAGAAAGATCGATCTTTTGCGCCTCTGGGTAAGCGACGCGATCAGCTTGACCGGTGTCATTTCTTCGTTATCCGTTGCATTTGGCCAGTGCCTGCCATTGCCGTCGACACTTCAACGAGTCGGTCCGTTTCATTCAGGCCCAAATGGCGCTCCACAGCAACAGTTCGACTGTCAGAGAGAGATGCTCAGACCGAAATCCGCGAAGGAGTGCGGGAATCGGAGAACACTTAATAGCGGAATATACACATAATTGTACGACCTATGATTGCACAATCCAGACACAATTTCCAATGTCGCTGATACCGGATATCGAGCCGCGCTTTCGCCGGAATGCAACGCTCACGGTAGATCCTATCCGTTTCTTCTGCTGTCCTGCATGCCGACAGAAGCTGCTCCTCCCGCCGGTGATAGAGAAGCGAGGCCAGCCCCGTCACACCCGGCCGGGCCTTCAGCACGGCACTGTAAAGAGCCGGATATGACTCGACATAGCACCGAAGCGGCGGACGTGGACCCACAAAGCTCATATCTCCCCGTAAAATATTGTAGATCTGCGGCAACTCATCGAGACGCAGCCGCCGAAGAACACGACCCGTGGTGGTTATCCGGTTGGCCTTGTGCCCTCCCGAAACACCAAAATCGACCATGCCGCCTCGGGCGGGCCGCATCGTCCGAAACTTCCATAACGTGAAAGAGCGATTGGGCGTTTGCATACGCTCCGAAGCGAACATGACAGGCCGACCGTCAAAACAAAAAATGACAATCGCCACCAAAGCCAAAAGCAAGATGATAACTGGCAACAACAGCAGCGCCAAACCGATGTCAAACAGTCGTTTGTTTGGCGTCATCGCGATACTCCGCCCCGCCGTTCCGTGACGACTGTAGGGTGCGGAACCAAACCGCGGTAGTCGGCGACAATCTCTATCGCATCGGCCCGGTTGGGCCGCCCGATCACCTGCGACAGACGCGTAATATCGAGGCACAGTTCCGGGATCACAGTCGGCGGGGCGGGCATTGGCCGCCAAGACCGACCGTCGGCTTCCAGCAAGTCGTCCATTGCCACTGCGCCCTCGAGAGCGATGTTAAGAATGGGCGGAAGCGTCGCGCCCCCGCGACCTAGTGCAAACAGCTTGTGGAGCATCTTCGACAATGCCTGCGGTCCGATGTAACTCCTCCGGGGTCCATGCCCGTCGGCACAGATATCCAGCATCTGCGGCCCATTTGCCGCACGGGTCCCTAGCAGTTGGTCAGCCCCGGCAACATTGCCAATCCTGAGACAGGTTACGGCAGGTCCGTTATCCCAGTTGCCGGTATTTTGAAGGGCTACCTCCTCCATAGCAAGCTTCGCACGGCCGTAATCCGACACAGGCTGTGGCACTCCGTCCTCCCCTGTGCCAGTCTCCGCCCGGCCATAAACAGCGGCACTAGAAGCCAGAAACACTTGCGGCACGGAAGCAGCCCGGGCCGCCCTGATCGAGGCCAATGCAAGATCGCTGTTCAGTGCGAGTTCGGACGGACCTCCAGCCGTCACCCCGGCAAGACAGAAAATTGTGGTGGCACCGGCGGCTGCACGGGCAAAACCGGACGGATCGCCCAGTGGATCGAGACCGTGTCCGTCGCTCGCGCGTCGCGATTGCCAGACCAGCCCCTCCCGCCCTTGGCGCGCCCACGCCAGCCGCAGCAACCCGCCAAGGCGACCGGTTCCACCGACAATCAGAACCTTTTCGGTGTTGCCGGGTTTCATCCTTGTGGCCGTCGGCATGTTGATTTCCTGACGATGCGCCGGTCGTCCTAACCAGTATTACCGGCATAACACCAGTGCGTGCCGGAGCGAAGCCCCGCAGGGACCGGCGCACGAGTCACGCCAAGGATTGCCTCGGGCGGCATGACACGCCATGATCGCGCGGCCTGACGGGGGATATTCATGCGTAAGTTTCTTGTGGTTCTCGACGACAGCCGCGAATGCCTGAATGCGATGCGCTATGCAGCACTTCGGGCCGCTCATACCGGTGCGGGGGTGACGATTCTCTCGGTCATTCCGCCCGAAGAGTTCCAGCACTGGATCGGCGTGGCCGATATCATGCGGGCCGAGGCACGCGAACGGATCGAGGCACATTACGAGGTCTTCGCCAAGTGGATGCGGGACCGGCAGGGGATTGAGCCGGAACTGGTGATCCGCGAGGGCGAGGCGATGAACGAGATCTTCGCGCAAGTGAATGAAGACCCCGAGATCGGCGTTCTGGTCCTTGGTGCGGGCACGGAAAAGGGCGGCCCGGGACCCCTGGTGACGCAGATGTCGAAGAATTCTGGAAGCCTGCCGATCCCGATCACCATCGTGCCGGGCGAGATGTCGAAGGAACGGTTGGAAGCGATCACCTAGGGCGCGTCCAACTCAGATGCCTGCCCAAACAAACCGGCCTGACGCGCCGCTCTCGGATTACCCGCGCTATCCGGCGCTGGATGTTGTCGGCCTTGCGGGACTCAGGGCGGCGGTGTATCTGCAACGCCATGAAACGGATTTTCGACATGGATGATCGTGCGCGTCTGCCCTGGCGGTTCTTCGGCGCGACGATGACGGTGCTGGCCCGACTTTGATCGGCACCGATTCCTGTCGCCTTTTGGATTCCTGTAAAACCGGAGAGGACCGATGTCCCCCAAGACGCTCTATGACAAGATCTGGGATGCCCATGTCGTTGATACCCAGGACGATGGCACCTGCCTTCTGTATATCGACCGCCACCTCGTGCATGAGGTGACGTCGCCTCAGGCCTTCGAAGGCCTGCGCATGACCGGCCGCACCGTGCGCGCACCTGAAAAGACCATCGCGGTGCCCGACCACAACGTGCCCACCACGCTCGACCGCGAAAAGGGGATCGAGAACGAGGAAAGCCGCATTCAGGTCGAGGCGCTCGATAAGAACGCCAAGGATTTCGGCGTGCATTACTATCCGGTCTCGGACATCCGGCAGGGCATCGTCCACATCGTCGGTCCGGAACAAGGCTGGACCCTGCCGGGCATGACCGTGGTTTGCGGCGACAGCCACACCGCGACCCACGGAGCCTTCGGCGCACTTGCCCACGGCATCGGCACCTCGGAGGTGGAGCATGTTCTGGCCACCCAGACGCTGATCCAGAAGAAGTCGAAGAACATGAAGGTGGAGATCACCGGCAAGCTGCGCCCCGGTGTGACCGCGAAGGACATCACGCTTTCCGTCATCGGGGCGACCGGCACGGCGGGCGGCACCGGCTATGTCATCGAATATTGCGGCGAGGCGATCCGCGATCTCTCGATGGAAGGCCGCATGACGGTCTGCAACATGGCGATCGAAGGTGGTGCGCGCGCTGGCCTGATCGCGCCGGACGAGAAGACGTTCGAATACGTGAAGGGCCGCCCGCACGCGCCGAAGGGTGCGCAGTGGGAAGCCGCGCTCAACTGGTGGAAGACGCTGAAGACCGACGAGGGCGCGCATTTCGACAAGGTGGTGACGCTGAAGGGCGAAGATATCGCCCCGGTCGTAACCTGGGGCACCTCGCCCGAGGACGTGCTGCCGATCACCGCTGCGGTGCCGAGCCCTGAGGACTTCAAGGGCGGCAAGGTCGAGGCGGCACAGCGCTCGCTCGACTATATGGGCCTGAAGCCGGGGCAGAAGCTCACCGACATCAAGATCGACACGGTCTTCATCGGCTCCTGCACCAATGGTCGGATCGAGGATCTGCGGGCCGCGGCGGCAATCCTGAAGGGCAAGAAGATCAAGGACGGCATGCGGGCCATGGTCGTGCCGGGCTCAGGCCTTGTGCGGGCGCAGGCCGAGGAAGAGGGGCTGGCGCAGATCTTCCTCGATGCCGGGTTCGAATGGCGGCTCGCGGGCTGCTCGATGTGTCTGGCGATGAACCCCGACCAGCTCTCGCCGGGTGAACGCTGCGCAGCCACGTCCAACCGCAACTTCGAGGGCCGTCAGGGTCGGGGCGGACGCACCCACCTGATGAGCCCCGCAATGGCGGCGGCGGCGGCGGTCACCGGTCACCTGACCGATGTGCGCGAGATGATGAACGAAACGGTATGACGGCGCGCGCCCTGTCCCGACGGATGCCATACGCAGGCCGTACGGAAACGGGACGGGCGCCAGCCACCGAATAAGGACCAGACACCATGGATAAGTTCACCACCCTGACCGGGATCGCAGCGCCGATGCCCTTGGTCAATATCGACACCGACATGATCATCCCCAAGCAGTTCCTGAAGACGATCAAACGCTCCGGTCTCGGCGCCAATCTCTTTGACGAGATGCGCTTTACCCAGGACGGCAAGGAAATCCCGGACTTCGTGCTGAACCAGCCCGCCTATCGCAATGCCGAGATCCTCGTGGCGGGTGACAATTTCGGCTGCGGTTCAAGCCGCGAACACGCCCCCTGGGCGCTTCTCGATTTCGGCATCCGCTGCGTGATTTCCACCAGCTTCGCCGACATCTTTTTCAACAACTGCTTCAAGAACGGCATCCTGCCGATCGTCCTGCCGCAAGAGCAGGTCGACATCCTGATGGAAGATGCCCGCAAGGGCGCGAACGCCCGGATGACGGTGGATCTTGAGGCGCAGACCGTGACCACGTCCGACGGGCAAAGCTTTGGATTCGAAGTCGATTCGTTCCGCAAGCACTGCCTTCTGAACGGCCTCGATGACATCGGCCTGACGCTCGAAAAAGCGCCTGCCATCGACCGGTTCGAAAATGAGGCAGCTCAGGCTCGGCCTTGGGTCTGACACAATTCAAACCACAATATATTGGGCCGCCCCTTTCGGGCGGCCCTTTCTCAAGACCATTCGGCGGATTTTTGCGCAGAAAATGATGCAAAGCCGCACCAGTTCTTCCACGAAAACGCCTTATTGCCAGCATTAACCTTAACCCAAAGTTGATGGGGAGGCGGAATTGCGCGCATGCTCGGTCACAATGAGGCAGTTCGCCGCTCATGGCGAGCCCGCGTTGGACCAGAGATCCGGCAATGAACCGGTTCCGGCCATGCGAGGGGAATAGGGACGTGTTTTCGCAGCTCACCGGAGCGGTTGTCAGAGCGTTGCTGGTCGTTGTGCTGATCGCAACGCCGTCGCTCATGCTTCCCGGTGTGTCGTCCGACACGACCCAGATCGTGGCGCTCGTCGCGCTCTTTGCCGCTGCGCTGACCTTCTTTGAATATGCTTCCACCTATCCCGGCCTTGTCGAGTTCCGCGACGCCCCGCCCTTCAACCGCCTGCGCTTCCTGTCGCTTTTCGTGACCGTGCTGGTCCTGTCGACCATCGTGCGCGGACAGACCGCCCCGACCACCCTGACCACCTTTGTCGAGGCTATCGGCAACCGTATCGGGGCCGTTATCGACGTGCCCTACAGCCCGGTAAGGCTGGTGGTTCTGATGCTCCCCGACGGGATGAGCCTTGATCACATGATCCTCGTGCGCACGACATCGGGCATTGCCTATGTCATCTCGCTCCTGACGCTGATTTTCTTCGTGATCTCCATGCGGCTCATCGGTTGGCCCAACCGGATGGGCAGCTTCAATGTCTGGATCAACCTGCCGACCTTCGATCCGACCACGGGCGGCGACGTCGTCAGTCGCCTTCAGCGGGATTCGCGGTTCAACATTGCACTCGGCTTCCTTCTACCGTTCATTATCCCTGCCGCGGTCAAACTCGCGTCGCTCGCCTTTTCGCCGGTGACGCTGGAAAGCCCGCAAACGCTGATCTGGATGATGACTGCATGGGCCTTCCTTCCTGCTTCCCTCTTCATGCGCGGAATTGCGATGGGCCGGATTGCCGGCATGATCGCCGAGAAGCGCAAGCGCAACAGCGCTTCGGCATCCGACGCGGAACTTGTGCCAGCCTGATCCTGGCAGCCCTTCTGATAGCGGGACCAACGGCCGCCGAAACGCTGCGCATCGCCACCTACAATGTCGATCTGAGCCGCAAGGGACCGGGTCTTTTGCTGCGCGACATCCTGTCGGGCAAGGACAAGCAGGTGATAGCGGTCACCGATGTGATCGCGGGGGCGGCGCCTGACGTTATCCTCCTGACCGGATTCGACTACGATCTCGATGGTCTGGCCCTTGCGGCCCTGGCCGACCGGCTTGCGGCCTTGAACGCCGAATACCCCTACCGATTTTCGCTTCGTCCAAATACCGGCCGGGCCACGAGACTGGACCTCGATGGCGACGGCAAGACCGGCGGGTCCGGCGACGCTCAGGGCTATGGGCGTTTTGCCGGGGCAGACGGTATGGCGATCCTGTCTCGACTGCCGATCGCCGAGAAGGACGTCGCCGACTATTCGGATACCCTCTGGCGCGACCTGCCCGGCGCATTGATCGGTGGGGTAGGCTTGCCGGAAGAGGTAATGGAGGTTCAAAGTCTGTCCACGACAGGGCATTGGGCGGTTCCGGTCGTTCTGCCTGATGGCGCTCAGCTGACGCTTCTCTGCTGGTACGCCACCCCGCCGGTCTTCGACGGGCCGGAAGACCGCAACGGCAGGCGGAACCACGATGAGGCGGCGTTCTGGACGCGCCTCCTGGACGGCGCGCTGGCGGCCCCTGCCCCCAAGCCGCCGATGGTCCTGCTTGGCGACGCCAACCTTGACCCGATCGACGGCGATGGACGGCCCGAGGCGCTGCTCGCACTGCTGTCCGACCGGCGCTTCGTCGACTCGCTGCCGAGAAGCTCAGGCGGAGCACAGGCGGCCAGTCAAGGCGGGGCGAACCGGTCACATCGCGGCGACCCGGCGCTCGACACTGCCGACTGGCCCGATGTTCCGGGACCCGGCAATCTCCGGGTCGACTACGTGCTGCCCTCCGCCGACCTAAAGGTCACGGGCTCCGGAATATGGTGGCCCATCCAGGACGACCCAGCGGCATTTGCGGCGGAAACGGCGTCACGGCACCGGCTTGTCTGGGTCGATATCGACCTGCCTTAACCAACGGCTCGTCACGTGGGAGCTGGACTTAAACGCAACTCACGTTGCGGGAATCTTCACCGAAGGCGGCCCGCAACGGGACATCTGCTTGACCCTGCGGCGGGCTTTGGCTAGGCGAGCCATGATCCTATTCAACGGCTAAGGAGCCCCGACGTGGCCAATCCTTCCATCCTCATCCTGCCCGGCGACGGGATCGGCCCCGAAGTCATGGCCGAGGTCCGCAAGATCATCGACTGGTTCGGCGCGAAGCGCGGGCTCAACTTCGATGTCAGCGAAGACCTGATCGGTGGCGCCGCCTATGACGCCCATGGCGTACCGCTGACGGATGAGGCGCTGGCCAAGGCGCAGGCGGTGGACGCCGTCCTGCTCGGCGCGGTTGGCGGGCCGAAATACGACAACCTCGATTTCGCGCTGAAACCCGAACGCGGCCTGCTGCGCATCCGCAAGGAAATGGACCTCTTTTCCAACCTGCGCCCTGCCCAGTGCTTCGACGCGCTGGCCGACTTCTCGTCGCTGAAGCGCGATGTGGTGGCCGGGCTCGACATCATGATCGTGCGGGAACTGACGTCGGGCGTCTATTTCGGCGAACCGCGCGGCATCTTCACCGAAGGCAATGAGCGTGTCGGCATCAACACCCAGCGCTATACCGAATCCGAGATCGCCCGTGTGGCGCGGTCGGCCTTTGAACTCGCGAAGCGCCGGAACAACAAGGTCTGCTCGATGGAGAAGGCCAATGTGATGGAATCGGGCATCCTCTGGCGCGAAGTCGTGCAGAAGGTGCATGACGAGGAATATCCCGAGGTCGAGCTTTCGCACATGTATGCCGATGCGGGTGCGATGCAGCTTTGCCGCTGGCCCAAGCAGTTCGACGTGATCGTCACCGACAACCTCTTCGGCGACATCCTGTCCGACTGCGCGGCGATGCTGACTGGCTCGCTGGGCATGCTGCCCTCGGCCTCGCTCGGCGCGCCGATGGCCAATGGCCGCCCCAAGGCGCTGTATGAGCCCGTCCATGGCTCGGCCCCCGACATCGCTGGCCAAGGAAAGGCGAACCCGATCGCCTGCATCCTCTCCTTCGCGATGGCTTTGCGCTATTCCTTCGATCAGGGAACCGAAGCCGACCGGCTGGAAGGCGCCATCGAGGCGGTTCTGGCCTCGGGCCTGCGCACGGCCGACCTGATGGGACCGGAGGGCGGCAAGCCCGTCTCCACCAGCGAAATGGGCGACGCTGTCGTCAAGGCGCTGGATGCCTCGCTCGCCTGACACGCTACGACAGAACTGGAAGGGGCGCCACTCGGCGCCCCTTATTCATCTGACCCCAGAAAATGAAAAACCCCCGGGGCGTGCCTCGGGGGTTGATCGTCTTGCGGGGTCGCCCCCGCCAGCTGTTCCAGTCGCTTCAGAGAGCGCCTTCGCGCTGGGCCTTCTTGCGTGCCAGTTTGCGGGCACGGCGGATGGCCTCGGCCTTCTCGCGCGCTTTCTTGACGGACGGCTTCTCGAAATGCTGCTTGAGCTTCATTTCACGGAAAACCCCTTCGCGCTGAAGTTTTTTCTTCAGAGCACGAAGCGCCTGTTCGACGTTGTTGTCGCGAACGCTGACCTGCATGTGGTTGTCACCACCTTCCTAAGTTAGAGTTGCAATCAGTTGCAGGAGGCGGCCGTATAGCAAAGGCCCCGGCTTTTGTCTATGGGGTGGATGCGGAGGCGGCAGACCATGGAAAACAAGGGCTTCGATATCGGTTCGGCGAAGGAACGGCTCATGGAGGCCGCCCTCAGCCACGCAGTGTTCGATGGCTGGTCCGAGGCCACGTTCCGTGCGGCCTGCGAGGATATCGGCATCGCCCCTGCTCTCGCCCGTGCGGTCTTCCCCCGCGGGGCGCTCGACCTCGCCATTGCCTATCACAAGGCAGGGGATGCAGCGATGGTGGCCGCCCTTGATGCCGAGGACCTAACCGCGCTCCGGTTCCGCGACCGGGTGGCTTTGGCCGTTCGGCTTAGGCTTGAAGGGGCTGACCGGGAACTCGTGCGACGGGGCGCGGCGCTCTTCGCGTTGCCGCAGAATGCCGCGACGGGCGCTTCGCTTGTCTGGGGCACGGCGGATGCGATCTGGCGCGCCCTTGGCGATACGTCGGAAGACATCAACTGGTATTCAAAACGCGCGACGCTTTCGGCGGTCTATTCATCCGTCGTGCTTTACTGGCTCGGCGATGACAGCGCCGGGCAGGACGCCACATGGCAGTTCCTCGACCGCCGGATCGAGGATGTGATGCGGTTCGAGAAGTTCAAGGCGCAGGTGCGGGACAATCCAGTGCTGGGCCGGGTGCTGGCGGGACCGATGAAGATACTGGAGCGTGTTCGGGCACCAACGGGCGCGCCGGGTGACCTGCCGGGACGGATGACAGGCAAGGAGGGCGCATGACGCTGCCAAAGACGATGCGGGCGATCGAAATCTCAAAACCGGGCGGGCCGGAGGTGCTGACCCAGGTCGAGGTGCCCGTGCCCGCGCCGGGCCCCGGTCAGATCCTGATCGAGGTCCATTGGGCGGGCGTCAACCGCCCCGACGCGCTGCAACGCGCGGGCGCTTACGCGCCGCCGCCCTCGGCCTCACCCCTGCCGGGGCTGGAGGCGTCGGGGCGCGTCGCCGCCCTTGGCCCGGATGTGTCCGGCTGGACGGTCGGGGACGAGGTTTGCGCGCTCCTGCCCGGCGGCGGTTATGCCGAATATGTTGTGACCCCCGCCGCCCATGCCTTGCCGATCCCGAAAGGCATGAACCTGCGCGAGGCTGCCTGCCTGCCCGAGACCTGCTATACGGTGTGGTCCAACGTCTTCATGCGCGGCAGACTCAGGGCGGGCGAGGCCTTTCTCGTCCATGGCGGGTCCTCCGGCATCGGTACGACCGCGATTCAGATCGCCTCGGCCCTTGGCGCCCGCGTCTTCGCGACCGCCGGTTCGGCCGAGAAATGCGCCGCTTGCGTGGACCTCGGCGCTGAGCGGGCGATCAACTACCGCGAGGAGGATTTCGTCGACATCCTCAAGGCTGAGGGCGGAGCGGACGTCATCCTCGACATGGTCGGCGGTGACTATATCGCGCGCGATCTGAGGGCGCTGGCAGATGACGGGCGGCTGGTGCAGATCGCCTTCCTGCAAGGCCCGAAGGCCGAGATCAATTTCGCGCCGATGATGATGAAGCGCCAGACCATCACCGGCTCTACGCTCAGGCCCCAAAGCGACCTTGCCAAGGCGCGGATCGCGGAGGAACTGCGCGCCCATGTCTGGCCACTGATCGATGGCGGACGCCTCGCGCCAGTGATGGATTCGGAATTCCCGCTCGATCAGGCCGCCGAAGCGCACCGCCGCATCGAAAGCTCGGGCCATATCGGCAAGATCGTCCTGAAGGTGCGCTAACCTTCCCGGCAAAAAAGAACGCGCCCCGAAAGGCGCGTCCCATCTTCATCTTGCCCGAAATACTCCGGGGGTCCGAGGGCAGCGCCCCCGGCTCCGGCGGTCAGGCTTGCTTCTTGCCCTTGTAGGGCGCCCAGATCCGCTTGTTGGTGAGGTACAGAAGCACCGTCAGCAGGCCAAGAAACAGAACGCCCACGAAGCCCACCTGCTTGCGCGCCATCATCTTCGGCTCGGCCGCCCACATCAGGAAGGCGGAGACGTCCTCGGCCATGTGATGGACCGTGTTGTCATGACCGTCGGCATATTCGACCTGACCGTCCGACAGGGGCGGATTCATGGCAATGAGTCCCCCCGGGAAGGCGGTGTTCTCATAGAACGTGGTGCCGACCTGTTCGACCTCATGGCCGGTATAGCCGGTGAGGATCGAATAGATGTACTCCGCCCCACCGATGCCCTTGAAGAACTGGTTGATCCCCGAGCCGTAGGGCCCGTGGAAACCGGCGCGGGCCTTGGCCATCAGGCTCAGGTCCGGCGCGTTTTCCAGCGAGGATTTCGGGAAGAAGTCGTTCGGCGTTGCCTCACGCTCTTCACCCGTCTCCTTGTCGATGGCGGTGAACTGCGCGGCGTAGGCACGCACCTGATCTTCCGGCAGATGCGGGCCGCCTTCATCCGAGAGCGTCCGGATGGGCACGAACTTCATGCCGTGGCAGGCGGCGCAAACCTCGGTGTAGACCTGAAGGCCGCGCTGCAGCTGGTGCTCGTCATATTTGCCGAACGGGCCTTCGAACGAGAAGGCCACATCCTCGATATGCTGCTCACCACCACCGGCGGCGAAAGCGGCACCCGACAGGGCAAGAACGGAAGCGGCCGCGATTGCGATATTTCTCAGCATCTCAATCAATCCTTTCCGCTCACTCGGCCGGAGTGCTTTTTGCGCCGTAATGCGCGTTGAAGTCATCCTCGATCGTCGCCGGCGGGGTCGTCGGCTTTTCGATCACACCCAGAAGCGGCAGGATCACGAGGAAATAGGCGAACCAGTAGGCCGACCCGATCAGCGAGATGATCGAATAGGGTGGTTCGGCCGGCATAGCGCCGCACCACATCAGGACGACGAAGTCGATGATCAGCAGGTAGAACCACCAGCGGAACATCGGCCGGTACTGACCAGACCGCACGTTCGACGTGTCGAGCCACGGCACGATGGCCATGACCGCGATCGCGCCGAACATCGCTAGCACGCCGAAGAACTTGGCGTCGACGATGCCGAAGGTGACCCAGTTTGTCAGCATGACGACCCAGACATCCGAGGTGAAGGCGCGCAGGATCGCGTAGAACGGCAGGAAGTACCATTCCGGCACGATATGCGCGGGCGTCGCCAGCGGGTTCGCTTCGATGTAGTTGTCGGGGTGGCCAAGGTAGTTCGGCATGAAGCCGACGATGGCGAAGAAGACCACCAGAACCACGCCCAGCGCGAAGAGGTCCTTCATCACGAAATAGGGCCAGAAGGGCAGAGTGTCCTTCTCGGCTTCCGCTTTCGAGCCACGCCGCACCTCGACACCGGTCGGGTTGTTGTTGCCCGTGGTGTGGAAGGCCCAGATGTGAACGGCAACCAGCGCCGCGATCACGAAGGGCAGGAGGTAGTGGAGAGAGAAGAAGCGGTTCAGCGTGGCATTGTCCACCGCTGGTCCACCCAGAAGCCAGGTCTGGATCGGCTCGCCGATGCCCGGGATTGCGCCGAAAAGGCCGGTGATAACCGTGGCGCCCCAGAACGACATCTGGCCCCACGGCAGGACGTAGCCCATGAAGGCGGTGCCCATCATCGCAAGGAAGATCAGGATACCGACAATCCAGGTGATCTCGCGCGGGGCTTTGTACGAGCCGTAGAAGAGGCCGCGGAAGATGTGGATATAGACGGCAAGGAAGAAGAGCGATGCGCCGTTGGCGTGAATGTAGCGCAGCATGTAGCCGCCATTCACGTTACGCATGATGTGCTCGACCGAGGCGAAGGCCTGATCGACATGCGGCGTGTAATGCATCGCAAGGACGATGCCCGTCGCGATCTGAAGAACGAGGCAGAAGGCCAGGACGATGCCCCAGATCCACCACCAGTTCAGGTTCTTCGGCGTCGGTATCATAAGGGTGTCGTAAGCCAGGCTCACGATCGGCAGGCGGCGGTGAAGCCACTGCTCAAAACCCGTCTTGGGCTCGTAATGGTCGTGCGGAATACCAGCCATCTTTCAGCCCCCTCAGCCCAGCTTGATCGTGGTTTCGTCGGTGAAGGCCGCGACCGGCACCGGCAGGTTGGTCGGCGCAGGGCCTTTGCGGATCCGGCCTGCGGTGTCGTAGTGCGAACCGTGGCAGGGGCAGAACCAACCGCCGAAATCGCCCGCTCCGTCGCCCAAGGGCACACAGCCGAGATGGGTGCAGACGCCCATCATCACCAGCCATTCGCCGGCTTCGTCCAGCGTGCGGTTTTCGTCCGCCGCATCCGCCTCGGCGCCGATGTTGGCGTTTTCAGCCCCGCTATCGATCAGATCGGCCAGCGGCACCGCGCGGGCCGCGTCGATCTCTTCCTGCGTGCGGCGGCGGATAAAGACCGGCTTGCCGAGCCATTTGACGGTCAACTGCGTGCCCACCTCAACGCCCGAGACGTCGACGAAGATCGACGACAGCGCCTGAACATCGGCGGAGGGGTTCATCTGGTCAACGAGGGTCCAGACGGCGGCGCCGCCCGCGACCGCCCCGGCGCCCGCGGTGGCGTAGTAGAGGAAATCCCTCCGGGTGCCTGCGTGGTCTTCAGCTTGGGACACGAAACTTTCTCCCTTCTTCGACCGGCGGGCCGGTCCTGCGACGAATGGGCCGCAGTTTCCCGCAGCCTTCCCGGGCGGTTATTAGCGGCCAAATTCGGGCCCGTCCAGCGGACAATCGGGCGCATCGGGGGCTCTGCGGCACTGTTGCCTCGGGGTGGCGGCGAAAAAGTCACGGGCGAGAGAGTGCCGATGAGGGCGATCAAGGGTGATTCCCCGCGCTTTCCCGTTTCCGAAATGGGTCGCCGTGCTCCTGTCGCGGTCACTCGGCAAAGGAGCATCATGCCGGAAGGATCGTGCCGTCGCGACGCCATGCGCTGGACCTATGAGGGTCAGCCGGACGGGCGCTGTGTCGCGATAGCTGGTTCTGAACGGGTCAGGGCAGAAGACCCGCCGCCAGCCTGACCGCAAATCCAGCGAAGAAGAGTCCGACCGCACCATTGATGACGGGTGCGGCCCGCAGATAGGCGCGTGCAGCCGGAGCCGTGGAAAACGCGACGGCATAGGCCGCGTGAATTGCGAAGGCGATGGCAGAGGCACCGGCGCAGAGAAGCGCGATATCGCCTGCCCCAGCGCGGGCCACAGGGAAGAGCGTGAGAATCAGCACCCAGGTCGTCAGCGCCTTGGGATTGAGCGCGTTGACCGACAAAGACCGCAGGAACGCGGCGCGAAGCGACAATCCCGAACGACCGGCCAGTTTCTTGCCCGTGCCGCGCCAGCCCTGCCATGCTGCGCGCAGGTATCGCGATGCGAACCACAGAAGCAGGCAGATCGCGATCACCGTCAGAATCGCGCGCGCCGCAGGCAGGGCAAGAAACAGGGCGGCCATGCCCAATGTCATGCCGACACACCAGATCCCGATCCCCAGTGCCACGGCGGCGGCCGAGGCAAGCCCGGCCGCGCGGCCCGATCCCATGGCGGTTGTGATCGTGTTCAATACGTTCGGCCCCGGCGAGGCGATGTTCATCGCCAGCACCGTCCAGACCGTCAGGAACGGCGCAAGGGGCAGGCTCACCCGGCGGGCTCGGTCGCCTTCATGGACGGACGCCGCAAGAAGGCGTTGTACCATGTCGACAGTTGCGCCCGCCCGTCACGCCAGTTGCGGGCCCCGTGGCGGAAATCCAGATACCCAAGCGCGCAGGCGACCGCGATTTGACCCATGTCCAGTGGGTCATTCAGATGGCCCATCCAGCGCTCCTCCAGCGCGTCGAGCGCGCGGGCGATCTTGGACCATTGGCCTTCGACCCAGGGCTCAAACCGGATGTCCTCGGGCCGCAGCCGCGATTCGTAAACCATAAGAAGGGCGGCCTCCAGAATGCCGTCCGCCGTCGCCTCCAGTGTCAGGGTCTGCCACAGGCGTGGCGCGGGCGGGTAGAGCGTGCCGCCCGCGCGGTCGTCGAGATAGCGGCAGATGACCCGGCTATCATAGATCGCCGTCCCGTCGCCGGTGTCGAGCGCGGGGATCTTGCCCAGAGGATTGAGATCAAGCGGCTGGTTGCCCGGATCAAGCGGCGTGCCGCCCGAGGTGACAAGCTCCACTTCGTCCGCCTGCCCGGTTTCGTGCAGAAGCACCATGACCTTGCGCCCGTAAGGCGTTGTCGGCGAGTGATAGAGCCGCATTCTGTTTCCTAAACTTTCCGGACCCGGAAACGGCCGAGCGCGGCCGCGTCGATTTCGATGGCCGTATCTCCCCAGCGGATCACCCTCCGGAACCGGGCGGCGGCATTGGTCTGCCCGCGGTCGGCAGGGCGGTGAACCGCGACGCCCTCATCCATATCGTCCAGTGCATCCTCGGCGCGCTGATCGGTGCGGCCCTTGCGCAGCGCCCGGCGAAGACCATAGGCCGCAAGCGCCACGGCGCCGTAGCGAATGGCAAACCCGGCAATGGGGGCAAGTGGCAATGGCATCGGACCCTCCCTTGTCTGGTCCCTCTGTCATCAGGAGATGAGAAGGCGGTGCGGGATGTCAAGGCCGGTCGAGTTGTTATGGATCAACGCGCAGATATTGTCCGGTGCGATACTGGCGTGAATATCTTTTGTAGAACCGGCAGTCGCACATGGACCAGGAAAACAAGGGGACCTTTGGCACACCCGTCGCGGTTCTTGGGGCAAGCGGCGGCGTCGGGCGCAGGATCGTTGACCGCCTGCTGACCGCCGGTCATCCTGTGCGCTGCCAGACTCGGAACGCGTCCCGCTTGTCGGATCTCTCGGGTCGCGCCGATGTCTGGGCGTTCGATCCGCGGGATGAAACCGCGTTAACCGGCTTCGTCGCAGGCTGCAGGGCGGTGATCTTTGCCCTTGGCACCGACCGGATGGGCGCCACCACGCTTTTTTCCGATGTCACGGTCGCATTGATCCCGGCCATGAAGGCCGGCGGCGTGCGCCGTCTGATCGCCATCACCGGTGTCGGTGCGGGCGAGACACGCGGCCATGGCGGGTTCTTTTATGACTGGATCATCTTTCCGCTCTTCACCCGTGCCCGCTATCGCGACAAGGACCGGCAGGAAAAGATGATCGCTGCCTCGGGGCTTGACTGGACCATCGTGAGACCAGCGCCGTTTTCTGAACGCCCCTCGGCCGGATCGATTTCCGTTCTGAACGAGATCACGCCCGACACACGCCTGACAAAGATTACGCGCGATGAAGTGGCCGATTTCGTTGCTGCGCAGATTGATGACCCGTCCCATCTGCATCGGTACCCGTTTATCGGCCATACCTGACGGTCCAACCCGACGCATCGGCCCCTTGCAGGACAGGCATGAAGGTGTCACGCTGTTGCCGTTCTCAGGGCGGGGTGCAATTCCCCACCGGCGGTATGGGGGAAACCCCGAGCCCGCGAGCGCCCTTGCACCAGCGAGGGGTCAGCAGACCCGGTGAAAGGCCGGGGCCGACGGTAACAGTCCGGATGAAAGAGAACGTGCGCGAGCCACTCTTCGGGGTGGTTTTTCGCCCGTGATCGCCTTGGGTGACGTGTCGTTCACGAAAGGAGATCACCAAGATGACACACACCCGTTTTGCTTTTATCAAGGCCAACTGGCACGCCCATATCGTCGATCAGGCGTTGGCCGGGTTCCGCGAGGTTATCCACGCCGATCGGATCGATGTATTCGACGTGCCGGGCGCGTTCGAGATGCCGCTTCTGGCGCGCGATCTGGCGGCTTCGGGCCGCTATGCGGCGGTGGCCGCCGCCGCCTTCGTCGTCGATGGCGGCATTTACCGGCACGATTTTGTGGCGCAAGCCGTGGTGGATGGGCTGATGCGCGCGGCGCTCGACACCGGGGTGCCCGTGCTCTCGGTGTCGCTGACCCCGCATCAGTATCAGGAGACGGCGCATCACAACGCGATCTATCGCGCGCATTTTGTCCAGAAAGGGCGCGAAGCGGCGGAGGCAGCGCTGACAATCGGGCGGACCCGCGCAGCGCTGGCGGCCTAAGTCGAAGCAACGCAGCGGCGGTATCCGCCGCTGCGAAGTGATGTTATTTCTGCAGCGACTCCAGATACATCGCAAGCGAAAGAACACGTCCCCGGACCTCCAGAACGGATCCGTAGGGATTGGCAGGGCCCGGTTCCGTCGATGCGAAGACCCTGCCAAAGACGGGCATGGGACCACCGTGCGCGCGCACACCTGTCCGCCCATCGATAATGTGAATCACGTTGAGCATCGGAAACTCGCCGTCGTTGTTCGTGGCAAGCAGAGTAAGGTTGGGCGCGGGAATGGTCATCAGATTAGCCATGTCTCCATCGCCCGCCCCGCTCGCGCCGTGGCATGCCGCGCAGTAGTCGTCGTAAAGCGATTTTCCGATATCAGCATCCTGTGCCAACGCCGCCCCAACAGTGAAGCCGCAAGCGGCAACTATCGAAATCATTGTTGCAAGTCTTGGCATGTTGCTCCTCCCATACCACCAGTGTTTTGCCAGAACACTATTGCTTACATTCCTGCCGATGAATTTGATTTGAATCACTGGATGTTCAGAATGATGCAAGAAGCCGGGCACCGTCATGACCCGCGATCGTGGCGGTCAGCAGCGTGCCTTCCGGTTGATCACTGGCGAAGGCCACTTCTGTAAATTGCTCGGTCCGGCCGAGGCGGGGACCTTCCGTGAGGATACGATGACTACGGCCCTGTTGCGCGTCGAGATGACGGGCAAGGGCCGTCTCTCCGGCTGCACGGAGGCGGGCGGCGCGATCCTTTATCGCCGGACCTTTCACTTGCGGCATGCGGGCGGCGGGCGTGCCGTCACGGCGGGAATAGGGGAAGACATGCAGGAAGGTCAGGCCGCAATCCTCGACGAGCTTCAGGGAGTTGTCGAACATCGCCTCGGTCTCGGTCGGGAAACCGGCGATGATGTCGGCGCCGAAGATCATGTCGGGGCGCAGGCGCCGTGCCTCTTCGCAGAACCGGATCGCGTCTTCGCGAAGGTGGCGGCGTTTCATCCGCTTCAGGATCAGGTCGTCGCCATGCTGGAGCGAAAGATGCAGATGCGGCATCAGGCGCGGCTCGGTCGCGATGGCCTGCATCAGGTTCTCATCCGCTTCGATCGAATCAATTGAGGAGATACGCAGCCGCGCAAGGTCCGGCACCAGCCTGAGGATGCGCATGACAAGATCGCCGAGCCGGGGCTGGCCCGGCAGGTCGGCACCCCATGAGGTCAGGTCGACCCCCGTCAGGACGACTTCGAGGAATCCCCTGTCCACCAGCCGCTTTATCTGATCCACCACGACGCCTGCAGGAACCGAGCGGGAGTTGCCGCGCCCGTAAGGAATGATGCAGAAGGTGCAGCGGTGATCGCAGCCGTTCTGGACCTGCACATATGCGCGGTGGCGGCCGAAGCCGTCGATGAGATGCCCGGCGGTTTCGGTGACGGACATGATGTCGTCGACCATCACCCTCTCGGTCTCGCCGATCAGATCGGGGGCGTTTAGCGACTGCCACGTCTCGGCCTGCATCTTCTTGGTATTGCCAATGACCTTTGTCACTTCCGGCATAGCGGCGAAGGTTTCAGGTTCGGTCTGGGCGGCGCAACCAGTGACGATGAGCGTCGCATCCGGATTCTCGCGGCGGAGCTTGCGGATCTCCTGCTTGGCCTTGCGCACCGCCTCAGCCGTTACCGCACAGGTATTCACCACGACCGCGCCCTCAATCCCGGCTTTCGCCGCGAGTTCCTTCATCGCTTCCGTCTCATAGGCGTTGAGACGGCAGCCGAGGGTGGAAAAGACTGGTGGCTTCATGGATGGGCGTCGATGAAGTCAGTCGTCAGCCAGCCATCGAAGACATGCGCCGTAGGGCCGGTCATCCAGACCCCGTCCTCGCGCCAGTCGATCTCCAGCGTGCCGCCATCGAGATCGAGAACGACATGCCGCCCGGTCAGGCCGCGCAGATGCGCCGCAACGGCCGTGGCGCAGGCGCCGGACCCACAGGCCAGCGTGATCCCCGCACCGCGCTCCCACACCCGCATGCGCAGGCGGTCGGGGCCGGTCAGGCTCGCATATTCGACATTCGTCGCCTTCGGAAACAGCGGATGGTGTTCCATCGCCGCACCGTCTTTCGGCAGATCTACTGCCTCGGCATCGGCGACAAAGAAGACGCAATGCGGGTTGCCCATACCGACAGCCGCCGGATCGCCCGGGATCGGCAGGTGCATCAGGTCGACCTCATACGAAAGCGGCACAGCCTGCCAGTCGAGAATCGGCGCCCCCATATTGACGCTGACCAATCCGTCGGCCCGACGCACGGCACCAAGCGTCCCGCGTTCGGTCACGAAGCTGACGTCATCCCGACCGAGACCCGCCATCACGTGATCGGCCACGCAGCGCGAGGCATTGCCGCAGGCGCCCGCCCGGCTACCATCCGAATTCCAGAAATCGAGCGCGAAATCGGCGCCCTCCGCATCGCGGATTTCGGCCAGTTGGTCGAATCCGACGCCCCGATGGCGGTCGCCAAGTGCCGCAGCCAGCGCGGCCGTAGTCACAGGGGAACGCCCCCGCGAGTCGATGACCACGAAGTCATTGCCGGCGCCGTGCATCTTCCTGAATGCGAGGCCGTCAGAGGGGCGATTATCTTTCATGGCGTGCCATATACGCCCGGGCAAAGGTTTTTGCCAGTGGCGCTTGCTTTTGCTCTTGACCACCATTTGCGAGCTTCCTAAAGAGGCGCCCTGTGATGGGCCCGTAGCTCAGTTGGTAGAGCAACTGACTTTTAATCAGTGGGTCACAGGTTCGAATCCTGTCGGGCTCACCACTTTCTCCGATCAAACATGCCCGGGTCGTTTGATCGACATACGCCGATTGGATGCCGGGCCTGAACCGACAGGCTGCAACAAGCTCTGGCATACCTGCGGAAAGGGCTTCCGGCACGCAAGTTCCGGATTGAAGGGACGTGCAATCAGAGCAGCAGCGACGCAGCCCCTTCGTGCCGGAGCAACGCGACCTTTGTCTCAACCCCTCCCGGAGCGGAAAACCCGCCGAGTCCGGCTGCGCCGAGAATGCGGTGGCAGGGCACGATAATCGGGATCGGATTGGCGCCGCAGGCCTGCCCGATGGCCTGCGCCGGCAGGCCCAGGTCCTTCGCCAGATCGCCATAGGTCCGCGTCTCGCCGATCGGAATTGCGCACATGGCACGCTGGACATCTCCGGTCAGACCCGGGGCAAAGGCGATCGGCAGATCAAAGGTCTTACGCTTGTGGTCGAAATATTCGGCTAGTTGACGGCAGGCCTCATCGAGAAGCGTCGACTGGCCCTCATCCTCCAACTGCCCTCCCCAGTCCAGCCGCGAAAGCGCACCGTCGGTTTCCGTGAGGACCATCCGGCCAAGCGGACTGTCGAATACCTTCCTATGGATCAATCCGCCCTCTCCGTCGGTCCGCATGCTCTGCAGTTCATCGCCGCCAGTACCTTGATCGAAGGCGATGCTCGGCGCGGGCCACGATAGAGCACGACGCGGGCGGAATCGATGGGGGGGAACCGATCCGCTGGGGAAAACTCCCGCACCCTTCTGGGATCGTGCTCCGCGACAACCTGCTGCTGGGTTCGAATTCCGGGAGGAGGCATCGCCCTTAGGCAGCCCGCGCGCCCAGACCTTCCACCGCCCGCGCCCAGCGTCCCACGGCTCCTTCGCCCGGATGGCTCGCACCCGCGAACCAGGTGAACCGCGCCGGGCGAATGCCGACAAACCCAAGGACCTGACCGCGCAGCTGATGGATCAGCGCATTGCGGTATTTCAGCCGCTGGAACCAGCCCGGCGTGTCCGAGGTCACGATGACCCGTGCGCTGCGCCCGTTCAGCAGCGGCGCCGGCATGCCGATCATGTTTGTCACGCGCGTATCGAAGGTGGTGCCCGGCAGGAACGTCCGGTCGATCAGCCCCTTGAGCTTCGCCGGCAGACTGCCCCACCACATCGGCATCGTCAGAACGAAATGATCGGACCATGTCAGGTCCTGCATCACGTCTTCCAGCACCGGCTCCAGCGGCTTCCAGTCCTTGAAATTGCCCTGACCGAAATCGGCATCGAACTCCATGTCGCTCAGATGGGCTATCCTGACCTCATGGCCCGCGGCCTGCGCCGCATTTGCATAGGCCTCGGCGAAGCCGCGCGACAGCGAGGTCGCGGCAGGGTGCCCGTCGAGTATGAAGATCCGTTTCGCTTGCATGATGCTCTCCTTAAATTGACCACGGTCATCTTTATGGAAATAATTGACCGTGGTCAATATTAAATTTGACCACGGTCAGAACTTGCGCTAGACAGCCTCATGGCACGCGCCGTTCAGAAGCGAACCCTTGAGACCCGCGCGCGGCTGATCGCGGCGGCGGAAGGCGTCATTGCCGAGGTCGGGTATGAGGCGATGCGGGTCGAGGAAGTGGTGCTGCGCGCCGGTGTCGCCAAGGGCACGTTCTTTGCCCATTTCCGTGACAAGGAGGCTTTGCTCGAACTCCTGATCGGCGCCCGGATCGACACCGAGTTGGACCGGATCGAGGCGCTGCCCGCACCCGCTGATATCCCCGCGATTGTCCGGGCGCTGATGCCGCTGGTCGCGGTGATGATTTCCGAACGTTATGTCTTTGACCTGATCCTGCGCTATTCCGGCGCGGCAGGTGTGGCCGAGATCGGTCCCATTGCACAGACCTTCGCCCGCACCGATCAGGTTCTGGGAGAATGGCTGGCGCGCGGTCCCTTCCGCAGGGACGTCACGCCCGCGCTGCTCTCATCGGGCGTTCAGGCCTTCCTGATCCATGTGATCGCCCTGCATTTCTGCGCACTCCACCAGAAGCAGACCTTGCAGGAAATGCTGATGGAGCTTTTGCAGGCATGGCTGTTGCCGGGCGGGCGCATAAAGAATTAAGCGGGCCCGACCCGTCGGACCCGCTCGTGTCGCTTGTGGGCCGGTTCCGCTGTACTCAGCCCAGCGCGCTGTCACAGCGGGCGCAGGTGCCCTGATGTACGTGGCTGCCGACATCGGGCAGGATCTTCCAGCAGCGCTGACATTTGTCTCCGTCCGCCGTCTCGAACACGACGCCGACGCCTGGCACTTCGGGCAGGCGGAACGCCTCGCCGGGGGCCGGATCTGCGGTCAGGCTGATGCCCGAGGTGATGCAGATATCGGCGAAGGGGACCGATTGCAGGGCCTTCAGCGTTTCCTCATCCTCGACATGCACCACAGGGGCCGCTTCCAGCGAGGCACCGATGACCTTGGCCGTGCGCTGCACCTCCAGCGCCGCCGTCACCACCCGGCGGACGCGGCGGATCTTCTCCCATTTCTGGGCGAGCGGTTCATCCAGCCAGTCGCCGGGCGTCTCGGGCATATCCTCAAGATGGACCGAGGACGCATCGCCGGGGAAGCGCGACAGCCACACGTCTTCCATCGTGAAGACGAGAATAGGCGCAAGCCATGTCGTCAGCCGGTGGAAGAGAAGGTCCAGCACCGTGCGCGCCGACCGGCGCGTCAGGCTGCCTTCGGCATCGCAGTAAAGCGCATCCTTGCGGATGTCGAAATAGATGGCCGAGAGGTCCACCGTGCAGAAGGTGAAGAGGGTCTGGAACACACCCTGGAAGTCGTATTTCGCGTACCCTTTGCGAACGGTGTGGTCCAACTCGGCCAGCCGGTGCAGCACCCAGCGTTCCAGTTCCGGCATGTCGGCAGGCGCGACCTTTTCAGCGTCGCTGAAACCGGCGAGGTTGCCCAGAAGGAAGCGCATCGTATTGCGCAGGCGGCGATAGCTGTCCGCCGTCCCTTTCAGGATTTCCTTCCCGATGCGCAGGTCGACCGTATAATCCGACTGCGCCACCCAGAGGCGCAGGATATCAGCGCCGTATTCGTCGATGACCTCTTGCGGCGCGACGGTATTGCCCAAGGACTTGGACATCTTCATGCCCTTCTCGTCGAGCGTGAAGCCGTGGGTCAGGACGCCATGATAGGGCGCGCGGCCCTTGGTGCCGCAGGCTTGCAGCATCGAGGAATGGAACCAGCCGCGATGCTGGTCGGTGCCCTCAAGGTAAAGATCGGCAATGCCGTCCTCGGTCCCGTCCGCACGGTCGCGCAGCACGAAGGCGTGGGTGGAGCCTGAATCGAACCACACATCCAGAACGTCGAAGACCTGATCATAGGCCTCGGGGTCGTAGTCGTTACCCAGAACCCGCGCCTTGAACCCGTCCTTGTACCAGACATCCGCGCCCTCTTCCTCGAAGGCCGCGACGATGCGGGCATTGACGGCCGGATCGCGCAGCAGGAAGTCTGCGTCGGTCGGCTTCGCGCCCTTCTTTACGAAGCACGTCAGCGGCACACCCCAGGCGCGCTGGCGCGACAGCACCCAGTCGGGCCGCGCCTCGATCATCGAGTGCAGCCGGTTGCGCCCGGTCTTCGGCGTCCAGGTGACAAGCTCGTCGATCGACTTGAGCGCGCGGGTGCGGATCGTGTCGCCGTAGTCGCCCATGCCGTCGTCGAGCTTTTCGTCGATGGCGACGAACCATTGCGGCGTGTTGCGGTAGATCAGCGGCGCCTTGGAGCGCCAGCTATGGGGATAGCTGTGCTTGACCTTGCCCTTGGCAAAGAGCTTACCCGCCCAAGCGAGGTTCTTGATCACCGAGACATTGGCCGGGCCTTCCTTGCCATCGGCATTGATGATCGCCTCACCGCCGAAGATGGGCAGGTCCTTACGATAGGAGCCATCCTCCATGACGTTGTAGGTCATGGGCAGGCCGTATTTGAGGCCAAGCTGATAGTCGTCGTCGCCATGGCTCGGGGCGGTGTGGACAAAGCCCGTCCCCGCCTCATCGGTGACATGGTCTCCGGGCAGCATGGGGACGTCGTAATCCCATTCGCCGTTGGCGTTTTCGACGCCACGGAGGGGGTGGGCAAGCGTCAGCGCGCCAAGTTCCTCGGCAGTCACGTCGCGGAGTTTCTCGAACTCCTCCACCCGCGCGGACGTGAAGATCGAGGCTGCAAGAGTGTCGGCCACGATGACTTTCTCGCCCGCCTGCGCCGACGCGTTGTCGCTGACTGCCCCGACCTGATAAAGGCCATAGGCGATCTCGGGATTGAATGCGACAGCGCGGTTCTGCGGGATGGTCCACGGGGTCGTGGTCCAGATGACCACCGGCACGCCATTCAAGTCACCTTCTGACACCACCGGAAACCGCACCCAGATCGTGTGGCTGGTATGGTCGTGATACTCGACCTCGGCCTCGGCGAGCGCGGTCTTCTCGACCGGCGACCACATAACGGGTTTGGAGCCCTGATAGAGCGTGCCATTCATCAGGAACTTCAGGAACTCGCCCGCGATGACCGCCTCGGCGTGGTAGTCCATCGTCAGGTACGGGTCGGGCCAGTTGCCGGTCACGCCCAGCCGTTTGAACTCCTCACGCTGGACGTCGATCCAGCCCTCGGCGAATTTGCGGCATTCCTGGCGGAAGGCGACGATGTCCACGTCGTCCTTGTTCAGGCCCTTCGTGCGGTACTGCTCTTCGATCTTCCACTCGATCGGCAGGCCGTGGCAATCCCAGCCCGGCACATAGCGGGCATCCTTGCCCATCATCTGCTGCGAGCGGACGACCATGTCCTTAAGCACTTTGTTCAGCGCGTGGCCGATATGAAGATGACCGTTGGCATAGGGCGGGCCGTCATGCAGCGTGAAGGGTGCGCGGCCCTCTTTTTCGCGCAGCCGGTCATAGATGCCGATCTTTTCCCAGCGGGCCAGCCATTCCGGCTCTCGCTGCGGAAGGCCCGCACGCATCGGAAACTCGGTTTCGGGCAGGAAAACGGTGTTACGGTAGTCGGGGGTCGTGTCTGTCGTATCGGCGCACATTTCTGGCGGTCCTTCGGAAGGTCAATCCTGATCGAGGGGCGGTGCGAAATCTCGAACACCTTTGCCCGGCGTCTCTTCTCAGAGCGCCGGGTTCGTAATTCGTATCCCGTGGTGCAGACACATCATGCGCCCGTGCTATAATTCCCATACGCCCGGAGGTAAAGGAGGTGTCCGCATGGCCCCTTACGAACCCACAGACGTCATCACGAGCGTGGACGAGGTCCGGGCGGTCATCCCCGACGAATTCGCATCGCAGACCGGCAAGATCATCGACCATATCGACCCGCTCGTGCGGGCATGGATCGAGCGTTCACCCTTCGTGACGATCGGCACCCATGACAGCCACGGCCGCGCCGATGTTGCACCCAAGGGGGACCCGGCGGGCTTCGTGAAGGTCGTGGACGAAAAGACACTCGCGATTCCCGACCGGCCGGGAAACCACCGCTTTGACACGTTTCAGAACATCATTGAAACGGGCCGCATCGCGCTGATGTTCATGGTGCCGAACCGTCGGGAGGTGGTGCGGGTCAACGGTTCCGCCCGGATCGTGCGGGACCTTGCCCTGCGCGAAACGATGGCGATCAACGGGCGGGTGCCGGAATTCGCGATCCTCGTCGGGGTGGAGGAGGCGTTCTATCATTGCGGCAAGGCTGTGATCCGCTCGGGTCTGTGGCAACCGGACAAGGCAGTATCGGTAGAAGGGCTTCCGACCTATGCCGAGGCGCTGATTGAACACGCGAAACTGGATCGGTCACTGAACGATATGGAAGCGGCAATGCGTGGCAACGAGGAAAACCGCCTTTACGACGAGTGAAGGCGGCGGTTCGGAATCGGTCGTTGGAGTTCAGTCAGGGCCGTCTTTGTCGAGAACATCAATAACAGCGGTCAGCGCCTTGTCCTCCAGCCCCGCGGCCATGCCCTTGTGAGCCATGTCGACGAAAAGACGCGGCAATTCATCGCGGGCGCCAAGCGCCTCAAAACTCGACAGCACATCCTCCAAGGCCGCGGCATAGGTGCGCATCGTGGCGGGCGGGTCGTCGTACTTTGCGCCCGGCGCGGTTGTCGCGAAGTAGTCGTAATAGGGCTTCATCATGCCCATCGAGATTGGCACCAGATCGGAAAACATCTGCATCGTAATGCCCGCCTTCTTGCAGGCCAGCGCGCCATAGATCATGCCCCACATGAAGCCCTGCCGCACGGTGAAGAGGGCCGCAAACAAAGCCGCGAGCGTGCCCGCCTGATCACCCACATGGACCGACGCACCACCCATGGTCTTGATGATCGGGCCATGCGCTTTCCACTGCGCCTCGGTGCCGACCACCGACAGCACGGTCTCTTCGCCACCGATCATGTGCGGGTATGCGTTGATGATGCCCACCATCCATTCGGCACCCGCGCCTTCAAGGAACCGCGCCAGTTCCTCGGCTTCCTCCGCACCGCCGGTCGACAGTTCGATGATTGTCCTGCCCGGCAGTGCGTTCGAGGCGTTTCGCAACACGTCGATGGTCTGGGGATGCGACTTCACGCAGGTGATGGTGACCGGGCTCGCCGCGATGGCATCGGCAGCGGTTTCGGCGACGACTGCGCCATCCGCCCCAAGCGGCGCCGCCTTTTCCGGGCTTCGGTTCCAGACCGTGACCGACCGGCCCGCCTTCATCTGCGCGCGCGCCAGCGCCGATCCCATCGCCCCCAATCCGATGACCGAAATATCCGTCATGGCTTCCCCCTCCCACATTGGCATCCGCATTTCCCCTTCGGGCATGCTAGCCGGTCATCCTCACATCTCCAAACGGACGGGCCTTGAGCCTCATTCCGGACGGCGCGGCATCGCGTCGCTTGCATCGCCCCTTCCCGTGCCGCAAGGATCGGACGAAAGGAGCCGCGATGACCACTTTGCCCCCGCGTTTCGAGGTGACACCGGAGGAAATCGACCGCGTTGTCGCGACCTTCTATGCGGCGATCCGTGAACATCCCGGGCTCGGCCCCGTCTTTGCCGCCCATGTCACCGACTGGCCCGCGCATGAGGCAAAGATCGCAGGCTTCTGGCGCAACGCGATCCTTTACGAGCGGAGCTATGATGGTAATCCGCTGGAGGTTCATCAGCGGGCCGGCAATGTCCGGCCCGGCATGTTCGATCCCTGGCTCGGGCTCTTCGATTCCGTGCTGAAGCGCGAACTCCGTCCCGAGACGGCGGCGGCATGGTCCGCCCTCGCCCACCGGATCGGGCGCGGCCTGCGTTACGGCGTCGTCGAACGCGAAACCCTGCCGGGCGGCGTCCCGAAGCTGCGGTGACAGTTTCTGGTCTCGGCTTGTCTGGGGCGATCTGATCCCGCCCATTGCCGGGCGGGATATTCCGTAGGTTACGCGGGTTCCACCACAACTTCGGCGATCATGTTCGGATGAAAGCGGCAAAAGACCGCATAGGTTCCGGGTGCGTCGTAGGTGACATCCGAACTTTCACCCTTGGCGATCCGGCCAGTGTCCCATCCGCCTGCCTTGTCAGTCGCCGTATGTGGCGCGATGTCGTGGTTGGTCCAGCGCACCGTATCGCCTGCCCGGATTTCCAGCCGGCACGGAACAAAGGCGAAACCCTCAATCCCGGCCTCGACAAGATGCGGCCCGTCATGGGCCCGCACCACCAGCGGCGCCACCAGCCCGGCCCCCATCAGGAGGCCGAACCGGCGTCGGGTTGCGCCGCTCACGACGCGCATTGCAGACCTGCGACCATGTCTTCGGCATGGCCTTCATGCACCTTGAAGGTGACAAGTGCATCCGAAAGAAGCGCCTTCAGCGGCTCAACCGTCGCCCAGGGAATGAACTTGCCCTCGACCGTCTGGTTGACGACCTGATGATAGCCAAGCTCATTCGCGGCATAGGCGCAGTCGAACTCATTGCCCGAAAGCGCCATGAACTCGGCCCGCTTGGCGGCGGCACCTTCGACCAGCGCGCGGCTCAGGTCGTTATCCTCGGGCGTGACGTTCAGCTCGGTGATCAGCGCCACGGCCGCGTCGTTCACCGCCGTGTGGTCGCGGATCATGGTTTCGGCAAAGGCACGAACCGCGTCGTTTTCCGATACCGCAAGCGCGAGGTGGGCATAGCGGATATCGAGCTGCCCGGCCGTGTAAGCGGTATGGGCAATCTGAAGGTCGTTCATCTGGTCTTGGGCAAAAGCCGGGGTGGCCGCCGCAAGCGCGACGGCAATCATGGTCTGACGGATCATCGTGATCTCCTGAAGTTGGGTTTCTCTGTCACGGGACTTGCTGCAACCCGTGACAGAGAAACCCTGAGCGCCTTGGGACCCTCGATCAAGGGGACGGGGAGAATGCGGGACCCGAGGCAAACACTCCGGGACGATCCGCAAAAGCAGTTGCCGAAGTATGGGGAGAACCGGCCGAAGCCGGGCGCGAAAACAGAATAATGGAGGCCAACGATTCGACGATGACGAACAGGGCGACGACGACGACCACGTCGACGAGACTTTTCCGGAAAAACGATCTGAAGCGCATCATGCACTCTCCAGCGAGAGGGTTGATCAGTTTCCAACCTTTAGAACTTAAGATACAGCTCGGTATCGTTACTGTTAATGATACAGATCTGTATCGAAGTCAACTATTCTCTCTTTTGTGTGTATTTGCCTGAAAATTATTGAATTTTTTCCCATGCCGATAGATTATTAACTGCAAACCTGCCGCCGAACCGGTAGAAACGAATCTGTAGCGATAGAGGGAAAGACGTGAAGCGAAGCGGCATTCGGGCCCACATCCTGTCCGTTGCGGGCGAACTCTTCAACCGCAACGGCTGTCACGCCACAGGGATCGACCAGATCGTGGCGGAGACGGGCGTCGCGAAGACAACGCTTTACCGCCACTTCAAGTCGAAAGAGGACCTGATCGTCGCCGTACTCGACGCATTCGACGAAGAGGAACGGGACGCGCTCCGCACCCGCGCCGAGGCCACCAATGGCACGCCTCAGGACAAGATCCTCGCGACCTTCGACCTCCTTGGCGAATGGATTAAGGCCGACACGTTCTTCGGCTGCCCGTTCGTTGCCGCCGCTGCCGAATATCCCGAAACCGGTGGCGTGATGAACCCGGTTTTCCAGCACGCGGCGACCCACAAACGGCTGGTAGCCGCGTTCTACGAAGACCTTGCCCGCGCGGCAAAGGTAACCAATCCAAAGGATGTCGGCCAGAAACTGCAGATCCTGTTCGAGGGCGCCATGGCCACCGCCCATGTCTCGCGCGACCAGAATGCCGCCGAGAAGGCGAAGGAAATCGCGGCGCTGTTGCTGGCGAACTGAGCCCGTCAGGCGGCCCGGCGGCGATATTCGGTCGGCGCCAACCCAAACTTTCCGGCGAAAGCACGTGTGAATGCGGCGGGTGAGGAATAGCCCGCCTTGCCCGCGATTTCCTGCACTGTGGACTGCGAGCGTTCCAGCAGCGCCAGCGCCTTTTGCAAACGCCAATCGGACAGATAGGTCATAGGCCCGACACCGACGAGTTGGCTGAACCTCTCGGCGAAACGCGAGCGTGACATGGCGACCTCCGAGGCGAGGCTTTCCGCCGTCCAGCCCTTGTCCGGGTCGCGGTGGATCAGTTCCAGCGCCCGGCCGATCTGGCGGTCACGGAACGCCTCCATCAGCCCCATGAGTTCGGGCGACTGGCCGATCCCCGCCCGCAGCACCTCGATGAAAACGATCTCTGACAGGCGGGTGATCGCCGCCTCCGATCCCAGCCGGTCGGCAAAGGCGCGGCGCGCGGCCAGCCGCAGCATCTCATCCAGAAGCGGTTCCCTGAGCCGCATCGCGGCGGTGATAACGATGTGGTCGGGCAGCGCCCGCAGGATCGGGTGATCGGCACGTTCGCGAAAGTTAAAATGGCCGCAAAGCATCTGGGTCGAAGCCGAAGGATCGCCATCGCCCACGCGCAGAACCCCCTGCCCGTCATAGCCCACGGCCTCCAGCACCGTTTCCAGTTCCGGCGCCTGCCGCCCCGGCGCGTCGGCCAGCACATGAGGCCAGCCCTTGGGAATCATGACCAGATCTCCGGGACCGAGCGACAATTCCGCCCCGCAGGCGGTCGTCACGTGCAGTTGCCCCTGCATCACCAGATGGAACCGCGCGGCCGAGCCGAACTCCGGCACCCTGACCGCCCAGGGACCGGTGAAGTCGGTCCGGAAATAAAGGGCACCGCGCAGGTCGAGCGTGTCGAGAATGTCGTCGAGAATGTCCATCGTGCCCTCCGGGATTGTCCCGGTCTTTGGGACAGCACGTAGAGTTCACCGGAGTGAACACGCGGGCAACCGGGTTTTGGGCAGTTTCACGCGGGTTTGACCGAAAGGTCAGGCAGCGTGATCCCCTGCATCGCCTTGGAGAGTTCCTCGCGGCACTTGACGATAATGAAATCGGTGAAGGCGCGGATTTTTGGATCGCGCAACCGGCGATGCTGGGTCAGGCAGGTGAGTTGCACCGGCACTGGTGGCGTGTCCCGCACGACCGGAACCAGCCGCCCGTCCCGCAGATACTCGGCGACCTCGAAGATCGGCTTCATTACGATCCCGCGCCCGTCGAGCGCCCAGCCCGTCAGCACATCGCCATCATCGGTTTCGAACGGCCCCGCCACCTCGAACCTTTTCGGCCCGCCGGGCGCAAGAAGCGTCCACTGGAATTCTGTTGCGCCTGGAAAGCGCAGGTTCAGGCAGTCGTGCTTCTCGGCAATCAGCCGCTCGCCCGTTTCAGGATCGCCCCGCGCAGCGATGTAGGCGGGTGACGCGCAAAGGATACGCGGGCATTCGGCGATCAGCCGCATCTTCAGCGTCGAATCCTCCAGAAGCCCAAGATGAAACGCCATGTCGAGCCCCTCGCCGATCACATCGATCTTGCGGTCCGACAGGCGCAGGCGCACGTCGATCTGGGGATAGGCATCCTTGAACTCGGGCACATGCGGCGCGATGAAGCGCCTCCCGACGCCCAGGGGGGCGGCGACGAACACCGTGCCGCGCAGGTTCTGGGTGGAGGCCATGACCGCCGCTTCGGCATCGTCGATCGCCTCCAGCACCTTGCGCGCGCCTTCGTAGAACAGCCGGCCGTTCTCCGTCGGCTGCAACCGCCGCGTCGTGCGGTTGAACAGCCTGACGCCGAGGTGCTTCTCCAGTTCCGCGATCCGCGCCGAGGCGACAGCGGGCGATGTGCGCTGATCCCGTGCGGCGGCCGACATGGAGCCAAGCTCGAAGACCCGAACGAACATCTTGATATTGTTCACATAGGCCATCGCCGTCCCCTCACCCGACATTATTCGGCAATGATTGAAAGTTCTCAGTTATTCTAAGGATTATCAGGGGAATGCGCTTCGGTATAGCGTCATCTGCACTGAGTCCCTGAGGGAGGAGCGGGATGTACGACTTCATCGTGCTGGCCGACTGGCTGGAATTCGCCGTGCGCTGGCTGCATGTGATCACCGCGATCGCATGGATCGGCTCGTCGTTTTATTTCATCGCGCTCGACCTCGGCCTGCACCGCGACCGCAATCTGGCGAGTGGTGCCGACGGCGAGGAATGGCAGGTTCATGGCGGTGGCTTCTACCATATCCAGAAATACCTCGTCGCGCCCGAGAAGATGCCGGGCGACCTGATCTGGTTCAAATGGGAAAGCTATGCGACCTGGCTTTCGGGCTTCGCGCTTCTCTGCCTCGTCTACTACCTCGGGGCCGACCTTTATCTTGTCGATCCAAACGTGCTCGACATCCCGGTCTGGCAGGCGATCCTCATCTCGCTCGCATCGCTGGCGGTGGGCTGGCTGATCTATGACACGCTTTGCAAGTCGAAACTCGGCGAGAGTCCCACCACGTTAATGGTGCTCCTCTACATCATCCTCGTGGCTCTGGCGTGGTTCTACACGCAGGTCTTTTCAGGCCGCGCGGCACTTCTGCACCTTGGCGCCATCACCGCGACGATCATGTCGGCGAACGTCTTCATGGTGATCATCCCGAACCAGAAGGTCGTGGTCGCAGACCTGATCGCGGGCCGCACACCTGACCCGAAATACGGCAAGATCGCCAAGCTGCGCTCGACCCATAACAACTACCTGACGCTGCCCGTCATCTTCATGATGCTGTCGAACCACTATCCGCTGGCCTTTGCCACGGAAAACAACTGGTTGATCGCCAGCCTCGTCTTCCTGATGGGCGTCACGATCCGACACTGGTTCAACACCCAGCACGCCCGTGCGGGCAGCCCGACCTGGACCTGGATCGCGACGGTGCTGCTCTTCCTTCTCATCGCATGGCTCTCCACCGCGCCCCTCTTCCGTGCGGAGGCCGAGGGCGAGGCGAAGCTCAGCCACACCGCCGAGCGGTTCGCGGCGGCGGGCGATTTCGAAGAGGTCGAAAGCATCGTCCTTGGCCGCTGCTCGATGTGCCACGCCTCCGAGCCCTTCTTCGAGGGCATCCCATGGGCGCCAAAGGGTGTGATCCTCGAAACCCGCGAACAGATCGCCACGCAGGCACGCGAGATCTACCTTCAGGCCGGGGTCAGCCACGCCATGCCGCCCGCCAACGCCTCATTCATCGAGCCCGAGGAACGCGCCAAGATCGTCGCGTGGTATCGCGGCGTCACACGGGGCGATGGCTAGCCGCGGCTGCAATCACTTGAAAATCGACGCATAACGCGGGGCGAAGAACTTGATGAACTTCTTCACTTCCGGGCGTCGGTACGCTTCCGGCGACACCAGCAGAAGGTGATCCTGCGTAAGCGCCTCGACCGGATCGAAGCAGCGGATCAGGTTGTCGTCCGGTTCTGAATGCTTGACGTTCAGAAGGCCCAGTCCCTGTCCATTGGTGACCGCTTCCCGCATAAGAGCGAACTCTGCAAATGCGCCAACGATCTGGTCCGGTGTGATGAACTGCAGCAGCCACGCTTCGTTTGGACGCGGCGTCGGATCGGGCCGATAGACCACGAAGCGATGGCCCTTCAAATCGGCCTCGCTCATCGGCAAACGCCTTTTTGCGGCGTAGGCACGCGATCCGTAAACCGCGTATCGTGCGACGCTTATCTTGCGGCATATTAGATCGGGTTCGGGCGCCTTTGTCGTAAGCCTGAGTGCAACGTCGGCCTCGCCGGCGGCAAGGTCCAGAACTTTCGTCGTCTGGATGAACTCAAATCCGACACCGGGATTGGCCACGGTGAAATCGTAGATTATCCGCTGCATGCGGGGCGAGAAATTGGCTCCCGGCGCTGTGATGCGGATCGGCCGTGACCGCGTCAGATCCGCGGCTTTTTCCTCAAAACCCTCTGCCGCTTTCTCGATGGCCTCAGCCTGCGGCAAAAGTGCCCGCGCCAGTGCTGTCGGGCGAAACCCCCGTGTCTCGCGCTCGAACAGGACCAGTCCCAATTCGCGCTCCAGCGCATCGATGCGCCGCGCGACGGTCGGCTGTGCCGCGCCAAGCTTGCGCGATGCGGCCAATGTCGAGCCCTCGCGATAGACCGCAAGGAAGTAGCGGACGTTCGACCAGTCGCGAAAAGCGTTCTTCATAAATGTAGAACAACACAACGACAGCACCGATACCAGCGAAATAGAGAGCGAGGTAACGTCAGGACAGAACGAGCGCAGGGGAGGACCCGACATGACCACCTTAGCATCGCCACTGTTTGATTTTGCCGGATGGCTGCGGTTTTCCAGCACAGCGCGCCCGGCAACACCGCCCGCAACCGAAGCCGAACAAGACGCCGACCGCGCGCGCCGCGATTTCGTGCTCGAAATGCTCGACCGTCATCCCGAAGCATTCGCGTCCGATCACAGCGTCCAAAGCATGCTGTCGCTTTACCGCGAGCGGTTCTGAAACCGCAGGCGATCGGTTCGCACCTTTCGCTCGGATTGCTCCGAGTCCATTCCCGGCCGCACGGGTGTCCGGCCAGCGCCTTCATCCTCCGGCAAATCGCCATTCGGTGATCTGTTCGCGGGGCTCACCGGGCATCAGTTCAATCGACGGAAAGCCGGGATGGTTCGGCGCATCGGGCCATCCCTGCGCTTCGATGGCCAGACCCTCATAGGCCGCCCGGCCCGGCCGAACGGCATCGCGCCCGTCATAGACCTGCACGCCGGGCTCTGTCGTGGCGAACTGCATCGTCACCCCTGACTGTCCGCGCAGCCAAAGAACCGGCCGCAGGGTCTGCCGGTCGTCAGAAAGGCAGAAACAGGTATCGAGCGCCGGATCGCCTGGCGCAATGTCTCGCGCTGCCCGGAAATCTAATGCCGTCCCGGCAACCGCCGGGATCTCACCAGTCGGCACGACCTCATCCGTCACCGCCAGAACCCGGTCCGCCGCGACCTGAAGCCGGTGGCCCGCCCAGCTTTCCGACCCGTCGAGGTTCCAGTAGCTGTGATTGGCCGCGTTGAAGAGCGTCGGACGATCCGTCCGCGCCGTTACCCGCAGCCGCAGGGAGGAGGGCGTCATGGAATACTCCGCCCGAACCTGGCGATTGCCGGGAAAGCCGCCCTCGCCATGCGCAAGATCAACGGCAAGCGTAACGTGATCTGACGAAAGGCCCTCGACCCGCCAGAGCTTGGCATGCGTACCAGCGGCCCCGGAATGCAGCAGATGCCGCTCCCCCGGCGCACGCTCCAGAACGATCTCGTTTCCCCGAAGCCACGCCCGCCCCGCGCCCAGCCGGTTGGCCACCGGCGCGATCAGCGCGCCGTGCCAGCGCATCGCGCCCTCGTAATCCGCCAGCCGGTCGGAGCCGAGCGTCAGGCTGTAGGGCAGACCGCCGAACCGCAGATCCTGCAGGATCGCGCCATAGGTCAGCACCGCAACCTGTAAGGCACCTACCGACAGTTCAACCCGCTCGACCGCCTCGCCCGACCGGGTAGTGCCGAACGGCGTGCGGGCACCGCTCATGCGCCGGCGCGTTTCAGATAGGGAAACCAGTCCTCGCGCAGCCGGTCGCCCGGCTGCATGTCATGGCCCGGGAAGGGCGGCGAGGTGCGGCCCGGCCGTTCGACATACCGCGCATCGTCGCCAACAAGGCGCAGCGAAAACGCCCGCCGACGCGCCGTCGCGGTATTGCCGCGCGCACCGTGCAGGGTGCGGAAATCGAAGGCTACCGCGTCGCCCGGTTCCATCTGCCATTCCAGCACCCGCATCCCTTCTGCATCGGGGTCCGGCACCGGCATGTAGGCCTCGGGATCGGGATAGAAGTTTTCCTCCGACAGCCATCGCGTCGGCAGCACTTCCTTTTCCCACAGATGCGACCCGGCGACGAGCCGCAATGTCGCCTCCTTCACCGGATCGACCGGGGACCAGAAGCTGACGGTCTGGCGCCCGCCGACGAAATAATAAGGCCCGTCCTGATGCCAGGGGGTGGCCTTGGTCGTGCCCGGTTCCTTGACCAGCACATGGTCGTGAAAGACCTGCACGGTATCCGACCCCATCAGCCGCGCCGCAACCTCTGCTACGTCGGACTTCGCGATCACCTCCTGAAATTCGGGGATGCGCTGCCAGTTGCAGTAGTCGTCGAAGAACCGCCCGCCCTCACCCGGCTTCAGGTTCTCGGCCGCATAGGGGCCGGGTTCAGCCATGTTGCGTTCGATCCCCGCCGCAATCACATCGACCCAGTCGAACCAGAGCCCCTTGACCAGTACCGCCCCGTCGCGCTGATAGGCCGCGACCATCTCATCCGTCACCGTAACCGCCATCGGACCCTCCCATTTTCCGGGCACCCTCGCGCCCTGCCCGGCGATCGTCAATAGCGGGTCGTCATCCGATGACCGCGCGCGAAATACAGGCGCACATGGGTGATCGACTGCCCCTCCCACCACGTCGTGCGCTCCACCGTAAAGACCGGCTCGCCCGGGCTCATCGACAGGTAGTCAGCCGTGCGCGCGTCCGCAGCGGTGGCCAGAAAGCTGATCTCCACCTCCGAAAACGGCACCGCCCTGACCAGCCATTCATTCGGGCCGTCCGCCGAAAAATCCGCATCTTTCGCACGTGGCAGGGCGTCGAGGTTTATCCAGCGGTCCTCGAACTGATAGGGCGCGCCATCGGCAGCGTGCAGACAGGAAAGGTGCAGGACTTTTGCCGTCGCTCCAAGCCCCATCCGCGCGCGCAGCCAGTCCGGCGCGGGAGCCACCTCGCGCCCCAGAAGCGCATAGCGATACCGTGCACCCGTGGCCTCGATCTCTTCCCGCACCAGCGGAATTTCGAACCGGGCCGACCGAAGGGGCGACGGTCTTACGCGTGTTCCCGCCTTGCGGCGACGCTCCAGAAGCCCCTCATCCGTCAGTTCCCGCATCGCCCGGTTCACGGTTGCGCGGGCCACGCCAAACACCTCGGCCAGTTCCACCTCACCCGGCAAGAGCGTCCCCGGCGCCCAGTCGCCCTCGGTGATCCGGCGCAGGATCTCGGCCTTTACCTCGCGGTAGCTCGTCAGATCGGGGCGCGGCGTATCGCTCATGGACAAGGTTTCACTTTTGCTATTTGCTCAAGCATATCGGCTTTTTGCCTGAGGAAAAGATCATGCATATCGTGATCCAGCCGGAAGAGTTCGACCGTCAGCCCTGGAAGAACGGCGGCGGTGTCACGCATGAGATCGCGCGGGTGGAATTCGACGGCCACCTGCACTGGCGTCTGTCGCTGGCCGAGGTCGCCGCCGACGGGCCATTCTCCGCCTTCCCCGGCCTTGCCCGCATCCTCACGGTGATCGAAGGCGCGGGGCTCATTCTCGAAACGCCCGGCGGACCGATTGCCGCCCATTCGCTCGACCCTGTGCTGTTTCCCGGCAGCCTGCCGGTCCATGCCCGGCTGATCGGCGAAAAGGTGCGCGATCTGAACCTCATCTACGACCCGGCGCTGATCGACGGCGCGGTGCGGCTGGTGGATGACACCCACCCGCTGCAGGAAGGTGAAACCGCTGCCCTCTTTTGTCTCTCCGGCCAGTTCGGTCTGCCAGACAATGAGATTGGCCCGGGCGCCGTTGCACTGCTGGACCCGGGATCGCCTGCGCCGAAAGCAGAGCCCGGCGCGACCGGTCTTTACATCTCGCTTCAAGCAGCCTCCGATTAAAGTCCTGCCACCAGTTCCTCGACCGCTCGGCGATAGGCCGGGACCACGCGATCCCGCGCAATGTGCCGACTGCCCCGGACGGCATGCCGCCCCGCCGACCACAGGTCGGTGACAAGCCCGTCCGGCGCGGCAAAGACCAGACCGTCGAGAAGCTGCGCCTCGTTCAGCGCGCAAAGCGCGGGATGCGTGCTGTCGATGGCGACAAGATCGGCCAGATGCCCCGTTGCAATCGCCCCGGCGTCACGTCCCAGAGCCTTTGCGCCGCCCGCCGCCGCGCCGGTATAAAGCGCGGTGCCGACCGAACCCGGACCCATTACCAGCACATTGCGCTGTACGTCCCGTAGACGCTGGGAATATTCCAGCGTCCTCAGTTCCTCGACCAGCGAGATACGGACGTTCGAATCCGAGCCGACCCCGAAGGCCCCGCCCGCCGCCAGCCAGCCCGGCCCGTTGAACGGACCGTCGCCAAGATTGGCCTCGGTGATCGGGCAAAGGCCCGCCACCGTGCCGGACCGCGCAAGCCCTTCGGTTTCGTCCGCCGTCATATGGGTCGCATGGATCGCGCACCAATCCGGCCCCATCGGGGCATTCGTCAGAAGCCATTCCACCGGCCGCGCCCCGAGCCAGTCCGAGATATCGGCTACTTCCTGTGGCTGCTCGGCGACATGGATATGAATGGGTCCCCCCGCCGCCAGCGGCATGACGGCTGCCAGATCGCCGGGTGACGTGGCGCGAAGGGAATGCGGGGCAATGCCGACGCGCGTATCCGCGGGCAGCCCCTTCGCCGCGCTGCGCGCCGCTGCAACCAGCGAAACGAACCGATCCACATTATTGCCGAACCTGAGCTGCCCGCCCGCAAGCGGCCTCTCACCTGCCCCGCCATAGGTATAGAGCACCGGCAGATGGGTGAGCCCGATCCCCGTCTCCTCTGCCGCCGCAAAAATGCGGGTGCTGAGTTCGGCGATATTATCATAGGGCGCGCCACCCGGTTGGTGGTGGACATAATGGAACTCACCCACCGCCGCATAGCCCGCCTCCTGCATCTCCAGGAACACCATCGCCGCGATAGCCTCCACCTGTTCGGGCGTCAGCCGGTCGAGGAAGCGGTACATCAGTTCCCGCCAGGTCCAGAAGCTTTCCCGCCCCGCCGCGCGGTATTCCGTCATTCCCGCCATCGCGCGCTGAAAGCTGTGGGAATGGAGGTTCGACAGTGCGGGCAGCAGCGTGTCGACGCGCACGTCCTCAGCCCCCGGCCGGGCGTCTGTTTCCACCGCCACGATCCGCCCCGCGTCAACTCCCAGCCGCACCCTGTCAGCCCAGCCCCCCGGCAAAAGCGCGCGCGTCGCGAAAATCATATCTGGACTCCATTATGTCTAGACATATAACTCATACTCCCGTACAAAGCATCGAAGCAACCGAATTCTTCCCCGAAGGACAAGATGCGCCAGCCGAACGCTCTTTTCGTGAACTGCCACGCCGCGACGATGGCGGGCGATGCGCCCTATGGGCTGATCGAGGAGGCCGCCATCGCGGTCACGCCCGACGGCATCCTCTGGACCGGGGCGGAAGCCGACATTCCCGCCGCCGTCGCGCATTACCCGCGCCATGACCTTGGTGGGCGGCTGGTGACGCCCGCGCTCATCGACTGTCACACGCATCTTGTGCATGGCGGCAACCGCGCGAATGAATTCGAGATGCGGCTGATGGGCGCGAGCTACGAGGAGGTCGCGAAGGCCGGGGGCGGCATCATCTCCACCGTCCGCGCCACGCGCGAAGCAAGCGAAGAAGACCTGATCGCCGCCGCCCTGCCCCGGATCGACACACTCATTGCCGAGGGCGTATCCACGGTGGAGATCAAGTCCGGCTACGGGCTCGACATCGACACCGAGTTGAAGATGCTCCGCGCCGCGCGCCGCCTTGCCGCGCTGCGCCCGATCGAAGTCCACACGACCTTTCTCGGCGCCCATGCTGTGCCTGCGGAATTCAAGGGTCGCGCCGACGCCTATCTCGATGAGGTCTGCATCCCGGCGCTGAAGGCCGCGCATGAGGAAGAGCTGGTCGATGCGGTTGACGGTTTTTCCGAAGGCATCGCTTTCACCCCGGCCCAGATCGCCCGTGTCTTCGATGCGGCCAAATCGCTCGGCCTGCCGGTCAAGCTCCACGCCGAACAGCTCTCCAATCTCGGCGGTGCGGCGATGGCGGCATCTTATGGCGCGCTGTCGTTGGACCATCTGGAATATCTCGACGAACCGGGCGTTCAGGCCATGGCCAGCGCGGGAAGTGTCGCGGTCATTCTGCCCGGCGCTTTCTACGCGATCCGCGAAAAGCAGGTGCCGCCCGTCGGGTTGTTCCGCAAACACAACGTTCCGATGGCCGTTGCCACCGACCTCAATCCCGGCTCCTCGCCGATGAACTCGCTTCTCTTGGCCATGAACATGGCCTGCACGCTCTTCCGCATGACCCCGGAAGAGGCGCTGGCGGGCACCACGCGCAACGCCGCGACAGCCCTCGGCCTCACTGACCGGGGCGTGATTGCCCCCGAACACCGCGCCGATTTCGCGGTCTGGAACGCAGAACACCCGGCCGAACTCAGCTACCGCTTCGGCTTCAACCCGCTCCACCAGCGCATCATCGGAGGCTGGATTGACATCCCTCTCGCTTAAACCCGGCGCCGTCACGCTGGCCGACCTCGCCCGGCTTTATACCGAAGGGCTTTCCGCAAAGCTCGACCGCGCGGCCAAACCCGCCGTGGAGCGCGCCGCCGCCGCCATCGCCGAGGCCGCCGCCGGGGGTGGTCCCGTCTACGGCGTCAACACAGGCTTCGGAAAGCTCGCCTCGGTGCGGGTCGCCGCGAAAGACACCGCCACGCTTCAGCGCAACCTGATCCTCAGCCATTGCTGCGGTGTCGGTGCACCGATCCCCCGCGCCCATGCGCGTCTGATGATGGCGCTGAAACTCCTTTCGCTCGGTCGCGGCGCGTCTGGCGTGCGTTGGGAGGTGATCGAACTGATCGAGGGGATGCTGGCGAAGGGCGTCACCCCAGCCATCCCCGCGCAAGGCTCGGTCGGCGCATCCGGCGACCTCGCCCCCCTCGCCCACATGACCGCCGTGATGATCGGCGCCGGCGAGGCTGAATTTGGCGGTGAAACCCTGCCCGGTGCCGAGGCCCTTGCCCGCGCGGGCCTCACGCCGGTCGTGCTTGGCCCAAAGGAGGGGTTGGCGCTGATCAACGGCACCCAGTTCTCCACGGCCTTCGCACTTGCGGGCCTCTTCGACGGCTGGCGCGCAGCACAGGCGGCGCTTGTCACCTCCGCACTTTCGACCGACGCCATCATGGGCTCCACCGCCCCCCTGCAACCGGAAATCCACACGCTGCGCGGCCATGCGGGTCAGATCGAATCCGCAGCCTTCCTCCGCGCCCTTCTCGACGGCTCTGAGATCCGTGAAAGCCACCGCGAGGGCGATACCCGCGTGCAGGACCCCTACTGCATCCGCTGCCAGCCGCAAGTCACCGGCGCCGCGATGGACGTGATGCGTCAGGCCGCCCGCACGCTGGAAGTGGAGGCCAATGCCGCCACCGACAACCCGCTGGTCTTGACTGAGGCGGGCCTCATCGTCTCGGGCGGCAACTTCCACGCCGAACCCGTGGGCTTCGCCGCCGACATGATCGCGCTCGCACTGGCCGAGATCGGCGCCATCGCCCAGCGCCGCATCGCCCTGATGGTGGACCCCACGCTTTCGCACGACCTGCCGCCCTTCCTGACCCCCAATCCCGGCCTGAATTCGGGCTACATGATCGCCGAGGTCACGACGGCGGCGCTGATGAGCGAGAACAAGCACCTCGCCCACCCAACAGTGACGGATTCGACCCCCACCAGCGCCAATCAGGAGGATCATGTCAGCATGGCCGCCCACGGCGCCCGCCGCCTTGGCCGCATGGTCGAGAACCTGAACCGCATCCTCGGCGTCGAACTCCTTTGCGCCGCGCAGGGCATCCAATTCCGCGCGCCGCTGCAAACGTCACAGCCCTTGCAGGCTGTCCTTTCCCGCCTCCGGACCGACATCCCGTCCCTTGCCGAGGACCGCTATCTCGCCCCTGATCTGGAAGCAGCCGCCCGCCTCATCGCCACGGGTGAAATCGCCGAGGCCACCGCGATGACCCTGCCCGGGGTCGCGGCATGAACACCTTCGACATCACGAGGGGAGACAGCCCGGTCATCCTCGGCCAGCCCCATGGCGGGACTTGGCTCCCCGACTCTTTGACCGCGCGTCTGAACGACAACGGCCGCAAGCTCGCCGACACCGACTGGCACATCACACGGCTCTATGATGGACTCCTCGACGGCGCGACGGTGGTCCGCTCCAATGTCCACCGCTACGCCATCGACGCCAACCGCGACCCGGCGGGCGTCTCGCTATATCCCGGCCAGAACACGACAGGCCTCTGCCCCGTGACCGATTTCGACGGCAATCCGATCTGGGCCGAGGGACAGGAGCCGTCCGAGGACGAAATCCTCACCCGCCGCGACACCTTCCACGCGCCCTATCACTCGGCTCTGGCCGATGAGATCGAACGGGTGAAGGCGCGCCACGGCGTCGCGATCCTCTACGACTGCCACTCGATCCGCTCGAGCATCCCCTTCCTGTTCGACGGCACGCTGCCGGTCTTCTCCATCGGCACCAATGACGGCCAGACCTGTGCCGCCCGCATCCAGTGCCTGACCGCTGATCCCTGCCTGAACGCAACCGGCATGGACACCGTCATCAACGGCCGCTTCAAGGGTGGCTGGACCACCCGCCACTACGGCAGACCCGAAACCGGCATCCACGCGATCCAGATGGAACTGGCGCAGCGCGCCTACCTCGCCGCCGAAGCGGCACCCTGGGCCTATGACCCCAAAACGGCCGCGCCCACCCGCACGATCCTCGCAAAGATCCTGAAAAACCTCGACCACCTCGCCCGCTCCGGCGCGCTGACCTGAAGGAGGCCACATGCTCGACCTCGACCGCAAGAACACACGCGACGTCTTCCCGCCCACCGGGACTGAACTGAACGCCAAAAGCTGGCTGACGGAGGCCCCCCTCCGGATGCTGATGAACAACTTGCACCCGGATGTCGCCGAGAACCCGCATGAGCTTGTCGTCTATGGCGGCATCGGCCGCGCCGCGCGCTCTTGGGGCGATTTCGATCGCATCGTCGCGAGCCTGAAGACCCTTGAGGCCGACGAAACCCTGCTGGTCCAGTCCGGCCGCCCTGTCGCCGTGGTAAAAACCCATGCCGACGCGCCGCGCGTGCTCATCGCCAACTCGAACCTCGTGCCGCATTGGGCCACCTGGGAGCATTTCAACGAACTCGACCGCAAGGGTCTGATGATGTACGGCCAGATGACGGCCGGATCGTGGATCTATATCGGCACGCAAGGCATCGTTCAGGGCACCTATGAAACCTTCGCCGAGGCCGGCCGCCAGCACTATGGTGGCGACCTGAAAGGCAAGTGGATCCTCACCGCAGGCCTTGGCGGCATGGGCGGGGCGCAGCCATTGGCCGCCGTCTTCGCCGGCGCCTCCTGCCTTGCCGTGGAATGCGACGAAACCCGGATCGACTTCCGTCTGCGCACGAAATACCTCGACGAAAAGGCGCGCACCCTTGACGACGCCCTTGCGCTGATCGACAAATGGACGAAGGCGGGCGAGGCGAAGTCCGTGGGCCTACTCGGCAACGCGGCCGAGATCGTGCCGGAACTCGCCGCCCGCATGAAACAGGGCGGTCCGCGCCCCGATATCGTCACCGACCAGACCTCGGCCCATGACCCGGTTCACGGCTACCTGCCCCTGGGCTGGACCGTCGCCGAATGGCGCGCCGCACAGGAAAGCGATCCGAAACGCGTGGAACGCGAGGCCCGCGCCTCGATGAAGCGCCATGTCGCCGCCATGGTCGAATTCCACGAGGCGGGCGTGCCCACCGTCGACTACGGCAACAACATTCGCCAGGTCGCGAAGGAGGAGGGGTTGGAGAACGCTTTTGCCTTCCCCGGTTTCGTGCCCGCCTATATCCGGCCCCTCTTCTGTAAGGGCATCGGCCCCTTCCGCTGGTGCGCGCTCTCGGGCGACTCGGAGGACATCGCCAAGACCGACGCGGCAATGAAGAAGCTGTTCCCCGAGAACACCCATCTCCACCGCTGGCTCGACATGGCCGCCGAACGCATCGCCTTTCAGGGCCTGCCCGCCCGCATCTGCTGGATCGGCCTCGGCGACCGGCACCGCGCCGGGTTGATGTTCAACGAGATGGTGGCGTCAGGCGAACTGAAGGCCCCCATCGTGATCGGCCGCGACCACCTCGACAGCGGCTCCGTCGCGAGCCCCAACCGCGAGACGGAAGCGATGAAAGACGGCTCCGACGCTGTCTCCGACTGGCCGCTCCTGAACGCGCTCGTCAACACCGCATCCGGCGCTACCTGGGTCAGCCTCCATCACGGTGGCGGCGTCGGCATGGGGTTCAGCCAGCATTCCGGCGTCGTCATCGTCGCCGATGGCACGCCAGAGGCCGCCAACCGCCTCGAACGCGTGCTCTGGAACGACCCAGCTTCCGGCGTCTGGCGCCATGCCGATGCGGGCTATGACATCGCGAAGGACTGCGCGAAGGAACACGGGCTCAAACTCCCGACAATCCTCGGAAACTGATCCCTTTCACTTTCTGTCCGAAAATACTCTGGGGGTCCGGGGGGCAACGCCCCCGGCGGGTCGCCCCGGCGCAAGCCGGGGCGAAACCCGACCTTATCGCCGTTGAGGTTCGGCGAGGCCGTCTCCATGCCCCTCCCCCTTGCCTCGGCACGCCCGTTCTGGTCTGGTCGCCGCCAACCGCAACCGTCCCGATAGCGCCTTGTTTTTCTACCGCCTCCTCGCCCGGATCCTGTTTTCCGCCTATGCGCTCAGGCTGACCGTCTCGGCACGGGGTGACGTGTATACCGAGCGGATGGGTCGACTGACCGCGCGCGAAGGGAGCGGGCCGCTCCTCTGGCTCCATGCCGCATCGAATGGCGAACTGACCTCGGCCCGCTCGGTGATCGACACGCTGCAATCCCGCGCGCCGGGCCTGCGCCTGCTCGTCACCACGAACAGCGAGACGGCCCGGACGCTTGCAAAAAGCTGGGGGCTCGACGCGATCCTCGCACCTCTCGACATGCCCGGCCCCGTGCACCGCTTCCTCGACACGATGCACCCCGCCGCGCTTGTCGTCGTCGAGAACGAGCTCTGGCCCGAACGGCTCACCGCCTGCGCCGAACGCGGCATCCCGGTCTTCGTCATTGGCGCCCGCATGTCGGCCAGCAGCGCCCGGAACTGGGGTCGGGTTCCCGACCTCGCCCGACAGGTCATGGAAAGCATCCGTTTTCTCTCGGCGCAAGACGCGGCCTCCGAGGCGCGGTTCCGCACGCTCGGCCTCCGGCCCGACCGCATCGGTCCCGTCACCAATCTGAAATCCGCCGCGAAGGCCGCAAATGCCGAGACTAGCCTGCCCTTTCCCCGCGCCATGACGCTTCTGGCTGCCTCGACCCACGAAGGCGAGGAGGAAGTCGCGCTCACGGCCTTTGCCAAAGCCCATGCCGAACGTCCTGACCTGCGCCTCATCCTCGCCCCCCGCCATCCCCGCCGCCGGGATCAGGTGGAGCGCCTGATCACCGCGACGGGCCTCTCTCACGCAACCCGGTCGCGGGGTGACGCGCCAGCATCCGCGACGGTCATCTACCATGCCGACACGATGGGCGAGATGGACCTCTGGTACGCCGCCGCAGGCATGACCCTCGTCGGTGGCTCACTCGTCGATCACGGCGGCCACACGCCCTTCGAACCCGCCGCCCATGGATCGGCGATGCTGCATGGGCCGCATACGTCGAATTCCGCGCCGGCCTATGACGCGTTGCGACAGGCGGGCGGGTCGGTCGAGGTGAAGACGGCGGAGGACCTCACGACGGCCATCCTGAGCCTCGCCGACCCCGGCAAACAGGCCCATCTTACCCGCCGCGCGACCGAGGCTCTGGCAGGGCTGGCAACGACAAACGGCCTAGATCACTTCTACATCGAACTCGCCCGCGCCACCGGCCTGCCGGACATCGCGAACTGGCCGGAGGCGCCATGCAATTCACCCTAGCAGACCTCGACGCCGCAGCGGATCTTGTCCACCGCCACATGGCGCCTACGCCGCAATATGCATGGCCACAACTCGCGGCGCGGACCGGGGCCGAGGTCTGGGTCAAGCATGAAAACCACGGTCCCATCGGCGCATTCAAGGTTCGCGGCGCGATCACCTTCATCGACTGGCTGAGACGCACGCATCCCGATTGCCCCGGCATCATTACCGCGACGCGCGGCAATCATGGGCAAGCGCAGGCGCGGGCCGCGACCAGGGCCGGGCTGCGGGCCGTGGTTTACGCGCCCCACGGCAACTCGGTCGAAAAGAACACGGCGATGCGGGCCTTCGGTGCCGACCTGCGCGAATTCGGCGCGGATTTCGACGCGGCAAAAGACGAGGCGATGCGGGTCGCCACGTCTGAGGGCCTCTTTCCCGTGCCGCCCTTCCACCGCGAACTTGTACGCGGCGTCGCGACCTATGGGCTGGAATTCTTCCGCGCCGCCCCGCCGCTCGACGTGGTCTATGTGCCCATCGGCTGCGGGTCAGGCATCTGCGGGGTGATCGCGGCGCGCGACGCGCTGGGGCTCGCGACCGAGGTGATCGGTGTCGTGGCCGAGACTGCCCCCGGCGCGAAGCTTTCCGTCGAAGCGGGCCGCCCGGTCGCCACCAACTCGGCCGCGACCTTTGCCGATGGCATGGCGGTGCGCGTTCCAGTGGCCGAGGCGCTTGCCATCTACGGGCCCGGTGCCGCGCGGATCGTCACGGTCAGCGAGGATGGGATCGCCGAGGCCGTCCGCTCCTACTTCGCCGACACCCACAACGTGGCCGAGGGCGCGGGCGCGGCCGGTCTCGCGGCGCTCATGTCCGAACGCGACCGCATGGCCGGAAAGCGGGTAGGCCTCATCCTTTCGGGCGGCAATATCGACAGCGCGAAATTCGCCTCGGCCCTCTCTGGAGCAACCCCCTCTCCCTGAAACTGGCATATTGCCGCTTTCCATGCTAATTTTGGCCCAGTTCCCTCGACAGAATGGGAATGTATGGCAGGTTTCGACAAAGGGACCGGGGAGCGAACAGGCCCCGGGCAGTCCATGAAAGAACTCGACGACACGACCCAAGCCTCGGGCAAGGCCGCAACCCAATTCGCCGCGCTTTGTTACAAGGTGACGAAAAAGGAAGGCGCAAGGATCCTTCTGATCACCAGCCGCGACACCGGGCGCTGGGTGATCCCGAAGGGCTGGCCGATGAAGGGCAAGACCGACGCCGAGGCGGCCGAGATCGAGGCCTTCGAGGAAGCCGGGGCCAAGGGCTACCTCTGCCCCGACTGTGCGGGGCTTTTCACCTATGACAAGGCGATGGATGATGGCTCAAAGCAACCCGTCGTCGTCTCTGTCTTTCCGATGGAAGTGGACCGGCTCGTCTCCGACTTCCCCGAAAAGGGCCAGCGCAAGCGCAAATGGTTCTCACCGAAAAAGGCCGCAGCCCGCGTCGATGAACCCGAATTGCAGGATATTCTGGCCAGCTTCAATCCGGCGAAATTGAATTGCCCGCGCCCCGGAAAAGCTTGATTTTTCCTGCAAACTGACCACATAGAGCGATGATTCTGTAGGGTGGAATGATGATCCGCTACACGCTCAACTGCGCCGACGGGCATGGCTTTGAAAGCTGGTTCCAGTCGGCCGAGGCCTTTGACCGGCTCCACGCGGCCGGGCATGTGGCCTGTGCGGTCTGCGGGTCTGAAAAGGTAACCAAGACGCTGATGGCGCCGTCGGTCCGGCCCGCCCGCAAGGCAGCGAAGCCCAAGGCCCCCTCGCTCACGAAACCCGCCAACAAGATGGAAGAGGCCGTCGCCCAGATGCGCCGCCAGATCGAGGCGAATTCCGATTATGTCGGTCTGAACTTCGCCGCCGAGGCCCGCGCTATGCATGAAGGCGACGCGCCCGAGCGGTCGATCTATGGCGAGGCGCGGATCGAAGAGGCGAAAAGCCTGATCGAGGATGGCATCCCGGTCGCACCCCTGCCCTTCCTGCCCGCACGCAAGGCGAACTGATAGCAAGGGGGCCGTCTGCCCCCTCGCCCCGGATAATGTCCGGGGCTCACCCCCGAGAGTATTTTCCGACAGAAAGTGGAGGCGACCATGCGTATTCTCATCACCGGCGCGAACCGGGGGATCGGACGGGCGCTTTTCGATGCCTACAGCGCGCGGGGCGACGCGGTCACGGGAACGGCGCGCAAGACTGGCGGGCTCCTGCCGCTGGATGTCACCGATCCGGATTCCGTGCGCGCGATGGCCGATGCGGTCGGACCCGCACCGCTCGACCTTCTCATCTGCAATGCCGGGGTCTATCTCGACAAGGGGCAGCCCCTGCCTTCGGGCTATTCTGCGGACATGTGGGCCGCCACCTTCGCAGCCAATGTCACGGGGGTGTTTCTGACCGTGCAGGCATTGCTGCCAAACCTGCGCACTGCAAAGGGCAGGATCGCCATCCTCTCTTCCATCATGGCCTCCGATACCCGCGCGCCCGGCGGCAGCTACATCTACCGCGCCTCAAAGGCCGCGGCGCTCAATCTCGGCCGCAATCTGGCCGTGGACCTGAAACCCGACGGCATCGCCGTCGGTATCTACCATCCGGGCTGGGTCCGCACGGATATGGGCGGTTCGGGCGCCGATATCGACATGGAAACCTCGGCCAGCGGTCTCATGGCCCGGTTCGATGCGCTGAGCCCGGCCACGACCGGCTGTTTCGAAGATTACGCAGGCCGTGCTATCCCGTTCTGAAACCTTGGGGCAAAGGACGGTGAAGCATGGCATTTCAGGACGAAGCGCAGGCCCTGTTTGACCGCATGGCATCGGCCTATCGCGCCGGTGACGCGGCGGGCTGCGCGGACTGCTTCACCGATGATGCCCGGCTTCTCTCGCCCTATGCGCCCGAGGCCCGGGGGCGGGCCGCCATCGAGGAGCTGCACCGGGACTGGACCGGCGATGGCGGCAACGGCAAGACCCTGACCGTGATCGAGGCGGGCTGCGAAGGCGACACCGGCTGGTGCCTCGTGACTTATTCCGAAGGCGACATGACGGGCGATGGAAAATCACTGAGTATTCTGCGGCGCGGCCCCGATGGCTGGCGTGTCAGCCATTGCTGCCTCGTGGCCGACGACTTGACTTTGGCCGAAGTGTAGCGGGACAACCATCGCCCCTTGCCCTCGCCCCCCTGCCCGAATAAGAAGCGCCGGACTTTGACTCGGGCGCGACAGGGGGGCCGGAATGCCGCTTCTCGTGATGAAATTCGGCGGCACCTCGGTGGCCGATCTCGACCGCATCGCCAATGCCGCCGAAAAGGTCAAACGCGAGGTCGAGCGCGGCTATGACGTGATCGTGATCGTCTCGGCCATGTCCGGCAAGACCAATGAGCTTGTGGGCTGGGTCGAGGAAACCTCGCATCTTTATGACGCACGCGAATACGACGCCGTGGTGGCGAGCGGCGAGAATGTGACCGCCGGCCTCATGGCGCTCCGCCTGCAGGAAATGGGCGTGCCAGCCCGCAGCTGGCAGGGCTGGCAGGTGCCGATCAATACGACCTCTGCCCATTCGGCCGCCCGCTTCGTCTCCATCCCGCGCGAAAACATCGACGCGAAATTCGCCGAGGGCTTCAAGGTCGCCGTGGTCGCGGGCTTTCAGGGCGTCTCGGAAGAGGGGCGCATCACCACGCTCGGACGCGGCGGTTCGGATACCACCGCCGTCGCCTTCGCCGCCGCCTTCGGCGCGGAACGCTGCGACATCTATACCGATGTGGACGGGATCTATACGACCGATCCCCGCATCACCTCGAAAGCCCGCAAGCTGGAAAAGATTGCATTCGAAGAGATGCTGGAACTGGCCTCGCTCGGCGCCAAGGTCCTGCAAACCCGATCGGTCGAACTTGCCATGCGCTTCAAGGTGCGCCTGCGCGTCTTGTCGAGCTTTGAGGATACTGACGACAACTCCGGAACCCTGGTCTGCGACGAGGAGGATATCGTGGAATCAAAAGCCGTTTCTGGCGTCGCCTACAGCCGCGACGAAGCCAAGATCACGCTGGTGACGGTCGAGGACCGCCCCGGCATCGCCGCCGCGATCTTCGGCCCGCTGGCCGAGGCCGGGATCAATGTGGACATGATCGTCCAGAACATTTCCGAGAAGGACTATGAGGGTCACACGATGGCGGTGACCGACATGACCTTCTCCTGCCCCACCAATCAGGTCGCCCGCGCCAAAAAGGCGATGGAAGACGCCCGCGCCGCAGGCACCATCGCCTATGACGATCTTGCGGTCGATACCGAGGTCGCCAAGGTTTCCGTCGTCGGCATCGGCATGCGCTCGCAATCCGGCGTCGCCTCGAAGATGTTTAAGGCGCTGGCCGCCGAGAACATCAACATCAAGGTCATCGCGACATCCGAGATCAAGGTCTCCGTCCTGATCGACCGGAAATACATGGAACTCGCTGTTCAGGCCCTTCACGACGCGTTCGAGCTGGAAAAAGCCTGACCGGCCGTTTGCACCGGCCGGATTACATCTCTAGGCTTGCCCGCGAATGCTCATGCACTGCGCCGGCCGAGCTCGCTTCGCCGGGAGGTATGGCGAAGGAACATCATTGAAACGGGTCTGCATTCTCGGCATTTCTGGCAAGCTCGGCCGCTATATGGTCGAACACGCGTTGGCGCGCGGTTACGAGGTGCAGGGCGTCTGCCGACCGGAAAGCGTTGGCAAGCTCGGCCCGTGGAAAGACCGCATCAGGGTCTTCCCCGGCCGCACGGACGACAGGACCGTCGTCGCCGATGCGGTAAAGGGCTGCGACGGCGTGCTCGTGGTGCTGGTCCCCTGGGGCGTCAGCGGTTATGCGACCAAGACCGCCGAGGCCGCGCTCGATCTCGCGGAGCCCGGCGCGCGGCTGGCCTTTTCCTGCGGCTGGCACATCACGCGCGACGGCAAGGACCGCTACTCGCTCGGCTTCCGCCTGATGCTTGGCATTGTCGCGCCGCTGATGCGTCTCTTCCGCTTCGCCGACATTTCCGACCAGGTCCGCGCCTGCGACACCATCTTTGCCTCGGACCGCGACTGGACCGTTGTGCGCGGCAGCGATCTGGAGGAAGGCCCGAGCGAGGGACTGCCGGTTTGGTCGGAACATGTGGGAGACGCGGTTCTTGCGTCGAACCGGACACGGCGCACGGATTTCGCGCTGTTCATGGTTGCGGCGCTGACAGACCGCTCGTTGATCCGCAAGGCGCCCGCGATCGTGAGTTGCGCATCTCCATCGGGACGGTCGGCTGCGCCTCCCGCATGATCGTCGCAGCAATTCTTCCGAAGGATCTGGCTCGGTCAAACGTCTTTCGATGATCGGTGACCCAGGAAAGGTCGCTTGCCCCCTCGCGGCACATTCGGGACGCGAGGGGGCTGATCCGCAGGAACAAGAGCTCAGAGACCAAGCTGTTCCGCCATTGCGGCCGCGTCGATGACGCCCCAATGCTCCACAATCCGGCCATCCCGCATCCGGAGGATGTCGATCGCCTCGACATTGAAGGTCTTGCCGCTTGCCGGGGACCCCATGAACTCACCAAGTTGCGATCCGCTGAGGAAGAAATGGGTCGTCAGCATGTCGCCTTCGGCCACCGTGCGCTGCACATCGACGCGCAGGTCGGGAAAGGCCGCGATCATCTCTCCGAGGCCTGCGGCGAAGCCCGCCGCATCCGGGCTCTGGCCGGGCCAGGGTGCATGATCGACGAAATCGGCGGTGAACAGGTCCGCCGACCCGGTCAGGTCGTGCCCATTCAAGACGGTTTCAAAGCGCGAGACGAAATCGGTGACTTGTGTATCGGTCATTGTGGCCTCCCCGGCCATTGAGTGAGTTGGAATTGCGATGGGCGCGGCAATCACGCAGGCCGCAAGAAGTCGAGGCATTCGCATCGATTTGACTCCTTTTCTGATTTTTGTGTTTTTTATCAAGCGCTTCATTTCGAAATGCCCTGTAACACAAAGTATGCTGCGAAGGGCCTGTCGGGAAAAGAAGTGATTTCCCCGTTCTGACATGCAAAAATGCAGGCATGAACTGGGATGACCTGAAATACGTTCTGGCGGTGGCGCGTGCAGGTTCTCTAGCGGCGGCGTCGCGAGATCTTGGCGTCGACCCGACAACCGTCGGCCGCCGCATCGTGACGCTCGAAACCGATCTCTCCACGCGGCTCTTCGACCGTATGCGCGACGGTTTCCGGCCGACGGCGGCGGGCGAGATCGCGGTTGCCCGGGCTGAGGAAATCGAGGCGCGCGCGCTTTCGCTCGAAAGCCGGCTCAGCGGCAGTGATGCCCGCGTCGAGGGGCCGGTGCGACTGACCGCGCTCGACGGTCTGATCGACCGGCTCATCCTGCCATCGCTGCCGCAGCTCCTGTCGCGTCACCCGCGTCTCGATGTGACCGTCATGTCCGGCGTCAAGACCTTGCGCCTGTCCCGGCGCGAAGCCGATATCGCGCTGCGGCTGTCCCGGCCGACCGAACCCGACGCGGTGATCCGCACCGTCGGCCCCTTCGCGATGGCCACCTATTGCGCCGCAGACAGTGACTTTGGACCTGTCCCGCCGATCATCTCCATGCCGCAGGAGCCCGATACGGCGGGCTTCACTGGCCAGATCGCCCGGCTGTTCCCGGACAGCCGCGCCGCTCTGCGCGCCAATACCGAAGGGCACATGGTTTCGGCAGCCCGCGCGGGCCTCGGCGTCGCTCTGATCGACTGCTTCATCGGCGACAGCGATCCGGCGCTTCGACGATACCGGCCGGAAGTGATCGGCACGGTGGATCTACTCGCCATCACCCATGTCGATGTCCACAGGACGCCCCGCGTCCGCGCGGTGATCGACTTCCTGACCGACCTGCGCAACGCCAATGCCGAGTTGATCGAAGGGCGCGCGCCGGGAAACCCCACCTGACAGATCCGCGCCTGCATCTCGGTGTTTCGTTTTGCGATCCGCTATGATCTAAGAAGGCCAATAGCCGAGGGGCACCCTGGAGAAAACATGCCCGACCGCACGGAAAGCGAAAGCCGCAAGCTGCTCCGGCGCTTGCGCGACACACTTGCCGAGGCCGGAGCCGGGCAGGAACGGCTGGACCGCATCACCCATCTGATCGCTGATTCGATGCAGTCAGAGGTCTGCTCGATCTACCTTTTCCGCGATGACGAGACGCTGGAACTCTGTGCGACCGAAGGTCTGAACCCCGAATCCGTGCACCAGACGCGGATGCGGCTGGGTGAGGGCCTTGTGGGCCGCGTCGCCAAGACGTCGTCCCCGATCAACACCGCCAATGCACCCGCCGAAAAGGGCTTCCGCTATATGCCCGAGACGGGCGAGGAGATCTATTCCTCCTTCCTCGGCGTGCCGATCCAGCGGCTGGGTGAAAAACTCGGCGTCCTCGTGGTTCAGTCGAAAGAGGCGCGCGCCTTTTCCGATGACGAGGTCTATGCGCTGGAAGTCGTGGCCATGGTGGTGGCCGAGATGACCGAACTTGGCGCCTTCGTCGGCGAGGGCGAAGCGCTGTCAGCCCTGCACCAGCAGCCCGTGATGTACCGGGGCGGCACCGGGCAGGAGGGCGCGGCAGAGGGCCATGTCTGGCTGCATGAACCGCGTGTCGTCATCACCAACCTCGTATCCGACGATCCGGCTGCGGAACTGGAGCGGCTGAAAGAGGCGGTCGACCGGCTGCGTATCTCGGTCGATGCGATGCTGACCATGACCGACGGGCAGGACAAGGAACAAAGCCAGGTTCTGGAAGCCTACCGGATGTTTGCCAATTCACGCGGCTGGATGCGGCGGATGGAGGAAGACATCGCGGCGGGCCTCTCGGCCGAGGCGGCGGTGGAAAAGGAACAGTCGGCGGCCCGCGCACGGCTCGAAACCGTGCCCGATCCTTACCTGCGCGACCGGCTTCACGACCTTGACGACCTCTCGAACCGGCTTCTGCGCATCCTGACGGGCCAGGGCGCCGATACTGGCGCCGAGATGCCCGACGATCCGATCCTTGTGGCCCGCAATATAGGGCCTGCGGAGCTTCTCGATTATGGTCGGCGCCTGAAGGGGATCGTGCTGGAGGAAGGCGCCGTCGGCTCGCATGCCGCCATCGTCGCCCGGGCGCTGGCCATTCCCCTTGTCATCCACGCCGAACGGATCATAACCGAAGCCCTGAACGGCGACCCGATCCTCGTCGACGGCGATCAGGGCATCGTGCACCTGCGCCCCGAGGAAACCGTCGCCGCCGCCTTCCGCGACAAGATAGCGATGCAGGCCAAGGCGCAGACGCGCTACGCATCGCTCCGCGACAAGCCGGCCACCGCGAAATGCGGAACCACGATCTCGCTCCACATGAATGCGGGGCTGATGGCCGACCTGCCGTCGCTCGCCGGATCAGGGGCCGAAGGCGTCGGCCTTTTCCGCACCGAATTGCAGTTCCTGATCCGCAACCATGTGCCGAAGCGGGCGGAACTTGCGGGCATCTATTCCGGCGTCATGGATGCCGCCCATGGCAAGCGCGTCGTCTTCCGCACGCTCGACATCGGCTCGGACAAGGTCCTGCCCTACATGAAGCGGGTGGAAGAACCGAACCCCGCGATGGGCTGGCGCGCGATCCGGGTGGCGCTCGACAAGCCCGGCATCATGCGGATGCAGCTGCAGGCCCTCCTGCGCGCCGCGAACGGGCGGCCGATGTCGATCATGTTCCCCTTCGTCGCCGAATACGAGGAGTTCCGCACCGCCCGCCAGATGCTGAAGGATGAGGTGGAGCGCGAGCGCCGGTTGGGGCACAAGCTGCCGGGCGCCTTGGAAATCGGCGCAATGCTGGAAACCCCGTCGCTCGCCTATGCGCCAAAGGAATTCTTCGAGACGGCAGATTTCATCTCGGTCGGCGGCAATGACCTGAAACAGTTCTTCTTCGCCGCAGACCGCGAAAACGAAACCGTCCGTCGGCGCTATGATATGCTGAACGCGAGCTTCCTGCACTTCCTCTGCCATATCGTTGATCGCTGCGCCGAAACCCGCACCGACCTGTCCTTCTGCGGCGAGGATGCCGGTCGTCCGATCGAGGCGCTGACTCTTGCTGCCATCGGTTTCCGTACGCTCTCCATGCGGCCTGCCTCCATCGGCCCGGTGAAGCATCTGATCCGCCGCGTAAATCTCACCGAACTGCGCGCGGTGATCGAGGCGGAATGCGAGGCGGGCGTGACCAATGTCCGCGCGGGCGTTGTGAACTGGCTTGCGAAACAGGATATCTGATACGCGTCCCGGACCGGTGGACGGACCCGGCCCGGGACACGCAACCGGGTTCTGACGGCTTTATGCCGCGCTCGGACCCGGTTCGGGCTTGTGCAGGCCGATCACCGCGACGACCGCCAGCCCGTTGAGCCAGTAAAACGCCGCGTCCAAGCCGGCGAAGCCGAACAGGAACGGTGCGGCAAGGAAGGTCAGCCCGACCGCGAGGTCGACCGCCATATGCACCCGATAGGGCAGCACCCGGATCAGCCCGGTTTGATGATCAGTGAAGATTGTCAGGATCAGCGCCGCGATGCCGGTCAAGACCGACAGCCAGAGTGCGGCGGGATTGCTCTCGCCGAGCCCCAGCACGACGGGCAGGATCATGAGCGCGGCCGCGACCGGATAGTCGAGCCAGGAATGAATGGTTTTGGTGACGAAGCCGAATGGCATGAGATGGTCCTTTCTGTTGTTGCCGGGCCGGCGGACCGGCGGATGCCAGAAATCTAGGTCTGGCAGGTCGGCGCCAGAATTCCCCGCCATCCGAGACGGTTTGCAGATCGTCCGAAATTTCACCGCAGGGCCGGGACAAAACGGGCGGCACCGGTCGCCCGGGAACCAAGATCACGGAAAACTGTGTTGTACTAAATCAAACGATTGATTAAAATGCCAACCTGACCGACCCTGAAAACCCCATGACCAACGAACCCAAAGCCCCCGAAGGCACTGCCGCCGACCTGATCGCCGCCGGACTGAAACTCTTCGGCCAAAAGGGTTTCGCAGCCACCTCTACGCGCGAGATCGCGGCCGAGGCGCAGGCAAACATCGCTTCCATCGCGTATCATTTCGGCTCCAAGGACGGGCTCAGGCAGGCTTGCGGGGCAGAGGTCGCGCGGCGCATCGGCGCGGTCCTGAATGCCAGTGCCCTGCCCCGGCCCGACACGCCCCAAGCCGCGGCACTGCAGATGGAAATGATCCTGCGCGCCATGGCCCGTTTCGTCATCGCCTCGCGCGAGGCGGAACCGCTGATCCCCTTCATGCTGCGTGAGGTGGGCGAAGGCGGCCCCGTCCTCGACACCGTCTATGCCGCAATGATCGAACCGATGCACCGCCGCTTCTGCGCGCTCTGGGGCATCGCGACCGGGCAGGAGGCGGAAAGCGAGGCGACAAAGCTCACCGTCTTTTCCCTGATCGGACAGGTGCTCTATTTCCGCATCGGCCGCCCGATCGTGACCCGCCGACTCGGCTGGTCTGATCCCGGCGCGGACGAGGCCGCCCGCATCGCCGACATTCTCGCCGCCAATCTCCGGTCCATCCTTGAACGGGAGCGTCTGTCATGAGCGTCATCTGTGCCGTCCCGATCCTCTCGGCCCTGTTTTCCGCCTGTTCGCCGCCACCGCCCTTCGCGACCGGCTATGTGGAGGGCGAATATGTGCTGATCGCCCCGGTCGCCACCGCCCAGATCGAAACCCTCGCCGTGGCACGCGGGGACCGGGTGGCGGCGGGGGACCTGCTCGTCGCGATGGAACGCCGCGACGCCGAGATTGCCCTGTCCGAGGCGACAGCGGCGCTGGCCCAGGCCGAAAGCCAGCTTGCTAACCTGCGCGAGGGACGTCGTCCGGAGGAAATCCGGGTGATCGAGGCCACGCTCGCCTCGGCCCGCGCGCAGGCCGATGAGGCCGACCGCGCCGCCGAACGCTTGCAGAGCCTCGCCAAACGGGGGGCTGCGACGGCAACACAGGCCGACGACGCGGCAACCGCCGCCACGGTCGCCCGCGCCCGGGTGGCCGAGGCCGAGGCCAACCTTGCAGTCGCCCGCCTTCCCGCCCGCGCGCAGGAGATCGCGGCGGCCGAAGCTGCGGTGGACGGCGCGAAAGCCGCCCGCGCCCGTGCGGACTGGAACCTTGGCCAGCGCCGCCTGACCGCCCCTGCCCCGGGCCGGGTCCATGACGTGATCCGCACGCCCGGCGAACTGGCCGGACCTGCGGCGCCGGTCCTGTCGATCCTGCCCGATGGCGCGGTGAAACTCCGGCTCTATGTACCCGCAACGGCAATCGCCACCATCGCCCCCGGTTCCTCCCTCAGCGTCCATTGCGACGGCTGCGGCGACGGGCACACGGCCACGGTGACCTATGTCGCCGACGCGCCCGAATTCACGCCCCCGGTCATCTACTCGCTCGAGAACCGGCAAAAGCTCGTCTACCTGATCGAGGCGCGGCCCGACGCGCCCGACGGGCTGAAACCCGGCCAGATCGTCGATGTCGACCTGTCCGGGGAAGCGGGATGAACGCCGAACCCGCCATCGAGGTCCGGGGCCTGACCAAGCGTTACGGCGGACGGGCGGTGGTGGGTGACGTCTCGCTGACCGTCCGGAAGGGTGAGATCGCGGGATTCCTCGGCCCCAACGGGTCGGGCAAGACGACGACGATCCGCCTCATGTGCGGGCTTCTCACCCCGGATGCGGGCGAAGGCCGCGTCCTTGGCCACGACATCCGCCGCGCGGGCCGCGCGATCAAGCGTGAGGTCGGCTACATGACCCAGCGCTTTTCCTTCTACGAAGACCTGACGATCGAGGAGAACCTGAACTTCGTCGCGGGTCTTTACGGTCTTCGGCCCGCGCGCAGACATGTCTCCGACACGCTGGCCGATCTCGGCCTGACCGCGCGGCGGCATCAACTGGCCGGGTCGCTCTCGGGCGGCTGGAAGCAGCGCCTCGCGCTCGCCGCCTGCATCATGCACGCGCCGAAACTGCTGATGCTGGATGAGCCCACCGCCGGGGTCGACCCCAAGGCGCGGCGCGAGTTCTGGGACGAGATCCACCGGCTGGCGGCGGAGGGTCTGACCGTGCTCGTCTCCACCCACTACATGGACGAGGCCGAGCGCTGCCACCGGATCAACTATATCTCTTACGGCAAGCTCGTGGCCAAGGGCACCGTGGCCGAAGTGGTCCGCAATGCCGGGCTGACGACCGTGATCCTGGAGGGCGATGACCTGACTGCGGCCGCACGGCGGCTGGAGGGCGCGGCGGGCGTCGACCAGATCGCCCCTTTCGGCGCGACGTTGCATGTCGTCGGCCGCGACGGCGCGGCACTCAGGCAATCGGTGGAGCGGGTGGCGGCAGAGACCGGGACGACCATGCACCCGGCCGAGACCAGCCTTGAGGATGTGTTCATCCAGCTCATGGGCGGAGCGAAGGACAATATGGGATGAGCCGCTTCTTCTCGCTTCGCCGCCTCGCCGCGCTTCTCGCCAAGGAACTGATCCAGATGCGCCGCGACCGCATCACCTTCGCGATGATGCTGGGCATCCCGCTGATCCAGCTCATCCTCTTCGGCTTCGCAATCAACTCCGACCCGAAGGGACTGCCCGCCGCACTCGTCGCGCCCACGCAGGACCGCTATACCCGCGCCATGGTCTCGGCGCTGGAACTGACCGGTTATTACCGCTTCACCCATCCCGCCGCCTCTGCCGCCGAGGCGGAAGCCCTGATCACGAAGGGCGATGTCGCCTTCGTCGTTACGGTTCCTTCCGATTTCGGCCGCCGGGTGGAACGCGGCGATCACCCGACGATCCTGATCGAGGCCGATGCGACCGATCCGTCCGTCGCCTCCGGCGCCATCTCCACCCTCGGCATCGTCGCGGCCGAGGCATTGCTGCGCGAAAGCGGGGCAGAGGCACAGGCCGCGGAAACAGAAGCGACCCGGCTGCAGGTGACGGTCCACAAGCGTTACAACCCGGAAGGCATCACCCAGTACAATATCGTGCCGGGCCTCCTTGGCGTCATCCTGCAGATGACAATGGTGATGATGACCTCGATGGCGCTGACGCGCGAGGTGGAACGTGGCACGATGGAAAACCTGCTCTCCATGCCGGCAACACCCATCGAGATCATGCTGGGCAAGGTCCTGCCCTATCTCGGTGTCGGCGCGGTGCAGGTCGCGGTGGTGCTCGTCGCGGCGAAACTGATCTTCGACGTGCCCTTTGTCGGCGCATTGCCGCTGCTTCTGCTGGGCGTCTTCATCTTCGTCGCCGCGCTCGTCATTCTCGGTTACCTCATCTCCACCGCCTCGCGAACCCAGATGCAGGCGATGCAGCTTACCTTCTTCTTCTTCCTGCCTTCGCTGCTGCTCTCGGGCTTCATGTTCCCCTATCGCGGCATGCCCTACTGGGCGCAGACCCTGGGTGAGATCTTCCCGCTCACCCATTTCCTGCGGCTGATCCGGGCGGTGATGCTGAAAGGGTCGGACTATGCGGGCGTCGCGCAACCCATGGCGGCGCTGGCGGTCTTTGTGGGCGCCTTTGCGACACTCGCGCTTCTCCGGTTCCGTCGTACGCTGGATTGAGGGGGCGTGATCCAGTTGAGCGCGCTGCGCGCGCGAGCCTTCTGGCACTTCGTGCGATTTGCCGCCGGCGGGAGGTATTTTAGAACAGAAGAAGCAGGACAGCCCTTGGGCTTCTCCTGTTCTAAAACACCTCCCCGCGGAGCGGAATCCGAACCCCATTCGCCTTGCGAATGGGGTGAGATATGTCTTGCGCGCGGGGCACCCGCGCGCTCAATCTGGTCACAGGGTCAGAGGTTGCCGCCGACGCCGACCTTGACCTGCCCCGAGACCGTGACGCCGGTTTCGGCAGGCGGGGTCGGTTCGCCATCCGCGCCGCAGGCAGCGAGGGTGGCGGCTATGAGAAGGCTCAGGCAGATGCGCATGATCATTGGCTCAGTGTAAGGCCGATACCGGCGATGGAGGTGGACAGCGAAGGCGTCGCCCGGACCCCGTCCGGCGTGATGCGCGCGCCGACATGGGCACGCGGTTGCGCGCAGGCGGAGAGAAGGGCGGCTGCGGCCAGAAGGACAGGCACGAACCTCATGCCAGCCGCGCCTTCCAGTCAGCAATCCGGGCGCGGACCTGATCGGGGGCGGTACCGCCGAAGCTCTGGCGCGAGGCGACGGAATTGTGGACGCCGAGGACCGAATAGACTTCGTCCGTGATCCCCGCATGGGCGGACTGCATTTCAGCCAGATTCAGGTCGGGCAGGTCGCAGCCCTTCTTCTCGGCCATGGCGACAAGGCTGCCGGTGATGTGGTGGGCGTCGCGGAAGGGCAGGCCCAGCGCGCGCACGAGCCAGTCGGCAAGGTCGGTCGCGGTCGAAAAGCCCGAGGATGCGGCCTTTTCAAGATTGGCGCGATTGGCGCTCATGTCGCGCACCATGCCTTCCATTGCCGCAAGCGCCAGCATCAGGTTGTCGGCCGCGTCGAAGACCTGTTCCTTGTCTTCCTGCATGTCCTTGGAATAGGTCAGCGGCAGGCCCTTCATCACCATCATCAGCCCGACATTCGCCCCCATGATCCGCCCGACCTTGGCCCGGATCAGCTCGGCCGCATCGGGATTCTTTTTCTGCGGCATGATCGAGGAGCCGGTGGAGAAGCGGTCGGAAAGCGCCACGAAGCGGAACTGGGCCGAGGACCAGATCACCAGTTCCTCGGCGAAGCGGGAAAGATGCATGGCGGTTATCGCAGCAGCGGCGAGGAATTCGAGCGCGAAGTCGCGGTCGCTGACGGCATCGAGCGAATTGGCCGCGGGCCGGTCGAAGCCGAGCGCCGCTGCCGTCGCAAACCGGTCGATCGGGAAGGAGGTGCCCGCAAGTGCGGCCGCGCCGAGCGGGCATTCGTTCATGCGTTTCCTTGCATCGGTGAACCGACCGATATCGCGTGAAAACATCTCCACATAGGCCAGCATATGGTGGCCCCAGGTCACCGGCTGCGCGGTCTGAAGATGGGTGAAGCCCGGCATGACCCAATCGGCCCCGGCCTCTGCCTGACCGACAAGTGCCATACACAAAGCCGACAATTTGCCGACCGCCTCATCGCAGCGGTCGCGCACCCAGAGCCGGAAGTCGGTCGCGACCTGATCGTTGCGGCTCCGCGCGGTATGAAGCCGCCCGGCCGGTTCACCGATGATCTCTTTCAGCCGCGCCTCGACATTCATGTGGATGTCTTCAAGTGCTGTCGAAAATGCGAAGTTTCCGGTCTCGATCTCTGACAAGACCGTGAGCAGGCCTTCCCGAATGGCCTTTGCATCTTTATCGCTTATGATGCCCTGCGCGGCGAGCATCGCCGCATGGGCACGGGACCCCGCGATGTCCTGGGCGTAAAGCCGCTGGTCGAAGCTGATCGAGGCATTGATCGCCTCCATGATCGCGTCGGGCCCATCGGCGAAACGCCCGCCCCACATCGCATTCTGGGTCTTGTCGGTCATGGTCACGCCCCCGGAGGCTTATATGCGTTTCATCTCTGCCGCCGTCCTCTACACGGCCCTTGCCCTTGGTGCAAATGCCGCCTTGGCGGGTACGGCGGAACTGGAAGCATTGCGCGAAGGTTCGATGAAAAAACTGGCCTTCGCGGCGGAACCAACGGCGGTCCCGACCACGACTTTTACCGACGTGACGGGCGCTGAACATTCGCTGGCGGATTGGCAGGGCAAATACGTGCTGGTGAATTTCTGGGCGACCTGGTGCGCGCCCTGCCGCAAGGAACTGCCCGCGCTCGACGCGCTGAACCGCGATTTCGGTGGCGATGATTTCGAGGTCGTGACCATCGCCACGGGCCGAAATCTGGTGCCCGCCATCGAGCGGCTGTTCGCCGAAGTGGGCGTGGAAAGCCTGCCGATCCTTCTCGACCCGAAGCTGGCGCTGTCGCGCGAGATGGGGGTTCTGGGCCTGCCGGTCAGCGTGATCCTAGACCCCGAGGGCCGCGAGATCGCGCGCATGTCGGGTGACGCCGAATGGAACAGCGACAGCGCCCGCGCGATCATCGGGGCGCTTTTGAAGCCCGAATAGGGTTTCGGCCTCGTCTCAGCCTTGGCCGACCAGCCCGGTGGTTTTACCCCCAGACCCCAAACGTATTTCCGAACAGAAGAAGATCAGGCGAGCCGCGCCACCCGGTCATGCGCCGGACAGGTGACGAGGTGGTCGTTGACCATGCCGACGGCCTGCATGAACGCATAGGTGATAACCGGTCCGCAGAAGCGAAACCCTTGTCTTTTCAGGTCCTTCGAGATTTGCTCGGACAAGGGCGTACTGGCGGGAACCTCGGCGAGGGTCCGGAACCGGTTCTGGAGCGGCTTGCCATCCATGTAGCGCCAGAAAAATTGGTCGAAACCCTCGTTCTCGGCGATTTTCAGATAGGCCCGCGCATTGCCGATCGTCGCCTCGATCTTCGCACGCGACCGGATTATGCCGGGATCGCCGAGAAGCCGGGTCACGTCCGCCTCGTCCCACCGCGCGATGACCTCGGGACGGAACCCGTCAAAGGCGGCGCGGAAATTGTCACGCTTCTTCAGGATCGTGATCCAGCTCAGCCCGGCCTGAAACCCGTCTAGGATGAGTTTTTCCCAAAGCGCCCGCGCATCGTATTCGGGTACGCCCCATTCGTGATCGTGGTAATCGGTGTAGATCGGGTCATCACCGCACCAGCTGCAACGTTCTTCCATCGGCGCTTTTCCTCCCGGCAACACACAAGACCGCATCCGTTTACCGCTTCTTAGCGCGTTCGTTCCAATCTGTCCCGGGACCGAGAGGAGATTTCCGATGCCGGAGAGGGGCAGACCGAAACACGATCCAAGAGACCCCGCGCAGGAAAGCCCGCTCAACGCCGCGATCGGGCTGCGCGACCGCGAGACGATGTCGATGGTCCGCCGCGCGGTTGAAAAACGCGACGTGATACTGGCGTTCCAGCCGGTGATTCAGGCCACGCATCCCGACAGGCCGGCGTTCTACGAAGGTCTGATCCGGCTGTTGGACGACACCGGGCGGATCATTCCGGCCAAGGATTTCATCGAGACGATCGAAACGCAGGAGCTTGGCCGCATCATCGATTGCCTCGCGCTCGATATGGGGCTGAATTCGCTGAAACGCGATCCGACGCTCCGGCTTGCCATCAACATGTCGGCGCGGTCCATCGCCTATCCGCGCTGGATGCGGACGCTGCGCAACGGGCTCAGGGGCGATGCGACCGTGGCAGAGCGGCTGATCCTGGAAATCACCGAAAGCTCGGCCATGGTCATGCCCGACATTGTCTCTGTCTTCATGTCGGACCTTCAGGCCGAGGGGATCGCCTTCGCGCTTGACGATTTTGGTGCCGGTTTTACCTCGTTCAGGTATCTACGGGAGTTTTATTTCGACATCCTGAAAATCGACGGGCAGTTCATCCGGGGTGTTGCCGACAACCCCGACAATCAGGTCCTGACGCAGGCGCTTCTCTCCATCGCGCATCATTTCGACATGTTCGCGGTAGCCGAATCGGTCGAAACGGCGCGCGACGCCGCGTGGCTGAGCGCCATCGGCATGGACTGTCTTCAGGGTTACTATTTCGGCGCGCCCACGGTCGTTCCGCCGTGGAAGATGCCGCAGGCGCAAAAGAGCGCCTGACATTGGACCTGGCGCATACCATGCGGGTTCCGGGCCGGTAAAACGGACGGGGCAAGCGGGCACGATCCACCTGCGCAATGGCCGCGCGAAATAATCTTTCAAAACGCCTTGACCTTCGGGAAACAATCGTGATGCTGCAGAGCAGCGTCCGAAGTGCTATTCAGGCCTTCGTCAGGATGAGAATCGCCCAGAATGAGGACCGAGGCATGACCAATGTAGTAATCGTCTCTGCCGCACGCACCGCTGTCGGCAGCTTCAACGGCGCTTTTGCCAATACGCCCGCCCATGATCTGGGCGCCGCCGTACTGGAGGCCGTCGTGGCCCGCGCAGGCATCGACAAATCGGAAGTATCGGAGACGATCCTCGGTCAGGTCCTGACCGGCGGTCAGGGCCAGAACCCCGCCCGTCAGGCGCATATCAATGCCGGTCTGCCGATCGAAAGCTCGGCCTGGTCGATCAACCAGGTCTGCGGGTCCGGTCTGCGCACCGTGGCGCTGGCCGCCCAGCATATCCAGCTGGGTGACGCGGCCATCGTCGCGGCCGGCGGGCAGGAAAACATGTCTCTCTCCCCTCATGTCGCGCATCTGCGCGCGGGCCAGAAAATGGGCGACATGAAGTTCATCGACTCGATGATCAAGGACGGTCTGTGGGACGCGTTCAACGGCTATCACATGGGCACCACGGCCGAGAATGTCGCCGAGAAATGGCAGATCAGCCGCGAGATGCAGGACGAATTCGCGCTTGCCTCGCAAAACAAGGCCGAAGCAGCGCAAAAGGCAGGCAAGTTCGCCGATGAAATCGCGGCCTTCACCGTGAAGACCCGCAAGGGCGACATCATCGTCGATCAGGACGAATACATCCGTCACGGCGCCACGCTGGAGAGCATGCAGAAGCTGCGACCGGCCTTCTCCAAGGAGGGCAGCGTCACGGCGGGCAATGCGTCCGGCATCAACGACGGCGCCGCCGCCGTCCTTCTGATGTCGGCCGATGAGGCGGAAAAGCGCGGCCTGACCCCGCTTGCCCGCATCGCCTCCTACGCGACCGCCGGGCTTGACCCCTCGATCATGGGCGTCGGCCCGATCCATGCCAGCCGCAAGGCGCTGGAAAAGGCGGGCTGGAAGGCCAGCGACCTCGATCTGGTCGAGGCGAACGAGGCCTTCGCGGCACAGGCCTGCGCGGTGAACAAGGACATGGGCTGGGATCCGGCAAAGGTGAACGTCAACGGCGGCGCCATCGCAATCGGTCATCCGATCGGCGCTTCGGGCGCGCGCATCCTCAACACTCTGCTCTTCGAAATGAAGCGTTCGGGTGCGAAGAAGGGCCTTGCCACGCTCTGCATCGGCGGTGGCATGGGCGTCGCCATGTGCCTGGAACGCCCCTGAGCCCAACTTTTTCTGCAAATGCGAAAAACGCGGGCGCAATAATGTTGCGCCCGCGAATTCGTTTCGGTAACAGGATTTCAACGTCATTCGCTCAACAGGAGGAAACATGTCGAGAGTAGCACTGGTCACCGGCGGATCCCGCGGCATTGGCGCCGCGATCTCTACCGCCCTGAAGAACGCGGGCTATAAGGTTGCGGCCAACTACGCCGGCAACGACGAAGCCGCAGCCGCTTTCACCAAGGAAACCGGCATCCCGACCTACAAATGGAACGTGGCCGATTACGAGGCGTCCAAGGCGGGGATCGCGAAGGTCGAAGCCGATCTGGGACCCATCGAGGTCGTGGTCGCCAATGCCGGCATCACCCGCGACGCACCGTTCCACAAGATGAGCCCCGAGCAGTGGCAGCAGGTCATCGACACCAACCTGACCGGTGTCTTCAACACCATCCACCCGGTCTGGCCGGGCATGCGTGAGCGTAAATTCGGCCGCGTCATCGTCATTTCTTCGGTGAACGGACAAAAGGGCCAGTTCGCGCAGGTCAACTATGCCGCGACCAAGGCAGGCGACATCGGCATCGTGCGCAGCCTCGCGCAGGAAGGCGCCCGCGCCGGGATCACCGCGAACGCCGTCTGCCCCGGCTATATCGCCACCGAGATGGTGATGGCCGTGCCGGAAAAGGTGCGTGAATCGATCATCGCGCAGATCCCGGCAGGCCGTCTTGGCGAACCGGAAGAGATTGCGCGCTGCGTGGCCTTCCTCGCCTCGGATGACGCGCAGTTCATCAATGGCTCGACCATCTCGGCCAACGGCGCACAGTTCTTCGGCTGACCACTCTGGCAGTATGTCAATAAACGAAAAAGCCGACCCTTCGGGGTCGGCTTCTTCATTATTAGCAACATGCAGTGAATGGAATTAAAGCGCCCCCGACGGTCTTGCACGAACAATGCAGACCGTTTGCCAGAATGATTTTCGCTCAGTCGTTCAGTGCTGGCTAAGCCGCGCGATTTCTTCCTTGAGACGCAGTTTCTGCTTTTTCATGTCGGCGATGGCGAGGTCGTCGTAACCCGGATGGCGCTGCGCCTCTTCCACGGCTTCCGACAGATTCTGGTGCTTTTTCTGAAGCTCCTGCAGGTGCGAACCAAGCGACATAGATGTCTCCTCTCCTGTGGACTCTGTCACAATCCCATCACAATCGGTGAGTCGTGTCACGCCCGAAGGGAAAAGAATTTGATGAAAAGGCCGGGCGGGCGGCGAAACTCTGCCATCGGAGGTCAGCGTGGCAGGTCGAGCCCCGCACCGTCGCGCAAAATCGCCCGTGCCGCGAGGGTCAGATCGTCACCGTCGTACTGATGTTCAGCGCCCTCATGCAGGATGAAGGGTGGCAGCAGGCGGAACGCCCCGCGCGCGCCCTTGCGGGCCCTAAGGATCACCCGTCCGGCAGGTCGTCCGATGCGCGGCGCGACGGGCAGGACCGAAATCTCCCCGACCCTGTTATCCAGCGCCCGCAAGAGGTCGGGCAGGCGTTCGGCCGCCTGAATGACTGTCAGATGCCCGCCGGGCCGCAGACGGCGGGTCGCGGCATCCATCCATGTGGCAATCGGTGTCGCCTCCCGCTGCGCGCGCTCGCGCCCGGCATCGGCGGCGGGCGTCCCGTCCCGGGTTGCGAAATAGGGAGGGTTCGCAATGACATGGTCGAAGCTAAGCGCGCGCAGGCCAGGCGGCGGCGCGCCAAGATCGCCCTCAAATACAGTGACGCTCTGCCCGTTGGCTTCGGCATTGCGCCGCGCCAGCGCGGCATAGCCCAGCTGCAGTTCCAGACCCGTCAGATCCAACCCCGCGACCCGTGCGCCAAGACAAAGGCTCGCCACGCCCGCGCCACAGCCCAGTTCCAGAACGCTTTGCCCCATCCGCGCCGGAACTGCGGCCGCCATCAGAACCGGGTCCATCGCCGCACGATATCCCGCCACTGGCTGCCAGATCCGCAGCCGCCCGCCCAGAAAGCCGTCACAGGTCAGCTCGGCCTCGGCGAACATCTCAGCCGCCCGCCTCGATCCCGTTTTCCTTCAGGATCGACCTGGCCAGAAACAGATCCCGGTCCCCCACCATCAACCGGCGCGGCAAAATGCCTATGGACCCTTCCAGTACGCTCATGTGGACGTCCATCTGAAAGCTCGTTATACCCTCATCGTCAAGAAGAGCGGTCACGAATGCGATCAGTGTCGGGTCATTGGTTCTAAGAAGCTCTTTCATATTCCAAGACTTAAACGACATGGCCTAAGCTTTGTCGAGAGAACAAGAGATAAGGATGAGTCTGGACCGGACCGTGCAAAAACCGATCGACGCGCTCGCCGCCTATCTGGTCGGCGACATGGATGCCGTGAATACGCTGATCCGGACACGCATGGCGTCGGAACATGCCCCACGTATCCCCGAGGTGACCGCCCATCTGGTGGAGGCCGGCGGCAAGCGGCTGCGGCCAATGCTGACGCTCGCGGCGGCGCGGATGCTGGGCTATCAGGGCGAGCATCATGTCCGGCTCGCCGCAACGGTGGAGTTCATCCATACCGCAACGCTCCTGCATGACGACGTGGTCGATGAAAGCGCGCAACGGCGTGGGCGGCCGACGGCGAATCTCCTGTGGGACAACAAGTCCTCGGTTCTGGTTGGCGACTACCTCTTTTCCCGGTCCTTCCAGCTGATGGTCGAAACCGGCTCGCTCCGTGTCCTCGACATCCTGTCGAACGCCTCGGCCACGATTGCCGAGGGCGAGGTATTGCAGCTTTCCGCGGCGCAGGACCTGCGCACCGATGAAGGCATCTACATGAAAGTGATCCGCGGCAAGACGGCGGCGCTTTTCTCGGCGGCGACCGAGGTCGGCGGCGTCATTGCGGGCGCGCCCGAGGAACAGGTGAAGGCGCTCTTCACCTATGGCGACGCGCTCGGCATCGCCTTCCAGATCGTCGATGACCTTCTCGATTACGGCGGCACGAGCAGCGTCATCGGCAAGAATACCGGCGACGATTTCCGCGAACGCAAGCTGACCATGCCGGTGATCAAGGCGGTGGCGCAGGCCTCGGCCGAGGAACGCGACTTCTGGCGCCGGGTGATCGAAAAAGGCGACCAGCGCGACGGTGATCTGGAACACGCCATGTCGCTGATGGCGCGCCACGGCACGATGGAGGCGACGCGGGAAGAGGCCTTGCGCTGGGCGGCAGAGGCCAAGACTGCGCTGGATGCACTGCCCGCGCACGACCTGCGCGACATGCTGCGTGACCTTGCGGATTACGTCGTCGCCCGCGTCAAGTAATCACGACAGTTTCGCGGATCCACCAGCCCGGATGGGCCTCGCGCAACCGCCGGGCCGCGTCCCGGGCCGCATCCTGACCGTCAAAAATCCCGAAACAGGTCGCACCGGACCCTGACATCCGCGCCAGCAGGCACCCCTCCCTCGTGAGGTACCGGAGCACCTCGCCAATCACCGGAACCTTCGCGATGGCCGGGGCCTCCAGGTCGTTGCGCTGGCGCTTCAGCCACGCGATGAGACCGGGGATCGTGCCGAACCCGTCTCTGACCTCTTCCAGCGGCGGATTGTCCTTGCGGGACAGCGCCTTGAAAACCTCGGGCGTCGACACGGCCACACGCGGATTGACCAGCACCATGGCAAGGGGACCCGGCAGGCCGACGAAGGGATCGAGCTGTTCGCCGATGCCGCGCATCCGCTGCGGAGAGGGGCCGTTCAGGCAGACCGGCACGTCGGCCCCGAGTGCGAGCGCCGCTTCTCTGGTCGGTACGGTTTCGCCCCAAAGCTGCGCCAGCGCCTTCAATGTCGCCGCCGCATCTGCCGAGCCGCCGCCAATGCCAGAAGACACCGGCAGGTCCTTGATCAGCGTGATCGCCGCGCCCCGGTCCGACGCGAATACCCGTGCAGCCCGAAAGACCAGATTGTCGTCACCGGCGGTCAGTCCTGCCGCTTCCGATCCCACAATGTGAAGCCGGAGTGTGTCGTCCTGCGACGCCCGGATTTCGTCACCTACCCCGGCAAAGACTACGAGACTGTCGAGCAGATGGTAGCCGTCCGCCCTCTGGCCGGTCACATGCAGCGCAAGGTTCACCTTGGCCGGGGCAAAGACCTCAATTGCCATTCTTGGTGACAGCGAGCGGCTCGGAGCCCTCTTCTTTCAGAACGACATCCAGACCGACTTCCAGCTTTCGCCGGATACGCGCGGCCTCTTCCTCGGTATCGGGTTCGAATGACAGCGCCCGCTTCCACTGGAACTCGGCCTCGCGCTTGCGGTCGACAGCCCAGTAGACATCGCCGAGATGGTCGTTGACGACCGGATCGACCGGCATCAGTTCGACGGCCTTTTCCATATGCCCGACCGCCTCGTCATAGCGACCGAGGCGATAGAGCGCCCAGCCGAGACTGTCGACGATGGCGCCATCATCGGGGCGTGCGGCGACGGCGCGTTCGATCATCGACAGCGCCTCGTCGTAATTCTCCTTCCGCTCCAGATAGGAATAGCCGAGGTAGTTCAGCACCGAAGGCTGGTCGGGGTTCAGCTCCAACGCCTTGCGGAAATCGGCCTCGGCCTTGTCCCAGTTCTTCTGGCGCTCATTGGCAATGGCGCGGGTATAGTAGACGATCCACTGCCCGCGCTCCTCGCCGGTCAGGGCGCCGATGGCCTTGTCGTAGGCATCGGCGGCCTCACCATAGCGTTCCTGACGCCGGTAGGTATCGCCCAAAGCAGACCAGATGTCGGGCCGGTCGGCATGATCCTTCGCAAGCTGTTTCAGCACCTCGATCGCGGCATCGACGCGGTCACCGGCGATCAGCGCATCCGCCCGGCCAAGTTCGGCCGACAGGAAGGCCGGGTTTTCGCGCGGAATGCGGTCGAAGGCTTCGGTCGCAAGTTCGTATTGCCCCTGCGCCTCAAGGATCTCGGCGCAAAGCAGAATCGCATCGGCATCATCTGGGGCGACGTACTCGGCCATGCGGGCATAGGCGAGCGTGATGTGGTCGGTCGATTCGACCTGAAGCGCCGAGGCCACCGTGTAGAAGACCTCTGCCACGCCACCGGCTGCACCGGAGACAAGCGTGAAGGGCAGCGTTTCGCCAGCGGCAAGACGCGCCCTGAGATCGGCGATGGTCGCCTCGCCACCCTCACCGAAGGTCGCGTCGATCAGTTCGATCGCATCGGTGTTGCGCTCCAGCTGGCTCAGGACCTGCGAATGGGCGATGACACCGCGCTTGGTGGCGCGCAAGGGGCCACCCTCCTCGCCGGAAAAGATGTGGTCAGCGCCCTCGAAATCACCAACCGAAGCCAAGGCCAACGCCTTGTGATAAAGCCCGAATATCCGTGTGCCCTGACCGTTGGCCACCTCGTCGAAAGCGACCGTCGCCTCTGACATCCGGCCCATACCGACAAGCGCCCAGGCGCGATAAAGACCGTCAACCAGCGGGCCGGAGCTGCGGCCCGATTCGAGCGCGGCCACGGCCGCCTCGAACTCGCCCTTGCGGGCAAAGTCGGCCAGAACCACGAGGTCAGCGAACTGGCTTTTCGCCCCAAGTTTGCTCATCGCCTCGACGCTCGGCAGCGCCTTTTCAACCGTGCCCCGGCCGATCTGGGCGACCACCGCGTTTTCCAGCAATGCCGGGTTGGTCGGATCGGAGACCAGCGCCCTGATGAAGAAGTCGGCAGCCGTTCGGTAATCCGATTCCCGGCTCGCAAGCCGCCCGGCCAGATAGGGCCCGGCCAGTCCGTCGCGCGCGACCACGGGCGCCGTTGTGCCAAGACTAAGGCCGAGGGCAAGGATCAGGGACAGCGGGCGCAGATGGGTCACGAAAGGCTCCTGAGCGGGGGCATCGCCTGAACCTAGTGCGGCCAACCGCCCAAAGCAATGCGGGGCGCCGCTGCCGACGCCCCGCAAGATATTTTATGCCGGGATTGTTACATATTCGGATAGTTCGGCCCGTCGCCGCCCTGCGGCGTCGTCCAGTTGATGTTCTGGCTCGGGTCCTTGATGTCGCAGGTCTTGCAGTGGACGCAGTTCTGGAAGTTGATCTGGAAGCGCGGGCCGCCCTCGCCGTCCACCACCTCATAGACGCCCGCCGGACAATACCGCTGCGCCGGTTCGTCGTATTTCGGCAGGTTGACCGAGACCGGCACCGACGGGTCCTTGAGCTTCAGATGTGCCGGCTGGCTTTCTTCATGGTTGGTAAAGCTGAAAGACACATTGGTCAGCCGGTCAAAGGACAGGACGCCGTCGGGCCGTGGATAGTCGATCTTGGGGAACTTGGACGCTTCGCCGGTTGCGGCGGCATCGGTCTTGCCATGCTTCAGCGTGCCGAAGAGCGACAGCCCGAAGAGGTTGTTCGTCCACATATCGAACCCGCCGAGGACGAGCGAGGGGATCATCCCCCATTTCGACCACATCGGCTTGACGTTGCGAACCTTCTTCAGATCCTTGGCGATGGGGCCGGACCGCAGGTCAGTTTCGTACGCCGCCAGTTCATCGCCCTGTCGGCCGGCCGCGATGGCCGCATGGGCAGCCTCCGCCGCAGCCTTACCCGAAAGCATCGCATTGTGATTGCCCTTGATGCGCGGCACGTTCACCAGACCCGCCGAGCAGCCCAGCAGGGCAACGCCCGGCGCCACGACCTTCGGGATCGACTGCCAGCCGCCCTCGCTGATCGCGCGCGCGCCATAGGCCACGCGCTTGCCGCCCTTCAGAAGCTCAGCAACCATCGGGTGGTGCTTGAAGCGCTGGAATTCCATGTACGGATAGAGGTGCGGATTCTGGTAGTTCAGGTGCACCACGAAGCCGACATAGACCTGATTGTTCTCAAGGTGGTAGATGAACGACCCGCCACCGGCATTGCCGCCAAGGGGCCAGCCCATCGTATGGGTGACGGTGCCTTCCTTGTGTTTGGCCGGGTCGATCTCCCAGATTTCCTTCATGCCAAGGCCGAACTTCTGCGGGCAGTGGCCTTTCGACAGGTCGTATTTCGCGATCACTTCCTTGGCGAGTGAACCGCGCACGCCTTCGCAGATGAAGACGTATTTGCCGTGCAGTTCCATGCCCGGCTCATAGTTCGGGCCCGGCGTGCCGTCTGCGTTCAGCCCCATGACGCCCGCGACAACACCCTTCACTTCACCGTTGTCACCATAGACAAGTTCAGAGGCCGCGAAGCCGGGGAAAATCTCCACGCCGAGGCCCTCGGCCTGCTCGGCCATCCAGCGGCAGACATTGGCCATGGAGACGATGTATTTGCCGTGGTTGTTCATCAGGGGCGGCATCGGCCAGTTCGGGATGCGGACCTGACCTGCGGGGCCGAGGATGTAGAAGTTGTCCTGCTTGACCTCGGTCCTGATCGGCGCGCCCTTCTCTTTCCAGTCAGGGATCAGCGCGTCGAGGCCGGCCGTGTCCAGAACCGCGCCCGACAGGATATGGGCGCCGACCTCGGACCCCTTTTCCAGCACGACGACATTCAGGTCGGCGTCAAGCTGCTTCAGGCGGATCGCGGCAGAAAGGCCTGCGGGGCCCGCACCGACGATCACAACGTCATATTCCATCGATTCCCGTTCGATCTCGGCCATCGTCTCTCCCTTTCGCCGCACCTGCTCGCGCCCGCTTTCAACGCGCAAGATCGTTAGCCTACCGGGCGGCCGGACGCAATAATGACGCCACGCGCCAAACCGGCGCGGCGGCCTGCCCTGTTTTCGGGGCGGACAATAGGTGGCACTTGGCGGAAATGAGGCGTCAGAAACGGCAAAAATTGGAACAATGCCGCCACGCGCGGCAGTGCGCTTCTATTGGGTCGTGACGGGCATCTCGTTCTGCGTGGCACGCAATCCCGGCAAGGTCAGCTCTGTAAGGGTCACGCGGCGCAGCACGAACCACATGCCGACCATGAACAGGATCGAGAAATATCCATCTACGGCATAGTGGTAGCCTGTGTAGATCGAAAGGAAGAGAGTGATGGCCAGGAAAACGAGACCGGGCAATAGCAGCCAGCGGCTGCGTTCGGCCATGTAAAGCGCGGTCAACGCCGCAATCCCGACATGCACGCTCGGGAAAGCGGAGATGCCCAATCCCACACCCCCCCCTGTTTCGGCATATGCGTTCCAGAGTAAGTGTTGAATGCGTCCGATAGCACTATTGGCAACGCCCGAATTGGCAAGTGCCGCGTGTAGGCCCGCGAAACGGTCCCCGCCCAGTAGGGCGTCGTAATAAACGGGTCCGACTGACGATCCAGCAAGGGCAATGACATTGCCAAGGACCAGCCAGCAGGCCAAATACAGCGAGACAAACCTTTTCGTCCTCGCGTCGTCGCGGTCTGTCACTGCAATGATCAGGATCAGCGCGATCGCCGGAGTGCCCCAGACCCAGAGGTAAACAGGCAGCAAACTGTCAATGGGAAGATAGTGGCCGACCCAATGGGCAAGTTCCCAAGGCCCGTATCCGCCATGCAGCCACCGGTCAAAATTGGCAAGCGATGGATCGGCATAGAAAGGAACGATCATGGGAAATGTCGATTTGAGAAAGGCGAATCCAATCTGCAGGAATATGCTGCCGAGAATCGCATATATGGCCAGACGGATGTTCGAAACGACACGGCACCGACCGATGATGAATGGGACGATTAAGAACAGGGGCAGCAAGATTATCGAAGCGGCAAGGAGCCATGATGCGTACTGTACCGTGGCGTCACCGGCCAGAGCGATCAAATCCACGGTCAGATCGCGCACGATTGCCGTGATCGCGAAGCTGATAGACACATAGACCATGACGATACGAAAAAACCGCTTCACCTTCTTGCCCGCGCGCTCTCGGCGTATTCCTGCATCCGGTCAAAGATCATCTCGTGCGGCTATTGACCTCTGGCCGCATCCCGGATTTACAAGCTTGTGTCGCGAATAAACGAGGCAATTTTGGGGCCATTGCTGGCGTACGGGCACAAATGGAAAAGATACCGATGACCCGCGCGGGGCACACCGCGCTCGATCAGGAACTGAAGACCCTCAAAACGGTGGAACGCCCCGCCGTGATCAAGGCCATTGCTGAGGCGCGCGAACACGGCGATCTGTCGGAAAACGCCGAATACCACGCCGCCCGCGAAAAACAGAGTTTTGTCGAAGGCCGCATCAAGGAGATCGAGGCGATGCTGTCGCGGGCCGATGTGATCGACACCGCCAAGCTTTCCGGTGCGATCAAGTTCGGCGCGACCGTGACGCTTGTCGACGAGGATAGCGACGAAGAAAAGACCTATCAGATCGTCGGTGAGGCCGAGGCCGATATCGAACGCGGCCTTCTCAACATCAAGTCGCCGCTCGCCCGCGCGCTTATCGGCAAGGATGAGGGCGACAGCGTCGAGGTGCGAACCCCCGGCGGCGACAAGAGCTATGAAGTCCTGACCATCCGATACGTCTGAACCCGGCGCGGAGGACAGCAGCATGACGGAAGAAAAACAGCCCGTTACGGGCGGCGGCGCAATGGGCGTTGGCCTGTTCGTGCGCCCTGATGCCGAAGACGGGATAACGTCAGGCGACATCATCGCAGCACTTCTCAGCTTTCTGTGGCTCGTCATGGCGGGCGGGTTCTGGTTCTTCGTCGGGCGCGGCACCGGCGCCGGTGGGCCACTCGGCTCGATCATGGTTATGGTTGCCATCGCCCTGCCGGTCGCACTGATCTGGGTCGCGGCAATCACGCTCAGGACCGCGCGCCAGATGCGTTCGGAATCGCGACGGCTGCAGGCCGCAATCGACGCCATGCGTCACGCCTATATCAACCAGGCGCAGGCCAGCGTCGCGCGGCCCTCGATGGAAAAGCGGCTTGACGAGATTGCCATGGCGACCCGTCAGACCGAAACTGCGGTTGCGACCTTCACCTCAAGCCGCGATGGCGGGCAAAAACCGGCCAAGCTCGTTCCCGCTGTCGCGCAAACCGCCCCTGAGGAGGAACAGCCGACGCTCGCTTTCGGCCCCGAGGCCGGGTTGACCGCCTCGCCGGTCCCATCCGCCGATTTCATCAAGGCATTGAACTTTCCCGACAGCCCGACCGACAAGGACGGCTTTCGCGCCCTCCGCGCCGCGCTGGAAGACCATGCCATGGCCAAACTGATCCGCGCGGCACAGGACACGCTGACACTGCTCAGCCAGGACGGGATCTACATGGACGACCTGAAGCCTGACCGCGCCCGCCCCGAACTGTGGCGCCGTTTCGCGCAAGGCGAACGCGGCCGCCCCATCGCGGCGCTGGGTGGTGTGCGCGACCGGTCGAGCCTCGCCCTGACCGCCGGGCGGATGCGTCAGGACACGATCTTCCGCGACGCGGCGCATCACTTCCTGCGCCAGTTCGACAAAACCTTCGCCGGGTTCGAGAAAACCGCCACCGATCAGGAGATTGCAGCGCTTGCCGAAACCCGCACCGCGCGCGCCTTCATGCTGCTCGGCCGGGTCGCTGGCATTTTCGACTGAAACGGGGGCGTCCGGTCAGGTTTCGGGCAACTGGCCCTTCTGAACCAGAAGCACACCGGAATTGTTGTCCGGGTCACCGTCTTCATGCAGCTTCTCGGTCACGCCCGGAATTTCGGAAAACGCCCGGCGGATCCGGTTGGGGAAGAACGTGCGCGGCACGCCTTCGAAACCCGGCAGGCCACGCACGATATCGCTGACCGAATTGCCGCAGAACGCCTTGTTGACCGCACCATAGCTCTCGGCACGCCGCAGCGCCGCCTCGGCCACTTCCGGGCTGACATAGATCTTCTGCTCGATCACGTCATAGGTCTCGCGGGCATGGTAGTCGATGTAGAACTTCCGCATCTTCTCGGTCATGCCGTAATGCAGATCGTTCCGTTCCGGTGCCCAGGGATGGTGCCAGGTGCCAGCCGGGTCAAAGATCACCCGCTGGCTGGCATTGATCAGAAGGCCGGAATGCGCGCCCTCGCCGCCCTTCTTGCGAACGACGGTATAGAGCGTGATTGAGGTCGGCTCTTCCCAGACGAAACGGGCCCGCTGCACCGCCTCATCCGGCGCCCAGACAGGCTCGGCGCCGCAGGCTGCAAGCGTCAGCGGCAGGATGAGACAGAGTGCGAGCTTACGCAGAGACACGAGCCGGCCCGGCTGATCAGGCGTTTGCAAGCGCGAGGAAGATCAGGACGCCAATGGAAATGGCCGCGCCCCAGGTCGCGAAACGGACGAACCCCTCGAAGGTCTTTTCCTGAACCTTGATGTCCATGCTGCCATGCTTGTGTTCGGCCATCTTTGCGCTCCTGATCTGGCGTTTGGGTCCGAATAACCGATTCAGCGCCGCCTGTCACGACCCTGCGGCGCCTTCGGTCCGGGTTGAGGTATTTCACCACCGGCTCCTGCGGCGGGGCTGAGAAGATCGTCATCGTGCCGCCAAATCCATCAGACATCCAGGGCTCTGCAGCCAATCACCTCAGTTCGCTTTGAGCCCTCTTTGGCCGATGCTGCAAGACGCACGAATGGCCGATTCCTGTCAGTGTTTGTCGCCGGTGCGTAAACGGCTCATTGTGACAGGTGTGATCCCTAAAAAGGATGCAATCAACATATGGGGAAAGATGTCTTCATAGCCGGGGAATGCTTGGCGAAACCAAGTGAGCCGCTCAGCCCCCTTAAGAGCGGCGAGGCACCACTCTCGATCTACCTTCCGACTTAGCGCGTCCCGTAGAACACCATTGGCCCAATTTCGGACGGGTTCAGATGAAATCATCCGATTTGAAAGCAGATCGCTGTCGATCCTTGCAAGCAGGGCATCAGTCGTTGCCGCAATGGACACAAGCGACACACCGTTACGCGTTCGAGCGATATTTGGCGTGATAACGCAGGGACCCACATAAAACCCGACACTAACTTCTTTGCCGTCTTGGTCACAAATACTGCTCACCAAGCACCCTTCCAAAAGAACAAATTCATCTGTTTCGGGTTGTTCCTGCCGAGTAAGGTACCCCCCCTTGTTCAAACGCTTTCGTTTCCAATCAGATGCAAAATCGTCCGCGCAAGCCATATCTGACAGGTCGGGTGACTGCATCAGAAACGTCCGTAAATCCATCTTGGCGTGCCTTATCAAATGATAATGCGGGTGACTTCGCTTGAGTGCATGTGTGGCACAGAACAAGGAGTTTACAAAATGACGAACAAAATTCTGTCAAAGCATATTGGAGTAATTGCAGTTGGTTCAGGACTGATTGGTGCATCAATCTATTTGCTGATGATCAACGTCACGCTCGCCCATATCGAAGCGGTCTCAGGGCACGTCCCCTTCGACACGCGTCCATTCGGCTATGGCTCCACTGAGGCGGCGACGCTTCTTGAAGCGTTAGGAGTGGAAGGGCGGGCGTATTATCTCAGTCACCAGATCGCCGTGGATACACTTTATCCAGCCATGCTCATGTTGACTTTGATCGCCACGATCTGCTGGTTTGGGCAACGCATGACAAACAGAAAACTTGTCCGATTTGGCATTGCCCTTTCGGTGGGTAGCGCTCTGTTCGACTATGTCGAAAACCTCGGCATCGCGGCAATGATTTGGAGTTGGCCAGAGATTTCCGTTCCACTGGTTTATGCCACTAGCTCAGCAACAATTTTTAAGTCCGCTTTAACAACCCTCGCTGTGCTGCTGACGCTTCTGGTGGGGTTTAACTGGACACGTCTCTCTGAAGCGGACGTTCGTCCATAGGTGGACAACTGCCGCTCCGTCCCGCAAAGCGGACCAACACGCTCCCCGGTCTTCCACAACTCGTTCACTTCGGCCGCACCGGTCACTTCTTCTTCAGATCGGCGGCCAAACGGAAGACGATCCGGCGCGGCTCCTCCACCTCTGGTGCCATGGTCAGGTCGCGGCATCACCGACAACTAGGTCACATGCTGTATCGGCCGCCCATAGGCCCCTTGAACCGGTCTCATTGTCCGCGCCTCTGCCATGATTTCGCCCTTCAAAACGGTGCGATTTGAAGTCCACTTGTCAGTCGGCCATCGCGACGCGATCAAACGTTTAGCGCATGACCCTGCCGCCATCGAACGGGATCGTGTGCCCAGTAACGAAACCAGCGGTTTCTGACGCCAGCATCATCACAAACTCTGACGTCTCCTTGTAGGTCGTCAGTCGCTTTAATGGCACGCTGTCCTCGGCCTTGGCGATTTCGTCGGGCGAGAACAACTTACGCACCAATTCGCTGTCCACGAAACCCAGCGCGACTGCGTTGACATTGACATGCGGGCCAAGCTCCAGCGCCATCACTTGTGTAAGCATGTTCAGGCCTGCTTTGGAGGCCGCGTAGTTGGCATTTCCCGCCCGGGCAACGACAGCCGTTGTAGCCGAGATATTTACGATGCTGCCCTTTCCAGCGGAAACCATGTGCCGTCCAACCGCTTGGGACACCAGAAACGGACCTTTCAGGTTTATATCGACCACTCGATCCCAATCGTCTTCCGACATGTCGAGAAACGCGGCGTCGCGGCTCAAGCCGGCATTGTTAATAAGAATATCAATGCCGCCAAACTGTTCGATCACGCGTTCGACCATGCCCTCGACTTCCTCGGATTTTGAGATATCCGCCCGGCAGGTCATCGCGTCGCCTCCCCCAACTGCGATACGGGCGGCGGTTTCCTCGGCGTTATCCTTAGACGAGAAATAGTTGATAGCAACTTTCGCACCCTCTTGTGCGAAATCCAGAGCCAACTGCTGGCCAAGACCACCGGCTGCGCCTGTAATCAGAACGGATGCATTCGAGAAACGCGCCATTGAAAACCTCCCGTTGGTTGCTCCGAACGCCAACTGTGGCCGCTACAGATAAAAGTTCAGGTCTTCGTTGCTTGGTGACGGAATGGGGATCGGGCAATCACTCAGCCCGTACCGGTCACTTCTTCTCCAGATCGGCGGCCAGACGGAAGCCGATCCGGCGCGGCTCCTCGACCTCGGGCGCTTTGGGCAGGGCGCGCAGCATCACCGACAACTGGGTCACATGCTGGATCAGCTGGTTGCGTGACCCGTCCTCGTCGCTGCCATAGAAGGTCACGATATCAGGGTCGAAATAGCCGATCCCCTCGATCCTCAGCACCCCGGCATCGCCGCCGGTAAAGCCCATCGCCACCTCGTGTTCGTCGTCAAGCTGGCTTTCGAAGTTCTGGATATAAAGGATCAGCCGCTCATAGGCCCATTGCGCCGGGCTTTTCGACTCGATCGGCTCGGCGGCGACGCCTTCGGGCAGCGGCTCCATCTCTGCGGTGCGGGGGGCATTCGGCCCGGTATGAACCACCCGCGCGCAGGGCAGGGCCGACGCCTCATGCACCTCGGCCGAGGTCTGGATCATGTCGGTTACGTCTTCATTCGCCACAGCCAGGCTCCATCTTCGCGTTTCTCGCGCACCAGACGGCCCGCAATCAGAAGATGGTTCAAATGCGCAACGGCTTCAACCAGCGCGAGGCCATACTCGCCCTCGCCTATCGGTCTTTTGAAGAGCGGCGGGAAGCATTGGGCCGCCGTCCGGGGCTCGGCCAGATGCTCCTCCAGACGCGCGAGCGCGCCGGTATGGTTCTCGATCATCTGCCGCAGGCGCAAGGGCAGACCGGTAAAGGGCAGCTTGTGGCCGGGCAGAACCAGCTGCCCCGCCCGTGCATGGGGCCGGAAGGCCTTGCAGCTCGCCATCCAGTCGGCGACCGGATCGGCCATCGGTTCCGTCGCATAGACGCCGAGATTGGCCGAGATCGAGGGCAGAAGCTGATCGCCGCCAAGAATGAGGTCGCCGCCCTCTTCCCAAAGCGTCGCATGTTCGGGCGCATGGCCGTGCCCCACGCGCACCATCCAGTCGCGCCCGCCAAGACGCAGGCTTTGGCCGTGTCGGATGCGGGTATAGCCCAAGGGCAGCGGTGCCACGGTATCGGCAAAGTTAAAGGGCCGCTCAGCGGCGCGTTTGGCATAAAGCGCCGCATCCATTCCCGCCGCCCGCCAAAACGCCAGCGTTTCCTCCGCCGGGCGTTCCTGTTCGTCCAGCGTCAGCATCCGCGCGAATAGCCACGAGGTGCGCGTGGTCAGCAGCTCCGCTCCCTGCGCCTGAAACCAGCCCGCAAGGCCGATATGGTCGGGGTGGTAATGGGTCACGACCACGCGGGTGACGGGTTTTCCCTTCAGCGGCCCAGCCAAGGCCGCCTCCATCGCCGCGCGGGTACGGCGCGTGTTCAGCCCGGTATCAACCAGCGTCCAGCCGTCGCCCTCGTCCAGCGCATAGACATTCACATGGTCCAGCGCCATCGGCAGCGGCAGGCGCAGCCACAGGACCCCCTCGGCCACCTCCACCGACGCGCCGGGTTCGGGCGGCGTGGGATAGGGATAGCGTATTCCCTCGTCAGCAGTGGCCGGTCCGTCCATCAGAGGCCCAGGGCCTCGGGCGAAAGGGCAAAGACCGTGTCCGCCCCGTCCCGCGCCTCGGCCAGATCGGCGGCATGTTGCGGCAGAGTGCGGCGGATATAGAAGGCCGCAAGCGCCTGCCGACCCTCGTCGGCCGTGGCGGCCCGCAGGTGGAAATGCGCACCGAGCACGCGGGCGAAAGCGCGCAGATAGGCGGTCGCCCCGGCCTGCCGATCCGTCGGGGCTTGTCCGACCATCCATTCGGTCGCCTCGCGCAGGGTCTCGGCCGCCGCCCAGACCTCTTCGGCCAATTCAGGCAGCGCAGCCCGCGCCGCCTCGGCTCCGGCCTCGATCTCTTCCAGGATCCGGTAGGCCGCCTCACCGCCATCCGACAGCTTGCGGCCGACAAGGTCCATCGCCTGAATACCGTTCGTGCCCTCATAGATCGCCGTCACCCGCACATCGCGGTAGAACTGCGCGACGCCGGTCTCCTCGATAAAGCCCATGCCGCCATGGACCTGCATCGCGGTTTCGCTGACACGCATACCGGTCTCGGTGCCGAAAGCCTTGGCGATCGGCGTCAGGAAGGCCGCCCGCGCCACCCAATCGGCGTCTTCGGTGGCCGACCCCATATCGATCGCCTGCGCGCAGGAAAGCGCGATGGCGCGGGCGGCGAACACATCGGCCCGCATCCCCGCCAGCATCCGGCGCACATCGGCATGGCCGATGATCGCGCCGAATTGCTGGCGCTCGGCGGCATATTCGGTGGCGGCCTGGCAGGCAGCCTCGGCCACGCCGATCCCCTGCATGGCGACGCCTAGGCGCGCATTGTTCATCATCGTGAACATCGCGGCCATGCCGCGCCCCTCTTCGCCGACCATCCAGCCCGTCGCGCCCTTATAGGCCATCACGCAAGTGGGCGAGCCATGCAGACCCATCTTGTGCTCAAGGCTGACCACCTTGACCGCATTCGCCTCCCCGGGATTGCCATCCGCATCGGGAATGAACTTAGGCACCATGAACAGGCTGATCCCCTTCGTCCCCGCCGCCGCGCCCGGCAGGCGGGCCAGAACCAGATGACAAATATTGCTGGTCAGATCACTGTCACCCCAGGAGATAAAGATCTTCTGCCCGGTGATCGCATAGGTGCCGTCGCCCTTCGGCTCCGCCTTCGTCCTCAGCGCACCGACATCGCTCCCGGCCTGCGCTTCGGTCAGGTTCATCGTGCCCGCCCATTCACCGGAGATCAGTTTCGGCAGGTAAAGCGCCTTCAGCTCGTCCGCGGCATGATGGTCCAGAGCCTCAATCTGGCCCTGCGTCATCAGGGGCGACAGCTGCAAGGACAAGCAAGCCCCCGACATCATGTCATGGATCGCCATGTTCAGGCATTGCGGCAGGCCCATACCGCCATGCTCCGCAGGGGCGCAGACCGACACCCAGCCGCCCTCGCGAATCGCGTCGAACGCCTCGGGATAGCCGGGCGAGGTGCGGACCACCCCGTCTACCAATCGCGCCGGTGTCAGGTCGCCATTCCGCTGGACCGGCGCCAGAACCGTATCGCAGAGCTTGGCCGCTTGGGTCAGGATCGCCTCAGCCAAATCAGGCGTCGCCTCGGAAAAGCGCGCCGTCCCGGAAACGGGCGCCAGCGGGACGACATGATCGAGGATAAACTGGATATCGCCCGAAGGTGCGCGATAGGGCATGAAGGTCTCCTTCGTGCGCACCTTGGCAAGCAGCACCCCGGCGCGTATGTCAATTTCGTCAGATGCATAATTGCCGCTGCGTCAGATACCGCAACCCAAACGCTGCGTCACGCAGGAAGACCGGAGACAGAGTGACCGAAACCCTCGCCCCGACCGATGCCGGCCTCGCCCGCGCCGCGGCCCTTCTGGCCGAGGGAGAGCTTGTCGCCTTTCCGACCGAAACGGTCTACGGGCTCGGCGGCGATGCACGGTCCGATATGGCGGTCGCGCGGATCTTCGAGGCCAAGGGAAGGCCCCGTTTCAATCCGCTGATCGTGCATCTGCCCGATCTTGAGGCCGCGCGCAGCGTGGGTGTTTTCGATGATCTCGCCGAACGCGTCGCCTCCGCCTTCTGGCCGGGGCCGCTGACGCTGGTCGTGCCGCTCCGCCCCTCTGCCCGGCTTTCTCCTCTTGTCACCGCAGACCTTCCCTCGGTCGCAATCCGGGTGCCGGAACATCCCGTCGCGCAGCGGCTGCTCAGAGCCTTCGGCGGCCCCGTCGCCGCGCCCTCGGCGAACCCGTCGGGCAAGATCAGCCCGACCCGCGCCGATCACGTCCTGTCCGGACTTGACGGCAAGATCGCCGCCGTGGTCGATGGCGGCGCCTGCGCGGTGGGCCTCGAATCGACGATTCTCGGGCTGGTGGGCGAACCCGCAATCCTGCGTCCCGGCGGCATTCCGGCCGAGGCTCTGGAGGCCTGCCTCGGACGCCCCTTGCCCAGCGGCGGCGACAGCGCCAAGCCCACGGCTCCGGGCCAACTCCTCTCGCACTACGCCCCCGCCGCGCCCGTGCGGCTGAACGCCGACAAGCCCGAGCCGGGCGAGTTCTGGCTGGGTTTCGGGCCAGAGGCGGCCGGGGCCGATCTCAACCTCTCGGAAACCGGCGATCTGGTCGAGGCGGCAGCCAATCTCTTTCACTTCCTGCGCCAGGCCGATGCAAGTGCGACGGGCCCCATCGCCGTGTCGCCAATTTTGGAAAAGGGGCTCGGCCGCGCGATCAATGACCGCCTCAGACGCGCCGCCGCCCCGCGCGGCTGACAGCCCTTGCGCGGCCCTCGATCTTCGGACAGGGATAGGGCCACCGCAACCAGCGCAATCGGAACATTCCATGCCGACATCCGGCTCCTCCAATCTCTGGCGCACCACCTCGGCCGAGGCGTTTGACGCCCCGCCGCTATCATCCGATATCACCGTCGATCTCGTCATCGTCGGCGGCGGGTTCACCGGCGCATCGGCGGCACTTGAAGCTGCACGAAGCGGAGCCAGCGTCGCGCTTCTGGAGGCCGGAACCTTCGGCCATGGCGGGTCTGGCCGCAATGTCGGCCTGGTCAATGCCGGGCTCTGGCTGCCGCCGAAAGACGTACTCGGCATCCTCGGCGAAACCGACGGAAAACGCCTGATCAAGGCGCTGTCGAACGGCCCGGACATCGTCTTCGGCCTGATCGAGCGCGAGGGGATCGACTGCGAACCGGTCCGGCAGGGCACCATGCACCTGGCCCATTCCGCCGCCGGACTGACGAACCTCAGGGCGCGATTCGAACAGGGTGCGCTGGCCGGGCGCAGCTACGAACTTATCGACGCAGCGGAAACCGCAAACCGCACCGGAACGGACAGGTTCGCGGGCGCGCTTCTCGACCCCGGCGCGGGCACGATCCAGCCTCTGGCCTATTGCCGGGGACTGGCGCGCGCCGCGCAATCGGTCGGCGCGCATCTGCATGAAAACAGCCCGGTCACGGCGATTGCGCATGACGGCAAGGACTGGCGCATCACGTCGGGGGCGCACAGGGTGCGGGCAAGGGCGCTCCTGATCGCGACGAACGCCTATCAGGCCCATTTCGGCGCACCCTTCGCGCAGAAATTCATTCCCGTCCACTACAGCCAGTTCGCAACCGCGCCGATGCCCGACAGCTTGCGCGCAAAGGTGCTGCCGAATGGCGAAGGCTGCTGGGACACCGCGCTGATCATGTCCTCCTTCCGCACCGACCGCGCCGGGCGGCTCATTGTCGGCGGGATCGGCGATGCCGAGGGCATGGGCGCACTTATCCATGCCGGATGGGCAAGGCGCAAACTGCGCCAGATCTATCCCGACCTCGCCAAATTGCCGTTCGAACACCACTGGAGCGGCCGCATCGCCATGACCTCGGACCATGTGCCGAAAATCGTGGCACCCGGCCCTTCGGCGCTGGCCGTCTTCGGCTATTCCGGGCGCGGCATCTGCCCCGGCACGGTGTTCGGCAAGGCAGCCGCCCGGGCCCTGCTGGACGGCGATGACAGCGTTCTGCCGTTGCCGGTCCTGTCTGGCCATGACGAAAATCTCACCGGCGCAAAAGCCGCATGGTACGAGTTTGGTGCGACAGCGACCCACGCGCTGTTCCCACGCCCCTGATCTGAACGGCCATTTCGTCCTGAATCGACATCTACGGCCCAGCCTGCCGGGCCGACAAACCCCGGCCATGCGGCGAGGTCCGCTTCGGCGCGCATAGCGAAGGGGCGCGCCTTTTGCTAGCATGCAACGGTAGGAACGGGGGGAGCACAGCAATGCCGACACCGGAAGCACTTGTGCACAGGTTTTATCGCGAGGTCTGGGATCACGCCGACGAAGCCGTCGCACGCGAGATCTTGTCTCCGCAGTTACGGTTCCGTGGCTCCCTCGGCCCCGAGAAAGTGGGGCCGGACGGTTTCATCGACTACCTTCGGGCCGTCCACGGGGCGTTCTCCGGTTTTGAAAGCACTATCGAAAACTTGCTTGTGTCAGGCCAGAACGTCGCTGCGCGAATGACGTTTCGCGGAACGCACATTGCGGATGTGTTCGGGGTGCGCCCAACCAAGGCATTGATTGTATGGTCCGCCGCCGCCTTTTTTGAAACCGACGGAGATCAGATCACCGCAATCTGGGTCCTCGGCGATGTCGATCACGTCAAAAGCCAGTTGGGCAAAGCGGCTATCGAGGTTTTTGGCTGAGCATTGTCGGCTCCGTCGTCGCGCGCACCTGCGGCGATCACGCCCGTCCCGCCGTCGACGACAGGCTGATCGGATCGACCCCGAGTGTTTTCAGCGCGTCGCTCCACTTGCTGTCGTTCCGGTCGGAAAAGACCAGATCGGGCGCGGCGTCGCAGGTCAGCCAGCCATTGCGCAGGATCTCGTCTTCCAACTGCCCCGGCCCCCAACCCGCATAGCCAAGCGCGAGGATGGATGACGCGGGCCCATCGCCCGCAGCAATCGCCTGAAGGATGTCCAGCGTCGCGGTCATGCCGAAGCGCTCGTCGACCTTCAACGTGGCCCCCTCGCCGCCGTAATCGGCCGAATGCAGGACAAAGCCGCGGGAATGTTCCACCGGCCCGCCAAAATGCACGCGAATCTCCTGTGACCGGTCGGTCCGCGCGATGCCAAGTTGATCCTGCAATTCGTCGAACGAAAGGTCACTTGCGGGCTTGTTGACGATCAGCCCCATCGCGCCATCATCGGAATGGGCGCAGAGAAAGACCACTGAGTGCTCAAAGCGCGGATCGCCCATGCCCGGCATCGCGATCAAAAGTTTACCCGAGAGGTTCATGCCCGTTCCTCCTTCCCCCAAGATCGCGCCTTGGCCGCGCGGATACAAGGGCACAGAGTGGTAAAACTCTTCGTGAGTTGCGCTCTTGTGACTTCCATTCGGCGGCGACCCGCTTAGGTTCGTGCCATGAACATCAAATCGATCATAGGCGCCGCGTTTGCAGGTGGCATGGCCCTGTTGGCGGCTGGCCCCGCGATTTCGCAGGCAATGCCCGACAATCTCCTGAATGCCGAGTTGCGCAAGGGCTGGCGCATGTCCGATGGTGACCAGATGGCCGCCCTGCGGCTGACGCTGGCCCCGGGATGGAAGACCTATTGGCGCGCGCCGGGCGAAGGTGGCATCCCGCCCAGCTTCAACTGGACCGGCTCACGCAACGTGGCGGGCGTCAGCTTCCACTGGCCGAAACCTCAGGTCTACGATGTGAACGGGGTGCGCGTGATCGGCTATCGCGACGAATTGGTGCTGCCGATCGAATTCACCCCCGTTGACCCGACGCAGCCGGTATCGGTTTCAGCGGCGATCGACCTCGGGGTCTGCGATGAGATCTGCGTGCCGATGTCGATCACGGTGTCGGCCGAACTTGACAGCACCGCAAAGCCTGACCCGATGATCGAGGCAGCCTTGACCGCGCGTCCCGAAGACGCCGCCAAGGCCGGGCTGTCCGCCGCGCGCTGTTCCGCCGAACCGATCCGCGACGGATTGCGGATGACCGCGAACATGACGATCCCGCAAGTCGGCCCCGACGAATTCGCGGTTGTCGAACTTGCGGATACCAGCGTCTGGATCTCACCCGCCGACACGCGGCGCAGCGGCGGGGACCTGACGGCGACCGCCGATATGGTCCCGCCAAACGCCCAGCCCTTCGCGCTCGACCGGTCCTCGATCCGCATCACGATCTTCGGTGGATCCGGACGGGTCGTCGATCTTCAGGGCTGCACAGGCTGACCGCGCCGCCGGAGGATCACCGCCCCGGCGATCCCGCAGAGCAACGTGACCAGCGCGGCGCCCAGAACGAATTGCCCCAAAGCCGGGGCGAGCGGCCCGCCTGCGATCAGGGCGGGCAACAGTATCACCCCGAAGACAAGCGCAAGCATCACGGCATCGGCCAGCACCAGCATCCTCAGTGGCCTGCCGCGCACCGCACGGCGCAAGGATACGGTCAGCCGCCCGATATCGCGCTGCGCCGCAAGCAGGGCCGGGACGACCAGAAGCACCAGCACCATGCCGAACCCAAGCCCATAGCAGAGCGTCACCACGGTCGGACGCAGGAACTGCGCCTGCCGCGAGGTCTCGTATAAAAGCGGCGCCAACCCCAGAACCGTCGTCGCAGTGGTCAGCATCACCGGTCGCAGACGATCGGCCACCGCATCAATGATCGCCGGTTCGCGTGCGCGGGTTTCGGCATAATCGTCCACCGTAGTAATCAGCACGATCGCGTCGTTGATGATGATGCCCGACATGCCGATCAGCCCGACGACCGAGAACATCGACATCGGGATATCCCAGACCGCATGGCCATGGATCGCGCCGATCAGCCCGAAGGGGATGACCGACATGACCACCATCGGCCGGGTCCAGCTTGAGAATATCCACGCAAGGACCGCATAGATGCCGACCAGCGCGGCCGCGAGCCCGACCAGAGCATCGCTGAGGAACGTGTCCTCCTGTTCGGCAAGCCCCGCCAGATGGTAGCCGACGCCGAATTCCTCGGCGATGCGCGGCAGGATGTCGCCGTCCAGCGCCGCGACGATGGCGGCGGCCCGGTCTGGGTCGTCCTCGGCGATATCGCCCGTGACAGAAATCACCCGCTGCCCGTTCTCGCGCCCGATCGTCGAAAAACCGCCCTGGCGCTGCACGGTGACGATATCCGACAGCGCGACATAACTTCCCGCCGCAGTAGGCAGCAGCATCCGCTCCAGGAAATCGGCGGTCAGCTCGTCCTTCGGCAGTTCCACCATGATCTTCGTGGTGCGCATCCCGGTCGGGAAAGTGGCGGCCTCGATCCCCGTCAGCCGGTCGCGCAATTCCTGCCCCAGGGCCTCGATGGTGAAGCCCAGCGCCTGCCCCTGCGGCGTCAGTTCAAGGATCAGCTCGTCCTTGTCATAGGGCATCGTGTCGTCCAGTCCCGACACTTCGGGGAAGGGCGCCATCGCCCGCTTCAGCGCCTCGGCAGCGGCCTTCAGCGTCGCGGCCTCAGCACCGAAAAACTGCACATCCAGCGCCTCGCCCGCCGGGCCGTGCCGCCAGCCCCGGAACGAAAGCTCCTCAAGGAAGGGATGCGACGGCGCTGCCTCCTGCAGATCGGCGACGAAATCGAAAGCGGACCAGGGCCGGAGGTCGGGATCGACCAGTTCGATGGCGATGGAGCCCAAAAGATCGCGGTCCTTCGCCTCGGCGCTGGCCAGCGCCGGCCAGCCATTCGCGCCGATCTCCGAGATGACATATGACAGCGGTTCCACACCATATTCGGCGCGGTATTTCGCGGCCACTTCCTCGGTCGCCGCCTGAAGCTGGTGCATCACCTCGACGGTGTCGGCGCGCCGTGCGCCCGCCAGCATCGTGAAATTGCCGGTGACCGTCGCGCGTTCGGGCGAGTTGAAGAACCGCCACTGGACCTCGCCCTTCAGGAACAAGCCACTCTGATAGGCAAGAAGCGCCAGCGCGGCGGCCAACACCGGATAACGGGCCACGATCACCCAATGCGTCAGCGGCCGGACCAGCCGGTCGCGCACCCAGCCGAGCCCCCGGTTCATCACCCGGCTCGGCGCATCATACCAGCGCCCACGCCCGGCCTTGGAAAGCGCATGGCCCATATGGTTCGGCAGAATCAGGAAGCATTCCAGAAGCGAGGCCAGCAGGACGACGCTGACTGTAAGGGGAATGTCCTGAATGAGGTCGCCAAACCGCCCGGTGATCGTCATGAGACCTAGAAAGGCGATGATCGTGGTCACGGTCGAGGAAAAGACCGGCGCCGCCATGCGCCGGACCGCGTTCTCGGCGGCGATCACCGGCGGCTCGCCCAGTTGCCTGTACCGGAAATCGGCGTGTTCGCCCACCACGATGGCGTCATCGACAACGATCCCCAAGGTCAGGATTAGCGCGAAAAGAGAGATCATGTTGATCGTCAGCCCGGCGAAATGCATCAACGCGATGGCGCCCAGCATCGCCACCGGAATACCGGTGGCCACCCAAAAGGCCGTGCGTGCATTGAGAAAGAGAAACAGAAGCGTCACGACCAGACCAAGCCCCATCAGCCCGTTGTCCAGAAGGATATTCAGCCGCGCCAGGATGTCTTCGGACCGCGTGCGGATCAGGTCGATGGTCACGCCTTCGGGCAGGGTCGGGCGCATCTCGTCGGCCACAATCTCCACCTGTCGCTGAATCGCGATGGCATCGCCATCGGCCGACCGGTCGACGCGCAGCCTCATCGCCGGGTTCTGTCCGACGTAATAGGCATGTGCCTCCTGCCCGCCCACCGCGCGGAGGCGGGCCACCTCGCCCAAAGTCAGCGAGGACCCGTCGGCATTGGTCCTCAGAACGATCCCGGCCAGCGCGTCGGGATCACGCTTTTCGCGTCCCGTCCGCAACCGCGCCGATCCGTCACCCACCTCGCCTGCCGGGTCTGTCGCCGCCTCTGCGCTGATCCGCGCGGCGATCTCCGCCAACGTGACGCGGTGCCGCATGAGATCGATCATCGACACTTCAACGGTGATTTCCGGCTCGGCGATCCCGTCGATCCGCGCCCGGGTCACACCTGCGCGAAAAAGCCGGGCCAGCAGTTCGTCGGCAAGCCCCGCCAGTTGCGCGGGCGCCACGGGACCGGTGATAACCAGATCGGTGACACGGTCACCCCAGATCACCCGGCGGACTTCAGGGCGTTCCGAATCCGCAGGCAGGTTCTGGACCGCATCGACAGTGGCCTGCACCTCGTCCAGCGCCTGGCCCATATCCCAGTCCGGCTCGAATTCCAGCGTAAAGGCCGCCCTGCCGTCCCGGGAATTCGTGCGAGTGGCCTCCACCCCGTCGATCCCGATCAGGCTCGGCTCCATCAGTTCGACGATAGCGCGGTCGATATCCTCCGCCCCCGCGCCTTCCCATTGCACGACGACCGAGATTTCCGGGGTTACGACATCTGGAAAATACTGCGCCCGCATCTGGGGAATGGCGGAAAGCCCCGCAACGATGAACAGCGCAAGGACAAGATTGGCCGCCGTCGCATGCCGCGTGAAATAGGAGAGTATCCCTCCGGCGGCCGACATCCGGTCGCGTCTGACCGCCATCGGTCAGCCCCCCATCCGCGCTTCGATCCGCGCGACCATCTCGGCCGGGACCCGATCGTCCCTCAGCCGAGCGATGACGCTGGCCTTGGCGTCATCGCCCATCGCACCGCTTTCCTCGACAAAGGCGATCAGCGCCGCGCGGCGTTCCGGCGTCAGGTCCACAAGATCTTCCTCGCCCGAGCCGCCCCTGATCGCCGCCTGATCGCCACGTATTGGTCGGACGCGGATGCCAGCGCCAAGAAGCGTCGTGCGTTCGACCACAATCTCTCGCCCCGCCAGCGCGCCCACCCGGACAATGACATCATCGCCCTGACGGCGCAGGACCGCCACTGGCACAGCCTCCAGCCGCTCATCGGGGCCAAGTGCCAGAAGCGTACCATCGGCCCCCACCGCCTGCGCCGGCAGAAGCGCCACGCCATCAAGCGCAGGCTCGATGATCGTGAGCGTCACGAAATCCCCCGGCCGGAACCCGCGCGCCTGACCGAGGTTCGCAAAGATCAGCCGCCCGCTCAGCCCCTCGCCCACGGCTGCATCGACCCGCGCCAGATTGCCCTCGGCCACGAGCTCGTCGCCGAACACATCGAGCGCCGCCGTGACCGGCTGCGGCAAGAGCGCGCCATCGCCGTCAATCAGCCGCGCAAACTGCGCGTTCGACAGCCGGAAACTCACCTCCAGCGCTTCCGGGTCGATCAGATCGCCCAGCTTCTCGTTCATGGCGACAAGCCCGCCTGCCACGGCCGCGACGCCCGACAGGACGCCGGAAAACCCGGCCCTCAGCTCGGTCTCGGCCAGCCGGCGCTCGGCATCGGCAAGGTTGAGCGTCACGCGTTCGCGCGCCGTCGCCGCCCGGTTCACACGCGCCTCGGCCTCGGCCAGCGCTTGACGGCGCGAGAGCGTCGCCTGAACCGCATTTGACATCGCGAGTTCTGCGGCTTCCAGATCGGCAGCGACACCCAGCCCGCGCCCGGCAATCCCACGCTGCCGTTCCAGTGCCTGCGCGCGCAGCGCCTCCTGCGCCTCGGCCGCCGCCAGATCGTCTCGCGCGAGTTCAAGCGCACGGGCGGCATCGCGCGCCTCGGCCTCGGCCTCGCGCATGTCGGTCCGCGCCAGATCGAGCGCGGACTGCGCATCGGCCGGATCGATCCGGATCAGAAGCTGGCCCGCCTCAACCGCAGTTCCGTCGGCGAATTCAGGCGCAAGCTCGACGATCCGCCCCGCGGCGGCCGCCCGCAGTTCCAGCTGACGGCGGCTGCGAACCTCGCCAAAGGCCGTCATCTCGGGTGCGATCCGCACCGGCTGCAGCGTCATCACGCGGGCAGTGAACACACGTTCCTCAGCCGGACGGGATGCCCCGCCCTCCGCATTGCGGATATCGATCGCAGATTTCAGCGTGACCCAGGCCACCGCCAGAAGCGCGATCGTCACCGCCAATAGAAACAGCCCCAGAAGGCTGCGTGTCAGAAATCGCATGCGTTACCGTTGCATTGACCCGCCGCAAATCCTAGCCCTGCAAGGCAAAACCTCCAAGCGCAAAGGATAAAACGCACCAAGGCGTTACTTCCGGCGCAGATGCTCGTCGAGGCGCGGCATGATCTCCACGAAGTTGCAGGGCCGGTGGCGGTAGTCGAGCTGCCATTTCAGGATCTCGTCCCAGGCATCCGTGCAGGCGCCGGGACTGCCGGGCAGCGCGAACAGGTAAGTGCCCATCGCCACGCCCCCCGTCGCGCGGGACTGTACCGCGCTGGTGCCGATCTTCTGCATGGAGACGATGGTGAAAACCGTGGCGAAGGCCTCGATCTCCTTTTCATAAACATCGCGATGCGCCTCGACCGTGACATCGCGCCCCGTCAGCCCCGTTCCCCCCGTCGAAATCACCACGTCGATGCCGGGATCGGCGCACCACGCGCGCAGCTTCGCCGCGATCTCGGCCCGCTCGTCCCGCACGATATCGCGGGCGGCCAGTACATGGCCTACATCCGTGATCCGCGCGACCAGCGTGTCGCCCGACCGGTCCTCCGCCATCGACCTTGTGTCCGACACGGTCAGGACGGCGATGCGCACCGGGATGAAGTCCTTCGTTTCGTCGATACGGCTCATGCGCGATTGTCCCATGCAAGTTTCGCGGCCAGAAGGCCAAAGACCGTGGCCGAGGCCCAGCGCAAAGCCCGCTCGACCCCGGCATTGCGGGCCAGAACCCGGCCCATGCCCCCCGCACCCAATCCGACCGCCCCGTTGATGATCAGCCCGCCAAACCCGATCACCGTGCCGAAGATCAGGAACTGCGCAAGCACCGCACCCCGCGCAGGGTCCACGAATTGCGGAATGAAGGCGAGGATGAAGAGGATGACCTTCGGGTTTGAGACATTGACCAGAAAGCCGTCCCGGAAGGCGCGCGAGGGGCGCACCGAAGGGGTTTCCGCCCGCATCACGGGTGTCCTCAGGGTCCGCCATGCAAGGTAGAGCAGATAGGCCACGCCAATCCAGCGGATCGCATGAAAAAGCCCCGGCATGGAGGCCACAAGCGCCCCCAGCCCGATCCCCGCCAGCGTGACATTGAGCATCGAGCCCGCCGTGATCCCCGCACTCGCCGCCACCGCCGCACGAGGCCCCCCGCGCAGGCCTTGAGCAAAGCAGAACATCATGTCCGCCCCCGGCGTCAGGTTCAGCGCCAGAGCGGCCGGGATGAAGGCGGCAAGCGTCAGGGGATCGACGATCATGCCGTACCCTTCAGCCGCGCCTTGATCTCCAGAAGATCGGCCCAGGCCTCCCGCTTCGCCGCCGGATTGCGCAAGAGGTAAGCCGGATGGGTCATCGGCATGGCGGGCCGCCCGAAAGCCTCCGACCAATGGCCTCTCAGCCGCAGGATGCCGCGTTTTCCAAGCGCGGCGGCACAGGGCGTATTGCCCATCAGGACGATGATATCGGGGTTCACGAATTCCACATGCCGCGTCACGAAAGGCAGCATCATCGCGATTTCATCCGGCTCCGGGTCGCGGTTCTGCGGCGGACGCCAGGGCATGACATTGGTGATGTAAAGCGCCTCACCGGCATGATGGGCCGTCCGCGCCAGACCGATCGCCGCGAACATCCGGTCCAGAAGCTGCCCGGCCCGGCCGACAAAAGGCCGCCCCTCAAGGTCCTCATCCCGCCCCGGCGCTTCGCCAAGGATCATCACGCGCGCTTCCGGGTTGCCATCGGCAAAGACGAAATTCCGTGCACCCTTTCTGATCTCGCAATGCTCATAAGCCGACTGGATCGCAGCGAGGCTTTCGAGACCGCTTGCCGAGGCCGCCGCCTGCCGGGCGACTTCGACCGGGTCGACCTCTGCCACTTCCGCCACAGGTGCGGGCGCAGCGGAGGGTTTCGGCACCTCGGCCACCGCCTCATAGCGGTTCACGGGCAGATCGCCGATAGGCTCGTCCGCCCCCAGCTCCATCTGCCATTCCAACGCCGCCCGCGCGGCGTGGTAATCCATATCTCTGGCCACCGACTCCATGGCGGCCAAGCTAGGCCCCCATGGGTTCCGTCGCAAGCGCCCGCATTCCCCGTTGCCCCATCCGCGTCCTTTTGCCATAAGCAGCCGAAACGGGACCGGAGAGACCATGACATTCCGCGCGCGTCACCTTCTGGGGATCGAACACCTGGCCCCGGAGGAGATTCGCACCGTCCTCGACCTTGCCGAGAAATATGTCGAACTGAACCAGCGCACGGTGAAACATTCCGACGCGCTGGAAGGCATGACCCAGATCAACATGTTCTTTGAGGCCTCGACACGGACGCAGGCCAGCTTCGAACTGGCGGGAAAACGCCTCGGCGCCGATGTGATGAACATGGCGATGCAGCATTCGTCGGTGAAGAAGGGCGAGACGCTGATCGACACCGCGCTGACGCTGAACGCGATGCATCCCGATCTGCTGGTCGTCCGCCACCCGGCCTCGGGCGCGGTCGACCTCTTGGCCCAGAAGGTCAATTGCGCCGTCCTCAACGCGGGCGACGGGCGACACGAACACCCGACTCAGGCGCTTCTCGACGCGCTGACCATCCGCCGCGCCAAGGGCCGCATCCAGCGGCTGACCGTGGCAATCTGCGGCGACATCGCCCATAGCCGCGTGGCGCGGTCGAACCTGATCCTTCTCGGCAAGATGGAAAACCGCATCCGCCTCATTGGCCCGCCGACACTGATGCCCTCGGGCGTCGCCGACCTCGGCTGCGAGGTCTATCAGGACATGCGCGAGGGGCTGAAGGACGCCGACGTGGTGATGATGCTGCGCCTTCAGAAGGAACGCATGGACGGCGGCTTCATCCCGTCCGAACGGGAATATTACCACCGCTACGGGCTTGATGCCGAAAAGCTGGCTCATGCCAAAGAGGACGCCATTGTCATGCATCCCGGGCCGATGAACCGGGGGGTGGAGATCGACGGCGAACTTGCCGACGACATCAATCGCTCGGTCATTCAGGATCAGGTCGAAATGGGCGTCGCCGTCCGCATGGCCTGCATGGACCTGCTGGCCCGGAACCTGAGGGCCGAACGTGGGCGGCAGGCGGTTGGGGTGATGGTATGAGCACTCTCCTCACCAATGCCCGCCTGATCGACCCCGAGGCCGGAACCGAGACGCTCGGCGCGGTGCTGATCGAAGACGGCGTCATCGCGCGCATCTTCGACAGGCCCGACGGTTTGCCCGACAAAAGTCCGACACTTCGCCGACGCGATGCCGACGGCAAATGCCTCGCCCCCGGGATCGTCGATCTGGGCGTCAAGATCGGTGAACCGGGCGAGCGGCATAAGGAAAGCTTCCGCTCCGCTGGCCTCGCCGCCGCCGCAGGTGGCGTGACCACGATCATCGCCCGGCCCGACACCCATCCCGCCATCGACACCCCCGAAACACTCGAATTCGTCACCCGCCGCGCGGCCGAGGCCTGCCCCGTCCGCATCCGCCACATGGCTGCGCTCACGAAGGGCCGTGAGGGGCGGGAGATGACCGAAATCGGCTTCCTGCTCGACGCGGGTGCCATCGCGTTTACCGATTGCGATCATGTGGTTACGAATACCAAGGTCCTCAGCCGCGCCCTGACCTATGCGAAGTCCCTGAACGCGCTTGTCATGGGCCACCCGCAGGAACCGGGCCTCTCCGCCGGGGCCGCGACGACATCCGGCAAGTTCGCCTCGCTCCGCGGTCTGCCCGGCGTGTCGCCCATGGCCGAACGCATCGGGTTCGACCGCGACATGGGGATGGTCGAGATGACCGGGGTGAAATACCACTTCGACCAGATCACCACCGCCCGCGCCCTGCCCCCCCTGGAACGCGCCAAAAACAACGGCTTCGACGTGACCGCAGGCACCTCGATCCACCACCTGACCTTGAACGAATTCGACGTCGGCGACTACCGCACCTTCTTCAAGGTGAAACCCCCCTTGCGGTCGGAAGACGACCGGCTGGCGGTGGTGGAGGCCGTCGCCTCGGGCCTGATCGACATCATCTCCTCCATGCACACCCCGCAGGATGAGGAAAGCAAACGCCTGCCCTTCGAGGACGCGGCAAGCGGAGCGGTCGCGCTGGAAACCTTCCTGCCCGCCGCGATGCGGCTTTACCACGCGGACCAGCTGTCCCTGCCGCAGCTGTTCCGTGCCATGGCGCTCAACCCCGCCAGGCGGCTCGGCCTGCCGCAGGGGCGGCTGGCCGAGGGCGCGCCTGCCGATCTCGTGCTCTTCGACCCCGACGCGCCCTTCGTGCTCGACCGTTTCACCCTCAACTCCAAGTCCAAGAACACGCCATTTGACGGACAGCGGATGGAGGGTAAGGTGCTGGCGACCTGGGTCGCGGGCGTTCAGGTCTTCGGGGCGGAGTAGCGAAATGCCGGAACTGACAAGCGGGGCGATCGCCCTGATCGTGACGGGTGCTCTCGCCTATCTGCTGGGCTCGGTGCCCTTCGGTGTTCTGGTCACACGGCTGATGGGGCTCGGCGATCTGAGGAAGATCGGTTCGGGCAATATCGGTGCTACCAACGTCTTGCGCACCGGCAACAAGGCGGCCGCCTTCGCGACGCTCGTCCTCGACGGCGGCAAGGGGGCGGTGGCGGTGCTGATCGCGCGATCCATGGCAGGCGAGGATGCCGCGCAACTCGCGGGCCTCGCGGCGTTTGTCGGCCATATCTTTCCGGTCTGGCTGAAATTCAACGGCGGCAAAGGGGTCGCGACTTTTCTCGGTACGCTTCTGGCCCTTGCCTTCCCGGTCGGCCTTGCCGCCTGCGCGACATGGCTGGTCACCGCGCTCATCTTCCGGTACTCCTCGCTCTCCGCACTCGTCGCCGCCCTCCTGTCGATGCCCTGGGCATGGGCGTTTGGCCATGGCGATCTGGTCACCCTGATCTTCATTCTCGCCACATTGGTTTTCGTGCGTCACAAGCCGAATATCGAACGCCTGAAAGCCGGGACAGAACCGAAAATCGGCGCGAAAAAGTGAGCGACCCGTTCCGCGGGGCGCTGGAACGAATTCCGGAAGGCTACAGCGAAGGCCGATATGCCGGGCGGCGCTACCGCATCGAAAAGACCCTGCTGGCGGGCGGGCGCAGCGTGAAGCTGGTCGCATGGGAACTTGGCGGGCCGGACTATATCAGCCTTAACCTTTACCAGCTCGCCTCAGGCGACCTGTTGAAGCCCTGCGAGATGGAAGAGGCGAAGGTTCGCACCTTCGTCACCGGCCTTACACTGGACTAACATCTTTACAACCGCCGCTCCGGAGAGGAGTCTGTGGCAAGACGAACCGGAGACTTGCCATGCAGATCATGACCGCCGTCCGCACCTGCTTTTCGAAATACGCGACCTTCTCGGGCCGTGCCCGGCGTGCCGAATACTGGTGGTTCGTCGCCTTCAACATCATGGTCAATATTGGCCTCGGCATAATCGACGGGATTGCCTTCGGCCTTCAGCACGGGATGATGGGCGGCGCGCCCGGCAGCCCGCTCTCGTCGCTCTACTCGCTCGCGGTCTTCCTGCCGTCGCTCGCCGCAGGCGTCCGGCGGCTGCACGATACCGGAAAATCCGGATGGTGGGTGCTGATCTGGCTGATCCCGATCATCGGCTGGATCCTCCTGATCTGGTGGCTGGCCACGCCAGGCGACGAGGGACCGAACGAGTACGGCCCCGACCCCCTTGCCGGGGAAGGCTACGGCCCGTCGTCAATCCCCCGTGTGCCGCGTCAGTAGCTGTATTCGGCATAGATACGGGACAAATCGCCGCCCCATTCGCCGTGATACTTCTCCAGAAGCTCGTCGGCCGGCACCTTGCCGCTTTCGATGCTTTCCTGCAGCGCGTTGAGGAAATGCGTCTCATCGGGGATCAAGCCGTTTGCCCCCGGCCGCGCCCGCGACTTGAGGCCCTGTTCCGCGATGGCCACGACCTCACGGGCAAGGTCATGCATTTTAACCCCGCCCGCCTCGGCCTGAAGCCCATCAACGGATGCGGCCACCCGCAGGGCCTCGCGCGTCTCATGGTTCCAACCCTTGGCCAGATCCCAGGCGGCGTCGAGCGCGGACTGATCGTACATCAAACCGACCCACAGCGCAGGTAGCGCGCAGAGCCTGCGCCACGGGCCACCATCGGCACCGCGCATCTCGATGAATTTCTTCAGCCGCGCCTCGGGGAAGATCGTCGTCAGGTGATCGGCCCAGTCCGACAGCGTTGGCTTTGCACCCGGAAGTGCGGGCAGTTCGCCTTTCAGGAAGTCACGGAAGGACTGGCCCAAAGCGTTGATATACTTGCCGTCGCGATAGACGAAGTACATCGGCACATCGAGCGCGTAATCGACATAGCGCTGGAATCCCATGCCTTCTTCGAAAACGAAGGGCAGCATCCCGGTGCGGGCCGGGTCGAGGTCGCGCCAGATGCGGCTGCGCCAGCTTTTGTGGCCGTTGGGCTTGCCCTCGAAGAAAGGTGAATTGGCGAAAAGCGCGGTCGCGACGGGCTGCAGCGCCAGCGCCACCCGCAACTTCTGAACCATGTCGGCCTCGGAGCCGAAATCGAGGTTCACCTGCACGGTGCAGGTCCGGTACATCATCTGCGTGCCATGGGTGCCGACGCGACCCATATAGTCCGTCATCAGCCGGTAGCGCCCTTTCGGCATCATCGGCATCTGGTCATGTGTCCATTCCGGCGCGGCGCCAAGACCGATAAACCGCGCACCAATGTCGTCGGCAACGCTCTGGACATCGCGCAGATGCGCGTTCACCTCGTCGCAGGTCTGGTGGATCGTCTCCAAGGGCGCGCCCGAAAGTTCGAACTGCCCGCCCGGTTCAAGGCTGATATTCGCGCCGTCCTTCACCAGCCCGATGATCTTGCCCTGTTCCTCGATCGGGTCCCACCCGAAGCGGTCGCGGATACCTTCCAGCATCGCCCTGATGGAACGCGGCCCGTCATAGGGCAAGGGTTTCAGCGTGTCCTTGCAATAGCCGAACTTCTCATGCTCGGTGCCGATGCGCCAATCGTCCATCGGCTTGCAGCCGGCCTCAAGATATTCAGCAAGCTGTTCGAAGCGTTCGACCGGGCCTCCGCCGGATTGTGGAATGGACATGGGGGCCTCGATCTTGTGGCTGACAGGGACGCAATTACGTGAAGCGCCGCACTGCCCAAGTCAACCCCGCCCAGCGCGGATTGTCTGTGCGAAAACATGACATGTTGTGATCGTCTAGCGACGCGGCAGTGATGGGTCGGCGCGTTTCCACAGCGGAAGCGTGCCGACACTGCGGTCGAGCGCGGCAGTCAGCACGGCCATGTCGATGCCCGGAAGCGTCGCGAAAGCATCGTAAAGCCGCTCGGCCCCGGCGGCATCGACCGGGACCATCAGAACCTCCCCGCCATGGGTGCGCATCCGCCAGTGCCGGGTTCCGCCGACCTCGGCCAGCCGCAACTCGGCGATATCGGCCAGCGCGATGAATCCGCCGAAATTCGGGCCGAAATAGCCAACCTGCCCCTCATCGACCTCGACTACACCCGGCGCAGCGACACCGCGCAGGAATCGCAACCGCCGCCAGGCGATCACACCCCAACCGAGCGCGAGCGCCAAGAGGATCAGGCCGATCCCCTGCATCAGCCAGCCACCGAGCGAGGCTAACCAGAGCCCGGCAAGCCCCAGAGTCATCGCCGCGATCACCTCGCGCCAGCGCCGCAGACCCCGGACGATTTCGGGCCGGATGAGGCTCATCGCCGCTCTCCCTTAAGGGGATGCCAAGTCTCTACCGACCCCTCCGCCAGCGTCTCCCGCCAGTCATAGGGCGCGCGGATCGGTTCGAACGCCATGTCGGTGAAATCGCGGATCAGCTCCAGCTCCGCGCCTCGCCGCCGGTAAAGCCGGCCGCCGAGCGTGTCGTAGAGCGACAGGGCCGGATCGGGCGGCAGTTCGCGCAGGAAGGCGCGTTCGGCCTTGGCCTTGCCGATCTTCGCCGGACACCCGTCTACGGTGCGAAGCCCGGTCGGGCAGTCCTTGTCCGCTGTGCGCTGGTAGAGCCGCACGAGCCCCTCGTCGCGCCCGATCACGTCGGTACCCCCGACGGCGACATAATGCACATTGTCAAGAAACCGCCCGCCGCCGCCCCAGGTGCTTCCCTCCGGAAAAAGCGCCAGCGCGGTGAAGTAAGGCGGACGCGACAGCGCCGAATAGGCGCCCTCGCTCTGACCCGACCAGTCGCCGTTCAGCGCGAAATAGAGGAAATGCCGCCCGTCCGGCGACAGGTCGCAGCGTTCAGGATAGACCTTGTGCTTCAGCCACTGGCCGTCCTCGAACCTGTCGGTGTCGCGATGCCAGAGGATCAGCCGGAACTGCTTCGACGGCCCCTGCCGCAGGATCACCGCGCGGTCGTTGTCGCGCGCGAAATAGAGATGCAGGCGCACGACCGGTTCCTGTGTCACCGCCAGTCCCCCAGATGGGCCTGCCAGAGCGTGAGGGCTGCCAGCGCCGCCGTCTCGGCGCGCAGGATACGAGGGCCGAGGGCGACGGGGTGGACGAAGTCGAGCGTGCGAAGGCGGTCGCGCTCGGCGTCTGAGAAGCCGCCTTCGGGGCCGATGAGGATTGCGGCGGGACCCCTGGGAAAGCTCGCGAGTGTCGTGGCTGCGCCCGCCTCAGATTCGTCGGCCCAGAGAATGGCGCGGGCCGGGTTCCAGCCAGAGAGGAGGCGGGCAAGCGGCGTGGCCTCCTCCACCCTCGGCAGGCTCAGCGCACCGCATTGTTCGGCGGCCTCGCGCACATGCGCCTCGGCCTTGTCGCGGCGGAAGCGTTCGGAATTGGTGTACTCGGTCAGGACCGGCATCAGGCGCGACACACCCAGTTCCACCGCCTTCTCAACGATGAAATCGGTCCGCGCCTTCTTCACCGGTGCGAACAGCAGCCAAAGATCGGGCGGCGCGGCTTGGGGCCGGGTTTCTTCAAGACAGGCCAGAGCCCCCTTGCGCTTGCCCGCCTCCGTCACCTCGGCCAGCCATTCGCCGTTCCGCCCGTTGAAGACCAGAATCTGCGTCCCCACGCCCTCGCGCATCACTCCGAAAAGGTAATGCGCCTGCGCCTCGGTCAGTTGAACCGATTGCCCCGCCCCGATGGGCTGGTCTACACAGAGCCTGATCTTCGCCATTGCCATGAGGCCGACCTTATGAGTGCGCCCGACGAAACGCCAGAGCCCGCCGGAACCGTCGCCGATGCGGTGCGCGGCAACTGGGTCGATCGCTGGGCGCCCGAGCCCACGCGCCCCTATCTGCGGCTTTCGCGTGCCGACCGGCCGATCGGGACATGGCTACTGTTGATCCCCTGCCTCTGGGGCGTGGCGCTGGCCGCCGCGATGGACGGCTGGCGGCAATGGGATATCTGGATCATCCTCGGCTGCGCTTTGGGCGCCTGGCTGATGCGCGGGGCGGGCTGCACATGGAACGACATCACCGACCGCGATTTCGACGCGGCCGTGGCGCGCACCCGGTCGCGGCCAATCCCCTCCGGGCAGGTCTCGGTGAAACAGGCGCTGATATGGATGGTCGCCCAGATGGGCGCCGCCGCGCTGATCCTGTTCTCCTACAACTGGCTGACAGTGCTTCTGGGCATCTCTTCGCTCGGCCTCGTCGCGATCTACCCCTATGCCAAGCGCTTTACCTGGTGGCCGCAGGTCTTTCTTGGCCTCGCTTTCAACTGGGGCGCCATCCTCGCCTTCGCCGCCCATTCCGGCACCGTCGCCCTTCCTGCCGTGCTGCTCTACGCCGCTGGCATCGCGTGGACCCTCTTCTACGACACGATCTACGCCCATCAGGACAAGGAAGATGACGTGCTGATCGGCGTCAAATCCACCGCCCGCCTCTTCGGCGCGGCAACGGGCAAATGGCTCGGCCTCTTCCTGATCCTGACCGTCACGCTGATGAGCGCGGCGATTCTCACCGCGCTCCTTCCCACGGCTGGCCCCGTCAAACTCGGCCTTGCCCTGATCGCCCCATGGGCCATGGGCTGGCACCTTCTGTGGCAGATGCGGCAGCTCGACATCGACGATCCGGAGGGCTGCCTTAAGCTCTTCCGCCGAAACCGCGATACCGGCCTCATCGCTGCGCTGTTTCTTGCCATCGGCGGCCTCGTCTAGATTGATCCCCGCGCCGCGCGGGCTTAAGGAAGGGCGTCCTCGTACCGGGAACTTCCGCCGCCCATGCGCTTGCAACTGCCCAAGACCTTCTCCCTGCCTTCGCAGCTGCCCGTGCGCGCAATCGGCCCCGCAGCCTTTGCGCTGGCCGGGCTGCTCAGCATCGCCGCCGCATCCTGGACGGCAGGCATTGTCGAACGCCGCTCGGCTGAAGGCGTGGAACAGGCACTGGCGACCGCCGGGCACAACTGGACCGAAGTCGCAACCGACGGGCTTCAGGTCACCCTCTCGGGCATCGCGCCAACGGAAGCCGCGCGGTTCCGCGCACTTTCCGTCGCGGGCACGATCGTCGATGCCGACCGTCTCGTCGATGCGATGGAAGTGGCCGCCGCCGACGCCCTCAAGGCACCCGACTTCACCATCGAGATCCTGCGGAACGGTGATGGCATCTCGCTCATCGGTCTGGTGCCGCAGGGGCCGGGACATGAAGAGATTGTCGAGAGCCTCACCGAACTGGTCGGCGAAGGCGCTGTCACCGACATGCTCGAATCGGCCGACCACCCGATCCCGTCGGGATGGCAGGCCGCCGTCAGCTTCGGGATCGACGCGCTAGAGGACCTGCCCCGGTCGAAGATTTCGATTTCAGCGACCGAGGTCGCGGTCACAGCGATCAGCGACAGCGCCGCCGAAAAGGCACGGCTTGAAAGCGACCTCAGGCGCAAGGCGCCGCGCGGGCTGCGGCTCGCCCTCGATATCTCGGCCCCCCGGCCGGTGATCACGCCCTTCACGCTCCGCTTCCTGATCGACGGGGACGGCGCCCGCTTCGACGCCTGTTCCGCCGACAGCGACCGGGCCCGCGAACGTATCCTCGCCGCCGCAACGGATGCCGGGGCCACGGGCAAAATCGCCTGCACGATCGGGCTTGGCGTGCCGACACCGGCCTGGGCCGAGGCGGTGACGATGGGGCTTGCCGCGATGAAAGAGATCGGCGCCGGTTCGATCACCTATTCCGATGCCGACATCTCGCTCATCGCCGCCGAAACCGTCGATCCGGCGGTATTCGACAAGGTGGTGGGCGAACTGGAATCGAACCTGCCCGAGGTTTTCTCGCTTCACGCCGTTCTGACGCCAAAGGCGGAGACACCGGAAGGGACCGAAGGTCCGAAAGAATTCGTCGCAAAACTCGATGCCGAGGGTCGGCTGGAAATGCGCGGCCGGCTCGGCGACGATCTTTCACGCGAGGCGGTGGAAAGCTTCGCGCGGGCAAGGTTCGGCACCGCCTCGGTCCATGCCGCAACCCGGCTCGATCCAGAAATGCCCGTCGGCTGGCCGCTACGTGTTCTTACCGCGATCGAAGCCCTTGGCGAGCTGGAAAGCGGCGAGGTCACGGTGCAGCCCGGTATCATCCGTCTGAGCGGGGTTACCGGATCGACCACGGCCAGCGACGCCATCGCAAGGATTTTGTCCGACAAGCTCGGCGAGACCCAGCAATACGACCTCGACATCCGCTATGACGAGAAACTCGACCCCCTGTTGGGCCTTCCGACGGCAGAGGAATGCGTTGCCGACATCAACGGGTTCCTGGCCGCGCACAAGATCAATTTCGAACCGGGTTCCGCCCAGATCACGCGCGACGCGGCGGATACGCTCGACAAGATCGCCGAACGGATGAAGGACTGCGCCGATTTCGAGATGGAGATCGGCGGCCATACCGACAGCCAGGGCCGCGAAGAAATGAACCTCGACCTCAGCCAGAAACGGGCCGAGGCGGTGATCGCCGCGCTGATGTCGCGCCGGGTCCTGACCGGCAACCTGACGGCAGTCGGCTATGGTGAAACCCTGCCGATCGCCGACAACGACACCGAAGCGGGACGCGAGGCGAACCGACGGATCGAGGTACGCCTGCTTGGGTCGGAGGCGACGGGCGACCTCGCAACCGTCGAAGACGGCACCGCGGATGCAGAACCATCCGAAATCGCCGTACAGACCCCCGGGCCGGATACCGTGCGGCCAAAGCCGCGCCCGTCGGAATAGGTGTGGCTGGATATGACCGGACATAACTCAGAGGGAAATGGGCAGGTATGAACAGAACCGAATTCATCTTCGCCACCGCGATCATCCTCTTTGTCGCCTTCGCGCTCGGCTGGTTCGCCTGCTGGCTTTTGCACCGTCTGACCCGCGTGACGCAGGCCGAGATGGGCGATCTGGAAAAGATGGCGCGTGAGCTTCACGACGCCGAAGAAACCCGCGACAAGGCCATCGACTTTCTGGAGACGCGCGAGGCGGAGCTGTCGAACCAGCTGCACCAGAGCCAGGCCGAACTGCGCGCGGCAATGGACGGGTTGCGCGACGCCCGCCACGAGGCCGAGGAACTGCGCGCCTATATTGAACGGATGAATGCGGGTTGACGGGCGGGTGATGACCGGCTCGGCCACTGCTTTGCAAACCGCCCGCAGCTTAACCGACCGATCAGAATCTCAATTGACCAGACCACCCGCTTTTTGCAGCTGATGATTTGCCGCAATCAGCTTTGACAGCATGTTGGTGTGAAAACACGCCTGCACAGATTGACTGATCTCTTCGTTTGAAGCCACCAGTCTTCGCAATTCGTCATCGGCAATTGCCCAATAATGGGTCCGGCGCTTGGTGATCGCCGTTCCTGTTGCCGGCTCCCCCGACAGCACGGTCAGTTCGCCGATGAAATCACCATTTCCACATCGGCCGACGACGTTGCTGTTCACAATAATCTCCACCTCGCCATCGGCGATGTACACAAGGCGCCTGGCCGGCTCGCCGGCCCTTGTTAATTCGGCTCCTTCGTCCGCTTCCACCCAAGAACCTTGATTAAGTATCTTTCGCTTCAGAGAATTACTCAAACCCGGAAACGCCTTGTGAACAAAGGCGGATTCAATGCTGTTAAACTTCTCGAGCCTGTTCTGGGCATAAGTCACAGACAACTGGACGATATTCACCAACACCAAGAGACTTTCCCAAAACACACCAACCGGGTCTTTCAGCCACACGAGGTCGTAAGCAATGGCGACAAATGCTGACGCGATAACCAGCACGCGAAGGATCCACATGACCCGCATCAGCATGGATGTCACAAGCAAGAGGTACGACAGATGGCCAACCAGACCACCGGCGGAAAAGGCTGACTCTAACGTAAGCTCCAATTAAGACACCTTCATCCGTAGAACGACTGGCAGGATGCGTGCACTGCCCCCTGTCGCGGAAAACAAGAACGCGAAGGAAACGGAGGGTCAGAGCATAAAGTCACCACTCCAACAGACAGTAGCAGACGTCGGTGGTTCGCCAAGATCAAAGATTAACCGGCCAGTGGCGATCAGCTGATGGTTGTGTGCTCTGTCCGGCCCCAGCTCCGAAGAAGTTGGAACACAGGGCTGACACGACCAATGCCTCGCTTAAAGGCTCTCAAACGACGTCTCACTCGATCGACTGAGACGAACGGCATGCCGCGCCCGCGCGATTGCTGAACCAAAGATGCCGACATCGGGCTCAAGGCCGATCACTAAAGCTTTGGCGAAGACGGGTGAGCGCCTTACCGGGCGGTCACTCATAGACCCGCTGGTCGTCGATGACCTTGCCGTCATTGGGCAGGCTGCCCGGCGGCACGACCTCCACCCGCCCCTTCATCTTCAGGACCGAAGCGACAGAGCCTTCATAGCGCGCAGGCTCCCCGCCCGGCGCTTCGATGCGCACGGTCATCACGTCCATCTCGCCTTCTCGGGTGGCGATCACCCTTGCGCGGGCAACCTCGGCATGGCGGGCGACAAGGTCGGCGACCTGTTCGGGGCGTACGAACATGCCCTTGATCTTGGTCGTCTGGTCGGCGCGGCCCATCCAGCCCTTGATGCGCATGTTCGTGCGCCCGCAGGGGGACGGACCCGACATGACCGCCGAAAGGTCCCCGGTCGCGAAGCGGATCAGCGGGTAGTCGGGGTTCAGTGTCGTCACCACGACCTCACCCACCTCGCCTTCGGGAACCGGGTCGCCGGTGCCGGGGCGGACGATTTCGACGATGACGCCTTCATCGACGATCATCCCCTCCATCGCAGGGCTTTCATAGGCGATATTGCCAAGATCGGCGGTGGCGTAACATTGCAGGCAGGCAATTCCCCGGTCGGCATATTCTGCACGAAGCGACGGGAAGAGCGCCCCGCCCCCGACGGCGGCCTTGGTGATCTTCAGCGCCTCACCCATCTCTTCGGCCCGGTCGAGGATGACCTTCAGGTAGTCCGGCGTTCCGGCATAGGCCGTTGTGCCGATATCCGCAGCGGCACGGACCTGAAGGTCGGTCTGGCCGGTCCCGGCCGGCAGGACTTTCGCGCCAACGGCACGGGCGCCATTTTCAAAGATCATGCCGGCAGGCGTCAGATGATAGCCGAAGCAGTTCTGGACAATATCCTGCGACCCGATCCCGCAGGCATGCAGGAAGCGCCCCATCCGCCACCAGTCATGGCTGACGCCGCCCGGCTCATAGATCGGCCCGGGCGACTGGAAGATATGGGCGATGTTCGACGTCAGGATGCCGCCGAAGGGCGGGTTGTCCTTCTGCCATGCGACGAGGTCGGACTTGCGAAGCACCGGCAGCCCGGCGAGATCGGTGAGATCGGCCAACGCCTTACCGTCGATCCGGCAGGCGCCCGCCGCCGCCGCCACGCGCGCAAGCTGCCCGTTCAGCGCCTGAAGCTGCGCACCGGTGCGCTCATCGGCAGAGCGGGTTTCAAGGGCGTCGAAAAAATTCATCGTCTGATCCCTCATCACGCCAGCCACCGCTTGCGGCGGCGATAGGAGCGGACATCGCGGAACGACTTGCGGCCTTCGTCGGACATGCCGAGGTAGAATTCCTTCACGTCCGGGTTTTCCCGCAGTTCCTTCGCGGGGCCATCCATCACCACGCGGCCGCTTTCAAGGATGTAGCCGTAATGGGCGTAGCGAAGCGCCACGTTGGTGTTCTGCTCGGCCAGAAGGAAGGTCACGCCCTCCTTCTCGTTCACCGCCTTCACGATCTCGAAGATCTGCTCGACAAGCTGTGGCGCAAGACCCATCGAGGGCTCATCGAGAAGGATCGTCTCGGGCTTCGACATCAACGCGCGACCGATGGCGCACATCTGCTGCTCGCCGCCCGAGGTATAGCCTGCCTGTGACCGGCGGCGTTCCTTGAGGCGCGGAAAATAGGTGTAGACCATGTCGAGATCGACCGCGACCTGCCCCTTGTCGGTGCGCGTATAGGCACCGGTCAGAAGGTTCTCCTCCACCGTGAGGTGTTCGAAACAGTGCCGCCCCTCCATCACCTGGATGACGCCCTTCTTCACCAGCGCCGAGGGGTCGAGGCTTTGAACCTTCTCGCCGCGATAGAGGATGGAGCCCTTGGTCACTTCGCCGCGTTCGGAATGGAGAAGGTTGGAAATGGCCTTCAAAGTCGTGGTCTTGCCCGCGCCATTGCCACCCAGAAGCGCGGTGATGCCGCCCTTCGGGACATTGAGGCTCACGCCCTTCAGGACGAGGATCACGTGATTGTAGATCACCTCGATATTGTTGACCTCAAGCAGCGTCTCGGTCTTACCGGCGTCGAGCATCGGGTATCCCCCGGGCTAGAATTGATCCAAACGACCCCGGCCCTGAACGGGCCGGGGAAGACATGCATTGGCGCTTAGTTGCAGCGCTCGGCGATGTTGTTTTCCGCAGCGAAGGCGGCGGAGTCTTCCATCACCAGAGGCGTCAGCACCTCATCATCCGGCGCGATGAAACCGGTGATCAGGTTCCATTTCTTGGCCGTGGCATCCCATTGCTGGATCATCGCGGCACCCGGGCCGCCATGGTCCTCGCAAGAAACCGCGAAGGGCTGGCCGAAATTCGGCAGGCCAAGCTCGGCCATCCGTGCCTCGGTAACCTCCAGCGCCTCGAAGCCGTCACGCATCTGGGCGGCATTGATCGCCGAGGTGCCCGCCAGTTCCTGCGCCTTGCGCGCGGCCTCGGCAATCATCGCGGCAGCATACATGCCGCGCGAATAGAGCACCGAGCCCACCTGATCGCCCGCGCCTGACGACTTGCCGGCGTCGTAGACATACTGCTTCAGGTCGGCATAGACCGGATAGTCCATTCCCGTGCCGTGCATGGCGAGCGACTTATAGCCATTGGCGCCGTCACCGGCGGGCAACACGTCGTTTTCCGACCCCGACCACCAGACGCCGATGAAGTTCTCCATCGGGAAGCGGATATTGGCGGCCTCCTGGATCGCCACGGCGTTCATCACGCCCCAGCCCCACATCAGCACGTAATCCGGCTTGTCGCGGCGGATCTGCAACCATTGCGACTTCTGCTCTTGGCCGGGGCTGTCGACCGGGACCTCGATGAACTCATAGCCGTGCTTGGCCGCCAGTGCCGTCAGCGTCGGAATCGGCTCTTTTCCATAGGCGGAGTTGTGGTAGACCAGCGCGATCTTCTTGCCCGAAAGATCGCCGCCGTTCTCGTCCAGAAGGTACTTGATAACCACAGACGCGCCGTCCCAGTAGTTGGCCGGGAAGTTGAAGACGTTGGAGAAGATCTTGCCGTTCGCAGCAGAGGTGCGGCCATAGCCCGGCGTGTAAAGCGGGATGCCGTCAGCCGTGACCTTCGGGATCAGCTGATAGGTAATGCCGGTCGACAAGGGGTTGTAGACGAGCGAGCCGTTGCCCTTGGTCGCTTCGTAGCACTCGACGCCTTTTTCGGTGTTATAGGCGGTTTCGCATTCCGTCACGACGACCTTCTCGCCGCCGATTCCGCCGTCACGCTCATTCAGGAGTGTGAAATAGTCATTGAACCCGTCGGCATAGGGGATGCCGCCGGCAGCGAACGGCCCCGTCCGGTAGCTCAGGTTCGGAATCTGCAGCTCTGCCGAGGCCGGGGCCGCCGTGGCCGCGATCGCCAGCGCCACGAGGGTTGCGAAGGTCTTTTTCATCTGGGTCTCCTCCCAAGGTTTAAGCGTTGCAATAGTGCCGGTTCGCGCCGGTCTTATCGTTGGGCGGCCCCCCTAGTGCGGGAAGGGCCAAAGCCGGAGTTTCTCTTTTGCCAGCCGCCAGAGCTGGTTCAGGCCATGCGGCTCCACGATCAGGAAGCCCATGATCAGGCCGCCGACGATGATCAGCTCGACATGCGCGGCAAGGTCGGTGGCCCAGCCCAGCTGGCCGACGAGTATGTTCTTCAGAAGGACGGGCATGAGCACCATGAAGGCGGCGCCCGCAAAGGACCCGAAGATCGAGCCGAGGCCGCCGATGATGATCATGAAGAGGATCAGGAACGACTTCTGGATGCCGAACGCCTCTCCCACTTCCGCCGCGCCGAGATAGACCGAGAAGAACAAGGCCCCCGCGACGCCGATATAGAAGGACGAGATGGCAAAGGCCGAAAGCTTCGTCGTCAGCGGGTTCACCCCGATGATCTCCGCCGCGATATCCATGTCGCGGATCGCCATCCACTTGCGGCCCACGGTCCCCCGCGTCAGGTTCCGCGCCAGCCAGGCGAGCGCGAAGAGGATGACAAGGCAGAAGAGGTACTTGGCCGAGGCGGTTGTCGCCGCGCCGGTCACCGCATGTCCAAGCACGGTGCGTTCGGGCGCCGAGATCTGGCCCGAAGCCGAGTAGTTGTAGAACCACGGCACCTTGTTGAAGAGCCAGACAAGGAAGAACTGCGCGGCAAGCGTGGCGACGGCAAGGTAAAAACCCTTGATCCGCAAGGACGGCAGACCGAAGAGAACGCCCACCCCCGCCGTGATGCCGCCGGCGAGCAGCACATGGATCAGGATCGAGACCTCGGGGAAGGCCGTCATCAGCTTGTAGCAGGCATAGGCGCCCACGGCCATGAACCCCCCGGTCCCGAGCGAGACCTGCCCGCAATAGCCCGTCAGGATATTCAGCCCGATCGCCGCAATGGCATAGATCAGGAACGGCACAAAGACCGCATTGGCCCAGTAATCATTGATAAGGAACGGAATGACCCCGAAAGCCACCGCAAGGACAGCGTAATAGCGCCAGCGGTCGAACTTGATCGGAAAGGTCTGGCTGTCGTCCACATAGGACGTCTTGAAGTCGCCTGCCTCGCGGTAGAACATCAGCTTCTTCCTTTCAGGGCTACCGGGACCGTCGCGCAGCCCGCGTCAAACTCTCGCCGAATTCTTGGCTTAGGCAGTTCGCGGACTTCGGAGGACGCCATGACCAACCAAGATCCCGAACGCCGCCGCTGGTGGTTCCGTGAATTCCTCACCAGTTTGCTGGGTGAGCTTCTCGTCATCCTGCTTCCGTTCCTGATCGCCGGTGCCATCGTCGTGTTTTTCGTGGCCCAGCAATTCGGCATCTCATATCGCGATGCGCTGGGGCTCTCCGCCTGCCTGCTTCTGCTTGTCTTCGGGGTCGCCGGAGGGCTGTCCGAGGATTGCGGCTTCATCGGGCCGGGGCTTGGCATCTTCCTTACCGTGGCGGCCTTGGCCATCGCCGGCATGGTGCTGTTTCTCTCGGTCTCGATCGTCTTCGCACTGCCGATCATCCTGATCGCCCTGCCCATTATGTGGGTGATGTCCTTCTTCAACGGCTGATAGCCGCAGGCGTTCACAACCATCATCCGAACTCCTTGGCATCGCCCGGGAAGTCGTCGCCCTGCGGGCGCACCAGACAGAAGCGGTGCCCGGTCGGCGCCTCCATCACGATCCATGTCCTGATCCGCGCAACCTCTTTCGCGCCCAGCGCCTTCAGCCGTTCGCATTCCGCATCCACGTCATCGGTCTCGAAATCCAGATGCACGCGCGGCTCGTGATCAACCGCCTGCAACAGCACGCGTGGATAGCCCTTGTGCCCGTCGAACGCCGCGTACTTGCCGCGCTCGTCGATCTCGCCCTTCATGCCGAGCATGCCGGACCAGAATCCGACTGCCTCGGTCAGGTCATCAGTCTTGCAGTCGATGCAAAGAACGCCGATGCGGGATTTGTGGCTCATGCCGCCCCCCCGTTCTCGCGGTGATGCTCGCGCGGGACCTGATTGGCGCGCTTGGCATAGCCCGTGGCCTCGGAATGACGCACCAGCCAAAGCCAGGCGACGATACCCACGGCCGCGCCGATGGCGGCAAGGATCATTGCCACGACGGTACTCCCGCCCTCTCCGCTCGATAGCGCAAGGTAGCCGAAGGCCCAGAAACCAGCCCAGGCAATGACGTTCAGGATGGCGATCAGTTTGGCCATGTCTCAAACCCTCTCGATGATCTTTTCACCGAAGAGACCTTGCGGCCTGAAGACGAGGAAGAGCAGCGCCAGCACATAGGCGAACCAGTTTTCCGTGGCCCCGCCGATCAGCGGACCGATCCAGAATTCGAACAGCTTCTCGCCCATGCCGATAATCAGCCCGCCGACGATGGCACCGGGGATCGAGGTGAAGCCGCCGAGCATGAGAACCGGCAGCGCTTTCAGCGCGATCAGCGACAGCGAGAACTGCACGCCAGACTTGGCCCCCCACATAATGCCCGCGACCAGCGCCACGATCCCGGCGATGGACCAGACCATGACCCAGATGAAGCGGAGCGAGATCCCGACCGACAAAGCCGCCTGATGGTCATCCGCCACCGCCCGCAGCGCGCGGCCATATTTGGTGTATTGGGAAAAGAGCGTCAGCGAGAGGACCAGCAAAGCCGCCACCACCGTCGCCACGATATCAAGATTGTCGATGAAGAACCCGTAGCCGAAGGCGTTGAAGGTCACGTTGTCGATGGTCTCGTTAATTCCCTGCGGCAGGCCGACATCGAGTTTCTTGATGTCGGACCCCCACATCAGGTCGCCCATGCCTTCAAGGAAATAGGCCAGGCCGATCGTGGCCATGAACAGGATGATCGGTTCCTGATTGACGAGGTGTTTCAGCACATAGCGCTCGATGATCACGGCCAGCCCGATCATCACGAGGCCGGTGAGCAGGATCGCCACGATGGCGGGCAGATGCCAGCCGAAATGGTGAATGTTGGTGCCGAAGATCGCGTTGATGAGATGCGAGAACGGCACCTGACCGGTCTGGAACCCCACCAGCGTCAGGGCCGCGAAAAGTGCGAGCACACCCTGCGCATAGTTGAAGATGCCCGAGGCCTTGAAGATGAGGACGAAGCCCAGCGCGACGAGCGAATACATCACCCCCGCCATGAGGCCGTTCAGCGCCGCCTCGGTCGCGTAGAGAAGCTGGTCAGACATGGCGGGCCTCCGGATTGGTGTCGGCACGGGTGCCATACGTTTTGCAGACGCTTTGCAGACGCTTTGCCTCAGTCATGGCTGACCCCCAGATAAGCGTCGATGACGGCCTGATTGGAGCGCACCTCATCAGGCGTGCCGTCGCCGATCTTCTTGCCGTAATCCATCACCACGACCCGGTCAGAGAGGTCCATGACGACACCCATATCGTGCTCGATCAGCGCGATTGTGGTGCCGAATTCGTCGTTCACGTCGAGGATGAAGCGGGACATGTCCTCCTTCTCCTCGACGTTCATCCCGGCCATGGGTTCGTCCAAGAGCAGCAGCCGCGGCTCGGCAGCAAGCGCGCGGGCCAGTTCGACCCGCTTTTTGAGGCCATAGGGAAGGCGGCCGACCGGCGTCTTGCGGATGTCCTGAATTTCGAGGAAGTCGATGATTTTCTCGACTTTTTCGCGGTGTTCGGTCTCCTCACGCTGGGCCTTGCCCCACCATATCGCCTGAGACAGCAGGCCCGATTTCATCATTGTCAGCCGCCCGGTCATGATGTTGTCGAGCACCGACATCCCGTCGAACAGCGCGATGTTCTGGAAGGTGCGGGCGATGCCAAGACGGGCGACCTGATAGGGCTTCATCGGCCCGCGCTTGTAGCCCTTGAACCAGACCTCGCCCTCCTGCGGGACATAGAAACCCGAGATGACGTTGAGCATCGACGACTTGCCCGCCCCGTTCGGCCCGATGATCGCCCGGATCTCGCCCTCGCGGATATCAAACGAGATATCGGTGATCGCCGCCACCCCGCCGAAGCGGAGCGTGATGTTCTTCATCTCCATCAGCACGCCGCCGATCTTGCGGCCGTCGGCGGTGGTGTAACCTTCTGGATTCATTTGGTTCATTCCGCCGCCATCCTTTCCTGCCCGGCCACGATCTTGGCGTCGCGGATGGTCAGAGTGGCCTTGATCGCGCCCTTGCGGCCGTCCTCGTAGGTCACTTCGGTCTCGGTATAGATGCTGTCCTTGCCGCCATAGAGCGCGTCGATCAGGTCGGCGAATTTCTCCTCGATGACCTTGCGGCGCACCTTGCGGGTACGGGTCATCTCGCCGTCATCGGCATCCAGTTCCTTGTGCAGGATCAGGAAGCGGTGGATCTGGCAGCCCGCCAGCATCGGGTCGGCGGCGACGGACTTGTTCACCTCCTCGACATGGCCCGCGACGGTCTCCAGAACCTGCGGGTGCTGGCTTAGTTCCTGATAGCTGGCATAGGCGATGTTGTTGCGCTCGGCCCAGTTGCCGACCGCCGTCAGGTCGATATTGATGAAGGCGGTGCAGCGGTCGCGGCCCGCGCCGAAGACCACGGCCTCCAGGATATTCGGGTAGAATTTCAGTTTGTTCTCAACATATTTCGGCGCGAAGAGGCTGCCATCGGCCATCTTGCCGACATCCTTGGCACGGTCGATGATCCTCAGATGCCCGCTGCCTTCCTCGAAGAAGCCGGCATCGCCGGTGGCGACCCAACCCTCGGCGTCCTTGGTCGAGGCGGTGCTTTCGGGGTTGTTGTAATATTCCACGAAGGTGCCGGGCGAGCGGTAATAGACCTCGCCATTCTCGCCGATCTTCACCTCCACCCCGGGCGAGGGCACGCCGACCGTATCGGACCGGACCTCGCCATCGGGCTGCTGGGTGATGAACACGCTGGCCTCGGTCTGGCCGTAGAGCTGCTTCAGATTGATGCCGAGCGAGCGATAGAAATCGAAGATCTCCGGCCCGATTGCCTCCCCGGCAGTATAGGCCACGCGCAACCGGCCAAGCCCCAGCGAATCCTTCAACGGACCATAGACAAAGACCCCACCCAGCCAGTAGGCGAGCCGGTCACCGAATCCGACCTCCTTGCCGTCCAGCAACGCAGGGCCGACGCGGCGGGCAACGGCCATGTAATGGCGATAGAGCCATTGCTTGAAGCGGCCCGCATCCTCCATCCGGATCGTCACATCGGTCAGCAGACCTTCGAACACGCGGGGCGGCGCGAAGTAATAGCTCGGCCCGATCTCGCGCAGGCAGGTGCGGACAGTGCTGTCGCTTTCGGGACAGTTGACGGTGAAGCCGGTCCAGTAGGCCTGCCCGACCGAAAAGATGAAATCTCCGACCCAGGCCATCGGCAGATAGGCCAGCACATCGTCCGTATGGCGCAGGTGGTCGAATTCCGAGGAATTCTTTGCCGTCTCGATTATGTTGCGGTTGGACAGGACCACGCCCTTGGGCTTGCCCGTCGTGCCCGAGGTGTAGAGCATCACGCAGGTGCTGTCATAGGTCAGCTCGGCGATGCGTTTGTCGAGTTCGGCCCCAAGGCGCTGTTCCGCCGCGCGCCCCTCGGCCGCGATATCGGCCAGCGCGTTCATGTGGGAATGGTCGTATTTCCGCATGCCACGCTTATCGAGATAGGCGATGTGGTGCAGCCTCAAGTCCTTGCCCTCAAGGCCCTCCTGCACCTCCAGTACCTTGTCGACCTGCTCCTGATCGCCACAGACGACAAAGCGCGCGCCGCAATGATCCAGCACATAGGCCATCTCTTCGGCGACCGCGTCTTGATACAAGGGCACCGGCACCGCGCCGCACATTTCGGCGGCGACCATCGACCAGTAAAGCGCGGGACGGTTGCGGCCGATGATCGCGACATGGTCGCCACGCTCCAGCCCGAGCGCGAGGAAACCGAGCGCCATCGCCCTGATCTCGGCCTGCGCCTCGGCCCAGGTCCAGCTTTGCCAGATGCCGAATTCCTTTTCGCGGAAGGCGGGCAGCGCCCCCCATTTTACCGCGTTCCGGGCCAGCAGGGCCGGGATCGACTGCAATTCGGCCGGTCTGTCGTTCGCCACCTTGTCCTCCCCTGCGCCGGCGTTGCGGCATGTCATCGCCTTTAAGGCGAGTGTTCCTCACCATGGCGGTTCCGGCAAGAGGCTCGTCGGCAAAGGTTTCGGGACTTTTTCTTAATCCTTACGAATTGTAACAGCGCCCGTTTGCCCCTTTCCGGCCCCGCCCCAAGGGTGCTAGCGATAGGCGGAAAGGAGCCTTGGTCGATGGAAAGAACCGACAGCCGCGCCAAGATGACGCAGGCCGGGCTGAACCTCATTCAGCAAGCGCTGTCGATCTATGACCGGGACCTGCGGCTCGCCGTCTGCAACCGCCGCTTTCAGGAGATGTTCGACCTGCCCGAGGCGCTGGTGACGCCCGGCGCGCCCTTCGAGGCGACGATTCGCTTTCTGGTGGAGCGCGGCGAATATGGCGAGGTGGACGACCCGGAAGAGGCGGTGCAGGTCCGCGTCGAACAGGCCCGCGCCTTTCAGCCCCATTACATGGAGCGGACGCGGGCGAACGGGCGGACCATTTCCGTTGAGGGCTCGCCCTTGCAGCAGGGCGGTTGGGTCACGGTCTATACCGACATTACCGACATCAAGGCGCAGGAGGCCCTGCTGCGGGGCCGGTCCGAAGAGTTGTCGGAGGAGGTTCTGGCCCATGCCGAACGTCTGGCCCAGACCAACCGCCAGCTTGCCGCGACCAATGCCGCGCTGGAAGAGGCCAAGCGCGAACTGACCGAGATGGAGGCGCGCACAAGGCTCGTGACCGAGATGATGCCCGCCCATATCGCCCATGTGGGGCCGGACCTGATCTATACCTATTCCAACCGGCGCCTATCGTCGGTCATGCCTGGCAGCCTGTCGGACATCGTCGGCCGCCCGGTGGCGGAGGCCTTGGGGCCCGAGACCTTTGCCCGGATCGAACCGGGCTTGCTGAAGGCGTTGGCGGGTGAGGGAAGTGTTTTCGAGTTCACCCACGACACCTCGGGCCGCCGCATCCGGCTGGCCCTGACCCCGGATCGGGGCGGGGAAGGTGTGGCGCAGGGCGTCTATGTCCTGTCGATGGATGTGACCGAAGAGGCGCAGGCGCGGGCCGCGCTCAGCCAGAGCGCCAAGCGGGAACTGGCGGCGCAGCTGACCTCGGGTCTAGCGCATGATTTTGCCAATCTCCTGACCATCATCCTCGGCCTTCAGGGCCGGATGGGGCGGGTGGAGGACCTGCCGGACGAGGCAGCCGATCTGGCCCGTGCAACTCTGGCCGCTGCACGGCGGGGCGGAACGCTTCTCGACCGCATCGCCGCAATCTCCGGCCCCCGAGAAATCCGACCCGCGCCCACGGATATTCCCACGCTGCTGGAGGAGTTGCGGGTGATGGCGGGCCCGTCCCTGCACGAAGGCGTCGGGCTCGACCTGCTGACAGGCGATCTGAAACGACCGATCCTGCTCGATGCCGGATCGCTGCTGGACGCACTTCTGAATCTCATCCTCAACGCCCGCGACGCGCTGGCGCCGGGATCGGGACGGATCACCCTAACCGCCCGGCCGGTGCGCGACACCTGGCTGGAAATCAGCGTTGCCGACACCGGCCCCGGTTTTTCCGAAAAGGCGCTGGAGCACGGGCTCGACCCGTTCTTCACCACCAAGGGCGGCGAAGGCTCGGGCCTCGGCCTCTCCATGGTCTATGACCATATCAAACTGATGGGCGGCACGGTGAAACTCGCCAATCGCCCCGAAGGCGGGGCGAAGGTGACTTTGCGACTGCCGCTCCGCGCCGCCGATGCCGTGCCTGCCCAGCCGACGCTGGTGCTGCTGGTGGAGGACACCGAAGAGATCCGCACCGATGTACGCGAGATGCTGCGCGGCCTCGGCCATAATGTGATCGAAGCGGCGAGCGCCGAAGAGGCGGCGGAACTGGCCGATCTGCCGGGGCTTGGGCTGATCCTGTCGGATATCGGCCTGCCCGGCGAGCGCAGCGGCGTCGACTTTCTGCACGAACTCTCAGAGGCCGGGCACAAGGCACAACTGATGCTCATGACGTCGCTGCCACCGGGCGATCCGGAGCGGGCAAGGGCGGGCGCGATCCCGGTCCTGACCAAACCCTTCACCGGGGCCGAGCTTGCGGCCTTCCTTTCCGCGAAAGAAGCCGCATGACCGATCCCCGCCCCCATGTCGCCATCCTTGATGATGAACCGGAGATTCGCCGGATGCTGGCGGCCGCGTTGGAAGAGGCCGGGTTCCGAACGTCCTGCTACGCAAGGGCAACCGAGTTCGAGGCGGCGCTGAAGCGGCTCACCCCCGATGTCTGCCTCGTCGATCTCGGCCTTCCCGACCGCGACGGGCTTGCGCTGGTCCATCGGCTGGCGCTCGAATCCGGCGCGGCGATCATCATTATCTCGGGGAGGGCGCAGGTGCAGGACCGGGTGACGGGGCTGGAGCTTGGGGCCGACGACTACATCATTAAGCCCTTCGACCCCGCCGAGGTCGTTGCCCGCATCCGCGCCCGGCTGCGCAAGGGCCGCGCCGATCCGGAGCGCGCCGCCACCATCGCCCGTTTCGCCGACTGGACCGCCGATTTCGACCGCTATCTTCTGGTCAACAAAGGCGGTGAAGAGGTACCCTTTTCCCATGCCGAGGGCGAGGTTCTGCGGCTCTTCCTCGACAGCCCGAAACGGCTGATCTCGCGTGCGCAGATGCAGGAAAGCCTCGGCGGGGCGGCGGGTGAAAGTTTCGACCGGGCGATGGATGTCCGCATCTCGCGCCTCAGGACCAAGCTCGGCGAGGACCCGAAGAACCCGCGCCTGATCAAGACGATCTACGGGGCCGGGTATATTTTCCTTGGCGACGTTCGCTGGGGCTGACAAACAGACGCCATGACCGAACTGACCCTCATCCGCCACGGGCAAGCCAATTCCGGCGCCCGGACCGAAGCCGACTATGACCGGCTGTCGCCCCTTGGCCAGCAGCAGGCGGCGTGGCTTGGCGAACATCTGCGCCTGACCGGAGGCTTTGACCGCGTGATCTCGGGCACGCTCCGCCGTCAGCGCGAGACGGCAGAGGCGCTGAACCTCGACGCACGGCCCCATGCGCTAGACGACCGGCTGAACGAACTGGATTACTTCGCGCTGTCGCACGCGCTTCAGGACAGCCACGGCATTCCCTTCCCGACGGGCCCCGAGGACTTCGCCGCCCATGTGCCGCAGGTGCTGCACCTCTGGCGTTCGGGCGATGCCGGGCCGGATCATGAAAGCTACGAGGGGTTCATCGCCCGCGTTTCCGGCGCGGTTGAGGATGCCGCGCAGGGCGGGCCAGGTGCCGTTCTGGTGACTTCGACCGGCGTCATCGCGACACTGGTGGCGCTGGCCTTGGGGCTGGAAGCTGTGATGAAGGCGCGGATGTTCCTGAAGGTGATGAACACCTCCGTCCACCGCTTCGCCGTCCGTGACGGTGTGCTGCACCTCAACCAGTTCGGCGCAACACCGCATCTCGACTATCCGGATCGCCACGCGGCGCGAACGCATTATTAGGGAGAAGAACCATGCGCATTCACTGGTGCGGCACCGGCCTTTCCTCTCGCCCCGGCTTGCGTCGTCTGATCCTCGCAGGCCACCCGGTCACAGTCTGGAACCTGCCGGTGGAAGCGGCGGTGGAAGCCGTGGGCGATATCACCAAAGACATCCGCGCGATGGAACCCGGCGCGCTTGAAGCCGCGCTTCAGCCCGGCGACATCGTCGTTTCCATGCTGCCCGCGACGCTGCATCTGGACCTTGCCCGGACCTGCGTCGACAAGGGCGCGCATTTCGTATCCTCCAGCTACATAACGTCCGAGATGCAGGCGCTGGACGAACCGGCCCGCGAGGCAGGCGTGGCAATCGTCAACGAAGTCGGCCTCGATCCCGGCATCGACCACCTGATGGCGCATGATCTGGTCACCGCCTACCGCGCGTCTGCGCACTATGACCGCGACAACGTCCTCTCCTTCACCTCCTATTGCGGCGGCGTGCCAGCCGTGCCGAACGCCTTCCGCTACAAGTTCTCGTGGTCGCCCATCGGCGTTCTGCGCGCACTGATGACCCCGGCCCGCTCGATCCGTGACTTCACCGAACTCAGCGTCGTCCATCCATGGGATGCGGTGCGCACATACTCGGCGCCACTTCGCCATCCCGAGACCTTCGAAGTCTATCCCAACCGGGATTCGCTGCCCTATCTCGAGGCCTACCGCTTCGAGCGGGGAAGCAGGGTGAAGGAGTTTGTCCGCGGCACGCTTCGCCTGAATGGCTGGACCGAAGCCTGGGCGGATATCTTCGATGAACTGGACGCCGCGCCGTCGAACGACCGGCTCAAGGAATTGTCGGATGAGCTTTGGGAAAAATATCCGCTGGAAGAGGGCGAGGTCGACCGGGTTGTCCTCTGCGTTTCGCTGAAGGTCGAAAAGGCGGGAACGCCGGTCTGGCACAAGACCTGGGTTCTGGATGCGACAGGCGATATCCGCGGCTCGGCCATGGCGCGGCTCGTCTCGGGAACCGTCGCGCTGGCGGTCGAGGCGGTCATGGCGCGGGAAATGCCGGTCGGAGTCCACGGCGCGCCGCACGATCCGCGACTGGTGCAACGCTGGCTGGAGGAAACGCGAAGCGCCGCGCAGGAAATGCGCCGGGTCGATCACGTCTGAAGGATTGAAATCGGGCGGTCAGGTCCCGTCCATCCGCGCCAGCAAGGCTTTGGCGGCAGCCTGTTCGGCCTGACGCTTCGCGCCCGCCTTCGCGGCCTCGGTCTCGCCCGTCTCCAGCCGCACCTCGACGGTGAAGATCGGCTGATGGTCCGGCCCCTCGCGCTTCAGTTCCGTGTAGGCAGGCGGTGGCAGGCCCCGGGCCTGCGCCCATTCCTGAAGCGCGGTCTTGGCATCGCGGGCATCGGCCTCGACCGCGCCGATCCGGTCGCCCCAAAGACGCAGGATCACCGCCTTCGCCGCCTCAAACCCGCCGTCGAGATAGACGGCGGCGATGACCGCCTCCATCGCATCGCCAAGAAGCGCTTCCTTGCGCCGCCCACCCGACATCATCTCGGACCGGCCAAGTTTCAGGACATCGCCCAAACCCACCTCGCGCGCGACATTGGCGCAGGCTTCCTTGCGGACGAGCGTGTTGAAGCGAGGGGCAAGCTGGCCTTCGCTGGCAGCCCGGTCCGCCGCCAGCAAAGCCTCGGCCATCACAAGGCCAAGCACCCGGTCACCGAGAAATTCCAGCCGCTGATTGTCCGGCCGCGTCGCGGTCGAGATGGACGCATGGGTCAGCGCCCGGACCAGAAGTTCGGGCCGCCGGAACTCATGCCCGATCCGGGCCGCAAACGCGGCGAGATCGGCCGAGAGTTTCACTCCACCGCCTTGAAGAACCGGTCGGACCGCCAGGTCCAGAAGAAGAAGAGCGACTTGCCTGCCGACGAGAACATGATCCGGTCGGCGCGGCCGATCAGGTATTCGGCAGGCAGCATGCCCACACCGCCCACAGCGACGGGAACCCGGCTGTCCTGGCTGTTGTCACGGTTGTCGCCCATGAAGAAATACTGGCCTTCCGGCACGGTATAGATGGGCGTGTTATCGACCCCGCTGTCGCGGATGTTCAGGATGCTGTGGCTTACACCGTTCGGCAGCGTCTCGATCTTGCGTTCCTTGACGCAGACCGCGCCCTGCCCGACCGGATCATTGGCGCATTGCGGCATGTTGCGCTGCGATCCCTGTGGCGCCTTGACCTCTTCGAACGTACCGCCATCTTCCTGCGGCACCGGCTGGCCGTTCAGCCACAGAACACCGCCCTTCACCTGCACGGTATCGCCCGGCAGACCGATCAGGCGCTTGATGAAATCCGATCCGTTGGTCGGGTGGCGGAAGACGACAACATCGCCGCGATCGGGCTCGGCCGACCAGAGGCGGCCCGAGATCGGACAGGCCGAGAACGGGCAGGAATAGCGCGAATAACCGTAGGCCATCTTGTTGACGAAAAGAAAATCGCCGATCAGCAGCGTGTCTTTCATCGAGCCCGACGGGATCCAGAACGGCTGATAAAACAGCGTGCGGAAGACGCCCGCAATCAAAAGTGCATAGACCACCGTCTTGATCGTCTCGACGATCCCGTCCTTTGCCGTACCACTCATATCCGGTCCTGCCCGTTCCTGCTCCGGCGCTTCATGATCGCGCGGCGGCGGGGAGTCAAGTTTTTGCAGGGTCCGAGACTATTCTCGGCCTGAATTTCAGGTGTGAGTCCATAGTGCAAGCTTTGACAGCTTTGTCTTTGGCCCGTGCTGGATGTGTGCGACGCTGCCGATTAGTGCAATCGCTCACGACTTCATAAAAAGCACAAGGGGAAGCATAAAATGACAAGGCAAGAGGGAGGCTGTCTTTGCGGAGGCATTCGCTACGCAACACTGGCACAACCTAGCCGGATTACCGTCTGCCACTGTCGCTTCTGCCAAAAGGCCACGGGATCAGCCTATATGGTCGAGCCGATTTTCAAAGCGGACCACTTCACTATCCTTTCGGGTACTCCCAAGGTCTTCGATCAAACCTCTGCAGGTTCTGGCAAAGTCGTTCACGTTCATTTTTGCGCGTATTGCGGAACCAAGCTCTGGCTAAGCTTCGAGCGGTTTCCCGACGCGGTTGGCGTCTATGCTGGGACTTTTGATAATCCGTGCTGGTTTCCGATCGACCCAGCAAACTCCAAGCACATTTTTCTTGGAGTTGCTCGCTCGGACACCGTAATTCCAGCTGGCCTGCCGACGTATGTGGAGCACGCCACAACGAACGACGGTACGCCGCAGCAAGCTACCGTTTTCGACACTTGTCGCCAAATTGGTGGCGACTAGTCCAAAAGGACTGCTTCGTCCCGCAAACGTGCAATTCGAGCAGCACCGCTACCCGGACACGGTCAGCGGACGCGCCTCGATCACCACGAATGCCTGTGCCCATGGGTGGTCGTCTGTCAGGGTGACATGGACGATGGCCTCATACCCCTCGGGCGTCATCTTGGCCAGCCGCTCGGCCGCCCAGCCGGTCAGGTGCATGACCGGCTGACCGCTCCTGAGGTTCGAAACCGCCATGTCCTTCCAGGAAATACCCATGCGCAGCCCGGTGCCCAGCGCCTTGGAACAGGCCTCTTTCGCGGCCCAGCGTTTGGCATAGGTGCCCGCTGTGTCCCGCCGCCGTTCGGCCTTGCGCTGCTCCACCTCGGTGAAGACGCGGTTGCGGAAGCGGTCGCCGAACCGGTCAAGCGTCGCCTGAATGCGCTCGATATTGGCCAGATCGGTGCCGATGCCGAGGATCATGCGACCTCCAGCACGACCGTGCCGAGCTTGTTGCCCGCCTCGACCATAAGATGCGCCGCCGCGCAGTCGGCAAGCCCCCCACCCGGCACGACGGCATGGCTAAGCGCACCGGCCTCAAGCCACTCCGTCAGTTGTGCCTCGCCCTGCCGCCGCGTTTCGGGGTCGAGCAGATAAACGAGGATCATCCGAAGCGTGATGTTGCGGAACATCAGCGGGTAGAAGTCCAGCCGGGGCTGCATCTCTGAGGCCGAGGCATAGGTGGCGATCACACCGCCGGGCTTCAGAAGTGCAATGGCAGCGGCCTGACCGGCAGCGAAATCCACCTCGACGATGCGGTCGACGCCTTCGCCACGGGTCATGTCCTTCACAGCCTGAACGACATCCGTGTCACGATAGTTGATCCATTCCGCGGCGGTCGAGTGGGCGGCCTTCTCCGCCGAGGACACGGTGGTGATCACCCGCGCGCCACCAAGCCTGGCCATCTGGCAGGCATAGCGCCCGACAGTGCCCGCACCGCCGGTGATCAGAACCGTCTTGCCCGCGACCGGTCCGTCAGCAAAGACCGCGCGCCATGCGGTCATCGCCGGAATACCAAGACAGGCGCCTTCGGCATATCCGGTGCCATCCGGCAGGCGTACCGCCTGTTCGGCGGGCAGCGCGATCCGTTCCGCCGCCGTGCCGAATTGCCGCTGCCAGCCGCCGTTCCAGATCCAGACCCGCTCGCCGACCCGCGCCGCATCAACACCCGCGCCCACGGCCTCGATCACGCCCGCGCCATCGGAATGCGGCACGATCCGGGGCCAGCCCATGACCGCCCCAGCCCTCGCACCGGCCCTAAGCTTGACATCCGACGGGTTCACGCCCGAGGCGTGAAGCCGCACCAGAACCTCTCCCGCCGCGGGGACGGGGTCGGGCAGGTCACCGACCGTCAGGACCTCATCCGCCGGACCGAACCGTTCGAACCAGACAGCCTTCATCGCCCGGCCCGTGCTTCGTCCATGATCCGGCGCATCTCGGCAATGGCCGGTTTGAGGCCGACAAAGATCGCCTCGCCGATCAGGAAATGGCCGATATTCAGCTCGCGCACTTCGGGGAAGGCGGCAATGGGCGCGACGGTGTCGAAGGTCAGGCCATGGCCCGCATGCACTTCAAGACCGAGCGAATGCGCGAAGGCTGACATCTCACGCAGCCGCTCAAGTTCGGCATCGCGTTCGGCAAAGCGCCCCTCGGCATGAAAGTCGCAATAGGCGCCGGTGTGCAGTTCCACCACCGCCGCGCCGATCCGGTGCGCCGCCTCGATCTGGGCGGCATCCGCGGCGATGAAGATCGACACGCGGCACCCTGCCTCGGCCAGCGGCGCGATGAAATGCGCCAGCCGGTTTTCCTCGCGCGCGACCTCCAGCCCACCTTCGGTCGTCCGCTCCTCGCGCTTTTCCGGCACGATGCAGACGGCATGCGGCTTATGGCGAAGCGCGATCTTCTGCATCTCGTCCGTCGCGGCCATCTCGAAATTCAGCGGCACCGACAGTGCCTCCATCAGCCGGTCGATATCGCCGTCGGTGATGTGGCGCCGGTCTTCGCGCAGATGGGCGGTGATGCCGTCGGCGCCCGCGTCTTCGGCAAGTTTGGCGGCACGAACAGGATCGGGATAGGCCGAGCCGCGCGCATTGCGCACGGTCGCCACATGGTCGATGTTCACGCCAAGCCGCAGTTCATTCACGTCATGTACTCCGATTTGTCAGGCCCGGTGGCAGGTTAGACCGGCGTTGCCGCCACTGTGAATGTCTGAATCGTCATGGATACAATTCGGGACTAGCTGTTGCCCTGCTGTTCCCCGGCCCGCGCATGCAGTTTCGCCTTCAACTTCTCGAACCGCGCCTTCAGCCGTTTGCGGCGGTGCTTCTGATAGGCAGCGATCACCGGTTCCGACAGGTAGTAGGACAGGACACCGGCCACAATGCCGGGCAGCAGACCGCCCGCGAGATAGGGCAGGAAGACCTCGTTCCAGAAATTATAGAGGTTGTCCCAGCGTGCCGTCGCCTCGGTGAAGATGGCGAAGAAGTTGTGTTTCAGATCCTGACCCGCGCCCACGAACTTGCCGAAGAGCGTCGCATGCTGGCTTTCATCGAACTGGGTTCCAAGGATCAGATGGCCGAGTTTCATCGACGAAAAGGCGATGAATGGGAAAGTGATCGGATTGCCGAAGAACGTGCCGAGAAGCGAGGCGAGGATGTTGCCCCTTGCGGCCTTCGCGACAAGCGCGGCGGCGACAAAATGCAGGCCGAAGAGCGGCGTGAAGCTGACAAAGACCCCTGCGCCAACACCGCGCGCGATCCGGTCGGGGCGGTCGGGCAGACGACGGACCCGATGCTTTACGTAGTGAAAGGCGCGCGTCCAGCCGCCGCGGGGCCAGAAGGCCTCGGCGATCAGCTGCATGTAGGACCGCGGTGTCCGCCTTTTGAAAACCACTTAATCTTCCCCTTCGCCCATCAGGGCTTGCGACCCAGATCGCGATACCGTTCCACCTGAGCCACGTCACTTTCCGCTTCGAGCGCCTTCAACACCATGTGCAAATGCTCGGCATCCCTCAAATCAACTTCCACGATAAGACGGTAAAAGTCAGGCTTACGGTCGACAAAAGTAAGGTCCGAGATATTCGCCTTCTGCTCGCCGATTAAAGTGCAGATGCGGCCCAGCACACCGGCATCGTTGGCGATCGTCATGTTGAGGCTGATCGTATAGACCGGCGCGTGACGGCCCGAATGCCAGCGCAAATCGACCCAGCGGGCGGGTTGCTCCTCAAACTCGGCCAGTGCGGGGCAGTCGATCGTGTGGATCACCACGCCCTGACCGCGATAGGTGATACCGACGATACGTTCTCCCGGCACAGGCTGGCAGCAATTGGCGCGGCGGAAGTTCTGGTCGGCGGTCAGTCCGACGACCGGACGGCGGGCATCGACCTCTTCATCGGGGTGGGCCGAAGCCAGTTCGGGATAGATCGCCTCGATCACTTCGCGCGCGGTCAGTTCGGCACTGCCGAGACGGGCGAGCACTTCGGTCTCATCGGGCAGGCCAAGCGTCTTGGCGGCCGTCCTCAGCGCTTTTTCGGTCGCCTTGCGGCCGTGATGCTCAAACGCCACCCGCGCCAGTTCCTGGCCAAGCTTGACGAACCGCTCACGGTCTTCTTCGCGCAAGGACCGGCGGATCGCGGACTTCGCGCGCCCCGTCACCACGATGTCGATCCATGTCGCCTGTGGCCGCTGGCCGGTGGCGGTGATGACCTCGACCGACTGGCCGTTCTTCAACCGGGACCAGAGCGGCACCCGGATGCCGTCGATCTTGGCGCCGACGGTCGAGTTGCCGATCCGCGTGTGGATCGAATAGGCGAAATCCAAGGGCGTCGCCCCTTTCGGCAACTGCACCACATCGCCCTTGGGCGTGAAGCAGAAGACCTGATCGGAATACATCTCGAGCTTCACGTTTTCGAGAAACTCATCGTGGTCGTCGCCGTTGTCGAACCGCTCGGTCAGGGACGCAATCCATTTCGCCGGATCGACGGCAAAGGGGTTCTTCGCGCGTTCACCATCGCGGTAGGACCAATGCGCAGCCACACCGCTTTCGGCAACCTCGTGCATCTGGCGGGTGCGGATCTGCACCTCGACCCGCTTGCCGTCGCGTCCCGAAACCGTGGTGTGGATGGAGCGGTAGCCGTTCGATTTCGGCTGGCTGATATAGTCCTTGAACCGCCCCGGAACCGCCCGCCAGCGGCGATGGATCGCACCAAGAATACGATAGCAGTCGCTTTCGTTCTGGCAGATCACCCGGAAGCCGTAGATGTCCGAGAGCCGCGAGAAGGCAAGCTGCTTTTCCTGCATCTTGCGCCAAATCGAATAGGGCTTCTTTGCGCGGCCGAAGACATCGGCCTCAATGCCTTCCTTCTCCAGTTCGGTGCGGATATCGGCGGTGATCTTGTGGATCACGTCGCCGGTTTCCTTCTGCAGCGTGATGAAGCGGCGGATGATCGACGACCGCGCCTCGTGGTTCACCACGCGGAACGACAGGTCTTCCAGTTCCTCGCGCATCCACTGCATACCCATGCGTCCCGCGAGGGGGGCAAAGATATCCATCGTTTCGCGCGCCTTCCGGACCTGCTTTTCATGCGGCAGCGACTTGATCGTCCGCATGTTGTGCAGCCGGTCGGCCAGCTTGACAAGGATGACCCGCAAATCCTTCGACATCGCCATGAAGAGCTTGCGGAAGTTCTCCGACTGCTTTGAAGCGGTGGAAGACAGCTGCAGATTGGTCAGCTTGGTGACGCCATCCACGAGTTCAGCAATCTCCTCGCCGAACTTCTCGGAAATCTCGGAATAAGTGGATTTGGTATCTTCGATCGTGTCGTGCAGAAGCGCGGTGATGATCGTGGCATCATCCAGCCGTTGCTCGGTCAGGATAGCAGCCACTGCAGCCGGATGGGTAAAATAGGGTTCCCCCGAATGGCGGAACTGGCCCTCATGCATCCGGCGGCCATAATCATAAGCCGTCCGAATCAAATCGGCATTGGTATGGGGATTGTAGTTGCGGACCAGCGCGATCAGGTCTTCGACGTCGATCATTCCGGTCCGCGCGCCTCGGTGTTCTTGGGCTTAGCCCTGGCCCTGAGCTTCCATGAGCGCCCGGAGCAGTTTCTCTTCCGACATGTCGTCGTCAGCCGGACGGTCAACTTCGGCACCCATGAGAAGCGCCATCGCATCCTCTTCGGCCTCGTCCACCTCGATCTGGGTCTGGTGGCTTTCGATCATCCGCTCGCGCAAGTCGCCGGCGGTCTGGGTCTCGTCGGCGATCTCGCGCAGACTGACGACGGGGTTCTTGTCGTTGTCGCGGTCGATGGTCAGCGGTGCGCCGGATGCGATTTCGCGCGCACGATGTGCGGCGAGCATTACCAGCTCGAACCGGTTCGGAACCTTGTCAACGCAATCTTCGACCGTCACGCGGGCCATGAGACACTCCAATCGGACTTGGGAGATATGGAGCCCGCTATTTAGGCGCTCCTCTCCCCCTTGACAAGCGATGATTCCCTTTCAAAGCGGGCAAATCGTCGCCTTTTCCGCCTTTGACAGTGCGTTGACCATCTCTGCGACGGTCAGTCCGGTCACTGGATGGACCATCGCTGGCGCGATTTCGGCCAAGGGAATCAATACAAATCCCCGGTCCTGAATCCGCGGATGCGGCAGGATCAGCCGGTCCGGCGCGTCCTGCTTCTGCTTCTCAAGCGGCAGCGCCATCCACGCTTTCTGGGTCTCGCGGTCAGGCAGAACCGTATCGCCGAGGATGAGAAGGTCGAGGTCAAGCGTCCGCGCGCCCCAGCGGATTTCCCGTGTCCGGCCTGCTGCCGCTTCGATACGGTGTAAAGCCGCCAGAACCTCCTCGGCCGACATTGACGAAGCGACGAGCGCGGCGGCATTGACGAATTCGGGACCAGAGCCAGGTGGATAGGCCGGAGTGCGGAAAAATCGCGATACGGCGACAATTTGGCCGATATCGCGCTGAATTTCCACAAGTGCGGAAATCACGGTCGCAAGCGAATCCCCTTTGCCGGAAGGGGAGTTACTGCCGATAGCGATCGCGGCCAACTTATCCATTTGTACAGATATCAATTTATATGCCAATCTGACTATACGTGTTCACTCACGGGGACTAAAGCTACCGAATTCCAGTTTGCCCACCCAAACGATTGTCGGAATCTCGGCGGCTAATTTTTTTGGAAGGAACAATTGATGTTCTACAAGGACGAACGGCTTGCGCTGTTCATTGACGGGTCGAATCTGTACGCAGCCGCAAAGGCGCTCGGGTTCGACATAGACTACAAACTCCTGCGTCAGGAGTTTGAACGTCGCGGCAAGCTCCTCCGCGCGTTCTACTACACTGCGCTTCTGGAAAACGACGACTACTCGCCGATCCGGCCGCTGGTGGACTGGCTCCACTACAACGGCTTCTCGATGGTGACGAAGCCCGCGAAGGAATACACCGACAGCCAGGGGCGGCGGAAGGTAAAGGGCAACATGGATATCGAATTGACGGTCGATGCCATGGAGCTTGCGCCGCGGGTCGACCACATCGTGCTCTTCTCCGGCGACGGGGATTTCCGGCCTCTGGTCGAAAGTCTTCAGCGTCAGGGTGTGCGGGTCTCGGTCGTCTCGACGATCCGCTCGCAGCCGCCGATGATCGCCGACGAACTGCGCCGTCAGGCCGACAACTTCATCGAGCTTGACGCCCTGCGCGACGTGATCGGCCGCCCGCCGCGCGAGCCGCGCTTTGACCGCGAAGATTCGGCGGTTACGGCTGACGAGTGATCGGAGCCGGGGCATGAGCGCCCCGGCAGGCCTGTCATGACCGAGCTTCTGTCCCTCCTGGGACTTTTCGTGGTGGCGTTCGGCGCCGCCACTTTGCTGCCGTTGCAGTCCGAGGTCGTCTTTGTCGCGATGCAGGCCGATGCAAGGGTCGCCCTGCCACTGATCGTTGTCGTGGCATCGGTCGGCAATACGCTTGGCGCGATGGTGAATTACATCATGGGCCGCTGGGTCGAACACTTCCGCGACCGGCGCTGGTTTCCGGTGAGCCCGGCAAAACTGGCCCGCGCGCAGGCATGGTATGCGCGCTACGGCGTCTGGACTCTGCTCTTCAGCTGGGCGCCACTTGGTGACGGATTCACTGTTGTCGCAGGGATGATGCGCACGCCACTCTGGCTGTTTGTCGGGCTCGTTGCGCTGGCCAAGACCGGCCGTTATGTGGCGCTGGCCTTGATCACGGCGGGGATCCTCGGGGGCTAGACGCCCCGGGCCCAAGGGCTTACAGAATTTCGGGCCGATACAGGTCCGGAGCCCATTCACTGGATTTCCGGCACCAGTGGTTTCGAAAATGACCCGGGCCAGCCCGCATGCTGGACCGGCAGGAGTATGCGATGAACCGGCCCGGCCTGACCCTCTACCTCGCCGCCCCGCGCGGCTTCTGCGCCGGCGTCGACCGCGCGATCAAGATCGTCGAAATGGCGCTGGAGAAATGGGGGGCCCCGGTCTTTGTCCGGCATGAGATCGTGCACAACAAGTTCGTGGTCGACGGTTTGCGCGCCAAGGGCGCAGTCTTTGTCGAGGAGCTGAACGAGTGCCCCGGCGACCGACCCGTGATCTTCTCGGCCCATGGCGTTCCCAAGGCCGTCCCGGCCGAGGCCGCGCGACGCGCGATGACGTTTGTCGATGCGACCTGCCCCCTTGTCAGCAAGGTCCATATCGAGGCCGAGCGTCACCACCAGAACGGGCTTCAGATGGTGATGATCGGCCATGCGGGGCATCCCGAGACACTCGGCACAATGGGGCAACTGCCCGAAGGCGAGGTGTTGCTGGTCGAGACCGTGGCGGACGTCGCCACGATCACTCCGCGCGACCCCGAAAAGCTGGCCTTCATCACACAGACGACCTTGTCGGTCGATGATACAGCCGACATCGTGGCCGCGCTCAAGGCCCGCTTCCCTTCCATCGTCGGGCCCCACAAGGAAGATATCTGCTACGCCACCACCAACCGGCAGGAAGCGGTCAAAGCCGTCGCACCAAAGATCGACGCGCTCTTGGTCATTGGCGCGCCGAACTCCTCCAATTCCAAACGCCTCGTGGAGGTCGGCCGCGCGGCCGGCTGCACCTATGCGCAACTCGTTCAGCGCGCAGCCGATATCGACTGGCGCGCCTTGGACGGCATCCGGGCCGTGGGCGTCACTGCCGGGGCATCTGCGCCGGAAGTGCTGGTGAATGAGGTGATCGACGCCTTCCGCGCCCGTTTCGACGTGACGGTCGAGTTGGTCGAGACGGCAAAGGAGAACGTCGAATTCAAGGTGCCGCGCGTCCTGCGGGAACCGGCATGAGCGCCGATCCCCGCACCATCGCCGTTTATGACGCGAAGGCGGGCGATTATGCCGACCGCTTTACCAGCGCCAAGCCCGACCGGCATCTGAGCGCCTTCATCGCCGCGTTGCCCGCGGGCGCCCGCGTACTCGACCTTGGATGCGGCCCCGGCACGGCCTCGGCTTTTCTCCGCGCAGCCGGGCATGACCCTGACCCGGTCGATGCGTCGCCCACGATGGTCAAAATGGCCAACGAGCGTCATCACATCAATGCGCGACTGGCCACATTCGACGATATCGACGTCGTGGCCGCATATGACGGGGTCTGGGCCAATTTCTCGCTTCTCCACGCGCCCCGCGCCGAATTCCCCCGCCACCTCGCGGCCCTACATTGTGCGCTGAAATCCGGCGGACTGTTCCATCTGGGCATGAAGACCGGCACGGGCGAGGCGCGCGACGGGCTCGACCGGCTTTACAGCTACTATTCGGTCGCAGAACTGCACGGGATGCTGGCGGATGCCGGTTTCACCGTGACCTCCACCTCCGAAGGCCACGAACGAGGCCTTGCGGGAACCGACGACCCCTTTGTCATCATCGAGGCCCATGCCTGATCTTTTCGCCTATACCGACGGGGCTTGCTCCGGCAATCCCGGCCCTGGCGGCTGGGGCGTTCTCATGCTCGCCAAGGATGGTGAGACGGTCCTGCGGTCCCGCGAACTCAATGGCGGCGAGGCGGAGACCACGAACAACCGAATGGAGCTTCTGGCGGCGATTTCGGCGCTGGAGGTGTTGAAACGGGCCTCGGCGATCACCGTGGTCACCGACAGCGCCTATGTGAAGAACGGCGTCAGCCAATGGATCCATGGCTGGAAGCGCAATGGCTGGCGCACCTCGGACAAGAAGCCGGTTAAGAATGTCGACCTCTGGCAAAGGCTCGATGAGGCGCAGGCGCGGCATAAGGTGACGTGGGAATGGATCAAGGGCCATGCCGGGCACCCGGAGAACGAGCGCGCCGACGAACTGGCGCGGGCGGGTATGAAACCCTTCAAGCCGAAAAAGGCCAAGGCCGATGACGCTTCTTGATTTTCTCGACTATGCCTCGGTCTTCATCTTCGCGCTGACCGGCGCGCTGGTCGCCAGCCGGGCGCAGCTCGATATCGTCGGCTTCGCCTTTCTGGCGAGCCTAACAGCGGTCGGCGGCGGCACCGTCCGGGATGTGGTGCTGGACCGCAACCCGGTCTTCTGGATCGCCGAGCCGACCTATATCGGCGTCGCCGTCGTGGCGGCGGTGCTGGTTTTCTTCACCGCCCATATCTTCGAAAGCCGGCTTAAGGTTTTGACCTGGCTCGACGCCTGCGCGCTGTCGGTCGCGGTGCCCGCAGGCACGGGCGTGGCGCTCCTTTTCAATCACCATCCGGCTGTCGCGTTGTTGATGGGCGTGGCCACTGGCTGCCTCGGCGGCCTGATGCGCGACGTCGTCTGCAACGAGGTGCCGCTCGTCCTGAAACAGGGCGAACTTTACGTCACCGCCGCCTTCGCCGGGTCAGGCGCGGCGCTTGTGGCGTTTCAGTTCCTTCCGGCGGGCATGGCGCTACTTATCTGCGCGGCTGTGACGTTCACGCTGAGGGCCGGAAGCCTGATCTTCGGCTGGAGCCTTCCGGTCTACCGGTCCCGCCCGCCGCGCCGTTAGCGGCCCCTCGGCCCATAGGTCTTCCACAACCAGATCAACGCCATCGCGCCCAGCACGGCACCGACGAACCCGCCGAGCCAGCCCGAGACCACGGCGAGGAACCGCAGGGTAAGCCCGCCGATCACGGCACCCAGAACGCCGATCGCAATGGTGCTGACCAGATCCGTTTCCATCCCCATCAGCCGGGTTGCGATGAACCCGGCCGCCGCACCGATGATGATAAGCCACACGACGATCATGACGCCCTCCAAACTGCAGGGCGAACTATGCCGGAACGACGCCGGGATGTGAATGCGGTCGCGCGCGGCCTACCCTGCGGGATCGTTGTTCCAGATGTCCCAGTTCAGGTTCCAGACGCCCGCATCGTCCTGCGTCCAGATGATCACGTATTTGCCCATGGCGGTCATCGTCCCGCCATTGCCGTCCGGCACGTTGATCGCAAATGTTCCCATCTCGTGCGCATGGTCGCCGCTCACCTCGAGCATGACCGTGGTCAGGTCGAGGTCGGTGGCACCGGCATCGATAAACCCGGTCCAAAGCGCTTCGGCGCCTTCACGTCCGTGAATTGTCGCAATATCAGGCGGCATGATGACCGCATCGGCGGAATAGTGCGCTGCCACTCCGGCCGCATCGCCCGCATTGAAGGCCGCCTCAAAGCTCGCCACGCGTTCGGCGATGGCCGCTTCGTCGGCCAGACCGAGTGCCGGAACCAGGCAGAATCCGCCACACGAGAGAAGTCCGAAAAGCGTTTTCATTGGTGTCCCCCAGGTTGCTACCACATTCGAGACTCAAAACCGGATCACGGGTACAAGGTCAGCATATCACAGCGGGGGTGTCTGGCCGAATCCGGCTCAGGACAGGTGGTCCGGCAGGTCCCATCCAAGAAGCAGATCCCGGGCAGGCATCGGTCGCTTTCCTTCGCGCTGCGCCTCCACGATCTCGACGGCACCGGACCCGCAGGCGACGATGAAGCCGGAAAGAACCTGCCCCGGCTGACCCGCGCCGCCCGCCAACCGGGACCGCAACAGCTTCACCCGCTCGCCGCCAATCTCGCACCACGCGCCAGGAAAGGACGACAATCCCCGGATCAACCGGTCGACCTCCGCCGCGGGCCGGGTCCAGTCCACCCGCGCTTCGGCCTTGTCGATTTTCTGCGCATAGGTCACGCCCTGATCCGGCTGCGGCACCGGAACCAGCGCATCGAGCCGCCCCAGCGCCTCAACGATGGCACGCGCGCCCATCTCCGAAAGCCGGTCATGCAACTCGGCCGTTGTCTCGTCGGCACCGATCGCCGTCCGCTCGCATAACAGGACCGGCCCGGTATCGAGCCCCGCCTCCATCTGCATGATGCAGATGCCGGTTTCCGCATCGCCCGCCATGATCGCCCGATGGATCGGCGCCGCCCCGCGCCAGCGCGGCAGAAGCGAGGCGTGGATATTCAGACAACCATGTTTCGGCGCATCCAGCACCGCCTGCGGCAGGATCAGCCCATACGCCACGACCACCGCGACATCAGCCTGAAGCGCCGCGAACTCCGCCTGCGCCTCATCCCCTTTCAGGCTGACCGGATGCCGCACCGGCAGGCCCAGAACCTCGGCCCGCGCCTGAACCGGGCTTGGCCGGTCCTTCTTGCCCCGGCCCGCCGGGCGCGGCGGCTGGCAATAGACGCACACAACCTCGTGCGCGGCATGCAGCGCGTCCAGAACCGGGACCGAGAAATCCGGTGTTCCCATGAACACGACGCGCATGCCTCACCCCTTCTTCTTGGTCCAAATACTCCGCGGGGGGTGCGGGGGGCGCGAAGCCCCCCGCCGCTATCCGCGCTTCCTCAGCTTTTCGGCCTTCGCGACCAGCATCTTCTTCCGCACGGGCGACAGATGGTCGATGAACATCTTGCCGTTCAGATGGTCGATCTGATGCTGAACGCTCGTCGCCCAGAGCCCGACGAAATCGCGCTCTTCGACCTCACCCACCTCGTTCAGGAACCTGACGGTTACCGCGCGGGGCCGTTCAATGCCTGCGAAAACGCCCGGCAGGTTTGGACTTGCCTCATCGTGCCTGCGCATCTGGACCGAGGCGTGCAGCACCTCGGGGTTAGCCAATTTCACCGCCTGCCCGCGCTTGTCGGAACAATCGACGACCGCCAGCCGCAGCATGATGCCGATTTGCGGCGCGGCAAGGCCATAACCCGGCATCGCATCCATCGTCTCGACCATGTCGTCCCAGATCATCCGCACGGTCTCATTGATCTCGGCGACAGGTTCGGCAGCCGTGCGCAGCCTCTTGTCGGGATAGGGAACGAAGGGCCGGACCGTCACAGACGCGCCTTTTCGCGCTTCAGCTTCTGCATCTTGCGGGTGATCAGCTGGCGCTTCAACGGCGTCAGGTAGTCGATGAACAGCTTGCCGTCCAAATGGTCGATCTCGTGCTGGACGCAAGTGGCCCAAAGCCCGCCGAACTGCTCTTCATGCGCCTCGCCATCCAACCCCAGCCAGCGCACCTTGACCTCTTTCGGGCGGGTGACATCGGCATATTGTTCGGGGATCGACAGGCAGCCCTCCTCATAGGTGTTGGTTTCCTCCGAGGCCCAGGTGACTTCCGGGTTCATCAGCACCATCGGGCGCGGCTTGGCCTCGGGGTCCTTCACGCAATCCATGACCAGAATGCGGGACATCAGCCCGACCTGCGGCCCGGCAAGGCCGACGCCGGGCGCGTCATACATGGTTTCCAGCATGTCCTCGGCAGCCGCGCGCAGGTCGTCCGTGATTTCAGTCACGGGATCGCAGCGCTTTTTCAGGCGCGGGTCGGGATGGATCAGGATCGGGCGTATCGTCATGCGGGTGATTTAGGGCAAGCTATGCGCACGTGCAATGCCCGGCCCCTTGCACCCGACGCAAGGATGGCTAGGGTCATGCCGATCTGCAAGAGGCGGCCATGACCTTCAACGACATCATCGACCGGCGCGGCTCCCACTGTTCACAATGGGACCTTATGGAAAAACTTCTTGGCGTCTCGCCGGAGGACGGGCTGGCGATGTGGACCGCCGATTCGGACTATCCAACCGCGCCTTGTGTCCGTGATATCGTCCGCAAGGAGGCAGAGTTCGGCATCTTCGGCTATTTCGCCGATTATTCCGACTATCATGAGGCGATCCGCTGGTGGATGGCGACCCGTCACAAATGGCAGATCGATCCCGACTGGATTCTGACCGCACAGGGTCTCGGCAACGCGATCGCGCTCTCCATCGACGTCTGGACCGAGCCGGGCGATGCCGTGGTGGTTTTTTCGCCCGTCTATCACGAGTTCGCGCACAAGATCAGAAACGCAGGCCGGGTCTTGACGGAATGCCCGCTCGCTCGCGTTGGCGACCGGTATGAGCTTGATCTGGACGACGCCCAAAGCCGGATGACCGGGCGGGAAACACTCCTGATCTGGTGCTCGCCGCAAAACCCCTCGGGCCGGATCTGGACAGCCGAAGAATTACGCGCGGTGGCGGAATTCGCGGTACGGAACGGGCTTAGGATCATTTCGGATGAGGTGCACCACGATCTCGTCTATCCCGGCGAAACCTTTGTGCCGATGGATGTCGCAGCGCCAGAGGCGCACGACCGTTTGATCTCAATGACCGCCGCATCTAAGACCTTCAACATCGCCGGTCAGCGAACGGGCAATATGATCATCTCCGATCCGACGCTCCGGGCACAGATGGTGAAACGCCTCCGCGAGCTCGACTCACAGCCGAACGGACTCGGGGTAAAGATGGTGACCGCCGCCTATTCGCCGGAAGGCGCCGAATGGGTCGACGCGCAGGTCGCACATCTGGACCGGATGCGAAAAATCTTCGATGCGGGCATCAACGCGATCCCAGGGGTGCGGTCCCTGCCCCTGCAATCGACCTTCCTGGCCTGGGTCGATTTTTCTGGTACCGGCATGACATTCGACGAATTCAACGCGCGGACCCGCGACGTTGCCCGCATCGCGGCGAGCCCCGGCCCCGGCTTCGGCGCTGGCGGCGAAAGCTTCCTGCGCTTCAACATTGCCCGGCCGCAGGCCCGGATCGAGGATGCCGTCGAACGGATGCAGAGGGCCTTCGGCGACCTGCAATGAGGTTTCTGCGCCGGCTTTTCCAGCTGACCATCCTGACCATCGCGCTCGGGCTGGGGATGCTGGCGCTTTACCAATACCGTTTCCCTGCACCGCTTCCGCCCGCGCCTCTGCCGCCGCTGACGGTGCAGATCGACCGCATCCTGATCGAAAAGGCGGCACGGCAACTGACCGTCTTTCGCGACGGCGTTGCCCTGCGGACCTATCCAGTCGCGCTGGGGTTCGCGCCTGAAGGCGACAAGGTGCGGCAGGGCGACGGGCGCACGCCTGAGGGCACATTCCGCATCGACCGCCGCAATGCCGAAAGCAAGTTCCACCTGTCGCTCGGCATCAACTATCCGCAGGCAGACGACCTGATCCGCGCCTCGGCAGGCGGCTATTCCCCCGGCGGTGACATCTTCATCCATGGCCAGCCGAACGCCTTTTACGGCAAGGCGACGCTCCGCCACGACTGGACCGAAGGCTGCATCGCCGTCTCAGACACGGAAATCGAGGAGCTTTGGCGCATCACGCGCATCGGAACCGAGGTCGAAATCCGACCCTGACATCCGGGTTCTTCTTGCCGGAAATACTCCCGCCGAAACCCACGGCGCCGATACGGCTCAGTTGCGCGGCAGGTACCCCACCGGTGCATCCGACTCGCGCACGTAATCGAGCGGCACGGAATCATGGGCGATGGTCGAGCGCTTCATCGTGCAGATCAGGTCGCCCTCTTCCACATCCGACGCGATGATCAGCGACGTATAGAGATGGCGCGTGCCGTCATAGATATCGACCAGCCCGCGCAGATGCTGCACCTGATCGGCGTCGAGCGCGAAACCCGTCTCCCAGAATTTCAGGATTGGATAGATTTCGTCCCCGACCATCACCCTCAGACGCGACCGGCGTTTCAGATCACGCTTGCGCGCCTCTTCCAGCCCGGCACGCACTTCCTTTGGCAACATATCCGTCATTACACGCACTCCCCCCACCCCTCCAGCATGATCCAGCGGTCCTCAAAATCAAGTTAACCTTTTGGTCAAGAAGGATTTGTGCCCAATAGGTGACAGTTTTGTGATTTTGTTTCACCCCCGCGAACAAACCTGTGCGCATGTGCAGAGCATCTCCGCGCCCATGCCCGTAGCCTGCGCCCATCGCTAGCTCTACCTGAAGGAGGGAACGACAAAGGAATATACGATGGGCAGACTGATCGACGGGAAATGGTCGACCGAATGGTACGACACTTCAAACACCGGCGGCGCGTTCAAGCGGGCCGATGCCGGGTTCCGGAACTGGATCACCACTGACGGCGCGCCCGGCCCCTCGGGTGATGGCGGGTTTCCGGCCGAGGCCGGACGCTATCACCTTTATGTCTCCTATGCCTGTCCCTGGGCGCACCGGACCCTGATTTTTCGCGCGCTGAAGGGCCTCGGCGGCCTGATCGGCGTCTCGGTCGTGCATCCCGACATGTTGCAGGACGGCTGGACCTTCGCCACGGATTTCCCCGGCGCGACCGGCGATCATCTCCACGGTCTGCCCTTCCTGCGCGACATCTATACCAAGGCCGACCCCCATTATACCGGCCGCGTCACCGTTCCGGTTCTGTGGGACCGGAAGCGCGCGACAATCGTTTCCAACGAAAGCTCCGAAATCATCCGGATGTTCAATTCGGCCTTCGACGGTCTGACGGGAAATGACCGCGACTTCTGGCCCCGCGATCTACGGGGCGACATCGAGACGATGAATGCGCGCATTTACAGCACGGTCAACAACGGCGTCTACAAGGCCGGTTTCGCCACGCGGCAGGAACCCTATGACGCCGCCGTCACCGCGCTCTTTGACACGCTCGACTGGCTGGAGGACCGCCTGTCACGTCAGCGCTGGCTGATGGGTAACAGGCTGACCGAGGCTGACTGGCGTCTCTTCACCACGCTCGTGCGCTTTGATCCGGTCTATCACCTGCATTTCAAGTGCAACCGGCGACGGCTGATCGATTATCCCAATCTCTGGGCCTATACCCGCGATCTTTACCAACAGCCCGGCGTCGCCGCGACCGTCCGGTTCGACCATATCGTGCGGCACTACCATTACAGCCACGACACGATCAATCCGAACCGGATCATCCCGATCAACCCGGTTCTCGACTTCGCTGCCCCGCATGGGCGCGGGTGAGCGTCAGGCGCTGGTGCCGTAATGCTCCACCACGGCGGCGATATCCTCTGGCGGGGTCGCCGAGGGCAGGAAGGCGCAGGCATTGGAGATGTGCTGAAAGATCGATCCATCCGAGAAGAAGCTGGTATTGGTCACGAACACCACCTTGGCCTTTGGGCGGCGATAGGCGGCATAATCCGCCACCGCGATGGCGCTGCCCCGGTTGAGGACGAGGTCCATCACGATGATCTCCACATCCTCATGTTCCAGATGGTTCACCGCGGCGTCCTGATCCGCCGCAAGCGTTACCGTCATGGCGAAGCGTTCCAGATGCCGCTTCCAAAGCCATCCGAGGTTCGGGTCGCTCTCAACAATGAGCACGCGCATGAAGCCTCCTGAGGACCACCGGATCGTGTAATTCCACCCGGTCGTTTGCGATTTGTTAAGAATCATAAACAATCGTTAACCAAGTCTTAACGACCTCCGCCGATGGCGGGTTTCCGCCGGTTGTAAGTGGCGCCGGGCTTGGTAGTCTCGGCCCGGACAGACGAGAGGTAGCCATGCGCATCATCCTTGCCGCCCTTGCCCTTGCCGCCCTGCCCCAAACGACGCTCGCCTGCGGCGGTGGATTCGGTGATTTCGTCGCCGGTCTGAAGGCCGAAGCCCGCGCGGCGGGCCACCCTGCCGACCGGGTGGACGCGTTCTTTGCCGGTGTCCGGCAGGACGGCGCGGTTCTGAAGGCCGACCGTTCGCAGGGCGTCTTCCGCAAGGACTTCATCGAGTTTTCCCGCGCCGTGATCAGCAAGAACCGCATGGTGAACGGGCAACGGAACGGCCAGAAATACGCCAGCACCTTCCAGCGCATCCAGCGCGACTACGGGATCGCAACCGGCGTGCTGTTGGCGTTCTGGGCGCTCGAAACCGATTACGGCGCGGTTCAGGGCGATTTCACCACGCTGAACGCACTCGTGACCCTTTCCCATGACTGCCGCAGGCCGCATCTCTTCCGGCCGCAGATCTTCGCCGCGCTGGAACTCTATGCCCGCGGCGATTTCGACCCGGCCCGCACCAAGGGCGCCTGGGCCGGCGAGGTCGGCATGGTGCAGATGCTGCCCGAGGATATTCTCAGGAACGGCGTCGATGGCGACGGTGACGGCCATGTCTCGCTCAAGACCTCGCCACCCGATGCGCTGATGTCGGGGGCCAAGATGCTCAGCGGGCTCGGCTGGCGACGCAATGAACCATGGCTGCAGGAAATCACCGTGCCCGAGGGGCTCGACTGGTCGAAAACCGGCCTGAACCACACGCTCAGCACCGCCGAATGGGAACGGATGGGGGTGCGCGGCCGCTCGGGAGGGCTGGCGAAGGGGCTGAAAGGCTCGGTCCTCCTGCCGATGGGTCGCAAGGGGCCTGCCTTCATGGCCTACCCGAATTTCCACGTCTATTTCGAATGGAACAAGAGCTTCGTCTACGTCACCACGGCGGCCTATTTCGCCACGCGGCTTGAAGGCGCGCCGGTCTACGATCCGGGCCAGCCCGAACCGGGGCTTTCCGCTGGCCAGATGAAAGCGCTGCAGCAGAAGCTTGAGGCGCGCGGCCATGATGTCGGCGGGATCGACGGCATCCTCGGTGAAAAGACCCGCGAGGCGGTGCAGAAAGAGCAGATGCGCCTCGGTCTGCCAGCCGACGCCTGGCCGACACCCGCCCTTCTCGGCAAGCTGTGACCGGGTGAGAGCGCCGGGGTGACGGGCATGGCGAACGCAGAAGCGATGAACCGGACAACCGGATGGCCCCGCATCCTGACGGTAGGGGTCGACGGCTTCCTTGTCAGCTTCGCGGACCGGCTGGACGAACCCGCGAACCGCGCGGCACTCGCCTTTCGCGATGCAATCGACCGGGCGGGTTGGGACGGGGTGGAGGAAACTGCGACCTCGCTCACCTCCACCTATCTGCGGTTCGATCCTCTGCACTTCGATCACGCGACCATGCGCGCGCGGCTCGAACACCTGCTCGCCGACCGCGACTGGTACGGCGCGCCGATGCCCGGCGGACGGCGGCTCTGGCGCATACCCACGGTCTACGGCACCGATCTCGCCCCCCAGCTCGACGAAGCTGCAGCCGCCGCAGGCGTCACGGCGGATCGGGCCATTGACACGTTGTCCAATACCCGGGTCCGGGTCCAGACCATCGGCTTCGCACCTGGCCAGCCCTATCTCGGGGTATTGCCGCCGGAATGGAACATTCCCCGCCAGACCGCCCTAACGGAAAGCGTGCCTGTCGGTGCGCTCGTGGTGGCGATCCGCCAACTCGTGCTCTTTTCCGTCACCACCCCGACCGGATGGCGCCATGTCGGCCAGACCGCGATCCGGCTCTTCCGGCCCGAGGCGGAAACCCCCTTCGTCCTGCGCCCGGGCGACGAGGCGATGTTTCCCGCCGTCACGCCGGAGGCATTCGCACAGATCCGTACGTCCGGACCAGATGGCGGCGCGACATGCGAGGCGATCCGGTGACGCGCGCGCTGATCATCCACCGCGCGGGTCCCGGGGTCACGGTGCAGGATCTGGGACGGACCGGCTATCTGGCCATGGGGCTTTCGCGCGGCGGCGCGGCCGACCGGCTGGCGCTGCATGAAGGCGCGGCGCTGCTTGGCCAGCCTGTCACCCATGCCACACTCGAAATGGCCGGGATGGGCGGCGTGTTCGAGGCGAGCGCCGACCTGCGCATCGCGCTGACCGGCGCGCCTATGCGGGCCGATATCGACGGCGCGGCGCTTGTCTGGAATGCAAGCCACCTTTTGCCCGCCGGCGCGCGACTGACCATCGGCGCGGCGGAACGGGGCGTCTACGGTTACCTTCATCTTGGCGGTGGCGTGGCCACGCCCGAACACCTCGGCGCCCGTTCGGCGCATCTTGCAGCCGGGGTCGGCGCACCCCTCGCCGCCAATGACCGGCTGCCGGTCGGGCCCGATACCGGGACAGAGACCGGCCTCCTCATCGATGCCGAAAGCCGCTTCGACGGCGGGACGATCCGGCTGGTGCCGAGCCTGCAGACCAGTTTCTTCGACGCCGCGACACTCGCCCGGTTCGAGGCGACAGAGTTCCACCGCGATACACGCGGCAACCGGATGGGCGTGCGCGCCGTGCCCGGGGGCGAGGGGTTCAAAACCGAGGCCGGGCTCAATATCCTCTCCGAAATTATCGTGCCCGGCGACATCCAGGTCACAGGCGACGGCACACCCTTCGTCCTTTTGTCCGAATGCCAGACGACCGGCGGCTATCCCCGCATCGGCTCGGTCCTACCCGCCGATCTGCCACGCGTAGCGCAGGCCCCGGCGGGCACGCGGCTGAGGTTCCGCTTCGTCACGCTGGAGGAGGCAGTGGCCATCGAGCGGCAGGAGAACACCAGACGCAACGGCCTCAGGCGCAGCCTGTGCCCACTGATCCGCGACCCGCGCGACATGAGCGATCTGCTCGCCTATCAACTTGTCGGGGGGGTAACCGCGGGAGACGACCTCGACGTTCCGCAGACGTAAGGTGGATTTAAACCCACCTTACCCGGTGGCTGCCGCGACGCCTGCGGAAACGACAAAGGGCCGGCAATGCCGGCCCTTGTTCATTCCTTGCGGAAGGTTCCTCAGGCGACGGCCTTGACCTCACCCGCGCCCAGCGGCGGCACCTTTTTCATAAGCGCCTCGGCCTCGCGCGCCGACAGCGTGCGTCGCGCGGTGGGCCCGTAGAGCGTCCAGTCGGCGGCGTATTCGGGGAACACAAGCGCCATCTCGGCCCGCGCATCCTCGGTCAGACTAGCGATGGCGGTATCGCCGGGGAAGAGACTCTCAGTCTCAATCCCGTTCGACAGCACGATGTCATGGCGGTCGAGCATCAGATGGAAATACTCCACCGCCTCGGGGCGCGCCGGACGGCGCAGCGTCGGCGCGAATTTCAGATGCTTTGCAGCGACCAGTACCTCGTCCTCGCCGAACAGCATTTCCGTCGCCCAGCCGCGCAGCAGCACCCGGTGCTGCGGCGAAACCCAGAGATCGGCGCGCGGCAGGCCCTCGCCCATCGCACCTTGCGGGATGCAGACCGGACGCATGTCGGGGTTGAGCAGCAGCTCCATCAGGGTCAATTCACGCGCGGCGGCGAAGCGCACGGTGGCGGTGGCACCCGAGGCGGTCAGCACCTCGTCACCGGCCTTCAGCACCTCGACCGGAACCTCGCCCTTGGGCGTCGCGATCAGCGTGCCCCGCAGGAAGCAGACCGGGTTGGGGTTTGTGGTGACGAGCTCCAGCGGAATGGCGCCGTTGCCGATCTGGTTCATCAGCGTCTGCGTCCCCGAACCATCGGTCACGAAGAACAGTTCAGTTGAAAGGCCGCTCGAGGGATAGTTCAGCACGGTGACCACGCTGACCTCCTTGCCCGCAAGCGCGGCCGGAACCTGAGAGTTGCCGGGCAGCGTACCGGTCAGCTGGTACTGGAAATTGTACTCCGTGCCACCGATCCAGATCGTGGTGTCGGGATCGAAACCGCCAGCTCCAGTCTCAAGCGTCAGATCGCCGGTCGTGTTGGAACCGAGCGTGCCGCTTTCGAAATAAATCTGCGTCGCCGGAAATGCGCCGGAACCGCCTGACGCCTTGATCGGGTTCAGGGTCGAGTTGTTGGCCGTGAGACTGTCGGCCCGCGCCCAAAAAGTCGGTGAAACTGCCATGCCTGTTCGCCTCCACAAAATAACCAGCGGAGCATCCCGCCCCGCGCCACGAGACCGCCAGTTGTTGCCCTACTACACCGTCAATTCGGACGAATTTGTGGCCTGAAGGGTTCTTTTCGGCTGATCGCACCTCTTATGCCCGCAAAAACGCGGGAACGTAGTCAAATTCAATCCCGTTCCGGAAGAAACATCAAGGTTGTTCCGATTTGGATACAGGTTCGCAGCCGAACGGGCTAACGGCCCGGCCACGACCTCCTCGTTCCCCGAAACGTAAGGTGGGTTTAAACACGCTTTACCGGGGGTCTGCCCCCGCCCTCACGCTTTCCGAAAGCTCACGATCCAGCCGGTATCATCACCGTGATCGCCTGCCGCCCCGTCGCCATAGATCCGGAACGGTTCGGTCCGAAAATCCGCGATCTTCCCGCCGAGCCTTTGAAAGAGCGCGGCAAATCCCGCCGCCTCGTAAAAGGCGCTGTGCACCGTCACCGCAAAACATCCGCCAGGCCGGGTGATGCGCATGAGTTCCGCAAAGGCGTCAGGTCCGACATGGCCGGTGGTGAAGGTCCCCGCGCTGATGCACCCCGCATAGGCGTCGTCCGGCAGCGGCAGCGGCTGCGTCAGGTCCGCCTTGACCGTATCCCGATAGGCGCCTTTTTGCGCGGCGACCGCCAGCATCTCGGCCGAGATGTCGATCCCGTCAATCGGTCCGATACCGACCCGTGCAAGCGCTTCGCCCACCAGCCCGGTGCCTGCACCGACATCGAGAACCGGCCCCGTGCCACCCATCGCGGCATAGGCCGCAGCGATCACGGAAGGGCTGCGATATTCCATGGCCTCGGCAAAATCCGCGTCGTATTTCGTCGCCCAGTCGCGGTAGTAACGCTCCGAATCCCCGGGCGTTTTCAGCGCATAGGCGCCGTCCAGATCGTGCTTGTCCTCTGTCATGCCGTCATCGGGCCATGACAGGCCGCGCCCGTCAAGCGGCATCGAAATCCAGCACAAGCTTTTCGGTCAGCGGACGCGACTGGCAGGCGAGCGTGAAGCCCGCCTCCAGCTCCCACGGCTCCAGCGAATAGTTCACGGCCATCTCGGCCCTGCCCTCGACCACCTTGCAACGGCAGGTGCAGCACATGCCGCCATGGCAGGACCATGGCAGGTCCACGCCCTGACGGGCGGCGGCATCGATGATGCCGGTATCGCTTTTCTCATAGCGGAACTGCCGCCGCCGCCCGTCGAGCAGAACCTCGACCGAAACGCCGTCGGCCGCCGCCTTCTCGGCCGCGCGGGACGGGGCGCGCGGCGCCTCGCCCGATTGGGAGAAATGCTCCTGATGGATACGCTCCGGCGCGACGCCCATCGCCGCCAGCGCCGCTGTCACTTCCTCGATCATACCGCCCGGCCCGCACAGGAACACACCCTCGGCCCCGAAGGGGTCAATCACCCCCGCCGATGCAAGTGCCGCGATCTTCGCCGCGTCGATCCGCCCGTTCAGCAGGTCCACATCCTGCACCTCGCGGCTGAGAACATGGATCAGCGTGAAGCGGCCCAGATAGCGGTCCTTCAGCGCGTCGAGCGCGCCGCGGAACATGATCGTCTCGACCGAGCGGTTGCCGTAGACCAGCGTCACCTGACCACCATCCGTCAGTACCGCGGCGGCGATGGCCATCATCGGCGTGATCCCGGACCCCGCCGCGATCAGGAGGACATTCCGTTCGCCCCGCAGCATGAACCGCCCCTCGGGCGGCATCACCTGCACCGGGTCGCCGGGCCGAAGACCCTGGGCGAAACCGGAAAACGCGCCGCCCTCCACCCGCTTGACGCCGACGCAAAGCTCGCCCCCCGGTGCCGTGGCGATGGAGTAGGAGCGGCGGATGTCCGTGCCGTTCACCTCGGCCCTGAGCGTCAGATGCTGGCCCGGGGTGAAGGCAAAGGTCTCGCGCAGGTTGTCCGGCACATTGAAGACCAGCCGCACCGCCTTCTCCGTCTCGGGGCAGACCTCCCGGATAACCAGTTCATGAAACGCCATGCCCGCCCCTCAGATGCATTTGAAATAGTCGAACGGCTCGCCGCAGCCTTTGCAACGGTAATGCGCCTTGCAGGGGGTGGAGCCGAACTCGCTGACCCGTTCGGTCGCCTCAGACCCGCAGCGCGGACAGTTGACCTCGGGTGCCGCGAAAAGCGTCGCCTTGCCGCCCGCCACCGGCGGTGCGATGCCAAAGGCCCAAAGCTTGTCGCGCCCCTCCTCGGTGATCCAGTCGGTCGTCCAGGCGGGTTCCATCACCCGCTCGATCCGGGCCGGTATGCCCGCATCGCGCAATGCCGCCTCCACCGCCAGTTCGATAGCCAATACGGCGGGGCAGCCGGAATAGGTGGGCGACAGTTTCACCACGGCGACATCGCCCTCAGCCACGACCCCGCGCAGGATGCCGAGATCGGCGATGGTCACAGCCGGAATCTCGGGGTCAGGCACATGGCCCGCGACCTCTGCCGCACGGGTCAGATCAATCACCAGACCGCCCCCGGATGGGCGCGGGCGACCGACTGCATCTCGGCCAGCATATGGCCCAGATCCTCGCCATGCAGCCCCGCGCGGCCACCTGTCTGCATGAACACGCCTTCAGGGACGGTCAGACCCGCCTCGACAAAGACCATGCCGATGACCCGGTCCCACTCGGCCCGCATCTCACTACGCCGGGGCAGCACTCCCGCCGCCTCAGCGGCTCGCGCGGCACGTGAGCTTTCAAAGAGCTCGCCGCTATAGCGGTGATGCGCTTCCACCGCATGCGCCATCCGCGCCGCGCTCTCCTCGGTCCCGTCGCCCAGCCGGATCACCCATTCGCCTGCATGGCGGATGTGATAGGCGACCTCCTTCGCCGCCTTCCCGGCAATGCCCCTGACCACATCATCCGTCGAAGCGGCAGCCGCCCGCCAGAAGGGTTCCATGAAGGCCCCGAAATACAATTGGCGCAACATTGTCGCCGCGAAATCCCCGTTCGGGCGCTCGACCAGCAGGCAATTCCGGAACTCCCGCTCGCCCCGGAAATACGCCAGATCGTCCTCGCCACGCCCCTTGCCCTCGATCTCCCCGGCCCGCGCATACAGCCCCCGCGCCACGCCGATCAGGTCGAGCGCCATGTTCGGCAGCGCCAGATCCTCCTCCAGCATCGGCGCATGACCGCACCATTCCGACAGACGGTGGCCCAGCACGAGGCAATCGTCGGCAATTTCCAGAAGCGCCTCATGCATCACATGTGCCCCACCTCGTCGGGGATGTCGTAGAAGGTCGGGTGGCGATAGATCTTGTCGCCGGTCGGCTCGAACATCTCACCCGCATGATCAGGGTCGGATGCCGTGATCGCCGAAGACGGCACCACCCAGACCGAATTGCCCTCGCCGCGCCGCGTATAGACGTCGCGCGCCGCCTGCAACGCCATGACTGCGTCCGCCGCATGTAGCGAACCGACATGCTTGTGCGCCAGCCCGTTCCGGGGCCGGATGAACACTTCCCAAAGCGGTGTCTCTGCCATGATCCCTTCTTCTGTTTTGAAATTCTCCGGGGGTCCGGGGGCAGCGCCCCCGGCGCTTTCCACTTACTCCGCCGCGACCTTCCGCGCCGCCCGCTTCGCCGCATGGGCCAGCGCCGCCTCGCGCACCCAGGCGCCATCCTCCCAGGCCTTCTTCCGCGCCGCGATCCGGTCGCGGTTCATAACGCCCTCACCTTTCACCACGCGCCAGAACTCGTCCCAGTCGATGGCGCCGTGGCGATAACCGCCCTTGCCGCCGTTCAGCGCCTCGTCCCAGCGCATCGCGGGGTCCGGCACCTTCAACCCCAGATAGTCCGCCTGCGGCACGGTCGCGTCGATGAACTTCTGGCGCAATTCGTCATTCGAGAAGCGCTTGATCTTCCACGCCATCGATTGCTCGGTATGCGAACTCTCCGCATCGTGCGGCCCGAACATCATCAGGCTCGGCCACCACCAGCGGTCCAGCGCATCCTGCGCCATCGCCTTCTGTGCCTCCGTCCCCCGGCAGAGGGTCAGCATGATCTCGTAACCCTGCCGCTGGTGGAAACTCTCCTCCTTGCAGATGCGGATCATCGCCCGGGCGTAAGGACCGAAGGAGCAGCGGCAGAGCGGGATCTGGTTCATGATCGCCGCGCCATCGACCAGCCAGCCGATCGTGCCGATATCGGCCCATGTCAGCGTCGGATAGTTGAAGATCGACGAGTACTTCGCCTTCCCGGCCAGCAGTTCCTCGGTCATCTCATCCCGCGTCACGCCCAGCGTCTCGGCAGCGGAATAGAGGTAGAGCCCGTGGCCACCCTCATCCTGCACCTTGGCCAAGAGCGCCGCCTTGCGCTTCAGCGACGGCGCGCGGGTGATCCAGTTGCCTTCCGGCAGCATGCCGACGATCTCGGAATGCGCATGCTGGCCGATCTGGCGGACAAGCGTCCGGCGATAGCCCTCGGGCATCGCATCCTTCGGCTCGATCTTTTCCTCGGCATCAATGCGCGCCTGAAACGCGGCAAGAAACGCCTCCGTCTCACCGGTCCGCCCGTCAGCGCCGATCAGCCCTTGGGAATACATGCAAGCCTCCTCCGTTCGCGGCATGATAGTACGTTACGAACCGAAGTTCTCATAATTGTTTTTGTAACACTTTGTCACCTTGCACCCGCCCGCCCAAGCCGAAATAGTCCGGCCATGACCAGAACGCTTCTCTCTCTCGGCCACGGCTATTCCGCCGCCGCCCTCGCCCGCCGCCTGACGGGCTGGACCATCATCGGCACGACCCGCCGGGCGGAAAAGGCCGACCGCCTGCGGGGGCAGGGCATTGAGGCCGTGCTCTGGCCGGGCGAGGATCTGAGCCCCGCGATCGCGCGCGCCACCCATATCCTCTGCTCCATCGCGCCGGGGGATGACGGCGACCCGGTTCTGGCTGAATACGGGGATGCGATTGCGACGGCCGCGCCACATCTGCAATGGGTGGGCTATCTTTCGACCACCGGCGTCTACGGCGATCATCAGGGTGGATGGGTCGATGAGACGACACCCCTGGCGCCGGGGACGAAGCGTGGCCGGATACGGGTTCTCGCGGAGAGCCAGTGGCAGACCTTGGCCGAGAGCGCGGGCCTGCCCCTGCACATCTTCCGGCTTGCCGGCATCTATGGGCCGGGACGGGGCCCATTCGAGAAGGTGAAAAACGGCACCGCGCGCCGCATCATCCGGGAAAACCAGTATTTCAGCCGCATCCATGTCGAGGATATCGCGAGCGTTCTCGCCGCTTCCATCGCCCGGCCCGACCCCGGCGCCATTTACAACGTCGCCGATGACGACCCCTCGCCGCCCGAGGATGTGCTGGCTGAAGCTGCCCGCCTTCTGGGCCTGCCGCTGCCACCCGAAGTTCCCTTTGACGAGGCCGAAATGAGCCCGATGGCCCGCAGTTTCTACGCAGAGTCGAAGCGTGTGGCGAATGACCGGATCAAGCGGGACCTCGGGGTGACGCTGGCCTATCCGGACTATCGGGCGGGCCTAAGGGCGTTGCTGAACGACCTCGGCTAATTGGCCCGGTTCCGATTTCTTGAAAAGAAATCGGGCCGGAAACTTCGAAAGTTTCCGGCCCGCCATGTCCGCGTTGCTCGGCTTACGCTCGCACCAACCGCTCGTATTCCGCCACGACCCGCTTTGCCAGATCGCCCACCTCGAAGGTGTAGTCGCCGATGGAGCCGACCGGCGTGACCTCGGCGGCGGTGCCGGTCAGCCAGCACTGTTCGAAGCTTTCCAGTTCGTCCGGCATGATATGCCGCTCATGCACCTTGATCTGCATGTCCTTCAGCATCTGGATGACGGTCTGGCGGGTCAGGCCGTTGAGGAAGCAGTCGGCCAGGGGCGTATGGACCTCGCCATCCTTGACGAAGAATATATTGGCCCCGGTCGCCTCGGCCACATAGCCGCGATAGTCGAGCATCATCGCATCCGAACAGCCCTTGGCCTCAGCCGCGTGCTTGGACATGGTGCAGATCATGTAAAGGCCCGCCGCCTTCGCCTCGGACGGGATCGTCGCCGGATCGGGGCGGCGCCACTTGGCGATGTCGAGCTTGGCGCCCTTCATCTTGGCGTCGCCGTAGTAATTGCCCCATTCCCAGGCAGCGACGGCCAGCCGAACCGGGTTCCGCTTCGACGCGACCCCCATATCCTCGCCCGCACCGCGCCAGGCGAGCGCCCGGATATAGGCATTGTCCCAGCCATTGGCCTTCAGGACCGCTTCCTTGGCCGCGTCGATTTCCTCCGCCGAGTAGGGGATCGGCATGTCCAGCAGTTCACCCGAGCGCAGGAGGCGCTTGGAATGCTCATGCCCCTTGAAGATCTTGCCGTTATAGCAGCGTTCGCCCTCGAAGACCGAAGAGGCGTAATGCAGCGCATGGGTCAGGATATGGACCTTGGCGTCGCGCCATTCCACGAGCTTGCCGTCCATCCAGATCTTGCCGTCGCGATCGTCGTAAGCCGCTGCCATCTCATCCTCCTCGGGCGCGCCCGTTTTGCAAATATTGCGCCATTTAGGTCCGTATCGGACATAATATTGCGCCAAATCCGGGATTCGCTATCAGTTGACTCTTGGAAAGTCAACATAGCTGACATAAAATCGGCGCATACAGGCTGGACAAGCGGGGATCAGAACCGTGACAACGGGCAGTCCGGGGACGCAGGGCGGCGAGAGCCTGCTGTTCCTGACAGATGAACAGCTCAGGAAGGGCATTGAGGCGATGTTCTTTGCCTATCGTGCCTTCACCGCCGATCCTGACCGCATTCTCGAAAACTACGAATATGGCCGCGCCCATCACCGGGCGATCCATTTCATCAACCGCCAGCCGGGGCTGACGGTCAACACGCTTCTGACCATGCTCGGCGTGACCAAGCAGTCGCTGAACCGGGTCCTGCGGACGCTGGTAGAGGACGGTCTGGTCGAGGCCCGCGTCGGTCGCAAGGACAAGCGGGAAAGGAACCTCTTCCTGACCCAGAAGGGCGCGGAACTGGAACGCGAACTCAGCGACGCCCAGCGCGCAAGGATGCGCTCGGCCTACCGCGCCGCGGGGCCTGCCGCGGTGGCGGGGTTCCGGCAGGTGCTCGAGGCGATGATGGACCCCGAGATCCGCCGGCATTACCAGTCAATCAGGGATACAAGTTCATGAATGCGCAGGCCGATATCCATCTGTTGATCGTCGACGATGACGAACGCATCCGGGGGCTATTGCAGAAATTCCTGATCCGCAGCGGATTTTTCGTTACCGCCGCCCGCGACGCGGCCCATGCGCGGCGGCTGCTCGGCGGGCTCGATTTCGACCTCATCGTCATGGATGTGATGATGCCGGGCGAGGACGGGGTCAGCCTGACGCGATCCCTGCGCGAGACGATGAAAACGCCGATCCTGCTTCTGACCGCCAAGGGCGAAACCGCCGACCGCATCGCGGGGCTGGAGGCGGGGGCCGACGACTATCTGGCCAAACCCTTCGAGCCGAAAGAGTTGCTGCTCCGCATCAACGCGATCCTTCGCCGCACGCCGGTCGTCGTCGAACCCAAGACACCGAAAGTCCTGAACCTCGGCCCCGTCCGCTACGATGTCGATCGGGGCGAGATGTGGCGCGGCGACAGTCTCGTCCGGCTGACCGCCACGGAAGCCGCGCTGATGCGTATCTTTGCGGCGAAACCGGGCGAGCCGGTCAGCCGCACGCAACTGGTGGAGGATCTGGGCCGCGCGACGGGCCGGGGCGGAAACGGGCAGGCACAGGAACGTGCGGTCGATGTCCAGATCACGCGGCTTCGCCGCAAGTTCGAGATCGACCCGAAGCAGCCCCGCTATCTTCAGACCGTGCGCGGCGCGGGTTACATGCTGGCCCCCGAATGACCCGTCGGGGCCGGTCATACCTTCGGCGAAAGTGTTTTTTGCAAGACAAAAGGCGGACACGGTGAGCACGATTTTCCTGACGCATGAATCCGGGCTTGCCCATGTCACGCCGCCCGGCCATCCCGAACAGGTGGCACGGCTTGAGGCGATCTATGCCGCCCTGCGGGGTGAGGAGTTTGGGGCACTTGATCGAAGGACTGCGCCGACGGCCGATGCGGAGGAGGTTCTGCGCTGCCATTCGGCTGCCTATCTCGATCTGGTTCGCAGCGCCCGGCCAGAAAAGGGCTGGTCCCAGCTCGACGGCGATACCTTCATGGCGCCGGGATCCTGGGAGGCCGCCCTGCGCGCCATCGGGGCGGCGGAGGCAGCGGTGGAGGCGGTGATCGCGGGCGAGGCTGCGAATGCCTTCATCGCAATGCGACCACCGGGGCATCATGCGGAACGCGAACGCGCGATGGGGTTCTGCCTGTTCGGCACCGTCGCCATCGCCGCGAAATACGCGCTCGATGCGCGTGGCCTTGGACGCGTCGCGGTGCTCGATTTCGACGTCCACCACGGCAATGGGACACAGGACCTGCTCTGGGACGAGCGCCGTGCGATGTTTGTCTCCTCCCACCAGATGCCGCTTTACCCGGGCACTGGCCGGGCGGATGAGACCGGCGCCCATGGCCAGATCGTCAATCTGCCGCTGACCTCCGGCTCCGGCGGGCATGAGATGCGCCTGGCATGGGAAGGGGCGTTGGAACAGGTGCGGGATTTCGCGCCCGACCTCATCCTTGTGAGCGCGGGCTTCGACGCCCATCGCGACGACCCGCTGGCGGGCCTGAACTGGACCGAGGCGGATTTCGCGTGGATCACCCATGCGATCTGCGATCTGGCCGAGGATTGCTGCGAAGGCCGGGTGGTATCCTCGCTGGAGGGTGGCTATGATCTCGCGGCGCTGGGCCGCTCGGTCGCGGCGCATGTTCGGGTGCTGATGGAGCGGGGCGGATGAGCGACATTGCCAAGATGAGCTTTGAAGAGGCGATGAATGCGCTGGAAGGCGTCGTGCGCGACCTCGAATCGGGCAATGTGGAGCTGGAGAAATCCATCGCGCTTTACGAACAGGGCGCCCGTCTGAAGGCCCATTGCGAGAAGAAGCTGAAAGAGGCCGAAGAGAAGGTCGCCAAGATCACGCTTGGTCCCGACGGTCAGCCGACAGGAACGACACCGGTCGAAGGCCTCTGACCCATGTTTCCAGAGCGCCTGAAACGGGTGCAGGGCAAGGTGCAGGAGGCGCTCGACCACGCGCTCGCCTTTCACCCCGACCTGCCCGTGATCCATGCGATGCGCTATGCGCTTCAGGGCGGCAAGCGCCTGCGCGCCTTCCTCGTTCTTGAGAGCGCGCGCCTGCACGGCATTCATGAGGGCGAGGCGATGGCCGCCGCCGCCGCGGTCGAGGCTTTGCATGCCTATTCGCTGGTGCATGACGACCTGCCTTGCATGGATGACGACGACCTGCGCCGCGGCCAGCCCACGGTCCATGTGAAATGGGATCAGGCGACGGCCGTGCTGGCGGGTGACGCCTTGCAGACGCTGGCCTTTGAGCTTTGCTGCGACCCGTCGCTTGGAGCCCGCCGCATCGACCTTGTGACGGCGCTCGCGAAAGCCTCGGGGGCCGAGGGAATGGTGCTGGGTCAGGCGCTCGACATCGCGGCCGAGACGGCCACCGACCCTCTGACGCTGGATGAAATCACCCGGTTGCAGGCAGGCAAGACCGGCGCGCTCTTCACTTTCGCCGCGACCGCGGGGGCGATCCTCGCCGGGGCCGATACCCGGCCGCTTGAGGATTACGCCCGCGCCCTCGGCCTCGCCTTCCAGATCGCCGACGACATCCTTGATGTGGAGGGCGATCCGAAGAAGGCGGGCAAGAAGCTCGGGAAGGATGCGGCGGCGGGCAAGGCCACCTTCGTCTCGCTCCTCGGCCTGAAGGGCGCTAAAACCCGTGCCCGCGAACTGGTGGCAGAGGCCGAGGCGGCGCTTGCGCCCTACGGAATGAAGGCCGACCTGCTGAAAGAGGCCGCGCGTTTCGTAATCGCCCGTGACGCCTGAGGCCGCAGGCGCTTCGGCTGCCGGAGACAGCGGCTTTGTCGTCACCATATAAAAAGGCGACACAGGCGCAGACGCTCCCGCAACCTGTGTCGTTTATGATTGCGCGTTCCGAACCGGACTCAGATTGCGGTCGCGGCTTGTTCCAGCGCCGATACCAGGCCCTGGACGATCGCCGGATCAAACGCGACCGGCGCCTTGGCATTGGGATCTGGTAGCGACAGAACGACATCGTCGAATGCCAGCGCCACACCCTGAGCCGCCTTTTTCGAGGCCGGATCGCCCGTCATGATCAGCTCGTCCAGCTGATTGCGGGCAACCATCAAAAGGCCCCAGCATTCCTGGAACGACACCACGTCGGTCGTGCCGGACGGATCGAGCATCTCACCCGCTTCGGCGGCGGTGTTTTTCACGGCAGCGAGGAAATCCTGCGCCGTGGGCTGCAACATCACCTTCGCCTGCTGAACGGCAGACAGCACATCGATATAGGCCGCATTGACCGCCTCGCGGCCGCTTGCCCCTTCCAGCGCGATCAGCAACGGCTCGAGATCAGCCACACCGGCATTCGCCAGACCGTCCTTGATCAACGGGAAATTGTCACGCCGCGGATGGGTGAAATGCGACCCTTCCGTGCTTGTAAGCCCGTCCTGAAGGAAAAGTTGTCCCAGCATCATGTCGCGCTCAATCCCGATCAGACCGGTGAGCAGATCGACGGTCTGATCGCTGACCGCGAAGGGCTGGGCAATCCCGGCTCCGCCTGCGTCAGTGTTGGACGGCACAACCACACTGCCGGCAAATGTGCCGCTCGACATCGAAAGGCTCGTGGCAAGGCTAAACAACAGTACTGGCAAGCAACGCTGCCCCGGGCAGCGAACACGGGAGACAGGAGTATAATTCGTCATCTTTCAATCCCGTTCTGGGAAGCGGCATCTGCCACGCCGCAGGCAACCGATGATCCCGCGCCTCATACGGGAAAACCCCTGCGCCTATTTACCGACCATCGGATTGAGGTCGGATCGCAAATGATTGTGTCCTGAATTCGATTGGCTATGGGCAAGATTTGGATGCCTCATAGGGGAACGCGCTGCACTCCGCACAATCTTGACGACGCATCACCGCAATCCGACCCAGCCGCTTCCCGGCCCCGATATGTCCGCGCCCGATTGTCCCCGGCCGTGTTTGCGACTAAACCAACCAAAATATGCCTCAGGACCCGTCCGTGACTGACAGACCGATTACACCGCTACTGGACCGCGTGAAGGTTCCGGCCGATCTCAAGGGCCTGTCGGATCGCGAGTTGCGTCAGGTTGCCGATGAGCTTAGGGCCGAGACGATCAGCGCTGTCTCGGTGACCGGCGGGCATCTCGGCGCGGGGCTCGGCGTGGTGGAACTCACCGTAGCACTTCACGCCATCTTCGATACGCCGCGCGACAAAATCATCTGGGACGTGGGGCATCAGTGCTATCCGCACAAGATCCTGACCGGGCGGCGCGACCGCATTCGCACCTTGCGGATGAAGGACGGGCTGTCGGGCTTCACCAAACGCTCGGAAAGCCCGTACGACCCGTTCGGCGCGGCCCACAGTTCCACCTCGATTTCCGCCGCGCTTGGCTTCGCCGCCGCCCGCGACCTCGGCGGTGAGCCGGGCGATGCGGTCGCCGTCATCGGCGATGGCGCGATGAGCGCGGGCATGGCCTATGAGGCGCTGAACAATGCGGGCCATCTGAAAAAGCGGCTCTTCGTCATCCTCAACGATAACGAGATGTCGATCGCCCCGCCCGTGGGCGCGATGTCGGCCTATCTCTCGCGGCTTTATGCAGGCGCGCCCTATCAGGAATTTAAGGCCGCCGCGAAAGGCGCGATCAGCCTTCTGCCCGAGCCCTTCCAGGAAGGCGCGCGGCGAGCGAAAGAGATGCTGAAAGGCATGACCGTCGGCGGCACGATGTTCGAAGAGCTTGGCTTTTCCTATGTCGGTCCGATCGACGGCCATGACATGGAGCAGCTTCTGACCGTCCTGCGCACGGTCCATGACCGCGCCACCGGACCGATGCTGATCCATGTGCTGACCAAGAAGGGCAAGGGCTATGCGCCCGCCGAACGCGCCGCCGACAAGGGCCACGCAACGGCCAAGTTCGACGTGGTGACGGGCGAGCAGAAAAAGGCGCCCTCGAACGCGCCCTCCTATACCAAGGTCTTCGCCCAGTCGCTGATCCGGGAGGCCGAGAAGGACGACAAGATCGTCGCCATCACCGCCGCGATGCCCGACGGCACCGGGCTGAACCTTTTTGCCGAGCGTTTCCCGAAGCGCTGCTTTGATGTCGGCATCGCCGAACAGCATGCCGTGACCTTCTCGGCCGGGCTCGCGGCGGCGGGGCTGAAACCCTTCTGCGCGCTCTATTCGACCTTCCTGCAACGCGGCTACGATCAGATTGTCCACGACGTGGCGATCCAGCGCCTGCCGGTGCGTTTCGCCATCGACCGCGCGGGTCTCGTCGGCGCCGACGGTGCCACCCATGCCGGGGCCTTCGACATCGCCTTCCTATCGAACCTGCCCGACATGGTCGTCATGGCCGCCGCCGATGAGGCAGAGCTGGTCCATATGGTCGCCACCGCCGCCGCCATTAACGACCGCCCCTCAGCCTTCCGCTTTCCGCGCGGCGAAGGCGTGGGCGTGGACATGCCCGAACGGGGCGCGCCCCTGGAGATCGGCAAGGGCCGCATCATCGCCGAGGGTGGCCGCGTTGCGATCCTCTCCTTCGGCACAAGGCTGGCCGAGGTGCTGAAAGCCCGTGAAGCCCTCGCCCAGCGCGGGCTCGCCCCCACTGTCGCCGATGCCCGCTTCGCCAAACCGCTGGACCGCGATCTGATCCTGCGGTTGGCTGCGGAACACGAGGCGTTGATCACCATCGAAGAAGGCGCCATCGGTGGCTTCGGCTCCCATGTCGCACAGCTTCTGGCCGAGGAAGGCGTCTTTGACCGCGGCCTGAAATACCGCTCCATGGTCCTGCCCGACACCTTCATCGACCAGGCATCACCCGAGGACATGTACGCCACAGCCGGTATGGATTCCGCCCATATCGAGGCCAAGGTGCTCGACGTGCTTGGCGTCGCATCGGTTGCAAGCAAACGCGCCTGAGCGCGGTCAGCCGACCCTGTCCATCCGCTCCCTGCTATCCTGCGCCTGATCGAGTTTCGCCTCGATCTGCGCCAACCGTACCAGAACCTCATCCCGATAGCTGTCGGTCCGGGCGATTTCCTCTTCGTCATGCGCTTCCTGCATCGAATTGACGATAAGGCCGACGACAAGGTTCATAACCGCGAAGGTCGTGACGAGGATGAAGGGCACGAAGAAGGTCCAGGCCAGCGGATAGACATCCATGACCGGTCGAACGATGCCCATCGACCAGCTTTCCAGGGTCATGATCTGAAAGAGCGAATAGCCCGACCGGCCGAGCGTGCCGAACCAGTCGGGAAAACTTGCCCCAAAGAGCTTCGTCGCCATGACGGAAGCCGCGTAGAAAACGATCCCCATCAGCAGGAAGACGGACCCCATGCCCGGCAGGGCAGAGATGAACCCCTCCACCACCCGCCGCAGCCGTGGCGTGACGGAAATGACTCTCAGCACCCGCAGGATGCGCAGCACCCGCAAGACCGCGAATCCCTGACCCGCCGGAACCAGCGCCACCGCCACGATCGCAAAGTCAAAAATGTTCCAGCCGTCACGGAAGAAGGACAGACGGCGGGCATAGAGCTTCGCTGCCAACTCCACCACGAAGACCGCAAGGCAGAGACTGTCCAGAACGACAAGAAGCGGCCCAGCCGCCGCCATCGCCGTCGCCGAAGTCTCAAGCCCGAGGATGGCCGCGTTGAACAGGATCACACCGATGATCCCATACCTCACCTCGGGGCGTTCGAGAAAAACGGAAACTCTTTCGCGTAATGACATTCTGGCGCCCTTCGTCCTTTTCCGCTTTCATATGGAAACAGGGGCCGCCCCCGGCAAGGCCATTCAGATCAAGGAGAACACCGTGCTGCACCTCATTCTCTCGCTCTGCCTGATCGCCGCGCCCGCTCTTGCCCAAACCGTACCGGATGCGGCCGAAATCGCCGCCTTTCCGCCCCTGCACCGCGCCGCTCATAACGGCGATACCGAGACGATCCGCCGCCTCATTGCCGAAGGTGCCGACGTGAACGCCCGCGATCGCCGCCGCCGCACCCCCGCGCATATCGCCGCCTTCGCCTCGCAGGAAGCAGCACTCACCGTCCTTTCCGAGGCGGGGGCCGACTTGAACGCGCTCGATGGCGAGGCTTATGACCTCGTCACCATCGCCGCGGTCGCTGACGATCCCGAGTTCATGTCGCATGCCATCGACCTTGGCAACGATCCCGGCCTCACGACCAGCCGCTGGGACGGCACCGCGCTCATCGCCGCCGCCCATCTCGGCCATGCCGAGGTCGTGCGCCGCCTGATCGCCGCCGGCGCGCCGCTCGATCACATCAACAATCTGGGCTGGACCGCCCTGATCGAGGCGGTCGTACTCGGCGACGGTGGAAAGAACCATCAGGAGGTCGTCCGCGCACTCGTCGCGGCGGGCGCCGATGCGTCGATCGCCGACCGCGACGGCGCTACGCCACTCATGCTCGCCGAGGCGAGGGGATACGGGGAAATCGCCCGGCTGATCCGCGCCGGTCGCTGACCGTCAGGCGGTGTGCCCGCGCTCAATGCGGAAATACTCGCGCAGTTTTGCCGAGTTGTTCCGTTCCACGGGGCGCTCATGCAAGGCCTTCGCGGCCGGGTGAGAGCCTTCCTCGCCATGGGTCTTCTCGACCTCGACGAAGTTCTTCAGGCGGCCACCTTCGGGCGATTTACGACGGTCGACAATATGCCGGCTCATGACATCCTCCTTCCGGTCTCCCGCGCCACAGGGGCGAGAGTACATTCAAGATGGGGCCGAATCGGCGCAATTTCCACCCCTTATTGCTGCTGATTTAATCAACCTGGGCGGGATTCCATCAATCGGGACAATGCCCAAGCAGCGGCATCGGCCACCGCCGGATCGGCGTCGGCGACCAGACGCGCTGCAACCGGCCCGAGCTGCGGCAGGCCGGAATTTCCGATTGCATAAAGCACGTTACGCACGAACCGGTCGCGCCCGATCCGCTTGATCGGACTGCCGGAAAACCGCGCCCTGAAACCCGCATCGTCCAGCCCCGCCAGTTCCGCCAGATCAGGCGCGCCAACCCGCGCCGCATAACCCGCCTCGTGGGCCTCAACCGCGAACTTGTTCCACGGACAGACCGCCAGACAATCGTCGCAGCCATAGATGCGGTTGCCCATCAGCCCCCGCAATTCCTCCTCCACCGGCCCCTTATGCTCGATCGTCAGATAGGAAATGCAGCGCCGCGCATCCAGCTGATAAGGCGCGGGGAAGGCCTTTGTCGGGCAGACATCCAGACAGGCCCGGCACGATCCGCAATGATCGACCTCGGCCGCGTCCTTCGGCAGATCGAGCGTGGTGAAGATCGCCCCGAGAAAGAACCAGCTTCCCAGCTCGCGCCCCACCAGATTGGTATGCTTGCCCTGCCAACCCAGCCCCGCCGCCTGACCGAGCGGCTTTTCCATCACCGGCGCGGTATCGACGAACACCTTGATCTCCGCTGCCACGCCCTCCCGCGCCGCCGCCTCGATCAGCCAGCGGCCAACCCGCTTCAGCCGCTTCTTGACCAGATCGTGGTAATCGCGGCCCTGCGCGTAGCACGACACGGCGGCCACACCGGGCTCCTCCAGCACCGCCAGCGGATCACCCTCCGGCGTATAGGCCTCGGCCAGCATGATCACCGTGCGCGCCTCGGGCCAGAGCGCGGCCGGATCGCCGCGCCAGCCCATCCGCTCCGCCATCCAGCTCATCTGCCCGTGCCGCCCCGCCGCGACGAAATCCGCCAACCGGCCCGCCGCCTCCGGGATCGCATCCGGCGCACAGAGACCCACGGCTGAAAACCCCTCCGCCAGCGCCCGCTCGACCAAACGCGCTTTCAGATCGGACATGAAAACAGACCTTCCCACTTTCTGTCCGGAAATACTCCGGGGGTCCGGGGGCAGCGCCCCCGGCTTTGGCGGTCAGAAATCCAGATCGGCATAATGCGCGGGCGGCGGGAAGCCCGGCACCTGATCGGCGAGGATCGACCGGAACGAGGGCCGCGACTTGATCTTGGCGTACCAGTCCTTGACGTTCTGGCTGCGGTTCCAGTCCACGTCCGAGATGTAATCAAGGCTCGACAGATGCGCGGCGGCGGCGAAATCGGCCAGCGTCATCTCGTTTCCGGCCAGCCAGCGGCGCTGATCCAGAAGCCAGTGCATGTAATCGAGGTGATACTTGATCCGCGTCGCGCCGGACTTCACGTTCTTCGAATCCGGATAGCCCTGCTTCATCACCTTCTTGTTCACGCGCTCGTAGACCAGTTTCGACGTCACCTCGTCATGAAACTTGTCATCGAACCAGGAACACAGGCGGCGCACCTCATACCGGCCCTCGGCGTCCTTGGGCATCAGCCGCGGCTCGGGGATCGTGTCCTCCAGATATTCGCAGATCGCCTGGCTTTCCGACATGGTCTTGCCATTGAGCCGGATCACCGGGATTTTCGCCGCCGGATTGCGGCGCAGGAACTCCGGGTCCTGCTCCCAGTAACGTTCCTCGACCAGCTCCACCTCGACCTTCTTCTCGGCCAGCGTCAGGCGGACCTTGCGGCAGAAGGGCGACAGGGGAACGTGATAAAGACGGGTCATGGGTAAGGCTCGCGCGGGACTGATATCCGTGATAGCGATGGCGGCCCCCCGGTTCAATCCTCGAAGCAGTCGGCGCGTCCATCGGCGCGGATCGTCGCCGCCCCGTCGGCAATGGACCGGGCGCGTTTCCTGAGGAAACCCGAAGGCCGCGCCGGGTTGCGGCCCTTCGGATCGGGCAGGGCAGCGGCGATCAGCGCGGCCTGTGTCGCGCTCAGATCCTTCGCAGATATGCCGAAATAGCGCTGCGCGGCGGCCTCGGCCCCAAAGGCGCCCTTCCCGGTCTCGGCCACGTTCAGATAGACCTCGACGATGCGCCGTTTGGACCAGACAAGCTCAACGACCGGCGTCATCACCGCCTCCATCGCCTTCCGCGGCCAGCTTCGCCCCTGCCAGAGGAACACGTTCTTGACCACCTGCTGGCTGATGGTGGAGGCCCCGCGCCCCGCGCCTTCGTCCAGCGCCGCGCGGATCGCCTTCATGTCGAACCCCCAGTGCAGGCAGAAATTCGCGTCCTCCGCCGCCACGACCGACCGCGCCAGATGCGGCGACATATCCTCTAGCGCCACCCAGTCGCGGTCGATCCCGCCCTGCCGCCAGCTTTCGGCGATCATGTAGGGCGTCAGGACCGGCGGGAGGACGGTGAAGAGGACAACAAGCACAAGAAAGGCCGCGACCACGCCCAGGACCGCCCGCCGCGCCAGCCGCAGGGCATCCCTCAGCGTCCAGCCGGAGCGTTTCGCGGCAGGCTTCTTTTTCGATTTCGACGCTGTTTTTCTGCTCGTGGCCATTGGCCGAGATGAACCACGCCCCGCCCCTCCGGGTCAAGCCTCAGGCTGCGATCAGAAACGCCTCACGTCGGCTGACCACGCGCCGCGCCGCCGGAACCGGCGGGCCATCGAGCCTGTCCATGAGATCCGGGAACACCGCTTCGATCTCGGCCCGTAGGGCGCGATCCCCGGCGATCATCCAGCTTGAGGGGTAAAGGCTCTCGCTCGGCGCGCCCTCGGCGAAAACGATCTCGTGCCGGTCGAAGAGCAGGTGCAGATACTTGACCCGGGTCATGGGACGATAGGTAATACCCTCCAGCCCGACCAGATGCTTGGCCGCCACCAGAACTTCTTCCTCGGCGAAATGCAGTTCCGCCTCCCAGCCCGTGATCAGCATCCGGTGCTCGGACGAGACCAGAAGATCGTGCTCATTGCCGAGCGCCCCTGCCGCGATGGCCACCGGGGCCAGTTCGCCGGACCCGTCCACTTCCGTCTGCCCGATCCAGCGCAAGGTCTGCGGCCCGTGATCCAAAGTCTCGACCTTGTCTCCAACCTTCAGGGTTTCGACAGGCACGGCACCATCCGGCACCCGGATCAGCGTTCCGGGTGTGAAACAGGGCGGGCCGAGATCGCCGACCAGCAGCGGTCCCTGAACGGTGACCCAGGTGGACGAGACAAAGGTCCCGTCCTGCAGGACCTGTCCGTCGGTCGGCGTGAATATCCTGCTTCCATCCTGCATGTAGAAGGTGGTGCCGGTATAGGTGACGTTACCCACACCCGGTACGTTGATCGTAACCGTATCGCCCGGATAGGAACGCAGGATATCCACGCCATCGACGCTGTCCCCGTTGAAACGGTCCAGGTCGCCGTCATCGTTCGAATCCGTCAGCGTCATTTGGCTGAATGACACTGCAGTCCCTACGGGTGGCGGGTTGGCGGGGTCGAACGAATAGAACTGGTCGGTGTAGTTGGTAGGCATTGTCGTTGGTCGGCATGGCCGCTCTCGGCCGGTTTGGAGACGTGCATAGTGAACGAATCCGGTATGGTTTGTTAATGCGCCGTTAATGTGGCCGGGATCGGACAGTTTGTGGACCGTCGAAACACATCCGGACGGGCAGACCGCCCGGCCCGCGCGTTTGAGACTTTGACACTCGGCCGGACCCATGGACATGGGCCAGCCCTCAGGTCAGGACAGTTCCGTCAGCTCAGGCCACCAGAAGCCGCGCCTCGCGCGCCTTCACCACCGGACGCGCCGTGCGCAAACGGCGCCGCGCTGCAGTGGTCGCGAGCTCGGGGAAGATCGCCAGGATCTCCTCCCTGAGCGCCCGGTCGCTCTCCAGGATCACGTCGCCGGGATGGAAACTTTCGCTGGGCGCGCCCTCTGCGAAAACGATCTCGTGCCTGTCGAACATCAGGTGCAGATAGTCGACCTCTGCCATCGGCAGACGGTCGATGCCCGGCATGTCAACGAGATGCACGGCCGCCGCCAGCACCTCGCCCTCGCCGGTGACAAGCTCGGCCAGCCAGCCACTGACCAGCATCCGGTGCTGCGGCGAGACAAGCAGCGCGCGGCGGTTGCCAAGCACCCCTTCCGCGATCCGCACCGGCGCGAAGCGGTCCATGCCGCTTACCCGCCGCCGCCCGGCCCACCGCACCGGCTGGGCCCCGTGATCCATGGTCGTGACAAGATCGCCGACACCGATCTCCTCTATCTTCCGGGGGCCGTCGGGCGTCGCGATCAGCGTGCCCGGCGTGAAGCAGGGCGGCACCGGCCAGGGTGCCGGCGGGCTCACCACAAGATCGCTGACCTTCAGCGTGGTATTGCCATTCTGAAGGTTCGGCGTGTCGTCCCCATCGGCATTCATGTCGATGGCATAGGTCAGATAGGTGCCGTCACCGAGATCGACGCGGATGAAACCCGCCAATTGCGTGGGATCGCCTCGGACGTTTCCGAACCCTAGGAACTCGTAGGTCAGCTGCGTCGTGCCACCGTCAAGCGAGACAAACTCGCCCGGCTGCGGCGTGCCGAGCAAACCATCAACATCGGTAAAGGTCAGCGAGGTCCAGGCATTGGTGACGATATTGACGTTTCCGCCCGACTGGAGCGGATCGCCATTCACATCCTGCGCCGTCAAAGTGAATGTGGCCACCCTTCCCACCGTTCAGAACATGACCGTCGCTACGATGAGGATAAGCGTACAGGGCGCTCAACGGAATATCCGGAAGGAAAGACATGAAAGTGTTGCCAAAGCCCCACTTTCGGGCAGGAGCGTTGTTGTCCGCGTCCGGGGTCGGTCCTGCTGAAAGGCACGGGGCCGGGCCCGATGCCCGGTCCCGATTATCATGACGCTCGGCCCTATTCCGCCGGAACCGCCTCGGCATCGGTGCTCAGCGGATACGCGATATGTGGCAGCATTTCCTTCGGGCACACTTGAATGAAATTCGCCCGTTCACTGGCCCAATGCTGCAGGATGCCCGCCGCCTTGCGGCTGGCGGTCTCTGCCGCGTGCCGTTCGATCAGCCCCTTTAGCTCGGCCTCCCAGTGCGGATGGGTGACCGCACAGGTGACAAGGGTTTCGAGGTTCATCATCTCCTCGGCCGTGCCATCGGGGTCATAGACATAGGCCATGCCGCCGGTCATGCCCGCGCCGAAGTTCGCACCGATCCGGCCGAGGATGACGGCGACGCCGCCCGTCATGTATTCGCAGCCGTTCGAGCCGCAGCCCTCGATCACCACCTTCGCGCCCGAGTTCCTGACGGCAAAGCGTTCGCCCGCGCGGCCTGCGGCAAAGAGATAGCCGTCGGTCGCGCCGTAAAGCACGGTATTGCCGATGATCGTATTCTCCGACGCCTCCAGCGGCGACACCATCGGCGGGCGCACGACGATCAGACCGCCGGAAAGGCCCTTGCCGACATAGTCGTTGGCGTCGCCCGACACTTCCAGCTTGATCCCCGGTGCCGCGAAAGCGCCCAGCGACTGACCGGCACTTCCTGTCAGCTTGACCGTCAGGTGATCGGGTTGCAGCGCGTTGCGCATCCCGAAATTCTTCACGATCAGCGAAGAGGCCCGCGTGCCGATGGTGCGGTGCGTATTCCGTACCGCATAGGAAAGCTGCATCTTCTCGCCTTCCTCGAAGAACCGCGCGCCATCGCGGATGATCTCTGCATCCAGCGTATCGGGCACCACGTTGCGCGGCTTCGACCGGTCATAGACGATCTTGTCCGCACCATCGACGGTGATCAGCAGGGGATTGAGGTCGAGGTCATCGAGATGCGCCGACCCCCGGCTGACTTGGCTGAGCAGATCAGCCCGCCCGATCACCTCATCGAGCGACCGCGCACCGATCTGGGCAAGGATTTCCCGCACTTCCTGCGCGTAGAAGGTGATGAGGTTCACCACCTTGTCGGCCGATCCGGTGAACTTCTTGCGAAGCTCCTCGTTCTGGGTGCAGACGCCGACCGGGCAGGTGTTCGACTGGCACTGACGCACCATGATGCAGCCCATCGCGATCAGGGCGGCAGTGCCGATGCCATATTCCTCGGCCCCCATCATCGCCGCGATGACGATGTCCCGGCCGGTCCGCAAACCGCCATCGGTCCTCAGCGTGATCCGCTCGCGCAGCTTGTTCATCGCCAGAACCTGATGCGCCTCGGTCAGGCCCATCTCCCACGGCAGGCCGGCATATTTGATGCTGGTCGCCGGGGACGCCCCCGTGCCGCCATTATGGCCCGAAATCAGGATCACATCGGCCTTGGCCTTGGCCACGCCCGCCGCAATCGTGCCGACGCCCGAGGACGCCACCAGTTTCACCGTCACCTTGGCGCGCGGGTTGATCTGTTTGAGATCGTAGATCAGCTGCGCCAGATCCTCGATCGAATAGATATCGTGATGCGGCGGCGGCGAAATCAGCGTCACGCCGGGCGTCGAATGCCTGAGCCGCGCGATCAGCTTAGTCACCTTCATGCCGGGCAACTGCCCGCCCTCGCCGGGCTTGGCGCCCTGCGCGACCTTGATCTCCAGCTCCTCGCAGGCGTTGAGGTACTCCGCCGTCACGCCGAAGCGACCCGAGGCCACCTGCTTGATCTTGGCCGACGGGTTGTCGCCGTTCGGTTCCGGCAGGAAATGCGCCGGGTCCTCGCCGCCCTCGCCGCTGTCGGATTTCGCGCCGATCCGGTTCATCGCCACGTTCAGCGTCTTGTGCGCCTCGGGGCTGAGTGCCCCCAATGACATGCCCGGCGTCACGAAGCGCTTGCGGATCGAGGTGATGCTTTCCACCTCTTCAATCGGCACCGGACGGCCCAAAGGCTTGATGTCCAGAAGGTCGCGCAGATGGATCGGCGGGTTCGCCCGCATCGTCGCCGAATACTGCTTCCAGAGGTCATAGGACGCGCGGTCGCAGGCCGATTGCAGAAGATGCATCGTCTGCGCTTCCCAGGCGTGCTTTTCGCCCGTGCGCCGCGCCTTGTAGAAACCGCCGATGGGCAGAACGTCGGTGCCGCCCTTCCAGCCCTTGGCATGGACCTCCGCCATCTTGTGCTGGATGCCCGAGGTACCGATGCCCGAAATGCGGCTGTGCATGCCCGGGAAGTACTCGGCGACCATCGCGCGCGAGAGCCCCACGGCCTCAAAGTTCAGACCGCCGCGATAGGAGGAGATCACCGAAATCCCCATTTTCGACATGATCTTCAGCAGGCCCGCGTCGATGGCATCGCGGTAGCGACGCATCGCGTCGATCAGCGACCCCTCGATCAGCCCGCGCCGGATGCGGTCGGCGATGGTGTCCTGCGCGAGGTAGGCGTTGACCGTGGTCGCCCCACAACCGATCAGCACCGCGAAATAATGCGGGTCGATGCATTCCGCCGCCCGCACATTGAGCGAGCAGAAGGTGCGCAACCCCTTGCGCGTCAACCAGCTATGCACGGCGCTCGTCGCAAGGATCATCGGCATTGCCACCTTGCCTTCGCCCTGATGCTGGTCGGTCAGCACGATATGGCCCGCCCCCGAGCGCACCGCATCCTCGGCTTCGGCCCGGATCCGCTCCAGCCCCTGCCGCAACACGTCCTGTTCATGACCGGCCGGGAAGGTGCAGTCGATCACCGCGACGTTGTCACCGAACTGGCGCACCATCTCGTCGAACTCGGCATTGGCGATGAACGGGCTTTCCAGCACGAGGATTTCGGTCTGGCTTGAATCCTCGTCCAGCACGTTCTTGAGGTTCCCGAACCGGGTCTTGAGGCTCATCACCCGCGCCTCGCGAAGCGAGTCGATGGGCGGGTTCGTGACCTGGCTGAAGTTCTGGCGGAAGAAGTGCGACAGCGGCCGGTACTGCTTCGACAGAACCGCGGCAGGCGTATCGTCCCCCATGGAGGCGACCATTTCCTTGCCATCCTCGGCCATCGGCGCCAGAACCTGCTCGATCTCTTCCAGCGAATAACCCGCCGCGATCTGGCGCTTGCGCAGATCGGCGCCCTCGAAGACATGCTTTTCCGGCACATCGCGCATCAGCGCATTGAGGTCCACGACCTTGTTGATCCAGTCGCCGAAGGGCTGCGAGCCCGCCAGCCGGTCCTTGATCGCCCGGTCATGGTAGAGCTTGCCCTCTTCCATATCGACCGCGATCATCTGGCCGGGGCCGAGCGCGCCCTTCTCGCGCACCATCATCTCATCGACCGGCACCATACCCGCCTCGGACCCCGCGATCAGCAGCCCGTCGCCCGTCAGCACGTAGCGCATCGGGCGCAGCCCGTTCCGGTCCAGCCCGCCGCAGACCCAGCGGCCATCGGTCATGGCAAGCGCAGCGGGCCCGTCCCAGGGCTCCATCACCGCGTTGCAATAGGAATACATGTCGACCCAGGGCTTCGGCAGTTCGATGGTGGATTTCGACCACGCCTCGGGCACCAGCATCGTCTTGGCCATCGGCGCGGAACGGCCCGCGCGCACCAGAACCTCAAAGACCGCGTCCAGCGCCCCGGAATCCGAGCTGCCGCCCGGAATGATCGGCTTGATATCCTCGGCCGCCTCGCCGAAGGCGGAAGAGGCCATGCGGATCTCATGGCTCTTCATCCAGTTGACGTTGCCCTTCAGCGTGTTGATCTCGCCGTTATGGGCCAACATGCGGAAGGGCTGCGCCAGCGCCCATTGCGGGAAGGTGTTCGTGGAATAGCGCTGGTGATAGATGGCAAAGGCGCTCTCGAACCGTTCGTCCATCAGGTCGGGATAGAAATCGGCCACCTGCTCGGCCAGCATCATGCCCTTGTAGATGATCGACCGACAGGAAAGCGAGCAAAGGTAAAGCCCACCGATCTGCGCGGCCAGGGCCGCCTTCTCGATCCGGCGGCGGATGATGTAAAGCTCACGCTCGAACTGCTCGCGGCTGATGTCTTTTTCACAGCGGATCAGGATCTGCTCGATCTCGGGCCGCGTCGCATTGGCCTTCTCGCCCAGAACCTCGGTGTTCACCGGCACATGGCGCCAGCCATAGATGTAATGGCCCATGCGCAGCACTTCCGTCTCCACGATGGTCCGGCACCGCTCCTGCGCCCCGAAATCGGTGCGCGGCAGGAAGATCTGGCCCACCGCGATCAGCTTGCCGAAATCCGGCTCGTGACCCGTGCGGCGGACCTGATCGTAGAAGAACTTGACCGGGATTTGCACATGAATGCCCGCGCCGTCTCCGGTTTTGCCATCGGCATCGACGGCGCCCCGGTGCCAGACGGCTTTCAGCGCATCAATGCCGTTTTCCACAACCTTGCGGCTGGCCTTGCCGTTGATCGACACGACCAGACCCACGCCGCAGGACGAATGCTCATCCGTCTCGCGGTAAAGCGAGTTCTCATCCATCCACTGACGCTTGGCTTCCTCAGCCGCCACCCAGTCCGACCCAAACCGCGTCATTGGTTGTCTCCTTCTGCATTCACCCCGATCGAGGCGAGAAATTCCTGTTCCGTCATCCGCAGATGATCGCCCGCATAGGCAAAGCCCGAAGGCTTGCGGTCGATGTAGATTTCCTTGGTGAGCGCAAAGCCCGTATCCTCAAAGAGCCCCGCCGACACCGCATGGAAATCCACCTTCGGATCGGTCAGCCGGTACCAGAGCGGCGATCCACACGTGCCGCAGCTTGCCCGCTCCGCCCAGTCCGACGACTTGAAAGACCCCACCGGCCCGTCGGCCTTCAGCGTGCCGGGCGCAGCGTCGATCTCAAGAAAGGCGCTGCCGGTCCAGCGGCGGCACATCGAACAATGGCAGGCATGGATCTCGGGCTTGGCGGGCACCATCGTGACCGTCACCGCGCCGCACATGCACTGGCCATTCAATGCCCCGGTCATGGCCTGATCCCTTCACCGGGCAGGACCGCTTCAGTCATCGTCATGTTGCAGTCATATTGCGGATCGGCGGACAGAAAGCCCTTCTCACCCGGCAATGCGAAAACCACCGGCGTGCTGACCGACTCGCTGCTTTCGCCGGCGGTATTCTCGAACGTCTCCCGGTCGGCGAAGAAGATGCGCCAGTCGCGGTGGATCAACTGCTGGCCCTTGCGGGTCCACAGCACCTCGCCCGCCGCGTTCCGCGCGGTCAGGTCGAACTTGGTGCGTTCCAGCGTGACCCCGTCGATCACCACCTTTTCGCCCGTCAGCCGGTCATGGCCAGAATAGCGCACCACGTTGCCGGAATTGCTTTCGGTGGTGAAATCGTAATCGTCACGGCCCGTCGTGATCAGCGTGGTGAAGGAGGCCGGATCGACCTCGGACATGAGCCGGTCGGTCTCGCCACTATAAAGATCATAGCTCTCCAGCCAGCGCGTCTCGGCATCGATGCGGCTGGAATAATAGGGCCCCTCGCCATCAAGATAGGTCGCCCACTGATCGCCGGGCGCGTCATGTGCGCAGCGGTAGTGCTGCGAGACCTGACATTCGCGCATCTGCACCGTCGCATAGACTTCGCAGCCTGCCGGTGCAGCGAACTTGCCGCCGGCATGCGCGGGCAGTGTGAAGATGAGCGCCAGAGCGCCAAGGCCGAGGATTCCGCCGGGATGTGCCACGTTCAGACTTCCTTCATTCTCCGGGTCAGGTCCCCTGACCCATTCATAGTGCTTGCCACGCCGTTACCGCACCGGTTGCCATACGTTTTGCCGACAGGTTGCCGACGTCCCGCCGACAGGCCGCTTACTCCGCCGCCACGGCCTGTACCTCGTTCAGATATCCCAGCACGCTCTCCGCCGCCTCGCGCCCGTCGCGGATCGCCCAGACGACAAGGCTCGCGCCCCGCACGATATCGCCCACCGCATAGACGCCCGGCAGGCTGGTCGCATGGGTGCCGAAATTGGCCTTGATCGTACCCCAGCGGGTCACTTCCAGTCCCTCGGTGCCCCAAAGCTGCGGCAGGTCCTCGGGTTCAAAGCCCAACGCCTTGATCACCAGATCGGCCTCTTCGATATAATCCGCGCCCTCGATCACCTCCGGCGCCTGACGGCCCGTCGCATCGGGCGCGCCAAGGCGCATGCGCTCGACCAGCACCCCCTCGACCGCGTCGCCTGCGGTAAAGCCCTTGGGCGCGGTCAGCCAGACGAATTCGACGCCCTCTTCCTCGGCATTCGCGACCTCGCGCTGCGATCCCGGCATGTTGGCCCGGTCGCGGCGATAAAGGCATTTCACGGATTGCGCGCCCTGCCGGATCGCGGTGCGCACACAGTCCATCGCGGTATCGCCGCCGCCGATGACAACGACGCGCTTGCCCTTGGCATCCAGCTCACCAGAGTCAAACTCCGGCACCTCGTCGCCGAAGGACTTGCGGTTCGAGGCGGTCAGGTAGTCGATGGCGCGCACGATGCCCTCGGCCTCGGCATTCGGCCCGCCCAGATCGCGGCTTTTATAGACGCCGGTGGCGATGATCACCGCATCATGCTTGCCGCGGATGGCGTCAAAGGCGATGTCCTCGCCCACATTGCAGTTCAGCTGGAACTGCACGCCGCCCTGCTCCAGCTGGGCGATCCGGTTCATCACCACGTCCTTTTCCAGCTTGAAGCCGGGGATGCCGTAGGTCAGCAGGCCGCCCGCGCGGTCGTAACGGTCATAGACCGTGACCTGCACGCCCTGACGGCGCAGCGCGTCGGCGGCGGCAAGGCCGCCCGGCCCGGCGCCGATGATCGCGACGCTTTCGGCCCGCTCCTCGCGCGGTTTCACCGGCTTGACCCAGCCCATGTCCCAGGCGGTGTCGGTGATGTACTTCTCGATCGCGCCGATAGTGACGGTGCCGTGGCCCGACTGCTCGATCACGCAATTGCCTTCGCACAGCCGGTCCTGCGGGCAGATGCGGCCGCAGATCTCGGGGAAGGTATTGGTGGCCTGGCTCAGCTCATAAGCCTCCTGCAAGCGGCCCTCGGCGGTCAGGCGCAGCCAGTCGGGGATGTTGTTGTGAAGCGGGCAATGGGTCTGGCAGTAGGGCACGCCGCACTGGCTGCACCGGCCCGCCTGTTCGGCGGCCTTGGCGTCGGCGAACTCGCGGTAAATCTCGTGGAAATCCTGCGCCCGCACATTGGCGTCACGCTTGTCCGGCATCGCCTTCGGGACGGTCACGAATTGCAGCATACGATTCTGTGCCATGACGGGTCCTTTCCGGCGGAAATCAGCAGGGTGCGCATTGCTACTCCCGCCCCGTCCGGAATAAAAGTCAGATATACTGACCTAATTCAAGGATTTTTCGACCGCAGGACAGTTATAGCAGCATTTTTGACCGAAATTAGGTCAGTATGAGATACCTATATGTCAATACCCCATGCTCAGGGCCGCCAGAACCACCGATCCGACGATGATTCGCCACCAGCCAAAGAGCGCGTAGCCATGGCGGCTGACATAGCCGAGCAGCCAGCGGACAACGAGGATGGCCGCGACGAAAGCAGCGGCAAAACCTATGGCAATTTCGCCCATGGCACTCATGTCGAGAACATCGCGGTTCTTGTAGAGGTCATAGGCAAATGCCCCCGCCATGGTCGGCATCGACAGGAAGAACGAGAACTCGGCAGCCGATCTCTTGTCAGCCCCGAAGGCCAGCGCACCGACAATTGTGGCACCCGACCGCGACACGCCGGGGATCATCGCCAGACACTGGATCACCCCAATCCCGAGCGCCATCCGCAGCGGGAACCGTTCCGAATCGTGATGGCGCGGCACCAGCGGCAGCCGGTCGACAACCAGAAGAACAATACCGCCGAGGATCAGCATGGTAGCGATCAGGCGCGGGCTTTCAAAAAGCACTTCCTTGATCACGTCATGGGCCAGAACGCCGACCACGACGGCAGGCAGGAAGGCCAGCAGAATGGACCCCGCAAAGCGCCGCGCATGGGGGTCGGTGGGCAAACCCGCCACCGTCCGGCCGATCTTCGCCGCATAGACCCCCAGCACCGCCAGAACCGCGCCAAGCTGGATGACAACCTCGAAGGTTTTTCCGGCACTTTCAAAGCCGATGAAATGGCCCGCCAGCAGGATATGCCCGGTGGAGGAAACCGGGATGAACTCAGTCAGCCCCTCCAGAATCCCGAGGATCAGGGCGCTCAGCGTAGGGTCACTCATGGCGGGGCTTTCTTATGCTGCGAAGGCCATCAAAGCCCCTCAGGGGCGCGATCAGTCGCTGTGCCGCAGGTTCCGGGCCGAAGCCTTGATCGCGTCGTACTGACCCGAGGGACGGAACCGCCAGAGATAATCGGGCACGACCGCGTCGGTCGGCGTGGCCTCGATCCCCAGATCGGCAAGTCCCTTGGCGCCCTTGGCCACGACATTGTCGACGCGCAGCGACTTAACCTGATCGCGGGTCAGGATCTTGTTGGTGATCAGTCCGCCGGTAATCAGAGACCCGAAATCCAGCACCGCCGCCATGATGCGGGCCATCCAGAACGGCATGTTCACGATCAGCCGGCGGCGATGGATCACCGTCAGCATCTCCTCCATCAGCTCGCGGAAGCTCGCGACATCCGGTCCGCCAAGCTCGTAGGTGCCCGAGGCTTGACCTAGGATGCCCTTCACCGCTGCCGCAGCCACATCGTCGACATAGACCGGCTGGAACTTCGTCGCAGCACCCACAACCGGCAGGACCGGACCGAAACGGCTCATCCCGGCGAAGCGGTTGAAGAACCCGTCCTCGGGTCCGAAAATCACCGAAGGCCGCAGGATCAGCGCGCCGGGGAAGGCAGCCTTGACCGCCGCCTCGCCCTCGGCCTTGGTGCGGGAATAATCGCAGTCGCTCAGCGCATCGGCACCGATGGCCGAGATATGAACCATGGTCGCGACGCCGGTCTTGGCGGCGATCCGGGCAATCCGGCCCGCGCCTTCGACCTGCACGGCGTCGAAATTATTGCGCCCGCTCTTGTCGAAGGTGCCAACGCAGTTCACCACAGCATCGGCCCCCGCCATCGCGGCGGCAACGGACGCGTCGTCACGGATATTGCAGAAGACCGGCTCGACCTGACCAACGGCGCCATAGGGCTTGACGAACAGGGCCTCGTTCGGACGGCGGCAGGCCACGCGGACGCGCCAGCCCTCTTTCGCCATGCGCCGGGCGATGTAGCGCCCGACGAATCCCGAACCGCCGTAAATCGTGACCAGCTTGGACATTTCAGGGCCTCCGGCAATCTCTCGCTTTGGCCCCTGATTAGCGCCTGAGCCCCCGGCAAACAAGGCGCGAATGATCGCAGCGCGGATTTGACGAAGACCCCGTTGACAGTCCCCCGCGCCCTCTGTACATCGCGCCCCACGACACCTGCCCAGGTGGCGGAATTGGTAGACGCGCACGGTTCAGGTCCGTGTGCCGCAAGGCGTGGAGGTTCGAGTCCTCTCCTGGGCACCAGTCATCTAATGAAATCGAAGGGTTAGCGGACCGCAGTAACAGCGGAAAGTGCCCTTAGATGGCTTCAAAATCGTTACAAAAAGCGACTCGCTTAGCCCCCGTCAGCCTCCCTAGATTCATCTTCAAGCGCGGCTCAAGTTACGCCGTGAGATACTCCGTGCCGACCGAATTGCAGAAGGCGGCAGGTGAGAAGGAAGTGGTCCGCGGCTTTGGGACGAAGTGCCTCAAGTAAGCCCTAAGACGGCGCGACGATGCACGTGAGGAAATCTGAAAGAACCTCCTAGAGCCACGCTTAATCCGACCAGCAAGCCGGGGAGATACCCTGAAAGAGGCGCCCCCCTAACCGGAACCTCGATCAAAGCAACGACCCATCGCTGGCTTGATCAGTCGGACGGGATCAAGAACTTGACCAAGGCCAGACACCGTCAGCACCTGGGGGCGTTCGGAAAGCTCGCCGGAGATACAACACCGACCTTGAGACCGAAGTTGCGAAGAAGACCACGAATGTCGTTTTTGATCGCGATCGCTTTCTCTTGGAGGAATCTGCGGGCCCGCAGCAAAGCACGACGCTTCGCCAAGCGTCTGGAAAACGACGGCTCGCCGGATAGGGGGCGGCGTAGCGCTTACGATCATCGGCACCCCGAAGCGGGAGGAAGGCCTCCTTTCCCGCTGGACCTGCTCCAAAGGACTTTCTATCACAATGGTTTCACTTTATCTCCATAAGGACGGAAAAGCGGAGCAACGAGATTTCGGGATGTAATAATGGAACGGTTTTTGTCCAGGAAGATCGAACTCCGCTGGCTGATTGCCGTCATCATCCTGATGCTTCTGCTCTCCTGGGCCTTTGGCTGGATGGTATTTCACAGGGCCTCAGGCGGACAGCGCTTTGGCCCTGTCGCGGCGGCGGCCGTGACCATTGCCAAGGTCCCCACAACGGTGAAGCAGATACTTTCGGGCGAATTGTTGCTGGATCAGCACGAGGTGAAAGCCGAATTCGACGAACCCTTCGGGTTCACCTTCGCGCGCACGCCCGCCAACCCGCAGTACGTGCTCGTGAGCCGGTACAATGGCGACATCGGCTGGAGCGTTGTGGAACTCTACCGGGAAGGAGAGGGCGCGCCGCTGCACCGCTGGACCTTCGACGACCCGCAGACCTTCGCCTTCGAGGGCGGCAACGGCTTCTCCAAGCCCCCGTTGGAGGGGGATTCCAGTTCGCTCAGGACTCAGCACCCGGTGCTGATGGCAGATGGCTCGATCATTCTCAACAACCACTACGGCGCGCTCTACCGCGTCAATGCCTGCGGCACCCCTTACTGGGTCAACGCTGAATTTGCCTTCCACCACAGCACCGAGATGTCGCCAGACGGCACGATCTGGACACCAGGGACCGCCCCTACACCCGTCAAGGGCTACGGCTGGGGGCCCAATACCTTCGATGACCACATCGTCCAGCTGAATCCCGACGGAGAGATCCTCTACGCCAAATCTGTGCTCGAGATGCTGGTCGACGCCGGCCTGGAGAATCGGGCCTACGACTATGACAACGCGGTGCTGGACCCTCTCCACCTAAACGACATAGAGCCCGTGACCTTCGACGGGGAGATAGCGAAGCGTGGCGATGTCCTGCTTAGCATCGGGCATCTGAATATGGCGCTGCTGTTCAGACCGTCGACCGATAAGGTGATCTGGCATTCGCAGGACCGCATTATGCACCAACATGACGTGGACATGCTCGCGCCGGACGTAATCTCCATGTATGACAATCGCCGCAAGACGGCGGAACGGGGCGCGCCGATCGTCCTGGGAACGAATGAACTTGTGCGCTTCGAACTGCCCGGCCGGGAGGCAGAGAGCTTCTTTCGCGAACAGATGCAGTCCATGGATATCCGCTCCTTCAATCAGAGCCTGACGGATCTGATCCCGGGGGCGGGGCGCATGATCGAGGAAACATCGCGCGCGCGCCTTATCAAGTTCGGCGAAGACGGTTCGCTGGACTGGGTCTTCGTGAACCGCTCCGACAATGGCAAGTTGTGGATCATGAACTGGTCGCGCTATATCCCGAAGGCGCAAGGCGACGCCGCACTGAAAGCCCTGCAAGCCGCCGGGTGCTGAACGGGGCGCCCCCGGGGCTTTCCCCGGCGGCCGCTATCTCTTACAGGCCCTCGATGTTTCGGATCAGTTCGACGCTTCCAGCCCGACAGGCCGCCCCACGACCACGAACCGCAGGTCCTCGGGCTTCAAAAGACGGACCGCCACACGGCGGATATCGTCCAGCGTCACCGCCTCGATATAGGCGTTGCGGTCGTTGACATAGCTCGTTGGCAATTCCTCGATCTGCATGCCGACAAGAATATCGGCAATCGGGCCATTGCCGTCGAAGCGAAGGGGATATGAGCCGGTCAGATAGGTCTTCGCGGCCTCCAGTTCAGCCTCGGTGACGCCATCTGCCACCATCCGCGCCCATTCGGCACGCACCACCTCAATCGCCTCGGCGACCTTTTCATTGGCCGAGGAAAAGCCGCCCTGCCAGGTCTCGGCCAGGTCCATCGGCGCAAGATAGGTGTAGATGCCATAGGTCAGCCCGCGCTTCTCGCGCACCTCGTCCATCAGGCGCGAACCGAAGCCACCGGCGCCGAGGATCTGGTTAAGGACATAGGCGGTGAAAAAGTCCGGGTCGTCACGCTTGATCCCGCCATGACCGAAAGTCACAACCGATTGCGGAGAGGCAAAGTCGATCACCGTGACGCCACCCGTCAGGCCCAGTTCCGCCCGCGCCGGCATCGGCGCTCCGGTTTCCGGCAATCCGCCCAGAAGATCATCCAGAAGCGCGCCGAGTTCCGCCTCGGTGATGTCCCCGACGGCCGAGACATAGACCCGGTCGCGCGCCAGAACCCCGGCGTGAGCAGCAATCAGGTCGTCACGGGTCAGCGCCGCCATGCTGTCAATCGTGCCGTTGCGCGACGTGCCATAGGGGTGATCGCCAAAGGCCAGCCCATCAAAACTGCGCGCGGCAATGGTATTGGGGTCCTTCTCATCCGACTGGATGATGGACACAACCTGCGCCTTGACCCGCGCGACCGCGTCATCGTCGAAACGCGGTTCCGTCAGCGCCGTTTTCAGCAATGCCACCGCCTCGCCCCGGTTCTCGCTCAGCATCCGGGCCGAGATCGAAACCGCGTCATCATGCGCGTCGAAACTGAACTGCGCCGCCAGCGCGTCGCGCGCCTCGGCGAATCCCTGGCTGTCGAGGTCGCCCGCGCCCTCTTCCAACAGGCCCATCATCAGGACCGTGGCCCCGCGCTTGCCGGGCTGATCGAGGCTGGTGCCACCCTTGAAGCGAAGCTCCAGCGCGGTGAAGGGAATCGAATGCTCCTCCACCAACCAGGCCTTGATCCCACCGGGCGAGGTCACCTCGCGTATCTCGACGGCACTTGCGGGCAGTGCTGTGACAAGGGCCAGACAGGCGGCGAACAGAACCCGGATCATTGCATCACCTCTTCCTCGCCGGCCCGCATGGTCCAGCCGGTCACCGCGCGGCGGCGGTCAAAAACCTCGGTCGCGGCGGCAATAACATCCGCCTCGGTCACCGAATCCAGCACCTCGGGCCAGGCCTGCACATCGGCGACCGTCAGCCCGGTCGTCAGCGCCTCGCCATAGCGGCGCGCAAGACCGCCGACATCGTCCTGGGCATAGATCATCGCGGCATGGATGCGGGTCTTGACCCGCGCAAAGGCGGCCGGGTCTACGCCGGTTTCAATAAACTCCGCCAGAACCTCGTCCATCGCGTTTTCGGCCTCATCAAGGCTGACGCCCTCGGCAGGCACAACGACAAGGTTGAAGGTCGTATCGTCATAGGACGTGCCGTCATAATGCGCCGAGGTATAGATGGCGAGCTTGCGGTCGAATTGCAGTTTCCGCGCAAGGACCGAGGTCTGGCCATCGCCGCCCAGAAGATCGGCGAGGATCGTCAGGGCCGCGGCCTTGGTCTGGTCGCCCGGATCGCGTTCAGGGGCAAGGTAGCTGCGCGTCACATAGGGCTGCGACACGCGCGGATCGGAATAGGTCAGGCGTCGTTCAGCCAGTTGCGGCGGTTCCTGCGGGCGCTTGCGCACCGCGATCCCCTCGCTTGGCTCCAGCGGCCCGTAATAGGTTTCTGCCAGTTGCCGCACCTGTTCCGGGGTCACATCGCCCGCCACGACCAGAATCGCGTTATTTGGCGCATAGTAGCGCTGATACCAGTCGAGCGCGTCCTGCCGGGTCAGTTGCTCCATCTCTTGCCGCCAGCCGATGATGGGCGTTCCGTAGGGATGGTTGAGATACTGCGCCGCGCGGCGCTGTTCGCCAAAGATCGCGCCGGGATCGCTATCTATGCGCTGGTTGCGTTCCTCGATGACAACCTCCCGCTCGGTCTGCCAGTCATCCTCGGTCAGTTTAAGGTTGCGCATGCGGTCGGCTTCCATCCGCATCACCAGTTCCAGCCGGTCTGCGGCGATGCGCTGGAAATAGCCCGTGTAATCCCACGAGGTGAAGGCGTTGTCCGACCCGCCATTGTCCTCGACGGTTCTTGAAAACTCACCCGGCGCGAGCGTGTCGGTGCCCTTGAACATCAGGTGTTCAAGGTAATGCGCAATGCCCGAGACACCCGGTTTTTCATCCGCCGCCCCGGCGCGGTACCAGACCATCTGCACAACGACCGGCGCGCGATGATCCTCAATTACAACCACCTCCAGGTTATTGGGCAGGGTGAAGGTCGTCACCTCCTCGGCCATGGCGGGAAGGGCGGTAAGCACGGCGAGTATCGCCGGGCGCAGGATGTGGAACATGTCTAACTCCCTCGGTCCAACAAGAGAGGTAACCGAGCAAGCGTCGGCGTCAAGGCCGGTGACAGAGAGGTGATGTCAGTTGTCTTCCAGCGTCTCTTCCGGCGGCGCACCGACTGTGCGGACGCCAATCCGCCGCCAGCGTTCCAGTTCGGCATACTGGTCAAGCGACATCGGCGCATAGGCGCGGAAGTAGACATTGACGTTGAAGGCGCGTTCCAGAAGCCGTCCGTCGTTCTTGCGGCGGTATTCAAGGTCTTCGGCGGCCAGAACCTGACGGATATCCGAAGACGCGCCGAAACGGGAGGCGTAGGACACAAGCCCGCCATTGCCCGCCGAGATGCCGGTCTGGGCAAGTGCCGCCGGATTGCCGCCAAGGGCCGCGACCGCATCGGCCTCGGGCGTCGGGTCGGTGATGTTGGTGCCGCCGGGCGTGGGCTCGGGCAGGCTCGCCAGATCCTCGGGCAGTTGCAGCGGCTTAGTGGGCAGGACAGTGAATTCGTCCGGCGCCCGGCTGGCCGAGCGGATATTCAGCAGCTTGGGGTCTTTCTCCTTGCCGCCACAGGCGGACAGCACCAGAACCGCGCCCATGATCGCGATGCTGCGCATGCCAAGTCTTGCCGCCATGGGTTTCTCCCTCACCTGCCTTGCCTTCGTTTAGCGCATGTCATCGCGCACGTCACGGGGTCTTCTCCCGCCCGGTGAACAGCACGAGACCGATCGCACCGGCAAAGATCGCGATATCGGCCACGTTGAACGAATACGGGTTGTAAAGCCCCGGCACCGACATGTTCAGGAAATCGGCCACCGCGCCATAGGCGATCCGGTCGACGACATTGCCCAGCGCGCCGCCGATCAGAAGGCCGGCCGCGACCTTGATCACAGGCCGATGCGGTTCGCGACGGACCCAGAGCCAGACCCAGGCCGATATGGCGATGGCCATCAGGATGAGGCCCCAGCGCGTGATCTCGTTCGAATTCGACAGAAGGCCGAAATTGATCCCCTGATTCCAGGCCATCCGCAGGGTGAACCAGCCGGGCAGAACGGCAATCTCGTTGCGCGACCAGAGGTCAAGCATATGGACGACAAAGAATTTCGACGCCTGATCGAGGACCAGTGTCGCCGCCATCACATAGATCACGAGCCGCATCTGCGTCCTCAGTGCCGGAAATGCCGTTGGCCGGTGAAGACCATGGCAAGACCTGCTTCATCCGCCGCCGCGATAACCTCGTCATCGCGCATGGAGCCGCCGGGCTGGATCACCGCTGTTGCACCGGCCTCGGCTGCGGTCAAGAGGCCATCGGGGAAGGGGAAGAAGGCATCTGAGGCGACGACGGAACCCTTCACGGTCGGTTCGGCCAGCCCAAGCGCCTCGGCCATGTCGGCCGATTTGCGCGCCGCGATGCGGGTTGAATCCACCCGGCTCATCTGCCCGGCGCCGATGCCCATGGTCGCACCGTCCTTCACATAGACAATGGCATTCGACTTGACATGCTTGGCGACTTTCCAGGCGAAGAGAAGGTCGGCAAGCTCCGCAGCGCTTGGGGCGCGCTTGGTCACCACCTTCAGGTCGGCGGGCACAACGAAGCCGTTGTCACGGTCCTGCACGAGGAAGCCGCCAGAAACCTGCCGGAAGGCGAGGCCCGGGGCTTTCGGGTCGGGCACGCCGACCGTCGTCAGAAGCCGCAGGTTCTTCTTCTTGGCAAAAATACTCATGGCCGCATCGTCGGCACCCGGCGCGATCACGACTTCAGTGAAAATCCGGCAGATTTCTTCCGCCGTCGCCGCATCCAGAACCCGGTTCAGCGCCACGATACCGCCAAAGGCCGAGGTGCGGTCGCAGTCATAGGCGGCCTTGTAAGCCTCCAGAAGCGTCGCGCCGCGCGCCACGCCGCAGGGATTGGCGTGCTTGATAATCGCGCAAGCCGGGCCCTCGGCCGGGTCGAATTCAGCCACCAGTTCAAAGGCCGCGTCGGTATCGTTGATATTGTTGTAGCTCAGTTCCTTGCCCTGATGCTGGACCGCTGTCGAAACGCCCGGGCGAACCGAGCCGTCGGTGTAGAACGCGGCCGACTGATGCGGGTTCTCGCCATAGCGCAGGGTCTGGGCCAAAGTCCCGGCAAAGGCGCGGCGGCGCGGTGCCGCATCGCCGATGGCACCGGCCAGCCAGTTCGACACGGCCGCGTCATAGGCCGCAGTGCGCGCATAGGCCCGTTGTGCGAGCTTGCGGCGAAACTTCGGGCACGTCTTGCCGCCATGCTGGTCCATGTCACCCAGGACCTTGCCATAGTCCTCGGGGTCCACGACCACGGCCACATGGGCGTGGTTCTTGGCCGCAGCCCGGATCATCGCCGGGCCGCCGATGTCGATGTTTTCGACGCAGGTGTCGTAGTCCGCACCCTTCGCCACCGTCGCCTCAAACGGGTAGAGATTGACGACCAGAAGATCGATCGGCTCGATCCCGTGCTCCTGCATCGCCGCGACGTGACCCGCATTGTCGCGCAGCGCCAGCAAGCCGCCATGGACCTTGGGGTGCAGCGTCTTCACGCGACCATCCATCATCTCGGGAAAACCCGTCACATCGGCAACATCGCGGACCGTCAGCCCTGCCTCACGCAGCATCGCCGAGGTCCCGCCGGTGGACAGAAGCTCCACCCCCCTCTCGGCCAGCCCCTTAGCGAAATCCAGAAGCCCGGTCTTGTCGGAAACAGAGATCAGGGCACGGGCGATCGGGGCCAGTTGGGCGGCGTTTTCGGTCAAGGGCAGCGTCCTTTATTCGGCGGTCACATCTTCATCGCGCTCGGTGTCGCGGATGGCCTGTGGGGTATCCTGTGCCTTGGCCAAGGTCCAGCCCAGTTGCAGCGCATAATCGAGGACATGGGCCGAAAGCACGATCTGTTTCGTCGCGCGCGGCTTCAGCCGCCCGGTTTCGAGATAGACCGAAGGTTCCAGCGTGAGTTCCGCCGTGCCGTCATGGCGGAAAATCCAGATCTCGCCGGATTTCAGCGCCATCGACACCGCCGTCCCGCCGAGGTCGAGCGCGGCATCGACATCGGGATGCAGGTGAAACCGCAGATCGAACGGCACGCCCTGATGCTTGGTGCGCTCCATGATCGTCTCGTAGCGGCGCCGGTCGGCCACGGTCATCGCGCCCAGCGCATCCTCGCCGGTCAGCGTCCGGCCATCGGTCGACAGGAACAACTGGCGGATGTGGCTCAGCCCATGGGTCGGCACATAGCCATTGTGCCCGGCCGTAAGACGACGGCCGAAGGCATCGGATTCGGGCCGCGCCCAGACCTGTTCCGGCACATCGGAAAACTCGCTCCGCGCGCCTTCGGCGGCAAGGCGGGAGGACGAAAAACCCTGAATGGCGAGCGTCGAATGCGACGGCGTGGCACGCCCGGCCCGGCGCCATTCGGGTCCGAAACTCAGACCAGAACCGCAGTTGACGACAACCGGGCGGCGGCCCGAGGTCAGCTCCATCGCAAGGGTGGAGGCATGCGCATTGACCGAGGCCCGGCCCTTCGGCGGAGGGGCGGCATCGACGATCACCGTGGTCCGGCCAGAGGCGAGGCGGGCATAGCCCATGGCCAGCCCATGCGCGGTCAGCGCCCGGCCACCGGCATTGGCCAGGGCCTGATCAAGGCGGCCCTCCAGCCCACGCCCGCCGCCCTGAAACCGCGCCAGACCGCCATCGGCATGGCGCAAGGCCCTGAGCGTCGGCGCGATCCGTTCGATCGCCGCCAGATGCGGCTTCGCAGGCGTGCGGCCCGCCTCTGCCAAAGCCGTCGCGGCCCAGGTCAGAAGCGTGAAGACCTCCAGCAGTTCCTCGGGGTTCCGGGTCGGGATGCCGCCTTCGGCATCAATCTCACGCTCGCATTCCCGGCCAAGGGCGGCCGAGGCCGAGGTGACATGGCGCTCCATCCCGGTCAGCGAAAGACCGGCATAGACGAGCCCGGTCAGCGCCTCGAACCGGGGCAGGCCAGGTGCTGCGGCCTTCCAGCGGCGCGACAGGAAAATGGTCTGGCGGCCAAGGCAGCGGAAATAGGCATCCGATGCCGCCCGGTCCTGACCGTTCAGAACAAGCAGCGCATGGTTGATCCAGCGGATGATCCGCCGCCCGGTCAGATCGGGAGTCCAGCCCGGCCCCTTGCCCCGTCCATAGCGCTCGATCCACTCGAAGATCCATGTCCGCGCATTCGCACTTGCCAAAGCATCGGCGACGGCCGCCAGATCATCGAGCCATGCGCAGCCGTGAATCTCGTCCTCAAAGCGCCGATCGGGCACCGGCACATCCCAGATCGACCGGCTTTTTGCCTCGACCAGGAAGCCCGCAAAAAGGAAATTTCCGGCGCTGAGCTGGCGCCCCCGGGCGAAGGACCCGATGCTCTTGGGGTCCGGCTGGCTGACGAAACCGGTCGCGGGCCGGGCAAGCCCGCTCAGACGCGCATGCAGCCGGTGCATCGCACCGGCAAAGCCGCCGACCCCGCTTCCGGACCGTGTCACGCCTGCTTCCCTCGTTTTGCCTTCGGGGGGAACCCCACCCCGGGAATCTGCCCGTCGCCGAATTTACCGGCGTGCCCTGCCGCTGTCACCGGCTAATGGCCGGGCCGGAGGCAGGCGATGAAGAAACCGTCCATGCCGCCCCGTTCCGGCCAGTAATCGGGACGCAGCCTGAGCCCGTTTTCCTCGGTGATCCAATGCGGTGCCAGACCGGGAAGGTCAAGGGCCGCACGGTCGCTGGCAAGTCCGGGGTGGCGCGAAAGGGCGGCCGATACCTGCCGTTCACCCTCATCCGGCAAAAGCGAACAGGTCGCGAAGACCAGCCGCCCGCCGGGTTTCAGCAACACCAGCGCCCTGTCGATCAGGGCCGCTTGCAGCAGGGTGATGTCCTTCAGCCCCGACGCATCACGGATATGCGGCAGGTCGGGATGGCGACGGATCGTGCCGGTGGCCGAACAGGGTGCGTCGAGCAGGATCGCGTCGTAGCGCTCCGGGGTCTCCCATGTCAGCGCGTCGGCGACAACGGTATCGGCGGCCAGCCGGCAACGGGCGAGGTTCTCGCCCAGCCGTTCCATCCTCTGCGCCGAGAGGTCGAGCGCGGTGACCTGTGCGCCAGCGGCGGCAAGTTGCAGCGTCTTGCCGCCGGGTGCTGCGCAAAGGTCGAGGATGCGCTCACCTGCCCGGGGGGCGAGAATCTTCGCGGCCAGCGCAGCAGCGGCATCCTGCACCCACCAGTCACCTTCAGCATAACCCGGCAGGTCAGAGACCTGCGGCGAGCCGGTCAGCCGGACGGACCCGGTGGGCAGCACTTCGCCACCAAGCCGGGCGGCAAGCCCCGCCGCATCGCCGTTCTTCGTCGTCAGATCAATCGGTGCGCCCTGACCATGCGCCACCTCCATCGCCATCACGGCCTTCTTGCCCCAGGCCGACATCAGCCGCCCCCTGAGCCATCCGGGCAATTCCTGCGGCGGCAGCGCCGCCCAGGCGGCAGGATCGGTTTCGGCCACGCGGCGCAGAACGGCATTGACCATGGCGGCAAAGCCCTCCGCCTTCCGGCCCGAGGACCGGGTCAACCCGACCGCCTCGCTGACCACCCCGTGGGCGGCGGCGCCTTCGGCCATGATCTCGGTCACGGCAAGACGCAGGATGGCACGAACGGTAGGCGGTGGGGATTTGCGGAGGAATGGTTTCAAAAGCCGGTCAGCCCGGGCAAGATTGCGCAGGGTGACTAGCGCCAGCCGCTGCGCCCGGGCCCGGTCGGGCGGGGCAAGGCCCGCGAGCGCACCCGCCGCGACCTGATCGCCAAGCGCCACCCGTTCCTCCAGCACCCCGAGCACGAGCCGCACCGCCCCGCTCCGCGCTGTCTGATCCGCCGCCATGCTCTCTCCGGTTGCCGCCCCTGTGCGGCGGGCCTATATCACGAAGGCAACCGTGACAAGGAAGGCCCATGGCGACAGATAGCGAGAACGACCTTCCCGCAGCAGCGAGACGCGCGCTGGCCGAGGCCGAGGAGCGTCGTCGCAAGGCCGACGCTCCCGACCTGCCACCCGAACTCGGTGGTCGCGACGGGCCGGAACCGGTCCGCTATGGAGATTGGGAAAAGAAGGGGATCGCGGTCGATTTCTGACGGTGTTCCCGCCAGCGCGATCCTTAACCGGTAACGAACGTCACAGCCCCAGAACGTCCAGCATATCGTATTCGCCCGGCTTCTTGTCCTGCCCCCAGAGCGCGGCCTTGAGCGCACCGCGCGCGAAGATCGACCGATCGGTGGCAAGGTGGCGCAGCACGATGCGTTCACCGTCAGCCGCGAAGATCACGTCATGCTCGCCGACGACATCACCGCCCCTTATCGCCGAAAAGCCGATATGGCCACGCTGGCGCGCACCGGTGATGCCCTCGCGGGCGGCGTCGCGGATATCGGGAAAATTCAGCCTCCGGCCCTCTGCCGCCGCCTCGCCGAGCATCAGCGCGGTGCCGGACGGCGCATCGACCTTGTGACGGTGATGTGCCTCGACGATCTCGATATCCCAATCGGCGTCAAGCGCGGCGGCCACCTTTTTCGTCAGCTGGGTCAGCAAGTTGACCCCGAGGCTCATATTGCCCGCGCGCACAATGACCGCGTGGCGGGCGGCAGCTTTGACCTTAGCCAGATGCGTCTCTTCCATGCCGGTCGTCCCAATCACATGGACCGCCCTGGCCTGCGCGGCCAGCGCCGCGAACTCGACCGTGGCCGCAGGGGCGGTAAAGTCGATCACCGCCTGCGCCTTCGCAAAGGCCTCCAGCGGGTCGTCGGTGACGATGACGCCCGTCGCGGCCCCGCCCATCGCCTGACCCAGATCGCGGCCGATCCAGTCATGGCCCGTCCGTTCCACCGCACCGACGAGCCGCGCCCGTTCAGAGTCGCGGATCGTCTTCACCAGCATCTGCCCCATCCGGCCGGACACGCCGGTCACGACGATACCGGGTAGGTCTTGGTTGTCGGTCATGCGCGCCTCCCTGCCTTGGTCCGATCTCCTTTAGCCTTTGCAGAACACCTTGGCAAAGGCCCGTTGCAGCCGTCTCACGGCTGGATTAAACCGGCGTCATGGCAGCGAACCGCTTCTCATCCGGCTCAGGCCCCTCCCAGCGTCAGCTTCGCGTCGGCGAACTGATCCGCCGGACTCTTTCGGAGATCCTGCAGCGGGGCGAGGTGCATAACCATACGTTGCGCGCCATGTCGATCACCGTGGGCGAAGTACGTGTGTCCGCCGATCTCAGGGTGGCCACGGTCTATGTCCTGCCCTTGGGCGGCAAGGATGCCGATGAGGCGATGGTTGCGCTCAACCGCTCCAAGGGCGAGCTGCGCCACCATGTCGGCAAGGCGATGAAACTCAAATTCGCGCCGGAACTGCGGTTCATGCTGGACGAAACCTTCGACCGGATGGACGAAACCCGTCGGCTTCTGTCGGATGAGCGGGTGCAGCGCGATATCGCAAAGCGCGACGATGAGGACGATGATCAGGATCTGGGCTAAGGCCGGGCTTGCGCTTCTGGCTCTGGCAGGTGCCGCGCAGGCGGATACCTGCCGGATGACGGACCATGACGGCCAGTCCTATGCGATCTGCGAAGTCGCGGCGGGCGAAGGTCTACAACTCTTCCTGACCGGGACCGACGGCCGCCCGATGGGGACCTTCGACCGGCTGCGCGATCAGGTGGAGGCCGGGGGCGAACGGCTGGTCTTTGCCATGAATGCCGGCATGTATCATCCCGACCGGGCCCCGGTCGGGCTTTTTGTCGAAAACGGGCGCGAGGTCGCAACGATCGTCACGCGCGAGGGGCCGGGGAATTTCGGGCTGTTGCCGAACGGGGTGTTCTGTATCGGCGAGGATGGCTTTGCCGTGGAGGAATCGCGCGCCTTCGCCATCGCACCGCCTGATTGCGCCTATGCTACCCAGTCGGGCCCGATGCTGGTCATCGACGATGCCCTCCATCCGCGCTTTCTGCCCGATTCCGACTCGCGCTATATCCGCAACGGCGTAGGCATCAGCACTGACGGGCAAAGGGCGGTCTTTGCCATCTCGGATGCGCCGGTCACGTTCCACGAATTCGCCCGCCTCTTCCGTGACGGGCTGGGCCTGCCGAATGCGCTTTACTTTGACGGCAAGGTCTCGCGCCTTTACGCACCCGAGATTGGGCGCGACGATATCGGCTTTCCGATGGGGCCGATGGTGGGGCTTGTCGTTCCCGGGCGTTGACGCCGCCCGCCGCATTCGGTAGCTGGCGTCCTTCTTCGGGAAGGAATGAGACATGGCACGCAAGAAAGGTCGCGACATTTCCGGCTGGCTGGTGGTGGACAAGCCTGCGGGCATGACCTCGACCTCGGTCGTGAACAAGGTGCGCTGGGCGCTCGACGCGAAGAAGGCGGGCCATGCCGGAACGCTCGACCCCGAGGCGACGGGCGTGCTGGCCGTGGCGCTCGGCGAGGCGACGAAGACCGTGCCCTACATCACCGACGCGCTGAAATGCTACCGCTTCGCCGTGCGGCTGGGCGTAGCCACCAATACCGACGATGCCGAAGGCGAGGTGATCGCAACATCGGACAAGCGCCCCACGGATGACCAGCTCCGCGCAGCGCTGGAACCGTTCCGGGCCGAGATCATGCAGGTGCCGCCGCAGTTTTCCGCCGTGAAGGTGGACGGCGAACGCGCCTATGCTCTTGCCCGCGCGGGCGAGGAGATGGAACTGGCCGCCCGCCCCCTCTGGGTCGAAAGCCTTGAGATGATCGCGCGGCCCGATGCTGATACGGTCGAACTGGAAATGGTCTGCGGCAAGGGCGGTTATGTCCGTTCCATCGCCCGTGATCTGGGCGCGGCTCTGGGCTGCCACGGCCATGTGATCTGGTTGCGGCGCGAATGGTCAGGACCGTTCGAAGCCGTTGACGGGGTGAGCATCGAGAAGATCGACGAACTGGCCAAGACCGACGCGCTCGATGCGCTTCTTCTGCCCTTGGAGGTCGGGCTGGTCGACCTGCCGGAACTGAAGGCGACGCCCGAAGGCGCGGCGCGGCTGAAAAACGGCAATCCGGGCATGGTCTTCGCCTCTGACGTGGACTGGGGCGACGAGGCCTGGGCCAGCCATCAGGGCCGCGCCGTCGCGGTCGGCGTCTACAAGTCCGGTGAACTGCACCCAAGCCGTGTCTTCAATCTCTGAATTGCCCGGTCAGGCCCCGGTCACATCATCAAGGAACGCGCCCGCGACCTCGACATAGCGGTCGATATCGGCCGCTTCATGCGCGAAACCAACCTGCGGCGCGGCCGAGATGATCGCCTCCCATATTCCGCGATTGGCCATGAACAGCCGCCGTGCGGCGCTGAATGACCGGTCAAGCGAGGGTTTCGCCTCGGTATAGTTCCGTGGCGCTTCCGGCGTAAGACAGAACCCCGCCCGCGGCCCGAGTCGGAATGAACGCCAGGGCAGTCCGTGCCGGGCGATCAGACCGTCGAGCCCGTCGGCAAGGCGGGTTCCGAGCCGAGCAAGGCGGGCATATCCCTCTTCGGTTAGGATCTCGTCCAGACCGGCACGGGTCGCCGATACGCTGAGTGCGTTGCCAAAGAGCGTTCCGCCGATGGCCAACCCGTTGCGGTCACGCGAAATGGATTCAAGCTGGTCTTCGACGAACGCGCCGATCTCAGCCGTCATGCCGTAGCAGGCGAAGGCCACACCGGTGCCAAGGCCCTTGCCAAGGCACAGGAAATCCGCGGTCAAGCCATCGCCCGGCGCGAGGCCGCCATAGGCGAACTGCCAGGTATGGGTCTCATCGAACGCAAAGAGCGTGCCCGCCGCACGGGACAAAGCATGCGCGTCGGTCAGAAAACCCGGCTCGGCGATGACCAGCGTGCAATTGGTCAGCGCGGGTTCGGTCATCACCAGCGCGACGTCCCCGCCCGCAAGTGCGGCGCGCAGGGCATCGGGGTCGTTAAACGGGATCACGACGGTGTCGCGCACCGAGGCTGGCGCCAGTCCCAGAGCGTCCGGCGGGCCATCCTCGGCCAGCGTGGTGTCGAGATGGCCGTGATACTTGCCCTGAAACACCACCACCTTCTGCCGCCCCGTCATGGCGCGGGCGATACGGATGATCTCGGTATTCGCCTGCGAGGCGCTGAGCGTGTACTGCCAGAACCGGAAACCCGTCCGGCGTTTCAGCTCCTCCGCAACCGCAATCGCATCCTCTGACGGCATCAGATACTGCACGCCCCGCGCCGCCGTTTCCGCGGTAAGACGGCTGACGGCGGTCGGTCCGTAACCGATGGTGTTGCTCAGATCGGCGAGGTTGAAGTCGATGTAACGGTTGCCGTCGGCATCCTCGAAGGCGCTGCCTTCGCCCCCGACCGCGCAGATCGGCGGATGCGCGAAGAGACCCGCCATCCAGGCCATCGGCACGCCATCAGGCATCACGTCGCGCGCCCTTGCGATCAGTGCTGCCGACTTCGGCGTTCTGGCAACGAATTCCCGATACTCTCTCTCGAACACGGCGTTCAGCCGTGCCGGATCGATCCCTGCGACCATACCCTTCCCCCCCCGGTGTTCATCGAACGGGCAAAGTATGCGTCCATCACAGGTTCAAGGCTATCTTTCTTCCCTCGTGGAAGGCATAGGGCGCTTGCCGGGGGGCTGAGGCATCTCCGATGAGGTGGGTCTCAATGCCGCCGAGCTCGGCCGAGAGCGGATCGAAGGCGCGGTTCGTCGTGGACATGACGAGGGCCGAGGCCTCCAGCCGGATGTCAGTGCCGGTCAGCATATTACGGACCGTCGCCGCCTGCCCATGCCATTCGGAGATAAGGTGTTCGGTCAGGAAGGACACGCCGAGGCCCGCGAGGCGTGGCCGCAGCGGGATGTCGGACGAGGTCCGCGCCAGTTCCTTGCCGATGAAGGGTTCCGGTGTGACGATCGTGACCTTGTGGCTGCGCTCGGCCATGGCCCAGGCGGTGCCGAGCCCGCGCCAGTGACCCCCTTCGTCATAGAGGATGACGTGATCCCCGAGTTTCGCCTCTCGGCGCATGACCTCCTCGGGCGACCAGACATTGCCCCGATCGATGCCGGGCAGCCGGTCGGCTGCGGGCATCCAGCGCTGAAACCCATCCTCGTCCGGCAGCGAGCCGGTCGCCAGCACCACGGCGTCCGGTTCCAGCGCGCGGATATCGTCTGCGTCCACATAGCTGTTCAGATGCAGCCGCACTTGAAGCTTTTCGAACTGGCGTTCATACCAGTCCATCAGGTCGAGAATCTGGGCGCGGCGCGGCTGTTCGCCCGCCAGCCGGAACTGGCCGCCGATGCGGGGCTGCGCCTCAAATATATCGACGCGGTGGCCGCGTTCCGCCGCCACCCGCGCGGCTTCCAACCCGGCGGGACCGGCACCGACGACGACCACGCGGCGAGGTTTTTCGGCAGGTGTGAAGCGGTCGCCGCCCCATTCGAATTCGCGCCCCGCCGAGGGGTTGATCAGGCACGAAATCCAGTAGTCGCGGCTGCGACGCCCCCAGCACATCTGGTTGCAGGAGATGCAGCCCCGCACATCCTCGGCCCTTCCCTCGGCCGTTTTCTTCGCCAGATGCGGGTCGGCGATCTGGCCGCGGACGATGGAAACGAGGTCAGCCTGACCCGAGGCGATCACCGCCTCGGCATTTTCCGGTGTGCGGATATGCGCCTCGGACGTGACCTTTGCGTGTTTGACGACTTTCTTCAGCTCTTCGGTAAAAGGGGCCGTCAGCTTTTCGGCGTAGAGGAAGGTCGGCATGAGGCGCTGGAAATCCAAATAGCCGCCATGGCCGCAGGTGACATAGTCGATATGGCCGGTGGCGTCGTGCAATGCCACGACCTCGGCCAGGGCCTCGCCCTGAAGCGTCACGTCGTAGGCATCGGAAGTGCTGATCGCGAGGCCGATGATGAAATCCTCGCCGCAGGCCTTGCGGATGCCCTCGATGATCGTTCGCGACATGCGGGTGCGGTTCTCAAGGCTGCCGCCCCACTTGTCATTGCGCTTGTTCGACCATGGGGTCCAGAACTGGTCCAAGAGGGAATGGTACGCCCCCCAGACCTCCACCCCCTGAAAGCCGCCTTTCTGGCAGCGCACGGCAGCGGCGATGTGGGCCTCTATCAGCTCCTCGATCTCGGCCTCGGTCATCGCGTGCGAGCCGTCCGAGTCGTGATAACTCGGCCCGCCCGACGGCCCCCAATGGGGTGAAAAGCTCAGGTCGGAATCACCGTGCGAGCCGATGTGGTAAAGCTGCTGAAGCAGCACCGCCCCCGCCTCTTTCACCGGTTCGGTGATCTTGCGGAAATGCGGGATGACGTCATCCGTGCCATGGCGGAAGTTGCCTCGGGTGAGGACGCCGGTTCGATGGACCGGCATCGGTTCGGCCACGATCATCGCCGCGCCGCCGAGCGCGCGTTCGAGGAGATAGGCGCCGAACCGCTCGCCGGGCAGGCCCTCGACCGACATGTTCGCTGTATGGGCGCCGAAAACGATACGGTTGCGAAGCGTATGTCCCCGAAGCTCGATCGGGGACATGAGGCGGGGGTGGGCGGTGGTCATGCTCAGCTCCTCATACGCTCGCCGGCTGCGTCGTAGAGCGGCTCGGCCACGACCTTCGCGGCACAGAAGGTGCCGTTGATCTCGACCTGCAGCGCGGTTCCGTCGTCGGCCGCCGCGGGCGGCACATAGCCAAGCGCCACGGACTTGCCAGCATGGTGGGCGTAGCCGCCCGAGGTCACATGACCGATGCAGGCGCCGTCTTGCAGGATAGCCTCGTCGCCGACCACGTCACGGTCAGTCTCGATGACCATAGTGACGAGCTTCGCCTTCGGCCCGCTCTTCGCCTCGGCCTCGGCCGCCGCCTTGCCGATGAAGTCCTTCTTCCAGTCGATGAAGGCGTCGAGCCCGCTTTCCGCAGCGGTGTAGTCGGGGCGGAAGTCCATCGTCCAGACCCCCCAGCCTTTCTCAAGCCGCAGGCTCATCAGCGCCCGCGCGCCGTAGGGCTTCAGCCCGAGATCGGTACCTGCCGCTTCAAGCTCTTCCCAGAGCTTAAGCTGATACTGCGGCGCGACATAGATTTCGTAGCCGAGCTCGCCCGAGAACGAGAGGCGCATCAGGATCGCCGGCACACCGCCGACGAAGGTCTTGCACACGTCGCGGAATTTCAGCGCGTTCGCGGAAACGTCGTCGCGGGTGACACGCTCGAGAAGCTTCCGGGCATTCGGCCCGGCGATGGCGACACCGTGCAGGCTGTCGGTGATGTTGGCGTAAGCGACGCCCTCCCCCGGCAGGTGACGGGTGAACCAGCGGCGGTGCATCTCCTGCGCCGCTCCCGAGCCGAGCAGGAGGAAGTGATCCTCTGCAAGGCAGGTGACGGTCAGGTCGCCGTAAAGCTTTCCGTTGTGGGTGAGCACGGGCGACAGCGCCACCCGGCCGGGCTTCGGCAGCTTGCCCGCAAGCATCCGGTCAAGGAAGGCGCGCGCGCCCGGCCCCTTGATCTCGTGCTTGCCGAAGTTGGCGATCTCGATCATGCCGACCGCCTCGCGTACCGCCTTCACCTCGGCCGCGACATAGGCGTGGCTGCGGTTGCGGTCGAAGGTCGGCGCCTCGTGCGCGTCATCGGGACCGTTCGCGAACCAGAGCGCGTGTTCGAGCCCAAAGGACGTGCCCATGACCGCACCGCGCCCGACCAGCCGGTCGTAAAGCGCGGTGGTCTTCTGGCGACGGCCCTTCGGCAGGGTCTCGTTCGGGAAGGTCATCACGAAGCGGCGCTCGTAGTTCTCCGACGACTTCACCGTGCCCCAGTCGGGCGTCGCGAAATCGCCGAAACGGGCAATATCCATGGCCCAGACGTCGATCTCGGGCTCGCCCTCGATCATCCATTCGGCCAGACACTTGCCGACGCCGCCGCCCTGGCAGAAGCCCGCCATGACGCCGACCGCCGCCCAGTAATTGGTCAGCCCCGGCACCGGGCCGATCATCGGGTTGCCATCCGGACCGAAGGTAAAGGGACCGTTGACGACGTTCTTGATCCCGGCCCGCCCGAGCGCCGGGATGCGGTCGAACGCGAGTTCCAGCCGGTCGGCGATTCGATCGAGATCGGGGGGCAGAAGTTCGTGCCCGAAATCCATCGGTGTACCGCCCACCTTCCAGGGCGTCGATTTCGGCTCGTACGTGCCAAGGAGCATCCCATTCCTCTCCTGACGGAAATAGATGTTGGCCTCGTAGTCGATGCCCGCGGGCAACCGCTCACCCGCCTTCATCCGCTCGGCAATTTCGGGGATCTCCTCGGTGACGAGATAATGGTGCTCCATCGGCTGCACCGGCAGGTGGATGCCCGCCATCCGACCCGCCTCGCGCGCCCAGAGGCCGGCCGCGTTGACGACATGCTCGGTGTTGATTGTGCCCTTCTCGGTCACGACGTCCCAGCTGCCGTCCTTGCGCTGGCGCGTCTCGATCACCGGCGTGTGGGTGTAGTATTTCCCCCCGTGGACACGCGCCGATTTCGCATAGGCGTAGCAAACGCCGGACGGATCGACATCGCCGTCGAGCGGATCCCAGAGCGCGGCGATGTAGTGCTTGGGGTCGATCAGCGGGTGGCGCCGCGCGGCCTCCTCGACGGAGATAAACTCCTGGTCAAGGCCCATGTAGCGGGCCTTTGACCGCTCGCGCTTCAGATAGTCGTACCAGACCTCGTTCGAGGCGAGGTAAAAGCCGCCAGTGTTGTGCATCCCCACCGACTGGCCCGAGGTCTCCTCGATCTCCTTGTAGAGATTGATCGTGTAGCCCTGGAGCCGGCTGATGTTCGGGTCGGACGAGATCGTGTGGATCTGGCCGGCAGCGTGCCAGCTCGAGCCGGACGTCAGCTCGTCGCGTTCCAGAAGGATGACATCCTTCCATCCGAACTTGGCGAGGTGGAACAGGATCGAGCAGCCGACAACGCCGCCGCCGATGATGACAACACGTGCGTGAGATTCCATGAATAGTCTCTTGGTTCGTTAGGTTTTGGTCTCAGTACCAGGCGTCTGGCATCGAGGCCTTCTTCTTCGCCATGAACTCTTTCAGCGCCTCGTCGATGCCTTCATCGAGATGCGGCGCTTCATATTCGCGCAAGCGCTGCTTCCACAGCCGGTTGGCCCGCGTCGCCGCATCGTCGCTGCCCGCCGCTTCCCATTTCTCAAAGGGCTCGTTATCGGCTGTCTCGCTGTCCCAGAACGCGGTCTCGTAGTTCGCCATCGTATGCGAACAACCGAAGAAGTGGTTGCCGGGGCCAACCTCGGCAAAGGCGTCGACGGCCAATTCGTTGTCGTCGATCTTCACCCCGTCGAGATAGGTATGCAGCGCGCCGCAAAGATCCGCATCGAGCATAAACTTCTCGTAGGACATCGACAGCAGGCCGTCGAGGAAGCCCGCCGAATGCATCAGGAAGTTTGCACCGCAATGCACCGCGGCGAGCATCGACATCACGCCCTCGGTCATCGCCTGCGCGTCAGGCAGTTTCGATGTCGTGAAGTTGCCCGAACAGCGCAAGGGCAGGTTCAGCCGCCGGCAAAGCTGACCGATCACCATCGAGCCGATCGCCGGTTCCGGCGTACCGAAGGTGGGTGAGCCGGAGCGGAGGTTCATCGATGAAAGGAAGTTGCCGAAGATCACCGGGGCGCCCTTGCGCTCAAGCTGGGTGAGCGCGCAGCCCGCCATCGTCTCGGCCAGCGACTGGGCAATGGCACCAGCGGTGGTAACCGGACCCATCGCCCCGCCGAGGATGAAGGGCACGACGATCGCGGCCTGATTGGCGCGGGCATAGGCGCGCAATGACTTGGTCATGGTGCCGTCCCATACGAGCGGCGAGTTGACGTTAACGTTGCCGAGGATGACGCAGTTCTGGTCAACGAAGTCATTGCCGAACACGATGCGCGCCATGTCGATGGAATCCTCGCTGCGCTCTTCGGCGGTGACCGAGCCGGAAAACGGTCGGTCGGAATAGCGAAGATGGGAATAGACCATGTCGAGGTGACGCTTGTTGACCGGGATATCCGTCGGTTCGCAGATCGTGCCGCCGGAATGGTGGAACCACGGGGACGACTGCGCCAGCTTCACGAAATTCTCGAAATCCTGGATCGTGCCGAAGCGGCGGCCACGGTCGAGGTCCATCACGAAGGGGCAGCCGTAAGACGGGGAAAAGACGACATTCCTGCCGCCGATCTGAACCGTGTTCTCGGGATTGCGGGCGTGTTGGGTGAATTCGGCGGGCGCGGATTTCAGGATCTCGCGCAGCATGCCGGGCTCGAATTTCACCAACAGGCCATCGACCTTGGCGCCAGCACGCTTCCAGAGTTCGATCGAGGTATCGTCGTCGCGAAACTCGATGCCGGTTTCGGCCAGGATGCGGTCGGCGGCCGCCTCGATCTTCACAAGGTTCTCTTCCGACATGATGTCGTAGGTCGGGATGTTGCGGGTGATATAGGGCCGCCCCAAACCCGTCGCCTTATGCGACCTTTCGCGCCGCCGCGCTTCGCGCCCGCCATGCCTGACCCGTGCGGTTGCGTCCTGACCCGTCATGCTTCTCTCCCAAAAAAGCGCGTCCCTCTCAATTCTAGGGGCAGCGCGACCGTCGGGGAAAGTAGCCATGGCGACATTCGACCGGGGTGAAATGTCGTTTTGAACCGGCAGGCCTCTGGTGGCCCGCCGGCGTCAGCTGGCGCGGTCCGGAGGGGCTCGATGCCCCGACCGGACCGGGCTGGTCAGCCTATTCGGCCGCGATGTCGCTGGCCCAGCCGGAGATCGCCTTGACCTCCAGGAATTCCTCGAGGCCCCAATGTCCGCCCTCGCGGGCGCGGCCGGAGGCCTTGACCCCGCCGAACGGCGAGCCTGCCCCGCGGCTCTGGCCGTTCATCTCCACCATGCCGGATTTCAGAGCCAGCGCCATGCGGTTGCGTTTGGCGCCGTCCTGGGTCTGGACATAGTTCGTCAGGCCATAGGGCGTGTCATTGGCGATCCTGACAGCATCCGCCTCGTCCTCGAAGGGGATGATCGACAGGACCGGGCCGAAGATCTCTTCGCGCTCGATCGTCATGCCCGGCTTCACATCGGCAAAGACGGTGGGGCGGACATAGTAGCCCTTGTTCATGCCCTCGGGCAGGCCGAGCCCGCCCGCGACCAGTCGTGCGCCTTCGTCGATGCCCTTCTGGATATAGCCCTGAATCTGCTCCCACTGGCGCTTGTTCACCACCGGGCCGATATGGCGGCCGGGTTCCGAGGCCGGGCCGACCGTGACCGATTTCGCGACCTCGGCCGCCTCATCGACCACGCGGTCATAGACCGAGCGTTCGACCAGCATGCGCGACGGCGCGTTACAGCTTTGACCCGAATTCTGCATCATGTGGATAACGCCGCGTTTGACCGCCTTTTCATCGGCATCGGCGAAGATGACATTGGCGCCCTTGCCACCGAGTTCCAGCGTCACGCGCTTCAGCGTCTCGGCAGCGGCCTTGGAAATCGCCTTGCCTGCACGGGTCGAGCCGGTGAAGGAAATCATCTCCACATCCGGATGTTCCGACAGCCGCGCGCCTACGCCCATGCCGTCACCGTTCACCAGGTTGAAGACGCCTGGCGGCACGCCCGCATCATGGCAGAACTCAGCGAAGATCATCGCGTTCAGGGGCGATTCCTCGGACGGTTTCAGTACGCAGGTGCAGCCGGCCAAAAGCGCCGGAATGGCCTTCAGCGCGATCTGGTTCATCGGCCAGTTCCACGGCGTGATCAGGCCGACGACGCCGATCGGCTCAAGCGAAATCCGGTCATTCGGGGCATGGGGGCCGAGGGGTTTGACCCATTCGATTTCATCAAAGGCCTTGAGGAAATTGTTCAGATGCCAGGGCAGGCAGGGCGCCTGACTGCCCTTCGCCATGTCGATGGGGGCGCCCATCTCACAGGAAATCGCCTCGGCCAGTTCATCCTTGCGCTTTTCATATTGCTCAAGGATGCGCACCACGACCGCGCGGCGTTCGGCCGGGGGTGTTGCGGCCCAAGCCGGGAACGCGGCCTTGGCGGCGGCTACGGCGGCGTCGGCATCAGCCGCCGAACCGAGCGTGATCACCGCACAGGGCTCCTCCGTCGAGGGGTCGATGACCGGGCAATCGCGCGGGGCAATCGGCGCGGTCCAGCGCCCGTTGATGTAGAACTCGCGTTTCTCGATCATGGCAAACCTCGTCTGTTGGCGGCGGGACACTACAGCAGCGAATCCTCACCGCAAGGGTTGCGCATAATTTGATCAAATTGTTTTTGCCGTCAATCCCGGCTTTTTGTCGCGGCTTGACCAATCATGGTGCAATCGCATCGCTGCGGGCTTATGTTTGGTTCAACACCAAGAATGATGAACAGGAAAGGAGCATCCGATGGGGTTGCGCATCAACGACACCGTTCCCAACTTTACCGCCCAGACCGATCAGGGCGTCATCCAGTTCCATGACTGGATTGGCGACAGCTGGGCCATCCTCTTTTCCCACCCGAAGGATTTCACCCCGGTCTGCACCACCGAGTTCGGCGCCGTCGCACGGCTGGCCGAGGAGTGGAGGAAGCGCAATACCAAGGTGATCGGCATTTCAGTCGACGGGATCGAGGAGCACAAGCGCTGGAAGAACGACATCCATGTCGCGGGCGGCGCCCATCCCGGCTTCCCGATCATCGCCGATGACGGGCTGCATGTCTCGAAAGCCTTCGACATGCTGCCGCACGAGGCTTACCTGCCGGAAAACGCCACCGCCAATGACAGCCAGACCGTGCGGTCGGTCTTCATCATCGGGCCGGACAAGAAGCTGAAGCTGTCGATGACCTATCCAATGAATGTGGGCCGCAACTTCGCCGAGGTGCTGCGCGCGCTCGACGCGCTTCAGACGGCGAATGGCAAGGGCGTGGCGACACCTGCCGACTGGGTTCCCGGGGGCGACGTGATCATTCCGCTGTCCAATGACGACAAGGCGGCGAAGGAAAAGTTCGGCGAGTTCAACGCCGTCCTGCCCTATCTGCGCTATACGAAAGTGCCGGAATAAAACGGACCAAACGGGGCGCCGTCAGTTCGGTCGCGCGCCCTGTCCCGCACTTCCCGTTCGACGAATTCGTGTGACTTTGCCGACTTAGCGGGCAGCGTCTAGCCTCCCTGCCCGGCTGCGGTATCGGGGTCAGGTGTCATCAGAAGTTTGCGGACCAGCTCGAAACTGTTACGGACTTGCATCTTGCGGATCATATTGGCGCGGTGCACCTCGACTGTCCTGTGCGAACAATTCAGCGCCAGCGCGATCTCCTTGCTGGTGAAGCCGTTGACCAGATACCGCGCCACGCGTTTTTCGGCCGCTGTCAACGGCCCGAACTGCGCCGCCTTGCGGTCGGTGGGGCGATAGGTCCAGATCGCCAGCCGTTGCGGGTCGGCCCGGTCTAGCGCCGCGCCGCAGCCCTCCATCCAGACGACCTGCCCGTCCTTGCGGCGCATGAAACGTTCGTCCTGATAGACGGGCTGTTCCATCAATGCCCGCCGCGCTCTCTCTCCTATGACCTCATAATCGCTCTGGCCAGGATAAAGCAGGCGGATCGACTGCCCCTCCAACTCGGCAGGGGTCCAGCCGAAAACCTCGAGAACGCGCAGGCTCGCGCGCAGGATCACCCGGTCCTTGAGGATCAGCGTCGCATCCGGCGCGTGCAGGAAGGCAAGCCGTTCGTAGTCGCGGGTCATGGCGGATGCGGGCATGACACCCCCCTCAAAATACGTATCTCTCTACGTATTCTTACGGATGGCAGTCCGTAGTGCAATCCGTCACGGTCGTGCCGACCAACGGCGCCCGCGCCTCGCGGCACGGTTGCCCGTACCCAGAACATCGGAAGGAGGATGCCGGTGAAGAAAGTCTATGGAAGCGCGAAAGAGGCCCTCGACGGGCTGCTTTTCGACGGCATGTTGATCGCGGCGGGGGGCTTTGGCCTCTGCGGCATTCCCGAACTTCTGATCGCGGCCATCCGCGACGCGGGCACCAAGAATATCACGGTCGCCTCGAACAATGCAGGTGTTGACGGCTTCGGCCTCGGCCAGTTGCTGGAGACCCGGCAGATCAAAAAAATGATCTCGTCCTATGTCGGCGAGAACGCCGAATTCATGCGCCAGTACCTGTCGGGTGAGCTGGAGCTGGAATTCAACCCGCAAGGCACACTCGCCGAACGCATGCGCGCAGGCGGCGCGGGCATTCCCGGTTTCTACACCAAGACCGGCGTCGGTACGGTGATCGCCGAGGGTAAAGAGCATAAGGACTTCGACGGCCAGACCTACATCCTCGAACGGGGGATCGTGGCCGACCTCTCCATCGTCAAGGCATGGAAAGCCGATGACACCGGCAACCTCGTCTTCCGCAAGACCGCCCGCAACTTCAACCCGCCTGCGGCCACCTGCGGCAAGGTCTGCGTCGCTGAGGTAGAAGAGATCGTCCCGCGCGGTAGCCTCGACCCCGACAAGATCCACCTGCCTGGCATCTACGTGCACCGGATCATTCAGGGCACACAGGAAAAGCGCATCGAAAACCGCACCACCCGCAAGCGTGAGGAGGCCTGAATCATGCCCTGGGACCGCAATCAGATGGCGGCGCGCGCCGCGCAGGAACTGGAAGACGGCATGTATGTCAATCTCGGGATCGGCATCCCGACGCTTGTTGCCAACTATGTCGGCGACAAGGACATCACGCTGCAATCGGAAAACGGCATGCTGGGTATGGGCCCCTTCCCCTACGAGGGCGAGGAAGACCCCGACCTGATCAATGCCGGCAAGCAGACGATCACCGAGCTTTCCCGCACATCATATTTCGACAGTTCGCAAAGCTTCGCGATGATCCGCGGCGGCAAGATCGCGGCAGCGATCCTCGGCGCGATGGAAGTGGCCGAGAACGGCGACCTGGCGAACTGGATGATTCCTGGCAAGCTGGTCAAGGGCATGGGCGGCGCGATGGACCTCGTGGCCGGGGTCGGCAAGGTCATCGTGGTGATGGACCACACGTCGAAGCACGGCGAATCGAAGGTGCTGAAGGAATGCACCCTGCCCCTGACCGGCAAGGGCGTGGTGGACCGGATCATCACCAATCTCGGCGTGTTGGACGTGGTTCCGGGCGGGCTTAAGATCGTTGAAGTGGCCGATGGCGTGACCGAGGCCGAGTTGCGGGCAGCGACCGAAGCAACGATCGTCTGACAATTTCATCGCGGCCGGGACAGCGATCCCCGGTCGCGATATTGTCAACTTGACCGAAACAAATCCATATTGCTGCCCTAATCCGTTGCTAGCCACCGGTGCAATGATGAGCGCCGATCTGCCTTCTCCGAAAGATACGCTCCGCAGACCCGAACGGCGTCTGCGGGACCGCCTGATCATGGCGGGTCTTGTCGTGTTGTTCGCCGCGGGGCTGATCGGACTGGCCGCCGCCACCGGATGGGAAGAAACCCGCGCCCAGATCGCGCGTCTCGCGCTTTGGCAAGGCGCGGTTCTGCTGGCCCTGTCTCTAGTGAACTACGGGTTTCGCGGGTTGCGCTGGCACCTCTTCGCGCGGCGCCTGGGCCTCGTCACCACCCTTGCGCAGGACATGCGACACTTCCTTGGCGGCTTCGCCATGGTGGTGACGCCCGGACGGGTGGGCGAACTCGTCCGCATGCGCTGGCTGAAGCGCGAGACCGGGTGGAGTTTCGAACGCACCGCGCCGCTTGCGCTGATGGACCGCGCCTCGGACCTCGCGGCAATGGCGCTGATCCTCGGCCTCTCCATTTCGCTCGCGGCGACCGGCGTCGCGGGCGCGGTACCCGTCACGATCCTTGCCCTGACGGCGGCCTTCGTTGCGACTCGGCCAAGGCTTCTTGCCGGGATTGTCGGGCTCGCCTACCGCCTGACTGGCCGCCTGCCCCGGCTTTTCGGCAAGACCCGCCGCGCCGCAAGGTCGCTCGCGCGCTTCACCGGCCCTTCGACGATGATCCCCGCCCTCGCGCTTGGCATGTTGGGCTGGGCCGCCGAGGGCTATGCCTTTCACTTGCTTCTGGGCTGGATGGGCACCGATATCGGCCTGATGAAGGCTGTCGCGATCTTTGTCTTCGCCACGCTCGCAGGCGGGCTGACCGGCGCGCCGGGTGGCGTCGGCGGGGCCGAAGCCGCGATGATCGCGCTTCTGGCGCTCGACGGCGTGGCGATGGAAGTATCCGTCCCGGCCACCGCCATCATCCGCGTCACCACCTTGTGGTTTGCCCTGATCCTCGGCATGGTCATCTTCCCCTTCGCCGAACGGATTTCCCTGAGAGAGAGCCATGCGCTGGAAAACGACTGATTACACCGGCTGGGGCCGGGCCCTGACGGCGAGCGGAGACATTGCACGTCCCGAACGGCGCACGGCGCTTGAGGCTATCCTGAAGGACGGGCTGGTCCCGGCCATCGGCATGCGCCGCAGCTATGGCGATGCGGCGCTGAACGATGGCGGGCGGGTGATCGACATGACCCGGCTCGACCGGATGCTTTCCTTCGACACGACAACCGGCATTCTCGATGTCGAGGCCGGGGCCCGGATCGGCGAGATCGCTGCGGCCTTCGCTCCCCGGGGCTGGTTGCCAGCCGTTATGCCGGGCACGGGTTTTGCCACGGTTGGCGGCTGCATCGCACAGGACGTGCACGGCAAGAACCACCACAAGGCCGGGTCCTTCTGCGAACACGTCGTTTCACTGACACTTCTGACCGGCACCGGCCCGGTCGAGGTTTCACCCGAAAAAACGCCGGACCTCTTCCGCGCCACGGCGGGCGGGCTGGGCCAGACCGGGGTGATCGTCTCGGCACGGCTGAAACTCCTTGCGGCCAAAGGCGACGTCATGGTCGTGACCGAGCGGCGCATCGCCGACTGGGACGAGTTCCTCGTGCGCCTCGATGCATCCGATGCCACCTACACAGTCGGCTGGATCGACGCCACGGCGACCGGCGCGAACCTCGGGCGCGGCATCCTTGAGGAGGGTGAGACGGGTTCGGGTCTGATCACCCAGCGCGGCAAATACCGCAAGGTCCCGTTCAACGCGCCGCATTTCGCGCTGTCCGCGCCGATCGTAAAGGCCTTCAACTCGGCCTATTACCGCCGCGTCCCGGAAACCGGGCGCACCGTCGTACGGCCGATCTCGGATTTCTTCTTCCCGCTCGACAAGATCCACGACTGGAACAAGCTTTACGGCAAAGCGGGCTTTCACCAGTTCCAATGCGTCGTGCCCTTGGGCGCAGCCCCGGCTTTGCGGGAAATGCTGGAGGAAATCGCAGGCTCCGGCCTCGCCTCGCCGCTTGCGGTGCTGAAACGCATGGGACCGGGCCGTGCAGGCTATCTGAGCTTTCCGATGGAGGGCTATACGCTCGCCGTAGACTTTCCCAACCGCGCCGCGGCGCGTGACCTCGCCAAGCGGCTCGAGGGCCGCACTGCCGCTGCGGGGGGACGCATCTATTTCGCCAAGGACAGCCTTGCCGAGGGCACCGATCTGGGTGCGATGTATCCCGACCTGCCGGACTGGCAGGCCGAGGTCGCAAAGCTGGACCCCGAGGCGCGTCTTGCCACGGACCTGACCCGCCGACTGTCCCTGAGGAGCGCCCAATGAACTCGACATGGATCATTCTCGGCGCGACCTCTTCAATGGCCCGCGCCTTTGCCCGCGCCGTCGCCGCCGAAGGCGCGGCCGTCCTGCTGGCAGGGCGGGACATCGACGATCTGATGGTGATGGCGATCGATTGCCGCCTGCGCGGCGCGCGTCTTGCCGAACCCGTCATGTTCGACGCGCGCAAGCCCGGTGGCTTTGCCGACCTCATCGAACGAATGGAGAAGGAAGAGGGCGAGCTGAACGCCGCCGTGTTCGTCGGCTCCATGCCCGAACAATCCGCGATCGACGAGGACCCGTCGCTGATCGACGGCGTCATTGCCGACAGCCATACCGGCCCTGTGCGGTTCCTGCAGATGCTGGCCCCCCTGATGGAGGCGCGCGGCGGCGGCACCGTTGTCGGGGTCGCGTCGGTCGCCGGTGACCGGGGGCGGCTTGGCAACTATGTCTATGGCTCGGCCAAGGCAGGCTTCGCCACCTATCTTTCGGGCCTTAGGAACCGACTGACGCGGGCGGGCGGACATGTCGTGACCGTCAAACCCGGCTTCGTCGATACAGCGATGACCTGGGGCCTGCCGGGCATGTTCCTCGTCGCCACACCCGAGGCGGTAGCGAAGGACATCCTGACGGCCGTGCGGAAGCGGAAGAACACGATCTACACGCCGTTCTTCTGGCGTTACATCATGCTGATCATCCGCCATATCCCGGAGCCGATCTTCAAGAAGATGAAGATCTGAAGCGTGAGCTTTTACAGGTAAGGTGGGCTTAAACCCACCTTGCAAGCGCCTATTCGCGGGCATTCTGCAGACCGCGCAGCATCTCCGCAGCCGCCTGCACCGGCGCGGCTTTGCCTTCGGCCACCGCGCGGCCCAGATCCTGCATCCGCGCCCGCGTCGCGGGATCGGAGGTCAGCCGGGCGAGCAGGCCCTGGCGAACCTCTTCCTCGAACCAGTGCCGCGCCTGTTCCGCCCGGCGTGCCGCGAAATGCCCGTTCGCCCGGCGCCAACCGGCCAGTTCCTGCATCTCCGCCCAAGCTTTATCCAGACCCGTCTCCTCCGCCGCCGAAACACAGAGTGCCTTCGGGAACCCCTCGGGGTCCTGCGCCCGCTTGCGCAGCAGCCGGAGCGCGCCGGCATAGTCGGCGCAGGTCCGCGTCGCCGTGTCCTTCAGCGCACCGTCAGCCTTGTTCACGAGGATCAGGTCGGCCATCTCCATGATGCCGCGCTTCACGCCCTGCAATTCATCGCCCCCGGCGGGCGCGAGCAGCAGGATGAAAAGGTCCGACATCTCGGCCACGACCGTTTCGGACTGGCCCACCCCCACCGTCTCGATCAGCACCACGTCAAAGCCCGCCGCCTCACAAAGCGCGACCGCCTCGCGCGTGCGCCGCGCCACACCGCCGAGATGGGTCTGGCTGGGCGAGGGGCGGATGAAAGCGTTGGGGTTTCGCGAGAGCCGTTCCATCCGTGTCTTGTCGCCAAGGATCGAGCCCCCCGACCGCGCGGAAGAGGGATCGACCGCCAGCACGGCCACCTTCAGACCCTGCCCGGTCAGCATCGTCCCGAACGCCTCGATGAAGCTCGACTTGCCGACGCCGGGCGTTCCCGACAGCCCGATCCGAAGCGCCTGACGCGCGGTTCCGAGCGTGTCCAGAAGTGCTGCCGCATCGGCCCGGTGATCTTCGCGCCGGCTTTCCACCAGCGTGATCGCCCGCGCCAGCGCCCGCCGGTCGCCTGCTTCCACCTTCGCGGCAAGCTCATTCAACTCGATGTTACGCAAATGGCGGCCTTTCGCTGACGGAACGGGGTTGTGAGTTGACCTCACCGGGGTTTTCTTGCCTGTTCGGATGCGCCGATGTCCAGAGCCACGGCGAGAAAAAGACAACGGGCAGAGTGATGACGATTGCAATCCGTACCCTTGGCGCAACGGCGCTGATCCTTGCATTGACGCAGGCGCCTTTGCGCGCCGATCAGACCGACAGCGCGATCTTCGACCTGACGCTGAAAGGCATCTATGCCGGTACGCTGTCGGTTTCCGGCTCCATTCAGGGCACCAGCTATGCCGCGTCCGGCGTCCTGAAATCCGGCGGCCTCGTCGCCCTGGTCAAGAAGGTGCGCTACGATGCCCGATCGGCGGGTCGTGTCTCGGATGGCCGCTTCACCCCGTCCCGGTACGAGGAGGACGCCGATACCGGAAGCCGCCAATCGCAATCGGTGATGGAATACATTGCCGGCGTGCCGCAGGTGAAGAAATACAACCCACCCCGGACGGAAAAGGAGGGCGGTGTCGACCCCGCCACGCAAGGCGGCACCCTCGACCCGCTGACCGCGCTTTACGCGGCTTTGCGCGACGTGCCCGAGGGCGAGGCCTGCAAGCTCGCCGTTTTCATGTTCGACGGCAAGCGCCGCAGTCAGGTCGTGCTGGGCGATCCGAAGCCCGATGGCTCCGGCGTCTCCTGCCCCGGCGAATATCGCCGGCTGGAGGGGTTCTCGGCCCGCGAGATGGCGGAGAAAAGCCGCTTTCCCTTCATGATGCATCTGGAGCCTCTCGGGAACGGCATGCTGCGAGTCACCGAGATTTCGATGGACACGCTCTATGGCAAAGGCCGTCTGAAACGGCGATAAGCGCCGGTGTGAAGGATCGTTTGCCGATAGACGAAGCGCTGCCCGCGCTGACCGACGCGCTTCGCCGCGCGGGCCGGGCCGTCTTGCGGGCGCCCCCGGGCGCGGGCAAGACGACGCGGGTTCCTCTGGCCATGCTGGAAGCCGGGTTGACCGATGGCCGCATCGTCATGCTGGAACCCCGCCGCCTGGCAGCCCGCGCCGCCGCCGAACGCATGGCCGAGACTTTGGGCGAAAGCGTCGGCCAGACGGTCGGCTACCGCATCCGGGGCGAGGCGAAAGTGTCGACGGTCACGCGGATCGAGGTCGTGACCGAAGGCATCCTGACAAGGATGATCCAGTCCGACCCCGAACTGACCGGCATCGGCGCGGTGATCTTCGATGAGTTCCACGAACGCTCGCTGAACGCCGATCTGGGGCTCGCGCTGGCATGGGAGGTGCGGCAGGCTTTGCGCCCCGACCTCCTGATCCTCGCAATGTCGGCGACGCTCGATGCCGCCCCGGTCGCGGCGATGCTGGACGATGCGCCCGTCATCACCTCCGCAGGCCGGGCCTTTGCCGTGGAAACCCACTGGCTGGCGCGCCCGGTTGACAAGTCAATGCGGTTCGAGGCGGCTGTCGCGGGGCTCGTCACTCAGGCGGCCGAAGAGACCGACGGCGGCATTCTCGTCTTCCTGCCGGGCGAGGGCGAAATCCGGCGCGTCGAAAGCCTCCTGTCCCGCCGCCTGCCCGCCGGATGCGCCATCCGCCCCCTTTTTGGCGCGATGGACTTCGCCGCCCAGCGTGCCGCCATCGCGCCCATGCGCGAGGGGCGCAAGGTGGTGCTTGCCACCTCCATCGCCGAAACTTCGCTAACGATCGAAGATATTCGGGTCGTGGTGGATGCGGGCCGTGCCCGCCGGGCGCGGTTCGATCCGTCTTCCGGCATGTCACGGCTTGTGACCGAGCGGGTGACGAAGGCCGAGGCCGAGCAGCGGCGGGGCCGTGCGGGCCGTGTGGCCGAGGGCACCTGCTACCGGCTCTGGACGAAGGGTGAAGAGGGCGGCATGGCCCCCTTCCCGCCTGCCGAGATCGAGGCAGCGGATCTCTCAGGCCTTGCACTGGAACTCGCGCTCTGGGGGTCCGATGGGGCGGACCTAGCCTTCCTGACGCCACCGCCCGGCCCGGCTTTGGCCGAAGCGCGGGCGCTTCTCACCGATCTCGGCGCGCTCGAAGGGGCGGGCCGGATCACCGATCACGGCAAGGCGCTGGCCGCCCTGCCGCTGCATCCCCGCCTTGGCCATATGCTGCATACGGCAGGACCGGAGGCCGCGTCACTGGCTGCGCTTCTCGCCGAACGCGATCCGCTGCGCGGCGCGCCCGCCGATCTGGCCCTGCGTCTTGCCGCGATCCGCGACCCCAAGGGTTATGAGGCCGACCATCCCCACCGGGTGGACCGGGGCACGGTGGAACGCATCCGCACCGAGGCGCGACGCCTCTCGCGCCTGACCAAGCCCGTGACCGAAACCTACAGCCCCGCCGAGATGGCCGCGCTCGCCTATCCCGACCGGATCGGGCTGCGCCGCAAGGGCGATGCGCCACGCTATGTGCTGTCGGGCGGCAAGGGCGCGGTCGCGAACGATGCTGACCCTTTGGGCGCGGAGCGGTTGATCGTCGTCACCGACCTCGACGGTGACCCGCGCGAGGCGAAGGTCCGGCAGGGCATCGCCATCCGCGAGGCTTCGCTCCGCCGCCTCTTGGTCGAACGGATCGGCTGGCAGGATGTCTGCGAATGGTCGCGGCGCGAAGGCCGCGTGGTGGCCCGGCGTCAGGAACGGCTGGGCGCGCTGATCCTCGACGACCGCCACTGGCCGGACGCAGACCGCGAGGCTATGGCCCGCGCAGCACTCGACGGGCTGCGCCAGATCGGCCTCACATGGTCCGAACCCGCCCGCCGTTTCCGGGCGCGGGTGGAACTCTTGCGCCACGAAGGTGCCGACCTGCCCGATTTCGGCGATACGGCCCTTCTGGAACGCGCCGGAGACTGGCTTCTGCCCCATCTCGCGGGCAAACGCACCGAAGGCGAATTGCGCAATCTGGACCTGACCGAGCCGCTGCGGAACGCATTGACATGGGACCAGCTTCAGCTTGTCGACCGCCTTGCGCCGGGGCATTTCGAAACCCCGCTCGGCCGCCGTGTGCCCATCGATTACGAGGGCGACCACCCCGGTATCGCGATCCGGTTGCAGGAGATGTTCGGCGTGACCGAACATCCCACGGTCGGACCGAAACGCCTGCCCCTGCGCATTACGCTCCTCTCGCCCGCGCAGCGCCCGGTCCAGACCACGCTCGACTTGGCCGGCTTCTGGGCCACCTCCTATGCCGATGTCAGGAAAGACATGCGCGGGCAGTATCCCAAGCACCCATGGCCCGAGGACCCGACAGAGGCGGAACCGACGCTGAGGGCCAAGCCGCGCAGCAGGCCCTGAACTCTGGACCTATCAGCGCCACAGCTCTGGCGCGATGAAAGGCGCGCGCTGCATTTGACACAGACAGCAATGGGATGCATGACGCTGCGGCATAACCCGGCCAGCGCGGCAACCCAATGCATCTCTACCTGCCCATCGCCGAAGTATCGGTCAACGTCTTCCTCCTCTTGCTGATCGGCGGAGGTGTTGGCGTGATGTCGGGCATGTTCGGCGTCGGCGGCGGGTTCCTGATCACGCCGCTTCTTTTCTTCATCGGCGTACCACCAGCAGTCGCCGTGGCGACCTCGGCCAACCAGATCGTCGCCTCTTCCGTTTCGGCGATCCTCGCCCATATCCGCCGCCGGACAGTGGATTTCCGAATGGGCTGGATACTTCTGGGTGGCGGCATAATCGGATCCGGCCTCGGGATGGTGGTTTTCAACTACCTCAAGGCTTTGGGTCAGGTGGAGCTTCTTATCCGGCTCTTCTACGTCATCTTCCTCGGCGGCATCGGCGCCCTGATGTTCGTCGAAAGCCTGCGGGCGATCCTGCGGGCGCGCGACGCCTCGCGCCCGGTCGTCACCCGGCGGCCGCGCGGCTGGGTCACGGCTTTGCCCTTCAAGATGAAGTTCCGCACCTCGGGGCTTTACATCTCGGTCATTCCGCCCCTGGCCGTCGGTGCGCTGGTGGGCTTCCTTGCCGCGATCATGGGCGTCGGCGGCGGCTTCATCATGGTGCCCGCCATGATCTATATCCTCAACATGCCGACCAAGGTCGTTGTCGGCACCTCGCTTTTCCAGATCATCTTCGTCTCAGGCTTCACCGCGATGATGCATGCGACGACGAATTACAGCGTCGACATGATCCTTGCCGTGCTTCTGCTAGTCGGCGGCGTCATCGGCGCCCAGATCGGCGCGGGAATCGGCGCGAAACTCAAGGCCGAACAGTTGCGCATCCTTTTGGCGATCATGGTGCTGGGCGTCTGCGTCAAGATCGCGCTGGAACTCGGGCTGCGACCGGACGAACTCTACTCTCTCAAGTGATCACCGCCCGATCCGCTTACGACGTTCCTTCATCCGCTCATGCGCCTCTGCCGTGCCGTCGTGGAACGATCCGAACCACTTGTCCCAGGGCATTTCCAGATTGCCGTAATTCACCTCGAAATAGCGGTGATGCATCTGGTGATGGAAGGTGCCGAGAGCAAGTCGTTTGCGGTCCTTCACCAAAAGGTTCTCGAACCCGGTATGGGACGTCGCTGCGGTCAGAGACTGATGCTGCATGTGAAAGAGGATGTGCAGTGGATGGGCCGGGACGATGAAATGAATCAACACACTTGAGAAAAAGATCAGATGCTCCACAGGATGCATCGACAAGCCCGACCACGGGCCGACATTGACATTGCGATGATGGAGCGCATGGGCCAGCCGGTAAAGCGGCCCCCAGTGCAGCGCCCGATGCACCCAATAGAAATGGAGCGAAATCCAGACTGGCGTCAGCAGGAACAGGGCCACGAACCAGACCGGATGCGCCCCCCATGTCAGGACCGGCGCCCAGCCATTGCCCATCGCCCAGAACATCAGGACCTCATAGCCGGTCCAGAACCCGACGCCGCTCGTCAGAGTCCAGAACATGTTGTCGCGCACCTGCCCGCCAAGGGTGAATTGCCGCCCTTCGCGCGCAAGGTCGCGGGGGTCGTATTTCAGCCGGTCCCCCTGCTTGCGGAAGGTAAAAAAGAACAGGTGCAGACCGCCCGCGACCAGAGTGATAAGGATCAGGTTTCGAAGCCAGATCCCTATTATCCAGCCGGGCGCGAGCGTCTGGGTTACCTCCAGCGAGGGCTGGAACCACGCCCATGAAACCAAAGCTATCCCGACCAAAATCGCGTTTTCGGCGAATGCGAGCCAGCGTACAGCCAGCCAGTGAACCATCCGCACAGGATCAGGCGGCCACGAAAAGAATGGTGACACTTGGATCGGTACTTCTGGGATATGGTGCCAGCCTTTCAGCGCCGGGCCGGTTGTGTCGTTGTGGTTGGTCATGGCGGTTCCTCCTGATCGGGGAAGGATGCCGCAACTGCATTTTCTTGAAAAACAGATTTAATCTGTCATTTTAGACTAAAAATCAGAGGTTCTAACATGCAAGGCGATCTGCGCCTGTCCCTCCGTCTTATGCGCGCCTATCTGGCCGCGGTGGATCATGGCTCAATCGCGGCTGCGGCCGCCGCTCTGAATGTCGCGTCCTCGGCCGTGGCGACCGCCATCGACAAGGTGGAGGCAGAGTTCGCCACGACCCTTGTAACCCGGACCCGTGCACGCGGCGTTACGCCGACCACAGCCGGGCGGCTTCTGGCGGATCGCATCAGGGCGCTTTTGGAGGACTATGAGGCGGTTATGTCCGAGGGCCACGCGCTAGGTTCCGCGCTCACGGGTGAGTTGCGCATCGGTTACTATGCCCCGGTTGCACCAGCCTTCCTGCCCGGGATCGTACAGCCGCTTCTGGCCGCTCATCCCGGCCTGACGGCGCATTTCCGCGACTGCGACAATGACAATGCGCAGGCCGGGCTACTGGACGGAACGCTTGACGTCATCATTTTCGCAGGAGGCGAGGTTCGCGTGGGCATCGCGACGGAAGTGCTGATCGAGGTTCCACCCTACCTGCTGGCCCCTGCAGGGCACGCGTTCACCTTACGCGAACATGCATCCCTGAAAGATCTCGAAGGCGCGGACCTTGTCCTGCTCGACCTACCGTTGGCCGGGGCCTATACGCGACGGTTGTTCGAGGCGGCGAATGTCACGCCGCGCATCGTTGCAACGGCCAGCACGACCGAAATGGTCCGCAGCCTTGTCGGTGCGGGGGTAGGTCTGGCGGTATTGAACATGCGGCCCCGGACGACGGTCAGCTATGGCGGCGACGAACTGACCGCCGTTCCGCTCAGCCCGGCAGCGCCGGGCCTGATACTGATGGCCGGATATGTCGACGGCCGACCGCGCCGTGTTGTCACGGCGTTCCTCGACGCGCTTCGCGACTGGTTCTCGGGCCCGAATGCCCATGCTCTAACCGTCCGGGGATAAGTCGTCCCCGACAATGCCTTCAGGCCGTACGCACCCGGCGGCACCGTGTGAGACTTAGACGACAGGCGGCATCAAAAAACCGAATAAAAGGACCGGCAGATGCGCCGGACCATCGCTGGTCGCTTGCGCTCAGAGGTTTTCCTGCTGCGGCATGCCGAGGACGTGGAAGCCGCCATCGACGCGGATGATCTCTCCGGTCGTGAAGGCGCCGTAGTCCGAGCACAGATAGACCGCCGTACCACCGACCGATGCGAGCGTGGCATTGGAACGTAGGGGCGCATTCTCCTCCGTGTGCCGGAAGGTCGCCCGCGCGCCGCCGATCGCGGCCCCGGCGAGTGTCTTCATCGGACCGGGTGACACCGCGTTGACGCGGATCTTCTGGGGCCCAAGGTCATTGGCGAGATAGCGCACCGAGCTTTCAAGCGCCGCCTTGGCGACGCCCATCACGTTGTAGTTAGGCGTCACCCGGTTCGACCCGCCATAGGTCAGCGTGATCAGCGACCCGCCCTCGGGCATCAGGTCGGATGCGCGTCGGGCCACGTCGATGAAGGAAAAGCAGGAAATGTCGAGCGAATGCTTGAAGTTCGCGCGGCTCGTATTGATAAACCTTCCCGTCAGCTCGTTCTTGTCGGAATAGGCGATGGCATGGACGAGGAAATCCATCGTCCCCCAGCGGTCCTTCAGCTTGCCGAAGCAGGCCTCAAGGCTCGCATCATCCGTGACGTCGACGTCAACGAGGAAATCCGATCCGACGGAAGCAGCCAGCGGCTCCACCCGTTTGCCAAAGGCCTCTCCCTGATAGGAAAAGGCCAGTTCCGCGCCTTCGGCGGCCAGTGCCGAGGCAATGCCCCAGGCGATGGAGCGTTCATTCGCGACGCCCATCACGAGGCCGCGCTTGCCCTTCATGAGATCTGCCATGGGAAGTTACCCCTGATACTTGCTCATCACGAGCGTGGCATTGGTGCCGCCGAAACCGAAGCTGTTCGACAGGACGGAATCAAGCTCCACACCCTCGCGGTATTCGGTGCAGATCTCTTCCGGCTTCAGTTCGGGATCGAGCTGGGTCACGTTGGCCGAGGCGGTGATGAAATTGCCGTTCAGCATCAGAAGCGAATAGATCGCCTCGTGCACGCCGGTCGCACCCAGAGAATGGCCGGTCAGCGATTTCGTCGAAGAAATCGGCGGCACGCTCCCCTCGCCAAAGACCCGGCGGATCGCCTTCACCTCGGTCACGTCGCCTGCGGGCGTCGAAGTGCCGTGGGCGTTGATGTAACCGATCCTGCGGTCCTTCGGCAGGGTCGCAACGGCCAGCCGCATGGAGCGTTCGCCACCCTCACCGGACGGCGCCACCATGTCGTGCCCGTCCGAGGTCGCGCCATAGCCGGTGACTTCTGCATAGATCTTCGCGCCGCGCGCCTTGGCATGTTCCAGCTCTTCCAGCACGACAACCCCGCCACCACCACCGATGACGAAGCCATCGCGGGTCGCGTCGAAGGCGCGGGACGCGGTTTCGGGCGCGTCGTTGTATTTCGACGACATCGCCCCCATCGCGTCGAAGAGGCACGACAGCGTCCAGTCCAGCTCCTCGCCGCCGCCGGCAAAGACGATGTCCTGCTTGCCCATCTGGATGAGTTCGGTGCCGTTGCCGATGCAATGGGCCGAGGTCGAGCAGGCCGAGGTGATCGAATAGTTCACGCCCTTGATCTGGAACGGTGTCGCCAGACAGGCCGAGTTCGTGGACGACATGCAGCGCGTGACCATGAAGGGGCCCATGCGCTTCGGGCTGCCCTTTTCGATGACGATCTGATGCGCCTGAAAGAAGTTCGAGGTCGACGGCCCGCCCGACCCCATGACAAGGCCCGTGCGCTCGTTGGAAACGTCAGTCTGCTCCAGCCCGCTATCGGCAATGGCCTGTTCCATGGCGAGGAAGTTGTAGGCCGCGCCCGGACCCATGAAGCGCAGGTTGCGCTTGTCGATATGGTCCTCCAGCACGATCTGCGGCATGCCGTGAACCTGACTGCGGAAGCCATGTTCGGCATATTCCGGGGCGAAGACGATGCCGGACTTTCCGGCCCGCAAGCTGGCTTCGACCTCGGCGGCATTGTTGCCGATGGGAGAGACGATTCCGATCCCGGTAATAACGACGCGGCGCATGCGGCCTCCTTGATCCCGTTTCTGCCTGTCTAGGATAGGAGGGGGAAAGGGGCAAGCCGTTAGAGGTAATGTTGCTGGCGGCGCTCAAGGTGACAAATCCCGCCCGTTTCGCTAATTTTTGGTGCAGGGACAGGGGGAAATCAGATGTCAAACGGGCAAACGCTTCCACAAATGAACGGTACGGACATGACCTGTGGCGGCGGCATCGAGACCTGGCTGCAATATGTCGATGGCTTCAAACTTCGGCACTTCTGCCTCTTCGAATTGCTCGACGACAAGCGCGGCCTTGCCTGCCTGACGGACTATCATCGCAAGCTTGTCGAAGCGGCGGTTGAAAACGGGTTCGGCGTGATCAACGAGGGCCTTCACTACCGCGCGAGCCGCGACTGGGGAGAACTGATCGGCTATTCCCGCGAGGGGTTGGAAGAGATCAACATCCGAGGCATCGAGTTCTACAAGGATTTCGCCCGTGAATATGGCAGCCCCGAAACGCCGATGACGGTGGGCGGCGTCATCGGGCCGCGCGGCGATGCCTATGATGTCGGCCGGACGCCGGAAGCAGCGGAATCCGAGGACTATCATTCCGAACAGGTTCTGACGTTCAAGAAAGCGGGTGCGGACCAGATCAGTGCGCTCACCCTGTCAAGTGTCCATGAGGCAATCGGAATCAGCCGCGCGGCGAAGGCGGCAGACATGCCCGTTGTAATCTCGTTCTTCGTGAAGCTCGGCGGAAAGCTGTCGGGCGGCGAAACGCTGGAAGAGGCGATCACGCGCGTGGATGCGGCGACCGGCAGTGCGCCCGCCTATTACATGATCAACTGCACCCACCCGTCAGAGTTCGAACCGGCGCTTACACCCGGTGACTGGACCGGGCGGCTTGGCGGCTTCATGCCGAACGCCGTGGCGATGGATACGCTGTCGCTCTGCAAGCTCGGTCATCTCGAAGATGGCGATCCCGAAGAGCTCGGCGGTCAGATGGCCGATCTCGCCCGGCGTTTCCCGCATATCCATGTCTGGGGCGGCTGTTGCGGCACCGACGGGCGCCATATCGGTGAAATCGCGCGGCAGGTGCGCGGGGTCCGCGCGGCGATGGCGGGCGGATAGCGCCTCCGCCCGTCCGACGGAAATTAGGCCTCGCTCAACGCAACCTTCATGTCCTTGACGAGATAGATGGTCTCGCCATCCGCCTCGACCCGTCCATCCGCGACGCCCATTGTCAGGCGGCGGGTCTGCACAGCCTTGGTAAAATCAACGTAGTAGGTCAGCATCTTCCGGTCCGGCCTCACCATGCCCGTCAGCTTGACCTCGCCCACGCCCAGTGCATAGCCTCGGCCCTGCCAGCCGCGCCAGCCAAGGTTGAAGCCGGTCAACTGCCAGAGCCCGTCGAGCCCGAGGCAGCCCGGCATGATCGGGTTGCCCGGGAAATGGCAGTCGAAGAACCAGAGATCTGGGGTGATGTCGAACTCGGCGACGACATGGCCCTTGCCATGCTCGCCGCGGTCCTCCGAGATATCGGTGATCCGGTCCATCATTAGCATCGGAGGGGCGGGAAGCTGGGCATTGCCGGGGCCGAAAAGCTCACCCCGGGCACATTTCAGCAACCCTTCCTTGTCGAAACTCGTCGGAAATCCGGCCATTCTACCTGTCCCCCAAACCGCTTGTTGTTATGACCCCTCTACCACCCGTCACAACAGCAGGGCAAGGGCACCGGCCCGCGGACGCATGGGGTAATTATGATTGAAAAGTTCAGGCGGTACAGCCTATATATCCTATTGCAATACGAAGGGCGCCGAATGGACGGGATCGAGACTCAGGCGGTGAAACGCGGAACACGCTGGCTGGCGCGGGCTGGGCTGAGGCCGACGCGGCAGCGGGTGTCGCTGGCAGCACTTCTGGTCGGTGACGGCAAGGACCGGCATGTCACGGCGGAAAGCCTGCATGCCGCTGCCAGTGAAAGCGGTGAGCCGGTGTCGCTCGCAACCGTCTACAACACGCTCAGGGCCTTCTGCGAGGCAGGGCTGATCCACGAAATCTCGGTCGACGGGTCGCGCAGCTATTTCGACACGAGGCTCGACGACCACCCGCATTTCTTCTGGGAAGAGGAAGGGCGGCTGGTCGATGCCCCGGTCGAGGATCTGGAAATCGCCCGGTTGCCGCAACTGCCAGAAGGGGCAGAGCTTGCGCGGGTCGATGTGGTGATCCGGCTGCGCCGGTCGTGACACGGCGGAGCGTTTAAACCCACATTAGACAAGAACCAGTGGATTTCAGAACCACTGCCCCGGCTCCATCAGCCCCAGATCCATCAACTGCTGCGAATGCCAGTCGAACTTCGCCGAATTGTGCCAGTTGAAGGTCCAGATATCGAACATCGACCCGGGATTGGTTTTCAACGCCTTCGCCGTGCGGAACGACGCGATCGCGGCCGTCAGGTTGTGATGCCAGGGGCAGGAATAGGTGTTCATCTCCTCGACGTTGAACCTGTGATCATCCCTCAGCTTCACGCCCGGCGCGCTCCGGAACAATGCGGTGCGGCCGATCTTGCGGCGATCAGCCGGGATATGTTCCTCGAACCGCCACCTGAGTCCGCCGAAGAAATCCAGTTGCCGTTCCATGGGATGCCCCGTCGCCGGGTCTTTCCGCGCCAGTGCGTAATAGCCCGACCGGTCCAGCATCGCCTCATCGCGGCTCACGGCATCGGGGAAACGGTCGAGGTCAGGGGCATAGAGGTCGACGACATAGGCCAGCATCGCCTCGCGCCGCTCCTCGGCATGGAAGGCCAGCAGTTCGCCCACGCTGCGGTGCTCGCAAAACGGGAAGAACAGGTATTCGGCATTGTAGCAGTAGTAGAACCACGTCCCCGCAGGCGCCTTCTCGATGATCGCATTCACGGCATCCGGCACGGCTTGCCGGGCCAGCGTGTGGTACCGTACCCAATGCGCGAGGGTTTCGACCTCATCGGGAATAGTAAAATCATCGGGCAAAAAGACGATGACCTCGCGAAACCGCGCCCTGACATGGTGAAGGACGGTCGAGGCGATCTCCACCGGGTCCTCGGCAAAGATCAGCGCGACCGGGCCCTTGGCGATCAGTCTCTGACCATCAGCGAGAAGAGCATCGAGCGAGGGAAACTGCATAGTCCATTCCGTGCGGTCAGAAAGCCTGCGCAGATTCGGGCAAGCACCGTCTGAATGCAAGCACCCGTCGCCCGATTGCCTGCCGGTCCCGTTTGCGCTAGGAACCGCGGGTCCCGGCCCAAGGTATCGCCATGTCCGCCCCTAAGAAGCTTTTCATCAAGACTTACGGCTGTCAGATGAACGTCTATGACAGCGAGCGTATGGCCGAGGCCATGGGGGCCGAAGGCTATGTCACCACCGAGGTGGCCGAAGACGCCGACATGGTGCTTCTCAACACCTGCCATATCCGCGAAAAGGCCGCCGAAAAGGTCTATTCCGATCTCGGCCGCCTGCGCCCCCTGAAGCTCGCGAAACCCGATCTGAAGATCGGCGTTGCGGGCTGCGTGGCGCAGGCCGAGGGCGAGGAGATCCTGAAGCGCATGCCGCTTGTCGATCTGGTCGTCGGACCGCAAAGCTATCACCGCCTGCCCGCGATGGCGAAGGCCGCCGAGGCCGGGGAAAAGACCGTCGATACCGACTTTCCCGAAGAGGACAAGTTCGACCATCTGCCCGAGCGCCCGAAGGCCTCGGTGCGCCCCACCGCCTTCCTCACCGTGCAGGAAGGCTGCGACAAGTTCTGCGCCTTCTGTGTGGTGCCCTATACGCGCGGGTCGGAGGTCAGCCGCCCCGCCGACCGGATCATGTCCGAAGCGCGGGGGCTCGTGGGAAAGGGCGTGCGCGAGATCACGCTTCTGGGCCAGAACGTCAACGCCTATCACGGGGCGGGCCCCAATGGCGACTGGACGCTCGCGCGGTTGGTGCGGGAACTGGCGAAAGTCGATGGGCTGGAGCGCATCCGCTACACCACCTCGCATCCCAACGACATGGGCGATGACCTGATCGCCGCCCATGGCGAAGAGCCGAAACTGATGCCCTATCTGCACCTGCCGGTGCAGTCGGGCTCGGATCGCATCCTGAAGGCGATGAACCGCAAGCATACGGCGGAAGAATATCTCGGTCTGATCGAACGAATCCGCGCCGCGCGGCCCGACATGATGATGTCAGGCGATTTCATCGTCGGCTTCCCGGGTGAGACGGATGCCGATTTCGACGCGACGATGGACCTGATCCGCGCGGTCAATTACGGCATGGCCTATTCTTTCAAATACTCTGCCCGCCCGGGCACCCCTGCGGCCGAAAAAACGCCGGTCGCGGCGGACATCGCCGATGCCCGCCTCCAGACCCTTCAGGCGCTGATCAGCGAACAGCAGCGCGCGGCGCAGGAGGCGATGGTCGGGCGCGAAGTTTCGGTCCTCTTCGAGAAACCCGGGCGCCTGCCGGGCCAGATGGTCGGCAAGTCCGACTATCTGCACGCGGTCCACGTCCAGACTGACGCGCAACCGGGTCAGATCGCGAAGGTCCGGATCACCAAGAGCGCACCGAACTCGCTGGCCGGGGAAATTCCGGGCCGGTAGGCGCGGCCAAAAGGGATCGGAGGCCGGAAGCCCCCGAAACTGTGATCTCTACCGTCTCACCCCATGAAGCGTGGATCGCCGGTCGCCCAGGCGACGCCGTCGCCACGGTCCATGCCCTCAATCATCGCCATGTCGCCTTCATCAATCTCGAACCCGAAGAGATCGATGTTCTGGCGCATGCGCTCCGCATTCAGGCTCTTTGGCAGGACAGCGAACCCCTTCTGCACCCCCCAACGAAGCAGCACCTGCGCTTCCGTCACCCCGTACTTGGCAGCCATCGCCTTGAAGGGTGAGCCTTCCGCTTCCCCTGCGGCCTGCATCTCGGCGGTCTTCGCGCTGGCCTCGCCGGGCGTGGTGCGCCAGGTCGAAAGCGGCACAAGCGAGCTGTAGGCGATCGGCGCGATCCCGTTCTCCGCCATGAATTTCAAAAGCCGGGGCTTCTGCGACCACGGATGCAACTCGATCTGATTGTATTCCGGCATCGGCAGCCCTGCGGCCTGGATTTCCCCGATATGCGCTTCGGTATAGTTGCTCACCCCGATCGCCCGCACTTTACCCTGCGCCTTCAGATCGACCAGCGCCCGCCACTCATTCACCCGTTCTGACCCGCCGGACGGCGCATGGATGAGGTAGAGATCGACATAGTCCAAACTCAGCGCCGCACGCGATGCCTCGAAAGCCGCGATGGTCTCATCGTAATCCTTGGGCGTGTCTCCCCAGGCGGCATTTCCGGGCCAGAGCTTGGTCGTTACATAAAGGTCCGCACGGTCAAGCGCACCGGCAGCCAGACCCTTGCGGATGCCTTCGCCCACGCCCGCCTCATTCTGGTAGCCCGCCGCGGTGTCGATGTGACGGTAGCCAGCGCGGATTGCCGCGGCGACAGCGTCCGGCGCGTCCTCGTTGGAAATGAGATAGGTGCCGAACCCGACCAATGGCAGTGCGATGGATGTCATGGGCTTGGCAGTGGAATGGCTGGTCATGATGATCTCCGGCTTAAACCCCGGATTGGGGGATAATTGACTGTATGAAACAGATTAATCCAGTGAATGACGTGATACCTGCCAAATAGTTCCTTAAATTTGTCAAATCCTCTAAAGTTATGGAATCAGCGTAAAGCGACGAGCAAACTGTGCTATCGGTCTTTCGTATCAATTCGATGGAGGATTCATGCGACCAGAGCTGAGCCGACTGATTGGAGAGTGCACGTCTTCCGGCGCCGCGGATGGCGTTACAAATCTAGGCTTGGGAGACGCCGTCATTCTCCGGCGCAGCCATCCGTCCGATATCGAGGGCACATTTTATCGGCCGCTCATTTGCGTGATCCTGAAGGGCGCAAAACAGGTGACAGCGGGTACGCTGTCAGTCCATTGCCCGGCAGAGCATGCGATCATTGTCAGCCACGATCTTCCTGTATTGTCGCGCATCACCGAAGCATCACCGGACGCGCCTTATATCGCCTTCGTGCTGCCAATCGATCTCGGCCTGCTGAAAAGCTTCTATGACCAGATGCCGGACTTCACCGACGGTCCTTCGAATGCGGCGGCGCTCACATGCCATCCGGTGGAACCTGACCTTCTCGACGCCATCACCCGGTTCCTCGCTCTTGCCCGGGGCAATGACGCCGCGCCGCTTCTTGGTCCGATCCTTATTCGCGAGATTCACGCACGCCTTCTGCTGTCGGCCCAAGGCTCCATCCTCCGACGGTTTCTGCGCCGCGACGATCCTTCAAACCACCTCGCGCGGGCAATCGCGTCGATCCGCGCCTCGATCAATGAGCCGCTTTCGGTGGCCGCGCTGGCTGAACTTGCCGGGATGAGCAAGTCATCGTTCCACGCGCATTTCAAGGCCGTAACCGGCCAAACCCCCGGGCAGTATAAGAAAGAGGTCCGCCTGCTGGAAGCACGCCGCCTGATCCTTGAAACCACCGACGCGATTTCCTCGGTCGCGTTCGATGTCGGCTATGAAAGCCCCGCACAGTTCAGCCGCGACTACGCCCGGAAATTCGGGCTTCCACCGCGCGAGGAACGCAACCGGCAGCGTCAGCAATTGGGGAATGCGCGGGCCGCATAGGCGGTTTCGGACATTCTTCACGTGACGTCCGGATAGGGCGCGGCGACCGCAGCCGCCGCGCCATCAATCTCACATCGCTTCCGCGTTGAAGTGGAAGAGCTTCTGGCCACCGATCTGGTAGCCTTCGATCAGGCCCTTGGCCTTGTCGCTGACCAGCCAGTCCTCCAGCGCCTTCGCAGCGTCGGCCTTCACATGCGCATGCTTCTCGGGATTGACCGGCAGATAAGCATATTGGTTGAAGAGCGCCGGATCGCCTTGGAACAGCAAATCCAAGCCCGCCTTGTTGTCGAAGTTCAGCCAGCTCGCCCGGTCGGCGAAGATATAGGCGTCCATCCCGGCAGCGGTGTTCAGTGCCGCGCCCATGCCCTGACCGACGGCCTTGTACCAGTCGCCCGCGGGCTCGATCCCGGCCGAGGCCCAGATCTTCAGTTCGGCCTTGTGCGTGCCGCTGTCATCACCGCGGCTGACGAAGGGGGCCTGCGCCTCTTCGATCAGTGCGAATGCCTCGGATGCCGAGCCCGCCGCCTTCGCACCGGCAGGGTCACCCGCAGGTCCCACGACGACGAAATCGTTGTACATGATCTCGCGCCGGTGGGTGGCGTTGCCTGCCTCCACGAAAGCTTCCTCGGCGGCCTTGGCATGCACCAGAACCGCATCCACATCGCCGGCTTCGCCGAGCTTCAGCGCCTGACCCGTGCCGACGACCAGAAGCTGCACCTCGATCCCGGTATCCTTCTGGATCTCCGGCAAAAGCACCTCGGCAAGGCCGGAATTGGCGAAGGAGGTCGTCACGGCCATCTTCAGCTCCTCGGCCCCGGCCGCAGTCGCGAGCCAGAGCGCCGAAAGGGCGGCAAAGGCGGTCTTGAACATCATGGTAAAAGGTCTCCGTTGATATGGGCTCTGGCTTCCGGCGTTCCCGGCCCGGCAAAGAAAGCGTCCCCGCTGCCGGTCTCGATCAACCGGCCATCGAAGAGGAAGAGGATATCGTCGGCAAGGCGGCGCGCCTGACCGACATTGTGGGTGGACATGACGATGCGTGTGCCCCGGTCGCGGGCAGCCGTCAGCACGCGCTCGATCTCGGCCGTCGAATGCAGGTCGAGATTGGCGCAGGGCTCATCGAGGAACAGAACCTCCGGCGCCCGGATCAGCGCGCGGGCCAGCGCCATCTTCTGCCGCTCACCGCCCGACAGAACACTGACCGGCGCGGACAGCGTGACATGCAGCCCGACCTCTTCCGCCGCCGCCTCGCCCCGCGCCCGGGCATCCCTGCGCGCGACCCCGTCAAGGATCAGCGGATAGGCGATACAGTCGAGAACGCTGCGGCGCATCAGGACAGGCGTCTGAAAAACGAAAGCCTGCCGCGCCCGGACATCCTCGGCGCCGCCCTGCCAGACCGCGCGGCCCCGGTTGATCCGTTCAAGCCCGTGCATGGCCCTCAGAAGCGAGGTCTTGCCCGCCCCGTTCGGCCCCATGACGACGGTGATCCCCTCGCCCTCCAGTGTCAGGGATACCGGACCGAGGATGCGCTTGCCCTGCCGGCGCAGTTCGACGTCTTCCAACACAAGGGGCAGGATCGCGCTTACCATCGGCTGCCCCTTTCGGTGCCCGAGAGCATGTGCAGCGCAAGGTTCACCGCGATGGCGAGGGCGATCAGGACGAAGCCCAGCGCCAAAGCGAGCCCGAAATCGCCCTTCCCCGTCTCCAGCGCGATGGCCGTCGTCAGGACCCGCGTCGCATGGTCGATATTGCCGCCGACGATCATGATCGCCCCGACCTCTCCGATCGCGCGCCCGAACCCGGCGAGCGACGCGGTCATCAGCGCCCGCCGCCCGTCCCACAGAAGCGTCTTGATCCGTTGCGCCCGCGTGGCATGAAGCGAGATCAGAAGGTCATGGTAATCCGCCCATAATTCGCGGATCGCCTGATGCGAGATCGAGGCGATGATCGGCGTGATGATGATCACCTGCGCGATGATCATCGCCGTGGGCGTGAAGAGAAGCCCCAGAACGCCCAGCGGACCCGAGCGCGACAGAAGCACATAGACGATCAAGCCGACGACGACCGGCGGCAATCCCATAAGCGCGTTCAGTATCGCGATGGCGAAGCGGCGCAGACGGAACCGGTTGACCGCGATCCAGGCACCCATCGGCAGACCGATGGCCGAGGCGATCACCGTCGCGGTCACCGTAACCTGCAAGGATCGCAGGGTAATCTCGGCCAGCCCGGGGTCGAGCGTGACGACGAGCCTTGCGGCTTGCCAGAGCCCCTCGACGATATCGTTCATGCCTCAGCCGCCCTGCCGGTTGCGAATCTCTCTTCCTCCATAGAGGGACATTATGGGGGTGAAAACGGACAAGGTGACGTTCTGGAGGGACATTTTGTCCACTTTTGCCGGTCAGGCCTGAAGCCCCTATTCCGCCGTGCGGTGACACCAGTCCAGAATGGCGTCGAAATCCAGTGGCAGGGATTCGGCCAGCCCATGGGCAAAGGCCTCGAACCCCGGCAGGTTGGCCTTGTTGACCGCCGTCAGAACCGGCACCCCAGCCGCAAGCGCGCGGCCAATGACGGGCCGGAAGCCGCGGCCGTCGATTTCCTGCTTGCCGAACTTATTGACGATCAGAAGGCGCGGCCCGGGCTGTGCCTCCAGCGCCGCCTCGACCATGCCGACAGCCTGTTCCAGCCCCGACGGGTCGAGCCTGCACCCCTTGGCGAGCGACCCGAGATTCTGCGATATCCGCACCATCCGGTCAGCGGCCAGCACATGCAGGTCCATGTCGCAGGGATGCATCTCGCCACGTTCGGAATTGACCTGAACGGCTCCGGCCAGCGGCCAGCCTTCGTCATGCAGATGCCGCGCCAGATCGGCCAGCACCCGGTCCGCCGCGCCCCGTCCTTCCGCGATGACATAGCCGAGCATGCCCGCATCCCCTTGAAACCGCTTCCGCCGGAATACAAGATGCGGGCCGAAACGGAAAGCCGCCCGATGATCCCTGACCTGCCGATCCTTCCCCACCCCGCCGACCCGCGCCTGACCCGCCGCGTCACTGGCACCGATCAGACCGGCGCCCCCACCGAAATCGCGGTGGTGGAGGAGCGGCCGTTGACGATCTTCCTGAACAGTCAGGAGATTGTGACGGCGATGACCATCGGCGATTACCCCGACTATCTCGCGCTCGGCTTCCTGCGCAATCAGGGGATGCTGAAGGCCGACGATGTGGTGACGGGCGTCGATTACGACGAGGAGATCGAGACCGTCGTTGTCCGCACCGAACGCGCGACCTCTTACGAGGAGAAGGTGAAGAAAAAGACCCGGACCAGTGGCTGTGCGGTGGGCACGGTCTTTGGCGACATGATGGAGGGGCTGGAGGGGCTGGTGTTGCCCGAAGCAGAGGTCCGCACCAGCTGGCTCTACAAGCTGGCGAGAGAGATCAACACCACGCCTTCGCTCTATCTCGAAGCCGGGGCGATCCACGGAACCGTGCTCTGTCAGGGGGACCGGCCCTTGGTGTATATGGAGGATGTCGGCCGACACAATGCGGTAGACAAGATCGCGGGTTTCATGTTCCGCCACGCTGTGCCCGCAGACGACAAGATCCTTTACACGACCGGACGGCTGACCTCGGAAATGGTGATCAAGACCGCCCAGATGGGCATCCCCGTCCTCGCCTCACGCTCGGGCTTCACCGCGTGGGGGGTAGAGATCGCGCGGCAGATCGGGCTTACCCTGATCGGCCGGATGCGGGGACAAAGGTTCGTCTGTCTCTCAGGCGAGGACCGGTTGATCCGCGACGCCGCGCTGACTGGCGAGGATGAGGATCGCAAGCACCGGCGCAAGGGGGCGGGGGATGACTAGTACGCCCGGCGTCATCCTCGCCGGTGGCAAGGCGACCCGGATGGGCGGCGGCGACAAGGGGTTGAAACGCGTGGCGGGCGAGCGGCTCATCGACCGGGTGATCGCACGGCTGGGGCCCCAATGCGCACCCCTCGCGATCAACGCCAACGGCGATCCGGCGCGGTTTGCCGAATTTGGCCTGCCCGTCCTGCCAGACAGCCTGCCCGACCATCCCGGCCCGCTAGCCGGTGTCCTCGCCGGGCTCGACTGGGCAGCGGGGCTGGGCGCCGCATCCATCGTCACGGTCGCCGCCGATACGCCCTTCTTCCCCGCCGATCTGGTCGCCCGGCTTCAGGCCGCCGCCGGCCCCTCGGGCCTCGCGCTGGCCGCCAGCCGAGACGATACCGGCAAGCTCTGGCAGCACCCGACCTTCGGCCTCTGGCCGGTCGCGCTGCGCAACGATCTGCGCGCCGCATTGGAAGGCGGTCTGAGGAAGATCGTCCTCTGGACCGACCGCCATGAGGCTGGCATCGCCGAGTTTCCCTCGGACCCCTTCGACCCCTTCTTCAACATCAACACGCCCGAAGACATCGCAGAGGCGGAAAGGCTGATCGCATGAGGGTCTACGGCGTCACCGGCTGGAAGAACTCCGGCAAGACCACGCTGATGGAGCGGCTGGTGGAGGAGATCACCGGTCGCGGCTTCAGCGTCTCGACCGTCAAGCACGCCCATCATGCGACCGAGATCGACCACGAGGGCCGCGACAGTTTCCGCCACCGGCAGGCGGGCGCGCGCGAAGTTCTGGTCGCCTCGCCCGTCCGCTGGGCGCTCATGCATGAATTGCGCGGCGCGAACGAGCCGCCCTTGGCCGAGCTTCTGACAAAACTCTCCCCCGTCGATCTGGTGCTGATCGAGGGTTACAAGCGCGAAAGCCATCCGAAGGTTGAAGCCCATCGTGCCGAAACCGGCCGTCCCCTGCTTGCGCCCGACAATCCGACGGTGCGGGCGGTGGCCTCAGATACAGTGCCTGCGGGTCTCGACGTGCCGGTCTTCGATCTGAACGACATCACCGCGATCGCGGATTTCATACTGAAGGAGGTCGGGCTGTGAGCTTCGACACAATCGTCGTTGTCGATTGGTCTGGGACCGCTTCACCTTCACCCGAGCGGCCCTCGAAGGACGCGATCTGGATCGGAGTTGCGAGCAGAGCAGGTGATGCCGGTACGGAGTACTACCGAACCCGCGAGGATGCGGTACAGGCGCTTTGCACTTTGTTCGAGCGTGAATGCTATAAAGGCCGCCGCGTATTGGCAGGGTTCGACTTTCCCTTCGGATATCCGCGCGGTTTTGCCAAAGCCCTATGTGGAAGCGATGATCCACTCGCACTCTGGACCGAGATCGCAGCTCGGATCCAAGACGGCACCGACAACGCGAACAATCGGTTTGATGCTGCGGGTGCGATCAACCGTTTATTTCCAGGAAGCGGCCCGTTCTGGGGCAACGGTCTGCAACGCGACATTGCAGACTTGCCGCGCAACAAAGCCAGCTATGAGAACCCCTTTGCCGAAAGGCGTGTCTGCGAAGCCGCCCCGGGCACACAACCTGTCTGGAAGCTGTCCGGCGTCGGCTCTGTCGGTTCTCAAGCGCTACTTGGAATCGCGCGACTTCAGCAGCTTCGGAAACGCTTCGGCGCCGCACTCGCGGTACGACCCTTCGAAAGCAGACAGGCGCCAATCACGCTGGTCGAACTCTTCCCCTCGCTGATCGCAAAAACCATTGCCGAACTGGCAGAGCCGAACGAGATCAGAGATCGTGCGCAGGTGCGTATTCTCTCCGCTGGTCTGGCCGCGCTTGAACCGGGAGTCCTTGAGGCCATGACACGCGAAGGTGACCCTGAGGAGGGTTGGATTCTTGGCCTCGGCCATCAGGCATTGATTGAGAAAGCCGCCCGTACAACTCTTTCCTCGGCTTTGATCCCACCCCGACTTCGCGATGATTGCTTTGCCATGCCGCAGGGCGTGGAATGGGTGCCGGTGGATGACGCGCTAGAACGGCTGCGCGTGGCCCTCGTCCCGATCACACAAACCGAAACCCTGCCCGTGGCGAAGGCGTCCGGCCGGGTTCTGGCCGCCGATTGCATCGCGCGGCGGTCGAACCCGCCACGGCCCAATTCCGCCGTCGACGGCTATGGCTTTGCCCATGCCGCGAACGGTACGGGCGTCCAGCGCCTGCCGCTGGTGGCGGGACGGGCAGCGGCAGGGCAACCCTTTGGCGGCACCGTGCCAGAGGGCCATGCGATCCGCATCCTGACCGGGGCGATCTTGCCCGAAGGCGTCGATACTGTGGTGCTGGAAGAGGATTGTGCGACCGATGGCGCGACGGTTGCGTTCGACGGCCCGGTGAAACCGCGCGCCAATACCCGCAAGGCGGGCGAGGACGTGACCGAAGGCGCAGTGGCGCTCAGCGCGGGTCACCGGCTGCGAGCGCCAGACCTTGCCCTGCTTTCCGCCCTTGGCATTGCCGAAGTCGAGGTCTTCCGGCCGCTTCGTGTCGGCGTCCTTTCAACCGGGGACGAAATCATCGGCAGCCCGGCGGACCAGGCCGAACCACACCAGATCTACGACGCCAACCGGCCGATGCTTCTGGCCATGGCGGCTGCGTGGGACGCGGTGCCGGTCGATCTCGGCCATGTCCGCGACGACCCGACCTTGATCGCCGCCGCACTCGACCGCGGCGCGGCGGAGGCCGATGTGATCCTGACCTCGGGCGGAGCATCGGCGGGGGATGAGGATCACGTCTCGGCCCTCCTGCGGACACGCGGGCACCTCACAAGCTGGCGCATCGCGATGAAGCCCGGGCGGCCCCTCGCGCTTGCGCTCTGGTCCGGCGTGCCGGTCTTCGGCCTGCCCGGCAACCCGGTCGCGGCCTTCGTTTGCGCGGCGATCTTTGCGCGCCCCGCCATCAGCCTCCTGTCCGGCGCGGGCTGGGCCGAGCCCCTGGCCATGACCCTGCCCGCAGGTTTCGCCAAGTCCAAGAAGGCAGGACGGCGCGAATATCTCCGCGCCCGGATCGGCGCGGATGGGAGGGTGGAGGTCTTCGCCTCGGAAGGTTCGGGCCGGATCAGCGGACTGAACTGGGCTACCGGCCTCGTCGAACTGCCCGACGAAGCGCTGGCCGTCCAGCCCGGCGATCCGGTGCGGTTCCTGCCCTATCAGGGCTTCGGGCTCTAGACCTCGACCGCGATCACCGCGACACAGTCGCCCGCCTTGACGAGACCGGGGAAATGCCGTGCGGTCAGAAGCCCCGCACGTTTCGCCGCAATGGTCACCGGCGGCACGCCGGTCCGGTCCGGTGCCCAGATCCGGGCCAATGGCTGGCCCTTCGCGACCACATCGCCCAGATCGGACATCGGCTCGATCAGTCCGTCACCTTCGGCGAAGTGGAAGCAGTCGCCATCCGGCATATCGAGGTTGACGGTCGGCCCCGTCTCCAGCGCGCCCTTCAGGATACCGGCATGGATCAGGAGATTGCGCACCCCTTTCTTGGCGATGCCGATCGACCGCGCCGTGGCCGTGCCGCCGCCGCCCAGCTCGGTCGTGACAAAGACCTTGCCCTGTTCCTCCACCGCCGTGTCGAACATGCCGACCGCGTCAATCTCCAGCATCATCATCGACCAGGGCGCGTTGAAGGCCTTCATCGCGGCGACTGAGGCTGCCTCCTGCGCCTTGTCCTCGAGCACGTGGACCGCGGCGAAGGGCAGGAAGTCGAGCGTTTTGCCGCCTGAATGGTAGTCGAGGACGATATCGGCCATCGGCACCAGCGTGCGCTGGAAATAATCCGCGATCTTCTGCGTCACGGTGCCATCAGGCGCACCGGGGAAAGACCGGTTCATATTGCCCTTGTCGATGGGCGAGGTGCGCGTGCCCGCACGGAAGGCGGGATAATTGAGGGCGGGCACGATGATCACCCGCCCCGTGACCTCGGCCGGATCGAGCGTTGCCGCCAGATCCATCAGCGCCACCGGCCCTTCATATTCGTCGCCATGATTGGCGCCGGTCAGAAGCGCGGTCGGGCCATCACCGTTCCGGATCACGGTGATGGGCATCATCACCGACCCCCAGGCGCTGTCGTCACGGCTGTAGGGCAGGCGCAGGAAGCCATGGTGGGCACCGTCCTGATCGAACGGAATCGTCGGCATAATCGGGTTCGGTTTCACGGGCTTACCCCTTCACAACCATCTGCCGGGGCACATCGGCCAACAGCTCGGGCGCACCCTTGCCGATGACGATGCTCTCGGTGATCTCGAAGCCCCAATCCTCCATCCAGAGGCCGGTCATGAAGTGGAAGGTCATGTTCTCTTCCAGAACGGTCTTGTCGCCGGGGCGCAGCGACATGGTGCGCTCGCCCCAGTCGGGCGGGTAAGAAATCCCGATCGGATAGCCGGTGCGGTTGTCCTTGGTGATCCCGTATTTCTTGAGGACCCCGAAGAAGGCATGGGCGATATCCTCGCAGAGATTGCCCGCCTTCGCGGCTTCAAGCCCCGCCTCCATGCCTTCCAGCACGGCCTTTTCGGCATCGAGGAAGGTCTTCGTCGGCTTGCCGAGGAAGACGGTCCGCGACAGCGGGCAGTGATAGCGGTGATAGGCACCCGCGATTTCAAAGAACGTGCCCTCGCCCGACTTCATCGGCTTGTCATCCCAGGTCAGGTGCGGGGCAGAGGCATCGGCACCCGAGGGCAGAAGCGGCACGATGGCGGGATAATCGCCGCCCGCGCCGATCCCTTCATCGTAGCGCAACCCGGCATCATAAATCTCGGCCACGAGGTCGCATTTCCTCATCCCCGGTTCGACGGTGTCGAAAATGCGCCGGTGCATCTTGCTGACGATCTTGCCCGCAACGCGCATGTAATCGAGCTCCTGCTCGGACTTCACCGCTCGCTGCCAGTTCACCAGCGCCGTCGAGTCGCTGAAACGCGCATTGGGCAAATGCTTTTGGAGTGACGCGAAGGCAGCAGCCGAGAACCAGTAGTTGTCCATCTCGACCCCGATCCGGGCGCTTGCCCAGCCACGCTCGGCAATACGCTCCGACAGGTAATCCATCGGATGCCGCTCGGTCGACTGCACGTAGTGGTCAGGATAGCCGATGATGTCGTCATGGGACATGAAGACGGTGCGCTTGGCCCCGTTCGCGTCCTGCCCGCGCCCGAACCAGACGGGATCGCCCTCCATCCCCAGCAGCACGCATTGGTGGACGTAGAAGGACCAGCCGTCATAGCCTGTCAGCCAGGCCATGTTGGACGGGTCCGAGACGATGATGAGATCGACCCCCTTCGCCTCCATTGCCTTGCGCGTCTTGGCGATGCGGGCGGCGTATTCTTCCCGGGTGAAGTAAAGCGTTGCCATGGTCATCTGAGGCTACTTTCGCGGTTAGCTGTTGAAATCTGTGCCGATGCCCGCCGCGTCGGCACGTTGGCGGGCAAAGGTGGCGATGGCGGTGTCCTGAACGCCGGTGCCGGTCAGGTCGGCGATGGTGATCTGATCGGGCGAGGTGCGGCCCGGGGCCTTGCCCGCGACGATGTCACCCAGTTCGGTGAAGGTGCGGTCGGGCGGGACCAGCCCGGCCTCGATGGCCCCGCGCAACTCACCCATCAGCGCGGTCTGGCTCTGACGGTCGGGCACATAAAGATCGGCAAGGGTCAGGCAGGCGGGCTCAAGTTCCGCCTTGTGATGCTGGTCGGAGCCCATGGCCGTCACATGCTGGCCCGGGCGCAGCCAGTCGGCCTTGATCAGCGGCTCGGCGGCGGGGGTCGTGGTCACGATCACATCGGCACCCGAAACCGCGCCGGCGAGATCGGACGACGCCGTAACCGGGATGCCAAGGTCAGCGGAAAGCTCTTTCGCCGCCGCCTCGGCCTTGGCCGTATCCCGCGCCCATATCACTGCCGAGGTGATCGGCCGGACAAGGCAGAGCGCCTTCAACTGCAGCCGCGCCTGCATCCCCGCGCCGACGATGCAGGCGGTCGCGGCGTCCTCGCGCGCCAGCGCCCGGGCCGCGACGGCCCCGGCGGCGGCAGTGCGCACTTCCGTCAGATAGCCATTGTCCAGAAGCAGCGCCTCGACCTGCCCGGTCTTTGCCGAGAATACCACCATGATCCCGTTCGTGGTTGGCAGGCCGATTGCGGGATTGTCGTAAAATCCCGGCGACATCTTGATCGTGAAGCTTTCGGCCCCGGTAATATGGGCGGTCTTTACATCGACCTCGCCGTTATTCTCCCGAATGCCCATGGACAGGATCGGCGGCATTTCAACCGTGCCGCCGCCTAACGCGGCAAAACCCTCCGCCACGCAGTTCACGGCCGCAAGATCGAGCGGGATGGCCTGCCGCAGTTCCGTTTCGCTCAGTATCCGTATACTCGGCATGTCTATCCTTTCGCCACGTCGACATCCTCGCCCGAAACTAGGCGGTGATGCAGGCCCATGTCGATATTACCGCCCGACAGAAGAACTGCCGTCTTGCCCGAAGGCCGCACCTTACCGGCCAGCAGCGCCGCGATCCCGACCGCGCCCGCGCCTTCGACGATCTGGCGTTCCTGCCAATAGGCGTGGCGGACACCTTCGGCGATCTCCGCCTCAGTCAGAAGCACGACCTCATCCACCAGATCGCGCACCATCGCGAAGGTGTGGCGGTTTTCCAGCCCGATGCCGCCGCCAAGGCTGTCAGCCAGCGTCGGCAGTTCCTCCACCTCGACCGGGCGCCCCGCCGCCAAAGACGCCTGCATCGCCGCCCCGCGTTCCATTGAGATGCCAATGACCCTGATATCGGGCCGCATCCCCTTCAGTGCCGCGGCAACGCCAGCGATCAGGCCCCCGCCCGAAAGCTGCACCAGAACCGTCTCCACATCAGGAACCTGTTCCAGAAGTTCGAGCCCGAGCGTGCCCTGACCGGCAATGATATCGGCGTGATCGAAGGGCGGCAGCATGACCATGCCCGCCTCGGCCACCAGCCGCTCGACCTCTTCCTGCGCATCGTCCTGCGAGCGTCCGACAATGCGGATCTCGGCGCCCAGCGCCCGGATCGCCTCGACCTTGTTCGCGGGCACGAGGTTGGACATGCAGATGACGGCGGGCAGACCGGCCTCGCGCGCGGCATGGGCAAGCGCCCGTCCGTGATTGCCGGTGGACGCGGCAACGACACCCTTCGCGCGGTCTGCATCCGACAGGCATAGCACGGCATTGGTCGCGCCGCGCAACTTGAAGCTGCCGGTGATCTGCCGATGCTCCAGCTTCAGATGGACCGGCACGCCCATTATCTCCGACAGGCTCGCCGACACCTCGACCGGCGTCCGGCGAAGCGCCCCCCCGATCCGATCCCGGGCGGCCAGTATTTCATCGAGCGTCACCGACGCTGAAGACATGTCAGCGGCCCTTTCCGAATTTGACCTTGGACCTTGGCACCGAAGTCCAATATGTCTGACCTCCACGGTAACGTGACCGGGAGGCGGTGTCTTTGCTGAAACTCGACAGGCGGGATATCGCCATATTGAAGGTTCTCTCGACAGAGGGCCGCATCACCAAGGCCGAGCTTGCGTCACGCATAAACCTGTCCCCCACGCCCTGCTGGGAGAGGCTGAAACGCCTTGAAAAGGCCGGGATCATCGAAGGCTATCACGCGGCCATCTCGCTCAGAAAGCTCGGCCCCAACGTGACTGTCTTCGTCACCGTCGAACTTGCCGATCACGGCGCCAAGGCGCAGCGCGATTTTGAGGAAACCACCCGCCGCCATGACGAGATCACCGCCTGCTGGGCGCTGGGGGGCGGATTCGACTACCTTTTGCAGATCGTCACCCGTGATATCGACGCCTATCAGCACTTCATCGACGACCTTCTGAACGGCGATGCCCGCATCGCCCGCTATTTCACCTATGTCGTGACCAAACCGGTCAAGGGGCCCTCGGTGCCGCCTATCGAAGCTCTGGTCGAAGGACTCGGCTGACCCGGACGCCCGGCAGAACCCTAGAATAACCCGCCCCAAAATTTTGACTGTATTTGCGGCCGATTTCAGATGAATCGTCTGCCAGAATCGGGAAATTCAGACCCGGTCCCATCCGCTCCCGGGCGATACTTCCCCCGCAAGCCTGATCGTCATGACGTCGAAGGCGGCTGGAAACTGCGGAGCACTGAAGATGAACGACATAAGCGCCATCGGCACCGACCTGCGGGCGGACACATCCCTCCTGCGTACCTCCTCCTATGTCGATGGCCAATGGATAGAGGGCCACGACGGCGCGACCTTCCCCGTCACCGACCCCGCGACCGGACAGATCGTCGCCAGCGTGGCGAAGCTGACCGGGGCGGACGCGACCACGGCTGTCGATGCCGCTGCCCGCGCCTTTCCGTCCTGGGCCGCGCGCCTGCCGCAGGACCGGTCGCACCTCTTGCGGAACTGGTTCAACCTGATCGTGGCCCACCGTGAAGAGCTTGCGCAGATCATGGTCGTCGAGCAGGGCAAACCGCTTTCCGAGGCGCGCGGGGAAATCGACTACGCCGCCTCCTTCGTGGAGTTTTATGCCGAAGAGTCCAAGCGGCCGAATGTCGAAGGCGTCACCTCGCATCTCGCCGATGCCGAGGTGGAGGTCTGGCGCGAACCGGCCGGGGTGGCCGCCCTCATCACGCCGTGGAACTTCCCCGCCGCCATGCTGACCCGCAAGGCCGCCGCCGCGCTGGCCGCAGGCTGCACAATCGTCGCGCATCCCTCGGCCGAAACCCCGCTGTCGGCGCTGGCATTAGCCGAACTGGCCGCCCGCGCTGGCCTTCCCGCAGGTGTCTTCAACGTCGTCACCGGCGACGCCCCCGAGATCGTCGGGCCGTGGACCGATGACCCGCGCGTGCGTGTCCTGTCGTTCACCGGCTCGACCGAGATCGGGCGGTTGCTCTACCGCCAGTCCGCTAAAACGGTAAAACGGCTGGTGATGGAACTTGGCGGCCACGCGCCAGTTCTTGTCTTCGCGGATGCCGATCTTGAGGTGGCGGTGACGGAGACCATCAAGGCGAAATTCGCCACCTCCGGGCAGGATTGCCTTGGCGCGAACCGGATCTTCGTCGAACGACCGGTCTATGACGCGTTCTGCCGCCGATTCACGTCGGCGACGCAAAACCTTTCCATCGGGCCGGGGCTAGAGGATCGCGATATCGGTCCGCTGATGAACGAAAAGGCCGTCGCCAAGCAGGAAGAACAGGTTGCGGACGCGCTGTCCAAGGGCGCGACGCTCGCCTGCGGCGGCAAGCGCCATCCGCTCGGCCCGCTCTTCTATGAGCCGACCGTCCTGACCGACGTGCCCGCCGATGCCGAAATCCTGCACGAAGAAACCTTCGGTCCCGTCGCCGCCATCGTGCCTTTCGATACCGAGGAAGAGGCGCTGACCCGCGCCAACGACACTGAATACGGGCTGGTTGCCTATGTCCACACGCAGGACCCGCGCCGCATCTACCGTGCAAGCCGTGCGCTTCAGTTCGGCATGGTCGCGGTCAACCGGACCAAGGTGACCGGCGCGCCGATCCCCTTCGGGGGCATGAAACAATCCGGCCTCGGTCGCGAAGGATCGCGTCTGGGCATGGAGGAATTCACCGAAATCAAGTACGTCTGCCGTGACTGGGCATGAGAAGGGAAAGACCGATGCTGACGAATGACCAAATCGACCGCTGGGACCGCGAGAACTTTTTCCACCCTTCGACCCATCTTGCCCAACATGCGCGCGGCGAAAGCCCGAGCCGGGTGATCAAGACCGCCTCGGGCGTGCATATCGAGGATCGGGACGGCAACCGGCTGCTGGACGCCTTCGCGGGGCTCTACTGCGTCAACGTGGGCTACGGACGACAGGAGATCGCCGAGGCGATTGCGGCGCAGGCAAAGGAACTGGCCTATTACCATTCCTATGTCGGCCACGGCACGGAGGCCTCGATCACGCTCGCCAAGATGATCGTCGACCGGGCGCCGTCGAACATGTCGAAGGTCTATTTCGGGCTCGGCGGGTCCGACGCGAACGAGACGAACGTCAAGCTCGTCTGGTATTTCAACAACGTCCTCGGACGGCCCGAGAAGAAAAAGATCATCTCGCGCTGGCGCGGCTATCACGGCTCTGGCCTCGTGACCGGCTCGCTGACGGGGCTGGAACTCTTCCACAAGAAGTTCGACCTGCCGCTGGCGCAGGTGATCCACACCGAGGCGCCCTACTACTACCGCCGCAAGGACCTGAACCAGTCCGAGGCCGATTTCGTGGCCCATTGCGTGGCCGAGCTTGAGGCCCTGATCGAGCGGGAAGGCGCGGACACCATCGCGGCCTTCATCGGCGAACCGGTTCTGGGCACCGGCGGCATCGTACCGCCGCCCGCAGGCTACTGGGCGGCGATCCAGAAGGTTCTGAAAAAGCACGATATCCTGCTGATCGTGGACGAGGTCGTGACCGGCTTTGGCCGTCTCGGCACGATGTTCGGATCGGATCACTACGGGATCGAGGCCGATATCATCACCATCGCCAAGGGCCTGACCTCGGCCTATGCGCCGCTATCGGGCTCCATCGTCTCGGACCGGGTCTGGAAGGTGCTGGAACAGGGCACCGACGAAAACGGCCCCATCGGTCATGGCTGGACCTATTCCGCCCATCCAATCGGCGCGGCGGCGGGGGTCGCGAACCTTCAGCTCATCGACGATCTGAACCTCGTGCAGAACGCGGGTGAGGTCGGGGCCTATCTGAAAAAGACCATGGCCGAGGCGCTGGCCGATCATCCCCATGTCGGCGATATCCGCGGCGAGGGCATGCTCTGCTCGGTCGAGTTCGTCGAGGATAAGGCCGACCGTCGTTTCTTCGACCCGGCAAAGAAGATCGGCCCGCAGGTCTCGGCCACGCTGCTGGCGCAGGATAAGGTCATCGCCCGGGCCATGCCGCAGGGCGACATCCTCGGCTTCGCGCCGCCCTTCTGCCTGACCAAGGCCGAAGCCGATAAGGTCGTCGCGGCGACAGCGCGGGCGGTGAAGACCGTATTGGGGTGATCGTTTCGCGGACCGACTCACCTACCAAAACGAAAGAAGCCCGCACTGCGGGCTTCTTTTCGAACCGGCTCCGGTAGAAAACGCACCGGTCGCGGGCGGGCTGTTCAGTCTGCAATCCTGTGCGAAGTGCTGTCACCCAGCGACTGCTGATACTCTCTCGAGCGGACCAGCGGCTGGTTGGTGAAGAAGACGAAGAAAACGTCCACGACCGAGATGATCCCACGGGTCAACGGCCAGATTGTCAGCGCTGCGATACAGGCCTCGGGTTGCTGCAGCAGCAGCATGGTCGAAGACGTGCCGATCGCCGTTACAAGCGCCAGGCGGTCGATGATCCAATACAGTGGCATATCGTACTTCCCCTTCTAATTCAGCACGAAGTCTGCACTGCCCTTCCTCATATTTATCTTATTGTTTTTATTATTTTATCAGCCCCAGGACCGTTGAAACCGGGGGCTGTTCTTGCCTGCGTGGCAGTTACTCTGCCACGGTTTCTTCTGCCGGTGCCTCCTCGTCTTCGACCGGAAGCGCGCGGGTGACGCCGAGGGCCGAAGCCAGCTCATCGAGAAGATCCTCGGTGCGCTCGGGCGACAGTTCCTTGTTGGATTCATCGACGATCCGCGCCTCGGAGTCAGAGAGAAGATCATCCAGCGCGGCTTGATCGGCCTCATCCTGGGCGCTGTCGACCGCCGCGTCGACGATATCCTGTGCGGCAGCCTCGTCGGCGGCGTCGCAGTTTGCACTGCACGACACCACACCATCTTGGACCGAATACTGCGGATCACCTTCGACGGTATCCGCGTTGAGCAGATCTTCGAGTTCCTGATCCGACACTTCCACCGGCTCACGCTCACCAAGGAGCGAGTCGAGCGCGGCCTGTTCGTCCTCGGTCAGTTCCTCGCCCGCGGCAGCCTTTGCGGCCAACTGGTATTGCGACAGCGCGCCGATCGTGCCGTTGAAATTCTGGTTGCGGATATGCGCATCAAGCGCGGCCTGGTTCGCATTCTTGGCGTTCCACTTGCCCAACTCGCTCGGATGCAGCGGCTCGCCCGGGACAGCAGAGACAGTCGTCGTCTTCTTGATGACCTTGGTGGATTTCGCGGCGGTCGTTCGCTTGCCACCGCCCTTATTCACGTTCCCGCCCTTGCCGTAACCCTTTCCATTACCGCCTTTGTCGGCGCTCTTTCCGCCTCCCTTGCCACCGCCATTGCCGCCACCGTTGCCGTTCTTGGCATAGGCTGCATCCGGCATTGCAACAGACGTCACGAATGCCACCGCCCCGAGCGACGCGACGGCGAAACAGGCGGCTTTCATCAACATATGCGGTGAGCGTGTCATGATTCGTCCTCGTATCGTTGCATCTCCCGATCTCGCCTTTTAGACACCGCCCGCCGTTATTCGGCGACAACGACCGGCGAATCGGTCAATCGTTAACCAATTAGAGACCACATTCGCATTGAACCGGGCGACAACACCCTATTCATGCCCCATTCACTGCGTATTTGATACGCAATGCATATGATAAAGCGCATTCTCACGGTTGGCATTCTTGCCCTGATGCTTGCACCCCTGACGGTGCAGGCGGCCGGTATGCGTGAACTCAGCCAGGCAGAGTTGCGCGACAGCGTGAAGGCCGGGCAAAGCCAAAGTCTGGCGAACATACTACGTTCAGTGCAAAGCAGCGTTTCAGGTGAAGCGGTGGATGTCCGCGCCTTTGAAGCGGATGGCATCTACTATCATGTTCTGGTGATGCAGCCGAACGGCAAACTGGCCAGCGTCGTCGTCGATGCCGCGACCGGCAAACCTTTACCCGGTGCTTCGGAAAGCGCCAGGGCGGTGCGTCAGGCCGCACGTGCCAACCCGGGCGGCAAATCGAAGAAGGGCGTCGGCAATTCTGGCACGGCCAATCCCGGCAAGGGCAATTCCAGCGGCGGCAACAGTGGCGGCAGCGGCAATAGTGGCGGCAACGGCGGTGGAAACGGTGGCGGCAACGGTGGCGGCAACGGCGGTGGTAGCGGCGGCAGTAAAAAGTAGTGTATCACGGCACCACTAGCCACGGATCACGCCAGGATCGACCATGCGAATACTAATTGCCGAAGACGAAACCGTTCTGTGCGACCAGATCAAGCGGGCGCTCAGCGCCGAGGGACAGGTTGTCGACGTCGTACATGATGGCGAGGAGGCGGTTTTCCGCGGCTCTAACGAAGCCTACGACGTCATCATACTTGATATCGGCCTTCCGAAGAAGGACGGCCTGTCGGTTTTAAAGGAATGGCGCGCCTATAAGGTCGACACACCGGTCCTGATCCTGACCGCCCGGGACGGATGGACCGACCGGGTCGACGGGCTTGACGCAGGGGCCGACGATTATCTGTCGAAACCTTTTCACATGGCGGAGCTTTCGGCACGCGTCCGCGCACTTCTGCGCCGCAAGACCGGCATTGCCAACCCGGTGTTCCGTAAGGACGATGTCGAGTTCGACACCCGCAACGGCCGCGTCACCAAGGGCAGTTTCCCAGTCGAGCTGACCGCTCAGGAAAACGCCGTGCTTTCCTATCTGTTTCATAATGCCGGTCGTCTCGTGTCCCGGACAGAGCTGTCCGACCATATCTACGAATATGACGGCGACCGGGATTCCAATACGATCGCCGTGTTTATCACGCGGCTTAGGAAGAAGCTCGGCAGCGACTTCATCCAGACGGTCCGCGGCCGCGGTTACATGATCGATTCCGATTGATGCGTTCGCTTCGGCAGCGTGCAATCGTCGGCGGATTGCTTTGGGCCGGCCTGATCATTGCCATCGGCGGCGTCGCTCTGTTCTATTATTTCGACGCGCTGAGCCTTCACCGGTTCGATACCGCGCTTCGCGATCGCTACCTTCAGGTCGTCGCCGCGCTCGGTAACAGCGGCGGCGATGCCGATGCGATGGAAGGATTGCTGACAGACCCCGCCTATCAGCGGACCTATTCTGGACGCTACTGGCAGGTCATCGCCTCGGACGGCGAAGCAATCGCGTCGCGGTCGCTCTTCGATACCCTCCTAGATCATCCTCAAGTGGACACGATCGATCCGGACTACTGGAACGGTCCCGGCCCCGAAGGTCATCTGCGCGGTATCGCCAGCATGGTGCAGCTGGACGACGGCACAGCCTGGACTGTTGCCGTAGCCGAGTCCCTCGACTCTCTGGATGCCGAGCGTAGTCAGATCCGGCAAAGCCTCTTGACCACATTCGCGTTCATCGGCGCGCTGGGCGTTGCTGGCGCAATGCTGCAGATGTCGGCCGTCATCCGGCCGCTGAACAAGCTGCGCAAGGATGTCGCGCACCGCTGGGACAGCAACGATACGCTTGACCCGGCCGATTACCCTGACGAAGTGGCGCCCCTAGTCACCGATATCAACACGCTCCTGCACCGCAACCGCGAGATCGTCGAACGCGGCCGCAGGCAGGCGGCGGACCTTGCGCATGCGCTCAGAACACCCACGGCCATCCTGCGCAATGAACTCGACGCGCTGACCAGTCAGGGGATCGAACTGGACCGAGCACATGAGGCTCTCGACCGCGTTGACGCGCAATTGCAGCGCTCGCTTGCCCGCATCCGCGCCGAGAACACCGGCGCGACGACGAAGACGCAAACACGACTCTCCAAATCGGTGGACCGTCTTGCGCGCCTCTTCCGTTCGATGCCCAACGCCAAAGACAAATCCCTGAAAGTGGACCTGTCAGACCGCATCCATATCCCGATGGATGCGCAGGACCTGGAAGAGATCCTCGGCAATACGCTTGAAAATGCGTTCAAATGGGCCCGGAAGGCCGTCCGTGTCATCGGCGGCGAGTCCCCCGACGACATATGGTTCGCGATCGAGGATGACGGCCCCGGTATTCCCGAGGAAAGCCGGCGCGAGGCGCTGCGGTCGGGCGGACGCCTCGATACTTCGATGCCGGGCACCGGGCTCGGCCTCGCCATCGCCGCCGATCTGATGCACGCCTATGGCGGCCGCATCGCGCTGTCGCAGTCCGAAGACCTGGGCGGGCTGCGGGTCACATTCTCAGTCCCCGCCCGCCGCGGGCTTGGCGCATCCGAGACCGAATAATTCCTTGGAATAAGAATGATATGCGCCCGGTCATCTGAGATCGCTGGCCGGTCATACCGATGTTCACCGGACAGCTGTCAGCGGTGGCGGTTAGGATCACGAAGCCCGCCCGACCGTCAGAAAAACAACCTATTCCCAAGGAATGGCGGAAGCGGTGGGATTCGAACCCACGAACGAGTTTCCCCGTCGCTGGTTTTCAAGACCAGTGCCTTCAACCACTCGGCCACGCTTCCGGCAAACCGGCCTTATCCTGCCGCTCGCGATTCTGAAAGACTACATGGCTGATTTCCGCAACAAGGTCTGGCGCAGCCTTTTCTTGAAGGTGCCGAACCGCTACAATAAACAATCAGGCGCGGAACACCGCATGTTCTTGGGGTAATACGACCGATTTGATCCGAGTCAGGGGGTCGGTTGCCGTACAAAAATATTAGGCAGACAAGCACGACGCAGAGCTCGTGCAAAATCGGGGGCGAGCATGAATAGGCAGGGATTGGCGTGGCTCGGGGCGGCGTTGCTTTCGCTTGCTCTTGGCGGGTGTCAGCAGACCGGGACGTCATCGCAGTCCTCCGGACCAGAAACCGGGCAACCGGCTGCTGCTAAAGCCGCCGTCGGTGCCGAGGTTGAAGCCCCCGATGTGTTTCAACTGACCGCAAAGGGTCTCTGGGATGGGCGCCCCTCGCTTGGCGGGATTTGGGTCGCCCACGCCGATGTGACCGACCCCGAACGCGTCATCATCCGCAACGCGACCAACGGCAAGTCAGTCACCGGCGCCCTGTTCCGGCGCGAACGTGACAATCCGGGACCGAGCGTTCAGGTCTCATCGGATGCAGCAGAGGAACTTGGCATGCTGGCAGGCCAGCCCGCCGAACTCAGCATCGTGGCCCTGCGACGCAAAGAGGTGGAACTGCCACCCCCGTCCGACGCCGAACAGGTCGACGAACCGGAGGCCGAGGCCCAGGCCGCCGCTGTCGAACCCGCCCCGGAAACTGCGCCTGCCGCCGCCCCGGCTGCAGCTGCTCCGGCCGCCGAGATCGCTGCGGAAACCCCCGTCGAACCCGCCGCCGAAGCCCCTGCGGCCGAGCCCGCCCCAAAGAAGAAGTCCGGCGGTCTCTTCGGGTTCCTGCGCAAGAAACCGCAGGCCGATCCGGCACTAGACGCGCCGGTGACCGGCGGCATCACGTCAGGTCAGATCGAACAGGCCCCGCTCGACCCGATCGCGGGTGCAGCCGCCGCCATCGACCGGGCCGAGGTTGGCGAACCGCTGAGCGCCACCGCACCGGCGGCCACGCTGAAACGTTCCTACATCCAGATCGCCACCTTCACCGCCGAAGCCAATGCCAACAAGGCAGCAGAAAAGGCAAAGGCGGCCGGCCTGACGGCCACGATCATCCGTGAACAGGGCAACGAAAAACCCTATTGGCGCGTCCTGATCGGCCCCGCTGCCTCGGTGGCCGAACGCGACGCGCTGCTCGCCCGGGTCAAAGAAGCCGGCTTTGCCGACGCCTATCCCGTGACGCAATAAGCAAAGGACTGAGGTCTCAGATGTTCCGCCACCTCGCCGCGCTCCTCCTCGGGCTCGTTATCGCCATTCCGGCCCAGGCTTTCGACACCCGCGCGCAGGCGGCCTGGGTTTACGACATGACAACCGGCACCGTTCTTCTTGAAAAGAACGCGGATGCCCCCCTGCCGCCCGCCTCGATGTCCAAGCTGATGACGCTGAACATGCTCTTTGAGGCGGTCAAGGACGGGCGGGCCAGCATGGACACGACCTTCTCCGTCTCGACCAAGGCCTGGCAGATGGGCGGGTCGAAAATGTTCGTGAAGCCGGATGACCGTCCCACTGTCGAAGAGCTGATCCACGGCATCATCATCAACTCGGGCAACGATGCCTGCGTCGTGGTCGCCGAAGGCCTCGCCGGTTCCGAGGAAAACTTCGCAAAGCTTATGACACAGCGCGCCAGGGACCTTGGTATGACCCAGTCGACCTTTGCGAATTCGTCTGGCTGGCCCGACCCAAACCAGCGGATGAGCCCGCGCGACCTCGGCTTCATAGCCACGCGTCTGATCACCGAGTTTCCCGAGTTCTACCCGTATTTCGCGATGACGGAGTACAACTACAAGGATCGGGTGCCCGCCAACTCCCGCAACCGCAACCCTATGTTGCGGACCGGTGGCAACGGAGACTGGACCGCTGATGGGCTGAAGACCGGCCATACGTCCGAAGCCGGTTATGGTCTCGTCGGCTCGGCGGTGCATCAGAACGGTCGGCGCATCGTCTTCGTCCTTACCGGGATGGCCAGTGAGGCCGAGCGCGCGCAGGAGGCCGAGGCGATCACCAACTGGGCCTTTCGCGAATTCGTCCAGAAGACGGTCGCCCAGAAGGGCACCCGCATCGCCGAGGCCGATGTCTGGCTGGGCGAGGCGACAAAAGTCGGCCTTGTCGTCGGCGATGACGTCGAATTGCTTCTGCCCTCGCTCGCGCAGGAAACGCTGAAGGCCAATGTGGTCTATTCCAGCCCGATCGAGGCGCCGATCGAAGACGGTCAGAAACTGGCCGAGATGCAGATCGACATCCCGGGTATTCCGATGGTGACCATTCCGCTTGTGGCGGAACAGGCCGTGCCAAAAGGCGGCTTCACCAGCCGGTTGCGCACCGCCTTCGGCATCTTGGCCAAACTGGTTGTGGCCGAAGTCGCCGAGTTTCAAAGCTGACCGGCGGCATGTTCATCACGTTTGAGGGGATCGACGGGTCCGGCAAATCGACCCAGGCGCGGATGCTGGCCGATCGCCTGCGGGCTGCGGGCCGCGATGTCGTCCTGACCCGCGAACCGGGCGGCTCTCCGGGCGCCGAGGAAATCCGGCGGCTGGTCCTGGAAGGCGACCCCGACCGCTGGTCGGCCGAGACGGAAATCCTCCTTTTCACCGCCGCCCGCCGCGATCATCTCGAACGGGTGATCGAACCCGCGTTGAAGGCGGGCAAGGTCGTCATCTCTGACCGCTTCGCCGATTCAACCCGGATGTATCAGGGCCTTTCGCGGGGCGATCTGCGCGGCACGGTGGACCGCCTGCACCAGATGATGATCGGCCGTGAACCCGACCTAACCTTCCTGATCGACATGGACCCGGAGGTCGGCCTTGCCCGTGCAAAGGGGCGCAACGGCACTGAAGAACGGTTCGAGGATTTCGGCGCGGGCTTGCAGGCGCGCATGCGTGACGGTTTCCTCGCGCTGGCCGCCGAATTCCCGGCCCGATTCCGGGTCATCGACGGCAACCGCTTGCCGGAAACCGTCGCCGAGGAGGTCGCCGCCATCGCCGAAGGGGCGCTGGCATGAGCGATGAGGGTCATCCCGAACCCGACCGGGTCGAAGGCGCGCCGCATCCGCGCGACACCGCCCGCCTGATCGGGCAGGACACCGCCGAGGCCGCCTTTCTCGATGCCTATGGCTCGGGCAGGCTTCATCACGCCTGGCTTCTGACCGGTCCGCTCGGGGTCGGCAAGGCAACGCTCGCCTGGCGCATCGCGCGCTTTCTTCTGGCCACGCCCGAAGACGACGGCGGCGGCCTTTTCGGTGATCCGGCCCCGGCGCCCGCATCGCTTGAGATCGCCCCCGACCACCCGGTCGCCCGCCGCATCCATGCCGGTTCGGAGCCCCGGCTCTTTCCCCTGCGCCGGGCCTGGGACGACGACAAGAAGCGGCTCAAGACCGTCATCACCGTCGATGAAGTCCGCCGGATGAAAAGCTTCCTGCACCTCTCCGCCACCGATGGCGGCCGCCGCGCGGTGATCGTCGATCCGGCGGATGAGATGAACACCGCCGCCGCCAATGCGCTTCTGAAGATGCTGGAGGAGCCGCCCCATGGCGTCACCTTCCTCCTGATCTCGCACCAGCCGTCGCGCCTTCTGCCGACGATCCGCTCGCGCTGTCGCGAACTGCGGCTCACCACGCTCAGCCCCGACGCCCTCACCAAAGCCATGACCGCCGCCGGGGCCGACGCCGGAAATGGCGCCGCCCTTGCAACCCTTGCCGGCGGCTCCGTCGGCGAGGCGATCAGGCTGACCAATCTCGACGGACTCGACACCTACGCCGCCATCGTCCGGCTGTTCTCGACGCTCCCGCGCCTCGACCGGCCGCAGGCCCTGAAACTTGCCGAAAGCGCCGCGCAACGCGGGGCGGAGGAGAAACTCTCGCTCCTCCTCGACCTCTTGGACCTCTTCCTCGCCCGCCTCGCCCGCGCGGGTGCCACCGGAACCACCGGACCAGAGGCCGCGCCGGGCGAAGCGCAGCTTCTGTCCCGCCTTGCCCCCCATGCCGCAGCAGGCCGCCGCTGGGCCGAACTTAGCCAAAGCCTCGGCGCCCGCGCCCGACACGGCCGCGCCGTCAATCTCGACCCCGCCGCGTTGATTCTCGACATGGTGCTGAAGATCGATGAGGCCGCCCGCGACACGATCAGCGCCTAGGCTAAAGCTTTCCCCATTCCCTGCCCTCGCCGCATTCCCCTCGGCTGAAAAACGCGCTAAAGGCAGGCCATGACCAGACCCGCACTCATCACTGACAGCCATTGCCATCTCGACTTCCCTGACTTTGCCGGGGAACTGCATGATGTCATCGCCCGCGCCAATACGGCAGGCGTCCACCGCATTGTAACGATCTGCACGCGGCTGAAGAATGAACCGCAGGTCCGCGCCATCGCGGAAACCCATGCCAATGTCTTCTATGCGGCAGGCACCCATCCGATGAGCGCGGCGGAAGAACCGATGGCCACGGTCGACGACTTCACCCGCCTCGCCAAACACCCGAAATTCGTCGGCATCGGCGAAACCGGGCTCGACTACCACTACACAGCCGACAGCGCCGAGGTGCAGCAGCAGTCGCTCCGCATCCATATCGCGGCGGCGCGTGAGACCGGCTTGCCGCTCATCATCCATGCCCGCGCGGCGGATGAGGATATGGCCCGCATCCTGAGCGAGGAATACCGGAACGGTGCTTACGCTTGCGTCATGCACTGCTATTCCTCGGGGCCGGACCTCGCGAAAGCCGCCCTCGACCTTGGCTTTTACCTGTCCATGTCCGGTATCGCCGCCTTCCCGAAAAGCCAGGAGTTGCGCGACATCTTCGCGAGCGCCCCGGTCGACCGCATCCTTGTCGAAACCGACGCGCCCTACCTTGCCCCCCCGCCGCATCGCGGGCGACGCAACGAACCGGCCTACACTGCGCATACGGCAAAGGTCGGGGCAGAAATTTTCGGCCTCAGCTACGAAGATTTTGCGACCCGCACCGAGGCGAATTTTGAGCGGCTCTTCACCAAGGCGGCAGCGGCCGCAAAGGCGGCCTGACATGGCGCTTATGCGCTTCACCATCCTTGGCTGCGGGTCGTCGGGCGGCGTGCCGCGCATCGGCGGGCTCTGGGGCGATTGCGACCCGGAAAACCCGAAGAACCGCCGCAGCCGCTGTTCGATGCTGGTCGAGCGGATCGGCGATGAGGGCATCACCCGCGTTCTGATCGACACGTCGCCCGACATGCGCGAACAGCTTCTGAAGGTGGAAATCGACCATCTCGATGCGGTCCTCTACACCCATTCCCATGCTGACCATGTGAATGGGCTCGACGACCTGCGCCAGTTGGTCTTCCTCAACCGCCGCAAGGTTCCGGTCTGGGCCGATGCGCCGACGCAGGAAGCGCTGATGTCGCGCTTCGCCTACGCGTTCGTGCAGCCCGAAGGCTCCTCCTATCCGCCGATCTGCGATCTGCACACGATCAGGGGCCCGGTCCATATCGACGGGCCGGGCGGGCGGATCAGCTTCGACCCGTTCGAGGTCGATCACGGCGATATCGACGCGCTCGGCTTCCGCATCGGCGGGCTTGTCTACCTGCCCGACGTGCTGGCGATCCCTGAGCCGGTCTGGCAAAGCCACCTGACCGGGCTTGACTGCTTCATCGTCGACGCGCTCCGGCGCAAGCCGCACCCGACCCATGCCCATCTGGCCCTGACGCTGGAATGGCTGGCGCGCGCCCGGCCGAATCGCGGCGTTCTGACCAATATGCATATCGACCTCGACCACGGGACGGTCGAGGCCGAGACCCCTGACCATATCAGCGCCGCCTACGACGGGATGGTGCTGGAATACGAGGTTTAGCCCTGTTGCCCGGCCTGCCGATCCAGACGCTTCTGGAAGTCACGCTGCCGGTCTTTCTGGTCATCGGGTTCGGGTATCTCGCGGTCAGGTTTCGGGCCTTCAGTGATCAGGGTGTCGACGGGTTGATGAAGTTCACCCAGAACTTCGCGATCCCCTGCCTTCTGTTCCGCGCCATCTCGACACTCGATCTCGACCAGACCTTCCAGTGGCCCTTGCTCGTGTCGTTCTACACCGGCGCCACGACGGGCTTTTTCGTTGGCCTTCTGGGCGCGAGGTTTCTATTTGGCCGTCCGTGGACCGATGCAGTGGCCATCGGTTTCTGCTGCCTCTTCTCCAATTCTTTGCTGCTCGGCCTGCCCATCACCGAACGCGCCTATGGCTCCGATGCGCTGGCTGCGAACTACGCGATCATCGCCCTGCATTCGCCCTTCTGTTACGCGCTCGGCATCACCGCGATGGAGATCGCACGACATGGCGGCGCGGGCGTCTTCACGACCGTCCGCGCTGTGATCACCGCAATGGTGAAGAACGCGCTGGTGATCGGCATTGCGCTCGGCTTCGCGGTCAACCTGACGGGCACCACCCTGCCGGGCGTGCTGACCGAAGCCATCGACCTGATGATCCGAGCCGCCCTGCCCGCCGCCTTGTTCGGGCTCGGCGGGGTACTGGTGCGTTACCGGCCCGAGGGGGACCTGCTGACCGTCCTCTACGTCTGCGCCGTGGGTCTGATCCTGCACCCGACGATCACCTGGACGCTGGGGCAAACGCTCGACCTTCCGCAGGCTCCGTTCCGCTCGGCCGTTGTCACGGCCGCGATGGCGCCCGGGGTCAACGCCTATGTCTTCGCCAATATGTACGGCGTCGGCAAACGGGTGGCGGCGACGGCCGTCCTTTTCGCCACCGCGCTTTCGGTCGTGACCGTCTCGGTCTGGCTCAGCCTGCTCGGCTAACGCGATGTCGGATCTGAGCCGGGAGCAGAAGTTTAAATTTTTCTTTTTCGCCCCTTAGCAGCTAACGACGGCTCTGGGCGCGTTAAGAACGGTGCTAGGCTGTGGCGTGGCAACAAACGATTGGAACGAATTGCGAGTTGCGTTTAGTGATGTACTACTCAGTCACAGGATCGTCGCAGATGCCGTCTCCAATTGGGACCTGGACACTTAACTCTTTCTACCTCACCGATACTGTTACCGGTGAAAAGCATATGCCGTTCGGGCGTGAGCCGATTGGATGCATTGTGATCCAACCATCGGGGCGAATGATCGCCCTACTGACGCCGTCTGGCCGAAAGGCTCCTACGACCGTCGAAGACAAAGCCGCCGCTTTCGACGCCATGGTTGCATATTCCGGACAATACAGAATCGAGGGCCAAGAATTCGTGACCAGCGTAGAAATGGCCTGGTTCGAGCCTTGGGTTGGTGGCGAGCAGCGGCGGCGCTACCGTCTGGATGGCGACACCATGAACATCGAATCTGCCCCGGCTAAGATGCCCGGCCTAGAAAACCCTGTCGTCGGAACGCTGGTCTGGACGAGAGAATCCTGAGAGACGGAAGACGTTGCTGAGAAATTGGCAAACAGCAGATCCGCCCCAAAGCAGCCTTTGATGAAAATGCAGCAAATACCCACTTCGTCCGCAAAGCGGACTTTGCGCAGGACGTAATCTCCATCCAGCGCACGCGGCCCAAAGCGATACACGCCGGGATTAACCCGGCGTGCGCTCTTGCCATACGTTTTGCAGACCGAAGGCCGACGCCCTGCCGACCGGGATCGGACGGTCTCAGGTCGGGCTCATGCCCCGCAGCCGTTCCGACCGGCGGCGCAGCAGTTCGACCGTGGTCAGAAGGATGATCGAGAAGGTGACAAGCACCGTGGCGACCGCAAGGATCGTTGGCGAAATCTGCTCGCGCAGACCGGTAAACATCTGCCAAGGCAGCGTCTTCTGGCTCGCCGAACCGACGAAAAGCACCACCACGACCTCGTCAAACGAGGTGATGAAGGCAAAGAGGCCACCCGAGATGACGCCCGGCAGAATGAGCGGCATCTGCACCTTGAAGAAGGTCCGCACAGGCCCCGCCCCCATATTCGCCGCAGCCCGGGTCAGCGACCGGTCAAAGCCCACGAGCGTTGCTGTTACCGTGATGATAACAAAGGGAATTCCGAGTACCGCATGGGCAAGGACCACCTTCACATAGCCGATGAAGTCCTGGCTCAGGCCAAGATTGCCTTCCATCCAGTTGCCGAGCTTCGAATAGAAGAAGAACATGCCGGTCGCCGAGATGATCAGCGGCACGATCATCGGCGAGATCAGGATCGCCATGATCGCCCGGCGACCGGGTACATGGCTCTGCGAAAGACCGATCGCGGCCAGTGTGCCCAGCGACACCGAGATGATCGTGGCCAAGGGCGCGATGATGAACGAGTTCTTCAGCGGCCGGGTCCAGTCGGGATTGTTAAAGAAATCTCGGTAATGCTTCAGCGAATAGCCTTCGGGGTCGAAGGCCAGCATCTCGGGCGTGAAGGTAAAGAAGTCCTGAGCGTTGAAACTCAGCGGCAAGACCACAACGATCGGAGCGATCAGGAAGAAGAAGATCAGCCCGCAGATCAGCTTGAACGTATTGTGCCACAGCACATCGCCCGCGGTCGCATAGACCGGAACGGTGCTGCGGTAATCGCCGGTGGAAAGCCAATAGGCGAACCAGCTTACGATCAGGCCGATGATCACGCCCACCACCGCGCCGGAGACGCCAGCCATGACAAAGCCCGCGATTGCCGCCACCACCGCCGTACCAAGCCGGCCGACACGGCGGTCCGGCACGAAACTGGCCAGGACAAACCCGAGGGCCGCCGCAACCGCCGCCCCGGCGATCAGCCCCAGCAAGGGCTGCCCCTTTGCGGTGCCGACGACATATCCCAGCAACAGCCCTGCAACGGCCATAAGCGGAACGGTAAAGCCGGTGAGGCTCGGCTTCGGAATTTCGGGATGACCGATGCTCATATCTCTTACCCCAGCTTCACGTTATCGATGCCGACGATCTTGTCGTAGACGTAGTAGAGCAGCAGGACCGCCCCCAAGAGGATCGTGCCCAAAGCCGCCGCCAGACCCCAGTTCAGCGAGGACGAGATGTGGAAGGCGATCCGGTTCGAGATGAACACGCCTTGCGTACCGCCGACGAGTTCCGGCGTGATGTAGTAGCCGATGGCGAGGATGTAGCACAGGATCGAGCCTGCACCGATGCCCGGCACCGATTGCGGGAAATAGACCCTCCAGAAGGCCGTCCAGTTGGTCGCACCAAGCGACTTTGCGGCGCGCAGATAGGATGGCGGGATCGTCTTCATCACCGAGTAAAGCGGAAGGATCATGAACGGCAGCAGGATATGCGTCATCGCAACGATCGTGCCGAACTGGTTGTTGATCAGCACCAATCGGCTGGCGTCATCGACAAGGCCAAGCCAGACGAGGATGTCGTTGATCACACCCTGCTGCTGCAACATCACCTTCCAGGCCGAGGTCCGCACCAGAAGCGACGTCCAGAACGGCAGCAGCACGAGGATCATCAACACGTTCGCGGTGGAGGCGCGCAGGTTGGCCAGGATCCACGCCACCGGATACCCCAGAAGCAAGCAGCAGAAGGTGATCAGCATCGACATCCAGATCGTGCGCCAGAAGAGCATGAGGTAGATCTGCTGCTGTTCGGGGCGCTGCTGAATGCCGTCGGGGCTTTTTTCAAGATCAACGGCGTTCAGGAAATAACCCGGCGTATAGCGCGCGGCATAGGACTGGATGGTTTGCCAGCTGTCGACCTCGCCCCAACCCTTGTCCATATCGACGAAGGCTTGCTTGTAGGAGATCGGTTCAAACCCGGGAACCGCCGCGCCCGCAGCCTGCAACAGACCCGCAGACGGACCGCCCACTGCCGCCAAAGCCTCGGGCGAAGCCGTTGCAAGGTCCTGTTCCAGCGCGGTGTAGAGCACGGGCCAAGGTTTGGTTTCGACCGCGCTTTTCTTGTCTTCCGTCCGTACGACCCGTGCGAACGCCGTGTAGACATCGGAGGTCAAAGGCAGCGCGGAAGTAGCCTCGGCACGGGCCGAGAAGCGCGGCTGGCGGCCATCGTCCTTCGACCATTCCGCCATATTGGCCAGCCAGTCATCGGACCCCAGAAGCGCGGCCCAAGTCGCGCCGTCCTTCCAGGCCGGATCGAGTTCGGTCAGCCTTTTGGCCGACGCCTTGCCGATATCGTCGGCCCCGCGTCCGGTCTTGCGGAACATCGAGGAAAGTCCAGGATTTTCATAGTTCAGACGGGTGCCGAGCTTGGTGTGGTTCTTTTCCTCGGCCGCAGCCTGAAAATCGACGGCGAGAGCGGCGTAGACCGGCTCATCCGGCGCTTCTCCGGTTGAGGAATCCCAGCTGGACAGCAGCCGCACGGTATGCGGGAGGGTGTCGGAGACGATCTGGTTTTCCACCGACCGGAACAGCATGTCGGCGATGGGCACCACGAAGGTCACCAGCACAAAGAACAGGAGAGGCGCGATCAGCGCAAGCGCCCTGAGCTTCTGCCGCCTGAGTGCGCGGGCGAGGCTTTTCTTCAGCGGCGTGCCGTCGGCGGCCCGCATCGGACCGGTATCGGTAGTGTCGCTCATGTCTCCCCCGTCAGAGATTATTGGTCTTCAAAGTCACAAACGAATGGGTGGAAGGGGCCCCGGGGCCCCTTCCGAAAGGCAGTCTTAGCCAGCGAGCCAGGCCTGGAATTTCGCGTCGATATCGTCGCGATAGTCAGCCCAGAACTCGAAGTTGTAGTAGAACACGTTCTGCGCGTTGGCCGGATCGGTCGGCATATGCGGCGCCATGTCGATGCCCAGTTCGGCATGCTGACCAACGAGCGGAGCCGAAGAAGCACGTGCCGGGCCGTACGAGATGTACTTGGCCTGATCCGCGAGACGCTGGGTGTCGGTGGCGAACTTCAGGAAGTCCTTCACAACAGCCAGACGGTCCTCCGGCAGACCGGTCGGAATGATCCAACCGTCAAAGCTGAACACCTGCGCATCCCAGAGCATGCCGATCGGCTGGTTCTGTTCGGCGATGGCGGAGAAGTGCCGACCGTTATAGGTCGAGCCCATCACGACTTCACCGTCTGCCAGAAGCTGCGGGGTGTCAGCGCCGGCCGACCACCAGATCACCTGATCCTTGATCGTGTCGAGCTTGGCGAGCGCCTGCTGCTGGCCTTCGTCGGTCGCCAAGACGTCATAGATGTCTTCCTTGGCGACCCCGTCACACAGGAGAGCCCATTCCATGTTGTTGATCGGGCGCTTTTCCAGCGAGCGCTTGCCGGGATAGGCTTCCAGGTCAAAGACGTCGCAGATGCTCGACGGCGGCGTGTCGCCGACCAGATCGGTGCGGTAGCCGAAGGTGGTGGAATAGACGATCTGCGGGATATAGCAGTCGTTGACGATCTGAGCGCCAAAATCTTCGGAGGCCGGAGTGCCGTCCGGTGCCGGGGCGAGCAGTTCGTCCGGGTCGTATTCCATCGCCAGCCCTTCGTCGCAAAGACGGAAGCTGTCAGCGGCGTCAACGTCGACCAGATCCCAGGTCAGGTTGCCCGCTTCGTTCATCGCGCGGAGCTTCGCCACGGCTTCGGCCGAGCTTTCGTCCCAGATGATGTTCACGTCCGGATTGGCGGCCATGTACGGCTCGGCATAGGCCTTGAGCTGCGACTTCTGGTAAGCGCCGCCCCAGGACACCAGCGTCAGGTCGATGGCCGAGGCAGCCCCGGCGGACACCACCAACGCGGATGTCGCAAGAAGAGTTGTAGTCAGTTTCATTGCTTACTCCCTATAAGCTCCCGTCTTGATCTTGTTGGTCCGCACCCCGGGATAGGCATCCGGACCAAATTCGCTTGTTTTGTTCAGGCGTCGAGCGCGCGGCAATCCTGCGGCAGCCAGCCGATCTCGATCTGCGCGCCCGGCTTAAGCCGAACCTGATCGGGGGCGTTGCGGGTCTTGACGATGAATTCGTCGTTGCCAGCAACGCGCAGGCGGGTGCGGAAGATGTCGCCCATATAGATGAATTCAAGCACCTCGGCCTTGAGCGTATGGGCGCCGGGCTGAAGCCGGGCCTTGTTGAACTCCACCCGCTCGGGCCGGATCGACACGCGGGTGCGTTCACCGGGCTTGGAGACGTTGACCGGCTTGCAGTCGATCAGTTCGCCATCGTCCAGTTCTACGACGGCGATATCGCCCTTGATCTCTTTCACAGCACCGAGAAGCGTGTTGTTTTCGCCGATGAACTGGGCGACGAAGCTGTTGGCCGGTTCTTCATAAAGCACATCGGGCGGGGCAAGCTGCTGGATGCGGCCGTCATCGAAAACAGCGACATTGTCCGACATCGTCAGCGCCTCGGTCTGGTCGTGGGTGACGTAGACCGTCGTGATGCCAAGGTCATGCGCCAGGCGGGTGATCTCGAACTGCATGTGTTCGCGCAACTGCTTGTCGAGCGCGCCCAAGGGTTCGTCCATCAACACCAGTTCCGGCTCGAAGACGAGCGCGCGCGCCAAGGCGACACGCTGCTGCTGGCCACCCGACATCTGCGCCGGACGGCGGCCGCCGAATTGGCCCATCTGCACCATGTCGAGCGCGCGCTTGACCTTCGCCTCGCGCTCTGACTTGCCCATGCCGCGTACTTCCAACGGAAAGGAAAGGTTTTCGGCCACTGTCATGTGCGGGAAAAGCGCATAGTTCTGGAACACCATGCCGATACCACGCTTGTGCGGCGGGATGTTGTTGATCGGCCTGCCACCCAGCCGGATATCGCCATGCGTCGCGGTCTCGAACCCCGCCAGCATCATCAGGCAGGTGGTCTTGCCCGAACCGGACGGCCCGAGCATCGTCAGGAACTCGCCCTTCGCGATCGAGAGGTTCAGGTCTTTGACGACCAGCGTTTCCCCGTCATAGCTTTTTTGAACGTGTTCAAATTCGACGAATGCGGCGTCGCCGCCGGTTTTGGCATTGGTCAAATTCGGGCTCCCCGTGTTGCTTTTCGTGAGTCTTTTTGACTCTTGTCCTGACTAAATCGGAACACCGTGCGGTTTTCAACCCGTTCGGCAAGAACGACGCCTTTCATACGAAATGCGTCAAATCGCGCAAGAGCTTTGACGAAATTACGACAGATCCGGAATAAAAACGACTGCCACGCCGAAAATCACCGGAAAATCGCCCTATCCGCCGGTCATATAAGGCATCAGCACAACCTCGCTATCCGGCGGAATCTCCGTAAACCACGCCTCGCGGTAGATCACACCGTTCAACGACATCGACACGCCGCGCTTAATCTGCGGTTGCAAGCCGGGATACGCCTCGCCCAGCCGGTCGAGGAGTTGCTTGAAATTCGTCGCCTCGACCTCGACCTCGGTCAGCCCGTCCGTGGCCTGCCTGAGCGAACCCCAGAGCAGGACCTTGACCATCAGGCGCCCCCGATGGCCTTCAGCACCCGCGGCGGCGACATCGGCAATTCCGTCATGCGGACGCCGGTCGCGTGCGACACCGCGTTCGAGAGCGCGGCGAGCGGCGGCACGATCCCGGTTTCGCCCACACCGCGCACGCCGTAGGGGTGGCCCGGGTTCGGGATTTCAAGGATCACCGTCTCGATCATCGGCAGGTCAGAGGCCACCGGAACGCGGTAGTCGAGGAAAGTCGGGTTCTGAAGCCGACCGTCCGCCCCGTAGATATACTCCTCGTTCAGCGCCCAGCCGATGCCCTGCACGGCCCCGCCCTGCATCTGTCCCTCGACATAGTCGGGGTGCACGGCCTTGCCGGCATCCTGGAAGACGGTGTAGCGCAACACCTTGGTCGCGCCGGTCTCACGGTCGACCTCGACATCGCAGAGATGGACGCCAAAGCTGACGCCCGCGCCATCGGCATTGACCTCGTAATGCCCCGCGATGGGCCCCCCCGTCTCGGCCGAAACCGCAGCGATCTCGGCGAGCGTCATCGGCGGGAACTTTCCGGCATTGGGTCCAGCGGGCACAGCAGCGCCATCCTTCCATTCCACGGCCTCGGGGTCGATGCCCCATATCTTTGCCGCGCGCGCGCTCATTTTCCTGATCGCATCGCGGGCAGCCTTGATCGTGGCCAGCCCCACCGCGAAGGTCACGCGGCTGCCATCTGTCACATCGTTGTACCCCAATGACGAGGTGTCGGCGACGATGGTGCGAATACGTTCATAGGGAATGCCCAGTTCCTCGGCCGCCATCAGGCTGATCGAGGCGCGGGACCCGCCGATATCCGGGTTGCCCTCGGTAATGCCGACCGTGCCGTCGGTGTTCACGTTGAGGCTGACACAGGTATTGCCGCCAAAATTGAACCAGAAGCCGCAGGACAGGCCGCGACCCTGACCGGGCTTCAGCGGGGCCTTGTAATGCGGATGGGCCTTTGCCGCCTCCAGCGTCGCCACCAACCCGATATCAGGGAAGGTCGGCCCGTAGGAGGATTTCGTGCCCTTGCGCGCGGCGTTCTTCAGGCGGGTCTCAAGCGGATCGAGGCCGAAATGCAGGCACAGTTCATCGACCACGCTTTCAACCGCATAGACCGCCATCGGCGCACCCGGGGCGCGATAAGCGGCCTCTTTCGGGCGGTTGGTCATGACCGACCAGCCGTAGGTGCGGACGGCGTCCAGATCATAGGCCGCGAAGGCCGCCGAGCAGCCGAATTCGGTCGTGCCGCAGGGAAACGCGCCGCCCTGATAACGAAGCGTCGCCTCTGCCGCCGTGATCCGGCCGTCCTTGGACATGCCGATCTTGACGTCGGAGGACGACGAAACGGTCGGGCCGGTCGCCCGGAAAACCTCGTCCCGGCTCATCACGATCTTGACCGGTCGGCCGGCTTTCTTCGACAGCATCAGCGCCACGGGTTCGATGAAGACCGTCGTCTTGCCGCCAAAGCCGCCGCCGATTTCGGAGGCGGTAACGCGCAACTGGCTCGCCTCCATCCCCATGATCGTGGCGCAGAGCGTGCGGACATAGAATTGTCCTTGCGTGCAGCACCAGAGATCGGCCTTGCCGTCCGAGGTGACCGAGGCGAGGCAGGCATGGGGTTCGATATAGCCCTGATGGGTGGCGGCGGTCTTGAAGCTGCGCTCAATGATCTTGTCGGCCTTGGCGAACCCGGCTTCCATGTCGCCGTGACCGAATTCGAAATGCGCGGTGACGTTCTCCGAATATCCCTTCGGCACATTTTCCTGCACCCGGCCCGCCTGCACGACCGGCGCGCCGGGCTTCATCGCCTCATCGACATCGGTCACGTGGGGCAGGATTTCGTAATCGACCTTGATGGCCTTGAGCGCGGCCTTCGCCGTGGCCGCATCGGTCGCGGCGACCGCGGCGACGGCATGGCCATCGTAAAGTGCCTTGCCACGCGCCATGCAATTTTCCTGCACGTCTCGGATGAAATCATCCTCGGGAACGGCGAAATCATCGCCGGTGATCACGGCCTTCACGCCCTTCAGCGCCAGCGCCGCCGAGACGTCGATGCTCTTGATCCGCGCGTGGGCATGCGGGGACCGCAGGATGCGGCCCGTGAGCATGCCGGGCGCAGTCGCATCGGCACCGTACATCGCCCGACCGGTGACCTTATCCACCCCATCCGGGCGGCGGACCCGCGTGCCGACCTGCTTGAACTCGCGACGGGTGTATTCGTCCAAGGACATGTCAGGCCCCCCTCATTTCGGCCGCCGCCGCCTGAACGGCGCGGATGATCTTGTCGTAACCGGTACAGCGGCAGAGATTGCCGGCGAGCCAATAGCGCAGTTCCTCGTCACTCGGGTCCGGGTTCTTCTCCAGAAGCGCCTTGGCGGCAACGAGAATGCCGGGCGTGCAGACCCCGCATTGCAGCGCCGCGCCGTCGATGAAATGGCGCTGCAGCGGGTGCAACTCGTCGCCATCGGCCATGCCCTCGATGGTCGTGACCTCTGCCCCGTCGGCCTCGGCACCCAGCACCAGACAGGAACAGACCAGCCGCCCGTTCACCGTTACCGAACAGGCACCGCAATCGCCGGTGCCGCAGCCTTCCTTTGCGCCGGTCAGGCCAAGGCGGTTCCTGAGCACGTCGAGCAGCGTTTCCTCCGGCGCGCAGAGGAATTCATACGCATCGCCATTGATCGTGGTGGAGACATGCAGCTTGGTCATTTCGAACCTCCGGCGCGGGTATAGGCGATAAGGGCAGCGCGCCTGGCGAGCGTTCCTGCGGTTTTGGTGCGGAAGGCGATGGTCCCGCGCTTGTCGTCGATCGGGTTGCAGATGGCTTCGCAGGCTTTGGCCATCGCCGCGAGCGCGTCGTCATCGAGTTTCGTGCCGACCAGCGCCTTGCCTGCCGCTTCGGCAAGAACAACTGTCGGCGCGACGGCGCCCAGCGCGATGCGCGCGACCTTTACCGTGCCATCGGCGTTCAGTTCCAGCGACACGCCAGCCGAAGCCACCGCGATGTCCATCTCGGTCCTCGGGATGAAGCGAAGATAGGCGTCGGCCGCGTGTTCGGGCCGCGCGGGCAGGAAGATCGACGTGATGATCTCGCCCTTCTTCAGCGTGGTCTTGCCGGGGCCTGCCGGAACGTCCGCGACGGGACAATCGCGTTCGCCATCAGGACCAGCGATTCGGGCGACAGCGTTGGCGGCGACCAGCGAGGGCACCGCATCGCCTGCCGGCGAGGCATTGCAGAGATTGCCGACCATGGTGCAGCGGCCCTGCACCTGGGTCGAGCCGATCAGCTGCACGCCCTCGGCCACACCGGGCCATGCGGCGCAGAGCGCGGCGTGTTCGCCGATCTCGGCACCCGACACAGCCGCCCCGATGCGGAAACCGCCGTTCTCGGTGACGATCCCGCGAATGCCGGGGATCTTCTTGATATCGACAATCAGGTCGGGTTCGACCATGCCGGATCGAAGCTGCACGAGCACATCCGTGCCCCCCGCCAGAATCCGGGTCAGACCCTTTTCAGCAGCCAAGGCTCCTGCCGCCTCGGCAGCCGTTTTCGCAGCCAGATATCTCATCTTTCGCCTTTCCTCCCGACCGTCGCTTGCGGTGGCATTCCCGGTCTGATCGCCGGATTCGAGCCACCACAATAACGAACGGAGACGAAAGCGAAAGACGTCAGATGTCTTTCACCAGCCGAAGCGCGTCATAGATCGCCGCATGCGTGTTCCGCGCCGAAACCGCGTCGCCGATGCGGAAAAGCTGGAACCGCCCTTCGGGGTTGGTGCGCAACTCCTGCGGCCGACCGTCGATCAGTGCGGCATGGTCGACTTCGCCACGGTTGACCGACTGCTCCTTGAGGTCGAAGTAGAGGTCGGCATTCGGCATCGTGCCGCAGTTCACGACGATCTGGTCGTAGTCCTTGTCCTTCGTGAATTTGGAGTAATCCGTCCCGAGTGTCGCCATCAGCCGGTTGCCCGCCTTGCGTACCGCCTTGAGAAGCCAGGTCACGGTGAAAGTGACGTCCTTCTCCTGCAAACTCCGCATATAGGGGACAAGGTTCATCGCCATGACATCGGGCGAGAAGCTGCGGTCTCGGGTCATGATTTCGACCTTCGCGCCGCTCGCGGCAAGCACGTCGGCCGCCTGAAGCGCCGCATGGTCGCCGGCCTCGTCGTAGATCAGGACATCACGGCCGGGCTTGGCGTCGCCAGAAAGGATATCCCAGGCCGAAACCGTGAGGTCGTCGCCGGACGAAAGGATGTCCGTGTGCGGCAGGCCGCCCGTCGCGACGATCACGACATCGGGATTGAGGGCCATGACATCGTCGGCCTCGGCCCAGGTGTTGAAACGGAACTCTACATCGCGCGCAGCACATTGCGCCATGCGCCAGTCGATAATCCCGATCATCTCGGACCGGCGCTTCGTCTGCGCGGTCAGCCGGACCTGACCGCCGGGCTGGTCGGCAGCCTCGAACACTGTGACATGGTGGCCGCGTTCGGCGGCGACCCGCGCCGCCTCGAGGCCGGCCGGACCAGCGCCCGCGATCACGATCCGCTTCGGCTGCTCCGCGCGCGCGATCTTGTGCGGCATCGTCAGTTCGCGGCCCGTCGCCGCGTTGTGAATGCAAAGCGCCTCGCCCGCGCCATAGATTCGGTCGAGGCAGTATGTCGCGCCGACGCAGGGTCGGATGTCATCCTCGCGGCCTTCCCGGATCTTCTGGACGATATAGGGGTCGGCCATGTGCGCGCGGGTCATGCCCACCATGTCGAGCTGCCCTGTCACGACTGCGTGTCGCGCCGTTGCCACGTCAGGAATGCGCGCGGCGTGGAAGGTCGGCAAGCCGACTTCGGCCCGGACCCTTCCGGCGAGGTCGAGATGCGGCGCCGAGCGCGCGCCCTGGATCGGGATCATGTCGGTCATCGCCGGGTCGGTGTGGATGCGGCCGCGGTTGATGTTAAGGTAGTCGACCTGTCCGCTCGCCTTGAACATATGCGCGATCTCGAGGCCCATTTCCTCGGTGATGCCGCCCTCTTCGGCCTCATCGGGCGCAAACCGCGTGCCGACAATAAAAGCGTCGCCCACACGGCGACGCACCGCGTCAATGATGTCGAGCGTCAGGCGCATCCTCGTGGCGAGGCTTTCCTTGCCGTAGGGCCCGTCGAGTTCGTTGGTGAGCGGCGAGATGAACTGGTCGAGGAGATGACCGTGGGTCATGATCTCAACCCCATCGAGGCCCGCCTGCTTCATCCGCTCGGCGGCATCGGCGAAATCGCCGATGATCCGTGCGATGTCCCAGTCCTCGGCGAGCTTGGGGAAGCGGCGATGCGCCGGCTCGCGGTCGCGGGTGGAACTGACAGAGGGCAGCCAGGCGCCCTTGTCCCAGCCTGTCCGCCGACCGAGATGGGTGAGCTGGATCATCACCGCGCAGCCTTGATCGTGGCACTCGTCGGCGAGCTTCCGCATCCAGCCGACGACCTCGTCCTTCCAGACGAGCACGTTGTTGAAGACCGGCGGGCTGTCGCGGCTAACCGAGGCGGAACCCGCCGTCATCGTCATCGCCACGCCCGCCTTTGCCCGCTCCACATGATAGGCGCGATAGCGGTCCTTCGGCATGCCATCTTCGGGATAGGCAGGCTCATGGCTCGTCGTCATGATCCGGTTTTTCAGCGTCAGATGCTTGAGCTGATAGGGCTGCAACAGCGGGTCGTTCGAAGCCATGGCACATGTCCTGTCGAATTGCCCGGGCCAGTCCCGGGCTGTTGTGGAATCGCTTTTAGAGCGGTTTTGGATCCTCAGAATGGCAAAAACCGACACATGTGTCGATTTTTTACGCTCGCATCCCCCAATTACGCGGTAAGCGGATGGTATGGACGACTTGGAACCCCTTGGACGCGGTTGGCGCGGCACGGAAAGCGGCTGGATCGAGGCCGCTTACGCGATGCTGATCGAAGGCGGGGTGGAGGCGGTAAAGATTCTGCCTCTGGCCAAGCGGCTACGTCTGTCGCGAACCAGCTTCTACTGGCACTTTCCCGACCGCGAGGCATTGCTGGCGGCGCTGATCACCCGCTGGCAGGAGAAAAACACTGGCAACCTGGTCCGCCAGACTGAGCTCGTCGCCCCGACAATCAATGCCGCCGTTCTTAATCTCTTCGACTGCTGGATCACCCCCGAACTCTTCGACGCGGCGCTTGACCACGCGATGCGAAACTGGGCGCGGACGGATACCGCCCTGAAAGCCGCTTTCGACGCGGCCGACGCAGCCCGAATTGCCGCAATACGCGCGATGTTTCAACGTCACGGCTATGTTGCGGAAGAGGCCGATATCCGCGCCAACGCGATCTATCTGACGCAGGTCGGTTACATCGCGCTCGGTACCGCCGAGACGCTGGAGGCGCGCCTCAGGCGCATTCCGACCTATCTGGAAACCTTCACCGGCCGCCCTGCCTCGGATGAGGAACTTCGGGTCTTTCTGGCCCGCCACCGCGAAGACGCGGTCAGCGGCGGCGGATGAGGTAGATCTGCGCCGCACCTTCCTCAGCAGTGGAAATCAGGTCATGCCCCGCCTCGGCACAGAAATGCGGCACGTCAATCACCGCAGCCGGGTCAGTTGCAATCAGCCGCAGCACCGCACCCTGCGCCATACCTGAAAGCCGCTTGCGCGCCTTGAGCACCGGCAACGGGCACAAAAGCCCGGTCGCGTCTATTTCCTGATCCCATTTCATGACGCCCGGGATACGCAAGGCGGCGCTTTCTGTCCATCGCTCTTCGCCGAAGCATGAGAAATTGTATCACTGGAAAGCGTCGCTTTTGATAGGATTCTTCTATCGGCCGACGGGATTGCGAAATTGATCCCAAAGTATCGGTTTGTCAGAAGCGGCACCTGAACTGTGTACGACGGGATACGTGGCCATGGCACTCGACGACAAGGGCGGCGTCTGGAAATCCGGACGGGGCAAGGGGCGCAAGACGCCGAAGGGGCGGCAGCTTGAGGATCAGGCATGGGCCGAGGTTCGCGCGCTCCTGGGCGACGGTCCGCGCCGCCGCGACCTGTTGATCGAGTATCTGCACCTCATTCAGGACAAATACGGCTGCCTCTCGGCCCCGCATCTGCGTGCGCTCGCCGAGGAACTGGGCACCGGCATGGCCGAGATCTGGGAGGTCGCAACCTTTTACGCCCATTTCGACCCGGTGAAAGAAGGCGAGACGCCGCCGCCCGACCTGACGATTCGCGTCTGTGAATCGCTCTCCTGCGAACTCGCCGGCTCCGAGGCACTTATCGCCGCGCTCGAAAAAGGCATGGACCCGAAGAAGATCCGCGTCCTGCGCGCGCCCTGCATGGGCCGCTGCGACACCGCGCCGGTTCTGGAGATCGGTCACAAGCATATCGACAATGCCACGCCCTCGAAGGTCGAGGCAGCGCTGGCAGACGGCCATTTCCACGCCGAAATCCCGGCCTACGAGGATTTCGCGGCCTACAAGGCTGCGGGCGGCTACGCGAAACTCGCCGAACTGCGCAAATCCGGCGACTGGGAAGAGGTGCAGGAAACCGTGCTCGCCTCCGGCTTGCGCGGCCTTGGCGGCGCGGGTTTCCCCTCGGGCCGGAAGTGGGGCTTTGTCCGTGCCAATCCGGGTGTCCGCTACCTCGCCGTGAATGGCGATGAGGGAGAACCGGGCACGTTCAAGGATCGCTACTATCTTGAACGCACACCGCATCTGATGCTGGAAGGCATGCTGATCGCCGCCTGGGCGGTCGAGGCGGAACGTTCCTTCATCTACATGCGCGACGAATATCCCGCCGTTCTGGAAATCCTGCGCCGCGAGATCAAGGCGCTGGAAGGTGCTGGGATCATCCTGAAGGGTGAGGTCGAGCTGCGCCGGGGTGCAGGCGCCTATATCTGCGGCGAAGAAAGCGCGATGATCGAATCGATCGAAGGCAAGCGCGGCATCCCGCGCCAGCGCCCGCCCTATGTCGCCGCCGTGGGCATCTTCGACCGCCCGACGCTTGTCCATAACGTCGAGACGCTACACTGGGTCACACGGATCGTGCGCGAGGGGCCGGAAGTTCTGAACTCGACCGAGAAGAACGGGCGGAAGGGCCTGCGCTCCTACTCGGTCTCGGGCCGCGTGGCGAAACCGGGCGTCTACCTGCTGCCCGCCGGATCGACGATCACCGATATCATCGACGCCTGCGGCGGCATGGCCGAAGGTCACGCCTTTAAGGCCTATCAGCCGGGCGGCCCGTCCTCCGGCCTCCTGCCTGCATCCATGTCCGACATCCCCTTGGACTTCGACACGCTCCAGCCGCATGGCACCTTCATCGGCTCCGCTGCTGTGGTCGTGCTGTCGGACAAGGACAGCGCCAAGGCCGCCGCCCTCAACATGCTGCGCTTCTTTGAAAGCGAGAGCTGCGGCCAGTGCACCCCCTGCCGCGTCGGCTGTGAAAAGGCGGTAAAGCTGATGCAGGCTGACAAATGGGACGCGGAGTTGCTGGAAGACCTCTGCCAGGTCATGGGCGACGCCTCGATCTGCGGGCTGGGGCAGGCTGCCCCGAACCCGATCCGCCTGACGATGAAACATTTCCCGGATGAGGTCTGACATGACCGACGCAATCAAGTTCACCCTCGACGGCACCGAAGTCACCGCCGCCCCCGGCGAAACGATCTGGGAGGTCGCAAAGCGCGAAGGCAAGGTGATCCCGCACCTTTGCCACAAGGACCAGACCGGCTACCGCCCCGACGGCAACTGCCGCGCCTGCGTGGTGGAAGTGGAGGGCGAGCGTGTGCTCGCCGCCTCGTGCTGCCGCAACCCGGCGAACGGCATGGTGGTGAAGACCGATACCGCACGCGCGAAGAAATCGCGCGAGATTGTGATGGAGCTTCTGCTCGCCGACCAGCCGGAACAGGCCACGGCGCATGACAAGTCGGCGCATCTCTGGGACATGGCTGCGGCCAATGGCGTCTCTACCAGCCGCTTCCCCAAGGTCGAAAAGGAGCGCATCCCGCTTCTCGACGACAGCCATGTTGCGATGCGCGTCAACCTCGATGCCTGCATCTCCTGCGGCCTCTGCGTCCGTGCCTGCCGCGAAGTTCAGGTCAATGACGTGATCGGCATGGCGGGCCGCGGGCATGATGCCTACCCGGTCTTCGACATGGCTGACCCGATGGGGCAGTCAACCTGCGTCGCCTGCGGCGAATGCGTGCAGGCCTGCCCGACCGGTGCCCTGATGCCCGCGACGGTGGTTGATGATGCGCAGGTCGGCGACCGCGCAGATTACGACTCTGAGACCACCTCTGTCTGCCCGTTCTGCGGTGTCGGCTGCCAAGTCTCGCTGAAAGTGAAGGACGGCAAGGTCAAATATGTCGAGGGCATCAACGGCCCCGCCAATGAGGGCCGCCTCTGCGTCAAGGGCCGCTTCGGCTTTGACTATATCCACCACCCGCACCGGCTGACCAAACCCTTGATCCGGCGCGAGGATGCGCCCGCCAAGGGGCTGAACGTCGATCCCGCGAACTGGTCGCAGCATTTCCGCGAGGCAAGCTGGGACGAGGCGCTGGATTTCGCTGCGGGCGGCATGAAGGCTCTTGCCGAGAAGACCGGCGGTCGCGCCATCGCGGGTTTCGGATCGGCCAAATGTTCGAACGAAGAGGCCTATCTCTTCCAGAAGTTCATCCGTCAGGGCTTCGGTCATAACAACGTCGACCACTGCACCCGGCTTTGCCATGCCTCCTCCGTGGCCGCGCTTCTGGAAAACGTGGGCTCCGGCGCGGTGACAGCCACGTTCAACGAGATCCAGAACGCGGATGTCGCCATCGTCATCGGCTGCAACCCGATCGAAAACCACCCGGTCGCGGCGACCTATTTCAAGCAGTTCACCAAACGCGGCGGCAAGCTCATCGTCATGGACCCGAGGGGCGTCGGCCTGCGCCGTTTCGCCACCCACATGCTGAAATTCCGCCCCGGCGCGGATGTCAGCATGCTGAACGCGATCATGCACACGATCGTCGAGGAAGGGCTCTACGACCGCCAGTATATCGAGGCCTATACCGAGAACTGGGAGGCCGAGAAGGCGCATCTGGCAAACTTCACGCCAGAGAAGATGGAACCGATCTGCGGCATTCCCGCCGACCAGCTTCGTCAGGTGGCGCGTGACTTCGCGACCTCCAAGGCAGGCATGATCTTCTGGGGCATGGGTGTCAGCCAGCACATCCACGGCACCGACAATTCCCGCTGCCTGATCTCGCTTGCGCTGATGTGCGGCCATGTCGGACGGCCGGGCACCGGCCTGCACCCGCTTCGCGGTCAGAACAACGTACAGGGCGCGTCTGACGCGGGCCTGATCCCGATGTTCCTGCCTGACTACCAGACCGTCACGGATGACAGCATCCGGGGCAAGTTCTCGGGCGTCTGGGGCTCGGGCGACTTCTCGAATGAGAAGGGGCTGACGGTGACGGAAATCCTCGATGCCGTCCATCACGGCGACATCAAGGGCATGTATATCCTTGGCGAGAACCCGGCCATGTCTGACCCCGACCTGAACCATGCGCGCGAGGCGCTGGCGATGCTCGATCACCTCGTCGTGCAGGATATCTTCCTGACCGAGACCGCGAACTATGCCGACGTGATCCTGCCCGCCGCCGCCTTCTATGAAAAGAACGGCACGGTCACGAACACCAACCGGCAGGTGCAAATCGGCCGCGCCGCCGTCACGCCCCCGGGCGAGGCGCGCGAGGATTGGGCGATCACCACCGACCTTGCCAACCGGATCGGGCTCGGCTGGACCTACACCCATCCGTCCGAGGTCTTCGCCGAGATGAAGAAGACGATGAAGTCCCTCGACAACATCACCTGGGAGCGGCTGGAGAACGAAGGCGCGGTGACCTATCCGTCGCTGTCGCCCGAAGACCCCGGCCAGCCCATCGTCTTTGGCAACGGCTTCCCGCGTGCGGGCGGACGGGCGAAGTTCACGCCTGCCAGCGTGATCCCGCCCGCCGAACTGCCGGACACCGAATACCCGATGATCGTCACCACGGGCCGCCAACTTGAACACTGGCATACCGGCTCGATGACACGGCGGTCGAAGGTACTTGACGCTGTGGAACCCGAGGCAAACTGCTCGCTCCACCCCGATACGCTGAAGCGGCTTGGTGTCGAGCCGGGCGAACGCATCCGCCTCTCGACCCGGCGCGGCTCGATCGAGATCATGGCGCGGGCTGACCGGGCCATCGCCGAGGATATGGTCTTTGTCCCCTTCGCCTATGTAGAGGCGGCGGCGAACATCCTGACCAACCCGGCGCTTGATCCCTACGGCAAGATCCCGGAATTCAAGTTCGCGGCCGTCAAAGTCGAGAAGATCACTGCGGACATGGCGGCCGAATAACGGCCCCCATCTCGCGCCCGGGCACCCGCTGTCAGGCCCACGCGCGCTTGAGAATGGTATTGTATCCGGAACCGGGCCTTTCCCGTTCGGTCCCGGATACTCAAATTCACCATTTCAACCCGACCGAACTCAGCAGTGCGCTTTGTCGGACCAAGGTCGGATGACTTTGTGCCGCCCATGCGACACGATTGACAACGAGCGCCTTAGGGTGGCGTCAATTGGACTGCTGGGAATGGTATCGGGGGAGCGCATGGACGGCACCGCATCGGACGAAGCAAGCGGGTTCCCCCGGCTCTGATTTGGTCATTAGTCGACGTCATGTGTAGGGTTGATCCGGAAGGAGAAGCGCTTGAGCAATGAAGCCAGACGGCTTCTGTCACGTCGTGCCGCACTGAGCCGCCTCGGTGCGCTGGCGGCTGGTGTCTATTGCGCACCTTCACTGACGACCCTCAGCACCGCCGAGGCAAAGGGATCGAATTCGGGCAGTGGCTCGGGCAGTTCCAGTTCGGGGTCGGACAACAGCGGCTCCGGGTCGGGCAATAGCGGATCGGGCAGCAGCAGTTCCAGTTCGGGAATCTCGGGTTCGGGCAGCAGCGCGTCCGGAACGAGTACCAGCGGAACCGGTTCATCGGGTGGCAAACCCCGCGTCTTCGGGGGTGACGGCATTCATGTTCAGTTCGTAGACGGGCATACCGAACGCATCCGCGACGGAAGCTTCGAGCGGCTCAACAAACGCGGCAAGGTCGTTGAGCGGCGTACTGCCCGGCGATCAGATGTCAGCAGGCTTCGCAGGCTGAAAGCATCCGCGAAAGGGCAGAGGTTGCCCGATGGCGTTCATGCCGTCATCGAGATCGACGAGGTAAAGGGGCATATCGAGATCACCGACTATCGCGGCTGGCACGAGACCGTTTCGGGCAGCACCTATGAGTTGAAGGACCCGAACGGGCGAACCGTTACCCGCCGCGCACTCACGGCCAAAGATATCTTTCGTATCCGGGATGTCCTGCATCTCGAATAATACTGGAAACGCCGCAGACGGTCACTTCTTCCAGTAATCACGCGCCATAACCGCCGCCTCAACCCTGTTGCGAACATGGAGCTTTTGCAGGATCGTGGTCATGTAGTGCTTGACCGTCTTCTCCTGCAGCGAAAGTTCCAGCCCCACTTCCTTGTTGCTTTTCCCTGCCGCGACGAGTTTCAGGATGTCCTCCTCGCGCCGCGACAGATCCTCGATCGGATTGGCCTGGCGCTTCGCGCTACTATCGGACCGCATCGCGTGGAGGATGCGCGCTGCCAGCGCGGGCGAGACATAGGATTGGCCCCGCGCCAGATCCCTGACAATCGCCACCAGTTCGCGTGAGCCTACGCCTTTCAGGACATATCCCTTTGCGCCCGCTTTCAGCGCCTGCATCACGTCGTCGTCGTCCTCGGACACCGTCAGCATCGCGATCACTGGTGGCTCGGGCAGCGTCATAATGCGGCCGAGCGCCGAAAGCCCGCCACCGCCCGGCATCGACAGGTCAAGAAGAACCACGTCGGGTCGTTTGGCTTCAGTCAGTTCGACGGCACTGTCTGCGTCCTGACCTTCGCCAACCACCGTGATCCCCTCGGCATCCGACAGGCTTCGGGCGACACCTTCACGGTAGAGCGGGTGGTCATCGGCAATGACAACACGGATCTGGTCCATCAACTCGCCTCTGCTTCGAGTTCCATTTCAATCATCGCGCCGGGACCTTCGCTGCGCGGCCCGACCTTGAACGTCCCGCCGAGACTTTCAACCCGGTCGCGCAGGCCGGACAGACCGATGCCGGAAAAATCGCTCGCCTCTGCGGGCGACATCCGGTCCGGGAAACCCGGCCCCCGGTCTGCGACACGAAGCCGGATCACACCTTGGCTGGCGGTCAGCGATACTTCCTGCCCTATACCGCTCGCGTAGCGCCAGGCATTGTTCAGTCCTTCCTGTACGAAACGATAAAGACAAATCTTGGCGGCTTCGGACAGGTCTGCGGCTCCCTCCATATCGCAGGTCAGGACAACGTCCGTGCCGGTCCGGACCATATGCGCCTCTGCCACGTTGCGGATGATGTCACAGGGCGACCGCGCCTCGATATCGGGCAACGACAGACCTTTCGAGATGCTGCGCACCTCACGAATGGCATCCTTGACCGCCCGCTCGACCGCATCGAGTTCTGCGGTATCGCCCACCGAGTCCCGCAGATTGTCGAGCCGCAACGCTGCGAAACTCAAGAGCTGGGCAGGTCCGTCATGCAGATCGGCGCCAATCCGGCGCAGCGCCTGATCGTTCATCGCCGACGCACGTGCGGCAGCCTGCTGAACACGCTGGCGCAAGGTCGTGTTGTTGGCCGACATCGCAGACAGATCGTCAAGCTGCCGGGTCAGCGTCTCGCGCTGTCGGTCGATGATGCGGCTGCCGCGTAGCACGATGAGAAAGAGCAGGCTTCCCACCGCCAGAAACAGCAGCGCAACAGCCAGCCAGCTGTTGCGCCGGGCCTCGGCCAGATCGCGTTCAAGCTGGATCGCGGAGGCGTAGAACTCGGCAACACCGATCACCTCTCCGGACCAGACCTCGCGGATCGGGCTGTAGATCTCCAGAAGCGGAATGCCGAGCGCGCTTTCGCCCTGATCCTCTTCGTCGTTCAGATCCTCGAAATCGGCCCTAATCTCGCCCCGAAACGCGGCCGTAAGGTTTTCGGTCACGGCGAAATGCTGTCCAACGATGGACTTGTCTGACGCCTCAACAACAAGCCCGTCCGGCTTCCACAGCTTGAAAGAGACCACCCTGTCGCCGAGTGGCGTGTTGTTGAAGACCTCGTCGAGCGCGCGCCTTGCACCAGGGGGTAGGTCATCCGTTTCGGCGATGTCCTGGCTAAGTGGCGCGATAATGCTGTCCATGTATTGCGAGGTCGCATAAGCGGTGTTGCGCACCACGCTTTCCTCGATCCGCGCGACAACGACATTTCCGATGAGGATCATGGCCAGAACCATGACGACACCGCCGGCGATTGCGAACTGCGCGGCCAGAGATCTGTCGCTCCATGATCTGAAATGTTTCGCTATCACAACCTCGGCCCGTCTCCTTTCGGACTGTTGTAGGGGCTAAAGGCGAGGCACGATACGGGCTTTGGTCGGAACAATGCAAATTACTCCAGCACCTGGCGCAGATCGCACAATCTGCAGCCTCATCGCTAGAAAACGCGGTTCCTGTATACGGTCTTCTGCCCCCATAGCTTCAAGGCTAACGGGGTATCACCGTGTTTCAACTGCTTCAGCTAAAGGCGGCTGAGATCCAGAATATCCTGATCCCGCTGCGCCCGGGTCGCTGCAAGTCTTGTACACCGCTTTCCGACGCATCAACGCGCCCCCGACCGGCAAGCCAGAGCTAGATCGTGCCTTTCGGAGGTGCCGAGGTGAAACTTGTGAAACCGCGTGTATGAGCGCCGATTGCATCCGCCATGGCGGCGGCGGCTTCGGCATCCTCTGGGTAAAAAAACATCGGACATTGGAAGTGCTGATCACGAGCCCGACGCGTCTTATCTCTTGCGACGAGAAGCCTGCCGTGTCGACTTCGGTCATGACCTAATCCATCTGATCCTGAGTGACACTGGCCGGAGCATGCAGCAGGACCCTTTGCGGATAGCTGATCACCGGTTCCACTCTGAAACAGCGGGCGTTGGTTCCGCCTGATTGCCCAAACTAAGGTCAACGCCCGGCGAGTCCCAGACAACGTAGTGCTGTGGCGGTTCTTCCAGAACAATTGGATCTATCCGGTCCAAACGCAATCTTGGCTGACTGTGTGACAGCGTCTGAGCGGCAAGGAGCGCCAATCCGCCCCCGATAGCGGGGCGCGGAGACGCCCCTTCCGCCGCGATCGTAGCATCGTCGGACGGAACCGCGACCGGCGGAACGGGCGGAACGGCACCGACTGGTCCCGACGACCCGAGCAGGGCGACGCGCAATGCGATCCATGACTGGATCGACGTCGGTGCGGTGAATGCCAGCACGGCTCCGATTGCAAGTCCCGCAAAGAACCCGCCCGCGACAGCAAACCGTCCAATTCTTCTTTCGGGTCGTGCAGCCGTCTTCGGCAACCGTGTTGCAGGCTCAACTGCGGCGACGGGGGGCGGCACGATTGGGCGCTTGGGTGCTTGCGCCATCGGACGCGACGCTTTCGGCTCTTCAAGGCGCAACGGCAAGATCAGGGGTTCTGATTCTTGCGGTCGCGGTTTCTCGGTCGTTTGACGTGGCTCATGTGCTTCGGGGTCATTAGCTGGTGGAAGCCGGTCCCACGGATTGCGCCGCTGCAACAAGAGATCGCTTTCATCGGCAATACCGGCTTTGGCCAAGACCCGCGCCCGCTCTTGGCGCGCTTTGGCCAGCCGTGCCTGAAAGGAACCATCGGCCAGCAAGTCTTCAAAACAGGGGGATTCGTCGCCAGAATGCGATGGCAAAATGTCATCGATCCTTGAACTTCCCATTGCGCGGACCTTTCGGCGGCAGTGACGGCCTTGAACTCGCTCGGACTCACTGAAGCACTGAAATACGGCCCCCACATTTCGGGGGCGGGACATCCGTCAATGGGCATATTATCTACAGAATCGGCAACATTCAAACCGACTGGCGGCAGTTTGTTGCTATCTGTGGCAGTCCGGTTCACGGCTCTTCGTTTGGCCGAAATGCACCCAGCAATGCTCCGGGACAGCGTCGTCGCGCAAACGCCTGATCAGGCTTTACGAATTGCGTCGGCGACAGATTGCACGGTCGCGATCTCGTCGGGGATCGGAACCGTCAGCGATCGCTCATCAACGACATGACGGCCGCGGGCAAAGACATGGGCGACGTCCTCTCGCCCGGCGGCATAGACCAGCGCGGAATAGGGATCGAAGCAGGGAATCAGGTGCGGCGCGGACATGTCGATCACGATCAGATCCGCCTGCATTCCCGGGGCCAGCACCCCGGTTCGGTCCGATTGCCCGATCGCTGCCGCGCCGCCAAGCGTGGCCATCGCAACCACCTCGCGCGCGGGCAGCACATCCGGCTCTCCGGTCGCGAGGATCTGCATGAAGGCGGCCTGACGCATCGCCTTCCACATGTCGAGGTCATTGCCGCTCGACGCGCCATCAGTTCCAAGCGACAGGGTCACCCCAGCCTGCCGCATCGCTTTGATCCGGGCGGTGCCAGAGGCAAGTTTGGCGTTCGACAGCGGGTTGTGGGACACGACCGCGCCGCGTTCGGCAACCAGTGCAATCTCTTCGTCGTCGAGATGGACCGCATGGGCCAGAAGCGTGCCGGGGCGCAGCATGCCTGCCTGATCAAGTACCCGGATCGGCGTGGTGCCGTGTTGTTCCTTGGCGAGTGCCATTTCCGACGGCGCCTCGGCCGCATGGACATGGATTGGAACGCCAAGCCGCCCAGACATCGCGGTCACCTCGGCAAGCTTGCCCGCGTCGAGTGTGTAACAGGAATGCGGCATCAGCATCAGGTCGATGCCGGGCCGGTCGCGATGAGTGGTGACGAAGTCCTCGGCAAAGGCCAGCCGCTCGGGCCAGGGCAGGTGGTCGATCCCGTCGAAGCCGATAAAGACCGGCCCCACCGTCAGGCCAAGCCCGAGCTTTTCGGCCGCCGCGACGGTCGCGGCGGGGTGGAAATACATGTCCACCACATGCGTCACCCCACCGAGCGCCATCTCAGCCAGACCGAGAGCGGCCCCCGCCTGAACCGTCTCCGGCGTCACATGCGCGGCCTCGGCGGCCCAGACGGTTTGCAGGAACCCGTCCAGCGGACGGTCGTCGGCCAGCCCACGAAAGAGCGTCATCGCGGCATGGCAATGGGTGTTGATCAGGCCCGGCAGAACCAGTCCGCCCTTCGCGTCGATCACGCGATCGGCGGTCACGCCTTCAGCCGCGGCCTTAGGCCCCAACGCCGCGATCCGCCCGCCCGCAATGGCCAGCGCGCCATCGGCGATCTCGGTAAACGCCGCATCCATGGTCAGGATGCGGGCATTGATAATCAGCGTCTCGACGCGGGTCGGAAAGGTGGTCATGCATCCTCCTTGGGCAAAGCCGGGATAAGCGCCTGCATCAGCGCCAGAAAGCGCGGCTGGATCGCGCGGGCGGTTTCCCAGACCTCGTCCTCATTGGTGATGTGGGTGTTAGCGGTGCTGTCGACGGCGATGTTGGTCACGGCCGAGATGGCAAGCACCTTCATGTCCAGATGCCGTGCCGCAATTACCTCGGGCACGGTCGACATGCCGACAAGGTCGCAGCCCGCTGATTTCAGCATGCGGATCAAGGCGGGCGGTTCAAAGCTTGGCCCGACGACATGGGCATAGACCCCGCGCCTGAGACCTCCGATCCGTTCGGCGAGCGCCACAAGGGCGGGATCATAGGCCCGGTTCATCGACACGAAGCGCGGACCGACATCCGGGTCGTTCGGACCCCTCAGGGGATCAAGGCCCGAGGCAACGGCAAGCGACAGGTGATCCTCGATCACCACCAGATCGCCTGCCCTGTAGACCGGGTTCATACCCCCCGCCGCGTTCGTAAGAACCAACGTATACGCCCCCAGTTCCTGCATCACCCGGATGGGGAAGACGACCTCCTGCGGAGAATATCCCTCATACATGTGCACCCGGCCCTGCATCACGACGCAATCGCGGCCGAAGAGGCGGCCGATCCGCAATTGTCCCGCATGGCTCGGCGCGGTCGATACCGGGAAATCCGGGATGTCGGCATAGGGGATGGCCATGCCCTGCACCTCATCAGCGAGCGGGCCGAGGCCCGAGCCGAGAACGAGCGCAATGTCGGGACGCGGGGCGCCGAGGGCCCGGATGTGATCAGCCGCCGCCAATATCCGCTCGCGCATGTCCGCTCTCCCGCAATGTTCAAAATCCTTGTCGCATCATGGCCTTGTCCGGGCAAGTCCGGCGTCGGGCCCGATGCCTGCTTGCCGCCGCGTCGCACCCGTTCTCTGCCGTTCCGCCCTCGCACCTGTCATCCCGCTTTGTTACCGTTGCCAAAGTTGCCGAGTCGGAACCGACGGAGAACAGCCATGCGTCTGACAGGACTGGCCACCCTTATCGCCCTTGTTTCAGCACCGGCCATGGCGGAAACACCGCTGGCGGTTGAGATTGTCACGGCGAAAGCAGTTCCCGATGAACGCGTATATTCGCTGACCGGGGAAATCCGCGCCCGCGATGAACTGGCGGTCGCTTTTCCGCAAGGTGGCCGCATCGCCGAGGTTCTGGTCGATGCCGGTGCCACCGTGGCACCGGGTGCGGTACTCGCAAGGCTGGATGCGGTCCAGCAGGAACAGGCTTTGCGCGCAGCCGAGGCCGGGCTGTCCACGGCACGCGCAGATCACCGGCAGGCAAGCGAGAACCTCGACCGACAGGAAGCGCTACTGGACCGCGGTGCCACGACGCGCATCGCCCGGGAAAGCGCCGAGGACGCGCTGCGCATCGCCGAAGGCGCGCTGGCACAGGCCGAAGCGGTGCTCGACCGGGCGAAGAAAGCGCTCGCCGATACCGAGATCGTCGCACCAGGTGACGCAACAGTCACGAGCCGCATGGCCGAGGCCGGTCAGGTCGTGGGCGCCGCGCAGCCGGTTCTGGAGCTTGCGCTCGGCACCGGGTTCGACGCCGTCTTTGACGTGCCCGAGGGCATGATGACGCTTGGCCCACCGCCGGAAAGAGTAACGCTCAACGCCATCGACAGGCCCGAGGTGACGTTCACCGGCCGGATCACTGAGGTTTCGCCCGTTGTCGATGCCCGCACCGGCACCGTTTCCGTGACGGTCGGGGTCGAAGACCCGCCCGAAACCCTCTCCTATGGCGATCCGGTCCGGGGCAGCGTGACGCTGTCTGGCCCCGCCCACGTTATCCTTCCCTACACTGTGATTACCGCCCTGGCCGACAGTCCCGCCGTCTGGCAGGTCGATCCCGCGACCATGGCCGTGTCGCTGAAACCGGTCTCGGTCGAACGGTACGAAACCGGCACGGTTGTGCTTGCGGACGGAATTGCCGACGGCGCGATGATCGTCGGTCGCGGTGCGCAACTGCTTTATCCCGGCCGCGTTGTCCGGGCGGTGGAGGCAGGGCAATGAGAACCGCACTTGTCCTCCTTCTTGCCCTCGCAGGTCCCGCAGGCGCCGAAACCGCCAGCATTAATGAACCGCAGGAGCCACGCCCCGTGGTGTCGGTCATCGTCCGGCCTGAGGCGAGCCTGCCTGTCTCCTATGTCGGCACCGTCAGTGCGCGGATCGAGACCGATCTCGGCTTCCCGCTCGCCGGTATCATCGCCGAACGCCCGGTATCTGCCGGCGACGTTGTTGCGACAGGTCAGGTTCTGGCCCGGCTCGATCCCGAAGAACTCGACGCCGGATTGCGCGCAGCCGAGGCTGGTGTCGCTGTGGCAACCGCGCAGCTGCGCTCCGCCCGGGATGCGACAGATCGGGCACGCGAACTGGCGGCCCGCGGCGTCGGCAGTGAAACCCGGGTCGAGGATGCCGAACGCGCATTGGTCGCCGCCGAAGCAGGGCTGGAGCAGGCCGAGGCGACATTTGCCCGGGCACGCGACCTTTTTGACTTCGCCACCCTGACCGCGCCACAGTCGGGCGTGGTGACCGGCGTATTCGCCGAACCAGGCGCCGCACTCGCCGCAGGACAACCGGTGCTGCGGCTTGCAGGGACAGGCGAGCGCGAGGTTCTGATCGACCTTTCGGAACAGGATGTTGCGAACATCGACATCGGAATTCGCTTTGGCGTTCAGCTTGTCGCGAACCCCGCGATCACCACCTCGGCCGTGCTGACACGTATCGACCCGGTCGCCGAGCGCACGACCCGCACGCGACGGCTGCACCTGACGCTCGAGTCGCCGCCCGAATCCTTCCGGCTGGGCGCACTGGCGCGGGTGTCGCCATCGGCCGGGCCAGATGCGGCCGTGGTCCTGCCCCGGGCAGCGATCCTCGTTACCGACGGCAGCCAGGCGGTCTGGCGCGTCGACCGGGCGGACCACAGTGTTCAACGGATACCGGTGACGCTAGGCATCGACATTGCCGACTTCGTCGTCGTCACGGGCGGTCTGGCCGCCGGTGATGAGGTTATCGTCAAGGGCATCCATTCATTGAAGGACGGGCAGATCGTCGGCCCGCGCGTGGCCGAATGACCCGTTTTAATCTTTCCGACTGGGCGCTCAACCACCGCTCGTTTGTCTGGTTCCTGATGATCGTCTCACTTCTGGCGGGGATAATGGCCTATTTCGAAATCGGGCGGGAGGAAGACCCCGATTTCGCCATCAAGACCATGATCATCGCCGCCGCCCTGCCGGGCGCGGATGTTCAGGAAACGCTGACCCAGGTCACGGACCGGATCGAGAAAAAACTCGAAGATCTTGATGAGCTGGACTACACGCGGTCTGTCACCCGGCCCGGCCAGTCGATGGTCTATCTCGAGTTGCTGCCGACAACCAAAGCCCGCGAACTTCCGCGGATCTGGCAGGAAGTGCGCAACATGATGGCCGATATCCGGCCCGATTTCCCGGCGGAATTCGCAGGGATGCAGTTCAACGACAATTTCGGCGATGTCTTCGGCAATCTCTATGCCTTCACCTCGGACGGGTTCACACCGCGCGAGGTGCGCGACTATGTCGAACGTGTCAGGCGCGCCGTGCAGGCCCTGCCCGATGCGGGCAAGGTGGAGCTTTTCGGCACACAGGACGAAACGATCTATCTGGAATTCTCGACCGAGCGGCTCGCCGCGCTTGGCCTCAATCAGCAGGCGGTGCAGGCGACGCTGGCCGCACAGAACGCGATCCTGCCTTCGGGCGTCATTGACGCTGGTCCCGAACGGGTTCTGGTACGGATCGGTGGCCAGTTCTCCGGCACCGAAAGCCTTGAGGACATCAACCTGCGCGTCGGCGACCGCTTCTTCCGCCTGACCGATGTCGCCGATATCCGCCGCGCCTATCAGGACCCGCCGTCGGAACTGTTCCGCTACAAGGGGCAAGAGGCGGTTGGCCTCGCCGTCGGCATGAAGAAGGGATCAAACATCCTCGAATTCGGCGGGGAACTGAACGCAGTCATGGCGAGGGCGCAGGCCGACCTGCCGATTGGGATCGAGATCCATCAAGTCGCGGACCAGCCGCATGTGGTGGATGAGGCAGTGGGCCATTTCCTTCAGGCGCTTCTCGAAGCGGTGCTGATCGTCCTTGCCGTCAGCTTCATCTCGCTTGGCCTGCGCGCGGGCTTTGTCGTGACGCTGACGATCCCGCTCGTCCTCGCCATCACCTTCGTGGTCATGCACTATCTCGGCTTCACGCTTCAGCGTATCTCGCTCGGCGCGCTGATCATTGCCCTAGGACTGCTCGTCGATGACGCGATGATCGCGATCGAGACGATGATTTCGCGGCTGGAAAAGGGTGAGAGCCTGCTTGCGTCGGCCTCCTACGCATGGACCTCAATCGCCTTCCCGATGCTGTCGGGCACACTGGTGACGGTCGCGGGCTTTATCCCCATCGGGCTCAATAATTCGGCGGCAGGCGAGTTCACCTTCTCTCTATTCGTCGTCATCGCCGTGTCACTTCTCGTCTCATGGATCGTCGCCGTCCTCTTCGCGCCGCTTCTGGGCGTGACCTTCCTGCCCGCGAAGATGGCGCACGATTCAGCCGAGCCAGGACGGGCGCGGAAGATGTTCCATATGCTCCTACGATGGGCGATGGGGCATCGCTGGCTGACGATCGGCCTAACCGTCGCGCCCTTTGCGCTTTCCGTCTTCGGCATGCGCTTTGTCGAACAGCAGTTCTTCCCCAATTCCGACCGGCCGGAACTGATCCTTGATTTCGCCCTGCCGCAGAATGCCTCGATCACAGAGACAGCGGCCCAGATGGACCGGATGGAGGCCTATCTGGAGGGTGACGAGCGGGTGCTTTTCTGGTCCTCCTATGTCGGACGCGGTGCACCGCGTTTCCTTTTGGCCTATGACGTGCCGACACCGGGGCCGAATACCGGGCAGATCGTAATCCAGACCCAATCGGTCGAGGCGCGCGACACTTTGCGCGTCGACCTGCGCGACCGCGCGGCGAAGGAATTCCCCGGCGTCGACATCTTCGTCAAGCTTCTGGATATCGGCCCGCCGGTCGGCCGCCCGGTCCAGTACCGCATCTCGGGCCCCGATATCGCGATCTTGCGCGACTATGCCCGTGAACTGACGGCCATTGCCGACACCGACAGCCGCCTGCGCGATATCGTCATGGACTGGAACGAACCGGCCCGCGTGGTGCGCGTCGATATCCTTCAGGACCGGGCGCGCCAGCTTGGCATCACGCCGCGCGACATCGCCGCCGCGCTGAATGCGATCTATGACGGCACCAAGGTCACGGAGCTGCGCGACGCCGCCTATCTGGTCGATATTCTTGCGCGCGGCGATGACGCATCGCGGCAATCGGTGGAGGCTCTGGCCGGGTTGCAACTGTCCACCACGGGCGGCGTAACGATCCCGCTCCGCTCGGTCGCGACCTTCCGGTATGAGACCGAGCAGCCCGTCATCCACCAACGCAACCGCATGCCGACGATCACCGTCAAGGCGGGGATCGAAGGCAAGGACCAGCCCGCCACGGTGGTGAAGGCGCTGGAAGGCAAGATCGCAGACTTCAACGCCAACCTGCCCTTCGGTTATGCGGTGGAGGTCGGCGGCTCGGTCGCCGAAAGTGCCAAAAGCCAGGCCCCCATCGCCGCTGTCGTGCCGCTGATGATCCTGATCATGCTGACGCTGATCATGATCCAGATGCAAAGCTTCCGGCTGACATTCGTCGTCCTCTGCGTCGCCCCCCTCGGCCTCATCGGCGTTGTTGCCGCGCTGGTGCCCTCGGGTGCCCCCCTTGGCTTCGTCGCGATCCTTGGCGTGCTGGCGCTCATCGGCATCCTGATCCGCAACTCGATCATCCTTGTCGATGAGATCGAGGTGCTGAAGCACAAGGGCCGGTCGACATGGGACGCGGTGTTCGAGGCCTCAGATGCCCGCGCGCGTCCGATCCTTCTGACGGCGGCGGCGGCGAGCCTTGCGCTGATCCCAATTTCGCGCCAGATCTTCTGGGGGCCGATGGCCTATGCAATGATGGGCGGTATCATCGCAGGAACGGTCATCACGCTCGTCTTCGCCCCGGCGCTGTATCTCGCAGTCTTCCGGGTCAAGCGTGATGCCGGTGAGGCCTGAAGTATTTTGACGCAAATCCTTTCTGGTCGATCGGACCATCATCAATGCCGGGTCAGTCGAACCTGCCTGAGGCAAGAAACGCTTCGATCTCGGACCGCGACGGCATCGATGGCGCGGTCCCCGGCCGGGTCACCGAAATGCCGGCTCCCGCACAGCCGAAACGCACCGCCGCGACAGGATCGGCACCACGCGCCAGTTCGGCCGCGAAAGCCCCGTTGAACGCGTCGCCAGCACCTGTCGTCTCCACCACCGGACCTGCGGCCACGGCCGGCACATGCACACAACGCTCGCGGTCGCGATAAAACACCCCGTTTTGCCCGAGCGTGATAATCGCGGCGCCGACACCTTTTTCTAGCAGCCGCCCGGCTGCACGTTCAGCATCTGCGATGTTTCGGACAGCAATCCCGGTAATGCCTTCAGCCTCGGATTCATTCGGCGTGACGTAGTCGCACAAGCGTAGCATGTCCGCTTCGAGGACCACCGCCGGGGCCGGGTTCAGGATCGTCACCGCCCCGCCAGCCCGCGCTATTTCCAACCCGCGTCGAGCTGCCGCCATCGGCTGCTCGAGCTGAGTTAGGAAGATCGCGGCGCTGCTGATTGCATCAGCCCGCGCCTCAACATCCTCCACCGATATCCGGCCGGCAGCCCCGGGCGCGATGATGATAGCGTTATTGCCGGTCGATTCCTCAATGAAAATATAGGCCGCACCGGTATAACTTTCGGCATCCTCGGTCACATCGGCATTAACCCCGGCCTTGGCCCATGTTTGCCGCGCGATCTCGGCAAAGGCATCGCGGCCTACCCGGGTGACAAACCGCACATCCGCCCCGGCCATGGCTGCTGCGACCGACTGGTTCGATCCCTTGCCGCCGGGGCCGAGGACGAAACTGTTGCCGAGAATAGTTTCCCCCATCCTCGGCTGCCGCTCTGCCCGATAGGAGGTATCGGCAACGAAAACCCCAAGAATGACGATTTTGTCTCTCATTCTTCCTCCTCGAAACGGTTGCGGCCAGTGTGGATATTCAGCCGAAGGTAATGAGAACCTGAATAGAAAAACAGCCGATTTGCGCTATGCTGGGCATATTGTATTTCTACCGACCGCGAGCATAGAGGCACCATGAGATTGCTACTCGCCGCTCTACGCCGGGTATTATTTTCTTCGTCCTGGCGTTTTGCATCATCCCGGGTGTGAAGGCCGTTGAAAGGCACGCAGTGGCCGTGGGCATGGACAGCAATGCGCACATCCCGCCCTTGCGGAACACCGTCCACGATACGCAGGCACTGGCACACACGCTTGAACGGATCGGGATTGACGTCACGACCCAAATGGGCGCGCGAGAAACCGAATTGGCACAGTCGGTCTGGCTGCGCCCGGTTGAGCTCAGCGAGCTGGAAACGCCGCTTCGTTGATGGAAAGCCACAAAAGTGGTAGGATAAAACATATTTTTAGTGAGGAATTTGTCATGTCAAAGCGGAGTATGATCCTCTGCGCCGTGATCGCACTTGCGGCCTGTGTGCCAGTGCCGACGGCCCCACCAGACCCGACGACAGAGACGGTACAGCCCACTGTCAGTGCACCAACGCCGACGACGCGCGCGCAACCCTCAGAACCCGTAACGCCATCCAGCTATGGCGACGGCGGTGGTGGTGGTGGTGGAAGCGGCGGTGGGTGGAACTGACCATGGCCACCGATTACAAACCTGAACCGGCCGCATCGCGCGGCCCTCTTCCGACATTCGCAACTTGGTGCGGTTCCGGAGTGGCGGCAATCGTCGCCCTTGCGTCCGCAACGCCCGCCACTGCTCAGTCGGATCAGACCTACGCAACACTGGAACGCCCGGCGGAAGTTCTTGGGATGCCCGGGCTCAGTATCGACCTCACGACACCCGCAACACGGCGCTACGCTCTGGTTATCGGCAATGGCGCATATCGCCATGCCCCGTCGCTGGCCAATGCGGTCGCAGATGCCCGGCTCGTTGCCGCCGTCTTGAAGCAGAGCGGTTATATCGTCCAGGAATACGAGGACCTCGACCGCCGCGGCTTTGAGGCGGCGCTTCGACGCATGATCACGGACACCGGCAAAGGGTCGGAGATCGTGATCTACTATGCCGGTCATGGCGTTCAGATCGGGAACTCCAATCGTTTGATTCCGGTCGATGCCGAAATCGACTCGATCTATGATCTGCCGTTTGAAACCGTCTCGCTGTCCAGCCTTCTGTCCATTGCTGGCGCGCGGTCGCGGTCGCTTGTGGTGATCCTCGACAGTTGCCGAGACAACCCTTTCCCCGATCGCGGGGCCATTGTCGGGCTGGACGCGATCCCGCAGGAACTGAGAACCGGTTTCGCGGCACAGGATTCCCCGGTCAATTCTCTCATCGTATTCTCCACCTCTCCGGGCGCGGTCGCACTGGACGGTCGGGGGGCCAACAGCCCCTTCACCGAAGCGCTGTATCAGGCGGCAATCGCGGCCCCGGATGCCCCACTCGACAGCCTTCTCAAGGATGTCCGCCGCAGGGTCTATTCGGTGACTGGTGGACGGCAGGTCCCATGGGAAAGCTCGTCTCTGATCGAAACGGTATCCTTCGATTCCGATCCCTCTGTGCCTGGCTTCCAGAACGCCCTGACAACGGACGCCGCATCTGTGGCAGAGTCGGCCGGTGTTCCGCTGGCGCTGTCCCTGCCGCTTGACCGCAAGGTGCGTGTCGGAACCGCGCTCCGCGAGACTGCGACCCAGCCGATGGATGCAGTGACGGTGACCCGCCCGCCCCAATACGGACGGCTTGAACTGACCAGCGGTGAAACCACGCGCGGACTGTTACCCCTTACACAGATGACCGAAGGGGTCGAGAACCTCGTTTATTCCAACAGCCAGCCCGAGCTTTCCGCTCTTGCGATGACCGCCCCGGCAATCACCGACGAATTCACCGTCGCGAGCGAGGGCAAGGCGCAGACCGTTCAACTCACACTGAACGTCGATCCCTGTGACTATCAGGCGGGCGATCACCTTGACCCCGAAGGTGTGGGCGTGGCCCGGTACCCGAATGAAATCGACGTCGATGCCGCCCTCACCGCCTGCAAGGACGCGGTCGCACGGAAGCCGGAGAATGGCCGGTTCCATTACCAACTGGGCCGGGTTCACCTCGCTTTGCTTGATCTCGATGCCGCTGAAGCCGAGTTCACTCTGGCCCGCGACCATGGTCATACCCGTGCCTGGCACGCGCTCGGGATGCTGGTGATCGCGCGCGAGCAGATAACGGCAGGCGCCGCCCGCACCCGCGCGCCGGAAGAGGCGCTGGCGCTTCTGGCAATGGGCGTGGATCAGGGCGATCCCTATGCCTATCACTCGCTCGGCCAGCAGCTTCTGGAACTGGCGGACGATCCTACGCTGAAGCGGCAGGGCTTCGATCTGCTCTCCCGGTCGCTGGAGGTCGGGCACACCTTCTCGATGAACACGCTCGGTTATTATTTCCTGCAGGAAGGCACCGACCATTACGAACCCGAACGCGGTCTGCGTTACGTGCAGGAAAGCGCCGCGCGCGGCGACATCTACGGCTATGACAACATGGGCTGGGTGATGCTCAACGGCGCGGGCGGTGTGGCGCGCGATCCGAAGGCGGCGCTCGACTGGCTCCGGAAGGCCAGCGAAGGCGGTCATCCGCGGGCACCGACCTCGATCGGTCGCATGTATTTCAACGGCGATCTTGGGGTACCCGACTTTGCCGAGGCGGTTAAATGGTATGACGAAGGCCTGAGCCGAGGCGATGCCTGGGGTGGGGCCAACGGTGCATGGGTGATCGCGCAGCACACACCTGAAGGCCTTACCCTTGGCGACGCTGCCGCGCGGGCAGCAAAGGCAATCGTATTGCGCGATGCCGAAGCTGCTGCCTCGGCCCGGCAATTGATCGACAAGCTGCCTTTAAATGCGCTCGACATGGGCGCTCAGGTCATGATGCGCGAGCTTGGCGCTGATATCGTGCCTGACGGCGCTTTCGGACCCGCAAGTGAAGCGGCGCTCGCAACACTGGGTGAGACATTCACCAAGACCTTCCCCGCGGACAGAAAAGAGCGGCTGAACGAACTCGCCCGTCTGTATTGGGTGGCAAACCCGTTCCCCGTCACCGTGTTCTGATCCTTGGATCATCCCGCCCGGTCGAATGCCTCAGGCTTGGCCGGGCGGCCGTCGAGCAAATCCTCTCTGATTTCGCAGCACCTCTGCGAAATCGCGGACCAGCAACCTCCGGGTCACGAAAAGCGTCATATCGGCTTCAGTCGGGGTCAGTTCACCATCTGAAGAACAGGTCTGGTTTCCACGTGATGCGGGTTGTCCGGCATCTTGGGCATCACGTTGTCGTCCATCAGGTCCTCGATGAACAACGACAGAAGTTGCGGACGCCCTGAGACTCCGGATTTGCGGTAGATCGCATTTGTCTGGGCCTTTATGGTCCCCTCAGCCGTCCCCCGCAGCGCAGCGATTTCCTGCATCGACAGGCCCTTGATGGAAAACAGCGCCACATCGCGCTCCGCCGAGGTCAGGCCCCAGTCGCTGAAACGCGACTGCATGAGTTCCATGAAAGCACCGGAAACCTGGCGCAATTGTTCCTCCGCCCGCTTCTGGCGGCGCAGACCACGTGCCAGAACGATGATGCCTAGCACAGCGCCGCAAACCAAACCAAGCACAGCGCCGATCTCCAGCAGTTCGCGCAATTCCCAACTCATGGGACGGTGTTGGATGCCTAGGGCACGAAGAAGCGTCTCACCAACCAAAAGCGACGCACAGAAAACTTGAACGACGAGCAGCAACGAAAGGGCAACCAAATCACGCTTGGAGCGGCGCATCACGACGTCCCCCGCATGCAGCTGCGACAACGACCACGCTTACTCAACACCACTGCCTCCAGTTTTGCTGTCAGCGTTGCCTTTGCCGGACTTGTCCTTGGATTTGCCTTTGCCGGATCCCTTGCCCGTTTCTTTCGAATTGTCGCCGCTTTCGGATTCTCCGCCGGTTTCACCTCCGCCAGACTCACCTCCGCCGGTTTCACCTCCGCCAGACTCGCCTCCGCCGGTTTCACCTCCGCCAGACTCGCCTCCGCCGGTTTCACCACCGCCAGACTCACCTCCGCCGGTTTCCCCACCTCCGGTCTCTCCGCCAGAAGTCCCGCCTCCGGACGATCCGGATTCCGGCGACCTTTTGTCGTCGGCCGATACGCTCTCAGAATAATCGCGAAGGACCTCGCCCGAAGTCGGATCGACGACGATTTCGCGGATCGTCTTGCCCTTTCGGGCCTTGAACCGTACCCGGCCAAGCCAGGTCCGCTTGCGGTAAGTGATGCGGTATCCCTCGCGGCGCAACCGCGCCGCGACATCGTCGTCATAAGACATTGCCAGGGAGGAACCGGTCGTCGCCAAAAGACAGGCACCGGAAAGGAGGAAACCGCGTCTCGTCATCTTCACACTACACACCGCCCCCGAGCGGGATGGTGCACAAACTCTTGCCAGATCACAAGAATTTCGGTGTTTTAGCGCGTTTTGGTTGCGCGTTCGTCAACGATTCACAGATTAACCGAAGATCTCTTCCGAAATCACGGTCATTCCATCTTCTTCGAAATGCCGTTCGACCCCGATTCCCCGCCGGTCGATCTGCTCCATCACGCAGACGCCGTCAGCGTTGAATACCCGGCAAATGTAGCCGTCGTCGCTTTTCGCATCGATCAGCAGCATGTCGCTGTTCCACCGGACGTCGACTTCGCCATATCCGCTGGCCGTCAATGCGCTGAGCTGGTCACGCACCAGTTGGCCAAGATTGGTCGCCGGACGCAGAGCGGTCACCTTTTCGAAAGGAGATGCTGTGATGTCGGTCATATGGATCATTGGTCTTTCCCTTCTCGTGTTTGCACTGGTAAGCGACGGTCGTTCTGAACTCACACATCCGACGCGTTCCGTATTGCAAATTGGCCAGCAACTGCCCCGAAAACGCCATAAACTGACGGGAGACGGCCATAAACCGAGGTTTAGGCACCCCAAAAAGTCTGAGATTACGGCATCAATGTGATGCAGTTGCGCTCTTTGCTTCCGAAATGGAGACGATAAGTCGTTTTGAGAACAATGAGTTAGGCGGGTCCCTCAGCCATAACGCCTTTGCGGCACATATCGGATAGCCCCTCAAGAGCACCAGACGAATCGCCCGGTGCGTTCGTTTGGCGCTGTTTCCAGAAGCTCTCAGGTGCGGATATCGAAGCCGAGATGCTTAGCGACGGCAAAGATATCCTTGTCGCCCCGGCCGCACATATTCATCACGATGATATGGTCCTTCGGGAGGGTTGGCGCGATCTTCATCACATGGGCCAGCGCATGGCTCGGCTCCAGTGCCGGGATGATGCCTTCCAGCGCGCAGCTGACCTGGAACGCCTCCAAGGCCTCCTTGTCGGTAATCGACACATATTTTGCGCGGCCCGTCTCATGCAGCCATGAATGCTCCGGCCCGATGCCGGGATAGTCGAGACCTGCGGAGATCGAGAAACCCTCCAGGATCTGGCCATCCTCATCCTGCAAGAGGTAAGTCCGGTTGCCATGCAGCACACCCGGACGGCCGCCCGTGAGGCTGGCGCAGTGTTCCATGCGCTCGTCAACGCCCTTGCCACCGGCTTCGACGCCGATGATGTTCACCGAAGGATCGTCGAGGAACGGATAGAAAAGCCCCATCGCGTTCGACCCGCCGCCGATCGCGGCGATCACGGTATCCGGCAGGCGGCCTTCGCCCTCCTGCTCGGCCAGTTGCCAGCGCACTTCCTTGCCGATGACCGACTGGAAATCGCGCACCATCGCCGGATAGGGATGGGGGCCCGCCACCGTGCCGATGCAGTAGAACGTGTCGCGGACATTGGTGACCCAGTCGCGCAGGGCATCGTTCATCGCGTCCTTGAGAGTTCCCCGGCCGGAGGTCACCGGCACCACCTCAGCCCCCAGCAGCCGCATGCGGAAGACGTTCGGCGCCTGCCGCTCGACATCATGGGCGCCCATATAGACGATGCACTTGAGGCCAAACTTGGCGCAGACCGTCGCGGTGGCCACGCCATGCTGGCCAGCGCCCGTCTCGGCGATGATCCGGGACTTGCCCATGCGGCGGGCCAGGATGATCTGGCCCAGAACGTTGTTGATCTTGTGCGCGCCGGTATGGTTCAGCTCGTCCCGCTTCATATAGACCTTGGCACCGCCGAGATGCTCGGTCAGCCGTTCGGCGAAATACAAGGGCGAAGGGCGGCCCACATAGTGTTTCCAGAGCCAGTCCATCTCGGCCCAGAAACTGTCGTCGGTTTTGGCCTTCTCATACTCCGCTTCCAGATCGAGGATCAGCGGCATGAGAGTTTCACTCACGAAGCGCCCGCCGAATATACCGAACCGGCCCTGTTCGTCCGGACCGGTCATGAAGCTGTTGAGTTGATCATTGGCCATGTGTCTGCCCTCTCCTGACAGGCCCGGGCTTATCGCGGACCGGGCGGCGCGTAAAGATGCCCGAACACCAGTCACCCCTCCGACATGCATTTATGCTAGGATAATGCCATTGGTTCATTGATTATCGGAGACCGCCATGGCTCGTCGCGGCGTCAGCTTTGCCAGCTTCAACCTCTACAACCTCAACGAACCCGGTCTTGCCATCTATAAAGACACCGATGGCTGGGATCAGGACGTCTATGACCGCAAGATCGCCTGGACCGCCGTGATGCTGCGGATCATGAAGGCCGATGTCTTCGGCTTTCAGGAGCTTTGGCATGCCGACAGCCTTTCGGCCGCATTGGCCACGGCCGGGCTCGACGGGGAGTATACGGCCATCGCGCCGCCGGGCCATGCGGGGCAAAAGATCGTCTGCGCCGCTGCGGTGCGACGCTCGATCCTGACCGGCACGCCGCGCTGGATCGAGAGCTTCCCCGATGACTTCATCCTGAAAAGCGGCGGTGATGACAGCCAGACCGGCGATATCGAGGTGATGATCGACGCCTTTTCACGGCCCGTCCTGCGGCTGACGATTCAGCCGCATTCCAACGCGCCCGAGATCGTGGTCTTCATCTGTCATTTCAAATCCAAGGCACCGACGCAGATCTTCCGCGAGGCCTGGTACGACAAGAACGTCCATGGACAACATTCCGAAGCCATTGGCGGCGCGCTTTCGACGATCCGGCGAACCGCCGAAGCGATGGCGCTCAGGATGCTCCTGACCGAGGAGATGAAGAACACCGATACGCCCGTCGTCGTCATCGGCGACTGCAATGACGGCCAGCATTCGAACACCCACAACATCCTGACCGGCCAGCCGCGCTTTCTGACGACGCTTTCGACGGGCGGCGGCGACAACGACCTCTATTCGGCCCAGACGCTGCAGCAGTACCGCAGCGAACGGGATGTCTATTACACCCATGTCTATCAGGATGCGCGGGAGTCGCTCGACCACATCCTTGTCAGCCAGGAGTTCTACGACAATTCCAAGAAACGGATCTGGGCCTTCGACGGGTTGGAGATCGCGAACGATCACCTGAATATCGACGACCACAAGGAAACCGGCACCGGCGATCACGGCGTTGTGCGCGCGCGGTTCGTCTACAAGCCCGCCTAGGATGCGGTTGTCTGATCTTCAGTCGAGACGGCGCTTGAACCCTGTATGCGATGGCGTGAATCCCAGACGCTCGTAAAAACGCCTTGCGTCATGCCGGTCGGCATTCATCGTCAACTGCATCAACCCGCAACCCGCCGCGCGGGCGCGGGCTTCGGCATCGGCGAACATCTCGGCCCCGATTCCACGCCCACGCAGATCGACGGCAACCCGGACGCTTTCCACCTGCGCCCGTCGCGTGGCGCGCAGCGACAGGCCGGTGATGAAGGTCAGCTGATAGGTCGCCACGATCCGGCCGTCGTCCTCGCCGACAATCACCCTATTGCCGCCTTCGGTCGCAATTGCATCGAAGGCGGAATAATAATCATCGAGTGACGCACCTTCACGCTCCGCACCAAGCGCATCGTCCCTGAGAAGCGCCACGATCGCTGGAACGTCGTCACGCCGCGCCTCGCGGAACCGGATCATACGGACACCGCTCCTTTTGACGCGGCGATGAAGGCACGGATCAGATCAGCGTCCTTCACGCCCGGCGCGCTTTCGACACCAGACGATACATCGACTTGGCGCGCGCCGGTCAGGCGGATCGCTTCGGCAACATTGTCGGGCATCAGGCCGCCCGCAAGCATCCACGGGCAGGGCCAGTATTTCTTGGCGACCAGCCGCCAGTCGAAGGCAAGGCCGTTGCCGCCGGGCAGCGCCGCGCCCTTGGGCGGTTTCGCATCAACGAGAAGCTGGTCCGCGACCTTGCCATAGGTATCGATGGCCTTCAGGTCATCGGCTTCCGCCACGCCTACGGCTTTCATCACCGGAAGACCGTAACGGGCCCTGAGCTCGGCAACCCGTTCGGGGCTTTCCGCGCCGTGCAACTGCAACATGTCGAGTGGCACGGCAGCGGTGATCGCGTCGAGGTCCGCATCCGTCGCGTTCACCGTCAGCGCGACCTTGGCAACGCCAGGCGGCACCAAAAGCGCGAGCCGGGCAGCCTCGGCAATCTCGACGTGCCGGGGGGATTTCGGATAAAAGACCAAACCGATATACGCCGCCCCGCTGTCAACGGCGGCGGCAATATGTTCAGGCTCTTTCAGCCCGCAGATTTTCACGCGGATATCCAATTGATCCCTCCGGGGAACCGGTCAGCCCGCCTTGCGGCCCTCAAGCAGCGCGAGGACATCGTCCTCTGCCTCGGGCTTTTCCGCCTTGAGCCGGCTGACTTCCTTTTCCAGACGCCCGGCCTCGCGCCTGTGCTGACTGGCGGCGGCACGGTGTTTCGCCTCGCGGAACCATTCCCAGACGAAACCAATGCCAAGACCGGCGACGATACCGGCAAAGATCGCGAGGAAGAGCGGCACCTCAAGCGACCAGCCGATGCCGAGGAACTGGTCCAGTTCTTCAGGCAACAGCCGAAGGGTGATCAGATCACGATTGGCCGAAGCAACGGCAATCAGGACGATGCCGAGAAGAGCGAGAAAGAGAAGGCGGAGCATGCGCAACATGCGCGATCCTTACCCCCCGTTGAGACGGTCCCGCAAGAGCTTTCCGGTCTTGAAGAAGGGAACATGCTTTTCCTCGACCTCGACGGATTCACCCGTGCGCGGATTGCGGCCGGTGCGGGCATCGCGCTTCTTCACCGAAAACGCCCCGAAACCGCGAAGTTCGACCCGATCCCCGCGCGCCAACGCCTCAATGATCTCTTCAAAGATCGTATTCACGATCCGCTCGACGTCGCGCTGAAAAAGATGCGGATTCTCTTCGGAGATCTTCTGGATCAATTCGGACCGGATCATTCACAACCCCCCTTGTCGGCCATCTTACCGGCAGCCGCAGATTTTCTTTGCCCGAACTATAGGCGCAATCGACGTATCGACAAACAGGAAAGCCTTTGGAAAATCAACAATTTTCGCGGCACCGCAGCAGAAATCGGGGTGATTCCGTAGCACTGACCGGCATTGCGGTGCAGCACTCAGGCAATGGGAACCTCGATTGTACGCCAACGGACTGTGTGATCATCGGACCGATTCGCGGAACGATTCAGCGCTTCAAAGCCCGTGGAACGTGGTAAGTTTACCCGTGGCAACCGTCCTGCGAGCACAAGATGCACGAGTTCAGCACGACTTACTCACAAGCCCGTACAACCTTCATGGCGGCCGCAGGAAACGCGGGTGCAGAGAACTTCAGTTATGGACGGTCGGACGTGTTCGGCGCACAGGGCGAAGCGCTGTCCGTCGACGTCGCGGTTCTCGGGCCAGCACAGGCAGACAAAGCCGCAATCGTAATATCGGGCGTCCATGGGGGCGAGGCCTTCACAGGTTCAGCGGCTCAGGTCAAGTGGCTGCAAAGCGAAGCCCCGAAGGCTCTGCCGCCCGGGTTGCGCGTTGTTCTCGTCCACGGCGTAAACCCCTGGGGGTTTTCGCATATGCTGCGAACGACCGAGGCCAATATCGATCTCAACCGGAATTTCCACACGGCCTGGCCCGTTCCGGAAAACCAAGCTTACCGCCAATTGGCTCCGTATTTTCACACAGATCAATCGGATGCCGCTGAGGATCTGCGCGCGTGGCGTGCCTACTGCTCCTATCTGGATCAGAACGGATGGGATATCGAAGGCCGGGCAATCTCGGGCCAATCGCAAGACCCGAAAGGCATATTCTATACCGGAACCGGCCCAGACTGGGCCAACCTTACATTCCGGCGCATCCTCAATGATCACTTTAACGGCGCGGCGAAAATCGGGTTCATCGATTTTCATACCGGTGTCGGAGACTATGGCGAGATCGTGCACCTGATCTTCGCAGCGGCGGACAGTGACGAGCGGGCACGGGCCATGAAATGGTGGCAACTCGACGGAGACGGCTCGTCGGGGTTCAGGGCCGGATCCGTTCCGCCATATGAAGGGCTTTTGTGCGGTGCCATCGCCCAAGAACTGCCCGACGCCCGCATTGTCGGTTCAGTGATCGAGTTCGGAACCGGCGACGCATTCAGTGTGTTCCGTCAGGATCGGTTTGAGCGGTGGCTGCGGCATGAGGGGCAACTTGAACCCGACCAGCCCGGGCTGCGCGACTTTTGTCGAGACGCGACGACGCTGCGCGACCACGGATGGCGCCAACTCGTGCTGAAGCAGGGCAGCGCCCGGATCAATCGAATGCTGATGGGTCTCGCCGCCTGGAATGACTGACCCAAAACGGAAAAGGCCCCGCGATCACGCGGGGCCTTGCCGTCACGCCAAGAGGCGCAATGCTTACTTGTCACCCGAGCCCTTGAGCGCGGCGCCAAGGATATCGCCCAGCGAAGCGCCCGAGTCGGACGAGCCGTACTGTTCCACGGCTTCCTTCTCTTCGGCGATCTCGCGCGCCTTGATCGACAGGCCGAGACGGCGGGTCTTGCTGTCCACGTTGGTAACGCGGGCGTCGACATGGTCGCCGACCTGGAAGCGCTCGGGGCGCTGGTCGGCGCGGTCGCGGGCAAGGTCCGAACGGCGGATGAAGGACTTCATGCCGTTGTACTCAACCTCAATGCCGCCATCCTCGATCGCAGTGACGGTCGTGGTGATGACCGAGCCACGCTTCACGCCGTCAACGGCATCCGAGAACGTGTCTTCGCCCAGCGCCTTGACCGAAAGCGAGATACGCTCCTTCTCGACATCCACCTCGGTGACAGCGGCCTTGACCACGTCGCCCTTGCGGTAGTTCTGGATCGCATCCTCGCCGCGCTGTTCCCAGCTGAGGTCGGAGAGGTGAACCATGCCGTCGATGTCGTTCTCGAGGCCGATGAACAGACCGAATTCGGTGATGTTCTTGACTTCGCCCTCGATCTCGGTGCCCACGGGATGGGTTTCCGAGAAGACTTCCCACGGGTTGCGCATCGTCTGCTTGAGGCCGAGCGATACGCGACGCTTCGCGGTGTCGATCTCCAGCACCATGACGTCCACTTCCTGCGAGGTGGAGACGATCTTGCCCGGATGGACGTTCTTCTTGGTCCAGGACATTTCGGAGACGTGGACGAGGCCCTCGACACCCGCTTCCAGTTCGACGAACGCACCGTAATCGGTGATGTTCGTGACGCGGCCCTTGTGGACCGAGCCCAGCGCGAACTTTTGTTCCACTGAATCCCACGGGTCGGACTGAAGCTGCTTCATGCCGAGCGAGATACGGTGGGTTTCCTTGTTGATCTTGATGACCTGGACCTTCACGGTCTCGCCGATCGACAGGATCTCGTTCGGGTGGTTGACGCGGCGCCACGCCATATCGGTGACATGAAGGAGGCCGTCAACGCCGCCGAGATCAACGAACGCACCGTATTCGGTGATGTTCTTGACCACGCCGTCGACCGTCTGGCCTTCGGAGAGGTTGCCGATAACCTCGGCGCGCTGTTCGGCGCGGCTCTCTTCGAGGATCGCGCGGCGGGAAACGACGATGTTGCCCCGGCGGCGATCCATCTTGAGGATCTGGAACGGCTGCTTCATGCCCATAAGCGGGCCAGCATCGCGCACCGGACGGACATCGACCTGCGAGCCGGGCAGGAACGCAACCGCGCCACCCAGATCGACGGTGAAGCCACCTTTGACGCGGCCGAAGATGGCGCCGTCGACGCGCTCTTCCGCAGCATAGGCCTTTTCGAGACGATCCCATGCCTCTTCACGGCGGGCTTTCTCGCGGCTGATGACAGCTTCGCCCCGGACGTTCTCGACCCGGTCGAGATAGACCTCGACCTCATCGCCGACGGCGATTTCGGCCTGTTCGCCGGGATTTGCGAATTCCTTGAGATCGACGCGGCCTTCCATCTTGTAGCCGACATCGATGATGGCCTGGCCCGCCTCAATGGCGATCACCTTGCCTTTGACGACCGAGCCCTCTTCGGGGGTGTCGATCTCGAAGCTTTCTTTGAGGAGGGCTTCGAATTCCTCCATGGTCGCTTTAGCGCACATGCGTGTTCAGTTCCTTTTCATGTGTTTCTGGCCATGCGGTTGGCTCCGCCGGTCTTTGGTTTCGCGTCTTTCGGGCAAGCCCCGGACAAAGACAAAGGGCCGCAGCTTACGCCCGACCCTGCTCAATCCGTTTTTCTATGGCCTCAATCGCCTTATGGACGGCTGCGTCTATAGAGAGTTCCGTCGTATCTAGCAAGACCGCATCGTCGGCGGGTTTCAGCGGGGCCGTAGCCCGTTCTGCATCCCGTTTGTCGCGCTCGATCACCTCCGCCAGCACCTGAGCTTCATCACCCCCCACTTCCAGCCAACGGCGATGCGCCCGGACTTCGGCGCTGGCGGTGACAAAAAGCTTCACCTCCGCCTCGGGGCAGATCACAGTGCCGATATCGCGGCCATCGAGCACCGCGCCGCCCTCGCGCCGGGCGAAGCTTCGCTGGAATTCGGTCAGGGCCGCCCGCACCTCCGGGATCACCGCTACCCGGCTCGCGGCCTGACCGGCCTCCAATGTTCTCAGATCATCGCGGGTCAGGTCGGCTTCGCTCAGGCTGCGTGCGGCTTCCACGGGATCGCCGCCCTTGGCCCCGACGGCACGATAGAGCAGCCCGGTATCGAGATGGGCAAAGCCGAAATGCCGCGCCACGGCACGGCTGATCGTGCCTTTTCCCGCCGCTGCCGGTCCGTCGATTGCCACCGTGAAGATCATGCGTCGACTCCTCCGGTACTCTGACTAGGCCAAAGTATCGGCAAGCTCAATTCGGCTTTATTGACATTATTAATGTCATTATGACAATGTGCATGTCATGAAGGATCTACACAAAATCATTTGGCAGACCCGACCCCTGCTTCAGCAGATTGAAACCGCCGTTGCCGCGGGCCTCGATGGCACCGGTCTGACGGTAAGAATGCGTGCGGTGCTTGAGATCCTCTTTTCCGACGGACCAATGACGGTGCCCGCATTGGCGCGCCACTTGTCGATTCAACGCCAATATGTCCAGATCATGGTCAACGAGACAGAGGCGGCGGGATTCACCACGCGTCACCCGAACCCGGCCCACAAGGCATCCCATCTGGTGGACCTGACCGAAGCGGGTCGCGATGCCATCGGCAAGGCCCTGACCCGTGAGGCGGAGATTGTCTCAAGGATCGCCCGGCAGTTCGACCCGGCCGACATCGCTGCAGCGAAACGGGTCAGCGACGGGCTGATTTCGGCATTCCGGCAGATCAACGGGGAGGAACCGGCATGATCCTCGCAGTTTCACTCGCCGCCCTTGCTATCTTCCTCTGGCTCGCCATCACGCTCTGGCGCTTCGTCCGGGTCAGCCGCGCTGAGGATATCGGCGACCGGCGTCAGGGAACCGCTCTCCTTCTCATCGACTTGCAGAAAGATTTCCTCGACGACGGCCCCTACCCGCCCGAGCAACGCGCCCAGGCCCTGGAAGCGGCATCCCGGGCAGCGCTTCAGGCGCGAAGGAACGGATGGCCGGTGATCGCGGTCCGGCAGGCGGTCCGCAGCCCGTCCCTGCGGCTGCTTGCGCGACTCGCCCTCGGCGGCAAGGGAATGGACGGCACGGCAGGCAGCGATCTTGTGCCGGAGGTTGCCGCCCTGTCGGACCATGTTCTGAGCAAGGAGGTCAAGGATGCATTTGCATCCGGCGAACTCGACCGCCTGCTTGCACAACATGATGTCGCGCATTTGCGGATCGCTGGTCTGGACGGCGAGCACTGTGTTCGCGCCACATGTATGGCCGCACTACAGCATGGATATAACGTGACCCTGCTCTCCGATGCCATCCTGACCGCGCGCCAAAACGGCTGGGACAAGGTGGCGCAGCAGGCCGGGCTGCAGGGCGTGACCGTCGGTACCGTTGCCACGCTCTGCTGACATTCTGCTGAAGCCGTCACCGTCGCCTGCTGCCTGCCGGGCTACTTCCGGTCTGACCAACAGACCGGAGACCCCATGCGCCTGACCCTTCTGAACCCGCCCCACACCGCCATCGGCAGCCGTGTCCCGAGTGAGCACCTGCCACCCTTCGGTCTACTCTCAATCGGCGGCCCCCTGATCGACGCGGGCCATCGGGTGCGGTTGGTTAACGCCGATCCCGATCCGATGGATATGGCGCGGATCGTGGTCGAATGTCTCTACGATTGCCCCGATGCGGTGCTGATCGGGCATTCCGGCTCTAGTTCCGCCAATCCGACGGTGGTCGAGATTGCCCGCGCGCTGAAACGGGCCCGACCAGACCTCACGATCATCTATGGTGGGGTCTTTCCCACCTATCACTGGCAGGATGTTCTGGCCGAGGTGCCCGAGATCGACATCATCGTGCACGGCGAGGGCGAGGTGACCGCGCCTGCCCTGATCGCGGCCCTCGCTGCCCGCCAGCCGCTGGTCGAAATCGCCGGTCTGGCCTATCGGGAAAACGGCAGGCCAGTTGCAACACATTCAGCCCCGATGCTGACCGATCTCGACGGCACACGCATCGGCTGGGAACTGATCGACTTCGCCCAGCATTCCTATTGGGGCGGGCGGCGGGCCGTCATCATGCAGTTTTCCCCCGGCTGCCCGCATCTTTGCACCTATTGCGGCCAGCGCGGCTTCTGGACCCGCTGGCGCCACCGCGACCCGGTGAGGTTCGCCGCCGAGATCGCCCGGCTTGTGCGCGACCACGGCGTCGAACTCATCAACCTCGCCGACGAAAACCCCACCTCATCCCGCCGGGCATGGAAGGCGTTTCTTGAGGCGCTGATCGCCGAGGATGTGAACGTCACGATCATCGGCTCGACCCGCGCCGACGATATCGTGCGGGATGCCGATATCCTGCATCTTTACAAACGGGCAGGTGTGTTGCGCTTTCTGCTGGGGATCGAGGGCACCGACGAGGCGACCCTGAATGCGATCAAGAAGGGTGGCAGCCGGTCGAAGGACCGCGAGGCGATCCGGCTCTTGCGCCAGCATGGCATGATCGGGCTTTGCACCTTCGCCGTGGGCTTTGAGGAGGAAACCGACCGCGACTACTGGCGCATGCTGCGTCAGCTACTGGCCTATGATCCCGATCAGGTCATGTCGATCTATGCCACTCCGCATCGCTGGACGCCCTTCCATGCTCAGTCCGCGACCCGTCGGGTGATCCAACCCGACCTGCGCCTGTGGGATTACAAGCATCAGGTGCTGGAAACCCCGAACGTCCCAGCCTGGCGCGTCTTTCTTTGGGTCAAGGTGATCGAGGCCGTATTGCAACTCAGGCCAAAGGCACTCTGGCGGACCTACCTTCACCCCGATCCCGAAATCCGCCACGCGATGCGCTGGTATTCACGCATGGGGCGGCGGGTCGTGCTGCATGAGGTGCTGTCGTTCCTCTTCCGCGAAAGACGGTCCGCCGGGCCGAGCGTTGCCGCATTCTGGGGCGGAAAGCAGTTTGACGAAGAGGCGCTGTCGCGTTCGGGACGATCGGGAAAGCAAACGGGACGGATGATCATGGGCGGCACCAGGGACCCTGCCTATCTGCGGTGAACTGGGGGCCAGCCCCCGTCACCCATGAAAGGAAACCTGATGAAACCCACTCTCATTATCGCCGCCCTGACCGCAGCCCTGCCGGTCTTCGCCGCCCCCGCCTTCGCGGCCGATGAACTCAACATCGCGCCGGGCCTCTCCTATGCCGGGGCGCCGGTCGGCCTTCACGGCGCAGACCCGGTCGCGCTCGTGAACGGCGACGTCGTCACCGGCGAGGGCGAGTTCTCCTCCGTCCTGAACGGCGCGGCCTATTACTTCGCCTCGGCCGAACACAAGGCCGCCTTCGACGCCAACCCAGCCGCCTATGAGCCGCAGAACGGCGGCTTCTGCACCTATGGCGTCTCGGTCGGCAAGAAGTTCGACGGCGACCCCCGCCACGCGGTCGTGCACGAGGGCAAGCTCTATGTCTTCCTGAATGCCAAGACGCGCGAACTGTTCCTTGAGGATGTCTCGGGCGCCCTGACCAAGGCAACCGAGAACTGGTCGAAAATCGAGCACGTCGCGGCGAGCGAACTCTGATTACCCGCGCGCGCCCCTACCGGGGCGTGCGCCTTTGACCCAGCCAGAGCCGGGCCAGCGCGCCGAACAGCACCGCGAGAAGCAGCCATTTCGCAAGTGTCAGAAAACTTGTCGCCGTGGCAACGACGTCGGCGAAACCTGCGGGGTTCTTCAGCATCACCCGGATGAGCGCGTTTTCCAGATAGTCGATGCCGGCTGCAAAAACCGCGACCTTGGTCAATCGTCGCGCCAGCCTCTCCGGCGCCCAATGCTCAAACGCCTCGCGGAAAGTAATACAGAGAAGTGCCGGGAAGATGAGATCCAGCGCCTGCACGATCCAGAGATACCGCCACAGCGCACCTTCGGACAAAGCCGCCAGATAGGACCGTGCGGTCCCGGCCTCATAGGGCAGATGCGGTGCGTCGAAGCTGCAAACAGCCCAGACGCCGCCGCACTCCATCGGGCTCGCGGCAACCATTGCAACGAACAGGAGAGCCGCCGTTATGGCAGCCGCCCTGAACGCCTCGTCAGTCACTTGTCCGACCGCTCGACCGTGGCGCCGAGGCCAGTCATCAGACCTTCGAAGACCGGGAAGGAGGTCGCGATGGGCGAACCATCATCGACGCTGACCGGTTTCTGCGTGGCAAGGCCGAGAACGAGGAAGGACATCGCAATCCGGTGGTCGAGATGGCTCTTGCAGGTCGCGCCGCCCGGCACGCCGCCCAGGCCCATGCCGTGGACGATCAGCGTATCCTCGTCCTCCTCGATCCTCACACCGCAGGCTTCGAGCCCCCGCGCCATCGCATCGATGCGGTCGCTTTCCTTAACCCGGAGCTCTTTTACGCCGCGCATCACCGTCGTACCTTCGGCGCAGGCCGCGACCACGGACAGGACGGGGTATTCGTCGATCATCGAGGCCGCGCGTTCTGGCGGCACCTCGATGCCTTTCAGCGATGATGCCTTCACCCGCAAATCGGCGACCGGCTCGCCGCCTTCCTCGCGCGGATTCTGGAACTCGATATCCGCGCCCATCTCCACCAGCGTTGTGTAAAGCCCGTTGCGAGTCGGGTTCTGGCTGACGCCGGGGACAAGGATATCCGACCCTTCGACGATCAGCGCGGCGCAGACCGGAAAGGCGGCTGAGGACGGATCGCGCGGCACGGCGACCGTCTGGGGCTTCAGCTCCGGCTGGCCGGTCAGGGTGATGACATGGCCCTCTTCAGTGGCTTCCACCGTCAGTGCCGCACCAAAGCCGCGCAGCATGCGCTCGGAATGGTCGCGGGTCGGTTCCTTCTCGATCACCACGGTCTGGCCGGGGGCATTGAGACCCGCCAGCAGCACCGCCGACTTCACCTGCGCCGAAGGCATCGGCACCGTGTAACGCACCGGCACGGGATCGGCCGCGCCGACGATGGTCATCGGCAGCCTGCCACCCTGACGGCCATAGGCCTTCGCCCCGAACAATGCCAAGGGATCAGTCACCCGCCCCATCGGCCGCTTGTTGAGGCTCGCATCGCCCGTGAATGTCGCCGTGATCGGCGTCGTCGCCATCGCCCCCATGATCAGCCGCACGCCGGTGCCGGAATTGCCGCAGTCAATGACGTTCGACGGCTCGGCAAAGCCGCCAACGCCCACACCATGAACCGACCAGTCGCCCGGCCCGTGCTGGATCACCTCGGCGCCGAAGGCCCGCATCGCCTTGGCGGTATCCAGAACGTCCTGCCCTTCGAGAAGCCCCGTGACCTTGGTTTCGCCCACCGCCATCGCGCCAAGAATGAGCGAGCGGTGCGAGATCGACTTATCCCCCGGCACCTCGGCCCGGCCCTTCAGGGGACCCGACTTGCGGGCGGTCATCGGGATCGGATCACCATGGGCGGACATTAGGGCTTCCTTCGCGCTGAACTCGGCCCCTGCCCTAGCGCAAGCCCGCGGAACGGTCCAGCCCGGTCACACCTCTTCGCCAAGCCAGATCGAGGGATTGGTCTCGGCGATGCGGCGGAAGAGGTCTTCGCCCAAAGCCACGCGCAGACGGAAACACACGGCGCGTTCCGACAGCACCTCCTGCCTTGTCATGTAATAGTCAGAGCCGAACAGGACGCGAGAGGCAACATTCTCATCTTCCAGAAAGAGCCGCAGGAACGGCACGAAATCGGTGAAGTGAAAGAGCGTGTAGGAAATATCCGTCCAAAGCCCGGGATAGTCGCCGCAGGTGATCATTCGGCGGATCGCAACCTGCCAGTTGCCCTCGACCGCGTCGGGGTCGGTCGTGTCCACGCCGTCCTCCACATAAGCGCGCCAGTCGCGCTGACCGCCGAAATGGGCAAGGCAGACGCGCAGATCGGGGAAGGCCTTCATCACCGGGATGAAGGCCTGCGGTCTTGTATACATGTCGGCCACGTCATCGACGATGCCTTTGCCGGTGACGCCGCCCCGCGAGCAATGGCTCATCACCGGCAGGTTCTTTTCGACAAGCATTGGATAGACCTCGTCCATCAGCACCCGGTGATAGGGGTCGAAGCCGAGACGCGGATAGAGCTTCAGCCCGCGAAACCCGTGTTCCTCAATGCAGCGGCGCACCTCATTTGCCGCGCCCGGCAGGCGGGGATCGCAGGTGGCAAAGGGCAGCACCCGGTCGCGATACCGCTCTGACTTCACCATTTCTGCCAGTTCGTCGTGTTGGTCTCGAAGACCGACCGGCACCCGACCGTGGTCGATCCCGGCCATTTCCATGGGCAGGACCACGAAGCGCGTATCGGGGGGGTAATGCGGCACGAGCCGGTCGAGCAGATCGGACTGCCGCTTCACGCCCGATTCCTGGCTGAAGCGGAAGAGACGGTCGAGGTTGTCGGCAATCGCCTCGTGCCCCACGAAACGGAAGAGAAAGGCAAGAAAGCGCACAAGCACAGGCACCTTCTTGAATATCCACAAGAGCGGATGCGGGTAGAGAACCGGCACATGCTGGTCAGTGAACGTGTGGACGTGGCAGTTAGTGATCCGGATATGCGCCATGGAAATGCCCTCTGAAATGCGGACATTCTAGCACATTTCCGACCTTCGGTCAGCGGCGTCGGAAGGTCAGGTAGTGCGGCGTACGGCCTTCCCGCAGGGCCTTCTGCTCATAGCGGGTGGACAGCCAGTCTTCCCACGGCTCCGCCTCCTGTCCGACCAGGTCGAACCCGGCCTGCGGCACCTCTTCCAGCGTCTGGCGGACATAATCGGGAATGTCGGTCGCGACGCGGAACTCGGCCCCCGGCTTCATCACCCTAGCCAGCGGCAGAAGATGTTCCGGCGTCACGAAGCGGCGGCGGTGATGACGTTTCTTTGGCCAGGGGTCAGGGTAGTTGAGGAAGGCCTTGGCGATGGAGGCGTCTGGCAGGACATCCATAAGATCGCGCGCATCGCCGGGATGGACCGAAAGGTTGGTGACGCCTGCATCACGGATCTTGCCCAGAAGCATCGCCACCCCGTTGATAAAGGGTTCACAGCCGATGATGCCGACATCAGGGTTTCGCGCGGCCATATGAACAAGGTGTTCGCCCCCGCCAAAGCCCACCTCCAGCCAGACATCCCGCGCATCACCGAAGATGGCGGCGGGGTCGATCGGGCGGCGGTCGGGATTATCCTCGCGCGTGATATCGCGGGGCTGCAAGGCCCCCAGATCCTCGTTCAGATAGGTCTTCTGGCTGGCACGCAGGGTCTTGCCGCGAATGCGGCCATAGAAATTGCGGCGGGGCTGGTCGGGGCTGGTCATGGCGCCCCTCTAGCGCCGGATCGCGCATATCGCAACCATGGTGCTGACGTTGGCACTGGCGACGAGGCCCAAACCTGTCGCGCCATGGGACAGGCCCGTTAAAACACGCCCGCTGGCATGCCGGAGCGGAATCGGCTAGGGCTGAGCGAACCCCAGACAGGAATGCCCATGACCACCCGTGCCGGATTTGTCGCTTTGATCGGAGAGCCCAATGCGGGCAAGTCCACACTTCTGAACCGCATGGTCGGGGCGAAGGTTTCGATCGTCACCCACAAGGTGCAGACGACACGCGCCCGTATCCGCGGCATCGCGATGGAAGGCGAGGCGCAGATCGTCTTCGTGGATACGCCGGGCCTGTTTCGCCCACGCCGCAGGCTTGACCGGGCGATGGTCAAGGCGGCATGGGGTGGTGCTGCGGATGCCGATATCGTCGTCCTTCTGATCGAGGCGCATCGCGGGATGACCGAAGGTGTGAAGGCGATCATCGACCGTATCGCCGATGAGCTTCCCAAAGGCGTGCGGGTGGCCCTTGCGATCAACAAGATCGACCGGGTCAAGGCCGAGGCGCTTTTGGCCCTGACCGAAGAGCTGAACGCCGCCTATCCGTTCGAAAAAACCTTCCTCATCTCTGCAGAACGCGGCCATGGGGTGGAGGATCTGAAGAAGTGGCTGGGTGCCCAGTTGCCCGAGGGTCAGTGGTTCTATCCCGAAGACCAGATTGCCGACCTGCCTCTGCGCATGATCGCCGCCGAAGTGACCCGCGAGAAGCTGACGCTCAGGCTGCACGAGGAACTGCCCTACCAGTTGACGGTCGAAACCGAGCGGTGGGAGGAAAAGCCGGATGGTTCCGCCCGGATCGACCAGTTGGTCTATGTCGCTCGTGACGGGCACAAGGGCATCGTGCTGGGCCGCAAGGGCGAGACGATCAAGGCGGTCGGTCAGGCCGCGCGCGCCGAGTTGATGGAGTTCCTGGGCCGCCCCGTACACCTCTTCATACAGGTCAAGGTGCGGCCGAACTGGCTGGAGGAGAAAGAGCGCTATTCCGAGATGGGCCTTGAGTTCAAGGATGGTGATTAGGGTCCTTCCTCGCGGATGGGGCCGCCTCGGGTGGCATCGAGCTCCCGCTCGGCGGCTTGCCTCCGGCGGGAGTATTTCTCGACAGAAAGTGGGAGGGGCGTGGTGAGCGCCCGGCTGACCGCGGACTTCTGGGTGCGCGCTTATCTGGCGCGGCTGCAGGCGGCGCATATCCCGGCCTATATCGTGGCGCGCGGGGATGCGACGGCGGGTGCGGTGCTGGTGAAGCTTGCCACGCTCGACGGGCAGGCGCGCCTGTTCCAGCGGTCGTTCGACCTCATGACCGGCGCGCGGGCCTGGGTGGTGCTGGCCGAGGGAGCCGAGGCCGATGTAGACGCCTCGATCGCGCGTCAGCGGCGCAGCGATCCGGACCTCTGGGTGGTCGAGATCGAAAACCGCGAGGGGCGGACATTGCTGGACGAAGACGGGCTGGCCGAGTGAATTTAGCGGCGGAGACATCCGTTGCCGGTCGTGAGAATGCCCGCAAACGGCCACACGGCTGCTCAACCTTTCGTCAAACATGTTTCCATATCCTCCAATACTGGCGGCGTCCGACCTAGGTTAAAAAAGGACACCCGGTCATGCCAACCGGCTGCCGCCAAAGCGGGACAAGCACATGTCAGTACCGACCCTCACCGACCGAAGACTGGACATGCGGTGCATGGTGCGGGAACTGTTGCCGCGAGGGAAACAGAAACAAGCGGTAACAGGAAGTTACGGAATCCTGACTAGGTGCGACTCGCAGTTCAGGTTAGGATTCAAATTGGGTGACGGGACGGAAGGACGGGAAGGGTGACACGGCTCACCAATCAGCTTCTGAAACTTCTACGGATCGGCCGCCGGGTTGAGACGCAAAGCGCCAAGCGCGGGCGCGGCCCCACCGATCATGTCATCCTTCTGGACGGAACACTTTCCACGCTCTCGCCTGGACATGAGACAAATATCGGGCGCATTTACCGGCTTCTGCAGAACTGCCAGTCGGCGCAGATGTCGATCTATTACGAGGCGGGCGTACAGTGGCACATGTGGCGCCATACGCCCGATGTGGCGATGGGACGCGGCATCAACCGGCAGATCCGCCGCGCCTATGGCTGGCTCGCCACCCGCTACCGGCCCGGTGACCGGATCTTCCTGTTTGGTTATTCGCGTGGCGCCTATGCCGTACGCTCTCTGGCAGGCATCATCGATCAGGTTGGCCTTCTGAGGTCCGAAAGCGCCACCGAACGCAATGTGAAATTCGCCTATCGCTATTATCAGCGCGAAAGCGAAAGCCCGTTTGAGGCCGCATTTCGCCGCCGCTATTGCCACGAGAAGGTGGAGATCGAGATGATCGGCGTCTTCGATACGGTGAAGGCGCTGGGCGTGCGGTTGCCGTTCCTTTGGATGTGGACAGAGCCGCAGCATGAGTTTCACAACCATGCGCTCGGCCCGGTCGTGCAGCATGGCTATCACGCGCTGGCGCTGAACGAGAACCGTGCGGCTTTCGACCCGATCCTGTGGGAGACGGAGGGCGGCAACTGGGACGGGCGGATCGAACAGGTCTGGTTCCGGGGGGCGCACGGCGATGTGGGCGGACAGCTGGGCGGGTTCAACACCGCACGGCCCCTGTCCAACGTGCCGCTTTACTGGATGCTGGAGAAGGCCGAGGGGCATAACCTGTCGCTTCCGCGCAACTGGCGCGAGGGGTTGGAGATGGATGCCACCGGGCCCTCAGTTGGCACCACGCGCGGCTGGGGCAAAGCCTTCCTTTTGCGGGCCAAGCGGCACGTCGGGCGCGACCCGTCAGAGAGCATTCATCCGACCGCGCATCTTGACGATCCGGCAAAACGACGCTGGGCTATGCCTGCGATGCGGCTTACCCGCCGGACATGATCAGGCAGGTCGTTGTCCCGGTCGCGTAGATGCGGCCATCTTCAACGCCCCTGATCTCTCCCCGCGCCACACCGGTCGAGCGGCCGGAATGCTGGACGACCCCCTCGGCCTCGATCTCGATCCCCAGCGAAAGTGCACGTGTGATATTCACCGAATAGTCAAGCGTCGTGTAGAACCGCCCCTTCGGTACCGTCGTCATCACCGCGCAAGCCATGCAACTGTCCAGAAGCGTGCCGTACCAGCCGCCGTGAACCGCCCCCATCGGATTGGTGTGACCAAATCCCGCCTTGCCACGAAAGACCACCCGCCCCGGCTCCACGAGGTGCAGCGTGTAGTTCAGTGTCCGGGCAATGGCCGGCCCGGCGATTCTGCCTTCAAGAATGCCGAGCATGAATTCGAGGCCCGACATCGACAGAAGCGTCTCGCGGCTGGCGAGGTCTGTCGGGGCTTGGGCAACGAAAGGCATTGGCATCACGGTCTCCGGTCTTGTCGGTGCCAACCTGCAACAAGAACCGGCCCCGGACAATGACTTGTCCGGGGCCGGGTTGCACAACGGTGCCTTAAGCCACGTTCTGCAGGGAGACCTCCGGCACAATGCCGAGCGCGAAGCAGACGTCACGGGTCAGCGTGGGCCGGTTGAGCGTGTAGAAGTGAAGGTCTTCGACACCGCCCTGCAAGAGGTTGTCGCAAAGCTCGGTGGCGACGACGGTGGCCAGAAGCTCCTCGCGCCCGTCGCGCTGGGCTGCGGTGAAGGCTTCAGCAAGCCAGCCGGGGATACGCGCGCCGCAGCTTTGGGCGAAGCGTTTGGTTCCGTCCCATGAGATGATCGGCAGGATGCCCGGGATGATCGGCGCGTCGATTCCGGCCTTCACGCAGGCATCGCGGAAGCGGAAGAAGCTTTCGGCCTCGAAGAAGAACTGGGTGATGGCCGAGGAAGCGCCTGCATCGATCTTGCGCTTCAGCCAATCGACATTAGCTGCCATGTCGGCGGCTTCGGGATGCGACTCCGGGTACGCGCCAACGCGGATCTTGAACTTGCCGGTATCGGCCAGCGCCTCGATCAGTTCAACGGAGGACGCGAAACCTTCGGGATGGGCCGTGAACGTCTCCGTTCCTTTCGGCGCGTCACCACGCAGGGCCACGATTTCGGTCACGCGCGCCTCGGCATAAGCATTGGCAATCTCCAGCGTCTCGGCCTTTGTCGCCTCGACGCAGGTCAGATGCGCCGCGACATTCACGCCGTAATGTGCGCCGATCGTCGTGACCGCCTCATGCGTCAGCTTGCGGGTCGTGCCGCCCGCGCCATAGGTGACCGAAACGAAGTTAGGCTTCAGGGGCGCCAGCATCTGCGCGGTTTCCCAAAGCTGGAACGACGCCTCAAGCGTCTTCGGCGGGAAGAACTCGAACGAGATGCGGGGTGCAGGCATGACGGTATCCTTGTCTTTGGTATCCCCTTGTCCCACGGATAAAGACGTGAGACAAATTCATAATCCTCAAGAACTATATGAGTCTGATTGAAAGTACTCCGCGATGCATCTGGAACTGCGCCATCTCAGGACGATCAAGGCGATCCACGACACCGGCGGGCTGGCCCGCGCCGCCGATACGCTGAATATCACGCAGTCGGCGCTGTCGCATCAGGTCAAGGGGATGGAGGATCAGGCGGGGGTGGAACTGTTCGTGCGGCGGACAAAACCGCTGAAGCTTTCCGCTGCTGGTCTGCGCCTTTTGCGGACCGCTGAACGGGTGCTGCCCGAGATGGAGGCGCTGGCCGACGAATTCCGTAGCTTGCGCGCAGGCCGGTCGGGGCGGCTGCATATCGCCATCGAATGCCATGCCTGCTTCGACTGGCTGTTCCCCGTCCTCGAACAGTTCCGACGTGCATGGCCGGAGGTCGATGTCGATATCCGCCCCGGCCTTGCCTTCGGCGCCATGGAGGCCCTGATGCGGGAAGAGGTCGATCTGGTGATCTCGTCTGATCCCGAAACTCTGCCCGACGTCATCTTCAACCCGCTTTTCGACTATGCACCGACGCTGGTCGCGGCGCGGTCCAACCCTTTGGCGGAAAAACCTTATGTCGAGGCCGAGGATTTCCGCGATCAGATGCTTATCACCTATCCGGTGGACCGCACCCGGCTCGATATCTTCTCCGAAGTCCTGACGCCTGCCCGCGTCGAACCCCGCGCGGTACGGCAGGTGGAACTGACGGCGGTGATCCTGATGTTGGTCGCGTCCGACCGGGGCGTATCCGTCCTGCCGGATTGGGTGCTGCGCGAGGTAAAGTACCAGCCGGACTATGTGACCCGGCCAGTGACGAAAAAGGGCCTGACCAAACGCATGTATGCCGCAACGCGGGCAGAGGATGCGACAAAGCCTTTCATGGCGCATTTCCTCAGACTCGCGCGCAGCGAACCGGTAAAGTTGCAACGGGTGTGATTTGACGCTTGACCTCAACTTAACCAGAGCAATTACGAAGATGCCGGTTGTTGCAGGCAAAGGGCACGAAGATGACGATGGCGGATCGGGTGGAAGGCGCAGCATGGCGGGACCTTTTGCGGCGGGATACGGCCGCGTCGCTGGCGCTGGTCTGCCTTGGCGTCTGGCTTCATGCCGCCGACAGCCTGATCGTGGCGACGATGATGCCCGCGATTGTCGCCGGGATCGGCGGCGATCACCTCGTCGCATGGAACTTCGCGCTTTATGAAACCGGTTCCATCGTCATCGGCGCGGCGAGCGGCCTGATCGCAATCCGCCACGGGCTGCGCCGACCGATGACAATCGCGGCGCTCGCCTTCGGGGTGGGCTGCATGGTCAGCGCGCTGGCACCGGCGATGCAGGTCATGCTGGCGGGCCGGGTCCTGCAGGGGCTGGGCGGCGGTGGGCTGACCGCGCTCGCCTTCGTCTCGGCGCGCAGGCTGTTCCCGGCCCGGCTCATCCCCCGGGTCATGGCGTCGATGTCGGTCATCTGGGGCACCTCGGCCTTTCTCGGCCCGCTCTTTGGCGGGCTCTTCGTGACCTATGCGAACTGGCGTACGGGCTTTGCCGTTTTCGGCCTGCAGGCACTGGGTCTCGCCCTCTGGATCTGGTTCGGTCTGGCACCGGCTGACGCCCCTGCCGCAGATGGGAAAGACAAGGAGCGGATACCGTTCCGGCGTCTTGGGCTCCTCAGCCTTGCGGTTCTCTCCGTCACCTATGCCGGGATCACCGCGACACCGGGTGGCATGGCGGGGGCCCTGTCGGCGGGGCTTACCGCACTGGCGCTCTTTGCCCGGCTTGACAGTCAGAGCGCGGGCGACCGGCTGCTGCCGCGCCGCGCCTTCGATCCGCGCGATCCGGTGGGGGCGGCACTCATGATGGTGCTCGCGGTCAGCATCGCGACGATGGGCCTGTCGACTTACGGCCCGCTCTTGATGGCTCTGATCCATGACACCCCGCCCCTGCTCGCGGGTTATGTCGTCGCCACGATCTCCATCGCATGGACCGTCGGGGCGGTCCTGTCCTCCGGCCTTGCCGAGCGCCACGATCCGAAGATCATCGCTGCCGGTCTGTGCCTCATCTTCGCGAGCGGCGTCGGCCTGCTCTACGCGGTTCCAAATGGCCCGGTGGGTCTGATCGTCATTTTTGCAGCCTGCGAAGGGTTGGGCTTTGGCCTGTCATGGACCTTCATCCTGCGTCGCGGCACCCGGCTAATCCGCACCGAGGATGCCGACCGTTTCAGCGCGGGCCTGCCGACCATCAGCCGCCTTGGTTATGCCTTCGGCGCCTCCGCCGTCGGCATCTTCGCCAATGCCGCCGGGTTCAGCGCCGGGGCGGGCCTGGATGAGGCCGCGCATGTCGCCCGAGTGATCTTTGCAGGCAGCCTGCCCTTCGCCGGTATCGCACTATTGGCGATGCTGCGGTTCGTCACGGCGCGGACGTAAGGAGACTTGCGCCCAAACGGTCTCGGGTCGCATGATCCTCAAAGGAGGGATCATGGCCAGCAGCTCCGGACAGCATCCATTCCTCGATCACGACGGCCCCATCGCCTTCGCGCATCGCGGTGGGTCGCTGGAGGTCGAGGAAAACACCATGGCGGCCTTCGCCCATGCGGTGACGCTTGGCTACAGCCATATAGAGACCGACGTTCAGGCGACATGCGACGGCGTTGCTGTGGTCTTTCACGACGACACCCTGACCCGGATGACAGGTGAGCCGGAGCGGGTCGCGGACCTGACATGGGCGGAACTGAAGAAACGTCGCACCAAGGGGGGCGAGGCAATCCCGCTTCTGGAAGACCTGCTAGCGGCATGGCCGGACCTGAAGGTAAATCTGGAGGCCAAGGCCGATGCAGCGGTCGAACCGATGGCACAGGCGATCCGGCGGGCAGACGCGTTGAACCGGGTCTGCGTGGGGTCGTTCGACGCAAGGCTCACCGACAGACTGCGCAGTCTGCTCGGCCCCGGCCTCTGCTGGTCGCCCGCCCACAGGGGCGTGCTGGGCCTCTGGCTGCGCGGGTGGTCCTTGCCCGGTCGGCAGCCCGATTTTCCGGTCGTACAGGTGCCAACCACATTCCGGGGCATTCCCCTCGTCACCCTGCGCTTCGTCCGCGCCGCCCATGGCCACGGCGTTCACGTTCATGTCTGGACCGTGGACGAAGAGGCCGAGATGGAGCGGCTTCTTGATATGGGCGTTGATGGGCTGATGACCGACCGGCCAAGCCTTCTGAAGCAGGTCATGGCGCGGCGGGCGGGCTGAGGGGGCTTCACATCCCTTGTTTCACCGCGTATAGCCGCCCCCTGATCCGCCGGAGTGATGACCGATGCAAGGCAGTGCCAACCTCAACCTGATGATCAAGGCCGCGCGCAAGGCGGGCCGTTCCCTCGTGAAGGATTTCCGCGAGGTCGAGAACCTGCAGGTCTCGGTCAAGGGCGCAGGTGATTTCGTCAGCCGCGCCGATACGGCGGCGGAGAAGCTCATCAAGGACGAGCTTTTGGGCGCCCGCCCGACCTATGGCTGGCTGGGCGAGGAAACCGGCGGGGCCGATGGCGCCGACCCGACGCGCCGCTGGATCGTCGATCCGCTCGACGGAACCACGAACTTCCTGCATGGCCTGCCGCACTGGTCGGTCTCCATCGCGCTGGAACATAAGGGCGAGATCGTCGCTGGTGTGGTTTTCGACCCCGCCAAGGACGAGCTCTTCTGGGCCGAAAAGGGCGCGGGCGCCTGGATGAACGAAAGCCGCATCCGTGTGTCGGGCCGACGCTCACTGGGCGAAGCGCTCTTTGCCACCGGAGTGCCCTTTGGTACGAAAAAGACCCTGCCCGCGACGATGCGCGATCTGGCCCGGCTGATGCCGGCGACGGCCGGCGTCCGGCGCATGGGCTCGGCCGCGCTTGACCTCGCCTATGTGGCGGCGGGCCGCTATGACGGCTACTGGGAGCGCGAGCTGAACGCCTGGGACATGGCAGCCGGGATCCTTCTGGTGCGCGAGGCCGGTGGCTTTGTCGAGGCCGTTCGCGAGGGCCGCGAGATTTTCGAAAGCGGGTCGGTCCTTGCGGCGAATGGCGAAGTCTTCTCCGCCTTCGCGAAAGTGCTGCGCGCGCCGGAATGACAGCGGTGGGGGCTGTCTGCCCCCTCTTGGCGCTGACGCGCCAATTCACCCCCGAGACTATTTCAGGACAGAAAGTGATCAGGTCCGGTCGGACGGGTGGTTGATGCCATCGGTCCAGGCAACCGGGCCCAGATCACGCGGATTGACCCCTTCGAGGCAGGCGGCATTGACGCCGTATTCGTTCGGGTTCGAGCGGCGGCGGTGATGGGTGTAGATGCCACAGGTCTTGCAGAAATAGTGCTTCGCCGTGCCGGTGTTCCAGGTGTAGAGCGTGAGGTTCTCCGCCCCCTTCACCACCCTGACCCCATCAAGCGGCGCGCTGACGGCAATGGCCCCGCGCCTTGCGCAGAAGGAACAGTCGCAGCGCCGCGCGCTGGCCAGACCCTCGTGCAGCGTCACCTCCAGTTCAACCGCGCCGCAGTGGCAGGTGGCGCGATGCGGCGTCTTGATTTCCGGCATCGTCATTTCCGGCGCCTTCTGATGACGGGAATGCTCGAGGTCGAATAGCGGGTCTCGGGATGCGGTGGGTGGCCTTCAGTCTTTTGCCAATAGGCCCGCGCGCCGCGTCTGAGCCAGACGGGCAAGGCGAAGGCGATTCCGGCGATGAAACCGCCCGCATGGGCCCAATAGGCCACGCCGCCGCCATCGGCCGGGGTCGAGACGCCGGAAAAGATCTGCATCGCGAACCACAGGCCAAGCATGACGAAAGCGGGAATCGTGAAGACCCGGAAGAAGACCACAAAGATGATGAGGATATCGACCCGCGCCTTTGGGAACAGCAGAAGATAGCCGCCAAGCACCGCACCGATCGCCCCCGAGGCTCCGACGGTCGGCACGACCGAGTCAGGGGCCGAGGCGATGTGTGCGAGCGCGGCGGCGACGCCCCCGGCGAGGTAGAAGATGAGGAAGCCCAGATGGCCGAGCTGATCCTCCATATTGTCGCCGAAGATCCACAGAAACAGCATGTTGCCCGCAAGATGCATGAGGCCTGCATGCAGGAACATCGAGGTGAAGATGCCGTGAACCTCTCCGCCTTGTGTGACGGCGGCCGGGATCATTGCCCAGTCGCGCCAGAAGCCCAGCATCGCCCGTTCACTGCCCGTGTAGGGAAGCTGCAGAAGGAACGCGATCGCGTTCGCCGCGATCAGGGCATAGACGACATAGGGCGTCCGTTCAGAGGGGTTGTGGTCGCGGATCGGAAACATGGCGCCACGTTTTCCGATCCGCGAAGGGGCGTCAAGCGTTACCCGCCTCGGCCAGAAGCTGGGCATTGCCGCCCGAGGCCGTGGTGTCGACGCAGACATGGCGTTCGAGCGCGACGTGGCCAAGGTCCGGCATCGCCGTGATCAGGGGCAGGATCTGACCCTCGCGGCCTGCCAGCGCGAGGTTGTAGGCCCGTGCCGCCGCTTCGTCGCCCCACCAGAGAACACCGGCAAAGCCCTTGAGCGTGGCCAGCGCCTGCGGATCGAGCGCACCCGCCACGGCGATGGCCTGCCCGCCCAGCGCGTGGATCGCCTCGGCCTGCGCCTCGGTCGCCTCGCGTCCCGGGCCAAGGCACAGGAACGGCGCACGCGCCAGCAGCGTCAGGCGGTTCGATTCGCCGGTTGGTCCCGGCAGGTCGATACGGGTCAGGATCGCCGGAAGCGGCGCCGCGTTCAGCGCGGCCTGCACCTTGGCGGGATCCGCCTTGGCATCGTCTTTGCCGGCCTTGCCTGCCGCGACAGGCTGGGTGAAGCGGTGCAGATATTCCGGCCCGCCCGCCTTCGGGCCGGTGCCCGAAAGCCCCTCGCCCCCAAAGGGTTGGGAGCCCACGACCGCGCCGATCTGGTTGCGGTTCACATACATATTTCCGACATGCAGCGCCTCGGTCAGTTCCTGCACCCGGTTGTCGATGCGGGTATGCAGGCCGAAGGTCAGGCCATAGCCGGTCGCGTTGATGTCGTCGATGATCTTCGGCAGCTTGTCTGCGTCGAAGGTCGCCACATGCAGGACCGGGCCGAAAATCTCGCGTTTCATATCGGCGATGCCTTTGACGCGGATCACCGTGGGGGCGATGAAATGACCGCCCTTCGGGGTCGAGAGCTGACGCAGCAGACGCCCCTCTTTCCGCGCCTTCTCGATATGTTCGCGGATGCCCTGTTCGGCTTCCTCGTCGATCACCGGGCCGACATCGGTCGCAAGGTGCCACGGGTCTCCGACGGTCAGTTCCTCCATCGCGCCGAAGAGCATGTCGGTGAAATGGGCGGCGATGTCTTCCTGCACATAGAGGCAGCGGAGGGCGGAGCAGCGCTGGCCCGCCGACTGGAAGGAGGACGCGACGATGTCGCGCACCGCCTGTTCGGGAAGTGCCGTCGAGTCGACGATCATCGCGTTCAGACCGCCGGTTTCCGCGATCAACGGTGCGCCGGGGGCGAGGTGTTTCGCCATCGCCTTGCGGATCAGCATCGCGGTGTCGGTCGAGCCGGTGAAGCAGACGCCGTTCACGCGCGGGTCGGAGGTGAGTTTGGCCCCAACGGTCGCGCCATCGCCCGGCAGAAGCTGCAGGGCCGAGGCCGGAACCCCCGCCTTGTGCAACAGCGCCACCGCATGGGCGGCAATCAGCGGCGTCTGTTCGGCCGGTTTCGCCAGCACCGCGTTTCCGGCGGCAAGGGCGGCGGAAAGCTGGCCGGTGAAGATCGCCAGCGGGAAGTTCCAGGGGCTGATGCAGGTGAAGATGCCCAGGGGCGGCTGTTTCAGCTCCAGCCCACGCGCGGCGTAATAGCGCAGGAAATCCACCGCCTCGCGCAGTTCGGCGACGGCATCCATCAGCGACTTGCCCGCCTCGCGCGCCAGCAGCGCGAAGATCGGGCCGAAGTTTTCCTCGTAAAGGTCGGCGGCGCGGTTCAGAACGGCGGCGCGTTCGGCAGGCGTCGCCTTCCACGGTTTCGCAGCGGCCAGCGCATGATCGACATCGGCGGCTGAGGCATCTGTGACGCGGCCGACAAGCTGACCGGTTGCGGGGTTCAGAACGCGGCGCGGCTTCAGCCCCTCCACCTTGCAGGCCAGCATCGGCTGGGCCGCGAACTCGGTCTTCGCATATTCGTCGCGCGCGGCGTCGATACGGGCAAGCGTCGGCGCATCGGTCAGATCGAAGCCTTCGGAGTTGCGTCGTTCCGGCGCGAACAGGTCCGGCCCCTTGCGGATCGCCTTGTTCGACAGGCCCGGCAGCATCGCCTCGACCGCATCAAACGGGCAGGCGGCGACCTCTTCGGGGGCCACATCCTCATCGACGATCTGGTTCACGAAGGAGGAGTTGGCGCCGTTTTCCAGAAGGCGGCGGACGAGATAGGCGAGAAGGTCGCGATGCGCACCCACCGGTGCGTAGATGCGGCAGCGGGTCTTTTCGCGCTTCAAGACGATGTCATGCAGCCGCTCGCCCATGCCATGCAGGCGCTGGAACTCGAAGGGTTTGCCTGCCCCCATATCGAGGATCGCGGCGACGGTATGGGCGTTGTGCGTGGCAAACTGCGGATAGATGCGGTCGGTCATGCCCAAGAGCTTCTTCGCATTGGCGATATAGCTGACATCGGTCGCTTCCTTGCGGGTGAAGACCGGGAAATCCTCCAGCCCCATCACCTGCGCGCGCTTGACCTCGGCATCCCAATAGGCGCCCTTGACAAGGCGCACCATGATCTTGCGGTCAAGCCTCTGGCTGAGCGCATAGAGCCAGTCGAGCACCGCGCCTGCGCGGCGCCCGTAAGCCTGCACGACGACGCCGAAGCCGTCCCATCCGGCAAGATCCTCATCCGACAGCACGGCCTCGATCACCTTCAGCGAGAGCGTCAGCCGGTCGGCTTCCTCGGCGTCGATGTTGAAGCCCATCCGCGCCTGCGCGGCCTGCAGCGCCAGCTTGCGGACCACCGGCACCAGTTCCTTCACCACGCGGGCTTCCTGCGCAACTTCGTAGCGGGGGTGAAGGGCCGAAAGCTTCACCGAGATACCCGGATTGTCACGGATGTCATCGCTTGTCGCGGCCGAGGCGATGGCGGCGATGGCCTTGGAATAGGACTGCGCGTAGCGCTCGGCATCCTCGGCGGTTTTCGCAGCCTCGCCCAGCATGTCGTAGGAATAGGAATAGCCCTGCGCCTCCATCTTCGCGGCGCGTTCCATCGCGGCGTTGATGGTCTCACCCAGAACGAACTGGCGGCCCATCTCTTTCATCGCCTGACGGGTGGCCCGGCGGATGACCGGTTCGCCCAGACGCTTCATTGCGCCCCGCAGATGGCCAACGATGCCCGGCTCCTTTTCCTCCAGCACCTTGCCGGTCAGCATCAGGGCCCAGGTCGAGGCATTGACGAGCGAGGACGCCGAGTGCCCCAGATGCTTGCCCCAGTCGGACGGCGCGATCTTGTCCTCAATGAGCGCATCCATCGTGTCCGCGTCGGGGACACGCAAGAGCGCCTCGGCGAGACACATCAGCGCGATGCCTTCCTCTGTCGACAGCCCGTATTCAGCAAGGAAGACCTCCATCAGGCCGGGGCGCACATCGGCGCGGATCTGTCGGACGAGCGACGCGCCCTCACCCGATATTCGGGCCCGGTCGGACGCATCGAGCGCCGCGTCAGCGATCAGTCGCTGGAGCAGCGGGACTTCAGGTGCAAGTGAGCCGGTGTCGATGGCAGTCCAGAGATCGGTCATGGGGTCCTCCGCGTGAATGCCCTATATTATCGCTTGCGGCAAAGTCGATTTAACTTAATATTCTCAAAACATAGTCGATAAGACCAAACTTAGAGAATAATACATGGCAGATGGACTTCCACACCTCGACCGTTACGACAGCGCGATTCTGCGCGCCCTGTCGGAAGACGGCCGTATGTCCGTCACCGAACTGGCCCGACGCATCGGGCTGACAAAGACCCCCATACAGGCGCGGGTGAAGCGGCTGGAAGAGATCGGCGTCATCGCTGGCTACCGTGCCGTCCTGAACCCGATCCGCATGGGGCTCGCCCATGTCGCCTTCGTCGAGGTGCGACTGTCGGATACGCGCGAGGCGGCCCTTCAGGCCTTCAACAAGGCGGTCAGGGGAGTGCCCGAGATCGAGGAATGCCACATGATGGCGGCGAGTTTCGACTATCTCATGAAGGTCCGCACCGCCGATATCAACGATTTCCGGCGTATCCTGGGCGAACGGATTTCAAGCCTGCCACACGTTGCTTCGACCTCGACCTTCGTCGCGATGGAGGCGGTTAAGGAAACCGGCCTCTGACCCTTGCCCGGGCCGCAATTTCTTCTATGGTCGCCGCGCTGGCCCGCGTGGTGGAATGGTAGACACAGGGGACTTAAAATCCCTAGGCCGAAAGGCCGTGCCGGTTCAAATCCGGCCGCGGGTACCAGCGATGACCCACACGAGACCTGTCCAGCAACCAGCGGTTTCAGGACTTGTTGGCCGGGAAAAATTTTTCGAAAATTTGCCAAAAAAAGTCACAATCGGCTTGCAAAACGCTGCTTGCGAGCTGCAGTTCAAGCCTGAAATCGCTTTACCCAATAGCGCGAATGCACATTTCTTTGGGTGATTAAGGTTGTAAGGAGATTGGAATGACAACACTTTCCGTCGGCGGCGACATGGTGGCCGCGCTCAACTCGTTTCAAAGCCACCTCTCCGCTTCAATCGAAGTATTCATGAACGATTTTGGCGCGTGGTAACGGCTTGTACCGAGCCCTCAACAGCATTTCGTGTTTTCAGTAAATGGAACCTTCGATCTGTCGGACAACGCGGGCACGCTTACGGATGTCCAGATGTCGCTGGTCGATCAGTATCAGTCGAGCCCCACATTCCTCGATAGGATCTGGGATCTCTCTTTCGAAAATCTGAGCGTGAATTTCTCGAGCTATCTTCACGTCAATTCCTACATCATCAACAACGGCTTCGAGCAGTCAACGAGCGTCTCGATCAATGCGCAGGCATTGATCGCCGACATTCTCGCGCAGGGCATCCAGATTACAATATCCGGTACCGTTCCCGACTCGGTCGTACAAGCGACTGCGACTTTCGCGCTGATCGGAAACGACACCATCTCTGGATCGCATCTTGACGACGAGATTCACGCCGGCGCAGGGGCGGATACCGTGAATGGCTCGCTGGGGGACGATACGATCCGTGGAGATGCCGGCTTCGATACGATCGACGGCAGTTACGGCACGGATCTCGTCTATGGCGATGCCGGGAACGACAGCCTGCGGGGCGGCTCGGGCGACGACACCATTTTCGGGGCCGGACACAACGACAGCCTGTTTGGCGATACGGAGAGTGATGAACTCTGGGGTCAGGGCGGACATGATTACCTGTCAGGCGGCTGGGGTGGCGACCCCCTGATGGGCGGCAGCATGAATGACACGCTCGACGGCGGTGATGGTGGCGACAATATCCATGGCGGCGGCCATTTGGATCTGCTCGACGGCGGTGCCGGCAATGACACGCTGTTCGGGGAAGGCGGTCAGGATATCATTAATGCGGGTGGTGGCGACGACCGGGCGCTCGGCGGTACGGGTGCGGACCGCATCTTTGGCGAGGGCGGTGCCGACACGATCTTTGGCGGGGCCGGCGACGACACGATCTTTGGCGGCGCGGACAATGACCGAATCGTTGCCGGGGCAGATGACGATACTATCTTCGCGGGCCTCGGTGACGATACGATCATCGGTGGAACCGGAAATGACACTATGTCCGGGCAGGCCGGTGCGGATGTGTTCATCTTCGCAGGCGCCTTCGGACAGGACGTCCTCACCGATTTCGACGCCATATCCAACGCTGAGCGGATCAACCTTGCGGGTGTCACGGCGATCACCGATCTGGCGGACCTCTTGGCCAACCATGCGACCCAGGTGGGCGGCGACGTGGTGATCGACGATCTGGCGGGCAACACGATCACACTGACCGGCGTCACCCTTGGCGATCTCGACGCGACGGATTTCGTGTTCTGAGGGAAGACATAGACGCGCGGGAAGTTTTCCTACAGAGAGGCGGTGCCGACAGGCTAGGAAACGTGGTCATGCCACAAGGGTTTGACGTCGCGCACCACCCCGCCATCGGTCTTGGCCGGGGCCGGTGACGGGGCTAAAGTAGCAGAGATCGGATACAGAGGGTCAGACGGGGTATTGGACTTGTACCCCGTTCCCGACGACGGCTTTTGTGCAGGTGCTGCGCTTCGAGCTGATGGTAGACAAGGTCTGTGTGAAGCAGCCCCAAGCATAAGGCTGGAAGCGCGGCAGGAAACATTATGCCGGATTGGATGCTTCGGTGAAAGAGACGGCGATCTGCATCGTCGATGAGACTGGGCGGATTTGCCGGGAAACCTGGGTTGTCGGCCATCCCGAAGATATCTAGGCAGCCTTGTTAGAAAGTGGTTTCCGCATCGAACGGATTGGGCTCGAGGCCGGTCCACTGTCGCATTGGCTCTGCGAGGGATTGGCGCGCACCGGTCCACCCATGATCTGCGTTCAGACGCGTCACACCAAGGCGTTCCTGAGGGCGCAGATCAACGCCAGCGACCGCAACGACGCACCGGGGATCGACCAGATGCTGCGCGACAGCTTGTATCGTCCTGTGCATGTCAACACACTCGCGAGCCAGAAGCGTCGTGATTCGCTGCGGGCACGCAGCTCCTTCAAGTAGGGGCGATCGCGTGCCGTTATGCGGCGACGGCATGATGCGAGGGCTGCTTTATGAGACTGTTCTCCAAGACATTCGAAGGGCTGGCTTCGGAAGCAACCTACATGACGACGATCAAGACCGGCGCGACTTATCTGGAAGCCCTTCGCACGGTATCGCGCCTACGGTCGAAAAAGGCGGGCTATTCCTTGGCGCGTCACGCGCCTGCTGCGGCAATCCACTCAACAGGTAAGCATGGGAAGCGCGAAACAAGCGATGATGGTGGACGACAAGAACCCGGCCCTTGCGGCAGTCTATCTCGTAAGCCAAGGGAAGCTCGAACAGTGCGAGGTTCACGGGGGCATCTATGATGGAGGGTTCTGGGGCCTTGAAGCCGATTTCTGGCGGTTCGCCATGGCTGATCGGTATCGCGGTGACTGCGGCCCCATCCCGTGGGCGGCCGAACCGGAAGCCCGCGAATTTACGAACCTTATCAAGGAAGCATACGAGGAGTACCGCGGGGACTGCTGTGCTTACTGCGCCAAAAAACTCAGCGTACTAAGCCTTGCTCCTCTGACGAATCCCGATTCAATGGATGCGCCCTGAGCTGCTACCTATTTGCTTGCTGAATAGGTCCAAACGCTAACGGCCACCCTGCTCGGGGCGGCTAAGCGATTCTAACACGCGGGAAAGTTGGTCGGAGCGAGAGGATTCGAACCTCCGACCCCCTGCTCCCGAAGCAGGTGCGCTACCAGGCTGCGCTACGCTCCGACCGTGCGCGGGGACTAGCGATTCTGCCGGGCTTTGGCAAGGGCATATCGGCTACCCGGTCTTATTGACCGTCTATCCGGCGCCCTGGTGTGATTGCGCGCTGCAGCAGGCTGGCGCGCGGGGTCACGGTTTCCGACCGGCTGCGTGTCTCCAGCACCGGGCGGTTCGCCGAAGCGCCGGCCCGCCCTTCGCGGAAGACGATGTAGATGCCCGAGGCGATGATGATCCCGGCGCCGATCACGGTCGCCCGGTCCGGCGTTTCGGAAAACAGGAAATAGCCGTAAGCTGTGGCCCACAGGATCTGCGAATACTGCATGGGTGCGACGATCACCGCCTCGCCTTCGCGGTAGGCGAGGATCACGAGGAAAGACCCCGCCAGACCGAAGACAGCGATGACCGTAAGCAGGCCGAGATGCTCGACCGGCATCGGGCGGTAGACGAAGGGCAGCGCGATCCCCATCGCGATCACATTGCCAACCATCGGAAACAGCAAAAGCACGACCGACCGTTCCTCCTGCCCGATCTTGCGCACGATGACCGAGGCCATGGCGCCGCAGATCGCCGCCGTCAGCGCCGCGAGATGGCCGAAGGACAGGTCGGTCTGACCCGGGCGCATCACCACGAGAACACCGATCAGACCGGCAATGACCGCCGCCCAGCGGCGCAGACGCACCGTCTCGCCCAGCATCGGGATGGAGAGGACGGTGATGACAAGGGGCGTCGCGAAGAGGATCACATAGACCTGCGCGAGCGGCAGGGTGGAAAAAGCGTAGAAGGCCGCGACGCCGGTCACCGTCGTGCAGAGCGTGCGGAATGTGATCCACCATGGATGGCGTGGCATCAGGCTTGCTTCGCGCGCGTCGCTGAGAAGGATCACGGTGACGATGGGAAAGCTCAGAAGCGCCGCGAAAAAGACGATCTGGAAGGCGGAATAGCTGGCGCCGAGCGTTTTCACCACCACGTCATGCGTGGCGAAGATGCCCATCGCGGCCAGCGCGGTCACCGCGCCCTTGATATTGTTCGCCTGAGCCATGCGTCTTTCCGCCGAATTCCGGCCCTTCATTGCCTGTCGGGCCCGCCATGGCAAGGGCACCCTTGCGGCGCGCGCGGGCTTCGTTATGACGGAAGGCCCGAGAGGAGACCACTATGCAGATCCATTCCCGCCGCGCAGCGCTTGCCCTTCTGATCGCGGGTCTGGCCGCCTGCGGCCGCCGCGAGCCGCGCGGTCGGCGCCATGCCGGCACCGCCCAGGTCAACCGGCTGATCACGAAATACGCGCGCATCTACGACATGCCCGAGGATCTTATGCATCGGGTCGTCGAGCGTGAGAGCGGTTACAACCCGGCGGCGCGCAACGGCCCCTATTTCGGACTGATGCAAATCCACCCCCAGACTGCCGCAACCATGGGGTACCGCGGAGCGCCCGAGGGGTTGCTCGATGCCGAAACCAACCTGAAATACGCGGGCAAGTATCTGCGCGGTGCCTGGCTGGTGTCGCGCGGCAATCGCGACCGGGCCGTGATGTGGTATTCCAAAGGTTACTATTACGAGGCCAAGCGTATGGGGCTGCTGAGGGAGACCGGGCTCCGGTCGTGACCAGCGACGAGTGGCGCAGCCTGCGAGGAGCGGCTCCTCAAGCCCGTTCCAGACACTCGCTGCGCGGCCTCAGACCGGAATCGCCGTCGTCTGCCTGACGGTCCTGAGCGCGAAAGAGGAATGCATCTGTGCCACGCCGGGCAGCCGGGCGAGGTATTGCCGGTGGATGCGGGCGAAATCCTCGGTATCCTGCGCCACCACCTTTAGTAGATAGTCGGCCGAGCCCGCCATCAGGTGACATTCAAGGATATCGGGCACCAGCGTCACTGCCCTCTCAAACGCCTCCAGAACCTCATCCGCCTGACCCGACAGCGTGATCTCGACAAAGACCGTCGTCGGCCGCCGCATCTTTCGGGCGTTCAGCAGGGCGACGAACCCGTCGATATAGCCCTCTTCCTCTAACCTTTGCACGCGACGATGACAGGCCGATGGCGAAAGGTTCACCCGCTCTGATAGTTCCGCGTTGGTGATCCGGCCCTGCTTCTGCAAGACCCCGAGTATTCGCCTGTCTGTCGCGTCGAGTTCCATATCTGTGCAATCTTCTTCGTAGAAATTGTCTGTTCCTCGAATTTATTGCCGAAAACACCACGATAAGCCAGCCGAATCTCAAAGCAATTTCATACCCGAATGCGCATAATCCGCGCAGGATTATTTCGGGAGGACCCCCATGAAAATCGGATGCCCCAAGGAGATCAAGCCGCAGGAATTCCGCGTCGGCATGACCCCGGCGGCCGCTCAGGAAGCCATCAATAACGGCCACAGCGTGGTGATCGAGACCAATGCCGGCGCGGGCGCCGGTTTCGCTGATACTGACTATACCGCTGTCGGCGCGAAAATTCTCGGCACCGCCAAGGAGGTCTTCGACACCGCCGACATGATCGTCAAGGTCAAGGAACCGCAGGCGGTCGAGCGCAAAATGCTGCGCGAGGGCCAGACGCTTTTCACCTATCTCCATCTGGCACCCGATCCGGAGCAGACCAAGGACCTTCTGGCCTCGGGCTGCACCGCCATCGCCTATGAGACGGTGACCGACCGCAATGGCGGCCTGCCGCTTCTCGCGCCGATGTCCGAGGTCGCGGGCCGTCTGGCGCCGCAGGTCGGCGCATGGACGCTGCAAAAGGCCAATGGTGGCCGCGGCGTGCTGATGGGCGGTGTGCCCGGTGTTGGTCCTGCACGGGTCCTCGTGATCGGTGGTGGTGTCGTCGGCACCCATGCGGCCAAGATTGCCGCGGGCATGGGCGCGGATGTGACCGTGCTCGACCGTTCGATTCCGCGTCTGCGTTACCTCGATGACGTTTTCGGCGGCACGTTCAAGAACTCCTACGCCTCGGCCGCGAACACGATCGAACTGGCCCGTCAGGCCGACATGATCATCGGCGCCGTGCTGATCCCGGGTGCCGCTGCGCCCAAACTGATCAGCCGTGCGCAACTTTCGGAACTGAAGCCCGGTGCGGCGCTTGTCGATGTTGCCATCGACCAGGGCGGCTGCTTTGAAACCTCGCGCGCCACGACGCATCAGGACCCGATCTATGAGGTCGATGGCATCATGCATTACTGCGTGGCCAACATGCCGGGCGCGGTTGCCCGCACCTCGACCATCGCGCTGGGCAACGCCACGATGCCGTTCATGATCGCGCTGGCGAACAAGGGCTGGAAACAGGCCTGCGCCGACGATGTGCATCTGCTGAATGGTCTCAACGTCCATGCCGGCAAGCTGACCTACGCCGCCGTGGGCGAGGCGCTCGGCCTCGACACGATCGACCCGAAACAGGCGCTTGCCGCCTGACTTCCGGAACATACGTAACAACGAAGGCCGGACCAGACATATTGGTCCGGCCTTTGCTTTTTGTGCTTACTCTACCGCCGCGCCGACACCCGACAGCGCTTCCAGCCGCGCCAAGGTCGCGGGGCCAGCGATACCATCAACCGTCAGCCCCTGTTCCGCCTGAAACTCCTTCACCACGCGCAAGGTGGCGGGGCCGAAATCACCGTCCACCAGCAGGTGAAAGCCCTGCCCCCTGAGCATGCGCTGAAGATCCGCGACGCGATCGTTCTTCATGCCGACCCGCAGCGAGACTGGGTCGACATCCTCAGGCGATACCGAATTCTGACCTGAGTATTTCTTGTACGCCCTGCGCATCAGTTTTGAATAATGTTCGACCTGACCGGGTCCGTTATAGACCCGTGCAAACCCGCGCCAGTCATGGGTTGCAAGCTCATCGCGCAGCTTTTTCTTTTGTATGAAGGCCAGCATGACCGCGAGCTGCCCCTCGATCCCTTCCATCGCTCTTGTCGCAAGCGCCTTCGGTGTGCCGAAACCGAGCCAGTCGGCGTTTTCACCGAGAACCTGCCCAACGCCCCAGGAGCAGGCGGCATAGGCGGCCTGTTCGTTGATCGCGGCTGCGCGGGACAGTTGGTTGTAGCGGGCTTGCTGGCTTTTGGCATAGGGCAGATCGCCCCAATGGCGCGCGGCCAATCCACGGTTGACCGCTTCGCTCCGCTGCGCATCGGTCAGCCCGGGATAGCGGTAGAAAACATGATATTCGTAAAGGATCAGCGGCATGTCCTTGCCGTCGATTGTAGTGAACGCCCTGCCCCCGCTTTCAACATCCACGACGGTCCGAAGGGCGGCTGGTTCGATCCCTTCAGCCTGTGCCACCGTGGCAACCTTGCCCATAACATCATTCAAACTGGTCATTGCTGTATCCCTTTCAAAAAATGTCTTGGTTAATCCGCTCAGAATAGCCGATTTCCGTGATTTCAGCGTGAAAATCTGTGCAAAGGCCCCGAACCGGCGCCCAAATAGCAAAAGGCCCGCCTTATGGCGGGCCTTCTGGGTCAGCTTGTGTTGCGGATTATTTCTTGACGAGAGCGTCGCGGATTTCCATCAGCAGGTCCTTTTCCGACGGACCGGGATCGGCAGCCGGGGCGGCCTCTTCCTTGGCCGTGGCCGCGTCCTTCACCTTGTTGACCATCTTCACCAGCATGAACACGACCCATGCGATGATCAGGAAATTGATGATCGCGGTGATGAAGCTGCCGTAATTGAACGATGCCGCGTCTGCGCCGTCACCGAGAGCGATCTTCAGCCCCGAAAAGTCGATCCCGCCGGTGACCAGCGAGATGATCGGGTTGATCAGGTCATCCACCAGCGAGGTCACGATGGCGGTAAACGCCGCGCCGATGATGATGCCGACGGCCATGTCCATGACATTGCCCTTGGCGATGAAATCCTTGAATTCCTGGATCATTTCATTGTCCCCACATTGACGATACTCATGACCGCGCGTTTCCAGTTCTGCGCGTCGGTGCGCGGAAGCTAACACGAACTGCGGGAGTGGCACTCGCTTTTTTCACCGCAAAGGAATCTCCGGCGGCGATATGCTCAGGGTGTCTTCGCGAGGGGAACGATACGGGGGGTATCGGCCTCCGGGGCGATTTCCTCGAAATCGAAATTGTCCAGTTTGGCGGCGCGCTTGCCTGCCCGCTCGGCCGCCGTGGTGATCCCTTCGAGATCGCTGCGGGCCTGATGGAAATGGGTGGAGAGCTTGTCGACCCTCTCCACCACAAGTTCAACGTCGCGGTGCAATTGGCGGAGCGTCGTGCGGATCGCGCCCGCCTGTTCGCGCATGCGGGCGTCCTTCAAGACCGCGCGCATCGTGTTCAGGGTCGCCATGCAGGTCGTGGGCGAGACGATCCAGACCTTGGCGTTGAACCCCTCGCGCACAAGTTCAGGGAAGTTAGCGTGTAATTCGGCATAGACCGCCTCTGAGGGCAGGAACATCAAGGCGCCGTCGGCGGTTTCGCCGTCGAGGATGTATTTCTCGGCAATCGCCTTGATGTGATTGCGGACGGCGATCCGCAGCATCCGTTGCGCCTCGATCAGCTGCGACTGGTTTTCGGCCCGACGCAGGGCCTCATAAGCCTCCAGCGGGAATTTCGAGTCGATGACGATGGGGCCCGGCGGGTTCGGCAGGTGGATCAGGCAGTCGGCCCGTTTGCCGTTCGACAGTGTCGCCTGCATCGTGAAGGCATCGGGCGGCATCGCCTTGCGGACGATGTCATTCAGCTGGATTTCGCCGAAGGCGCCGCGCGTTTGCTTATTCGACAGGATGTCTTGCAAGGACAGCACATCGCCCGAAAGCTTCTCAATGTTCGACTGCGCCTTGTCGATCGTCTCCAGCCGCTGCTGCAACTCGCCTAGGGACCGGGCCGTGCGGGTCGCGGTGCCCTGCAGGCTTTCGCTCATGCCGCGCGACACCTCGGTCAACCGCTGTTCCATCAGTTGCAGGACCTTGGTCTGCGATGCGGCCTGCGCCTCGGACACGTGATGAAGTCCTCCCGTCAGCCGTTCCTGCCCGGCAGTCAGGTTTTCAACCCGGTTGCCAAGCTGGGTCAGGTGATAACCGAGGGGTTCGGTCATCCGCGCCGAGCGTGCGGCGGCGCGCAGCGTGACGATCAGTAAGATGAAAAGGAGAAGCACCAGCGCCGCGCTGCCGAGCGCGGCGAGAACGAGCGGGTCGTCAAGCGAATAGGTCTGGCCGTTCAGGGTGATCATGTGCGTCCGAAAAGCCGTTCAATGTCGCTGAGTTTCAGTTCGACATAGGTGGGTCGGCCGTGATTGCACTGGCCGGAAAGCGGTGTTTTCTCCATCTCGCGCAGAAGAGCATTCATCTCGTCAGGCCGCATGTGGCGGCCCGACCGGATGGAGCCGTGGCAGGACATACGGGACAGGACCGCGTCGATCCGGCTTTGCAGGCGCTGGCTGTCGCCGAGATCGTGAAGCTCGTCAAGGATGTCCTTCAGAAGCGCGGTTGCGTTGACCTCGCCCAGAACGGCCGGGGTTTCGCGCACCGCGATGGCGCCGCCGCCGAAGGGTTCGATGGTGAGGCCCAACTGCGAGAGCGCCTCAGCATGGTCGAGCAGCAGTCTTGCGTCGCCTTCGGAAAGGTCAACGATCTCGGGGATCAGAAGCGCCTGTGCGGCGACGCCGTTTTCCGCGCGCTGGCGTTTCAGACGTTCGTAGACGAGCCGTTCATGCGCGGCGTGCTGGTCGACGATGACAAGGCCGGTTTCGGTCTGGGCGATGATGTAGTTTTCATGCAGCTGCGCCCGGGCGGCACCCAGCGGACAGGTTTCAATGGCCTCCTCGTGCGCCTGCGGCTTCTCGTCGGCGGGCGGGTCGAAACGGGCGGAGGCTTCGGCGAATTCGGCGGCAAGCGGGGCCTGCGCGGAATAGGCGGCGCGGAGCGCGGTCTGCGACGGCCGGTCCATCTGATAGATGCGTGGGCCAGCGGGTTCGGACCGCATCGCGCCAAGGGTGAGGCTGGAGACGGTCGATGAGGCACGGTGCCCGGCCTCAGCCAGAGCGTGCCGCAGCGCCGAGACGATTAGCCCGCGGGCGACGCCCGGCTCGCGGAACCGCACTTCGGCCTTGGCCGGATGCACGTTCACATCCACCCGTTCGGGATCGCAGATGAGGTTGAGGACCGCAGCGGGATGCCGGTCGCGCGACAGAACGTCCATGTAGCCCGCCCGAAGCGCGCCGATCAGCAGCTTGTCGCGGACCGGGCGGCCATTGACGAATAGGAACTGCTCCACCGCAGCGCCGCGCGAATAGGTGGGCAAAGCGGCGAGGCCGGTCAGGCGAATGCCTTCGCGTTCGGCATCGATGGGCAGGGCATTGTCGGCGAAATCCGGACCGATGAGTGACCTGAGCCTCCGGCTCAGGGCTTCGAAGAGGTCGCCCTGTTCGACATCGGCGCGCAGCACGACGCGACCCTCGCCACCGCCCGTCACGTCCCGCAGGACGAAGCCGACGCCGGGTTCGGCCATCGCCAGCCGCTGGATGACATCCTTGATCGCCTGTGACTCGGCCCGGTCGGAGCGCAGGAACTTCAACCGAGCGGGCGTCGCGTAGAAGAGGTCGCGCAACTCCACGACCGTGCCCTTCGTCAGCGCAGCGGGGCGTACAGGGGCCATGCGACCACCGGCGACCGCAATGGCGGCGGCCTCCGCCCCTTCTGCGCGCGAGGTGATCTTCAGCCGCGCCACCGCGCCGAGCGACGGCAAAGCCTCGCCCCGGAACCCAAAGGAGCGGATGTTCAAGAGGTCCGACCCGTCGATCTTCGATGTCGCATGGCGTGAGAGCGCCAGCGGAAGGTCTTCGGCGGTCATGCCGCAGCCGTCATCGGTGACACGGATCAGAGTCTTGCCGCCATCGGCATAGGCAACCTCGATCCGTGCAGCACCCGCATCGAGCGCGTTTTCCACCAGTTCTTTGACGGCAGAGGCCGGGCGTTCGACGACTTCGCCAGCTGCAATCCGGTTCACAGCCGCTTCGTCAAGCTGGCGGATTACGGGCCGTTCAGGCGTTATTTTGGGGCTCTCGGCGTTCATCCTACAAGAATTAGCATGGGCCGAAAGATTCGGCCATGGTTTGTTCCTGTCGAGACGCTAAGAAAATCAGGCGGGTCCAGAGGCGAGGCTGTCGCAAAGCGCACCCCACTGGGACCGGCTGATCCGTTCCTTCGCGGCGAGCAGCCAGTAGGTTTCGTGATGGGCCAGGCGGTCCTCGCTGACCTGTACCAGAAGGCCGGATTGCAGATCGGCCTGACAGAGCGGCAGAGATCCCAGCACCACGCCCTGCCCCGCCCGCGCCGCCGCCAGCGCGGAGGAAAACGTGTCGAAGCGCAGCGATGGCACCGGGGTGGTCGGCGTGCCGGTCCGGGCGGCCCAGTCGGTCCAGCCCGGGCGCGGGCCTGAGACGGCAATGCGGGGCAGGTCATGCCACGATGTCCCGGCGCTGAGCAGCCCCGGTGCGGCAAGGGGCGCCATGACTTCAGAGTAAAGTGGCACCTTCAGGGCATGTGGCCAGTCGCCCGCGCCATAGCGGATACGGACCGTATCGTCGTCATGCGCGGTCTCGGCGCTGAGCACCATGGTGCGGAATGTGATCTGCCCGCCTGTCGCAGCCCGCAGCCGGTCAAGGCGCGGTGCGATCCAGAGGTCGATGACCGAGGTGCTGGCCGAAATCGTCAGCCTGTCGCGGGCGACACCGAAGAGCGCTTCGGAGCTTTCGCGCAGGCTTTCCAGCGCCGTGCGGACATGGGGCAGCCAGGCCTCGCCTTCGACTGTCAGCGCAATGGAGCGCGCCTGGCGGACGAAAAGCCGCGTGCCAAGCCGTCGTTCGAGATGGCCGATGCGCTGGCTGATCGCCGATTGCGTCAGCCCGGTTTCCCCCGCCGCGCCGGTGAAACTACCGCATCGTGCCGCCGCCTCGAAGGCGCGGACCCATTCGAGGGGCAAGTTATCGAAGCTCCGGTCAGCCATTAGGAAAACAATTCCTCAGATCGTGAACGCTTAATTTGAATTTATAGCTCAATGACCAGAGACTGTCGCCGGTTCTCTACGCGCGAAAGGACGACCGGGATGGGTAATGTGATGATCGAGGCAGGCGGAGCTTATCTGGCGCTTGAGACGGGGATGGGGCGACAGCGGTTCCATGCCGTCTGGCTGCGCGACAATGCCTGGGATGCCGAAACCCGCGCGCCCGGCAATGGCCAGCGCCTGATCGCTCTGCGCGATATCAGCCCCGATATCCGGATCGAGGCGGCAGAGATCGCGGGCACCGACCTGAATGTGACCTTCGCACCAGAGTGCAAGACCATTTCCTACGACCTGAACTGGCTGGAGGTGCATGCCTATGACCGGCCTACGCTGACCGAGACCGGCTGGACCGCACCGGGGATCGAGGTCTGGGACGGGCGGCTGATGGCGAATGTGCCTGTGGCCAACTTCGGTGCGGTCAGCGGAAATGTGGAAGCAAAGCGCGACTGGCTGGCCAAAGTCGCGCGCTATGGCTTTGGCAAACTGACCGGTGGGCCGGTGACGCCGGGGGCGCTCTTCAAGGTCGTGGAGCTTTTCGGCTATGTGCGCGAGACGAATTACGGCCGCCATTTCGAGGTCAGGACCGAGGTCAACCCAACGAACCTCGCCTATACCGGCCTTGGCCTTCAGGCCCATACCGACAACCCCTATCGCGATCCCGTGCCGACGGTTCAGGTGCTCTATTGCCTCGAAAGCTCCGCTGCGGGGGGCGAGAACATGGTTGTGGACGGCTTTGCCGCCGCTTTGCGCCTGCGCGAGGAAAACCCCGACTGGTTCGACGTCCTGACGAAATACTGCGCGCGGTTCGAATATGCGGGCGAAAAGGGTGTGCGCCTGCGGTCGCGCCGCCCGATGATCGAACTATCCCCCGACGGCGAACTGATCGCCGTGCGGTTCAACAACCGCTCCGCCGCCGCCATCACCGACGTGCCCTTCGACGACATGGCGACCTATTATGCCGCCTATCGCCGTCTGGGCGAGATCATCGACGACCCGGCGATGGAGGTGACGTTCCGCCTGAACCCCGGCGAATGCTTCATCGTCGACAACACCCGCGTGCTGCATGCCCGCAAAGGCTATTCCGGCAGCGGCACCCGCTGGCTTCAGGGCTGTTACGCGGACAAGGACGGCCTCTTGTCCACCCTCGCTGCACTGGAGCACCGGATGCCGGAGGCGGCGGAATGAAGCCCGATTTCACGACGCTCAGCCGCGACAATATCGTCGCCTTCCTCGGCGATATCTTCGAGCGCTGCGGGGACGAGGAATACCTGGGTGAGCCGGTGACAATGGCGCAGCACATGCTGCAGGGCGCAACCATTGCCGAACAAAACGGGCTGGATGAGGAGATTATCGTCGGCGCGCTGCTGCACGATATCGGGCATTTCACCTCGGAATTCGGGACGTTTTCCATGGACGATACCGAGGACCGGTTTCATGAGGAGGCGGGGGCGGAAGTGCTGGCCGAATTCTTCCCGTCGGTCATCACCGATTGCGTCCGCTACCATGTCGCCGCCAAGCGCTATCTCTGTGCCACGAAGCCCGACTATTTCGGGCGGCTCTCGGAGGCCTCCATCCATTCCCTGAACCTTCAGGGTGGACCGATGAACGCCGAGGAAGTGGCCGAATTCGAGAAAAACCCGAACCTGAAGAAGATCGTTCAGGTGCGCTATCTCGATGAGGCGGGCAAGCGGCCGGATATGGAAACGCCGGATTTCTGGCATTTCGCCCCTATGGTTCAACGCATCGTCGATGCGCATTGCCCCGCCTGACGGCCCGCACCCTTGTTGCGTCCGGCCCCGGCAAGCCTTATTGCCGGGAGGATCAGTAAAAGGGTTTCTGCATGGCCTATCATCTTTATCAGGGCGACCTGCCCGACGGGCTGAACCTTGGCCCGGTTGTCGCCATCGACACCGAGACGATGGGCCTTGACCCGCGCCGTGACCGGCTGTGTGTCGTGCAGCTTTCGTCTGGCGACGGTGATGCGCATCTGGTGCAGATCGCCAAAGGCCAGAAACACGCGCCCAATCTGGAGCGGATGCTCGCCGATCCCGCCACGCTGAAGCTCTTTCATTTCGGGCGTTTCGACATCGCCGCCTTGAAGAACGCCTTCGGCGTCACCACCTCGCCGGTCTATTGTACCAAGATCGCCTCGAAGATGGTCCGCACCTTCACGGACCGCCACGGGCTGAAATATCTGTTGCAAGAGCTTCTGGGGGTCGATGTGTCGAAGCAGCAGCAGACGTCGGACTGGGGCGCGGCCACGCTGACCGAAGCACAACAGGATTATGCAGCCTCCGACGTGCTCTATCTGCACCGGCTGAAGGCCGAACTGGACACCCGCCTTGCCCGCGAAGGCCGCACCGATCTGGCGCAGGCCTGTTTCGATTTCCTGCCCACCCGCGCCGTTCTGGACCTGATGGGCTGGGGCGACGAGGCGGACATCTACAGGCACTGACCGATGACCGACGCCGAGACCTTCCTTGCTACCGCCCGCCGCGTCATCGAGATCGAGGCGCGGGGCTTGACCGCCTTGTCGGCGGCTTTGGGCGACAGCTTTTCGGCCGCCGTTGACCTGATCCTGAAGGCGAAGGGCCGCGTCATCGTCTCGGGCATGGGCAAATCGGGCCATGTCGGACGCAAGATCGCGGCGACACTCGCCTCGACCGGTACGCCCGCGCAATACGTTCATCCCGCCGAAGCGAGCCATGGGGACCTTGGTATGGTGACCGACGGCGACGTGGCTTTGGTCTTGTCGAATTCGGGTGAAACGCCGGAACTGTCCGACATCATCGCCCATACGAGGCGCTTTTCGATTCCGCTGATCGGAGTCGCAAGCCGTCCGGGCTCGACCCTTCTGACACAGGCCGATGTCGCGATCACCCTGCCTGCGGCAGAAGAAGCCTGCGGCACCGGGATCGTGCCCACGACCTCGACCACGATGACGCTGGCGCTGGGCGATGCGCTGGCCGTGGCGCTGATGGAGCATCGCCGTTTCACGCCCGAACATTTCCGCACCTTCCACCCCGGCGGCAAGCTGGGCGCACGGCTTCTGAAAGTGGCCGACCTGATGCATGGCGGCGACGCGCTGCCCTTGGTGGCCGAGGCGACACCGATGAGCGATGCGCTTCTGGTGATGAGCCAGAAGGGCTTCGGCGTGGTCGGCGTGACGGACTCGCAGGGCCGGTTGACCGGCATCGTCACCGATGGAGACTTGCGCCGCCATATGGCGGGGCTTCTGGATCATACGGCGGGCGAGGTGATGACCCGCAGCCCGCAAACGGTTGACCCCACATCGGTCGCGGAAAAGGCGGTGGCGATCATGCGCGACCGCAAGATCACCTGTCTCTTCGTCGTTGCCCCTGATGGCGACGGACACGCGGCCGGTATCCTCAATATCCACGACTGCCTGCGCGCCGGCGTGGCCTGACACCATGGCGACGCGGGACAATGTCTATTCCAGCGTGATCTTCTGGCTGAAGATTGCGCTGCCGCTTATCGCATTGGTGATCCTCTCCACCCTCTTCCTGTTCTCGCGCCGGATCGATACCGAAGCCAGTCTGCCCTATGCCGAGGTCGATATCGACACTCTGGCGCGGGACCAAAGGCTCACCGCGCCGGAATATTCCGCCGTCACCACCGATGGCGCGGCGCTGAGCGTCAGTGCGGACATTGCCCGGCCATCGCAGGGCGAGGGATCGGCCAGCGCCGAACAGCTGGTCGCGGCTTATGAGACCCGCGACGGCCTTCGCATCGACCTGACGGCGGCTGCGGGCGAGCTGGACCGCGCGGCAGGAAGACTGCTGTTGTCAGGCGGTGTCGTGATTGTGACGTCGGAAGGTTACCGGATGATCACCGCCGGGCTTGACGGCGCACTGGACCGGACCGAACTTGTGTCGGACGGTGAGGTGGAGGCGGACGCCCCTTTTGGCAGGATTGAGGCCGGGGGTATGGAAATCAGCCATAGTGATGCCGGGATGCCTGGCTATGATCTGGTTTTCAACAAGGGCGTGAAGCTGATATACGAGCCGGTGAACTGAAGGACCGCAAATGCCGATCAACCTCCGCGCCCTGACGGCCATCCTGGCCATGGCGGCACTCATGCCGCTTTCCACGTTTGCGCAGGGGGCAGCGATAACGTTTGGCGGTATTCGCGCCGATACCAGCCTGCCGGTGGAAGTGACTGCGGATCAACTCAATGTCAGCCAGACCGACGGAACCGCGACCTTCACCGGCAATGTCCTGATCGGACAGGGCGACATGCGGTTGTCGGCGGATGAGGTGCTGGTCGAATACGGCGGACAGGACCGGACCCGGATCGAAAGACTGCATGCCAAAGGCGGCGTGACGCTGGTCAACGGTTCGGAAGCGGCCGAGGCGCAGGAAGCTGTGTATTCCGTCACGGCCGGAGAGGTCGTCATGACCGGCAGCGTTCTTCTGACCCAGAATGGCAGCACGATCGCAGGCGAGCGTCTGGTCGTCGATCTTGCGTCGGGCACCGGCCGGATGGAAGGCCGGGTCAAGACCGTTCTACAGCCGGGGGCCAATTGATGCCCCAACGCCCGGACCTGAAAGTCGCGGAGGGCAGCGCGGGCCTTAAGGTGGTTCATCTGCGCAAAAGCTATCGCCGTCGCCCGGTGATCCGCGACGTGTCGATCGAGCTGGCGCGGGGCGAAGTGGTGGCGCTGCTCGGCCCCAACGGGTCGGGCAAGACGACGTGCTTTTACAATATCGCCGGGCTGATCGCCGCCGACAGCGGTCAGGTGCTGATCGACGGGCGCGACGTGACCGGTCTGCCGATGTATCGCCGCGCGCGGCTGGGCATCGGCTATCTGCCGCAGGAGGTCTCGATCTTCCGCGGCCTGTCGGTGGAGGACAATATCCTCGCTGTTCTGGAAATCACCGAAAGCGACATCCACAAGCGCCGCGAACGGCTTGAGGAACTGCTGTCGGAGTTTTCGATCACCCATCTGCGCCGCGCGCCGGCGCTGGCCCTGTCAGGCGGCGAGCGGCGGCGGGTGGAGATCGCGCGTTGTCTGGCGGCCAACCCGAAATACCTGCTTCTGGACGAGCCGTTCGCAGGTGTCGATCCGATCTCGGTCGGTGATATCCGCACCCTGGTTCACGATCTGAAGTCGCGCGGAATCGGTGTGCTGATCACCGATCACAATGTCCGCGAGACACTGGAGATCGTTGACCGCGCCTATATCCTGCATGACGGGACCGTTCTGATGAGCGGCACGGCCGACGAAGTCGTGCGCGATGAAAACGTTCGTCGTGTCTATCTGGGGCAGAGTTTCCGCATCTCCTGACCTGAGCCCCCGCGCTCGCCGTTCCGGCACTTCAGAAGGCGGCGTTTCACGATCTGGGCATGCGCGCAAAAAACAGCTTCTACCTCGCCTCACCATGAACCGATATCGGCCAGATAGGTCAAAGAGGGCGTTGACATCCCGTGCCGAATTGTCGCCAAATATATCAAATGCATGCGCGTACCCTCATTGATCGGGCGATAGCGTCGGAAGGTTTTCAGACAGAACCAGCCGCCAGGCGTGCACAAGGCAAAATCGCAAAAAATGTATCCAATTCAGTCGTCCTGAGCATTCAGGGCGAGAGGCAGAGAATCAACTCACCCAAAAAAGGAGGTGTCATGAGATACAGAATCAGTGGCAGGCAGATCGACGTCGGCGATGCGCTTCAGACCCATGTGCGGTCGGAACTTGCAGAAACGGTCGAAAAATATTCTCAGCGCCCGACCGACGCGACGGTGATCTTCGCCCGCGATGCACATGAGTATTCCTGCGAAGCCACGGTGCACCTTTCGACCGGCCTGACCGCGTCCGCGAAGGGACAGGCGACGGAGATCTATTCGGCGTTCGAAGCATGCCGTGAAAAGATGGATAAGCAGCTTCGGCGTTATAAGCGGCGTCTGCGGGATCACCATCGTGACCGTACGGCCCCGGTTGAATTTGCGGGCGCACCCATGTATGTGCTCGCCGCGAATGGTGAAGCGGCGGATTCTGAGCCGGAAAGCCTGCAACCGATGATCATCGCCGAGATGGAGACTCAGATCCCGTCCCTTTCGGTTGGTGAGGCGGTCATGCAGATGGAACTGGCCGGGGCGCCGTTGTTGGTGTTTCGAAACGAAAAGAACGGCGGGGTCAGTGTGGTCCACCGCCGGGATGATGGGAATGTAGGCTGGATCGACACGTCGACCGGCTAGACAAAGCGCCACGACGGCGCAGGAACAGTTAGGGCACATGGAACTATCGAGCCTTTTGAAGCCGGCGGCGGTCCGGGTCCTCGGACACGCCACCAGCAAGAAGCGTCTGTTTCAGGATCTGGGTGACATCACCCAGTCCATCTACGGGCTGGAGGCGACCGCCACCGTAGACGCGCTTCAGGAGCGTGAGAGCCTGGGCCCGACCGGTGTCGGTCATGGCGTTGCGCTGCCGCATGCCCGGCTCGAAGGGCTCGATCATGTCGTTGGCGTCTTCCTGCGGCTGGAAAAGCCGCTGGATTTCGACGCTGTCGACCGCCAGCCGGTCGATCTGGTCTTTGCCCTCTTTGCGCCGAAGGATGCCGGCGTCGAACATCTGAAGGCACTCGCGCTCGTCTCTCGGACGATGCGCGAGTCCTCGATTTGCGCGAAACTGCGCGCAAACGCCGACCCAGCGGCCCTGCACGCCGTCCTGACCGAGGCACGGTCGAACCAAGCGGCCTGACGTTCAGTCGAGCGGTTTCCAGCGGGAGAACCCGAAAGTGACGTAGTCGCGCGGATAGGCATCCCGTGCTGCGTCCTCCAATTCATCGTCATGGATCGCGGCGAGCGGCACCGGTGCCAGCGGCTCTGTCCGTGGCGCCTGCGGCGGCGATTTGACCCCGGCGCCGCGACACAGGAACGCCAGATCCTGCTCCAGCCGGTCCTCGCGGCAGAGAAGGTCGGGCGGCGCGAACTGGGCAAATCCCTGAATGATCGTCCATTGGCTGGCCCAGAGCATGTCTTGCCGGTGCGGCGTCTGCCCGTTCAGATTGACCTTCAGGAACCGCAGGAAGCCAAGCAGGGCAGCGCGGTAGTCGCTGGCACTCATCCCCGCCAGTTCCTCGTCTGGCGGCAGGGCCACATCGTATTGCGCCCGCAGCGCCCGGCGCAGATCAGCCTGTCCGTCGCGATCGAGCACGGCGGCGAAGATGTCGTGGGCGCGGGTCAACGGATGCCGGATCACGGTGAAGCTGCGATGACCCGGCGCCTTTCGCATCCACGCGCGAAGCGTCTTTTGCGTGAAGTCCTCGGCCAGACCGCCCTTGCCGAGGCGTGACAGCCAGTCGCGTATCGGCCCATCACCCAAGGGCTGGATCGGCATGTAAAGAAGCGGCGCGCCTGCCGCCGCGATAAAGCGCGGCACGCCGGGGCCGCGGCGCGGTTCGAAATTCGGTGTCCGGGCTAGGTTCGACCAGTCGATCCGCTGCAAAGCCGCTTCCATTTCGGGGAAATTGCGAACCTTGTCGGCCATCTCTTCCGGGTTCTGGCGCACGAGCGTGTCCGCGACGCTGTCGATCATTGCTTCAAACCCCAGATGCTTGAGAAGCCCGTTGATCACCTCGGGGCGCAGTGAATCCTCATAGTCCATATAAAACGCGGTCTGACCGGTGATCTGAAGCGCGTTCTGGATGCGGATCTGGAACTCTTGGCGATCTTGCAGAAAGGCCTCGAACTCCGCCGGTTTGAAGGGCGGCTTCCAAGCGATCTTGTCCTTCACATCGGTCAGCTGCCAGCGCTTGGTATTATAGGCGATCTTGAGGCTGATGTAGCAATCGACCGGATTGCGGGTCAGCACGATCTTGGCGCAGCGCGGGTCGTTCAGGATCGCATCGACCACGCGCGGCTCGTGATCGAAGAAGAAGCGGAAGCCATTGAAGCCGTCGGCACTGCGTATGCGATGGAGCAGCGCCAGAGGGTCCTTCAGCCGGTCGGCCATGGACATGCCGAAAAGCGCATTGAGCTTTGGCGAACCGACATAGTCGGGGTTGAACGCCTCGCCGTGGCAATGGAGGCCATCCACCTGGGTCAGCGTCGCCTCAAGCAGGTTCGATCCCGTCCGCATCTCTGCGAGGATCACGAAATAGTCGAATGCCTTGGTCACATACCCACCTTATCGCACGATATAGGGGCGACCACGATCCCGGTCTGCTGGTTGCGGTTCGCCGACATTGGCGAAGTCGCCCATCACGGTCGGCTGCATGCCCTGGTTCTTGAGGTTCTGCAGGAACTGGCCGAACCCGGTCAGATCGACCATGCGTGGTGCTTCCGTCAGGCGGCGGGTAGCACGGGGGCGTATCTCGTCAATGATGGCTTGCAGGGGTTCCATGGGATTTTCGATGAACTCCGCCATCGTCCAGACCCTGACACGGGCCTTCACATACATCGTGCCCAGGATATCCAGATGTTCTTTCTCGATCTTCTGAAGCCGCGCCGCCTCGCGCCGGATTTCGGAAAAGTTGCTGTTCTGGCGCATTAGCGGAATGGCCCATGTCCCCGAGACGACCGAAATTTGCGCGTTGGGATCGGTCGCCATGAACCAGTTGCAGTCCTGATTGTCTCGGGGGCCGAACTGGAAGCACTGATGTTCACCCCGGGTGTTCCAGATCAGGTTGGTCAGGAAGGATTTTGGGTTGTAGTCGCGAAGCGCTGCGCTGTCGGTCAGCGCACCATTAAAGATTTTCTCGCCGCCCGAGAACTCGACCCGCCCGGGGCCGAAGACATGCCCGTGGACGCGGCCCCCGATGGCCTTCGACAGCCAGATATCGAAGTTTTCGAACAGATCGGAAAAGCCATGAAAGACCGAATAGCGAGCACAGGTCTTACCGTTTTCGTGGTCCTGCACGGGATACCGGCTTTGCATGTATAGCCCCGCCCGGCCGCGGACGCGCCGTTCCGCCGCCTTGGCGAAAAGTCGGTCAATCTTGCCGGGATTGGGTTCCGCCCGGGCCGCCTGTTCGGATGACGGCGACAGGAACGCGCGATAGAGCCGGTCGGCCTTCGGCCAGATCTTCCGCGCCATGAAGCAGTCTGACCGGCGCAGAAGCTGCAAATGATCGTCGTAGAAGGTGTGCGGTTTGCCCTGATAGTCGAATTTCGACAGTGTCAGCGACCGGCTTTCGATCCGTGTCGAATAGATCCGCGCCAGCGTCTGGAAGTAGCTTTCATCCGGGATCCACACGCGGCGGAAATAGCGGTCATAGGCCTTGCGGTTCGGGTCTTCCAGAATGGCCGACAATGTCTGACGGGTCAGGCACCACCATTGCGATCCTAGATGAGGGTCGAGACCTTCGGGAATGCGGCGTTTGAAGCCGAAACGCCGCTGAAGCCGGACATAGAAATCGAAGGCCTTCCGCTGCTTTCGCCACGAAAACGGAAAGCGCAGGGTGAACCGTTCCACATCGAGCCCACCAATGGTCCAGCCGACATCCGCAGTGGTCACGCTTTCAATGAAATCCGTCGTCGGCCGCGCATCGAGATAGGCGATCAGTTCGGGCAGCGGGCGCAGCGGCAGACAGGAACCGGAGGAGAGAAAAACATGCCGAACCGCCTTGTTCCGGGCCAGCATCTGTTCGGATGCCGCCTGTGTTGCGGCGACGAGCGACCAGGTTCCCCAGTCACAGGCGAACCGTTCCGAGAAACTGATCGTATCGATATCCGAAAGTGCCGCGACCAGCTTGTCATAAGACCGGTGGCGCACCCGCTTGTCGACATGGATCACGACCGGGCAGCCGGCCTCGGCCATGAACCGCGCGACCTGCGCGGCGCGATCCAGCGCTGTGTGGCACATCATGATGAAGCCAACCGTCACGCGCCGATCCTCATGCCCAGTTGCCCTTCGACATCAGTCCAAGGATCTCAAGCTGCCGCCAGTTCACGTATTTCTCGGACCATTTGCACCAGAGATTGGTCTCGCCCTTCAGCGACTCGGCGTAGGCGAGGTATTCCCGGCTGCCGGCGAAATGTTCCCGCCGTTCAAGTTCCTCTTCCACCTTGGCCTCGAAGGTCGACAGGAACTTGGCGTGGAGAAGACAGCCCGAAGCCTTCTCGCCCCCCCATTCGTCATAGATCTGGTTCAGACCGCGCGGCAAGAGCATGTGGGTGGAACTGGCAAAACAGTAGGACCAATGCCATTTCACCAGCGGGATCTTGTTCAGCGATGGTGCGTCCTCAGGCGCATCGGAGAACATTGTCCGTGCTCTCGGACCGCCCTGTATCCAGAGGTTCTGGAAACTGGGATTCTTGGAAATGGTGTAATTACCCGCGTCGAAATAGGCGGCAATCTCGAATGGGTTCTGGCCTTCACGGTATCTATCCGCACCGACAGGCCCCTTGGGATACATATCCAGCACCATCGCCGGGAAGCTGCGAACATTGTAGGTGTCCAGCCAGTCGGTCAGCGCCTGAACCGGTCTGGTATCGCAGAACGGATAGACGAAGAACTCATCGACATCGAGCGCGAGGATCCAGTGCCCGCGCGCATAGCGGAACAATAGCCAGTTTAGCCAGTCCGCGCCGAACCGCGCGGCCTTATAACTGGCATTGGTCGACCAGAGCGACACATCTTCCTGCTGGGCCAGATACTCCCGCGAACCGTCGGTCGATCCGTTGTCGATCATGAAAAAATGCCGGACCCCAAGGTCACGGTAATAGCGCAGGAAATACGGCAGGCGCACACATTCGTTGCGCAGGACCGCGACGGCGATAACGTCGCGGGGACCGATGGACGATGTCCGATCCTTCAGCGGCGACAACTCACGGCGCTTGCGGAAGGCCCGCAAGCGCAGCTGCTTGCGCTTCAGCCGCAGCCGGTATCGTTCCCAGATGCCCAATCGATCCTCTCGACGCCGCGCCCCCGCAGGCGGGTCAACTGATAAATGCAAGCTGCTTAAGACCGAGTTTCAAGCGACCGCGCCCAAGCCCGGTCGTCCCAGTTCCTGCCGTCCTGCCTCGTCCCCGTCTCCTGTCGGGAAAGAATACAGATCGGCACGGTGCCGGTAAACTGTGGATTCATCGTTTCCGCGATATGATTGGCAAGTGACTCCAGAAGGTTGTCGGAAACCTGTTCCGAACCCCGGATGCCCTATTCGTTGTAGTCGCCGGACTGGTGCCAGCGCCACGCATCGGTAATCATCGTAGTCAGGTCCGAACGGAACGGCGTCCAGCCAAGCTCGCGCACCGCCCGCTCGCTTCCGCAAACAAGGCTGACGGCGTCGCCCGCACGACGTTCACCATAGATCACCGGGACTTCCCGGTTCGTGACGGCGCGCGACTGGGTAATAACTTCGCGTACCGTAAACCCCTTGCCAGTGCCGAGACAGAAGGCTCGCGAACCGTGTCCAGCCTCCAGCCATTTCAATCCAGCCATATGCGCATCGATGAGATCAGCGACATGCACATAGTCCCGCACGCAGGTTCCGTCCCGGGTTGGATAGTCGGTTCCGAAAACGGTCAAAGCGGGGCGGCGCCCGTCGATCGCATCCAGCATCAGGGGGATAAGATGGGTTTCCGGCCTGTGGAATTCACCCAACTCGCCATCCGGATCGGCGCCCGCGACGTTGAAATACCGGAAGATGACTGAGTTCATACCATGCGACGCCCCGAAATCGCCGAGCATCTGCTCTATCGCGAGTTTGGACTTTCCGTAGGCGTTCAAGGGATACTGCGGCGTCTCTTCGTCCAGGATCACACCGTCCTGATCGCCGTACGTGGCACAGGTCGATGAAAAGACGAAGTTCCGGCACCCGGAGGCCAGAGACGCCTCAATGAGGTTCAGCGCACCGAGGACATTGACGCGCCAGTAGGTACCGGGGTCGCGCATCGCATCGCCGACAAGGCTGATCGCGGCGAAATGCAGGACCGCCTCGGGCTGCCAGCGGGCAAAGACCTCGTCAAGCCGCGCCCGGTCGGCAAGATCGCCTTCCTCAAGCGGACCGAATTTTACGGCGTCCCGCCATCCGGTCGCGAGATTGTCGAACGTGATGGGCGTATAGCCTGCGAGTTTCAGCGCCTTGCAGGCATGAGACCCGACATAGCCGGCGCCCCCAGTGACCAGAATATGCCGGGTCATGCGTCCTTACTCGGCAGCCTTCCGAACCGCCGTCATCGAGATGAGGAACTGCTGAAATTCGTCGCGCAATTCGTCACGCGCGAGGCCGAATGCCACGGTGGCCTGAAGGAAACCTGCCTTGGACCCGCAATCGAAACGCTGGCCGCGGAAGCGGAAACCGTAGACATTGTTCGATTTCCGGATTTCTTCGGCAATCGCATCGGTGAGCTGGATTTCGCCCCCGGCGCCGGATTTCATCTTGTTCAGGTTCTGCATGATCTTCGGCGTCAGGATATAGCGGCCGATCACAGCAAGGTTCGAAGGTGCTTCATGGGCTTTGGGCTTTTCGACCATGCCCTTGACCGAGACCATGGCGCCCATATCGTCGCACACGTCGAGTACACCGTAGGAGGATGCCTTTTCCGGCGCAACTTCCATCGCGGCGACCATGTTGCCGCCGATCTCGGCATGTGCCTCGACCATTTGCTGAAGGCAGGGCTTTTCGGCCGCAATCACGTCATCCGGCAGGATCACCGCAAAGGGCTCGTTCCCGACAAGGCGGCGCGCGCACCAGACCGCGTGGCCTAGGCCGAGCGCCTTGTGCTGGCGGATATAGGCGATGGCGCCGGATTCCATGTTGGTTGCGCGCAGAACGTCCAGAAGGTCATCCTTGCCGGATTTCCGGAGGTGCGCCTCCAGCTCGTTGGCGTGGTCGAAGTAATCCTCAAGCGCACCCTTGCCGCGCGAGGTAACAAAAATAAACTCTTTGATACCGGCCGCGCGGGCTTCGTCGATCGCATACTGGATCAACGGACGGTCGACGAGCGTCATAATTTCTTTTGGAATCGACTTTGTCGCTGGAAGAAATCGAGTTCCGAGACCGGCAACGGGGAAAATCGCCTTTGTGACTCTGCGCTTCATCACACACCATCCAATTTATCGCAGCGCTCAGCCGTTCGGCTGTCCCCTAAAGCGCTGCTCAGTTCATGCCCTGCTTTTGGTACTAGAGCAAGGATACGACATTTGTACGACCCGCAGTGACTAAATTTGGCTAACAGCGGGCCGATTTGGCAACGGTAGGCCTTGGTATGCCTAGATTGTAGTCAGGTTTTCCCTAGCCAATCACGAATCTCCATGCAACCCGTACGGGAAATTCAGTTCATGTTCATGTGTCTCAGCATCGCTTCGATTCGCGGCACGTCTTCGGGATTGTTGAGTTCCCAGAAATGACGGCCACGCGCCTCCACCTCGACGCAGAGAACCGGCCTGCCCTGCTCCAGAAAGCGGAGTTGTTCCAGACCTTCGAGGGCTTCAAGCGGGCCGGTCGGCCAGCCGGGATAGGCGGCGAGCGCCGCAGGCCGGTAGGCATAGACACCGACATGGTGAAAGACCGGCGTCGGTTCATCGTCGCTATATTGTCTGCCGGTAAAGGGGATCACTTCTTTCGAGAAATAAAGCGCGCGGTTGCCCTTACCGAAAACCGCAGTGGTTCCGCCGACACGCCCATGGCGGCGATCCTCGATGAATCCCTTGAGAGCTCGCCCGTCGCAACGCAGTACCGGGGTCGCGATATCGGCTTCGGGATCCGCAAGCAGCCCGGCGATCAAAGACTCGACGAACCAGTGCGGTGTCAGTGGAGCATCTCCTTGAAGATTAACGACAATATCATATCGAACACCCAGAACTTCATGCGCCTCAGCGCAGCGTTCGGTCCCGTTGCGGCAGGCCTCTGACGTCATGACGACCTCGGCGCCGAAGCCTTCTGCGACGGACCGGATACGGTCGTCATCGGTCGAGACTACGACGCGGTCGACGCCGGAAACCTGCATCGCGGCTTCCCAACTGCGCTGGATCAGGGTACGGGCCCGTCCATCGGCACCGGTCAAGGCAACAAGCGGCTTGCCCGGATAGCGGGTGGAGGCATAGCGCGCCGGAATGACGATAAGGACGCTCATTCCTTCACCAGAAGAACGCCGGGAGCATAGGCGATGAAAAAGGGATTCTCGAAACCGGGTTTGCCGTAGGTGAACGGCGTGTGATCGTCGAACCGTACCATTTCTCCGCCAGCGCCGCGCAGAACGGCATCACCGGCGGCCGTATCCCATTCCATCGTGCGCCCCAGACGCGGGTAGAGGTCCGCTTCGCCGGTTGCGACAAGGCAGAATTTGAGGCTCGATCCCGCGCTGGTCATGTCGCGCACGGCGTAGCGGCCGATATAGTCGTCAGTTGCCTGATCGCGATGGGATTTGGAGGCGACGACCATCAATGCCCGATTGTCCGGCACCGAAACGCCGAGTGCAACCTGCTCGCCCGACTCTTCCTTGTCGAAATCTCCCTTTTCTTCGACCGAGCGGCCGTCAGGGAGAGTGTAAAACAGGCGGCCCTTTGCCGGTGCATAGACGACCCCGCGGAGAGGAACGCCATCTTCGACATAGGCTATGTTCACGGTAAAATCGCCACGCCGCTGGATGAATTCCTTGGTTCCGTCGAGTGGATCGACGATGAGAAAGGTAGAAACCGCCTGCCCGTGGCTCGTCGCCTGCTCTTCGGTCACGATCGCAACGGAGGGGAATGCCTCGGCCAACCCTTCAGAAATCAGTGCGTCGGCGACCTCGTCGGCTTCGGTCACAGGGCTTGCATCCGACTTGGAGCGCACCTCGAAGTCCTCGGCATTGTAGATCGCCATGATCCGGTCGCCTGCTTCGAGCGCCAGACGGCGCATCACGCGGGTGAGGTGTTCATGATCCAACGGTTTCTCCCGATACGCTCAGTTGATCGCAAATGCGGTTAACCTTATGATCGCGCGCTAAAGGAACGGCAAGATTCCTGTGCGAAAAACCTTGAGGCAACGTACCACAAGCGGAAACGACGCGAGAGATGTTCAGGGTCGAGACACAGAAATCGGGGTTTAACTCGGCGCTCTTGGTTCTTGAACTGATTTATCACAGTACCGTCCAGTCCGTCCGTCGATCCCACCGTCACGCGATGGTCGGGCTGATAATGAACATTTTTCAGACCGTTCTGCTCATCGCGGTCTTCTATGTTATGTTCAATTTCCTGGGGATGCGTGGCAATGCGATCCGGGGGGATTTTGTCGTCTACCTTATGTCGGGCATCTTCCTGTTCATGGCCAATACTAAGGCGATGGGGGCTGTCCTGTCTGCTGACGGGCCGACCTCGGCGATGATGCTGCACGCGCCGATGAACACGGCAGTGGCGATCTGTTCTTCTGCCCTGGCATCACTCTACATCCAGGTCTTGTCGGTCACGGTAATACTCGGCGTCTATCATATAGCCTTCGGCCCAATACAAATTGACGATCCCGTGTCCTGCCTGGGCATTTTGCTTCTTTCCTGGCTAAATGGTGTCGCAGTGGGGATGGTGGTAATGGCCATGCGGCCGTGGTGGCCGGACTTCGTCAAGCTGGCGCGTACGCTTTATATGCGCGTCAACATGTTTGCCTCGGGCAAGATGTTCGTCGCGAACACGTTGAGCTATGCGATGTTGAAGATGTTCGACTGGAATCCGCTCTTTCATATCATCGACCAAGCGCGCGGTTACGCGTTCATCAACTATTACCCGCAGAAAACGTCGCTTACCTATCCGCTTTATATAACGCTCGCGCTTCTTATCCTGGGCCTGATGGGCGAGTTCTATACCCGTCGAAATGCGTCGCTTAGTTGGACGGCCGGGCGTTAGTCGACAACCCTCATGGTCAGATTGATCCGTCCACCCTTTGGCAGAAGCGATGATGTGCCTGGCATGATCCGGTCTATACCGTGGTAGGCAAGCCGCGCCTCTCCACCCAGCTGCAGAACGTCGCCCGAACGCAGCCGGACGCTTTCGGTCGGGCCTCCGCGCGTCGTGGTGCCGATCCGGAACCGCGCGTCGTCACCAAGGCTGACCGACAGGACCGGCCAGCGAAAGTCCGCCTCGTCCCGATCCTGATGCAGGCCCATCCGTGCGCCGTCGGTGTAGAAGTTCACCAGACAGCAATCCGGCGTCCGTTCCGACCCGACGAGGCGACCCCATATATCCAGCACGCTGGCCGGGATCGGGGGCCATGTGCCGCCTTGCGGATGCCGGTCTGTGTAACGATAGCCCTTGCGGTCGGAAAACCAGCCATACTTTCCCGCCGACGTCATTCTGACCGACATCGGCTTGCCCCAAGGCGTCAGTGGCGAAAAAAGCGGCGCAGCCGTGACCACCCGGCGGATATCGTCAATAATCCGCGCCTGGTCTGCCCCGTCGAGCAACCCAGAAAACAGGGTTGCGCCGTTGATGACAGCGGTCGGCACGGGCGCGTCGGCACGCTTTGATTGCGCGGATCGGTTTTCCACAAATTTTCCCTGTTTTTCCTACTGCCAGAGCGCTTGCAGCGCCCCATGCCCCTCCTTATATACCCTGCGAAGCCGGTCAGGGTGCCATACCCGGCCGAAATCTTGGGATCGGGGCCAGAGGCCGCAATCGGATCTGGCGCCACTTAATCGCCGAAGGAAAGGTATACATATGGCTAAAGTCATCGGGATCGACCTCGGGACCACGAACTCCTGCGTCGCCATCATGGACGGGTCGCAGCCGCGCGTCATCGAAAACTCGGAAGGCGCCCGCACCACCCCCTCCGTCGTCGGGTTCACCGACAGCGAACGCCTCGTCGGCCAGCCGGCCAAGCGCCAGGCGGTCACAAACCCCACCAACACCGTCTTCGCGGTCAAGCGCCTGATCGGCCGCCGCATGACCGACCCTGAAGTCGAGAAGGACAAAAAGCTTGTCCCCTACTCCATCGTCAACGGTGGCAATGGCGACGCTTGGGTCGAGGTGAAGGGCGAGAAATATTCCCCCGCGCAGATCAGCGCCGTGATCCTTCAGAAGATGAAGGAAACCGCCGAGAGCTATCTGGGCGAAAGCGTCACGCAGGCCGTCATCACGGTTCCGGCCTATTTCAACGACGCCCAGCGTCAGGCCACGAAAGATGCGGGCAAGATCGCCGGTCTTGAGGTGCTGCGCATCATCAACGAACCGACTGCGGCCGCCCTCGCCTATGGTCTCGACAAGAAAGAGACCAAAACCATCGCGGTCTATGACCTTGGCGGCGGCACCTTCGACATCACGATCCTTGAGATCGACGACGGCCTTTTCGAAGTGAAGTCGACCAACGGCGATACCTTCCTTGGCGGTGAAGACTTCGACATGCGCATCGTGAACTACCTCGCCGAAGAGTTCAAAAAAGAGCATGGCGTCGACCTGACCGGCGACAAGATGGCGCTTCAGCGTCTGAAGGAAGCGGCGGAAAAGGCGAAGATCGAACTTTCCTCCAGCCAGCAGACCGAGATCAACCAGCCGTTCATCTCGATGGACAAGAACACCGGCACGCCCTTGCACATGGTCATGAAACTGACCCGGGCGAAGCTGGAATCGCTGGTTGCAGACCTCATCAAGAAGTCGATGAAGCCCTGCGCCGACGCGCTGAAGGATGCGGGCCTGTCGAAAGGCGATATCGACGAGGTCGTTCTGGTCGGCGGTATGACCCGGATGCCGAAGGTGATCGAGGAAGTGACGAACTTCTTCGGCAAGGAACCGCATAAGGGCGTGAACCCGGACGAGGTTGTGGCCCTTGGTGCCGCCATTCAGGCCGGTGTGCTTCAGGGCGATGTGAAGGACGTGGTCCTGCTGGACGTGACACCGCTGTCGCTCGGCATCGAAACGCTTGGCGGCGTCTTCACCCGCCTCATCGACCGCAACACCACGATCCCGACGAAGAAGAGCCAGATCTTCTCCACCGCCGAGGACAACCAGAACGCCGTGACCCTGCGCGTCTTCCAGGGCGAGCGGGAAATGGCGGCAGACAACAAGCTCTTGGGCCAGTTCAACCTTGAGGAAATCCCGCCCGCGCCTCGTGGCCTGCCGCAGATCGAGGTCACTTTCGACATCGACGCGAACGGCATCGTCTCAGTCAAGGCCAAGGACAAGGGGACGGGTCGCGAACAGGCGATCACCATCCAGGCCTCGGGCGGTCTGTCGGACGAAGAGATCGAGAAGATGGTCAAGGATGCCGAGGTCAATGCCGAAGGCGACAAGGCCCGCAAGGAGCTGGTGGAGGCCAAGAACCAGGCCGAAAGCCTGATCCACTCGACCAAGAAGGCGCTTGAGGAGCATGGCGACAAGGTCGATGCCTCGACCGTCGAAGCGATCGAACTGGCCATCGGCGCGCTTGAGGAAACGCTCAAGTCCGAGGATGCGGGCAAGATCAAGGGCGGCATCCAGAACGTCACCGATGCGGCGATGAAACTGGGTGAGGCGATCTACAAGGCGCAGCAAGCCGAAGGCAGTGAAGCCGAAGTCGACGAAGACAGCCCGCGCGGCGTCGATGACGACATCGTGGATGCCGATTTCGAAGATCTCGGCGACGACAAGAAGCGCAAGTAACGCGACCGGAACCATAGGATCGGCCTGACCCTTGCCGTCGGGCCGGTCCGCGCGTTCCCCGAAAGGGCGAAGAATGGCGAAACGCGATTATTACGAGGTTCTGGGCGTCGCGCGCGGTGCATCCGCCGACGAGATCAAGAAGGCCTATCGCACGAAGGCCAAGGAACTGCACCCCGACCGCAACAAGGACAAACCCGAATCCGAGGCCCAGTTCAAGGAAGTGAACGAGGCCTATGACGTCCTGAAGGACGACACCCGTAAGGCAGCCTATGACCGCTTCGGCCACGCGGCTTTCGAAGGCGGCGGCCCCCGCGGTGGCGGCGGTCATGGTTATGGCCAGCAGGGCGATTTTGCCAGCGCGTTCTCGGACGTGTTTGAGGATCTCTTCGGCGACTTCATGGGCGGACGCGGCGGCGGTGGACGGCAGCGCGCTCAACGCGGTTCCGACCTGCGCTACAACATGCGGGTGACGCTGGAAGAGGCGTATAAGGGCGTCCAGAAGTCGATCACCGTGCCGACCTCGGTCGCCTGCGGGTCCTGCAACGGCACCGGGGCAGAGGGTGGCGCGGAACCGCAGACCTGTCCGACCTGTTCCGGCATGGGCAAAGTCCGCGCCCAGCAGGGTTTCTTCACGGTCGAACGCACCTGCCCGACCTGCGGCGGTCTGGGCCAGACGATCAAGAACCCCTGCAAGACCTGTCACGGCGCGGGGCGCACGGAAAAGGAGCGTCAGCTTTCGGTCAATATCCCGGCAGGCGTCGAAACCGGCACCCGTATTCGCCTCGCCGGTGAGGGCGAGGCGGGGATGCGCGGCGGGCCGTCGGGCGACCTTTACATCTTCATCGAGGTCCGCGAACACGCGCTCTTCCAGCGGGATGGCGTGAACCTCTATTGCCGGGTGCCGGTGTCGATGACGGCGGCAGCCCTTGGCGGCGATGTCGAGGTGCCGACGATCGATGGCGGGCGGTCGAAGGTCAAGGTTCCGGCTGGCACCCAGACCGGTAAGCAGATGCGGCTGCGTGGCAAGGGCATGCCCGCGCTTCGCGGCGGCGGCACCGGCGACATGCTGATCGAGGTCGCGGTGGAAACGCCGGTGAACCTGACCGGCAGGCAAAAGGAATTGCTGCGCGAGTTCGAACAGCTCAGCAAGGACAACAACCCTGAAGGGTCATCCTTCTTCTCCAAGGTGAAGAATTTCTGGGACGGAATGAAAGGGTAAGGTGGTTTTAAACCCACCTTATGACAGCCGTTAACTCTTCTTTCACCATGCCGCGCGACGCTCGACCAATGTGCCCGAGTCGTGCCTTTCATGAAGCCCCGTTGCCGCTCTTCCCGGGCGACGAGGCGCCTGAATTACCATTGCCGCAAGGGCGACTGCCCTCTTACATCAAAGACCACAGGCGACGCCTGCGCGCCCGCTTCATAGAGGCCGGTGCCCAGGCCCTGCCCGATTACGAGCTTCTCGAACTCGTCCTATTCCGTGCCATTCTCCAGCAGGATGTAAAACCACTGGCCCGGAGGCTGCTGGACCGGTTCGGCGATTTCAATCGGGTCCTCTCCGCCCCACCGCACCGGCTGTCCGAGGTCGAAGGGGTGGGCGATGCCGTCGTGCAGGAACTCAAGATCGTGGAGGCCGCCGCGCACCGACTGGCGCGGGCGAAGGTGATGAACCGGGCGGTGCTGTCGTCGTGGGACGAGCTTCTCGACTATTGCCGCACCTCGATGGCGCATCGCGAGACCGAGCAGTTCCGCATTCTCTTCCTCGACCGCAAGAACGTGCTGATCGCCGATGAGGAACAGGCCCGCGGCACCGTCGATCACGTCCCCGTCTATCCGCGCGAAGTCATCAAGCGAGCGCTGGAGCTGAACGCCACCGCCCTGATCCTTGTTCACAACCACCCGTCGGGCGATCCGACTCCGTCAGAGCAGGACATCTCCGTCACCGGACAGATCCAGGATGCGGCCGGAATCATGGGGATCGCGCTGCACGATCACCTCATCATCGGAAAAGCGCGGGAGATGAGCTTTCGCGCGGAAGGATTACTCTGATATCCGATCAGAATCGCCCCTCGCCGGTCATTTTCGGTTCGCCAGAACACCCGGTTTGATGCGCGGTGAGCGCTCGGGGGAACCCACATGACAGTACACAGAACTTCAGTTCTGCATATCCTTGCCCCACGTCACTGCGCGGCGTCCTGCCCCGTTGCCCCCCCTCTCGTTCTGTGGCAAGACAGGCCAGTCACATACCAGACCGAAGAGTTCAGTAGATGGCCGATTTCGCTGCACGTCGAACGATGATGGTGGACACTCAGGTGCGCCCCAATGACGTAACCAAATTCCCGATTATCGAGGCGATGCTGACGGTGCCGCGCGAGACATTCGTGCCCTCCACACTGCGCGAGGCGGCTTATGTCGGAAACAATATCGAACTCGGCGGCGGCCGGGTGATGCTTGAACCGCGCACGCTGGCGAAGATGCTCGACGCGCTCGATATCCAATCGGATGATCTGGTTCTCGATATCGGTTGCGGGCTTGGCTATTCGGCTGCGGTGATCGCGCATATGGCCGAGGCCGTCGTTGCGGTAGAGGAAGATACCGGACTTGCCCAGCAGGCCGAGCAGCGTCTCGCTGACGTCGGTGCAGATAATGCCGCGGTGATCACCGGGCCACTTGCCGCCGGATCGGCAAAGCACGGCCCCTACGACGCCATCACCATTCAGGGCGCGGCAGAGACCGTACCTGCGGCAATTCTTGATCAGCTGAAGGAAGGCGGCCGCATTGCCTGCATCTTCATGGACGGGGTGCTCGGGCTGTGCCGGATCGGCCACAAGAACGAAGGCCGCGTCACCTGGCGCTTTGCCTTCAACGCCTCCGCCCCGGTCCTTCCGGGCTTTGAAACCGAACGCGCATTCACCTTGTGACCCGACCCGACCTGGCCTCCTCGACGGATTCGGGAAACGAACCGAAAGATGAAACAAGATGAGACTTCCGGCATCCAGGGCGCTGATCGTTGCGTGCATATGCGCATTCGGACTTTCCGGCCCGGCCCGATCCGAGACACTGGCTGATGCGCTGGTTTCGGCCTACAAGAACTCCAACCTGATCGAACAGAACCGCGCGGTCCTGCGCGCCGCGGACGAAGATGTCGCCTCAGCGGTTGCGGCTTTGCGCCCGGTTCTCGAATGGGTGGCAAGTGCATCGCATGTCGATTCCCCACAGAACCCGGGCGTTTCCTCGACGCTCGCCATTCAGGGCCGTGTTCTGGTTACCGATTTTGGCCGCTCGAAGATCAACATCGACATCGCAAAAGAGGCTGTGCTCGCAACGCGTCAAGCCCTCGTCAATGTCGAGCAGGACGTACTTCTCTCTGCTGTCTCATCTTACTTCGGCGTCCGCAGCGCGATGGAGAACGTCGCCATCAACCAAAACTCGGTCCGCGTCCTTGATGAGACGCTTCGGGCTACGCAAGATCAGTTCGACGTGGGCGAGGTGACGCGCACCGATGTCGCGCAGGCAGAGGCACGGCTGGCGGCGGCGCGGGCCTCGCTTGCAGCGGCAGAGGGTCAGCTTGCCGCGGCGCGTGAAGCGTACAAAGCCACCACGGGTCAATATCCGACGGCCCTTGCCACCGCTCCGACACCGCCTGCCCTGCCACGGGTTTTGGACGATGCGCGCTCGATTGCGCAGCGGTCTCATCCGGCAATCCGGCAGGCCCAGCATCAGGCCGCCGGCGCGGATCTGAGTGTCGCCTTCGCGGTAGCCCAGCGTCTGCCAGTGATCAACGGAACGGCAGGGGTGAACCTGAACGAGAACTCGGCGAATACGTCATCCATCGGCATCGAGATGCGGCAGACGATTTATTCGGGCGGCGCGCTGTCGGCTGTTCACCGGAAGGCGATTGCCAACCGCGACGCCGCGCGATCGGCACTTTTGCAGACCAGCGTGATCGTCACGCAGAATGTCGGCAGCAGCTGGGCCGATATCGAAGTCGCCCGTGCGCAGATCACGGCCACCGAGCGGCAGATCGCCGCAGCGACCATAGCCTATGATGGCGTGCGCGAAGAGGCCAAGCTGGGCGCGCGCACGACGCTCGACGTTCTGGATGCCGAACAAGCGCTTCTCGATGCCCGGTCCAACCGGATCACGGCCGAGGCAAATCTACAGGTAGCGATTTATTCGCTTTTGTCTTCTATGGGTCTTCTGACGGCAGAATATTTGAACCTGAGCGTGCCGATCTACGACCCCGAAGCCTATTACAACGCGGTCAAATCCGCACCGGCTACCTCGGTGCAGGGCGAGAGCCTGGATCGCGTCCTGAAAGCAATCGGGAAGAACTGATGGCATGACAACGGTTGTCCGAGCGGGCCGACAGGCCTAAAGTTGCGTTCGGGGGCGATAAGGAAACAACATGTCAGAACCGTTGGCAAATTTGGAAATTCAGGATGTGCTTTCGTCGATCCGGCGCCTGATTTCCGAAGACAAGCGCGAAGTCGGCCGCCCGAACGCCACCGGACTCGATTCGATCGAGGCCAAGGCGGTTGACTCGCAATCCGACAACAAGCTGATCCTGACCTCGGCCCAGCGGATTGACCGCGGTGTCTCGGCGCCTGAGGTGGCCGCAGAAGGACGCAGCGGCGTCACGCTGGAAGACACGATTGCCGAACTTGAAGCCGCCGTTGCCGGGATCGGCGATGATTTCGAGCCTGATGGCAGCGAAGTCGCACATGCGCGGGCGGGCGCCTCGGATGATGAGTTGGAACGCGCATTCGAGGACGGATTCGAGGTCGATATCGGGGACGATACCGACCGTAGTGAGCACGCCCCTCAGTCGAAACATGCAGTCGAAGATGCCGAGCGGGAATCTGTGTCGGAAGATGAACAGGACGACGAAGTTTCGGGCGAAATGTCTGCACCAGTAGAAACCTCTGAAACCGTTGACGCCGAGCATCATGAGCCCATCGCCGGCGATCTGGATGAGACCAGAGCGGAGCCGACGTATACCGTGGCATTTGTGGAAGGCGAGAACATCTCTGATCCCAGTCCGTTGCCGCAGTCAGTTGAGCGGTCGGCGGCGGTTGGCACCACGGGGCGGCGCATCCGTCGGCGGCTGAATCTGACGGCGCAGGACATGGTGACGGACACGGCACCCTGGGACCGGGCGGACGCGCCGGAGCGGAGTGCCGAATCGGGGGAGACAGCCGAGGTTGGTACGGCAGCACCCGGTATTGGTGACGAGATTGCCGGCGTGGAGGGTCTTGATGCCGATGCGTTGCGCGACCTGATCACAGAGATCATCCGGCAGGAATTCAAGGGCCCGATGGGTGAACGGATGACCCGCAATATCCGGATGCTGGTCCGGCGTGAGGTCAACCGCGCATTGGAAAGCCGCAACGCCCGTTGACCGGCGTGGTCAGAAACCGGCCACATCTACCTATCCCAAAAACAAACGCGCCCTTTCTCAAGGGCGCGTCTAAATTCATCGCGGCGATAAACTGATCAGGCCGCTTCGGCCTCTTCGGCAGCGTGGCGGCGTTCACTTTCCTCGCGCGACAGCGCGACCGAGGTGCGTACACCCTTGCCTACAAATTCCATCAGACCTTTCACAACCCGCTCGTTGGGGTCGATCCCGGCACAGGACAACACTTCGCGGCCATCACGCGACCGCGCCCAACGGGCGATCTGTTCCGGCCCGTTGCCATACTTCTTGTCGTCGGCAATCGCATCATCCAGCGCCGCGAGGACCACAGCCGCGAAAAGCTTACGCGACCTCTGGCCTTGCTCGTAGTTGAATGCGGTGCCGTCCACGAAATCGCGCATCTTCCAGTTTCCGTTCTTATTGCTCTTGCGTTTTCCGGCGTCCTGCTGTCTATGGCAAAACGCCGTCGATTCGGTATTCCCCTTTTCGAATAACAGCCATGCTTATAGCGCATAGCTTCGGCAAAGGGCACACTTTATCTAGTTGGCTTGCCACAAACCTGCCCGGCATATATAGGTGCCGCCCAATTCCTTTCAACCTTCCGATAAGGTTCGGTCCGATGCCCAAGATCAACGGCAATGAAATCCGCCCCGGCAATGTGCTGGAGCATGACGGGGGCCTCTGGGCCGCCGTGAAAGTCAACCACGTCAAGCCCGGCAAGGGCGGCGCGTTTGCCCAGGTGGAACTGAAAAACCTGCGCGATGGCCGCAAGCTGAACGAGCGCTTCCGGTCCGAGGACAAGGTGGAGCGCGTGCGGCTGGACCAGAAGGACCAGCAGTTCCTCTATGAAAACGACGGCATGCTGGTTTTCATGGATAACGAGACCTTCGAGCAGATCGAACTGCCCGCCGACCTCCTCGGCGACCGCCGCCCCTTCCTGCAGGACGGGATGGTCGCGACGATCGAGTATTATGGCGAAGAGGCGCTGTCGATGCAGCTGCCGCAGAAGGTGGTCTGCAAGGTCGTGGAGACCGAGCCGGTGGTGAAGGGCCAGACGGCCGCTAACAGCTACAAGCCTGCGATCCTCGACAATGGCGTGCGCATCATGGTGCCGCCCTTCATCGGCCAGGACGAGGACATCATCGTCCACACCGAATTCATGGAATATTCCGAGCGCGCCTGATCCGGGCAGCCTCTGATTGTTAAACCGCCGGCCACCTGTCGGCGGTTTCCTTATGCTTGCTTGGCTTCTGCCCTGCGTCGCAGTCCACGGATGTAACTGGCCCGCCATTTTTCAGCCGACCGGTCTACGACAAGGAAGAACAGCGCCGCAAATGCGAAGGCTCCGGCGATCATTGCCAGTTTTCCGATATCGCCGATCTCACCACCCGCCATCTTCCGTATGACAAAGAAGAAAGGATAGTGAACGAGATAGAGGCTGTAGGAAAAATCGCCCGCATAGCGATCGAACCTGCCCGACGGCAACCGAACCGCCCAGCCGACAAGCGGAACCAACATCAGACCGACAAAAAGCGTCGGTCCCGCCCCTTCCACGCCGAAGCGCGCCTCGGCGGCGATCTCCGGAGCGCCAGGAAAACCGATCTTGAAGGCTATCAGGATCAGTAGTGCCACCACGATCCCGATTGCAGCGTGATATCCGCTGAAGGTCAGGTTCCACGCATGAATAAGCGCGCCGAGCCCAAAAGACGCGATGTAGATGAAGACGGTCGCGAGGCCGGTGGCTTCCTTAATTTGAAAGCCGATCCAAGTGAACAACGCGATCAGGCACAAGATGAATGCGCCACGCTTGAGCAAAGGAAAGGCTAGGGGGGCGATCAGGTAGAACTGCATTTCCAGGTCAAGCGACCACGATACCCCTAAAAGATCGTGCGAATGCGTGGCCACCCCCAACAGCGGTAGGGCTTGCGGCCAGTCCGGATCGTAGGGGAGACCAAATCCCTTTCGCACCGCAAAGGCGAGAACCAGCGCTACGACATAGGCAGGATAGAGGCGTAAGAAACGCGACAGGTAGAATGTCCGCAGAGGTGAGGTCTCGAGGCGGTATTTCAGATCGTATTGCCGGGTAACCCAATAGCCGCTCAGTATGAAGAAGGCGATCACGGCAACCCCTCCGAGCTTGATGCCCGAAGTGTGAGAAAGAACAACCAGAGACGCCAGAACGACTCGTAATATTCCGGGACCGAACACGCGATTTCCAGCTTGCTGCGACAAGCGAGGACCATCGCGCGTCACTCCTTGTGCGTCAACCACACAAATCCGGTGCAAGACCTAATCCTGTTTCGGCACCGTAATTGTTGCATCGCCAGCAGCAAGGGGTCCATCTGCCCGATCGATACGGAGGTAAGCGATCGCCCGATCGCCGGAGCCGGTAAAGACCATGCCAATTGAACGTCCATCGCCTAGCGTGATGGCCGTGCCCGGCTCGGCATTTCCATCAATCCGAACGGTAAGGAACCGCTTCCGCAGTTCGGCCTTGTGCTTCATCCGGGCGGTCACCTCCTGCCCGACATAGCAACCCTTGCGGAAGTCGACTCCGTTCAGTTGGTCGAAGCCTGCCTCAAGGATATAGGTGTCTTCAGGGATCAGTTCGATCCCGGTTTCAGGTATGCAGTGAGCTACACGGATCGCATCCCAGTCGATCTCAGGAGATGTCCCCGGCGTCTCGCTGTAAAGCCGCCAGCCGAGGTCCGGATGCCGGGGATCGGCAAAAGCACCGTCGGGCACCGGTCCGAGACCCCGCGTGACGTGAAGCTCTGTCACGGAAATACTCACATCCGCGCGCAAGCGGTACATTCCCAACCGTCGGATCAGACCCTCAGCCAGATCGGCATGGATATCGATCAGGATGCGCTCCCCATCGGGGACCAAAAAGAAATCAGCCAGATACTTGCCCTGCGCGGTCAGCAGTGCGGCATAGACCAAACCCGACGACAGCCGCCGGACATCGTTGGTGACGAGGCCCTGCAGGAAGCTTTCCCGGTCTGCGCCGGAAATGGCAATCACCCTGCGGTCCGGCGCGTTTTCCCCGATCATCCCGGTGACTCTCCTCGCTGGCACGGTTATTCGGAAAACTGCAGGCGGCAGAGGCTGGCGTAAAGCCCGTTCCCGGCAACCAGCGTCGTGTGGGTCCCTTCCTCGACCACGCGACCACGATCCATCACAACGATCTTGTCAGCATCGCGCACGGTCGCAAGGCGGTGCGCGATCACCAGCGTTGTGCGCCCCTTGCTCAGCCGCTCCAGCGCTTCCTGTACCAGTGCTTCGGATACCGCGTCCAAGGCCGACGTCGCCTCATCCAAGAGCAGTATGGGCGCATTTCGCAGAACTGCCCGCGCAATGGATACGCGTTGCCGCTGCCCACCCGACAACGCCGAGCCACGCGGACCGGCATGTGTGTCGAGCCCGCCCGGCAGGGCTTTCACGAACTCGGTGACATGAGCGGTTTCGAGCGCCGTGGCCAATGCCGTTTCCGATAGATCGGTGCGACCGAGAAGAACATTTTCGCGAATGGTCTCGTCGAATAGCACTGCCTCTTGCGAAACTACCGAGAAAAGGTCACGCAACTCGCCCAGATCAAGCTCGTCAATGGGTTCGCCGCCGACCGTGATCTTGCCGGATGACGGGTCGACCATCCGCGTGAGCAGATTGAACACCGTCGATTTTCCCGCGCCGGACGGGCCAACAAGCGCAGTCGTCTTGCCCGGCTCCGCGACAAAGCTCAGGCCGTTCAGAACCGGATGATCACCATAGGACAGATGCACGTCAGCAAAGGCGATCCCCGTTTTGGTCGGGTCCGCAGGTCGGGCGGCCAGGGTATGGCGGATGGCCGGTCTGGTATCGAACAACCGGTACAGCCGCGTGAGACTGGCCGCCGCAACCTGCCAGGTTCCCGCCATGTCACCCAGACGACGCAGCGGCTGAAACGCAAGCGCCATCGCAGTAAAGAACGACATGAACTCGCCGACGGTGCGTTCGCCCGACGTGATTTCACCGCCCGCTAGCAGCAGGACGCCAAAAAAACCAAGCCCTGTGACGATGTCGATTAGCGCCGGGATCGCGGCGCGGCTGGCAGCTGTCTTGACCTCGGCCCGGACTATCCGGCCGACGATGTCGCGAAAACGCGAGATCTGATAGTCCTCCATCCGGTTCAGCTTGACCGCGGCGATGCCGTGAAAGACCTCATCCAGCCGCGTTGCCCGCTGTCCCGCCTGGGTTCGTACATGATCGGTCTTGCGCCGGATATACCGCTGCACCGCAAGCGTCGGCAGGATGAGGAGCGGCGCGCCAACAAGCGCCGTCACGGTCCAGCGCGGGTCGATTGCGACCGCAACACCGAATAGCGATACAAGCGCCACCAGATCGCGCCCGACCCCCGTGATCAGAACAGACCAGACGCTTTGCACCGCCGCCGTATCACCCTGCACCCTTTCGATCAAGGCGCCGGGCGGATTGATCTGAAAGAAAGGACCATCGAGCGTCAGGACATGAGCCAAAAGATCGACCTGCATCGCTGTCGACGTCTTTTGCGCAACTCGTGTCAGCAGCGACCGATTGATGATGAGCGTCGTCGCACGGATCAGAAACAGAGCAAGGATGAACCCGCCGACGAGCCAGATCAGATCACCTTCGCCGCCTACAAAAACCCGGTCAAAAAGAGGTTTCAACGACCACGAAAGCGCCGCGAGCGTGGATCCTTCCAGCACCATGAAAACAAAGGCCAGCGCCATTACCCATTTGTGACGCGACAGGTAGCCATGCCAAAGCCGCACGAAAAGCCGATGCGACGTATATGCATTTGCGGCTGCGGATTTGGGCGTGCTGCGGGTCACAGGCTGTACGTGCCTTTGTCTGGGTGGCGGCGCGGGGCCGCCGCAGGTCTGCGCGATCTAGCCCGAAAGCATTACAACTGGCAAGGCAAGGGCTTCCCATTCAGCCCCTCGCGGCACCAAGCGCCTCAGGAAGGGCCGCTGCAAACCGCGCCAGATCCTCGGCGCCGCTGCAACTGACGCGAATGCAGCGGTCATGGGGCGCCACGAAGGGCATTCGGACAAAGATATCGCGCGAGATCAGTTCCGCCAGAACGGATCGCGCAAAGTCACCGTCGCGCCCGCAATCCATCGTCACGAAATTCGTGGCGGAGGCTAGCGGCGTCAGGCCGTTCGCGGTCGCAATGCGGCGTAGTTCCGTTCGTGCCATTTCCACCCGCGCCCTGATCTCAGCCAGCCACGCCTGATCCGAGAGGGCCGCGAGGGCACCCACCTGGCTGATCCGGCACATGCCGAAATGATTGCGTATCTTGTTAAAGGCGGTGATCAGGGCCGGCGCCCCGATTGCGTACCCCACCCGTGCACCCGCCATGCCATAACCCTTGGAGAAGGTGCGCATACGGACCACGCGCGGGTCGTCCGGCTCAATTGCCGGCGAGATATCCTCGGGTGCAAGCTCAATATAGGCCTCGTCGAGGATCAGCAGCGTTCGGTCTGGCACGGCGTCGATCATCCGCCTGATGACCCGGGCCCCGTGCCACGATCCCATCGGGTTGTCCGGATTGGCCAGATAGATCAGTTTCGCGCCGCTTCGCGTGGCAGCCTCGATCAGCGCCCCGGTGTCTTCATGGTTGCCGTTATAGGGCACCTTAACCAAGGTGCCGCCAAACCCAGAGACGTGGAAATTGAATGTCGGATAAGCCCCGTCCGAGGTAACTACCGTATCGCCGTGACCGACCAGCATCCGCACCAGATAACCGAGCAATCCGTCGATCCCCTCACCGACGATGATGTTCGCCGGGGCAACCCCATGATGAGCGGCGAGCGCCGCCTTCAGATCGTGGTTTTCCGGGTCGCCATACATCCAGACGTCGCGCGCAGCCGATGCCATGGCCTCGATCGCCTTCGGCGAGGGTCCGAACGTATTTTCATTCGCGCCTAGGCGCGCGGCAAACGGGCGGCCCCGTGCCCGCTCCTGCGTTTCGGGGCCGACGAACGGAACCGTCGCCGGAAGACCCGCGACAAGCGGGGTGTAACGCGGGCCGGTCATGGGCGTTCAATGGCGATGGCGGTGCCCTCTCCGCCACCAATGCAAATCGCGGCGACCCCGCGTTTCAGGCCACGCTTTTCCAGCGCATTCAGCAGCGTGACCATGATCCGGGCACCGGACGCGCCGATCGGGTGGCCCAGCGCGCAGGCGCCGCCATTGACGTTCACGATGTCATGCGGAAGACCCATTTCATGCATGAACGCCATGGGAACGACGGCGAAGGCCTCGTTCACTTCCCACAGATCCACGTCCTTCGGGGTCCAGCCAAGCCTGGCGAGCAACTTCTTCGCCGCAGGAACCGGTGCGGTTGGGAACTCGGCAGGTGCGTGGGCATGCGAGGCATGGCCAAGGATACGGGCGCGGACCTTCAGTCCCGCCGCGTCCGCTGCTTCCCGTGACGCAAGTACCAGCGCCGCCGCGCCATCCGAGATGGACGAGGAGTTGGCTGCCGTGACCGTGCCGTCCTTGCGGAAGGCCGGTTTCAGGGTCGGGATCTTCTCGGGCCGTGCGGTCGCGGGTTGTTCATCGGCATCGACGATGGCCTCTCCCTTGCGGGTCGTCACAGTGACGGGCGCGATTTCGCCTGCGAATGCACCCGCCTTTTGCGCATCGAGCGCGCGGGACAAGGAGGCGAGCGCATAGTCGTCCTGCGCCTTTCGTGTGAACTGAAAGGCCGAGGCGCAATCCTCGGCAAAGGTGCCCATGAGGCGGCCCTTGTCATAGGCGTCCTCGAGGCCATCAAGAAACATGTGGTCGATGACCTGTCCATGCCCCAGACGGGCGCCGCCACGCATCTTCGGCAAGAGATAAGGCGCGTTGGTCATGCTTTCCATTCCACCGGCGACCATGATACCGGTTTGCCCAAGCGCGATCTGATCATACGCGATCATCGTAGCCTTCATGCCCGAGCCGCACATCTTGTTGAGTGTCGTTGCAGGCACGGAGTCATCCAGTCCGGCACTGAAGCCGGCCTGACGTGCCGGGGCCTGACCCTGCCCGGCGGGCAGGACGCAACCCATCAAGACTTCTTCGATCTGTGCCGGGCTGGCACCCGCGTCGGACAAAGCTGCCGCAATTGCAGCGCCGCCGAGTTCAGACGCCGTCAGAGAGGCGAAGGCCCCCTGAAATCCGCCCATGGCTGTACGCGCGGCACCGGCGATTACGACATCTTGCATGGCAGCCCCTTCCAATTCGGTATCCGCCACCGGCATACCGAATAGTAACGATTGCCGTCTAGCCTTCCGATGAGTTGAAGGAGGAACAGGACGTGGATTTGACCTCAGACCCCGTCGATGGCGCCCTGGTCGTGCGCGTAAATGAAGACCGTATCGACGCCGCTGTTGCCATTCAGTTCAAGGACCGGATGCGTGAGCTGACCGTAGACCGGACGGGAACCGTGATCCTCGATCTCGGCCGGGTGGATTTCGTGGATAGCTCCGGACTTGGTGCCATCGTATCCGTCATGAAGTTTCTCGCCCCGACCCGCAAGCTGGAGCTGGCCGCCCTGACGGCGAATGTCGGCAAGGTTTTTCGCCTGACCCGCATGGATAGCGTCTTTGCAATTCACGAAAACGCACCGGCTCAGGAAATCGGGAATGCTCAATGACCTTTCAGGCGGGATGGATGCAGCCTTGAAGCCCGGTGCGGCTGCCGTCAGGAACGGTCGAGAATGCCGGTTTCATCTAGTCTTCCGGGCAGAGCCGGAGGTGGTACGCATCGCGCTGCGCTACGCCGTTGCCCGATTTACCCGTCAGATTAATGAAAACGTTTCCGGAACGCTTGAACTGACACTTGCAGAAGCCCTGAACAACATCGTCGAACATGGTTATGCGGATCAGTCCCCGGGCCTGATCGATCTCAGTGTTACTCTGATGGTCGGGGCGCTTACCTGCCGGATCGAGGATTTCGGCCGGCCATTGCCCGGTTGCGCCCCCCCGAACGGCGGCCTTCCGCCGGTTACACGTGATGTCGCGCGGCTGCCTGAGGGTGGCTGGGGCTGGGCGTTGATCCGCGCGCTTTCTACCGATCTAGGATACGAGCGGAATGGCAACCGAAATGTGCTGACATTTCGCATTCCGATCGGGGATGCGGGCGGTCCGGATTTCTGACTACCGTAAAAGTGCGAGTTGCACCGGCGCGGCCATTGCAAGTGCGAACTCGCCGAGACCTTGAGCAGATACTAGTCGCGGATGCTGGTTAGATGGTTTTCACAAGAAGCGCGGTTTACGCTCCAATTGAACTGTCGCCGCTTTCGGCACGATTCGAACCAGAATCGACTAGCGTCTTGAACTGCTCAACGCTGGAATTACAGCGCCAAACCGTCCAGATTCTTTCGGATTAAGGTTCTTTCCAAAATTTCTCGAAATTCCGCGCTGAACAATATCTCATTATAAATCAATTATTTAGTATAAATTTTACTCTCGAAAATCAACATGTACGGTCAATTCCTCGCCGCCGCAAATATGCCGCAAAGCCTCCCCAACTCGGCCGGAAAGTATGGGGAGTATGACCCTGTAGCTGCTTAAGGCTTCCCTCGGCGCCGCGTTCAACAGCCCCCACCCATTGCGCGGCGTCGAGGTCTTTCCTTCCCTCCTGAAGCAACCTAGCCTGCCCCCGATTGCGGAGGTGCAGATGCGCGATTTTCAACTTCCCGGACGGTCCCCTGTCATGGCCACGAACGCGCTTTGCGCGACGTCCCATCCATTGGCCGCTAAAGTCGCGCTCGATATCCTTCAGGCAGGTGGCAACGCCGTTGATGCGGCTATCGCCGGGGCCGTTCTTCTTGGCATTGCCGAACCACAAAGCTGCGGCATCGGCGGCGATTGCTTCGTTCTGGTCAAACCTGCCGGCACTGACCGTATCCATGCCCTGAATGGGTCCGGCAGGTCGCCAACCGGCCTGACGGCCGACAGGCTCAGAACAGAAGGTTTGGCGCACGTTGGCACCGAGAGTGTGCATTCTGTTACGATCCCAGGCGCCATCGATGCCTTTTGCCGGTTGTCGGAGGAATGGGGGCGTCTTGGGCTGGCCGATCTGCTCGCTCCCGCGATCCGCTATGCTGAAGAAGGTATTCCAGTCGCGCCGCGCGTCGCTTTCGACTGGGCCGCGGAGGGCTCGCGTCTGGCCGGTGCCGCCCAAGGGTTCTACCTGAAAAACAGTCTTCCCCTGCGTACGGGTGACATCTTCCGCTCACCCGGGCAGGCAGAGGTTTTAAGACGCATCGCGAAGGCAGGACGTGCGGCGTTCTACGAAGGTGAGGTGGCAGACGACATGATTGCCGCACTTCAGGCGCTCGGCGGCACCCAACGGCATGAGGATTTTGCCGCGACCTCCTCTGTCTGGTCCGATCCGATCACCGGCCACTACCGGGGCCATGAATTGATCGAGCACGCGCCGAACGGACAGGGGGCAACGGCAATCTTGATGCTGAACATCCTGTCGCGGTTCGATCTGTCGGGCCTCGACCCAAATGGTGCGGAGCGGGCGCATCTTGAGGCCGAGGCGGCCAAGCTGGCCTATGATGCGCGCGACCGGTTCATTGCCGATCCGGATTTTGTCACGCGGCTTGACCATATGATGTCGGATGATACGGCCGCCCGTCTTGCACGATTGATCGATCCTGATCGCGCCATGGACACTCCGCCAAAAGCGGCCGAGACCGTCCACCGCGACACGGTCTATCTGACGGTCGTCGACCGCGACCGGATGGCGGTGTCGCTGATATATTCGACTTACTGGAGTTTCGGGTCGGGCATCGCCTCGCCGAAATTCGGCATTCTCTTTCACAACCGGGGAGCAGATTTCAACCTCAAAGCGGGGCACCCGAACGAGGTTGGTCCAGGCAAGAGACCGCTGCACACGATCATTCCGGCAATGCTGGCGCGTGAAGGCAAGGTGATCATGCCCTTCGGGGTGATGGGGGGCGCCTATCAACCGAGCGGCCATGCCCGCGTCGTGAGCAACCTTCTGGACTATGGAATGGATCTGCAGGAAACGCTGGATGCGCCGCGAAGCTTTGCAACGGAGGGGGTATTGCGGCTGGAACGCGGCTATTCCGACACGACCCTACGAGAACTTGAAACCAAGGGGCATCGGGTCGCAATTCGGGACAAACCGCTCGGCGGTGGTCAGGCGATCATGATTGACGCAGAACGCGGGATTCTGATCGGCGCCTCTGACCCGCGCAAGGACGGATGCGCGCTCGGCTACTGATGTCTCAGTTCAGGTTGAAGTGCAGCGGATAGCGGCCGTCTTCGAAATCACCGAAAAGATCATGCAGATCGGGATGGCCCACCGGTTCACCGGAATAGTCCGCAACAAGGTTCTGTTCCGAGACATAGGCGACGTAGTAGCTTTCGTCATTCTCGGCCAGAAGATGGTAGAAGGGCTGCTCTTTCGCGGGCCTGCTGTCCTCAGGGATCGCGGCGTACCACTCGTCGGTATTCGAGAACATTGCATCGACGTCAAAGACAACACCACGGAATGGGTGCTTGCGATGCCGCACCACTTGTCCCAGATGATATTTTGCACATGTCTTCAACATAACGCACTCGCCCCCGGTGATAAATTAACGCGTCCTGTGGAAAAGGTCCATGTTCTGCACTGCGAATCACGGAAACAGTCTGTGGACGCTGAGGGCACAGTGATTCTGATCGGCGCTTTGTGATTTCCATCGCCGCCAAATACTCGTAAACTTAATCAAAACAAGATCGAGCGAGGCGGTATGAGCAGATTTCTCCGGATGGGAGTCCTGTTGCTGTTGGTGTCCTGCGGCGGTGGTAACAATTCCGCGCCACGCAATCTGGACAACGCCTGCTCCATTCTCGACCAGCGTCCGCGATATCTTTCGGCGATGCAAAAGGCCGAGAGGCGGTGGGGCGTGCCGGTCCATGTGCAGATGGCCACGATCTATCAGGAAAGCAAATTCATCAGTAACGCCAAGACGCCGCATAAGTTCGCGCTTGGCGTCATCCCGATGGGGCGGCAAAGCTCGGCCTATGGCTATAGCCAAGCGCTTGATGGGACCTGGGAGGACTATCAGCGAGCAACACGCAGCCACAGCGCCCGGCGCAACAAGATCACCGACGCGACGGATTTCATGGGCTGGTACATGGATCAGTCTGAACAGAAGCTCGGCATTTCGAAATGGGACGCAACCAGCCAGTATCTGGCCTATCATGAAGGCCAGACCGGCTATGCAAGAGGCAGCCATATGCAGAAGGCCTGGCTCTTGCGCGTTGCGGCCGAAGTCGGGCAGCGGGCTGAGACGTATCAGCGCCAGCTGATCGCCTGCGGAAAGCTCTGATATCCGCACTTCCGACGGGAACGGGAACGCGATCCTCGCCGGTCACGTTCCTGTCGTGGGAAACCAACTGAGATCCAGATAACGCCTCGTCAGTTCCGGCGCGGTTTGTTCCGCTGGATTTCGGAATTGATGGAGAACAGCGACGACGGGTAACTTTCGCCGGTTTTCATGGCGCCAAGTTTCACCGTCGTCTGGCTTCCGGTCTCGTCGGTCACGATCCATTGCCGCAACGCCACGGGATTGGACGAGAACGCCATCTGGATCGTGCCGAGTTCGGGGTGTTCCGGGTCCTGCGCGGTAACGATCGTCAGGCCGTTCGCCTCGCCATGCCCCACCACCATCTTCGCCCGCGCCAGATCGACGCGCTGCTCAAGGATCAGGTTCAGCGGCGTTTTCTTCAGCGGATACTGTTCCGGCGGCTGGTTCGACTTCGTGTCGAAAATGGCCACTTGCCCCCCGGAAGCCAGAACCAGCGTCCGTTCGGGTGGACCGTATTCGAACCGCATCCGGCCGGGGCGGTAGATGATCAGGCGGCCCGCAGCAGTCGAGCCATCCGAATTGATTTGCTGGAAGTCGGTTTCAGCCGTCTTCAAGCCATTGAAATAGGCCGAAATCGCGCTGAGCGGGAGTTTTTCGGCAAGGGCCGGGCTGACACTCAGGACAAGCGCCAGCGGGGCGAGGATATGGCGAAGCTGTTTCATCATTCTGCCTATCTAGGGCCTTGCCGCTTGTTATGCCATAACGCCGAAACGCTGTCGTATACCGATGCGCATGAGTTCGCTGGGTGCAGGGTTCGGGACCATCCTTTTCCGTTCTAAAGCGTCTGTCCCCGCAAGAGTTTCGGTGGTTTTCCCGCTATCCCGGCGGCCTGCCGGATAAAGGCGCGGCGCAGGCCAGGCATGGCACCGACAACTCCCATTCCGATATCCCGCGCCGCCCGCAGAACCGGGTTGTCGTTGGAAAAGAGCCGGTTCACGCCATCCATGCCCAAGGCCAGCGTGGTCGAATCGAAGCGTCGCCATGTCTGGTATCGGTCCAATACATCGGACGCACCGATATCCTCGCCGCGTCTGTGGGCGTCGACCAGAACTTCCGCCAATGCTCCGACATCGCGGAAGCCGAGGTTCAAGCCCTGCCCTGCGATCGGATGCACCCCATGCGCCGCGTCCCCGACCAGCGCAACGCGGTCAGCTGTGTAGGAATTGGCGAGGGTCAAGTTCAGTGGATAGGTGAAACGCCCGCCCGCCAGTTCCACCTTGCCGAGGAAATCGCCGAACCGGGGGCGCAGCACTTCCAGAAATTCCTCGTCGCCCAGCGCGGCAATCGCCTGCGCCGTCGCTTCGGTCTCGCTCCAGACGATGGAGGAACGGTTGCCCTTGAGTGGCAGAATTGCCAGCGGCCCGGAGGGCATGAAAAACTGATGCGCGATCCCGTTATGCGGACGGTCATGCGCGACGGCGCAGACCAGCGCGGTCTGGCCATAGCCCCAACCGGTCCGCGTGATCCCAGCCCGCTCTGCGGTGCCCGAGCTTCGCCCGTCACAGCCCAGAAGAACGCGGCCGTTGAGGGTCCGCCCGTCTGACAAGGTCACGCTGATGCCCGCCGCTCCGGCTTCTTGCGCGACAACAGTGGTCGCGGACAGGTGGGTCAGGTTCGGCTCGGCCTCCATCGCGGCAAGAAAGGCCGCATAAAGGTGCCGGTCCTCGACCATGAAGCCCATCGGGCCGTCCTCGATCTCTCCCGCCTCAAAGTGCAGGAAGAACGGGGCCGGGCCTTCCCCCGGCCGCCCATCCGTCGTCTTGATTTGCAACATCGGCTGGGCATCGCCCGCAACGCGGTTCCAGACACCGATCGCGGTCAGGAGCCGTTTCGACGCAATGGCAAGCGCATAGGCCCGCCCGTCGAAATTCGCACTCGCCCGGGCACGGGCCGGCTGGGCGTCGATCACAGTGACGGAGAGCCCCGCCTGCGCCAGGGCGAGGCCCAAGGCAGGACCGTTCAGCCCGCCGCCGGTGATGATGATATCCGTGTCATAGGTCATGGCCCAACTATCCCCGGGGCTGCACGATTGTCCATGCGTGATGGAGTCGCTGCGGCGGGCAATGCCCAACTGGCGGCTGATGGGCCTATGCCGTCAGCCGTCAAGCTGGCGCGCCTCGCTGACCAGCATGATCGGAATACCGCCCCGGATCGGAAACGCGAGCCGGGCGGGTTTAGAGATCAGTTCCTGCGCCTCGGCGTCATAGCTCAGCGGTGATTGCGTCAGGGGGCACACCAATGCTTCCAGCATCCGCCGGTCGAACCTGTTTTCATCAGTCATTGCACGATCTCCTCGCCACCGCCCCGCAGGGCGTATTCCATCAACGTGACCAAGGTCTCTCTGCGGTCTCTGAGCGACGGGGCTTCAAGCAGCGCCTGCTTGTCCTCTGGTTCAAACGGGCACAGCATCGCGAGTGAGTTGATCAGAAGCTCATCCTCCGCCTCTTTCAGGCTATCCCAGTCGGTCGAAAGCTGCTCAGCCTCGAAGTAGCGCCGGAGAAGCGCCACGAAGGACGGTCGGGCAAAACCCGGATCGTGCTCGCTCGGCCCCTGATCGCGACTGAACTCATTCCACTCCACCTCGCCCGACAGAAACGGCGCGAAGCCTGAAATCTCGCGCTTCAGCCGATAGCGGGAGATGCCGGTCAGGGTAATCATGTAGCGGCCGTCGTCGGTCTCGGAAAATGCCGTCACCCGACCAGCGCAGCCAATCGCGGCAAGTCTCGGCTGGCCTTGCGGGCCGGGGCGCGGCTGGATCATACCGATAAGCCGATGCGAGGTTTTCAGCACCTCGTCGAGCATCGCCAGATAGCGGGGCTCGAATATCTGCAAAGGAAGGCGCGCGCGCGGCAAGAGAAGGGCCCCCGGAAGGGGGAAAAGCGGGATCTTATCCGGCAGGTCGCCGTGCAGCTTCATGGCCCGATCCTAACGGGTCACGGGCATTACGCAAAGATCATAGACGAGAGCTTGCGCCGCCCTTTGAGGACGATGGGATCGGTGGGCTTCAGCGCCTCGAAGATGGTGAAGAGCTGGGCCTTCGCCGCACCGTCGTTCCAGTCGCGGTCGCGGCGGAAGAGTTCCAGCAATTCCTCGACCGCGCCTTCGACCTTGCCCGCCGCATGCAGCGCCTGCGCGAGGTCGAACCGGGCCTGATGGTCGTCGGGATGCGACAGGACGCGGTCCAGAAGCTCGGCCACCGGCCCCGCATTCGCCGCCTGTTTCAGAAGCGCAAGCTGGGCGCGGCCCGCTTCCACTTCCGCAGATTGAGCAATAGGAGCGGGGGCTGAGTTGATCAGTCCGTCGGCTTGATCCTCGTTACCCATCGCCAGATGCGCCCGGATCAGGCCGCCATAAGCGGCGGCATTCTCGGGCTCTTCACCAAGAATGGCAGCAAAGGTTTCTGCGGCATCGACGGCGGCACCATCGGCCAACATCGCTTCGGCTGCCTCCAACGCCTCGCCCAGTCCGCCATCGCCGGCAAGACCGGCAAGCTTGTCGACAAAGGCCTTTATCTCGGACCCGGCCACTGCGCCCTGAAACCCATCCACGGGCTTGCCCTGCCAGAAGGCATAGACGGTCGGGATCGACTGGATGCGCAACTGCGCCGCGATCATCTGGTTTTCGTCCACATTGACCTTGGCCATGCGGACCTTGCCCTTGGCGGCCGTCACCGCCGCTTCCAGTGCGGGGCCAAGCGTCTTGCAGGGGCCGCACCAGGGTGCCCAGAAGTCGACGATGACGGGGACCTCAGCGCTCGCCTCGATCACCTCTTTCATAAATTCCGCTTCGGTAACGTCGCGGATCAGATCGCCCGCCGGTGCGGTATTCTGCTTCTGGCCGAATTCGAGCATGTCTGCCCCCGTTATTCCGTGTCGCCCCCTATATGAGCGCGTGACGCCAAAAGGCCAAGGGGGGGCGCACTCAGGCCTTGTCGAAAAACGGCGTTACCTGCGCGACGATCACCGAGTTTTCGGCCAAGGCACGGTCCATCAGTTCGCGTTCGTCATCCTCGATCTCATGGCCCTGTGCGACGCGTTCGTCGGCCGTGCCGTATCCGGTGACGTCGAGAGGCGCCATGTCGGCCTGTTTCAGGATCGCAACCGTCTCGCGCACAGCCTCATCCTCGTCTACACCACTGGCATAGATCATCAGCGCTGCCCCGGTCGCGCCCTTGGGCAGCCCGTCGCCGGTCTTGCGGCCAACCTCGACGACGAGCGTATAGACCTGCTGCGGGCGCTTGGATTTGGCCTGTTTGTCGGTATCAGTCACGCAACAACTCGTTGATCGAGGTCTTGGCGCGGGTTTTCGCATCGACCTTCTTCACGATCACCGCACAGTAGAGGCTGATGCCGCCTTTCGAGGGCATGGAGCCCGCAACCACGACCGAACCGGCCGGCACTTCGCCATACATCACGTCCCCGGTCTCGCGGTCGACGATCTTCGTCGACTGGCCGATAAAGACGCCCATGCCGAGGACCGAGCCCTCGCGCACGATGCAGCCTTCGACGACCTCGGAACGAGCGCCGATGAAGCAGTTGTCCTCGATAATCGTTGGTCCGGCCTGCATCGGTTCCAGCACGCCGCCGATGCCGACGCCGCCTGAGAGGTGCACGTTCTTGCCGATCTGCGCGCAGGAGCCGACCGTGGCCCAGCCATCGACCATGGAGCCCTCATCGACATAGGCGCCGATATTGACGAAGGAGGGCATCAGCACCACGCCCTTGCCGATGAAGGCCGAGCGGCGGACGATGGAGCCGGGTACGGCACGGAAGCCTGCCGCGCGCCACTGGTTCTCGCCCCAGCCCTGCCATTTGGAGGGGACCTTGTCCCACCAGTTCGACCCACCGTTGGAGCCGGAAATCTCATGCATGTCGGTCAGGCGGAAGGACAGGAGCACCGCCTTCTTGGCCCATTGGTTCACATGCCATTTGCCGTCCGCCTGCCGCTCGGCCACGCGAAGCTTGCCGCTGTCGAGTGCGGTCAGCGTATCCTCGATCGCCTCGCGGGTTTCGCCCTTCGTGGCTGGCGTGATCGTTTCGCGCGCCTCCCAGGCGGCTTCGATGGCGGTCTCAAGTGCGGCATTGGACATTGGCGTTCCCCCGGATTCTGGCGTCGCGTGACGATGCCCTATAGGGCGTGGGTGACGCATAGGCAATGCGACCATGCGCGTCACAGTTGCGCCATCCTGATCAGCCATGCTGGCAAGCCAAGGCCAAACCGGCTAGGTCTGGGCGGAACAGGACCCGAGAGGACGCGCATGAAAGACGACGGTCGCAACCATCCGTTCCGCGACAGCCAACAGGATGTCGCGGCAACTCACCGCATTCCCGACACACCGCAGACCCGCGCGCCTGCCTATCGGCTGGCTTTCACCGATGACGACTTCATGTGCCGCGAGGAACTGCGCCCCGTGAGGTTGCAGCTGGAGCTTCTGAAACCGCAGATGATCCTCGATGAACGTGGGATCGAGTCGACCATCGTGATGTTCGGCGGCTCGCGCATTCCCGAGCCTGCCAAGAAAGACACGGCGCGGACGAAGACGCTCGCCGAGCTTTCATCTTTCTACGATGAAGCGCGCAAGTTCGCCCGGCTGATGACCGAACGCAGCATGGAAAGCTACGGACGCGAGGATGTCATCGTCACCGGAGGCGGGCCGGGTGTCATGGAGGCGGGCAACCGGGGGGCGGCGGATGCCGGTGGCAGCTCCATCGGGCTGAATATCGTTCTGCCGCATGAGCAGGCACCCAACGAATATGTGACGCCCGACCTCTGCTTCAACTTCCACTATTTCGCGATCCGAAAGATGCATTTCCTGATGCGGGCCAAGGCGGTCTGCATCTTCCCGGGCGGGTTCGGCACGCTTGACGAGATGTTCGAAAGCCTGACCCTGATCCAGACCGGCCGCATGCGTCGCGTGCCGTTCCTGCTTTTCGGCCGGGCTTTCTGGGAAAAGATCATCAATTGGGAGGTGCTTGCCGAGGCTGGCACGATTTCGGCCGAGGATCTCGATCTCTTCCAGTATGTCGAAACCGCCGAGGAGGCGGTGAAGATCATCGGCGACTGGGATCATGGCTGTTGATTTGGGGCACGATTTTTCTTGAAGAAAAATCTGACGAATTTTGAAAATTCGTCGCCCTGTCGTCAGTTCGGCATGGTGATCTCAATCATCGCCGGTCCTGCTGCGGGTTGTAGGTCCAGCAAAGCGCCGACAACTGCCCCGGTTTTCATGGCAACCCTTCGGAACGGCATGCCGCAGGCGCGGGCGACGTGTTCGAAATCGGGCGGCGTTGGATGACAGCCCACAACCTCGACACCGGCCGCTTCCATAGAACTGGCGATTTCGCCATAGGCGCGGTTGTTCCAGACGAGGAAACGGATCGGCAGCTTTTCGTCGACCGCCGTCATCAGTTCGGGCAGGGTAAACTGCGCCCCGCCATCGCCGCAGAGACACAGAATGGCTACGTCAGGACAGGCGAAAGCCGCACCGATGGCTGCGGGGATGGAAAAGCCGAGCGCGCCGTAGCCGGTCGCGGCATTAAACCAGCCAGCTGGGCGGTCGTGATCGTAGTAAAGGTTCCCCGCATAGATGACTTGCGTCGAATCCCCGACCATGATCGCCCCGGGAACCGCATCGCGAAGCGCTTCGAGTATTTCCAGTTGGGCGGTCATCGCAGGATCGAGTTCGGCGCGGGCGGCCTTGCGCGTCGCCTCCGCCCGGGTCGCCCCGTTTTTTTGGACTTCTGCTGCGGGTAGCTGCGACAGCAACGCGTCCAGAACCGGTCCAGATCGGCCACGAAGTGGCAGGTCGACCGGGTGGCGCGCCATCTGTTCCGGGTCGACCTCGATCCGGATAAGGTGTTTCGGCCAGGGCGCCCCGCCCCTTCCGTACATGTCGTAGTCAGTCGGGCCGAATTCCGTGCCGACCGCCAGAACAACATCCGCCTGCTCGATCAGGCGGCGGACAGCCTCCAGGCTGGGGCTGGCGGGAACCGAAAGCGGATCGCCGTGCATCAGACCGCGCGCATTGACAGTCTGCACGACGGGCGCATCGATCCGGTTGGCCAGCGTCTTGAGCGCCGCATCGGCAAAGCGCGCGCCGCCGCCGGCAAGGATCAGTGGAGCGGTCGCGTCGGCGAGCGCCGCGGCGGCGCGGGCAATGTCAGCGGCCGGGGGAAGGACGGACTCGATAACTGGCGAGGATGTGATCGGCGACCCGTCAAGCGGCATCACGTCCAGCGGCACTTCGACCTGGCGCGGCCCGGGGCGTTCGGCAGCGAAGCCGCTCCAAACACGATCGAGGACCGGCGCAAGGTCTTCGGCCGTCATCACCCGCTCGGCCGACAACGCCACCAGCGAAGCAACGCCAAGCTGATCGGGCATTTCGTGAAGATGGCCCAGGCCTTTGCCTAGCGTGTCGCGCCGGTTCACGCCGGAGATGACGAGCATCGGAATGCTGTCGGCGCGGGCCTGCGCCATCGGCGTGATCGTGTTCATGAGCCCCGGCCCGGTAATGACGAAAGCTACGCCCGGGCGACCACTGACCCGCGCGTAACCATCAGCCATGAACCCCGCCCCCTGTTCATGACGCGGCGTCACATGGCGAATACCCGAGCCCGCAAGCCCCCGGTAAAGTTCAACCGTATGCACGCCCGGAATGCCAAAGACGGTATCAACACCCTGTGCTTCCAGCGCCTTGACGAGCGCCTCTCCGACGGTCGTCATGCCGATTTCCTTCCCTTGTGCGCCGCGTGATCGACGATCCTCTCCACCGCTCTTGCGAATGTTTCGTCATCGACCGTGAGCGCGAGCCGCACCCAGCCGGAAAGCGTCGGACCAAAGGCGGTGCCGGGCATCACTGCGACACCTGCGTCGAGCAGACTGTAGGCATAGTCGTTGTCGTTCATCCCGGTTGCACCGATCTCGATCAACGCGAACATGCCCGCCTCGGGCCGATGCACCCGCAGGCCGGTGTTACGCCCGAGTTGGTCGGCGAGGTAATTCGCCCGCCGTGCGAAGCGGGCGCGCATTCCCTTTGCGGTTTCGGACGGCGCTGAGACGGCCTGCGCGGTCATGTCGGCGATAAAGGGCTGGTTGCCGAAGAGCATCGTCTCGGAGAGCGGTAAAAGCCGGTTGCAAAACGCCTCGGACCCGATGCACCAACCCGAGCGGAAGCCCGGTGCGGCATGGGATTTTGAGATTGATGAGACGACGACCGTCCGGTCCGCCAGTTCGGCTTGATCGAAGGGCGAGAGAAAAGTGGCGCCGTCAAAGATCATCTCCTCATAGACCTCGTCCGAGACGATCCAGAGATCATGGGCCTTTGCGAGTTTCCCAATCGCGGCAATATCTTCGGCGCGCAGTACCGCGCCGGTCGGATTGTGCGGGGTGTTGAGAAGGATCACACGGGACCGGTCGGTGATGCGGGCGGCGATGTCGTCGACCGCGATGCGAAAGCCGTTCGCTGCGCGGAGCGGCACCGGCACGGCGGTGGCACCGCTGGCAGCAATGACGCCTTCATAGGTCGCGTACATCGGGTCGCCGACCAGCACTTCGGTACCCAGCCCGGCAAGCCCCATCATGACGGCATAAAGCGCGGTCTGCGTGCCCGGAAAGCACAGAACCTGATCAGGCGTCACCTTTCGTCCCGACCGCTCGGAATAGCGCCGGGCGAGCGCCTTGCGCAGTGTGTCTTCGCCGCGTCCGTTGGAATACTCCGTCCGCCCGGCCCGCATCGCTGCGGCGGCGGCTTCGATCAGATCGCTGGGGGTTGAAACATCGGGATTGCCGATTGTGAGATCGATTATGTCCTGCCCGGCGGATCGGCGGGCGCGGGCATTGAAATGCACCTCCCACTTCGCGCCACCGAGATTTGCCAGACGGTCAAGCACCGGGGAAAAGTTCATGTCGCCTCACATTCCAGAGTTAAGCCGAGGATCGCGCTGACAGAGGTCATCCCGATCTGCTCCAGTTCGCGCGGGGCAAACGCCTCGGGCAGCGCGCCGCCTTCCAGCCAGAGACCATCGAGCACCGCGTTACAGGCAATGGCGAGGCGCCGGGCCTCGACTTTGCTGACGGGCCGTCCGGAATCGGCACAGGCCGCAACGATCAGCGATTCCAGCAGGTCGCGAAAGCGCAGGTAGTTCCGTTCGTGCGTCGCCCGCATGGCCGGGTCGCGGCGGATCATGTGGATGAAGGCCGCCCAGAGCGAGAGCGTGCGCGGGTCAGAGACGGGCGGCGTCAGCGAAACCGTAATGATGCGGGCAAGGCGCGCCATTGCGGTGCCACATGCGGGTAGAGACGCGCGCGTCGCGGTTAGCTGCGCCTCCATATGCGCCTGATAGGCCGCGTTGATCAGTTCTTCCTTCGTCGAGAAGTAGTGCCGGATCATGCCTTGCGAAAGCCCTGCCGCATCGGCGATTGCCCGCACTGTCGCCGCCTGCGGACCATCTTCGGCCATGAGGTCAAGCACCGCCGCGATCAGCGCAGCGCGCCGTGTTTCGGGGTCGTCCCGCGTGAAGCTGCGGCGTGGCGCGGACATGGATGCTCCGAGAAACTATACAAGCGTATGATTAGCGGTTCGGCGATGCCGACGCAAGCGGAACATCACCCGATCCGCACTGTTTCTCATGTCCGTCAAAATGGGGCTTCCGGGCTAACGCCCCATCTTGGCAAAAGCCCGGTCATAGGCCGCTAAAAGGTGCGGCACCGAATGCGCCCAGCTGAGGTTGGCCTCGATCCGTTCGCGCCCGATCCGGCCCATGCGGTCGCGTGCTTCGGGGTCGTCCATCAGCTGGGTTATTTTTTCGGCAAAGTCCTTCGGATCGTTCGGCTTCGCATAAAGCGACGCCTCGGCGGCGGAGGCCCGTCCCTCCTTCAACTCAAACTGAACGATGGGTTTGCCGAGCGTCATGTATTCCATGATTTTGTTCATGGTGCTGAGGTCGTTCATCGGCGTCACCCGGTCGGGGTTCACGCAGATATCGGCGGTGTTGAGCATGTCGAGCAGCAGATCATCCGGCGCGCGGCCGGTGAAGGTGAAATAGCTTTCCAGCCCTTTCGCCCGCACATCCGCCTGCACCTCGTCGAGTGCGGGCCCGCCACCGACGATACCGAAATGCACGTCCGTGCGCCCCATCGGTCCGGTCAGGTGCTGCGCGGTCTCCACCAGCAGGTCCAACCCCTCCTGCTGGCCGATCACGCCGACATAGCCGATGAGAAAACGAGCACCCTTCTTCAGCTCCGCCTTGGGCGGGCGCACCTCCAGCTTTTCGATCTTGGGGCCGGAGCGGACGACGAACACATCCTCTGCCGCCATTCCGCCGCGCCGCCGGGCAATCTCGGCATAGCTTTCATTGGTGGCGATGGAGACGAGCGCGGTCTTGAAGGTCAGCCATTCAAAGAACACCATCGCGCGCCAGAGGATGCCGCGCTTGCCGAACTTCACCTCGTAAAGCTCCGGGCAGATGTCGTGGTGGTCGAAGAGGTACCGCACCCCGAAAAGTCGCATCACCCAGGCGACCAGGAAGATCAGGTCGGGCGGGTTACAGCCATGAAGGATGTCAACGCCCCGTTCGCGCTTCACCTTCAGCGCCAGCCGCAGTTCGTTCCAGAGGGCGGAGCCGTATTCGCGCAGGTAGCCGACAGCCGAATTGCCCTCGGGCGGCAGCTTGTGGCGATAGACATGGACGCCGTCGAGGAATTCGTATTCCGCCTCAAACCCCTTGCCGGTGGGCGAGATGACCGAGACGGTATAGCCAGCCGCAGCCAGCGTTGTCGCCTCGGCCCAGACCCGGCGGTCGAACGGGACGGGCAGGTTTTCAACGACGATGAGAACGCGGCGGCCCGCGCCCTTACCAGTTGATGCCACGATACCGCTCCCCCAGCTCCGGCCCAAGGCCCGGGATGCGCGCGAGGTCGAGCACCTTCTGATCTGCGCGCAGCTTCGCCCCGATGAACTTGAACTCGGGCGCCGGGTTGCCGACGATCACCAGATCGCCGTGGCCAAGGACCGCGTCGAGGTCATCCGACAGGATCTCGGCGATATGCGGGATCGCGCCTTCGATATAGGCGCGGTTGGCCCCCAGAAGCCGCGACAGATGCACGTTGCGGTCATAGATCTTCAGGTTGAAGCCCTTGCCGATCAGGCGTTCCACAAGCGTCACCAAGGGGCTTTCGCGCAGGTCATCCGTGCCTGCCTTGAAGCTGATCCCCATGAAGGAAATATTGCGCAACCCATAGTCGGCAACCATCTCGATCGCGCGCTCTACCTGTTCCGCATTGGTCGCCAGAACCGAATTCAGCAGCGGCAGGTCAAGGTCCAGATCGCGGCCCTTGAACGTCAGCGCCCGCACATCCTTGGGCAGGCACGACCCGCCAAAGGCAAAGCCCGGCCTCATGTAATAGGGCGAGATATTCAGCTTGGTGTCCTGGCAGAAGATGTCCATCACATCCCAGCTGTCGACGCCCACGGCCTGCGCGATGTTCCCGATCTCATTCGCGAAGGACACTTTGACCGCGTGCCAGGCGTTGTCGGCGTATTTCACCATCTCGCCGATTTCGAGTTTGGTCGCGATCTTCGGCCCCGGCAGGTCGGCGTAAAGCGACAGGACCGCGTCGGCCACGGCGGGATCGTCCGACCCGACGACCGTCTTCGGCGGGTTGTCGTAATCGTAGACAGCGGTCGATTCGCGCAGGAATTCGGGGTTGTTCGCGACCTTAAGGTGCTTTGCCCCCGCGCCCGCCGCCCGCGTCAGCGCCGGGATCACCACACCCCGCATCGTGCCGGGAAGGATGGTGGAGCGGATCACGACAAGGTGGTCGCGGCCCTTGGCCCCCACCGCCGCGCCGATCTCTTCGCAGACCCGCTCCACCGCGCCGGTTTCCAAGGAACCGTTCTTGCGGGACGGCGTACCAACGCAGACAAGGCTCAGATCGGCGAATTCAACTGCGTCTGCGGCCGACGTAGTGGCGCGCAGCGCGCCAGATTTCACCGCCTCGGAAACCAGTTCACCGACATTCTTCTCAATAATCGGCGGATGGCCGCCATTGACCAGATCGACCTTGGTTTGCTGGGGATCCACACCGACGACATGATGGCCATCCCGCGCCAAACACGCGGCCGAGACGATGCCCACGTAACCAAGTCCAAATACCGCAATCTTCACAAAGGGCCCCGCGCTCGCTTCGGCTGCACCCGCCGCCCCGGCAAATCGCCGCGCGGCGTTCAAATCATCTCGCCGAGCCCCTTTAGGGGCTCTCGAAATCATGGCCAGTTCTTAGCGGAGGTGTCCGGACTTGGCAAAAGCAAACTGGCCGGACCGCAATCCGCCATGCGCGAACCGGCGACAATGCTGCTCACTCAACAAGATCGTATTCGACAATGATCGTATTCTGGATCGGCAGGAAATTGTCGTCGGAAATCAGACTGATGACGGTTTCACCGGTGAGATCGGCCCAAATGCTGATCCCTTCCATGTTGTCAAGCTCGCCTCGTGCCGTCTGTAACAGAACCTCGCCCGGGCCGAACGCACCACTGGCGTAGGGAAACCGGCGGATGCGGGTTTCGTAACCGGTCAGGTAGCCAAAGCGGCGCTCAAGAAGATAGAGCCGCCCATCCGGACCAAAGGCTGCGTCAGAAGCGGAAAAGCCGTCGCTGTCAGGCAAAGATGGCCCGGGCCGCCAGTTTTTGCCTTTGCCAATGAGCGTCGGGAACCCAGCCCCCAGTCGGGCCGGTTGCTCCAGAACCGCGAGCAATCCGCCATCGGGCATGATCGCCAGCCCCTCAATCCCCGCGTTGCCCCAAAGGCCGCGAAAGCGGTCCCATTCGTGCATCGGTTTCGGCATCATGCCGGGCAGGTAAAAGGCCGATATGCGGGCATAGCCTTCGAAGCCGACAAAGACGGCACCTTCGCGCACCATGGCAAGCGCCTCGGCGTCAGAGGTAAAGCCCTCCACCGGCCTGCCTTTGTTATCGAGAAGCCGGTCATGCCAATCGCTCGCAATGTTGCTGATCTGCCCGCCCGCATCTCGAACTACCGAGGCATGCCAGAGTGTTCCCTTGTCGCTCACAGCCATGAACGCGCTGCCGTCGCGCATCATCGCGAGGCCGGAGAAGCCGCCGAAATCGGGTGATTCCTCGCTCCATTCGTAGCTGCCGCGCAGTGTGAGTTCGGCTGCTTGACCGGGCACAGCGGGTGAGACTGCGAAAAGTAAGATGGCGGCGCTCAGGCATGTTGCAAGCGACTTCGGCAACGCCACAACGCCGGGCGCCTTTCGTGCCTTGTCAGACAATGACGGCCATTTCCTTTTGCGTACCCACACCGAAGATCCGCTTGTAGCGCTCGATCTGATCGGCCGGGCCCATTGCCTTGTTTGGGTTATCGGAAAGCTTCACCGTTGGACGGCCATTCGCCGCCACTGCCTTGCAGACGAGACTGAACGGCGCGAGCGCGTCGTCCTTCACGAAACCCCGGAAATCGTTGGTCAGAAGAGTGCCCCAGCCGAAGGAGACCTTGACCCGGCTCGCAAACTGGCTGTGCAATTCGGCGATCTTGTCCACATCGAGCCCGTCGGAGAAGATGACGAGTTTCTGCGTCGGGTCCTCGCCCCTCTCCTTCCACCAGCGGATCGCGGTTTCCGCCCCGATCGCGGGGTCGCCCGAGTCGATGCGGATGCCAGTCCAGCCTGCCAGCCAGTCCGGCGCGCGTTTCAGGAAGCCTTGGGTGCCGTAGGTGTCGGGCAGGATGATGCGCAGGTTGCCCGAATGCTCCTCATGCCAGTCGGCGAGGACCTTGTAGGGTGCCTCGGCCAGTTCCGCGTCGGTTTCGGCCAAAGCGGAATAGACCATGGGCAGTTCATGGGCATTGGTGCCGATCGCCTCGATATCGCGGCGCATGGCGATGCGGCAGTTGGAGGTACCGACGAAAGCGTCGCCCAGCCCCTCGATCATCGCCTGCACACACCAGTCCTGCCACAGGAAGCTGTGACGCCTGCGGCTGCCAAAATCGGCGATCCTCAGCCCGTCGATCTGACGCAGGCTTTCGATCTTTTCCCAAAGCCGGGTCATGGCGCGGGCATAGAGGACCTGAAGCTCAAACTTGCCCATCGTGGCCAGCACCGCGCGGGAGCGAAGCTCCATCAGGATCGCAAGCGCGGGGATTTCCCAAAGCATTACTTCGGGCCATTTGCCTTCAAAGGTCAGTTCGTATTGGTCGCCCTTGCGTTCAAGTTCGTACGGCGGGAGGCGGAGGTTTTCGAACCATTCCATGAAGGAGGGCGAGAACATCTGCCGCTTGCCGTAGAAGGTATTGCCACGCAGCCAGGTGCTTTCACCGCGCGAGAGCGACAGCGAACGTACGTGGTCGAGCTGTTCGCGCAGCTCGCCTTCGTCGATGAGGTTGGCCAGCGGAATGCGGGTGGTGCGGTTGATCAACGAGAAGCGGACGATGGTGTCGGGTTTGTTGCGAAGCACCGACTGGCACATCAAGAGCTTGTAGAAATCGGTGTCGATCAGCGACCGGACGATCGGGTCGATCTTGAAATTGTGGTTGTAGACGCGCGTTGCGATATCCACCATTCATGCCTCCAGCCGCACGCCGGCGGCACGCATGTCGTCGCGCGCCTTGGCGAGCGAACCGTCAAGGTCGATGGCCCGGCAGGCGCCTTCAAGGACCGTAACGGCAAAGCCCAGCTTCGCCGCGTCGATGGCCGAATAGGCGACACAGAAATCGGTGGCGAGGCCGACAAGCGTCAGGTCAGTGACGCCGCGCGTCTTCAGATAGCCCTCAAGGCCCGTGGGCGTCTGGTGGTCGTTCTCGAAAAACGCCGAATAGCTGTCGATGGCGGCGCGGAAGCCCTTGCGGATGATCAGGTCGGCCGGATCGGTGCGAAGATCCTTGTGAAAGGCCGCGCCGTCGGTGCCCTGCACGCAATGCGTGGGCCAGAGGACCTGCGGCCCGTACGGCATCTCGGTCAGGCTGAAAGGTGCCGCGCCCTTATGGTTCGCCGCGAAAGAGGCGTGATCGGCCGGGTGCCAGTCCTGCGTCAGGACTTTCACCGCGAATTCGTCCATCAGCGCATTGATCCGAGGGATGATGGCATCGCCTTCGGTGACGGCAAGCGCGCCGCCCGGGCAGAAATCGTTCTGCACGTCGATGACGATCAGGGCATGGCTCGTGTCACGCATGGGGCCTCCGCTCTTGCCTGATCCGATGCGTAAGCAGCGGCGCGGGGCGCGTCAACCGGCGGGTTGACATTATGGTACCAAGGTACCAAAATGTGAGCATGAAGAAAGTTGAACGCGTTCAGACGGGCCTGAGACTGGAAAAGCGGCTTCTCAAGGTGATGAAGGGGCTGGCCGAGCATCTGGAGATGCCGGTGGCGGAACTGGTCGAGGGCATGACCCTGCATGCTTTCGAGGGCAAGGCGCCGTTTTCGGAGGAAACATTGCAGAAGATCGCTCGGCTGAAGGAGGTCTATGAGCTGGACCTGACGGCGGCCGACAGCCATCGTCTGACGGAGGATCCGGCATGAGCCCAGCCAAAACCCTTGCTGCCCTTGAGGCAGGGACACTGGATGCCGCGCGGTTCACGCATCGCGACCATGTCCTGACGGCCTGGGAAGTGCTGCGGCAGGATGAATTCTTTGCCGCCGCCCACCGTTATGCCTCGGCGATCCGGCGGCTTGCAGTCAGCGCCGGTGTGCCCGGGAAATTTTCCGCGACGGTCACATTCGCCTTTCTCAGCCTGATCGCAGAGCGCATGGCGACCTCCCCCGACAGCGCTAAAGAATTTCTGGCCGACAATCCCGACCTGCTCTGGCCAGATGTCCTGACGCAACTTTATTCCGCAGAGCGGCTGGAAACTGATCTGGGCAGGCGCGTGGCGCTATTGCCCGATCGCGCGAGCACGGGGACTGCACCTGCGGCCCATTCCAGCTGACTTGCCTGTTTCTTCGTGCCACCGTATCACGCGGCCATGTTTACCGTCGCCGCGCTCTACAAGTTCACGGTCTTCCCCGACCCCACCGCTTTGCGTGGGCCATTGCTGGCTGCGTGTGAGGCCAACGGAGTGCGCGGCACGCTGTTGCTGGCGCGCGAGGGCATTAACGGGACGATTGCGGGTGATCGGGCCGGAATAGACACTGTTCTTTCCCACATTCGTGGGCTTCCGGGATGTGCGGAGATCGAGTGGAAGGAAAGCGCGGCGGCCGAGATGCCGTTCGGACGCATGAAGGTGCGTCTGAAGCGCGAGATCGTGACGATGGGCGTACCCGATGTCGATCCCATGGTGGGGACCGGGCATTATGTCGAACCGTCGGAGTGGAACGATCTGATTTCGGCCCACGATGTCGTCGTGATCGACACGCGCAATGATTATGAAGTCGCCATCGGCACCTTCGACGGCGCCGTTGATCCGGGCACGAAGAGCTTTCGCGAGTTTCCGGCGTGGTGGCGAGAAAACGCCCAGCGCTTTGGCAACAAGCGCGTGGCAATGTTTTGCACCGGCGGCATTCGCTGCGAGAAGTCGACGAACTTCCTTCTGAACGAGGGCGTCAGCGAGGTCTACCACCTGAGGGGCGGCATCCTAAAATACCTAGAAGATGTGCCCGCCGCGCAGAGCCTGTGGAACGGTGAATGCTTTGTCTTCGACCAACGTGTCAGTGTCGGCCACGGCCTTCGACAAGGTCAGTATAGTCTCTGCCATGCCTGCCGCAGACCGCTCTCACCCACCGACCTATCCCATCCCGACTATGAGGACGGGGTTTGCTGTCCGGCATGTGTCGATGAATACTCCGATACCCAGCGCGAACGGTTCCGCGAGCGTCAACGTCAAGTCGATCTGGCCGAAAAACGGGGCGACCTGCACATCGGGGCCCGGCACGGCAGAAACTAGCCGCCTGCAGGCGCATCAGTCGCCGGCTTGCTGATCCAGAAAATCGTAGAGGCGCCGAATGTTGTTCGGCGCGACCGTGTTCCAGTCATAGGCAAGAGATGCATTGCGCGCGGCAGCGCCCCAGTTCTGACGCAGATCCCTGGAGGCGGCGAATTCTGAAATCCGGTCGCGAAGGCACTCAGCATCCAAGTGATCGACGATGTTGATGGCCCCGGTCTCTGACGCGATACGGCCGCCGCCGGCAGTGGAAGCGATGATCGGAACGCCATGCGCCGCAGCTTCATAGGTTGCGATCGGATCGCCTTCTTCGAGTGACGGAAGCACCGCGACATCCGCCCTCTCATATTCCAGCGCGACGTTGTGCATGAAACCGGCACAGGACACATTCGGCGCGTCGAGCACATCGGCGAAAAGCTTCCGCATCGCCGGTTCAATCTCTCCCACGATCCGCAGAACCGCACCTTTCGGCGCATTGCGCCAAGCCTCGAGCAGAAAATGCGCACCCTTGCGGACACAAAGACGACCCACAAAGAGAAAAACCACCGGTGCGCCACCGAAGCGCTCTGGCCGCGGCTTCAGGACTTTGGGCACCCAAGTTCCATAACTGGTCGGGACAATCCTCGGCGCATAGGCAGAGTCTACAAATGAACTCTCGACTGCCGGGCTAGGTGCAATAATCGCCGTAGACAATCCGTGCCGGGCGTTCTGTTCGTCGATCCTGGCAGCGGTGATGCCGTGCGCGGGCTCAAGACCAAGCCCTTCATATGCTGAATCCAACAAAGGCTTGGCGACAGCCATACGGGTATTGACCATCTCGGAGACGATAGTGACACCCCTTGCGGCAAGAGCCTCATAAACACTCAGCGCGGTCGATGGCCAGAGATAGGCAATCTCGTCGTCTCCGATTGCTTCCAGGAACTTCCGTCGCAACCGCGATGAGGTCAGGTGGCGAGAAATGCTGTACGGCAAGATCTTCAGAAAGTCCGGCAAAACAGAATGGATGTACAGACCGGCCGGTTTCTCTCCGTCGATATAAGAGGTGAAGAGATCGACCGGCGTCCCGGCATTCGCTGCCCCCAGCAACAGCGACCGGCAGGTCATCCCAACACCGACAAGGTTGCCGGGCATCTCCATCAAGGCCCTGATGGCCGGTCCTTGGGATAGGTCCACATGCATCCGGCGCGCGCCCGTCACAAAATCATCAACTCGATACACTGTATCACCACGGATAACTGCGTTTTGCGCAATCCGGTTGCTGGCTCAGATTTCCGGCGATGCGCATAGTAATATGGAAGGACGTCTATCGTAAGAACACCGGATGGTGAATACCGATCGGCCTCCATATCCGCCATCCGATCTCCGTTGCCTCAGTTACCGTCTTTTCGCCGCCTGTCAATTTCGGATTGAGCACCAGCAAACCGCGTATATCGCGCCAAACGCGTTTCGTCTTCCAACTTTTCGCGCTCAGTTTTTCTCGCGAATCCCACTTCATCCCGATCTCTACCACGCTCGGGATGAGATCTGGACCACGTAAGGTTGTCTCGCGTAATCGTGTTCGCAGTCGTCGCGCCGTCGGTGACCGCCACATCAGTGGCGCTGACTATCCACATGCCGGATCCCACTAGGAAAAACACGAACGAATGCAGCGGGCCCCAGATGTGAACCGTGGCCAATGCGAATGCCAAACCGATGCACATAAACATCCAGCCGAGACGCAGATTGGAAATGAATGATCCGGGCGTGAGCTTTCGACGTCCGACCCTGATCATCGCATCGAGATACCCACCGGCCACCATTGCAAAGCCCGGAATGCCAAATTTTACTGCCATAACAAGCCAGTAATTGTCGATGCTGCCCGAACGCATGAAACTTGGTCTGATCCAATTCCGCAATCCAAGCCCGAAAATTGGATTGTCCCAGACGTTCTTCAGGCCCCACTCAAAGATGATCCCACGCCAAAAGGCGTTATGGGCCGAGAAGGTCGCGTAACTCATAAAAACGCGGATCGGTGTCCTGTTCGATAGAAGGTCGACTAAAACATAACCAAACGCGAATATCCCGGCGAGCAACAGCCAGCGCCGGGACACTCTACGAAACACATAATTCCAGACAATCAATCCACCCTGCATGAGTGCGGCCAGCAATGCACCACTCGACAGGGACAAAAAAACAGCGGCGCCGACGGCAGCGACCGCAAGGTAGCGCAGGGTGTTGGTCAGGACACCCTTCATTCCAATCCATGTCAAAGCCAGGACTGCTGTGCAGAACAGACCGTAATGTATTGGATGCTGGAACGAGACTTGCGAACGGTGAAGCCCCAAACGCGGCGGCATGGAGAGCTGTTTCACCGTGTCTACACCCGGGATTTTTTCGATGAGGCTCAGCACGAGTGACTCATCCGTCAGGGATTCGAAGATTGCCAGCGGCAATGAAAGGACCGTGAACACGAGTACGGCACGGATCAATCTGTAGAATGCCTGTGGTGTTCGTATACAGGCCCGCGCGAGCACATAGGCGCCAAAAAACTCGATATTATAGATACCGGCGGCTTCGACAACGCGCACCGGATTGTTCAGGGCAATGCTCAGCAAAACCCAGAAACCGTGAAGGGCGAAGAGAATATCGACGAGATATATCCTGCCAAACCGACCAGTGAACAGGCCGATCGTCGTTGGTATGATCGTAATCAATAGTATCAGACGCGGAAGGGAAAGGGCCAACGTTCCGACCCGGAATTCAACCGGGATCACCAGCGCAATGACAAATAGGAAAACGACGATGGCGCCCCGCCCGTCATCCGGCGGAACGGCAATCGCGCCGTCAGACTGAGCGCTCTGCCTATGGATCACACGGGTGTAGATGTCGAACCTCTCCCAAGACTCGCCGGACGTATCGCGCGTGCGGCGGTTCTGCGTGGCTTTCGGCCACTATACCATTCCTGCCCGCCATTTCATCACGGACTCGCGAACATCAGTAGCCTTTCAACCAGTCATGACGCGCGTGCCAGGTTTCGGACCAGGCCGCAGCCTTCGCCCGAACCTTTTCCCCTCCTGCCAGCGCGAGGCATTGGAACGCCGCGGCGCGGATCGCTGCCCATGACCACATCATTGCCATGCCAAAGGGCACCCAGGCAGGTGCCCAATGGTCGCGGATCAGGGTCGAACGGGCCTTGGCGAGAAGGACAAGTTTTCTGCCCAGCGTTTTTGATGCTGCGCCGACGATGTGCATGATTTCGGCGTCCGGTGTGATCACCGGCCGGCAACCGATGCGTGCCGCCCGCAGGCACAGATCGCTTTCCTCGCCATACATGAAGTACCGCAGATCGAACCCGCCTAACCGGTTCCAGAGCTCACGGCGGATCAGGAATAGGCACCCGACGACGATGTCGACCTCGCGCACCGTATCCCGCTGCCAACCGCCCATCGCCTCGGGATTGAAGAATTCGGATCTGGGCGCCAACGCGGTCAACCCGAATGCCATGCAAAAGACGCTCCATGGTGTCATCCGCATCCAGCAGGAGGCAATGTTGAGTGAACCGTCCGGAAAGACCGTGCGACCGCCATAGATCCCGGCATCCGGATGGGCTCGGGCGAAGGCCATGAGCTTGTCGATGGCCCGATCGTGAACCTCGGTATCGGGGTTTAGGAGCAAAAGCCATTCGGTTTCGGCGGCGGCTGCCACGATATTGTTCGCGCGCGCGAAGCCGACATTCTCTTCGCTTCGGATAAGCTCGACCTCGGGAAAGTCTTCCGCGATGGCATCAGCTGAACCATCAGAAGAGGCATTGTCGAATACGACAACCTTGAACGGCGTGTCCTGCGTTTGCGCGAAAAGGGTGCGCAGGGCGGCGAGCGTCAGCGCACATGTATTGTAGCTGACGACAATCACAGTCAGGTCACTTTTCGCACTCGTCATTTCGTCCTGCATCACGCCCCGGATGTGCAACTTCTGAGCAAGGTCAAACATTTGACCACCCCTTACACCGAATGGGCACGCGATGCGATTCTGTTTCGGCAGCCGCTAGACCCCTCACCAACCGCATTTGCATTTCGTTAACTTTATTGACGTTTTCTAAACAGGACTTAGCTGGCCCGCCCCCGGCACCTTCCCAAAGAGGAGAATCCCATGCTTCTCGACCCCGCAACCGCCGTTCCGGCAACATTCGCACCCACGACTTCGTTTTGTCGCCCGTCTCGCGACACTGTCCTCACCAGTGCGACCAATCCCCAATTCAAAGCCCGTCGCCGCGGCCTGAACCGGCTTTCGGGCGTAAGAAACCTGCTGGTCAATCTGAAACGTATGATCCTGCGCAGGGTCTGGGGAATGGACATCCACCCCACTGCACAGTTTTCGCTTTCGACCAAATTCGATCGGACGTTCCCAATCGGCGTACATGTCGGGCCGCATTCCTATGTCGCATTCGAGGCCCGTATTCTGACCCACGACAGGACACGTGGTCTCTATCTTCACACCAGGATTGGCTCCAACTGTTTCATCGGCGGACGCAGCCTGATCCTGCCCGGGATCGAAATCGGCGACAATTGCGTCATCGGGGCCGGTTCGGTGGTCACCAAGTCGGTGCCTGCCGGATCGGTGGTTGCAGGAAATCCGGCCCGCGTCATCCGGACCGGGATTGACGTCGGGCATTACGGGCGCTTCGCTGCGGCCGACGCGACCGAAAGCGCGCTTGCCGAACGCGGGCTCGCCTAATCATTGGCAATCCGGTTCGCTCTCGCTGCGTGCCTGCTCGTGGCCAGCGCCGCGGCTATGCAGTTCGAACCGGCAAAGTCCGTCGAGCGCAATGACCGGATCATAGTTGTCGGCTTTCCTGCGCATGAGACTAGGTCTATCCGGATCGGCGCGCACGGAACCAGCCTGACCCGTCGCGCCCTCTGGACCACTCAGCTTGGCGACCGATTGACCGACTGTAGCCCTAACGGTGTCTCGGCAACTGTAACGGGTCTGACCGGAGCGAACTCGTCGCAAGGATTGCAGGCGATCACCGCAGCCCGAGTTAATGGTTTCGACGTTGTGCTGATCGAATACGCAATTAATGACGCAGACCTTCTGGACGGCATTGCCCTTTCTGAGAGCCTGACGAATCACCGCCATATGATCTCGTGGCTGCGCAAGGCGAATCCCGGCATCTCGATCATACTTCTCGCCACCAACCCGGTTCGCGGTATCCAAAAACTGAAGCGCCCCCAGTTGGAAACCTATTACACCGCGCTCGCTGACCTGGCCGACGAGGAAAGCGTGAGTTACTTCGACGGAACCTCAAGGTGGACTGGCCGCTATCTTACCAGCCAGAGCCTTCCCGACGGGCTTCATCCCGACCCCAAGGTTGAGGCTGAGTTATACAGTCGGCCGCTTGCACGGATGGTCGCAGGTTCTTTGGGCCTGTCTTGCCGGATCTGAACAAATAACCAATCCCTGCTGTGGCGAACGCCACGACAACCGGTCACGCAACGCCCGTATCCTAAATGTTATCCAGCGCGGCGATGCGTCGCCACCGGACCTGGCGATCCGCCGGGTACAGGGGCGGAGCGTTCCCGGTCGGTGACGACCAACCGGACGAGCGCCATCGATATCCGGGACCTCTCTGTCCGGCCGGTGCGCCGTCCCGCAAGACGGGAACTCAGAATGATATCACTTTCCTCGCTCTCTTTTCGTGGCAGCCGACCTGGCACATCCGGACCAGCCCCCCAACCGGTCAACGTCACGCTGGCCGCCTTCAGCCGGGACCGCACGATCTTCGACAGCGGCGCGGGTATTGGCCTCGCGGTCGCGGATGTACCGCTTTCGGGCACCGGCACGCCGGGCCAAACAGTCGAGGCGCGGGCAATATCACTTGACGACGGCGGTGCAGAAACAACGGCCTGGACCGACATGTCAGCTGTCGACGGGGCCGGTCACTGGAGCGGCCTGCTGGCGGTGCCGCGCGCGAACACCTGGTACCGGCCAGAGGTCAGATTGAAGGCACAGCCGGGCGTGACAGCGCAGGGCGCCATGCGGTTTGGCGTCGGTCATGTCATCGCAATCTGGGGGCAGTCGGAACCGGACCGTATCTTGTCCGCGTTTCACGACAACACCATGCCGCCCGCCGTTTCGGACCCCGACGCGGTCCAGATATTCCATGGCGCTTCGGACGGGCCCGTGCGCCATTTCATCACCGATTCCCAGCCCCTGACCGCAGGCGCGGCCGCCATGGCCGCAACGCTCATCGAAGCGCGGCCGGGCGAAAAATTCGCTGTGATCTTCCACACGGTTCCCAGTTCGGACCCGCGCGGGCTTGTCAACGATTCCGACCCGGGCCGCGAATGGGCAAACGACCGGGCCTTGCATGACTTTGCGACGGCCGACGGGCAGAAGGTCGGGCTGGCCGCCATGTCATGGTTCGCGGCCCCTGGCAGCCTGGGCTCAGACTACGGAGAGGCCCTGTTTCCGCTGTTTTCGGGCAGGCGGATGGATGGTTCGCCCGTCACCTTTCCGGCGACCATCACCCATGGCGCAAGCGGCAGCTATCATGCCGATCACTGGTTCGGGGAGCTCTACGACTATTCCCATACCCGCTGGGTTCCCTATGGTCCGCACCGTTTCGACATCGACGCCGACCTGCAGGACGCAACGCATTACTTAGGCGGTGGGCTGCAATTCAACCTTGTCAACAAGCAAGCCGCACGGGTCAGCTGGCGGGCCATGCTGGCCCTGCCAGATGCGACGATGTTCCTGCCTTTAGGACTGGAGCCTACTAACTACGTGAACGGCTTTAGCGACGGTGCGGGCGGATGGGCTGACTTCTCCCACCCGTCGGGCGATACGGCTGACGGCTTGCAGGCATGGGCACGGCTGACGGCGCTGGCAATCCTTCAGTCGGCAGGTCTGACCAACTGGCCGGTTCCGGAGTTTGATCAATGTCTCTGGGACCCTTCGGGGGCCTGGGTAGAGGTCTGGTCCTCTGCAGGCCCTATCACCACGACGCGCCGGGCACGGAATGAGCCTGCCCTCGGGACAACACAACCGCACTGGACCGAAGTCATGGGCTTCCAGATCAACGGAACGCCTGCAGCGACAACCCAGATCATCAATGGGAAGGTCCGTATCATGCCTAATAGCGGGCCCTTCACCTATGTCGATTCGATCCAATACGGCGAAGGCGGCGCCAGCGGCATGATCGCCTATCCGGACGATTATATCGCCGAGACCTGGAAGAACCTGCCAATCGTCAACATCGGGGGCACAGGTCTGAACGGCATACCCGTGCGTCCGCTTGCCGATCCCGGTGTTCTGGCGAACACGCTTCCCGTCGGTGCGCCGAGCTTCCTGACTTCTGCCACGGGTCCCTACTTTCTCGATCCCGCCAACGTTCCCGCCGGAACGAGTGCGATCACTCATGCGGCGCGAATTCGCTTTGACGCCCTGCCCGGTTCGACCGCCATCCTCTTCGCGCAGTCGAGTACCGGGTTCGATGTCGAATTGATGAATACCGGGGCGCTGAGGGTTACGGTTGAGGATGGTACCGGCCTGAGGACCCTGAATGCCGTGACGGTCCCGACGGCTCTTTCATCTGGTGTCTGGTATGACATCGTCTGTTCGGCCAATCAGGTGGAGAAAGCCTTTCGGGTGGCGATCGACGGACAACTGGTGGCGACCGTGCCGTTTACAGCGAGCGGTAATGGACTGTTCCAAAGTAACCGGTCGTTGAGCTATCTGGCGCGGAATTCTGGGGCCCCGCAATTCGTGGGCCAGATCGAGTATCTCAGGACCTGGTTCAGCACGATACCCAACGGGTTGGCCCCCGCCGGAACGCCGTACAAATCGATCACCGGCCCGGCAAGTTCGGCCAACGCGGACAGTTGGAAACTGGGCGCAAACGCCACCTGAAAGGGGATCATAAGAACTGAAAACGGCGCGCGGCCATTATGGCAAGCGCGCCGTTTTTATGCTTCGGACCTGCGCCCGGTGCAAACCGGACGATAGCATCAGCCTACCAAAGCGCCACGATCCCTGCGGCCGTGGTGCCCACCGCATTGATCCCGCTTGCACGCACCGGCAGCAGGGTCCCGGCCGGAACATTCTGGAACAGCACTGCCTGCCCTCCTGCAAGCCGGACGGAGAGATTTCCGGCCTGACCCACGTAAAGAGCGCGCGGCAGAATCGTCAGGTCGTTCACGTCGTCGGGTGTCACCGTCGCACCATCCCGCGCAGGGGCGGTGAGACTTGTGGGATAGTCTGAGAACTTGTCCATATCTTTCATCCTGTCGCCCGCTGCTTAAGAACCATCATGGCCTCTGTCCTACACAGAGTGTCGAGACCCGCGCCGGGCATGTTGCGTAAGCTTCTTCGAACGGGACCGCCGCAAAGCTGGACCCATACACGGTCTAATCCTGCCTTGGTTAAGAACGCGGCAAACGGGCGTTCGGGCCGACTGTTTCCAGATGAACCACCGCGAATGCGGTCAAATCGGCGGAAATACGCCCGTTTACTTAACGTATAGTGCACAATAAGCGCCGAATTCGCGATTGCGGTCACATCGAGACTACATTTGCGCCCAATCTTTGCCACGTTGCGACGCATTGTTCGTGCTGGGGATACACTCACGCTGGCGCGCGCCTCTCGCGCAACGAAGGGACAGAAAGATGAAACGTTTTTGCTCGCCGGTCATCATGGGGGTGACAGCAGCATTGTGGAGTTCCGCCGCATATTCGGCCGACTTTTACGTCCGGCCACTGGCAGCCGGACCCGTAACCGGCACGGCGCTTTCAGTTGTCACGCTTCAATCGCTCGAAACCACTGCACCTTCCGAAGAAGAGGAAGTTGCGCCGGGAACTTTTATTGGTGGATTCGAGACTGAAAAGCAGTCGGATGAAACCTCTGCAGACGACACTGCCGGTGGTAGCGACGCAACCGAGAGCAAGTTCCTTTCGACTGCTTCAACCGATGGTGCGACGATCACCAAAGGTGCCAAGTGGGTCAGCGCCCCCAAGGATATTAAGGGATCGAGAGGCAAAGGGAAAACGAGCGGTTCGACCCAGACCGACACTGCGGACACGGGCGGCAGTGAGGTATCCGACGGGGGGACGTCAGGCGGTTCCGGGTCGAGTGAAACCACCTCTTCTGGCAGCACCACAACCGAAGGCGGATCTGAGGGGACGTCATCGTCAGGCACGACTTCGACAGGCGGCGCATCTGAAGGAACGACGACGGCGGGAACCTCCGCGGACACCGAAGGTGGTTCGACCACAACCAGCGATTCGACGACTACAACTGGTTCGACGACCACCGGTGGCACTACAACAACTTCCGGCACGACCACAACGACAGGAGGAACCACAACCACTTCGGGCGGACCGACGACGACCACGAGCGGCACAACAAGCGGTGGAACAACTACGCCATCTCAGACTTGGGCGTCGGTTTCGGATGTTTTCTCGTCCGGCCAGTTGCAGGCGGGTGACCGGATTTTCCTGATGGCCGGCTATCACGGTCGCCTGTCGATCACCGGACAGAAGTTTACCAGCCCGGTCGTGATCGCACCCGCACCGGGAGAAGTCGCCCATGTCAGTTCGATCATGATCCGCGATTCAAGAAATTTCGTCATTCAGGGGCTCAAGGTCTGGGCAACATCGTCGAATGCCGGAACGGGTGCGATGATCAGAAGTTATTCCGACTCTTCAGACCTCGCCTTTATGGACCTCGATATCCGATCAGTGTCATCGGCCGGTAATTATCTGCAATGGACCGCGACCGATTGGGACAACAACAAACGCAACGGTATGCTGATTGCGGGTGATCGTGTCACGATTGCGCGCAACCGCGTGACAGGCATCTACCACGGGATCTTCGCTGGTGCGTCGAATTCACTGATGGAGCAAAATATAGTCGACGGATTCGCGGGCGATGGGATGCGGTCGAACGGCGACAACTCCATCGTGCGACGCAACAAGGTCCAGAACTGTGTCAAGATCGACGGCAACCACTCGGATGGCTTCCAGGCTTTTTCGATTGGTGCAAACGGCCCAGGAACAGGCACGATCAAGAACCTGACGATTGAGGACAACAAGATCTTCGAGTGGGTGTCCGCGGCAACGAGCCCGATCAGGTGCAAATTGCAAGGCATCGGTATGTTTGATGGGATGTATGATGGCACGGTCATCCGCAACAATGTTATCGCCGTGTCCAACTACCATGGCCTTACCGTTGCAGGAGCCGTGAACTCAGTGATTGCCAACAACACGGTCGTCCATCCCGACGGCATCGCCGGTAACCGCCCATGGATCAAAATCTCGAATCACAAAAACGGTACTCCCCCTAGCAATGTGACCATCGCCAACAACCTTGCAACCAACTATCACGTTTCGTCGGATCCCAGCCGTAACATCCTGGGTACAAACAATGTGGTCGTGAGCAATGCGACCAACGAATTCGTATCCTTTGCTACGCAGGATTTCACACTCAAATCGACGGCCCTAGGCGTCGATGCCGGTCTCTCCAGTTATGCCCCGGCAGATGATATCGTCGGAACGGCGCGCCCGAAAGGCAAAGCTCCCGACGCGGGTGCCTACGAAAACTTCTGAAGCGCGCACCCGAATTCATACTCCGCCCGGACGCAGCCGGGCGGAGGATGAATTCAGATCGTTCCGCCGAATGCCTGTCTCAGCATCCATACCGCCCTCTTCATTCGTAGTCGGATGAGCGTCATCGCGCCGCGGAGCCTTTCACCGGGTGAGGCGAGTTTGGAACTGAAGACCAGGCGTGGAAGGTGGGCAAGCGCACTAGCTGGCATCGCCAGCGCCCTTAGCCCCCATATAAATCTGGCACCAAGACCGTTTCGCGTGAGGTGCAGTTCAAACATTTCGCGCGTCAGACGACGCCATTTGCGTTCCAACGCGGCCCAGTCCGAGCGTGTCGGGTGTGAAACGCGCATGTCCTCATCCAAAGCCAGCTGGAATCCTTTCCGACGCGCTCTCCAACACCATTCCTCATCTTCAGACACGCCGTCGATGAATGGCCCCACTGCCTCGAAGACGCGTCGAGAGGTGACCAGATTGGCGGTAACGGAAAAACCCTTCTTTTCAGCGTAATACCGATAGTTGAAGGCGAACACTGTCTCAAAGGCCTGTGCCCCGGTACGCGGCGGTGGAGTTTCGTCGAAGACGTCGATTCCTCCGCCGACAATGTCTGATTTGTCGGCAGCTGACTCAGCGGCGGCAAGCCAACCGGGTGCGGGAATACAATCGGCATCCAGAAAGGCGAACGCTTCAGCGTCTGTTTCGCGAACACCGCGATTGCGTGCAGAGGCGGCACCCTTCGTATCCTCGGTGACAAAACGCACGAACGGAAAGTCTGCTTTTATGTTGTCGAGCGGTTCTGGAGTGCCGTTATCGACGACGACCACATCAACACCGCTGGTTGCGTCGAGCATGAGAGCACCCAGACACCGCCTGAGGCGCGTCATGTCGTTGTAGTGTGGAATGATGACCGCGAATTTCAGGCGTGTGACCTTTCCGTTCCGATACGCCACGATTCGCGTAGTGATGCAGTTTTGTCCAGCCCACCGAGCCTTTCGCCAAGCAGAGGCCGTTCGCGAGACAGCCGACAAAGGCTTCACCGTCCGTTCCGCAGAAACGATTTCCGCAGCATCGGAGAACTGTTTCCCGTCCGGCGAAACGCGCCGTTCCCAAATCGGAAACAGTGGGCACAAATTCTTAGGCTAAGTTTCTGATTCGAAAGTTTACTCAACCTAAAGCTGAAGACACTCCCTGTATTCCGAAAAGAAGCTCAATTATGGCATTTCGGTGTTACAAATCGTTCAGAATGTGGTACAAAATACGTGGGATATCACGTGCCGCTGACCGGCGACACATGGGTGGAAGGAAATTCGAAATGAATTGGTGCTTTAGCGCTCTTGCAGGATTGGTCTTTATGGCCGGCGCTTCCACAGCGAGCGCGAATGTTATTGACTTTACGGATGCCAGCACAGGCACGTCCGGTTCTATTCTTAACGGAACGGTCACCTGGACTATGGATGCCAGCGGTTATCTGAATAACTCGCAATCGTTTGACGGAAATTCTACGCCTTCCGGGACGGGCTTGTCTTTCGAAACCGACGGTTACGGCGTCGGAATGCGTGATGACGAAATCACAACTGTGAGCACCAACAACTTCGAGTGGATCCGTGTGACGTTCAGCGCGCCAGTGTTGGTCGATGCGATCTATTTCCTGGATCTTTTCCAAGCGAGAGACGGTTCGTCTCAGGAAATTGGCATTGCCTCCATCAACGGCGGTCATCCGATCATTTCGCTCTACGCGAGTGATATTGCCGGTTCCGGCGCAGCGGGTTTCGTCGGCGCGTCTTTCGCTGCGATCGCAGTGACAGAAATCTTCTTCACCGTCCTCAGCAGCAACGACAACCTCGGCTTTGCCGACGGCGCACTGGCGGGTATCAGCTTTGTGGCGCCGATTCCGCTACCGGCCGCAGGGTTCATGCTTCTTGGCGGTCTCGGTGGGCTGGCTGCGGTTCGGCGTCGGCGCAAGGCAGCCTGAATTCGCTTCACTCGCTTCGGTGGAGTTGGACAGGCCGGGCAATGCCCGGCCTTTTCGTTTTAATCCGATAGCGCTTGTTAACGCTCCCGGGACTATGAGTAGGAATCGTAGCTGTATCCGACGAGTTTGTCGGCATAGCGACACTTGTTGAGTACGATACCCAGAACATTCGTTAACTGTGCGAGTTCCTTCTCGCAGACATCGATGTTTGGAAGGGTAGTCCGTTCTGCCGCCACGATCAGAAGGGCGCAGTCCACGTTCCCAAGGAACCCGACATTGTCGTCGCTGGCAAGCATCGGAGACATGTCAAACAGCATCACGTCCGGCTGCCACCGCCGCTCGATCTCATCCAATACCTCGCCCGTCCCGCTCGCCTGCAACAGCTCAGAGGGATTCCGGCACGCTGTCGCGTTCATTGCCAGAATCAGGTTCTCTCCAATCCGCACGGCCTGGTCTTCGAAGGCAATCCTGCCATCCAGAACCTCGTGGAACGAATGCTTAGGCGTCAGGCCGGCCACCTTGTGCAGTGCTGGCCTCCGCAGATCGAGGTCAAATAGCATGACACGAAGGTCTTTTTGCCGGGACAGGCTGAGTGCAAGATTGAGGGCTACGGTTGTTTTGCCGCAGGCAGGCCCGGGCGACGTCACGGCGAGACGGCTCCATTCCTTCTCGCGCATCAGACGGATCGTACGCGAACGGAGCATGTCATAGGGGGTTGCGTCCTTGCCCCCTAAAATTGCGGTGATCCTGTTTCGTTGCAGACGCGCCGGCGTCAGCTTGAATTCCGGCAAACTCAACCAGTCACCCGCCGCCATAACCTTCGGCGAAACCGGTTCACGGTCGACCCTGGGCGTACCGAGGGTACTCTTGCGCATCTCTCGGGCTTTGGCCAGTGCAGCTTCGAGTTTTTCCATACTACGCGTAATCCTCGCCCTTAAAACAGATCACAACCGAACGCCGATCTTTGCGGCAAGCTTCCCGACGATGCTATCGAGCGGTGCATAGTAAACGTGCACCGCATAGACCATGGCCGGGATGCCCACGACCGCGACAAGCAGGATTGCGGCAAATGCGGTCCGCCGCATCATCGTTTCACCTGGCGTGCGCATATAAGGAATTGTCGCGATCGGCATGATGCCAAACGTCCGGACCAGATCAGTGGGCCGCCTGACCGCACGGTTCAAAACCTCGATCAATACAATAAAGGCAGCACCGAGAAACGCACCAGCCGCGACACCACCGCCCGCGATCATTACTCGATTTGGGCGCGAGGGTTTTGCGGGCACGGTGGCGGGTTCAACCACAGAAATACGCTCACCCTTTGATCTGACCTCGATTTGTTCGCCCGCGGAAGCCGCAGCCAGTTTGCCTACAGCCGAGTTGTATTGCTGCTGTATGTTGCTGTAGTCGCGTTGCAACGCATCCAACGCAATTTGGTTCGCCGGTGTCCGATCGATTGAGCCTTTGAGCGATTCCAACTCAGCGATCAAATTGACCCGCTCTTCTTCCAGAATCTCGATCTGCGTATCCAGATCGGCAAGTTGGACATCCAGCAGCGTCGCGGCTGGATTGCCGGACGGGTCGGACGGCAGTTGCGATTTAACGACTTCTTCAAGCTGGGCGATCTGCTGCTTGATCAAAACGACCTTGGGGTTGGTTTCGGTAAAGACCGCCAACATGCCATTCAACTGGGTTCGGAGCTGGTCGAGTTGCCGCTGCTCGGGCGTCTGGTTGGCAGAGGCCCCGCTGATCTGACCGGTCGACTCGAAGATCGCGACCATCCGCGCCTTCTGATCCTTCAGGGAAGCAATGTTACGCTCGGCGTTCGCAAGGCGCGTTTGCAGGATCTGCTGCTGATTGAGCCGATAGTTCAGCGTGTTTGGCAACGCATCAGAATTCTTGTTCTGGAAATCGAGGATTTTTGCGCTCTGAATGTCCAGTTCCCCTGACAGTCTGGCAACTTCCTGCCGAAAAAATTCGACCGTATCCTCGGCATTGCCGGTTCGCAGCTCAAGATCAGCCTGAAGGATAAGCGTGACATATTCATTGACGACACCCGCAGCAGCTTCGGCGGTTTCGGCCTCGAAGGCGATGCCCATAATTGTTGCTTGGCCACGGCCGGCGTTCTTGTTGATCTGGGTAGAGCTGCGCATCGACTGAACGATATCGTCGGGCGACATTTTATCCATATCCGGGAACACTTTAAGATCCTGTGCGATCCTCAAGAGATTGGTCCGGGTCATGAGGTATTTTTCGATTGTCTGCAGCTTTTCCAAAGCCTGCGCCTGCACCGTTGGCGCAGAGAGCGCACCCGGAATCGATGACGCCTCGACCAAAAGGATGGAATTGGCTGAATAGACCGCAGGCAGCAGAAAAGCGGCGGCGATCGAAGCCGCCGAGACGAGTGCGAAAATGATGATGAAATAATGCAGCCGCCTCAGGAAGACCGCGAAATAGAATGACAGATCCAGATTCATTTATGCTTCTCTTCCTCCGCCGCGATCTGCGCCGCAAAGAACACACCGTCGTCGATTACCGATTGTACCACCGAACCGTCGACATGAGGGTTGTCCATGCTCCACCCATAGAGCAATGCCATGTCGCAAAGCTGGTTGACCAGACGGGGCACGCCATGGGTCACCTTGTATATCATCCGCGCAGCTTGGGGCGTTATCTCCTCGCCGCTGCCACCGGCTGCCTTTAGCCGGTATGAAATAAGTTCGATCACCGATTGCTCGTCGAGCGGCAAGAGGTGAAAGCTCGCCGCAATTCTCTGGGCAAGCTGCCGCAGGGACGGGTGCAACACCATGTCCCGCAACTCGGGTTGACCGACCAGAACCAGTTGGATCACTTCGTCTTTTCCCGAATTGATATTGGTCAGCATCCGGAGTTCTTCAAGGCTTTCGGCGGAGAGGTTCTGGGCTTCATCAAAGATCAGAACGACACGCCGGCCAGCGGCGTATTCCTCGATCAGATAATCCTGAAGCTTCTGGAACAACGGCACATAACCTGCCCCAGCGTCGAACGGAACGCCAAGCGAGTTCAGTACCCACTGGATCAATTCGCCCCGACCGCCCTGAGCGTTCGAGATCAGGCCGACGGTCACTCGCGATCCGAACTGGCGCAGGAGTTCACGCAACAGCGTCGTCTTGCCGCAGCCGACACCGCCTGTAACGAGCGTGATGGGCGCACGGCTCAGAATTCCGAATTCGAGCACGGAATAGGCACGACGATGCTGAGCCGACCAGAACAGGAAGTCCGGATCCGGAACAAGCGTGAACGGGCGTTCCCGGAACCCATAGAATTCCATGTAAAAGCCAACGCTGTCGTTCGTATCGGTCTCCACGACCTTGTTCATCCGCAATCCAACTCACTCAATACCGTGTGCTCGAACCATGGGCAGATCCGGCCACGGTGTCCACCGCCGACGGGTAGACCAGAAAGCAGGGATCATACAAGTTCGGCGACTTAATGGCGCTGACTCATCCAGACCTGACTTCACCCAGTATACGCAGTTTGATTCGATGTCTTCCAGATCTGCGTCAACCCCGCCATCGCAGCGCACAATCATAATACTAACCCACACTGTACACGGTACGGAAACGGTTCCGCCAGCCACGATACGCAACACCCGGGCTAAAGCCCAATCTGGTGGCCCCGCGCCGCGAATCTGCCCTGGTTTCCTAATTGTTGATTCCGTGCCCGATTCAAAGATGCTAAGACTTATGCGCCCTTACCTAGGGGGGCAGGAATCGTGGTAGTAAACGTTCGGGCGGTTGTATACGGCCGCGCATTGGTGCCTATTCGGTGTGATCGCACACATGACGCTTCAGATTAATGACCTTTCTGATCAAATCGGGATGTCGAGCGCATCGGCGGGCTCTGTGAATATTCGACGGCAATCTGGTCTGTACCGCAACGTTTTTAAGCGCGCCCTCGACGTTCTCGCGGTGCTTCTATCCGGCATGGTCGTGCTGCCCGTGGTGTTCATACTGTCCGTGGCCGTAGCCCTAGACGGTTCTTCACCCTTCTACTGGAACGAACGTGTCGGACGCGGCGGACGAACCTTCCGGATGCTGAAACTTCGCACGATGGTTCCGGATGCCGATCGAATGCTGGAGGAGTACCTGTCAAAAAATGCCGAGGCCCGGCTTGAATGGAACTCCACTCAAAAGCTCAAATCGGACCCCCGCATCACCCGGATTGGCAGGTTGCTGCGCAAGACCTCAATGGATGAATTGCCCCAGCTCTGGAATGTGCTGGTCGGCGATATGTCTCTAGTCGGGCCACGCCCGATGATGCCCAGCCAGCGGTCGCTTTATTCCGGAACGGCATATTATTCTCTCCGGCCCGGCATCACCGGGCCGTGGCAGGTATCCGTTCGCAATGAAAGCGAGTTTTCCCAGCGCGTGGCATTTGACACGGCATACTATCAGGAACTTTCACTCATGACCGATATCAAACTGCTTCTTGCGACCGTCCGCGTGGTAATAAGGGGAACGGGTTATTGATTTGACCGTTTCACGCGTTTGTGACGTCATGCCATGAAATCATGCAACAAGGTCTCCGAATGGGTCTTTCCAAGGCAATTGCCGTTCTAACCCTGACTGCCGGACTTACGGTCCTGGCGGCCTGCGATTCCTCCGAAGAACGCGCGGAAAAGCACTACCAATCGGGCCTTGCCTATCTTCAGGCCGGCGATGTCGACCGCGCGCTGGTCGAGTTCCGCAATGTTTTTGACCTAAACGGCAATCATGCAGAAGCGCGTCGCACCTATGCCGAGGTCGAACGCAACCGTGGAAATCTGCGCCAGGCGTTTGCGCAGTACCTTCGGCTCATCGAACAGCACCCCGAGGATATGGACGCAGCCCGCGCCCTCGCCGAAATCGCGGCCGAAGGCAATGACTGGGAAACGGCAGCGCGTTTCTCCGGGAAAGCGCTGGAAAAGGTGCCCGGCGACGTTGAGTTGACGGCAATCCGGATTGCGGCAGATTACGGGCGTGCAATTGTCGACAACAACATCACGATATTGATCAAGGCGGCGGCCGAAGCCCGGGATCTGCGCAAAACGATACCGGACAACCTGCTTTTGCGGCGGGTCGTCATCGATGACCTGATGCGGGCACAGGATTATCACGATGCTTTGGAGGAAATCGACCTCGCCCTTGAAGTCGCGCCGGATGACCGGCCGCTCAGGGCACAGCGCCTGCAGGCACTGGCGGCGGTTGGCGACGATGCCGGGGTGGAAGCTGAGTTGCGCGGCCTCGTCGAACGTTTCCCGGACGCGCCTGAAATGGCGACCACGCTCGTGCGCTGGTTTTCCTCACGCAATGAGCTGGACCAAGCCGAAGAATTCTTGCGCAGCCGTATCGATCCTGCCGACCCCGATCAGGAGCGTGTCCTGAACCTCGTCCAGTTCCTTGCAGAACAGCGTGGACAAGAGGCGGCAGTCGAAGAGCTTGAAAAGATCATCGCGGGCGACAATGCGGCCCCCGCATATCGCGCGACGCATGCGGCGTTCATCTTCGATCTCGGACGCCGGGACGAAGCAATTGCGAATATGCAGGAATTGCTCGTGAACGCATCCCCCTCCGTCGAAACACGACGCACCAAGATCGGTCTGGCGAAGATGCTGCTCATCACCGGCAACCCGGTAGGCGCGCGCGCGCTGGTCGAAGATGTTCTGACCGAAGACGCCGGTGATATCGAAGCGCTGAAGCTCAAGGCCGGGTGGTTGATCCTTGACGATGCGGTCGGGGAGGCGATCGCGATTCTCCGCAAGGCCGTCGACGAGAACCCGCGCGATGCGGCCGTCCTCACGCTGATGGCGCAGGCCTATGAACGCGATGGGAACCGGGAACTGGTGCGTGAAAGCCTTTCCCGGGCCGTTGAGGTGGCCAACCGTGGGCCAGACGAATCGCTGCGATACGCGCAATTTCTGGCCAACGAAGGCAAACTGCTTCCGGCCGAGAGCGTTCTGATCGACGCTTTGCGCCTGTCGCCGGGCAATACCAACCTGCTCATTGCCTTGGGCGAGGTCTACCTGCGTGTTCAGGACTGGCCGCGCGCGACCGCTGTCGTAAACGCGCTGATGTCGCTTGAACCGCGCGAGGCTCATTTGGCAGCGCAGAACATTCAAACGTCTATACTCGCCGGCCAGGATAATACGGACAAGGCGGTCGCATATCTGGAAAAACTGGTGGAGGACGGAACCGGCGGGCTGCCCGCGCGGGTGGCGATCCTGCGGGCCCATCTCGACAATGGCGACAACGCCAAGGCACGCGCCTATTCCGCCAAGCTTCTGGAAAGCGATCCGGAGAACCGGAACCTGCGGTTTATCGATGCTTCAGTACGCACCTTGACTGGGGATTCCGAGGGGGCCGAAGCAATCCTGCGCGATCTGCTCGATGCGGATAAGCAGCTCATGCCGGCCTGGCTGGCCCTCATTCGCATCGTCGCTGCAGATGACACGCGTGTTACCGAAGCGTCCGATTTGATTGGCGAAGCTCTTGAAATCGCACCGGATTCCAGCGACCTGAAGTGGGCGAAAGCGGGGCTTCTGGAAAGACAGGGGAATATCCCTGAGGCCATCGCGATCTATGAAGAGATGTACAAGGATAATAGCGCCAATCCGGTCATCGCCAATAACCTCGCCAGCCTATTGTCGAACCACTATTCCGACCCCGACAACATCCAGCGGGCCGAGGTAATCGCCCGCCGTCTGCGTGATAGTACTGTTCCTGCATATCAAGACACTTATGGCTGGATCGCCCACCTCCGAGGCAATCATGACGAAGCGCTGCGGGATCTAGAAAAGGCCGCTGCTGCCCTGCCCGACGACCCGACTGTTCAGTACCATTTGGCGGTTGTTTATGAAGCGACGGGTCGCGCATCCGATGCCCTTCGGCGGTTCCGCCGCGCTGTGGACCTAATTGGTCCGGATCAGAAGAACCCCGTTGCCGCCAAAGCGAGGGAGGAGATCAAGAGGCTTGAAGCCAACGGCATAACAGTGGGCAATTAACAGAGAGCATTGTTGCCCTAGAGGCACTTTTTGAGCAACTCAAAGGGCGGCGTGCCCCCGATTCACAAGTTAACAGTTTGATTCACAACCCATCAGTCTTAAGCTGGCATGGAATCGGGAATTATTGGGTGTCGACATGTTCAGAATGCTGCTCGGCTTTGTCTTGGCCGTTCTAATGGTTCCGGCTGCGTTCGCGCAGAGCGGATACCGTATTCAGACCGGTGACGTACTTCAGATGGAAGTTCTTGAAGACCCGAGCCTGAACCGAAGCCTTCTCGTCCTGCCGGATGGAACGGTCAGCCTTCCGCTTGTCGGAACCGTCAAGGCGTCCGGACGTAGCCTCGACAGCATGCGAGGTGCAATTGCAGCAGCCCTGGAGCCGAACTTCGCTGCTCCTCCGACGGTGTTCCTGACTGTCGGTCAATTGAATCCCGTCACCAGCGCGGTGAACAACGCAGCTGCGCAAGCAGCTGCATCGCAGGTGCGACCCTACGGTACGATCGCGGTTTATGCAGTTGGCGAAGTCAATGCGCCTGGTCGGATGGATGTCGAGACAGGCACAACCTTGTTGCAGTTTCTGGCGGAAAGCGGCGGCATGACAAAATTCGCGGCAACAAAGCGTATCCAGTTGCGCCGAGCTGATCGTAAAACCGGAACTGAGACGGTCTATCGCTACAACTACAAAGCCGTTCAGGCTGGGGCGAAGTCGCCGGTAATCGTCCTTCGAGAAGGCGATGTGATCGTAATCCCGGAACGACGGCTATTCGAATGACGTTCGAACGATAAGAAGGCAGAGACGGTGGGCACGAGCAGAAACAAGATCGCGGCAATCGCGGCGCTGACTACCATTCTTCCAATCGCGGCGCTCTCTCAGCAAGGGGGCGCTGCCGGTGGTTTTGAGGTGGATATCGGCGTCAATTCACGACTGACAGTAGACGATAACTTCCAGTTGCGCCCGGGTTCGGCCGGTACGTCGACAGTATTCGACAATACGCTGACATTCGGTATCAGTAGCGACACGGGAACACAGCAGTTCCGGCTTAACGGATCGGGCATATTCCGCTATGCCGACATACCCGGACGAACGATATCGGGATTTGAGGATCCCAATCTGCGCCTGAGATACCGGATCGAAAATTCTAACAGCCGGCTCACGGTGTCCGGCAACTACCGGAGCGTTGATCGCGAATTCCTGGATCCATTTGAGGTCGCGCAGGAAGAGGAAGCGTTCAACGCCATCAACAGCCTGATCAATCCCGGCGCGCCCGAACTTGATACCGACGGCGGGACAAGGACGACCCGGAACGCGGCGATCAGATACGAGACCGGCTTGAACGCGCCTTTGGGATTCAGCATAGGCTTGTCGCGTGCTGAGCAGGACTACTCGAATCTCGTCATTGCCAATCCGCGCCTTTTCGACACCAGGACGGACCGGATCAACGCGGCCGTAACAGCCAAGCTGTCTCCCGTCACAACCCTCGATTTCGATGTCGCCCTTTCGGAGTATGAAGCAGACGACACGGTTCAAACCGAACGCCGAACAGTCAGCTATTCAGTTGGTTTGTCTCAAGACATCAATCCCGTCCTTGTTCTTGACGCGCGCATCGGATGGACCGAAGTCGATACCGACACAACCGGCGGAAGCAGCACCCGCAGCGGCACAAACGGTTCTTTGAAACTGTCAAAAACTCTTCCGCGCGGATCGATCTTCGCCTCACTTGATTCCAAACTGAACCAGAACGGAACACGCACCTCATTGCGCTTCGGACGCGATCTTCAGCTTCCAAACGGGAGCCTGTCGGCCTCACTTGGCTTGACCCGAACACCGCAAGGCAACACCAATTATAATGCGGCGGTGTCATACGGCCACACTTTGAAATCGAGCAATATCACCGTTGCTCTCAACCGGGACGTATCAACCAACAACATTAACGAAGAGATCCTCGATACGCGTCTCACGGTCGGCTATGGCTACCAGATCGATGCGATCTCCAGCCTTAATTTTTCGATGAATTATGGTCGTACCGAAAGCGCCGATGCCCTAAGCGGCACCCCCACCCGAACCCGTGCGACATTGAGTGCAGCCTATTCGCGGGCATTGACGCAGGATTGGAACATGACTGGCGGTGTCACTTGGCGTCGCAAGACCGAAGACAACGTCGCAGATGCGACGTCCAATTCGGTGTTCCTGAGCCTCGACAGGAACTTCAGTTTCCGGCCGTGACTCAATAGGCACGGTTGCGGAGCGTCGTCGACGTTCTATTCACTATGGGACCGGCTGACGCCAAGTTGACCGGTTCAATTCCGAATCCAGTCGTGTTGCCGGAAAATTTCGCTTAGGTTGCAAGCTATTGTAGCCGAGACAGGACATGACACATTCAACCCGCCCGGACCGGCCATTTGAGACCGACAGTCTGAGTGTGAGCCCGATCGGATTCACGCTTTTCGTGCTGCTCCTCGCGGTATCGGTGCCGATCTTCTGGATCGGATTTGTTTCGCTTGCCGATGCCTGGTCGACCGCGGAATACAGTCACGGACCGCTCATTCCGCTAGTCTCCCTGTACCTTTTCTTGCGCGAATTGCGCCGGATGCCGAGGCCGACGATAAGCCCCGTGGTTCGGTGGCCGGGCGTTCTGGTGATCGCGCTCGGTCTTGCAGTCGCGACCCTCGGCAATCTGATGCGGGTGCCGGATATCGTCACCTATGCGATGATTATCTGGGTGGGCGGCGTGGTCCTGACCGTCTTTGGCTGGGATCGCGGCCGACGGCACCAGCTTCCGGTAATTCATCTCGTCTTCATGCTGCCGCTGCCGCAGATCCTCTACTGGAAACTCACGATTTTCCTGCAATGGGTGTCTTCGGCCATCGGCGTCTGGTTCGTGAGCCTGATGGGCGTCGCGGTCTATCTCGAAGGCAATGTGATCGACCTCGGCGTGTACAAGCTTCAGGTTGCCGAGGCCTGCTCGGGCTTACGTTACCTTTTCCCGATCCTCAGCTTTTCATATCTTTTTGCGATCCTCTACCGTGGTCCGCTCTGGCACAAACTCGTGCTGTTGCTCTCGGCGGCACCCTTAACGGTGCTGATGAATTCCTTCCGCATTGGCGTAATCGGGGTTCTTGTCGACCGTTACGGGATCGAGCAGGCAGAAGGTTTTCTGCATTTCTTCGAGGGCTGGGTCATCTTCATTCTCTGCATCGGAATCCTGTTCCTGATGGCCATCGGCTTGCAACGCTTGACACCCAATCCGATGCCGCTTGCAGATGCGATCGATCTCGACTTCCAGGGGTTCGGAGGAATATTCGCACGCATCTTCGCGATACGGTATTCAACGGGTCTTCTGCTCGGCATGCTCTTGACCGGTGCAGCTTCGCTGGCATGGCACACTTTGCCCGCACCGCCTGCCACCCCTGCAGCGCGCGACCCTTTGGTACTCTTCCCGCGCCAGATCGACGATTGGCAAAGTTATACGGTGGCGCTGGAACCAGAGATCGCCGGTGTGTTGGGAGCCGACGACTACCTGAACGCTTTCTATCAGCGGCCAGGCGACGACCTAGTCAGCATGTTTGTCGCCTATTACTCCAAGCAGACAGAAGGGCAGGGCATCCATTCGCCCGAGGTTTGCCTGCCAACCGGTGGTTGGGAAGTCTATTCCTTTGAGGAAGTGCCGGTGGATATGACCGAGGCCGGATATGGCCGCTTTACCGCCGTGCGGGCGGTCATCCAGAAGGGACTGGCCCGGCAGATCGTTTATTACTGGTTTGAAGGCCGGGGCAAACGGGTGTCTAATGATGTGCGGGCCAAGCTCAGCGTCCTGACCGATAGCCTCACCCTCGGCCGCACCGATGGCGCGCTCGTACGCTTCGTCACGCCGATTGGTGGGGATGAAACCGAAAGCCAGGCTGAGGAACGTCTACTCGGCTTCATGCGGGAAAGCCTGCCGACCCTGCCCCGCTTCGTGCCCTTCTGATAGCGCGGGACCCGGGCCTTGTCTAAGCCGGGATCAGTTACATGAGTCACAAGACCCAGCATTCAAGAGGTCCAGGCATTCGGATTCCTGCCGGCGTCTGGATGCTGACCGCGCTTATCGTCATCCCCGAACTGCTGTTGACCGGCGCGGACCTTGGCCTGTGGTGGAGCCCCTATTCGCGGTTGAACGCCTTTCAGTACGGGGGTTTTTGGGCAGGACTGCTGTACGACTGGCTGCCGAACTATCGCGGCCAAGCTGTTGTGATGTTCGTGACCTACGGATTTCTGCATGCGGGTTTCTTGCATCTGGCTATGAACCTGATGGCCTTGCTTTCGCTCGCTCCGGATCTCTATGCACGATACGGCGCGCGGCGGTTTCTTCTTCTCTATGCGCTATCGCAATTCGGCGGTGCGCTGGGTTTCGGCCTGCTCGGACCTGTGGATGTCCCCATGATCGGTGCGTCCGGGGCTCTTTTCGGTTTGGCCGGTGCCTATGTAGCAAACGGTTATATCCGTCGCAGACGTTCCGGATTATCGCTTCGGCCGATATTGCAGGTTCTGCTATTGCTACTGGTGATCAACTTCTTGCTCTGGTGGGCGCTCGACGGTCAACTCGCTTGGGAAACTCATCTCGGTGGTTTCGTCGTTGGCTGGGTCTATGCTGTGGCTGTATTCAGGCGGTGATGCATTGACCGCCCGACACAGCCGTTTACCTTTCAGGCAGTGCCGCGAGAAAGGACGAAAATGACGAGTGGAAAGATCGCCAAGCCAAAGACCACCCGTTTCCAGCGTTTCCTGCGCCTGATCCGCTCGGTTCTCGATCCACGGGCCTATGCGCATGGGCTGAAAGTTCTGAACTACTATAACTATTCCCACGTCGCGGAGTTGCGTCAGACGAAGCGTACCGGAACCCAACGCATCAGCCCGACGGCGAGTTTCGCCAATGGCCGCAACATCTCACTTGGGCACGGCGTGACTATCGGCGCCAATACAAGCATCTGGGCCGGCCCCGGCACGGGCCGCATCGTGATCGAAGCGGATGTCCTGATCGCGCCGTCCGTCATGATCACAGCCGCGACCTATCGCTATAACGACGGCAGCCCGGTTACCGAACAGGCAATGGATGAGGCCGACATCACGATCGGCCGCGACGTCTGGCTAGGCTATGGTGCAGTCGTTCTGGCAGGCGTGACTATCGGCGAATACGCGATCGTAGGCGCGGGTGCAGTGGTGCGTAGGGATGTTCCGGCCTTTGCCATCGTGGCAGGCAATCCGGCGAAAGTCGTCGGACAGCGGCGGATTCCCGAAGCCGGCACGGGCCACTAGCCGTGTGTTACGGCGAGCTTACCGCTCGCGGCGAAGCAGGGTACGTATCAGATAGCCGCGCAGATTGGACATCAGTGCCAGCGAGGTAAGCCCGCAGGCAACGACCAGCCACATCGACCCGTGCTGCAGATGTGGGCCGAGATGAGGCTCTGGCGGATAGTTCCAGTCGCTCACAAGTGCAGCAATGCAGGTCAGGGCGGCCACAACAGAAGGGACGATCAGCGGTGACAAGGTCAGTTCCGTTCGCTTGACGACCAGATAGACTGAAACGAGGTATCCCAAAACCTCGGCTGCCATGGCGATGTAAATCACCATCATGACCTCTCCGGTCTGGATGAGCGCGACCCAGGACACCGGCAACGAGATCACGCGGAACAGGTTTGAAACTGCCGAGTTGCCGGACATCTTCTTGGCAAGCGCCACAGTCGAACTGCCCGATTTCATCACGCGGATCGCCTGAACGACCGCAATCGGGACAAGGATATTCAGTATCGGCAGGTACTTGTCCCCGAGTAGCAGATGGACCAGCGGCCCGCCTAAAAGTACAACACCCAAAATCAGAAGAAGGCCGATGGCAAGCCCTGCCTCGATCGAGGCAACACCGAGCCAGCGGAATGATCCCGGTTTGTCGAGCGCCCCGGAAAGCTGCGGCAGAAACAGCGACTGGCATGCCCCCGCCAGCACCAGCGTCGGTGTCAGGGTAAGGGTCATGGCCATGGAAAAGATTGCAAGCTGGCCCATCCCGAGTTCCCGGCCAACAATCAGTCTTTCTCCGTTGAAGACGCCGAAAAGAAGGATACCGTTCAGAAGCAGCGGCCAGCCGAACTTTGTCGCGCTGCGCATGATCGCGATGTCGAATTGAAGCCGGTAGCGCCGTTCGGCAGTCAGGTGGGACAATGCAACCAAGGCGACCGCCTGAACCAGGAGTGCCACAAGCATGATCCTGTAGTCATCGAAGATCAGCGCCAGCGGCCAGAGCGCGAGCACCGAAACCAACGGCGGAACGGCCTGCGCAATGACAGATGGTCCAAACTTCAGATGCCGCTTCAGGCGGTGCATATCGTAATGCTGAAGCCCGCTGATCAGCGGAATCAATGCGATGACTTGATAGGCCCAGGCGACGTGTTCGATATCCAGAAATCGCGCATAGGGCACGGCGATCAGGAACAGGACCGTGCTGGAAAATATCCCGCGCAGAAGCTGAAATCCCTGCAATGCATTCTGCATGTGTTCATCGTCGCCATCCTTGTCGACAACGATCATCTGGTTCAGACCGAGATAAGACAGCATCTCGACCAGCGACATTGAAATCGCGAATGTTGCGGCGATACCGTAGTCTTCGGGGCTGATCAGGCGCGCGACGATCAGATTGCGCAAAAGAAGAAGCGCCGACCCGAAGGCATTGCCCGAAACGAGCATGAGGGCTTTCTTCAACATCTCAAACGTACTTGTCCCAATAAGCGCCTATAAGCATCGTTGTCAGCGCTATTCCGCTAAACCGCAAGTATTCTCATCGCACCAGACCGCTTTGATCCACAAAGGGCGGCCAAAACCGCTTATTCGTCTTCGATCTTGCCACGCAGCGCCTTCACCTGACCACGCGCTGTCTTCGCAGCAAGCCGCCGCCTCTGGCTTCCCAATGTCGGCTTAGTCGCGATCCGTCTTTTAGGTGCAACCAGAGCCTCGCGCACCAGTTCGACCAGTCGCTCACGCGCGATTTCACGGTTGCGGGCCTGGCTGCGCGTCTCCTCCGCGCGGATCACGATCGCGCCGTCCAGTGTCCAACGCCGCCCGGCGAGACGTTTCAGCCGTTTCTTCACCGCGTCGGTCAGATTGGGGCTGCGCTCTGCCTCAAATCTCAGCTCAACAGCGGTCTCGACTTTGTTCACGTTCTGCCCGCCGGGCCCGGAAGAGCGCGAGAAGCTCTCGGTCAGTTCCCAGTCAGCCAGAACGATATCGTCAATGATGCGTAGCATGGTTCCGGTCATAAGCCGGAGGACCGCGGCTGTCCATTTCTGCATGGCCCCAGCGGATCATTCGGGGCCGGATCGCGGCCCCGAACGGCTGTTGTCACGCTACGTCGAACACCAGCGGTTTGACCTGGCTGAACTTGCCGGTGGCCTCTAGCGCGCGCAGCACCTCCACCTTCGGTGCTTCGTCGAGATAGAGAAGCGCGATCGCGTCGCCACCCTGCCCTGCACGACCAAGGGTAAAGTTCGCGATATTCACCCCGGCATCGCCGAGCGTATGGCCCAGCGTGCCGATGATGCCCGGCACATCCTCGTTCGTCGTATAGAGCATATGCGCCCCGATCTCGGCGTCGATATTGATGCCCTTGATCTGGATGAAACGCGGCTTGCCGTCGCTGAAAACGGTGCCCGCGATGGAGCGTTCGCGCTTGCCCGTCACCACGGTCAGCTTCATGTAGCCGTCAAAGACACCGCCCTTTTCCTGATGCGTGGTCGAGATCTGAATGCCGCGTTCCCGCGCCACGACTGGGGCCGAGACCATGTTCACGTCCGGGTTCGTGGCTTTCATGATGCCCGCGATGGCGCCGCAATTCAGCGCCTCCAGGTTCATCTTCGCGACCGTTCCGTCATAGAGGATATTGATCGCCTTGACCGGCTCGTCCGTCATCTGGCCCGCGAAGGCGCCCAGATGCTGGGCCAGCTTCAGCCACGGGCCCATCACGGCTGCTTCCTCGGCGGTGACCGAGGGCATGTTGAGCGCGTTCTGCACCGCCCCGGTCAACAGGTAGTCCGACATCTGCTCGGCCACCTGAAGGGCCACGTTTTCCTGAGCCTCGGTCGTGGCGGCACCGAGATGCGGGGTGACGACGACATTCGGCAGGTGGAAAAGCGGCGAGGCGGTTGCCGGTTCCGTCTCAAACACGTCAAAGGCCGCGCCCGCAACATGGCCCGATTTCAGCGCCTCGGCCAGAGCCGCCTCATCGACCAGACCGCCACGCGCGCAGTTGATGATGCGCACGCCCCTCTTCGCCTTGGCGATGTTGTCGGCCGACAGGATGTTGCGGGTCTTGTCGGTCAGGGGCACGTGGAGCGTGATGAAATCGGCCCGCGCCAGCAGTTCGTCCAGTTCGACTTTGGTCACACCCATCGCCTTGGCCCGCTCCTCGCTCAGGAACGGGTCATAGGCGATGACCTTCATGTGCAGGCCAAGCGCCCGGTCGCAGACGATGCCGCCGATATTGCCCGCGCCGATCACGCCGAGCGTCTTGTTGAACAGTTCCACCCCCATGAAGCGGTTCTTTTCCCATTTGCCGTCATGGGTGGAGGTGCTTGCCTCCGGCAGTTGCCGCGCGACCGCGAACATCATCGCGATGGCATGTTCGGCGGTGGTGACGGAATTTCCGAACGGCGTGTTCATCACGATCACGCCCTTCTTCGACGCGGCCGGGATATCGACATTGTCGACCCCGATCCCGGCGCGGCCGATGACTTTCAGATTGTCGGCGGCGGCGAGGATTTTTTCGGTGACTTTGGTCGCCGAGCGGATGGCGAGGCCGTCATATTGGCCGATCACCTCCAGCAGGCGATCCTTATCCTTGCCGAGGCCCGGCTCAAAATCTACCTCGACCCCCCGATCGCGGAAGATCTGCACGGCGGTTTCGCTGAGCTTGTCGGAAACGAGTACTTTGGGTGCCATTTTTGCTATCCTGTCATGCCCGCACAGGCGGGTATCGGTGTAAGGCCCCCGCTTGTGCGGGGGTGACAATTCAGGGGTCAGGCCGCGACGGATTGCGCGGCGATCTCGGTCTCAAACGCCCATTCGATCCAGGGCATCAGCGCCTGAACGTCCGAGGTCTCGACCGTAGAGCCGCACCAGATGCGCAGGCCCGGAGGTGCATCGCGATAGGCGCCGGCATCGAGGGCGACACCCTCTTTTTCCAAGCGTTTGGCGACCGCCTTGGCGAATGCCGCACCATCCACGATGCGCGGATCGGTGAATTTCAGGCAGACCGAAGTGGTCGAGGCGGTCGCCGGATCGACGGCCAGATCGGCAATCCAGCCCTTGCCCGCGATGAAATCCCGCACCGCTTTCGCATTGGCATCGGCACGTGCGATCAGCCCCTTGCGGCCGCCGATCGACTGCGCCCATTTCAGCGCGACAAGGTAATCCTCCACACACAGCATCGACGGCGTATTGATCGTCTCGCCCTTGAAAATGCCCTCGATCAGCTTGCCGCCCTTGGTCATGCGGAAGATTTTCGGCAGGGGCCATGCCGGGGCGTAGCTCTCCAGCCGCTCGACCGCGCGGGGGGAAAGGATCAGCACGCCATGCGCGCCTTCGCCGCCCAGAACCTTCTGCCAGCTGAATGTCACCACATCGAGTTTCTCGAACGGCAGATCCATCGCAAAGGCGGCCGAGGTCGCGTCGCAGATGGTCAGGCCCTGACGATCCGCCGGGATCGCGTCGCCATTCGGCAGCCGCACTCCGCTGGTCGTGCCATTCCAGGTGAAGACAACATCCTTGTCGAAATCGACGGTTCCGAAATCCACGATCTCTCCATAGGGGGCTTTCTTCACGACCGCATCGAGCTTGAGCTGCTTGACCACATCCGTGACCCAGCCTTCACCGAAGCTTTCCCAGGCCAGCATCTCGACTGGACGGGCGCCGAGAAGCGACCAGAGCGCCATCTCGACAGCGCCGGTATCCGAGGCGGGCACGATGCCAATGCGGTAATCCGCGGGCACGTCAAGCACTGCACGGGTAAGGTCGATGGCCTCCGCCAGCTTGGCCTTGCCAATGGCGGCGCGGTGCGACCGGCCCAAAGGCGCATCGGCAAGCATATCGAGGGTGAAGCCGGGGATCTTCGTGCAGGGGCCCGAAGAGAAGCGCGGATTGACCGGCCGCGCGGCCGGGATAGTCAGATCGCTCATGGTATCCTTCCAGATAAGCGCCCCTCGTTGGGGAGGGGTGTCCCGCCGCCAGCGATAGAGCGGGCCGAGGGCTGGCACAAGCGGGAAAAGTGGTCTAGTGCGGCGCTTGAGTGACTAAAACCGACGCCAGCCGTCCACTATCGGAAACTTGCCATGTTCATCGCCACACTTCTGGCCAACCCCGCACGGGCCGACCTTGACCGGACGGCGGTCGAATCTCTTCGTGATGCCTGGGGCGGGGGCGAGGCGCTTTGGCTTAACCCCGGGGTGGCCGCGGAGTTTTCCATGACCGGGGTTCCCGTGAACCGCTGGGACGTCTGGCAGGGGCTGCAGGGGATCGGCGTCGATCTGGTGGTGCAGCGGGCCGAAGGGCGGCGGAAGGTGATGCTGCTGGCCGATATGGATTCGACCATGATCGGGCAGGAATGCATCGACGAACTGGCCAATATGGCCGGCGTCGGTGCCCGGGTCGCCGATATCACGGCGCGAGCGATGAATGGCGAATTGGATTTCGAAGGTGCCCTGCTGGAACGTGTCGGCCTTTTGAAAGGGCTTCCGGAAGAGGTCATCGGGCAGGTTCTGGCGGAGCGGATCACCTATACGCCGGGCGGGCGCGAGTTGATCGCAACGATGAAGGCCAATGGTGGTTACGCGGCTTTGGTCTCGGGCGGGTTCACGGCGTTTACTTCTGCCGTTGCAGCCCATCTCGGCTTTGACGAAGACCGTGCCAATACGCTTCTGACCGAGGATGGCCGCCTGACCGGGGATGTCGGTCGCCCCATTGTCGGCCGTGAGGCCAAGGTTGCCGCGCTGAAGGATATCTCCGAACGGCTGGGCATCAGCCATGACGCGGTGATGGCGGTTGGGGACGGTGCCAATGATCTGGGCATGCTCTCGCTTGCCGGGGCCGGGGTCGCGTTGCACGCCAAGCCATCCGTCGCGGCGCAATGTGACATCCGCATCAATCACGGCGACCTGACCGCCCTGCTCTATATTCAGGGTTACGCGGTCGGGGATTTCGTCTGATTTGGCTGAGTGTCCAGAAGCAGGTCTGTTCTTAGGGGGATGTTGTGCATGACCGCCAGTCTCAGCTCGTAAATCCGGGCGCGAGCCTCATCTCGGCGGCGGCAATCCCGCGACGGTTGAGAACAGGCCCGGTCAGATAGCGTTCGACAACCGGATGGTTGCGGTCGAGCGCGCCGACCCGGATCAGCAGCGCCGTGATCACCGCCTCGGACGCGCGGTCAGCACCATCCATGATCTTGACCGCGATGCCGCGCTTCAGGTCGGGCAGGATTGCGGTGAACACCGCCTCGGCCCCGGTCTTTACCGCGACACGTCCCCCCATCGCCCGCATCAGATTGGTGCAGGCGCGTCCCTCGCCGGCGACAAGTTCGGGATAGGCCATCATCGCGCCGACGAGCCGCGTGGCAGCCCGGTCCCGCAGGCCATCCCGGCCATGTGCCGTGGCAAAGAACGCCATCGCGCGCGCGAGCCCGTGCATCGTCGTCGCGAAGTTTGGTGCCGAACAGCCATCGATGCCGAAGCCGGGAGACGGCAGGTCTGTGACCTCCTCGAATACCGCACGCACTGCGCGCTGCACTGGATGATCCGGGTCGATATATTCGGGACCGCCGTTCAGATGCTTGTTCAGCGTCAGAAAGCCCGTGTGTTTCCCAGAGCAATTGTTATGCAACTGGCACGGCTTGGTGTCGGAACAGATCAGCCCCTTGCGCGCATCGCGGTCATCGGGCATCTGCGGCCCGCAGCGAAGGTCGGCTTCGCCCAGCCCAAGATCGGCCAGCCAACGCACGACCGGACCGGTATGAATCGCTGCGCCGTTATGGCTGGCACAGGCAAGCGCGAGTTGGGCGTCACTCAAGCCATATGCCGCTGCCGCGCCGCTTTCGATCAACGGCAGAGCCTGGACCATCTTGCAGGAAGACCGCGGGAAGATGACGGCTTCAGGGTCTCCCCACGCCTCGACGATCCCGCCTTTGTCATCGCAGATCACTGCATGACCGGCATGCATGCTCTCCAGAATACCGCCGCGCCAAAGCTCGACCATCGGAACCGCAGCCATCTTCCTCACCCTTGCGCGATTTTATGCCACCGGGGCTTTCCCAGCCCTTTGTATTTGGGCTAAGACGTCCATATCGAGTTGACGGATGCCCTGCCATTGGAAAACGCCGCGAAGGCAGAACGGCGGACCCCGTGAGAGGCACCAGCAGGAGGCTGCGGAGATGAATTCACCGATGCTGCGCGCCACGGGCGCGGTTCTTTTGACACTGGCACTGGCACCAGCTGTGCAGGCGCAGGTTTCGACCAACAGGGTCGCGGCGGAAACCGCATGGAGCGTCTTTGTCGACGAGAACCCGAAGGAATGCTGGGCGGTTTCGGCACCGACCGAGACGGTCAACACCAAGGACGGTAACCCGGTTTCGGTGCGCCGCGGCGATATCCTGCTCTTCGTGACCTATCGTCCCGGCAATCCGGTCGAACTTTCCTTCACCGGCGGGTATCCCTTCGCCGAAGGCTCGACTGTTTCGGTCGATATCGGCGGCACGAAGTTCGAACTCTCGACCTTTACCGACAGCCCGGAATGGGCGTGGTCCGGCTCGCCAGACGAAGACGCCAAGATCGTCGCGGCGCTGAAGGCTGGCGCATCGGCAGTCCTGACAGCCCGTTCGTCGCGCGGCACGCAGACAAAGGACACGTTCTCCCTCATCGGCGTCAGTTCGGCGCTTGATCAGGCCGAGAAACGCTGCGCGGGCTGAGCGCGTCAGGGTCCTTTCAGCCGCGAGATCTTATCGGTCCGTCTAATCTATGACCGCGTATTCGAATACGCGGCTCAGTTTGGCGGGTCCGAGATCGAGCGGTGCCACGGTAACGTCCTGTCCGTAGCCGAGATCGCGGGTTAACTGGGCCATTCCGCCCACCGGCGCAATCAGAATGGCCTCTCCAGTCGGGATGTCATCATCCGAAACCATATAAACTGGCCGGTCCGGCGCGATCATAGCGAGATTGCCAAGCACCCAGGTTTGCGCGCAGATGATCGGCAGGTTTTCGGGCAATTGGGTATAGGCCATTCTGAAGTCAGCGTCCCGATAGCTTGTCACCATTGTCAGGGCTGCCATCACTACCAGCCAGAGCGCGCCGAAACTGACGGTCAGGTACTGCCGACCGCGCGCCGAGAGAAGCGGCCAGAGGGCAACAACAAACAGCGGAACCGCCGGCCACAGAAGCGGCATGATCCAGCGGCCCCGGATGTTCGTGACGCCACCCACGACGACCAGCAGCAGCACTATGATAAAGGCGCTGACAACCACACGGCAGAGAAATCGGGCTTGGTCGGAACTCTCAGGACGGAGATGTTTGCGCTTCAGAATGACGGCGGGCGCCAGCCAAAGGATCGCCAATGCGAAGAACCCGACGAGCATGCTGACCAGATCGGCGATCCCCTGCAAGCGCGCTGCGAAAAACCCAAAATCGGTCAGGCCGAGCTTCTGCACGCTCCCCGTGGCACGCTCCGGATGGCCAATCACCCAGTAAACGTAGGGAAGCACCATCAGAACTGCGATCGCGGCGGACAGCAAAAGGCGCGGCCAGTTCATCGCCGCCCGCATCCGGCGATCGGTGACCACCGCCAGAGCGATCGCGACCCACAGAAGATGGTAGTTGTGCTTCGACAACATACCGAAGCCGAGAGTCAAACCGAGCAGAACGCAACTCCCCCAACGCCCGTCCTCCATCGCTCGCCGCACGGCGAGCAGGGTCAAAGCGGACATAAGAAGCACTAGCGCCGAATGCGTCAGGGCGCGCTGCGCCTCCCACGAAATTTCGGGCAACAGCCCGAGCGAAAGGGCCGCCGCCCCGGCGATGGCGGGGGGAACGAACGGGCGAAACACCGCGAAAACCGCCACTGAGGTCGCAGCCAGAATGAGGTTTTTCAGCACCGTCAGACCGATGACCGACTGGCCGAATAACTCAAAGGCGATCCATTGAAGCCAGAAATAAAGAGGAGGCTGCGCGCCATAACCAAGTGCAAGGTCCCGCGAAAACCAGAACGCCTCGGCTTCGTCCAGTTCCAGCGCCGGACCGAGAACCGAGATGCGCAGAATTGCCTGAACCGCGAAATAGGCGCAGAAAATTCCGAACCACAGGCCGGTGGTAATTGTCCCATCGCGCTGCATACGCTGATTGTCCTCGACTGCCTCTGCACCATGCTATCAGGACTGACCCACCACGACACGCAACAAAGAACGAAACCGTCCCTATTGTGGGATATCAATCGGAACGCACCCGGCTTACCGTTCGGTTGGTGATCGTAGGGATATAAAACAAGAGGTAACGATGGACAGCGAAGAATACGAAAAACGCGCCGCCATCATATCGAGCTGCCTGGAAATGAACCGCACCGGGATCAATCAGGGCACATCCGGCAATATCTCGGTCCGACATGGCGACGGCCTTCTGATCACGCCCACGAGCATGCCCTATGACAGGCTTGAACCTGAGGATATCGTCTTTCTCGCCCCGGACGGCACGCCGCAGGGCCGTAACCGCCCGTCAAGCGAGTGGCGCTTTCATCGCGATATTCTGGCCAGCCGCACCGATTTGAATGCCGTGGTCCACGCCCATCCGACCTATTGCACGACGCTCGCCATCCTTGGGAAAAAGATCCCTCCACTGCACTACATGGTCGCAGTATGCGGCGGTTCGGACATCCGCTGCGCGCCTTACGCTCTCTTCGGTTCGGCGGAACTTTCGGCCCATGCCCTGACCGCGCTTGAGGATCGCACGGCCTGCCTTTTGAAGCATCACGGTGTGATCGTTGTCGGCTCGTCGCTGGCCACAGCCATGTGGCGCATGGTCGAGGTCGAGACGCTGGCGCGGCAATACCACGCCTGCCTTGCAACCGGTACCGAGCCGCCGCTGCTCAGTGACAACCAGATCGAAGAAGTTCTTGCCAAGTTCAATGGCTACGGGTTGGGGCAACAGCACGACGCCTGACGCGGCCACGCTCAGCGATAGTCGCGGGCTCCGAATATTGCCGATCCGACGCGCACATGCGTGGCCCCCGCCGCAACGGCCGCCGCGAAATCGGCGCTCATCCCCATGGACAGGCCGGCAAGACCGTTCCGTTCGGCTATGTCGGCCAGCATCGCGAAATGCGGCGTGCTGTCGGCGTCTTCCGGTGGAATGCACATCAGACCCGAGAGCGGCAGGCCAAGGCCACGGCAATCGGCGATGAACCCGTCCACATCACCGGGCAAGACGCCGGCCTTCTGCGGCTCGGACCCGGTATTGACCTGAATGAAAAGCTCAGGACAGGTGCCGCGGGCGTCCGCAAGACGTGCGAGTTTCTGGGCCAGCGACGGTCTGTCCAGCGTGTGGATCGCGTCGAACAGTTCGACGGCGGCTTTTGCCTTGTTGGTCTGCAAGGGCCCGATCATGTGAACCGACACTCCGGCGAACCGCTCCTTCAATTCCGGCCACTTGCCCGCCGCTTCCTGCACATAGTTCTCGCCAAAGACCCGGTGCCCCTCCGCCAGCACCGCCTCGACCCGCTCAAGCGGCTGCACCTTGGACACGGCAATCAGCGTCACGGAGCCTTCCGCCCGACCCGCCGCACGTTCGGCAGCGTTCAGCCGCCCGACGATATCAGCCAGGGACATGCCCGCCTTCCTTCAACGCATCGAGCATCGGCTTGAGGTCCTTTTCATAGCGCTGCCAGAGCGCCACGGACGCCTTTGAGATCGGCTGACGCGCCTGATAGACCGACAAGGTTTCAATCTTGCGCTTGTTTTCATGGAAATTGAGACAGGCATCCTCCCATTCGAGCCCGCAAGCCGCGATCAGCTTGCGCGTCTCTTCCTCAGGATTGGCGACAAGCTCCTCATACTGAACCTCATAGAACCAATCCGGCACCCTTTCGCGCCAGAAATCGATCATATCCACGAATGTATCGTAGTAGAGACCAAGGTCACGCTGGTCGTATGCGTAAAGATGCGTATCGTCCGGGAATTTGTTCTTGTAGATCGACAGAAGATTGTCGCGCGGGTCCCGGCGCACAACGACGAACCGCGCCTTCGGCATTGCAAGCTTAAGCGCACCAAGGCTCATATAGCTCTGGATCGACTTATCTGTGATCTGCTGCGCTTCCGGGAAGCGCGAGTGGATAAACGCCTCATAATCATGTCCAAGTTTTGCGATTTCCTCGTGGGGCACGTCCGACATCTGCCGATTTCTGCCATGCACGATGACCATGGCATGTGCATTGCCAGCGGCTTCTCCGACCTCGCCGGCGCCCGTCACGTTCGAGTGACTGGAGATGATTTGCTCGATGAGTGTCGTTCCAGATCGCGGCATGCCAGTAACGAAGATTGGCGCAAAGTCGGTCGTTCCCTCAACCTTCGCTCCATACCAGTCGAAGTCACCGAATGCCTTCTGCACGAGTTCAACATCCTTGCGACGACGGGAAACGTCGTACGGGAAGGCTTTGCGCATTAGCGCGTTTGCTTCGTCCAGATACCGGAAAACTTCAGGATAATCTTTGATGTCCTCCAATGACTTGGCAATCGCGAAACCTAGATTCATCCTGTCTGAATCGCCCAGCGCCGGATCTTCGTATTTCTTGCGCATCATTCCGATAAAAGGATCGCCCGCTTTCGCCTTGTACGATGCGGAAAAGAGCCGATAGTTTTCGCCATTGTTGGGATCGATTTCAAAGCCCTTTTCAAACAGATCCTTTGCATCGTCGAATCTGCCGAGCGTCTGCAGTAACTGTGCTTTTCCGCTAACCGCCAAGGGAGCGTCCGGATTGAGGTCAAGGGCTCGATCGAACAGGCCAAGAGCATCTTCATCCTTGCCCAGCCTGGCTTTCGATTGCGCGAGAAGGGCAACCATGTCAGCCGACACTGGTCCGGAATGGAGGTCGACTGCCTTTTGAAGAGCCTGTTCGGCAGCTTCGTATTTACGCAGACGACTCAGCGCGTTACCCAAAGCGCGATAGATATCTGCCGAGTTGCTGTCGATCTCGATTGCCCTCTCCAAAAGGGGCAAAGCGGCTGCGGCGTGGCCCAGTTTGGTTTGCAGACTGGCCAATCCCCCAAGCGCGGACAAAAGCCCGGGTGCAAGAATAACGGCCCTGCGGAAATACTCGCCTGCCTCGTCATCACGTCCGGCTTCCATACATAAGCGTCCGTAGTACTCGTAAGCTTCGGCATAATTCGGATCCAAGCGAACCGCCGCCTTGAATGCCGCCCCCGCTTGCTGGGTCTTTCCGAGTATCATGCTGGCTGCACCGAGAATATTGAACGCCACGGCCGATTTCGGAAACTTTTTTACTGCCAAGGCCGCTGCGCGTTCTACGTCCGCGAATCGTCCCAAGCTCATCTGGCCTAACAGTCTGTGGATATCGTCGATAGGCATGCCACCGGTCGCGGGACGCGAGGCTGCACGCAGCGATCCGAAACGATCTTGCAGGCGCAGTTTTGCTTCGGGTGGAATGCGGGATTGTTTCAGATCGCGGAGGAACTCCGCTTCCTGGGCGCGCGTTCCGCCCAAGGCGATACCTTCGGCCAAAGCTTCCCAGACCGCCCGCTCATTTGGACGCAGTTCCACCGCTTTCCGAAGATGCGGCAAAGCTCTTATCGCCGCGTCGGTCTGGCACAGTATCCGACCAATCTGATAGTGCGCTTCGGCGATATCGGGATTGCTCTTCAGGATACGCCCATATGTCTGCAAGGCGGCCTTGAAATCTTTTTCAGTTTGCAGCTTCAGTGCCTTGGCGTATGTTGCCTGGATTTTGCTCGCGCTCAACACGGCCATCATTGGCTTTCCGATTGTCTATTGAATTGCGCCCGACCATAGACGTGGCATCCGCCGAAGTCGAGTTGGAGCGGCGCATCAAAAAAGAAAAGAGCGGACAATATGCCCGCTCTTTCCATAGTCAGGATCGTTCGATCAGAACGACAGGCCGAGACCCAGCGAGAAGGTGTCTTCGCCGTTACCGTTGAACGACACGCCCTTGTTGCTCGAACCGTAGCCGGCCATCGCAACCGCGCCGCCGCCGAGGTCGTAGTTGGCGACGAGACCGAAGCCGCTTGGGTCGTTGGAGGTCCCCAAGTCATAGGCGCCGTAGTTCGCGCCGACTGTCAGTGCCGGCATGGTCGTCGGGGTGTAGGCAACGCCGATGCCCCACCAGCTGGAATCGTTGCTGCCGAACGAGAAATCGGCATAGCCCAGAGCTACCGACATGCCGTTCGAGAAGCCAGCAGAACCGCTCAGACCCCAAGTGTCAGCGTTTTCGCCGGACTGGTAACCGACACCAGCCGAAAGGTCGACGCCGTTCATGTTGCCGGACCACTTACCACCGATCGACCAGATCGTGTCGAGCGTCGGACGGCCGGAGTTGAAGATCGTGCGGATGGTCGTGACCGGCACGCCGCTGATCGTCGCGCTCGATGCGGTGACGGTGCGGCCATCGTCCTGCTCGGCCGAGATCGCAACCGCGAAGTCACCGAACGAGTACTCGTAGCGGATGATCTGGTTGTCATAGGCGCCGTCGAGGCCGGTAAACCAGTACGCACCAGCGTGGGTGGAGTGGTCATCGAAGATGCTGGTGCCGGTGTAGATTTCCGAGAGAGCCCAGTCGTAGGCGCCATCGGTTTCACCGAGCGTGACTTTACCGAACGCGCCCGAAACCCAGAAGGCCTCGTCGTCGATCGACAGGCCGCCATTGGTGGACGACGGGCTGTTGTTTTCTTCGATCTGGACCTTACCGCCAAACTCAAGGCCGTTGTCCGTGGTGCCGGAGAAGTTGAAGTTGACCTGCCAGTCATTGTGGAACTGGGTTTCAACGTCGTCACCGCCGAAGATACCGATTTCGGCGTAGCCCGACAGGGTGATTTCAGCAGCCGACGCGGCGCCGGCGAAGCCGACGATCGCGGTGGATGCGAGAAGGATCTTTTTCATTTCGTATTCCCTCGTTGATCATAAGGTAGGCCCAACTCAGGGGAATCCGAATTGGGTATGCTTCTATTTCCGCCCTGCGCCCCCGCAATGCAACGGAAAGGACCCAAGGGCGGGGAAGACTCGTGAATGATGGTGCAGACTTGCCACAGTTCCCGGCAGCCGAGGTAGATTCCCGGCGAAACCCCTGACCTGAAAAGCCTTGTTCACGTCCAGTGGCTCGGTTAGACAGCGTGAAACGACAGTCGCGGGGTGGGTCATGAAGGTCCTCAACATCATGCGCGGGGCGATTCTGACGGGGCTGATCGCCAGCCTTGGCGCCTGCAATGGAATCGGTTCCGGCGATAGCGGCCTCTTTCGTCGCAGCACCCCAGCCCCGCTAACCGCAGAAGACATTGCGGAGCGCGAGGCCGCTGCCGAGAGGCAGCGTGGCGTGAACGAAGGCCTTTCCACCAAGTCGAAATCCCGAACCGAAAGCGCGCGAGCAAACCAGAAGCGCGGGGGGCTGTTCGACCTGTTCGGGAATAAAGCCGATCCGAACAACACGGTCGAGGTAAACTCGTATCTCTGGCAAGCCTCGCTTGAAATCCTTGATTTCCTGCCGATCCAGACCGTCGATCCCTTTTCGGGCGTGATCGTCACCGGCTACGGCACGCCGCCGGGTGGCGGACGTGCCTATCGCGCGACGATCTATGTGCAGGATCCGGCACTCGACGCCCGCTCTCTGAAAGTGGCGCTGGCGACGCAGTCCGGCCCGGTCGATCCGGCGACCCAGCGTGCGGTCGAGGATGCGATTCTGACCCGGGCGCGGCAGTTGCGCATTCAGGACAGCAAGCTTTAAGGTTTTTTCCGACGCCTGAACGCGCTTAGGGACAGAGGGAAACTCTGGACCTTGCCCACGGCGCTTGTATAACCGGCGCGGACCAAGCGCCGAGGATAAAGCATGTCGCGTTACGACCCCGCCCAGATCGAACCGAAATGGCAGAAGGCCTGGGAAGAGGCCGGATGCTTCACCGCGCGGCGCGATCCGGCCAAGCCGAAATACTATGTGCTGGAGATGTTTCCCTATCCGTCGGGGCGCATCCATATCGGCCATGTGCGCAACTACACGATGGGTGATGTCGTGGCGCGCTACAAATCCTCTTGCGGCTTTTCGGTCTTGCACCCGATGGGTTGGGACGCTTTCGGCATGCCCGCCGAGAACGCGGCGATGGAACGGGGCGGCCATCCCAAAGACTGGACCTACGGCAATATCGCGCAGATGCGCGGCCAGATGAAGCCCTTGGGCCTTTCCATCGACTGGTCCCGCGAATTCGCCACCTGCGACCCGGAGTACTACGGCCAGCAGCAGTCGATGTTCATCGACTTCATGGAAAAAGGGTTGGTCTATCGCAAGAACGCGGTGGTGAATTGGGACCCGGTCGACATGACCGTTCTGGCGAACGAACAGGTGATCGACGGCAAGGGCTGGCGTTCGGGTGCCGAGGTGGAGCGGCGCGAGCTGACGCAGTGGTTCTTCCGCATCTCGGATTTTTCCGGTGAACTCTTGGACGCCATCGACGGGCTGAAGGACTGGCCCGAGAAGGTGCGGCTGATGCAGGCCAACTGGATCGGCAAGTCACGCGGGCTGCAATTCGCGTTCTCCACCGTCGATGCGCCTGAGGGCTTTGACCGGCTGGAGGTCTATACGACCCGGCCCGACACGCTGATGGGGGCGAGTTTCGCGGCGATCTCGCCCGATCATCCGCTGGCCAAGCATCTGGAACGCCACGATCCTAAGATCGCCGAATTTGTCGCCGAATGCCGCCGCATCGGCACGTCGGAAGAGGCGCTGGAAAAGGCCGAGAAGAAGGGGCTGGATACCGGTATCCATGTCCGTCATCCTTTTGACGAGGCTTGGGAAATGCCGGTCTATATCGCCAATTTCATCCTCATGGACTATGGCACCGGCGCGATCTTCGGCTGCCCGGCGCATGACCAGCGCGACTTCGATTTTGCCACGAAGTACGGCCTGCCGATCCCGCCGGTTTTCGTGGCCGAGGGGGCAGAGGAAGCGGACTTGTCCGAGGCCTATGTGCCGATGAAATCCGAACGCGTCCGCTATGTCCGCGGCTTTGCGGGGGATGAGGTACAGACCGGCGAAGCGGCCGTCGATGCCGCAATCGCTTTCTGCGAAGGCAAGGGCGTCGGCCGGGGTGTCACCAATTACCGCCTGCGCGACTGGGGTGTCAGCCGCCAGCGCTACTGGGGCTGCCCGATCCCGGTCGTGCATTGCGAGGCCTGCGGCGTGGTCGCGGAGAAGAAGGAAAACCTGCCGGTCGAACTGCCCTATGACGTCAGCTTCGACCAGCCGGGCAATCCCTTGGACCGTCACCCGACCTGGCGGGACTGCGCCTGCCCGAAATGCGGGGCGCCCGCGAAGCGCGAAACCGACACGATGGACACCTTCGTCGATTCGTCCTGGTACTACGCCCGCTTCACCGCGCCGCACGCGAACACGCCAACCGTGGCCGAGGATGCCGATTACTGGATGAATGTGGACCAATATATCGGCGGGATCGAACACGCGATCCTGCACCTTCTCTATTCGAGGTTCTTCGCCCGGGCGATGCATATCTGCGGCCACCTGCCGAAAAAGGCGGTCGAGCCGTTCAATGCGCTCTTCACCCAAGGGATGGTGACGCACGAGACCTATTCGACCAAAGGCAAGGACGGCCGCCCGGTCTGGCATACGCCGGATGACGTGACCCGCACTGCCGATGGCGCGACGCTCGCCGATGGAACGCCGGTCGATATCGGGCCGGTCATCAAGATGTCGAAGTCAAAGAAGAACGTCGTCGACCCGATGGACATCATTGCCCGTTACGGCGCCGATACCGCACGCTGGTTCGTCATGTCCGACAGCCCCCCGGAACGCGACGTCGAATGGACCGCCGCCGGGGCCGAGGCGGCGCAGAAGCACCTGACGCGGGTCTGGACGCTCTCAGACCGGATCGGGTCGCTGCCCGACGGCAAGCCGGGCACGGGGGACGAGGATCTGGCCCGCGCCATGCACCGGGCGATCCATGACGTGACGCAGACGATCGAGGGCTTCGCCTTCAACAAGGCCATCGCCAAGCTTTACGAATTCGCCAATGCGATCCAGAAATCCGACGCCTCAAAGCCGGTCCAGCGGCAGGCGATCATGGTGCTGGCGCAGCTCATGTCGCCCATGACTCCGCATCTGGCCGAGGATATCTGGGCCCATCAGGGCGGCGAAGGGCTGATCGCGCAAGCGCCCTGGCCAAAGGCCGATCCGGCGATGCTGGTCGACGACAACGTTACCCTGCCCATCCAGATCAACGGCAAACGCCGCGCGGAAATCAGCGTTCCGAAGGAAATGCCCGCATCCGAGGTTGAAAAGATCGTGCTGGCCGACGAAGCTGTCATCCGGGCGCTGAATGGCGGCGCGCCGAAAAAGCTCATCGTCGTGCCGGGGCGCATCGTCAATGTTGTCATCTGACCGCAGAACCTTTCTGATACTGGCGGCAGCGCTGCCGCTCTCGGCCTGCGGCTTTGCGCCGGCCTACGGGCCGGGCGGTCAAGCTACGGGTCTTCTGGACCGGGTTACGGTGGATGCCCCTGAAAACAAGGACGATTTCGACCTTGTCGAGCGGCTTGAGGAACGGCTGGGTCGGCCCGCTGCCGCCGCTTTCCGCCTGTCCTACCGGGTGGAGGTAGAGGTCGAAGGCCAAGCCATCGCGCAGGACAACCGCATCAATCGTTATCAGGTGATCGGCAAAGTGGCCTACACGCTCCACGACGCAGGAACGGACGAGGCGTTGAGTTCGGGCAAGGTGTCCTCCTTCACCGCCTATTCGGCCTTTGGTACCTCGGTCGCCGCAGCGGCATCCGAATCGGATGCCCGGACAAGGCTCATGCGTATTCTCGCCGACAGGATCGTGACCCAGCTCATCGCCACCTCGGCGGAGTGGAACCGGCCGTGAAACTGTCCGGCGCCGCAGCGACCCGGTTTTTTGCGCAGCCTGAACACGACCGTGCGGGTCTGCTGATTTTCGGGGCTGACGCGATGCGGGTGGCACTGAAGCGGCAGGAGGTCATCGCCGCCCTGATCGGACCGGAGGGAGAGGCCGAGATGCGGCTGACCCGTATCCCGGGAAGTGATCTGCGCAAGGACCCGGCGCTGGTCGCCGATGCGCTAAAGGCGCAGGGGTTCTTTCCCGGCCAGCGTGTCGCCTTTGTCGAGGACGCGACCGACGGGCTCGCCCCAGTCCTGAAAGCGGCCCTTGCCGACTGGCAGAAGGGCGACGCGATGCTGGTCGTGACCGCCGGAACGCTGACCAAGGCCTCGGCGCTGAAAAAGGCGTTCGAGGAACATCCGAACGCCTATGCTGCGGGCATCTACGACGATCCACCGAGCCGCGAGGAAATCGAGGCGGTACTGGCCAAGGCAGGACTGAAGGATATCGGGCGCGAGGCAATGACCGATCTGCTGGCGCTCGCCCGCGACCTCGATCCCGGCGATTTCCGCCAGACTGTTGAGAAGGTCGCGCTGTACAAGTTCGGCGATGCGACTCCGCTGACGCCCGCCGACGTCGCTGCCTGCGCGCCCGCGACGATCGAGGCCGAAGTTGACGATATCCTGCATGCCGCCGCCGAGGCGCGGGCGGGCGATATCGGCCCCCTGATGCGGCGGCTTGAAGGGCAGGGCGTGAACCCGGTCACACTCTCCATCGCAGCGATGCGCCATTTCCGCACGCTGCATGTTGCCGCGTCCGCCCCCGGCGGCGCAGCCGAGGGCATCGCCCGCATGCGCCCTCCCGTTTTCGGCCCGCGCCGCGAGCGGATGCTCAGACAGGCGCAGAACTGGGGCATGCACCGGCTGGAAACCGCGCTGGGGTTGTTGACCGATACCGACCTGACGCTTCGGTCCACCTCCCGCGCGCCTGCCATGGCGGTAATGGAGCGCGCGCTGATCCGCCTTGCGATGCTGAACAGGCGGTAAAGACCCACAGAAAGTGTTGGTTGACGGGACTTGGTGGCGAACCGACTACGCAGCCGCCCTCAGCGCCCGATCAAGCGCGGAGGAGAACCGCGCGCGGTCCTGTTTGGAAAACGGCCGTCCGCCGCCCTTTCGGAACGGATCGGCAGACCGCAGATCGGCCATCAGGTCGCGAGTGGCGAGCGCGTTGCCGATATTGGCCTCGGTCAGCGCCTCGCCATTGTGTTTCAGCACAAGCGCCCCGGCCTCCACGCATTTCGCGGCCAGAGGGATGTCGCCGGTGATCACTACATCACCCTTGCCTGCGCGTTCGGCGATCCACTTGTCCGCCTCGTCCGGGCCTTCGGTGACAAAGACTGTCTCGACCAGTGGATGTGGTGACGGCCTGATGCCACCATTGCAGACCATCTTGACCGGCACGCGCAACCGGTCGGCGGCTCGGATGCATTCCTCCTTCACCGGGCAGGCATCGGCATCGACGTAAAGCGTCATGCCTTGCCCTTGCGCTTGACCTTGAACTCCTCGGGGATCGGCATGCGGTTGAAGGCATCAAGCCCGGCAATGCGGTAAGCTTCGGCGAGCGTCGGATAGTTGAACGTGTTCTCGACGAAATAATCGACCGTGCCTTTCAGGTTCAGCACCGCCTGCGCGATATGGATCAGTTCCGTCGCGCCCTCGCCCACGATCTGCACGCCCAGCAGCCGCCGGGTCTTGAGGCTGACGAGCATCTTCAGCATGCCATGCTCCAGCCCCATGATATGCCCGCGCGAGGTTTCACGGAAGCGGGCGATGCCGACCTCATAGGGAATGCCCCTGCCCTGCGCCTCTTCCTCGGACATGCCGCAGGTGGAAATCTCCGGCACCGAATAGATGCCGTAGGGAAACCAAGGGCTTTCCTTCAGTGTGGGCGTGTCGAGCGCGTGGCAGGCCGCAACACGGCCCTGTTGCAGCGAGGTGGAGGCAAGCGAGGGGTGGCCGATCACGTCACCCGCCGCGTAGATATGCGGCACCTTGGTCTGGTAGGTCTTGCGGTCGACCTCCAGCCGCCCGCGATGGTCGGTTTCCAGCCCCACGGATTTGAGATTCAGCGCATCCGTCGCCCCCATGCGGCCGGCGGCGTAGAGCAGCATCTCGGTCCGGACATGGCGGCCATTTTCCAGTGTCACCTCAACATGGGTCTTCGCATCCTCGATCTTATCGATCTTCGATCCAAGCCGGAGGTCGAGGCCGTTTTCCCGCACCTGATGGGTAAACTCGCTGATCGTGTAGCGGTCGATGAAATCGAGAAAGCTCTCACGCGGTTCGATCAGGGTCACGCGCACGTCGAGGGCGGTGAACATGGTGGCATATTCGACGCCGATCACCCCCGCGCCGACGACGCAGAGCGAGCGCGGCAACTGCCCGAGTTCGAGGAAGTCGTCGCTGTCGACCACGGTCTTCCCATTGAAGGGCACGTCCTTTGGCCGGTAGGTCTTGGTCCCGGTGGCGATCAGGAATTTGTCGGCGGTCATCTGCACCGTCTCGCCCGCCTGCGTCGCCACTTCCACCTCGTTCGGGCCGGTGAACTTCGCCGCGCCCAGAAGCGTCTCGACATGGTTGCGGTTGAACTGGTGCTCCAGCACGTCGACCTCGTAATCCAAGGTCTTGTGCAGCCGGTTCTTCAGGTCGTCGGAACTGATGTCCTCCTTGACCCGGTAGGAGCGGCCATAGAACGACCGCTCGCGCCAGCCGGAAAGGTTCAGCACCGTCTCACGCAGGGTCTTCGACGGGATCGTGCCAGTATGGACGGAGACGCCGCCCAGCCGGTCCTTGCGGTCGATGACCAGCACCCTGCGCTTGAGCTTGCCCGCCTGAATCGCGGCGGCTTTGCCTGACGGGCCGGAGCCGATGATGATCAGGTCATAATGGCTCATGTCTTACCCCGCATAGAGCGCTTCGGCATGGAAGGCGATGTGGTCGCGCATGAAGGAGGAGACGAAGAAATAGCTGTGGTCGTATCCGGGTTGCATGCGGAACTGGCCGTTCTGACGCCGCTCCATCATCGCCTGCGCCAGCGCCTCGGGCTTCAAGAGGTCGAGGAACTGGTCCTTGGAGCCCTGGTCGATGAGTATGGGCCCATCGAAGCCGAGACGGCGCATCAGAAGCGTGGAATCGTGCGGCGCCCAGAGGTTTTCGTCAGAACCGAGGTAAGCGCCAAGCTGTTTCCTGCCCCAGTCCGACTGGCTGGGATGCGCAATCGGCGCAAAGGCCGAGACGGAGCGGAACCGTCCCGGAAGCCGCATTGCCATGGTCAGCGCCCCGTGCCCGCCCATCGAATGGCCGGTGATCGCCTGCCGGTCCTCAGCCACAGCGAAGTTGGCGGTGACGATGGCGGGCAATTCCTCGGCCACGTAATCCCACATCCGGAAATGCGGGGCCCACGGCTTCTCGGTCGCGTTGACGTAAAAGCCCGCGCCCTGGCCGAGATCGTAAGCCTCGTCATTGGCCACGCCCTCGCCGCGCGGAGAGGTGTCGGGGAAGACGAGCGCAATGCCCGCCTCGGCCGCCCAAGCCTGGGCACCTGCCTTCACCATCGCATTCTCATGCGTGCAGGTCAGGCCCGACAGATACCACAGCACCGGCACGGGACCGTCCGTGGCCTCTTCCGGAAGGAAAAGCCCGAAGGTCATATCGCAGCCGCAGGCATCCGAGGCATGGCTGTAAACCCCCTGAATACCGCCAAAGCATTTGTTTTCGGAAAGCGTCTGCATGGGTCTTCCTTTCTTCAGGCTCCGGTGATCCAGGCGACCACCAGGGATACGGTCACGATGCTGACCATCGTGGAAATCAGGATTGAGGCCGACACGCGCTGTGGCGCGACCCCGTAATTGCGGGCGAGGATATAGACATTCCCCGCCACCGGTAAGGCTGCCGCCGCGATCATCACGCCCGCCGCGAAGGGTTCGACCTTGAAAACCACCAGCGCTGCAATGGCAACCGCCAAGGGATGAAGTGCCAGCTTGGCGAAGGAAAGCCAGAGCGCGACCGACAATCTTTCGGCCGTTTTCGACGCGAGCGAGGCACCGATGGCAAAAAGCGCGCCGGGCGTGGCCGCAGCACCTAGAATCATCAGGAATTCATCGACCGGGGCAGGCAGCGTCAGGTTGGCGGAAGAGACCGCAAGGCCAAGCACCATCGCCACGATCATCGGATTCTTTAGAAGGCCAAGCGCCAGCGTCTTGAAGATGCGGGGCGAAAGGTGTCCCTCCCGTGCGCCGGTGATGATGAGGGTGATGAGGCTGGAAAAGACGATGAGGTCGATGGCCAGCAGCATCAGCACAGGCCCTGCAGCTTCGGGACCCAAAAGTGCGGTCAGGAGCGGCACCCCGAGAAAGCCGGTGTTGCCAATCACGGCGCATTGCGCCTCCACTGCCATTTCGGTGGCGGGAATGCCGCGCAGCCGGGCCACGATTGCCGCCAGAATGTAGACCGCGAGGCAGCCGGTCAGATAGGCAGCGGCGAACCGCGCGTCAAAGATCTCCGCCAGCGACAGCTTGGCGGCGAAGCGAAAGAGCATCGCCGAGAGCGCGAAGTAGAAGACGAAGCGGGTGAGATACTCAGTCGCGGCTTCGGGGAAGAAACGGATACGGCCTGCGAACCAGCCGAGGCCGATCAGCGCGAAGAAGGGAAGTGTTTTCAGGAAGATCGCCAGCATCGCTCCCCGCCTAGCACGGTGCCATTGCCGGGACCAGCGCCTCAGCCCTTCCGAACCGTCAAAATCTGTGACAGTGGTTTCTTGATCTTCGCAACCGCAGGCACCGTCGCTCCGGCCGCCGCACGGCCCACGGCGATGATCATCACCGGCTTTTCACTGTCCGGGCGATCGCAGAGACCGTTGAGGAACTTCATCGGATTGGGCGTGTGGGTCAGCGTTGAAAGCCCGGCATGGTGCAAGGCCGCGATCAGGAAGCCGGTGGCGATGCCGACGCTTTCGGGCACGTAGTAGTTCTTGTAGCGCTCGCCGTCATGGGTCACGCCGTAACGCTGCGCGAAGACGACGATCAGCCAGGGCGCGATATCGAGATGGGGTTTGTAGACACCTGTCCCGATCGGCTCCAGCGCCTTCAGCCATTCCTCGCCCGCGCCGCCTGCATAGAAATTCTCCTCCTCCTTCTCGGCGGCAGCGCGGATTTCGGCCTTCATCGCTGCATCCGAAATCGCCACGAAATGCCAAGGCTGATGATTGGCTCCCGAAGGCGCGGTGCCGGCAGCGGCGACGCAGGCTGCGATCACCTCATCCGGCACCGGTTCGGGGCTGAAGTCGCGCACAGTATGGCGTTTCTTCATGTAGTCGCGGAATGCCTCGGCTGCTTTCAAGGCCTCCGCATCGCCCAAAGCCACCCAGTCAGGCAGGGGGACCGGCTGATAGCTGACCTTGTCCTTGAAATACATGGATCACTCCCCGGCAGTTTGCCGGGGATACTACCCGCCCCCGATCAGAACGCCAGCCGCAAAGACCAGCGCGCCGCCCAGAACGACCTGAAAGGTCGCACGTAGGAACGGGGTCTCCATGTAGCGGTTCTGGATCCAGACGATGGCCCATAGTTCGACAAAGACGATGGCGATGGCGATGACTGTCGCGGTCCAGAAATCCGGGATCAGATAGGGCAGTGCGTGGCCGAGCCCGCCCAAAGTCGTCATCACACCGGCCGAAATACCCCTCTTCATGGGTGAGCCGCGGCCCGAGAGCACACCGTCATCGGACGCAACTTCGGTAAAGCCCATCGAGATGCCCGCGCCGACGGCGGCGGCAAGACCAACGAGGAAGGTCGTCCAGGTATCCTGCGTCGCAAAGGCTGTGGCAAAGATCGGTGCGAGGGTGGAAACCGAACCGTCCATCAGCCCGGCCAGACCCGGCTGAACCCAAGTCAGCACGAACTGGCGGTGGGCGGCCCGGTCTTCCTCCCCCTTTGCCGCTTCGTCCAGATGCGCCTCGGCCAGATCGCCCGCCTTTTTCTCGTGCTTGGCCTCGGCGGCAGCCAGATCGCCAAGAAGCTTCCGCGTCTCGGCATCCTTGGTCGCGGCGGCGGCGCGGCGGTAAAAGGCCTCAGCCTCGCGCTCCATAGCCTCGGCCTCGCCCCGCATCCGGTCAAGGCCGAGATTTTCCACCAGCCAGACGGGTCGGCGGGCGTAAAATCCGGCGACATGTTCGCGGCGGATCAGCGGAATCACATCCCCGAACCGCGCCTTGTGGCGTTCGATCAGCCAATGGCGATGGGTGTCCTCTTCCTTCGCCATCGCCTCAAAAACGGCGGCGGATGAAGGAAAGTCGGCGCGCAACCGTTCGGCATAGGTCCGGTAGATGCGGGCGTCATCCTCCTCGGACGAAATCGCAAGCGCGAGCACTTCTTGCTCGCTCAGGTCCGAGAAACGGCGGCGGCTGGCAAAGCCGGGGATCATGGCGGTCTCCAGTTTGGAACGATTCCAAACTAGGGGGCCGGAGGCGGTGCGGCAAGAGCGGAAAGCGACCAATTCTGAACTAATGAGTTCAGTTTGGTCTTGAAATTCTGAACTGATCGGTTTAGATCGAAATTACTAAACGAAACAGTTCAGAACGGATGTCTCCCATGACACGGATTCGCACCCTTATCACCGCAATCGCCCTTGGACTGACCGCAGCCCCGGCCCTTGCAGGCGGCGTGACGTTTGACCTTCCCCGACTTCAGTTTCCGACCGATGGTGCCGGCGCCACCCGGGGCTGCCACAGCGTGACCACACAGGTCTGCGCACCGAAAGGTCAGTGACGACCCCTGCCTCATCCCGGCGGGATCCTCGGGCGGGCTCAGGCCTGCCCGTTTTTTCGTGTCCGCGCTTGTCGTCCGCGATGCAGGCGGTCTATCCTTTCTGCGGGGAGTGACCGAATGACAGCAAACGCCGCCATTGCGACCATCAAAAGGGGCCGCAAGTTCGATCAGGTGCTGGAAGGGGCCCGGACCGTGTTTCTGCGGGACGGGTTCGAGGGCGCGAGCGTTGACGATATCGCAGCCGAGGCGGGCGTCTCCAAAGCCACGCTATATGCCTATTTCCCCGACAAGCGCATGCTGTTCATCGAGGTCGCCAAGGGCGAATGCCAGCGCCAGGCGGACGAGGCCGAGGCGCTTGTCACGCTCACAGCGCCGCCGCAGATGGTCCTTCCCGTGGCGGCCCGCAAGATCGTCGACTTCTTCCTGAGCGATTTCGGCCGCTCAACCTTCCGCATCTGCGTAGCCGAGGCTGAACGGTTCCCGGAGCTTGGACAGGAATTCTACGCGACCGGGCCGGGGCTTCTGAACGAACGTATCTCGGCCTACCTGACCGGGGCAGTGGAACGCGGCGAACTGGTGATCGAAGACATTCCCCTTGCCGCCGCGCAGTTCGCGGAACTGTGCAAGGCCGACATCTTTCCCTGCGTCTGCTTCGGCATCAAACGCGAGTTTTCGGTGGACGACCGGAACCGCGTGGCCATGGGCGCGGTCGAGATGTTTCTGGCACGATATGGGGTGAAGTGAGCCTTCAGCCCCAAGGAATGCGCAGTTCTAAAGCCCCATTATCTTGGGTTTCAGACAATCCGAGCCGCGTCAGTCTATCCTGCGGACAAAGACATGATTACCCTCGCGCTTGGTCTCGAAACGCTTGAGTTCACCTACAAGATCGCTCAGCTTGCGCTTCCCGTAGGTCCTGGTGTCGAAATCGGGATTGTCGGCCACGATCCTTTGCCCGATGAGGCCGAGAAGATACCATTCATCTTCCTGATCTATCTTGGCCATTGCCCGGATGATCAGATCGACCGCTTCTTTAGGCGACCGCTTCGCCCCGGATCTGGCTGCCGCACCTTTGGTGGGTTCCGGATCCTCAACTATGTTCTCGATAAAGACGAATCGGTTGCAGACATTGCGCAGGGCTTCGGGTGTCTTTGCCTCGCCGATGCCGATCACCTCCAGTCCCTCCTCGCGGATACGGCTTGCAAGTCGGGTGAAGTCGCTGTCTGACGAGATCAATACGAATCCGTCGAATTTGCCGGCATGCAGAATGTCCATCGCGTCGATCACGAGGCCGATATCGCTGGCGTTTTTGCCCTTGGTATTGGCCGATTCCTGATGCGTCACGAGGCCAAGCTGGCGTGCTTTTTCCTTCCAGCCATTAAGCTGGGGGTTAGACCAGTCGCCGTAGACCCGTCGCAAAGCGGGTTCTCCGTAAGCCGTGATTTCCTTCAGGATCGCCTCTGCATTTCGGGAAACGACATTGTCGGCGTCAATCAGAACGGCAAGCAGGGGAATGTCGGCGCGGGCCATCATCGATTACTTTCTGTGCGGGAGGGCGTAACCACCACCCTGTCACAGCGCACGGTACATGACCAGCGCGTCGACGTAACCCTCCCGCGGATGCAGAAAGGCCCCGGGCAAGCGGCCGATGGTGTTGAAGCCATGGCTTTCCCAGATCGCGATCGCCCTAGTATTCGTCGCAACCACGAAGTTGAACTGCATCGCGCGGTAACCGGCGGCCTTCGCGGCATGGAGCGCGTGGCTCAGCAGGTGCCGGGCCACGCCCCTGCCCGTCGTCCCGGTGGCCGTGACAAACCCGCAATTGCAGACATGCGCCCCGCCACCCTTCTGATTGGGGGTCAGGAAATAGGTGCCTAGGAGGATGCCGTTTTCCTCGGCCACAAAGACCCGATGCGGTGCGCCGGACCAATAGTCGAGCGCCTCGTCACGGCTTACGTCACGCGGAATGCAATAGGTTTCGCCCGCGCGGAAGACGGGCTCCAGCATGGCCCAGATGCTGTCGTCATCTGCCTCGGTCGCCGGACGTATCTGCATACTTGCTCCAATTAGATGCGGTGATGGGATCGGGTGACAGGCGGTTCGGTCGCATCACCTGCCTGCCGGTCCCAGATAGGCGTAACGGTAGGCCAGCGCCACGCCGCCCGCACCACCAAGGATGTTTCCGAGCGTTACCCAGAGAAGATTGGTCACCGCACCCGTCAGGTCCACTTCGCCTCCCGCGGCCCAGCCCTGCGGGAAGAAATACATGTTGGCCACCGAATGTTCGAGGCCAAGCAGCACGAAACCGGTTATTGGCCAGAGAATGGCTAGGATCTTGCCCGCCGCCGTCCGCGCGGCAAAGGTCAGCCAGACCGCAAGGCAGACCAGCGCGTTGCAGAGCGCGCCACGCACGAAGGCCTCCACCGGTGGCAGGTTGGACTTGGCCAGGGCGATCTGCGCTGCCGTCCCGCCCATCTTTCCGTCAAGAAGGCCGGACAGGCCGAAGGCCACCGCAAGTCCGACCGCGCCCACCAGATTGCCGAGATAGACAACAGCCCAGTTGCGAAAGAGCTGTTGTGGCGTGATCCGCCCGTCAACTGCCGCCATGACCATCAGGGCATTGCCGGTAAAAAGCTCCGCTCCGCCGACCACAACAAGGATCAGCCCGAGCGAGAAGACCAAACCGCCGAGCATCCGCGCCGGGCCATAGCCCATGTCGGTGCCTGTCATGACCATCGTATAGGCCGCCGCCCCGAAACCGATGAAGGCCCCGGCGAGCATGGCAAGCACGAACATCTGCACCAGCGGCAGCGCAGCCTTGGCCACGCCCGCGCCTTCTATAAGCCGGGCGATCTCGGCAGGTTTGAAGGCGTCTGGATGCGGTGTGTCGTTCATGTACGGAGAGGATAGCGGATATGTTACTGCCGTCCACTCTGTCCGCGAAACACCGTCAGCCTTCGACCCTCAAGATGCTGGTGATCGAGGCGACGCCTGCATCACCTCCACCGACATAGTCGATCTTGACCATGTCCCCGGCGACGAGGTCGGGAGAGATTTCGGTCGTGTCGGCCAGCGGCCAGATGGTCTTGTCGTCAAGCACGATGACATTCGCCACGCGGTCGAAGGCGAGGATCTTGCCCGTGGTTTCGTCAGCGATGGCGGGGGTGGAAAGAACGAGAGTCAGGGCAAGCAAAAGCGCGCGCATGGGCGTCACTCCAAAGGGGTTGCGGGCGCACGCTATCACCGGGCGGATGAGTCGGGCAGTGGGATTTTTGCGTATCACAGAGTGGTGAGGCCGACTGCTCCCGACCGCGCCTGCCATGATCAGGTCATAGTGTTCGGATAGCCAGCGTTCATGACCGCAAGACCACATTTGCAGGAACGAACGTCCGGCCGCCGTGACCGGAACAGACCGGGTTTGGGACGAATTCTGTCCTCGACCCTCGCCAAGCTAATGGCCATTCCGGTTATCGCAGTGGCGACGGCGGTTTCGATCTATATCCGCACCAGCCCCTATCCCCCGGCTGAGGCGCTTGCCCATCTCATTGCGCGTGCCGGTTGCCCGGCTGCGGCGGCGATCGGGCTCGCGGGGGCGCGGATGGGCGAGCTTGGCTATCACGACCGGAACGACCCGGACGGCGACGGGATCGCCTGTGCGCCCGCCACGGCCGCCGACGGTCAGGTCACGGTGACGAAGGCGGGCGGGGCGAAATTCGTGCGACCGAAACCGGCGGGCGATGGCTGACGGGGGCTGGCGGCAAAACGTATGGCAGGTTTCGGCAAAGCGTACGGCAACGGTCGGTCATCACCGCTGCATTCAACAGAAGGATGCCGGAGGTATTCCCCACCCGTCAGGGGCGGACAAGCTGCACGGTGACATGGCCCAGCGCCGGGCCGATCCATTGCCGTGAGAGTGCGATCGTGCCGTTGCCGGTCACCCAGTAGCTGTTCGTCACCGTCAGTGACTGACCCTTCGCCTGACAGGTCTCGTCGATCTGAACCGTGGCATAGCTCGTTCCGGCGAAGCTGAGCGTCCTTGCCGCGCCGGAGCTGTAGGTACAGGTCATCGGCAAGGGCCGCTCGCGCCACTCGCCGTCGAGATAGCGATACGAGCGGTCGCTGGTCCCCGACCGCCGCCCGGTGATCAGCGCGACCGCGTTCCCGGTGTCGGATGACATGAGGTCAAACCCAAGCCCGCGCGAGGCGATCAGCACGCCGCCGCGAAACGAAAGTGTCTGTTTGTTCGGTGTCGAATAGGTGCGCACCGACCCATTGCGGCCATATTCGCCCAGGGCCGTCATCAGCCCGGTGTTCTCGATCTCGGCGAGGATCAGCGGGCCCTCGAACGAGGCCTTCGCAGTCGCCGCCATCTGTTCGGGATCGGGCGATTGGGCGGGCGCCTTGCCCGCGCGCATCTTGGCCGCGATGGCCTTCGCCGCGCCCAAAGCGGCGCGGCCGCCATCGGTCTGCGACCGGTCGCTGCCGCAGGCCGCCAAAAGCACAACAAGCGATGCGAGCAAGGCCGACCTTGCCGGATTACGCCGGATCACCGCCAGAACCTCCCCCACTGGATCTGCATGTCGCCCTGGTGGGTGTCGCGGATCGTCTGATACAACCGGCCGTCTACATCGAGCCGCGCGCCGCCGTCGCGGTTCAGCGGCTTGATCACGGTCGAAACCTTGGTGCGCGTGGACTGGCCGGTGACCCAGGCGACGGGGATCGTCAGCCGGATACCCTTGTCGAACGAGCCCTCACCAAACTCAGCCGAGGAGAGATCGGTGACGGTCGCATAGGCGCCGACCTTCCAGCCATTGGCAAATTCGCGGTCCAGCGTGAACGTCGCGCCCCAGTCGCCGACCAGATAGCGCCCGGCGTCGATCTGACCGTGGAAGCCATTGCCGAAATCGTAATAGGCCGAGACATGGCCGGTCGTCGTCTCATAGTCGCGGAAGGTGAAGAGCGTGTCGAAGTCGCGCTGCTTGACCCGGTTCACCTCGACCCCGAGGGCAAAGGGGCTGTCGACGCGCTTCCACAGAAGCTCGCCGGAAATGCCGCCATACATGCGTTCCAGAAGACCGACGGTGACGCGCCCGTAAAGGTTCGGGGCGGGCCGCGAATACCAGGCGAAGGTCAGGTTGTGGAGCGCGGGATCGCCCTCTTTCTGGTATTCGACAAGGTCAGACCGGACGTGGTGCACGATCGAATCCGAAACCCGGGTCGACTGGTCGAGATTGCCGACGAGTTTCTTGCGAACCTTGCCCGACAGGACCAGGCCGGGAGCGAATTCATAGCGGCCCTTGAGCTGAAGCCCGGCATCGGCGCGTACCGGATCGTCGGGGTCGAAGACCGACATTTCGGCATAGGGCGTCAGCGCCCAGCTGAAGCGGGGATGGACGCCCGGCGTCTGGACAAGGCCCTCGTCCGGGCCGTTCAGGGGATCGCTGAACTCCGCCGTGCGCAGCATCTTGAAGGCGGCATCGCTTTCCAGCGCTTCAATATCACTGCGCCGGAGTGTGACCGACGAGGCGGGGATGCCGCTTGCGACCGAGGTGATGACGAAGATCTCCACCGAGGACGGCAGCGCGCGGGTCAGTATGCGGGCGGTGCGTCCCACCGCCTGCGGCTGGGACAGGTGGCGTTCGTTGCGCACGCGCACTTCGGCCCGCGTCGTCGAGAGTGACATGCTTTCAAGGACCTGACCGTCATTCTCAAGCGCCATGGCAATCGCTACCTGAACGCCCGGATGCACCTCGGGGTCGTTGACCCAGTCGGACCCCCAGCCCTCTGGATCAGCGGCGCGGGTTGGCCGTGGCCGGACCGGGAGCGGTGCGGTTTCCAGACCGCTCGGCGCCACCGGTCGGCGCGGATCTATGGCGAGGTTGAACTGAAGCCCGACCTCGGACCCGTAAAGGTAGTAGCCCGACAGGCTGGCCGTCCGGTTGATCGCGTAATTGAAGCCGAGATTGAGCGAACTGTCGCGGTTGAAGGTCCCGGCGGCGGTTTCCGTATCATAGGCGTCGGACGAGTATTCCGCCTTGAGGCTCAGCTTGTCGGTGGCCTGCCAGGCAAGGCCAAAGAAAGGTGCGGCCGGGCCGCGGAACCACTGGTCGGTATTGGCCTTGCCGCCCTCGCCGAAATCCAGGGGCGGGCGGTCGCCGAAGGGACTGCCGATATCGCCATTGCTGCCAAGCCGACCCCAGCCAAGTCCCGCCGTCGCCTTGAGGCGCGGGGTGATGGTCTTGGTGGCGACGAGGTATTCGCCCGAATAGATGCCGGTTCCCACGAAGTCGCGCAGACCGACAGCAACTGCGGGACGCCAGCCCTTTTCATCGAGAATCCGGTAGTGAAGGTCGAAGGACCGGTCATAAAGGTCCGATCCGCCCGTGAAGACGTCCGGCACTCGGGAATAGCGGAATGCACCCGACAGACGGTCGGTGACCTGGAAGGTCGCCGTCATCCTGAGACCGCCCTCGAACCGGAACAACGTCGCGCCGAGCGTGCCTTCCGGCGCGCTTTCGGCGGTCGGCATGTCGATCAGGCCCGGAAGGCCAAATGTGCCCGGTGTCTGCTGCAAGATCGGATCGGCATAGGCCATCACCGCGCCGAATGTCGCGGCCCCCGCCAGTGCCAGTCTTGCGCTATGCTGCCCCCGCAACCTGCTCTCCATTCTTAGTTGGGGGGCACTATACATGCTTGGCGGAGCGCCTCCAGAGGCAAGCTTACCCTGGCGTGTCTTTCGGGCGGTCCGCCGCCAGTGCCTTTGCAAAAATGCAACTATAGCCACGCATGGCAGGCGGGCGTTTTTTGTATGTTATCCGTACAGCCTCCGTCCCGACAGGTGTCGGGACGGAGGCTGTGTTTACATACAGGCCTGATAGAGCGCGCGGGTATTGTCGCGCGTCATCTCGACCGGGTTGCCGCCACAGGACGGGTCTTCGAGCGCCATCTCGGTCAGCTCGTCGAGCCGCGATGCCTCGACCCCCATCGCGGTGAGGTTTTCGGGGATGGAAAGCTCAGACCGCAGGTCCATGACCTGTGCCCGGAAGCCGTCAAAGCCGCCCTTGATGCCCAAATAGGCGGCGGCCTGTTCGATGCGCCCATCGATGGCGTGGCGGTTGAAGTCCAGAACCATCGGCATCACCACAGCGTTCGTGGTGCCGTGATGGGTGCCGTAGACCGCGCCGACGGGGTGCGACAGCGAATGGATCGCACCAAGCCCCTTCTGGAAGGCCACCGCCCCCATGGCGGCGGCGCTCATCATATGGGCGCGGGCCTCAAGGTCGGTCGGGTTGGCATAGACCTTAGGCAGATTTTCGAACACCAGCCGCATGCCTTCCAGCGCGATGCCCTGCGACATCGGGTGGTAGAAGGGGCTGGAATAGGCCTCAAGGCAATGGGCGAGTGCATCCATGCCGGTACCGGCCGTGATGAACTTCGGCATGCCCACGGTCAGTTCGGGGTCACAGATCGTGACGGCGGGCAGGAGTTTCGGGTGGAAGATGATCTTCTTCTTATGGGTCGCGGAATTGGTCAGGACGCCAGCGCGGCCGACTTCCGATCCGGTTCCCGCCGTGGTCGGCACGGCGATGATCGGAGCGATGGTGGCGGGGTTGGCGCGAGTCCACCAGTCGCCGATATCCTCAAGCTCCCAGACGGACACTTTCTGGTCGACCATCAGCGCGACCATCTTGCCAAGATCGAGCGCCGAGCCACCGCCGAAACAGACGACGCCGTCATGGCCCCCGGCGCGGTAGACCTTCAGCCCGGCCTCCATGTTCATCTCATTGGGGTTCGGGTCGACCTCGGAAAAGACTGCGCGACCGAGCCCGGCAGCGTCGAGAATGTCGAGCGCCTGCGCGGTGATCGGCAGCGCGGCAAGCGCCTTGTCGGTTACAAGAAGGGGCTTCTTCATGCCCACGGCCTTGCAGTGATCGGCAAGTTCCCTGATGCGGCCGGGGCCGAATTTGACGGCGGTCGGATAGGACCAGTTGGCGGTAGGCGCGGTCATGCTTTCACCTTGCGGAAGTGGTAGGAACGGGGACGGGTGACGGACTGGTAGCCGAGCTTGGAAAGACCGACGCCACGGCCGGTATCCTTGCAGCCGGTCCAGCAGATCGCCGGGTCGAGATAGTCGGCGCGGTTCATGAAGACGGTGCCCGTGTCGATCTTGCGCGCGATGTTCCACGCGCGGTCCTGATCCTGAGTCCAGAGGCTGGCGGTCAGGCCATAGGGGCTGTCGTTCATGAGGGCGAGCGCTTCCTCGTCGGACTTCACCGGCATGATACCGACGACGGGGCCGAACGACTCCTCGGTCATCACCCGCATGGAGTGATCGACATTCACCAGAACCTGCGGCATCAGGTACGCCCCACCATCGTCGGCCGGGAAGTTTTGCCGTTCGATCAGGGTCTTGGCACCTGCGGCCACGGCCTCTTCGGTCTGGGCGCGGACAGTGGCGGCAAAGCGTTTGTTGGCCATCGGACCAAGGGTGGTTTCGGCGTCGAACGGGTTGCCGAGTTTCAGCGTATTGACCCATCTCACCGCCTTTTCGACGAAATCGTCAAAAAGCTTGTGATTGACGTAGATGCGCTCGATCCCGCAGCAGCACTGGCCTGCATTGTACATCGCGCCATCCATCAGCGTGTCGACGGCCCAGTCGAGATCGGCATCCTCCATCACGTAACCGGGATCCTTGCCGCCGAGTTCGAGGCCAAGCGCGGTGAAGGTGCCCGCCGCCGCGCGTTCGATGGCCTGCCCGCCACCGACGGAGCCTGTGAAGTTCACGAAGCCGAAGCTGCGGTCGGCGATCAGCTTTTCCGTCCCTGAATGGTCGAGGACGATATTCTGGAACACATCCTCGGGCACGCCCGCCTTGTGCAGCGCCTCGGCGATGCGGTCGCCGACGACGAGGGTCTGGCTCGCATGTTTCAGGATGACCGCATTCCCGGCGATGAGCGCCGGAACGATGGTGTTCATCGCGGTCATGTAGGGATAGTTCCAGGGCGCCACGACGAAGACGACGCCATGGGGGGCGAATTCGATGCGGCGGGCGAAGGTGCCACTGTCCTCAACCACCATCGGCGCAAGCGCCTCAGCCGCGATCCCGGCCATGAAGTTCGACCGTTCGTTCAGCCCGCCGAATTCACCGCCGAAGCGGGTCGGGCGGCCCATCTGCCAGGCCAGTTCCTCGACGATGCGGTCCTTGTCGGCGTTGAGGTTGGCGACACCGGCCTGCACCAGCCTGATGCGCTCCTCAAGCGGGCGGGCGGCCCATGCGCCCTGCGCGGCCTTGGCTCGCGCCACTGAGGCTGCCGCCGCCTCCGGCGACAGGGGCGCGCGTTCGGCATAGACCCGCCCGTCCACGGGCGAGATACATTGGATCATCTTGGTCATTTGGTCCTCACTCGGCGCCCGGTGGCGCCCGTTATCCTCAGAGCCGTTCAAAGCCCCGCTTCAATTCCCAGTCGGTCACGACGCGGTTCTGTTCGTGAATCTCCCACTCCGCCGCATGGACGTAGTGATCCACCACGTCGTCGCCGAACGCGGCGCGCAGCATCTTGGACTTGTTCATCAGGCTCGCCGCCTCGCCCAAAGTATGCGGGATCTCGCGCACGCGCTTGGCGTGGTAGATGTCGCCGGTGATCGCCGGTTCCAGTTCCAGTTTCTGTTCGATCCCGGCCAGACCCGCCGCCAGCAGACCGGCACAGGCGATATAGGGGTTGAGGTCGGCCCCGCCGATCCGGCATTCGACGCGGATCGCCTTGGTGTTCTCGCCACAGACGCGGAAACCGGCGGTGCGGTTGTCGAAGCTCCAGACCGCCTTCGTGGGCGCGAACATGCCGACGACGAAGCGCTTGTAGCTGTTGATATAGGGCGCGAGGCAGAGGGTGAATTCACGCGCATAGGTCAGTTGCCCGGCCACGTAATGGCGCATGAGGTCGGACATGCCATGCGGGTCCTTTTCATCGCGGAAGGCGGGCTTGCCGTTCTTCCACAGGGACTGGTGCACATGGCTGGAAGAGCCTGCCTTTTCATGGCTGTACTTGGCCATGAAGGTCACGGCGCGGCCCTTTTGGAAGGCGATTTCCTTGACGCCGTTCTTGATGATGGCGTGCATGTCGGCGGTGTCCATCGCGTCGGAGTACTTCGCGTTGATCTCTTCCTGCCCGACTTCCGCCTCTCCCTTGGAGTTTTCGATCGGTATGCCTGCGCCCCAAAGCCCGTTGCGGATGGCGCGCATCACGCTTTCTTCCTTGGTCGTGCCGAAGATCGAATAGTCGATATTGTGGCGGCCAAGGGCCTGAAGGTTGCTGTAGCCGCGATCGTTCAGGTCGTCGAAGCTGTCCTGAAAGAGGAAAAACTCCAGCTCCGTCGCCATCATCGCGTCGAAGCCCATTTCCTTGGCGCGGGCGATCTGCCGTTTCAGGATCGCGCGGGGGGAGACGGCGACTTCCTCATGCGTGTGATGGTCAAGAAGATCGCAAAGCACCATCGCGGTGCCCTCGAGCCAAGGGACATGGCGCAGGGTCGAGAGGTCGGGCTTCAGCACATAGTCGCCGTAACCCTTCGACCAGCTTGCCGACTTGTAGCCGGGCACCGTGTACATCTCGACATCAACGGCCAAGAGGTAGTTGCAGCAATGCGTCTCTTCCCATGCGCCGTCGACGAAATGCTTCGCGACGAAGCGCTTGCCCATCAGCCGCCCCTGCATGTCGGGGAAACAGGCGAGGACGGTATCGATTTCCCCGGCGGAGACGGCTTTCTTAAGCGCGTCGAATGTCAGATTGGCGGGCATTGAGCCACTCCCTTGTATCAGTCCCTGTCGCGCGGATTTCTTATCCGCTTGGCTCCTGCAGATATCATTTGATCAAATTATTGAACAGCGGGATTCGTACAGTTTCAGAAGGTGCCGGGCGGCGGGCTGGCCGCCGCCCGGCGGATGTGATCAGGCGTAACGGTAGGGCCGGCCGGCCTTGTCCATCGCCTCGTTATAGGCCTTGAAGATACCGACGATCTTGGCCTTGGTCTCGCTTTCCGCTGCGATCTCTTCCCAGAAATCGCGCGCGGCGGCTTCGACCTGTGCCCATTCCTCGTCGGGGATGGAGGTCAGCTGCATCTTGGTGCCTTCGACCCGCAGGCGCGCCTCGCCCGCCCAGTACCAGTGCTGGCGGTAGTAGTGGCTCGAGTCGAAGCAGACCCGCACCAGTTCCTGAAGGTTCGCGGGCAGTTCGTTCCAGCGGTCCATGTTCGAGAAGAAATGGCCGACCCATGCGCCCGAGATGTTGTTGGTCAGGAAGTAGTTGGTCACGTCGGCCCAGCCGACCGTGTAGTCCTCGGTGATGCCCGACCACGCAACGCCGTCCAATTCGCCGGTCTGCACGGCGACCTCGATATCTTCCCACGGCAGCGTGACCGGGACGACGCCGAATTTCGACAGGAACCGGCCTGCGGTCGGGAAGGTGAAGACGCGCTTGCCCTGAAGATCGGCAAGGCTGTTGATCGGGTCCTTGGTTGCGAAGTTGCAGGGGTCCCACGATCCGGCCGAGATGTGCTTGACGCCGACCTTCTCGTATTCCGAGGCCCAGATTTCGTTGAGGCCCCAATTGTGGAAGAGTGCGGGCACGTCGAGCGAATAGCGCGAGCCGAAGGGGAAGTAGCCGCCGAACACGGTCACCTCGGTCGGCGAGGCCATGGAGTCGTCATCCGACTGCACCGCGTCGATCGTGCCGCGCTGCATCGCCTGGAACAGTTCGCCCGTCGGCACAAGCTGGTCGGCGAAGTAAAGCTCGATCTCCATCTGGCCTTCGGCGATCTTGTTGAAGCTGTCGATGGCGGGCTTGATCACGTGTTCGCCCAAGGCAGCACCGGCATAGGTCTGAAGCCGCCATTTGATGACGGACTGGCCGTGTACAGCAGGCGCGGCGAGGCCAGCGGCCCCCACTGCGGCGCCAGTGGTCAGGAACTTGCGTCTCGTGGTCATCGGTCTTTCCTCCTTGTTGCAGTTCGGGTTCATCGGCGGTTGACCCGCCTTATTGTTTGTAAAGCGTCTCAGGCAGCCAGAGCGCGATCTGCGGGAACATGATGACGAGCGCCAGGGCAAGGATCATCACGGCCACGAAGGGTATGATCGAGCGGTAGATGTCAGAGAGCGTGATCTCGGGCGGGGCCATAGCCCGCATGAGGAAGAGGTTATAGCCAAAGGGCGGCGTCATGTAGGCGACCTGCGTGGTGATGGTGTAGAGGACACCGTACCAGATCAGATCGAAGCCCAGCGCGTCGACCAAGGGCACATAGAGCGGCGCGACGATGACCAGCATCGCCGTGTCGTCGAGGAAGGTGCCCATCAGAAGGAACGTCAGCTGCATGATGATCAGAACGGTCCAACGGTTCAGGTGCAGGTCCTCAAGGAACAGCCCCTTCAGCGCGTCGACCGCGCGGAGCCCGTCGAAGATCGCGCCGAAGGCGAGGGCGGCAAGGATGATCCAGAGAAACATGCAGGAAATCGCCAGCGTGTGACGGGCCGAGGTCTCGAACACTGTCCAGGTCATGCGGCCCTTGACGACCGCCGCCAGAACCGCGGCCAGCGCACCGATGACCGAGCTTTCGACGAGGCGGACATAGCCGGTGACGAAGGGCACCATCATCGCAAGGAAGATGCCGAAGGGCAGAAGCCCCGCGCGCAGGAGGCGGATCTTTTCGGCGCGGCTGACCTGCGCGCGCTCCTCGGCCGACAGGACGGGCCCGAGCGAGGGCGTGATCTTGCAGCGGATCCAGATGTAGATGATGAACATCGCCGCCATCATCAGGCCGGGCAACACACCGGCGAGCCAGAGCTTGCCGACCGGCTGGCGCGCGATCATCGCGTAAAGCACCAGAACGACCGAAGGCGGGATCAGGATGCCGAGCGACGATCCGGCCTGAATCACGCCCGTCACCATCAGCTTGTCGTAGTTGCGCCGCAGAAGTTCCGGCAGCGCGATCGTGGCCCCGATGGCCATGCCCGCCACGGACAGCCCGTTCATCGCCGAGATCAGCACCATCAGGAAGATCGTGCCGATGGCGAGGCCTCCGGGCACCGGGCCGAACCAGACGTGGAACATTCGGTAGAGGTCGTCGGCGAGCCTGCTTTCGCTGAGGACATAGCCCATGAAGATGAACATCGGCAGCGTCATCAGGGGGAACCAGCTCATCAGCTTGATGGACTGGGCGAAGGCGATGTCATAACCGCCGCGATCACCCCAGAGCCAGAGTGCCGCCACCACGGCGACAAAGCCGATCATGCCGAACATCCGCTGGCCCGAGAACAGAAGGACCAGCATCGCGCCGAACATCGACATGGCGATGAGGTTGGGGGTCATGACAGGTCCTCACCGCGGAGTGTCGCAAGGTCTTTGAAGAAGATCGAGGTGCATTGCAGGATCATCATCACGATGCCCACGCACATCACCACCTTGATCGGCCACATATAGGGCTGCCAGAGCCCGCGGCGCTTTTCGCCGTATTCGATCGCGTAAGCGGTGCTTTCGACCGCGCCGTAGAGAAGCACCCCAAGGTAAAAGATCAGCGCAAGGATGGTGACGACATCGACGATCGCCTTGGTCCGGTCGCTCCAGCGGCTGTAGAAGAGGTCCATCCTGACCGCGCTGTCGAGTTGCAGCGAATAGGCGCCGCCCAGCATGAAATAGCCCAGAAGCAGGAACTGGCCGGTCTCATCCGTCCAGATCGCCGGGGTCAGTGCCGAGCGTGCGAAGGACGACCAGAGCATGACCCCCATCAGCACGAAGAGAAGGTACATGGCAAAGCGCCCGATGCGGTAGTTCACGGCATCGACATAGTGCACGAAAGTTCGGGTCCAGTTCGGCATTTCAGGCGGTTGCCTTTCTTTAGGTTGTTCCGATCCGGGTCAGGGCGGCGGTCAGGACGGGGGCGAGCCCGTCGGCCATCGATGCAATGGCCAGATCGTCGGCCAGAAGATCGTTGCGTAACTCAAGCATGACGTGATGCAGGCCATAGGGTGTGGCCTGAAGGCGGAGCGTATGGGTGACACCATCGGCGGCTGAGTAGGGCTCGTTCAGGCGGCAGGTTAGGCCGGTGAGGGATTGCGCCTCGGCCAGAACCGCCTCTGCGAAAGTCGGGTCGGCATCGTGGATGATGCCAAGTTCCACCTCGCGGTGCTGGCCGTAATAGACCGGCGTGAAACTGTGCACGGTCACGATGACCGGCGGACGACCCTTCGCCAGAAGCCGGGCGATTTCGGCGTGAAGGGCGGCGTGGAAGGGCAGATAGATCAGCTCAGTGCGCCGCTGGCGATCCGCTGGCGACAGGCCGACATTGCCCGGCACCTCAAAGACCTCACTTTTCGCGGCCATCGCGCCCGGGGCATGGGGCGGGCGATTCAGATCATAGACGAGGCGCGAGATGCCGGCGGAAACCAGCGGGGCGTCGAGTGCCTTTGACAGCCCCCGCGCCAAACCCAGCGCGCCGGGATCCCAGGCGATATGCGCCTTGCGGGTTTCCGCATCGAGGCCGAGCGTGCCAAATGCAGGGGGGAAGTGGTTCGATGCATGTTCGCAGACGATCATGAACGGCCCGCTGCCATCGCGGTTCTCGGTCGTCACGACCGGAAGGGTCTTGTCGCTGGCCCCCGCCATTTGCCCGGAATCCTCCCCGATTCACTCCCTCAAGGCTCCTCCGTCACCCACATTTCTGTCAAGATGTTTTCTTAACAAAAAATTCTGTTACAATCTTTACGTAGAGGGTTCCGGGGGTGCCCGGCAGAGGGAGAAGCGGAATGCCTGGCGCCACGCGGACCATCGAGCAGCAGATCAAGGCGCATTTCGACGCGTTGACGCGGACAGAGCGGCAGTTGGCCTCCTACATCACGCGGCATTATCCGGTGGCGGTTCTGGGCTCCATCACAGCGCTGGCGAAGGCGGCGGAGGTGTCGACGCCGACCGTGGTGCGGCTGGTGCAGAAGCTCGGCTACAAGGGGTATCCGGATTTTCAGACCGTGGTCAGGTCCGAGGTTGAGGAGCGCCTGATTTCCCCCATCACGAAGCATGACCGCTGGGCGGGCGGCGTGCCGGACACGCATATTCTCAACCGTTTTGCGGATGCGGTCGTGGGGAATTTGCAGTCCACCTTGGGCCAGATCGACCATGCCGAGTTCGACGCGGTAGCGCGGCTGATGGCCGACAAGGAGCGCAAGATCTTTGCCATGGGCGGGCGGATCACCCATGCGATGGCGGATTATTTCGTGACCCATATGAAGGTCATCCGTCCGAACGTGACCCTCATTTCCGACATGTCCAACGCCTGGCCCCCTGCCCTGATCGACATGGGCAAAGGCGATGTCGTTCTGGCCTTTGACATAAGACGCTATGAAAACAATGTGTTATCTCTGGTCGAGATGGCCGCCGATCAGCGGGCGGAGGTGGTGCTGATCACCGACCAATGGGTCTCGCCCGCCGCCGAGCGGGCGCGGTACCGGCTGTCGGCGCATATCGAGGTGCCCTCGGCCTGGGACTCGACTGTGGCCATTCAGGTGCTGGTCGAAACGCTGATGGCGGCGGTGCAGAGCCTGACTTGGGAGGACACGCAGGCGCGGATGAAGCGGCTGGAGGAGCTGTATTCCCGGGCCCGGTTTTTCCGCCGGTCGAAGTAACGCGGCGAGCGGCGCATCCCGGGGGATACGCCGCTCAGTCCTCAGGCGCCGATCAGCGGCAGTTCCTGCGGCGCGCGGGTCGAGAGGAGTTCAGCCCCGCCGGATCGGACGACGATGTTTTCCTCGTGCACCATCATCAGGCCACTGCCATAGCCGAGCGAGGGTTCAAGCGTCAGCGCCATGCCCTCTTCCAGAACGGTTTCGTCAAACGCGGCATGCGAGGGCTGTTCGGTCAACTGGGTGCCAAGTCCATGGCCGAGCCGCCCGATATCGCCGCCCGACTTGTCCATTTCGGCGATCACGGCCGACATGGCGCGGAAGAGGTCGCGGCAGGTATTTCCCGGTTTCGCCGCCGCCAGCCCGGCTTCGGTCGCGCGCCAGAGTGTGTCGTGGGCGCGTCGCGCCATGTCATCTGCACGGCCAATGGCCCAGTTACGGTCGAAGTCGCAGTAGTAGCCGTCCCAAACACAGCCTGTATCGAGCATCACCACATCGCCGGACTGAAGCGGGCGACGCGAAGGGGGAGAGATGACATCTGCATAACCGCCGGGCTCTGCCGCACCGACGACATAGGGCGCGTCGTCCGCGCCCTGCGCCAGCGCCTCACGGCGGAACGTGCGGAACACCTCTTCGAGCGGCATCCCTTCGGCGATGATCTCTGGCACCCGGGCGAAGGAGGCAGACCCGATGGCGCAGATATGGCGGAGCTTTTCAATCTCGGCGGGGGATTTCACCATGCGCAGGCCCTGCACCAGCCGGGTGGCGTCGGCTATGTGCAGGCCTGGCAGGTTGGTAATCAGGCGTTCCCAATCGCCAAGCGGCATACGGAGCGCGGTTTCGTGGCCCTTCATCACGCCGATCGTCCCGCCCGCCTTGGCAAGCGGCGCGAGCAGGTCGGTCAGAAGGCTGATCCCGTCATCCTCCGGGCGGGGCGCGGACCATGTGCGGACATCGTCAAGCCATGATCGCCGCATCAGAACGCCGCCGATTTCCGGGATGACCGCGACGGGCTTGCCGGATGCAGGCACGAAAAGGAACCATGGCCGGGTCGGGCTTTGCCAGAAGAGCGTCTGGAAGCCCGAGAAATAACGCACATCCGGTTCCGTCATCAGAAGGAGCCCGGCGAGCCCCTGCTTGGCCATCCGTGCCTGTGCCTTGGCCGTGCGGGCGGCGAACTCCGCCTCGGGGAAACCGCGTTCGGGGGCGTCAGGCCGCATCGCGCCCCTCCATGATCATCCGGAAGATCGCCGGGTCGGTCACGCCCTCCGAGCCGATCAACAGCACGCGCGAGTCGGCATCGAGCCCGAGTTTCGACGAAAGCCCCGTATCGGCCCGCGCCGCGATCAGCGCCGCCAGCCCCGCGACCGCGCTTTCGCCAGCCTCGATGGCCGGGTCGCCCGGCAGCGACCGCGCGAGAAGCCGCACGGTCGGCGCGACGACGCTTTCGGGAATGGTCACGAAGTCGGATGCCTCTTCGGCGAGAATTTCCCAGGCAAGCGGGGACGGTTCGCCGCAGGAAAGGCCCGCCATGAGGGTCTCTTCCTCAATGAGGACGGAGGTGGGGGTTCCGGCCTTGGCGCTTTCAAAAAGACAGGCGGCCAGTTCCGGTTCCACGATCACCACGCGCGGGGCCTTGTCGCCCCAGTGCTGGCGCAGCCCGGCGGCGACACCGGCGGCAAGGCCGCCAACGCCGCCCTGCAGGAAGACATGGGTGGGGGCATCGCCCATTGCCTCGCAGATCTCGCGGGTCATCACGCCATAGCCCGCCATCACGTCCCGCGGCGGCTGGGAATAGCCCGGCCAGGAGGTGTCGGAGACGACGAACCAGCCATTGGCCGCAGCCTCGCTCTTCGCAAGGTCGACCGAGTCGTCATAGTCGCCGTCGATCCGGATCACCTCGGCGCCCAGATCGCGCATCGCCTCGGCCCGGCCTTCGCTGACCTCGGCATGGATGTAGATGCGGCAGGGCGCGCCGAAACGCTGGCAGCCCCAGGCAAGCGAACGGCCGTGATTGCCGTCAGTCGCGGAGACCAGCGTGATCCCGGCCGCCTCGTCGCGATATTTGCCCGCGCGGATATCGGCGAGGCTGACCTCTTGGCCAACGCGCTTCGAGATTTCGCGCTGGAGTACACGCAGGGCCGCATAGGACCCGCCGAGCGCCTTGAAACTGCCGAGCCCGAAACGCGGGCCCTCATGCTTGTAAAGGACCGCCTCAACGCCGATCCGTTGCGCAAGTGCCTTGAGCGAGACAAGCGGTGTTGGCTCGTAGCCGTCCCATTCCATGATCTCGGCCTGAGCCGTCGCGAAATCCTCGGGCGTCAGAACCCGGTGCGCGGCGTCGCCGGTCTTGCGCGTCACGGCGACATGGCCAAGGCGGGCGGGAGGCAAAAGGTCGGTCATCGGTCAGTCCTTTCGGGCAGGAAGACGGTCCCGCACCAGTTCCGCCCAGAAGGCAGCACCGATGGGCAGGAGCGCATCATTGAAATCATAATCGGCGGCATGAAGCGGCTGGCCTTGCGGGCCTTCGGTGCCGTTCCCCATGAGAAGGAAACAGCCCGGCACGGCGGCGGAGAAATGGGCGAAATCCTCTGAGAAACTCATCGGCGGGCGATTGCCGTCGGCCTCCAGCCCCGCTGCGCGAGCGGCACGGACGACGGCCTCGACCGGGCCGGTTGCGTTGATCGTTTCGATGAATTCGGTGTTGAAGCTCATCTCAGCGGTCACGCCATGGGTCGCGGCGACGCCGGCCACGATCTGGCGCATGAAGCGTTCTACCGCCTTGCGATCCTCGGGCAGACGGGCGCGGACATCGCCCTTGAGTGTCGCGTGACCGGGCAGCACGTTCCTTTGTCCGTCGGTCAGGAACTCCGTCACCGACACGACGACTCCTGCGCCCGGTGCAAGCTTGCGCGAGACGATGGTCTGCAGGGCCAGCACCATCTCGGCCCCGACGGTGATCGCATCGACGCCGACATGAGGCATCGAGGCATGGCCGCCCTTGCCGGTAATCGCGATCTCAAAGAGGCTTTCAGAGGCGCAGATCTGGCCAGGCCGGGTGGAGACCTGCCCAACAGGCGCGCCCGGCAGGTTGTGGATGGCATAGACCTCTTCGACGGGGAACCGCTCCAGCACGCCCGCATCTATCATTGCGCGTGCGCCCAGCCCGTGTTCCTCGTTCGGCTGGAAGAGGAACACGACGGTGCCGTCAAAATCCTTTTCGTGGGCCAGGGTTTCCGCCGCACCAAGCAGCATGGTCATATGGCCGTCATGACCGCAGGCATGCATGACGCCCGGATTCTCCGAGAGGTAGCCATGGGTGCTCTTCTCGGTGATCGGCAAGGCATCCATATCGGCCCGGAGACCGATGGCGCGGTTGCCGGACCCGGCCTTTAGGACACCGACGACGCCCACGCCTTCATGAACCTCGATGCCAAGCCCCCGCAGATGCGCCGCGACCCTGGCTTTGGTTCGCTGTTCCTGAAAGCCCAGCTCAGGATCGCGATGAAACGCGTGCCTGAGCGTGGTCAGGTTCTGATGACGCTCGTCCATAAGGGTGCTCCCACGGGTCGCTGCGCCGAGACTAGTCCTTGAGAGGGATTTTTGGCGTCGAATTCTCGCGTTTGGGCGATCAAATACATCGGAGAGAGACTGCTTCGTGACGGAATTGAAAGCTAATTTCAATCAGGCGACCGCGCCTTCGCGCGGAATACATATAGTTCTCCGGTCCAGTCGTTTGAGTCGCATCGTCGTCCAGTGCTGAGCAGGCCGCTGCGAACTGCACAAGATTGCCCATCCAATGTCGACATACGGCTGGATACCGGCAGCTCGGTCGGGACACCATCGCTATATAACAGCGACTCAAACCTTTGAAGGTCACGCTCTCATCCGCCGAAAACGCGGTGAATTGGGCAGCGGCGGGACTGACTGAAGGCGTAATTCACCGGGCCAGTGGAAATACCGCGGTTCTTTTGACTGTCCCGTATACGAAGCTCGTATCAATCGATGCGATGCCTCCGATCGGGTGTATCCGGTTGCGTATGAAATCCTCATAGGCTTTCAGGTCCGGCACCAACACGCGCAACTGATAGTCCATCGCGCCTGTCATCACGTGGCATTCGAGCACTTCGTCGATCATGCGAATGCGTTTCTCGAAGTTCTGTACATCCGCCTGATTGTGTCGTTCCAGTTTGACGCGGACAAAGACGGTGATGGCGAGGCCGTAAGCGGCAGCATCCACATCAGCGCTATATCCCTGAATGACGCCTTCAGCCTCAAGGTTCCGGACTCGGCGCAGGCAGGGAGACGGTGACAGGTTCACGGCCTCGGCCAGATCCTGATTGGTGAGGCGCCCGTTTTTCTGAAGAGCCCGGATGATCTGCTTGTCCTTGTCGTCCATATTGGCCTCAGATTGGCATAATCTGCCAATATTTAAACACTTTGAGGCATAATTGGCAATCTAATGCCTTTGAAATTGACTCATCATGGCGTCAACGCAATGCAGGAGTTCGCCATGACCAAAACCGGCGGTTTTGCCACCCGAGCCATTCATCTGGGCTACGACCCCCTTAAAAACAACGGGGCGCTGACCCCGCCGCTGCATCTGACCTCGACCTTTACGTTCGAGACCGCGGAAGCCGGGGGCGAGATGTTCGCCGGCGAGCGCGAGGGCCACATCTACAGCCGGATTTCAAACCCGACCTGCGACCTCTTGGAGCGTCGCATCGCGAGCCTGGAGGGCGCCGAGGCGGGGCTGGCCTTGTCAAGTGGGATGGGGGCAATCACGGCTGTCTTGTGGACCCTGCTGTCACCGGGTGACGAGGTCATTGTCGACAAGACGCTTTACGGCTGCACCTTCGCCTTTATGCGGCACGGGCTGGCGAAATGGGGCGTCACGATCACCCATGTGGACATGACAGAGCCTGAAAACCTGCGCAATGCGGTGTCGGACAAGACCCGGGTCGTCTATTTCGAAACGCCCGCCAATCCGAACATGCGGCTGGTGGATATCGCGGCAGTGTCGGAGATCGCCCACTCTGCAGGTGCGACCATGGTTGTCGACAACACCTATGCCACGCCCTACCTCACCCGCCCGATCGAACATGGGGCCGACATCGTTCTGCATTCCGCCACCAAGTATCTGGGAGGGCATGGGGATGTGATCGCCGGACTGGTCGTCGGCACGCGGGACCAGATTTCCGAAATCCGCCTTGTCGGCATGAAGGACATGACCGGCGCGGTCATGGCGCCGTTCAATGCCATGCTGATCCTGCGCGGGCTGAAAACGCTGGCGCTGCGGATGGACCGGCATTGTGCCTCGGCCAGAGTGGTGGCCGACTATCTGGAAGCGCATCCGGGCGTTGGCACGGTTTATTTCCCCGGGCTTGAGAGCTTTCCCCAGCACGCATTGGCGGGGAAGCAGATGGAACAGCCCGGCGCAATGATTGCGTTCGAGATCGAAGGCGGGATGAGCGCGGGCATCCGGTTCATGAACAAACTGAAAATGATCCAGCGCGCGGTCTCACTCGGCGATGCGGAAACGCTGATCCAGCACCCGGCCTCGATGACCCATTCGACCTATACGCCCGAAGAGCGTGCCGCACACGATATCAGCGACGGGCTGATCCGGTTGTCGGTGGGGCTGGAAGAGGTGGCAGATATTCTGGGCGATCTGGAGCAGGCCCTGCCGATGCGCACCAGGTACGCGGCTGAGTGAGGACAAAGCGATGCCCGCCGATCTGACCCAACTGAAGGCCGTTGAGCAGCGCCTGCTGTGGCTCTCGCATTGGATGATCCATCACGCCAATCACGTCCGGCCCAAGATCGACGGGATCAAGGTTGGCGGCCATCAGGCATCCTCAGCGTCGATGGTGTCGATCATGACCGCGCTCTACTTCTCTGCGCTGCGTCCCGAGGACCGTGTGGCGGTTAAACCGCATGCCTCGCCGGTCTTTCACGCGATCCAGTATATGATGGGCAACCAAACCCGCGAGAAGATGGAGAATTTCCGCGGCTTTGGCGGGGTGCAAAGCTATCCCAGCCGAACCAAGGATACCTGCGACGTCGATTTCTCCACCGGATCGGTGGGGCTTGGCGTGGCAATTACCTCGTTCGCGTCGATTATTCAGGACTACATCCATGCCAAATCCTGGGGTGCGAATGCACCCATGGGCCGGATGGTCGCACTGGTCGGCGATGCTGAACTCGACGAGGGCAATATCTACGAAGCCTTGCAGGAAGGATGGAAGAACGACCTGCGCAACACCTGGTGGATCGTCGACTACAACCGGCAGTCGCTGGACGGGATCGTGCGTGAAGGGTTGTTCGGGCGGATCGAAAAGATCTTTGACGCCTTCGGCTGGGATGTGGTGCGGGTGAAATATGGCGCGCTGCAACGGGCCGCGTTCGAGGAGCCGGGCGGCGAGGCGCTGCGCGACTGGATCGATGCCTGTCCGAACCAGGAATACTCGGCGCTGACCTTCATGGGCGGGGCGGTCTGGCGCAAACGCCTGATGGACGATCTGGGGGATCAGGGCGATGTGACGGCGCTTTTGGAGCGGCGCAGCGATGACGAACTGGCAGAACTGATGGAAAACCTCGGCGGTAACTGCGTCGCGACCATGGCGGATACATTCGCTGCCATAGATCACGACCGTCCGACCTGTTTTCTTGCCTACACGATCAAGGGCTGGGGCACGCCGATCGCCGGGCATAAGGACAACCACGGCGGTTTGATGAACTCGAGCCAGTTCACCGACTGGCAGACTCATATGGGGATCGGCACGGGCGAGGAATGGGAACCTTTCGCGGGGGTTGAAGACCCCGTGGCGCTGAGAGATTTCCTGTCGCGCGTACCATTCTTCGCCCGAGGCACACGGCGCTTCCGCGATAACAGGCTGTCTGTACCCGCGATTGCCATCGACAGCGCCCGTGAGACGTCAACCCAGATGGCATTCGGCAAAATTCTGGACGATCTGAGCAAAGGAAACAGCGGTCTGGCTGCGCGGATCGTCACGACCTCCCCCGATGTCACGGGAACGACGAACCTTGGCCCTTGGGGCAACCGGCGCAAGTTGTTCGCCCGGACCGCGCAAGCGGATGCATTCATCGACCACCGCATTCCCTCGACCGCGAAATGGGAATTCACGCCCGAGGGCCAGCATATCGAACTGGGCATTGCCGAGATGAACCTGATGCTGCTGCTTGGGGCTGCAGGGCTGTCGCATTCGCTCTTCGGCAAACGGCTGATCCCGATCGGCACGGTCTATGACCCTTTCGTGGCGCGTGGCCTCGATGCGCTCAACTATGCCTGCTATCAGGATGCGCGGTTCCTTCTGGTGGGCACGCCGTCGGGCGTGACGCTGGCGCCGGAGGGCGGGGCGCATCAATCGGTCGGCACGCCGCTGATCGGGATAAGCCAGGACGGGCTGGCGGCGTTTGAACCGGCTTTTGCGGACGAACTTGCCGTCATTATGGAATGGGCTTTCGACTATCTTCAGCGCGACGGTGAGGGCGATCCGGATGAACGCACATGGCTGAGGGACGAAACCGGCGGGTCGGTCTATCTGCGGCTGACCACCAACCCGATCGAACAGCCCGGCAAACGGGTCGATGACAGCTTTCGGCAGGGCGCGATTGACGGTGCCTACTGGCTGCGCAAGCCCGGCCCTAATTGCGACGTCGTGATCGCCTATCAGGGGGCGGTTGCGCCGGAAGCGATCCGGGCCGCTGGCTTGATCGGCGAAAACCGCCGAGACGTCGGTGTCCTTGCCGTGACCTCGGCGGATCGGCTGAACGCGGGTTGGACAGCCGCGCAACGTGCGCGGTCCCGGGGACATGCCGGTGCCAGGTCACATGCCGAGGCGCTCCTGTCCGGTCTGCCGCCACATTGCCGGATCATCACGGTCATCGACGGTCACCCGGCCACGTTATCTTGGCTGGGGTCCATCGCAGGGCACCAGACCATCCCACTCGGGGTCGAACATTTCGGGCAAACCGGTACCATCGGCGACCTGTACCGCCACCACGGCATCGACGCGGAGGCGATTGTCGAGAAGGTGAACGGCCTGACGCATGGAAAAGATGTAAGCCACAGAATTCTGGCCCCGATCCCCGGCCACTGAATATTGCCGCCGCCGACCCGCAGCTTTCATTCACAATTTGATCCCGGCAAGTTCGAAACCACGCCGCCAGTTCTCGCGATCATTGTCCTTGTGACAGGTAAAACATTGCGCTCTGGCATAGCTTTCCAGGCTAAAATGTTCCGGCTTTTCCCGCTCCAGCTTGGCCAGGCAGGCTTTGGCCTCGTCTATCCTGCCCAACTGAGCCAGTGACGCCGCAAAAACCGGAACGAAAGCCGGCGGCGCCTCTGCCCAGCCTTTGAAACTGTCAAGCGCAGCAGCGTAGTCACCATTCATGTAAAGTGTGTCGGCGTAACAGGCGGAGATCATGTAACCGCCCAATGGGTTGAGCGCGCCGGCTTTCTTCAGAAGCGCAAGCGCCTCTTCGGTTCGGCCGGCAAAGGCCAGATTCCACGCATGGAACAGCATGATCTCGCAATCATGCGGGTTGAGATTTCCAGCGATCTCGGCGTGTTTCAGGCCGCGTTCCCTGAACCCGAGCGGCGAGAACGCAAACCCCATGGCGACATAGGCATGAATGATGGGGTCGGTATCATCTATCGAAAGTGCGGCCTCGGCATGAAACTGGCATTTGCGCCCGATCTCATCCAGAGACAAACCCATGGCGCCGCTGTAGAACTGATAGGCGTTCTGCAGCGAGAAATAGGCGTGCGCCACCGCCGATGCTGTATCGGCCTCGACCGCTTTGGCCGCCAGTTGATAGGCTTCGCTGTCATTGCCGTGCCACCACGCCGAACGCGACCGAAGAAGCAGATCGTAAGCGCTCAGGTTCTTGTGTGGTCTGTTACGTGCCAGTGCCGTTTCCCGGCTGTCGAGGCTCAGGCTCAGCTTTGTCACGACGGCAGCCGCGATTTCATCCTGAACCGCGAAAACGTCTTCCATCATGCGATCGTAGCGTTCGGCCCAGATACGCATCCCGCTTGTCGCTTCGACCAGTTGCGCCGTGACACGCAAGCGTTCTCCCGCCTTGCGTACACTTCCCTCGACAACATAGCCCACGCCCAGCTGTCGGCCCGCATCCTTGATATCGGGATCCATGTCCGCGAATGCGAATGACGAGCTGCGACCGATGACCCAAAGCGATTGGAACCGCGCCAGTTCGGTAATGATATCTTCGGTGATGCCGTCGGCGAAATACTGTTGTTCCGGATCTTCGGAGAGATTGGCAAACGGCAGAACGGCCACAACGGGCTTTTCGTGCATCGTGCCTGCGTTGTGTGGTTTTGGTTGCGCATCATGGTCTTCGTCGCGCAGCCGCGTGTCACGCAGCCATTCGTCGAAGGAAGGGTCGTTCACCTGAAGACCTGACAGGAATTCGCCTTCGTCGGCCGAACCCAATGCGACCCTACCGGGCGCCAGACCTACCCAATCCGCCTCGATGCGCAGGATCTCGTCACCCCGCTCGCCCAGTTCCTTTCGCAACCCATGCAGGACCTGACGCAGCGAGGCCCGCGCCTGTGCCTCTCCCCGGTTCGACCAGAGCAATGCCATTATCTCTACGCGGCTTCGACGCATGCCCGGCGATTGCGACAGATATGCCAACAACGCCTTGGCCCGTGCGGATGTCAAAGGAACATCAACCCCATCCGGATCGGTCAGGGAAAACGCGCCGAAGAGGTTCATTCGATACATGTCAGCGCCTCGTCGGTCGAAATAACGCCTGTGCCGAAATTATTAACGGCAAAATGACGTACCGCAATGCGTGAGCAGGCCTGCGTTCAGGTCCCGAATAACGGTCGAAGGACGGGTGCCGACTACTGTTGTTCCCATCGGGCTAGCGCCCCGCCCTTTCGAAACCATGGGAGCAAGACAATGCACAAGGTTTACGGTGATCTCTATAGCACGCTCACATTTGGTGGCACACAAAAGCCGGTATCGCGCGGTGCGCGTGACGAACGCATGCGCCAGCGGGCCGAAAAGATGCACCTTTCGGAGGCGGAAGGTACCTTTGCCGGAACGCAGAACAGCCGGGCACGCGTCTGGGCGGCGAGGCTGGTTCTGGTTCCCGTCGCACTGGCAACCGGAGTAATCGCGATTTCTTCGGCCATCGGGGAAGCTGCTTCGAAACTCTATGTCGAACCCTTCGCGCGCAAAGAGAGCTCTCGGCATGATACCGGCGACCGGCGGTGACCGGGAGGAATGTCTTCAACGCGTTGCTGGCGGTGGCGGATCGCATGCCACACCGAGAGCGTGAATCAGTTCTCCCGGAAGCTTCTCCACAGGGACTCGCTCAGTGGCTGCGCGAGGTATTCGAACAACGTCCGGTCCCCCGTCAGGATCATGACATCCGCCGGCATTCCGGCGTTAAGCCTTACGTCCGACAGACTTGTGAGTTCAGCCGGATCGACAACGATCTTGGCGAGGAAATAGGCTTCTCCGGTGCGTGAATCGGTAAACCGATCGGCCGAGACCGAGCGCAACTGGCCATGGATCTGGGGCATGCTCCGTTGGCGATAGGCCGTCAACAGCACACGCGCCTGCATTCCCGGCTGAACGTCATCAATATCTGTCGGCCTGATTTTCGCATCGATCACGAGATCCGCGTCGTTCGGAACGATATCCAGAATTGGCTGACCCGGTTCGATCACGCCAGTCACCGTGGTGACGCGCATGTTCATGACCGTTCCGGCGATCTGCGACCTTACAATCGTGCGTTCCAGAATATCCCTGCGCGACGGCAGCTCGCTCTGGACCTCGCCCAATGCCCGGCGAACTTCGGTCAGCTGTTCGCTCGCCTTTTGTCTGACGTCAGCACCCACCGGACAGTTTCAGGGGTTTGCGTAACGGAGGGTTCTGGTTCATCGAAGCCATTATGGAGCGCAGATGAAACAGAAACCCGGAACATCGAAGGATGCCGCTGACAAGTTGGTCAGGGGCATCAAGCGGAAGACCCGCAAGCATTACTCGGCCGAGGAGAAGATCAGGATCGTCCTGGCCGGCTTGCGTGGCGAGGAGAGTATCGCCGCGCTGTGTCGCCGCGAGGGCATCGCCGAGAGCCTGTATTATTCCTGGTCGAAGGAGTTTCTTGAAGCTGGGAAGAACCGCCTGGCGGGTGACACGGCCCGTCAGGCGACAGCGCCTGAGGTCAAAGAATTGCGATCTGAAGCATTGGCCCTGAAGGAGGTCGTGGCCGAGCTGACGCTTGAGAACCGTCTGCTCAAAAAAAGCATGATCGGGGATGGGGAGGACGACGAATGAGATACCCAGCCTCAGAGAAGCTCGAGATCATCCGCACTGTCGAGGCGTCGCATCTGCCGACTCGGCAAACGCTGAAGATGCTCGGCATCCCCAGCAGCACCTACTACGACTGGTATGCCCGTTGGTGCGATGGTGGCATCGATGCGCTTGCCGATCGATCTCCCCGGCCCGGATCGGTCTGGAACCGCATCCCGGACACGGTTCGTGACGATGTTGTCGATTTTGCTCTGGAGCACGAGGACCTGACGCCCCGGGAACTTGCGGTCAAATACACCGACGAGAAGCGCTACTTCGTGTCGGAATCCTCGGTGTATCGCATTCTCAGTGCCGAGGACCTGATCACTGCGCCAGCCCATGTGGTGATAAAGGCTGCGGACGAGTTCCGGGACAAAACCAGCTGACCAAACGAGCTCTGGCAGACGGACTTCACGTATCTAAAGGTGATCGGCTGGGGCTGGTTCTATCTCAGCACGATCCTTGACGACTACAGCCGCTACATCATTGCCTGGAAGCTCTGCACGACGATGAAGGCCGCAGATGTAACCGACACGCTGGACCTGGCGTTGGACGCGTCTGGGTGCGATCAGGCCATGGTCGTGCACAAGCCAAGGCTGCTCAGCGATAACGGCTCGTCCTACGTCGCCGCCGACCTGGCTGACTATCTCGATGACAAGGGCATGGATCACGTTCGCGGTGCGCCGCACCATCCCCAGACACAGGGCAAGATCGAGCGCTGGCACCAGACCATGAAGAACCGGGTTCTGCTGGAAAACTACTTCCTGCCCGGCGATCTCGAGCGGCAGATCGGCGCCTTCGTCGACCATTACAACAACCATCGCTACCACGAGAGCCTGGCCAACCTGACGCCGGCCGATGTCTACCACGGCCGAAGTGCGAAGATCCTGAAGATGAGAGAGGAGATCAAGACACAGACAATCAGAAAACGACGGTTGCAGAACCAAGCCGCTGCTGCCTAAACTTGAACAGAAACTGAACCAGAGCCTCCGTTACTAAACAGCCCAAGATGTCCGGAAAACTCTGACGACGGACATGGATTTGCACACAGGGCCGCCATTCGCCCGCTCCGATACGTCGGCGAATATGTGAAACCCGGAGACGAGAATACGTAGTCGTCACACTCAGATACCACTTGTCAGAAATTCGATGGCTTGGAGAACCGGAGCTCGGCGCCGTGCAAAGGAACGACTTCGTGGAATTTGCCGCTCGCGGTGAATTCGGGGAGAGCTTCGCTCGCGTTAATCGTCACATTTCCTAGCCCATTGTCGTGAAATACCCGTTCCACCGACTCGATGACGGCGTCAAACACCGGCCCTTCGGCCACGCCTTCGACCAGTTGGATACGCACCTCGAAGGCTCTCTGTCCGGTCTGTACCAGTTGGACACGTCGGGCCTGTTCGTGTTCCAGATCGAAGACGAGCGGCGACAGCGAGACGTTGCCGACCCGCACGAGTGTCGCCTGTCGCCCTTCCACATCGAAACTGCGAAACGGTGAGCCGCAGGGGCAGGTGTCAGTGTGGAACCGCACGCAGTCGCCAAGATCGTAGCGGATGAACGGTTGAACCTCGTTGGCGAGGACTGTCAGCAGGACCGTGTCCGACAAGGTGCCGTCGGCAACGGGTTGCATCGCCTCATCGACCGCTTCGAGGATCACCCAGTCCTCGTTCAGATGCTTCCGGCCCTGGCTGCAGGTGAACGAGAGAGCGAGGCATTCGGTGCAGCCGTAGAAATCGGCAATGCCGTATGTGAGAGAGGGAAAGGTCCGCAGGGCGCGCGCTTGGAGATCACTTGTGAGGGTTTCGCCCCCCGTGCTGAAGAGTGCTGGTTCGATCCTGAGCCGCCCGGCCTCCTTTTCTTGCACGAGGATATTCAGCATACTGGGATAAGTGACGATCCACGCGACGTCAGGGATCGCATTCAGTTTTTCGACAAGTCGATCGATTGGCTGCTCGGCCTCGACGAACGTCAGGCCGAGGCCCCTAGCCAGTCGCGGATTCACGTTCTGTACGAGCCTGTTAAACCCATTGCCCGCGAAATGACCGTTTCCACCGGTGATCGTCACCCGCACGCCGCGGTTTCTGAGGTCGCGGATCATCGCCCAGTGGTAGCGCTCGAAGCGCGCCATCATGATGCCGAAGTAGTACTCCACAAATGCCGGGGACAGGACGATGACCGCGGGTTCGCCCGATGTTCCCGAGGTCTGAAATACGGCGACATCGCCGACCGGCACGCCGACATTATCCATATCGCTCAGATGCGCGCGGGCCTTTTCGAGCGAAAGCGACCGGATTGTCAGCCAGTCATCGAACCCGTCCATAAGATCGGGTTTACGGGTGACTGGCAGATCGGCGAAGTCGATCTTGTCCGACGCGGGCAGGTCGGCGTAGAGACTCCCGAACAGGGGCGAGTCGCGTCGCGCCCTCTCCACCAGACGCCGCAGGCGGCTGACTTGCCGGGCTTCAATCCGTCTGCGCCCGCCCCAATGCGTCCAAAGCCCATCGGCCGCGTAGGTGAACGCTTTGAGCAGGCTGATCCGCATGGTAGCTGGCGCGCCTGCTCCTGTCATATCGAGTCAGACGACGACGGCGTCATCGGATTGGCGGGATTAGCGGCCCATTCCTGCAGCGAGGCCGTATAGACCGCGACGTCCTTGAAGCCGAGGCGCGTCAAGGCGAAGGCCTCCGATGAGGCCGCGATTCCGCCTCCGCAATAGGTGATGATCCGCTGGTCCCGGTCGAGCTCATGCATCGCCGCGAGCTGCACAAGCGGCTTGTAGCGACCGGTTTCGTCGATCAGGTCCAGTGCCGAGATGTTGATAGCCGACGGGATGTGGCCAGCGCGGTCGGCGTAGAGGGCGACCTCTCCGCGATAACTCTCTGCCGGCAAGGTGTCGATCAGTTGCGCCCCGGGGCTGTCAATGGCTGCGCGCACCTCGTCCTCGCCGACGATCAACTCCGGCCTTGGACGCGGCGTCAATTCACGGGGAGGATGCATAGCCGGTTCCGTCGAGATCGAGCGGCCTTCGGCTTTCCAGGCATTTAAGCCACCATCGAGGATCGCGGCGTGATCAAAGCCAACCCAACGCAGCATCCACCACACCCGTGCCGCCCAGGCAGAAAACATGGAATCGTAGAGCACGACGCGCGACGCGTCGCCAACGCCGAGCCTGCCCATCGCGGCGCAGAACGCATCCGGACTCGGTGGCGCAAATTCGATCGGGCTGGACTGGTCCGAGAGGTCGCCCTTCAGATCGGCAAATCCGGCCGTCGGAATGTGGCCAAGGAGGTAATCGTCAAGGCCGCTGCGGTTGATAAACCCTTCCGGCGTCTCGTCAATGTGCACAGTGCAGTCGAGCACCACGAGATCGGGATCGCTGAGATGCCTGTTCAGCCAGTCTGTCGATATCAGCCCGTCCATAGTTGGAGGATGCACGTCGGAGTGACAGGTCTCATTGATGGATATCAATCATTTGCGATCCGGCCAGAGCATCGACCGTGGCAAGCGCCCCGACGGATCCCAACTGCGCCGAACGCCTGCCCTGAAGCCATCTCAATTCCTCGCCGCCAGCAAGTGCGTTCCGGGCGCGCCACCCCCGAAGACTATGGCACTCACCGAGAAGAGGCCGACGAGAATAACGGAAGGCCAGCCCAGCCAGTCGCCGAAGCGGGCGTAGACCGTGCGCACGCCTTCGGTCGGCACATCGATGCACATGATGTCGGCCTCTCCCACGCCGCGGTTCATCTGGCCGAGGATGCGACCCTAGGGGTCCACCGCGTACGAGATGCCATCATAGGTGGTCCGGACATGTGTGAAGCCGTTCTCGACCGCCAGGCCGGGTGTGCCGAACACGAGGGCAAGCGCGGCCGCCGTGATCGCAGTTGGACGTACGGCAAGTCCGCGTTCCCAGACATGGTTGATCGAGGCCGCGAGCCAGGACCACAGGGCACGGCTGAATCGCAGGATCAGGATGGGCGCGACGATGATCATCCAGGGCACGCAGGGCAGGAAATCGCTCCGCCGGCAGAGCATGAAAAGGCCGAAGCCAAAGATGAAGAGCGCAGCCGCGGCGATGACGGGTGGGTTTTCAGCGTTGGGGTCAGATACACGTTCTATTGGTGTTCCCCCCATAATCTCGGCGGGACGGCCATAGACGGGTGGGTCGCGGCGCGCGAACCCGATCCCGTTGGCGAAATGTTCCGGATCATGCGGACACTTCATGCGGCGGATGCTGCCGCGCCGACTTCGCGATAGAGCCAGGCACCGGCAAGTGCTGCCAGAGGCACCTCGAACAGCCCCCAGATCGCCGATATGACGGCGACCCGTGGCGTCACCACACCCGAGAGCGTCAGCGACACCCCCATAAGCGCCCAGGCGATCAGCCAGAGTGTGAAGCCCGCAATGACCGCCGTAGTCGGTCCCGGACCGAAACGCGGACGGATTGCGGCATAAAGCCAGATCAGCACGAATCCGTTGAGCACAACAACACCTACGAGAGCCAGGGAAAGCAATGTGCCATAGGCCATCGCGTCGGGGTCGACGGCCGTCGCGTCCCATTCGTCGCTGAGCACGACCGTGGCGAGGACCGACTCGCCTGCGGCCAGCAGGAGCCCGGCAACAAGACCGCCGAGACATACACGGGCGTAGTTGATGCCTTGCCCTCTCAGAGTCACCATCTCTCGCCTCCCTGTCGGGTCGGCCGTTGCTACGAGTCACAGGGCGCCAGGCTCACGACCCTGACCTCGCGACTTCAGGGGCGCGAGGAAGTTCGGGCTACTGCAGACAACCCGCGCCGTGCTGACTACAACCGGCAGGTTCCTTGAAGTCTCGCACGGAGAACGGATCGGCGCGTTGACGGATATCAATCGCTTTCGCGTCGTGTGGTCTGAAAGACAGGACCATCCGTGGAACGATCATCCGATGCACACTGAACCCATGTGTTCCTGGGCCGTTTCAATCCACTCACCGCTACATGGGATTAATAGCCGAAAAGAGGTGCAGTCCGCCAAAGACGCTCATGCCGATGATTGGAGGCGAGGAACTCACACTGTCGAGCATGAAGCGCGCATGAGTACGAAAGATGCAGACAAACGTGGTACCGGGGCGGGCGCTTTGATCGGGATCAGCCCAATCCTATTTTCCAGGGCTAAACTTGCTGTTGCTCATGGTCCGGAGGCTTTGGGATGTTTTCGCGTACGGTTCGGTTGGTCGAGATTTTCGGCTTTCAGGTTAAGGTCGACGCCAGTTGGTTCTTTATCGCTTTTCTGGTCGTGTGGTCGCTGATGTCGGGCTATTTTCCCGCCCAAGTCCCGGGATTGAGAACGGGCGACTACCTCGTCCTTGCGATCATCGCCATGGTCGCTCTCTTTGCCGGGCTGATCCTGCACGAACTGGCCCATTCGCTCGTGGCACGGCGGTTCGGGCTTGGTATCGGCGGGATCACTCTGTTCATCTTTGGCGGCGTTGCGGAGCTTGACGAGGAACCGGTCGATCCCCGTTCGGAGTTCTGGATTGCGATTGCAGGCCCAATCATGTCCTTCGCACTGGCGGGGCTCGCTTATCTGGCACTCCTTCTTTCGAAAGCCACCGGTATTTCCGAACCTCTGCAGGCAGTTCTGGAATACCTTGCCCTGATCAACTTCGTCCTTGCTCTGTTCAACCTGCTTCCAGCTTTCCCGCTTGATGGCGGGCGGGTCTTGCGGGCGGCTCTCTGGCGCTGGTCGGGCGATCTCGTCAAGGCGACGCGCAGCGCGACGGCCGCGTCTGCAATCCTTGCCTACGCATTGATTGCATTCGGCTTCGTCTCACTCTTTTCCGGTGCGGTCATCGGTGGCTTCTGGCAGGCGCTGATTGGGCTTTTCCTATTGACGGCCGCCCGCGGAACCTATCAGCAGCTGATGGTCAAGACGGCGCTCAGAGACAAGAGCGTCGCGACAATGATGAGCCGAAGCATACATACTGCAACGCCCGACGACACGCTCGGTGATGTGGTTAACCGTATCATGCTGCGCCATTCAGTGAGCTTCGTACCGGTAACGGAGGGCGATCACCTTCTTGGATATGTTGACACGGCGCTCTTGCAGAAGATCGATCGCGAGAACTGGGGCGACACGCACGTCGGCGATATTTACGTCCGCAGCGATCCCACGAACACGATCACGCCGGATGTGGCGACGGATGCATTGATGACGCGGATCGCCTCGGGCGGGCGCCGCAAGTTCCTGGTCGCCGAAGGCGGGCGGTTACTCGGCGTCATCACTCTATCTGACCTCATGGCCTATCTGGCGGTTCTGCAAGAGCTTGGACCGATACGTTCGACGGGAACCGCAGGACGGCGGTCTGGACAACTCGGTCCCGCAGATTGACGGACGGTGCTCCGCCGGACAAAGGTGGGACCGGAAGACGAAGGAAGCCACCCGGTCATGACGCAGGCGAGTGACAGTTCTAATCTGCTCGATACCCTTTTCGATGCGGCAGTCGACGCGATCATCGTAGCCGATATCGAAGGCCGGATGATCAGGGTCAATCGGGCAGCCGCGACCATGTTCGGCTATGCGCCGGGTGACATGGAGGGCGATTCCATCGATGTGCTGGTGCCGAATACGGAGGAGGTCGGCCACAGCAGCAAGATTGCCGCCTATCTTGCCACCGGCAAGGCCCACATCATCGGGGTCGGTCGCGATGTCGAAGCGGTTCGCAAGGATGGCAGCATCTTCCCGGCTCATCTAAGTGTCGGGCACGGCACCATGGGCGACCAGCCGGTTTTTGTCGGCTTTCTGCATGACCTGACGGATCGCCACCAGGCGCAGCAGGCGGTCGAGGCGGCTCAGCGAATGGAGGCGCTTGCCCGGCTGACAGGCGGCATCGCCCATGACTTCAACAATCTCCTTACGATCATCATTGGCAATCTCGAACTGCTCGAAGCAAAACTTGTCGATGACAATCAGAAGGCGCTGCTAAACGAGGCGCTGACGGCAGCCGAACTCGGCTCGAAGGTCATCGACAAGCTGATGGTCCATGGCCGTCGAGGCCCGCTTCAGCCCATCCGGCTGGATGTGAACGCGGTCATCGAAGAGGTGACCACGCTCCTGTCCCGCACCCTCTCGCCCCACGTTAAGCTCAGCACGGCGCTTGGTGACAATGTGCTGCAAATCGACGCCGACCCGGCACAGTTGCAGAATGCGCTGATCAATCTTGTCGTCAATGCGCGGGACGCGATGCCCAACGGTGGAGAGATTGTCATCAGTTCATCAAATGTCGAAGCGGATACGTTCGTTGCCGCAGAAACCGGCGCAACTCCGGGCCGCTACGCACGCATTTCGGTAACGGACAATGGTCAGGGCATGGCCCCGGACGTAAGACGGCGGGCGTTCGAGCCCTTCTTTACCACAAAGGCCCCAGGGAAGGGGACCGGTCTTGGTCTTGCCACCGTCTACGGTTTCATGCGTCAGTCGGGTGGGCACGTGACGCTTTACAGCGAGGTCGGGTTGGGCACGACCATTGGCCTGCACTTTCCCGCGGCTGTGGGCGCATCGGTTTCGCCGGATGCCCAATGGCCCGAACCGGAAGGCACGCCAGATACCGGTCAGACCATTCTGGTCGTTGAGGATGAAGAAGCCATCCTGCGCCTTTCGGTAAGTCGGATCGAGGCGCTTGGCTACCGAGCCTTGCCTGCGTCGAACGCGAATGAGGCGCTGACGCTGCTTGCCTCTAATCCCGCGATCGACGCGCTTTTTACTGATATCGTGATGCCAGGCGGGATGAACGGGCTGGACCTTGCCCGCAAAGTCCGGGCGGAACGACCCGACATCGCGATCCTGCTCACCTCAGGCTTTTCCGGCGACCTGATCCATCCAGGCAACGGGTTTTCGACGAATTTTCAGTTGCTGTCCAAACCCTACCGACAGGGAGAGCTTGCAACCCGCCTCAGAATCCTGCTGTCAGGCCGGGCGACCTAAAGCGCTTCGTGTTTTTGATGAGATACCAAGCATCAGATTTCGACAGAAAAAGGCTCGAATTCTGATTCAACGAAAAGCCGAAACGCTACAGGCGGCCCGACGCGGCGACCTCGGCAGCAAATGTATAACCAACACCACGCACCGTCTTGATCAGCTTCGGCGCCCCCGGCTCGCGCTCGATCTTCTTGCGCAGGCGCGCGACCTGATTGTCGATGGTGCGGTCAAGAGGCGACCAGCCGGTACCGTTCACCAGATCCATGATCTGTTCACGCGACAGAACCCGGCGCGGTCTTTCGAGAAAGACCTTAAGCAACCGATAATCGCCGCCCGTCAATTCGATCAGTTCACCTTGAGGGTTAAAAAGCTCCAGCCGATCCGGAATGGCCCGAAACCCGGCGAATACATATTCTGGGCAGGCTTCATTGGCGCCGCGCTCCGACGCAGGGTGCGTTTCGCCCCCGCTTCGCCTCAGGACGCTGTGGATGCGCGCCAGAACCTCACGCACATGGAATGGTTTCGTGATGTAGTCATCGGCGCCAATCTCCAACCCGACGATCCGGTCGATCACGTCGCCGCGTCCGGTCACCATGACGATCGGCACGTCCGAGAACTTTCGCACCGCCTGAGCCACGTCGAGTCCGTTCTGGCCATTGAGATTGAGGTCGAGCGTCATGAGGTCGATGCTGCCATCGCGAACTGCCGCCATGGCGTCATCGACACCGGCGGCCTCGGCTACCTCATATCCGTCGCTTTCCAGACAGCGCCGCAACAAGCCACGCACCGCCTTGTCGTCGTCGACGACGAGAATTCGGCAGTCTGTCATTGTCCCCCCAATATGGCACATCATCATGCCACGCCTAGAATGTAATATTCACAGTTCGGAATTCAATCTCTTGTAGTATTCCGCCCCCGATACACTTTGATACAAATCCACCGACACGGCTGCGACATGACGCGTTCACCTTGTTCCTGCATTCATGGGGGCGATCATGTTAACAGCACCGACTCGCGACATTCATTCCGTTCAGCAGACCTTGCGCGTCATTCCAAACGGTTCCCGACCAGTGGTGGAAAGACTGTCGCGGCAGCTCAGCGAGGGGCAGCATCTCTACTTTGAATCGGACCCCGCACGGTTCGTTTACGAAGTTGTCTCCGGTGTCGTCCGCCTTACCCGCCTACACAAGGATGGTCGGCGTCAGGTGATTGCCTTCGGTTTTCCGGGCGATCTGGTCGGCCTGCCCAACGACGGACGACATTCGACGGAATGCGATGCCGTGACCCAGACTGAGATCGTCGCGCATCGCTGCGACCCTCTTGTGCTGCCCGACGGCGATCCCTCGTTTCATTCGGTGATCATGGCAGCCGCGCTGGACGAAATCAGCATGCTTCAGGATCATTTCCTGATGCTTGGCCGACGGCTGGCCAGCGAGAAAGTCGCGGCTTTCCTGTGTCTGCTGCTCGACCGGATCGGTGAGCCGCTCGGCGCTTACCGGCTGATCCACCTGCCGATGAACCGTTCCGACATCGCAGACTATCTCGGCCTGACGCCTGAAACGATCAGCCGGTCTATTACCCAGTTTCGCGAGCAGAAGATCATCGCACTTGAAGATGCGCACACGATGATCGTGCTCGACGCATCACGGCTGCGGGCCATGGCGGAAGGATCGTGACTCCCGCGACCTCGCGCTCGATATGCCCTGCGCAATCCTCAACATTCCGATCCGTCAGGGGTGGTGATGAGGGTTTCCAGCCCTCGTAATAGATACCTGGTATCAGGATCGGCATCTGCGCGGCGAACTGGGCTGTAGCGTCATGCCGAGACGATCGCGTAGCGCTGGGATCGTCACCCGGAACACCAGCAGCACATCACGCGCGCTGGCCCGTTGCAGGCGCTCCTGAAGTTCATTGAACCATTCATCCGTCGATTGTACCGTGTGATCTATGACTTTGAGTCCCTTGGCAGGCATCCGTCTTTCTCGTTCAAAAGCCAGATCACGCGCCGTCGCGTTCGTCCGGAATCGGTTCCAACGCGGCGTCGCGCACAGGCCCGGCCGATCCAATCATCCGTTCAAAAATGACGCTGGCAATCGCGCCGGTTCCGAAAAGAACGAGGCCGAAATTGAGCACCCATCCGAGCACCGGGATGAAGTTGAGAACCGCAGCTGCGGTCAGTGTCACCGCGAGAAGGCCAAGCTCGCCGATCCGCCCCGGCGAATCCCCGGGCCCGAAAGCGCCAGTCAACCGCATCGTCACCACATAGGCGCCGAGAACATATCCCAGCACCCAGATCGCGATGATGGTCAGGATGACGATCGGCACCATTGGCAAGCCGATCACAGTCAGCGCACTGACCGGGACGAGACCGAAGAGGATAGAAAGTCCGATAAGGCCAGTCAGCAGGGTCGTGCCCGGCCGGTTATCCGCGCTCCTTTTCAGATGCGCGACCTGTCGCGGCAGGAAGGTCAGGCAGATCGCGGCAAGCCCGAGGAAGAAGGCGAGCATCAGGATGAACCCGGCGAAGAACGACATGAAGCCGGGCAAGGCCGGGTATTCACGCGACCCCCAGGCATCGCGGGCCTCTTCGAACATCTGCATCCGGTCGAGCGGCCGGTAGGTGATCCGGTCTGCGTCGATAACGCCGGGCGGGATGATGATCTCGGAGGGGGTGGAATAGATCAGCTTGCCGCCGATCTTAGCGGCATCGCCCAAGGTGAGGTTGTGTGCGGTCAACCAGACATCGCCTGCGACCGGCGCATCGAATATGATCTCGGCGCCCGTCGCCACCAGCGCGCCCCTGACGGGCCCCTCGATCGTCAGCGTCCCGCCCGCCAGTCGCGCATTGCCGCCGGTTTCAGCTGCCGGCGCCGTGCGCAGGGAAAAACCCGCAGCGCTCAGATCGCCGCCTGTCGCGGCGCGGATCGTCACCGCGCCACCCGCCGCGTAAAGGTCTCCGGCGGTCTGCGCATCGACATCAACGTCGAAACCGCTGACATGCAGATCCTCGGCGACCCTGCCGTCGATGACCAGCGAGGCACCGCCTGCGAAGACATCTCGTTCAGCCTCCAGCGACCGCGCCGTCCCCGAGCCGCCGATGAAAAGATCGCCGCCCAGCGCTTGAATCTCGGGTCCGGCCCCGGCCGGCGATGCCACGGCTGTCAGAAGGGCAAAGATTGCTGCGCGAAACGTCATGACTGCTCCTCCGGGCTTGCGGGGTTTGACCATAAGCCATGCCGATACCCGCCCGACTGATCGAAATCAGGTCTTTCCGGCTAGTCCGCCCTAGACTCACGCATGCCCCCGAGTCGGGCGGAGCCGAATACCGTCAGGAGAGCCGTCATGAAACATAGAGCCCTTCCCAGCCGCATCGAGCCAGCGCAAGACAGTCCCTTTTTCAAGTCCCTGCATGACGAAATCGAACGTGTTTTCGATCGCTTCGGCACCGGTTGGCCAATGTCGGCCCGCGATCTCTGGGACCGCAGCGAAGACAGTCTCATGCCGGCGCTCGATATCGCCGAAACCGACACGGCCATCGACATCTCGGCTGAAATCCCCGGTGTCGCGGAAAAGGACATCGATGTGTCAATTACCGATGGCGTTCTGACGCTGAAGGGCGAGAAGTCGAGCGATCACGAGGAGAAGGAGGAAAACTACCACGTTGTCGAACGCCGCTATGGCAGTTTCCGCCGCTCGGTGTCGCTCGGCTTTACGCCGGACGAAGGCAAGGTGCAGGCACGTTTCAAGGACGGCGTGCTGAAGCTGCACATCGACAAGCCCGAAGGGGCTGCATCCAGAACACGCAAGATCAAGATCGGCAAAAGCTGAACGCACCTGTCCCCGGTGCGCCTGCTAGGGCCGTTGCCGGCCGCGGATCACTCCCGCGGCCGGCTCTTTTTCCCGCATCGTCGCGATTCCGGGCCACCGTACCGTTTAGCCCGTGCATAAACCGGGCGCGCCGTGTCAGGTGACGCGTGCCGGGCAGCATCCGGTTTTGGTCGATCTCTCCCACAGATACTATGACTTTGGCACCGCCGAAGGTGGCACTGCCCCGGTAACCGGTACCGGCAATTCTCCAAGAGAGGCACTCAACTTTGACCGGCGTGACAGCGTCGTCTCGATTGGTGTCCGAATCCCGCTGCAGCGGTACTGAACGTCATCTTCGCCTGACAGGATCGCGACAGGCACGGGGCGGGCTTGCATCCCTCAAGCAGGCTACGGTCTGATCCAGGCACCTGTATCAAGGCCGGTCGCCTTTCCAAGATCGTCGAGACTGTCGATCATAAGCTGTATCGCGTAGCTGGGATTGTGGGCGTAGATGCCGGGATCCTTCGCGACGAACTGGTAATTGTAAGCGGCCCTCAGAAGGCGCGGCGTCCAGCTTTGATAGCGGTTGGGATAGGCCGCCTCGTCCGCATCCACCGATCCGTTCCCGTTGAGGTCCACGAAGAAATACGGATAGGCGTCTGGCGCGTAGACAACCGGTTTTCCGGCCACCTCGGCAGCATAGGCCATGATCGCGTGGCCAAGTGCGTCGTGAAGGCCGGTGATTTCGAAAGCCACCCCTTCGCCGGTATTGCCGTCACCGTCCGCATCCGCGGGCCGCGTCCGGATCGCGGTCAGATTGGCGGTCTTGTGGCATTCGGCGCAAGGTTCGGCCCGCACCTCAAGCGCATGCGGTTCGTGGCAGGAGGTACAGGTGTTGAAGTTCGGAACATGGGCAAACCGTCCGGCATAGGTCTTGCCCGGATATTCAAAGCCGCCGCGCACCTCGGTTCCGAGAAGACTCGCCGCCGCGGCCCGGTAGTGCACGTTGACGAAACCAAGCTCCGGCGCCACCGCGTCGTCGTCAAGCCCGGCCGTCGTGGCATTGACGCCGTCTCCGGATGTCCGCCCCTGATGGCAGACCATGCAGGTTGCCGACGGGCCGAACCCGCCGATGGCTACGCCACTCGGGAAGGTCACCTGATCCAGCGCAGCTGCAGCCGCCGAATGACAGGTGGTACAGTCGATCAGCGCTCCCAGGGCGGTAGGATGATCCACCTGCCCCGGTGTGCTGCCGTCGCCGCCGAGGAAGTCGCGCATGCCGATGCTTGAATGACAGGTCGCGCATTGCGGTGGGATCTCTCCGTCCTCGTCCCAGTGCGTGAAGGACTCCGACCCGCGTCGGGCATGGGGTGAGTTCAGCCACGCCTCCACCGCACCCGAAAGCGTAGCGGCATCCTCCTGAGCATAAACGGAAGCGGCACCTCCACACGCAAGAAGAAGTGAAATGATGAGGATACGGGGGGCGATCATCGGTAGGGACTCCTGCCTTGGCTGGCCGATTACGACCATGGACTGAATGTCAGGCCATTCTGCGGCTTCCCCGACGCCAGTCATTGATGTGTGTCAGGGTGCGCACGGACAGAACCGACCATCCTGCATCCACAAGATGCCTGGAGTGTCCCGGATGTTCCTTACCCCTTTCATCAAAGGTCGTCCCGTGCGGGCTGTCGGTGGTGCCGTCGAACCGCCGGTGCGCCTGCATTCGGTCGCGCTGCTCGGCGCGGACTATCCCGGCCTGCGGGCAGATTTGCGGGTGAAGGAAGGGGACGCCGTTGTCGCGGGTCAGGTTCTGTTCACCGACCGCAAGCACCCCGACATTGCCTTCGTCGCCCCGGCATCAGGCCGGGTCGCGTCCGTCACCTTCGCCGCAGGGCGGCGACTTTCGGCACTGATCGTCGAGCTTGACGGCGATAAGGCTGAGAAGGCGGCATCCGCGCCCATCCGCGTCGGAACCGCTGGCGATGCGCGCGCGCTCCTCCTGTCGCGGGGCCTGTGGCCAGCCTTTCGCAGCCGGCCCTTCGGGCGCATCCCCCCGCCCGATGCCCGCGCGGACGCCATCTTTGTCCACGCCATGGCCGGGTTCGACGGCGCACCCGACCCGGCCGCATTGCTTCCCGGGGTTGCGGAAGAATTCGCCGCCGGTCTCAGGCTTCTGACGCTTCTGACCGAGGGTGCCGTGCTTACCTGCTTTCCCGAAGGACTCGAGCTGCCTGAGATCGAAACTCCGGGCATTCGCCGCGCGTTTTTTGCGCCGCACCCGATGACATCAATGACGAGCCATCATGTTGCTCAGCTGCACGGTCAGGTCCGGGACCGGCCGGTCTGGACCATTGGCTGGCAGGACGTCGTCGCCATCGGTCAGCTTCTGCGCACCGGGCAATTCCCCGGCGAACGGATCGTCGCGATCACGGATGCGCATTCCGGCAGGCCGGTCCTGAAACGGGCGCTTCTGGGCGTGAGCCTTCATGACCTTTTCGTTGGTTCCAGCCCCCCGGCCGCCAACCTGATTTCCGGCCCTGCAATCAGCGGGAACGAAGCGCTCTGGCTAAGCCGCTACGATACGTCTGCCGCGCGAATCGTGCCGCCGCAAACGTCAAACCTGTGGAAGGCGCTGACCTCGTCAAGTGGTGCACTCCGGCCGATCCTGCCCCACGCCGGCCTCGATACCGCGCTGCCCGTCGGCATTCCGGCGGTCCCGTTCCTGAGGGCACTGACGGTCGGCGATGCCGAAAGTGTCGAGAAGCTGGGCGGGCGTGCCCTTGTCGAGGAGGACATGTTACGGGCAAGCCACCGGTGCACCAGCGGCACCGACTACGCCGCGAAATTGCGGACCGTGCTCGACCGGATGGAGGCGGAAGGATGATCGCGATCCGCCAGCCCTGGCAGGTTACATTTGCGGTGACACTGGCCCTGCTGCCCCCTGTTCTAACCATGCTGGACCGGAACGGCAACGCGGCGCTGCGCGTCCTCGTCACGGCGCTGGTCGTCAGCCTGATCTGGGAGCTGATCTTCACCCGCGCGCGGCGCCAGCCACCGTCGTGGCACGGCATTGCCACCGCGCTGATCGTGAGCGTGATGGCGCCAACGGATCTGCCACTCTGGCACCTCGCATTGGCCCTGAGCTTCGGCATCGTGATCGGCGAACAGGTCTTCGGCGGGCGCGGCTTCGGCTTTCTCAACGCAGCCGCAGTTTCGCTGGCCTTCCTGATCTTCGCCTTTCCCGGCACCGTCCTGCCAGAGCCGGGTCCCGACCTCGGCTATGCAACGCTGCCGGGCCTCGCCCTGCTGCTGGCCCTCGGGCTCGTCTTCTGGCGGGTTCTGGTCGCGCTTGCCATCGGGCTCATCGCCGGCTTCGCCGTGGTGAACGGGACTGCACCCGAACCCGAGACATTCCTCGCTGCGCTCTTCGCGGCGACCTTCCTCGTCGCGGACCCCGTTGCCTCGGCAGCGACGCAGGCGGGGCGATGGCTCTATGGAATTGTCGCTGGGCTTCTCGCCGCGTTTTTCAGTGCAACGGGTCTGGCGTCGGCGGTCGTCTTTGCAGCACTTCTCGCGGGGCTCGTCGCGCCGCTGATCGACGACATCGTGATCCGCGCCCGAACCGGCAGGAGGTCCGCCCGTGGCTGAAACCCCTGTCCCCTGGTGGCGGCTGTTCGCCATGGCGAACGACGATCCGCGCAAGGCCGTGGGCATGACCGTTCTTGTGGCCTTCGTCGCGGCACTCGGGGTTTCGACCGCCGCGACCGTGCTGAAACCCTACCAGCAGGTCCATGTAGAACGCGAACGTCAGGCGCGCCTCGACGCCATGCTGAACACACTGCCGGGTCTCAGAGGCCTGATGGTCGAGGCCGGGATCGACACGCTGGAAACCCGCATCGTCGATCTGCAGTCCGGGCAGTATGACCCCGCAATCGACCCGGCCAGCTTCGACCCGGACGAAGCCGCGAAAGGCCCGGCCACCAGCCGCGACCTGCCGCCGGGAGCCGACCCCGCCGGACTGAAGCGCATCGCCACCCATGCGCCGGTTTACCTGCTGGAACGGGACGGCAGACTGCACCTCGTCGTCCTTCCCGTCTCGGGCATGGGCTATCAGTCGCTGATCCGCGCCTATCTCGCGCTGGAGCCCGATCTGAACACGGTTGCGGCGCTGACCATTGTCGAGCAGGCCGAAACCCCCGGCATCGGCGCCCGGATCGCCGAACCGGACTGGCAGGCGCTCTGGCCCGGACACCGGATCACGGACGACGACGGCCGGATCATGATCCGCGTCACGCAGGGGGCAGCCGGGCCCTATGAGGTCGACGGCATTTCCGGCGCAACCCGCACCGGCAACGGCATCACCGCGATGCTTACCTTCTGGCTGGGCGATCAGGGCTTCGGGCCCTTCCTCGACCGGCTGCGCGAGAGGGGCTTCTGACATGACCGGATTGCCCGACCGCCTGACCCGCCCCCTGATCGACGAAAACCCGATCACGCTGCAGATCCTCGGCATCTGCTCGGCGCTTGCAGTGACGACGACCCTTGCCACCGCATTGACCATGTCGCTGGCGCTGACCGTGGTGATCAGCCTCTCGGCCACGCTCATCAGCATGATCCGTAACCACATTCCCCATTCCGTGCGGCTGATCATCCAGATCACCATCATCTCGGCCCTCGTCATCGTCATGGACGGGCTGCTGCGCGCCTTCGCCTATGAGATGAGCCAGCGCCTGTCGGTCTTCGTCGGCCTCATCGTCACCAACTGCCTCGTCATGGGCCGGGCCGAGGCCTTTGCCATGCGTCATCCGCCGGGGGAGAGCTTTCTCGACGCGCTCGGCAACGGGCTGGGCTACAGTCTTATCCTGATCGTCGTCGGAACGCTGCGTGAAGGGCTTGGCCTGGGGACAATCCTCGGTGTGCCGCTGGCACCGATGCTCGGACTTGACGGGTTCACGACCCTTGCCCTGATGCAGCGCGCGCCCGCGGCCTTCTTCATCCTCGGCCTTCTGATCTGGGCGATCCGCGCATGGCGTCCCGCGCAGGTAGAAAGGCCGGAATACCAACTCAGTAGCGAAGAGGAGGACGCATGAGCGACCTCTTCCTCACCGCGATGATCGGCGAGAACCTTGCGCTGTCGTTCTTCCTCGGCATGTGCACCTTTCTTGCCGTGTCGCGGCGAGTGGAAACAGCGGCGGGGCTCGGACTGGCCCTGATCGTTGTGCAGGTAATTACCGTGCCCGCGAACAACCTGATCCATACCTACCTCTTGAGCGAGGGCGCATGGGCCTGGGCGGGACTGCCAGATCTCGACCTGACCTATCTCAGGCTCATCGCCTTCATCGGCGTCATAGCGGCAATGGTGCAGATCCTTGAAATGACCCTCGATCGCTTCGCGCCGGGGCTTTACCGGGCGCTTGGCATCTTCCTGCCGCTCATCACCGTGAACTGCGCCATTCTGGGTGCCAGCCTTTTCATGGTCGAACGCCGCTACAGCTTCGCCGAATCCGTGGTCTACGGCCTTGGCACTGGGATCGGCTGGGCGCTTGCCATCGTCACCTTCGCAGCGATCCGCGAACGGCTGAGATACAGCCTGATCCCAGCAGGGCTTCAGGGCCTCGGTTCGGCGTTTCTGGTCACCGGCCTCATGTCGCTTGGCCTCTCTGCCGTCGCAGGATGGGGGGCGCCATGACCGCGATCCTCCTTGGCACCGTGCTTCTGACCGCCCTGCTTCTGCTACTGGCGCTCGCTGTCATGGGGGCGCGGCGGGTTCTGCTGCCCGAACTTCCCGTGGCCGTGACGATCAACGGGACGGAAAACATCGCCGCCCGCACCGGCCAGCGGCTGCTGACCGCACTGGGGGATGGCGGCATCCTGATCCCCTCGGCCTGCGCCGGTGCGGGGACCTGCGGGCTGTGCCGGGTCCGGGTCACGCAGGGCGGCGGCGCACCGCTGCCGACCGAGCGGGAGCATCTGAGCCGGGCGGAGATCGCGGCGGGTCTGCGGCTGGCCTGTCAGGTGACTTTGCGGGGCGATGTGGAGATCGATCTGCCCGAGGATCTGGCGGGCGCGAAGTCCTATGACTGCACGGTCAGCGCCGCACGGTTCCTTACCCCCTTGATCCGCGAGGTTGTCGTGGACCTGCCAGAAGATGCCAGGCCCGCATTGCCCGCCGGATCGTTCTTCCAGATCACCGCGCCGCCCTATCGGCTGGATTTCCACATGCTTGAGGTGCCCGATGCGCACGCAAAGGTCTGGGCACCCATCCGCGCCCTGCACTCCGATAGTGGTAAGCCGGAAACCCGCGCCTATTCGATCTCGAACCGGCTGGAGGACAGCGAAGCCGGGCGCCTTGTCTTCAATATCCGTCTTGCCCTGCCCCCGCCACAGCTTGCCGATGCGCCGCCCGGAAAGGTGTCGTCCTACCTCTTCTGTGTGAAGCCCGGCGACCGGCTCACCGTCTCGGGCCCCTTCGGCAGCTTTCGCGCGCAGGAGACCGGGCGCGAGATGGTCTTCATCGGCGGCGGGGTCGGCATGGCGCCCCTGCGCGCGATCATCCTCGACCAGTTGCAGCGGCTGGGCACGGCGCGGCGCATGAGCTTCTGGTACGGCGCACGGAACCGGGATGAGTTGTTCTACTCCGACGAATTCGATGCGCTGGCCACGGAACATCCGAATTTTCGCTGGACCGTCGCCCTGTCAGACCCGCGCCCGGGGGACGGCTGGGACGGGCCAAGGGGGTTCATTCATTCGGTCGTGGCCGAACGTTTCCTCGCCACTCACCCCGCGCCCGAGGAGTGCGAATACTACCTTTGCGGCCCGCCCCTGATGATCAAGGCCGTCCTTGCCATGTTGTCGGATGCCGGGGTCGAACCGGACGCCATCTTCAACGACGATTTCGGAGGCTGAGACATGGACCTGACCCGTCGCCTGTTCCTCATGTCCGCCGCCGCCAGTGCCGCCCTGCCGGCTGGTGCCGCGCAGGCGGTGACACGGTTGGCGGGACTGGCCTTCGGCGGCAGCTGGCATGTTGTTTTGCCGGACAGAATCGATTCCGACGCCGTGCGGTACGCGCTTTTGTCCGAAATCGCCGCGGTAGATGCGGCGATGTCGCCCTATCGCGCGGAGTCTGATCTGACCCGGTTCAACATGTCGCGCGAAACTGGCTGGCAGAAGGTCGCGCCAATTCTCGCCCAAACGCTTTCGAATGCGCTGGACGTCTCGCGGTTAAGCGGTGGCGCCTTCAACCCCACGGTCGGCCCGTTGGTCCACCGCTATGGCTTTGGCCCGATAGCGGGAAAGGGGGCAGGTGATCCCGCCGATCTGAATGCGCGCCCGGATGCCATTCGCAAGGCCATGCCCGAGTTGACCATCGACCTTTGCGGCATTGCCAAGGGGTATGCGCTCGACCGGATGGTTGTGGCGCTTGAAATTCTCGGGCACCGGAATTTCCTGATCGAGCTTGGTGGCGAGGTGGCATGCCGGGGGCGTCATCCGGAAGGGCGCGACTGGCTGGTCGCGGTGGAAACTCCCGGCGGAGGGACGGCGCAGCGCATCGTCAGGCCTCACGACATGGCGCTGGCCACATCGGGACACAGGGCGAATGGATATCCGCGGCTGGGGCTGAGCCACGTCATCGACCCGCGCACCGCACGGCCCGCGACGCGCGGCCTTGCCGCGGTCTCGGTGCTGGCCGGGACGGCCGAACAGGCAGACGCGCTGGCGACAGCGCTGCTCGTCCTCGGCCCAGAAGCCGGGCCGGAGCTTGCCCGGGCGAAGGGCATCGACGCCCTGTTCCTTGCCGGTCATGGTCCCGCCTACAGCGAATCCATGACAGGCACCTTCCCACGCCACGTCTTAGAATAGGACCATCGCATGACCAGTTTCCTAGCCACCCTAGCAGTCACGCTCCTCGCCCTTGCCGGGCTCGCGATTGGCCGGTTTTTCGGGCGCCGTCCGCCCGCAGGCTCATGCGGTGGGTTGTCCTGCATCCCCGGAGCAACCTGCGCGGCGTGCCCGCGCCACCGGCAGGAAGGGTGCGAGGATGACTGATCGCCCAAAAGTCGCCGACTACATGGCCAGGAACCTTGTGACGCTGGCACCGGACACGGAGATCAACCGGGCCATGAAACTGCTGCTTGACCGGAACATTTCCGGGGCACCTGTCGTGGACAGCAGCGGGCAACTGGTCGGCGTTCTTTCCAAGAAGGATTGCCTGCGCGCTGCACTCAACGCGAGCTACTATCAGGAGTGGGGCGACAGCGTCGCCGATTATATGAGCGGCAATGTCCACACGCTTGACGCAGATCTGGACATCGTCGCGGCGACCGAAGCATTTCTGAAAGGCCCCTATCGCCGGTTTCCCGTGATGCAGGGCGGACGGCTCGTGGGTCAGATCAGCCGGGCCGACGTGCTGCGGGCGCTTGCCGATCAATGGAGGTGAGGCAATGGGAGAAGCGCTAACCGTTCTTGCTATCGGAGCCTTGTTCCTCGCCAGCATCGGCATCGACGCCCTCGAACGCCGGGCGCATGTGCCGCGGGTCACCCTGCTGATCCTGTTGGGCGTGGCAATCGGACCGCCGGGTCTGGATCTTCTGCCCACGGCGCTTGCCGGGACTGATGACGCGGTTGCCCCAACCGCCCTGACGATGGTTGCCTTCCTGTTGGGCGGCAGGCTCAAGCCCGAAACGCTGCACGCACATGGGCGCGAGATCCTGACGCTGTCACTGGCAGTAGTCCTGACCTCGGCCGCATTTGTTGGGGTGGGGCTATGGCTTCTGTCCGGCGATCCGGTGCTGGCGCTGATGCTGGCGGGACTTGCCGTCGCGACCGATCCGGCAGCCACACATGAGGTGATCCGGTCCGTCGGCGCAAAGGGACGCTTCGCGACAAACATCCTTGGCATCGTGGCCATCGACGACGCCTGGGGCATCCTTCTGTTCAGCCTTCTTATTCTGATTGCCGATCTGACCATGGGCGGGCCGACACCCGGGCCTTTGTTCCAGACGCTGGTGGATCTTGGCGGGTCCATCGCTCTTGGCGCGGCAATCGGCCTGCCCGCCGCCTATCTGACCGGCCGCCTCAAACCCGGGGAGCCGACGCTGATGGAGGCGCTTGGCCTCGTCTTTCTCTGCACCGGATTGTCGCTCTATCTCGGGCTTTCCTTTCTTCTGACCGGCATGGTCTGCGGCACCGTCATTGCCCATTTCGCCCGCCACCACGACCGGCCGTTCCACGAAATCGAGCGAATCGAATGGCCGTTCATGCTGCTTCTTTTCGTGATGGCGGGTGCCTCACTCGACCCCACATCGCTTGGGGGGCTTGGCCTCGCCGGTGCCGCCTATATCGGGTTGCGCGCCCTGTCACGGGTAACCGGCGGATGGATCGGCGGGGCAATTGCCGGTCTGCCGGCCCGCGAGGGGTGGCTTTCCGGTCTCGCGCTAATGCCGCAGGCGGGCGTTGCCATCGGCATGGCACTGATTGCCGGTGAACGCTTTCCCGAGCGGGCCGAAGTGATCCTCGGGATCACCATCGCCAGCACCGTCGTCTTTGAGGTCGTTGGCCCGCTGATCACCGTCATTGCCCTGAAGCGGGCCGCTCAGCCGCCGCATCGAGAAGCCGGATGACCTCGTCATCCGAAGTCTGATCGAAGGTGACGTAGAACGCCCCGATCGCGCCGAGATAGGTCGGCACATTCGGGCAGACGATCAGATCGGCCTCTTTCTTCATCGCCTCAAGCGTCTCGGGCGCCGCGACCGGCACTGCAAGCACAATTCGTGCGGGTGCCTGCCGCCGCACCGCCTTCAGTGCCGCCCGCATCGTCGCGCCCGTGGCAATGCCGTCATCGACGACGACGGCAGTGCGGCCCGATAGCGGCACCTGCACGCGGCCTTTCAGATAAAGCCCCCGGCGTTCGCGGATCAGGTCCAGCTGTGCTTCAGCCAGCCTCTCGATGTCGGCAGGCACCAGTCGCGCATGGCGGGCGACCTCCTCATTCACCACGATCTCGGGATTGGCACCGTTGACAACCGCGCCGGCGGCAAGCTCTGGCTGAGAAGGCACGCCGATCTTGCGCACCATGACAAGATCAAGCGGCGCGGCAAGCTCGCGCGCCACCTCATAGGCAACCGGAACGCCGCCCCGGGGAAGGGCAAGGACCACTGGGTCGGGCAAGTCGAGCGCCTTAAGCTCCTGTGCCAGCCTTTCGCCGGCTTCCGTTCGATCGCGATAGCGCATAATTCATCTCCCGATTTGATCCCGTTGTCCCGACAACTGTCCGATCCTCGCTGCATTTCAGACCTTCACATTTGGCCAGCAGCGCGCCAGAGATTATTTTCCCTCCGTTGCGGGGCCCGTCAGGATCACCGGGCAGCGCGCCGCGTTGATCAAGGCTGTGACAGGAAGCGCCTCGTCTTGGCCGGTTGCGATGATCAAGGCGGCGGGGCTCATCCGCTCAAGCTCACGCAACAGGTTCCCGGTCCCGAGATAGGGGCGGTATTCGTTGTGCCTTACACCGCTACCGCGGCGAAATGCTGCGACGATCTCTTCTTCCCACCGTGGCGTGGCGAAGACGACAAGACGCTTGTGGGCAGCGGCAGCAAGATGGAGGGCGAGAGACAGCTGGCCGCTGTCGGGGTTGCGGTCGCCGAGAACCAGGATCAGCGCGTCGCCCTCCCGCAGCGCCCTGCGGAACCCGACGACGACGATATCCCTGGCGCCGGTGATCTGTGCAAGCACCGCCATCAATCGACCGCCGATGGCACTGAACCCGGTGTCGAGAACCGCATCCCGCGCCGCCTGAACCAGCCGCTTCTCAAAAAGCCGTGCGTCAGCGCGGAAGGCGGCGCGCATGGTTTCGACCGTTACCTGGGACACGGCTTGCCCGGAGAAAGAAACAGCGCGGGCATGCGGGTGTCTGGCGGCTTCAAGGATCGCCTCATCGCTGACCAAGAGGCCGTGCAGACCCGCGCCGACCTGTCGCGCCAGAAGAACGGCCAGATGCAACGCCGCTTCGGCATCGGCGTAACATGTCGCGCTCAGGATCACGCGGAAAGGCGGCGAACCGGTCTCAGACATCTGTCCTGACCTCCTTGCCCGCCCGTCCGAATGCCTTGCGCTTCGCGGCAAAGGCGCGCAATTGATCTTCGGCGCGGCGGTTCACGCTGCCCTCCGGATAAAGACCATCCGGCAAGCGTGTTCCTGCGACTGTCCCGGTCAGCGCTTCGATGCCGTCGGCAATCGTTCGCATCGGCAATATGCGGAACTGACCGGCCTCCACCGCCTGGATCACACGACGGCGGAGCGAGAGGTGCTTTACGTTGGCCGCCGGAATCAGAACGCCCTGGCGCCCGGTCAGGCCACGCGCGGCGCAAATGTCAAAGAAGCCCTCGATCTTTTCGTTCACACCACCAATTGCCTGAATGTCGCCGAACTGGTTGACGGAACCGGTGATCGCCAAGGATTGGTCGATCGGCACGTCCGACAGCGACGAGATTATCGCCAGCAGCTCAGCTGCCGAGGCGCTGTCGCCATCGACGCCGCCATAACTCTGTTCGAAGACGAGGCTGGCCCAGAGCGACATCGGCGCATCGGTGGCATAGGCCGCCGCAAGATAGCCCTGAAGGATCAGCATACCCTTGGAATGGATCGGGCCGCCCAGTTCGGTCTCACGCTCGATATCAACGACCTTGCCGGTGCCCAGCCGGGTCCGAGCGGTCAGCCGCGACGGCAGGCCGAAACGGGTACCGCCGATCTCCAGAACTGACAGCGCGTTGATCTGACCAACCCGTACGCCATCGGTGTCGATCATCAGGGTTTCGCGCAGGATCGCCTCCGCGCCAAGCTCGCGCAGCCGCCCGGCTCGGAACTCGCGCTCGGCAACAGCCTTTTCGACCGCCTCGGCACCGATAACGTCATGCCCCTCAGAACCCGACCAGAAGTCGGCTTCCCGCAGAAGATCGGAAAGATGGTCAAGGCTCAATGACAGTCGCTCCGCGTCGCCCGTCATGCGGTGACTTTCGTTGAAGATCCGCGCCATCGCAGGGGGATCGAGTGGCCTGAGACCACCATCCCGCGCGATCTCCGCGATCATCGCCGCATAGGCGCCGGAACCATCGCTGCCCGTTGTGATATGGTCGTTGAAATCGGCCTCAAGCTTGAAAAGATGGGCAAAATCCGGATCGAGCGCGGCGAGCAGATAATAGAAGATCCTTTCGCCCAACAGGATCACTCGTACATCCAGCGGCACCGGATCGGGTGCCAACGAGACGGTGGAAATCAGGCTGAGCCGTTCGGCGGGAGAATAGATCGCGATCTCGTGGGTTCTGAGGCAGCGTTTCAGCGCATCCCAGGCAAAAGGTTCGGACAGGATCTGGCGTGCGTCGAGAATGAGAAATCCGCCATTGGCGCGGTGCAGGGCACCCGGCTTGATCATGGTGAAATTCGTCACCAACGCCCCCATTTCCGAGGCGTATTCGATCCGGCCGATGAGGTTGGCGAGCGTGGGCAGGTCCTCCTCGATCACTGGCGCACCGTTTTCGCCATCCCCCTCCTGCGCAACGACGACGTTGACCGCGTAGCGCTGGAACCGCGGCTTTGCATAATGCCGTGTCGTCGCAACAGGGAACGGTCCGGCCTCGGCGCCATCCTCACGGACCAGAAAAATCTCCGCATTCTCGATCAGGTCACCGCGCACCGCATCGAGATAATCCGTTACCGCCTGAATCCCGGAAAATGACTCGCGCAAGGTACGGATGGCGACATCGACGCCGCCGGTCGCCATCGCGTAGTTCAGGTCCTCGACATCGCGCCGGTGCTGCTTTTCGCGCCCGGGCACCGCCTTGAGTGCCGCCGCCAGTTCCTGCTCGGTCTCATCGACCGCCGCGTCAATGGCCGCCTGTTCATCCTCACTCAGGTTCCGGTATTTCTCGGGCGTCATGACCTCGCCGTCACGGGTACCGACGACAGTAAACCCCATGGGTGTGCGAAGGATGGCGACGTCGCGTGCGCGGGCCTGTTCGAAGACCCTGCTCATCTCCGCTTCATGCTCTTCGGTATAGCTTTGTTCGATGCTGCGTCGGCGGGTCTGATAGTCTTCCGAGTCGAACAGCGCCGGTATGTCGTTGGCCAGTTCGTCGATCAGCTCTTCCATCGCCTTGCGAAGCTTCGTTGCCATTCCCGGGGGCAGTTCGATCGCGACCGGTTTGTCGGGCGCGTCGAAATTGTTGACATAGACCCAGTCCGCCGGGCGCGGCCGGTTCATTGCCGCCTCAGCAAGAATCGCCCGGGTCATCCGGCGGCGTCCGCTGCCGGGGTTTCCAAGGACAAAGGCATTGAAGTCGCTGTGGCGCATCTCTGCGGCCATGCGAAGCGCGCCCAGGGCCCGGTCTTGTCCGATCCAGTTAGTTCCGTGAAGCTCGGCGCTGGTCGAGAACGTGAAGTCCTCGGCTTTGACAGGCGCCGAGAGTTTCACGACTGGCAGCGGTGCTGGTCCAACCGGATTGGCCATATCGTCCTCGTGTTCCACTCCGCGAGTATCCCACCGCGATGCCCGTGCCGATTGATCCCGCTCAATCAACTCGCCGAACGACGGGCTATTCTTAACCGCAGACACGGAGAGAACGATGACCAGAGCTGACATCGAAGGGATCGCCGTCACGATTGAGGGGTCGGCTGATCTAAGCCCTGAAACCGCCACCGCCGTGCTCGGGCTGATCCGGCCACTTGTACCGTTGAAGGACAGATGGCCCGCCGACCGGATGCCGGTGATCCAGTCCAGCGACGAAGCAATTCATCTTGTCGACCTCGCTTTGCCGGACTGGTCGATCAGCCTGAAAGGCCGCACCAATGACGCCGACGGGCACTGGACCTGCACTTTGCGCCGGTCTGATACGCTCGACGACGATTTCATGATCGGGATCGGCCGGGGACCCGTCCTGTCGCATGCCATCCTGGCCGCCATGGTGCGTGTCGCCGCGTTGCGTAGTCCGGCCACTGGCGCGAACTGATCGGCGTCAATTCCGGGCGGGCGCGCAGGTCTAGCATTGCATCGGCAGGAACGTCCGGATCCCGATCCGGATTCGCCATGAAAGGAGAACGCCATGAAAAGCTTCGCCCAATTCTTGTGTCAGTCCGCCTGCGCCACAGCCTTTCTGGCCAGTTCCGCGCTCGCGGCAGCCGCCTTTACCGCCTGCCAGGTCACCGATACCGGCGGCATCGACGACAACAGCTTCAACCAGACCGCCTGGAAAGGGGTCGAGGATGCCGAGGCTGAATTGGGCATTTCGGGGCGCTTTCTCGAATCTCAAGCGGAGACGGATTACGAGGCCAACATCAACTCGCTGCTTGGCGGGGCATGCGACGTGATCATCACCGTGGGTTTCCTTCTGGGTGACGCCACGAAGACAGCCGCCGAACAGAACCCCGACCAGAAATTCTCCATCGTCGACTTCGCTTATGACCCGGCGCTGCCGAATGTGCTAGGCCAGGTCTACGCGACCGATGAGGCGGCGTTCCTTGCGGGTTACCTCGCCGCTGGCATGACCGGAACCGGGACGCTCGGTGTCTTTGGCGGGATCAACATTCCACCTGTGACGATCTTCATGGACGGGTTCCATCATGGTGTAACCTACTACAACAGCCAGAAGGGCACCGCTGTGACCGTGCTCGGCTGGGACCCGGCCACGCGCGAGGGGCTCTTCACCAACAACTTCGACTCGCTCGACGACGGCCGTGCCTTTGCCCAGAACCTTTATGACGAAGGCGCCGACATCGTCCTACCGGTCGCAGGGCCGGTGGGCCTTGGCTCGGCGGCACTGGCCGATGAACTCGGCACCGACAAGCTGAAGATCATCGGCGTCGATGCCGACCTTTACTTTACCGACCCGGCGAAGAAACACGTCTACCTGACCTCAATCACCAAGCGCATGGATGCGACCGTGTTGCAGGTGATCAAGGCCGTGATGGAAGGCAGTTTTGAGGGCGGGGTTCTGACCGGCACGCTGGCCAATGGCGGCGTCGACCTTGCTCCCTTCCACGACATGGAAGGCGATGTGCCCGAGGACCTCAAGGCCGAACTTGCGTCGGTCCGGCAGGGCATCATCGACGGCAGCATCGACGTCAGCCCCTGATCCGGGGGCCAGCACGATGGATATCGAGCTTCGCGGCATCACCAAGCGGTTCGGCGAGGTTGTCGCGAATGAGGGCGTGAACCTCTCCATCCGCGCCGGCGAAGTGCTGGGGCTGCTGGGCGAAAACGGCGCGGGCAAGTCGACACTGATGAACGTGCTCTGCGGTCTTTACCGCCCGAACGAGGGCGAGATTCTGATCGACGGGCAGGCGGTCACGTTCACCAGCCCGGCAGACGCGATCGCCGCCGGGATCGGCATGGTCCATCAGCACTTCATGCTGGTCCCGGTCTTCACCGTCGCTGAAAACGTCGTGCTGGGGGTCGAGCCGGTCGGGCGTCTTGACCGGCTGGACCGCGCGAAGGCCAGCGCCGAGGTCGCTACAATCAGCCGGAAATACGGGCTGGAAGTGGATCCCGACGCTCTGGTCGAAACCCTGCCCGTCGGCGTCCAGCAGCGGGTCGAGATCATCAAGGTCCTCTTCCGCGCCGCCGATGTCCTGATCCTTGATGAACCGACAGCCGTCCTGACCCCGCAGGAGGTCAAGGATTTCTTTGAAGTGGTCCGGGCGCTGCGGGATGCGGGCAAGGCGCTGGTCTTCATCACCCACAAGCTGAACGAGATCCTCGACATCTCCGACCGGATCGCCGTGATCCGGGGCGGACGCATCACCGGTGAGGGCCTGCCGCGCGACCTGACCCCGAAGTCGCTGGCCGAGATGATGGTGGGCCGGCCCGTCAGTTTCGACGTGGCAAAGGCACCCTTCAATCCCGGCCGCGCGCTGCTTGAGGTGCGCGACCTCACCGTCCTGCGCGACGACGACGCGGTCGCCGTCGATCACCTGAACCTGACGGTGCATAGCGGCGAGATCGTCGGCATCGCGGGTGTTCAGGGCAACGGTCAGTCGGCGCTTATTGAGGCGCTGACCGGCCTGCGCCGCGCGGCCGGTGGAACCGTGACCTATGATGGCACCGACATCACCCATGCCTCGGTCCGCGCCCGCCACAGGGCGGGCATCGCCCATATCCCCGAGGACCGGCAGAAGAGCGGCCTGATCCCGAAATTCACAGTTGCCGAGAACATGGTTCTGGACACCTATTACGACGAGCGGTTCAGCCGCGGCCCGTCGGTGATGTGGGACCATGTCGCCGAGAAGGCCGCGCAAGCCGTGCTGGATTTCGACGTGCGCACCCCGTCGGTCTATACCGCCGCCGGTCACCTCTCCGGCGGCAACCAGCAGAAACTGGTCGTGGCGCGGGAACTGTCGCGCGAAACGCTTCTAGCCATCGCCGGGCAGCCGACGCGGGGGCTTGATGTCGGCTCCATCGAATACATCCACAAACGGCTGGTCGAGGCGCGCGACACAGGGGACGGCGTGCTGATCGTTTCGTCCGAGCTGGACGAGATCCTGTCGCTCGCAGACCGGATTCTGGTGATGTTCAAGGGCCGCATCGTGGCCGAGTTCGACACAGGCGCAGGGCCGGTCGACAAGGGCGCCATCGGCCTGGCCATGGCGGGGGCGGCGGCATGAACGGGCGCAACATGAAGGATCTGCTCGAACGGCCGGTCTGGGGCCGGACCGAGGTCGAGGACATCGTGATCGTGCCGCTTTTCGCGGTGGTCGCCGCGCTGATCCTCGGCGCACTGACGATGCTGGCGACAAACGTGGACCTTGCCACGATCGGCCAATCCTATGTCGCTCTGGCGCGCGGGTCTGTCGGGTCGCTGAACGCGCTTTCTGAAACCCTGACCGCCGCGATTCCGCTGGTCCTTGCCGGACTCGGCCTCGCGCTTGGGTTCCGGGCGGGGCTTTTCAACATCGGGGCCGAGGGGCAGCTGCTGATGGGCGGCATGGCGGCGGTGATCGCCGGGTTCTCCCTGTCGGGCCTGCCCGCCGCGGTCCACCTGCCCATCGCGCTTCTGGCAGGCGCGCTGGCGGGGGCGTTCTACGCCTCGATCGCCGGATGGCTCCGCGCGGCCACCGGCGCGCATGAGGTGATCTCGACCATCATGCTCAATCTCATTTCCTACCGGCTTTTGGACTACCTGCTGCGCATGCCCGCGATCCAGAAGGAAGGGCGCGCCGATCCGATATCGAAATCGGTACCCGAGGCCGCCGAACTGCCGCGCCTGCTGAGCTTCATCGACCCCAACCTGCGCGTCCATGCCGGTGTCTTTCTGATGCTGGCCATGGTCGCGCTGATCTGGTGGGTGCTCTTCCGCTCGCGCATCGGGTTCGAATTCCGCGCCAGCGGCGAAAGCGCCGATGCGGCGCGCTATGCGGGTATCCGCGCCGGGCTGGTCATCGTGCTGGCCATGGGAACGGCCGGGGCGCTTGCCGGTCTTGCCGGGGCCAATCAGGTACTGGGCGTCCTCGGCCGCGCGACACCGGGATTTTCCGCTGGGATCGGCTTTGACGCCATCGCGGTGGCACTGCTGGGCCGGTCGCATCCGGTGGGTGTCCTCTTTGCCGGCCTTCTTTTCGGCGCGCTGGAGGCCGGGGGGCGGCAGATGCAGGTCGATGCGGGCGTCTCCATCGACCTGATCGGCATCATTCAGGCGCTGATCATCGTTTTCGTCGCCGCCCCCTTGCTGGTCCGCGCGCTCTTCCCGTGGGGGTTCCGCAAACCCGAATCCGGAGGGCCGAAGACATGACCGCCGCGACCGACCTTCCACAACAAACAAAGCTCGACACCGGGCGCGAGCGGCAGGCGCGTATTGCCGGGATCGTCCTGATCGTGCTTGCGGCACTCGTCCTCTTTGCCTTCGTGCCCGATGCCACGGGCCACGCGACCTTCCGCCTGTCACGCCCGACCGATGCGCTGCCCCTGCCCGACCTTGCAGTGCCCGCGCAGCCTTTCCTCTACGCCGCCGCAGCGCTTCTCGGCTTTCTTGGGGCGCGGCAGTTCATCCGCGGCGGCGGGCGCTGGACCGCCCTGTCGCTGGGCTTCGGCCTTGCGCTGGCTGTCACGGCCTTTCTGGTCTGGGCGGCCTCGGGCAAGGCGTTTTCGCTGACCGGCATGTTGCAGGCGACGATGGTGCGGGCCGTGCCGATCGCGCTTGGCGGGCTGGCGGGCGTGCTGTCCGAACGGGTTGCGGTCGTGAACATCGCCATCGAGGGGATGCTTTTGGCCGGCGCCTTCACCGGCGCGCTCATGGGATCGCTCATTGGGGGTTTCGGCGGTCTCATCTCCGCGGTCGCGGTGGGCGGGCTCTTCGGCTTCATCCTCGCCGCCCTCGTCGTCACCTACCGCATGGACCAGATCATCGCGGGCGTGGTGATCAACCTCTTCGTCCTTGGCCTGACCTCCTATGTCAGCAGCCAGGTCTTTCAGGAATACCGGGGCCTGAACGACGCGCCGGTCTTCCGCGCGGTGAAGATACCGCTCCTGGGCGACATTCCCGTTCTCGGGCCGATGCTTTTCCAGCAAAACATCTTCGTCTACGGCGCGCTGATCATGGTCGGCGTCGCGACCTATTACCTCTTTTACACGCGCCATGGCCTCCGCGCCCGCGCGGTCGGCGAGCACCCGAAAGCCGCCGATACGCTGGGGATCGACGTCTACCGTTCGCGGTATATCAACGTCACGCTGGCGGGCATGGTCGCAGGGTTCGGTGGGGCGTGGTTCACGCTCGGCGCCGTTGGTCGCTTTGACGAGGGCATGACCGGCGGGCGTGGCTTCATCGGGCTCGCCGCGATGATCTTCGGCCGCTGGCACCCGGTCGGCGCGCTCGCTGCCGCGCTTGTCTTCGGATTCGCGGATTCGCTTCAGCAGAAACTCGCGCTGCTGCAGACGCCGATCCCGTCCGAATTCCTCGCCATGGCGCCCTACATCGCCACCATCGTCGTCGTCGCCGGCCTGATCGGCCGCGCCCGTGCGCCTGCCGCCGACGGCAAACCCTATGTGAAGGAATAGAGGCCCGGATGACCAAGGACCACATAACCAAGCCCGAGGAGATCAGGCGCCAAGCCAACATGACCGACTATGACGCGGCGCGCGCAGAATCCACCTGGGACGTGGCGCAGGGCCTGATTGACGGACTGCCGGGCGACAAGCTGAATATCGCGCATGAGGCCATCGACCGCCATGTCGCAAACGGGCATGGCGAACAGACCGCGTTGCGCTGGATCGGCAAGGACGGCGCGCGGCGGGATTTCACCTATGCTGACCTGCAACAGCAGACCAACCGCTTCGCCGGCGTCCTTCGCGCTCAGGGTCTTGCTAGCGGCGACCGTGTCTATGCCCTGATGGGCCGCACGCCCGACCTTTATATCGCCGCGCTCGGCACTTTGAAGGCGGGCTGCGTCTTTTGCCCGCTTTTCTCCGCCTTCGGGCCCGAGCCGATCCATGCCCGGATGGAGATCGGCGGCGCCAATGCGCTGATCACGACCGCGCGGCTCTACAAGCGCAAAGTCGCGGGGCTGCGTGACCGGCTGCCCGAGTTGCGGACCGTGTTCCTGACCGATGGCGAGGCGGATGGCTGCGCCACGCTGCCGCCTCTGATGCAGGCCGCGCCGGACCGCTTCGCGACCGAGGCGATGGACCCGGAGGACATGGCGCTACTCCACTTCACCTCCGGCACGACGGGCAAACCCAAGGGCGTCGTCCATGTTCACGAGGCGGTCGTGGCCCACAACATGACAGGCAGGATCGCGCTCGACCTAAGGCCCGGGGACATCTACTGGTGCACCGCCGATCCCGGCTGGGTCACCGGCACCTCCTACGGAATCATCGCGCCCCTGACCAACCGGGTCACCATGATCGTCGATGAGGCCGAGTTCGATGCAGGCCGCTGGTACGACATCCTTGAGCGCGAAGCTGTGACGGTCTGGTACACCGCGCCGACCGCGATCCGCATGCTGATGAAAGCCGGGGCGGAGGCGGTCGAAGGGCGCGACCTCTCGGCCTTGCGCTTCATGGCAAGCGTCGGCGAGCCTCTCAACCCCGAAGCGGTGGTCTGGTCCAACGAGGTCTTTAGCCGACCGTTCCATGACAACTGGTGGCAGACGGAAACCGGCGGCATCATGATCGCCAACTATGCGTCGATGGATGTGAAACCCGGGTCGATGGGCAAGCCCCTGCCAGGGATCGATGCCGGGATCGTCGAGGTGACCGAGGCGGGCGCGACCGAGGTCACGACACCCGGCACCATCGGCGAACTGGCGTTGCGCCCCGGCTGGCCCTCGATGATGCGCGGCTACCTGCATGAAGAGGCGCGGTACAAAAAGTGCTTCCGCGATGGCTGGTACCTCTCGGGCGATCTCGCGATGCGTGATGCCGAAGGTTATTTCTGGTTCGTCGGCCGTGCCGACGACCTGATCAAGAGCGCCGGGCACCTGATCGGACCCTTCGAGGTGGAAAGCGCGCTGATCGAGCATGAGGCCGTGGCCGAAGCGGGCGTGATCGGCGTGCCGGACGAAACCGCGGGCGAACTGGTCAAGGCCTATGTCGCGCTGAAGCCGCGCTTCGAGCCGACCGAAGATCTGAAGCTCGACCTGCTTGGCCATGCCCGCAAACGCCTTGGCCCCGCCGTGGCCCCCAAGGACATCGTCTTTCGCAAGAACCTGCCCAAGACCCGCAGCGGCAAGATCATGCGCCGGCTTCTGAAGGCGCGCGAACTTGGCCTGCCGGAAGGCGATATCTCGACCCTTGAAAGCGATGAACAATGACCGTCACCAGCGAAAAACCCCGCCTAGACCACACCCATGTCCGCGACCTTCTGAAGGCGATGATCCGCATCCGCCGGTTCGAGGACAAATGTGCCGAGCTTTACACACAGCAGAAGATCCGCGGTTTCCTGCACCTTTACGACGGCGAGGAAGCGATAGCAGTCGGGGTGATCCCGCTCTTGGAGGACAAGGACCGGCTGGTCGCCACCTACCGCGAACACGGGCATGCGCTGGCGCGGGGCGTGCCGATGGGCGCGGTTCTGGCCGAGATGTACGGCAAGGCCGAGGGTTGTGCCGGCGGGCGTGGCGGGTCGATGCACCTTTTCAGCCGGGATCACAACTTCTACGGCGGCAATGCTATCGTCGGCGGCGGCCTGCCTCTGGCCACCGGCCTCGCGCTTGCCGACCGGATGCAGGGCAGCGATGCCGTCACCGCCTGCTTTTTCGGTGAAGGCGCGGTGGCCGAGGGCGAGTTTCACGAGGCGATGAACCTCGCCGCCCTCTGGGGTCTACCGGTCCTGTTTGTCTGCGAAAACAACGGCTATGCGATGGGCACGGCTTTGGCGATATCCGAGGCCGAGACCGATATCAGCGTCAAGGCGCGCAGTTACGGCATCGAAAGCAGCGTGGTGGACGGCATGGACGTCGTCGCCGTCGAGGCCGCCGGGCGCAAGGCGCTGAAGGCCATCGCCACCACCGGCAAACCGCAATTCCTGGAATGCCGCACCTACCGCTTTCGCGCGCATTCGATGTTCGACGCCCAGCTTTACCGACCAAAGGAAGAGGTCGAGGAATGGCGCGCGAAGGGGCCCATTGTGCGGTTCCAGACCTGGCTGCTGGAGAACGGTCTGTTGCATGAAAATGAGGTCACCGCGCTGATCGCCGAAGTCGACGCCGAGATTTCAGAGGCGGTCGCCTTTGCCGAGGCGGGTCAGGACGAACCCATCGCCGATCTGACCCGCTTCGTCACGGCGCCCGACAGGCCCGACCCGCCGGTCATGGAACCGCCCGGAAAGACGATGACGACGACCTACCGCGAGGCCGTCAAGGCCGCGATCACCGACGCGATGGAGCGCGATGACCGCGTCTTTCTGATGGGCGAGGATGTCGGGCGTTACGGCGGGTGCTATGCTGTCTCCAAGGGGCTTCTCGACCGCTTCGGCCCCGACCGCATCCGCGACACGCCACTTTCCGAATCCGGCTTTACCGGGGCTGGCATAGGGGCCGCGATCGCGGGCATGCGGCCGATTGTCGAGGTAATGACGGTCAACTTCTCGCTTCTGGCGCTCGACCAGATCCTGAACACGGCGGCCACATTCCGGCACATGTCGAACAACCAGTTTGGCGTGCCCGTCGTGATCCGCATGGCAACCGGCGCGGGGCGGCAACTGGCCGCGCAGCATTCCCATTCGCTGGAAGGCTGGTACGCCCATATCCCCGGCCTTCGTGTTCTTGCCCCCGCTACGCTGGAAGACGCGCGCGGCATGCTCTGGACCGCACTTCAGGACCCCGATCCGGTCCTGATCTTCGAAAACGTCATGCTTTATAACCGCGAAGGGGATCTGGCCGAAAACGCCGGACCCGTCGACATCGACCGCGCCGCGATCCGGCGCGAGGGCACGGATGTTTCGCTCATCACCTATGGCGGATCGCTCTGGAAGACGCTCGATGCCGCCGAGGCGCTGGCGGCGGATGGCATCTCGGCCGAGGTGATCGACCTGCGCACGCTCCGTCCGCTCGACCTGCCGACAATCCTGACATCGGTCAGCAAGACACGGCGCGCCGTAATCGTCGATGAGGGCTGGAAGACCGGCAGCCTTGCCGCCGAGATCGGCATGCGGCTGGCCGAAGAAGCGTTCTGGGAGCTTGACGCACCACTTGCCCGGGTCTGCAGCGCCGAAGTGCCGATCCCTTACGCCGCACATCTTGAACAGGCAGCGATCCCGCAGACTGATCGGATCGACGAAACCGTCAGAGCGGTGATGGAGGCAAAGCCATGAGCGCGTTTCTCATGCCCTCGCTCGGCGCGGATATGGAGGCCGGAACCTTGGTGGAACAACTGATCAGCCCTGGAACGGACGTACATCGCGGCGACATCATCGCGGTTGTCGAGACCCAGAAAGGCGCCATCGAGATCGAGGTGTTCGAGGATGGCAGGCTCGAGAACTGGCTGGTGCAGATCGGTGAAAAGGTCCCGGTCGGAACGCCGCTCGCGATGATCCGGGCGCAGGGTGAACCCGAGACGCCGCAACCGCAGGACCCGGTGCCAAAGCCGCCACCGCCCGAAGCGCCGCCTCGTCCGGAGCCCCTGCCGCAGCCACCCGGCCCTGAACTGCCCCCGCCGGAGCTGCCGCAACCGGACCAGCCCTTTCCGGAACTGCGCGCCCGCGCCTCGCCCGCCGCACGGCGGTTGGCGGCGCGAACCGGCATCGACCTCAGCACCATCTCGGCAAGGGCAGACGGCACCATCCGCTATGCCGACGTGCAGGCCCGGCCCCGCCAATCCGGTATGCCCGACATGCGTGCCGCCATCGCGGCGGCGATGGCACGGTCGAAGCGGGAGATCCCGCACTACTACCTCTCGCACCAAAGCGACCTGAGCGCGCTCGAGGGTTTCGTCGCACGGACCAATGCCGGCCGCGCGCCTGAAGACCGGCTCGTCCCCGCCGCCCTGTACGTCAAGGCAGTTGCCCGCGCGCTTCGCGACTATCCGGAATTCAACGGCACCTACACCGAAGATGCATTTGCACCGTCTGATGCCGTCCATGTCGGCCTTGCCATCAACCTGCGCGGCAAGGGGCTGGTCGCGCCCGCCTTGTTCGACACGGGTGAAAAGGATCTCGACACGCTCATGTCCGACATGCGCGACCTTATCGCCCGCACCCGCGCCGGGCGGTTCAAGGCGCGTGAATTGTCGGACGCGACGATCACCCTGACCAGCCTTGGCGACCGCGGCGTCGACGGGCTCTTCGGCGTGATCTACCCGCCGCAAGTCGCCATCGTCGGGATCGGCACCCCGCGTACTGCGCCTTGGATCGCGGATGGTGCGGTCGTCGCCCGACCCGTCACCACGCTCACCCTCGCCGCCGACCACCGCGTCAGCGACGGCCACCGCGGTGCGCTCTTTCTGCGCGCCATCGACACCCATCTGCAAAGGCCCGACACGATATGACCCGCGATAGCATCGAACAGATCCTGACCGCCGAACTCGCCACGATTGCCCCGGACATCGACATGAAAGATGTCGACCGCAGCCAAGACCTCCGCGAGGAGTTCGATATAGATTCCATCGACTTCCTGAACCTCGTCACCGCGCTTGCGAAACGCTTCGGGCTTGAGATGCCCGAGGCCGACTATCCGCAGATGGACACGTTCGACCATCTGTGCGACTACCTCGTCGCCAAGACCGGCTAGTGTGGTGGCAACGCCCCCTCTGCCTCGGCGACGTTGCGCTTGACCTTCAGGAAACTGTCCGGTGTGACTGAGATGCTGTCGATCCCCAGCCCGACCAGACTTTGTGCGAAGGCCGGGTCATTGCTGGGCGCCTGCCCGCAGAAACCGACCTTCGATCCGGCCTTGTGCGCCTCGCGGATCACCGTGCGGATCATCCACATCACCGCCGGATCGCTTTCGCGGAAAAGCGGCGCGAGGATCTCTGAATCGCGGTCCACGCCCAGCGTCAGTTGCGTCAGGTCGTTCGAGCCGATGGAGAACCCGTCGAACCGTTCGGCGAATTCGGCGGCGAGCACGACGTTTGACGGGATTTCGCACATCACATAGACCTCAAGTCCCTTACGGCCGCGCTTCAGCCCGTTCTCGGCCATAACCTTCAGCACCCGGTCGGCCTCGTCCGGCGTACGGCAGAAGGGGATCATGACGATGACATTGTCGAACCCCATCTCCTCACGCAGCCGCCGGATCGCCCGGCATTCCAGCGCGAACCCCGCGCGGTAACGGTCGGAATAGTAGCGCGACGCGCCGCGAAACCCGATCATCGGGTTTTCCTCCTCGGGCTCGAACTGACGCCCGCCCAGAAGGTCGGCGTATTCGTTGGTCTTGAAATCCGACATCCGGACGATGACCGGCTTCGGATGGCAGACGGCGGCGATCCGCGACAGGCCGCGCGCGAGGTGATCGACGAAATACTCGGCCCTGTCTGCATAGCCCCGCGTCAGATCGGCAATCGCCTTGCGTGCGTCGGGATCGGTCAGCCGATCGTATTCGACCAGCGCCATCGGGTGGACCTTGACCGACGAATTCACCACGAATTCCATCCGCGCAAGGCCCACCCCGTCCACCGGCAGCCGCCACCAGCGGAAGGCGGCGGCGGGATTGGCGAGGTTCAGCATGACGCCGGTGCGGGTCTTCTCGATCCCGGCCAGGTCCTGTTCCTCCACGGTTATCTCTGCGTGTCCCTGATAGACGAATCCGTCCTCGCCCTCCGCGCAGGAAACGGTGATCTCCTGCTGATCATGCAGCACATGCGTGGCCTCGCCGCAGCCGACGATGGCGGGCAGGCCAAGCTCGCGGCTGACGATGGCAGCATGCGAGGTGCGCCCGCCATGATCGGTTACGATCGCGGCGGCGCGCTTCATGATCGGCACCCAATCGGGGTCAGTCGTCGAGGTGACAAGGACCGATCCGTCGACAAAACGATCGATCTCTGCCGCCGTCTCGATCAGGCAGACCTGGCCATTGACCGCCGCATCGCCGACACTGAGACCGGAGAGCAGCCTGGGCCCCGTCTTCGCCACCGCATAGGATTTCAGCGACCCGGCCGTGCGGCGCGACTGAACCGTCTCGGGCCGCGCCTGCACGATGAACAAGTCGCCGGTTTCTCCGTCCTTTGCCCATTCCATATCCATCGGCTGACCGTAGTGATCCTCAATGACCTTGGCCTGACGCGCCAATGTCAGGATCTCGTCATCGCCGAGAACGAACGCTGCCCGCTCGGCTTTCGACGTCGGCACGTTCCGGGTCTCGCCGCCGGACGCGCCGGCATAGATCATCTTCTTTTCCTTCGCCCCCAGACGCTTTTCAAGGATCGGGACCAGACCGCGCTTGCCGAGGAACGGTTTGAAGACCTGATACTCATCCGGGTTGACCGCGCCCTGCACAACATTCTCGCCCAGCCCCCAGGCGGCATTGATCAGCACGACCTTGTCGAATCCCGTCTCGGTGTCGATGGAGAACATCACCCCCGACCCGCCCAGATCGGCCCGTACCATCTGCTGCACGCCGACAGACAATGCCACCTTGTCGTGGTCAAAGCCCTTGATCTGCCGGTACGTGATCGCGCGGTCGGTGAAGAGCGAGGCGTAACAACGCCGGCATGTGGCCAGAAGTGCCTCCTCGCCCCGCACGTTCAGAAAGGTCTCCTGCTGACCAGCGAAACTCGCATCCGGCAAGTCCTCGGCCGTGGCGCTGGAGCGGACGGCGACCGCAGGTTCGGCAGTGCCGGTGCCGTCCGCCAGATCGCGATAGGCCCTGCGGATCGCCTTCTCCGTGTCGTCTGGCCAATCTCCATCGACGATCATCCGGCGGATCGCGTCACCCGCCTCGTGCAGTTTCAACTTTCCCGCGTTCAACTGGGCGAGGCGGTTGGCGATCTTCGGACCCAAATCGTTTGCCGCAAGGAAGTCGCGGTATGCGAATGCGGTCGTGGCAAAACCCGGTGGAACACGAACGCCTTTCGCCCCCAGTTCACGGACCATTTCGCCGAGCGAGGCATTCTTGCCGCCGACGAGGGCAATGTCGTTACGCGTTACGCTGTCCAGATTGCGCACGTGGCGGTCATCGGTTTTCATTGCATCCTCCAGATCAAGCGCCCGCACGATTGTCACCGGATCTTCACCGCCACGGACTGATTTCGCTCAACTCGGCGGGTCGATCTGACCGGCGGTTTGGGCGCGTGCGATTATCTTGTGACCACCAACGGCCCAAACCGGATGAGGGGGGCCGCAGCACACCGGTGTTGGCGGCAACCAGCGAAGATCTGGAACCGGCTCAGTAGGATGCCGTCAGAATACGCTGTTCCGGAGTAGCACTCGACGCCCATGACCGCCGTACATAATCCGCAATGTCGGAGCTGTCAGAGGCGTATACGCCGCAGCCGCGCAGGGCCGCGCGCAGGTTCGGGTTGCGGCCCAGAAACTGCCAGACGACGTGGGTTGCAACGATATCGTGCGACCCTTCCGGTGCGATCCCGAGGACCAGACCCGGCAGGAACGTCGGCGCGGCGTATTCAGAGGCTATGAGCATCGTGGACCAGAAGCTGCGCCCCATGCCGTATTCCCGCTCCTGGATGATCAACCGGTTATGCGCCTCGATGGCGACGCCGCTAAACCGAAGGGGGGACGGCACGGCGAATTCCTCATCGCCATGGCGTTCGATGGTTTTTGACAGCCAGCGATTGTCAGCTCGGTAGAGGCGGCACAGGGCGCGTAGGATATAGTCCCGGTCCGGGTCCGGGCTGAAATGCACATAGTAGTAGCCTTCGTGCCGCTCCAAAAGCTGGGCCGATGTGGTTCCGTGATCGACAAGACGCTCAAGCTGTAGTTCGAAACGGTTCTGGGCTGGTCCAAGACGGGGCGGCCTGAGGCGGACGAGAGACGCGAATTCGCGCGGTGGCATCAGGATTTCCCCCTCGTCCACGCCGAAGAAATCGCAGATCCGCCGAAGGGTGGACAGTGAGGGCTGGGTCTGGCCGCTGAGATACTTGTTCATCTGCTGCCGGTTCAGGCCGATCCGCCGACAGATCTCGGATACGGAATCGCCATAGCTGCAGAGAAGCCGAAGATTCTGCGGGAGATTACTGTCGCTCATATATGCTCTTTTATGCTCTTTCGCTTCATCTGGCATAAAAACTTGCGTCAAATCAACTTTCTTTCTGACATTGTCCGGTCCTATCCTTCGTTCACCTCGACCTCAGAAAAGGCCCCGACCATGACCCCAACTGTTCGCCTGATCGTATCGACGGCCCTGGCCACAGCGCTCCCGATGACCGCCCTCGCAGACACGCTGCGCATCGCCATTCCGGCCGATCCAGGCTATCTCGATCCGGCCTATGCGGGGTCCAGCTCGGAATGGATATTGATCGACAACCTCTACCCCCGGCTTGCGAAATACGTCGCCGGGGACGAATGGACGGTCGAACTCGAAGCGGCAAAGTCGGTCGATCTCTCGGACCCGGCCAATATCGCGTTCGAGCTGAAGTCCGGCATCATGTGGTCGGGTGGTTACGGCGAACTGACAGCAGAGGATGTGGAATACTCCTACGAACGCCACGCCAATCCCGATCTGGAAAGTGCGCTGGCACCGGAATACGCGCTGCTGACCGATGTGGAGGTGACGGGCAAATATACCGGCATCATCCATCTGGCCAAACCGTCGCCCAGCTTCTGGTCGGCGACGATGACCTATGGCACGGGCGCCATCGTGTCCAAGGCCGCGGCCGAGGCGTCGGGTGGCTATTTCGAGGCGACACCGGTAGCCACGACCGGCCCCTACAGGTTCAGGAGCTTCGAACCGGGCCAGTCGATGGTGCTGGAAAAGGACCCTGACTGGACCGGTGCCCCCGGCGCCTTCGATGAGATCAAGCTGATCGCAATCCCCGACGACAATGCCGCGCGCGTCGCGTTCGAGGCGGGAGAGGTCGACTATGTCTCGGGCGTCTCGGCACTGGAATTCGACAACTGGTCGGCCAGTCCGCCGCGCGGCGGACAGGTGGCGCTCAAGCAGTCCATCGACCCGCTTTGGCTGGGGATTTCCGAAACCCATCCAGCGCTGTCTGACATCCGCGTCCGTCATGCGATCCAGAAGGCGATCGACATTCCGACGATCCTTCAGGCCACCTCGAACGGCCACGCGAAACAGGCCCCCGGCATCGTCGCCCCGGGCCTGCCCGGCTACCGCGAGGGCAAGCTGATCGAGCGCGATGTCGAAGGTGCGAAGGCACTGATCGCCGAGGCGGGGGCCGAGGGCACGGTGATCCGTCTTGACTACGTCAACACCGCCAACCGCGCGGCCATTGCCCAGATCATGCAGGCGAACCTCGCCGAGATCGGCCTGACGGTCGAGTTGAACGGGCAGGACGAGGGCACATTCTGGGCCGTGGACGAGGAACGCGCCAAGGACCTGCAACTGCACGTGAAAAGCTGGTTCGGCAACCCGGACGGGCTTTACACGCTGCAATGTTTCATCTCCGATCAGGTCGGCGTCTGGAACTGGGAAGGGCTTGCCGATCCCGACTATGACGCGCTGGTCGAAAAGGCGCGCGAGACGGTGGACGAAGGCGGCCGCGCCGCGATCTATGTCCAGCTTCAGGACATGCTGGAGGACAGCGGCGATTTCCTCTTCCTCACCCATGAACCGCTGACCGTGCTCTGGCGCGATGGGATCGTGCCGGGCAGCCTGCCCGATGGTCGGCCCGTCTTCGGCGCCTTCGCCAAAACGGTAAACTAGGCGATAACGGGGGCGGGCACTTCCGCCCCCGACCCTGACCGGAGCCCTTCATGTTCGGCTATATACTGCGGCGGATCGCGCTTGGCTGCGCCGTGCTTCTGCTCGCCATCTCGACGCTTTATGTCATCGTTCAGGCGGCCCCAGGCGATCCGGCCTCGGCCATGCTGGGGCCGAAGGCGACGCCCGCGATCAAGGCGGCCTTTGCCGAAAAGCTGGGTCTCGACCAGCCGATGCCAGTGCAGATCGCGCGCTATGTGGGTTCGGTCCTCTCTGGCGATCTTGGCACCGACCTGCGCTCGCGCCGCCCGGTGACCGAGGTTCTGGCCGCGCACGCGCCCTATACGGTCGAACTGATCCTTGCGGCTCTCGTCATCGCGGCGGGCCTCGGAATTCCTCTCGGCTGTGCAGCGGCGGTACGGCGCAACAGCTTCTTTGACCGGGCGATCGGGCTTTTGTCGGTCAGCCTGATTTCGGTCCCGCCGGTAATCATCGCGATCTACGGGATGCTTCTGTTCTCCGCCGCGCTCGGCTGGCTCCCGGCCATCGGCGCGGGTGAGGGGCTGGCCGAGCGTCTCCATCACCTGATCCTGCCCGCCGTCGCGGTGGGCATCGGCTGGGTCGGCTATATCGCGCGCCTTGTCCGCGCCTCGATGATCGAAGTGCTTTCAGCCAACTATATCCGCAATGCCCGCGCCTTCGGTCTGGCCGAGGGGCGTATTGTCTACCGTTATGCTTTGCGCACCGCCGTGGCGCCCACTGTCACCGTGCTTGGCGTCGGCGTCGGATACATGCTGGGCAGCGCCGTCTTTGCTGAAATCGTCTTTGCCCGGCCCGGCATCGGCAAGCTGATGTATGACGCGGTGATCCTCAGGAACTACCCCGTCACCCTCGGTGCGGTACTGGCCGCCACCACGCTTCTGGTCGCGGCCACCACGTTGGCCGACATCCTCAACGCGCTGATCGACCCGCGCTTCAAGGAGAGCCGGGAATGACTGCCGTGAACACCAACATCAGCGCCGTGAAACCGGCCGGAGGCCTTCGCGCCTTCCTGCGCGATCCGATGGGGCTTTTCGGTCTCACCATCGCGGTCTTGCTGATCGTCTCGGCGTTCTTCGCGCCATGGATCGCGCCCTACGATCCGGCGGCGCTGGACGTGCCCGCAAAGTTGCAAGGTCCAAGCGCCGCGCATTGGCTGGGAACGGACGAGTTGGGCCGCGACGTTCTCAGCCGCGCCATCTGGGGCGGGCGGATTGCGCTGACGGTCGCCCTTGTCGCCACGACCCTCTCTGTCCTGATCGGCGGGCTTCTGGGGATGCTGGCGGCGATGGGGCCGCGCTGGCTGGACTAGTCCTGACCATGGGCTTCGACACGGTCCGCGCCTATCCGGTGATCATCCTTGCGCTGGCCATCGGGCCGATCTTCGGCGGCGGCATGGGCGTGCTCCTGGGCCTTCTGATCGCGACCTCGGTTCCTTACTACGCCCGCGTCATGCGATCCTCGGTCATCGCGCAATCTTCGGCGGAATATGTCGAGGCATTGCGGGCGATGGGCATGGGCCGCGCGCGGATCGTCCTGCGCCACATCCTGCCCAATGCTATCGGCCCCATCCTTATCATCGCGTCGATGGACATTCCCGCCTATATCACCGCCGAGGCCGGTATCTCCTTCCTCGGTGTCGGCGTGAAGGCGCCCGCGACAAGCTGGGGCCTGATGCTCGATCAGGGGTTCCGATATGTCGGCCACACGCCCTGGCTGGTGATCGCGGGCGGCCTGCCCCTAATCCTCGCCACGCTGGGTTTCACCTTTCTGGGCGAGGCGTTGCGCGACGCCTTCGATCCGAAACTGCGGCGGAGGGGCTGAGATGGACAGGCTTCTTCAGGTCGACAACCTCGCCGTGCGCTTCGGCCCTATGCAGGCGGTCAAATGGGTGTCGTTCACGCTCCACCGGGGCGAAACGCTCGGCATCGTCGGTGAAAGCGGCTCGGGAAAGTCGACGCTGATCTGGGCGCTGACCCGGCTTCTGCCGGAAACCGCCGCGATCAATTCGGGCGAGGTGTGGTTCGAGGGCGCAGACCTTTTGCGCCTGCCGCCCGACCGGCTGCGCGCACTGCGCGGCACCCGGATTTCGTACATCTCGCAGGATCCGATGACCTCGCTCGCGCCCGGGCTGACCATCGGCCAGCAGATGATGGACGTCCTGCACCGCGAGCCTTGGTCGGCGCGGGAAAAACGCGCCCGCGTCATCGACGCGCTCGACTGGGTCAGCCTGCCTGAACCGGAGCGGCGAACGGAGATGTATCCCCACGAACTGTCGGGCGGGCAGCGTCAGCGGGTCTCCATCGCCATGGCGCTCATGCTTGGCCCTGACATCCTCTTGGCTGACGAACCTACGACCGCGCTTGACGCGACGCTGGAGGTCGAGGTGCTGGACCTTCTTAGGCGCCTGCAGCGCGAAACCGGCTGCGCAGTCATCTTCGTCAGCCATCACCTCGGCACGGTCGCGACTTTATGTGACAGGGTGATGGTGATGAAGGACGGCGAGGTGCGTGAGGACGGCCCCGTCGCCCGCGTCTTCGCCGCGCCGCAGGACGATTACACGCGGCGGCTCCTCCTTTGCGATCCCGCCCATATCCTGACCCCGACACGGCGCCAGCCCACGATGGCGGATGCCGGAACCCCCGGCGCGGGTCCCGCGCCGGACCCTGCCGGACGCGTGAAGACGGAGGAGGCGCCGGCCCTTTCCGTCAACGGCCTTTCCGTCACCTATACCCGCCGCGGCGTCCTCCCTGTCGCCCTTGGCGGGTCGGTAGACCGTGTTCACGCCGTCCGGCAGGTAGGGTTCGAGATACGCAAGGGCGAGACGCTGGCGCTGATTGGCGAAAGCGGTTCGGGCAAGTCCACGGTGGCCCGTGCGATCCTCGGGCTGGTGCGGACGGACGGCGGAACGATCCTGCTTGGGACAGATAACCTGACCGCTGCCGACCGCGCCGGGTGGCAGGCGGCGCGGGCCGAGGTGGCGATGATGTTCCAGGATCCGGCAGGCTCCCTCTCGCCGCGCCGCACGCTTGGCGAACAAGTGGTGGAGCCGCTTGTCGTCCACGGCCGCCGGGGCGAGGCGACGCGCGGCAAGGCGGTCGAGCTTCTGACACTCGCCGGCCTCGATGGCGGCTTTGCGGACCGCTACCCGCATGAACTGTCGGGCGGTCAGGCGCGGCGCGCGGGCGTGGCCCGGGCGCTGGCCCTGTCACCCCGGCTGATCGTCGCGGATGAGCCCACGGCGGGCCTCGATGTCTCGGTCCAGGGCGAGGTGATCAACCTTCTCAACGGTCTTCAGGAACGGCTCGGCCTCTCGATCCTGCTGATCACCCACAACATGGCCGTTGTGCGCCATGCCGCCGACCGGGTGGCGGTGATGCTGAAGGGGCAGATCGTCGAGACCGGCCCCACCGCGCGCATCTTCGCCGCGCCCGAACACGACTATACGGCCCGGCTGATCGCGGCCGCCCATCACGATCTTCCAACCCATGAAAGCGCCTGACGTGACCACCTCTGCGACGACAATCGACCTTGACCTGTGCTACATGCCCGCGACGGAACAGCTGCGCCTGTTCCGCGCCCGCAAACTCTCGCCCGTCGAGGTGCTTGAGGCACAGCTTGCCCGGGCCGAGCAGGTCGAACCTGTAATCAACGCCTTTACCGAGACCTTCGCGGATAAGGCGATGGCGGCGGCGCGGCAGGCCGAGAAGGTCTGGACAACGCGGCCCGACACCGCGCGGCCGCTCGAAGGGATCACCGTCGCCGTGAAGGACGAGATGCCGGTCAAGGGCCAGCGCAACACCCAAGGGTCGCTTATCTACAAGGATTACATCGCCGACCACACCCACCCGGTCGCCACCCGGCTGCAAGAGGCGGGCGCGATCTTCCACGCCCGCACCACGACGCCGGAATTCTGCTGCGCCTGGATCACCGCCTCGCGTCTGCATGGTGTGACGCGCAACCCCTGGAACCCGGACTATACCTGCTCAGGCTCCTCTGGCGGCGCGGGGGCGGCGCTGGCGGCCGGTACGACGACGCTCGCCACGGGTTCCGATATCGGCGGCTCGATCCGGGGTCCGGCGGGCGCGAACGGCATCGTCGGATACAAGCCCCCATATGGCCGTGTGCCCGACGAGCCGCCCTTCAATCTCGACTGGTACTGCCATGTCGGCCCGATGGCGCGGACCGTGGGTGACACGGCGATCATGCAGAACGTCATCTCGGGCATTCACCCGCAGGATATTGCCACCGTTCGCGAAAAGATGGTGATCCCCACCGGCGGTTGGGGCGACCTGAAGGGCAAGCGCATCGCCTGGACGCTTGATGTCGGCAACGGCGTCGTGGCCGACGAAGTCGCGGCACAGACGATGAAGGTGCTGGAGGCGCTGGCCGATGCCGGGGCCAGCATCGAGGAAGTGTCGCTCGGCTGGGGCGCGGACGTGCGCGACGGCTGCAAGTTCTACCTGGACCACCTCATGGGTTCGGCGCTGAAGCGCGAGGTCGAAGCCCATCCCGATCTCGTCTGCGACTACACCGCCTTCTATGCCGAACGGTCGGGCACCACGACTGCCGATCAGTTCCTCTGGTCCCTGGACGTCGCGGGCGATATCTACAGCCGCTTCGGCCCGATGATGGAAGAGTACTACGCCTTCATCTGCCCGACTTTTGCAACACATGAGGTCCGGGCAAACCAGATGCCCTGGGAACGTATGATCGTGCAGGGGCGGGATTTCGACAGCGACTACGACTGCAACCTGCAAACCGTCTTCAACATGCTCTCCCGCCTGCCGGTCCTGGCTGTTCCCGCCGGGATCGCGGCGAACGGCTTGCCCTCCGGTGTACAGATTGCCGCCCGCGCCTTCGACGACCCACGGGTTTTCCATGTTGCAAGCCTTCTCGAACGCACAATGCCCTGGCTCGACCGCGACGAACGCCGGCCCCGTTTTCTCGTCGATCCTCCGTCACGCGGAACTGCGCTTCATGATTGCGGAGATTCATTTTGAAACGGAAATCCGTCGGCGGCTGACGCGGCATAACGATAGTCAAAACGGCTGGCGGCGTGCCCGGTTTAGCCATCAATTCTGCATGTGCCGGCAAACACCGGGGGCAATTCTCGTTTAAGGCAATCAATGAAAGCTTCGACCACGGGCAAAAGACCCTGCCGAGATGGCATCAGCAAGCTGATTTGTGGACAACCTGCTGTCCAACCTGGCAATACCCGGACAAGAGAGCCAGCTTCGACCTCGGGCACGCAGACATATGACGGCAAGGCAGTAATTCCCAATGAAGATATTGCTGTGCGCTTAAGCGTTGTCATGTCGTCGCTGGCCAATCGAACGCGACATGGCACCGAGGCACTCTGCCCGTTTAAGTCGGTGAGCAGCCACTGGTGCACGTCTTCAGGGCGCCCAAGAACCAAGGACGGATGATCGGCCAAACGTGAAGGTTCGTCCGGCGATGACAGGCTTTCGAGATACTTGGGCGAACAGAACAGGTGCCATTCCAGCTTAGCAAGCTTCACTTGAATGAGACTTGAATCGGGCAGCGTGTCCATGTGTCCACGGATCGCCACGTCAATCCCGTCCTTCACCAAATCCTCCATCCGGTTCGACGCCCGCTGCACGACGGTGACTCTGGGATTCTCTTGTAGGAACCGCGGTATGATCCGGTCGAGCGCGAATTGCGCCATACCTACCGAACAGGACACCGTGACAGCGCCTTCGATCCGATTGGCCCTGCGTCGAACTGCGGTTTCCGCGGCCTTAAAGCGGATCAGAGCACCCTGCGCATGGTGATAGTACTCCTCGCCGATATCCGTGGTGGTCACGACGCGCGAGGTTCGCTGCAAAAGGCGGACTCCCAGGTCATCCTCAAGTTGGCTGACGCGGCGACTCAACCGCGATTTCGGAACATTCAACGCGCGCGATGCTGCGGAAAAACCACCCTTTTCAACAACCTGAACAAAATAGAAGGCGTCATTAAGGTCCATGCATCATCTCCCATATCGTTCCACAGATAGAACGATTGGTCCTGATATTGACCGGTTTTCGACGAATTGTCTCGTTTGTAACGTCAACGACATTAAAGCGAGTGAGAACGATGAACATCAAACACATCGACACAATTGCCGGAGTACCCTGCGAGACGCTGGTCCAAAGCGACGGAAGGGCGATCGCGAAAGGCACCGGATTTTCGGCCAGAAGCTACCATCACCGAGATTTCGGCGGGCTGATGGATCCCCTGATCATGGTGGATCATTTTACCATGACCGAACCCACGTTCGGGACGCATCCCCTTGCCGGGCTTTCAGCGGTCACGGTCATGTTCCAAGACAGTGAAGGCGCATTCAGGAACCGCGACTCTTTGGGCAACGATGTCGATCTGGCGCCCGGCGATCTTTATTGGTTCAAAGCCGCGCGCGGCGCAATTCACAATGAAGAACCGCGCCCTGGGGCCAGGACACATGCGCTGCAGGTTTTCGTGGGTTTGCCCGCCGACACTAGGCACGACGCGCCTTCGGCATTTCACATCCGTGCAGCGGACATTCCTTTTCTTTTTGGCGAACGCTCCACCGCTCGCCTCGTGCTGGGCGATAGCAACGGCATCACCGGCGCAGCTGCGCCGGACGCCCCGCTGACTCTGCTGGACATCAAAGTCCAGGCAGGCGGCCGGTTTCTGCAACAGGGCGAAAGCGACCAACACGCTTGGCTACTGGTCATCAAAGGGGCACCAACCGTCACATGGAACCGGTCTTCGACCATTCTGCAGAGCGGGTCGGCGATCGCCTTTGCGGGCGCAACCGAAATCGAGGTGTCTTCGGACGTTGCGGCGCATGTCGTTCTTTTCCGGGGAAAACCGCTGCGCGAAGCATTCATCCAGAGAGGTCCGTTCGCGATGGGCAGCCAGGCCGAGCTTGACGCCGTCGAAGCCGCCTATCGTGCCGGCCGGCTCGGATCAATCGACTGAAGACAATCCACCACAAACGACCACCAACCCTTAAAAGGAGGAGACCATGAAATCCTTATGTTCCCCGAACCTTCTTGCTCTTGCCGCGAGCGTCGGCATTGCGATCATCGGCCTTTCCTCACCCGGAAAGGCCGGGTCGGAGCGCGGCCATAATCCGGCCAACACCATCTCGACCGATACCGATCACCCCGATAGCTTCCGCCACTTTGCCCCCGAGCTTCCGGCGATGAAGGCGAGAATACCGCCGATGAACACCGAGTTCGGTCTCCACGTTGGCGAGATCGAACCCGGTCTCTTCTTCATTACCGACTTCATCTATCAATCGGCGTTTCTGGTGACGGATGATGGCGTCGTCGTCTTCGATGCGCCGCCGAGCTTTGGCGACCGTCACCGCATGGCAATCGAGGTATCGGCGCCGAGCGTACCTATTACGCATTTCATCCTCAGCCACAAACATGCCGATCACAATGGCGGCGGACATGCCTTTGCCGATATTGAAGGATTGACTGTCATCGGCGCACAAGCGACCGCCGACAGCCTTGCGGCCAATCCGCTGCGCGGGGTTCTCACGCCGACAGAGACATTTGAGGATGCGCTGTCGCTGTCCGTCGGCGGGGTACCCATCGAGCTGAAGACGGCTAACTTCCACGCCAACGACACGGACGTGATGATCCATCTGCCCCAGCAGAAGTTCCTCATGGCGGTCGACACGATCACACCGGGCGAAGCACCGTTCATGAACTTCGGTGCGACCAGCAATCTCGAAGGCTACATGGCCAACTTCGAGACATTCCTCGCCTACGACTTCGAGCACTTCCTGTCGGGTCATGTTTCGGTCCTTGGCAACCGCCAGGATGTCGAGACGGCGCGCGACTATGCCTTTGACGTTCGCGACACTGTCTATGGCATGTGGCCCAGCTTTCTTGAACGCTTCGGTGCGAAGATGGAGTTGACGGGCTTTTCGAACGGCAACCTCGCCTATCGCATGACGATGGAAGAGGTCCGCGACAAATGCGCAGCGCAAATCATTGATCGTTGGGAGGACAAACTCTCAGTGGTGGACCTTTGGGCCGACAGTCACTGCGAAACCGTCGTGCTGCACGCGATCATGCATTGAGGACTTGCAGTTGGGCGGGCCGCCTCCGGCGACCGCCCAACGATACAAGTAAGACGTACTGACCTGGCCACTCATAAGCATGCCGGACATGTGAGGGGCGTCAACTGCAGTTACGGCCTTGTTGACTGCATCAAAGACTTCCCGGCCGAGGCGATAACAGATTTCTTCTTGGCGGCACGAGATAGCGTCTCTGCAAGTAGCCGGTTGGCAACGCCACCTTTCAGCGAGTAGATGGTTCGATGTTCGAGCCGTTGGGCATCAGATTGTCCAGAGGGAGGTTTTCATGAAAGCTGTGAAACAATGAAACCAACCGCCCTCGACGCCGCAGACATTCGTATCCTCAGTGCAGTGCAGCAGCATGGCCAACTGAGTAAGTCCGAGTTGTCGGAACTGGTCGGGCTCTCCGCCACCCCTTGCTGGGCGCGTTTTGCCCGGCTGAAGAAGGCCGGCCTTATCCGCGGCTACCACGCGGACCTTGCGCTGGGGAAGATAGTCGATGTCTCCAAGGTCGTCGTGACGGTTTCCCTGAAAAGCCACCGCAAGACGGATTTCGACCGCTTCGAGATGCATATCCGCAACCTTCACGAGGTCACTGAATGCGTGGCCACGGGTGGCGGGATGGACTATGTGATGACGGTTGTTACCACCAGCCTTTCTGCCTTCCAGACACTGATGGACGACATGCTGTCGCAAGAACTCGGGATCGACCGTTACATGACTTACATCGTGACCAGAGAGGTCAAATCGGTTCAGCCCAATCTCGCCCGCCTGCTGGCCGATTCCGGGAAGTGACCCCGCGGAACCCGCTTGGTTACCAGAACGACCAAACGGTCCGAACTCCCAATAAAAAATAGTCCGTTCGGTCTCTCTAGCATGAATCTTTGGCCCGAATCTTCATCCTGAATGCCCCTAGAACCTCGCCAAGTTAGACGAGGTCGCGCGGTCTGGGAATGACCCGCCAGCAAGGGCAAACACGATGACGAAAGTAAGCGATTTTGGTACGAAGCACGCCGACGAATTCGGTTTCGGAACGCAGATCCGTAAATCCCCGTATTTCGCGGCAACCGTCCGTTGGGGCGCCAAGGGGTTCTCGGTCTATAACCACATGTATATCCCGCGCGACTTCGGCGATCCGGAACAGAACTTCTGGAACCTCGTGAACGACGCGATCCTGTGCGATGTCGCGGTCGAGCGTCAGGTCGAGATCACAGGTCCCGATGCCGCGAAATTCGTGCAGATGCTGACCCCGCGCGATCTGTCGAAGATGACGGTCGGGCAGTGCAAGTACGTGCTGATCACCAATGCCGATGGCGGCATCCTGAACGACCCGATCCTGCTGCGTCTGGCCGAGAACCACTTCTGGATCTCGCTCGCCGACAGCGACATCCTGCTCTGGGCGCAGGGCGTGGCCGTGCATTCGGGGCTCGATGTGACGATCCGCGAACCGGATGTCTCACCGCTGCAGCTGCAGGGCCCGAAATCCGGCGAGGTGATGAAGGCGCTTTTCGGCGACAGCATCATGGACCTGAAATACTACTGGCTGCGCGCGGTCGAGCTGGACGGCATTCCGCTGATCGTGTCGCGCACCGGCTGGTCTAGCGAACTGGGCTATGAGCTTTACCTGCAGGACGGATCGCGCGGCGACGAGCTGTGGGAAAAGATCATGGCGGCGGGCGAGCCGTTTGGCCTGAAGCCCGGTCACACCTCGTCGATCCGCCGCATCGAAGGCGGCATGCTGTCCTATCACGCCGATGCCGACATCAACACGAATCCGTTCGAGCTGGGCTTTGACCGGCTGGTGAACCTGGATATGGAGGCCGATTTCATCGGCAAGGCCGCGCTGCGCCGGATCAAGGAGCAGGGTGTCAGCCGCAAACAGGTCGGTCTGATCATCGAGGGTACCCCCTTGAAGGGCCCGAACACCTCGTATTGGCCGATCCGGAAGAACGGTGTGACCATCGGCAAGGTCACCTCGGCGGTCTATTCGCCGCGCCTGAAACAGAACATTGCTCTGGCGATGGTCGCGGCAGAGCATGCCGTCCTGGGTGCAGAGGTGGAGGTCGTGAACAGGACCGGGCTTGTCAACGAGGCCGGAACGGAACGCGCCACGATCGTGGATCGCCCTTTCTACGATCCGCAGAAGAAAATTGCCGCCGCCTGAACGCGCCACAGCAGCAAAGTCCTGACCCATGTCCGACCTTTCGATCGAACTGCACTGGCACCGCGTCGAGCCCGGCTTCGAGCCCGGCAAATACTCCGCCGAACATGTCGTGCGCTACAACAACAGCTATGAAGTGCAAGTGGATGCCGCCCCGGATTGGGGCGGCAAACCGGAAAACACCAACCCCGAACAGGCGCTCGCCTCGGCGCTGTCCAGTTGCCACATGATGACCTTCCTGGCGCTGGCCGCGAAGGCCAAGTGGCCGGTGGCCAGCTACCACGATCACGCGGTTGCCCATCTTGGCAAGAATCCCAAGGGACAGATGTCGGTCACGCGCATCGACCTGCACCCGGTGGTCCGCTTCGATACCGGCTTCTCGGTCGACGACAAGACGTTGGAGGCAATGCAGGACCGCGCACACCGCTACTGCTTCATCGCCAACACGCTCGCCGACAGTGTCGAGATCAACGTCCTTTAGGCCCCGACCGGGAGAAGACCTGTGCAAGAGAACATCCTTCTGCGCGATCTGGAGGACGACGGCATCCTCCGCCTGACCCTGAACGATGCCCGCCGCCGCAACGCGCTGTCCGAGGCAATGCTGACGGAACTCGGCGCAGCCTTTGCGGAGGCCGGGGCCAACCCGGCGGTGAGGGTCGTCATCCTTGCCGCGAACGGACCGGCCTTCTGCGCGGGTCATGACCTGAAGGAAATGACCGCGGGCCGCGCGGCCCCGGATCGCGGCCGGGCCTATTTCACCAAGGTGATGGCGATGTGTTCGGGCGTCATGCAGGCGATCGTGAACTGCCCGAAACCTGTTATTGCCGAGGTTACGGGGATTGCCACGGCGGCGGGGTGCCAACTGGTGGCCAGCTGCGATCTGGCCGTTGCCGCTGACACCGCGCAGTTCAGCACGCCGGGCGTCCATATCGGGCTTTTCTGCTCGACCCCGATGGTGGCGCTGTCGCGCAACGTCGCGGGCAAGCATGCTATGGAAATGCTCCTGACCGGTGACATGACCTCGGCCACCCGCGCGGCCGAAATCGGATTGGTCAACCGGGTTGCGACCGAGGACGCCTTGCGGCAAGCGACCATGGAGATGGCGCGCAAGATCGCATCGAAATCCAGCATGACGCTCGCCACCGGCAAACGTGCCTTCTACGCGCAGCGCGAGATGCCGCTGGCCCAGGCCTATGACTATGCCTCAAACGTCATGGTCGAGAACATGCTCGCCCGCGACGCCGAGGAAGGCATCGGCGCCTTCATCGAGAAACGCGCGCCCCAGTGGCAGGATCAGTGAGATCGCGATGCAGAATCCCTACAACACCGATCTGGACCGCAACCCGGCGAACCACCAGCCGCTGACGCCGCTGACCTTTCTCGAACGCGCGGCCAGCGTCTTTCCCGACCACACCGCGATCATTCACGGCCCCCTGCGCCGCAGCTATGCCGAGTTCTACGCGCGGTCGCGGCGCCTTGCCTCGGCCTTGACCAAGAACGGCATCGGTCGTGGCGACACGGTTTCGGCACTCCTGGCCAACACACCGGCGATGCTGGAATGCCATTACGGCGTTCCGATGTGCGGCGCGGTCCTTCATTCGATCAATACCCGTCTGGATGCGGCCATCATCGCATTCCAGCTCGATCACGCCATGTCCAGGATCGTGATCGTCGACCGCGAATTCATGCCGCTGATGCAAGAGGCGCTGGCCCTTGCCACGGTGAAACCGGTCCTGATCCAGTACGACGATCCGGAGTATGACGGTGCGCCGACCGAGTTCGAGGCCGCCGACTACGAGGTATTCCTGACCCGCGGCAACCCGGATTTCGAATGGCTCATGCCCGAGGATGAGTGGGACGCGATCTCGATCAACTACACCTCCGGCACGACCGGCGACCCGAAGGGCGTCGTGTCGCATCATCGCGGCGCCTACCTTCTGGCGCAGGGCAACGCTCTGACGACGTCGATGCAGAAACACGCGGTCTATCTCTGGACCCTGCCGATGTTCCACTGCAACGGCTGGTGCTTCCCCTGGACGATGTCCGCCATCATCGGTACCCATGTCTGCCTGCGGCAGGTGCGGGCGGAACCGATCTGGACTGCGCTGGCCGATGAAGGCGTGACCCATCTCTGCGGCGCCCCCATTGTCATGTCGCTGATGATTTCGGCACCCGATGCGGTCAAGCGCGATCTCGACCAGACCGTGCAGTTCTTCACCGCCGCAGCACCACCGCCCGAAAAGCTTCTGGCCGACATGCGGGATGCGGGCTTCAACGTGACCCACCTTTACGGCCTTACGGAAACCTACGGTCCGGCCGTCGTGAACGACTGGCACGAAAGCTGGTCCGAACTTCCCCGGGCGGAACAGGCCGCCCTGAAATCCCGGCAGGGCGTGCGCTACCTGGCGCTGGAACAGCTCGACGTTCTGGACCCCGAGACGATGCAGCCCGTGCCGCGCGACGGCAAGACCATCGGCGAGGTCATGTTCCGCGGCAATGTCGTGATGAAGGGCTATTTTCGCAACCCGAAATCGACGCAGGAAGCCTTTGAAGGGGGCTGGTTCCATTCCGGCGATCTGGGTGTCATGCATCCCGACGGCTACATCCAGCTGAAGGACAGGTCCAAGGACATCATCATCTCGGGCGGAGAGAACATCTCCTCGATCGAGGTCGAGGAGGCGCTCTACCGGCATCCCGCCGTCGCAGTCGCCGCCGTCGTCGCGATGCCGCATGAGAAATGGGGCGAAACGCCTTGCGCCTTTGTCGAACTTGCCACCGACCACACAGCGGATGCGAAGACGCTGCAGGCCTGGTGCCGCGCGCACCTTGCCCCATACAAGGTTCCCGGCAGGTTTGTTTTCATGTCCATTCCAAGAACCTCGACCGGAAAGATCCAGAAGTTCGTTCTGCGCGAACACGCGAGGGATCTTGCGGTTCAATAAAATGGCAAAGGGCGGGACGGAGCGCGCCGCCCCCAATACATGGCAAGCCGGACACGTCCGGCCCGTTCCCGCCGTTGGTCGCAGCAACTGATTGCTGCAGCGCGGTCCACCGAAACTGTCATTCGTGACATATGTGAAATCATGCGGTCGCCCAATGGCCGATGCTCGGATTGATACAGAAATTCACCACATGCGAAGGACCGGCTGCAGTATTGAGGCGGATCGGAATTCAAACCGTTCCAGACAGAACTTTCTTTAGAGCGGCCGGTCATACCTTTGTGCGGAATTGTCTGAGTACAAGCAGAGGCAACTGGCTATAACGGAAAGTCGAAGTCCACCGGTTAAGTGATGCCAGTAGTCGTAATGACTTTTGCCGCCGCAAAAGCCATTGCGGACGCAGCCCAACACCCGGTGTCCGATTGTCGTATGAGAAACGGTTGCCACAAATGGCCGGTTGCCAGGCGATCGAACTGCACGTGAAAAAAAAGTGATCTAGGTGATGCGCAGCGTCGTATTTCGAGTATGTTTGCCGTGAACCTCGATATCCAGCGCACCGTGGGCTTTGTGCCTTTGGTCCCTCGTCGTGAAAGTAGACATTTGTCGCAGCCATGGTCCGAATGTTCACAGCAGACCATTTGGATGCTTGCCGTGCGGGACAAACGCGACCGGGATGCCTTTTCGGCACTGTTCGACCATTTCGCGCCGCGCCTCAAGGGAATGATGATGCGGTCGGGCACACCGGCCCATCAGGCCGAGGAGATCGTTCAAGATGTCATGCTGACGGTCTGGCGAAAGGCATCGTTGTTCGACCCGCACCGCGCACAGGTGTCCGCGTGGATATACCAGATCGCCCGAAACCGGCAGATTGATATCGTACGCAGGGAGCGCCGTCCCGAGCCGGAAGACTTGGTGGAGGATTGTGAGGCGGAACCCGATGCCAGCCAGATCGTGGCGCTGGAACAGGAAGCGACCAAACTGAAAAATGCGCTCGCGCTGTTATCCGATGAGCAGCGCGAGATGGTCGAAAAAGCCTATCTGGGCGAACTGACACATCAAGAGATCAGCACCCAGACCGGGCTGCCATTGGGAACTATCAAATCGCGTATCCGGCTCGGGCTGGAGCGACTGAGACATGAGTTAAAGGGAATGCGTTGAATGTCCGCGATTAAGCATCATACCCCCGATGCCATGCTGGCGGCTTACGCAGCCGGTTCGCTGCCACAACCATTTGCACTGGTCGTCGCCAGCCATGTATCGCTCTGCCTCCAGTGCCGCGTGGCACTTGAAGCGCATCAAGCGGCCGGCGGTGCAATTCTGGAAACGGTCGACGGGGAATCACTTTCGGGCAGTCTAAAGACAGATGTCCTTTCCAAGCTTGACGACCCCTATACGCCAGAACCTGTGGCCAAACGGTCGGGCATCTTCCCCGGACCGGTTATGGAGGCATTGAAGGGCGGCGCGCCGCGCTGGAAAACCCTTGGGACGGGGGTGCGTCAGGATATTCTCATGGCGGGAAATGCCGGCTCTGCGCGTCTTCTCTACATTCCTCCGGGTCAGGCGGTTCCCGACCATGGGCATAACGGCCTGGAACTGACATTGGTGCTGCAGGGAAGCTTCGCCGATGAAACCGGGCAGTTCGGGATCGGAGATCTCGAGGTTGCCGACGAGGAACTGGCCCACACGCCGGTCGCCGGTCCGGGCGACGCCTGTATCTGCCTCGCGGCAACCGATGCGCCGCTCCGGTTCCGTGCACTTATGCCGCGCCTGTTGCAACCGCTGTTCCGGATCTGATCTTACCACGACCGCGCAGTTCGGGCCGCCGGTGATTCCGGCGGCTTTTTTATATTTATAACAGTAACTTAAATCACGAATTCGTGAGTCGATGATCCACTTTTCGACCGCCTCCGTATCCCTTGCACGAACATTGAAGCAGACCGGGCGCAGAGGCCCGCCAAACCGGAGACCAGGGAATGAAAGCCAATCTGAAAGCCACCGCCGCAGCATTCGCGATCGCCATGTCGGCAACAACTGCGCAAGCCGCAAACATCGTCGAGATTGCCGCGGGTGATGAACGTTTCTCGACCCTCGTTGCAGCTGTTACCGCGGCCGGTCTGGCCGAGACCTTGTCCGGACCGGGCCCCTTCACCGTCTACGCGCCGCTGAACGATGCATTCGCCGCGCTACCCGCCGGGACCGTGGAGTCCCTTCTCGAGCCCGCGAACAAGGCGCAACTGACCGATGTGCTGCTCTACCATGTGGATGACCGCAAGCTGACCGCCAGCATGATCCCGGCCGGATCGAACTACTTCAAGCCGCTTCTGGCCAGCGAGCGGCTCTGCATCACCGCAGGCAGCGATGGCGTGACGATCGCCGATGGAACCGGTGAGATGGCGAATGTCGTTGTCGCGGACATCATGGCCGACAACGGCGTGATCCATGTCGTCGACAAGGTGCTTTTGCCGGGACAGCGCCCGGCCTGCCACTGATCGGCTGCACATAAGGTCGACTTCCGCTGATGACCGAAAAAACCGGTGCTGCCAATTCAGGGCAGCACCGGTTCTTTTTGTCTGAATGCTCAACCTTCATCCAGCGAGGCCTGAGAAGAGAGCGTCCTGACCCTTGCTTCTTGGACTGTAGGTGCCTACCGACCGCGATAGACCAGAATGTCGGGCAGGAAAACGAAACTCTTGAGAAGCCATGAAAACGGCGCGGGAAAGTCAGTGCGGAATCGACGGGACCGCATGGCCCGCGCGACGTGATCAGCCGCGGCTTCCGGCGTCATGATCATCGGCATCCGGAAGCTGTTCTTCTCGGTCAGGCGGGTCTTGATGAAGCCCGGGTTGACGAGACGGACCACGACGCCGGTCCCCTTCAGATCATGCCGCATGGTTTCGGCAAGGCTCACCAGTGCCGCCTTGCTGGCCCCATAGCCGATCGCCGCAGGCAGGCCGCGATAGCCGGCGAGAGATCCGATCAGCGTGATATCGCCGTGCCCTCGGGACACCATCTGCGGCACGATCTCTCCAAGCACCCGCATCGCGCCAAGGAAGTTCACGTCACACATCGTCAGCGCGGCATCGGCATCCCACTCGGTCGCGCGCATGGGCGTGTAGGCACCCGCGTTGTAGATGATACCATCCACCGGCCAGACAGAGCCGACGGCAGAGCGTACGGACATATGGTCGGTCACGTCGACAGGCACAACCCGTGCATCGCTGAGTTCGCTTGCGAGCGAGTTCAGCCGCTCGGCGCTTCGGGCCGAAAGCACCAGCCGGGCGCCCCGGCCGTCCAGTTTCCTTGCCAGCGCCCGACCTAACCCCTCGCTCGCTCCGATCAGCCAGTAGGTTTTTCCACACATTTTGGTCATTCTGCGGGCTCTCGTGGCGCGGCGCTTTCGGAAACGAGCTTGGCGGGAGGCGGCGGCGGTTTCAGGAACGGCGCGCGCTTGCGCCAGAGGATCAGGGCCTGCCAGTGGATGAGCGCCAGGACACGGGCCGCGCCGAACGGGCGACGCAGGGCGGCCCAAAGCAAGGATCTGCTGTTCGCCGGGCGACGTGTGCCGCTCAGCGTCGCCACAACGCCTTCCGCGCCGTTCTCATAGAGGATACGGATGCGGATGGCATCCGCAGCGAAGTCGAAGTTGAAACGGTATTGTCCGGCCACTTTCTGAAATGGCGACACATGCATAAGCTTGGCGGCAGAGATGGTGTCGGTGGTGCCGATCGGACGGAAATCGTCATGTGCGCAGAAATAGCAATGCCGGTGGCCGAATGTGTTGTTGACCTCGGCGATGAAGGCACAGGGTCGGTCATTCCTGAGCGCGATCCAGAAACTGACCGGGTTGAAGTGGAACCAGAGAAAACTCGGCTGCGTCAGCAGCAGGAGTTGCGTACCGTCAAGCGGGATGCCGCGTTGCATAAGTTCTTCACGAAACCAGTCGAATCCAAGTCCTGCATTGCGTGGACCGCCGTTATGCCGGTCCCAAAGTGACCAGAGATTGAACCGATTGCGTGACAGGAGCCACGGGCGTTCGGTCGTGTCGTGATCGCAAAGCACATAGTCGACACCATAGCGGAAGGCGTTCTTCAACGCTCCGCGGCGGGCATGCGTGGTGTGACCCTGAATGTGCTCAATCATGACCCTGTTTATACGACTGCCTTCGGGCTTTGGATCAAACAACTTCGTCGGCAGGTGACTTTGATTGATCCAAGGCCGCAGATCCTGCGTAATCTCACTAAAAAGCATGCTGGGATGGGTGAGAATGTTTGATCACGAGCGCGGGGACCGCAAGCGGATTGCCATCGTCGGGGGCGGGATATCCGGTCTTTCTGCCGCCTATTACCTTGCGCCGGACCATGATGTGACCCTGTTCGAGGCGGCTCCGAGGCTCGGCGGTCATGCCCGCACTGTTATGGCCGGAAAGAACGGCGATCAGCCGGTGGATACGGGCTTCATCGTGTTTAACTATGTCACCTACCCCTATCTCACCCGCCTGTTCCGGGAACTCGACGTGCCGGTCATGAAAAGCGAGATGAGCTTTGCGGCGAGCATCGACAACGGCCGGGTCGAATACGGGCTGAACAGCCTGCGCAGCATCGTCGCTCAGCGGCGCAATCTGGTCCGTCCGGCTTATTACGGGATGATCGCCGATATTGTCCGGTTCGGAAAAGAGGCTGAAAAAGCCGCCGATCACGACGACAAGACCATTGGCGATCTCGTGGCCGAGCTTCGCCTCGGTACTTGGTTTCGCAATAACTACCTCATGCCGATGTGCGGTGCCATCTGGTCGACGCCCACCGAAGACGTTGACCGGTTCCCGGCAAGGTCATTGGTGCGCTTCTTCAGAAATCATGCCTTGCTGGCAGGCTCCGCTCAACACCAATGGTGGACCGTCAAGGGGGGAAGCATCGAATATGTCCGCCGCGTCGAAGCGGCGCTGCTTCAGCGGGGTTGCAAGATCCTCACCGGACAGCCCGTAACGAGCATCGAGCGGTTTCCGTTCGGCGTTACTGTCCAGGCCGCCAATTGCGAAGCGGAGGTCTTCGACGAAGTGATATTCGCCTGCCATTCCGATCAGGCCATTAATATCCTGGGGGACACTGCGACCTCAGCGGAAGCTGATGCCCTTGGCAGGATCCGCTATCAGCCGAACCGGGCCGTTTTGCACTGCGACCCGAACCAAATGCCCAAACGGCGGGCCAGCTGGTCAAGCTGGGTCTATCGGTCGCAGGATGGCGCTGTCGGTGTGACCTACTGGATGAACAGACTCCAGAACATCCCCGAGGAAGACCCTCTTTTCGTGACGCTCAATCCGACCTGCGACATTCCGCGTGAGCATATCTACGACGAAGTCGAGTTCGCCCACCCTGTCTTTGATCAGGATGCGCTTCGCGCCCAGGCCCATATCCGTGCGATGCAGGGGCAAAACCGCACCTGGTTCGTCGGGGCCTATAACCGCTACGGCTTCCACGAGGACGGCATCGCCAGCGCCATGCGTGTCGTCCGGATGATCAATCAAGGCCATCAGCAGAGAGAGACCGAAGATGTACCTTACCAACAGAGCGCTGAAATCGCAGTTCCTGTCGACCTGCGAGCGCCTGCGTGACGGTCAGCTGACCCTCCGGACGCCCGAGGGCGAGACGCACCGTTTCGGCACGACCGGGCCCGAGGCCGAGATGATCATCCGGGACTGGTCCGCCATTTCTGCCATGGCGGCGACCGGACAGGTCGGTCTGGGCGAGGCTTTTGTGCAGGGCTTGTGGGATACACCCTCGGTCGAGACGCTGATGACCGTTGCAATGCAGAACCGCGATCAGCTTGGTGCCTACGATCATGCAGGCCCCTTCACCCGCGCGAAGTTTCGGCTCGTCGATACGGTTCTGCGCGCAAATTCGCGCCGCGGCGCGGCCCGCAACATCCGATCGCATTACGACGTCGGGAACGAGTTCTACCAACTCTGGCTCGACGACGGGATGACCTATTCCTCCGGTCTGTTCGCACCCGGCGACGCCGATCTGGGGCGCGCTCAGCACCGCAAGAACGCGCGCGCCCTGTCGCGGCTGGGCAACGGCGATCGGGTCCTTGAAATCGGTTGCGGATGGGGCGGGTTCGCCGAACAGGCTGCGGAAGACGGCCGCGCGGTTACCGGTGTCACGATCTCGCGCAACCAGCACAGCTACGCCGAATGCCGGCTTGACGGGCGCGCGGACATACAGCTGCGGGATTATCGCGACATTGACGGGCGATATGACAACATCGTCTCCATCGAGATGATCGAGGCGGTCGGGATGCGCTACTGGCCGAGCTATTTCGCGGTATTGAAACGCAACCTTGCCGAAGGCGGCAGAGTGCTCTTGCAGGCAATAACCGTGGCGGACGGTTTCTTCGAAACCTACCGGACGTCTACGGATTATATCCGCCAATATGTGTTTCCGGGTGGCATGCTTCTATCGGATACGAAGATCGCCGAGCAGGCGCAGATGGCCGGTCTTCGGCTGCGTGACAGCTTCGCCTTCGGCCAGGACTACGCCAGAACCTGCCGCATGTGGTCCGAACGCCTGTCCGCACAGAAGTTCAGGATCGGCACATTGGGTTACGGCGAGCCGTTCTTCCGGAACTGGAAATACTACCTTGAGATCTGCGCGGCGTCCTTCGCGGTTGGCCATACCAATGTCGTGCAGGTAGAGCTCGCCCATGCCTAGGGTGCTCTTTTCCCTCTTTCTGCTTTTTTGCCCGGCAATCGCACAGGCCGTTCCGGTTTCGTCTGCCCTGCGCGATGCCGAACTTCGTGGTCAGGCGACGTTGCGCTATTTCGGCTTTCCTCTTTATCACGCGCGCCTATACACGCCGGAAGGCAAGCCGCTCGACTGGCAGGATGACCTCGCGCTGGAGCTGACGTATCTCCGCGGGCTGACCCAGACCGACCTTGTCGAAGCCACATTGCGCGAAATCGGTCGCACCGGCGCGCCTTTGCCCGTGAAGGATCAGCTTGCTCGGTGCTTTGATGATGTCGGCAAAGGCGACAGGTACCTCGCGGTGTCCAATGGCCCTGACGAGATTCTGTTCTGGCGCAACGACCGCCGCATGTGCGCGCTGTCCCATCCGCAGATCAAGCAGCGGTTCATGGCGATCTTTCTCGGCGACGACACCCGTTCGCCCGGCTTTACCCGCAAGCTGCGCGGCCAGTGATGGTCTATCCGCGCGTCAGTCTCTACGCGCTGATGTTGGCGTCGGCCGGCATTCCGCTTTATATCCATCTGCCGCGTTTCGCCTCTGCCGAACTCGGCATTGCGCTTGGCACGATCGGCACCGTCCTGTTGCTGATCCGTCTGATCGATCTGGTGCAGGACCCGCTGATCGGCTGGGCCATTGACCGGTGGCCACGGGCGCAAATCCTGTTTGCCCTCAGCGCGGCAGGCGGGCTGGCGGTCGGGTTTCCCCTGCTCTTCCTGCTTCGGCCGGGGCCGCAGGTGGTCCCGCAACTAGTGGCGATCCTGATCCTGCTGTTTTCAGCCTACAGCCTCGGCACGATCCTGCTCTACGGGCGCAGCGCGACCCTGGCTGTCCGCCCCGGGGCGGGCGAACTGCTGACGCTCGCGGCCTTTCGCGAAGGCGGAATGCTGGGCGGTGTCGTGATTGCGGCGATGGCGCCGTCTCTTCTCTTCGCCATGGGGGCACCGGGTCAGGGTTATCCGGTTTTCGGTTTGCTCCTTGGTACGATCGCGATCCTTACGGCGACGCTGACCCTGCCAATCTGGCGGCGGCCGCCTGTTGTGGGCCAGGCGCTGTCTCTCCCGGCTATGGCCCGGGCGGGGGCGCTGCGTCTTCTCGCCATCGCGCTGGTCAACAGCCTGCCCGTAGCCATCACCTCCACCCTGTTTCTGTTCTTCGTGGAGGATCGCCTGAATCTTCCCGGAAAGGCCGGACCGCTTCTGGTCCTCTTCTTCCTGTCCGCTGGCCTCAGCGTTCCGTTCTGGACCCGGGCCAGCCATCGTTTCGGCCCCAAAACGACGCTTCTGATCGCCATGCCGCTCGCTGTTCTGGGTTTCGTCGGCGCGGCCTTTCTTGCCCCCGGCAGCCTGATCGGCTTCGCCGTGATCTGCCTGGCGTCCGGCGCGGCACTCGGTGCGGACATGGTCATTCTGCCCGCCATGTTCTCGGTCGCGCTGACTACCGCCGGGCTAAACGCCTCGGCCGCCTTTGGCATCTGGTCCTTTGCCGGAAAGCTCGGCCTCGCACTCGCCGCCTTCGCCGTCCTTCCCGTGCTCGGCCAAAGCGGCTTTGTCCCCGGTCAGATCAACAGCGCCGATGCGCTGGTCACGCTCAACATCGCCTATGCCGTCGTGCCCTGCATGCTCAAACTCTGCGCGATTGCCATGATCCTCGCGCTTCCGTCAAAGGAATGAAAACAATGAAGCTCGTCGCCTTCATCCTGGTCCTTGTCATTGTCGGGATCGCCGCCAAGACCCTGTTTCTGAGCTTTCGGGCCCAAAGTCCTGCCGACTATGCCGATACCGGCCCCGCCTTTTCGCTGAAGGAGCATCTGTCGGGACCGATACTCTCTGAGGGCGTGATCTACGGTCCGAGCGGCAGGATGACCAATACGTTCGTTGCCAAAATGGTCGGTGAATGGGAGGGCGACACAGGTACGCTGAGTGAGCATTTCATCTATTCCAACGGCGTCGAACAGCACCGCCAATGGAACCTGAAGATCGGCCCCGGCAACACGTTCACTGCGACCGCCGACGATATCGTCGGCGAGGCGCAGGGCATCGTCTCGGGCGCGACCGTGATGCTGCGTTACAAGATCGTGCTGCCGCCAGAGGCGGGGGGGCACACGCTAACGGCGACCGACTGGATGTATCTGACCCGGGACGGCGCGATCATGAACAAGTCCGAGATGCGCAAGTTCGGCATCAAGGTCGCGGAACTGGTCGCCACCATGCGTCCCGGCACCGGGGTGCCATAAAAGGCTGAAGAGGCTGACGCAAAGACGCCGACATTGCAACAGCAGCGCTCGGACATGTTTCATCAAGGTAAAGGTCTGCAATCAGACGTGATTAAATCAGTCGCGCGCTTTCCCGATCGCCAAGCCGATTGAAGTCTGATTGAGCGTAATGGATCTTGCTCGCCGAGGTCGAGAATGCCCATGCCATCACGCTTCTGCACGAACTCAGCCGACAGGTCCTTTAACGCGAGCAGGAGGAGCAGGGTCTGACTCGTTTCACCGTAAACGGCAGCAAGAACGGGGTCGGCTATGCATTCGACTGACGGCGGTCAGTTGAGGTTCACCGACCCGCCCCGGATACGGTTCGAACCCGTGGCATGGCTCACCAGATCAGTCCCCCGGCTCGTGACGCGGCCATCCTTTTCAAAGATGAGCGAAGCCTTCCCGACCCCCAGCCCGATTACGCGCCGTCGATTTCCTTCCTCACACTCATGGCAAGGCCCTCGGCTGACGGGCCTCATCCTCTCACGAAGCGAGGCAGCGGCAACCTTGGGATGAAACGCCGCTACTCCAGAACCGATAGCAGGTTGGCGTAGTCGTCGGTCCAGATCCGTCCGCCATCTGACGGCAGAGGAACCCAGCGGGGATCGTCGGCGATCACACCAAGAGCAGCCTCGCTCCGGCTTAACATGACAACGCGCGACGGGATGTCGCCCGGGTCCTTGCCGGAACCACCGGGATAATGCTGAATGCGCGCGACAAGACCCAATGTCTCGGCGCTGCGCGCCAACGGCCGCTGGATCGCATAGTAGCGGTTCGAGATATGGTAAAGCAGCACGCCATCCGGGCTCAGCCGGTCAAGATAGACCTGCATCGCCTCATGCGTTGTCAGATGGATCGGCACCGCGTCCGAGCCATAGGCGTCGATCACCAGAATGTCGTATTGTAGCCCGTCCTGCCGGGCCAGAACCATCCGCGCGTCGCCGAAATTGGTCGGCGTATCCCCGGCGCAGTTTGACATGAAGGTGAAGTAGGCGGGGTTGCGCGCGATATCGTCGACCACACGGTCGATCTCGTAGAACTGCCATTCCTGCCCCGGCTGCCGGTAGCAGGCAAGCGAGCCGACGCCCAGACCGACGACGCCGACCTTCTTCGCCGTATCGCCGATATCCGACGTCAGGACCTGCGCCATCGGGCCGTTCTTATGGTAATAGAACAAAGGATCGGGCCGCATGTCGCCAAACTGCGAGAGACGCTGTACGCCATGGATCGTGGTGCCGTTTGTGTATTGGCGCAGAATCGTGTCCTGGCTCACACGATGGGCGCCAAAGAAACTGCGCCCCTGATAAAGCGACCCGTCGGGAATGACATAGGATCCGGTGATAGCGACGATCAGGGCAGCGATGGCGGCGGACGACATGGTCCGGCGTAGGGCAAGCGCTACAATAGCGGCCGAGGCCATCACAACCACCTTAAGCAACGGCCGGTTATCGATTCCAAGCACCCAAAGCGCGATCATGAGCGGGACAATTCCTAACAGCCCGACAAGAATACCCACTTTGGCGCTTTTCCACGTCGGCCGCATGGCTGCGGTCAGGATCAGAGTCGTCGCCACCAGAGTCGTGACGCCACCTTCGGCCAAGCTGTCGAACGCCACCGGCGCGATGATCGAATTGAAAAGCCCTCCCAAAGCTCCGCCGAGCGACATGACGACGTAAAAGAGCGTCAGATGCGCGCTGCCCGGGCGGTTCTCATACAATCTGCGATGGGCGTAGAGTGCGACTACGAAGAAGCTGATGACCAGCCCCGCAATACCATAGAAGTTGGTATGGGCGCCCGTGATGCCGGAGAAGATCGTTCCGAGGCATCCAAGCGCCACAAGATAGGCCCAACGCAAACCTCCAGTAGTGGTGTAGTTCCGGCGGCTGAAAGTCAGGACGAAGCTGAGGAGATAGAGTGCCAGCGGCACGACCCAGATCAGCGGGATCGCACCAAGATCGGTGCTGATCTTGGTCGTCACCGCCAACATCATCGACGACGGCACGAAGGCCAGAAGCAACCAGTGCACGATCTGCTTCAACTGGACCGGCGCGTGATCACTCCCTGCTGCCAGCACGGGCCGGGCCGCAGACCCGCCGCGCGCCGCGCAAAGACCGCTGACCAGTAGGAACCCGCCCAAGGCAAGGAACCCAATCGCCCATCCCTGCCCGATACGCGTCGCACCGAACAGGGGTTCCGCGACCAGCGGAAAGGCGAGCAGGGCCGCGAGCGAGCCGAGGTTGCTGGCGCCATAAAGGAAATAGGGGTCATCGGCCGATGGCCCGTCGCTCCGTGCATACCAGGCCTGGATCAGTGGCGCATTGGCCGAGAGAACCCCGAACGGAACGCCGACACCAACGCCGAAGAGGACCAGCGTCTGCCACGCAACCGAGGTGTCGGCATCATAGGTCCATCCCTCCGGGATAGACAGCGGCAGGAACCACAGCGCAAGGGCCCATAGCGCAAGATGCAGCCCGACCTGCGCGCGCGTTCCCAGATATCGCGTGCTCAGATGCGAATAGAGGTACCCGCCGATCAGCACGCTCTGGAAGAACAGCATTGCCGTCGTCCATACCGCGGGCGCACCGCCGATCTGCGGCAGGACTATCTTGGCAAAAAGCGGCTGAACGAAGAACAGCAGCGATGCCGAAAGAAAAATGGTGGCCGTAAAGACCACGGGAACAAACATGCCCGTCCTCCGGACTTCCCTAACATCGGTACTGTGCATTCGCGGCGCCCCATTGTCTCGTTAGCGGAGACAAAAGCCACCAATCTTGATTACAATGAGGCGGAAAGACGTTCAGTCCGGGACATCACGCGCAAATCAACCTATTCCGGACCTCCAACCCGCCGTTTCGCCTTGCGGCCAGCCAGAACGCCCGATTCCAGGATGATCTCGGACACCTGATGTTCGCGCCGGTAGGCCATCACGTGAACCCCCGCGACACCCTTGATCTCGCGGATCTGCTGAATGAGCTCAATGCAGATCTTCTTGCCCTCTGCGCCGGGCTTTTCGGCCTTCTCCATCCGGTCGATCAGCGCGTCGGGCACATGGATGCCCGGCACGTTCGACCGCATCCAGCGCGCCGCCTTGGCCGAGGCCAGGGGGCCAACACCGGCCAGGATGTAGACCCGCTTGTCGAGCCCCATGTCGCGCACGCGCGCCATGAATTTCTCGAAAAGCGGGATGTCGTAGATATAATTGGTCTGGATGAACTCCGCCCCCGCCTCGACTTTTTTCGCCAGCCGGTCGGGGCGCCAGTCATGCGGATGGATGCAGGGGTTCTCTGCCGCGCCGAGGAACATCTGTGGCGGCCGCGTGATTTTGCGGCCGGACAGGAACATGCCCTGATCGCGCATCGTGCGAATTGTGCGCAGCAGCGTGAGCGAGTCGAAATCGAAAACCGGCTTCGCGCCCGGCTGATCCCCGACACCCACGCCGTCCCCGGTCAGGCAAAGGACGTTCGTCACCCCCATCGCGGCGGCCCCCAGAACATCGCCCTGAATGGCGATCCGGTTCCGGTCGCGGCAGGAGATCTGGTAGACCGTCGAATAGCCCGCCCGTGTCAGAAGCGCCGATATCCCGATCGAGGACATGTGGCAGTTCGCGCCCGAAGCATCGGTCGCGTTGATCGCATCGGCCACCTCGCCTAACGGCTGCGCCGCATCGAAGACGTCTGACGGATCAGCGCTGTCGGGCGGGTTCAGTTCCGCCGTCACCGCGAAACGGCCCGCGCGCAGGACACGCTCCAGCCGGGAATGGGAGACATGGCCTTCCGGCGGCGGGGCATAGACCGGGACCTGATCGGTATAATCGGACGGGCTCATTTCTTCAGCACCTCCCGGTTGATGGCGCTCGCCGGTTCCTCGGCAAGGGGTGCGGAAGAGGGTTCGATCGCACGCGCCTCGGGGAAAGCCTCTGCGACGGCGGTGCGGGCCGCTTCACGCGCCTCGCGAAGTTTCGCGGCCTTCTCGCGGCTGACCCTTAGCCAGGACGATGACCCTTTCAGGCTGCGGTCCACGGGGGGCAGCACCTCGCGGATCTTGTCGCCTTCCTTCATGCGTGACGCGCCATCCCAGGCCAGCGACCAGACGCATTTCATCCAGGGCTTCACCTCGCAATACCCGCCCTCCCGCACACCGCCGCAGGGGCCGTTCCTGAGTTCCTTGGGGCAATTCATCGGGCAGGACATGCCGGTCGACGACAACACGCATTGCCCGCACATCTTGCAGTCAAAAAGCACCGTCTTGATGCCCTGCTCAACCAGCGCAATGGGCCGTTCCACCCGCCCATACCCGATCTTCGCAAAGACCGGGTCAAGCGCGACCATGACCTGTTCGACGCGTTTGTAGATCCACTCGAACTTGCGTGAATGGCGGATCGCGAAGAGACGAGCACGATACATGACGGCCTCTCATCTGACGGCGGGCGTGCCCGCGACAGGTCCAGAATTCCCGCCACGCAAGGCGAATGCAAGACGAATGGGCTGAGTCTTCAAAGAAATTTCCTCAACACCGCGATATCGGATTCCCGAACTTGACGGCATGAGGCGGAGGGCCCACCATTGCGCCCTGATTTTGCGCAAGTTGATTGATGACACGGTCGGTCGAGCTGTTTTTCGGACATAGACGCATCACGAATAAAAACGCCGGGTTACCGTAAAGCGCTCACCTCGCCAAAAGGATCAGGTCCGACGCCTTTTCGCCAATCATGATCGCAGGGGCATTAGTATTGCCCGACACGATCTCGGGCATGATCGAACAATCCGCGACGCGCAGCCCTTCAATCCCGTGCACCCGCAAGGCGCTGTCCACGACCGATCCCGGGTCTGATCCCATCTTGCAGGTTCCGGTCGGGTGATAGATCGAGACACTGTTGTTGCGCGCCCAGTCCAGCGTGCCTGCGTAGTCGTCCATGTCGAGGCCGGCATCGGGCCGGTATTCCTCCGCGATTTTCGAAGAGAGTGGCGCGTGCCGGGCGATCCTGCGCGCAATCCTGACACCTTCGACGAGGGTACGCCGGTCGGTTTCGGCCGACAGGTAGTTCGGGATGATCTTCGGATAGGTCGCCGGGTCCGGCCCGGCCAGCCGTATCTCGCCCCGGCTTTCGGGCCGCAACTGGCAAACCGACATGGTGAAGGCCGAAAATGGATGAACGCCCTTGCCGGGGCTGTCAGCAGACCAGGGCTGGACATGAAACTGGATATCGGGGGTTTCAACATCGGGCCGGGTCTTGAAGAACCCCGTCGCGAGGCTTGCCGCCATCGTCATCGGCCCCGACCGGAAGAGAGCATATGTCAGCGCGATCCGCGCGCGGTCAAACAGGCTCCGCACTTCATCGTTCAGCGTCGGTTCGGTGCATTTGTAGACAAGGCGCGCCTGCAGATGGTCCTGCAGGTTCCTGCCGACGCCGGGCAAGTCGTGCAGGGGCGTGATCCCTTTGGCGCTCAGGTCGGCCGCCGCGCCGATGCCCGACAGCATCAGGATCTGCGGCGACCCAATCGCCCCGCCCGACAGGATGACCTCGCGCCGCGCCGTCGCGGTGACCGTTCTGCCGCCCGCATCCTTGTAGGTCACGCCAACCGCTCGGCGGCCCTCCAGATCGATCCGCTGCACCGCCGCGCGCGTCACGATCTGCAGATTGGTCCGTGATCTGGCGGGCCTGAGATAGGCCACCGCCGCGCTGCACCTGCGGCCGTTCTTCGTGGTCAGCTGGAAACAGCTTGCCCCTTCCTGCTCGGCACCGTTGTAATCGGGGTTGAACGGATATCCCGCCGCCTGCGCCGCAGCGATCCAAGCGTCGCAGATGGGCCTCCGGATGCGCATATCCGACACCGAAAGCGGCCCGTCATCGCCGTGAAATTCATCGGCACCGCGCTCGTTGTTCTCGGCCCGCCGGAAAAGCGGCAGCACATCATCCCAGCCCCAGCCGGTATTGCCCATCTGGCACCAGCGGTCGTAGTCCTGCCTCTGGCCGCGTACGTATAAAAGGCCGTTCAGCGAGGACGACCCGCCCAGCACCTTGCCGCGCGGCCAGTCGATCGACCGCCCGTTCAGGCCCGGATCGGGTTCGGTTCGGTAACACCAGTCGACCGAAGGATTGTGCATGGTCTTGAAGTAACCGACCGGGATGTGAATCCACGGATTGAGGTCGCGGGGACCCGCTTCCAGAAGCAGCACCCTGACGGACGGATCGGCGCTCAGACGGTTCGCGAGAACGCACCCCGCCGAGCCTGCGCCCACGATGATGAAATCTGCCTTCACACCCGTCCCTTCCGTTTTTCAGACAATATTCAGAACCGGCGGGCCACACGAGTGGTTTTTCGGGCCAACGACGCGGATCCGCGGCAGCCTCGCGCTCGCATGCCGTGTCGGGCCGGTTGCCATACGTTTTGCCGACAGGATGCAGACGCTTTGCAGACCGGCCAATTGGCTGATTTCAGGGCAATAACCCGGATTTTCGTTTGAACCACTCGACGGGCGGGTATGGCAAGGCAGCCGCTTGCGGTCTCGCAGATCATATTCCGGTAACACTTGCGAACCCGGGAGGATGGCGGCTTTTTGCCCTTTCCTTGAACCCGCCACGCGGCTAGCTTCCGCGCCGAACGGAACAGGAGGATTTCATGGCCGGAAAGATCGACGCACGCCTTGCAGAACTTGGCATCACCCTGCCGGACGCCCCCGCGCCCGCCGCGAATTACGTGCCCTATGTGCTGGCCGGTGACATGCTCTTCATCTCGGGCCAGATCAGCGCCGGGCCGGACGGGCTCATCAAGGGCTGTCTCGGCGGCAACATGGATGTCGAAGGCGGCGCAAAGGCTGCACGGCAATGCGGCATCGCCATTCTGGCGCAGGCCCGCGCCGCGCTCGGCGGTGATCTCGACCGCATCGTGCGGGTCGTGAAACTGGGCGGTTTCGTCAATTCGACAGCCGATTTCACCGACCAGCCCAAGGTCATCAACGGCTGCTCCGACCTCATGGTCGAGGTGCTTGGCGATGCCGGCCGTCATGCCCGCGCCGCCGTCTCCACCCCCTCGCTGCCGCTCGGCGTCGCGGTTGAAATCGACGCGGTCATTCAGGTCCGCTGATGGTGCCGGTGCCCTTGCCGGACGCCTTTCTGAAAGCCCCGATCGCGCATCGGGGCTTTCACAATAAGGCCTTGGGAAGACCCGAGAATTCGCTTGCCGCCTTCCGCGCTGCCATCGCGGCGGGATACGGGATCGAATGCGATATCCAGCCATCGGCCGACGGTGTGCCGATGGTCTTTCACGACTACGACCTGAAGCGTCTGACCGGCATACCGGGCCGCGTTCGTGGCCGGACAGCGGCGGAGCTTAAAGCACTTCCCCTGACCGGCGGGGATGAGGGTATTCCGACCCTGGCCGACATGCTCGACCTCGTCGCGGGCCGGGTGCCGCTGCTGATCGAGATCAAGGATCAGGACGGCGCGATGGGCCCCGATGTCGGGCCGCTGGAACGGGCCGTCGCCGATATCCTCAGGGCCTATGACGGCCCCGTCGCGCTCATGTCTTTCAACCCGCATTCGGTCGCGGCTCTTGCCGAGGCTGCCCCGCAACTCCCGCGCGGGCTTGTTACCTCGGCCTACACGGCCGAAGACTGGCCGCTCCTGCCCCCCGCCGCTCGGGACCGGTTGCGGGACATTCCGGACTACGACCGGGTGGGAGCGAGCTTCATCTCGCACGAGGCCGCCGACCTCGCCCGGCCGCGTGTGGCCGAGTTGAAGGCATCGGGCGCCGAGGTGCTGTGCTGGACGATCCGCTCGGCCGAAGCAGAGGCAAAAGCCCGCCGCATCGCCGGAAACATCACCTTCGAAGGGTACAATGCCGCGCTGACGGCTTGACGAAAGACAGGGCCCGCCCCCAAGTCATGGGTAAGGCAGGGCCATGGATCAGACAGCCATCGAAATCACCGCGCTCTCCGGCCTTGGCGACATCGCCGAGGCCGACTGGGACGCCTGCGCCTGCCCGGAAGCGGCGGATGGCCGTGCCATCGACCCCTTTACCACCTACCGGTTTCTTTCGGCTCTGGAACGGTCGGGATCGGTCGGTCAGGGCACGGGCTGGCAGCCGCACCACCTTGTCGCGCGGGCCGATGGTCAGATCATCGCCGTGATGCCGCTCTATGCGAAAAACCACAGCCAGGGTGAATACATCTTCGACCACGGCTGGGCCGATGCGCTGCATCGGGCGGGGGGAAATTACTACCCCAAACTGCAATCCGCCGTGCCCTTCACCCCCGCCACCGGTCGCCGTTTTCTGACCCGTCCGGGATGGGAGGGAACCGGCATTGCCGCGCTCACGCAAGGGATGGTCCAAATCGCCGCTGACAATGGGCTTTCGTCGGCCCACATTACCTTCTGCACAACAGATGAGGCAGAGGCCGGATCGCGGATGGGTCTTCTGCACCGCGTCACCCAGCAGTTTCACTGGGAAAATCGGGGTTACGCCGACTTTGACGCCTTCCTCGCCCAGCTTTCTTCCCGCAAGCGCAAGGCGATCCGCAAGGAACGGACAGGGGCAATGGGCTTCGGCGGGACCATCCGGGCGCTGACCGGCGACGATCTGAAACCCGAACACTGGGACGCCTTCTGGGCCTTCTATCAGGATACCGGCAGCCGCAAATGGGGCCGCCCCTACCTGACCCGCGCCTTCTTCGATGAGGTGCAGGAAACGATGCGGGACGATGTGCTGCTGATCCTCGCTGAACGCGGGGGCCGCCCCATCGCCGGGGCCCTGAACTTCCTCGGCCGCGACACGCTCTATGGCCGCTACTGGGGCGCGGTGGAGGACCACCCGTTCCTGCATTTCGAATGCTGCTACTACCGCGCCATCGACCACGCCATAGCCCAGGGGCTGGCGCGCGTCGAGGCGGGGGCGCAGGGCGAACACAAGCTGGCGCGGGGCTACCTGCCGGTCGAAACCCATTCGCTGCACTGGATCGCCAAACCCTCTTTCCGCGCCGCCGTCGCCCGCTATCTTGAGGCCGAGACTCGTGCTGTCGGAGAAGAGATTGAAATCCTCGCCGATTACGGACCGTTCCGGAAACCGAATACCGGGGCGTGATCAAGACAGAGCTTGAAAGGAACGCGCCATGGCCGAACTTCTGACCGATGCCGAACGGCAATCCGACCTGCCCGCACTGGGCGAAACCGGATGGAACGCCGTCGAAGGGCGCGACGCGATCCGCAAGATTTGGAAATTCAAAAACTTTTCCGAGGCCTGGGGCTTCATGTCCCGCGCGGCACTTCAGGCCGAAAAGCTAAACCACCACCCGGAATGGTCGAACATCTACAACGTCGTCGATGTCACCCTGACCACGCATGATTGCGAAGGCCTGTCCGCGCTGGACCTCACGCTCGCAAAACGTATGGACAAGATTGCGGGCGCGGCTGAGGTGCAGCGCGACCATGGTGAGCCGGTCGCCTGCCTCTGCCAGATCCACGCCCGCAAATAGCGCTCAGAGCTTTTCCAAGAGCGCCTCACCCGTCGACAGGCTGCACTGGCCGAGCGGGTCGAGTTCGAACGCCGTCACGACGCCATCCTCGACCGCCATCGCGTAGCGGCGCGAGCGCCCGAACATGCCCGCCGCGGGATTGTCATAGGCAAGACCCATCGCCCGGGCAAAGGCACCGTCCGCATCGGCGAGCATCGTGATGCCCGCCGCAGCAGCACCGGTCGTCTCGCCCCAGTAGCGCATCACATGCGCGTCGTTGACCGACAGGCAGATGACCTCATCCACACCCTTGGCGCGATAGGCGTCCATGGAGCGGATGAAGCTCGGCACATGCGCGGAATCGCAGGTCGGGGTGAACGCGCCCGGCACCGCAAAGATCACGACCTTGCGGCCCCGGACCAGCGTGGACAGAAGAACCTCTTCCGGCCCGCCCGCGCCGATGCGAAGAAACCGCGCCTCGGGCAGGCGCATGCCGGTCTCGAGCATGGATCAGAGCTCCGCCAGCAGGTGTTCACCGGTGGAGATATCGCAGACGCCGGGCTTGTCCACTTTCGACGCCGTTATGACGCCGTCATCCAGTACCAGCGCATAGCGGTTTGACCGTCCGATAAGGCCGATTTGCGGCGCGGTAAAGTCCATGCCCAGCGCCTTGGTAAAGCTGCCATCGGCATCGCCGAGGAAACTGATCCCGGCCGCCGTCGCGCCCGTGGATTCCCCCCAGGCTTTCAGAACAAAGGGATCGTTCACCGAGACGCAGATGATCTCGTCAACGCCCTTTGCACGAAAATCCGCGGCGGTCTTGATGAAGCTCGGGATATGGATTGTCGAGCAGGGGCCGGTATAAGCGCCCGGCAGGCCGAACACGACGACCTTGCGGCCCTTCAATCGCTCGGACAGGTTCACTTCCTTCGGGCCGTCCTTGCCCATTTCAACGAATGTCGCTTCCGGCAGCCTGTCGCCCTTGGAAAGTGCCATATGTGTCGTCCTCTCGCGTTGCGTTTCCCTGAACCCACGATATAGGGTCGCCGCAACCGGCGACCAGAGGGAGAATGCAGATGGGCGGGATCGTGATCATCGGTGCGGGCCAGGCTGGGGCGT
>NZ_JAOWKZ010000003.1 GCF_025751495.1 Albidovulum litorale | reverse complement strand
ACGCGATGAACGATGCCCGCGCCTACATGATCGGCAAACGTCTGATCGAGGCGGGCAAATCGCCCGATCCGGCGGTGCTCCAGTCCCGTACCGCCTGGGCGACGAACTCAGGGCCGTTGTCCGACCGGATGTAGGTGGGTGGGACGCGGAGGATGAACAGGTCGGTGAGCGCATCGATTACGCTGGTGGCGTTATGCCTGCGTTCGACCTTGATCGCCAGGCATTTTCGGCTGAGTTCGTCGAGGATGTCCAGCGTCCGGAATGCCTTGCCACCGTCGGTCCGGCAATGCGCGAAGTCGTATCGCCGGACGTGGTTCAGGGCCACTTAGGTGGGGCTGATCAATCTGAGATCTGAGAAGGAGTAGCCGAAGAGCGGTCACTCGGGCTCGCCCGTAGAGGTGCGGCTGCCCGTCGTCGGTGCCGCGGACGGGTCAACGGAGAAGCGGCGGGGCTACTTGAGCTTGATAGCGAAATGCTTGCGTACCGGTTCCTCGATAGTCCAGGTGCCCTTGAACGTCGGTTCGACCACGAAGGCGTCGCCCGGCATTAGCGTGACAGGGGTGCCAGCGTCAGGCGTTATGGTGATGCGGCCCTCGATCAGGTGAACGAACTCGTAGAACTGGTAGCTCGCGTGCCAGGTGCCGGTGGTCGCCTCCCAAGTGCCGGAAATCATGCTGCCATCTTGCGAGGTGTGCTGCACCCAATAGCGCATTGTCGGATTGCCCTCGGTCTTGACCCAACCCTCCAGGTCGGTGGTGATGGGCTCCGGGCCCGTTTCGGGGAAGCGGAAAACCGAATCGCTCATATCTGTCCTCATGTGGCATCTCGTTGGATATCGTCCTTGGTAGGTGGCGCCCATGTGTCGCGCAAGCCGGATGATCTGCGCGGGCGCGCGATCACCGAAGTTGCTGGCAAGCGGGCACGAAATCAGTCAAAGACTTAAGCGCGCGAAAGGACGCGGCAGGGACGGATAGTGAGTATGGATATTCGTAAGGCCAGAGCATCGGATGCCCCGCATTTGGTGCGCTTCATCAACATGGCGGCGGACAACCTGCCGCTGCATTTCTGGCAAAAAACGGTCGGTCCCGGGGGTGATCCGTGGGCGCTTGGTGAGGAACGCGCGGCCCGTGAAACGGGGAACTTCTCCTATCGCAACGCTTGGCTGGCAGAGATCGACGGCGTGATCGCCGCATGCCTGCTTGGCTATGCCGCCGACGCGGAACCTGGCCCGATCGCCCCGGAAACACCACCGATCTTCGTGCCGCTGCTGGAACTGGAAGCACTGGCGCCAGGGGCGTGGTATCTGAACGTTTTGGCCACTTATGAGGCCTTTCGCGGCAAGGGGGTGGGCAGCGCGTTGCTGGCGCATGCCGAAACAATCGCGGTCGCTGGCGGTCACGATACCATCAGTCTGATCGCCGAAGACACGCATTATGAAGCGCTTCGCCTCTATGCGGCGAAGGGTTACCGGCAGATCGCCCGCCGTCCGGTCATCAAGGGTGACTGGGATGTTGACGCAAGCGATTGGATCTTGTTCACAAAGACCGTCGGAGCCACGTCGTTCGACGACGTTAGGCCGCATTAGGATTGAGCCGCGTACTTTAAAGGTAACTCGGGTGGTGCAGCTGGGGCCTGAGCATCGCGATCACATCTGGAGCTACGATTTTGTGCATTGCCGGACTGAACACGGGAAGGCGTTCCGGAGGGACATCGACATCCGACGTGCTGAGAGGAAAGCAATGGTAAGTACAGACCGCGCACGCGACGATCTCACGGGAAAGCAGAACTCGTTTGATCCAAAATGTCGGATGACGGGCTCATACCGACGCCTGACCGGGCGTCCCGCCGCAAACTCTCTCAATCCACCTAGGAGACAAATATCTGTACGCGGTCCTCGATTGCGGCAGCGGCAGCGTCGTGAATTTTTTTGATTTTGTAGTTTGGGCCCGCGCCGCAACAGACTCACAACGTCATCGACTGTAAGCTCGCTGGCTATCCGCGCCAATGTGCAACTTGTGCGTCGGGTGTCACCACCAAGCCTACGTGTAAATCCGCTCTGTCATGGGCGTCGCGTCGATACGCTCCAGCAGCCCCGTCAAAACTGCCCGCTCCGCCCGGTTCGCTCGGGTCCGGGGGTTCCAGACTACGTGAACGTCGATTGCCGGCGGCGACTCGTAAGGCGGCAATCGCCAGAGCCGTCCCATGTCGACATCCTCCCGCACGACGTGGAGGGGCAAGGGGCCGATGCCCAGCCCGGCGACGATCATACGACGGACTTCCTCAAGGTTGGCCGAAGTGCCGACGATGCGGTCATCGAGCCGCGCCTCGCTGCGCATCATCGTGACGGCGCGCAGCGCGTCGTTCATCTGGTCGGTCACGAAGCTCACCGATGACTGACCCGCCAGATCGGCCGTCGCGAGACCGGCGCGGCCATAAAGTGGATGCGTCGGGCCGCAGAAAAGGCCGAAATACTCGCGGAACAGCCGCCGGTATTCGAGCCCCGGCTTGTGTTCGTTCACCAGACATACCGCGAAGGAGGCACGGCGCGAGGTGACCGCCTCCAACGCCTCGCGGCTGGCCATGGCGTCGATGGAAAGCGTGGCGGCGGGATGGGCGGTATGAAATTCGGTCAGCGCGGCATCGAAGAGCGGGCAGACAACGTGGCTGGCCATCGCGATCGAAACATGTCCGCGAACCTCGTCATCGACATCGCGCATGACCGTGCCAAGCCGGATGATGGCGCCATGGATGTCTGTGGCCTCTGCATGCAGAAGCCGGCCCGCCGCCGTCAGTTCGAACCCGCCGGGACCGCGGTTGATCAGACGCTTGCCCAACCGGTCCTCCAAGCGCTTCAGCGCGCTTGAGACGGTCGGCTGCTTCAGTCCCAACCGCTCTGCGGCATCGGTGACGGACCGAGATTGGGCCAGAACGAGGAAGGTGCGCAGGAGATTCCAGTCCAGGTCGCGCGCAAGGCGCTCGGCAGGGGTGAGTCGAGTCATGGCCATAGACTACATCAATATTGAGAATTTCAATTATCTATTTGATTTATGACGCCCTGCAGCCTCACCCTGCAGAGGGAGCAGCATCGGGAAAGCTGGTTGCGATGACCATCGAGTCACGAGAGAGACGGCAGCCATGGATACTTCTGTCCCCGGCACTGACGGCAGTGACGTTGCTGCTGATCGTGCCGCTTCTCTTCATCGTGGTCTATTCCTTCTGGCTGCGAAGTGCCGCAGGCGCGGATACGCCCGGCTTCCATCTGGACAACTGGCAGAATGTTCTGACCGACAGATTCTACCGCGACATCCTGCTGAACACGCTCAAAATTGCCGGGATAACCACGGTGTTCTGTGCGCTGTTGGGCTATCCGGCCGCCTATTTCATCGCCCGGTCGCGCGGCAATAAGCTCATCCTGCTTGTCCTGCTGATGCTGCCGTTCTGGATCAGCTACATCATCCGGACGATGAGCTGGATCAACATCCTCGGCATCTCGGGGGCGCTGAATTCGGCGCTGCTGGCACTCGGCATCATCTCGGAACCGGTCCAGATGCTTTACAACGAGGCGACGGTGATCCTCGGCCTCGTGCACTTCCTGCTGCCGTTCATGGTGCTGAATGTCTATGTGAGCCTGGAGGGCATCGACATCAACCTTGAGGATGCCGCGAATTCACTCGGCGCGACGCGCTGGCAGAGCTTCCTTCAGGTGACGCTGCCCTTGTCGCTGCCAGGTCTGGCGGCTGGCGGGCTTCTCTGCTTTGTGCTCGGCGCGGGCACCTATATCACGCCGGTAATCCTTGGCGGCCCGCGCGACGCGATGTTCGCCAACCTCGTCTTCGAGGCGATCATCCGTCAGCTTAACTGGCCGCTCGGCTCGGCGCTGTCGCTCGCGCTTCTCGCGGTCCTCGGTGCGCTTGTCCTCATCTACAACCGCTATCTCGGCATGGCGCAGCTTGCGAAGGGGTTGGGCTGATGGCTGGCAACAGGAACTGGGGATGGTCCCTCATCCGCGCCTACACGGTGCTTGTCTACCTCTTCATGTTTCTGCCGGTCGCAGTCGTGGTGCTGCTGTCGTTCAATGCCAGCCAGTTCGGCAGCTTCCCGATGACGGGCTTTTCCTTGCGCTGGTTCCAGGCTCTTTGGGAAAATGATGCCGTGGTACGGGCCTTCCGCACCTCGATCGTTCTCGGCCTCATGACAGCGATCGTCTCGACGACGCTCGGCGTCCTCGCCGCGCTCGCGCTCGTGCGCTACAAGGTGCCGGGGCGGGACATGATCACGACGCTGCTGATCGCGCCGATCCTCGTGCCCGAGGTCGTGCTGGCCGTGGCGCTACTGCTGTTCCTGAATTTTCTCAACATCAACAAGAGTTTCTTCCTACTTCTGATGGGGCATGTGATCTTCACGCTGCCCTTCGTGATCCTCGTCGTCCAGGCACGGCTCGTCTCGATCCGCCGCGATGTCGAGGAGGCTGCGATGAGCCTTGGCGCGACCCCGCGCCAGACCTTCTTCGCGGTGACGCTGCCGCTGCTCATGCCTGCCGTGGCAGCCGGCGCGCTCTTCGCTTTCACCATCAGTTTCGACGACATCACCGGCACGCTTTTCTGGAAACCCGGCGGCGTTGAAACGGTGCCGACGCAAATCTTCTCGATGCTGCGCAACTCCATCTCGCCCGAGATCAATGCGCTCGGCACGGTCATGATCGTGATGACCGTCGGGCTGCCGTTGGTCGGGGCCGGCATCGCCCGATACCTCGGAAACAGAAGGGGCGGATGAACCGCCCGGATACGCAACACAGCAAGGAGGCTGACAATGGACAATACGACACGCTACGAAAGACTGCGCGAGCGCTACCGGAACGGGGACATTTCCCGCCGCAAGTTCTTTGGTCTGATCGGCGCGGCTGGTGCCGCCTATGGGCTTCAGACGCCATTCGCAAAATACGCGATGGCTCAGGATGTAACGCAGGTACGGTTTGACGGTTGGGGCGGCGTCGTCTCCGAGGCGTTCCGCAAATACGCGTTCGATCCCTATACTGAAAAAACCGGCGTCACCGTGGTCGACGGCACCTTCCCCGGCGGCGATGAATACCTCGCGCAGGTCCGCGCCTCGCAGCCCGGCGAATACAATATCGCCCATCTTTCCGGCGTCTTCGATTATGCCCGCTATCATTCGTTCGATCTTACGAGCGCGTTGAACCTCGACAACATCCCTAACATGGCGAACGTCATGCCCGCGCTGATCAATGCTTTCAGTTCGGTCACACCCGACAGTCTCAGCGCCGCGCCTTACGACTACGGCTCGACAGGGCTTGCGTATAACCGCAAGTACATTTCGGACGAGGAGATGAAGGAGAAAGGTGCGAAGATCCTGATCGACGCAGCCCACAAGGGCAAGATCGGTGGCTGGAGCGATTGGCGCACCCGTGTCTGGTACGGCGCGCTTCAGACCGATCAGGACCCGAACGGCATTACAGATATCGAAGCCGTCTGGGACGCCGTCCGGCAGCACCGCGATCTTGCACTGAAATACTGGGCCTCGGGCGCGGAATTGATGAGCCTTCTGGCCGAGGAGGAAATCCACGTCACCGAAGCCTGGTCCGGCCGCGTCTTTGCGTTGCAAGAGCAGGGCCACGACATCGGCTATTACGACCCGCCGAAAGGTTTCGGCTGGCAGGAATGCCTCTTCGTTATCAAGGGCAGCCCGATGGAGGCCTGCGAGGAGTTGCTTAACTTCATGCTCGACGTCGAAACCTCGATCGCAGTGGCGGAGGGGCAGAACTATCCGCCCGCACTCGACCCGACCAAGGTGGATCTGGGCAAGAAGATCCCCACGCTGCCGGCCTTCGACCCGACCGGCACGCTCGAAGGGCTGACCTTCGCTGATCCGGGTTACTGGAACGGCAACGAGGCCGAGTGGTCCGAGACCTTCGCCCGCGTCCAGCGCGGCTATTGACGCGAAACCCTGCCCCGGCCCGTCAACAGGCGGGCCGGGCAACCTGACCGATAGGATCTGGCCCCGTGAGTGCTGTTACCCTGACCGACATCGTCAAGCGCTTCGGCACCTTCACTGCCGTTCACCGCATGTCGCTTGAAATCCCGCAAGGCAGCTTCGTGACCCTGCTCGGCCCGTCGGGCTGCGGAAAGACGACGACACTCAGGATGATCGCGGGGCTGCTTGATCCGACCGAGGGCGATATATCCATTGGCGGGCGGAGGGTGAACGACCTGCCGATTCACCGCCGTAATCTGGGTCTGGTGTTCCAGAACTACGCGCTCTTTCCGCACAAGACGGTGGCCGACAACGTGGCCTTCGGGCTTCGATACCGCGACGTCCCCAAATCCGAGATCGAGGGTAGGGTCGCGAAGGCGCTGGAGCTTGTCCAATTGCCCAATCTTGGCGCACGCTACCCCAAGGAGCTGTCCGGGGGGCAGCAGCAGCGGGTGGCTCTGGCCCGCGCCATTGTGATCGAGCCGGATGTTCTGTTGCTCGACGAACCGCTTTCCGCGCTCGACGCCAATCTGCGCGAGGATATGCGGGTCGAACTCAAGAACATCCAGCAGCGCATTGGCGTGACAACTGTCTTTGTCACCCACGACCAGACCGAAGCGCTGGCGATGTCCGACCGCATAATCGTGATGTCTGAAGGCCGGGTTGAGCAGATGGGTGCGCCGGAAGAGGTCTACAACACGCCCGCCTCCGAATTCGTTGCCAATTTCCTTGGCGCGTCGAATGTTCTCGCAGCCGAATCCACGGGCGTGAACGGCGACGAAGTCGGCCTGACACTGCCTGACTTTCCGACGCTCGCCATCCCCCGCGACCGCGCGCCGCGCATCGCCGGGGCGGGGCCAGCGAAGCTCGTGATCCGCGCCGAGAAGTTGCAGGTCCGGCCACCGGGCCCAGTGTCGAATGGGGCCTACAGCATCGACGCCAAGGTCGAGGCAGTGGATTATCAGGGTCAGTCGGCGCGCTACTTTCTGCGCGCGGGCCAACACCAGTTACAGGCGATCAACATGATCGATGAACGCCCTCTTCCCGCCGGGGCCGATGTCTCGGTAAGCTTCCGGGCCAAGGATTGCGCCGCCCTGCCGCCGGAGACCCGCGAATGACCACGAAAAGCCATCTTTTCTACCAGACTGACAGCCGAAGGCCGGTTCTTGCCGAGGCGCGCGGCATCTACATGTGGGATGTCGACGGCAAGCGCTATATCGACGGCTCGTCCGGGGCGATGGTGTCTAATATCGGCCATTCCAACCCGCGCGTGCTCGACGCGATGCGGCGGCAGATGGAGAAATCCACCTTCGGCTACCGCCTGCATTTCGAGACCGAGCCTGGCGAGAAACTGGCCGCGAAAGTCGCGGGGCTGACGCCGGAGGGTATGGAAAAGGTGTTCTTCGTTTCGGGTGGTTCCGAGGCAGTGGAAAGTGCGATCAAGCTCGCGCGGCAATACGCGGTGACGGTGGGGCAGAATTCGCGATGGAAGGTGATCTCGCGCACACCGTCCTATCACGGCTCGACGCTCGGCGCGCTGGCGCTGACGGGGTACAACCCTCTGACCCGCCCGTTCGAGCCGATGATGCAACCGATGCCCAAGATCCCGGCGCCACGCGCCTATCTTGACGGGCTGGACATCGACGATCCGGCGACGGGCAATCACTATGCCGAGATGCTGGAACGGAAGATCATCGAGGAAGGTCCCGATACGGTCCTCGCCTTCATCCATGAACCGGTAGGCGGCGCCTCGACAGGCGCGCTGGTGCCACCCGCCGGATACATGCAGGCGGTGCGCGAGATCTGCGATCGTCATGGCGTGCTTTTGATCCATGACGAGGTCATGTCGGGTGGCGGCCGCACCGGACGGTTCCTTGGCGCGGATCACTGGGGCGTGGCCCCGGACATCATCGCGATTTCCAAGGGCTTCGGCGCGGGCTATGCGCCATTGGGCGCGATGATCGCGCATGACCGGCTGGTTGAGCCGGTTCTGCAATCGGGCGGGTTCATGCATGGCCACACCTATGCCGGCAATCCGCTCGCCTGTGCCGCCGGACTCGCGGTTCTGGAAGAGATCGAAGCGGGCGGCATGATGGAGAATGCCACGCGTTCGGGCGACCTGCTCAAATCCCGTCTGAACGACCTGATGCAGCGTTACGCCTTCATCGGCGACGTGCGCGGCAGGGGCCTGCTGCTCGCCTTCGAACTCGTATCTGATCGCCAGTCCATGCGCCCGCTGCCAAAAGAACTGAATGCGCATAGCGAACTCGTGGAACTGGCCTACGAACAGGGACTGATCATTTATTCCCGCCGCACCCGCGATGGGGTCGAGGGCGACCATTTCCTCGTTTGCCCGCCGATGATCACAACCGCGGCACAGATCGACGAACTCATGGAAATGCTGACTGCCGCGCTCGACCGTTTTGCCGAACGTGTCGAACCTGCGCTGCGGCGAAGCGCCTGACCCCATGTCGAAGATCATCATAACCTGCGCGGTCACCGGTTCCATCCACACACCCTCAATGTCGCCCCATCTGCCCGTAACCGCCGAGCAGATTGCCGAGCAGGCAATCGGCGCGGCGAAGGCCGGCGCGGCGATCCTTCATCTGCATGCCCGCGATCCGGCGAATGGGCGACCATCCTCATCGCTGGATCACTACATGGGCTTCCTGCCTGCCATCGGCGCCGGGTGCGACGCCGTGGTCAACCTAACGACCGGGGGCAGCGCGGTTATGAGTCTGGAGGAGCGGCTGGCAGCCCCCTTGAAGCTGCGCCCGGAAATGTGCTCGCTCAACATGGGGACGATGAACTTCGCGCTCTACCCGATGCTGGGCAAGCGCACCGTGTGGCTGCATGACTGGGAAGAGCCGTTCCTGCGCAATTCCGACGACCTCGTCTTCAAGAATACCCCCCGCGATATCGAGGGCGTCCTGCGGCAGATGGGACAGGAGCGCGGTGCGCGGTTCGAGTTTGAATGCTACGATGTTGGCCATCTCTACATGCTGCGTCACTTCGCCGACCGCGGGCTGGTCGATGGACCGATCTTCATCCAGTTCGTGATGGGTGTCCTTGGCGGCATCGCGGCGGAACCCGAACATCTCGACCATCTCAAGGCAACTGCCGACCGTCTCTTCGGCGACGACTATGCTTTCTCGGTTCTGGCGGCGGGGCGCCAGCAGATGGCGATGGCCGAGAAATCTGCCGCGATGGGCGGGCATGTGCGCGTCGGGCTGGAGGACAACCTTTACATCTCAAAGGGTGTCCTGGCCCGCTCGAATGCCGAACAGGTAGAGACGGTCCGTGCGCTCGTCGAGGGGTTTGGGCGAACTGTCGCAACGCCGGACGAAGCGCGCGATCTGCTTGGTCTCAAGGGCGTCGGCGCGGTGGGGTTCTGAATGGCGGTGGGGATCACGATCCGGCTGGCGGAGGCGGCGGATGCCGTGCGTCTGAGCGCTGCACTCAGGGCTTTGTCGGACGATCTCGGCGACCGCCACGGAGCCACGGATGCCGATATCGCGGCGGCGGGGTTTGGCCCGGATCCGGCCTTCCGCGCGGTCATCGCAATGCGGGGCGACGTCGTCGTCGGAGCTGCGGTCTTCTCGCCGATCTACTCGACGACGCGGGCCTCGGCCGGGGTCTTCGTCTCCGACCTCTGGGTCGCGCCCTCGGTGCGCGGGGCGCGGCTCGGCCCGCGGCTTCTGGCGGCGGTGCGGGACGACGCGGCGGCGCGCGCCGGTTGCGGGTTCATCCGGCTCGCCGTCTATGCCGACAATCCGCGCGCCGTGGCATTCTATGAACGGATGGGATTTGAGGCGAGATCGGGCGAGGTCGGGATGATCATTGCCGACGCGGCACTGGGCGATATTGGAGGCACGGCATGAAGGCGGTTCTGGACGACAGGCAGCGGGTCCATGACCCCAAGATGTTCATGGCCAACGGCACCCGCCTGCCCAATCCCGAGCAGCCGGAGCGGATCGAGGTCCTGCGGGCGGGCGCGGAGGCCGCAGGCTGCAAATTCGAGGCGCCGACCGATCACGGGATCGGCCCGATAGCGGCGCTCCATTCGCCGGAATACCTCGTGTTCCTTGAGACGATCCATGAGCGCTGGAGCCGGATCGAGGGCGCCTCGGACGAGGTGATCCCGAACATCCATCCTGACCGCCGCACCGCCTCCTATCCGCGTTCGGCGGTGGGTCAGGCCGGCTTCCATCAGGCCGATACGTCCTGCCCGATCTCGGCCGGGACCTGGGAGGCCGCCTACTGGTCGGCCCAGACCGCGCTATCGGGCGCGGACGCGGTGATGGCGGGCGACCGCGCGGTTTATGCGCTCTCGCGCCCGCCCGGTCACCACGCCTTCGGCGATCTCGCCGGGGGCTTCTGCTTTCTCAACAATTCCGCCATCGCGGCGGAGGCCTTCCTCAAGGCCGGTCTCCGCCCCGCGATCCTCGATGTCGATGTCCATCACGGCAACGGGACGCAAGGCATCTTCTATCATCGCCGAGACGTTCTGACGGTCTCCATCCATGCCGATCCGATCCGGTTCTACCCGTTCTTCTGGGGGCACGCAGATGAACGCGGCATCGGTGAGGGATTGGGCTACAACCTCAACATTCCGCTGCCGAGAGGAACCGATAACGCGGGCTATCTCGATGCGCTCGGCATAGCGCTCCGGCGAATCCAGATGTTCGGCGCCGATGTCATCGTCCTCGCTCTCGGCCTTGACGCGCACGAGAACGATCCTTTTCAGGGCTTCAAGGTTACGACCGACGGATTCGCGCGCATAGCTGAAGCTATCCTGAACCTCGGAACTCCAACCCTGATCGTGCAGGAAGGTGGTTATCTTCAGCGCGACCTTGGTGCGAACTTGACGAGTTTTCTGAGCGGCTGTCAGCGCGCGTGACGCCACACGTCGACTTCTGCATGACGACTCGCGTCCAACAGATGCACAACCCTGGCCACTCGTGCGGTTATCAAGATGAATAAGAGGAATGCCTTCAAGTGACCTACGGTTCGGCTGAATCGGATGACACTTTAGGTTCAGGACCCATTAATCGGGTTGCGGCCGTCCGGCCTGCGTAATTCATGCTCCCGAACTGACGGGGGTGATGATGAGCGACCTATTCTTGCTGACCGATCAGCGGATGGAGCGTCAGAAGCCCTTGTTTCTAGAGAGTCATGGCAAGCCGCGTGTCGAGGACCGACATGTTCTGAGCGGGATAATCTGTATCAATCGCAATGGATTGCGGTGGTGTGACGCGCCCCGGGGAAATGGCCCGCCGAAGATGCTCTACAACCGCTGGAAACGGTGGGGCGACATGGGGGTTTTCGCCAGGATGATGGAGGGGCTGGCTTCCGAGGGCACCGAGCAGAGGGCCATCACGATCGGCGCGACCTATTTTAAGGCGCGTCGCACGGCTTCCAGCCAGCAGGCGAAAAAGGAGGATCCGACGATCAGCGCGGGCGTCTGATCAGTCGGACGAAGGGCGGGCTGAACGCCAAGCTGCACGCTGCCACCGATGCGAAGGGGCGTCCGCTGAAGTTCTTCATGACCGCAGGCGAGGTAAACGATTACACCGGAGCCGCCGCCCTGCTGGGCAGCTTGCCTGCTGCCGAATGGTTGATCGCGGACCGGGGCTATGACGCTGACTGGTTCCGGAAAGCGCTGACCGACAAGGGGATAAGCCCCTGCATTCCCGGCCGGAAGTCTCGCGGCAAAGCCGTCGGTTACGACAAACGCCGCTACAAACGGCGCAACCGGATAAAGAGCATGTTCGGGCGGCTGAAAGACTGGCGCAGGGTCGCAACCCACGACGACAGATGCGCAAAGACCTTCCTCTCCGCTGTCGCCCTTGCTGCCACCGTCATGTTCTGGCTTTGACGATCAATGAGTCTGGAGCCTAAGTGGTGTTGGTGCGCAGCAGACCAAACATATGATGTCGAAGCGTTGCGGCGCCAAAGTGTCATCCGACGAAATCTGCTGACCGCTTGCAGTAAATGGTGCAAAGCTCTTTCCATGAATGGAATTGGCCTCGATCAGCTGAACGCTTTTCTTCATGTCGCGCGGCTTGGTGGTGTCGGCAAGGCCGCCGATGCGCTTCGATTGACGCAGCCTGCCGTGACCGCGCGGATCAGGAATCTCGAACAGACCATTGGATCGGCGCTCTTCAGCCGCGGGACCGGAGGCATGCGGTTAACCGAGCGGGGCGAGCTCCTGCTGAAATATGCCGAGAAATTCGAAAGCCTACACGACCTGATGACCCGCGATATCGTGGCGCCGGACGCGTTGGAGGGCCGTCTGCGTATCGGTGTGTCCGAGACTATTGCCCAGTGCTGGCTGCCGGAACTGATCGCGCGGCTGCACGAACGGCATCCGCGGCTCGAGATCGAGTTCAACGTGGACATTTCGACCAACCTGAGAGCGGCGCTCCTGGACCGCGCGCTCGATCTGGCGGTCCTGCTCGGGCCGATCTCGGAATACACCGTTGAGAATGTAGAACTGCCCGGTTTTGACCTGGCCTGGTACGTCTCGGCGACAGCGCCGCATTGCGATGTTCCCGTCGATTACCTCAAGCGTCCGGTGCTGACATATGCTCGACAGACCCGGCCCTACCGGGAATTGCGCGAACTTCTTCTGGAACGCGTCGGGCCGGATGTGGCGATGTTTCCCTCGTCGTCGCTATCGACCTGCTTCCGACTGGTGGAGGCCGATCTCGGCGTGGCCGCCTTGCCGCGCGCGCTGGGCAGCGATTACGTAGCCCGCGGCACGATCAAGGAATTCGACCCGGGCTGGGTTCCAAGTCCGTTGAACTTTACCGCCACCTATTTGGCAGAACCGCGCCGGACCCTGTGTGAAACGGCTGCGCGGCTGGCGCGTGACGTCGCCTTCGAGTTCGCAGATCATAAACAATATTTATGATGATAGTATCAAATTATGAATTTGAATTTATGATTTTATGATGGCAGCCTTCCGGAAGGAGGGCCAATCATGGTGCAGTTGTATCGCGAGCTTCGCGGCAAGGATGTCGGCGCGGTCAGGGCCGCGATCCGCGCCAACCGGTATGGATCGCATACAGCCGGGCTTGGGGCGGGGTATCTTCAGACCAACCTCGCGATCCTGCCCGAGGCTTTCGCGCTCGACTTCATGCGCTTTTGCCAGCGCAATCCGAAACCGTGTCCGCTGGTCGGTGTCTCGGATACCGGCAATCCAGCCCTGTTCACGCTTGGCCGGGACATAGACATCCGGACGGATGTGCCCAGCTACAACGTCTATCGCGACGGCCGGCTTGCCGAACGCCGGTCGGACATTCGTGACATCTGGTCGAACGACATGGTCGCCTTTGCGCTTGGCTGCTCATTCACCTTCGAGCGGGCGCTGCAGGAGGCCGGCATTCCGGTCTGGCATATCGATAATGATACGACTGTGCCGATGTTCCGTTCGAACATCGACACGGTTCCGGCTGGCCCCTTCGGCGGCAAAATGGTGGTGTCCATGCGCAGCATCGATGCGGGCGCGGTCGATACCGTCGTCGCCGTATCGCGGCGTTTCCCGCTGGCCCATGGCGGCCCGGTTCACATAGGCGATCCCGCTGCGATCGGCATTTCTGAAATCGGTCGGCCGGATTGGGGCGATCCGGCCCCGGTTGCAGAGGGGCAGGTGCCGGTCTTCTGGGCCTGTGGTGTCACGCCCCAGGTCGCGATCGAGGCTGCAGGCGTGCCGCTCTGCATCACGCATACCCCCGGCCACATGCTGATCACCGACGTACCCGAGGATGTCGAAATCCCCATTCTCACTGCTTCAAACCGATAGACAATGAACCCGACGAGGAGGAAGACAATGAAACACACCCTGACAATGCTTGCGGCATCCACAATTCTTGCGGCGCCTGCGCTGGCCGAGGACCTGTCCGTCGTCGGCAGCTGGTCGAGCCTGCCGCTGCACAATGACTTCGAGGCACCCTTCTGGAGTGAAACATTGCCCGCGGCCTCGGGTGGCGAGATCAACGTGGCGCTGACAACGCATAATCAGATGAATCTCGGCGTCGGAGACGTGTACCGCCTGCTCGGCGATGGTGTTTATGACGTCGCCATGACCGTCGCGGACTACGCGGTGGCCGACGCGCCTGAACTGGAAGGGCTCGACGTGCCGCTCGTGGCCCTGACCGCCGACGAGGCACGCGCGATGGTCGATGCCGCACGGCCGATGGTCGAGGACATCTACAACGCCCGCTTCAACAGCCATGTTCTGGCAATTGCGCCCTATCCGCCGCAGGTCGTTTTCTGCAACGCCGAGATCAACGGGCTTGACGATCTTGCCGGCAAGAAGGTGCGGGGATCTGGGCGGATGACGACGCTGTTCCTCGAGGCGCTTGGCGCTGAGGGTGTGAACGTCGCCTTTTCCGAGGTTCCCGGCGCGCTTCAGAAGGGTGTCGTGGACTGCGCTATCACCGGTGCCGGATCGGGTTATTCCGCGGGCTGGTGGGAGGTCTCGACCCATCTTCTGCCGATTCCGCTCGGCGGCTGGGACAGTGTCGTGACCGCAATCAACAGCGACAAGTGGTCGAGCCTTGACGCAGAAACCCAGGCGCTGATCACCGACAAGATTGCGACCGATTTCGAGGCGCCCGCCTGGGCCGCCGCGCAGGGCGCGCTCGACAATGATGTCGCCTGCCTGACCGGCAATGGCGCTTGCGCCTCGGGCGATGCGCGGTCGATGACGCTTGTCGAGGTGTCGGATGCCGATTTCGCCAAGGCCCGTGAGGTTCTGGTCACCAAGGTGCTGCCCGACTGGGCTGAACGTGCCGGCGGCGACTGGGCAGAACGGTGGAACGCGTCGGTCGGCCAGGTCGTCGGCGTCTCGATCGGCGGCTGATTTCCGACAGGGGGAGGAACGAAGATGCAGACGGTGTTGTCCGGACTACGGCGGATAAACCGCGGGGTCGCGATCCTTGTCGGGGTCCTGCTTCTGGCCTGCGTGGCCTTCGTACTGGCCGACATCGTACTGCGTCAGCTCGGCTCCTCTCTTGGCGGGACTGATGAGATCAGCGGCTACGTGATGGCCATCGCCACCTCATGGGGCATGGCCTTCACGTTGATCGAGCTTGGTCATGTCCGCATCGACCTGTTGCGCAGCCGCGTCGCAAGCCGCGGCCGCGCGATGTTCGACCTTCTGTCATTGCTTACCCTGTCGGTTACGGTGACGTTGATCGCGGTGCAGGGCTGGCCGGTCCTGGCGCGGTCGCTGGCCAACAGCTCACGCGCGAATACCCCGCTTGAGACGCCATTGGCACTGGTTCAGACGCCGTGGCTGCTGGGCTGGGCATGGTTCGCGGTGGTCTCGTGGCTGACCTTCATCGCGGCAATGACGATGGTCATGCGGCGCGACTTCGCAGCATCAGAGGCGACGATCGGGACCTTCGGCGAACTGGACGCGCTGAAATGATTTATTATCTCACCATCGGCCTTCTGGGGCTCCTGTGTCTGTCGATCCCGGTCGGCATCGTGCTCTTCCTCCTCGGCTTCGGCATCGACCTCTTCTTCAGCCCCTTTCCGCTGACCAAGGGGCTCGGCAATCTGGTCTGGTCGACCTCGGAGAACTCCACGCTGATCGCAATCCCGTTCTTCGTGATGCTGGGCGAAATCCTCGTGCGATCCGGCATCGCGACGCGAACCTACGAAGCGCTTGACCGCTGGGTCAGCTGGCTGCCGGGCGGGCTCGTACACGCCAATATCGCAACCGCGACCATGTTCTCGGCCACGTCTGGATCGTCGGTCGCGACCGCGGCCACAGTCGCCACGGTGGCGATGCCGCAGGCCGAAAAACTCGGCTACGACCCGAAGCTTTTCTCCGGCGCCATCGCGGCGGGCGGAACGCTGGGCATTATGATCCCGCCGTCGATCAACCTCATCGTCTACGGTTTCCTGACCCAGACTTCGATCCCGCGCCTCTTCCTTGCCGGGCTGGTGCCCGGCATCGCGCTGGCGCTGGCCTTCATCCTGATCACTGTCCTGATCTGCATGCTTCGCCCGTCTCTCGGGGGCCAGCGTCGCGTCTTTGCACTCTCGCAGATGATGCGGGCGCTTCTGGACCTGATTCCGATCATCCTTCTCTTCAGCATCATCATCGGCACGATCTACAAGGGCTGGGCCACACCAACCGAGGCCGCCGCCGTGGGCGTCGCAGGCGCCTTCGGCATCGCCGCACTTTTCGGCGGTATCAGCATGGCCATGCTGGTCGAGGCGATCCTCGGGACGGTCAAGATCACCTCAATGATCATGCTCGTGATCATGGGGGCGTCGTTTCTGAATTTCACGCTCGCCTCGGCCGGAATCGGGCGCGAGTTGCAGGAGTTTCTCGGCGGGCTCGGCCTGTCGCCGCTCGCCTTTATGATGGTGATCGTGCTGATCTACATCGTGCTCGGGTTCTTTATTGAAACGCTGTCGCTGATGGTTGTCACCATACCCATCGTCGTGCCGCTGGTGGTCGAACAGGGCTATGATCCGATCTGGTTCGGCATCCTGATGATCGTGCTGATCGAGATGGCGCTGATCACGCCGCCTGTTGGGCTGAACCTGTATGTCGTTCAGGGTGCACGCGGAAAAGGAAAGATGAGCGAGGTCATGTTGGGAACATTGCCATTCATTGCCGTCATGCTGGCGATGGTTGCCGCGCTGATCGCCTTCCCCGGGATCGCCCTCTTCCTGCCTGACGCGATGCAATGACCAGCCCGGACCGTCCTGACGCGCGCGGGCCATCCTGGCCGCGAGTGAGCCCGCTTGGCAGCGATGGTGTACTTGTCAGCTTTGGAGACCGGCTGGGCGAGCCGGCAAACCGCGCCGCGCTGGCCTTCCGCGCAGCCATGGACCGCGCCGGCATAGCCGGTGTGGCGGAAACCGCGACCAGCCTCGCCTCGACCTACCTGCGCCTAGATCCGGCGCTCGAGGATCGTGCCCGGGTGCTCGCGGAGATCGAGACGCTTCTCGCCGACCGCGACTGGTTTGACGCGCCGTTGCCGGAAAACCGGCGCCTCTGGCGCATCCCCTGCCTCTTCGGCACCGACCGCGCGCCGCAACTGGCCGAGGCCGCAGCGGAGGCGGGTCTTGCGCCCGACAAGGCGATACTGTCCATCGCAACTACGCGTCTTCGGGTGCAGACGATCGGCTTCGCGCCGGGCCAGCCCTATCTCGGTGAACTGTCCCCTGAATGGGACATACCGCGCCAGACGCAACTGACCGAGCGTGTCCCGGTCGGCGCTTTGTGTGTCGCGATCCGGCAGCTTGTGCTGTTTTCGGTCTCCACCCCGACCGGCTGGCGTCATATCGGCGAGACCGCGTTCCGCGCCTTCCGGCCTGACGCGCAGGACCCGTTCCCGCTCCGCCCCGGCGACGAGGTGCTCTTTGAACCCGTGACGGCCAATGACTATTCCGCCATTGAGGCCTCCGGTCCGGACGGTGGCGCGCGGTCGGAGTCCTTGCCATGAGGGCGCTCATGGTTCGCAGTATCGGCCCGGGTGTGACGGTGCAGGATCTGGGGCGCGCGGGCCTGCTTGGATCCGGCCTGTCGCGCGGCGGCGCGATGGACCGGCTGGCGTTGTACGAGGGCGCGGCCCTTCTGCGCCAGTCGCCAGGCTTGGCAGCGGTCGAAATGGCCGGTTTCGGCGGCGTTTTCGAAGCGTCTGCCGACATGCGGATCGCACTTACCGGGGCGCCGATGCGTGCTGAGATCGACGGCAAGGCTGTTGCATGGTCGGCAAGCCACCTTTTGCCCAAGGGCGCACAGCTGTCGATCGGGCCGGCCGTTCTTGGCTTCTACGGCTACCTGCATGTGGGCGGCGGCTTTGATACGCCCGTTCGTCTCGGCTCCCGGTCGGCCCATCTCGCCGGTGGCATCGGCTCGGCTGTCGCGGCGGGTGACACCTTGCCGGTCGCCGATGATCCCGATCCCGGGGTTATCGGGTTCGGGATCGACGCCGAACCGCGCTTTGAGGGGGGCACCGTGCGTGTCCTCTGCGGACCACAGACACCGCTCTTTGCCGATAACGAGCTGGCGCGCTTTGCGGCAGAGACCTTCCGCCGCGACACACGCGGCAACCGGATGGGGGTGCGGTTTCTACCCTCGGGCGCACCGTTTAAAAGCGAGGTCGGGCTTTCCGTACTGTCCGAGGTCGTCGTCCCGGGCGATATCCAGATCACCGGTGACGGCACGCCTTTTATCCTAATGGCCGAGTGCCAGACGACGGGCGGATATCCCCGCATCGGCACTGTCCTGCATGCCGACCTGCCTCGGGTCGCACAGGCACGACCCGGCGACACGCTGCGTTACGAGTTTGTCGACATCGACAAGGGTATGGCCATCGAAGCGGCAGCCCGGAAGGACTGGCAAAGGCCGTCGGCGCGCATTCGACGTCTGGTGCGGTTGCCGGAAGAGATCCCCGATCTTCTATCCTACCAGTTGATCGGCGGGGTCACCGCTGGCGACGATCTTGAAAGGCACGACCAATGATACAAAGCGTCGACCTTTACGCAGATATGGGGGAGGGGTCCGGTCCCCGGCGCATGGGCAACGACACCGCGCTAGCCGCCGCGCCTGGCACCCCTATTTTGGTGCTGGCGGGCTTGCCCCAGGAAGCAGCCGCCGAGGAAGCCGGGGCAGTGAACATCCATGAAATCTTCGTCGACCGGGCCTACAATGACGAAGCAACGCTTGTCGATCGTAGCTAGCCTGGTGCGGTTATCCATGATCACAAAGAAGCGGCCCGCCGGGTGGTCGAGATGATGCGGCAAGGTGCCATCATCGCAGAAAGCGGCAAACGCATACCCACACGTATAAACACCATTGTGCCCATGGTGATACGCCTTCAGCCGTTACTTTGGCTACGGCGGTTCGCGTAGCGTTGCTCATACATGCGATCGAGCCGAGACGGTTTGGGTGGGCCTTACCAACGGCAGATTAACGTATTTTCAAGCTCGCATAATTGGCTGACGCTACATTTGGGCCGAACGTCCGGAGTGTAAAGGCTGCAATGAAGCGCAGCGCGACCTTTCGAATGGCAGCAACTCCGGCTATCCAGAAGTAAGAAGTCAGAACGTCTCCACCCACGGTCGTACACTGACCTCGTTGGACCAGGCGCTGCGGTCCTGTTCGATCAGGTGGCGATAGGTGCGGGCGATGGCGTCCGGCCGCAGCATCGATCCCGGCCGGTCGTCGGCCTCGCTCCGTCCCGGGTTCAGGATCATTCCGTCGATGTTGATCCATGCGACGTGAATGCCCTTCGGGTGCAACTCGCGGGCCATGCTTTCGGCCAAACCGCGCTGGGCGAACTTCCCCATCGCGAAGGGTGCCGATTGCGGATAGCCCTTCACGCCCGCGGAAGCCCCGGTGAACAATATGGTGCCGCGGTAGCCCGCTACGGGCTCAGCCTCGAGCATGCGCCGCGCGGCGTGTTTGCCGGTCAGGAACGCGCCGACCGCGGTGACCTCGATCGCGCGTCGCACATCTTCGACCGCAAGCTCGGCAATCGGGCCGCGCGCGCGCATCGAGGGATTGTAGATGACGACCCGTGGCGGCTGGGGCAGGGCGTCGAACAGGGCCTTCACCGCCGCCTAGTTGGTCGCGTCGAGTAGTACGGTTTCGGCGCCGGTCTCATCGGCTACGACCTTCATCTTTTCGCGGCTGCGGGCCGCGAGGGTCAGCGCGTGATCGCGGGACAGGTCCCGGGCAAGGGACGCGGACAGCCCGTCTCCGGCTCCGATGATGACAGCGCGTGGTTTGTCCATTGTCTCCTCCCGCGGATCCCCTCGAGGCCTACTTGACCCCGCAGATTACATCGCTTACCTCATAGCGCGCCGAGCGGGCGTTGTGTAATGGTAAGACCCCTGCCTTCCAAGCAGGAGACGCGGGTTCGATTCCCGCCGCCCGCTCCATTCCAATGCTAAGAGATCTGCGTCGCTTCAGAACGGCGTTCTATAATCCGGCTTCCGATTGCGACGTCCGATCCCCTTGGGAATACCGAATTTTTCTGCCTGATTGTCCTCGACTATCATCGTGCCGCCGCAATTGAGGATCCGAAGCTGCGGGAACTTGCCGTGAGGCCCGTCCGGGTGCCGGATCCGGTTGCCGGTGACCTCGATATTCCGTGCTCCGTGAATGCGGATTCCGTTCGGGCTCGACACCGCGACTGAATTGTCGCGGATCACGATGTTCTCGTATGGACCGTCATGCAAAGAGATGCCCTGTAGTTTGACCCGCAGGGGATTATCGGGCCTTATGCTCCATTCCATGACGATATTGTCCTTGATGACGAGCCCGCTCAGGAGCCCTCTGTTCCTGAAGGCCTGAAAGCCATCGGGATGATTGCCGTCGATCCTGACGCCATCGGTGACGCGGTTGCCAATGGCCACGCAATTGTTGCCGGTGATCCGAAGCCCGTCACCGGAAAAACCGAACACTGTGTTCTGGAAAATCTCGGAACGGTCACCGGCGACGAAGAAACCGAAAAACACGCCGATTGCCACGTTGTTGCGGATCACACAGCGCGGTCCGGCCAGAAAGACCGCGCTGATCTTAGCTTCATTCCAGTCGTCGATCGTCCAGTTCGTGTGGTTGTCGCTGTCAGCCCTGCCGCGAAAGACCGAACCCGTCACCTCGATGTTGGCGGATTGCCTGTCGGCCTCGATCAGGTGTTTGCGGCGGCGGCTGTGTTTCACCGGTGAAAGCGGCCAGCAGGACAGGCCAGCTAAAGTAAGGTTTTCGCATCCCTCGATCCAGATGCGCTCGAAATGCGCGGCGCCCGGCGAAGCGGCAGCGACCGTAACACCGCTCTCCTTGCGAAGTCCCGACAGGGTCACATCGCCAAATTGACCCTGTACAAGGATCGTTTCGCCGCCGCTTGCCCGTTTTAGCCGTTTGATCAGATCAGCGGCGGTCGTCACGATCTCGGATGCCATTCAATTACTCCCGGTCACCAGCGAAGGCTGTATGCTTTCAATCTAGCCGGATGATACCGCGGGGCCAATGGCTGAGCATCTTATGTGTCTGTGGCGCGGAGGAACGGGCTGCCGCGCCACAGGTTACCCACGGGAAATGGCGGTGGCGTGACTACCCTTTTGGCGCCAATCCGTTGAATTCGGCAAGGGCCGAGGAGACGATGTCATACCATTCGCCTGACCGCCGCATCTCAGTAATGCCTTTGTTCAAAATGGCGGTAACCAGCGGGCTTTGTGGGTTTGGCTTGTGCGAGGTGAAGTGCAGAGACATGATGTGGCTGAGTTCGGGGTTCTGAACGAGCTTCGTCCCGGCCTCCAGTTCCCGGATTGCGCCGACGGCGGATTCAGTCTCCATCCCAGTGATATCGGCCTCGCCGTTCAGCACGGCCTCCATGTAATCTTTAGGCAAGGGAGGCCGGATGAGCGTGATCAGTGGCTCGGTCAGACCTGCCTCTTCCAGGTCCCAGGTCGGCCACGCATCCATGCGGCAGATGCGGGCACCGGCAAGGTCCTCCAACCGACTCACTTTGGCCTATGCACTGTCGGGCAGCGTGTAGTAGCCGTAGACCATCTCGTAAATCGGCACAGTCGGGTTGAATTCGCGGCAACGGGTCTTTGCGAAGTCTGACATCGAGTCGACGATCTGACAGATCGGGAAATCCCAGGCGATGGAGACAGCAAAGGACCCCGACGGCAGCAGCGTGTCGAGATGAGCGTTCCAGTCGTCGATGAAGTCGATGGTATAGGCGCGGTCATTGCCGCCCCGGTTCAGCGCCGACGTGGTAAGCCTCACGAGCATGCCGTTGCCCTTTATCCCCTCGTCGGTGAAGGGCGCCCAGTCATTCGCCGTCACAAGCCGGATCGGCGGGTGGTATTCGCTGTTGTTGGCCTTATCGATGGCGATGGCCTCCTGCTCGGCGATCACAGCGCCGAATTCCACATCCGTGCTGATGCGTCCGTCCCTACAGGGCAGTTTCAGGAGCGTTCCCGGCTCCACCGAATTCGGATTGGCGCCGAGGGCGTCGCGGATGGCGTTGAAGATGTTCTGATAGTCGAAGCTGCCATAGGCAGTTTGGGCTATGGCACCCAGAGTGTCGCCGTCCTTGACGGTATAGGTCGTGCAGGCTTCTTGGGCGAGCGCTGCCGGGCCAATGAGCGCGGCGATACCCTGAGTGATGGCCAGAGCGCAAACGCGGCACCTTCGGGGGGCTTTGGTCGTCAATTTCTCTCCTTCAGGTCCGAATGACCGGAACACAACTCATGTCAAACACACCCGCCCCCGGGGTTGTCATGCGTATCTTCAAATAGTTGCAGGCAAAAAAGCCGGGCGGAGGCCGCCCGGCTTTGCTGGATTCAGGTCGTTAAGATCAGACGAATTTTTTGATCTCGCCCGACTTCAGACGGCTCAGATAGCTCTCGACCTCGCGCTTCACGATCGGCATCAGGACATAGAGCCCGATGATGTTCACGACCGCCATGGCGAAGATCGCGGCATCCGAGAAGTCGATGACCGGACCAAGGCTTGCCGCAGCGCCGACGATGACGAAGAAGCAGAACAGAAGCTTGAAGATCAGTTCCTGCGTCTTGCCTTCGCCGAAGAGGTAGGTCCAGGCCTTCAGCCCGTAGTAGGACCACGAGATCATCGTCGAGAAGGCGAAGAGCACGACCGCCACGACGAGGATATACGGGAACCAAGAGAAGGCGGACCCGAACGCTGCCGAGGTCAGGCTGACGCCGGAAGTGTTGCCGACGGTCGCGATGCGGCCGGCGGCCTCGTCCATCACGTAAAGCCCGGTTGCGGGATCGGTCACCAGTTGCTCGGTGAAGATGATCACCAATGCAGTCATGGTGCAGATCACGACGGTGTCGATAAACGGTTCAAGCAGCGACACGAAGCCTTCCGTGATCGGTTCCTTGGTCCGCACGGCCGAGTGCGCAATAGCGGCTGAGCCGACGCCCGCCTCGTTCGAGAAGGCCGCCCGCTTGAAGCCCTGGATCAGCGCACCAACCGCACCGCCTGCGATACCGAGACCGGTGAACGCACCGGCGAAGATCTGGCCAAAGGCCCAGCCGATATTGCCAATATTCATCAGGATGATGATCAGCGCGGTGCCGCAGTAGAGGATCGCCATGAAGGGCACGATCTTTTCGGTGACCTGCGCGATCGACTTGATGCCGCCGACGATTACGATAAAGACGACGATGGCGAAGATCACGCCGGTGATCCAGCCCGGATAGTCGCCCAGCACGCCGGAGAGCTGCTGATGCGCCTGGTTGGCCTGGAACATGTTGCCGCCGCCGAAGGCACCGAGGATACAGAAGATCGCAAAGAGCGCGGCGAGGAACTTGCCCCCCGGAACGCCGCGTTCGGCAAATCCCTTGGTAATGTAATACATCGGACCGCCCGAGACAGTGCCGTCCGGGTATTCGTTGCGGTACTTCACACCAAGCGTACATTCGGTGAACTTGGATGCCATCCCCAGAAGACCCGCAAGGATCATCCAGAACGTCGCCCCTGGTCCACCGATGCCGATGGCGACCGCCACACCAGCGATGTTGCCGAGGCCGACTGTGCCCGAAAGCGCGGTTGCCAGGGCCTGGAAGTGGCTGACTTCGCCCGCGTCATTCGGGTCGGAATAGTCGCCCTTCACAAGCTGGATCGAATGCTTGATCACCCGGAACTGGATGAAGCCGAAGTAAAGCGTGAAAACCGAGGCCGCGACGACAAGCCAGGCCACGATCCATGGGAAGGACGTCCCCGGGAAGGGGGAGAAGATGAAGTTGACGAACCAGCCTGTCGCGCTGGCAAAGGTCGCGTTGATAGTTTCATCGAGTGTCTGCGCCTGCGCCGCGCCCGCCAGTAGCGATGCCGCGGCAGCGCCGACAAGGGCGCGCGTTTCCATTCTCTTGTTCATATGATTGTCCCCGTTCTGTTACGGCACGATGGTGCAGGGCACCGGTGCGATCTGGGCGAGTGAACCCGCGACCGATCCGAAAAGCCGCTCCACGATGGTCGAATGACCGGTGCGACCGATGAAGATCTGGCTGGCGCCATGATCCTTCGCGATGTCGCAGAGCGTCTCGGCGACATGGCCGTATTTGATTTCGGTCGAGATGCTGACGCCCGATTTGGACAGTTCAGCGGTTAACGGGGCCATTACGGCCGTTTCCGCGCGTTTCAGTTCTTCCGCCCGCCGCTTGTGGCGTTCGGCAATTTCTTCCGGTGTCAGGAACGAATACGGTGACCATTCCAGCACATGGGCCACGACGACCGAAGCGCCGGCCAGTTTGGCCTGTGCCACGGCATGGTCGACGGCCCGCCTGCCGGCTGGACTGCCGTCATAGGCGGCAACGAATATGTTTGCCATCATCTTCTCCCTCGTTGTTTCCCGGTTGTGTCGGGTGGATTAGTGTCACCCGATAGTCATGGGATTGCCTCCCTAATTTTCAGGATGACGCAATTTTCTTCGTAAGATATGCCTAATATTTCTCATAATGCAGTAGAATATTGCGCAATATAGGAAAAGTCGCACGTTCCTTGCGTGACTGGGGTGGCCCTCTCCCTGCGACGCCCCGCCGCTTGCCCCGCGCCGCGCAGGCGCATAAACCCGTGGGGTCGGAGCGGAGGGGATATGGCACGGCGAACGGATAGTCAGGGAGAGGATCGCGTGTCATCGAAACGTGTCGGTGCGCTGAAGGGGCTGTTGCCATTTCTTCGGCCCTATGGCGGCCTTGTAGCCGGGGCGGGTGTTGCGCTGGTGCTGACTGCTTCGATCTCGCTTCTCCTGCCGGTCGCCGTGCGCCGCGTGATCGACGGGTTCGGCGAGGGTGCAGAACTGCTCGACAGCTATTTCGCGGGCGCCATGGTCATTGCCGGTCTGCTCGCGCTTGGAACCGGTGCAAGGTACTACCTCGTCACGCGGCTGGGCGAACGCGTGGTCGCGGATATCCGCAAGGCGGTCTTCGACCGGGTCATCGGGATGAGCCCGGCTTTCTACGAAAAGATCATGACGGGCGAGGTCGTCAGCCGCATCACGACGGACACGACGCTGATCCTATCAGTGATCGGCTCCTCGGTTTCGGTCGCGCTTCGTAATCTGTTGATCCTGCTTGGGGGCATCGTGCTGATGCTGTTCACATCGGCCAAGCTGACGGGGCTGGTTCTGCTGATCGTGCCGCTGGTGCTGGTGCCGATCATCACGCAAGGCCGCCGCCTGCGCCGACTTTCCCGCGAAAATCAGGACTGGATCGCGGCGTCCTCCGGTTCAGCATCGGAAGCCCTGGGTGCCGTCCAGACCGTGCAGGCCTTCACCCATGAGCGTGAAAGCCGGGCCGAATTCGCACGTGTGACCGAAGAGGCGTTCATATCGGCCAAGGCCCGTATCCGTACCCGTGCGGCGATGACGGTGGCGGTGATCTTCCTCGTTTTCGCCGGGGTCGTCGGCGTCCTCTGGATTGGCGCGCGCGATGTGCGGGCGGGCGCGATGAGCCCGGGCGAACTGGTGCAGTTCGTCATCTATGCGATCATGGCGGCGGGGTCAGTCGCCGCCCTGTCGGAAATCTGGGGCGAGTTGCAGCGCGCGGCGGGGGCGACCGAGCGGCTGGTGGAGCTTCTGAACGTCACCGACAGCGTGACCGAGCCCGCGGCGCCAGTGGCGCTGCCCCGCCCGTCACGGGGGGAGATTGTCTTCGACAGTGTGACCTTCCACTATCCGGCCCGGCCCGAGCAATCGGCGCTGGAGGAGATGAACCTTCATGTGAAGCCGGGTGAGACGGTGGCGCTCGTCGGTCCTTCCGGCGCAGGCAAGACCACGGTCATCCAGCTTCTTCTGCGCTTCTACGATCCTTACAAAGGCCGCATTACGCTCGATGGCGTCGCGCTGAGCGACATGGCGCGGTCCGAGTTCCGCAAGGCGCTCGCTCTTGTCCCGCAGGACCCGGTAATCTTTGCCGCCACCGCACGAGAGAACATCCGCTTTGGCCGCCCCGACGCGACGAATGAAGAAGTCGAAGCTGCCGCCCGCACCGCCGCCGCGCATGATTTCCTGACCGCTCTGCCAGAGGGTTATGACACCTATGTCGGCGAACGCGGCGTGATGCTGTCGGGCGGGCAGAAACAACGGATCGCCATCGCCCGCGCGATTCTGCGCGACGCGGCCGTGCTGCTTCTCGACGAGGCGACCTCGGCCCTTGATGCGGAGAGCGAACGGGCGGTGCAGAAGGCGGTCGAAGCGGTGTCGAAAGACCGCACGACGCTTATTGTCGCCCACCGGCTGGCAACGGTGAAGAAGGCCGACCGGATCGTCGTCTTCGACCAGGGCCGGATCGTCGCCACCGGCACCCACGATGCTTTGGTCGCCGAAGGTGGCCTTTATGCGCGGCTTGCGCGGCTTCAGTTCACCGAAGGCCTGGCGGCCGAGTGACGTAACGCGACATCTCGTTTCCCCCTGATAACAGTGTTAACCTGACGCGATGCAGTCCTGGCCGTGCCACTCATCAGGGCTGCGCCAGGTATGTGAATGGTCGACCAGAAGCTTGATACCCTTGTCGAGGCGATCGCACGAAGGGATCGACTCGCGTTTGAAGAGCTATACAGGGCGCTGGAACGCCCGCTGTTCCGCTTCGTCCAGATAAAATTGAACGATCCGTTCCGGTCTGCCGACATAGTCCATGAAGTGTTTCTGGAAGTCTGGCGCAGTGCCGGCGCATTCCAAAGGAAATCGAGCGTCCGGACATGGGTCTTCGCGATCGCATACCGGAAGGTTATGGATGTATTCAGACGGGAAGGACGGGTGAGCTATCAGGACGAGCTGCCTGATCAGGTGGATGACAGCCCCGATGCCGCAGCCGCGTTGATCGCGGCCGAAAACGCGGAAGCGGTGCGCCGCTGTCTTGAGGGGTTGAAGCCCGAACACCGGCTGGCGGTTGAACTCACGTTCTACGAGGACATGAGCTATGGCGACATCGCTCTGGTTAAGGGCGTGCCTGAAGGAACGGTGAAAAGCCGCGTCTTCCACGCCAAGCAGCTTTTGATGCGGTGCCTCTCGGCCCGTCTGACGTTGGGAAAAAAGTAATGATTGATCGGAATGACCGCGAAAGACGGGTGGCTGAGTTATTGCCGTTCTATGTGAACGAAACCCTGTCATCAGAGGAGCGGGCCGAGGTGGAGGCGCTTCTGGCCGCAGATGTCGGCCTGCGTGCGCAAGTCGATCTCCTCCGGCATATCCGCGCTACGATCAAAGCCGAGGAAATGAATTACTCGCCGGGCGATTTGGGGCTGGCGCGGCTGATGCAGGCTGTTGAGCCGAAGCGGCGCCCCTTCAGGTTGCTCGCGGCTTCCGTCGCGGCGGTGAGTGTCGTGGCAGGCGCGACCCTCTATCTTTCTCATGCGGATCGTGTGCCGGTCTATGAACAGGCGGGTATCGCCGCCGCGCAGGGGGAACTTTTCGTGGCTTTCCGGCCGGATGCGCCGCAGGGCGCGATTTCCGATCTTTTGCTGGTCCATGATCTGACGATTGTCGATGGCCCATCGGCGCTCGGGCTATACCGTGTCCTCGTTCCTGAGGTGACGTCAGCGGCGGATGTCATCGCCGCACTCGAAGAAGCTGCTGAGCTTGTCGAAAGCGCGGGTGCCGCCGAATGATGGTGCCTGTACTGTTCGCAGCGGTTCTCGTTGCGGTTGCCGGGGTGGGGCAGGCTATCGCGGACCCGTTCTACGGTGGCGGCCGCATAATTCTCGCTCAGGCAGAACCTGAAGATCCACCCGACCCCAAGCCTCGCGCGAGGGCCGGAAGGACTAAGAAAGACGATAAAGGCAGAACACGTCCGCTGGGTAGTCCGGAAGTTCTAATTCTCGGTGCCGCGCGCGAGGTGGCACGCGCAGAGGCAGAAATTGCCGGATTCGGCGGGCAGATCCTGCAAAAGCAAGACCTTCCGGGCCTTGGCCTTGCGATAAGCGCGGCTGATATCGGCGCGCTGATGACCCTTCCGATCCTACGCGCGCGCCTTCAGCGCAAAGGGATCGGCGTCACGGTCGACCGAAATGCCATCTATCAGCCTGCCGGGACTGGCCGAAGCTATGTGCGGACGATGATCGGATTACCCGAAACCGCGGCATGTCCTTTGCAGCACCCGGTCCGTATTGGGGTGATCGACGGGCCGGTGGATCTTGCCGGTCTTCGCGCTTCCAACGTATCGGTTGTAGCCAGGTCTGTCCTCGACGCGGACGATGAGCCCGGCGATCGCGACCACGCAACCAGCCTCGCCAAAGTGATCGCCGCAGCCAGCCATAGGGGCGGACTGCCGGGTATTGCACCGGGCGCCCGGCTTTACATGGCCGAAGCCTTTGCGCGAAACGGCAGCAAGGACGAGATGCGCCTGGATACCATGGTCGCGGCACTCGGCTGGCTCGTCTCGGAACGGGTGGAACTGATCAATCTTTCGCTTGCGGGTCCGCGCAACCGTGTTCTGGCCCGTGCAATGCAGGCCGCGGCCGCCCGTGGCGCCATCCTTGTCGCCGCGGCGGGAAATGACGGGCGCGACGAAGTGGCGTTTCCGGCAGCCGACCCGAATGTAATCTCGGTAACAGCCGTTGATGCGCGCAAGCGCCGGTACCGTTCGGCGAATATCGGAAGCGAGATCGACTTGGCCGCTCCCGGAGTCGACATACTCATTCCCGGCCCCGGTGAGGCGACTTACCGCTCCGGCACGTCATACGCCGCCGCCGTGGTGAGTGGTCTGATTGCCCGAGAATTGGCCCGGAACCCTCTAAAACAGGATGAAATTCTGAACCGGCTTTCGGATCGTGCCGAAGACCTTGGCCGCCCCGGCCGCGACAGCGAATTTGGCTGGGGACTCGTCCGTGGCGGCGGTTGTTAAATTTTTTTTGAACCATAGCAGCACGGTCACGACTAAGAACAATGGGTCTGGTGGGGGCTGTGTCGAGTTTTCTTGAGTATGAGGCGGCGCGTTCCCGATTGTCATTTCGGGTCGGCGGATGTGTCGGCAACGCTCACCACTCACATCCCGGTTGCGGAACGTTTGGTGGTTTTTGGTTCCGAGAGTTCTGGGCTGCAACTGGTGGAATGACCGGTGGGAGGCGATTTGTTCCATCCCATCGGTCATTTCCACCGGGATGTATCAAGTGTGGGGCGACTGGCCGATTTCCGGTCAGAGATCAAATCCGTCCTGTTCGATCAATTCCGGCCCGTCATCGTCACGTCCAAAGGGGCGCACCGGTCGGGTGATGAACCGTCCGGCCCAACCCCGTCCCAGATCGCGCGCGGCCGCATCGCCGGTTTCTCCCGACAGCCATGGCAGCAGTTCTTCGCCCGTCAGCACTACGGGCATTCTCGGATGCAGATGGCTGAGTTCAGGCGCCGCCTCGCGCGTCAGGATCGTGCAGGTCAGCGCGCTATCTGCCCGCGCCTCGCAGAGACCGGCGAAAAAGAAGACCGGCGCATTCTGTGTCAGCCCTATGAACCACGGTCGCCGCGCGGATTTGTCTCCGGTCCATTCGTAGTAACCCGAGGCGGGCAGGATGCAGCGGCCGCTTTTCCAAGCCCGTCGGAAGACCGGTTTGCTTGCGGCCGTTTCGATCCTGGCATTGAAGGTGGTGGCCTTCCAGTTGCGTATCTCTCCATCGAACCACGCGGGCACGAACCACCAGCGCGCTTGGTCCGCCGTCAGTCTGCCATCGACGATGCGGGCAAGGCTGACCGTCTGAGTCGGCTTGATGTTGTAACTGACATGACCGCTTGCGCCGCGGATGAGCCGCAGCGCGTCGTGATACTCTGCCCAAGAGGCGTCGCTAAGGATGAAGCGGCCACACATGCACCGACGCTAGCAGCATACTCACAACGGTCCAGCCCGTATCCTGCATTTTCGGTGCTTCAACCCGTTCTGACGCGGCGTCGGAACCGGTATCACAGTCTTGCCCAAAGCCGCCTTTGCCCGCATCCTGCGGTCAAGGAATATCCGGGAAACCCGGAAAGGGGAGAGACAGATGCCGAAGTTTTCGGGCGTTGCGGACCGCGATGCCGTTGAGCAGGAAATGCCCTATGACCAGCGCGACCTGCCGGTCACGCTTTACCAATTCCTAACCAGAACCCGTGATGCACACGGCACCCGTAACGCGATTAGTTTCCAAATCCTGTCCGATCCGAAATCCAAAGCCGAAACATGGGACTGGAACGGGCTGCTAGGAAAGGTCACGCAGGCGGCGAACCTGTTCCGGTCGCTTGGCATCGGCGAAAACGATGTCGTCGCCTATCTCCTGCCAAACTCCCTTGAAACTGCGGCGACACTGCTTGGCGGCGGGGTTGCGGGTATCGTCAATCCAATCAACCCGCTTCTGGAGCCCGAGCAGATCGCCGCGATCCTGCGCGAGACCAAGGCCAAGGTGCTGGTCACGCTGAAGGCATTCCCCAAGACCGATGTGCCGCAAAAAGCCGCCGCCGCGCTGAAGCTGGCGCCCGGCGTGCATACGGTGCTGGAGGTCGATCTAAACCGCTACCTCACTCCGCCGAAAAGCTGGATCGTGCCCTTCGTAAGGCCGAAAAATCCGGTAGAACACAAGGCCAAGATACTGGATTTCAACGCCGAATGCGCAAAGCAGCCTGCCGACCGGCTGACCTTTTCGGACAGCACCGGCGACAGGGTGGCCGCCTATTTCCATACCGGCGGCACGACCGGTATGCCAAAGGTCGCGCAGCACAAATATTCCGGCATGATCTATAACGGCTGGCTGGGCGGCACGCTGCTTTTCGACGAAAAGGACGTTCTGATTTGCCCGCTGCCCCTCTTTCATGTCTTTGCCGCCTATCCGGTTTTCATGTCGGTGATTGCGGCCGGTGCCCATGTCGTCATGCCGACCCCGGCGGGCTATCGGGGTGACGGGGTCTTCGACAATTTCTGGAAGCTGATCGAGCGCTGGCAGGTGACATTCCTGATCTCGGTCCCGACCGCCATCGCTGCGCTGATGCAGAGGCCGGTGAATGCTGATGTCTCCTCGCTCAAGATCGCGATTTCTGGGTCCGCGCCGCTGCCGCTGGAACTCTACAACCGCTTTGAAAAGGCCACCGGCGTTCAGATCGCCGAGGGCTACGGCCTGACCGAAGCGACCTGCCTCGTCTCCTGCAACCCTGTCGACGGGCACAAGAAAGTCGGCTCTGTAGGGGTGCCCTTGCCCTATACCCATGTGCGCATCCTGCATACCGATGGCGCGGGCGACGTCGTCAAGGAATGCAGTACGGATGAGGTGGGAGAGATCTGCATTTCAAATCCCGGCGTCTTCGAAGGCTCGACCTATACCGAGGTCGACAAGAACCGCGACCTGTTTGCCGAAGGGCGATATCTGCGCACGGGCGATCTGGGCCGGATCGACGGCGACGGTTACCTCTGGATCACCGGCCGGGCCAAGGATCTGATCATTCGGGGTGGCCACAATATTGACCCGGCTGAGATCGAAGAGGCGCTGATGGGTCATCCCGCGGTTGCGTTTGTCGGCGCGATCGGCCAGCCGGACGCCTTCGCGGGCGAATTGCCCTGTGCCTATGTCGAGCTTGTCGATGGCGGGCAGGTCACGCCCGAGGAGCTGATCGAATTCGCCAAGTCCCACATTCACGAACGGGCCGCGATCCCGAAGCATATCGAGGTTCTTGGCGAATTGCCCAAGACCGCCGTCGGCAAGATCTTCAAGCCGGATCTGAGAAAGCGTGCGATTCAGAGGGTTTATGATGCGGCACTGGCGGAGGCTGGATTTGCAGTCCGCGTAAGGGACGTGGCTGAGGACAAGAAGCGCGGTCTTGTGGCGCGGCTGGTAAAGACCGGTGAAGTTGATGAGGAAGCGCTGAAACACAAGCTGGGTGAGTTCACCCGGCCTTGGGAATGGGTCGAATAGGTCGCATGGACTGACCCCGGGGGAGGGCGGCAGACTGTGCCGTAAAGGAGCCGCCTTCATGCCTCCCTACAGCTATCGTGACGATCCCGCCGTGCCCGACTTTGATGACGGGGCGCCGGTGGCGTTCATGGATGGCGACTGCGCGCTTTGCACCTTTGGTGCCCGTATGATCGACCGGCTCGACCGGAAAGGGGATATCCGTATCTGTCCGGTCGAAACCCCACTCGGGCAGGCGATGCTGCGCCATTACGGGCTGAACCCGGACGATCCGGAAAGCTGGCTCTTCCTCGAAGCGGGGCGGGTCTGGCGCGATTTCGACGCGATGGCGCGCGTCGGCGCCCGGTCCGGCGGCTGGGGGCATTTACTGAGGCTGCTTCTGGTCATTCCCCGGCCTCTTCGCGACTGGCTGTATGCCCGCCTTGCGCGCAACCGTTATACGCTCTTTGGCCGGTCGAAGCTTTGCGAAATGGCACCACCATCGCTGCGGGCAAGGCTGATGCGATGAGGGTCGCGATCCTCGGTGGCACCGGCGTTTTTGGCAGCCGGCTGGCAGCGCTTCTGGTGCGCGACGGGCATGAGGTCTTCGTCGCAGCCCGCACCCTCGGCCGCGCGAAAGAGGTTGCGGCACGTCTGGACGCCCGCGCGCTGCACTTCGACCGTGACGGCGATCTGTCACCGCTCTGGGCTGTGACGCCCGAAGCCGTCGTCGATGCCGCAGGCCCGTTCCACGCCTATGGCGACGATCCCTTTCGGCTGGTCCGCGCCTGCATCGCGCGAGGCATCTACTATCTTGATTTGGCCGATGATCCCGACTTCTGCGCCGGGATCGCGGCGCTTGATGCCGAGGCAAAGGCCGCGGGCGTTTTCGCGCTTTCGGGCGTCTCGTCCGTTCCGGGCCTGTCTTCTGCTGTCGTCGCGACCCTGGCGGCGGGTATGGAGCACATCGACGAAATCGACATGGCGATCCTGCCCGGCAACCGCGCGCCGCGCGGGATCTCGGTCATCGGTGCGATCCTTGACCGCACGGGCGCTCCGTTCCGGTTCTGGCAGGGCGATGCGTGGGAGATGCGGCGAGGCTGGTCGGATGCGCGCCTGTACCGACTGGCACCCGGCCTGTTCAGAGCCGGATACTTGTTAGAAGTTCCAGATAACAGGTTGTTTCCAGGTTATTTTAAGGCAAGCTCTGTCAGCTTCCGCGCGGGGCTGGAGCTCTGGCCGATGAATGTGGGGCTGGCGGTGCTGTCGCGGTTACGTTCGATGCTCGGGTTCACGCCGCCGCGTTGGATGGTGCGCGTTGCGCACGGGTTGGCCCGTCTCCTGTCGCCGTTCGGGTCCGACAGGGGAGGGATGATCGTACGGATCAGTGGACGCCGCGACGGTGCGCCGGTCGCCGCCGAATGGCGACTCGTCGCCGAAGCCGGAGACGGGCCGTTCGTTCCGGCGGTGGCTGCCCGTGCGATCCTTGCCGGAGCGCGTGACATTCCGACGGGAGCACGACCCGCCCTTGCCGAACTGCCACTTGCCGCGTTCGAGGCGGCAATGGCCGATCTCGCTGTTGCGACGGAACGCGAAGAGCATGAAACGCCGCCCCTGTTTCCCACCTTCCTTGGACAGACCTTCCGGTCACTTCCGGAAGCGGTGCAGCAAAGCCACGACTGGGCAGGCTGTATGCGGCTCTCCGGGCGTGCCACAATTGTTCGCGGCCCAGGGGTGATTGTCCGAATAATTGCCACGATCTTCGGTTTTCCCCCGGCGGGTGAGGATGTGGCCGTGACCGTCACCAAACTGAAGAACCGCGATGGTGAGGTCTGGCTGCGCGCGTTCGGCGACCGGAAGTTTCGGTCCCGCCTGCGCCTTCGCCGCAACGAAATGACCGAGAGCTTTGGGCCGTTCGAATTCACGCTCGCCCTGGCGGTTCACAATGGAACGCTTGTATTTCCTGTGACAGCGGGCCGGCTTGGACCTGTGCCTATTCCCAAAGCGCTGTTGCCGTTGTCGTTCGCTGTCGAGCGCGAGGAAGGCGGGCGTTTTCATTTCGATGTCGATCTGCATGCGCCTCTTGGTCTCGGGCGGATCGTGCATTACCGCGGCTGGCTTATTGTCGGACTGCTCCACTGACCGGGGCTTCGCCGGGCCGAATCAACGATCTGAATAATCGCCCGAATGAGGGACATTTCGATCAAGGTTAACGGTAGATTAGCCCAAGATGAACGCAGGTTTAACGGAATGGTCAATTCGTCCAGTTTCGACGCTTTGTTCGCTTAATCCAGCCCCGTTGCCCAATTATTGCCAGAATTGACGCGTGTTTCGTTGTGTGGGGGCAAAAACGAAAACGCTGTAAGACGGACTAATTCGCCGGGGAAGGGCAATAATGATACGCCGTTTTTATCGTACTCTGTCTTTGCGGAAAATCTCGCGCGAGGAAGACGGAGCGGCAACGATCGAAGCCGTATTATGGCTTCCGTTTTATATTATGCTGTTCGGCCTTCTGGTCGACGTTTCCATGATTTTTCATGGCCAGTCTAAGCTGTTGCGCATTGTCCAGGACGCTAATCGCAACATGTCCATCGGTCGGCTGACGACGACTGCCGCCGTGCAGGACTTCGTGATCGCCCGAGCTGGTACCATGTCGAAAGATCCGAAAGCGACCACTGTCACCAGTGCCGGCCTCATCCTGACCACCGCCAGCGTTCCGATGACGGATCTGGACCTGTTCGGCGTGGCGGGCGTGTTCAAGAACGTACGGATGACGGTTCAGGCCGAGCATCTGATGGAGAACTGAGCAATGTTTCACCGCAAGCCCCTCAAGTTCAGCCACAAGGCAACGACGTTCGCAGCTGATGAAGCTGGTGGTATCACCGCCCTGAGCCTGCAGATGTTTCTGGCAACGCTCGTCATCGGTGGCCTCGCTGTCGATTTCGGCAGCGGCGTTGCGACCAAAACCCAGCTTCAGGTCGCCGGCGACGCGGCGGCCCACGCTGCCGTCTACACGCGTGAATATCACACTGCGGACGAAGCGAAGACCAAAGCGCTCCAGGTGGCGGCGGCAAACATGCCTGCCGGGAAGTACGGCAATGTGCTGACCGCTGATGATATCCAGTTTGGTGATTGGGACCGCGACAAGCAGGTCTTTACCGCAAATCCGAAATCGCGCAATGCCGTGCTTGTTGCGACCAAGCGCCACAAGAACCGTGGCAACGGTGTCGGCACCTATATGCTCGGCCTTGTCGGGTATGATGAACTCGACGTGACCTCGGGCACCGTCTTTGAAACCTATTACCCGATGTGTTTCCGCGAAGGTTTTGTGGCCCAGGACCGGGTCGAGGTTCAAAGCGGCAGCCATTATGGCGCGGGCTTCTGCATCCATTCGCAAAACTATGTGAAGGCGTCTTCCAACAACCAATTCGACCCAGGCACCGTGGTATCGATGCCGGACAAATCCGATGTCGAATTGCCGAATTCAGGTTTTGCAACGAATACCGGTCTGGAAGCGGCCCTGCGCGACGGGTCCTACAAGATCCGCATCCTGAACCGCATCAACGACATCTACACCGGCCTGATGGACCCGAAGCACAGCACGTTCGGGGTCATGACCCCGACGATGCCGAACGGCGACCCGAACGAGTATTACCGTTCGTACATCAAGAAGTTTCAGGTCATCAATCTGAACTACAAGATGGACGCAGAAGGCGGGACGTTCACGCAGAACCGCATCCACGAAGTGCGCTGTAAACAGGACAAGTGGACCTACGACCTCAAGCCCGGCACGGATCTTAGAAATGCCGTGCTGATCACCGACTGCCGCCTGACGATCCATTCCGGCGCGCGCATCGAGGATGCAGTGATTTTCGTAGACAACGCGGATGACACGGCCGTCCGTGCGCCTGCGGCCGTCGTGATCGGCAAGGATGACGACTGCGCCGAAGGAGGCGATGTCCAGATCGTGACCCGTGGCAGCGTCAGCTTTGCATCCGACGCTTCGATTTACGGCAGCCAAATCATCGCAGCAAAAGATATCTCGTTGACCGCCAGTGCGGACGGGCTTGAAGGTGTGTCACTTGTTGCCGGCGGCATATTGGACGTCACATCCAACGGTGGCTATGGCTTCTGTGGCGGTGCAGGCATGAACAACAACTACGAAGCGGCTTATTTCCGTCTGGCCAAATAGGCCGCGTCGCCGGTTCTTCCCTCGTCGAAAGACGAAACTCAAAACGGCTGGTGCAGCTCCGCGCCGGCCGTTTTTTCTTGCCGCGGTCCGACCGCGACCCTTCATGTCGCGATCCGGCGGGGAAAATGCCGATAGGCATTGAAATCTCGTGGGCGTACCGGTTCAGTGGGTCGGGCAGGGAGGACGATCATGCGATATTCCGGGTTGAGGGTGATCACCGAGGGGCTCTTCGGCAATAGGGGCTGGACGCCTGCATGGCGCGACCCCGAGCCCAAACCGGAATATGAGGTCGTGATCATCGGCGGCGGCGGGCATGGCCTCTCGACCGCGTTTTACCTGGCGAAGAACCACGGCATCACCAATATCGCTGTGCTGGAGAAAGGCTACCTCGGCGGCGGCAATGTCGGGCGCAATACCACGATCGTGCGAGCGAACTACTTCCTGCCGGGCAATCAGGAATTCTATTCCCACTCCCTGAAGCTGTGGGAGGGGCTGGAGGCTGAGCTCAACTACAACGTCATGCATTCGCAGCGTGGCCTCATCAACCTCTTCCATAGCGATGGCCAGCGCGACGCCTTCGCCCGGCGCGGCAACGCGATGATAAATCAGGGCGACGATGCGGAACTCTTGGACCGCGAGGGCGTGCGTCGCCATCTGCCCTATCTCGATTTCGAACAGACCCGTTTCCCGATCTACGGCGGCCTTCTGCACCGCCGCGGCGGCTCGGCGCGGCACGATGCGGTTGCCTGGGGTTATGCGCGGGGTGCGGATCAGCGTGGCGTCGACCTGATCCAGAACTGCGAGGTGACGGGGATCGACATCGTGGATGGTCGCGTGACGGGCGTGCAGACGACGCGCGGCGCGATCAAGGCCAAGAAGGTCGGCATCATCGTCGCGGGTCGGTCGGGGCAGGTTGCGGCCATGGCGGGGATGCGGCTGCCGGTTGAAAGCCACATCCTTCAGGCTTTCGTGACCGAGGGGCTTAAACCCGTCATCGACCATGTGGTCAGCTTCGGCATGGGCCATTTCTACATCTCGCAGTCGGACAAGGGCGGGCTCGTCTTCGGCGGCGATCTTGATTTCTATTCCTCCTACGCCGCGCGCGGCAACCTGCCGATGGTCGAGCATGTGATGGAGGCGGGCATGACGCTGATGCCGATGATCGGCAAGGCGAAGGTGCTGCGGTCGTGGGGCGGGATCATGGACATGACGCCCGACGGTTCACCCATCATCGACAAGACCGATGTCGGCGGGCTTTATATCGACTGCGGCTGGAACTACGGCGGGTTCAAGGCCGTGCCTGCCTCGGGCTGGTGCATGGCGCATCTGATGGCCACCGGCGACAGCCACGACTTCGCCCGCCGTTTCCGCTTGAACCGTTTCGTCACGGGCCATCTTCTGGATGAAGAAGGCACCGGGTCGCAGCATAACCTGCACTGATGAAACGGTTGGCGCTCATCATAGCACTTCTTGTGCAAGCATTTTCACCGCAAACGGCTTTTGGGGCCGGTCGACTTTGTTATCCTGCAAGCGTGTCAGCGGTACCGGTGTTGGATGACTCCCGTCTGTGTCGGCTCGACAAACTTGTGGACTTATGGCTCGAAGAAAACGGAGTTCTGCCCGCCCCCGGGATGTCGACCTATCAGAGCATCGCCGACGTCGGTTCGGGCTGGAGCAGGGAATACTGGGGTTTGCCCGAGTTTGTGCCGAACACGCCCGTTGCAAGCGTGCAGGTTAACTACTTCTTGGATAGCGACTTATCACTCAGGGTGCCGGAACTCGTGGCATTCCGGCCGGGTTTGACCGCGTCTTTCGAACAGGGCCAAAAGCGTGCCGTGCGTCAGGTATTTTGCGTTACTGCAAGTGAGGATGAGGAGGCATTTGTCATGGCCGGAGGAAGACTGTTCTACTCACTCAGCCTTAAGCCATCGCGACTCAGGTCTGGCGATCCCATTGAAGTTGCTCGGATCGAATTTCCGCAATCTGCGTGCGAGGCCCGATAATGCGTATCAACTGTCCCCTCTGCGGCACCCGCGACCGGCGTGAATTCACCTATTACGGCGATGCGGTATATGCCGACCGTCCCGCCGACGGCGCCCCCATTGAGGCTTGGGACGACTACCTGCATCTGCGCGACAACCCGGCAGGCGAGACGCGCGATCTTTGGTATCACGAAATGGGCTGTTCATCCTGGATCGAGGTGACGCGCAACACCGTCACGCATGAGATATCCGCGACCCGTCTTCTGACGGATCGCAAGGCCCCCGCGAAGAAGGGAAAGAAGACATGAGGATCGCGGGCAAGGGGCTGATCGACCGCGCCAATACGGTTGGGTTCCGCTTCGACGGCAAGGACTATACCGGGTTCGAGGGCGATACGCTTGCCTCGGCGCTTCTTGCCTCGGACGTGAAGGTCTTTGGCCGGTCCTTCAAGTATCACCGCCCGAGGGGCGTGATGTCGGCCGGGTCGGAAGAGCCAAACGCGCTGGTGACAGTGGGCAAGGGGGCCGCACAGGTGCCGAACGTCCGTGCAACCGTGCAGGAAATCCATGCCGGGCTGGAGGCGCGGGGGCAGAACGCATGGCCCTCGGTCAACCTCGACCTTATGGCGGTAAACGACCTCTTCGCGCCCTTCTTCAGCGCGGGCTTTTACTACAAGACTTTCATGTGGCCGCGGGCCTTCTGGGAAAAGCTCTATGAACCCGCGATCCGCCGCGCGGCGGGGCTCGGTGCCCTTTCCGGCAAGCATAACGACGAGAGCTATGAAAAGGCCTGGGCCCACTGCGACCTGCTGATCATCGGCTCCGGCCCCGCAGGTCTCATGGCGGCTTTGACGGCGGCTCGTGCGGGGGCCGAAGTGATCCTTGCCGAGGAAGACCACCGCATGGGTGGCCGCTGCCTGTCCGAGACGTTCGAAATCGCGGGCAAACCCGCTGCAGACTGGGCTGCCGGGATCGTGGCCGAACTGGAAGCCATGCCCAATGTCCGGCTGATGACACGCACCACCGTGACCGGCGCCTATGATGACGGCACCTATGGCGCGCTGGAACGAGTTGGCCTGCACATTGCCAACCCGCCGAAGGACCTGCCGCGCGAATGTTTCTGGCGGATCGTTGCGAAACGCGCGGTGCTCGCATCCGGCGCGCATGAACGCCAGATCGCGTTCTCCAACAACGACCGGCCCGGCATCATGACGGCGGGCGCGGTCAGGGCCTATCTGAACCGCTGGGGCGTGGCGCCCGGCCATGCCGTAACGATCTTCGCCAATAACGATAACGCCCACAAAACCGCACGCGACCTCTCCGCCGCCGGTGTCAGGATCGCGGGCCTGATCGACGTGCGCGAGGATGTCGAGGTCGTGGGCGACTTCCCCGTTTATGCGGGCTATCGGGTCATCGACACGGTCGGCCGCAAGGGGCTGCGGGACGTGGTCATCGCCGACAAGTCGGGCCAGATTTCGCGGATCGTCAGCGATTGCCTTGCCGTCTCTGGCGGCTGGAATCCGGCGTTGCATCTGACATGCCACATGAACGGCCGCCCGGTCTGGCGCGAGGATATCGCGGCCTTCGTGCCGAAGCCCGGCATGGTGCCGGGGCTTGAGGCGGCGGGTTCTGCGAACGGCGCGTTTTCGACACGGGCCTGCCTTGCCCAAGGGATCGCGGCGGCCGAGGCGGCACTGGAGGCTCTGGGCCGGAAACCGAAGAAGGCTGAGATGCCCGAGGCCGAGGATGGCGCGGTCAGGATGCGCGCCTATTGGGAAGTGCCGGAACCCAAGCACCGCGCCTGGCTCGATTTCGCCAATGACGTGACGACAAAGGACGTGCGGCTGGCGGCACAGGAAAACTTCCGCTCAGTCGAGCATATGAAGCGCTACACGACGCAAGGCATGGCGCCCGATCAGGGCAAGAACTCCAACGTCGCGGCTTTGGCGATCCTTGCCGATGCAACCGGGCGCGGCATATCTGAAACCGGCACTACGACCTTCCGCCCGCCCTACACGCCCGTCTCTATCGCCGCGATGGGCGCGGGCGGGCAGGGCGCGGGCTTTGCCCCACAGCGCTTCACCACCTCCGACAAGGCCGCCCGTGAACGCGGCGCGCCGATGATCGAGGCGGGGCTCTGGTACCGGCCGTCCTACTTCCCACGCCCGGGCGAGAAGACATGGCGCGAGAGTTGCGACCGCGAGGTCATGATGGTGCGCGACCGGGTCGGTGTCTGCGATGTCTCGACGCTCGGCAAGATCGACATTCAGGGCAGGGATGCCGCCCGTTTCCTCGACCTCGTCTACACCAACACCTTCTCGACGCTGAAGCCGGGGCGCGTGCGCTATGGGCTGATGCTGCGCGAGGACGGGTTGATCATGGATGACGGCACCACGGCCTGTCTGGCCGAGGGGCATTACCTGATGACCACCACGACGGCGGCCGCAGGGCAGGTGATGCGGCATCTGGAATTTGTCCAGCAGGCGCATTGCCCCGGCTGGGATGTCCGCATGATCTCGGTCACCGAACAATGGGCCCAGTTTGCAGTCGCGGGGCCGCTCGCGCGTGAGCTTCTGAACTCGGTCCTTGAAACCCCGATTGACGTGACCACGCCGCCCTTTCTTGGGGTTGCCGATGTCCGGCTGATGGATGTCGATGCACGGCTTTACCGCATCTCGTTCTCGGGTGAGTTGGGTTATGAAATCGCTGTTCCGGCACGGTACGGCGAGTCGCTTTACCGCGACCTCGTGGCCCGTGCCGAAAGCCTTGGCGGCGGGGCCTATGGGATGGAGGCGCTGAATGTCCTTCGGATCGAGAAAGGCTTCATCACCCATGCCGAAATCCATGGCCGAGTCACGGCCTTCGATATCGGGATGGAGGGGATGGTCAGCGCCAAGAAGGATTGCATCGGTAAGGGCGCAAGTAAACGCCCGGGTCTTGCCGGTCCGGAACGCGAACAACTCGTCGGTCTGCGCCCCATTCCGATGTCGCGCCAGATTGGCGCGGGCGCGCACCTGTTCAATGAAGGGGCCGATCCGGTACGGGTGAACGATCAGGGCTACGTCACCTCGGTCGGGTACTCGCCGGTGCTGAAGACATATCTCGGGCTCGCCTTCCTGAAGAACGGTCGCGCCCGGCATGGCGAACGCATCCGCCTTGTCGATCATCTGAGGGGGACAGATGTGGTCTGTGAAGTGATGAACCCTGTCTTCTTCGACCCTGAGGGAGGACGCGCCCGTGCCTAGCCTGATTGCGAAATCCGCCTGTGACGGCCTGCTGCCCCTCTCTGAAGGTGGCGTAACGCTTAGCGAAGCAGCGCCCGCCCGCGTGACCTCCGTCGCCCCCTTTGCCGGACAGGAAAAGGCCACCGATGCCGCGCTGAAAACCATGGGCCTCGGTTGGCCGAAACCCGGTCAGTCATTCACGAAGGATGAGGCACAGATCCTCTGGACCGGTCGCGGTCAGGCCTTCCTGATCAGTGCCTCTCCTGCCGAGCTCGACGGGGTCGCGGCGTTGAGTGACCAGAGTGACGGATGGGCACGGATACGGCTCGAGGGTGCAGGGGCCGAGGCCGTTCTTGCACGGCTGGTGCCGCTCGATCTGCGAACCGCTGCTTTCCCAACGGGAAGCGTCGCGCGGACCGGACTCAACCACATGATGATGGTTCTGCATCGCGCGGGGGCCGAGACGTTCGACATAATGGTCTTCCGCTCCATGACCGCTTCAGCTGTGCATGAACTGCACCATGCCATGAAGGCGCTCGCCGCCCGGGCCGCGGCGCTTTGATCCACCGCCGCAAGGGGGCGCTGCCCCCATCCCCGCGTTAACGCGGGGATTCCCCCGGAGTATTTTCGACAGAAAGCGAACAGGTCCACACTTTCTGTCGAAATACACTCTCGGGGGTGAATTGCCGCGAAAGCGGCAAGAGGGGGCGGACAGCCCCTTGCTCAGGCCGGGGTGAGGGCCGATATTCGCCAGATGAGTCTGCCGCCCGGTTTCCTTGACGAATTGCGTACGCGCACCACGCTTTCCCACGTGGTCGGGCGCAAGGTCACTTGGGACAACCGCAAGTCAAATCAGGCAAAGGGTGACCTGTGGGCGCCGTGCCCGTTCCATCAGGAAAAGACGGCCTCCTTCCATGTCGATGACCGCAAGGGCTATTACTACTGCTTCGGCTGCCACGCGAAGGGTGACGCGATTTCCTTCCTGAAGGACGCGGAAAACATGTCCTTCATGGAGGCGGTCGAAACCCTTGCGCGCGAGGCTGGCATGCAGATGCCCGCCGCCGACCCGAAGGCTGCCGAGCGCGCGGACAGGCGGACAGAGCTGGCCGGGGTGATGGAAGAGGCGTTGCGGCATTACCGGCTGCAACTGAAGACCGCCGCAGGGGCGGCGGCGCGGGATTATCTGGCCCGCCGCAAGCTCAGTGAAGCCGCGCAGGACCGGTTCGAGATCGGCTTTGCGCCCGAAGGCTGGCAGGGGCTCTGGGATGCGCTCCGTGCGCGGGGCATCGCCGAGGACCTGATCCTTGGCGCGGGGCTCGCCAAACCCTCGACCAAGGGCAAGGCACCCTATGACGTCTTCCGCAATCGCATCATCTTTCCGATCCGCGATCCGCGCGGCCGTTGCATCGCCTTCGGCGGGCGGGCGATGGACCCGAATGACAATGCTAAATACCTGAACTCGCCGGAGACGGAGCTCTTCGACAAGGGCCGCAGCCTTTACAACCACGGGCCTGCGCGCGAGGCGGCGGGCAAGGGCCAGCCGCTGATCGTCGCCGAAGGGTATATGGACGTGATCGCGCTGGTGGGCGCGGGATTCGAGGCGGCCGTGGCGCCTCTGGGCACCGCGATCACCGAGGATCAGTTGCGCCTTCTCTGGCGGCTTTCGCCAGAACCCCTGATCATGCTCGACGGCGATACGGCGGGGATCAGGGCGGCGACGCGGCTCATCGACCTTGCGCTGCCGATGCTGGAGGCCGGGCAGAGCCTGCGCTTTGTCATCCTGCCCGAGGGCATGGACCCCGACGACCTGATCAAGCTTCGGGGCCGCGAGGCGATGGCCAAGCTGATCGATGCGGCGCAACCGATGGTGAACCTGCTCTGGCAGCGCGAAACCGAAGGCAAGGTCTTCGACAGCCCCGAACGCAAGGCCACGCTCGACAAGTCTCTGCGCGAGGCGATCAAACGCATTGCGGATCCGTCGATCCGCGCTCATTACGGCGAAGAGATCAAGCGGCTGCGCTGGGAGTTGTTCGGTTCCAACCGCCCGGCGGCCCGTGGCCCCGCGCCGATGCGCGGCGGCAAGTGGAAACCGGCGCCGCAGCAGCCGCTGCCGGCGACGAAAGCCTCGCTTCTGGCCGCCGCGTCAGGGGCGGAAGTGGAGGACTTTCTGCGTGAGGCGATGATCCTTGCCATCGCTATCACGCATCCGACTTGTATCCAACGCTTCGAAAGCCAGCTGGAGACGGTCGAGATGCGTGATGCAGGACATGAAAGGCTGCGCCACGCGCTGCTGGTCGCGGCGCATGAGACCGGCGATTTGCGCGGGAATATCGCGGCAAACGTAGGGCCCGACCTTGAAAAGCTGATGGGCCTTGCCCACGTCCGGACAGCCCCCCCGGTGCGCAATGCCGACAATGCAGACCTGGCCGCGATGTGTCTGGCCGAGGAACTGGCAAAGCTGGAAGCGCGGCGGGGGGCCGAGGCGGAGGTGGCCGAGGCGATGGAAGACCTGACCGGACTGGCCGACGAGGGCCTGACATGGCGACTGTCGCAGGCCGCCGAGGCGCGGCATCGGGCGGGACGGTCGAAGCTCGACGACGACAGCGACATGGGCGAGGACCGCGCGGCGCTGTCGGCGGAATTGCAGCGTCTGATCGACACCGCCGCCTGGGAAAAGAAGAAACACTGAATCGCCCGCGCGCAGGGTCCCGGCCCCTGTGATTCGGCCCGGCGATTCGCTACAAGACCGGAACCGATTCGCAGTACAGGCGATTCGCCCGAGACCAAAGGAGCCCCGATGGCCGCCAAGGACACCGACGAGCAGAAGCCCGCCACCGACGAGAACGAGCACACGCTCGACATGTCTCAGGCCGCGGTCAAGAAGATGATCGCCGACGCGCGGGAGCGTGGCTACATCACCTATGACCAGCTCAATCAGGTGCTTCCGCCCGAACAGGTCTCGTCCGAGCAGATCGAGGACGTGATGTCGATGCTCTCGGAAATGGGCATCAATGTCATCGAGGATGACGAGGCCGAAGAGGCCGAGAGTTCCTCCTCCGGCGCGGTCGTGGAAGCCTCCACCTCGCGCGAAGTTGCGATTGCCTCATCGTCGGGTGAAACGCTCGACCGCACCGACGATCCAGTGCGGATGTATCTGCGCGAAATGGGCACCGTCGAGCTTCTGAGCCGCGAGGGTGAGATCGCGATCGCCAAGCGGATCGAGGCGGGCCGGAATACGATGATCGCGGGGCTTTGCGAAAGCCCGCTGACCTTTCAGGCCATCACGATCTGGCGCGATGAGCTTCTGAACGAAGACATCCTTTTGCGCGATGTGATCGACCTGGAGGCGACCTTCGGCCGGTCCATGGAGGACGACGATCAGGACGAGCCGGTGGTCGAGGGTGCGGCCGCCCCGACACAGGCGAAAAGCGGTGACGATGAGCCCGAACTCGACGCCGACGGAAATCCGATCGCGAAGGCCGATGACGACGATGATGAGGATGACGACGCCTCCAACATGTCGCTTGCCGCGATGGAAGCGGCCCTCAAGCCGCGCGTGCTGGAGATGCTGGAAATCATCGCCCGCGACTATGTGCAATTGTCCGAAATGCAGGACCTGCGCATGTCCGCGACGCTGAACGAGGATGGCACCTTCTCGCTCGCCGATGAGACCGCCTATCAGAAGCTGCGTTCGGAAATCGTCACGCTGGTGAACGAGCTTCACCTGCACAACAACCGGATCGAGGCGCTGATCGACCAGCTTTACGGTATCAACCGCAAGATCATGTCGATCGACTCGAACATGGTGAAGCTCGCGGATCAGGCCCGCATCAACCGGCGCGAGTTCATCGACGAATACCGGGGCTATGAGCTTGACCCGACCTGGCTTGACCGCATGGCGGAAAAGGCCGGTCGCGGCTGGCAAGGGCTGATCGAGAAATCGCAGGACAAGGTGGAGGCCTTGCGCGCCGAGATGGCGCAGGTCGGCCAGTATGTCGGCGTCGACATCAGCGAGTTCCGCCGCATCGTCAATCAGGTCCAGAAGGGCGAAAAGGAAGCCCGGCAAGCCAAGAAGGAAATGGTAGAAGCGAACCTTCGCCTCGTCATTTCCATCGCCAAAAAGTACACGAACCGCGGGCTGCAATTCCTTGATCTCATTCAGGAAGGCAATATCGGCCTGATGAAGGCCGTGGACAAGTTCGAGTACCGCCGCGGCTACAAGTTTTCCACTTATGCGACATGGTGGATTCGGCAGGCGATCACCCGGTCCATCGCCGATCAGGCCCGCACGATCCGCATCCCGGTCCATATGATCGAGACGATCAACAAGCTGGTGCGCACCGGCCGCCAGATGCTGCATGAGATCGGCCGCGAGCCGACGCCTGAGGAACTGGCCGAAAAGCTGCAGATGCCCTTGGAAAAGGTCCGCAAGGTGATGAAGATCGCCAAGGAACCGATTTCCTTGGAGACCCCCATTGGCGACGAAGAAGACAGCCAGCTTGGCGATTTCATCGAGGACAAGAACGCGATCCTGCCCTTGGATTCGGCCATTCAGGAGAACCTTAAGGAAACTACCACGCGGGTTCTGGCCTCGCTGACACCGCGCGAGGAACGCGTCCTGCGCATGCGCTTCGGCATCGGCATGAACACCGACCACACGCTGGAGGAAGTGGGCCAGCAGTTCTCGGTGACGCGCGAACGGATCCGTCAGATCGAGGCGAAGGCGTTGCGGAAGCTGAAGCACCCGAGCCGGTCGAGGAAGCTCAGGAGCTTCCTGGATCAGTAAAACGCGGAGGCACCACATGTCATGGCTTTCTCGCCTCTTTTCCGGCTCAAATGGTGATGAGCCCAAGCCCGAGCCTGTCGATCATAACGGCTTTCACATCTTCGTCGATCCGATCAAGGAAAGCGCGGGCTTCCGCGTGGCAGCGCGGATCGAGAAAGAGATCGGCGGAGAGGTCCGGACCCACCGGATGGTGCGGGCCGATACCGTCGCCACCGCCGAGGCCGCAGCGGAGATGACGCTCCGCAAGGCCAAGTCGCTCATCGACCAGCAGGGCGAGTCCATTTTCAACTAGGCCAAACGCCCCCCGGAAGCCACCACACCGTGCTTGCGGGGCCTGCGCCTTGCGCTAGTCTCGCCGTACATGGTCCCAGGGGAACGCGAATGTCGAATGATACGCCCGAGGGGGAACTGACCCTCCGAACGCTGGCGATGCCGCGCGATGTCAATGTGAACGGCGATATCTTCGGCGGCTGGGTGCTGAGTCAGATGGACATCGCCGCCGGGATCGTCGCCGGGGCACGGGCGAAGGGGCGGGTGGCCACTGTCGCGGTCGATGCGATGAAGTTCATCCGGCCGGTGAAGGTCGGCGATGTCCTTTGTATCTATGTGAAAATCGCCCGGATCGGGCGCACCTCGATGGCCCTGGAGATCGAGGCATGGGTCTTGCGCGACCGGCACGGACAGCGCGAGAAGGTGACCGAGGCGGTCTTTACCTTCGTGGCGATCGACGATGCCGGGCGACCGCGCGTGGTGCCGGAAGGATAGGCGGGCAGGGCATCGGCCAGGGGTCGGCACTGCGTCGGCAAAACGTATGGCAAGGATGTCCGGCCCGTTTACCTCCGCTCAATCACCTGCGGGGAAGGGGGCTGTCGGGCGGTGGTTGCCGCCCGACAGAAGTTTCGGTTCAGTTGCGGTTGCCCGCGCCGTTGCCGAGACGGTTGCCCGCGCCGGGCTTGTCATAGGTCTTGCCGCTGTGCACCGAGGTATAGGAACCGTTCTCGCGGATCGCCTCGTTGACCGCCTTGTTGACTGACCCGTAGGTCTGTCCATGGGCCGAGTTCGGGCCGCCCTTGAACGTGCCGGAGACGGTTTCGCCGATACCGTTATTGGCGGAAGCGGCGGTGCCGAAGGCAACGACGACGGCGGCGGTCAGAATGGGTTTGAGCATGATGTCCTCCTGTCAGTTTGTGAGAAGGGGTACGGAGCGAGCACGCAACCGGATCACTTTTTCCGTCGAGCCGGGATAGTGGGGGATGCGTCGAAGGGTGGTTTTGAGCGGGGGCGTGCGAAATGCGCCCATACTATTGCCAGTTTTTTTCGGTCGATGACATTGCCAAACTTAAAGCATTGCTGCTAATTGGCTGCAGCTCAAATGATTGCAAAGAAAGGGTTTTTCATGGGTCGCTTTTGGTTTTTTGCCTTGCTCCCGTTGCTGGCAGCCTGTACGCCGACCACGCCGACGCTGCACTTCGCGTCAGAAAACGCCGTGGCGTTGCGCTACCATGCGTACGATGAAGTGCCAACGCTTACCGCTCAAGCCCTAGACGAGGCCGCTCGGCACTGTGCGAAGTACGGGAAGTTCGCTAACTATAAGGGTGGCAATGCAGTGAACGCGCTGAGTACTGAAGAGATACACCAGTTCTCCTGCGACAAAACCAAGAGTGATGATAGCGCTGTTATAGGCGGGCAGGCGCGCCGTCCAAGCTACATCATCATAGAGTGATTGGCGAGATTGGCTCTATGAAGAAGCGTAACGCCTAGTGTGCGGGAAGGTGGATCCGCGTGTATCGTGGGTTCACCCACAGTTTCGCGCGGACGTGGTTGGGAGGCGCGGTTCATCTGCATGGATGATCGGTGATGGTTCAGTCCGCGCGCGGGGCGCTAGCAACGACCCACCCTACGGCTTGCTTTTTCTTTTGATCCGGAAAGGTTCCGATCAGTGCCCGACGGCTCGCTAGGTTGGTGGAAGGACGCGCTTTCCCAAGCGCGGGTTCCAAGCTCTTATCATGGCTGTAACCGATCGCGTTGCCTTTTCGTAGACTTCGCCGGGACTTGAACCCATCGGGTAGATCGATCTCGATAGTTCGCGAAGTGCCACTAATGAGTATAGCGCCAAACGATCTACATCCTCGTAGATTGGAAGCGGTAGCTCTGCGGTTGCTTCACGTCTCGTCTTGGTCAGTTTGTGAGCGATGTATTTATCGCGATGGTTTTTTAGCCGATTATATCGCGGGCTACTTTTGGCCGACGCGATGATCTTTCTGAGATGTCTTGTAGCAATAGAGAATCCGCGATCACCACCAGGCAAAGGAAATGTAAAAAGATCTGGCCTCTCGCTCAGCTCTTGCTCCAAACGGTACAGGGCGCCGGGAAGGCTCAAGCTCTGACTTGGAGACCGTTCATCTGTTTCCCAAAATGCAACGAGGTCGAGGACAATTGAGTTAGTCACTAGTCGTCGAAGCATTCTCAAACTGTGCGCCCCTTCATCACCTTTTTGTCTTTGCATAAGTTCATGGTCCATTACGATCTTTCGAAAAATCGCATGGGAGTGAGCCAAGTTTCTACCATGTCGTATTATCTCCATCGTGGGATGGAGCGCACGAACAACCGCTTCAGCGCGTAGTTTGCCTTCGTCGCTCACCTCGTGAACTTCTTGTACTTCACCCGCTTCGGTTCCACCGAATCCGGTCCCAGCCTTCTGATCTTGTCTTCCTCATAGGCCTCGAAGTTTCCTTCGAACCATTCGACATGGGCCTCGCCCTCGAAGGCGAGGATATGGGTGCAGAGGCGGTCGAGGAAGAAGCGGTCGTGGGAGATGATGACGGCGCAGCCGGCGAAGTCGTCGAGCGCGGCCTCCAGCGCCTGAAGCGTTTCGACGTCGAGGTCGTTCGTCGGTTCGTCGAGCAGCAGGACGTTGCCGCCCGAGCGCAGGAGTTTTGCCATGTGCACGCGGTTGCGCTCACCGCCCGACAAGAGCCCCACCTTCTTCTGCTGGTCGCCGCCCTTGAAGTTGAAGGCCGAGCAATAGGCGCGGGAGTTCATCTGGACGTCGCCAAGCTCAATCTGCTCGGCGCCGCCGGAGATCTCCTCCCACACGGTCTTGTTCGCATCGAGCGCGTCGCGGGACTGGTCGACATAGGCGAGCTTCACCGTGTCGCCATAGGTCACCGTCCCGGCATCGGGCTGTTCCTGACCGGTCAGCATGCGGAAGAGCGTGGTCTTGCCCGCGCCGTTCGGGCCGATGACGCCGACGATGCCGCCGGGGGGCAGCGCGAAGGACAGGTCCTCGATCAGTTGCTTGTCGCCCATGTGCTTCTTCAGCCCCTCGACCTCGATCACCTTGCCGCCGAGGCGGGGCCCGTTCGGGATGATGATCTGGGCGCGGGTCAGCTTGTCGCGCTCGGACTGGTCGGCCAGTTCGTTATAGCGGTCGATCCGTGCCTTCTGCTTCGACTGTCGGGCCTTTGCCCCGGCGCGGATCCATTCGAGTTCGCGTTCCAGCACCTTCTGGCGCGCCTTGTCCTCGCGCGCCTCCTGCGCCAGCCGCTTGGCCTTCTGTTCGAGCCAGCTTGAATAGTTGCCCTCGTAGGGAATGCCGCGGCCGCGGTCGAGTTCGAGGATCCAGCCGGTGATGTCGTCGAGGAAGTAGCGGTCATGGGTGACGCAGAGGATGGTGCCGCCATATTCGATCAGGTGCTTTTGCAGCCAGGCGATGGTTTCGGCGTCGAGGTGGTTCGTGGGTTCGTCCAAGAGCAGCATGTCGGGCGCTTCGAGAAGCAGCTTGCAGAGCGCGACGCGGCGCTTTTCGCCGCCCGAGAGCGTGTCGACCTTGGCCTCATCCGGCGGGCAGCGCAAAGCCTCCATCGCGACGTCGATCTGGCTGTCGAGGTCCCAGAGGTTCTCGGCGTCGATCTCATCCTGAAGCTTCGCCATCTCGTCGGCGGTCTCGTCGGAATAGTTCATCGCCAGTTCGTTGTAGCGGTCGAGCTTGGCCTTCTTAGCGGCGACGCCGAGCATGACGTTGCCGCGCACGTCGAGGCTTTCGTCAAGCTGGGGTTCCTGCGGCAGGTAGCCGACTGTCGCGCCCTTGGCGGCCCAGGCCTCTCCGCTGAAATCCTTGTCGATTCCGGCCATGATGCGCAGGAGGGTCGATTTACCCGCGCCGTTGACGCCGACGACGCCGATCTTGACACCGGGCAGGAAGTTCAGGCGGATATTCTCAAAGCATTTCTTGCCGCCGGGATAGGTCTTGGAGACGCCATCCATGTGGTAGACGTATTGGTAGGATGCCATTTTTCCCTCCGCGATCCGGTGTGGCCTTCTCCTCTAGTCAAGAGTGCCGGGAAGGGCAATTGGCGGCGGAAAAAAAGGCCGCCCGAAGGCGGCCTTTGTTTGTTGCGGCGGGGCTTATTCCCGGTTGTCGAGCGCGTAGGCGCCGCTGCCGATCAGGGCCTGGACGATGAGAGCCACGGACCAGAATGCCGGGTATTCCCAGCCGCCGCCCTGGTTCGAGAAGATGAAGCCCGCCGACCAGTGGGCGGTGAAGATCGCGCCGAGCAGGACGGGGACGAGGGCGAGCGCGACGAGGCGGGTCTTGAAGCCCACGATCAAAGCGAGGCCGCCGAACAGTTCGGCCGCGATCACGAGATAAGCAAGGGGCCCCGGCAGGCCGATGCTTTCGAAGAAGCCTGCCGTTCCGGCGGGCGTGAAGACCACGATCTTGAGAAGCGCGTGGATGATGAAGAAGACCCCGTTCGTCACGCGCAGGATGAGCGCGGCGAGGGCGATGCGGTCGGCGGTGGTGCCGGGCAGGGCGGAAAGCGTTTGGGTTGTCATGTCAGTCTCCGTTGCGGGCTGCGTTTCATTGCTGCGGAGAGTGGGACCGGCGGGGCTTTGGGGCAATTCGGTATCGTCAAACAGGACGTGTTCGAAAAAGAACAAAAATATTATCGAATAGGATTGGCTGTGCGATTATGCAGGGTCGTGGCGGTGGAGTGGTGATCGGGGTCCGCCCCCGGCGTCCGGCCCCATTGCCGGTTTCGATACCACGTCCGCGTTGACAGGGGGCGAGGTGGCGGGAACAAAGGGCGGACAGGCAAGGAGCAGGACGTGCAAGGCTATCCCGTCGCATATCCCGGCATGAGTATTGGTCTTCTCGGCGGGTCGTTCGACCCGGCGCATGAGGGCCATGCCCATATCACGCGGGAAGCGTTGAAGCGGTTCGGGCTGGACCGGGTGTGGTGGCTGGTCTCGCCCGGCAATCCGCTCAAGGCGCGGCAGCCCGCGCCGATGGCCGACCGGATCGCAAGGGGTAGGCGGGTCATGGGCCATCCGCGCGTCGTGATCTCGGATATCGAGGCGCGGCTGGGGACGCGGTATACGGCTGAGACCCTGCAGCGCCTGATGGCACTTTATCCCGGGGTGCGGTTCGTCTGGCTGATGGGCGCGGACAATCTGGCCCAGTTCCATCTCTGGCAGGACTGGGAATGGATCATGCATAACGTGCCGGTCGGGGTCTTTGCCCGGCCCGGCGCGCGGCTTGAGGCGCGGGGTGCGCGGGCCGCGGAAGAATTTGCGCGGTTCCGGCTGCCGTCGCAGGCGGCGCTTTTGTTGCCCCGGATGCAACCGCCGGTCTGGGCTTTCCTTGACGTGCCGATGGTGAACATCTCGTCCACGGCAATCCGCGCACGCGGCGACTGGCGCGCCTGATGGGGGTTGCCTCCGGCCTGCCCATGGGCGAGATTTCCGCGCGGGAGGACAGGTGGCAATGACGCGGCTGACGCGGCGGTTTATTCTGACGGGCATGCTGGGCGGGCTAGCGGGGCAGGCATTGGCCGAGGCGCCCATGGTTTCGCCCCGGCCAAAGGCGCGGCCTTTGCGGGTTGCCACGGTGTCGGCCGCCCCGGCGGAGGATCTGATCCGGGCGGCGGGGCTTGGCGGTCGCGTCGGCTTTGTCGTGGCCGATGCGCGGACCGGGCTGGTGCTGGAAGCCTCGGACGCCGATCTGCCGCTGCCGCCTGCCTCAACCGCGAAAATCATTACTTCGCTATACGCGCTGGATCATCTCGGGCCGGGGCACCGCTTCGGCACGCGGTTGATCGCGACCGGCCCGGTTTCCGGCGGCAAGGTGCAGGGCGATCTGGTGTTGGCGGGGGGCGGCGATCCGGTCCTGTCGACCGACGATCTTGGCGATCTGGCCGCGGAACTGCGCAAGGCGGGCGTGACCGGGATCACCGGGCGGTTCCTCGTCTGGGGCGGGGCGCTTCCGTATCTGGAGGCGATCGACCGCAGCCAGCCGGAATGGCTGGGCTACAATCCGGCCGTCTCTGGCCTAAACCTCAATTTCAACCGGGTGAATTTCGTCTGGAAGCGGGCGGGGTCGGGCTATGAGGTGGGTATGGATGCCCGCGATACGCGCTTTGCGCCGCAGGTCTACTCCGCACGGGTGACGATCGCCGACCGCAGCCTTCCGGTCTATACCTATGAGAATGGCGGCAAGGTCGAGGAATGGACCGTCGCGAAGGGCGCGCTGGGCAAGGGCGGAAGCCGCTGGCTGCCGGTCCGTCGGCCTGACCTTTACGCGGGCGATGTGTTCCAGACGCTGGCGCGTGCGCAGGGCGCGCCCCTGCCTGCGCCGGAAGCGGTCGGGAGCCTGCCCGCAGGAACGGTCATTGCGCAGCACGGCAGTTCGGAATTGCGCTCGATCCTGCGCGGCATGATGAAGTATTCGACCAACATGACCGCCGAGGCGGTGGGCATGGCGGCCTCGGTCCGCAGCGGCGTCACCAGCCATGTCGCCTCGGGCCGGGCCATGTCGGACTGGGCCAAGGCGCGCGCCGGGGTCACCACGCCGCGTTTTGCCGATCATTCTGGCCTTGCCGGTGCCTCGCGCATCTCGGCGGCCGATATGGTGCGGATTCTGGTGAAACTCGGCCCCGGCGGGCAGCTTGGCGGGCTGATGAAGGAAATCCGGTACAAGGACAAGGCTGGCAAGCCTTTGTCGCATGTGCAGGTACTGGCCAAGACCGGCACGCTGAACTTCGTCTCGGCGCTTGCCGGTTACGTCTCGGCCGGCGGCAGCGACCTGGCGTTCGCGATCTTCACCGGCGATATCGCCCGGCGCGACGCGGTGCCCGACAGTCAGAAGGAACGGCCCGAAGGCGGCAAGGCCTGGGCGCGGCGGTCGCGCCAGATGCAGCAGCAACTGATCGAGCGCTGGGCGGCGGTTTACGGCAGCTGAACGCCAACGATCTGTCGCAAACGGGCGCGCGGGTTGTCGAAGTCATTCGCAAGTTGACCTGAGGGCCTGATAGGGGCGGACGTTACAAGGGGACGAGGATGACGGGTAAAACCAGCCTGCCGAACATTCTCTTGATCATTGCCGATCAGATGACGCCCTTCATGCTGGAGGCCTGTGGCTATCCCGGTGCCCAAACCCGGCATATTTCGGCGCTTGCCGACCGTGCCGTGAATTTCACCAATGCCTATACGCCAAGCCCGATCTGCGTGCCTGCCCGATCCTGCCTGATGACCGGGCTTCTGACCTCGACAACGGGGTGTTATGACAACGGCGACCCTTACCCCAGCTTCATCCCCACTTTTGCGCATTACCTGACCAATGCGGGTTATGACACGGTGCTGTCGGGCAAGATGCATTTCATAGGCGCCGATCAGTTGCATGGGTTTGGAAGGCGCCTGAACACCGACATCTATCCGTCGGGTTTCCTCTGGTCCTATCCGCTTTTGCCCGAGGACGATCCCAAGGCGATGGCCTTCGATTTCGCGCCGCAATACCGGGCGGAGAATATCGGGCCGGGCTGGACGGCCGAGCTGCAATATGACGAGGAAACCCAGTTCCGGTCGCTGGAATATCTGCGCCATACGCCGAAGCACCGGCCGTGGATGCTGACAGTGAGCTTTACGAACCCGCATCCGCCCTATGTCGTGCCGCGCAAGCACTGGGAGATGTACAAGGATGCCGACCTGCCCCTGCCGCACTATCCCGACGATATGGATGAGAAATACTCCGATTTCGACCGGGCCTTCATCCGCTGGTACGGGCTTGACCGGAAGTCGATCCGTGACCCTGAACATCTGATCGCCATGCGGCGGGGCTTTGCCGCCCTTGCCCACTATGTCGATGACAAGGTCGGCGAGTTGATGGATGTGCTGGACGAGCAGGGTCTGACCGACGACACCATCGTCATCTTCACGTCGGATCATGGAGAGATGCTGGGCGAGAAGGGGCTGATCCAGAAGCGCAGCCTTTACGAATGGTCGGCACGTATTCCACTGATCGTGGCAATGCCGGGCGGCACGCGGCGCGATGTGGCGACGCCGGTTTCCTTGATGGACCTGCCTGCGACATTGGCCGATCTCGCGGAGCAGGAGCTGGCGCGGCCGATGGAGGGACGCTCGCTGCTGCCCGCGCTCAGCGGTCAGGCGCTGGAGGAGGTTCCGGTCATCGCCGAGTATCACGGCGAAGGCATCATGCGGCCGAGCTTTCTGGTGCGGAAAGGCGCGTGGAAATACATCTACTGCCATCGCTCGGCGCCGCAGCTTTTCAACATAGAAGAGGACCCCGGCGAGTGGGTGAACCGCGCGGGCGATCCTGCCGTGGCGGGGATCGAGGCCGAGTTGAATGCCGTGATCACCGGCGGGCGCTTCGACCTCGACGCGATCGAGGCCGATGTCTGGGCGCGGCTGCCGCAAAAGGCGGTGGTCAACGCCGCGATGGCGGCAAACGGAACGGCATGGGACTACCGGGTGGAGGATGACGTCACCCGGAAATACGTCCGCAAATAACCCCGCTCAGATCCCGTAGCGCGCGGCGGTGAGGCCGTCGAAGTCGATCTCGGGCTTCTTGCCCATGACCAGATCGGCGACCGCGCGGCCCGAACCGGCCGCCATGGTCCAGCCGAGCGTACCGTGGCCTGTGTTAAGGTAGAGGTTGCGGTAGCGGGTGGGGCCGAGAACTGGGGTCCCGTCGGGCGTCATCGGGCGAAGACCGGTCCAGCCTTCGGCTTGCGAAAGATCGCCGCCCTTGGGGAAGAGATCGCCGATGACGTGGCGCACCGTATCGGTCGCATGGGGCCCGAGCCGGTCGGAATAGCCGGCGATCTCGGCGGTGCCCGCCACCCGGATACGGTCGCCGAGCCGGGTGATCGCGACCTTGTGGGTTTCGTCCATGATCGTCGATTGCGGCGCGAAGGCGTCGTCGGTGACGGGCAGGGTGACTGAGTATCCCTTGACCGGATAGACCGGCAGGCGGATGTCGATGGGATTGAGCAGCTTTGGCCCGAACGATCCCAGCGCGCAGACATAGCGATCGCCCTCGACCCGGCCGAGGCTTTCGGTCAGGACGCCGATCACCTCTTCGCCGCGGGTCTGGATCAGCCTGATCTTCTGGCCGTAATGGAAGGTGACCCCAAGAGCCGCAGCCTTTTCGGCGAGTGCCATGGTGAATATCCGGCAATCGCCGGTGCGGTCGGCGGTCAGGCGCAGCCCGCCCACGAACTTGTCCTTGACCTCGGCCAGTGCGGGTTCGACTTCGATACAGCCGTCGCGGTCGAGGACCTCATAGGGGCTGTCGAACTCGGCGAGGATCGCTTGATCGGCCTTCGACGCCTTCATCTGCTTTTCGGTGCGGAAGAGCTGCAGCGTTCCCTGTTCGCGGCCGTCATAGTCGATGCCGGTCTCGGCGATCAGGTCGGGCATCACGTCGCGCGAATAGTTCGAGACGCGGACCATGCGGGATTTGTTGAGCGCATAGGCGCTCTCGTTGCAGTTCACCAGCATCTTGGCGCCCCAACTCCACATCGTCGGGCTGATCAACGGCCAGATGAAAAGCGGGCGGCGCTTCATGAAGAGCCATTTCAGCGCCTTCATCGGGATTCCGGGCGCAGCCCAGGGCGAGGTCATGCCATATGAAAGCTCTCCCGCATTGGCATAGCTCGTCTCCATGCCCGGGCCCGGCTGGCGGTCCAGAACCACGACCTCGGCGCCTTGGCGGGCGAGGTAATAGGCCGTGGTGACGCCGATCACCCCGGCGCCCATGACGACAACTTTCATGATTCCGTCCCCCGTTCGCGTTCGATGCCGCGCTAGCATAGCAGGGGACCAGCGACAATTGGGATTGGATTCCAGCCCTTATGAGACATGGCTGGGCCCGGGGCCTGCGCGGTTCCGTTATTCCTTTGCCAATATAAAGTCGGGCGTCCGGGAATTCAGGGCGATATAATCGACATTCACCATGTCGTTGTCACGGGTGCGCGCGCGCGCCGCATCCGGGGACAGGCCGTGATCGAGCCATCGCCTGATCAACCGGGCCTCAAGCTCCTCTCGGCTGACATCCAGACGGATTTGCAGGTCGAGAAGCCCCGCCAGATCCGACCATGGTGGTGTGTTCAGCAAGAGGTAATTTCCTTCGATCAGGACGATACGGATGTCTTCGCCGATCTGGCCTGCGCCGGGCACGGTGCTGTCGGCTTCCCGGTCGAAGGTGGGAAATTCAACGGTGCCCTTCTGGCGCAGTTTGCGGACGAGAGCGACGAAACCGTCTGCGTCAAAGGTTTCAGGCGCGCCTTTGCGATGCAGAAGCCCCATTTGCCGCAGGCGATCATTGTCGAGATGGAACCCGTCCATCGGCAGGACCGTTGCCCCGGGCCCGAGACGCGCGGCCAGATCCTCGGCGATCGTCGACTTGCCCGAACCGGGTGCGCCTGCGAAGCCGACCAGCAGGCGGTCGTGGCTGCGCGCGCGGGCTTCGATTTCCTTTACAAGCGCTTCCTTTGATATCCGTGTCATCGGGTCAGTCTGGTCCTTGGTCTGCGGGTGGGGCGCATTGAACGCGGCAAAGAATGCCGCAGGTCAGGTGCCGGAGGGAAGCCCGGAGAGCAGTTTTGCCATCAGGGCGCCCAACTGGTCCTGTTCGTCTTCACTCAACGCGGACAATATCCGGGTTTCGTTCTGCGAATGGGCGGAGAGCGCCCGCTCGATCAGGTCGCGGCCCTTCTCAGAGAGCTGGACGAGCGTGCCGCGCCGGTCGGCGGGATTTGGCAGGCGTTCGATCAGCCCCGATTTCTCCAGCCGGTCGAGCCTTGCGGTCATGCCACCCGACGAGAGCATCGTGACGCCATAAAGCTCGGTAGGAGTCATACGGTAGGGCGAACCGGACCGGCGGAGCGCAGCCAGAACGTCGAATTCGCCGTCCTGAAGGCCAAACTCGACGAAAACCGGCACCAGATGATCGCGGCGGATCACCAGTGCAAGTTCGGACAACCGGCCCAGAACCTCCATCGCCCTGAGGTCGAGGTCAGGCATTTCCTGCCGCCATTGAGATACGGCGAAGGTCGCACGATCCATTTGTCTTGACATCAAGATACTTTTCACTAAGTTAGTCTCCGACAAGATACTAATCCAGTTTGGAGTGAAATCAAATGGCGGATGCCGTTTCCCGCGCGGGGATGCCCCCCCGCGTCATGGGGTCTTCCCTTGCCGCGCCGCTTCTTCTGGTCGCGGTCGGTTCACTGATCGCGACGGCGGTCGCGTTGTCGAAACTTGCCGCAGCAGCGGGGGCGCCTATGCTTGGCTATCTCGGCGCGGTCTGGGTCGGGGCGGGAGCGATGCTGATCGTGCCGGTTCTGATCGGACGGGGTGTGGCTGGTCTTGGCCAGCTCATGCCCTACAGTTTCGGCGCAGGCGCGCTGATGATGGCGCCGAGTGCCGCCGGATATCTTGCCGTTGGCCATGTCGGCGCTGGCTTCGTCTCGCTGACATTCGCATTTCCGGTCCTGATCACATGGGTCATCGCGCGGGGATTGCGGATGGACGGCGCAAGACGCGGGCAGGGACTGGGCGTCTCGGCGGCATTGGTTGGCGGCGTTGTGCTGGCATCCGGCAAGCTGGCGGAGACCGGCGGGCCCGGCGACGGGGCGCTCTGGGTGGGTGTCGCGGCGACCATTCCGGCGGCTTTGGCATTGGGCAACATCTTTCGCACCCGGTTCTGGCCCGTTGGAGAAGCGCCGCTGACGCTTGCGGCGCTGTCGGTCCTGATCGGCGCGGCTTTGGTTCTGCCGCTGGCCATGGTCAGTGAAGGTAGCCGGCTTTCGGTGCTCTGGACCGATCATGACATCCTGCTTCTGATCCTGACGGGATCGGCCGTGGTGGCGGCGCAATATGTTCTGCAATTCCGCCTGCAGGCGCTGGCCGGACCTGTCTATATGAGCCAGATCGGCGGGGTTGCCGCCATGGTCGGCGCCGTCCTTGCCGTTGTCGTTCTGGGCGAGGCTTTGCCACCCGCCTTCTGGCCTGCCGTCATGCTCATTGTGGCCGGAACGGTGCTGTTCCAGCGCGCGGCAATGCAGCACGGCCGCCCTTGACACTTCACGGGACGAGGCGCATGACTTCGCCCCGTCATGGTCGATCTGCGCCCCGTCGGTTACGTCCTGGGACTTGTCATTGCCGCGCTTGGCGTGACGATGCTCATACCATTCGCGACCGATCTCTGGCTGGCCAACGGAAATGCCCATGCCTTCGGTGAAGCGGCGTTGTTAAGCGTCATCTTCGGCGGGCTGACTGCCATGGCATGCCAGAACCGGGCGGGGCGCAGCCTGTCCATCCGCCAGGCCTTCCTGCTGACGGTCGGCATATGGCTGCTGGTGCCGTTTTTCAGTGCATTGCCCTTCGTCATCGGCAAGCCGGACGTCGCCATCATCGACGCATATTTCGAGGCAGTCTCAGGTATCACGACGACGGGTGCGTCGGTCTTCGTTGACGTTGACCTGCTTCCGGCCGGGGTCAACCTCTGGCGCGGGATGCTGAACTGGCTCGGCGGGCTTGGGATAGCCTTCATCGCCATGATCTTCCTGCCGGTGATGCGGGTCGGCGGCATGCAATTCTTTCGCACCGAAGGCTTTGACACCTTTGGCAAGGTTCTGCCGCGCGCAACCGACATCGCCCGCGACCTTTTTTTCGTTTATGCCGGTCTGACCATCCTGTGCATGGAAAGCTACTCACTGCTCGGGATGCCGGTCTTCGAGGCTGTGGCTCATGGTTTCGCGACGATCGCCACCGGGGGGTTCTCGCCGCGGGCCGCTTCGTTCGCCGGTTATTCCGCGCCGATTGAATATGCGACGGTTATCTTCATGATCCTCGGCAGTCTGCCTTACATCCGCTACGTCCAGCTTGTTCGCGGGACTGCGCGACCGCTCTTTCGCGACGCGCAGGTGCGCGCCTATCTGGGCTGGATCGCCGCGGCGGTTCTGTCGGTCACGCTCTGGCGCGTACTGACCAGCGATCAGTCGGTGGAACCGGCCTTTCGCGAGGCACTGTTCAACCTCGTGTCGATCATGTCGTCCACCGGGTTCGGCACCGGCAGTTTCCCGAGCTGGGGTGGCTATGCGATCATGGTCGCACTCTGGATCGGCATTATCGGTGCCTGTTCGGGATCGAGTGCGGCGGGCCTGTCGGTGTTCCGTGTTCAGGTGCTGCTGAACGGGCTGATGGCCGAGATCCGGCGCATCCATTCCTCCAGCCGGATCGTACCCCTGCGTTATGACCGCCGTCCGGTGGACCGCGATACGCTGGACGCGATAACGCTTTATCTCGGCGCCTATATCCTGACCTTCGGCGTTGTCGCGGTTCTGATCCTCGATACGGGCGTCGACATCGAATCCGCCATTTTCGCCTCATGGACCTCCATCGGGAATATTGGCTATGGCTATGGCCCGCTGGTGGCGCCGACGGGCACGTTCATCGACTTTCCCGACCCTGCGAAACTTCTGATGATCCTTGCGATGATCATGGGGCGTCTGTCGCTTCTGTCGATATTCGTGGTGGCACTGCCGCGCTTCTGGCGGGCCTGAACCTGTCGCGCCCCATCCTGTCACGCTTGACAGATTCGCGATGCCCCGCCATGGCTCTGGCATGTTGGATCTGCGCCCCGTCGGATATGTGATTGGCCTGCTGACCGCCGTGCTCGGGGTGACGATGATCATTCCCATGGCGGTCGATCTTGCCTATGCCAATGGCCACTGGCAGGCCTTCGGGCAAAGCGCGTTGATCACAGGGCTTGGCGGCGGCTTTATGGCCTTGGCCTGCGCCAACGGGGTGCAGCGGCGGCTGTCGCTTCAGCAGACCTTCCTTCTGGCGACCGGTGTCTGGATGGTGCTGCCGCTTTTCGGGGCGTTGCCGTTCTATTTCGGTGCGACGGGTGCGCGGGTCGTGGACGCTGTTTTCGAAGCAATGTCCGGCCTGACGACAACCGGGGCGACGGTCTTCATCGGTCTGGATGATTTTCCGGCCGGGCTTCTGCTCTGGCGGTCGATGCTGCAATGGTTCGGGGGCGTCGGGATCATCGTCGTTGCCATGGTCTTTCTGCCCGAACTCAGGGTCGGCGGCATGCAGATCTTCCGCTCCGAAGGGTTCGACACCGGCGGCAAGGTCTTGCCGCGTGCCGCCCAGATCGCGGCGCAGATCATGGCGATCTATGTCGCGCTGACGATCGCCTGCGGACTGGCCTATGTTGCCGTCGGTATGACCGGATTCGAGGCGGTGAACCATGCGATGACAACTATCGCCACCGGAGGGTTCTCAACCTCGGACGCATCCTTCGGGCTCTTTCAGGGCGCGCCGGAATATGTGTCATCCTTTTTCATGGTCGTCGCGGCGCTGCCGTTCGTGCGCTACGTCCAGCTTGTGGCAGGCAGCGCCCGGCCGCTCTGGCAGGATGCGCAGGTGCGGGGCTTTCTATGGACGCTCGCCGTGCTCATCGCGGTGATCTGGGCCTATCGCGTCTTCGTGCGCGCGGACAGCATTTTGCACGCGCTGCGCGAGGCGGTTTTCAACGTGACCTCGATCATCACCGGGACAGGCTATGCCAGTGCCGACTACCAGCTCTGGGGGCCTTTTTCGATCGTTCTCTTTTTCTTCATCGGCCTTATCGGCGGCTGCGCCGGATCGACCTGTTGCTCGGTCAAGATCTTCCGCTATCAGCTTTTGATTGCAGCGGTCAGCGCCCAGATCCGCCGTATCCACTCGCCGAACGGGGTCTTTGCGCCGCGTTACGCCGGGCAGCCGGTGACGGATGAGGTCCTGTCCTCGGTTATGAGTTTTCTTGGGCTTTTCGTCGTCAGCCTTGGCCTTATTGCCGTGTCGCTCGCGCTGACAGGGCTCGACTTCACCACGTCGATTTCAGGTGCTGCGACCGCCATTGCCAATATCGGCCCGGGGCTGGGCGAGATCATCGGACCGGCCGGGAACTTCGCCGCGATCAATGATCTGGCGAAATGGATCCTGACCGGGGCGATGCTGCTTGGCCGTCTTGAACTGCTGGTCGTTCTGGTGCTTTTCCTGCCGCGGTTCTGGCGGGCCTGACGGCCCGGCTCAGTTCCAGCAGGACACAAGCACGGTCATGTCGCGCCCGAGCATGGTCAGGTCCTCAGGGGCAAGTGCTGCGGTGCTTGCGGTCTCAGCCACCGGTTCGGCGACCAGCCCAGCCCCGGCGAGCGCCGCCCGGATCGTGGTTCCGTCGAGCGCGAGGCCGACATCCTCCGGCAATACCCGGCTGCCATCCTTGTCACGCGGCAGAAGCATACCCACGACGGCACCCGTCGCGTCGAGAACCGGGCCACCTGCATCGCCGTCAAGCGTCCTGACCGAGAGGCGGGTCAACTGTTCCTCACCGCCGAGCCCGCGCGTATCGGCGAGCGTGCCGAAACTCATCACCGCAGTGTCGAGCGCATCCTGATAGGAGAAGCCCGCAACGGCGATTTCGGAATTGATCCGACCAGAGCTGAGAGTGGCCCGCGCCCGTGGCGCAAGCGATGTGCGGGGCTTGAGAACGGCAAGGCCGGTCGCAGCATCATGCAGAACCGTGTCCGCCTCGATCCCGCCGTCGAGCGTCAGACGGCGGCATTCGGCGATCACCTCATCCGTCGTCGCGACCAGCCCGGTGCCGTCGAGATAGAACCCGGACCGCGACAGCGCCGGACGGCGGATTTCCAGACCGGACATCAGTTTCGCATGATCCTCGGCCAATGGCGTGCCGAGCCCCTCATCCAGGGCGGTATCGCCGAGAGAGCGGAAGGATGCCTTCATCGCCTCGACCACCCGGGCTGCCCGGTCCGCTTCGGCAGCGGGCCATACAAGCGTAAAGCCCTTGATCGTCCCGCCCGCAAGTTCGGCCTGGCTGTAGGATTGCAGGCGGTCATTCTGGCCGGTCAGCACGAACGATGTCGCGTTCAACTGGCGGTCGCCCGAGACCGGAACGATTTCAAGCGTCTGCATGATGTCATAGAGCCCGGACAGCGTCGCCTGATCGCCCTTTTGCGAAATCAGCAATGCGCGGAACCCGGACCCGTCCTTTTCGCCGTAATGGACGAAGGGCGGCTGATAGCGGTCGAAGGATATCAGCGCGAGGGGCAGGGCAATCTCGATCCCTGCCTCGTCCTCGGTCACGGTTTCTAGCCCGATCGCCGCGAGGTCGACCTGATAGGCAGCCATGAGCTCGGCGCGCTGGGCGGTCGTGAGGATGCCGGACGCCTCGTATCCTTTCGCGGCCTGCCACGCGCCCATCGACCGGCGGGTGCCGGCACCGAAGGCGCCGTCGATGGCGCCGGTATAGAACCCTTCCCATTGCAGGGCTTCCTGCAGCGCGCGGCGTTCCTCGGCCAAGAGCAGCGCCTCGGACCGGCGCGCCTCGTTCGGGGTTTCGTCCGGCAGGGCCGAGGGCTGGGTCGCCGTCAGGGTGTCGACAGCGGGCGCTTCGGGTTGCGGCAGGGCAGCGGTGCCGCCAACGGGCCAGAACTGGCTGCCGAAGCGGGAACCGGTGGCGATGTAGCTGTCTGCCGGGATCAGCCGTTCGCTTTTCAGCAGAAAGAGCTGACGCTCAGCCTCCTCAGGCGTGAAGGGGCCCAGCACGACCGCATACCAGCCGGTCGTCATCGCGAAACCGTTCACGTTGGGAAAGACGCCTGAATAGGCGCGGGCGCGTTCCTCGCCTTCGCGCAGGGACGGTTGCGCCTCAATCTGTACCCATGTTTCCTGAGCCTCGGCCGCAACGGCGGCAATCATCATCAGAAATCCGGCAACCAGGCCCGTAAAACGCATCCCTAAAAACCCCTTGTCGTTTCTTATCGGAACGAATCCGGTCCCAAACCTAGCAGTCTCGCTGGCGGCGTCACGTCACAATCGCCTCGCCGCCGATTGACCGCCCCGCACCTGTTGCCTATTGAGAACGCGCTTTCGCCCGAGGACAGGCCAGACATGACCACGACAGCCCCCCGTTCGTTCCAGGAGATCATCCTGAGGCTTCAGACCTACTGGGCCTCGAAGGGCTGCGCCGTGCTGCAACCCTATGACATGGAGGTCGGCGCGGGCACCTTCCATCCGGCGACGACCCTGCGCGCGCTCGGCTCGCGTCCCTGGGCCGCGGCCTATGTTCAGCCGTCGCGCCGCCCGACCGACGGGCGCTATGGTGAGAACCCGAACCGGCTGCAGCACTACTACCAGTATCAGGTCATCATCAAACCCTCGCCGCCCGATCTTCAGGCGCTTTATCTCGGTTCGCTCGCCGCGATTGGCGTGGATGCGAGCGTCCATGACATCCGCTTTGTCGAGGATGACTGGGAAAGCCCGACGCTTGGCGCATGGGGTCTCGGGTGGGAGGTCTGGTGCGACGGGATGGAGGTCAGCCAGTTCACCTATTTCCAGCAGGTCGGCGGGCATGACTGCCACCCGGTCTCGGGCGAACTGACCTACGGGTTGGAGCGTCTGGCGATGTATGTGCTGGGCGTCGATCATGTGATGGATATGCCGTTCAATGATCCCGACGCGCCGATCCCCCTGAAATACGGCGATATCTTCCGCCAGACGGAACAGGAATATTCGCGCTGGAACTTCGATCAGGCCGATACCGGAGTGCTTCTGAAGCATTTCGAGGATGCCGAGGCCGAATGCGAACGCATCCTTGCCGCGGATGAGACCGACGGCGCAGGTCGCCGCATCGTCATGGCGCATCCCGCCTATGACCAATGCATCAAGGCCAGCCACCTCTTCAACCTTCTCGACGCGCGGGGCGTGATCTCGGTCACCGAGCGGCAGGCCTATATCGGCCGGGTCCGCGCGCTTGCGAAGAAATGCGCCGATGCGTTCGTGACGACCGAAGCGGGTGGCGCTTCGGAAGGCCGGGCGGCGTGAACGGAAAGATCGTTGCGGGGTTCATCGTGGTAACGGCGTTTCTGGCCGGCATCGGCCTCTACTATGTTCAGGAATACGCGTATTACGCGCCGGTGGAGCCCGCCTCCGCCGCCGCTGAAATCCGCCTGACCGCCTTGTCGGGCGCGGTGGAGCCGGTGCCGACGGACGGTTTCGAGGGGATCGATTCCGACAGCTCCCCCCTGCGCTTCCGCGCCTGTTTCAAGGTGCCGATGTCGCTCGCGCTGATGACCGAGACCTATGCCGACTATCCCGGTGCCGAACCACTGATCGGCCCGCGTCAGTTCCCCTGCTTCGATGCGGAACGCATCGGTGCCGATCTGCAATCCGGCGCGGCTTTGGCCTTCCTCTCGGAAAAGAACATCCATCCCGGTGTCGACCGCGTTGTCGCGGTCTATGCCGATGGCCAGGCCTTTGCCTGGCACGAACTCAATGAAACGGCGGAGAAGTAAATGCCCGACCTTCTCATCGAACTCTTCTCCGAGGAAATCCCCGCCCGGATGCAAGGCAAGGCCCGCGAGGACCTGAAGAAACTGATCACCGACGGGCTGGTCGAGGCCGGGCTGACCTATACGGGGGCGCATGCGCTCTCCACCCCGCGCCGCCTGACGCTGGCGGTGGAGGGGTTGACGGCGGAAAGCCGCGCCGTGCGCGAGGAGCGCAAAGGTCCCGCGACCACCGCGCCCGAGCAGGCGGTGCAGGGCTTCCTGCGGTCGACCGGGCTGACGATGGACCAGCTGGAGATACGCGACGCAGGCAAGGGGCAGGCCTATTTCGCGGTGATCGAAAAGCCGGGGCGCAAGGCGGCGGAGATCGCCGCCGGGGTGCTTGAGGCCACCATCCGCAATTTCCCCTGGCCGAAGTCGATGCGCTGGGGCGCGGGAAGCTTGCGCTGGGTGCGGCCGCTGCATTCGATCCTGTGTTTGCTGAGCGATGAGGGCGGGGCGGAGGTCGTGGCGCTTGACATTGACGGCATCGCATCAGGCAACACAACGCGCGGCCATCGCTTCCTTGCGCCGGAGGCGTTTTCTGTAACGTCTTTTGAAGATTACGCGGCGAAGCTGAAGCTCGCGAAGGTGATGCTCGACCCCGACGAGCGGGCCGAGCATATCTGGCACGACGCCACCAACGCGGCCTTCGCCGCCGGGTTGGAGGTGGTCGAGGATAAGGGCCTGCTGACCGAGGTCGCGGGGCTTGTCGAATGGCCGGTCGTGCTGATGGGCAGGATCGGCGAAGATTTCCTTGGCCTGCCGCCTGAGGTGTTGCAGACCTCGATGAAGGAGCACCAGAAGTTCTTCTCCTGCCGCAATGCGAAGACGGGGCGGATTGAGGGCTTCGTCACGGTCGCAAACAATGAACCCGCCGACCACGGGGCAACGATCCTTGCGGGAAACCAGAAGGTTCTGTCAGCGCGGTTGAGTGACGCAAAGTTCTTCTGGGAAAATGACTTGCGGACCGTTGCTCAGACGGGTCTGGAAGGCATGGCCGACGGGTTGGCCAATGTCACCTTCCACAACAAGCTCGGGTCTCAGCGCGACCGCATCGACCGGATCGAGGCGCTGGCGCGCGAGATCGCGCCTTTGGTCGGCGCCAAGCCCGACCTCGCTGCCGAAGCCGCGCGGGTCGCCAAGGCCGACCTGCAATCGGCGATGGTCGGCGAATTCCCCGAACTGCAAGGCACGATGGGCGTCTATTACGCCAAGGCCGCCGGGCTGCCTGACGCGGTGGCGAATGCCTGCAAGGAACACTACCAGCCGCTCGGCCCGTCCGACGCCGTGCCGAGCGATCCGGTCTCGATCGCCGTGGCCCTCGCCGACAAGATCGACACGCTGACCGGTTTCTGGGCCATCGACGAGAAGCCCACCGGGTCGAAGGATCCGTTCGCGCTGAGAAGGGCGGCGCTCGGGGTGATCCGGTTGGTGTTGGGGAACGAGTTGCGACTAGATTTGGGCAGGGTTATTCACGCGTCACGCGACGTTGAGATTGAACAGCAATACGGGAAGTCCATTAAGAGCCTAACAGAGCAGTTTGTGCATGACTATTCCGAGGCCGCTCAGACTCTCGCAGAGCTTAGAGCCTTAGAGGGAGGCGATGTCTATCATATCAATCAGATCTGGGAAGCTCTGGAAGATGCGGAAGATCAAACCCGAGTAACTAGGGAACAGGCCGAGCAAATTGCAGCCGCCTACGCCGGGCGCGGTATGCAGGTAGACACGCAAGGCGTTTGGATTATTCGCGATGACCTCCTCGCCTTCTTCCACGACCGGCTCAAGGTCCATCTGCGCGACGAGGGCATCCGGCACGATGTCATCGACGCCTGCCTCGCCATGCCCGGCAATGACGACCTGACGCTTCTGGTCAAACGCGCCGAGGCGCTCTCTGCCTTCCTCAAGACCGATGACGGCGGGAACCTCATTCAGGGCTTCAAGCGCTCGAACAATATCCTGAGCCAGGCCGAGGAAAAGGACGGGGTGGAATACAGCTTCGGCGCCGATCCGAAATTCGCCGAGGATGCCTCTGAACGCACACTCTTCGCCGCGCTCGACACGGCAGAGGCCGCTATCGCGCCCGCGATGAAGGATGAGGATTTCGGTGCGGCCATGTCGGCGATGGCCTCCCTCCGCGCGCCCATCGACGCGTTTTTCGAGGCCGTGCAGGTCAATACCGACAATGAAATCGTCCGGCGCAACCGGCTGAACCTGCTCAGCCGCATCCGCACGATCTGCCTCAGCGTCGCGGACCTCACGAAGCTGGAAGGTTAGGCCCCGCCCGGCGGAAACGCAGGGCAGCGCCCGACCCTCCCCCCGGGAGGGCGCTTCACGCCCACACAGGGTCGGGCGCTGCCCTTATTTCTATTACCCTTCCGCCGTGAACTGCGCCGTGGCGACAGTCCAGCCCTGCGGCCCCTCCACCAGCACCGCCGACAAGATCGCACCGACGCGGCCTGCATCGGACCCGTCGGCATTGACGATGCCCGACAGCACATAGCGCTGCATCACCTGTGCGGCACCCGGAGCGAGCGTGCGCTGCTTGGTCCGCCCGGTCACGAGTTTCGCCCGCGAAAAGGCGCCTGCCATCTCGCCCGCCAGCGTCTCGGCAATGGCCTTGCGCCCCTCGGCCCAGTGGCCGGTCAGCGTCAGGAAATCGGCATCTTCGGCAAATAGCTCGGCCATGGCGCGCGCGTCGCGGGCAGACCATGCGTTCGCGAATGCGCGGGGGAAGGCGTCGGGGGCGGGCAGGGTCACTGGTTCACCTCCACCACCTTGCCGGGGTTGAGGATGCCATCGGGATCGAGCGCCCGCTTGATCCGCGCCATCACCTCCCATGCCTCACCATGTTCCATCGCCATCAGGTCCTTCTTGCCGAAGCCAATTCCATGTTCGCCGGTGATCGTGCCGCCGAGGCTGAGCGCGCGTTCCGCCATCTTCCGTGCCAGCGCCTTGGCGGTTTTCAGCTCTGCCTCATTGCCGCGTTCGATCAGCAGGACCGCATGGAAATTGCCGTCGCCGACATGGCCAAGAATCGGCCCCGTCAGGCCGCTTGCCGCGATATCGGCCCGGGTTTCGCGCACGGCCTCGGCCAGCCGCGAGATCGGGACGCAGATATCGGTGACAAGACCGAGGGAGCCGGGGCGGAAGGCGAGGCAGGCGGGGTAGGCCCCGTGGCGCATCTTCCAGAGCCGATTCCGGTCCTCCGTCGTCGTCGCCCAGTCGAAATGCGCGCCGCCCATCTCGGCCACGACCTCGCCAAACCGTTTCGCATCCTCGGCGGCGGAGGTCTCAGACCCGTGGAACTCCACCATCAAATGGGGCTTTTCGGGCAGGGAGGTGCCATTGGCGGCGTTGAAGACAGCGGCGGCGGTTTCGTCGAGGAACTCGATCCGGGCCATGGGTATGCCCATCTGGATCGTCGTGATGACAGTCTGAACCGCGGCCTCAAAATCCTCGAAGGCGCAGACGGCGGCGGAGATCGCCTCGGGCTGGCCATGGAGCTTGAGCGTCAGTTCGGTGATGATGCCGAGCGTGCCCTCGGAACCGACGAAGAGGCCGGTAAGGTCGTAACCTGCCGAGGATTTGCGCGCGCCCGAGCCGGTGCGGATGATCCGCCCGTCGGCCAGCACGACCTCCAGCGCCATGACGTTGTCGCGCATCGTGCCGTAGCGCACGGCGGTGGTGCCCGAGGCGCGCGTCGCGGCCATGCCGCCAAGCGAGGCATCGGCGCCGGGATCGACCGAGAACATCAGCCCCGTGGCGCGCAGTTCGGTGTTCAGCGCCTCGCGCGTCAGCCCCGGCTGGACGACGGCCTGCATATCTTCGGCCCGGACCTGCAGCACCCGGTTCATGCGCATGAGGTCGAGGCTGATGCCGCCACGGATCGCCAGTGCGTGGCCTTCCAGCGAGGTGCCGGTGCCCCAGGCGGTCACCGGGCAGTTGTGGCGCGCACAGGTGGCGACGATGCGGGCGACCTCTTCGGTTGTCTCGGGGTAAGCCACGGCATCGGGGGGTGTGTCGGGAAACCATGCCTCGTTCCGGCCATGCTGGTCACGTTCGGCCTTGGACCGCACGAGGCGATCTCCTAAGAAGGTTGCAAGTTCGGCAAGCGCTGCGTCGTGGGGCATGAAAACCTCGGGGATGGGCGCGGCGACCCTAGGCCAAGCGGGCGGCCCGGGGAAGCCCTGAGAAATCGGCCCCGCGGAAATGTGCCGGGTGACGGAAGAGACCCCGAACTGGACCCGCCGACAGGCATTGGCGGTTCGTGCCGAACTGGCGCGGGCGCTGGACGTGATGCGGAAGCGGGGGCCGAGCCAGATCCAGTTCTGGTTCATCGCTTTGGCGATCGGGATTGGTGCGGGTGTGGCGGCCTTGGCCTTCCGCAAGGGGATCTCGGCGCTTCAGACCTTTCTTTACGGCAGCGATGATCTGCGCCTTGCCTCGGTCGCCGGCGAGTTGCCGTGGTGGTGGGTGCTGGCTGTGCCGATCCTCGGCGGGCTGGTTGTGGGGCTGATCCTCGACCGGTTCACGCCGGATGGGCGGGTCCGGGCGGTGGCCGATGTGATCGAGGGCGCGGCCTTGAACGCCGGGCGGGTGGAGCGGCGCGCAGGACTTGCTTCGGCGGCGGCCTCGCTGATCACGCTGAGTTCCGGCGGGTCTTCGGGGCGGGAAGGCCCGGTCGTGCATCTGGCTGCCGTGATCTCCACCTGGGTGTCGAACCGGATCAATGCGAACGGCATTACCGGACGGGACCTTTTGGGCTGCGCCGTGGCTGCTGCGGTGTCGGCCAGCTTCAACGCCCCGATCGCGGGGGCGATTTTTGCGCTGGAGGTGGTCCTGCGCCACTTTGCCGTTCATGCCTTTGCCCCCATCGCCATCGCCTCGGTTGCCGGCACCGTCATCAACCGGCTGGAATTCGGCGGCGTGACCGAGTTCATGCTGCCCGGTGAGGGCGGGTTGGCCTTCTATGCTGAATTGCCGGCCTTCCTGCTGCTTGGCCTCGTTTCGGGGCTTGTCGCCGTGGCCTTGATGAAGTCGGTGATCTTTGCCGAGGATGTGGGCAACAGCGTGCAGAAGGCGCTTTGTATTCCACGCTACCTGCGACCGATGCTTGCGGGGGCCGTGCTTGGCGCCATCGCGATCCCGTTCCCGCATATCATCGGGGTCGGGTACGAGACGACGTCGGCCGCGTTGACAGGCCAGATCGGGCTGGGCGCAGCGGTGCTTTACGCTGTGGTCAAGGTCGTGGCCGTCGCGGTGACGATGGGAGGGCGCATGGGGGGCGGCATGTTTTCGCCCGCGCTCGTCGTCGGGGCCTTGACGGGCCTCGCCTTTGGCCTGATCGCCACAAGTGTACTGCCGGAAGTGTCGGGGGCAGAGACGATCTATGCATTGGCCGGAATGGGTGCGGTGGCGGCTGCGGTTCTGGGCGCGCCGATCTCCACCACGCTGATTGTTTTCGAACTGACGGGCGACTGGGAAACCGGGCTGGCCGTGATGACCGCTGTGTCGCTGTCGACCGCGCTTGCCTCGCGTCTGGTCGACCGGTCGTTCTTCCTGACCCAGCTTGAACGCCGGGGTGTGCATCTTGCGGCCGGACCGCAGGCCTATCTTGCAGATACGATCCGCCTGTCGGCGATCCTGCGGGGGATGGACCATCGCCGCGCCGCGCCCGAAGCCGTTTGCCGCGAGATGATCGGCGAGGGCACGATGCTGGGCGAGAACCAGACGCTTGAGACGGCTTTGCGGACATTTGAGGCAACCGGGGCCGATTTCATCCCGATTATCCGGAAATCACCGGGCGAGGATGAGCCGGAGCTGCTGGGCGCGGTGTTCCAGACGGATGCGCTGCGCGCCTATGCCAAGGCGCTGGCCGACACTGCGGCCGAGGAACACAGCTGACAGTCGCGCCTTCTTACAGCCTCTCGACCGTGACCTTGTCGGGGTAGAAGGCGAGGTGGCCTGCGATTGCCTCCATTCCCTCTTTCGGGGTCTCGTAGCTCCATGCGGCATCGGCGATGGGCCCGCTTTTGGCGGCGATGGTGAAATAACTCGCCGTGCCCTTGTGTGGGCAGACCGTCTGCTTTGTGCTTGGGTCGAGAAAGGCCATCGCGATGTCGTCGCGGGGGAAGTAGATCACCGGGTCATAGCTTCCTTCGGAAAGTTCCAGCGCCCTCTTGCTTTCGCCGATTACCGCACCGCCCGCGCGGACCACCCATGTGCCGCCCGCTTCCCTGATCCTGATATGGTCTGCCATCTCGCACCTCTGATTTCGCCCTTGCGGGCAGCTTTGCCGAACAGTCTTTCAGGAATATGTCAGACCTGTTTTGTCGCCTCGGCGAGCCAGTCGCGCGCCGGCGCCGAGACGCGCGGGCCGATCCGCTCCGCCACCTCGGCGTGATAGGCATTGAGCCATGCCCGTTCGCCCTCGGTCAAGGCCTCTGCGTCGATCAGTCGCCTGTCGATGGGGGCGAAGGTCAGGGTCCGGAAGCGCAGCATCGCGCGGTGATCGTCGCCGCCGGGCAGTGCGGGGGCATCTTCGACAAGCACCAGGTTCTCGATCCTTATGCCGAAGGCCCCCTCGCGGTAATAGCCGGGTTCGTTCGACAGGATCATGCCGGGTTCCAGCACGACATCGCCCGTGCGCGACAGGCGCTGCGGCCCCTCATGGACAGAAAGATAGCAGCCGACGCCATGGCCGGTGCCATGGTCGAAATCCTGACCCGCAAGCCAGAGGTTGTAGCGCGCGATGGCGTCGAGATGCTGGCCAGCGATGCCTTTCGGCCAGCGCAGGCGGGATATGGCGATCATGCCTTGCAGCACACGGGTGAAGGCGGCCTTTGCTTCCGTGTCTACGGGACCGACGGCGACCGTACGGGTGATATCGGTCGTGCCGTTCAGGTACTGGCCCCCGGAATCGATGACCACGATCTCGCCCGGCCGCAAGGGCCGGTTCGTATCTTTCGTCACCCGGTAATGCATGATTGCACCATGCGGGCCGGTGCCGCAGATCGTCTCGAAGCTGATTTCCTTGAGCTGGTTCGTCGCCCGCCGGAATCCTTCCAGCGCCCGGACCACGTCGATCTCGGTCAGCCCGCCGCCCGGCAGTTCCGCGTCGAGCCAGGCGAGGAACTCGACCATCGCCGCGCCGTCGGTCAGATGCGCCTCCTCCATTCCGGCAATTTCGGCCGCGCTCTTTTTCGCCTTGGGGAGCAGACAGGGATCGGCGGCCCAGCTGATGGCGATATTCGCGTCCTCAAGTTCGCGCGCAACCTGCAGTGGTGCCGTCGCCCGGTCGACGCGGACCGGGCCGGTCAGCGTTCGAAGGGCAGCGGCGAAGGCCGATGGCGGGCGTAGCGTCACTTCGGGGCCGAGATGCGTCCGGACCGCGTCCGATAGTTTCTCGGGCGCGATGAAGAGCGTCAGCCGCCCGGTCGCATGCAGGATCGCGAAGGCCTGCACGACCGGATTGCGCTCGATATCCGAGCCCCGAATGTTCAGGAGCCACGAGATCGAGTCTGGCAGGGTCAGTACGACCGCATCCTGTCCGGCGGCGGCCAGTTCAGCGCCAATGCGGATGCGTTTCGCCTCGGCGCTTTCGCCCGCAAGATCGAGGGGCTGAACAGCGACCGGCCCCTTCGGTGGCTGGGGCTGATCGGCCCAGATCGCATCGACGAGGTTCCGTTCGGGGCATAGCGTGATGCCGCTGCCCTCAAGCGCCGCTTCCAGCTCGGCGATTTCCTTCTTTGTGTGCAGCCAGGGGTCGAAACCGATGCGTCCGCCTGATTTCAGCTGCTCCTTCAGCCAGCTACCGGGTTTGATATCGGGCCAGGGTACGGGCGCGTAGCTTGCAAGATCGACCTGCGCCTTGACCTGCGTCCGGTAGCGGCTGTCGATGAAGACACCCGCGATTTTCGGCAGGACGATGCAGAACCCGGCAGAGCCGGTGAAGCCGGTCAGCCAGGCCAGCCGTTCATCCGCAGGGGCGACGTATTCACCCTGATGAGCGTCGGCGCGTGGCACGATGAACCCGTCGAGCCCGGCCCGCGCGATTTCGCCGCGGAGCGAGGCAAGCCGCGGTGGCCCCTGTTCGGGGCGGGCAGTGTTTTCGAAACTCTGGAACATGGACACCCCGTCGCGGATCTGCCCCTCGGGGCCGGAACGCTCTTTCCTAGCAAGACAGCGCCGTGACGGGCAAGCGGGGTTGGACGCGGAGGCGCGCGTTCAGGACCGAAGCTGAAGCGAGGGAATGACGAGTACGACCGGGCCGATCAGAAGCAAGCCGACAATGGCGATGCGCACATAGCTGAGATCGCGTGACCTGAGATAGTCATCCCACGCCTCGCGCAGGGTCGGCAGGGGATCCAGCCGGCGATGGGCCAGACCGGGGAACAGGAACGCCACGAAGAACATCACCAGCCAACCGGAGGCGGTCGCCAGGAAAAACGGGTGGTCGATCCGTCCGTTCAGGGGCGATTCCGGGCTCAGGACGAGGTGGAACGTGAAAAGCGCGACCCGGACGAAGATCGCGACCATCAGCATATCGAGGATGAGCCGACCCGGGCCGTAGCGGAGGCGGGCCAGCAGCTTTTCGAAGTGGTGGTAGGTCATGAAGATCACCCCCGCCAGACCCGCACCGAGCCAGTCGGCGATCGCCATCGCGCCGTCCAAAGTTGTCGGACCGTTCCGCAGGGCGATCAAGGCAGCATCGGTCTTCAGCAGGCTGACCGCAAGAAGCAGGAAGCCGGTTGCGAACTGCACCAGATAACACAGTGAGGATTCAATCCATCGCAGGAGGATATAGGCCGGATGCACCATGGGTCGGCTTCGGAAAGGGTTGATTCGCACCAATCCTAGGGCCACATGTTGGAAAAACCGTAAACAGGTGTCAGCTCACCCGGCCTTGCGCATCCCCATGACCCGGGCGCGAGCCCGCGGATCGCTGTCGAACAGGCTGGCAAGCTGTTCCGTCATCGCACCGGCCAGCTGCTCCACATCGGTGATCGTGACTGCGCGCTGGTAATAGCGTGTCACGTCATGGCCGATGCCGATGGCGATCAGTTCCACCGCCTTGCGCCGTTCCACCATCGCGATTACGTCGCGGAGATGTTTTTCGAGATAATTCGCGGGGTTGACGGACAGAGTTGAGTCGTCGACCGGTGCGCCATCCGAAATCACCATCAGGATCTTTCGCTGTTCGGGCCGACCGATCATCCGCCGATGCGCCCATTCCAACGCCTCGCCGTCGATGTTCTCTTTCAGGAGCCCCTCCTTCATCATCAGCCCCAGATTGGGCCGGGCGCGGCGCCATGGTGCATCGGCGCCCTTGTAGATGATGTGGCGCAGGTCGTTCAGCCGCCCGGGCTGCTGTTCGCGCCCCGCCGCCAGCCAGCGTTCACGTGCCTGACCGCCCTTCCAGGCGCGGGTGGTGAAGCCGAGGATCTCCACCTTGACCTGACAGCGTTCGAGGGTACGGGCCAGAACATCGGCGCAGATCGCGGCGATCGAGATCGGGCGGCCGCGCATGGACCCGGAATTGTCCAGAAGCAGCGTCACACAGGTGTCGCGGAACTCGGTGTCCTTCTCGACCTTGAAGCTGAGGGGGGTCGTCGGGTTGGCGACGACGCGTGCCAGACGGCCCGCATCGAGTATACCTTCCTCAAGATCGAACTCCCACGACCGGTTCTGCTGTGCCTGCAGGCGGCGCTGAAGCTTGTTGGCCAGCCGCGACACGGCGCCTTTCAAGGGTTCGAGTTGCTGATCGAGATAGGCGCGAAGGCGCTCCAGCTCGGCGGGTTCGGCCAGCTCCTCGGCTTTGATTTCCTCATCGAAATCTGTGGTATAGACGGCATAGTTCGGGTCGGCGTCCGAATAGGGGGCAGGGGGCGGCGGCTCCAGCGGTGCCTCGCCCTCGGGCATCTCGGCCTCGTCGCCATCCTCCATCTCGGCCATCTCGTCCATCGAGACTTCGGCCTGGGACTGGTCGTCCTGATCTTCCTGGCTCTGCTCGGGGCTTGCCTCCGATTCCTCGGACTGATCGTCGCCCTCTTCGCTTTCCGGCGTCTCCTGCTCTTCCTCCTGCGCCTCGTCGCCCTCTGCTTCGTCCTCCAGATCCGGATCGTCGCCCAGCTGGTCGCCGTAGCCGAGATCCTTGATCACCTGCCGGGCAAGGCGGGCGAAGGCGGCCTGATCGGCCAGAACGTCGCCCACATGGTCGAGCGTGCCGCCGGCCTGTTCCTCGATGAAGGGCCGCCAGAGCTCCATCACGTTCTGCGCCCCGCCGGGCATGTCGCGGCCCGTGGCAAGGTGGCGGACGAGGTACCCCGCGGCCTGTGTGAGCGGCGCGTCCTGCGCGGCGCGGATCTGGTCGTAACCGCGCTTGGCGGCCTCGGCCCCGATCTTGGCGTCGATATTGCCCAAGGTGCCCGGCATGTCGCGGGCGCCCACGGCTTCGCAGCGTGCGGTTTCCATCGCCTCATAAAGGTCGCGCGCCATCTGGCCCTGCGGCAGGTATTTCGCGGCGGTCTTGGGGTTGTGATAGCGGTGGCGGAGCGCGAAGGCATCGGCCGTGCCGCGCGCGATCAGCACCTCATCCCGCGTCATCCGGCGCGAGACCTGCGGCAGGCGCATATTCTCGCCCGCCATGCCCGGCGGATCGACGGAGTAGGAGACCGTCAGGTCCGGATCGTCGGCCATGGTCTTGGTGGCCTCGGCGAGCGCCTTCTTGAACGGATCGGCGGGGTTGTCGGAGCGTTGGGTCATGTGCCGCACCTAGCAGTCTGCGCTGACCAAAAGTCTTTCAAAGACTTTTGGCAAATTCCTATCAAAGGAATTTGCGCGCGTTTCATCACCGGATGCTCTGGCTCGCAGCGCTCTCCGGCAGTTCCTCGTCAAAGCAGCGCTGGTAGAACTCGGCGACCGTCTGCCGCTCCAGCTCGTCGCATTTGTTGAGGAAGGTCAGCCGGAACGCATAGCCGAGATTGCGGAAGATCTCGGCGTTCTGGGCCCAGTTGATCACGGTCCGGGGCGACATGACGGTCGAAAGATCGCCGTTCATGAAGGCGGTGCGGGTCATGTCGGCGACCGTCACCATCTGACCGATCTGCTTGCGGCCCTTTTCGGTGTTGTAATGCGGGTTCTTAGCCAGAACGATCGCTGCCTCGGCATCGTGGCTGAGGTAGTTCAGCGTGGCCACAAGCGACCAGCGGTCCATCTGCGCCTGGTTGATCTGCTGGACACCGTGGTAAAGGCCGGTCGTATCGCCCAGACCCACGGTGTTCGCGGTGGCGAAAAGGCGGAACGACGGGTTGGGTGTGATGATCTCGTTCTGATCAAGCAGCGTCAGCTTGCCGTCATGCTCCAGCACCCGCTGGATGACGAACATCACGTCGGCCCGCCCCGCATCGTATTCGTCAAAGACGATGGCGACCGGGTTGCGAAGCGCCCAGGGCAGGATGCCCTCGTGGAACTCGGTCACCTGCTTGCCGTCGCGCAGCTTGATCGCGTCCTTGCCGATCAGGTCGATCCGGCTGATATGGCTGTCGAGGTTGACGCGCACACAGGGCCAGTTCAGATGCGCGGCGACCTGTTCGATATGGGTCGATTTGCCGGTGCCGTGATAGCCCTGGATCATCACCCGGCGGTTATAGGCAAAGCCAGCGAGGATGGCCAAGGTGGTGTCCGGGTCGAACTTGTAGGTCGGGTCGATCTCCGGCACGCGGTCGGAACGGTCGGCGAAGCCCTTGACCTTCATCTCGGTGTCGATCCCGAAAACCTCGCGGACGGAGATTTCCTCGGTGGGTTTCGCGGTCGTATCCAGCATCGTCCTGCCCATGTCCAAAACGCGCCCCGGACGGGCCCCGGGCGCCACCGCGCTTTGATGGAGCATAACGGCGGGGGGTGCAAGGGTAGGGGGCGAAGTCGCGCGGCCAGTTTCCGACATTATTTAGGGCCAGCGGGGGACGTGATCACGCGATTGCTATCCGGTCGGGGCTATCTTTTACCGCAGTACGGCCTTCGTTCAGGGCATAGTCAGGTCGTTCATGCCCGCGATGAGAGATGGAGTGGAATGATGGTGACACGCAGGGCCATGCTGGCTTTGAGCTTTGGGGCGCTCGCCGTGATGGCGGGGGCGAAGCGGATGACCGCAGCCGAAAGCTTCGAGGTGTCGAAGACCGACGCGGAATGGCGCAAGATCCTGACCAAGGCGCAATACTGGGTCCTGCGGGAAGAGGGGACCGAGCGCGCGTTCTCGAGCCCTCTGGACAAGGAACAGCGTGCGGGCACCTATCACTGCGCCGGCTGTGACCTGCCGCTTTACTCCTCCAAGGCCAAGTATGACAGCGGCACCGGCTGGCCGAGTTTCTGGGAGCCTTTACCGGATGCAGTTGGCACCAAGCCCGACTGGGGCATCCTCGGCAAGCGGACCGAGGTTCACTGCCGTCGCTGTGGCGGGCATCTGGGCCATGTGTTCAATGACGGGGCGAAGCCGACCGGAAAGCGCTATTGCATGAATGGTCTGGCGATGGTGTTCAAACCGGCCTGACCGGGCCAGCCTGTCGACGAAGCCAGCGCAGGAATGTTCGGACCGGTGCGCGGTTCGGTTCTGGAACGGTCTCCAGGAAATAGACGCCGAAATGTGGGTCGGGGAAGAACTCGACGAGAGTGCCAGCGCGTATCTCAGCCTCGACGAATGGTCGTGCGGTATATGTGACGCCATCTCCGCGCCGCACGGCTTCCATGATCAGGTTGCCCGGCATTTGCGATGCCACGGGTGGTTTGGCAGTTTCACCCGCCTTACGCAGAAACCAATCCATGGCCTCGTCAGTGCCCAGCTCTTCGAGCCAGGGCAGGTCGGCCAGCTGGCTGGCTCGGGTGATTTCGAGTTCTCCAACTATGCCAGGCGTGCAGACCGCGACCATGTCGGCGAGGAGCAGCACGTCGATATCGGCGAGGTCGGGAAGGTTTTGGCGATCCGTGTATCGCACTGCGATCTCGACGCCTCCCGGGTGGAGTTCGAGAATTTCGGAAGTCGGCATCAGCGTGAGCGCAATGTCCGGATGACGGCGCTTGAAGTCGGGGAGACGGGGCATCATCCAGCTGATGGCGAATGCCGGAGACATCGACACCTTTACCGGGCGTCGACCCTCGTCACCCGTAAGATGACCGATGCCAAGCTCGATTATCGCGAACCCGTCCGCCAGATCCCGCGCCAGTGTTTGACCCTGTGGGGTCAGGATCACGCCCCGGCCGCTGCGTTCGACAAGCGCCACGCCAAGTCGGTTCTCAAGTGCGCGAACCTGCTGCATCACCGCCCCGTGCGAGACGTTCAGCGCACGTCCGGCGGCGGCGTAGCTGTCGTTCTCGGCCAGCGCGAGAAAGGCGCGCAAGCTGTTCAAAGGGGGTATGTCGGTCCACTTCATCTGTCAGATATTCTAACAGATATCGAAAATTACTTAATCGCTTTCTTCCTGCTGGTCTGGAAAACTCACGGGCGTGAAGAGGGAACTGGGGGTGATCATGGCGATCGAGGTACACGACGGGGGCTGTATGTGTGGAGCGGTGCGCTACCGGCTAAGCGGAGCTTTTACGTATTCCGCCCATTGCCATTGCCGGTCGTGCCAGCGCGCCGTCGGGGCGGGGTTCGCCACCTATTCCGCGGTCGCGCCGGAAAACTTTTCCGTCACCAATGGCAAGCTTGCGATCTACCGGTCTTCGCCCGGAGTGGAGCGCGGGTTCTGCAGAAAGTGCGGTACTTCCCTTACCTATGGAGGCGAAGCGTGGACCGATATCGCGGTAATGACTGCGACGCTCGATGACCCCGCTGCTGCGGCGCCGACCTCGAATGTTTACCTTGACCACAAGCAGCCGTGGGTCGCGCTCGACGACGCTTTGAAAGCGTTTTCGAAGTTCCCCTGATACCCATTCGAACCCGAGTAAGTAAGGAGCCTATCATGGCCAAGACCTACAGTTATGCCTGTGCGGATTACGAAGGAATGGAGGACTGCCCCGGCAAGGTGACCGCCGCGACCGAGGCGGAGGTTTGGCAGCTCTTGGAAACCCATGCACGGATTGCCCACGGTGAGGATCCTTCTGCATGGAGCGACGAGGATCGCAAGTTTATTGGTGAACTTATCAAGGAGGGCTGAGGTCAATCGCGGAAGTTGCGGCTGTCCTTGATCTGGTCCCAGGCCCAGACGACCTCCTGCAAGCGCTCCTCGTCGTCGCGGTTGCCGCCGTTCATGTCGGGGTGAAGGTCCTTGACGAGGCTCTTGTACTGCTTGCGGATCTCGATCTTGGTCCAGCTGTCCTTGGCCTCAAGGATATCTAGCGCCTTACGCTCCGTGGGCGGCAGCTTGCGGCCAACCACGGCGCGGCCCGGATTCTGGGTCGCATTGGCGCCGAGGATCTCCATCGGGTCCTCGATGCCGAGCCGCGCCCAGGCGCGGTCCTCGTCGCCCTTCTTGGCGAAGGGCTTGGTCTCGCGTCCCCAGACCCGGTCCTTGTCGAGAAACTTCTGAAACTCCTCGTCGCTGGTGCCGTGGAAGAAGTTCCATTTCAGATTGTATTCCCGGATATGTTCCTTGCAGAACCAGAAATAATCTTCGAGCTGGTCGGGCGATTTCGGGGCGCGGTACTGGCCCGCCTCTTCGCAGCCTGCGTGATCACAGGCGCGCGTCGAGGTCTCGAACGCGCCTGACATGCCACGCCGCCCCTTTGACCGCTTCTTCTTGTCGGAGGCGGCGGAAATATCGAAACCGAAAGGATCGGGTCTGGTCATGCTCTGGCCTCGGACTTTGGCTTTTTCGACTCGGGGGCCAGAGTTTAGGCTATTTCTCGGCGCAGAGAAGGGGGAGAAGCACGAAAATACCGGTTTGTGAGACTATCCGCATCGGGCCGGACATACAAAAGGGCCGGAAACTGCCGGTTCCAGCCCGCCGGGACGACCGGGTTTCGCGCGGAATCACGCGTCCGGACCGGGAACCATCAGTCGTTCGGGGATATAGCGTTTGCGACCGCGCGACAGGCGATGCGGGCGGGCTTGAGCTTCGGGCAGGGTCGCAGGGGCGGTCGGGACGTTGCCCGGCAGGACGTCGTTCACCGGACGGCGGAACACCATGACCTGTTCTTCATCGGCGACTTTGAGGACCAGCATGCGGCGGCGGGTAACCGGCACCCGGTCAAAACGCATGAACTCCCAGCCAGAGGCAGACAGGAACGTCGCCTCGCTGTCAAGCGTGCCCGCAAGTCCACCCCGGTCATTCCTCAACTTGCCATTGAGCTTGACCTGCTGCGGGGTCGGAATGAATTTGTACTCATACATGTCTGGCTCTCACCGCCGATACCCGATCATTATGGCCCTCGCGGCAGCGGTGGAAAAGGAAATGCGGCGAAAAGTTGTCGGATTGGTGCCGCGTTTGGGGCGGCGCGATTCCAGAGTTCTGAATAAGTAATTGATATATATTCAAAAAAAATCGGATTGCGTGATGCGCCGGCTGAATTTCGCGTTGTTTTGCGGTTGTAAACAACGATTCCTCACGTTGTTCATTGCTGACGGATTCCGGACGCGTAGGGGCCGGTGATCATTGCGGCCAGTTCAGCGGGATTCGCGTTCTGGTCCTGCAGGCTGAGTTTGCGGTTCCGCAGGCCTGTCTTTCCGCGCGCTCGGTTCCAGTGTGAGCGCGGGCGCGCGTCCCTGCGGCTGTGCGGCGGTAAGAACCCGGCGCGGCGCTTCCTCGGTCAGGCGTGGGACCGCCCGGCGGAACACCAGGACGGAGTGATAGACCGTCGTCCGCTTGGTCAGGCCCGACCGTTCCTCGGACGGCAAGGTGTCGGCGCGCAGATATTCCCATCCATCGCGGGCTAACTCGTTCATGACAGAGGCGAGCGCATGGGCGAAGCGGTCCGGTCCGGTCTTGACCCCCGGCGCCTTCTCGCCCCGGTTGGGGGCGGGGATGACCCTGTATTCGTATTGCTGCATCGAAAGCCTCGTTCGCCTGCCTTCCCGGAACCGCCCTTAGCGGAAACGGGGGTATCGGGCAAGCATGATGGAAGTAAGCCGCCGGCGGAAAGGTGCCATTCTGATCTGAGAGATGATCGGCAAGATGCTGAAAACATATTGTTTTCAGAAAATCGCCTGTCAGGCTTTGGCGCATTTCACATGTCGGTGGTGAACCGGTGGCGATGCCGCTTCGACCTTTAGAGGCCGAGCTTTTTCGCCACCAGTTCGTTGACAGCTGCCGGGTTTGCCTTGCCGCCGGTCGCCTTCAGAACCTGACCGACGAACCAGCCCGCGAGCTTCGGGTTGGCCTTGGCCTTTTCGACCTGCGCCGGGTTTGCGGCGATGACCTCATCAACGGCAGCCTCGATCGCGCCGGTATCGGTGACCTGCTTCATGCCGTGTTTCGCCGCGACCTCGGCCGGGTCGCCGCCTTCGGTCCAGAGGATCTCAAAGAGATCCTTGGCCATCTTACCGGAGATCTCGCCCTTGGCGATGAGGTCAAGGACGCCACCAAGCTGGGCCGCCGAGATCGGGCTTTCGCCGATCGAATGGCCTTCCTTGTTGAGCCGTCCGAAAAGTTCGTTGATCACCCAGTTCGCGGCCTGCTTGCCGTCGCGGCCCTTGGCCACTTCCTCGAAGAAGGCGGCGTTTTCGACCTCGGCGGTCAGCACGTTCGCATCATATTCGGTCATGCCGTAATCGGTGACAAACCGCGCCTTTTTGGCGTCGGGAAGTTCGGGCATCGACGTGGCGATTTCGTCAACCCATGCCTGTTCGATCTCCAGCGGCAGGAGGTCGGGGCAGGGGAAGTAGCGGTAATCATGCGCCTCTTCCTTCGAGCGCATCGACCGCGTTTCGCCCTTGTCGGGATCGTAGAGCCGGGTTTCCTGCACGACCTTGCCGCCATCCTCGATGATGGCGATCTGGCGCCGCGCCTCATATTCGATGGCGGCTTGGATGAAGCGCATGGAGTTCATGTTCTTGATCTCGCAGCGCGTGCCGAGATGGCTGAAATCCTGCGTCGCCTGATATTTCTCATAGTCGCCCGGACGGCAGACCGAGACGTTGACATCGGCCCGCAGGTTGCCGTTCTGCATGTTGCCGTCGCAGGTGCCAAGGTAACGCATGATCTGGCGCAGCTTGCCGACATAGGCCGCCGCTTCCTCCGGCCCGCGAATATCGGGGCGCGAGACAATCTCCATCAGCGCGACGCCGGTCCGGTTGAGGTCGACGAAGGACATGGTCGGGTCAAGGTCGTGGATCGACTTGCCTGCATCCTGCTCCATATGAATGCGCTCGATCCGCACCCGGCGGGCGACGCCGGGGGCCATGTCGACGATCACCTCGCCCTCGCCCACGATCGGGTGGTAAAGCTGGGAAATCTGATAGCCCTGCGGCAGGTCGGGGTAGAAATAGTTCTTGCGGTCGAAGGCAGACACAAGATTGATTTTCGCCTTCAGGCCAAGCCCGGTCTTCACCGCTTGCGCCACGCAGAACTCGTTGATCACCGGCAGCATACCCGGCATGGCCGCATCAACGAAGGAGACGTTGGAGTTGGGTTCCATGCCGAATTCGGTCGAGGCGCCGGAGAAGAGTTTCGAGTTAGAGGCAACCTGCGCGTGAACCTCCAGCCCGATGACGAGTTCCCAGTCTTCCTTCGCGCCGGAAATCACCTTGGGTTTCGGGGCTTCATAGGTCAGGTCGAGCATGGGGCGGTCCTTCGGCTGTCCGGCCGCTTTCTAAGCGAGCAGAGCGGGCGAGACAAGAAGGGCTATCGCAGACCCCGCGCAGTCGCTTCGGCCTCGAAATCCGCCGCAGCCTCGGCAAAGGGAGCAAGGGACCATTCCAGCGACTGAACATAGCCGTGGCGGTCGGCGAAGTCGAAGCGCCATGCGCCGCCCTTCTTGAGCGTGGCGTATAGCTCCATCGCCTCAACCCCTGCGAAAATGCATGAACCGCCGGTCAGGCAGGCGGCGCGGTCGGTGGACCATACGGTTTCGCCCGCCCGTTCGATCCGGTTGCCACCGCGTGCAAAACGGGTGCCGGGTTCGGACCCGTATTCGATCCGTACACCGTCCGGTTCTGGCGTGACAAAAACGAAATGCGCGGCGAAATCGGGGCGGGGGGAGAAGACGTCGACATAGCGGATGTAACAGCGTTGATGCATCGACCCGCCTTCGGGGCGTTCGTCGCAGACCGAATCCCAAAGCCCGAAATGTATATGGTGCGTCACCACCCAGTCGCCCGGCGTGTCGTTGCCCTCCCGGTCCTGAGCATGGGCGGGCAGGGCGGCGAGGCAGAGGAGGAGGGCGAGGCGGCGCATCGGGATCCCATCGGTTTTCCCCTTGATAGCGCGCGCCGGGCTTCACGGTCTTTCACGATCCGGCGAGGGATCAGTTCAGTTTGAATGCCCGCGCGATTTCGGTCAGCGCATCGCGCTGCCGGTCCGAGACCGAGCCATCGCGGCTGGCCTTGGCGACATCGTTCAGGACCGCCATCAGCGGCGTGAAACTTCCCGCGCGATCGAGTTTCGCCAACCGGCGCGACAGCCGGGTGATCGCCGGTTCACGTCCGTTCGCTTCATTGACCAGCCAGCGGCCGAGAATCAGCGTTTCTTCGGCGTCGCCGAGGTTTTGGCCGGTATGGGCCTGCAAGGATTTCAAAAGCGCGTTCTGCTGTTCGGCCGTGGGCAGGCCGCCAAGCTCAAGGAACGCGATTCCAAGCGCCCCGATGGCCAGCTTCGGCTCGTCCAGCGAGTCGACCGGGTGGGTGTTGAGCTTGCGCCGAAAGCCGAGGCGGCGGGCGGCGGACAGAACATCCTGCGCGACACCGGCAATTTCATGTGTCATTTCAGCGGCGTTGCGCATGCGCATGATCCAGATGAAGGCCAAGGTAATTGCGCCGAGAAGGCCGAGAATGATGGGCATGAATACCTCCGGTTCTGAAATCGGTTCGTCGCAAAAAGCGGTGTTGTTGCCGATAATCACCCGGCAAAGCGGCGGAATTCAGGCAAGGTTCCGCCTACGATGGTCAAGCCATATTGCGCGGTCTGGTCTTTTGGCCGACGTTCCCGCCCGCCGGCGCACAGGTCCGGTGCAATCGGCTGTAATCCCAATGCAGTTTCGCCCCGTCCGGCCGCTGGCCTTTGCCCTTCTTCTTCTGCCCCTTGGCTGCATGACGGCCGAGGCGCCGGAGGTGACGCAACAGGCCTTTCTGCCGGCGATGCGCTGGGATCACAGACCCGAGGCCGACGACTGGACCGCAGCGACGCTTGCGGCGTTGCGTTCGGAAGGCGCGGTGCTGGCCTCGACCGTACCGGTCGATGTGGACGAGTTCTGCCCGAATTATGCCGATGCGACCCTGCCCGAGCGGCGCGCCTTTTGGGCAGGTCTCTTTTCGGCTTTGGCCAAGCATGAAAGCACCTGGAACCCGAAGGCCAAGGGTGGCGGCGGTCGCTGGATCGGGCTGATGCAGATCGCGCCCCGGACGGCTGACGCCTATGATTGCGATCTGCCCGAGGGCAAGGGGCTGACCGACGGCAAGGCCAATCTTGCCTGTGCGGTGAAGATCGCGGCGGTGCAGGTTGGGCGCGACGGGGCCATTGTCAGCGACGGCGATGGCTGGCGCGGCATTGCCCGCGACTGGGCCCCGATGCGCAGCGAAAAGAAGCGCGACGATATCGCCGCATGGACGCGCGCGCAGTCTTATTGCGGATAAAGCGTTTCGAGATTTGGTGGGAACGATAAGCGTTTGAACTAGAAGAAAAAATTTCAGTTCTGAACTATAGCTTTACCGAAACCCTATCGGTCTCAGATCGCCATCGGACGCGGCGATAGGCCCATGATCGGAACGCCGTGCAGCCCAAACTCGCGCATCAGCTTGCCCGGGTCTGACCGTTCTACACCCGGTAGCGAAAGCGTCTGGCCATCCCGTGTTGTCACCACGCAGAGCGTCTTGCCGTTCGGATTGCGGCCGATGCTGACCGTGTCGAGCTCATCGTAAGGCAGGCTGTAACGGCGTAGCCCAGCATACCAAGTCAGCCGGTTCTCACCGAGGCGGAACCCGCGTGTCGGATTGAGGATGAGCCGCACAAGGACAAGGGCCAAATAGATCCCGGCAAGCGCGGGAACGATCGGGTCCATGTCATGCTTGAGCGCGTAATAGAGCGCGGCCATGCCCAGCCCGAGCGCCAGATAGGTCCGGCCACGGCGGGCCTGACCACGGGATTCAAATGTTTCAACAAGTACCATCGCATTAAATCCAGCCACCACACATTGAGAATACCGCTGCTGCGTCGTTGAGAACAGCACAAACGCTTGCTCAGCGGGCTTGTTAGCCCAATTCGTGAACAATGCCACATTTTCGCCCCGGACTTGCCGCGCCTTGGCCCGCAATTCCGCCCGCCGGACGCTTCAGCCCGCAGATTTCCCTTGATTCGCGTTAGCGGCCGCCGCTGACGTCAATCACCGTGCCGGTGATGTAGGACGCGTCATCCGAGGCGAGCCACAGGATGGTGCGCCCGATCTCATAGGGCTGGCCCGCCCGTCCGAGCGGGATCGCCGATGCCAGGCGGTGCGCGCGGTCGGGGTCGCCACCCTTGCCGTGAATCTCCGTGTCGATGATGCCGGGTCGGACGGAGACGACACGGACACCTTCGCCCGCGACCTCTCCGGCAAGTCCTTTGGTCAGCGTGTCGAGCCCCGCCTTGGCCGAGGCATAGTCGACATATTGCCCGGCCGAGCCAAGCCGGGCGGCGACCGACGAGACGTTGACGATCACTCCGCCCGCGCCGCCATGGCGCGTCGACATGCGCTTTGCCGCCAGCCCGGCCAGCAGGAAGGGCACGGTCAGGTTGACCGTGAACATCCGCATCAGCCGTTCCGGCGACATCTCTTCCACCCGGCGCGCGACATCGACGATGCCGGCGTTGTTGATCAGCGCGTCCAATCGGCCGAACGCGGCGTCGTAATCGGCCATCAGGCGCTGGGCGTTCGTCGGATCGGAGAGGTCGGCCTGCAGAATCACGGCGCGACCACCTGCCTCGGTCACAGCCTGGGCGGTCAGATCCGCCCCGGCGCGGTTGCTGTGGTAATGTATCGCCACGTCCCAGCCCGCGCGGGCGAACTGCCGCGCCGTTTCCTGGCCGATCCCGCTTGAGGCGCCGGTAATGAGGACGGTCTTACGCATCGGCCGCGAGGATCCGTGTCACCATCTCGAACGTATCCCGCGACAGGTCGGGCGCGGCGGAGATGCGTTCCAGTTCCGCCCGGATCAGCGCCTTGCGGTCGCCGTCGTACCGCGTCCAGGTCTCGAACGCGGTGGACATGCGGGCGGTTGTCTGCGGGTTCACAGTGTCGAGCTTCAGAAGCCAGTCGGCATAGAAGCGATAGGCCGCACCCGAGATGTGGTGGAACCCGGCGTGGTTGGCGGAGAGCGCCCCCATCAACGCGCGGAACCGGTTGGGGTTTTTCCATTCGAAATCCGGGTGTTGCGACAGGCGGTCGGCGATCTGGGCGGCCATGTCGGGTTCGGCATGGGCGACCTGCACCGCGAACCATTTGTCGATGACCAGCCGGTTGCCGCTCCAGCGGTCATAGAAGGCCGCGATTTCCCGCGCGCCACGGCCGCCGTCGATCAGACAGGCGAGCGCTCCGTGGCTTTCGGTCATGTTGTCCGCCATGGCGAAAAGCGAAGCGGCACGGGTGCCGTTGTCGTTCTTGTTCAAGAGGCCGAGACAGGCCAGCCGCAAGGCCCGCCGCCCGGCTGCAGCGGCATCGGGCGAGAAGGGGCCCTCGGTCGCCATCGCGTCGTAGGTCGCGGTCAGCGGTTTTTGCAATTGCCGGGCGATGGTCTTGGCCAGCGCGGTCCGTTCCGCCGCGATCCGCTCGGGGTCCGGCGTTCGACCCGCATCATGCAGGGTCTGCGCCAGATCGTCCTCGGACGGCAGCCGCAGGCAGAGCGCGCGGAAAGCCGGGTCGAGGGTCTCGTCGCCAAGGACATGGCCAAGCCCGTCGATCAGGCTGTCTGCGGGTGCCTCTTCATCCGTGATTATCCGGATCAGCACATCCTTGGCCAGCGCCCGGCCCGCTTCCCATTTGTTAAACGGGTCGGTGTCATGGGCCAGAAGGAAGGCGCGTTCCTTGGCACTGACCTTTCGGTCCAGAACGACGGGTGCCGAGAACCCGCGCAGGATCGACGGGGTGGGGCGGGTGGCCAGATTGTCGAAGCGGAAGCTTTGCGTCGCCTCTGTCATCTCCAGCACGGTGGTGGGCACGACCTCGTCTCCGTTGGGGTTGAGAAGGCCGACCGCGATGGGGATTACACGGGGCGGCTTCTGGTCCTGCCCCGGCGTGGGCGGCGTCTTCTGGATGAAGGTCAGCGTATAGGTGCCGTCTGACCATGCCTCGGAAACGGTCAGGCGCGGGGTGCCCGCATCGGTGTACCAGCGTTTGAACTGCGTCAGATCGCGGCCGGTGGCATCCTCGAAGACCTTCAGCCAGTCCTCGATCGTGGCGGCGTCGCCGTCATGGCGGTCGAAATAGAGGTCGAGCGCCTTGCGGTAGCCATCATCGCCCACCAGCCGTTTAAGCATGCCGATCACCTCGGCACCTTTTTCATAGACCGTCGCGGTGTAGAAATTGTTGATCTCGATATAGCTGTCGGGGCGAACGGGATGGGCCAAGGGGCCCATATCCTCGCGGAACTGGCGGGCGCGGAGCGTGAGTACGTCGTCAATGCGCTTGACCGGCTCTGACCGCATGTCCGACGTGAACTGCTGGTCGCGGAAGACCGTCAGCCCCTCTTTCAGGCACAGCTGGAACCAGTCTCGGCAGGTGATGCGGTTGCCGGTCCAGTTGTGGAAATACTCATGCGCGATGACGCCCTCGATCCGTTCGAAATCGAGATCGGTCGCGGTTTCAGGGCTGGCGAGAACGAGCTTGGAGTTGAAAATGTTCAACCCCTTGTTCTCCATCGCGCCCATATTGAAGTCATCGACGGCAACAATGTTGAAAATGTCCAAATCGTACTCGCGGCCGTAAACCTCCTCATCCCACTTCATCGAGCGGATCAGGCTGTCCATCGCGTAAGGACAACGGTCCTGATCGCCGTCGCGGACCCAGATGTTCAGGTCGATCTTGCGGCCCGACAAAGTGGTGAAGGTATCAGAGACCGCTTTCAGGTCACCGGCCACCAGCGCGAAGAGATAGGCGGGCTTCGACCAGGGATCGGTCCATTCCGCCCAGCCCTCGCCCTTGCCGGTGGGATTGCCATTCGACAGAAGGACCGGCATGTCGCTTTCGATGCGTACCTTGAAGGGCGCCATCACGTCGGGCCGGTCGGGATAGAAGGTGATGCGGCGGAAGCCTTCGGCCTCGCACTGGGTGCAGTACATGCCGCCCGACATGTACAGCCCTTCCAGCGCGGTATTGGCCTTCGGCGCGGTCTCCACCTCGGCTTCCCAGACGAATGCGCCCTCTGGCAGCTGATCCGCTGACAGGGTCAGGCCAGTCTGGTCTTGCACCGGCTTCACCGCCTTGCCGTCGACCTTGGCTGAGATCAGCGTCAGATGCTCGCCATCCAACCGGAGGTCATGGCGCCCGGGCCGCTCCGGGTTTGGTGCGAAGCCGATCCGCGCGATGACGCGGGTCGCATCGGGGTCTAGGCGGAAGGTCAGCGCGACATCGGAGATCGTAAACGGGTAGGGGGCATAGTCGGCAAGCAGTGTCGGCTGTGGGGCGGCGTCTTTCATCGGGCTCTCCGGATGGTTGCGGTGCGGACGTTAGGCGCATCGCCTCCGCACCGCAACAAAGCCTGTATCAACCCGCCCCGACAAAGGAGGCCAGTTTGCCGAGCGTCTGTTGACCCAGTTCGACCGCGCCGAAGCCCCGCGCGGTCTCGCATTCCTCTGACGTTACGAATGTCATCGACAGCGTCACCCGGGTCCGGCCGCCGAGATCGTCGAACCGGACCGAGGCGTCGGCGTGTTTCGGGCCGTTCTCACCCCAAAGCAGCGTGTAGTCGATCTGTTTCATCGGACGGTGGCGGATGCCTTTGTGGTGGTTGGGATAGACCGTGCCATCGGGCCCGATCATGTCGAAGACCCATTCGCCCCCGTCGCTGAGGTCGATGCGCGTGGTGCGGCAGGAGAACCCGTCGGGTCCCCACCACTCAGGCAGCGCCTGCGGGTCGGTCCATGCCGCCCAAATGACCGAGATGGGCGCGCCGATGACCCGCTCAATCAGCATTGTTCTGTCTTCACTCCCGTTCATTTCATCAGCCTTTGGGCATATTCCACGAGTTGGTCGGCAACGGTTCCCCAGCCGCCATAGAAGCCCATATCCTCATGCGCTTGGCGGGTCTCGGGTGAACGGTGCCGGGCAATCGCGGTATAAGTCGTGCCGCCATCCGACGCGTCCGACAAAAGCAGGATCGCGGTCATGAACGGGTCTGGCGCGGGTTTCCAACCTTCCGTGTAGGCGTCGGTGAAGACGAGCTTTTCGTCGGGGATGACTTCAAGGAAGACGCCATGGTTGTCCATCGGCTTGCCCTCGACCTCGAAGGTCGTGTTGAACCGACCGCCGACCTTCAGGTCGATGTCGCAGGACGTGACCTTGTGGGGACGGGGGACGAAGAAATGCGGGATATGTTCGGGCGAGGTCCAGCATTCCCAGATCAGCTTGCGGGGCACGGAAAGCGTGCGGGTGAAGTGCAGATCAGTCTGCGGATCGAGATCCATCGGCGCGGTCCTTCATAAGGCGGGTTACGTAATCGTCCAGTCGGTCAAGGCGGTCTTCCCAGATCGCCCGCTGTGCATCGAGCCATGAGCGCACCGGCGTGAAGGCGCCGGGCACCAGTCGGACGGTGCGGACGCGGCCTTCCTTGTCGCTTGTCACGAGGCCGGAATCTTCAAGGCGTCGGACATGGCCCAGAAGCGAGGGCAAGGCCATGTCGAAGGGGGCCGCCAGCTCGCTTACCGTCGCTGGACCGCGCGCCAGCCGTTCGAGGATCGCGCGGCGGGTCGGATCGCCGAGCGCTTGGAACAGAAGGTCGAGTTGCCCGGGGGCGAGGTTCATGGTGCTTCCAATAGTTAGCTTGTTGCCTAAGTATATCGCGATGACCCGAGTCGCAAGAAAAACTTAGTCAGACGGCTAAGTAATTTCGCAGGTCGTACGCCGCCTGCGCATCAGTTGCCGTGCGCTCGTCGCTGAGATAGACCATGTGAGAATGGCATACAGCGGCATACGGGAACAAAAAGGGCAAAGATGACGCGGGTTGATCGGCATGGATTGCAGGTGGCGGCGGAGCTTGCCGCCTTTGTTGAAAAGGACGCGCTGCCGGGGACCGGCATCAGCCCCGACCAGTTCTGGCAGGGTTTCGCAGCGCTGATCAGCGATCTGACCCCGAAGAACCGCGCGCTGCTCGCGCGGCGCGACGAGTTGCAGGCAAAAATCGACCAGTGGCATCGGGACCGGGCCGGCCAGCCGCATGATCATGAGGGTTACAAGGCATATCTGGCGGAAATCGGCTATCTGTTGCCGGAAGGGCCTGATTTTTTGATCGAAACTGCGAATACCGATCCCGAAATCGCCTCTGTTCCCGGTCCGCAGCTTGTCGTGCCGATCACCAATGCACGCTACGCGCTGAACGCCGCCAATGCCCGTTGGGGCAGTCTTTACGATTGTCTCTATGGTACCGATGCGATGGGCTCGCTGCCACCGAAGGGCGGTTACGAACGTGGCCGCGGGGCACGGGTCGTGGCGCGGGCGCGGGTGTTTCTGGACGAGGCCTTTCCGATTCAGGGCACCAGCCATGCCGATGTGCGGCGCTATTACGTCAAGGAGGGTGTCCTTCTGGTCGACGATATGCCTTTGGTCAGCCCTGACAAATTTGCAGGCTATCGCGGCAATCCGCGTGCGCCCGAGGCGGTGTTGTTGCGCAGCAACGGGCTGCATGTCGAATTGGTCTTCGACCGGGCACATTTCATCGGGGCTCGCGATCAGGCCTGTTTGGCTGATGTCAGGATGGAAAGCGCGATTTCCGCGATCATGGATTGTGAGGATTCCGTCGCCTGCGTCGATGCCGAGGACAAGGTCGGAGCCTATGCCAACTGGCTGGGCCTGATGAAGGGCGATCTGGAGGATACGTTCGAAAAGGGTGGGCGGACCCTGACCCGGCGGCTGGAGCCCGATCATGTCTGGACCGCGCCGGACGGGTCAGAGTTCAGCGTGAAGGGCCGGGCGCTGATGCTGGTCAGAAATGTCGGCCATCTGATGACAAATCCCGCCATTCTCGATGCCGAGGGGGCGGAGGTCTTCGAGGGGCTGATGGACGCGATGGTCACGGTGACGATCGCGCTGCATGACCTCAAGAAAACCGGAGGCGCGCGCAACTCGGTCACCGGCTCGGTCTATGTCGTGAAGCCGAAGATGCACGGTCCCGAGGAAGTGGCTTTCGCTGACGAGATCTTCACCCGCGTCGAGGCGGCCCTGGGCCTGCCGCAACACACCGTAAAGATCGGCATCATGGATGAGGAGCGGCGGACGTCGGTCAACCTCAAGGAATGCATTCGCGCGGCGCGGCACCGGGTGGCCTTCATCAATACGGGCTTCCTCGACCGGACCGGCGACGAGATTCATACCTCGATGGAGGCGGGACCGTTTTCCCGCAAGGATTTCATCAAGCGCAAGGCGTGGATTTCAGGCTACGAGAACCAGAACGTCGATATCGGGCTCGAATGCGGGCTGTCGGGCAAAGCGCAGATCGGCAAGGGCATGTGGGCCATGCCCGACATGATGGCGGCAATGCTCGAACAAAAGATCGAACATCCGAAGTCGGGGGCGAACTGTGCCTGGGTGCCTTCGCCGACTGCGGCGACGCTGCATGCGCTGCATTACCACAAGGTCGATGTATTCGCGGTGCAGGAGAAGCTCGCCAAGGGCGGGCGGCGAGCCTATGTCGACACTATCCTCGACATTCCCTTGGCCGCCTACCGCAAGTGGACGCCGGGCCAGGTCGGGCGCGAAGTGGAGAACAACTGCCAAGGCATTCTTGGTTACGTGGTGCGCTGGGTCGACCAGGGGGTCGGCTGTTCCAAGGTGCCGGACATCAACGATGTGGGCTTGATGGAGGACCGCGCCACCTGCCGTATCTCGGCCCAGCATGTGGCGAACTGGTTGCATCATGGCGTGGTCAGCCGCGAGGAAGTGATGGACGCGCTGAAGAAGATGGCGGTTGTCGTCGACCGGCAGAACGCGGGTGATCCGGCTTACCGCCCGATGGCGCCGGGTTTTCAGGGCATCGCCTTTCAGGCGGCCTGCGATCTGATTTTCCTCGGGCGGGAGCAGCCGTCAGGATATACTGAACCCGTGCTTCACCGGCGGCGGGCCGAAGTTAAGGCGGCCGGTTGAAACACCGTCCGCAGTAGGGAAAGGGCTGAACGATGTTGGGGATCGAGGCGGCGCGGGTGATGATCGCCGAGGCGCTGAAAGCGGGGCAGGCGGCGGGCATGAAACCCCTGTCGGTCGTGGTTCTGGATGCGGGCGGGCACGTTCTGGCCTTTGAACGGTCGGACGGAGCCTCGCCCGGGCGGTTTGACATCGCGCGGGCCAAGGCCCACGGCGCGGTGATGCTGGGCCTCGGCGGACGGGCGCAGATGGCGCGGGCAGAGGCGCAGCCTTATTTCATGGCCGCTCTCAGTGGGGTCTACGAGGGGAAAATCTTGCCGGTGCCGGGCGGCGTGCTGGTCCGCGACGCGGTCGGTGCGGTCGTGGGTGCTGTGGGAGTCACGGGCGATACGTCGGACAACGACGCGATCGCTGCCGAGGCCGGTATCCGCGCCGCCCAGTTCGTGCCTGAGGCCTGAGGCGGCATAGCACATGCGCACTCACTGTGCGCCGGGCGGGGCTTTTCCTGACCGGGGCGTCGTTCTATTCTGCATCACAGGGGTAAAGAGGACGGAGCGCCATGACACGGCCCATTGTCGGCATCATCGGCAATATGAACCTCATCAATGACGAGTATCCTGTTCATGCCGGAGGCGTGATCAATTCCGAGGCGGTGGCACAGGTCGCTGGCTGCATGCCGCTACTGATCCCGGCCGATCCTCGGCTGGTAAGCGTTGCGGAACTGCTGGAGGCCTGTGACGGGTTCCTGTTGACCGGCGGGCGGCCCAACGTGCATCCCGAGGAATATGGTGAGGCGCCGACCGAGGCCCACGGGGCCTTCGACCGATGCCGGGATGCGATCACGCTGCCGCTGATCCGCGCCTGCGTTGAGCGTGGCCAACCCTTTCTGGGCGTCTGCCGGGGGTTTCAGGAGGTTAACGTCGCCATGGGCGGCACGCTTTACCCCGAGATCCGTGACCTGCCGGGGCGGATGAACCACCGGATGCCCCCGGATGGTACGCTGGCGGAGAAATTCGCCCTGCGCCATGCGGTGCGTTTCACCGAGGGTGGCGTGTTCAACCGGTTGTTCGGCGCTTCTGAAGTTATGACGAACACGCTCCACGGTCAGGGCATCAAGACCGAGGGGAGCCGGATCGTCGTCGATGGCTGGGCGCCCGATGGGACGCCCGAGGCGCTCTATGTCGAGGGCGCCGTTGGGTTTACCCTGTCGGTGCAGTGGCATCCCGAGTGGAACGCCGCGGAGGACCCGGTGTCGCGGCCGCTCTTCGAAGCCTTCGGAGCGGCCGTGCGGGGCTGGACCGCAGGCGCTGGGACCGCGTCAGCCCGCCGGATTGCCTGACGCCGGACCGGCGGGAAGGTTGCCTTCCGTGATCAGCCTCATGCCCTGCGCAGGTTCAAGGCCGGTGCGGTCTTCGTCGATCCCGGGCGAAGCAGGACCGCTTCATGCGCCTTAAGGCTGCGCCGTGCGGCCGGACCGTAGGATGCGGGCCCTTTCGTCTCAAGCTCGGGGAAGAGCATGAACACTTCGCGGCGCGCGTCTTCGTCCAGAACGCTCAGCCCCTGATCGCCCGGATGAAAACTCTCGCTCGGAGCGCCGTCGGCAACGACGATTTCGTGCCGGTCAAAGAGGATGTGGAAATATTCCACCTCTCCACCCGGGGCAAACCGGATCACCGAGCCATCCACCAGATGCTTTGCGGCCACAAGCACCTCGGTCTCGCCATAGTAGAGTTCGGCTTTCCAGCCACCGATCAGCATGCGGTGCTGGGGGGAGACCTTGATGTCGCGTGAGTTTCCCAAGGTTCCTTCGGGGATCAAGACCGGTGCCAATGGGCCGATGGCAGCCACGCGTTTCGATCCGATCCAGCGAATGGTCTGTGCGCCGCTGTCGCGGGTCCAGACAGTATCGCCGACCTGCAGGTCCTCAACCGAAATCTCGCCGCGCGGCGTTGCAATCATCGCCCCTCGCGTGAAACAGGGGATGCCCATGGCATTCAGCTTTGCCGCGCTGTCAACCTGGCTCGGCGTCACGCCGACCAAGGTTACGCTTTCCCCGTTGGGGAAGGTCAGGATCGCGTCGCCCGTGCCGTCGCCATTGGTGTCGGAAACCGTAACGTCCCAGGCATTGACAGGGCTGCCGCCGGCATCGGTCAGGTCGGAGACGTCGAACTGATCATGGCCGGTATAGGTGCCGTCGCCGTTATCGGTCGGCGCGACGAAGTTGGAGATGACGTCGCTGCCGCTGCCGTCTTCAAGGTCGACGGTATCGGCGACGCTGTCATTCAGTCCCAGGTCGATCGTGTCGTCACCGGCACCGCCGGTGACGCTGTCGGCCCCGGCCCCGCCGCTGAGCTGATCGTCGCCGCTGCCGCCGATCAGGGTATCATTACCCGCCCCGCCATCGACGTTGACGCCTGATTTCGTGGCCGTTGCGTTAATGACATCATCACCCGAACCAAGCTGGAAACGCTCGATCTCGCTGAAGGCGGCGGCCGAGGAACCGTCTGTGAGAGTACCTGCCTCATTGCCGCTGAAGGTCAGCGTCGTGTCCTGCGTTAGCGTCGAGGAGTTGATCAGATCGCCCGCGGTTTCGCCCGTCTCGCCACCGACAATCGTGTCGTTGCCGAAAGTGCCGGTCAGGTTGATCGTGTCATCATCGGTTTGGCCATAGATGAGGTCGGACCCGGTGCCGCCATCAATCGTGTCGCCGGTATCGGCGGCATTCGTGACGGGCACCGTCGTGTAATGGACATCGGTGATCCAAAGCGCCTGACCCGCCGTGCCCCCGTTGGAATAGGAGATCTGGATCGAGTGGACCGGGCCCGGAATGGAAATCAGCGCCGAACCGTTCGCGATGCTTGCTGTGTCGTCGCTGTAGGCAGCCGTGATCGTATTTCCGGAAACGGAATCGTTCCCGGTCATCGTGATGTTGACGGTGATCGGGTTGCCGTTGATGTCGTAGGCGGTGACAGTGATGATGTCCTGCCAACCCCGCATGTCGATGTCGTTGATGCGGAACGACACGTTGGACACGGAACTGGTCAGGCCGCTGCCGCTTTCGGCATCGAATGTCAGCGTCGTTGTGACATTGGGGCCGCCAGTACCGGTCAGGTAGAGGCCGGAGGTCGTGCTGAACGGCTCACCCCCGCCGACATACTGGGTCGAGCCGGATGTCTGGATCGCGGTATTGCTGCCATCGTTCACGAAGCTGGCGGTCACGTGCATGCCGCCGGTATCCTGCGTGAACCCGCTGGCAAGGTTGGTGCCGCCTGCGCCCTGACCGATCCAGCTCAGATGCTCCTGCGTGGCCGTTGTGGTCTGCGCCCCGCCATAGATCGTATCGTTGCCGTCGCCGCCGAGGATGGCATCGGCGCCGTCGCCGCCATGGATCCTATCCGCGCCGCCGCCACCATCGATCGCGTCACTGCCGCTGCCGCCGAAAATGGAATCATTGCCCATCCCGCCCGAGACGGAATCGTTGCCCGCCCCGGCATTGATCGTGTCATTGCCTTCCCCGCCGAGAACGGTGTCGTTGCCGTCCCCCGCCGAGATCGTATCCGCACCCGCGCCGCCATCGATGTAGTTGGCCCCGGTTGAGCCGGTCAGAGTATCATTGAAGTTCGATCCGACGACGTCTTCTATCGAATTCAGGACATCGCCGGTCGCGTTGCCGCCCGTCGCGGTGTTTGTGGACAGGTTGACATTGACCGCGCTGCCCGAGCCGGAATAGCTGACCGTATCGGTGCCTGCGCCGCCGTAAAGCGTATCTGCGCCTGCGCCACCCTGCAGCGTGTCGTTGCCGTCGCCCGCAAAGATGACGTCATTACCGGTGCCACCACTGATCACGTCGTTTCCGGTGCCGTTCTGGCTGGTCGTTGACCCGCCATAGATCGTGTCGTTGCCGGTACCGCCCACCAGTGTATCGCCGCCCGATGTACCCATTGTCGGTGCGAATGTCGGCGACGAGATTACACTGGACGAAGTCAGCGTGGCGACAGGCCCGTAATCGGGTACGAAATAGACGTTGCCGTCGGTGGCGAGGAAATACTGCCCCGGCTCCAGTTCATTGGTATAGGCGGTTCCGCCGTAAGTGCCGCTCCATGTCCATTGACCGGAGCCAAGCGAAGTCTGCGTAGTAAAAGTGACGGTAGCGCCACTGATCGTATCGCCGCTGTTGAGAGCGTTGTTCCCGCCAAGGGAAACGAGATAGCCGGAAGGCATATCGCAGACCTTTCACCATTTAACATGCCGGAACCACGGGCTCCGGACCGAGTCGTCACACCATTACGCGGACTGGTTAAAAATCGCCGAAGGCGGAAGTTTGACGGGCCTGCGGCAGCGTCGCGACGATGTTTCTAAAAGATTCCTATAAGAATTGTCCTTCCGCCGGCTTTCGCGGCGGAGAAGCAATGCCCGGCCTCAGATGGCATCTGTCCTGCCGCGGAGAGCATGCGAGGCCGGGTCAGCCGTGGGTTACAGCGCGGTGCGGAGCCGCCAGAGTTCGGGGAAGAGCTCCACTTCCAGCATGCGCCGCAGATAGGGCACGCCGCCGGTGCCGCCTGTACCGCGCTTCAGGCCGATCACACGCTCGACGGTTGTGACATGGTTGAACCGCCAGCGGCGGAAATAGTCTTCAAAATCAACCAGCTTTTCGGCGAGATCGTAGAGCGTCCAGTAGGTTTCGGGATCGGCATAGACCTGGCGCCATGCGGCTTCGACACCGTCATGCGGGGTCCAGGGCGCACCGACGTCGCGGTTCAGGACCTCGTCCGGCACGGACAGGCCCGCGCGATGGGCCGCCCGCAATGCCTCGTCGTAAAGGGACGGGCGGGCCAGTTCGGCAACGAGCAGGGCGGTGATATCGGACCGGTGTGCATGGGGTTTCAGCATAGCCGCATTGCGGTTTCCAGCGGCAAACTCGATCAGCCGATATTGCCAGGACTGGAAACCCGACGAGGCGCCAAGGGCGGCACGGAACCGGGTGTAGTCCGACGGTGTCATTGTGCGCAGCACATCCCATGCGGAATTGAGCTGTTCCATGATCCGGGCAACCCGGGCGAGCATCTTGAACGCAGGTTGCAGCGCGTCGGCCGCGATCGATCGGCGGGCAGCGTCCAGTTCGTGCAGCATCAGCCGCATCCAAAGCTCGGAGGTCTGGTGCTGGATGATGAATAGCATCTCGTCATGGGCGTCCGATTTCGGATGCTGTGCGGACAGGATCGTATCGAGCGACAGGTAGTCGCCATAGGACATGGCATCGTCGAAGGACATCTTCGCGCCTTCGGTGCCGGGATCGTAGGATTGGGTCATGTCGGTCTCCGGGAAAATCTTTGGGAAACGGCCCCGTCGGGCATCGGTCCTACAGAAATTCCGACGTCGTGACGGAATGAAGGCCGAAAGTGCGCCAGAACCCGGCCCAGGCGCCGGGCAGGGCGAGTGGAGGTATGGGGCGCTGGGACTGGTTCACGTGACCTTGGCCCGCGTCTTGAATTCTGCCCGGTCCCACAGATTGTCCCGCATAATTTCGCCCAGGATGGCGGCGGCGTGGCTCACGTCCTCCATCGTAGTGTAAAGCGGCGTGAAGCCGAAGCGCAGGATGTCGGGCGCGCGGAAATCGCCGATCACGCCGCGCGCGATCAGGGCCTGCATGATTGCATAGCCCTCAGGATGGCGGAAACTGATCTGGCTGCCGCGGGCTTCAGGGTCGCGCGGTGAGGCGAGCGTAAGTGTGGGGCAGGCCGCCTCGACGGCTTCGACAAAGGCTTCGGTCAGTTCGATCGACCGGGCGCGGATATCGGCCATGTCGACCCGGTCCCAGATATCCATCGAGGCTTCGAGTGCCGCCATCTGGAGGATCGGGGGCGTGCCGACCCGCATGCGTTCGATCCCTTCGCCAGGGCGATAGCCGAGGTCAAAGGCGAAAGGGGCTTCATGCCCCATCCAGCCTGACAAAGCTGGGTTCACCCGGTCAGCAAGGCGGGGGGCGACGTAGATGAAAGCCGGGCCGCCCGGCCCGGAATTGAGGTACTTGTAGGTGCAGCCGACCGCAAAGTCCGCGCCCGCACCCGAGAGATCGACCTCGATAGCCCCGGCGGAATGGGCCAGATCCCAGACGACGAGGGCGCCCGCCGCATGGGCCATTTCGATCAGGTGTTTCATTTCGTGCTTGCGCCCGGTGCGGTAGTCCACCTCGGTCAGCATAAGGACAGCGATGTCTTGGTTAATCGCGGCTTCCACCTCCTCAGGCGCGACCGTGCGGAGTTCGTGGCCCCCGCCAAGGGATCGGATCAGCCCCTCGGCCATGTAAAGGTCGGTGGGGAAATTGCCGGTATCCGAGAGGACAACCTTGCGATCAGGCCGGAGTTCCAGTGCGGCGGCGAGCGCCTGATAGACTTTGATCGACAGCGTATCGCCAAGAACAACCGTCCCGCGCTCTGCCCCGATCAACCGGCCGATACGGTCGCCGAGTGCGCGCGGCTTGTCCATCCAGCCCGCCCGGTTCCAGGCGGTGATCAGCATTTCGCCCCATTCATTCGTGATGCAGGCCCGGACTTTTTCGGCCACGGCAGCAGGTGTCGGGCCGAGCGAGTTGCCGTCGAGATAGATCACGCCTTCCTGCATGCGAAACATCGCCCGGGTGGCGGTGAAGTCGGTTCCCATCGTAATCTCCGTCCTGACCGGCGGCCGCGAATTATTTTATGTTTAAAATATTTAAGGTGAGTTCACCAGTGATTTGTTGATCGTCCGACACGGATTGTGGAAACCGGGCCGGTGAAACGTCATTCTGATGCCTGTGGTCTTGCCTGTATCGCAACGCGATCATAGGGTCCCCGTGTTTTCGGGGATATGGACGCCACTCAATGGCCAAGGACGTTGACTTCCCGCCGGTCTGGCTGGCCGGCTTTGCCGCAATCGGTGGGCTGTTCGGACGCGCGTTTCCGGTTCATCTTGCGCTCAACGATGTTGTGGGCTCGATCTTGATCCTGTTGGGGCTCGTTCTGATGGTCATCGCTGCCCTTCAGATGATGGTCGCACGGACCACGGTCATTCCACGTAGAAATCCCGATGCGATGGTCACTGGCGGTGTGTTCCGCCTGAGCCGCAATCCGATCTATCTGGCGGATGTGATTCTGCTGATCGGGCTTTACGTCGCCTGGGACGCGCTGATCGCGCTGCCGATGATCGCAGTCTTCATTTATGTGATCCAGAGCCGGTTCATACTGGATGAGGAAGCCCGCCTGAGCGAGCTTTTTGGCGAAGAATACGACGCCTACAGGGCCAAGACGCGACGTTGGTTGTGAGCGGCGGAAAACCTTCTTGCCGCAGCGCGGCATAAAAGGGTAATAATCTTGCGCGAGCGAGGAAACGGGCCGGGTCCGGCAGGGGCAGGCCAGGGCTGAGAGGGACAGAATAGTGAAGATCGGGGTACCGAAGGAAATATTCGAGGGCGAGGCGCGGGTTGCGCTGACGCCGGACTCTGCAGGGCATCTGCAGAAGCTTGGCCACCAATGCTTCGTCGAGGCGGGCGCGGGCGCTGCCGCCGGGTTTTCCGACAAGGCCTATGAGGCTGCCGGTGTGACCGTGGTGAAGACGGCGACGGCGCTTTTCAAAGAGGTCGACATCGTCGCCAAAGTGCGGCCGCCGAGCGAGGCTGAGACCAAGCGGCTGTCGAAGGGTCAGACACTGATTTCCTTCTTCTATCCCGCTCAGAACGAAAAACTTCTTGAGCTTGCCAACAAGCAGGGCGCGACCGTCGTCGCCATGGATATGGTGCCGCGCATCAGCCGCGCGCAGAAAATGGACGCGCTGTCGTCGATGGCCAATATCGCCGGTTATCGTGCCGTCATCGAGGCGGGCAACAATTTCGGCCGCTTCTTCACCGGTCAGGTGACGGCGGCTGGCAAGGTGCCGCCTGCGAAGGTTCTGATCGTCGGCGCGGGTGTCGCCGGGTTGGCCGCCATCGGCACGTCGACCTCGCTTGGTGCCATCACTTACGCCTTCGACGTGCGGCCCGAAGTGGCCGAGCAGATCGAATCGATGGGCGCTGAATTTGTCTATCTCGATTTCGAGGAGAAGCAGACGGACGGTGCGGCGACGGGCGGTTATGCAGCCCCGTCCTCCCCTGAGTTCCGCGAGGCACAGCTGAAGAAGTTCCGCGAGCTTGCGCCCGAGATGGACATCGTGATTACCACGGCCCTGATCCCCGGCCGCGATGCGCCTGTTCTCTGGACCAAGGACATGGTCGAGGCGATGAAACCCGGTTCGGTCATCGTCGACCTTGCCGCCGAACGTGGCGGCAACTGCGAACTGACCAAGGCGGATCAGAAGGTCGTCACGGACAATGGCGTGACCATCGTCGGTTACACCGATTTCCCGAGCCGCATGGCGGCGCAGTCCTCGACGCTTTACGCCAACAATATCCGCCACATGATGTTCGACCTGACGCCCGGCAAGGACGGCGTCGTCAACCACAACATGGAAGACGACGTGATCCGCGGCGCGACGGTGACCCATGGCGGTGAGATCACCTTCCCACCGCCGCCGCCGAAGATCGCGGCCATAGCGGCGCAGAAGCCGAAGGAAAAAGCAAAGGAACTGACGGTCGAGGAGAAGCGGGCGCAGGAAGTGACGGCCTTCAAGGCGCAGACCCGCAGCCAGGTGACATTGCTGGCCGTTGGTGCGGCGCTTCTGCTGGGCGTCGGCCTCGTGGCCCCTGCAAGCTTCATGCAGCACTTCATCGTCTTCGTGCTCTCGGTCTTTGTCGGCTTCCAGGTGATCTGGAATGTCAGCCACTCGCTGCACACGCCCCTGATGGCGGTTACCAACGCAATCTCGTCGATCATCATTCTGGGTGCCCTGATGCAGATAGGCTCGGGGTCGTTCCTCGTGATCCTGCTTGCAGCACTTTCGATCTTCATGGCCGGAATCAACATCTTCGGCGGTTTCCTTGTCACCCGGCGCATGCTCGCCATGTTCCAGAAATCGTAAGGGGGCCGCTCAGATGGAATTCGGTTTCACCACGGCCGCCTATGTCGTTGCGGCGGTTCTCTTCATCCTTTCGCTTGGTGGCTTGTCCGGTCAGGAAAGCGCCAAGCGGGCGGTCTGGTACGGCATCGTCGGCATGGCGCTGGCGGTTGCCGCGACACTCATCGGGCCGGGCTCTGGCCTCTGGTTCCTGTCGCTTCTTCTGATCGCCGGTGGCGGCGTCATCGGCACCTATGTTGCCAATAAGGTCCAGATGACCGAGATGCCGCAGCTTGTCGCCGCGATGCATTCGCTGGTCGGTCTGGCAGCGGTTTTTGTCGGCTTCAACGCCCATTTCGAATTGGGCAACGTGCTGGCGATGAGCGAAGAGGCGCGTCACGGGCTGGAAGGTTTCGCCGCGGTTCTCGCTCACAAGACGGGCGTCGAACAGTCGATCCTCAGGGTCGAGCTTTTCCTCGGCATCTTTATCGGTGCCGTTACTTTCACCGGTTCGGTCATCGCCTTCGGCAAGCTTGCCGGCAAGGTGACGTCGAAGGCGGAAAAGCTGCCGGGCGGGCATATGCTGAACGCGGGTGCCGCCGCGCTCTCGGTCCTGTGCCTCATCTGGTACTTCAACACGGGCGGTTTCTTCCCGCTCTTCCTGATGACTTTGGCCGCCCTCTTTATCGGCTATCATCTGATCATGGGGATCGGGGGCGCAGACATGCCCGTCGTCGTGTCAATGCTGAACAGCTATTCGGGCTGGGCCGCGGCCGCGATTGGCTTCTCGCTTGGCAATGACCTCCTGATCGTCACCGGCGCGCTTGTCGGTTCGTCGGGTGCGATCCTGAGCTACATCATGTGCAAGGCGATGAACCGGTCCTTCATCAGCGTCATCCTTGGCGGCTTTGGCAACACGGCCGGTCCGGCGATGGAGATCGCGGGCGAACAGATTGCCATCGACGCGGATGGCGTGGCCGCTGCGCTGAACGACGCCGACAGCGTGATCATCGTGCCGGGCTACGGCATGGCGGTGGCGCAGGCGCAGCAATCGGTCGCGGAACTGACGCGCAAGCTGCGCGCCAAGGGCAAAGAGGTGCGCTTTGGCATCCACCCCGTTGCGGGCCGCCTGCCGGGCCATATGAACGTGCTTCTGGCCGAGGCCAAGGTGCCCTATGACATCGTGCTGGAGATGGACGAGATCAACGACGATTTCCCCTCGACCGATGTCGCCATCGTCATCGGCTCGAACGACATCGTCAATCCGGCCGCACAGGAAGACCCCAACAGCCCCATCGCCGGGATGCCGGTGCTGGAGGTCTGGAAGGCGAAACAGGTCTTCGTGTCGAAGCGCGGGCAGGGGACCGGCTATTCCGGGATCGAGAACCCGCTCTTTTACAAGGACAATACGCGGATGTTCTACGGCGATGCCAAGGCATCGGTGGACAGCCTTCTGCCGATGCTCGACTGATTTCGTTTGCGAAACGCCTGTAAATGAAGCGCCCCGCCTGCTGGCGGGGCGTTTTGCTTGGGGCGGCGTTGCAGAAAAACAAGTATACGCTGGTGTGCCTTGCCTTTCGCGTCGAAGTCTCTGCTTCACCTCGCGAAACTGGCTAATGTCGCGCCAAATCCAACCGGTATTAACCCATGATTGACGACCATCCCCAGCGCTATGCGCTTGTGAACGAATTACACGCGCGGCCCTTCCCGTCGCTCGACCTGCCCTGCCATGTGGTCTATTTCGCGGTGAAGCAGCCGGTCGATGCCCATAACCGCGACCGGGCCGAGGATCGCGCGCATCTTCTGGGACTTCTGGATCGGCATGGGGCGGCGCATCCGCCCGAAGGTGCGACCCATCATGCCGCGCGGATCGGGCGGCACGATCTGAAATGGGAAAGCCATACCGAATTCGTGACTTACTCTGCCTTTGGCAAGGGCGTGGGCGAGCGGGCCTTCAACCCGGCCGAGGCTGAGGTTTTTCCCGCCGACTGGATGGCCAGCGCGCCGGGAAAACGCATCGCCGCGATCCTGATCCGGGTGGAGCCGCTGCCCGAAAACCTCGTCGCGGTGAAGTCGCGGCTGGAGGAGTGGTTCGTGCCGGAAAGCATGGCCTGTTCCTGGGTGCTCGATGAAACCGCGATCATTGCGGGCGACTTCCAGATCGACCCGGCGGGCCAGATGCGCTTCGCGATCTTTGCCCGCCCCGGAACCGGTGCCCGCCGTATCGGCCGTATCGTGCAGCGGCTTTGCGAGATCGAGACCTATCGCGCGATGTCGATGCTGGGCCTTGGTCGGGCGCGGGAACTGAACAAGCACCTGAATGCGCTGGACCCGAAATTGTCCGACCTCGTGGCAACGATGTCCGACAAAGGCCGCGATGCCGAGGACACGCTGCATGAACTGCTTGAAATCTCGGCAGCCCTTGAGGCGCAGGCCGTGCGCCACGCCTTCCGCTTCGGTGCCGCCGGAGCCTATGAGGCGCTGGTGAACCAGCGGGTCGAGGTTTTGCGGGAAACCCGGTTCAACGGCCGTCAGACCTTCGCCGAGTTCATGATGCGCCGCTACGATCCGGCGATGCGCACGGTCAAGTCGGCCGAAAGGCGACTGGAGCAGATGGCCGAGCGGGCGGAACGGGCAGGGGAGCTGTTGCAGACCCGCGTCGATGTCGAACGCTCGGCCCAGAACCAGAAGCTTCTGGAAAGCATGGACCGGCGTGCCGATCTTGCGCTGCGGCTACAGCATACGGTCGAAGGGCTCTCGGTTGTGGCAATCAGCTATTACGCGGTCAACCTTGCCGCCTATGCCGCCTATCCGGTGATGGAGCCCCTCGGGATGTCCAAGGGGCTGATGACGGCGCTTCTGACGCCTGCCGTCATTCTGCTGGTGTGGCTATCGATCCGGCGGATCCGGAAGGGGATGCACTGAGCGCCCGGTCGGTGATCCGCGCGCCTGCGACGATGGCCAGCAGGGCGAGGATCGCAGCGACGGACAGGGTCGGAATACCCGCGAGCCCCGCGCCGACGGTGCAGCCGCCTGCCAGCACGCCGCCGATACCCATCAAGACCGCGCCGGCCAGATAGCGCCCGGTTTCACGCGGGGATGTGAAGCTGTGCCAGCGGAAGCGGCCCGCGATCAGTGACAGCACCGCCGCGCCCGCAATGACACCACCGATCAGGCCGGTACCGAACCCCGCCGGGATGGAACTGGAGGCCACGGTCCAGAAGAGCGTTTCGGCGGCGGGAGAGGTGAAGGAGAGGCTTTCGAGCGTGATCGGGTCGAACTCGTCATAAAGGACGAAGCCGGTGCCGATCCATGCGGCGGGCACCAGTGCGCCAATCAGGGCGGCGCCAAGAAGCACCGTCGGACGATTGCCGGACCGCAGCGCATAGGCCAGCGCCGCCGCCGCGATGATCGCGGTCGAGAGAAGCGCGCCGCCGGGCAGGGCGGCTAGCGATACTGTATCACCAAGCGCGACGGTGTAGCTGCCAAGTGCCGTGCGCAGGGGGGCGAGGACGCCCTTCAGCGTCGCATGGGCGGCGATGGCAAAGACCGCGAGGACCGTCAGCGCGCGCAGATTGCCGGTGCCCGCAAGTACCGTCAACCGCGAGGCACAGCCGCGTGTCAGGACCATGCCCGCGCCGAAGATCAGCCCGCCTGCGATGATGGCGAGGACAGGCAGATCACCTGCCATGAAACGATGCTCGCCAAAGCCGATCCATCCGGCATTGACGGCGGATTGTGTAGCGACCACGGCCACGGCCAGTGCCATCAGCCAGACGCCAAGGGCCGAACGCCGCTCGGTTGCCTCACCCACCAGACCACGGCGCAGACAGAACCGTGTCGCCTCGGCCAGCGCGCCGAACAGGGCACCCACGGCAAGGCCGAAGAAGACAGAGACCTCACGCGGGCCCAGTGTCTCGAATCCAAGCGTCTCGAACATCTCTACATCTCCGGATATCGGAATTTGTTTCCAGATAGCGGGGGATTTGAGCGGTTCAAAGAGAACATTTGTTTGCGTTCCGCGAAGATACGGGAAAAAATATCTGCAATGCCACTTGATCGGTCTGGATGTTCCTGGTCCCGCGTATTGTAGGAATGGCGTCGTCTCTGCCACCCTGCAGTGTGGAATATTGTCCTTATTTCAGGACGCCGAACGTGCTGGGTGAGACACAGAGGCCAAAGGCCGGATTGCAGGTCGAATCGAGGCTCTTGACCGCAGCAATGGCCCGCGCCACGGTCGCCCGGATCGTCCTTCCCGGAGCCCCCCGATGCCTTTCCCGATTGATGTTTCAAGCCCGGTGCGGTTCCCCGGGCCGCCACCCAGCGCGGCCGATGTCGTCGTGGTCGGCGGTGGTGTTATCGGGGTCATGACGGCATGGTTCCTTGCCAAACGCGGCGTGAAGGTTGTCCTTTGCGAAAAGGGACGGATCGCCGGGGAGCAATCGAGCCGCAACTGGGGCTGGGTCCGCAAGCAGGGGCGCGATCCGGCGGAATTGCCGGTCATGATCGAAGCCATGTCGATCTGGAAGGGTTTGGCGGAGGAGGTCGGCGCCGATCTCGGCTTTCGCCAGACAGGCGTACTCTACGCCGCCAATACCGCGAAGGCCATGGCGGGGTATGAGGCGTGGATGGGCCATGCGCGAGCACATGGGCTCGATACAAAGCTTCTGGGGCAGGCGGAACTTCAGGCGATGCTGCCCAATGCTGCCGGATGGATCGGTGGGTTATGGACGGCCTCGGATGCCCGCGCCGAGCCATGGATTGCGGTGACGCGCCTTGCCGATGCGCTGGCAACGAAGGGCGTCAGCGTCGTTGAGAATTGTGCGGTCCGGGCGCTGGATGTCTCTGCAGGGCGGGTCAGCGGTGTTGTGACCGAGTCGGGCCGCATCCGCGCCGACCGGGTGGTGCTGGCCGGTGGGGCATGGTCGTCGCTGCTGGCGAGGCGGCACGGGGTGAACCTGCCGCAGCTTTCAGTCCGGGCAACGGTGACGGCGACCGAACCGATGCCGGAGATATGGTCCGGCGCCGTGGCCGATAGCCATTTCGCGATACGGCGACGCGCGGATGGCGGCTATACGCTTGCGGGCGGGCATTTTCATGAGTTTTTCATCGGCCCCGATGCATTCCGGCATCTCGGCGCCTACTGGACGCAAATTCGCGCCGACATTTCCGGCACACGTTTTCTGCCCGCCGCGCCGGGAGGTTATCCCGATGCATGGGGCACAAAGCGGTTCTGGGGCGAGGATGATGAAAGCCCGTTCGAGCGGATGCGCATCCTCAGCCCCGACCCGAACATGACCATGGTGGAGCGGCTACGCGACCGGTTCGCGGCGGCCTTCCCCGCGGTCGGTCGGCCCGGGATCGCCCAGGCATGGGCCGGGATGATCGATACGATGCCCGATGTGGTGCCCGTGATCGACCATGTGGCGGCCCTGCCAGGTCTGACCATGGCGACGGGCATGTCGGCCCATGGTTTCGGCATCGGGCCGGGTGTGGGGCGCGTGGTGGCCGATCTGGTCGAGGGCCGCGCGCCGGGTCATGACCTGTCGCGATTCCGCTTCGGGCGGTTTTCGGATGGATCGAAGATCGTGCTCGGCCCGTCGCTCTGACAGCGGGGGCCGCCCTCGGGGGGCATTGAGCCCCCGCTCGGGCGGATGCCTCCGGCGGGAGTATTTCAGCCAAGAAGAAGCGCCAAGGGGGTCAGAGCTTGTCGCGGAGCGAAAACCAGACCATGCCGAGGACCAGAAGCGGCCAGCGGAAGGTCACGCCTCCTGGAAAGGCCCGGGTCGGGACCTGCGCCATCAGGTCGAAGCGTTCCGCCTGACCGGCGATGGCCTCGGCCGCAAGTTTGCCGCCGAGCGTCGCCATGGCGACGCCGTGGCCGGAATAGCCGGAGGCTGAGAGGATATTGCCCGTGAGCCGTTCGAAATGCGGCATCCGGTTCAATGTGATACCAAGTGTGCCGCCCCAGGCATGGGTGACCTTGATGTCGCGAAGCTGGGGATAAATCTCCAGCATCGGCTTGCGCACAAGCTTCGCGATATCGGGGAAGCGGTAGCCGTAGCTTTCCGCACCGCCGAAGAGAAGGCGGTGATCTTCCGAGAAGCGGAAATAGTTGATCACGAACTTGGTGTCGGCCACTGCATGGTTGCCCTTGATCAGGCTTTCCTGCTGATCAGCCGTCATCGGTTCGGTCGCGACGATGAAGTTGTTGATCGGCATCACTCGGGTGGCCACGCGGCTGTTCAGGTGGCCGAGATAGCCGTTGCAGGCGAGGACGACATGCCGTGCCGTGATCTTCGCCTTATCTGTCGTGATGGTAGCGGGAGTGCCCTCGGCAATCCCAGTGACCTTTGAGCGTTCGAAGATGCGCACGCCCTTGGAATGGGCCGCGCGGGCGAGGCCAAAGGCGTAGCGCAGCGGGTGCAGGTGCCCACCGCCCATGTCGATATCGCCGCCGTGATAGGCTGTCGATCCGACCATCGCCCGCATCTCATCGCGGTCGAGCGGGCGGATCAGGTCGTAGTTGTAGTCCCGTGCCATTTTCTCTGCGTAGTCGCGGGAATGGGGGACGTAACGCGCCCGGTGGCAGGCATGGATGATGCCCGGCGCGAAAGCGGCTTCGGGCGAATGCTCGGCAGCAAGGGATTTCGTCAGCGCGACTGATTCCTGCGCCAGATCCCAGAGTGCGCGGGCATGGTCGAGGCCGACCATCTTTTCCAGATCTTCCTGATCGAGCCTTTGACCGGTGCCCACCTGACCGCCATTGCGGCCCGACGCGCCCCAGCCGACGCGGTGCGCGTCGAGAAGGGTCACGTCGAAGCCGCGCAACGCGAGGTGAAGCGCCGCTGAAAGTCCCGTGAAGCCCGCGCCGACGACGCAGACATCGCAGGACAGATCGCCCGCTGCTTCCGGATAGGGGCCCGGCGCCTCGGCAGTGTCTGCATACCAGGACCGGGGGTATTCCCCGGCCCTGTCATTCGCGTAGAGGATGTCCATGAGGCCCCGCTCAGGCCGCCTTCAGCAGGCCGTCCGCCTTGATTTCGGCATAGGTTTCATCGAGCGATTTCGTCGCGCGTTCGATGAAGACGTCAATCTCCTCGGGCTTGATGACGAGGGGCGGCGAGATGATCATGCGGTCGCCGACATGGCGCATCACGAGGTTGTTGGCAAAGCAGCGTTCGCGGCAGCGATAGCCGATGGTGCCGGTCTCGGACGCAAAGGCGGCGCGCGTTGCCTTGTCGGGCGTGAGCGCGATGGTGCCCATGAGGCCGATCAGGCGCGCCTCGCCGACCAGCGGGTGATCTGCCAGCGCGGACCATTTCTTGGCCAGATAGGGGTGGGCGACGTTGCGAACATGGTCGAGGATGTTTTCCTCTTCCATGATCTCCAGATTGCGCAATGCCACGGCGGCGGCGACCGGATGGCCGCAATAGGTGTAGCCGTGGTTGAAGTCCTCGCCGGAATTAGCGACGGTGTTGTAGACCTCGTCGCAGATGATCGAGCCGCCGATGGGCGCGTAACCCGACGACAGGCCTTTGGCGATGGTCATGATATGCGGCTTGATGCCGAGCGTGTCCGACCCGAACCAGTTGCCGGTGCGGCCGAAGCCGGTGATGACTTCGTCGGCGATCAGGAGGATACCGTACTTGTCGCAGATGCGCTGGATCTCGGGCCAGTAGGTCGACGGCGGGATGACGACACCACCAGCGCCCTGAACCGGTTCGCCGATGAAGGCCGCGACCCGGTCGACGCCCAACTCGTTGATCTTGTCCTCAAGCTCGCGCGCACGGATCAACCCGAACTCCTCGGGCGTCATGTCGCCACCTTCTTCGTACCAGTGCGGCTGACCGATATGGGTGATGTTCGGGATCGGCAGCCCGCCCTGGGCGTGAATGCCCGCCATGCCGCCCAGCGATCCGCCGCCCATGGTGGAGCCGTGATAGCCGTTCTTGCGCGCGATGATGATGTTCTTCTCGGGCTTGCCCTTCACTTCCCAGTAGCGGCGGACGAGGCGGATGTTGGTGTCATTCGCCTCGGAACCGGAGCCTGCGTAGAAGACGTGGTTCAGATCGCCCGGCGCCAGTTCCGCGATCTTTGCAGCGAGCGCGATGGCGGGAACGTGCGACGTCTGGAAGAAGGTGTTGTAATAGCAAAGCTCCTCCATCTGCCGCGCGGCAACCTCGGCCAGATCCTTGCGGCCATAGCCGAGATTGACGCACCAGAGGCCGGCCATGCCGTCCAGAATCTCATGCCCCTCGCTGTCCGTCAGGTAGACGCCCTTGCCGCGGGTGATGATTCGCGCGCCTTTCTTGGCAAGCGCGGCGTCCTCGGTGAACGGGTGCATGTGATGGGCCGCATCGAGGGCCTGAAGCTCTTTTGTCGGCAGATGATTGGTAATCTGGGTCATCGCATAACCTATGATATCTGGGCCTGTTGGGCGGGGTGTTGCAGCAAAGGAAGCGCCGAATAGTCCGTCGCATTCCTGCTGTCCTTGGCGCTCAGGATATGATCAAAACGCCGAATGTCAACTGGATTTGATCAAATTTACTGCGATGTCAGGGAGAGATTGATCTGACTGATTCCCTGTTCGATGTCCTCCCGGATGGCCGTCGCAACGGCTTCCGCGTCGTGAGCGCGCATCGCCGCCAGTGCCTCGTCATGACGGTCCGGAAGGTTGGAGGTTCCATAGCGGCCGCAGACGACACGCAGCGACGGGCCGAAGCGCAGCCACAGCATCTGCGCCAGCGACAGGAGGATCGGCGCCCCGGCATGTTCATAAAGCGTGAAATGAAAGCGGAAATTGTTCATCAGATAGCGATGAACATCGCCTGTCGCGATCGCTTCGTTGATATCGGCGTCGATCCGGGTCAGCTGGGAAATATCGCCAGCTGAAAGGTTCTTGGCTGCCATATGGGCCAGCTTTGGTTCGATGGTCAGGCGCGCAAATGCCAGTTCATCCAGTTGCGATGCGGTCAGTTGCGGAACGCAGACCCGGCGATTGCCCTGAAGGTCCAGCGCGCCTTCCGCCGTCAGCTTGCGGATCGCCTCGCGCACGGGGGTCATTCCGGCCTCAAGCGTTGCTGTCAGTCCCTGAATCGTAACGGGCTGTCCGGGCGTCAGCTGACCAAAGAGAATCATGTCGCGGAGCCGACAATAGGTCACTTCATGTGACGGCACCTTGCGGGGGGATTCGTCGGCGTCACGAAGGTTTTTCATCCGTGCTCCTTCTAGGGGGCTGCGCACAATTCCGTTTCTGCCATAATAATTTAGGCATCACGAAAATGCCATGTTGATTTGAGTCGCAAAATTTGATCAAAATAGAGCGACAAGAAGGCAAAGACCGACAGGCGGCCCCGAATGGCCGTCGAATCAAACTCACTAGGAGGTACTATGAAGTTTACGGGGATGACGATGGCGGCGGCCCTTGTGGCGGCCGGAGCGGCTGGCGCCGAAGAGGTCCACGTCTACAACTGGTCGGACTACATCGACGAGGAACTGCTGACCAAGTTCGAGGAAGAGACCGGGATCGACCTGATCTACGACGTGTTCGACTCGAACGAAATCCTTGAAACCAAGCTGCTCGCGGGCGGCTCGGGCTATGACGTGGTCGTGCCGTCCGGCACGTTCCTGTCGCGGCAGATCCAGGCCGGAGCGTTCCAGAAGCTCGACAAGTCGAAGCTTCCGAACATTGAAAACATGTGGGATGCGATCGAGGAGCGGACCGAGAAGTACGATCCCGGCAACGAATACTCGGTCAACTACATGTGGGGTTCGACCGGCATCGGCGTGAACATCAACAAGGTCAAGGAAGTTCTTGGCGATGATGCGCCGGTGAACTCGCTTGCCCTGCTCTTCGATCCGGCGAACATGGAAAAGCTCGCGTCGTGCGGCGTCCACATGCTCGACGCTCCGACCGAGGTCATTCCGGCCGCGCTGACCTATCTTGGCGAGGAATCGGACGCCCAGGACTATGAGACGATCGAGAAGGTGGAGCCGGTCCTGACCGCGATTGCACCGCACGTGCTCAAGTTCCATTCGTCCGAATACATCAACGCGCTCGCCAACGGCGACATCTGCGTGGCCTTCGGCTGGTCGGGTGACATCCTTCAGGCCCGCGACCGTGCTGCCGAGGCCGATAACGGGGTCGAGATCGAGTATCACATCCCGAAGGAAGGCGCCCTGATGTGGTTCGACCAGATGGCGATCCCGGTCGATGCGCCGAACGCGGATGCCGCGCACAAGTTCATCAACTTCATCATGGACGCGAACAACGCGGCGGCTGCCTCGAACTACGTCTACTACGCCAACGGCAACATGGCGTCGCAGGCTCTGTTGAACGAGGATGTGATCGGCGACACGGCGATCTATCCGGACGAGGAAACGGTCAACAACCTCTACACGACCACGACCTGGGATCCGAAGGTCAACCGCAACGTCACGCGGCTCTGGACCAAGATCAAGTCGGGCACCTGATCGCCCATCCACAGTCTGCCCCGCGCCCACCGGCGCGGGGCTTTCCCCATGCATGAGGATATCATGGCCCAGCCCGCCAACCGCCCGGTTTTTGCGCCCTGGAACGATCCGAACGAAAAACCGCTGATCCAGTTCAAGAACGTCACCAAGAAATTCGGCGAGTTCACTGCGATCGACGACATGACGCTGAACATCTACCGCAAGGAGTTCTTTGCGCTTCTCGGTCCGTCCGGTTGCGGCAAGACCACGCTGATGCGGATGCTGGCGGGGTTCGAGACACCGACCAAGGGCACGATCCTGCTGGACGGCGTCGATATCGCTCCGATCCCGCCGAACAAGCGGGCGACGAACATGATGTTCCAGAGCTACGCGCTCTTCCCGCATCTCAGCGTCTGGGAAAACATTGCCTTCGGCCTGAAGCGCTCGGACATGCCGAAGGAGAAGATCCCGGCGCGGGTGGAAGAGATGCTGAAACTTGTCCGGCTGGAGAAGTTCGCCAAGCGCAAGCCGCATCAGATTTCGGGCGGTCAGCGTCAGCGCGTGGCGCTTGCACGGTCGCTGGCCAAGGCGCCGAAGCTCCTGCTGCTCGACGAACCCCTCGGCGCGCTCGACAAGAAGCTGCGTCAGGACACGCAGTTTGAACTGATGGATATTCAGGAAAAGACCGGCACCACCTTCGTGATCGTGACCCACGATCAGGAAGAGGCGATGACGGTCGCCAGCCGTGTTGCGGTCATGGATCATGGCAAGATGATCCAGGTCGATACGCCGGATCGGATTTATGAAACGCCCAATTCGGTTTACGTGGCGGACTTCATCGGCGATGTGAATATTGTCGAGGGCACCGCGACGCCGAAAGGCGATGGAAAGGTCGCCATCGCCTGGGCCGAGGGGCAGCCCGAGATATCGGCGAGCATCGCCGAAGGTGTGGCGCCCGGCACGAAGGTTCATTTCGCGATCCGGCCCGAGAAAGTCGCCATTTCCTCGGATCGCCCCGAGGGCAAGGCCAACGTGATCGAAGGCACGGTCCACGACATCGCCTATCTCGGCAATATCTCCACCTACAAGGTCGAGGTCGCAGGTGGGCGCATGATCAAGGCGCAGGTCGCCAACGACCGCCGCATCGCGCGGCGTGACATTTCCTGGGATGACAAGGTCTGGCTGTCCTTCACGGATACTGCCGGCGTTGTCCTCCTGAACTGAGGAGGCGGCCATGAACTTCCGCCGCCTCTTCCTGATCCTGACGCCATATACCTGGCTTCTGGTCTTCTTCCTCATCCCCTTCGCGATCGTCTTCAAGATCGCGCTGTCGGACTACGCGATCTCGATCCCGCCCTACACGCCGCAACTGGACCTGTCGGCGGGATGGGAGGGGGTCAAAAGCTTCTTCAGTGATCTGGATTTCGAGAACTTCACGTTCCTTGCATCCGACGCGCTCTATTATTCGGCCTATCTCTCCAGCCTTAAGATCGCGGCGATTGCGACCCTGATCACGCTGCTGGTCGGTTATCCGGTCGCTTACGGAATGGCGCAGTCGTCGGACGAATGGCGTCCGACGCTGATGATGCTGGTGATCCTGCCCTTCTGGACCTCGTTCCTAATCCGTGTCTATGCGTGGATCGGCATCCTGTCGAACGAAGGGTTCCTCAATCAGGCGCTGATGGGGATCGGACTGATCGACAGCCCTCTGACGATCCTGAACACCAACGTCGCGGTCTATGTCGGCATCGTCTATACCTACCTGCCCTTCATGGTCCTGCCGATCTATTCGGCGCTGGAAAAGCTTGACGGGTCGCTGATCGAGGCGGCCGAGGATCTGGGCTGTTCGCGGGCACAGGCCTTCTGGCTGGTGACAATCCCGCTGTCGAAGCCGGGTATCATTGCGGGCTGCTTCCTCGTCTTCATTCCGGCCTTGGGTGAATTCGTCATACCGTCGCTGCTGGGTGGGTCCTCGACCCTGATGATCGGCAAGGTGCTGTTTGAAGAGTTCTTCTCCAACCGCGACTGGCCGGTGGCCTCTGCGGTGGCGGTCGTGCTGCTGCTGATCCTGATCATCCCGATCATCCTCTTCCAGCGCAACGAGCAGAAGCAGAGGGAGGCCGGGCTATGAACCGCAAGTTCACATGGTTCAACGCGACCTCGCTCACGCTGGGGTTCACGTTCCTCTACCTGCCGATGATCATTCTGGTGATCTTCTCGTTCAACGAGTCGAAGCTCGTGACGGTCTGGGCCGGGTTCTCGACCAAGTGGTATGGTGAACTGTTGCAGAACGACGCGTTCCTGAACGCGGCCTGGGTGACGCTGAAGGTCGCGGTGCTGTCGTCAACGCTGGCGACGATCCTAGGGACATTGGCAGCCTATGTGATGGTTCGGGCCGGGCGGTTCCGGGGGCGGACTTTGTTCTCCGGGATGATCTATGCGCCGCTCGTCATGCCCGAGGTGATCACCGGTCTGGCGATGCTTCTCTTGTTCATCGCCATCGGGCTAGACCGTGGCGTGACCACGATCGTGCTGGCGCATACGACCTTCACGATGTGCTACGTTTCGGTCGTTGTCTCATCACGGCTGGTGACCTTCGACCAGTCACTGGAAGAGGCCGCTTTGGACCTCGGCTGTACGCCCTTCGACGCGTTCAAGTCGGTGACGCTACCGATCATCGCCCCCGCGGTGATCTCTGGCTGGCTTCTGGCCTTCACGCTGTCGCTCGACGACCTCGTCATTGCGTCTTTTGCGGCGGGTCCGTCCTCTACGACCTTGCCGATGAAGATCTTTTCGTCTGTGCGCCTTGGCGTCAGCCCGGAAATCAACGCGCTGTCGACGCTCATGATTTCTATCGTGACGGTGGGTGTGATCACCGCCTCGCTGATCTCCAAGCGGTCGATTGCCAAGCAGCGCGCGGATGAACAGGCGGCGGTCAGGACCTGATCGCCGCTACAATGAAGCGTATCTACGAAGAGCATGGTTATGGCGATGGCCCGGTGGCGGACTGCTACTGGGAAACCACCATTGCCCGCCCGCCGCGCGGTCAGGCGCTGCAGGGCGAGGTGCGGGCCGAGGTTGCGGTCATTGGCGGCGGTTATACCGGTCTGACCGCCGCTCTGCATCTGGCCCGCGATGCCGGGGCGGATGTCGCAGTGCTGGAGGCTAACGGCATCGGTTGGGGCGCCTCGGGCCGCAATGGCGGTTTTGCCTGTATCGGTGGCACCAAGGCCAGCGATTCCGTGCTGACGCGGCGTTTCGGGGCTGACGGCATGGCAGACTGGCACCGGGCACAGATCGCCTCGGCCGAGCATGTCTCGGATTTCCTTGAACGCTATTCGGTCGATGCCGATGCCCATTCGCGCGGTGGCGAGGCGGTCATGGCGCACCGGCCGAAAGATTTCGAGGTGCTGCGTGAGGAAGCTCAGACGTTGGAGCGCGGCTACGGTGTGAAGGTCGATGTAATCGGGCCTGCGGAACTGGCGGGTGAAGGGCTGGCCGGGCCGGGCTTTCACGGTGCGATCCGCTTCCCCCTCGGCTTTGCGCTCAACCCACTGAAATATGTTCTCGGCCTTGCCCGCGCGGCGAGCGAGGCTGGCGCGCGCATCTTCGAAGGCTCGCCGGTCAGCGGCGTGACGCGGGAGAATGGCGAATACCGACTGACCACGCCGGGTGGCGTTCTCATCGCGAAAAAGCTGATCATCGGGACCAATGGTTACTCGAGCGATGATGTGCCGGACTGGATGGCCGGACGCTACCTTCCGGCACAATCGGCCGTGCTGGTGACGCGGGAAATGAGTGATGAAGAGATCGCGGCGCAAGGCTGGTCGAGCGATCTGATGGCCTACGATACGCGCCGCCTGTTACATTACTTCCGCCTGATGCCGAACCGGCGGTTCCTCTTCGGTATGCGGGGCGGGACCAGCGCATCCGCGACTGCACTTTCGCAAATGAAGGCGAAGATACGTGCCAACTTCGAAAGGATGTTTCCCGCCTGGGCCCATGTCGAGACGCCGCATTTCTGGTCGGGTTTCGTCTGCCTCTCGCGTGACCTAACGCCCTATGCCGGCCCCATTGGCGACTGGCCCGATGCCTGGGCGGGCTTTGCCTATCACGGCAATGGCGTTGCGCTCGGCTCCTATACCGGCAAGCTTCTGGCTGGCCTTGCAACAGGGCAGGGGGGCGTGCCTGCGCTGATGGCAGCACCTCCCGCACGGTTCCCCTTTGGCCGCTTCCGGCGGATGCTCCTGCCGATGGCCTATAGCTGGTACGGGCTCATCGACCGCTGACCACCCTTGCGGCCCGGGGCGATTTCGCCGACGATCCTGCCGCATTCAATCCGAAGGTCGATACCCATGCCCATCAAGAACCGCTTCGCCGAGCTTCTGCCGGAAATCACCGAATGGCGGCGCGACATCCATGAGAATCCGGAGCTTCTGTTCGACACCCACCGGACGGCTGGCAAGGTCGCCGGCCTTTTGCGCGATTTCGGCTGCGACGAGGTGGTCGAGGGGATTGGCCGCACCGGCGTTGTCGGCGTGATCAAGGGTAAGTCCGATACCAAGGGCAAGGTCATTGGCCTGCGCGCCGATATGGATGCGCTGCCGATCATCGAGGCGACGGGTCTGCCCTATGCCTCCAAAACGCCCGGCAAGATGCATGCCTGCGGCCATGATGGCCATACGGCGATGTTGTTGGGGGCCGCCAAATACCTGGCCGAGACGCGCAATTTCGACGGCACGGTTGTTGTGATCTTCCAGCCTGCCGAAGAGGGCGGCGGAGGCGGGCGCGAGATGTGCGAAGACGGGATGATGGAGCGGTTCAAGATTCAGGAGGTCTACGGTATGCACAACTGGCCGGGCGTGCCAGTTGGAACCTTCGCCATCCGTCCGGGCGCTTTCTTCGCCGCGACCGACCAGTTCGAGATCGACATCGAGGGCAAGGGTGGCCATGCCGCCAAGCCGCATGAGACGATCGACACGACAGTCGTCGCCAGCCAGATCGTGATCGCGCTGCAGACCATCGCCAGCCGCAATGTCGATCCGGTCAGTCAGGTTGTCGTCTCGGTGACCAGTTTCGAGACCGAGTCGAAGGCCTTCAACGTCATTCCTCAGAAAGTGAAACTGAAGGGCACCGTGCGGACGCTCGACCGGGATGTACGCAAGCTGGCGCGCGAGCGCGTGATCAAGATCGCCGAGGCGACGGCGGATGCCTATGGGGCGAAAGCAAAGGTCAACTACATGCTCGGCTATCCGGTGATGGTGAATTCCGAGGCCGAGACCGAATTTGCCGCCAGCGTCGCGAAAAAGGTCTCGGGCGCATGCGGCACCGCGCCCCTGATCATGGGCGGCGAGGATTTCGCCTATATGCTGGAGGAACGGCCGGGCGCCTATATCCTCGTCGGCAATGGCAATACGGCGATGGTCCATCACCCCGAATACAACTTCAACGATGACGCGATCCCGGCGGGCTGCTCCTGGTGGGCCGGTATCGTCGAGGAGCGGATGCCCGCGTGACAAAGCCGTTCCTGATCCTGCAACTCCGCCCCGAGGCCGAGGCGGCGGACGATGAATTCGCGGCCTTCCTCAAAAAGGGCGGACTGGCAGCGGATGACGTGCATCGCATCCGTCTGGATCTAGACGCGATTCCCACCGATTTGGACCTGTCGGATTATTCCGGCGTGATCGTCGGCGGTGGACCGGGCTGCGTCAGTGACGCACCGGACGAGAAGTCGCCGGTCGAGAAGCGGATCGAGAGTGCGGTTCTGGGCCTCATGCCCGAAATCACGGGGCGCGACTTTCCGTTCATGGGATGCTGCTACGGGATTGGGGTTTTGGGCCATCATCTCGGAGGGCCGGTCAGCAAGGAGAGGTTTGGCGAGCCGGTCGGCGCGACCCTGTGCGAAGTGACGCCGGACGGTGCAGGGGACCCGCTCCTGTCCGGGTTGCCCGCACGGTTTCAGGCCTTTGTCGGTCATAAGGAGGCGTTGCAGGCCCTGCCCGACGGGGCAGTTCACCTGCTGTCCTCGGACCCATGTCCCTATCAAATGATCCGCTATGGCCGGAATGTCTATGCCACCCAGTTCCACCCCGAAGCCGACAGCGACGGGTTCGAACTGCGCATTCGGATCTATCGCAACAAGGGCTATTTCCCGCCCGAGGATGCCGACCGTCTCATTGCTCTTTGCCGGGCAAGCGACGTGCATATGCCCGAGATTATCCTTCGAAATTTCGTCGAGCGCTACCGGACGCCGTGAACCGTGCGCAACGCCATACAACCGATGCGTGATATCCGCTTGAAAATTCAAGCCATAGATATATCCATTTGATTACGTTTACTGATTATGGAGTATTTCAATGAGGTTTCGAACGGTTGCAGCCGCTTTCCTTGCATTGTCGCTGGTCGCGCCTGCAATGGCCGCCGGTGAATTTCAGATGCCGGTCGATCAGCGCTTCGGCGGCGGTTCACTCACATTTCCCGGCTATGGCAAAGGGTATGTCTATCGGATGTTGCTTTCGGATCAGCAGGGACAGATTGCCGTTTGTGGCGCTGGATATTTCCAGGATGCGAGCAGTGCAGTCGGTGTTCGACGCCTGTTGCGGCAGGCAGAGGTACGGATCAACGGGCGTAAAGTGGTCCGCGATCTAAGCTTCTTTTCTCAGGTCCGGTCCGAAGCGGCGCTGGAAGTCGGCCCGGCAAATTGTGTCATGACAGGCTTTCCAACACCGATATCCGAAGATGTTGACGTCGATGTCAAATTTCCCAGCGGGTTCGTCCGGTTTTAGGGCTTAGTAGCCCTCTGAATGGCGACAAACGGCAGTATGCGCCCCCGGGTCAGACCCGGGGGCTGCGCGTCAAGGCGTTATCCGGAAGCTGCGATGAAGTGACCTTTTCGCTCCGTTTCCGACAGCACATGTCGGCTTGGGGTAATGCTGTGTGCGGACGATGTTGGAGACATGCGACGCAGATTTCTCGCCCGATGGTGCTGATCCCCCTGATCCTCGCCGTCGTGTCAGCGGCGCCTGCTGGCCGGAATGCATAATGAGGATTTCGCAAGTCTATAGCTTGGTGACTTGTCCACAGGGTGATCGGCGTCAAGGTTCGACCTTAAGTCATTGGATACGCTCTTAAGAGTGACTGGCATGGGAGGGGGCGATGAATTTCGACAAGATCGTAAGTTCAGTGGCGGCACTTTTTCTAGTCGCGGCGCCGGTGATGGCCGCAGAGGAATTCGTACTTTCAATTGACGACTCGTTCGGTGGCGGCTCGATAACGGTGAGCGGATACGGTCGCGCATACGAATATCGCTGGATCGTGTTCAACAATGGTGGCCAGCTTGCCGTGTGCGGCGCGTCCTATTTCCCCGATGCGAGCAGCGCGGTCGGCATTCGGCGCATGCTGCGCAGGGCGGTCGTAGAACTCAACGGGAAGCGCATTTTGCGGGATATCAGCTTTTTCAACCAGGTGCGGTCCAAGGCTGGACTGGAAGCAGGAGAGTCAACGTGTCGGAATACGGGCGTTCCGACCCCAAAATCCCGAGGCGGAACTGCCCGCATCGTTTGGCCAAGCGGGGGAATTCGGTTCTGACCGACCAAACCCGAAGTATTTCCATTGCCTATGCAGGCATTCCGGACATCATGTAAAATATTGTTTTCGCGGAGCCGATCGCATTGGTTCTTGCCTCCGTATGCCGATCAGTTCCCGACGGCCCGCATCCGTTTCGGTGTAACGCCGTATGCGAGACGGAAACTCTTGGTGAAATGCGACGTCGATTTGTAGCCGCAGGCTACGGCGACTTCGGTGACCGAAAGCTCGGTCTGCGACAGCAGCGTATGCGCCTTTTCCAGCCGCATGTTGGCATAGAAATTCATCGGCGTGGTGTTGAGATAGCGGGCAAACAGGCGTTCCGTCTGCCGGATCGACATGGCGGCGATATCGGCGATCTCTTGCGCCGTCAGCGGCGTTTCAAGATTTGCCTCCATACATTTCAGCACCTTTACGAGACGCGGATTGCGCATACCGTATCGTGACTGGACCGAGACCTTTTGCTGCGACTTGGGGCTGCGCACGCCGTTGCAGACCATCAGGTCGGCGATCCGGGTCGCAAGTTCAGCGCCGTGTGTGTCGGCAATCAGATGCATCATCAGATCGGCGGCGACTGCGCCCCCCGGCGCGGTTGGACGGCGGCTCATGACGAACGCGTTGCGGCTGAGACGGGCCTTGGGGAATTCCTCGCCGAAACCGTCGATATCGGCCCAGTGAACAGCGCATTCTTCGTCGTCGAGCAGACCGGCATGGGCCAGCGCGTAGACCCCCATGCAGAAACCGCCGATCCGGACACCGTGCGCCGCTTCCCGTCTCAAGAGGTGGCTGAGACGCGGGTCCGGGTTCCGGCGCAGTGAGGACCCGCCGATGACGACGAGCGTGTCGCCACGCCCGAGCGGACTGTATGGGCCGTCGGTCATCATCGTCAGCCCGGAGGAACAGACGACCGGGGCGCCGGTCAGGCTTGCAATCCGCCAGGAATAAGCGCGGTTTCCCAGAAGTTGATTGGCAAGGCGCATGGGCTCAAGCGCGGAAGCCAGCGGCAGATGGGCGAAGCCGTCGATCAAGAGGAACGTGAATCGCTGTCCGGTCGCGGCCTCTTCCCGGGCGGGAAGACTGACCTTGTGAAGTGCACGGATCTGGCTTTGGTGAGACATGTGACGGGCCTCCCTGACTGGCCGCACCGGGCGGATGCGAGCGTTCCGCGCTAGGTGCGGCATTTCCGAGATTCGTGATTGGATATTTGCGGCATAATGGCGTTAGATATGCGTCAACTTGACGAGAGGCCCACATGCCCGAACCCGTGGCCCTGCCACGCCCGCGTTTGCGGGTCGGAATAATCCCCGCGCGGCGCTTCACCTTGGCGGCGCTCGCGAACTTTATTGATGTCCTGCGCCTTGCGGCTGACGAGGGAGACCGGTCGCGGCCGATCTTGTGCAGTTGGCGCCTGATCGCACCGACACTCGAACCCGTGGAAAGCAGTTGTGGGGTCGCCGTCGAGCCCGAAGAACGCTTGGGCGATCCCCGGCGGTTCGACTACGTCGTCGTCGCCGGCGGCCTGATCGGCGGAGCGCAACAGGTTGGATCCGAGGTGACGGCGTTTTTGCAAGCGGCGGCGGCGGCAAAAGTGCCGCTGATCGGTCTTTGCACCGGCGCCTTTATTCTTCACCGGGCGGGTCTGATGCAGGGCTACCGGTGCTGCGTCAGCTGGTTTCACCGTCAGGATTTTCTGGACGAGTTTGAAGGGTTGATCCCGATTTCAGATCAGGTCTTCGTCGTCGACCGCGATCGCTTGACCTGTTCGGGTGGTGCGTCCACCGCGCATCTTGCGGCGTTTCTGGTCGATCGCCACATCGGCCGGGCCGCCGCACGCAAAAGCCTGTCGATCATGATCATGGACGAGGCGGTCGCAGCCGAGCGCCCGCAGCCGGGTTTGCCACTGGATCTGACGGCGAGCGATCCCCTCGTCAAACGTGCGCTACTCTGGATGCAGCAAACGCAGGATACACCGCTTCCGGTGTCCCGGCTTGCCGAGCGGCTGGGGGTGAGCCGACGAAAGCTCGAACGCCACTTCAAGGCGGCACTCGGAATGACACCAGCCGATGCCGGACTACGGATCAGGCTGGCACAGGTTCGCGCGCTGCTGGAGCGAGATGGCCGGTCCGTAACCGACATTGCTGCTGAAACCGGATTCTGTGACAGCTCGCACCTGATCCGGGTTTTTCGGACCGTTGAGGGCGTAACGCCAGAGGTGTGGCGTCAGGACAGGAAGACGCGGGCGACACGATTGTCCAAAACAGTTTGAGATTCCGTGCGGCTTTTCTTCTCGCTCATCAGCGCTTTCATGGTTCGTGCCCATATCCGATGGTGAAATCGTAGAAAAACTAACTTTTAGACATGTCCCAAAATCCTAGTTTCCGAATCCTGAATATGAGCGCCTAATGCACCTATAGCGAGTAAGTACTGTTATAGATTACCGAAATAGTAGTGCGAGTTTCGGAGTTTTGTTTCCGTAGTGTGGTTGACCGGCGGGGTCATCGGTGGCGATGGCCCCGCTAGTCGTTTTTGGGGACCTTTTGCGGCCCGAAATTGTCCCAAAACCGCCTGATTTCATCGCTATCGTTTCCGATGAAGGAACGGAAGGTTTCCCATGGCAAAGCTACTCGCTGCCGCAGCGGTGCTCATCGGGGTTTACGCGATTTATGACAGCCAGCGACCCGGCGCAGGGTATCGGCTTGGCTCGACAGTGGCACTGACTGCGTCGCCTACCACCCCCGGAAGCAGCATAGGATCTGCCGCAATCGGTCTTGCGGGGCAGTTCGGAAATTAGTTCTGAACCGACCGGAAAGTCAGAGCTGCGACTGCACTTTGTTTGCGGTCGAACTGATCGCGTCACCGGCGGTTCCGATATCGCGTCCGGCGCCCTTGACGGTTTCGCAGGCGGCAAGTGCGAGCGTTGTGAACAGGAACAGGATAAGACGGTTCTTCACCTTGGCCTCATGCTTGATGGTCAAACCCGGTTTGACCCCATCGACGACAGCGGTCAAGAGGCCGTCACGCATGATGCCTGACCTGAGCGGAAGTTAAGACGCTGTTAACCCCGTTGGGCGAACCTGCGCTTATGCGCCTACTCTTCGCCCTTTTTCTTCTCGCCGCGTGCGCCTCGCCCGCGCCGCAGTTCTTCGGCGCCGAACGGCATCAGGTCACAAGGGGCGGAATCGACTTCATCGTCTTTCACAAGGGCAGCCAGGCTGAAGTGGTGCGGATGGGTTACCTGAAGCGGGCGCAGCGCGCAGCCGTGCCGCGGCTGATGGAGGAGGCGGTGGAATTCACCACCGGTTGCCGGGTCATCCCGAATTCGATGCGAACGCGGATTCCGGGCGATACCGGTGAGGCACGGCTCGACCTTGATTGCAGCGTCTGACCCAGATCAAGGAAATTGCGCCCTGCCGCGTGTAGGCAGCAACCGAACGCGCGCTGAGAAAGAGAGAGGCCCATGATCAGGCTGTTTTCTGTCATATACACGCTTGCTTCGGTAACCTTGGCCGGATCGGCCATTGTCGCGGCGTTGACTATGGGAATGTTTGGAACGCGTCCGATTATCGGCGCTGCGGCGATCGGTGCCATCGTGGCCTTGCCAGTCGCCTGGGAGGTTACCAAGAAATTGTCAGCTATCTGAATGGCCGAAGAAGGTCCTCAGTGCGGCCTCGAATTCCCGTGGCCGGTCGGCATGCAGCCAATGGCCCGCGCCCGGCAGCTTGGCGAACTTCGCCTTGGGGAAAAGCTGTTTGATTCCGTCCCGATATTCGGGGCGGACATAGTCTGACAATGCACCTGTCAGGAACAGCGTCGGCCCGTCATAGCGCCCGCTGGTTCCCGGCCAACCGGTGATCTTGTCCATCTCGGCCTCCAACACGTCGAGCGCCAGCCGCCACCGGGGCGGGTCGGATTTCAGGTCGAGCGATTGCAGAAGGAAGGCGCGAACACCGGGGTCGTCCACCTCTGCCGTGAGCCGCTGATCGGCTTCGCTGCGTGAAGTGAGGCCGGTCAGATCAAGCCGCCGCATCGCCTGGGTCAGATGCGCCTGACTGTGGCCATAGGCAACCGGCGCGATATCGGCCACGATCAGCCGCCCGATCAACTCGGGCTGCGTCAATGCAAGTTGCATTGCGGCCTTGCCACCCATGGAATGGCCAACCAGATCGACCGGTCCGCCAATCTCGCCGATCACACCGGCAAGGTCACCGGCCATGTCGGCATAGCTATGGCTCGGCGCATGAAAGCTTTCGCCATGATTGCGCATGTCCACCGCGACAACGCGCCGGTCCGATGCCATGCGGCGTGCGATAGCCCCCCAGTTCCGTGCCGAGCCGTAAAGCCCGTGCACGATAAGGAGCGTCGGCAGATCGGTGGCGGTTCCGTATTCGATGTATCTGAGCATGGCTCTTCCTAAACCGGCGGCGCAGCGGCTTCCAGACCATTGCGACACGGCCTGCCCGACGCTAACCTGCCGGGCGGGGGTAAGGGGTGTCGGCCGTGACCGTGACCGAGATGGCAGATGACGTTGCCGGGCTGATCGAAGCCCGGCTTCGCATTCGCGGCGAAGGGTTGGCCGAAAAGTTGCGGCGGGGCGGACGCCTGCTTCCGCGAAAGGTCCGGCGAGAGGCGGAATACCTGCTTCACGCAAGCGAACAGGACCAGATTCCGAAACTCAGGATGCAGCTCGATCAGGCCCGTATCGCCAATGCCTATCACGCATGCCTGACCCATCTGAAGCCGCTCGGCGCGTTGGAGCGTCGGCGCGCATTGTTCCTTGATGTGCTTGAGAGCGCGGGATTTGCGGTCTTTGCCGTCCTTGTGGCCACGGTTCTCATCTTGATCTGGTGGCTTTGATCGGGCGCATTCGGCAGGCATCTGCCGAAACCTTTTGAATCCATTGGCGGATTTTCGTTTCAAGGCGGAGGGTTGTGTATGTTCAACGCCCCGATCCGCGCCTCTTCGCTCGCCATCCCCTCCAAATTAGTTCCGGTCTTGATCGCTGGTTCCCGATGCCGTCCTGTGCCGCTTGGCTGGGGCAGCCGAAAGGAAAACACATGGCACATAGCGAAACAGAGCAGCTGATGATCGAATTGATCAACCGCGCCCGTCTCGACCCGCAGGGCGAACCGGCGCGGGCGGGCATCGGCCTGAATGACGGGCTTGCCCCCGGCACGATCGACGGGGCGCCGAAGCAGGTCCTGGCGCCGAATGACGTGCTGGCCCAGGCGGCGGAGGATCACTCGGACTGGATGCGGACGACCGGCACCTTCGACCATCGGGGCGTGGGCGGGTCCGATCCGGGCGACCGGATGGAGGCTGCCGGATATGACCTCGGGGCCGGCTCCCGCTCCGGCGAGAACATCTCCTACCAGGCCTCGACCGGCGCGCTCGACATGAACAACACGATCCGCGCGCAGCATGAAGGTCTGTTGAAAAGCGCAGGCCACCGCACGGCGATCATGAATGACGGGTTTTCCGAGATCGGCGTCGGACATGAAACCGGACCGTTCCGGCAGTACCAGCACAGTTCGGTCATCACCGAGAATTTCGGCGATAACGGAAGCGACGTCTTTCTTACCGGCGTGGTCTATGACGATGCCGACAATGACGCCTTTTATTCGCTCGGAGAGGGTAGGGGTGGTACGACCATCTCGGTCGGAGGCCAGCAGGCGGTCTCGGAACAGGCCGGGGGGTATGCGCTGAAGCTTGCCTCGGGCGCGGCCGATACCGAGGTGTCGCTGACATCGGGCAGCCGCAACGGCAAGGTCAGCGTCGACCTGTCGGCAGGCAATGTGAAGCTTGATGTGGTGAACGGGTCCGAAGTGCTGAGCTCGGCTGATCTGACGCTGGTTTCAGGCTTCGACGATGCGCGGCTTCTGGGGGTCGCTGATCTGGACCTGACCGGCAACGATGCGGCCAACATCCTGACCGGAAATGATGGCGCCAACGTGATCAACGGCGGGGCCGGGGATGATGTGATCGACGGCGGTGCCGGTGGGGACGAGGTGGTCATTAATGCCGCGACGACCGACATTCAGGTGTCCCGCGCGACCAATAGCTATGTCGTGACTTCGGCGGACGGTACCGACACCTACACCAATGTCGAGACGTTCCGGTTTATCGACGGGACGCTGACAGCGGCAGAACTGGATGCAATGGCGGATGGCAGCACACCGACGCCCGACCCCGAGCCGACGCCTGATCCGGAACCGACGCCTGATCCGGAACCGACACCCGATCCGGAACCGACACCCGATCCTGAGCCGACACCCGATCCGGAGCCGACACCCGAACCCGAGCCGACGCCCGACCCGGAGCCGACACCCGAACCCGAGCCGACACCCGAACCCGAGCCGACGCCCGACCCCGAGCCGACGCCCGATCCGGAGCCGACGCCCGACCCCGAGCCGACGCCTGACCCCGAGCCGACACCCGATCCGCAACCGACGCCCGACCCGGAACTGAACCTCGTCAAGGGGACGCCGTGGAGCGACTGGCTCTTTGGCACAAACGAGGCTGACCAGATCGAAGGCGGTTGCGGCAACGACCTCATGGTCGGGCAGGGCGGAGACGACCGGCTCGATGGTGGCGAGGGACATGACCTCATGATCGGCGGCGCGGGGGCGGATACCTTCATCTTCACCGGCGGCTGGGACATGATCCTCGACTTCGAGGCAGGCACCGATGCGTTCGAGATTGATCCTGCTCTTCTGGCCGAAGGTCAGACCCTGCAGGATGTCGTGGACAATGCCGCCGATATCTGCGGCGGCGGCAAGCTTCTCGAATTCGGCGACGATGCCGCGCTGCTGGTCTGGGGTGGCGATCTGATCACGCTTGGCGACAGCATGACGCTCATGGTCTGATCATGACGGCCGACTGACAACGCCGCGCCGGTTACCCCGGCGCGGCACACCAGCAGGCCCGCAAACAAAAAGGCCCCCGCAAGCGCGGGGGCTTTTCTTACGTCTTGGAGTGTTCAGAGCCCCGGATAGAGCGGGAAGCGGGCGCAGAGCGCGGCGACTTCCGCCTTGACCTTCTCCTCGACCGCGCCGTTGCCATCCTCGCCATTCGCGGCCAGCCCGTCGACAACCTCGATGATCATCCGCGCGATCTGGCGGAACTCCTCCTCACCGAAACCACGCGTGGTGCCGGCAGGGGTGCCGAGGCGGACGCCCGAGGTGATCGTCGGTTTCTCCGGGTCGAACGGGATGCCGTTCTTGTTGCAGGTGATATGGGCGCGGCCAAGTGCCTTCTCGGTCTCGTTGCCCTTCACCTTCTTCGGACGCAGGTCGACCAGCATGACATGGGTGTCAGTGCCGCCGGTAACGATGTCGAGCCCACCCTTCATCAGCTCATCCGCAAGCGCCTGTGCGTTCTTCACGACCTGCGCGGCATAGGCCTTGAACTCCGGGCGCAGCGCCTCGCCGAAGGCCACGGCCTTAGCGGCGATGACATGCATCAGCGGGCCGCCCTGAATACCTGGGAAGATGGCCGAGTTTACCTTCTTGGCGATCTCTTCGTTGTTCGTGACGATCATGCCGCCGCGCGGCCCACGGAGCGTCTTGTGCGTCGTCGTGGTGGCGACATCGGCATAGGGGAAGGGCGACGGGTGTTGGCCACCGGCGACGAGGCCGGCGAAATGCGCCATGTCGACCATCAGGAGCGCGCCGACACTGTCTGCGATCTCGCGGAACTTAGCGAAGTCGATGACACGCGGGATAGCCGAGCCGCCAGCCACGATCAGCTTCGGCTGGTGTTCCTTGGCAAGCGCGGCGACCTCGTCATAGTCGATGCGGCTGTCCTGCTTGCGAACCCCGTACTGGATGGCGTTGAACCACTTGCCCGACTGGTTCGGCGCGGCGCCGTGGGTCAGGTGGCCGCCGGAGGCGAGGTTCATGCCGAGGAACGTGTCGCCCGGTTTCAGAAGCGCATTGAACACACCCTGGTTGGCCTGCGAGCCCGAGTTCGGCTGGACGTTGGCGAATGCGCAACCGAAGAGCTGCTTGGCCCGTTCGATCGCGAGGTTTTCAGCAACATCGACGAACTGGCAGCCGCCATAATAGCGCTTGCCGGGATAGCCCTCGGCATACTTGTTCGTCATCACCGAACCCTGCGCCTCCATCACGGCGGCAGAAACGATGTTTTCGGATGCGATCAGCTCGATCTCGTCGCGCTGGCGGCCAAGTTCATCCCGGATCGAGCCGTAAAGTTCGGGGTCGCGGCTTTCGAGGGATTCGGTGAAGAAACCGGAGTCACGTTGCGGGGCGTTCATAGGCGTCTCCTGAGGGCTGAAGTTGGGCGCGTTGTAGCGGAGGAGGGCTGGGCCGGGAAGCGTGGAATCCGACATGTTTTGGCTCACACGCGAAACGAATTCCACTATAGGAAACTTTTTGCTGACCTCGGGTCAAGCGGTTCGGTTCAGACCACGGTGAACTGGCCCATCATCCCGGCATCCTCGTGTTCGAGGATATGACAGTGGTACATATAGGGATGGATCGGGTCGGCATAGTCCGCGAATGACAGCCTTAGAGCGACCGTCTCCTGTGGCCGGATCAGGACCGTATCCTTCAGCCCGGTTTCCTGCGGCGCGGGCGGCTGGCCGTTGCGCGACAGGATGCGGAACTGCACGTCGTGGATATGCATCGGGTGCAGCATTGGCGTGGTGTTGGTCCAGGTCCAGGTCTCCGTCGCACCGAGCGGCACTGTAAAGTCGATGCGCGAATGGTCGAAACGCCTGCCATTGATGGTGAAATCGCCCATCATGCCCATGCCGGTCATGGCCAGATCGAACCGCCGATCCTCGCCCGTGGCATCGGGTGGTGGCGGTACGTCGGCCAGCCGCGCTGGCAGGGTTGGCGCAGGGCGGGCCGATCTTGGCCGGATTTCCATCACGTCGGGCGTTCCGGTCGTGCCCATCATCGCGACCTCGGCGCCGAAGGTTTCCGCCCGCAGCATCGCCGCCGCACCATCCGAGACATCGACGAGGTACTCGCCCCGCTCCCCGGGGCTGAGGATCGTGCCCTGCATGGGCACCGGCGCGGTCAGCAGCCCGCCGTCTGAGGCGATCTGGTGAAACGTCCGATTGTCGGCGAAATGCAGCCCGTAGAAGGTGCCGTTCGCTCCGTTGAGGATACGAAGGCGGATCAGAGGGGCATCGACCGCAAGCACAGGGCTGGTCTGACCGTTCACCAGCATCACGTCGCCCTGCATCCCCGCCATCCTGTCATGCATGTTCATTGCATAAGGCATCTGGCCATTGGCGTCGAAGCGGCGGTCCTGCAGAACAAGGGTGAAGTCGTCTTCGCCATAGGTTCGGGGCAGGGGCAGCGCGGCTTCCTCGTCGTCAGTTACCCGTAAGACACCGGCCATACCTGCCCATACATGGGCGCCGGTCTTTTCATGCTGGTGCCCGTGGAACCAGAAGGTTCCGGCCTTCTGCATCAGGTCGAATTCAGGTGACCAGACCGCGCCCGGCGCGATTTCCTGATGCGGGCCGCCATCGGCGGCGGCGGGCAGGTGAAGCCCGTGCCAATGCAGCGTCATCGGCTCGCCGATCCCGTTCGTCACATTCATCCGCAGCCGGTCGCCCGCGCGGGCTGCCAGAAGCGGGCCGAGGAAGGTTGTGTTGATGCCGATCGTGTCGGTGGCGATGCCGGGGCGGAATTCATGCACGCCCGGGGCGGCAGTCAGGTCGAAGACCCGGCGGCCGTCCTCAATCCTGCCTTCGTTGAGCCGTGGCTGGACGAATGGGCTGCCGGTCGCGGCAAGGGCGTTACGTGGCCGGATCAGTGCGGGTGCGGCAAGCGCGGTCAGCCCCAACAGTGTGGCGCGGCGAGACAAACGAGGTGCTTTCTGCATCGGCAAAGCTTTCATGAAACCGACCCCGGACGGCCGGATGGGGTTGTCTTCGCGGTCCCGTCAGTGAATCAATGCATCAGGAACGAATGCGGGGCTAGGGCTGACTTTGGCTGAGAGTATCACATTTCTGGCAAGCGATGCCCCGGTCGCACAGGAGGCGTTAGCCAAACTGACTGCGGTCTACGGCTCGGTCCCGGTTGACAAGGCCGATGTTATTGTCGCGCTAGGCGGCGACGGGTTCATGCTTCAGACCCTGCACGCGACACAGGCGATGGACGTGCCTGTCTATGGCATGAACTGCGGCACGATCGGCTTCCTGATGAACGAATATGGCGAGGAGGGGCTGCGCGAACGGCTGGCCGCTGCCGAGGAGGAGCTGATCAACCCGCTCGCAATGCGGGCCGAGACGGCAGACGGCTCCATCCGCGAGGCCTTGGCGATCAACGAGGTCTCGCTTCTGCGCGCAGGCCCGCAAGCGGCGAAGCTCAGGATCACCATCGACGGCAAGGTCAGGATGGAGGAACTGGTCTGCGACGGGGCGCTGGTCTGTACGCCCGCCGGGTCGACCGCCTATAACTATTCCGCCCATGGACCAATTCTGCCCATCGGCGCCGAAGTTCTGGCCCTGACCGCAATGGCCGCCTTCCGGCCCCGCCGCTGGCGTGGAGCGCTGTTGCCGAAAACCGCCGTGGTACGCTTCGATGTGCTCGATGCCGACAAACGCCCCGTCATGGCCGACGCCGATGGCCGCTCAGCCCCGAACGTCGTGTCAGTGGAGGTGCGGTCGGAACCCACGATCCGTCACCGCATCCTCTTCGACCCCGGACATGGCCTTGAAGAACGGCTGACGCGCGAGCAGTTCGTCTGATTCTTCAGCTGTCCGACTTCCAGCTATCGATCTTGCGGTAGAGTGTGGAGGGTGACACATCCAGCACCCGCGCCGCCTTCGGAATGGAGCCGCCATGGGTAGCGATGGTTTCCTCGATCACCATCCGCTCCACCTCGGCCAATGTCCGCCCGATCAGGCCATCCAAGGTAACGCGCGGTCTTTCGCCGAGATCAGGCGGTGTTTCGGGATGCTCAAGTTCGTGGTGCAACTCGAACGGCAGCATGTCCCGAGTGACCACGGGCCCGTCGTTCAGCACGACGACATGGCGGATCACGTTGAGAAGCTGGCGTACATTGCCGGGCCATGTGAGGCGGCGGAACAGGGACGCGACATCGGGGTCTAATGCCTCGAAGGTCCGGCCTTCCTCGGCTGCGAACCGTTCCAGTGCGGCATCCGCGATCGCCAGAACGTCACTGCCTCTGTCGCGCAATGGCGGCATATGGATCGGTACGACATGCAGGCGATAGTAGAGGTCTTCGCGGAATCGTCCGCGCCGAACTTCTTCCAGCGGGTCGCGGTTCGTCGCGCAGATGATGCGGACGTTGACCTTGCGCGACCGTGTCGCGCCAACCGGCTGGATAGTGGATGTCTGAAGAAAGCGCAGCAGTTTCGTTTGAAGGTTTAGATCCAGCCCGCAGATTTCATCGAGAAAGAGCGTTCCGCCATGCGCTTCCGCCGCCGCGCCCGGCTTATCGCTGATCGCGCCGGGAAACGAGCCCATGACATGACCGAACACCTCCGATTCCAGCAGTTCGGATGGGATCGCGCCGCAGTTCAGCGGCACAAAGGGCCCGTCAGCGCGGCTGGAATGATCGTGCACGGCCTGCGCGCAGATCTCCTTGCCAGTTCCGCTTTCGCCGGTGATGAACACCGTCGCCATAGACCGCGCGACTGAGTTAATCTTGGCATAGACCCGCCGCATCGGTTGAGAGTCGCCAATGAAATCCGCGAACTCAAGGGCGTCGTGGCCGGGTCTGTTGTCCGTCCCATTTCGGACTTTCGAACTGAGCGCATTGTCAATCGCAGACAGAAACCGCTGTTCATCAAACGGTTTGACAAGGAAATCATGCGCTCCGGCACGCATCGCAGCCACCGCCTTGTTGATGGAGCCATTGGCGGTGATCACGATGACTTGGGTATCGGGGCAGATCGCTAGGAAATCGCGCATCAGGTCCAGCCCGTCCCGGTCAGGCAACATCAGATCGAGAAGGACGACCGGAGGCTGCAGTTTCTTGAAGGCTGCAAGACCCGAACTGGCATCGGCAGCAGAGACGACGTCGTGACCCGCTGAGCGAAGAACGGCCTCGTAAACGAGTTGCAAGGACTGCGTATCCTCCACGAGCAGCAATGGCCGGTCCGTCATGCCGTATCTCCCTGGCGCGACCGTTCCTGTGCAATGAAGTGAATGAGCCGGTCCAGATGAGTGAGTGCTTCGCCTCCGAGCGCCGACAAGTCCCCCTGATCGTCGTGATGCGCGGCCGAGTTCATGGCCTGCGCCAATGCCTGCAGGCGTACGGCCCCAACCGCGCCTGCAAGGGCGATCAGCACATGGGTTTCGGCCCTGAGTGCCGACTTGTTCCTGTCGGCAAGGGCGGCGACGAGATTGCGTTCGCAATTGCTCAGATCATTGTGGAGGCGGGCGAGCAGTTCCATTGCCGCCTGAGGGCCGGCAATCTCTATGAGCCTGTCGAAGCAGTCGCGGTCGAAATCCACACCGGGGTCTTTAGGCTGCGCCATGCCCCCGGGCGAGATGCCCGGGCCGTTCAAAACCTTCGCAATCGTAAGCCCGAATGTCTCAATTCCGGCAAAGGGCTTGGCCAGTATCGCATCGGCACCCGCAGCGTAGATCGCATCCCGGTTCGCACGCAGGACATAGGCGGTAATCGCAATGATCGGCATCTTGGAGTGCAGATAGTTGCTGGCCCGAACCGTCCGGATCACTTCAAGCCCCATCAGCCTTGGCATCTCGATATCAATGAGCGCCAGGTCGAAATTCTTGCGCTCAAGCCAGCGCAGCGCCTCGATGCCGTCATTGGCGATTTCGAAGCGGGCGCCCATTCTGGCCAGCATGTGACCGATGATCGCCTGATTGGTGGAGCTGTCTTCGGCGATAAGCACCGAGGTGCGGCTCAGATCTGGCAGTTCCACCATCGCATCGGGTGGCGCGATGGTCCAAGTGTCCGGAGGAAGCTCAAGGACGACGCGTGCGCCCCGCCTTGGAAGGTTCTCGACGCTGATCGACCCACCGAGCCTGCCGGTCATGTGTTTCGAGATATGCATGCCAAGACCCTGACCGGGCTTGGCATTTCCGTCCGGTCGGCCCTTGTATTCGAAGAGGCGGGCCAATGCTTCGGGGGAAAAGCCCGGGCCTTGATCGGTCACGGCGATCTGCAAGGCGCCGGCTTGGGACATGCTGACATCGAGCGTGACCGTACCGGTATCGGTGTATTTGATCGCGTTCGACAGGATGTTGGATATCACCCGTTCCAAGGCGATCCGGTCGAGCGTCAGCACTTCGGGGACATCCGGGCCCCGGGTCATCTGAAACCGAAGGCCCATTTCACTTGCCCGGCCAGACCAGCGCATTTCGATATCGTAGAGAAAGCGGCCCATCTGAAGATTGGCCGGATGCGTGGCGGCGAAGTCGTCTTCGCCGAGCATCATCGACAGGCCGTCCTCCAGCAGACGGGCGACGATTTCGCCAGAGGCGCGCACACGTTCCAATTGCAGGCGCATCGCGTCGTCCAGACCGTTTTGGTCAACAAGCCGAAGGCCGCCGATAATATCCGAAACTGCTGCGCGCAGGTCATGGCCGAGCAATATCATCCGGCCTTGATCGGCGGGCCGGGAGTCCGCAGGGTCTTGTTCGGAATCGTCGCCCCGCATCGTTAACAACCACCCCACCTGACAATGCTACACGGACAATCGAATACAAGTTTCGGTTGCATGATAGCTTGGTTGTACGCGAGGAAAATTTCTACGCCAACCTGTCTGAAACGCCATGTCGGGCAGAGCCGCGGAACTAGTACCCGGCCCCGCCCGACATTGTTGCGGTTCGATCAGCCTGCGGGATAGCCAATGCCTTTCAGCGCAACTGTAATCTCATCCAGAATCACCGGATCGTCGATTGTGGCGGGCATCTTGTAGTCCTCGCCATCAGCGATCTTGACCATCGTGCCACGCAGGATTTTGCCCGAACGGGTCTTTGGCAGCCGGTCGACGACAGTGGCCAGCTTGAAGGCCGCGACGGGACCGATCTGGTCGCGCACGAGCTTCACGCATTCCTTCACAACATCGCCGTGTTCACGCTTGGAGCCCTTGTTGAGGCAGAGGAAGCCCACCGGCATCTGGCCCTTGAGCTGATCGGCAACCCCGATAACTGCGCATTCGGCAACATCGGGGTGGCTGGCCAGAACCTCTTCCATCGCGCCGGTCGACAGGCGGTGGCCCGCGACGTTGATGACGTCATCGGTGCGCGCCATGATGTAGAGGTATCCGTCCTCGTCGATCATCCCTGCATCCCCAGTCTCGTAGTAGCCGGGGAATGTGGTGAGGTAGGATTTGCGATAACGTGCTTCCGCATTCCAGAGCGTCGGCAGGGTTCCCGGGGGCAGGGGCAGCTTGACCGCGATGGCGCCCAGCGTGCCTGGCGCGACCGGATGGCCGCCTTCGTCCAGCACTTTCACGTCAAAGCCGGGCATCGCGACCGATGGCGAGCCGATCTTGACCGGCAGTTGCTCGATCCCAAGCGGATTTGCCGCGATAGCCCAGCCGGTCTCTGTCTGCCACCAATGGTCGATGACGGGGACGCCAAGATGGTTTTGCGCCCACTGGATCGTGTCCGGGTCGGCTCGCTCGCCGGCCAGGAACAGCGCCTTCATTCCAGACAGGTCGTATTTCTTGATGAACTCGCCCTCACGGTCGTCGCGCTTGATGGCGCGAAGCGCCGTCGGCGCAGTGAAGAAGCTTTTCACCTTGTGCTCGGAGATCACCCGCCAGAAGGTCCCTGCGTCGGGCGTGCCCACCGGCTTGCCCTCAAAGACGATGGTCGTGCAGCCCGCGATCAGCGGCGCGTAGCAGATATAGGAATGCCCGACGACCCAGCCCACATCCGAGGCCGCCCAGAAAACGTCGCCGGGATCGACATTGTAGATGGCCTTCATGGTCCAGTTGAGCGCAACCAGATGGCCCGCCGTGGGGCGGACGACGCCCTTGGGCGCGCCGGTCGTGCCCGAGGTATAGAGGATATAGGCCGGATGATTGCCCTCCACCGCCACGCAATCGGCAGGTGCCACGCCTGCCTGCGCCTCATGCCAGTCGAAATCGCGGCCGGGGATCAGCTTTGCCACTTCCTCGTCGCGCTGGAAGATCAGCGTGAAGTCCGGCTTATGCTTGGCCTGTTCGATGGCGGCATCGACCAGCGGTTTGTAATGGACGACCCGGCCGGGTTCGAGACCGCAGGAGGCCGCGATGATCGCCTTGGGAGTCGCATCGTCGATGCGGACCGCCAGTTCATGAGCGGCGAACCCGCCGAACACCACCGAATGGATGGCGCCAAGCCGGGCGCAGGCCAGCATCGCCTCGACCGCTTCGGGCACCATGGGCATATAAATGATAACGCGGTCGCCCTTTTCGACACCCTTGGCCTTCAACGCCCCCGCGAGGCTCGCGACTCGGTCCTGCAGCGCCGCATAGGTGATTTCGCGCTTGGCACCGGTAATGGGGCTATCATGGATGATCGCGACCTGCTTGCCGCGCCCCGCCGCGACGTGGCGGTCGACCGCGTTCCAGCAGGTGTTGACCATGCCGTCGGAGAACCATTCATAGATCGGAGCATTCTCAGCAAAAAGCGCGCGCGAGGGTTTCCGTTCCCATTCGACGGCCTCCGCCGCCTGCATCCAGAAGCCTTCCGGATCGGCTTTCCAGCCGGAATAGATCTCGGAATATCCCATGGTCGTGCCTCCTCCAAAGCTTGGAGCAGTGTTACGCGACGGCAGGGCGCCCGCGCAACGCCGTTACCGGTCACATAGGCCGAGGAGTGCAATAAATTTGCAGAACCTTTCTCAAATCTTTCGCAAATTTTTGCAAAGTCTCCATGACAGCGAAATACTGAACGCAAGCGAGAAGGGTTTGCAAATATTTGCAGTGAAGTCCTGCGAAGTGACCCCGAGGTGATTCTAACTAGCTATAGAGCGCGACGGGTGTGCCCGCGATGGCCGAGACATTCAGAAGCCCGCGTGCGGTGATCGAAGGCGTGACGATATGCGCCTTGTTTCCCATCCCCATCAGGATCGGCCCGACCTCCAGCCCGCCGGCCTTCATCTTCAGCACGTTCCGGGCGGTGTTCGCGGCATCGGTGTAACCGAAGACGAGGATATTGGCCGCACCCTCCAGCCTGCCGCCGGGGAAGATCCGTTCGCGCAGCTCCGGGTCAAGCGCCGCGTCAGCCGACATCTCGCCCTCATAGGCGAAATCCACGCCTTTCGCGTCGAGGATCGACAGCGCCGCGCGCATGCGGCGGGCGCTGTCGGTGTCGAGATTGCCGAAATTCGAATGGGCGCAAAGCGCAACCTTCGGGGTCACGCCAAAGCGGCGGGCATGACGTGCGGCGCCGCAGATCGTTGTCGCAATCTCTTCCGGTGTCGGTATCGCATTCACATGGGTGTCGGCGACGAAAAGGGGGCCGTCTTCCTGGATCATCAGGCTCAGCGCGCCATGCGGTGACAGCCCGTCACGGGCAAGGACCTGACGGATATAGTTCAGGTGCCACAGATATTGGCCGAACGTGCCGCAGATCATGCTGTCGGCATCGCCGCGATGGACGGCGATCGCCGCAATCGCCGTCGTGTTCGTGCGCATGATCGCGCGCGCGAGATCGGGCGTGACCCCTTGCCGCGCCATCAGCTCATGATAGCTGCCCCAGTAATCGCGGTACCGCGGATCGTTCTCGGGGTTCACCAGTTCAAAATCGCGGTCGGGCCGGATAGGCAGGCCGGCGCGTTCGCAGCGCCGCTCGATTACTTCGGGCCGTCCGATCAGGATCGGCCGATCGGTCATTTCTTCCAGCATCGCATTGGCGCAGCGCAGAACACGCTCATCCTCGCCCTCAGCAAAGACGATGCGGCGCTGTGCGGTGCGAGCAGCCTCGAAGACGGGGCGCATGATCAGGGCGGATCTGAAGACCGAACCTTGCAGTTGTTCCTTGTAGGCATCGAGATCGGCGATGGGGCGGGTGGCGACGCCGGTTTCCATCGCGGCCTTGGCGACGGCCGAGGCGACAGTGCCGATCAGGCGCGGATCGAAGGGTTTCGGGATCAGGTAGTCGCGACCAAAGGTCAGCTTCTCACCGCGATAGGCGGCAGCGGCCTCGGCACTGGTCGTGGCGCGGGCCAGCGCGGCAATGCCTTCGATGCAGGCGATTTCCATCTCGTCATTGATGGTCGTCGCGCCGACATCGAGCGCGCCGCGGAATATGAAGGGGAAGCAGAGGACGTTGTTGACCTGATTGGGGAAATCGGAACGCCCCGTCGCCATGATGGCATCGGGCGCGACCGAATGGACCTCATCGGGCAGAATCTCGGGTGTGGGGTTCGCGAGGGCAAAGACGATGGGGTTCTTGGCCATCTTCTTCACCATTTCCGGCTTGAGGACGCCGGGACCGGAAAGGCCGAGGAACAGGTCTGCGCCGCCGACCACGTCATCCAGTGTGGCCGGGCTTCTCCCTTGCGCATAAGCTGCCTTCTGCGGCGTCATCTGCGCTTCGCGTCCCTCATATACCAGCCCTTCGATATCGCAGAGCCAGACGTTTTCGCGCTTCACCCCCAGCTTCAACAGCATGTCCAGACAGGCGATCCCCGCCGCGCCGCCACCGGTTGAGACAACCTTGATGTCTTCGAATTTCTTGCCCGCCACATGCAGCGCGTTGGTCGCCGCGGCGCCAACGACGATCGCGGTGCCGTGCTGATCGTCGTGGAAAACCGGGATGTTCATTCGCTCGCGGCAAATTCGTTCAACGATAAAACAATCCGGCGCTTTGATGTCTTCTAGGTTGATCGCGCCGAAGGTCGGTTCCAGTGCACAGACGATATCGGCCAGCTTTTCGGGGTCGGGCTCGTTCAGTTCGATATCGAAACAGTCGATGGAAGCGAACTTCTTGAACAGAACCGCCTTGCCCTCCATCACCGGCTTGGAGGCCAGCGCTCCGATATTGCCGAGACCAAGTACTGCGGTACCGTTCGAGACGACGGCGACGAGGTTGCCTTTCGCGGTATAACGCGCTGCGGTAGACGGATCGTCCTTTATCTCAAGGCAGGCTTCGGCGACGCCAGGGGAATAGGCGCGGGAAAGGTCGCGGCCGTTGGCCATGGGCTTTGTCGCGCGGATCTCCAGTTTCCCGGGCTTGGGAAACTCGTGATAGTCCAGTGCCGCCTGCCGTGCGTTTTCCTGTCTTGCGTCGTCCACGCCAACCTCCCGTCAGAACTGGTTTAGCATTAAACTACATTCAATTTCCGCGAAAGGGTGTTTGCTTGCGGTGGAACCCGCTTGCCAAACCGACCGGCTCCGCACAACCTCCCCATAGCATGACAGGAGCCATCATGTCTGAAATTCGTGCTGAAACAGTGCTGCCCACATCAAGTCTCGCCAAGGACCTGCCGTTTTTCACCAAAGTGCTGCAAATGCGGCTCGATGCGATCTGGCCTGCCGACAACCCGGCCGTAGCGATCATGTCCGGTCACGGGTTGCGCGTGCGGCTGGATTCGGCCGTGACCGGTGGGCCGGGACACCTGCGTATCCTGACAGATGAACCGGACGTAATCGCGGATGGCCAGCGCAACCTGACGTCACCCGGTGGAACCATTGTCGATGTCGACGTGCTTGATCCGCCCGTAATACAGCCGCCCACCGACCACGCCTTCGTCGTCCGCCGCCTTGCCGACCAAGCGCCCTGGGTGATCGGCCGGGCGGGCATGAAGTACCGTGACCTCATCCCTTCGCGCCTTGGTGGGGCCATTATCGCTAGCCATATCCGCGTGCCGGACGGCAAGGTCCCGGACATGGTGCATTTCCACAAGGTGGGGTTTCAGCTGATCTTCTGCTACCGGGGTTGGGTGGATGTTCTCTATGAAGATCAGGGCGATACGCGCCGACTGACCGCCGGAGACTGCTTTATCCAGCCGCCTCAGATCCGCCACCGGGTGCTGGAGGCGGGCGACGATATCGAGGTGATCGAGATCGGGGTTCCCGCCGAACATGTGACCGAGATCGATCATGAGATGACGTTGCCGACGCCAGACTACCGGCCCGACCGCGAATGGGATGGCCAGCGCTTCGTCCACAATCTTGCCAAGGGTGCGGACTGGCAGGACTTCCGCCTGCCGGGCTATATCTGCCGCGACACGTCGATCAACGCGAACACCAAGGGTGTGGCGGGGGTGCAGGTCATCCGCCGGGGGCAGGGCGACCCGCAATGGGCGACCCATGACAGCGATATCCTGTTCGGTTTCGTGATGGAGGGCGGCATGGTGCTGGAAGGCGAGGGCAAGGACCCATTCCGCCTGTCGCCCGGCGACGCTTACGTTATCCCGCCGGGGATGCGCACCCGCTGGACCGAGCCCACCGACGATATCGAGATTCTCGAAGTCAGTCTGCCGGGGAACTTTGCGACCACGCTAGCCAGTTAGGCTTGCATCTGGCCTGACCCGGGCGCAGTGTCGCTGGGCAAGAAGGAGAATGAGATGTCACTCATCGATGCAGCCCGCGCGGTGCGGGAAAACGCCTACGCTCCCTATTCGCATTTCAAGGTCGGCGCGGCGGTCAGGGCGAAATCCGGCCAGGTCTATAGCGGCTGCAACGTGGAAAACGTGGCCTATCCCGAAGGCACCTGTGCCGAGGCCGGGGCCATCGCCGCGATGGTTGCCGCAGGTGAAACCGAGCTGACCGAGGTGGCCGTCATCGCCGACAGCCCGTTGCCGGTCTCGCCCTGCGGCGGCTGTCGTCAGAAGCTGGCTGAGTTCGGGCGGCATGACGTGAAGGTGGCGCTGGCCACGACCGATGGCAAACTGCATGAAACCACTATCGGTGACCTCCTGCCCGGCGTCTTTTCAGCCGAACACATGGAACGGAGCTGATGGACGCCCGTACGATCATCGCGGGGGTGCGTGACGGCAAAGGGCTGACTTCCAAGTCCGCCAAATGGTTCGCGGATGGCCTCGCCTCCGGCGATGTGACCGACGCGCAGGCCGGGGCATTCGCAATGGCGGTGTTCCTGAATGGCCTCTCCGAAAAGGAACGGGTCGGCTGGACGCTTGCCATGCGCGACAGCGGCTCGGTTCTGGAGTGGAACCTGCCGGGGCCGGTGGTCGACAAGCATTCGACCGGCGGGATCGGCGATTGCACCTCACTGCTTCTGGCGCCCGCCCTTGCGGCCTGTGGTGCCTGCGTGCCGATGATCTCGGGGCGCGGCCTTGGCCATACTGGTGGCACATTGGACAAATTGGAGGCGATCCCGGGCTATCGCTGCGATGTGTCGGTGGAGGACCTGCACCGGTTGGTGGCCGAGGTCGGCTGCGCCATCGTCGGCGCCTCAGCCGATATCGCGCCTGCCGACAGGCGTCTTTACGCGATCCGTGACGTGACCGGGACCGTGGAGTCGATCGACCTCATCACCGCGTCGATCCTGTCGAAGAAACTCGCAGCGGGGCTGGAGGCGCTGATCCTCGACGTCAAGGTCGGCTCCGGTGCATTCATGAAGACACCCGAGCGGGCTGAGGCCTTGGCGCGCTCGCTTGTGGACACCGCGAACGGGGCGGGGTGCCGGACGGCCGCGCTGATCACGGACATGGACCAACCGCTTGCCTCTTCGGCGGGTAATGCGCTGGAAGTGCTGGAGGTAATGGAAACGCTGACCGGCGTCGCGATCAATCAGGCACTCTGGGATGTGACCGTGGCCTTGGGGGGCGAGGCGCTCGCGCTGGCAGGTCTTGCCGAAGACGCGGGCGATGGCGCGGATCAGATTGAGGAAGCGCTGGAATCGGGCCGCGCTGCGGAAACCTTCGGCCGCATGGTCGCCGCGCTTGGCGGACCTTCGGACTTTGTCGAGCGCTATCCTGACCGGCTGCCATCCGCGCCTGTGCTTTTTGATGTCGTCGCGGAAGAGGATGGATTCATTGCCGAAATCGACAGTGAGGCTCTGGGCCATGCGGTCGTGCATCTTGGGGGCGGACGCCTGCGCGGTGGTGACAGGATCAACCCCTCGGTGGGCCTGTCCGAGATCATGCCCATCGGCGAACCGGTCGAGGCGGGCGAGGCGATCGTCCGTATTCATGCCGCCAATCCCGGCGATGCCGAAAAGGCGCGGGAGGTGGTTCAGGCGGCCATCCGGATCAGCGCGGACGAACCCGAGGAACCGCCGTTGATCCATCAGAGGATCGCCTGATGGCACGGGCCTTTCTGATCGTGATGGACAGTGTTGGTGCAGGCGGTGCGCCGGATGCGGACCGGTTTTTCAATGGTGAAAGACCCGATTCCGGGGCCAACACGCTGGGGCATATTGCCGAGGAATGTGCCGCGGGCCGGGCGGAGACGGGACGGTCGGGGCCGCTGCAGATGCCCAATCTGGATGCTTTGGGGCTGGGCGCGGCGGTGCGGCTGGCCTCTGGCGCCGCGATGCGGGGCTTTGACGCCACGCCGACTGGCCTGTGGGGGGCTGCGACTGAGATTTCCAAGGGCAAGGACACGCCATCGGGGCATTGGGAACTGGCCGGGGTGCCTGTGCCCTGGGATTGGCACTACTTCCCTGAAACGCAGCCCGCCTTTCCCGAAAGCCTCATGGCAGAGGTCGCGCGGTTGGCCGGAACGGAAGGTACATTGGGTAATTGCCATGCCTCCGGCGTGCCGATCATCGAGGCCCATTGCGAGGAGCATCTTAGGACGGGTTGGCCGATTTGTTATACTTCGGCCGACAGCGTCTTTCAGATCGCAGCTCATGAAGAGACTTTTGGTCTCGATCGTTTGCTTAATCTTTGCAAAGACTTGGCGCCGACACTTCATGCAATGAAGGTGGGTCGCGTGATCGCGCGTCCTTTCGTCGGAAAGTGCGGAAAGTTCAAGAGAACCGCCAACCGCAAGGACTTTGCCATCGCGCCGCCATCGCCCACCTTGTGCGACTGGGTGCAGGTCGCTGGGCGCAAGGTGCACGCGATCGGCAAGATCGGCGATATCTTCTCTATGCAGGGGATCGACGACGTGAAGAAAGGGACGGATGCGGCCTTGTTCGATCACCTGATGGCGGCGGCGGAGGAGGCGGAAGACGGCTCGCTCACCTTCGCGAATTTCGTGGAATTCGACACGCTCTTTGGTCATCCGCGAGATGTCTCAGGTTACGCCAAGGCGCTGGAATGGTTCGATAAAAGGGTAGGGGAGTTCCTGCCAAAACTCCGCCCCGGCGACCTTGCGATCTTTACTGCCGACCATGGCAATGACCCGACCTGGACCGGGACCGACCATACCCGCGAGAGGGTGCCGGTCGTGGGTTACGGGCTGGGCCTGAAGCCCGTCGGGCAGATCGCCTTCACCGATGTCGGGGCCTCGGTCGCGGCGCATCTGGGGGTGCCGTCACAGGGGCCGGGACGCAGCTTTCTGTGACCGAAAATCTCGTATGGCATCCGTCCCGCAAGCGTATGGCCTGCGTATGGCATCCGTCCCGACAGCGCGCACGCCGCGTTCACGGACTTGCAACGGACGGGCGGCTGTGGAATGTGCCGCCGATCCCGACGAGAGAGCGCTGCCATGACCCAGACCCACCCCAAGGTGGAACTTCACCTGCACCTTGAAGGTGCCGCACCGCCGGCCTTCATCCGCGGCCTTGCGGCGGAGAAGAAGATGGACATCTCTGGCATCTTCGATGAGCGGGGCAATTACAGCTATACCGACTTCTGGCAATTCCTGAAGGTCTATGAGGCCGCGACCGAGACGCTGAAGATCCCCGAGGACTATCACCGGCTGACGCTCGCCGTGCTGGAGGAAAGTGCAGCCTCTGGCGTGATCTATTCCGAGACCTTCCTCAGCCCGGATTTCTGCGGCGGGCGCGATGTGGGCGCATGGCGGGAATACCTGCACGCGATCCGCGAGGCGGCCGATCTGGCCGAAAAGCGCGACGGGATCATCCTGCGCGGCATCGTCACCGCGATCCGCCATTTCGGTCCGGAGAAATCGAAGGAAACCGCTTTGTGTGCCGCCGAAACAGCGGGCGACTGGCTCGTCGGGTTTGGCCTTGCAGGGGACGAGAAGATGGGCAAGCCCAAGGACTTTGCCTGGTCCTTCGATGCGGCGCGTGAGGCGGGGCTGAGGCTGACCGCCCATGCCGGGGAATGGGGCGGGCCGGAAAGCGTGCGCGATGCGATCTGCGATCTCGGTATCGAGCGCGTGGGCCACGGGGTGCGTGCCATCGAGGACCTGGCGCTGGTCGATGAGATCGCCGAGAAGGGGATAGTGCTGGAGGTCTGTCCGGGCTCGAACATCGCCCTTGGCCTCTATCCCGGCTGGCGGACGCATCCGATCCACCGGCTGCGGGAAAGGGGCGTGAAGGTGACGGTCTCCACCGACGATCCGCCCTTCTTCCACACGACGATGGCGCGTGAATACCAGATGCTGGCCGAGGCATTCGATTGGGATGACGGGGTGTTCGAGGAAATCGCCAAGACCTCCCTCGCGGCAGCCTTCTGCGACGAGGCGACGCGGGAGGCGGTGGCGAAGCGGCTGTCGGAGTAGTTGCTCACCCCCATCCCACCGTAGCGTCCAGCTTTGATGCTCGCTTTGGGCCCATGGCGGACCTGCCCCGTTTTGGCTTAAGAAACCTAGTTTCTTAAGATTACCTCGATGGCGTAAACCGTCCCATCCAACTCGCGTTCGATGCGGTATCGGTAATGCGGCGACCCTGTAGGGCGTGGTTGCTGACCTGCCAAAACAGTGTCCACATATCCTTTGTCAACCACACGATCGTCGTCTTTGAACCGGGAATCCACTGCCCAAAGGGCGGTACTACCTTTGATCCAGACGGTCGTTGGAGGCAGTGAAAGTGCCATGGTGCGAATGCGCAATGCAGCCAATTCGGACAGGAGGCCCTGCGTCCAGTCGTGGTCGGGCCGGTGGAAGCCGCCTTTTGGCTCCGGCACGACGACATGTGCAGGGAACGCGTCCAACGTTTTGCGAAGAAAAGCGATTTCAGGAGCATATTCTCGCTCGACCCTTGCCGCCTCTTCTACGGGCATGTCCGGAACATGCGCCTGCCAAGCCATCACGATAACAAGAGCACCAGCACTTGCCAGGTTCGCGAGGAGAAAACCGAAGCTCTGACCGAAATTGCTGCGAAGTGAAAAGATCCATCTGAGTGCAAGCAACTCGACGAAGGCGTCGACAACAGAAGACCCAAGCCACAGCGCAGAAATCTCGACAAGATCGCTGGCACCGAACAGATCTACGATCAAGTCGTCCAACAACTCGTAGCCCAATACAGCGGCCAATGGGTACAGGATCAAGCCGCAGAGAAGCGATATCACATTGATGCTCAGTGCCGCTTTCGCAGCATGCGGCCACTCAGTGAGGAACAGATATCGCAAGGCCACGGTCTCGATGAACAGGGCCAGTAGAATTACCCACCACATACTCATTTTGACGAAAGCAAAAAACGGCGCCATTGGCATGTTGGCCCAAGCCGGGCCCGCGCAGACCGCACTCAGCGCAAAGGCCACAAGGGGCAGGAGATGCCTTCTGATGTTTTCACTATCCGTCATTCGACCAACCCGGATCGCCAGTTTCTCCTACGCAGGTAAACCAGCTACTCAATATCCGGCGCATTTCATCTGCGCCTAAGGAGGCAGACTAGCAAACACGCCGCCAACGGGGTTTGATCTGCAGCAATAATGAATCTGCGGGCAGGCTAACAAATGACCTCTTTGTCCGTGTTGATGAAAATTGAACTTAGTCACTGGTTACCCTGACAAGAGTACACGGACTTGACGCGGGCGGGTGGATCGGTCAGGCCTCGGGGAACTGCCAGACATCACCCCGGGGGCCGCCATGCATAACCATCTGACCGTCGTCACCCATCCCTTAGTGCAGCACAAGCTGACCTTGATGCGGGAAAAGGACACCTCGACCAATTCCTTCCGCCGCCTTCTGCGTGAGATCAGCCAGCTTCTGGCATATGAGATCACGCGCGAGATGGAGATGACGACGAAGCGGATCGAGACGCCCCTGTGCCCGATGGACGCGCCGGTGATCGACGGCAAGAAGCTGGCGCTGATTTCGATCCTGCGGGCGGGGAACGGGCTTCTGGACGGGGTGCTGGAGCTGATCCCGGCGGCGCGGGTCGGGTTTGTCGGGCTTTACCGCGACCCCGAGACGCTGCAGCCGGTGCAGTATTACTACAAGGTCCCCGCGAGCCTTGAGGACCGGCTGGTCATCGCGCTCGACCCAATGCTGGCGACCGGCAATTCCTCTGCTGCGGCCATTGATCTTCTGAAGAAATCGGGGGCGAAGAATATCCGCTTCATGTGCCTGCTGGCCGCGCCCGAAGGCGTTGCCCGGATGAAGGAGGCGCATCCCGATGTGCCGATCGTGACTGCGGCGCTCGACAGCCATCTGAACGATCACGGCTATATCGTTCCGGGCCTCGGCGATGCCGGGGACCGCATGTTTGGGACGAAGTGAGCGGCGTTACCCGTCGCAGATGCCCTGAAGCGCGACCCAGTCGGTATCGCTGAGCAGCAGTTCCGGCGCGGACGTCGTGCGGAACGGGTCGGTTTCGATCAGGGCCAGAACGGCCTCGCCGCTCGGATCGACGGAATAGGCATAGGCGGTTGACGAGACGTCCGCCGCCTTGAAACGCCCGACGAGTTTCGCGAGGTCAACCGGACGCGGCGTGACGGCGAGAACGGTTTCGCCGTATCCCGCGACGGATTCACCGGGCAGGTCGCCGGTGGTCAGGAGCCGCAAGGTTGCCCGCAGCCCGGCATGGCGCAAAAGGTCGGCCATCGGCGTGCCCGCCTGTCGGCGCAAATCCTCGGCCAGGATCTTGCCGGCGAGGATATCGGGATTGCTTTCGTCTTCGACCGCTTCGCGCGGCACGAGGATCAGGCCGCCGGGCAGATGCGCGGTGGCGTCGAGCCCTTCGGGCAGGACGATGATACGCCCGCCGGGGCCGAGAAGCCGGGTGCTAAGGCGCGCAAGTGCCGCGCGGCCCTCGGGCGCGTCGCAGGCAAGGCCTGTGAGGCGCGTCATGTCGGCCAAAGCGGCAAGGCCGATTTCCTGCCGTTTGACATGGGGCAAAGCGGCCGAAGTGTGTTCGATCACCGTGCGCGGCATCCAGAAGAGGCCAAGCGCGATCACGAGGGCCAAAACGATCCCGAGCAGCACCGTGCGCAGACGCCCCGGATGCGGACGCCGCGCCTCGATCAGGGCGTGGACCTTGGCGATGGCGGCGACCATCGTCTCGTCCTCGATCTCAAGCGCTTCGCCGGCATCGGTGCCGGGGGCGAATATCGCCGGCTGTTCGCCGGGGTTCAGACGGATGATGGCGGGCAGCGACCAATGGGCCAGCGCGCGGGTGTTGCGGGCATCCGAGATGACGAGCGTGGCATCGCCGAACGCGACGATGACCTCGCGCCGTTGCGCGTCGGGTGTGTCGCGCCACAGGCCGGTGCATTCCAGCCGCTGATATTCCTTGAGCGCCGTCATCGGCGGGTGGGCCTGCTCGCTGCCTCTGTTGGTGGTGAGGATAGCCGATCGGGGCTGCGCGAACAATTGCGGCGGTGCGCATTTGTGCGGGGGAGGGGTGCCGGATCCTGCCGCGCGTCCGAGTCGTGCCTAGTGGTTGGTACGATTGGTTTATGCGCGCCCGCCATCATCCAGTTCGGGCGAAAACCGGCGCGGCATCAGGGCGGCCTGGAACCAGACGAGATAGGTATAGATCGAAAAGACCGGCAGCCCCGTCGCGCGGCGCACATCGGCGGCATAGGGGACCATGTTGGTGCATTCCAGAACGATGGCGCCAAGGTCCCGTGTCTTTTTCTGCAGGCGGAGCGCGGCGTCAACGACATCTACGCGGGCCTGTGCGAAGTCGATATCGGGGGCGTCGGAGAGGATCTTCTGCGTGAACTCCTTGCCTTCGTCGGTGCCGACGACGGGGGTATCGGCGGGAATGCCGGCCGCGGCGAGGTGCCTTTGCGTGAGCGTCGCGCGGGAAATGGTGACGACGCCGACCCGCTTTTTCTTCGGCAGAGTGCGCCTGACCATCGGCACCTGCATCAGCGACGAACTGGCGACCGGTACGCCGAGGGCCTCGGCCATCCGGTCCTGCAGGGGCACGAGGAACCCGCAATTCGTGGCGATCCCGTCGCAGCCATGGGTCACCAGATCGCGGCCAGCCGCGATGAAATCCTCCAGCCGTGCTTCGGCGTCGCCGCGCACCACATTGTCGGGCGTGGCGCCGCGCACGATGCGGTACTGGACCGGGAAGGGCCATGTCAGCGCGTTGCCGATATCGCCGGGGATGCGGGGGAACTGCGTCTCGAGCATCAGGATGCCGAGTGTCGCGCCATAGACCGTCTTGCCACCGGTTTCGATCATAGCCACCGCCTCTCGCAACTCATTGTAAAGTCTACCGCGCCCGTTGACGCAATAACAGCCCCGTGCAACGGTCCCGCAACAGGTTCGAGGCTGGGGGAGCGGATGTCCAACACCCTGAACGGCGCCGACGCGATGGTGCGGATGCTGGAGGCGCATGGCGTCCGCCATATCTTCGGCCTGTGCGGCGACACCAGCCTGCCGCTCTATGACAGCCTGCTGAAACTCGATCACGGCATCACCCATATCCTGACGCGCGACGAACGGTCGGCCACCTACATGGCCGATGCCTATGCCCGCGTCACCGGAAGGCCGGGCGTCTGCGAGGGGCCGTCGGGCGGCGGGGCGACCTATATCCTCCCGGGGCTGATCGAGGCGTCGGAGTCGAGCTATGCGGTTCTGGGCATCACCAGCGATGTGTCGGTGGCAAGCTACGGGAAATATCCGCTGACCGAGGTCGATCAGCAGGCGATGATGCGGCCACTGACCAAGTGGAACACGGTGATCCGGCGGGCCGACCACATTCCGCGCATGGTCCGTGCGGCCTTTCGCGCCATGGTGACCGGACGGCCCGGGGCGGCGCATATCGGCCTGCCCTATGACGTTCAGTACGATCCGGTGGACCCGGCGGACCTCTGGGCTGACCCCGCCTTGCAGACCTTCCCTGCCTATCCCGCCGCCCCCGCGCCCGGCGCGGCAGAGGCAGCGTTGGAGGCGATCCTGTCGGCGACATCGCCGCTGATCGTCTGCGGCGGTGGCGTGGTCATCGCGGGCGCGATGGAGGAACTGGCGCGCCTTGCGGCCCGGCTCGACATCCCGGTCGCGACGTCGATTTCGGGACAGGGGTCACTGGCCGAGACCCATCCAAACGCCGTGGGCGTCGTCGGGTCGAACGGCGGTACGGATGAGACATGGGCAGCGATGGAAGCCGCCGATCTGGTGGTCTTCATGGGTTGCCGGGCGGGGTCGACGACCACTGCGCGGTGGGAGGCGCCGACACCCGGCGCACGCATCGTGCATTTCGACAGCGACCCGATGGTGATCGGCGCGAACTACCCGACCGAGGTCGGCGTCGTCGCCGATCTGCGGCTGGCCTTGGCCGAGACAAATCGGCTTCTGGATCAGCGCCCCGAAACCCGCGCCGATTTCGGCGGCGCGGCGCAGGTCGCGGAAATCCGCAGCCGCAAGTTCGACCGGTTCCGAACGCTTGCCGAAAGCGATGCGGCACCGGTCCGGCCCGAACGCGTCATCGCGACGCTTCAGCGCGTTCTGCCGGAGGACGCGGTGATCCTTTCTGACCCCGGCACAAGCTGCCCCTATTTCTCGGCCTATTACCAACTGCCGCAGGCGGGGCGGCATTTTATCACCAACCGCGCCCACGGGGCGCTCGGCTACGCGCTGCCCGCCGCGCTCGGCGCATGGTACGGGCGACCGGATGCCAAGGTCGTGGCGCTGATGGGCGACGGGTCCTTCGGGTTCAGTTGCGGCGAGCTGGAGACCATCTGCCGGGCACGGGCCGACATCACCTATATCGTCTTTTCCAACGCGAGCTTCGGCTGGATCAAGGCCAGCCAGAGGGCCGACAAGGGCGCGCGCTACTACAATGTGGATTTCAGCCGCAGCGATCAGGCTGCCGTCGCCGCCGCCTTCGGCGTGAAAAGCTGGCGGGTGGAGGACCCGGCCCGTCTGGAAAGCGTGCTCTGCGAGGCATTGGCGCATGACGGGCCGACACTGGTCGATATCGTCACCCAGCCTTTGGAAGAAGCGGCAGCCCCGGTCAGACGGTGGATGGGATGAAGCCGGAAGAACGCCCGGGTGCGGATTACTGACCGTCAGTGTTTACCGCGATTTGTTTCAGTCGCGGCACGACCTGATCAAGGAACTGCTGACCTATGATGGAAAGTGGTCGTCCGCGGGCGGTGATGAGCACGATGTCGAGGTAGATCGCGGGCTCGAACCGGCGGACCAGATATTCCCCCCCGCCATCGGCGGCCAGCGTGAACGGGTCGATCATCGCGGCCCCGAGACCCTGCTTTACGAGGTTCAGTGCGTTGTGAAAGAGGTCGGTATGGCCGCGAATACGAAAGTTTGCGCCGTCCGTGTGAAACGCTTCGCGCGTACGGCGCGTCACCATGTGATCGGCACCCATGATGATGAACGGAAAATCGTTCAATAACATCGGGTTCAACCGTTCATGTTCAGCCACGTCGGCGAAACGCGGGATCGCGCATGAGGTCTCGATGGTGAACGGGTGTTGTTCAAGGCCTTCCATGCGAACGGGCATCTCGCAGATGCCGATCTCAAAGAGACCGGCCGTCACCCATTCCTGGATCTTGCTGGAATACTGCGATTGAAACGCGATGGTCAGATTTGGCCGCCCGGCGCTGAATTTCGCGATCTCGGCAGGCATGAAGCCGAATGCCAGCGCGTGGCTCGTGGCGATCTGCAATTGTCCGGCGGTCTGGTTCTGAAGATCGACGACAGCCTGATTCACGTGGTCGAGGCCGCGCACGACAGTGTCGATTTCGTCAAAGAGCACATGCGCCTCGGGTGTGGGAACCAGCCGCCCGCGCGTGCGTTCGAACAGTTTGAGCTTCGTGTTCCGCTCCAGCTGCGAAAGTAGATTGCTGATCGCCGGCTGTGAAATGCCCAAGTGTTCGGCAGCGGCTGTTACGGTGCCGTGCTCGATGATGGCATGGAAGGCCTGAAATTGGCGGAACGGGGCACTCATTCCGCGACTATATCATTTTTAGTTATGGAGTCGTGAAATATTAGTATTTGAGATGATGTAATCTGGCGGGCATTCTGGTCGCAACCGGGAGGCTGTCAAACATGGACGCTTTTGACAGGATGATCATAGGCCTGCAGGTGCAACGCGCTGTGACGCGGGCCGGGCGGGTACGCGAAGCAGTCGTTCGTCCAAGGGGTCGGGCGATATGAGCGCCGGATCGACAGTCGCCATAATCGGTGCCGGGATCGTCGGGGTTTCGACCGCGATCTGGCTGCAACGGGGCGGGCACCGGGTGATCCTGATCGACCGCAAGGGGCCCGGTGAAGGCACGAGCCATGGCAATGGCGGGGTGCTTGCCTCCTGCTCCATCGTGCCGGTGACGGTGCCGGGGCTGTTGCGCAAGGCGCCACGGATGCTCTTTGATCCGAACCAGCCGCTGTTCCTGAAATGGGGCTATCTGCCGAAACTCGCGCCATGGCTTATCAATTACCTTGGCCATGCCAATGCCGACGCGGTGCGACGCCGGGCGGCGGCGATGGCACCGATCATCGGTGACAGCCTTGCCGAGCATCAGGCATTGTCGAAGGGGACGGGGGCCGAGAAATGGCTGCACCCGGCGGACTACCTTTTTCTGTACAACGACCGGGCGCATTACGAGGGCGACGCCTTCGGCTGGTCTGTTCGGGCCGAGCACGGCATCGAATGGGACCTTCTGGAAGGCGAGGCGTTCCGCGCCTATGACCCAGCCTATTCGCCCGACCTGGGATGCGCCGCGCGGCTGAAAGATCATGGCCGTATCGCGGATCCCGGCCGGTATGTGAAGGACCTAGCTGCCCATGCCGAGGCTGAGGGCGCTCGGATGGTCATCGGTGAAGTAACTGATATAGCGCGGGAAAACGGTCGCGTGACCGGCGTTCGGGTCGGGGGCGAGACCATCGCCTGCGACGCTGCGGTTCTCGCGACCGGCGTCTGGTCGAAACCCATCGCCGAAAAGCTGGGCCTTAAGGTGCCGTTGGAAGCCGAGCGCGGCTATCACCTGGAGCTGTGGGAGCCGAATATCATACCGCGCTCGCCGGTCATGGTGGCCTCGGGCAAGTTCGTCGTCACCCCGATGGAGGGACGGCTGCGTCTGGCGGGAATCGTCGAGTTCGGCGGGCTGGACGCGCCCCCTTCGCGCGCGCCTTTCCGTCTCTTGGAACGGTCGATCCGCGCCGCGATCCCGGGGATCAAGTGGAAAGAGACGGTGGAATGGATGGGGCACCGTCCCTCGCTCAGCGATTCCACGCCCGTCATCGGCGCCGTGCCGGGCATCAAAGGGGCCTTCCTCGGCTTCGGCCATGACCATGTCGGGCTGACGGGGGGACCGAAGACGGGCCGCATCCTGGCGCAGCTCATCGCCGGCACCGCCCCGAACATAAACCTTGCGCCCTATGCGCCTGAACGTTTTCAATAAGCTCGGACAAAGAAGCCAAAGGAACGACCACAACAACCAATAAGGGAGAACGAGATGAAAAAACTGACCTATCTGCTCGCCGCAACGGCGCTTTCCGCCACCGGTGCTGCCGCCGAGACATGGGACATGCCGATGGCCTATCCGGCCACGAACTATCACACCGAGAATGGCGTCACTTTTGCCGAATGCGTGACGGAAGGCACAGGCGGGGCGCTGGAGATCGTGGTCCATCCGAATGGCTCACTCTTTTCGGGCAGCGACATCAAGCGCGCGGTGCAGACCGGACAGGCCCCGATCGGTGAGCGTCTCCTCTCGGCCCATGCCAATGAAAACCCGATGTTCGGGTTCGACTCGATCCCGTTTCTCGCCACCTCCTTCGACGACAGCGACAAACTCGCCGCCGCTGCGCATGACGCGATTGTCGCGGCCTTGGACGAACAGAACCTCGTCTATGTCTATTCGGTGCCGTGGCCGCCGCAGGGCTTCTATTTCAAGAAAGAGGTCAACGCTGTCGCCGACATGTCGGGTGTGAAGTTCCGCGCCTACAACGCCGCAACCGCGCGCATTGCCGAGCTTGCGGGTATGACGCCGGTGCAGATCGAGGCGGCGGAACTGAGCCAGGCGCTCGCCACCGGCGTTGCGGAAAGCTTCATCTCCTCGGGCTCGACCGGCGTCGATTCCAAGGTCTGGGAAAGCCTTACGCATTTCTATGACGTTCAGGCCTGGCTGCCGCGCAACACGATCTTCGTGAACAAGGACAGCTTCAACGGCCTCGACGAAGGCGCGCAGGCGGCGATCATGGATTGCGGCGCCAAGGCCGCTGCCTCGGGTGAGGCGCGCGCCAAGGAACTGACGGATCAATACCTCAAGACGCTGGCCGAAAACGGAATGACCGTCGCTGCCCCGTCCGATGAGTTGAAGGAAGGTCTCAAGGGTTTCGGCGCGACGATGACCGAGGAGTGGATTGCTGCCGCCGGCGATGCCGGCAAGGCCGTGGTCGACGCCTATCAGGCCCAGTAACCGGATCGCGGCGCGTGCGGGACACTGTCCCGCACGCATCATCCGAGACGAAGGGAGGGGACCCAGGTGGATCAAACAACCCGTGCCGGCGTTCTGCGCCGGGTGCTTGACCGTATCTATTCCGCCTCGGCGGCGCTGGCGGCGGCCTGCCTTGTTGCGATGCTGGGCGTGATCGTCATGCAGATGATCGCGCGCTGGTCGGCCTTCACCTTTCCGGGCGCCACGGATTACGCGGGCTACCTGATGGCGGCGGCTTCGTTTCTTGCTTTTGCCAGCGCGCTGAACTCCGGCGCGCATATCCGCGTGGGCCTGTTCCTGACGGCGCTCGGAGAACGCCGGTATTGGGGCGAGCTTTGGTGTCTGGTCGTGGGCACGGCGGCGACCGTCTACCTGTCGTGGTACGCGGTCCGGCTGGTCTACTGGTCCTGGAAGCTGAACGATGTCAGTCAGGGGCAGGATGCGACGCCCTTGTGGATTGTGCAGATGCCGGTTGCCTGCGGTGCGATCCTGCTGGCCGTGGCCTTTGCCGACAACCTGATCGCGCTGATCCTGACCGGCCGCGACAATATCCGCGACGATGTCGCGGTTCAGAGCCACGCGGAATAGGGGGCGGGAATGGCACAGGAATTCTGGCCTCTGGCGATCTTTCTCTTCACCCTCTTCCTGCTTCTCGGCTCCGGCGTCTGGATCGGGCTGGCGCTTCTCGGGGTCGCTTTCGTGGGGATGGAACTGTTCACCACGCGCCCCGTCGGCGACACGATGATGACGGTGATCTGGCGATCCTCCTCCTCGTGGTCCCTGACGGCGCTTCCTCTCTTCATCTGGATGGGCGAGATCCTTTACCGAACCCGATTGTCCGAGGATATGTTCCGCGGCCTCTCGCCCTGGATGGCGCGGTTGCCGGGGGGGCTTTTGCACACCAATGTGGTTGGCTGCACCGTCTTCGCCGCTGTCTCGGGTTCATCAGCCGCGACGCTGACGACCGTCGGCAAGATGTCGATTCCCGAACTGATGAAGCGCAACTATCCGGAGCCGATGGTGATCGGCACGCTTGCCGGGGCGGCGACGCTGGGGCTGATGATCCCGCCTTCGCTGACGCTGATCGTCTATGGGGTGACGATCAATGAGTCGATCTCCAAGCTCTTTATGGCGGGCATCTTCCCGGGCCTCGTGCTCGCGTCGATGTTCATGAGCTATATCGCGATCTATTCGCGGCTGTCGTCCCGGTTCGAGCCGACGGCGGAGCCGGTGACAACCTTCGCCGAAAAGCTGAAGAACTCGCGATTCCTGATCCCGGTCTTGTTGCTGATCACCCTCGTCATCGGCTCGATGTATCTCGGCTTTGCCACCGCGACCGAGGCCGCGACGTTCGGGGTTCTGGGCGCAATGGCGCTCGCCGCCGCGCAGGGCTCGCTCAACTGGGAAAGCCTGAAGGAAAGCCTGATGGGGGCAACGCGCACCTCGGCGATGATTGCGCTGATCCTTGCGGGTGCGGCGTTCCTCTCTTTGTCGATGGGGTTCACCGGGCTGCCGCGCGCGCTCGCCACATGGATAGGGTCGCTCGGCCTGACCAGGCTGGAACTGCTGATGGCGCTTCTCATCTTCTACATCGTGCTCGGTTGTTTCCTCGACGGTATCTCGTCCGTCGTCCTCACCATGGCGGTTGTGGAACCGATGATCCGCCAGGCGGGCATCGACATCATCTGGTTCGGCATCTTCATCGTCGTGGTGGTCGAGATGGCGCAGATCACTCCGCCGATCGGCTTCAATCTTTTCGTGCTGCAGGGCATGACGGGGCATGAGATGAATTTCATCGCCAAGGCGGCAATCCCAATGTTCCTGATCATGGTGGTGATGGTCTTTGTCCTGATCACCTTCCCCGGGCTTGCGACGTGGCTGCCTGAGAACATCATCCAGCGACCCGGCGGATGAGGCGGCAGGGGTGAACGCGGTCGTCGCGGGGCTGGGTCTTGCCGCAAAGCATGGGCGATTGCTTCTGATCCTCGGCCTCTTGGCCGGGGCCTTGCTGCCGGGGCTGGCGCAGGCGATGAAGCCCTGGCTGCGGGAACTGGTGGCGCTGCTGCTGTTTCTCGCCGCATTGCGGGTCGGGCCGGGGCGGCTTGCCGGGTCGCTGCAAAGAACGCTGCCTGCAGTTCTCACGGTGCTGATCTACCAGCTTGTCCTGCCGCTCTTGGCGGTTGGCATCGCCCATGCGGCGGGCATCGCGACGACGCCTGCCGCTTTGGCGATGGTTCTGGTCCTCAGTGCTGCCTCGATCGCGGGAAGCCCCAACCTTGCCATCCTCTCGGGCGCAGATCCCGCGCCCGCCTTCCGGCTGCTGATCGTGGGCACGGCCTTGCTGCCGCTGACCGTCATACCGGTCTTTCACCTGATGCCCGCGCTGGGGCGGGGGGCGGAGGTGCTGTTGCCTGCCGCGCGGCTTCTGATGGTTATTGCCGTGGCGGCCCTTGCCGCATTCGCCTTGCGCAAGACTGTGTTCGTCAATCCCGGCCCTGTAAGAATGGCCGCGCTCGACGGCGCGTCGGCGCTGGCGATGGCGGTGGTCGTCGTCGGATTGATGTCGGCCATTGGCCCTGCATTGCGTACGGCGCCTGACGTGCTTCTCGGCTGGCTCGCGCTCGCTTTTGCGGTGAATATCGGCGGTCAGGTCCTTGCGGCCTTTGCGCTGAGGCGGTGCGGGGTAGGCCGCGACCTGCCATCGCTGGCGATCGTCGCGGGCAATCGCAACATCGCGCTGTTCCTGATCGCGCTGCCGCCCGCGGTGACCGATCAGGTGCTGATGTTCATCGGCTGCTATCAGATTCCGATGTACACGACGCCCCTTCTCTTGTCGGGGTTCTACCGGCGGATGGCGCTGAGCTGAACCCGGTAGTCAGGTCAGGGTGCCGACGGTCCGGTCCAGCATGGTCTTGCAGGCGTTCAACTGCGATAGCTCGATATATTCGTGCGGCTTGTGGCCCTGACCGGCCATGGAGCCCGGGCCGCAGACGACGGTCGGAATGCCAAGCGCGCTGATGACGCCCGCCTCCGTCCCGAAGGCCACCTTGGTGAGGCCCGCCACCGGAGAAAGGTCGCAGGCAAGCCGCACCGCCTGCGCATCCGCCGCGATCTCCAGCCCCGGATAGGCGTTCAGGCGTTCGATGGCGATGGCGGCCCCATCCCATCGCCCGGCATAGGACGCGGCAATGCTGTCGGCCATCTTTTCGATGCGGGACAGGACGGCCGCATCGCCATCGGCGGGAAGGTAGCGGTATTCAAAGTCGACCTCGGCCCGGTCCGGCACGATGTTCAGCGCGGTGCCGCCGGTCATGCGACCTGCGTGAAGGGTCGTGTAGGGCACGTCATAAGCTGCGTCCCGCGCGCCGTTCGCCTCGAACCACGCCTGAACCCCGCGCAGACCGGTCACGAAGTCACTGGCCAGATGCAGGGCGTTGACGAAGTGCGGGGCGAGGGCGGAATGGCCGCTTTGGCCGGTGCAGCGCGCCTTGAGCGCGGCCTTGCCCTTGTGGCCGGTGGCGACCTGCATTCCTGTCGGCTCACCGACGATGCAGAGCCGTTGCGGCCTCAGCAGGGTTTCCAGTTCCGGCCGCATCTCCTGAATGCCAACGCAGCCGATCTCTTCATCGTAGGAAAAAAGGAGTGTGAGGGGTCGGGTGAGGTCCGCGCGCGCGGCGGTGTCGGCGGCATCGAGCATACAGGCCAGAAAACCCTTCATGTCAGTCGTGCCGCGTCCGAAGAGACGGTCGCCCTCGCGGGTCAGCGCGAAAGGGGGACGCGTCCAGTTCTGCCCTTCGGCGGGAACGACATCGGTGTGGCCGGACAGGAGGATACCGTCCTCCCGGTCCGGGCCGAACCGGGCGATCAACCCGCATTTGTCGCTTGTGGTGCCGCTGATCCGGCGGGTCTCGGCACCCCTTTCGCGGCAGAAGGCCTCGACAAACCCGATCAGCGAAAGGTTGGACCGTGCGCTGACCGTGTCGAACCCGATAAGCCGGTCGAGCGTTTCGAGGACCAGTTTCAAGGCGCGTTCTCCCCGACCGGTTTCAGGCTCAGCCCGGGGATCTGACCCGCCGCATGAGCGGCGCGGCAATGGTCGATGAAGGCGCGGATGATATTGGCATTCGCCGCATCGGGCGTCGTCAGGATGCCGACATTGATCGGCCGCACCTGTCCCGACAGGGGAACGAAGCGCAGCGGTTTTCCGTCAGGCGCGAGGTCGTTCAGCGGCCTGACATTGGCAATGGAATAGCCGAAGCCGTTCGCCACGAGGCTGCGCATGACGGCGAAATCACGGGTGCGTTCGGCGATGTTGGGCTTCAGCCCGGCACGGGAGAAGAAGGAGAGGAAATAGTCTGAGCTGATTGGCAGATCGAGAAGGACCATGGGGTAGGGGACAAGGTCGGCGACCTCGATCGAGGCGCGCGTGGCCAGCGGGTGGCCCGCGTCGAAGATCGCGTAGGGCGGCAGCGATGTGATCGTCTGAAACCTCAGATCCGCCGGTAGATCGAGATCATAGGTCAGGGCGACGTCAATCTCGGCCCGCCGGAGCTTGCTGAAGATCTCGGACTGGTTCAGCTCGGTCTGCCCGATCCGCACGTCCGGGTAGAGCCGTTCGAACGACGCCCGAAGAGCCGGTACGACGACCTGCGCGAAGGTCAGAAGACAGCCCAGAGCCAGTGGCCCGCGCACGCTGCCCGCGATGTCGCCCGCGAGATCGACAAGCTGTTCGGCGTCGGAAAGCACCCGCTGAGCCTGTGTCATCAACTGCCGTCCCGCCAGCGTCAGCGACAGCCCCTGCGCATGCTGGCGAACGAAGAGCGGCAGGCCGAGTTCCTTTTCAAGCTGGTTGATGGCGGCGGAAATCGACGGCGATGAGACGTTCACCTTTGCCGCGGCCAGCGCGATGCTGCCGCTTTCGCCGACGGCAACAAAATATTCCAGCTGCCGCAATGTGAATCTCAGCATCGTAACTCCGGGACCCGGGTAAGATTTCCGTTCGCTTGGACAGGTTGGGCCGACTGCGGCAGGATTATCAAGGGAAGAGAGGGAAAGTTCCCGTTTCCGGGATCATTCGTCGCCCGGCACGCCATAGGACGGGGCCGCACGGGGATCGAGCGCGCGCTGCACATAGGCGTCAAGCTGGGGCTTGTAGATATCCCAAGCCGTGGCGACGGCCTCGATCGGGCAGTCCTCGGTCCAGTCGCAGCGCAGGTCGGCGACGGGCCAAGCGACCTTGTCAACCAGCTTCATGCCCGCCGAATGCACCGGCCCCGCCTCACCTCCCGCCGCAAGGCCCGCGCGCATGGCCGCGATCAGCCGGTCGCCGAGATGGCCCTTGGCCAACACGAACCCATCGACGATGGCCTGCGGCACGCTGTCGTTGGCCAGAAGGTTGCCGCCCGAGGCAACATTCGGCCCCTCCGCTTGCGTCCAGATGCCGAGCGAGTTCGGCCCGGAATGGATTGCCGTCATCCCGCTTCGGTCCACGGCCAGCACCTGCCGGTATTCGATGAAGGCGCCCCGCCGTTTCACCTCGGACACGGCCTCGGACGCGCTCAGCCCGCCTTCCATGAGGTCGAGCGCCAAGGGTCCGAGCGTCGGGTCGGTGACGTTCTGCGAGGCGACGGCGCCCACGCCTGCGCGGGCATAGGAACAGCGCGCGGCAACGGCGGGCGAGGAGGAGGAAATCGCGACCCCGAACATACCGGTCATTTCACAGCGGGCGACGAGCGAGAAGGTCATGGCGCCTCATCCGGGATCACGGCGGTGCCGTCGATCTCGACCAGCCAGTCGGGCCGGGCGAGCGCCGAGACGACAAGCCCGGTGGAGACCGGATGCACCCCCTTCAGATATTCGCCCATCGTGCGATAGACCGCCTCGCGGTGGCGGACATCGGTGATGTAGACCACGACCTTCACCAGATGCTCCATCCGTCCGCCGCATTCCTCGATCAGCTGGCGAATATTCTGCATGACCTTGTGGGTCTGCTCCACGGGATCGTGGCTCTCGATATTCTTCGCGGTGTCCAGATCCTGCGGGCACTGGCCGCGCAGGTAGATCGTGCGCCCGCCTTGGGTGACCACCGCCTGACAGAGGTCGTTGTCGAGCTTCTGTTCGGGATAGGTATCCTTGGTGTTGAACTTGCGGTGGCGGTAATGCGCCATTTAGGGCTCCTTGTCAGGTCGGATTGGCCGGGGTCAGTGCCCCCGCAAGATAAAGGTGAAAGTCGCGGATTGTCCCTTCGAAATTCTCGCCCGCCAAGGGCCCGGGATCGGCTCGGGATGACCCAAGAGCCTGTTGCAACTTTTCGAGCTTCTCCCGGTCCTCGCGGTTGACCTCGGTCCAGAGCGCGATGCGCTGGGCGATTGTGTCCGCATCCAGATCGTCACCATAGACCGAGAGAGTCCACTTAACATGGACGCAATCCACGCTGACAGGTTGCAGGCTGAGCGACGCGAGAAGGCTTGCGGCCTGACTGGCGACCTGTGTCGGGAAGACGTTGAACAGAAACGACCGCTGACGCTGGCGCTCATCGAGCCCCGGCGCGCCCTTGCCCCTGCTGGGGATGCCGTCCGGGTAATTCGCATTGTAGCTGGTGAAGGCCGGGGCGGACGGTCCCTTGGTGCAAAGCTCGGTCGGGGTATAGCCCCTCAGGGTCTGCGGATGGACGACCGAAAGGTGATAGCCCTCCATGAAATTCTCGACGAGACATTTCCAGTTGCACTGCCAGTCTTCCTCGGCCGAATGCACGACGCGGAAGCTGCCCGTCTCATAGGGCGCGAGCGCGTTGGCCAGCGGCTGAAGTTGTTCCGCGAGCGGACGGGGTGTGTCGGCGAGGCTGACATAGATGAAGCCCTGCCAGATCTCGCAGTGAAACTCCGCCAACCGGCAATTCGCGCGGTCGAAACCGGCATTCTCCATATGGGCGGCGCGCAGGAGGCTGCCGTCGCGGCCATAGCTCCAGGCGTGGTAGGAACAGATCAGCCGTTTGACGTTCCCCCGCCCCCCGGCCAGCAGCATGCCCCGGTGGCGGCAGACATTGGCGAAGACCCGGATCACCGCGTCATCGCCGCGCATCACGATCAGCGGTTCCCCCAGAAGCCGGGCCGCGAAGTAATCGCCCGGTTCGGGGATTTCATCCGCGCGGCCAAGGCAATGCCAGCCGTCCCGCAGAAGTGTGGCCTTCTCCAGTTCGAAGAGGTCTGGCGAGGTGTAATAGGCCCCATGCAGCCCCATGGGTCTATCGGCGGGCAAGGCTGCCGTCTGCTGCAATCCGTCGAGTAACCCCGGCAAAAGGCCCGGCAGGTCAGGAAGGGAAAACGCGGTCATTGCGAGACTTTCGAGACGAGATAGGTGGCGAAGTCGTAGTTTGGCCGTTCCAGATGCGACAGGTGGCCCGGACGGGCGAGGTGGGACGAGAGACCGCGAAACACCTTCTCGGTGCAGCCGCGATCCTCGACATTCACGTCGTCCAGCAAGGCCTTCAGATCGCTGAAATTCTGCTGCGCGTCGGGGTCGTCCTTGTAGTCATCCGACATACCACCGCCAAAGCGGATATGAACCTGCCCCGGCCCCTTTGGATGCAGCGAGAGATACCAGAAATAGCCCGGCGTCAGCGTGATCAGCAGCGACGGGTAGATCGCCAGCAGATAGGTCGTGCGCCGCTCATCACCTTTCAGACGGGTATTCGACGGATGCGCCATGGCGATGCGCAGGGACGGGTCCTTCAGGATCGTGTGATAGTTGAAGGCGGGCAGGCCCGGCGGGCAGATCATCTCATCCAGCTTCGACAGCCCCCCGATCGTGCCCGCATGGCAGACCGGCAGGTGATAGCTTTCCATGAAATTCTCAGCCAGAACCTTCCAGTTCGTGTCCCAGACATGTTCTTCGAAGAAGGCTTCGGTGTAGTGGGTCATGTCATAGCCTGCGACCAGCTTTTCCACATCGGCCAGTTGCTCGGCCACCGGCGCGGCGTCGGGGTTCAGCGAGACGAAGACCCAGCCCAGCCATTCCTCGCAGCGGATCTGCGGCAGCCGGTAGGCGTCACGGCAGAAGCCCTCGTTCCGCGACATGGCCGGAGCCCCGCGCAAGCGACCGTCGAGATTGTAGGTCCAGGCGTGGTAGGGGCAGACGATGGAGCGGGTATTGCCGCGACCGTGGAGAAGCGTCGACATGCGGTGCAGGCACACATTCGATTGCGCGCGCAGGTGCCCCTCCTGATCGCGAAGGACAATGATCGGCTGGCCTGCGAGTTCGCAAGTCAGATAATCCCCCGGCCCCGGCAGGCTGTCGGCCCGTCCGACGCAGTACCATTCCTTTGAGAAGATGTGCTCGATCTCAAGGTCGAGAAAGCTCTCGGTCCTGTAGACATCGGGCGGCATCGCGGTCGCCTGTTCGAACGGCCTGTCGGTCGCCGCGCGCAAGAGCGCCACGACCTGCGGCCCGTCCCCGTCCATCGCCATGTCCTGTTCTCCGCGCAGAGTCGTTCACCTTGCAGGATCGGGTGGCCCGCGCCGCCCGGAAAGTACGGACTTTCTCAGCAGGGATTAGGCGTTTCCTAATGTTACCCAGCCTTAGAGTGCGTTCGGCTTTAGGCAATGCCTAATCAGTGCTGTGGCATTCCGTATTTTCAGCGACCAAGTGAACTGTCTAAGGTCCATCACCCGAGCCTGCGCGAAACTATGGGCCGAAACAGGAAACAACGCCAATGATACCGGAAAACGTCGATGTGGTGGTCGTCGGTGGCGGCCAGGCCGGGATCGCGATGAGCGAACATCTCGGGGCCCATGGCATCAGCCATGTCGTGCTTGAACGCAGCCGCATCGCGGAGCGCTGGCGCAGCGAAAGGTGGGATTCGCTTGTGGCCAACGGTCCTGCCTGGCATGACCGCTTTCCCGGCATGGAATTCACGACGCATGACCCGGATGAGTTCGTTCCAAAAGAGGCCGTCGCCGACTATTTCGAGGCCTATGCAAGCAAGATTGGCGCGCCGGTCCGTTGCGGGGTCGAGGTGACGCGGGTCCGCAAAGTCGAAGGCAAGAGCGGATTCGAGGTGGAGACATCGGAAGGCACCCTGCAAGCGGGTCATGTCGTTGCCGCGACCGGGCCGTTTCAGGTGCCGGTCATTCCGAACCTGATCCCGCCTGACGCAGCGGTGACGCAGATCCACTCCGCCGCCTATCGCAATCCGTCGCAACTGCCCGAAGGTGCGGTGATGGTGGTCGGGGCAGGGTCTTCCGGCGCGCAGATCGCCGAGGAACTGATGGCGGCCGGACGCAAGGTCTATCTGTCCGTCGGCCCGCATGACCGGACGCCGCGCAGCTATCGCGGGCGTGATTTCGTCTGGTGGCTGGGTGTGCTTGGTAAATGGGACCTGCAGACGCCGGCCCCCGGCACGGAACATGTCACCGTCGCGATCAGCGGCGCGAATGGCGGCCAGACCGTGGATTTCCGGCGTTTCGCGGCGTCGGGCATCACGCTCGTCGGCCGGACCTCGGCCTATGAGGACGGCGTCCTGAGATTTTCCGACGACCTCAGGCGCAACATCGAAAGGGGGGACCGGAACTACCTGTCGGTTCTCGATGAAGCCGACGCCTATGTCGCGCGTCACGGGCTTGACTTTCCGCCTGACCCAGCCGCGCGCGATCTCAGGCCCGACCCGGACTGCCTGACCAACCCCATCCGGGAGCTTGATCTGGCGGGGGCAGGGATTTCGTCCGTGATCTGGGCGACCGGTTTCACGCTGGATTATGGGTGGCTGCAGGTCGATGCGTTTGATGAGAACGGGCAGCCTGACCACCGGCGTGGTGTTTCGACGGAACCAGGCGTCTATTTCCTCGGACTGCCGTGGCTGTCCCGGCGCGGATCGTCCTTCATCTGGGGTGTTTGGCACGACGCACGGTTCATCGCAGATCAAATCGCGATCCAACTGGCCTATGCCGCCTATCGCCCTGCTTCCGAAAGCACATAGACTGCGCTGCTGCCGGTCGCGCAAGGGGGTAATGTCCAAACGGAAGTAATGTCAGCATTGCAAGCTGAACAGAGCCAATGCCCGGCAACTTGTGTGCAGATTGGCATGCCCGACCCATAATTCCCGAAAATCTCCCCCATTGCGCGATTGGTAATTATAGATAAACATCATTACCATCATGCAACGGTATTCCGCCCTATCCCTCTTCCGTCATGCGCTACGCGGTCACCGGGGCTGGGCACCGGCATGGCGGAGCCGGCCGCTGCGGGACCGGTATCAGGCGATCATCGTGGGTGCGGGCGGGCATGGGCTGGCGGCGGCCTATTATCTGGCGAAGGAACATGGGCTGACCGATGTCGCCGTTCTGGAGGCGGGCTGGCTCGGCGGGGGCAATGTCGCGCGCAATACGGTCACGATCCGCTCGAACTATATGCGCGACGAGTCGATCCCGTTCTATGTGAAGTCGGTGGCGATGTACGACCGGCTCACGCGCGACCTGAATTTCAACATGATGCATTCCAAACGCACGATGATCGATGTGCTGCAGACTTGGGGCATGGTGCGCGACCGGCGGCGGCGGCGGCTGATCATGGACATTTACGGGTCGGCCTACGAGGACATTTCGGTTGCCGAACTGCGCCGCCGAGTGCCCGCGCTGACCGGCGGCGGGGCGGAGAGCCGGTTACCGATCCTCGGCGCTTCGGTCCATACCGACGCTGCCGTGAACCGGCATGACGCGGTTGCCTGGGGTTATGCCCGCGCGGCGAGCGCGATGGGGGTGTCCATCCATCAGCAGACACCGGTAACGCGGCTTCTGCGCGGGGCCGATGGCGTCATCGAAGGCGTAGAGACGCCGCGCGGTACGGTCCGGGCGAAGACTGTGGCTTTGGCCGTTTCGGGCCACACGACGACCCTGACCGAGACGGTTGGGCTGCGCCTGCCGCTGCGGACGATCAACCTGACCGCCTTCGTGTCGGAACCCGTCAAGCCCGTCGTCGATGTCATCGTCAACTGCCCCGATCTAGGCGTCTACCTCAGCCAGTCCGACAAGGGCGAACTGGTGATCGGCGGGGCGACCGATCTGGGTCAATCCTTCCGCCGCGACATCAAGCAGGCAGTCTTCGAGGATACGGTCGCTTCGCTTCTGGAATTGTTCCCCGCCTTCGCCCGGCTGAAGCTGATGCGGCAATGGGGCGGGCATCTCGACATGGCGCATGATGCGAGCCCGATTGTCTCGATGACCGACATTCCGGGGCTCATCGTTTCGGCGGGCTGGTGGGGCGGCTACAAGGCAATCCCGGCGGGTGGCGCGGGGCTTGCCCATCTGATCGCCACCGGGCGACCCGATCCGCTGATCGCGCCCTTCGGACTGAACCGATTCCGTACGCTAGACTACGTGGTCGAGACCGGCACGACGACGGCGAGGTGATGCGATGCTGCTGATCGACTGTCCCTTCTGCGGCCCGAGGAACGAGACCGAGTTCACCTATGGCGGCCCGGCGCTGGCCCCGCGCCCGGCCGATCCGGGGGCCGTGAGCGACGCAGACTGGGTCGACTGGGTGACCGTGCCGCCCAATCCGATGGGCCCGGTCGAGGAGCGCTGGTGGCATTCCCGCGGCTGCGGCGCCTGGCTGACGATCCGTCGCCACACCGTGACGCATGAGATCACGGAGGTGCGCCTTGGCCGCTGACCCGCATCGTCTGGCCGATGGCGGTCGCATCGACCGGTCGCGGCCGCTGCGTTTCCGCTTCGACGGGCGGGACTATCAGGGCTTTGCGGGCGATACGCTCGCCTCGGCCCTGCTGGCCAATGGCGTGCGGATTGCCGCGCGCAGCTTCAAGTACCACCGCCCGCGCGGCATTATGGGTGCGGGGGTGGAAGAACCAGCGGTGCTGGTGGAGCTTGAGGGCGATGTGGCCTCGGGCAACCGCCCTGCCACCACGGTGCCCCTGATTGAAGGGCTGGCGGCGCGGTCGGTCAATGCATGGCCGTCGGCAAGGCTGGACCTTGGCGCGGTCAATCAGCTTTTTGCCCGACTGATCCCGGCGGGCTTCTACTACAAGACCTTCAAATGGCCGGACTGGCATCTCTATGAGCCGTCCATTCGCCGCTTAGCAGGTCTGGCCGGCGCGCCGAAGGAGCCGCCGGAACGCGCCTACGAGTCGCGCCATGCCCATGCCGATATCCTGATCGCCGGGGCCGGGCCCGCCGGGCTGATGGCGGCTCTGGTCGCAGGGCGCGCGGGCGCGCGAGTGTTCATCGCCGACGAGGGGACGGAGGCGGGCGGGGCGCTTCTGAACCGCAATCTGACCATTGGGGGCCAGCCCGCGAAGGATTGGGTCGCGGCGGCTGTGGCAGAGCTTGCCGGGATGGAGAATGTCACCCACCTGCAGAACGCGACCGTCTGGGCCTATCGCGAGCACAACCTGTTGATGGTGCAGGAACGCGCGCCCGGGAACCCGTCCCTGCTGGGTCGCAACTGGAGGGTCAGGGCCGGGCAGGCGATCACCGCCACGGGCGCTATCGAGCGCATGATGGTGTTTCAGGGCAACGACCGGCCCGGCGTGATGCTCGCCTCTGCCGCGCAGGCTTATGTCAATCGCTGGGCGGTGCGGCCCGGCAGCCGCGCCGTGATCTTCACCAACAATGACAGCGCCTATGCCGCTGCCGCCGATCTGGCGCAGGGGGGTGTCGGGATCGCGGCCATCGTCGACAGCCGCGCTGCCGTTCCCGACCATGCCATGGCGCTGGTGCCAGATATCGCGGTTCATGCCGGACAGGCGGTCACCTCGGTTCATGGCAGAGGCCGGGTCCGTGGCGTTTCGATTGCGCCCTGCATCGGCGGCACGGCCCGGCGGATGCCCTGCGACCTGCTTGCCGTGTCCGGCGGCTGGAACCCTGCCGTGCATCTTTATTCGCAATCGCGCAGCAAGATTGTCTGGGATAAGCGGATCGCCAGCTTCGTGCCCGCCGAACCGGCGCAGGCCGTGCTGGCAGCGGGGGCCGCGAACGGGGCGATGGGGCTTGGGGATGCGCTCGCCGAAGGGGCGGCACGGGCGGTCGCGGCACTGGCCGCACTCGGGCAGAGGAGCGACGTTCCGGCCCTGCCGGAGACTGACGATACGCCCTATACGGTCACGCCGTTTTGGACCGCGTCCGGCGCCGGGGCGAAGGCGTTTCTCGACATCCAGAACGACGTGACCGTGGCCGATATCGAACTGGCTTTGCGCGAGGGCTATTCGAATATCGAGCATCTCAAACGCTATACGACCGGTGGCATGGGGATCGATCAGGGCAAGACCGGTAATGTGAACATCATCGGGGCGGTGGCTGAGCGGCAGGGCATCACGCCAGATCAGGTCGGCGTCACCACTTTCCGCCCGCCCTACACGCCGGTCGAATTCGGCGCCATCGCCGGGCGGCGGGCGGGTCCGGTCGTTCTGCCTTACCGGCACACACCGCTGACCCGGTGGCACAAGGACAACGGCGCGGTGATGTATGAGGCGGGCGCGCGCTGGCGGCGGCCGGGCTATTATCCGCGCGCGGGTGAAAGCTTTCAGGACACGGTGAACCGTGAGGCGCGGTGTGTGCGCGAGGGCGTCGGCATCTATGACGGTGCGCCGCTTGGCAAATACGAGATCAAGGGGCCGGATGCGGGCGCCTTCCTCGATTGGATCTATACCAATGTCATGTCCAGCCTGACGGTCGGCAACGGCCGCTACGGCCTCATGCTGACCGATGATGGCCTCATTCTCGATGATGGCGTGGCGGTCTGTCTGGCGCCGGACCGGTTTCTGATATCGACCTCTACCGGCAATGCCGACCCGGTCGGGCAGTATATGGAAAAGCTCCTTCAGATTGAGCGGCCGGACTGGCGGGTGAAGATCACCAATGTCACCAGCCAATGGGCCAATGCCACGATCTGCGGCCCGAAGGCGCGCGAGGTGATGGCCGCGATGGGCAGCGATATCGACCTTTCGCCCGATGCTTTCCCCTTCATGGCCTTCCGTGACGGTCAGGTGGCGGACCTGCCCGCGCGGGTGGTGCGCGTGTCCTTCACGGGCGAGTTGTCGTTTGAGGTGAATGTCCGCCCCCGCGACCTGCCTGCCTTGTGGGAGGCCGCGATGGTGGCAGGTGCGCCCTTCGATATCGCGCCAATCGGATCCGAGGCAAACCATGTGCTGAGGGTCGAGAAGGGGTTTCTTTCGCTGGGTCACGAGGTCGATGGCACTGTCGATCCCCATGACCTTGGCATGTCCTGGGTCATGTCGCGGAAGAAGGACGACTTCGTCGGTAAACGGTCGGTGGAGCTGCGCCGCGCATCAGGCAGGTCGCGCCGGGAATTGGTGGGCATCCGCCCGCTCGATCCGAACCGTCAAGTACCCGAAGGCGCGCCGCTGACGCCCGGCGGGCGAAAGGAAGCAACGGAGGGTTTCGTCACCGCCTGTGTCTGGTCCGTCGTGGAGAACCGCTGGCTTGGCCTTGCCCTGCTGACCGACGGGCGTGCCCGTATCGGAGGGCGCGCGCATGTGCGCCTGCCCGATGAGGTGATCGAGGTGGAACTTTCCGATCCCGTATTCCACGACCCCAAGGGGGAAAGGTTGCGGTCCTAATGCCTTATGACGTCACCATTACCCGTCTACCGCTGCGCGCCCTTTTCGATCTGAAAGGCAGGGCAGCGGCGCTTGAAAAATGGTGCGGCACGGCGTTGCCCCCCTTCCCGGGCCGTCCGAACAGCCGGACGGAAGCAGCCGATCGCGGTCTTCATTGGACGGGTCCCGATCGCTGGCTGCTGATGGCGCCGCTGGCCGAGGAAGCGGCGCTGGCCACGGCGCTTCGCGCGGACAAGGTGCCTGTTGATCTCTCGATTACCCCTGTATCCGACACGCTGACCTTCTTCGCCGTGACCGGACCCGATGTGGCCGAAGTCATGGCGGTGGCCACCCCGCTCGACCTTCATCCCGACAGCTTTCCGCCGGATGGCGCGTCTTGGACAGAGGCATTTGGCATCCGGTCAGCCATCCGCACGATTGCGGCCGGATATGAGATCGCGGTGGATCGGAGTTATGCAGATTGGTTCGAAGAGAGCCTTCGACTTGCCTGCACCTGATTGCCGATCCATGTAGGGTAAGGGACTGGTAGCGGCGGGGAATGACCCGTCAGGGAGCCAAGGCCATATAACTGGTTTCATGACTCGGCAGGGCCATGTTACGGCTGATCGAGCGGGAAACGGAACGGAGGGCAGATGACCGACAGCGAAGATGCCCCTGAAGAGATCGTCGCGTTTCAGGACCCATTGGGTATCGGTGGCGCAGTGGCGCTAGCACTGCGGCGGCAGCGTATTGCCGCTGGCCTCGCCATCCGCGACCTGGGCCGTGCCTCAGGCGTGTCCTCGGCCATGATCTCGCGCATCGAGAACGCGCAGGTCTCGCCCTCGCTGTCGACGCTGGAGGCCTTGGCGAAGGCACTTTCGGTTCCGGTGATCTCGTTTTTTCAGCACACGATCCAGACCGCCGACATCCACTTCGTCAAGGCAGGAGAGGGGGTTGCGGCGAAACGCTTTGCCCCGGATCATGTGCACGATTACCGGCTGCTGGCGAAGTTCGCCGATAACGCGCTGACATTCTCGGCCGCCCGCGTCACCCTGCGCCGCGAAGATGACGGCACGCATCCGGTCTATTTCGGACGTGGCTATGTCTTTCTGACGGTCGTCGAGGGGGCGTGCATCTATTCCTGCGGCGGCACCGAATACGAAGTCGGTACCGGCGACAGCCTCAGCTTCGATGCCCAGCTTCGCCATGGCGTGACATCGGTGCGGACGGAAAGCGTGACGTTCGTGACTGTCTCGGCCACCCCGGCGTAATCCGGAATCGCAGTATCGTCCGCCAACCGGGACTCTACCGACCTTCGGCCTCACGGATCAGCCCCCGAACCCAGCGGGCTGCCAGCCAGGTGGCGGGAACCGACAGCGGCAGCGCCCAGAGAAGGGATGCGACCGGGGAAATGGCGTTTGACCATCCGGCGGAATGGAAGATCAGCCCCAGAAGGAAGACATTGATCGCCACCGCTCCGGCCACGAAGGGCCAGAGGATCGCCCCGAGCTTCCAGAGGCTTTCAGTGGCTGGTGCCGTCTTCGAAGGTGATCTTGTTCCAGACATTGTATTTCCCCGAAGGCTTGACCATCGGCAGGCGTTTGACCTCGGTCAGTGTCTTCGCGTCAAAGACGATGACCGCGCCGTCCTGCTCCCAGATGGACACAAGAGTATGGCGCCCGTCCTTGGTGAATTCGGTGTGGGCGACGGTCTTTCCGGGCTCAGGCGTCAGCACCTTCACCACCTCAAGCGTTTCCTTGTGGATGATATGCATCTGACCCTTGTTCGGTCCGGTGAAGACATCGGCCCAGAAATAGGGCGTGCCGTCATGCGACCGCAGGAAGAAGCCGGGCCCCGAAGTTTCGATCGTCTTGACGAGTCTCCAGTCGGCCATGTCGATCACGCTGATCCGACCCTCGTTCAGATGCGGCACCGCCATCAGGCGGCGACCGTCGCGGAGCCAGCTGATGCCCGAGCCGAGATGCGGCATGCCGGGCAGCGGCAGGCTCGCGATCTCGCGCCCGACGATGAGGTTGACGACGACGCCGGTTTCGCCGTCGCGATTGGCGCCGATCAGGTTGCGATAGCGTGGGTCGAAGAAGAAATCGTCGAGCGGCGCGGACACGTCGATGCGCCTGCGGGCGAAAAGCCCTTTCTCGGCGGCAAGCGATTCCTCCATCCCCGCCTCGTGGCTGTGCACGAACCCATCGTGATAGGGACCGGCATCGGGATCGGTGGCGATTTCCCAGATCTCCGGCACGTCCTTGAGCGCAAGGATGAAGGATTTACGGTCAGGGGCTTGGTATACGGCCGAAACGCGGCTCGGTGTGCCGTCGCGGCCCGTCACCTCCCTCACATTGGCGATGGACAGGTCGTCGGTTGAAAGGATCGTCAGTGTTGCGGGCAGATAATTCGCCACTGCAAGCCATTTGCCGTCATGGCTCATCGCGATGTTGCGGCTGTTCAGGCCGGCGCGGATGCGGCCAACCTCGTGCAGCGACCAGATATCGTATTTCTGCACCCAGCCGTCGCGCGACATGACGAAGACATAACGGCCGTCCGGCGAGAATTTCGGGCCGCCATGGACGGCAAAGGGGGTTTCGAACCGGTCGAGCACTTCGAACGTGTCGCCGTCGAGTACCGAAATATGGCTATCGCCGGTTTCGACGACGAGCGTGATGTTCATCGGATCGGCGGTGAAGACCGGCGCCGGGGCGGCGACATAGTCGGGGTTCATTTCTCGGCTGGCGGTGATCTCGTCTGCGGTCCAGACCGCCGGTGCGGCAAGCGGCGCGGAAACGTAGGCGGCGACCGCGGCGACCTCTTCGGGCGCGAGCGTTGCCCTGAAGGACGGCATCTGGGTCATCGCGCGTCCATCCGCGATGACGGCCTCCAGCTTGTCCCCCTTCAGACGGCCCAAGCTTTCGGGGATCAACGCGGGCCCCGTGCCGCCGAGTCGGGTTTCTGCGTGGCAGGAGGCGCATTGATCGGCGTAGATCATGGCCCCGTCCGGTGCGGCGAAGGCTGCGGAGGCGAGAAGGCTAAAGGAAACGATGAGCCGGATCATGGCTTTTCCCGCGGAAGGGCGTGACGGTCAGTCGTTCGGCTTCGTCCAAGCCGATTTCTGCATTGGTCATGTAGCAGGCCGGATCCTCGGCCCATGGATCGCCCGTAACCTGAAGCGCGCGGATGCGGGTATTGCCGCCACAAACGGCCTTGAACGCGCAGGCCCCGCAGCGGCCTTTCAAGGGACGCGGGCGCTGGCGGAGCGTCGCCAGCATCGGGTCGTCGCCGGTCCAGAGCGTGGAGAATGGCGTCTCCTTCACGCTGCCCACGGTGTAGTCCGACCAATATGTATCGGGGTGAACCTTGCCTTGCGGGTCGATATTGGCGACGCCGAGGCCCGAGGAATTGCCGCCCCAGGCTTCGAGGTGATCGCGGAGATGGGCGACCTTTTCGGGTGCGAACCGCTCTTCCGCCCAACGCAGGAACCAGACGGCGTCGGCGTCGTTGTTGCCGGTCACGATCTCCAGCGGCCGGTCATTTTCGATCGCGTCCCAGGCGTGCTCGATCAAGACATCCATCGTCGCGCGGGTTCGCGCATGGGCGGTATCTTCGCCCCGGTGCTTGTCACCGCGTCCGGCATAGACGAGGTGCGAGAGGTAGAACTTGTCCACCCCTTCGCCCTCGCAGAGGTCAAGCATGTCCGTGAGTGTATGGGCATTGTCCTCTGTGATCGTGAAGCGAAGGCCGACCTTCACATCCTTTGCCTTGCAGGCGCGGACCCCGGCCAGCGCGTCGTCGAAGGCGCCCTCGACGCCCCGGAACCAGTCGTTTACCTTACCGATCCCGTCGAGCGAGATACCGACATAGTCGAAGCCGAGGTCGGCGATGCGGTCGGCGTGCTCGGCGACCTTCGTGCCGTTGGTCGACAGGCTGAGATGACGAAAATTCAGCGCGCGGGCGCGCTCGGCAAGTTCAAAGAAATCGAAGCGGGAAAGCGGCTCGCCGCCCGAGAGGATCAGCGCGGGGATGCGGAAGGCCGAGAGGTCGTCCAGAACGCCCATCGCCTGTTCGTGGGTCAACTCGCCCGGGAACGGCACGTCAGCGGAGGTCGTATAGCAATGTCTGCAACGCAGGTTGCAGCGGCGCGTGAGGTTCCAGATGACCACGGGCTTGACCGGACCGGAGCGGCGGCGGACGGGCGTGGGCACGACGAGTTCGTGCATGTATTGCGTGAGGCGGAACATCGGTCAGCTTCCTTCCTTCAGCCTGAGTCCGGTCTTCTTCAGGATGCGCGTGGAATAGAGGATTTCACGCGCCCGGCAGGCATCGCCGAGCAGGGCGGCGATCTCTTTGCGCTTCGCCTCGACCTCGGCGCGGTCGCGGCCATGGATCATTGCAAAGAGGTTGTAGGGCCAGTCGGGCAGGGCGCGCGGGCGCAGGTAGCAATGGCTGACATAGTCGAGCGCGCCGACCTTCGCGCCGAGCGTTTCGGCCTGGTCGTCGGCAACGTCCCAGACGCTCATCCCGTTTGCCGTGACGCCGAGCGCGTAGTGGTTGGGCGCCAGCGCGATGCGCCTGATCACGCCACGCGCCTGCATGGCGGACAGCCGGTCGATCACCTCGTCCTCGGTCAGGCCGAGCCAACTCGCGATCTCGGCAAAGGGCTCGGGCGTCAGCGGCAGGCCGCTCTGGGTGGCGTTGATGAGGCGCCGGTCTGTCGCGTCGATGGTCATGCCGTAACCCGGAAACCTATGAAGAATTCCTTCAGTTTCGGGAAGAGCAGGACAGGGAGCCCGGTTTCGGCCTCGATTTCCTGCGCCACCCGTTCGATCCCCTCCGGCCGGTCGGTCGCTAGCACGAACCACATGTTCAGCCGGTGGGTGCGTTCATAATTATGCGCCACCTCGGCATGGGCATTGACCAAAGTCACGACGTCGTCGAAGCGCTCGGCAGGCACCGCCATCGCACAGAGGCAAAAGGCGCCGCCCATCGCTTCGGCGTCGTAAAATGGACCGAACCGCGTGATCGCGCCGATCTCCCTGAGATGGGCGATGCGATCGATGAGATCGGTTTCGGAAAGACCCAGCGCGGTTGCGGCGTCGGCGAAGGGCCTGTGGGTGATCGGCAATCCATCCTGCAGGCGGTTCAATACGGCGCGGTCGACCTCATCAAGTGCGTCATCTGGAAGCGCCGCGCGTCTCATGCCGCCGCCCTGATCAATGCGCCGGTCTGCTTGAAGCAGCGGGTGGAGAAGAGCGGCTTCGCCGTCGCGCCCGCCAGTTCGGGAAGCGCGCGCGCCTGATCCAGAACGGCCAGCGCCTCGGGTCGGCTGCGGCCGTGGATCATGGAATAAAGAGCATAGGGCCAGACACCCGGCACAGTCAGGCGCTGATAGCAAAGCGTCACGCCGGGCAGCGCCGAAAGTGCCGCGCCTGCCGCCGGGATACGGTCGTCGGGCAGGTCCCAGACGACCATGGCATTGGCTGTCCAGCCCAGCGGGCGGTGGCGCACGATCACGCCGAGCCGTGTGATCACGCGGGAATGGAGAAGCGTGGCGATACGCGACAACGCCTCCGCTTCGGTCAGGCCGAGCGCCGCGAAGGGGCGGGGCACCAGCGGCAGCCCGTGCGAGAGGCCAGCCAGCAGGGCGCGATCCTCGTCCGACAGGTCGATAGGCCGGACACCGCTGTCAGGCGGCATGGCATGACGGGCGCCGGAGAGGCGGAAACCGAGGTCGATATTGAAGGCGCGCACGAGCCTGAGATCAAGCAACCGCAACCCGGTACGGGCATCGAGGCGCTTAAGGCTCACCTCAAGCGCGGCGGAATCGGGCGCGGTCGCGACGAACCAGAGGTTCCATTCATCTTCGCGCAGATAGGAGTGATTGACGCCCGGCTCGGCGTTCACGAGGGCCGCAACCTCATCGATCCGGGCATCCGGCACCTTCATCGCGGCCAGTGTCGAGGCGCCGGCGGTATTGGGGCGCACCGTCGCGCCGACCCGTGCCACCGCGCCTTCCTGCTTTAACCGCGCCAGCCGTTCGATCACCTCCGTCTCTGGAATGCCGAGAGTGCCTGCCATCGCCGCGAACGGCCGCTCCACCAGCGGCATGTCGCGCTGGAACTCGTCGAGGAGACGGGCGTCGATGGGGTCACGGCCATTCATTGTCAGAGCCCCGTCCGGTGCGCGCGCGCGGTGAAGAAGATGCCCGAGGGGCTGTCGGCGGCGATCTCTCCCACACGTTCGAAGGAGCGCGTGTCGTAGATCGCGACGGTGTTGTCGTCGCGGGCCGAGATCCAGACCTCTGCCCCCCTCGGCGCGAACTCCATATGGAGGACTGCGGCGCCGGGGGTCAGGGTCTTGACGACTTCATGGGTGCGGCTGTCGATGACCTGCACGGTGTCGTTCAGTGGCGTGGCGAAGTTCACCCAGACATAGGGAGAGGCGGGCTGCGCGATGATGAAGACGGGCTGGCCATGGGTCGGGGTGCGGGCGACTTCCTGCAACGTGTCGCTGTCGACCCAGAGCAATTCGTACTGGCCCACGGCGGGCAGGACATATTGCCCTTCGGTGAAGGCCCAGCCCTGAAGATGGGGCATCTTGTAGACCGGCAGGTCGTCTTCGGTCTTGCCATAGTCCTCTAGAAACCGCACAGGTTCTGGCTGATCGTCCCAGAGGTCGATGGCGGTCACACCCTTTTCCCCGAAAAGCCCGATCAGATAGGTGCTCGCGTCCTCGGTCAGCACCGCGTCGAACGGGTTGGCGCCGACATCGCCGAGCTTGGTCAGTTTCATCTCCGGCCCGGAGAAATCAGCCATGAAGGCTTCACCCGTCTCCCACGTTGCCCAGGCGAAACGGCGGCCGGGCACATCGACAAGGCCGATGGTCTTGGCGCCTGCCGGGATGTCGGCGATCTGGTCGAGTGTTTCGGCGTCGAAGACCTTCACCCCGCCGGGTTCATAGTTCGATACGGCGATCAACCTGCCATCGTCGGAAATCGCACCGCCGATCGAATTGCCGCCCTGCACGATGCGCTTGGCGACCGTGCGGGTCAGCATGTCGATCTTGGTCAGTCCGCCGTCACGGCCAAAGACATAGGCAAAGCGTTCATCGGGGCTGTAGGTCAGGCTCGCATGGCTGAGGTCGCCCAGCCCCTCGATCCGGCCGATGGCGGCCCGGTCGGAACGGTCGATGACCAGAACCGAACCGGTGGCGCGTTCGATGACAAGGCCCAGATCGCCTGTCGCGCAGCAGGGCTCGCCCGCCCAGACGGGGGTCGCAACGCTCAGCATCAGGGCGGCGATCAGCGCCTTCATTCGGTATCTCCCTTCAGATAGCGGGCAATCCACAAAGCCTCATCCTCGCTCAGTACAGGCCGCCAGCGCGGCATCGCCGTGCCGGGCACGCCGTCGAGGATGATCAGCGCGAGGCCTTCGGGTTCGGCATGGGCCAGCACGTCGGGCGTGAGTGGCGAGCCAAGCCCGCCCTTCATCGTCAGTCCGTGGCAGGACCCGCAATCCTGAATGACCATGTGTTCAAGTTTATCGGCCCGTTCCGGGCTGACCTCTGCCACTGCGGGCAGGCTTAGCATCAGAAGGGCGGCGAGGCTACGCATAGGCAGCCATCCCGGCGCCGTCGCAGGCCAGCGCATCGGCCAGCGCGATGCTGTCGTAAAGCGACACGACGTTGCCGATGACAAAGAGAACCGGCGCCTCGGGTTCGGCCGTCGCGATATCGGCCGCGATACCGCCAAGGGTCGAAAGGATGCGCTGTTCGCGGGGTGTCGTGGCCGAGGCGACCGCCATGACCGGCACCTTTGCGGGCAGTCCGTGGCGCATAAGCTGGAAGGCAATCTCGGCGATATTGGCCGCGCCCATATAGACGACCAATGTCGTTTCCTCGGACGCCAGCGATTCCCAGTCGAGGTCGAGCCGCGCATCCTTGGCGCGATGGCCGGTGACATAACGCACGCCGGTGGCCAGTCCGCGATGGGTCAGTGGTACGCCGGTTGACGACGCGGCCCCCTGAGCGGCGGTGATGCCTGGAACGTAAGTGACGGAAATACCTGCATCCCGCAACACCTCGGCCTCTTCTGAGCCGCGCGCGAAGATCAGCGGGTCGCCGCCTTTGAGCCGGACGACCGTCAGGCCGTCCCGCGCCAGATTGACCAATATCTCGTTGATCTTGTCCTGCGTGACCTTGTGACAGCCCGGCATCTTGCCGACATCGATCCGGCGGATGCTTTCGGGCACCAGCGAGAGAATTTCATCGGATACGAGCCGGTCAAAGACCACCACATCGGCGGATTGCATCAGGCGGAGCGCCTTGAGCGTCAGAAGCTCAGGATCGCCCGGACCGGCGCCGATGAGGAAGACTTTGCCTTGGGGAAGATCTTTCATGGACTTCACTCGAACCGAAAGGGACGGGCGGGGGAGAGAGGGAACGCTAGGGAGCCCCCGCCCGTCCAGGTTGGCGTCAGTAGACGTCGTTCCGCGTGTTGTAGACGTTGAACTTGCCGGTCGGCGTGATCAGGCGCGGGTCCTTGATCACCGTTTTCAGTTCAAGCGTCTTGTCGTCCACCACGACGATCGCCGATTCCTTGTCCTTGGCATTCCAGACCGAGAACCAGATCTCCGTGCCTTCCTTGTTGAACTCGGGCTGCACCACGCGCGGCTGCCCTTCAGGAATGCCCGCCCATTCGCCGATAGGAAGGGTGGTGAACTCGGGCTCAACATCCGCCTTCATGTCGCTGATCTTGAAGACCGCGACCGAGGACGAGATTTCCGCATCCGGGTTCAGCGGCGCATCGACATAGAGATGGTCGCTTTCCGGGTGCGTCTTGATGAAGAGCGATCCGCCGCCAAGGGCATAGAAGCTCTGCACCATCTTCCAGGCATGGTCGGCATGACCCTCAGGGTCGGTGCCGATCAGCGCCACGGTTTCGTCGCCAAGATGCGAGGTCGCCCAGACCGGACCGAAATCGGGGTGGGTGAAGTTCGCGCCGCGGCCCGGGTGGGGCGTGGCGCCGCCGGTTTCGATCAGCGCCGTCAGCTTGTCTTCCTTGGTATCGACGACCGCGACCTTGCCGCGAGCGTTGGCCGCCACGAGGAAGTAACGCTTGGTCGAGTCGAACCCGCCGTCATGCAGGAAGCGCTCGGCCTCGATCTCCACCGTCTTGAGGTTCTTCAGGTCGGTGTAGTCGACCAGAAGAATCTTGCCCGTTTCCTTCACGTTGATGATGAATTCGGGGTTGTAGTGTGACGCGACGATGGAGGCCACGCGCGGTTCCGGGTGGTAGGTCTGTTCGTCATAGATGTTGCCACGGGTGGAGACGACCTTCAGCGGCTCCAGCGTTTCACCGTCCATGATCACGTATTGCGGCGGCCAGTAGGACCCGGCGACCACGTATTTGTCCTCCCATCCCTCGAACTTAGAGGTCTCGACCGACCGCGCCTCGGACCCGATCTTGAGCTGGGCGACCGTGGCGGGCGTTTCCATCCAGAGGTCGATCATGTTGATGAGCGCATCGCGGCCGATCACGAAGAGATAGCGGCCAGAGGCCGACAGGCGGCTGATATGCACCGCATAGCCGGTGTCGATGACGGCGTGGATTTCATAGGTTCCGCCGTCGATCAGGGCGATCTGACCGGAATCGCGCAACGTCACCGACATGAGGTTGTCGATGTCGATATCGTTCATCTTCTCGGTCGGGCGGTCAGCCGGCTCAACCAGCACCTTCCAGGTGTTCCGCATTTCCGGCATGCCGAATTCCGGCGGCGCCGGCGGTTCCAAGAGCAGGTAGCGGGCCATCAGGTCCACGTCTTCCTCGGTCATCTCGCCCGAGGTGCCCCAGTTCGGCATACCTGCGGGCGAGCCGTAGGTGATGAAGCTGTGCAGGTAGTCGTAGCCGTTTTCCCGCGTGATGTCGGTCGTCAGCGGCTTGCCCGTCGCGCCCTTGCGCAGAACGCCGTGGCAGCCTGCGCAGCGCTCGAAATAAATCTGCGTGCCGCGCTGGAATTCTTCCTGCGTCATGACCGGATCGTCCGGTTTGCGGCCCGGAATTTCGACCTGCAACTGGCCGAGTGTGGTCATCGACGGCTCGTAGGCGGCCGCGGGGCCGTCCGCGTGATCCTTGGGCTTCTCCTGCGCGAAGACGGGCGCGGCGAGAAGACCAAGCGCCAGCGCGGCGCTGCCCAAAAGGACAGCCCGGACTGATTTGGCTTGGGGTCTCATGGAATCTCTCCGTTCAGCTGGTGAGGCTGGCGGTACTATGTGGTGGCCTCACAATCCCGTTCCTTGACTTTCGTTAAGGCTGGCCTGCGACGGATCGCGCACTGGAAGAAACATGTTCCGCATCCTGCGCGTCCTTCTGCTGTTCTGCCTTCTGGCCCTTCCTGCGCAGGCAGCCGGGCCACTGGCCGAGGACGCGCCTGACCTGCGTGCACCGACGGCCCTTGAAGCCGCTTCGCTTCTCGGTCTGGCCGGGCCCGTGCAGGTGACGCGTTCGGAAGGCGGCGTTCCCGGATGGACCGTTTCCGCGGGTGGCACTGTTGCGGGCCATATCGGTTCCACCTGGGAGGTTGCGGGTTCAGTCGGCTATTCCGGCCGCCCGCTCGATGTACTCGTGGCGGTCACGCCCGAGGGAAGGATCGGCGGAGCACTTCTTGTCCGGCATGAAGAGCCGGTGCTGACCCTTGGTATTTCGGATGAAGATATCGCGGCCTATGTCGCCGGTTTCGCCGACCATGACCTTGGTGCTGCCGGGGCCGCCGGATCCCCTGACGGGTTGCCGGATGTCATCAGCCGCGCGACGGTATCGACCGGCGTCATTCGCGACGGCATCCTGCGCACGGCCCGAACGCTCGCGATCGCGCGCGGGGTGATTGCGGGAAGCAACGGCGTTGACCGGCTGGCCTATGCGCCCGCCACATGGGACGAGCTTGTGGCCATGGGGGCACTGACCGAGACGCGCGTGACCATGGCGGAGGCGGCGGCCGCGCTGGCCGGGGCGAAGGTGCCGATCACACCGGGGCCGGGCGAGTTCCTGCACCTCTGGGCCGGCATTATCGACACGCCAACGGTGGGCCGTAACCTGCTGGGCCAGCAGGATTTCACGAAGGCGACGGGCAATCTTGGCGTCGGGGGCACGGCGCTTATCGTCATGTCCCGTGGTGTCCAGTCGCACCGGGGCACCGACTGGCGGAAAACCGGCGTCTTTGACCGCCTCACCGTGGTTCAGGGCGATAGGCGCTGGCAACCGACCGAGAACCGATACCAGATGCAAAAGCGGCTGCGTGCAGAAGGCGCGCCTGAGATGAAAGAGATCAGCCTTTTTGCGTTGCCGGTCGAGATCGACCCGACCTTACCTTTCACGGTCGAGGTCAACGCGACCCGTCCGACCGAGACGGGCGAGGTCGCGATGACCATTGCGCTTCCCTACAGCTTGCCTGGCGCATTCCGCGTTGCGCCGCCGCCCGAAGACGATCCGCTTTGGGTCTCCTCGTGGCGCGCCAAGCAGCCGCAGATCGCGATCGTGGCTTTGATGCTGACGGTCCTCACATTGATCCTTTTTGCACAGGAATGGATCACCCGCCGTCCGCGTCTGTGGAGAACCGGGCGCCTGACCTTTCTCGCCGCGACCTTCCTTGTGCTGGGCATGGGGCTGAACGGGCAACTGTCAGTGGTTCAGGTCGTGGCCTTCATTCATTCACTACTGACCGGATTCCGCTGGGAGACCTTCCTGATCGAGCCGGTGATCTTCATTCTCTGGGGCTTTACGGCGCTTGGGATGCTGTTCTGGGGGCGCGGGGTCTATTGCGGATGGCTTTGCCCGTTCGGGGCGTTGCAGGAATTGACGAACGCGGCCGCGCAAAAACTCGGTGTCAAGCAGATCGCGGTGCCGCAGGCGCTGCATGAACGGCTCTGGGTGATCAAATACACTGCGTTTGTCGGCATCCTAGCGCTGTCGTTCTATTCCATGCATCACGCCCTGATCGCGGCCGAGGTCGAACCGTTCAAGACCGCGATTTCGCTCCGTTTCCTGCGGGCATGGCCTTTCGTGCTGTTCGCGCTGTCGCTGCTTGCCGCAGGCCTTTTCATCGAACGCTTCTTTTGCCGTTATCTGTGCCCGCTGGGCGCCGGTCTTGCCATTCCAGCGAAACTGAAGATCTTCGACTGGCTGAAGCGTCGGCCTCAATGCGGGCGCGAATGCCGGATGTGCGAAACGAAATGCACCGTCGGCGCGATCGACGCGATCGGCCGCATCAATCCCAATGAATGCGTCCTTTGCCTGCGGTGTCAGGTGATCATGAATGACGCAGCACAATGCCCGGTCCTGAAACGCCGGGCGCGGGCGGAGGCCGCGTGACCATGATCCTGCGAGTATTCTCCGAAGGGTTCCGCATCTTTTTTCTGGCTTCCTGCCTTTTTGCACTGGTCGCCATGGGGGTGTGGGAGGGTTACCTCGCGGTCGATGCGATGGGTGGCATCGCTGTTCTTGCCCCGGCGCAGCCGCCTCACATCTGGCACGCGCATGAGATGATCTTCGGCTATGGCGCGGCGGCTTTGGGCGGGTTCCTGCTGACAGCGGTGCCGAACTGGACCGGCGGCAAGGCCGCACCGCAGCGTTTCATCGGTTTGGCATTTCTGTTCTGGTTCGCCGGGCGGTTGGCGATGTGGGACTCGGCGCTTCTGCCGCCATTCTGGGTTGCGGTTGCAGACCTTGCTTTCCTGCCGATACTCGCCCTGAAGATCGCCGCACAGCTTCTGGTCCGCCCGAAGCCGCAGCAGCTGATCTTCCTTCTGGCGCTGGCGCTTTTCTGGTCCGCCAACCTTTTCTGCCATCTCGAATGGCTGGGTATCCTGTCCGACGGGGTGGAGCCGGGTTTGCGCGCCGGTCTTCTGACCCTGATCGCGATGATCGTCATTCTCGGCGGTCGCGTGACACCGGGCTTTACGCGCAATGCAATGGTGGCCACCGGGCGCGAGGACAGGCTGCCCGTGAACCCCAGGCCATTGGCCGTGCTTTCTATTGCTCCGGCGCTTGCGCTTCCGCCTGCGGTGCTGGCGGGATTGCCCGAAATCATCACCGGCCTGCTTGCCATACTCGCGGGCAGCGCCGCCGTCGCGCGGCTGACCCTCTGGCGGGGCGGCTGGACCGTGCGGCGGCCAATCCTCTGGACGCTGCATTTGTCCTACGGCCTTACCGGTCTGGGGCTTTTGGCTTATGGGCTGTCGAATCTTAATATCGGGTCCGAGGTCGCCGCGCTGCATCTTCTCGGCATCGGTGCCGTCGGCGGCATGACTCTGTCGGTTCTGTCGCGGGCGACGCTCGGTCACACCGGCCGGCCACTGGCTGCACCCGGACCCGTGGCGCTTGCCTATGTTCTGATGCCGCTCGCCGCGCTTGCTCGCTACGTCGGCAGCACGATGCCGGATTGGCACATGCAGGCATCGTTGATCGCGGGTGGGCTATGGATCGCCGCCTTCGCACTGGCCTTCACGATGCTGATCCCGGCCTGGCTTCTGCCCCGCGTCCCCCGAGCCCCCGTCGGAAAGCCCACAACATGAACCGCCGCCGTTTCCTGTCGCTCACCGCCTGCGCGCTCGCAATGCCTGCGCGGGCCGCGACCCTGTCCGAATGGCAGGGTACCGGCTTCGGTGCGGCGCTCATGCTGCGTCTTGTCGGGGCAGACCCACTTCACGCGCGCCGGACGTTTCGTCGGGTGGAGGCGGAAATCGAATGGATCGAGGCGCAGTTCTCGCTCTACCGCGACTCGGCGCTGACACGGCTGAACCGCGATGGACGACTTGCCTGGCCCTCGTCCGACTTCCACGCGCTGCTTGACCTTTGCGCGCGTGTTCACGGCGCGACGTCCGGTGCGTTCGATCCTACTGTTCAGCCCCTTTGGCTCGCCGAGGCGCGGGGTGGGGATCTGTCGGTGGCGCGTGACACCATCGGCTGGACCCGCGTGAAGATTGCACCGGAGGAGGTCCGTCTGTCCCACGGTCAGGCGCTGACCTTCAACGGCATCGCGCAGGGCTGGGCGGCCGACCGGATCGCTGCGCTGCTGCGGGCGGACGGATATGGTGACGCCCTGATCGATATGGGTGAAATCCAGGCGCTCGGGAATGGGCCGAACCGGTCTGGCTGGACGGCGGCGATAGCCAGCCATGCGGGAAAGACGCTCAGGGAGGTTCGTCTGACCAACCGGGCGCTCGCCACGTCCTCACCGCGTGGAACGCTAATCGGCAGCGGGCAATCGCACATTCTCGGCCCGTCAGGACAGCCGCCGCTCTGGTCGACCATCTCGGTCAGCGCGCCCGAAGCCGCTGTGGCGGACGCGCTGTCCACCGCGTTCTGCCTGATGGACCGGTCTGCGATGGAGGCAGCGCTGACGGAATTTCCGGGCGCGCGGATCGAAATCGTCGCCTGAACTGCCGCGCGGGCGTTCCGGTTGACTTTTGTTAAGGCCCGACTCTCCCGAAAGGATCACACCGGCGTTACCTGAAACAGCTCCGGGAAGGATTCCGCCATGCGCGAAGTCATGACCAAGAGCATGGCCCGCAATATCTTCTACGGCGGGTCGCTGTTCTTCATCATCATCTTCGTGGGCCTAACGGTTCACTCGCACAACTACATAACAACGACATCGACCGACGAAGCCGGGCTGACCGACAGCGTCGCGGCAGGCAAGCACCTGTGGGAAAAACATGCCTGCGTCAACTGCCACACGATCCTTGGCGAAGGCGCCTATTTCGCCCCGGAACTGGCCAATGTGATGACCCGCTGGGGCGTCGCTGACGATCCTGAGGCGGCATTCGAAGCGCTGAAAGGTTGGATGGATGCGATGCCCACGGGCATCGAGGGCCGCCGCCAGATGCCGAATTTCGGCCTGAACGATCAGGAATATCGCGAACTTACGGACTTCCTCCTGTGGACGAACAAGATCCGCGCCCAGGACTGGCCACCGAACGACGCGGGCTGAGGAGACAGAACCATGAAATATCAATCGCAAAAGATAGGGCTGGCCTACTTCCTGGTCGCAATGGTGCTCTTTGCCGTGCAGGTCTCGCTCGGGCTCGTCCTTGGCTGGATCTATGTCGATGGCACGTTCCTGTCCGAGATCCTGCCCTTCAACGTCGGTCGTATGCTGCACACCAACAGCCTGATCGTCTGGTTGCTGCTGGGTTTCTTTGGGGCGGCTTACTACCTTATCCCCGAGGAGGCCGAGCGGGAGATCCATTCCCCGAAGCTCGCCTATCTGCAACTGGCAATTTTCGTTCTCGGCACGGCCGGTGTGGTCGTCACCTATTTCTTCAACCTCTTCGAGGGCAATTTCCTGCTTGGCCGCGAGGGGCGTGAGTTCCTCGAACAGCCGCGCTGGGTCAAGGCCGGCATCGTCGTGGCGGCGCTGATCTTCCTCTACAACGTGTCGATGACCGTTCTGGCGGGTAAGAAGACGGCGATCACCAATATCCTGCTTCTTGGCCTCTGGGGGCTGGCGCTCCTGTTCCTCTTCGCCTTCTACAATCCGTCGAACCTTGCGCTCGACAAGATGTACTGGTGGTACGTCGTCCATCTCTGGGTCGAGGGCACCTGGGAACTGGTCATGGCCTCGATCCTTGCTTTCCTGATGCTGAAGCTGACGGGCGTTGACCGCGAGGTTGTGGAGAAATGGCTCTATGTCATCGCGGCGCTTGCACTCTTCTCGGGCATCCTTGGCACCGGCCACCATTACTACTGGATCGGTACGCCGGGTTACTGGCAGTGGATCGGGTCGATCTTCTCCAGCCTCGAGGTTGTACCGTTCTTCGCGATGATGGCCTTTGCCTTTGTCATGGTCTGGAAGGGTCGCCGGGATCACCCGAACAAGGCAGCACTTCTGTGGTCGCTGGGCTGCGCGACGCTCGCCTTCTTCGGTGCCGGTGTCTGGGGCTTCCTGCACACGCTGCACGGCGTGAACTATTACAGCCACGGCACGCAGATCACCGCGGCCCACGGCCACCTCGCGTTCTATGGCGCATATGTCTGCCTCAACCTCGCGATCATCAGCTATGCGATGCCGATCCTGAAGGGGCGTGATCCTTACAATCAGGTGCTCAACATGGCGTCGTTCTGGCTGATGTCCGGCGGTGTGGTGTTCATGACCTTCACGCTGACCTTCGCGGGCACGGTGCAGACCCATCTGCAGCGCGTCATGGGCGTGAACTACATGGAGGTGCAGGACCAGCTCTGGGTCTTCTACGCCATGCGGTTCGCCTCGGGCATAGCCGTGGTTCTTGGTGCCCTTCTCTTCATCTATGCGGTCCTTGCCCCGCGGAGAGAGGTCATTGAGCCCGGCATGCAGACCCCGGCGGAGTGATGGATATGGACGGAACCCTCAACCTGAAGGGGGCGGCTGACGCCCCCTTCTACCTGCCGCAAGGCGACGAATGCGATGTGTTCCTTGCCGCTGCGGCCCGTGAATTGCCGATCCTGCTGAAGGGCCCGACGGGTTGCGGCAAGACGCGCTTCGTCGCGGCGATGGCGCACCGCCTTGGCCGTCCGCTTTACACCGTGGCCTGCCATGACGACCTGTCGGCGGCGGACCTGATCGGACGTTACCTGCTGAAAGGCGGCGAGACGGTCTGGGTCGATGGTCCGCTCACCCGGGCGGTGCGCGAAGGGGCGATCTGCTATCTTGATGAGGTGGTCGAAGCCCGCAAGGATGTGACCGTTGTCTTGCATCCGCTGACCGACGATCGCCGCATCCTGCCGATCGACCGGACGGGCGAGGAACTGGAGGCCGCACCGGGCTTCCTTCTCGTTGCCTCGTACAATCCAGGCTACCAGAACATCCTCAAGACCCTGAAACCCTCGACGCGTCAGCGCTTCGTCTCGATGGAGTTCAAGTTCCCTAAGCCGGAGCATGAAATTCCGGTGGTCGCGCGCGAATCCGGCCTCTCTGAAGAGCGGGTCAAACCGCTTGTCCGGCTTGCGGGAAAACTGCGCGCCATGAAGGGACAGGATCTGGAGGAAGGGGTGTCCACCCGGCTTGTCATCTATGCCGCCACGCTGATCGCCAACGGCATGTCGGTGGACCGCGCCATTCGCGCCGCGATGATCGAACCCCTGACAGATGATGAGGATGTTAAGAACGGGCTCCGCGATCTTGTGACCGCCGTTTTCGGGTGAGGCCGACGATGTCACGGATCGAGATCGAGCTATGGGAACCCGAGGAAACAGTCGGGAAACTGTGGCACGCCTTTGCCAGCCGTCTGGACGGGCAACCCGTCCACGAAGGAGCCCGCGTTCACCTTTCCGAGGTGGGCGGACGGTTGGCAGTTCTCTTTCGCGGTCTCGGCGGCGACCCGGCGGTCGAGATCAAGCCGGTGGCCGACGAGGTCAGCCATCACCGGCTGTCAGCGTTGCGAAGCCTGGGCACCTGGCGCGAGGCTGTGCCGCGCGCCAGTTTCGACGGTGCGAGCCTGCGGCTGCCGGAAAGCCTGGCCGTCTTTCCCGCAAGGGAGGCGAACGCGGCGCTCTACATCTGGCTTGCCGTCATGGCTGCCGCCGCTCCTTCGTCAATCCCTTGCATGGACGACGATCCGTTGCTTGCGGACCTAGCGATGATCGATGCCGCCCGCGCCATGACCGAGGCGGCGCTGGCAGAGGCACCCGGCCTCAGACGCCTTTACCGCGACCTTTGCGAAGCGACGCTTCTCTTCCGCCAGACCGCGCGGCTCCCACCCGTCGAGGCCGCCGTCGAAGCGCGTGTGAGGCAGGCGCTGGGCGAACCGGCGCCCTTGCCCGCGACCCCTCTGCCGCTTAAGGCTCCGCGCGGATACCGTCCTTTCCGCCCGGTCCCGCTCTGGCCCGATCTCCGCGCGCTTGCGCGGTCCGAGGCGACAGCGGTCGAAACCCGCGCCACCGAGGGCACGCCCGAGGAAGCCGAGGAGAAAACAGCCCGCCGTGCCCGCCGCCGCAAGGCCGATCAGGCCGACCGCAACGACAGCTTCATCCTGCACAAGTTCGAGGCGATCCTGTCGATGACAGAGTTCCTGAACCTCAACCGAAGGGTCGAGGAGGACGATGAGGACAGCGCCCGCAAGGCTGCCGATGATCAGGAAGAGATTGGGCTCGCGCAGCTTTCGAAGGCTCCGGCCACCAGACTGAAGCTGCATCTCGACCTCGCGCCCGAGGACGTGGACCGCGAGGCGCTGTCAGGTGAGCGGCTTTATCCTGAATGGGATGTCCGAACGGGTGCCTATCTGCCCGCCCATGCCCGTGTCCTGCATTCCCGTGCCGAGGCCAGCGACGAGATCCCGGCCTTTCGCGCGGACCCGCGGGCGAGCGCCCGAATCCGCGCCGTCCGCCGCCAGTTCGAGGCGTTGCGTCCAAGCCTCGTCTCGACGCCCGGCCATCCGGAAGGCGACGAGTTGGACACCGAACGCGCCGTGCGTGCACGGGTGGAGCTTCTGGCCTGCGGCGAGGGCACCGACCGCGTCTGGCGGCAGACGCGGAAGGAGCGCCGCGACCTTGCAGTTTCGATCCTGCTTGATGTTTCCCGCTCGACCGAAAGCGCCATCCCAGGCCACGGCCATGACGGCCGCAGCGTCATCGATGTGGAGCGCGAGGCGCTCGCCGCTTTGGCCTGGGGCCTCGACACATGCGGAGATGATTTCGCGATCCACGCCTTTTCCTCGCTGAAGCGGCATCGTGTCTTCGTCCAGACGGTGAAGGATTTCGGAGAGCCGATGACAATGATGACAGAACAGCGCATCGCCGCATTGAAGCCGGGCCATTACACGCGTCTTGGCGCCGCGATCCGTCACGTTTCAGCCGAACTTTCCAGACAGTCCCGCAAACGCCGACTGCTTCTGGTCATCACAGACGGCAAGCCCAATGATCTCGATCATTATGAAGGTCGCCATGGCATCGAGGACAGCCGGATGGCAGTGCTGGAGGCGCGCCGCGCGGGGCATTCGGTCTTTGGCATCACCGTGGATCGCGATGGCAAATCGTGGTTCCCGCGTTTGTTCGGGCAGGGCGCCTTCGTTCTGATCCCGCATCCCGAAAAGCTCACGCAGGCGCTGCCACAGATATGCCGACAGCTCGTGACCTGATGGAGGAGAGAGCTGAAGGCCGCCCCACCCTCCTCGACGAGCTTCCTGGCGAACTGATGATGTGGGTGCTGATCGTGTCGGAGCTCGTGGTCTTCGGCGCGGGTCTTGCAGCCTTTCTCGCTGTCCGCATCACGGATCCTTCCGGCTTCGCCGAAGCGCAGTCCCATCTGCACCGTGCCGGGGCAGGGGTGAACACCATCGTCCTTGTCACCTCGGGCTGGCTGGCCGCTTGCGCCGTTCAGGCCGCCGAGGCGGGGCATATCGGCAGATTAAGGTCGCTTGTCGCGGGCGCCATTGCGCTTGGCGCGGTGTTTCTCGTGATCAAGGCCGCGGAATATGTGGATCTCGCCGCCGCCGGAATCAGCTTCGAGACTCATGCGTTCTTCACCTTTTCCTATCTGCTGACCGGCTTTCATGCTGCCCATGTGATCGCGGGAATGATCCTTCTCGCGGTGGTCGCAGTTCCCGGCAGCCCGCGCGCGGTCGAAACCGGTGCAGCTTTCTGGCACATGGTCGATCTGGTCTGGGTGTTGCTCTTTCCCGTGGTCTATCTGCTATGACCCTCACCCGCGCATGGCTGATGCTTCTGGTTCTATCGGCGGCGTCCACCACGCTGGCCGCGTCCGGGATGCGCGGTACGGTCTTCGTCGTTCTGGTGCTGTCGCTCGCCGGGGGCAAGGCGCATGTCATACTCGCACGCTATCTGGGGCTGTCCACAGCGCCGTCGATCCGTGCCGGCTTTGACCTTGCCCTGATCCTCATGCTGATCGTCTTCGCGGTTCTCGGTGCCGCGGCCTGAGGCCGTCTGACCTACTCCCTCAGGAACGCGACCAGGCGAGGGCCGGGTCTTCTTCGATATAGTCCCGCAAGGCCGCAACATCGTCGATCAGCGCGACGTTCTGGCGGATGCTGACCCCATAGCCTTTCAGCCGCGCAAAGGCACGGCTCAGGCTTTCCGGCTTCATTCCCAACCGCCCCGCGATCAGCACCTTGTCGTAGGGCAGCGTCACCTCGCACCGGCCGGACGTGCAGTTAGACAGTTCCAGAAGAAATTCTGCAACCCGCTGCGCCCCGGTCTGCGCCTTCAGCTGTTCGATCTGTGCCACAAGGGAATGCAGATGCGCGAAAGTGGCCGACAGGATCGATATCGCGATTTCGGGGCTTTCGCGGATTACCCGAAGAAAGACATCGGCCTCGATCCGGATCAGCGTGCAGTCCGTCACGGCCTCAGCGGAAACCGGATAGCTGTCGTGCCGGAAGGCGACCGCCTCGCCAAAACTCGCCCCGTTGGTGAAGGTGCCGACGATCGCCTCGGCGCCGTTGGGTGCGATGCGGTAGAGCTTCACCCAACCATCCGCAACGATGTAGATGGCAGCCGCCCTTTCTCCCTGAAGAAAGATCGTGCCACCGCGGTCGAAGGAGCGGATATGTGCATTCGTAAGAAGATGGTTGCAGATGTCCGGCGGGACCGCGGCAAGAAGAATGGACCGCCTGGCAATCGTGTCGAATTCCGGTTTCATCAAGACACCCCTTCCCGGCGAAGCATTATCAGATCATTGGAACGCCGTCAGCATCCAGCGCGGGGCGCGCGCGACGAATTGCATGTTTCGCGGGCGCGGTCGAGATCATGATTGATCTCATCGGTGGGTTCGGTCCGACACTGATCTTGGCGCGCAAGGCCAAATGACAGGACCATCCCGCCGAGCTTTGCCTGACCCATTGCCAACGAGTGCTCGCGAGACAAGCGGTTTACCCTGTTTAGGGGCCGAACTCATTGTTTGCCGGCTGACGGATCGAGGAGGATCGGCAAACGGTTCGGCGCACTGTTTTTGGGCGAGCCAGATGTCGTGCCGTAAGTCCTTTCCCCATGACCATGGCAGGCACATGTGGAGGGTCGACCTGTCCAGATTGCATTATCTTCAGCAATCGCAAGAAATTGAGGCGGTACGATGCGGCTCGGAATTATGGGGCGCCGAAGACGTTCTGCAAGCGTTGGAAGCGATGGGGTGACATAGGGGTTTTCGCCCGGCTCACGGAGGGGCCGACCTCCGAGGGGGCGAAGAGAAAGTCGTCGTGCCCGACGCAACCGTCATGTTTCGGATCTGAAGAAGAATGTGTCTGGAGCCTAGAAGCCGCCCGCGGAGCGGAATCGCATGAAGTGCCACAAGGCCTGTGCCCGCGTTTCGCGGGCGCTCAATCGGACCGGGCCCGTTCAGCCAGCGCGGCGGATTCGGGCGAGGATCTTCAGCCGCACCTCATCGCCGACCATATCGGCGAAACCCGTGGCGCCGAAATCGGACCGGCTGACCTTTCCGGTGAGCAGGATGGAAAGATTTTCGCGATGGCCCGCCTCCGTGCCGGCGGGCCGGTAGAGCCGGGCGTCGAGCGTGATCTCGCGCGTTACACCCCGGATCGTGAGGAGCCCGGTGACGGCGGCGCCGGTATCGGTCGGGCGGACTCGTGTGCTTTCGAAGTGGATCTCGGGATGCCGTCGCGTGTCGAGAACGCTTCCCCCTTTCATCGCCTGTGTGGCGAAGGGAAAGCTTGCCCGCGCGGCATCGGCATTCAGCGTGACCTCGACATGGCTGGCCGCCGCCCGGTCGAAATCAAGGCTGAGATCGGCCGATGTGACCGGCATCCGCCCCCGGATCGGGGTGCGGCCGAAATCGGTCTCGAACCCAACGGCGGAGCCTTCGGTGTCGAGCACGTAGGTCAGGACCGCCGCATGGGCGGCCGGGATCAGGGAATGGCCGGTTGCGAGGCTGCAGAGCCGCAAGGCTGCGAGCAGCGCCAAAAGAAAAAGAAATGCCGTTTGGTTGCGGGCGTGGCGCATGTCGGCTCCGGGTTTGGATCAGGCCCAGTCTATACCTGCCCATGTCCGGCCGCGCTCATTTCCGCGTGATCGGGACCTTGGGATTTCATCCGGGCAAGGGCAAATCCCGCCCCGTCCGCGCGTGCGGTGAGCGCCCAGCTTTGCGGCGGATCGGCGCGGGCGCGCAGCAGGTCGAGCTGCCAGCGGGTCCGGCCCATCGCGTGATCGGGGGCGAGGGACCAGCGGCTTTCAACCCCCGGCGCGCCGCCCGCTCCGGGGGTCAGCATCAGCCCGGTCGGCACCATCCTGCCCTCTGTCGCGCCGGTCTCGGCGGCCAGCTGCAGCCGTCGCACCGGGGTCAGGCGCGGCGGTTCGGGCAGTTCGGCGACGACGAGGGGTGTGGCCCCGGCGCGCAGGCCTTCTTCGAAGCACCACAGAAGGTCCTCGGCCCGGCCCGGAGTGACGAAGATCAGCCGCCCCGGTTCGATGAAGGGGACCACCCCCTCGGGAAACAGACGTTCGGGCAGCCAGCCGGGGCGCAGCCAGAGGATCGGGCCTTGCGTGGCGCGCGCTGCCATCAACGCCAGCACCCGCCGCGCGGGCCCACAGAACTCATGCACCCGTGCCCGCGCCAGCGACAGCGCGCCGAGAAAGGGCAGCCCCGGACGGGGCCGCCGGTTCTGGCGCGAAATGAGTCGGGCGAGATTCTGGGTCGTCATGCGAAAAGAATAACTTGTTCACTTTATGTTCTCAATCCGCCTTTGCTTGACGCCCGCCCCCCACCGGGCCAAGGTTCGCCGGGTCAACGCAAGGAGGCACCATGAAACGCGTCACATTAGGACCGACCGATCTTGAAGTGTCCGCCCTCTGCCTTGGCACGATGACCTGGGGCAGCCAGACGCCGGAAGCCGAGGCCCATGCCCAGATCGACATGGCTGCCGAACGCGGCGTGAGTTTCATGGACACGGCCGAGATGTATCCGGTCAACCCGGTCCGAAAAGAAACCGTGGGCCGCACCGAAGAGATCATCGGCAACTGGATCGCGAAGGGCGGCAATCGCGGCGACTGGGTGATCGCCACCAAGATCGCTGGCGAAGGGTCCGTCGCGCGCGACAAGGACGAGGTGATCGACGGCCGGTCGATCCGCAAGGCGCTGGACGCCTCGCTGAAGCGGCTCCGGACAGACCATGTCGACCTCTACCAGTTCCACTGGCCCAATCGTGGCAGCTACATGTTCCGCCAGAACTGGCGCTTTGATCCGTCGAAACAGGACCGCGCGGCGGTGGTCGCGAATATGGAGGAGTGTCTGGAGACGCTCGCCGCGCTCGTCACCGAGGGCAAGATCCGGCACTGGGGCCTGTCGAACGAAAGCGCCTGGGGCATGGCGCAATGGATCCGGCTGGCGGATGAGGGCAGGGGGCCGCGTCCGGTTTCAGTGCAGAACGAATATTCGCTGCTTTGCCGGCTTTACGACACCGACCTCGCGGAGCTAGGCCATAATGAGCAGGTGACGCTTCTGGCCTTCTCGCCGATGGGGGCAGGGCTTCTGACCGGGAAATATGCAGGCGACGTGATCCCGGCCGGCTCGCGGCGCGAGGCGAACGCTGCGCTGGGCGGCCGCATCACGCCGCGGGTCTGGGAGGCGGTTTCGGCCTATCTCGGCATCGCGCATCGCCACGGGCTCGACCCCGCACAGATGGCGCTGGCCTGGACGCTGACGCGACCGTTTCCGACGGTGCCGATCTTTGGTGCGACGACGCTTGATCAGCTTGGACCCGCGCTGGATGCGGCGGCGATTAAGCTCACGGACGAGGTGCTGGCCGAGATCGCGGAGGCGCACAAGGCGCATCCGATGCCCTATTGATCGGGTGCACTACGTGGAAAGGCAGGTCGGTCATCGACCGATGGAATTGCTTGCCTTTGCCCTGAATGAACTAAACCGACGCGCAGAACTCTGATTTTCCTCCAATCAATTGCCGACGGAGGCGCGCAGCACCCTTGACCAGTGCTTGTCGAGCGCGAAGGTCCACTCTTCCGGATGTTCCCTGATCAGCCGTTCCAGTTCCGCCAGCCAAGCCTGTGTTGTGGCTGCCAAATCCGGGTCGGGTTCTATGGCAGTTCCCAGATGCAACGTAATCGTATCCTTCGTCTGTACCACCGTTGCGGGCAGGATCGGGACGTTGGCCTTACGTGCGAACCGGGCCGGCCAGCCGGTGATCCCGACGGGTTGGCCGAAGGCATTGGCTCGTATCGTATCTGTCACCGGATCTATAGGTGCCTCAGGCGGCGGTGCCGCCCGGATACGGTCGACCACGCCAAGCACAAGTTGCCCCTGCCTGAGCGTACCAAGCACCTTTCGCGCGACGGTCGTCTGTTGTTCCACGCGGACATCCAGAACTTCGGCTTCGAGATGTTGATAGACCTCCCATTCGGCTGCGGCACGTCGCTTGTCCGTTGCCGATCGCACAAGGGCCAGAAGCGGGTAGCGCGCAGAGAACCCGCGGCCCATGGGAAAACCGGCTTGGGTGTGGGGAAGCACCAGAATGCACCCACGTTCAGCCGTGAGCGTCCGGAATCGTTGTTCCTCGGGGATCCGGAACATACGGTCGATAGCATCGGTGCGGCCGTGCCGCACCTGCTCGAGCCTGTCTATGCCTCGGCAGAACTCGCGCACGTACCTTGCGAAAAGGCGCAAAGCATTCCCGGCCTTCGTCTGTTTTGCCAAAGCGGCGAATGTCGGTCGCACCAGATTTCCCGGTAGCAGGTAAGCGATCCAAAGGGCCAGCCCGAAAAGACCATAGCCGAGTTTCCGGACAAGCTGAGGCTGACGCGCCAGCCATCCGGCGAAAACGGCATATGCCGACCAGACCCGATCCTTGGTCGTCGTAAAGCTAGTCTTTTCCCCCATAGGGCCAGATTAACCGCCGTTTTCGATAATGGAACCTCCCTGATTTCAATGCAAAGCAGCATCTGGGGGAGCGAGTTGTCGCGGGGAATGACGTGGCGCCACAAAACAAAAGGGCAAGGCAGCGCCTTGCCCCTTCGTTCGCATGTTTCAGTGTCTCAGTAAACGACGACCGAGCGGATTGATTCACCTGCATGCATCAGGTCGAAGCCCTTGTTGATGTCGTCGAGCTTCAGCGTGTGGGTGATCATCGGATCGATCTCGATCTTGCCGTCCATGTACCAGTCGACGATCTTCGGCACATCGGTGCGGCCGCGCGCGCCGCCGAAGGCGGTGCCTTTCCAGACCCGGCCGGTGACAAGCTGGAAGGGGCGCGTCTCGATCACCGCACCTGCGGGGGCGACGCCGATGATGATCGATTGGCCCCAGCCGCGATGGGTGCATTCCAGTGCGTCGCGCATCACCTTGACGTTGCCGGTGCAGTCGAAGGAGTAATCCGCGCCGCCGATCTGGTCGAACGGCGTCTTGGTGATGTTGACGATCTCCTGAACAGTGTTCTCGACCTCTTTCGGGTTGACGAAATGGGTCATGCCGAACTTTTCGGCCATCGGTTTCTTGTCGTTGTTGATGTCGACGCCGATGATCTTGTCGGCCCCGGCAAGGCGCAGGCCCTGGATGACGTTGAGTCCGATACCGCCAAGGCCGAAGACAGCGGCCGTCGCACCGATCTCCACCTTGGCGGTGTTGATCACCGCGCCGATGCCCGTGGTGACGCCGCAGCCGATATAGCAGATCTTGTCGAAGGGCGCGTCCTCGCGGACCTTGGCGACGGCGATCTCGGGCAGGACCGTGTAGTTCGAGAAGGTCGAGCAGCCCATGTAGTGCAGGATCGGATCGCCATCCAATGTGGTGAAGCGCGAGGTGCCGTCGGGCATCACGCCCTGGCCCTGCGTCGCCCGGATCGAGGTGCAGAGGTTGGTCTTGCGGGAAAGACAGGACGGGCAGGTCCGGCATTCCGGCGTGTAAAGCGGGATCACGTGGTCGCCCTTTTTCACGCTGGTCACGCCGGGGCCGACCTCGACCACGACGCCCGCGCCCTCATGGCCGAGAATGGCCGGGAACAATCCTTCGGGGTCGGCGCCGGACAGTGTGAACTCGTCGGTGTGGCAGATGCCGGTGGCCTTGATTTCCACCATCACTTCGCCGGCTTTCGGACCTTCGAGGTTCACCTCCATGATTTCGAGGGGCTTGCCGGCCTGAACGGCCACGGCGGCACGGGTGCGCATAAGAGATCCTCCCAATTCCTTCGTTCTCTTTCATTGACCCTGTGCGATACTGGCACTCATTGCAATTCGGGAAGCGACAGAAAATGAAAGCTTTTGCCATATTGCCGGTTTTGGTGGGGCTCTGCGGCTGTGTCGGGGCAGCGGCGGATCAGCCCGATCCAGCTGATGCAAGTTGTTCCGCCGAGGGGCTGCAATATCTTGTCGGACAACCGGACTCCGCGTTCGATCCAAGCGGATTGGATGAACCCGTCCGGGTCATCCATCCCGGCGATGCGATCACGATGGACTTCAGCCTGCAGCGTCTGAACGTCGAGATCGACGCGGAGGGCCGCATCGCCGCGATCCGCTGCGGTTGAGGTTTTCCCGGAGAAGGTGGGTTTTAACCTACCTTACGCCCCGGCCTTCCGGGGCGACTCGACTCGGCGACTGAAGGGGCATAGAGTGGAACATATCAGGAACATTCTGTCATGCGCTGTCGCCGGATTTTGTCCCTCTGGTTCCCCCGCCTCGGGGCGGAATGTCTGCTGCGGCGGATGCGTGGCCTGCCGCCCGGGCTTTTTGCCATTGTCGGGGAAGAGGCCAACCGTCAGGTCCTGACCTCGCTGAGCGCGGAGGCGGAAGCGAAGGGGCTCTATCTCGGCCAGCCCTTGCCGGATGCGCGCGCGATGTGCCCAGACCTTGTCACCCGCATCCGCAATCCGCAAATAGAGGCGGCCTTTCTGGCCGCGCTCCGGCGCTGGGCGGGCAGGTTCAGCCCCTGGGTGGGCGAGGAAGCGCCGGACGGGCTCATCATCGATCTGACGGGTGCTGCCCATCTTTTCGGCGGCGAGGAGGGCGTGCTGGCGGCCGTGGCCGCGGATTGCGAGGGGCTCGGGCTGACGGTGGAGGCAGGGATTGCCGATACGGTCGGCACCGCCTGGGGGCTCGCGCGCTATGCCGGCAAGCCCGGCGCGGTGACCCGCAACGGCGATGCCATTGATCAGGAGGCGCGGGCGACCCGGTCGCGCTCGGCCAAACGGCACTGGATCAGGGGCGGGGCAGCGCCGGTGACCATCGCCCCGCCCGCGCCGGTCGCCCGCATCGCCACACCCGGCCAGACCCGGCAGGCGCTGGCGTCCCTGCCGCTCGCGGCGCTCCGCATTGACGAAAAGACGGTCCACGGGCTCGCACGCCTCGGCCTGCGCCATGTCGGCGATATCCTCGGCACGCCGCGCGCGCCCCTTACGCGGCGCTTTGGTCGCGAACTGGTCCGCCGTCTCGATCAGGCCCTGGGGCTGGAGGAGGAGCCGGTCTCGCCCGCCCGTCCGCCCCTGCATTTCGCGGTGCGCCTGACGCTGCCCGATCCGATCGGGCTCACCGAGGACATCATGGCCGGTCTCGACCGGCTTCTGCCCGCGCTCTGCGACCGGCTCAGGGCGCGGGGGCAGGGTGCCCGCCGGGTCCGGTTGCAGCTTTTCCACGCCGATCACAGGATGCAGGAGGTCGAGATCGGTCTGGCCCGCGCCAGCGCCGACCCCGCCATGCTGCGCCCGCTTCTGGCGCTGAAACTGACCGGGGTGGAGGCGGGGTTCGGCATCGACACGCTCCGGCTGGAGGCGCATGTCACCGAACCGGTTCAGGCCCGCCAGCATCGCGGCCCCTATGACCCGGTCGAGGGCTGCCCCGAAGGGGAGGAGTTTGAAAAGATGGTCTCGCGGCTCGGAACCCGGGTGGGGATGGAGGCGATCACCCGGCTCGTTCCGGTCGATACCCATATCCCTGAGAAGACCGCGAAAATCCTGCCCGTCGCCTGGTCGAAACCGGCCGAGACATGGCCGCCGCCCTGCAATCCCCGGCCCGTCGTGCTTTTCCGCTGCGAGCCGGTTCAGGCCCATGACGACCCGATGGTGCCCGCCCGCTTCCGCTGGCGTCGGCGGGATCTGGTGACGGCCTCGGCCACCGGCCCGGAACGGATCGCGCCGGAATGGTGGCTCGATGAACCCGGCTGGCGCTCGGGCACCCGCGATTACTGGCGGGTGGAGGTGACGACGGGCGAAAGGCTCTGGCTCTACTACGCCTATGGCGGGGCTGTGCCGGGCGGCTGGTTCTGTCAGGGGGTCTTTGCCTGAACCGTACCCGCTGACCGTCTGAGCGCCGAGGCCGGTGCGCCGAACCGCGCCCTGAAAGCCCGGGCAAACGCCATCTGGCTGGAAAACCCGGTTCTGAGCGCAACCTCCTGCAAGGGAAGCCTTGTATCGACGACCATGCGCCGCGCCTCGTCGAGCCTGAGGTCAAGGAAGAACCGGCCCGGGCTGGTGCCGAGCCTTTCGGCGAACAGCATCTCAAGCCGCCGTTGCGACAGGCCGATGCGCCGGGCAATGGCGGCAATGGGGATCGGGTTCTCCACGCCCCGTTCCATCAGCGCGATCGCGCGGCCAAGTGCGGGATCGCCCTTGGCCAGCCTTGCGGCCGACACTGCCTGCTGCGGCACAGTCGCGGCATGGACCGGCTCGTAAAGAAAGGCCCCCGCAACCCGCAGAGCCAGTTCTGCCCCATGCCGCGTGCGGATCAGTTCCAGCATCATGTCGAGGCAGGGCGCGGCGCCCCCGGTGGTCACAAAAGGCCCCGAGATCACGTAGCGGTCCTGACGGACATCGACGGCGGGAAACCGGTCGGCGAAGGTTTCGAGGTCTTCCCAATGCACCGTCGCCGACCGCCCATCCAGAAGCCCCGCGAGCGCAAGGAACCACGGACCGCCATCGACCCCGATCATCGCCCTGAGCCGCGGGGCAAGACGCCTCAGCCGGGCCAGCAGCGGCGGCGTTGCCTGTTCGATCAGCCGAAAGCCCGCGACGATCAGCAGGATGTCCGCTTCGATCCGGTCCGGCAGCGCGTCCGCGTCGATCCGGAACCCGGTCGTCACCGGAATCGCGCCCGCCGCCGCACTGTAATAGCGCCAGGTAAAGAGCGTCCGCCCCGCCCGGCGATTTGCCGCCCGCATCGGATCGACCGCGGCTGCCAACGACAGGGCGTTGGTATCGGCCATGACCAGCACCGCCACGTCGAGCGGCGCGGGGTCTGGGGCAAAGATCGGCTTTTCGCGTTTCATCAATTCGTTTCGTATTCGGTCAAGCTCTGGCCGGCAAGCCGCCTTGCGCATCGGGCCGGTCTCGATAAGGGTGACGAGGCGTCCCCTTCGCCCGGAGCTCCTTGAATGCCCCGCCTGACAGATCTTGCCGTGCTGCTGCCTCTTGTTCTGGCTGCGCTTGCCGGATGCGACCGGACGCCGCCCGCACCGGAGACCCCCGGTATGTCCTCGGCGGCCTTTTTCGACGCGGGACGGTTCGCGGATGTCTGGCATGTCGCGGCGACAATCGGCGACCCGGCCTGCGGTCCGCACGCGGAGACCTGGGCCGTGACCGGCGCGGGGCGCTATCGCGTCACCGGCACGGTCTGCGGGCCGTCCGGGGCGCGGACTTTCGCGACCGAAGCGGCGGTCACCGGCCCTGGCCGTATAGAGCGACGGATGCCGGAGGGAACTGAGGCACTCTGGGTGCTCTGGACCGATGCGGATTACCGGATCGCAGTGATCGGTACCCCGTCGCGGCACTTCGCCCGCATCCTGTCGCGCACGCCGGAGGTGCGGCCCGACCTGATGCAGGCAGCGCGCGATGTGCTGCGCTTCAACGGCTATGATCCTGCGGGATTGCAGCCGCACTAAGCGGCTGACATGATCCTGATCAAGGTGCTGGCGTCAGGCCCGCCGCAGGATGACGCAGACGCAACAGGAGACCGCAATGCGCCCGCTCGCCCTCATTCTCTGCCTCATGACATACCCGGCCCAAGCCGCATCGGACATGACACTTGGCGCAGAGGTCTATGCCGGCGCCTGTGCGGCCTGTCACGGGGAGAAGGCCGCAGGCGACGGGCCGATGCGCGATCTGATCACGATACCGGTTCCCGATCTGACCCGCATCGCCGCGCGCAATGGCGGGGAGTTCCCCTGGCTGAAGGTGGTTCATATCATCGACGGCCGCACTGGTCTGCGCGGTCATGGCGGCCCGATGCCTCTGTTCGGCACGGTCTTTGCGGGCGATGCCTCCGTCGCCGATGCCCGCGACGGCACGCCGGTCATAACCTCCGAACGGGTTCTGGCTGTCGTAGACTATCTGGCTGCGATACAGGTGGAAGAATGACGACACCGTCACGAAAGGACAAAGCATGATCCGGATCCTCATACCCATCGCGGCAGCCTGCGCACTAACGGCCTGCGCGCCCGAGCGGCAGGTGTCCGGCCGGGCGCTCTATCAGGACTATTGCCTGTCCTGCCACGGGGCGGGCGGTCGCGGCGACGGTCCGGCGGCGGAGGGGCTCGGCAAGGCACCGGCAGATCTGACGACGATCTCTGCGCGCAATGGCGGGACATTCCCGATGGTGCAGGTCATGTCGGCGATCGACGGTTATTCCCGCCGCGGCGACCGGAGTTCGGTGATGCCGGAACTGGGCGTAGCCTTGCAGGAAGGGCCGCTGGTGCGGGTCGATACCGGCGACGGGATCGCGACGCCCACACCGGCCAACCTTGTCGCATTGGCCAATTATCTGAAGGGCTTGCAGCAATAAGTTCAGATAAGATCGACGATCGATTTTCCCAACCTGAAGGGGGCCGCAAAGGCGACGAGGCAGAGCGCGAGGATCTGAAGCGTCAGGATGCCCGCGCTGTCCTCCAGCACCTGCCATTCATCTCTCAGATGCATGACCTCGCCGATCAGGTCCTCATAGGCCTTGGCGATGACCTGGAACTCGGCGGCGATTCCGGCGACGCTGGGGGCTTGACGAAGCAGCGCGACGGCGGCCTCGGTCATCGCGTCCCGCGGCTCGAAGGCGAGGAATTCTGCTGTATCGAAGCTCTCAACTTCGTCCTCCATATCACTGGATTTACTTCCGAAAAACAGATTCAAGCCCTGCAGGGGCGCGGCGCGTTCGGTGACCGCGATGAAGAGCGGTAACTGGGCGTTGCCGGCGGTGGAGGCGGAGAGAAATTCGACCTTGTCACAGAGGTCACGGATGGCGGTGCGGAAGCTGGCGGCAGGATGGTCGACCTCGCAATGGGCGAGCCGGAACCTTGCCGCGTCGCGGTCAAACTCGCGGGTCGTGGCATAGGCGATGTCGATCTGGCGCGAGAGGCGGGACGAGTCTTCGGCGTAAACCCCTGCAATCACTGCCGTTAATGCGCCGATCCCGCCAAGGCAGATCCAGACAAGATCGGCGATTTTCCACGCTTTCTGCGAGACATGGCGACGGAAGAGGATCGCGGTGAGGGAACAGCCGATGGCGAAACTGATCAGGATCAGCGGCAGCTGGTTGTCGGTGATGAAATCCATGATGCCCGCCCGTATTGCCGCAAACCCGGTATGGTATCCGTACCGCAAGCGTATGGCCTGCGTACAGCCTCCGTCCCGACAGATGTCGGTACAGGAAGCTCACTCCTCGCGGTCGCGCAGGAACAGGCGGTCGGTCGGGAAAGGCGGCAACCAGCCCTCGCGGCGGATGGTCCAGAGTTCGTAACTCGGGCGGAACCGGTCGGGGTCGTCGAACATGCCGAGATGCAGCTCCATCTCGTCGCCCGACCGGGAATAGACCGAGGAGCCGCAGGTGGGGCAGAAATGCCGGCCCTTATAGGCGCGCGTCTCACCCGTGATCGTGACGGCAGCTTTGGGGAAGATCGCCGAGGCGTGGAAGAGCGCGCCGTGATGCTTGCGGCAGTCGAGGCAGTGGCAGATGCCGACCCGCAGGGGTTGCCCGCGCGCAACGACCCGGACCGCGCCGCATTGGCATCCGCCGGTGACCTCGGTCATGCCTGCCCCCCATCTCGCCTCGTTCGGGCGGAGTGTCGGCGAATGCGGGCCGCAATGCAATCGGGGCGGGCCCGGCGGACCCGCCCCTTGGATGTTACTTGAGCTTCTTGCCGGCGATCACCGGATCGGCCTTGGCGCCGGAATTGGCGGTGGCCAGCACCTTCGGCTTTTCCTTCTTCGGCTTCTTGGCCTCGCGGTTGCCGCGGCTTTTTTCCTTGGACATGAGAGTTCCCTTTGGCGTGAGTTCCGGGCGGCGGATGCCGTCCGGTCCGATGCTCAGGGGGTGTCAGGGGAGCCTGACCCTTGGGGTGGTCAGGGCGATGATCCCGATGGGCAGCAGGGGGGCGGTTTGCGCCGGTCCTGCGCGGGGAAATCTAGCGCCGCTTTTGCGGCTCGCAAGGGGGGTGTAAGGGGCGTGAGCGGAAACCGACTTGTCGGGTGCGTTCGGCACGCTGATCGGTCCCTTCCGATAGGGGACAGGCTGATGGCGTGACGGAATAGCCGCCCGGTGCATCGGTCATTGGCTGAGCCGGTCACCGAGGCGACCAGACAGCCAGATCACCGGTCTAGATGATGCGTTTTGCGAGGTGGTCGGCCATGCGAAGGGCCAATTGAACGATCGTGAAAGTCGGGTTGGCATGCCCGGCGCGTGGGAACACCGATGATCCCAGAACATAGGCATTGGACATGCCATGAATCTTTAGGTTCCGATCGACGACCCCCTCAGCCGCCCGGTCGGACATGCGGGTGCCGCCCATATGATGGTGCCCGGCGATCCCGTGCTTATTCGTGTAGTTCTCCATGTCGATCAAATGCCGATAAGCACGCACGGCACCGATGCCCTTTGCGACAATGTCGCGGGCGACCAGTTCAAATCCCACCTTTGCGGTGTGCAGATCGAAGGCCGTTTTGCGCCAATGGAGCTGGAGACGCGGCACATTGAATCGATCGCGTTCCTCTTTCGACAGGACGATGCGGTTATCCACATCGGGGGCTTGTTCCCAGGCAGCGGTGAGAGTGTAGCCGCACGTGGGTGTTTTCCCGCGAACGGAACTCAGCATTTCCAGCATGGCAGGCAGATCACGGCAGCCGATCTGGCGCATGTGGCCGCGAAGGCTGTCGTCGGGCCCCTGGAAAGGCATCTCAAGTGCGAAACCCAGACCGCCATGGCGGTGCATGACCTCGGCCCTTGGGTTGAAATATGTGGTCTGCCAATCCGGTATGTCACTGCGATGCAAGGGCCTGTTCAGCATGCAATCGCCAAGCCGGAAATGGGGATGCTCCATCCAGTAACGCCCCAGCGCAGACGCTTCGGCAACGACAGGGTCGCCTGACACCTCGTTCGACCAGAGCAGAAGGCGCGAATTCTCAAGCCCTCCGCAGGCGACCACGACGAGGCGCGGCGACAGTCTGACCCTGTTTCCGGCGGCATCGGCGAGTTCCAGATGCGTAACCGACCGGCCTTCCGCGACAAGTGAGATCAGGGACGTGTTCAACGACAGATGAATATGCCGGGATGCGTCAATCCTGTCGCCGTATTTCTGGCTGAAAATCACCGGGGGACTCATTGCAAAGGCAATTTCGTCTACTGTGCCGGAAAACTCGAAATCCCGGGTTTGTCCGATCTCGAGAATGTCCCGCGCGGCCATGTCGTAAGGATCGAGATCGGTTTTCTTGATCGGCCATCCGGGAACACCGAGTTCAGGTCGAGCTTCAAAATCAGCGGCATCCAGCGGGCGGCATAAACCGGTCCAGTGGTTGGAACTGCCGCCAAACTGCCGCAGCCTTGTCTCGTCCAGAGCGAAATACTCGTCGCCAAACGTCTTGCCCTCGTAAACGCTTTGAGAGTCTTCCGAGTAGAATTCGTCGCCGCCCTCAACCAGCAGACAGTCGATCCCTTTCTCCTCGAGCGATAAGGCCAGTGTCATTCCGGCGGGGCCGGTTCCGATGATTACAACCGGGGGAAGGTCTGCCTGCCGCAGGAAGTCGCTGTTTACCCGCATGTCAGACCGGCACGATCCAACCGTCGCGGTATATGAAGCTTGTCGCGTCGGGATCGGTTGCCAGGTGTTCCTCAACGCGTGGGCCACGGCCCCACAACCATGCCCCGTACAGGGCGCCTGCACCCAGCAGACTGCTCAGCATCAGCAAGCGACGTCGGTTCAAGGCAAGGGGCGCTTTCGTGCGTTGAGGGTTAAATACTTTGAATTCATTAACATTGCCTCCGGTACCGGTCAATCGAGTGGTCCCTTTCACTGCCCTCGCGAAGGCAGGAAGACGCGAGTCGCGCCCGTGTCTTTCGCCTTGCCCCAGGGGCGGGGCAGGTTCACCCTTGGGGATCGGCACAGCGAGGGAGGATGCGATGGCACTTTACCAGATGCTCGATAAGGCGATGGAGGCCCGTGACGCCGAGGCCTATATCGACCTCATGCACGACGACTTCACGTTCGTTCGCCACCAGAGCGGCGAGACGATGGGCAAGGCCGCGATGGCCGAGATGGTCCGACGGATGATGGCCAGCGACAAGATGGCCGTCCGCGACCAGCGGCTGATCTATGAGAACGGCGACATTCTCGTCGAACATTCGGTGATGGATTTCCCCGACGGCACCAGCGAGGCGGTGATGGGCGTTCATACGCTCAAGGACGGCAAGATCCTGAGGACCGAGACCGGGGCGACGCTGCTGAAGAAATAACGCCTCCATGGGGCTGGCCTGCCTGCCCTGCGGTTTCCCTTTGTCCTCCGCGAAACGGCGGCGGCGTGCTATAGTGCGCGCGGCTGCGTCGATTGGTGCCGGCACCGGACACGCGCGGCTCGGACCGCGACATGCCGGCGCGACGCATCCTCAGCGCAAACAATCTCAGGGAGGACAGCCGATGAGACCGATGCTGCTTGCATGCGCGATGACCGCGATTTGTACCGCGACCGCCGCTCAGGAGGCCGGAGAGGCCTATACGCCGGGCGAGAGGGTGGAACTGACCAACACGCCGCTGCCCGGTGCCGAAGGCCAGGCGATCGCGATCCAGCGCGTGACTTTCGCCGGCGGCTGGACGGGCGAGCGCCACACCCATGGCGGGCCGGTCTTCGTCTATGTGCTGGACGGCGAGATCACCGTTGAGTTGGAAGGTCAGGGTCCGACGACGCTGTCGGCCGGTGGCTTTGCGGCCGAGCCGATGGACACCGCGATGGTCGCCCGCAACGAAAGCGCCACCGATCCGGTAACGATCCTGCTCATCCAGGTGAGCCAGGAAGGCGTGCCGCTGATGACTCGGGTGGAATGACCGGGCATTGACGCGGCGTAACGGAGTGGGGTGCGCTTAGGCGCACCCTGCGGCTGGCTGAAGAAATAGGGGCGAGCATCGGGTTGGCGAAGCCCAGCCTGAGGACCGATCAGGTAAAGGTCCAGTGGACCTTTACCCGGTCCGATTGCCCGGAGGCGCAAGCCGGAGGGCAAGGGGGTCTTGGCTGGCTCCGGCGGTCGTAAATCGGGCGGGGCAAATTGCAGCGTTGGCTGAACTGGCGGCGATTAGTGTGGCCCGCGTGCCGGAATGGTGGGTGAACGCGCAGTTATACAAGACGCACACCTAATGGTTGTCTCTTGCATTTATTTGCGCGTGAGCGTTTATGTCCTTCAAGAGTGAAACCCCTTGATAACTCATGGAATTGAGAATGTCAGAGCTTGAACACAACGGTCCGGAGCTTGCGCGAATTCACCGCCAGCGTAACGATAGAAAATTCTTTTGCTACTTTACGGGATTCTTGGAAGGCATTGCGGCCAGTGGTTATCTGGAGCGAGGTGAGATTGCTCCTCTGATCGCCGAATGTAAGGAGTTTGTCACGCGTGTGGCCGATGGGGACGCGTCTGATTTGCTTCAGGATCTGGACGCCGATCTGTTGGACCACGAAAATGTACTGGGTATCGTGGAAGTTCGAGTCGCCGAAATTGATGGTTCTTGTGAAAAGAGTGGAGTTAATCGCTTTCTTGGGTTCTGCCGAGGTATTGCATGCGATGGGACTATTACGGAGCGCGAAGCGGCGGCCATTCTGGATAGGATCAATGCAAATCCGGTTCTGTCGCAGATTGTTGGAGTGCGGCAAATCAGGATTTGTTGCGAAGACGCGTTGGCGGATTCCATTCTGACGGCAGGCGAATCCAGTGAGATATGTGAGGCAATTGGTCAGATCGTGGGTGACTGCTATGGCGACACCGGATTATCCCAGCCATTCGGAGTAGCAAACTACGGTGAGTTTAGGCTTTCAAGTATTGAAAGCGACTTTGAAGGCCGAACGATAGTATTGACTGGAACGTTTAAAACAAATCCAAGGTCATTGCTTGAAGAGAAACTGGAGGAATTCGGTGCTCAAATATCTCGCAACGTTTCTGGAAAAACTGACTTTCTGATCGTTGGTGGCGAAGCGGCGCGCGACTGGATCGAAATGAATCGCGGGACGAAAATCCGAAAGGCCCAAGAATTGCGGCTACGCTCCGAACTTCCTCGCTTTATTTCCGAAAATCAGGTCATGAAGTTACTGGGCTAACAGTTCTCACACATCCAACTCCTCCACGAACCGCGCGTTCTCGCTGATATATTGAAACCTCAGTTCCGGCTTCTTGCCCATCAGCCGCTCCACGAGGTCTCCGGTCTCTCCCGGCACCTCGTCGTGGATGCTGACCCGGATCAGTTTGCGGGTTGCGGGGTTCATGGTTGTGTCTTTCAGGTCCTTGGCGTCCATCTCTCCCAGCCCCTTGAAGCGCTGGACGTCGATCTTGCCCTTGCCGCCGAGGCCCTTGGCGAGCATGCGTTCCTTCTCGGCATCGTCGGCCACATAGATGCGTTTCGCGCCTTGAGTCAGGCGGTAGAGCGGCGGGCAGGCGAGGTAGAGGTGACCCTTGTCGATCATCGGCCGCATCTGGGTGAAGAAGAAGGTCATCAAGAGGGACGCGATATGGGCGCCGTCGACATCGGCGTCGGTCATGATGATGATCTTGTCATAGCGCAGGTCGTCGATATTGAACCGTGTGCCCAGCCCGCAGCCGAGCGCCTGGGTCAGGTCGCTGATCTCCTGATTGGTGCCGAGTTTCGATGAGGCGGCGCCAAGCACGTTGAGGATCTTGCCGCGCAGGGGCAAGAGGGCCTGCGTCTTGCGGTCCCGCGCCATCTTGGCCGAACCGCCCGCCGAGTCGCCTTCGACGATGAAAAGCTCGGTGCCTTCGCGGCTGGTCGCGGAGCAATCGACGAGCTTGCCGGGCAGGCGCAGTTTCTTGGTGGCCGATTTGCGCGCGGTTTCCTTTTCCTGCCGGCGGCGCAGGCGTTCCTCGGCCCTGAGGACGAGGAAATCGAGGATCGCCCCGGCCGATTTGGTGTCGGCGGCCAGCCAGTTGTCGAAATGGTCGCGCACCGCGCCTTCGGTCATCTTCGCCGCCACCTCGGTCGAAAGCCGGTCCTTCGTTTGCCCGACAAAGGCCGGGTCGCGGATGAAGCAGGAGACGAGCGCGCAGCCCCCGGTCAGAAGGTCGTCGCGGGTGATCTGCGCCGCCTTCTTGTTGTTGACCAACTCGCCGTAGGCGCGGATGCCCTTCAGGATCGCGGCCCAGAAGCCCGCCTCATGCGTGCCGCCCTCGGGCGTGGGGACGGTGTTGCAATAGGACTGGATGAAACCGTCGCGCGAGGGCGTCCAGTTGATCGCCCATTCGACGGAGCCGGGTTCGCCGTATTTCTCCTGAAACCCGACCTTTCCGGCGAAGGGGCGGTCGGCATAGGTGGTGGAGCCGTTGAGCTGTTCGTTCAGGTAATCGGCAAGGCCGCCGGGGAAGTGGAACGTGGCCTCGGTCGGCGTTTCGCCGTCATCAATGGCGCTTTTCCAGCGGATTTCGACGCCCGAGAAGAGATAGGCCTTGGACCGGACCATCTTGAAGAGCCGCGCGGGCTTGAAGCGGTGGTGGCCGAAGATCTCTTCGTCCGCGTGGAAGGTGATCGTGGTGCCGCGCCGGTTCTGGGTGGCGCCGGTCTTTTGCACGGGGCCAAGCGGCAGGCCGCGCGAGAAGCGCTGTTCGTAAAGCTCCTTGTTGCGGGCGACCTCGACGACCATGGAATCGGACAACGCGTTGACGACCGAGGCGCCGACGCCGTGCAGACCGCCCGAAGTCTGGTAAGCCTTGCCGGAGAACTTGCCGCCTGCGTGCAGTGTGCAGAGGATCACCTCCAAAGCCGACTTGTCGGGGAATTTCGGATGCGGGTCGATGGGGATGCCGCGGCCGTTGTCGCGGATGGTGATGGCGTGGTCTTCGTGCAGCTCGACCTCGATCCGGTTGGCATGGCCCGCCACCGCCTCGTCCATGGAGTTGTCGAGAATCTCGGCCACCATGTGATGCAGCGCCCGTTCGTCGGTGCCGCCGATATACATGCCCGGCCGCTTGCGGACGGGTTCCAGCCCCTCAAGCACCTCGATGGAAGAGGCGTTGTAGTCGTCCGGCTGGCCGGAGAAGATGTCGTTCGCCATGGTGCTGCTCGTCTTCTTGATTGGTGGCGGATTAGACCATGCGGGGGGCGGCGGGGCAAGCGGGCTTGCCCTTGCAATCCGCTGAGGGAGCGCGAAATATAGCGGTGAAGCGGGAGTGGTCCACCATGGAGTGAGGGTGGGGCCGCAGCAAGGATCAGGGATCATGAAGACGGAAGCGGTCATCGACCATATCACCGGCTGGCTGGAGGAGTACTGCGCGCGGGCGGGAACGAAGGGTTTTGTCGTCGGCGTCTCGGGCGGGATCGATTCCGCCGTGTCCTCGGCGCTTGCCGCGCGGACCGGGCTGCCAACCCTGGTGGTGGAGATGCCGATCCATCAGGGCAGGGATCAGGTCAGCCGGGCGCGCGACCATATCGCCATGCTGAAGGCGCGGCACGCGGCGGTTGACGGTGTCGAGGTTGAACTGACCGACGTCTTTGATAGTCTTGTCACCGCACTACCGGGGGAACCGCAGGGTGCAGCGCGCGAGATGGCTTTGGTAAATACCCGCGCCCGTTTGCGCATGACCACGCTCTATTACCTTGCCGGGCAGCATGGCCGTCTGGTTGTCGGCACTGGCAACAAGGTCGAGGATTTCGGCGTCGGGTTCTTCACCAAATACGGCGATGGCGGGGTGGACCTGAGCCCGATTGCCGATCTGATGAAGTCCGAGGTCTATGAGATCGGCCGGGCGCTTGGCGTCAACGATGCCATTCTTGGAGCGCCGCCGACGGATGGCCTTTGGGGAGACAGCCGCACCGATGAGGACCAGATCGGCGCTAGCTATCCGGAACTGGAATGGGCGATGACCTATGATGGCGATGATGCTGCCCTGACCGGCCGGCAGGCCGAAGTCATGGCGATCTATCGCCGTCTGAACCGTGCAAACCAGCACAAGATGGTGCCGATTCCGGTCTGCGAAATCCCTGACAGCCTGCGCTGAGGGACGAAAAAGCCTCTGCCGCAGGAAAACCGGGGGAGCGAAGGTATCGGCTGTTGATCTGAAGGTGATTCCCCCCTACCCAGCGGGCGCAAAAATCCGGGGGCGCAGATGGCCGACAACGATCTTGAAGCACGTCACCTTGAGACGCTGGACCGCGATCTGGGGCGGTTGTCCAATCTGGAAACCGCGACGGCCTATATTGGCCGGCCGCTGGTCGGGCCGGGGATTGCCTTTGTCTTCATCATGCTCGCAGCCCTTGCCGCCGCGATCTTCTTCGGCCAGACCAGCAACACGCTGATCGTTGTCATCGCCGCCGCCTTCGGGGCCTATATGGCGCTGAATATCGGCGCCAATGACGTCGCCAACAATATGGGACCGGCGGTTGGGGCGAATGCCCTGACCATGACCGGCGCGATTGTCATTGCCGCGATCTTCGAAAGCGCGGGCGCGCTGATTGCCGGTGGCGACGTGGTTTCGACCATTTCCAAGGGCATCGTTGCGCCCGAAACCATGGCGGACGGGTCGATCTTCATCTGGGCGATGATGGCCGCACTTCTGTCCTCCGCGCTCTGGGTCAACCTTGCCACATGGATCGGGGCACCGGTCTCCACCACGCATTCCGTGGTCGGCGGCGTCATGGGTGCCGGGATTGCGGCCGCGGGGTTCGGCGCGGTCAACTGGAGCACGATGACCACGATCGCGGCAAGCTGGGTGATCTCACCCGTTCTTGGCGGGGTCATTGCTGCCGGGTTCTTGTGGTTCATCAAGGCGCGCATCATCTATCAGGATGACAAGATTGCCGCCGCGCGGCGCTGGGTGCCGATGCTTGTGGGTATTATGGCAGGCGCCTTTGCGGCTTACCTGTCGCTGAAGGGGTTGAAGCATCTGGTGAAGATATCCCTCGGCTCGGCGCTTCTCATCGGCCTTGTCGCGGGGGGCGCGGTCTGGGTCGCGATGATCCCGGTGATCCGCAAGCAATCGAAGGGGCTGGAGAACCGCAACAAGTCGCTGAAGGTGCTTTTCGGCATTCCGCTGGTGGTTTCGGCAGCACTTCTGAGCTTTGCCCATGGCGCCAACGATGTCGCCAATGCGGTCGGGCCGCTCGCGGCCATCGTCAGCGCCTCGCAGACCGGAGATTTCTCGGAATCGGTCAGCATCCCGCACTGGGTCATGGTGATCGGGGCGCTGGGCATCTCGTTCGGCCTGTTCCTTTTCGGTCCGAAACTGATCCGGATGGTCGGCAGCCAGATCACCAAGCTCAATCCGATGCGGGCCTATTGTGTGGCCCTGTCGGCGGCAATTACCGTGATCGTCGCAAGCTGGCTGGGTCTGCCCGTCAGTTCGACCCATATCGCGGTGGGCGCGGTCTTTGGCGTCGGGTTCTTCCGCGAATGGGATACCGGGCGGCGGATGCGCAAGGCGCGAATGGATATGCCTGAAGGTCTTGAGATTGGCCCGGATGAACGCGGCCGCCGCAAGCTGGTGCGCCGGACCCATTTCACCACGATCATAGCCGCCTGGGTCATCACCGTTCCCGCTGCCGCGCTGATGTCAGCGGTCATCTTCCTCGGCATCCGGGCCATCGCGGGGTAAAGCGGGCGGATCGGCTGCATGGGCGCAAGCTCACGAAAACAGACCGGGCACCGGAAACTCTGAAAGTTTCCGGTGCGATTTCTTTTCAAGAAATCGCCTCCCGCACCCCTGAACTACATTCTTAAAGGTTTTTCAGCCCGGACGACGACCCCGCACCTACGCAGGCTCGGCCAGCCGTTTCGCCCACATCGCCTTGAAGGCGGGCCGTTCGTGGCAGGCCGATATCCAGCCCGCAATGGCGGGGAACTGGTCGACCAGCCCGGGCTCGGCCTGGGCGTAGCGGATGATCTCGGCCATGTTGATGTCGGCGACGGTGAAGCGCCCGCCGACCATGTGGCCGTTTTCGCGCAGATGGGCATTGAGCACCTTGAGCGGGCGGCGCAGCCGGGCGGTCTCGGACGCGATCTCGGCCTCTCCTGCCGGTGTCTTCGCCCGTCCCTCGGCATGGGCGTACATGATGGCGAGCGCATGGGTCTCGATCGCGGTCATGCCGTAAAGCGCCCATTGCTCCATCAGCGCGTTTTCCTTCTCGTCCGCCGGGGCGAGCGGCCCGCCTGCCTTGCGCGCTATGTAGAGGTTCATCGCGAGCGATTCCGACAGCACGAAGTCACCATCCTTCAGGACCGGGACGGCACCTGCCGGGCTGATCGCGACGAAACCGGGCGAGAGCGTGTTGAAGGGCGCGTCCTCCGCCTCGGGATCGGGCAGGCGGTAGCCCTGGATCACCGGAACATGCTCGAACTCCATGTCCAGTTCCTCCAGCAGCCAGAAGTTGCGCGAGGCGCGGCTGCGATAGACGCCGTAGATTGTGAGCATGGTTTTTCCTCGGACATGATGGGCCCATCGTTAGCGCGAAGCGACAGAGAGCGGTAGTCCCTACACTCTGTGCCGATCAGATCGGTCGGCCCGCAACGCGAGGCGATTGATGGAGATCAATTCCCTCCGATCCGCCCATGCAAGGATACTCCGATTATGATGCAGAAGGAGGAGCAAATGTCTGTATTCAAGTTGACTGCGTCCGTCACATTATTGACCGGATTGCTGGGTGCCGGCTTCGCCTCGGCGCAAGACGCGGCAATTGGAGCGGAAATCTACCAGGAGCGGTGCTCGGTTTGTCATGGTGAAACTGGGGCTGGCGATGGATTGGTGGGTGAACTTTTCGACCGCAAGCCGCGCAATCTCTCCCATCTTGCCAAGGACAATGGTGGGCTCTTCCCTTTCGAAGCTGTCTACAAGTCGATTGACGGGACGACGGAGATCAAGGGCCACGGATATTCAAATATGCCGGTTTGGGGTCGGTATTTCGTCGCCGAGGAGATGGAAGACCCGGCGTCCAATCCGCGAGACGCGAAGGCGGTCACGCAGGGTCGTATTCTCGCTGTCGTCTACTATCTCCAGACGATACAGGAGCAATAGCTGCAACGTCTCTGACAATTTTGCGGCAGTTTGACCCGCATCAAGGTTGTCCGCGCCCAAACGTGCCAGCGTGGCTGGGTTCGCACGGGAATGGAGGAGCGCGATGATAGATGACGTGACATCAGCGGCCAGTGAGGCGACAGAGGTGGCGATGGACTCGGAGCCGCCCGTCGCACAGTCAGCAAGAGGCGAGGATGCGGTCGAGGATCAATTAGTGCCTAACGGTGAGGCGCCAAAGGGTCCGAAGAGTTTCCCCGTCGTTGACGCCGACGCGATCCGCCATGCCTTTGAAAGCGGCCGCTATCCCTATTCCCGCAAGATGATCCGCCGCGATTACGAGGCGGAGAAAGCCCGTCTTCAGGCAGAGCTACTCAAGGTGCAGAAATGGGCACTGGAGACGGGGCAGAAATTCGTCATCCTCTTCGAGGGCCGCGATGCTGCTGGCAAGGGCGGCACGATCAAGCGGTATATGGAGCATCTCAACCCCCGCTTCGCCCGCGTCGTGGCGCTGAACAAGCCGACCGACGAGGAACGCGGCCAGTGGTTCTTCCAGCGCTATATCGAACATCTGCCAACCGCGGGCGAAATGGTCTTCTATGACCGGAGCTGGTACAACCGCGCGGGTGTTGAGCGGGTGATGGGCTTCTGCTCGCCCACCGATTACCTCGAATTCATGCGCCAGGCGCCCGAGGTGGAGCGGATGCTCGTCCGGTCGGGCATCCGGCTTTACAAATACTGGTTCTCCGTCACGCAGACCGAACAGCGCCGCCGCTTCAAGTCGCGGGAAACCGACCCCCTGAAGCGTTGGAAACTGTCGCCGATCGACAAGGCGTCGCTCGACAAGTGGGATGACTATACCGAGGCGAAAGAGGCGATGTTCTTCTATACCGACACGGCCGACGCGCCTTGGACGATCATCAAGTCGAACGACAAGAAACGGGCGCGGCTGAACTGCATGCGCCATTTTCTCGCCTCGCTCGACTATCCCGACAAGGACACCGAGGTTGTCGGCGCGCCCGATCCCCTGATCGTCGGCCGGGCGAGCCATGTCGTCCATGGCTCAGACCATATCCTCGGCGCGTCGATGCATCCGGATCTGCGCCGCAAACCCGGTCAGAACGGCAAAGAGCCGACAGCGGCCGAAACCGCCGTTAAGCCGGCACCGAGGCGGAGGACTGCGTCCACAAGCAAGGCATGAACCGGGTGCGGGGCACGTGACTTGCTTGCCCCGCAGATCGGAATTGCGGTCACTGGGTATTCCCATGACGCCTTCGAAGCCCCATCTTGATGCTGCATTGCGGCAATGCATGCGCAGAATCAGGGGCGGGCACGATGTCCGATCCAGTCATATCCCGGTTGAACTTTAATGCCTGGCGGCCGGACGATCCGTTCTGGCGCCCGGTCCTGCAGGCGCATCTGTTGCATCTCGGCCCGGACTCGCGGCTGAACCGGTTCCTCGTCTGGTCCTCGGATGCCGCCATCATGCGCTACGCGGCGGCCACCCGGCCCGCGCTTGTCCTCGGTGCCCGGATTGATGGACGATTGTGCGGCCTTGCCGAACTGCATGTTGGCGACGGCAGCGATCCGGTGGCAGAAATCGCGCTGTCGGTCGATGAGGACACCCGAAGGGCCGGGATCGGTGGCGCGCTCTTTGACGTTGCCGTCAGCGAGGCGCGGCGGCGCGGTCTTAGTGACATCTGGATCCATTTCCTCAGGACCAATACCGCGATCCGGCGGATATCTGACCGCGCGGGCTTCATCCGCCTGCCTGAACGCGATCCTTCCGTCGTGACGGCGCATATCGCCGCCTGAGACAGCCTCTGGACCTTACCCCCGGTCAGGCGTAAGGCTCGGGGATGACGGAACGGCTTACATACGGCGCCCATATGCGGGCGCTTCTTGCGCTTGGGCTGCCGCTCATCGGCTCGAACCTCGCGCAGATGGTTCTGCATGTCACCGATACGGTGATGCTGGGCTGGTATGGGGTGGAGGCTCTGGCCTCGGTCGTACTGGGTGCCTCCACCTTCTTCATCCTTTTCATCCTCGGGGCAGGCTATTCCATTGCGATGATGGGCATGGTGGCCTCGTCTCTCGGCAAGGGGGACGAGACGCAGGTCCGCCGCGATACACGGATGACGATGTGGCATTCGATCCTCTTCGGCGTGGCGGTGCTGCCGGTGATGTGGTGGTCGGGGCCGATCCTCATCGCGCTCGGGCAGGAGCCGGAGCTTTCCGCGCTGGCGCAGGATTACCTGAGGATCGCGGGCTTCGGTCTGATCCCGGCTTTGCTCGTCAATACCTTTCGTGGCTATCTGTCGGCGCTGGAACGGACCGGGGTGGTGCTGTGGGCCACGATGGCGGGGGCCTGTGTCAACGTGGCGCTGAACTGGATGCTGATCTTCGGCAACTGGGGGGCGCCGGAGCTTGGCGTGCGCGGCGCGGCGGTGGCGACGCTGGTGACGCAGAGCGTCACGGCGCTTTTGCTCGCCTTCTACGCAGCACGGCAACCGGATCTCAGGCGGTTCCACCTGTTCCAGCGGTTCTGGCGGCCAGATTGGCCCGCCTTCGCCCGGGTCTGGCGGCTCGGCTGGCCGGTTGGTCTGACGGGGCTGGCCGAGGGCGGGCTTTTCAACGCCTCGGCGCTGATGATGGGCTGGGTCGGCACGGTGGAACTGGCCGCCCATGGCATCGCGATCGAGGTCGCGGCTTTAGCCTTCATGGTGCATCTGGGGCTTTCCAATGCCGCGACCGTGCGGGTCGGCCATGCCGAGGGGCGGGGCGACTTTGTCGGGCTCCGCGACGGGGCCGTCGCGGCGATTGCGATGTCGCTTCTCTTCGGGCTTGTCGTCGTGGCGGTCTTCCTGATCCTGCCGGGGCCGATCATCGGGCTTTTCCTCGACGAGGCGAAACCGGAGGCAGGTGCGATCGTCGCCTTCGGAACCGTGCTTCTGGCGCTCGCGGCGCTCTTCCAGATGTTCGATGCCGCGCAGGTCATGGCGCTCGGCCTTCTGCGCGGGGTGCAGGACACGGCCGGTCCGCTCTGGATCACGGTGATCAGCTATTGGGTGATCGGCATCCCGGCGAGCTATCTTCTGGCCTTTCCCATGGGCTTCGGCGGCGCTGGTCTCTGGCTTGGGCTGACCATCGGACTTGCCGTTGCTGCGGTCCTTCTGATGTGGCGCTTCTGGGGGCGTTGGGGGCAGGTGGAACTGGCCTGATCCCAAGGCGGCCCGTTCCGGGTCATTCCTTTACTGGGGCCGCGCATCGGCGCGGCCGGTTGGGGCGCTGCCCCAAACCCCGGAGTATTTTCCGACAGAAAGTGGATAAAGGCCCGTCACTTTCTGTCGGAAAACACTCCCGCCGGAGGCAGGCCCGAGCCCCCGCTTTTGCGGGAGCGAGATATGTCCTGGCGCCCGGAACGGGTGCCGCAATTTGAAAGCAGTGGGATCAGGATCCGCCGGCCGCTTTGTCGCCCTGCGACGCCAGGACCCGCTCGGATTTCTTGCGCACCAGCACCGACCGCAGGTCATGCATCGCAAGCAGGAGCGCGTCGGTCACGTCCTCCAGCTGCGCATCGGTCGCCTTCGACTGCGCCCATTGCGTGGTGAGGTTGAGGTGATCGACCGCGCGGAGGATATCGTCGACATCCCGCCGCGCCAGCAATGCCCGCCGCGCCTCCAGCCAGTCGCGGATCGTCGCCATGTCCCCAGCCGAGAGCTTGCGGTCGCCCTGCGGCTTGATCTCGCCGTTCTTCACATTGACGACGGCGATCTGGTCCATCTCGATCCGCCGCTGGCGGTTTTCGGTATCCACCCGAAAGACCGCAGCGCCATTTTCGCGGATGCGGAAGTAGTAATCCGGCAGATCGCCCGCCATGCTTTCCCCCTATTTCAGCCCCGCGCAGAAGGACTGGATCCGGCGGCAGGCCTCTTCCAGCGCCGCGTCCGAAGTAGCGTAGCTGACGCGGAAGTTTGGCGAAACCCCGAAGGCCGCGCCAAAGACGACAGCGACGCCCGTCTCTTCCAGAAGCGCGGTGGCGAAGGCTTCGTCATCGGTGATTTTCGTACCCCCGGCCGAGGTCTTGCCGATGCAGTCCGAAATATCGGGATAGACGTAGAACGCGCCTTCAGGGCGCGGGCAGTTGATCCCCTTGGCCTGGTTCAGCATCGATACAACCAGATCGCGGCGGCGCTGGAAGGTCACCTTGTTCTCGGCCAGGAAATCCTGCGGCCCGTTCAGCGCCTCTACAGCCGCATATTGCGAAACTGACGAGGGGTTCGAGGTCGATTGCGACTGGATCGTCCCCATCGCCTTGATCAACTCCACCGGTCCCGCCGCATAGCCGATCCGCCAGCCGGTCATCGCATAGGCTTTCGAGACGCCATTGCAGGTCAGCGTTCTCTCGTAAAGGCCGGGTTCGACCTGCGCGGGGCTGACGAATTCGAAATCGTCGAAGACGAGATGTTCATACATGTCATCCGACATCACCCAGACATGCGGGTGGCGCATCAGCACATCGGTCAGCGCCTTCAGCTCGTCCCGGTTATAGCCTGCCCCGGTGGGATTCGAGGGCGAGTTGAAGATGAACCATTTGGTCTTTGGCGTGATCGCCGCCTCAAGCTGCGCGGGCGTCAGCTTGAACTGGCTCTCGATCCCGCAGGCCACCGGCACCGGCGTGCCGCCCGCCAGCAGGACCATGTCGGGATAGCTGACCCAGTAGGGCGCGGGGATGATCACCTCGTCGCCCGGGTTCAGCGTCGCCATCAGTGCATTGTACAGCGTCTGTTTGCCGCCGGTGCCCACCGTGATCTGGTTCGGCTTGTAGCTGAGGCCGTTTTCACGTTCGAACTTGGCGCAGATCGCCTTCTTCAGTTCCGGGATGCCATCGACGGCGGTGTATTTGGTCTTGCCCTCGTCAATCGCGCGCTTGGCGGCGGCCTTTATATTGTCAGGCGTGTCGAAATCCGGCTCGCCCGCGCCAAGGCCGATCACGTCGCGGCCAGCGGCCTTCAGTTCCTGCGCTTTCGTGGTCACCGCGATGGTGGGCGACGGTTTGACGCGGGCCAGCGTGTCGGAAATGAAGGGCATTTGTCGGAACTCCGGTTTGTAATTGCCGGGCCCATGTCTTAGATTGCCACTTCATCCCCCGCAAGCGACTTCAAGAAGGAATTCTAATGACCACCGATACGCTCGAAAAGACCGCGGAAACCGCCGAAAATTGGTTCAGCGATGATGCTGCGACCTTCGGCGACCGGCTGGCTGCCGCGCGTGAGGCGGCCGGTCTGAGTCAAGCTGATCTTGCCCAACGCCTTGGCGTGAAGACAAAGGTGATCGAACATTGGGAAGCCGACGCGAAAGAGCCGCGCGCCAACCGTCTGCAGATGCTGGCCGGCATGCTCGGCGTGTCGCTGATGTGGCTTCTGACCGGTGAGGGCGACGGCGTGGATATGCCGGACGAGACAGCGGCCGAAACGGCGCAAGTCAAGGGCGTTCTTGCCGAGATTCGCGAATTGCGTACCGCAATGACCGCGATGACCGGGCGCCTTGGGCGGCTGGAAAAGAAGCTCCGTCAGGGGCTGGACCAGAGCGCCGCGTGAGCGAGTCTGCCGAAGCGATGCTGAAACGTCTTGCCATGCGGTCATGGCGGCGCGGCACGAAAGAGATGGACCTCATCCTCGGCCCCTATGCCGATGCCCATCTTGCAGCCATGCCGCCTGACCGTCTGGCGCTTTATGATGCGCTTCTGGGTGAGAACGATCAGGATCTTTACCCGTGGATGACCGGCGCCGCGCCGGCGCCGGAACGCTTCTCGACCCTGATTGCAGAGATCGCCGGGTTCGCACGGGACCGGAACCGCGCCCGGTCCTGAACTCTTTCGCTTTTAACCGAAATTTTCCTCTTTCCGCCGAGGCTGTGACCAGCAGCAGAAAAAACGGCGGAGAAAAAGATGACGGTTCACGCTCAGGTCGATGAGACCCGGCAGAAAGGCCTGCTCGGCTCCTATATCGAAACGCTCGGGCTGGTTGAACGGCTGCACCGCCTGCTTCTCGACGTGATCAAGGATGAGTTTGAGCGGCTCGGCCAGATCGAGATCAACGCGGTGCAGGCGCTCCTTCTCTTCAATATCGGCGAACATGAGGTGACCGCGGGTGAGCTGAAATCGCGCGGCTACTATCAGGGCTCCAATGTCAGCTATAATCTCAAGAAGCTGGTCGATGCCGGTTACATGCATCACGAACGCTGCGAGGCCGACCGCCGCTCGGTCCGGGTGCGGCTGACGGAAAAGGGCAGGGGAGTGCATGATGCCGTTTCCGATCTCTTCGCCCGCCATGCCGAGACGATGCAGGCGCGCGGTGTCATCGGATTTGCCGCGACGGAGGAGATGAACGCACTCCTGCGCCGGATGGAACGATTCTGGACCGACCAGATCCGCTACATCTACTGAGCCTTACGTTCATCTTGCGCTAGATACGCCCGGTACGGCATCTCCATACTGTAGGGCCACCTTGTCATCGGACCCGGGGAGCGCGCTGACCGTCAGCTCGGCAAGTTCGCGCAAAAGCTTTCGTTCCATCGCCGCCGCGAAATCCTCAAACCCCAGGGCGACCTCGACGAAGGCATCCGGTCCCCGGATCACCTCGGCCGTGAACCAGGCGGTCAGTTCCGCCACGCCGGGATCGCCGCCATCCCATCCCTCATCCCGGTTCACTCCGATCACAAGGGCATTGACCGTGACGTCGGGCACGCGGCCCGGCAGCACGATATCGCGCGGCTGCGGACCGGAGTTGTTGAGCCCATCGCCCGTCAGGTCGAGCGCCGCGCGCGGGCAATCCGTCCGCTGCGCGAGAAGCGCATCGCCATAAAGCATCGCCGCGCCGACACCCGTGGCGGGCGACCGTTCGATCCTGACCGCCGTGGCGATCACGCCCGCCACCCGCTCAAGCACCACTTCGTCGGTGATCTCCACCCAGTCGAGGATCAGCCGCTGATGTTCAGCCCCTGACCAGTCATAGACCGCCAGAGCCACCGGATAACCCGGCGCTTCCAGAAGGACCGCACGCACCGCGTCAGAGCTCAGCGCAGCGGCAAGGCCCTGCACTTGCAAGACGAATTCCCGTTGATCGACGGATCCCGACACATCGAGACCAATGGCCAAAGCCTGTCGGCAGGCGGCATGGGCCGGTGCCGCGGCCAGCAGCAGTGCTGCAAGCCCCGCCCGGATCATCCCGGGCTGCGCGGTGCCAGCATGCTGACCACCGGGCCTTCCAACTCGCGAAGAAGCTTCTCCTCCATCGCCGCCTCGTAATCCTCGAACCGGGTCACCTCGATGACAAAGGCCCCCGGTCCCCGGATCAGCTTGCGCCGGTAATAATCGGCAATCTCGCGGTCGCTTTCGGAAATGGCGAGGCCGTTTATCGTCACACCGTCCAGAGGGAACTCGCGATACGCCAGATCCGGGCCGAAGCCTTCATTGTTGCGCCCGTCGCCCGACACGTCGAGCTTCCGCGCCGTACAATCCGGCGCGCGTTCGAACAGGCTCGCCGCATGACCCAACGCATATCCAAGCGCCGTCGGCATGTCGTCATGCCCCCGCTCGCTCGTGGCCACCGTCGCCGCCGCCACCGCCAGATCCTCTGCCCCCGTGATCACCGTCCAGTCCAGAAGCAGGTCCTGCTGATGCCGCCCGCTCCATTCATAGACGGCGAGCGCCACATGGTCGTCGCCGAAGGCTAGGAACGCCTCCTCAACCGCCGGGGCCAGCAATGCCCGCGCCAGCCCCTGCCGCTGCAACAGGTCCTCGTCCCTGTCGACCGAGGCCGAGACATCGAGCGCCAGCAGCAGGGCCAGCCGACACCCGGCCACCGCCGGAGCCGCAGCGAGGCAAAAGGCCAGCGTCAGCGCCGCTCTTACCAATGCCCGGTATTCCCCATGCTCGCCCAGGGCTCGGCGGGCGCCTTGGCCTCACCTGCCTGCAGCAACTCGATCGAGACATTGTCGGGCGAGCGGACAAAGGCCATGTGCCCGTCGCGCGGCGGCCGGTTGATCGTCACGCCATTGGCCAAGAGATGGGCGCAGGTCGCGTAGATATCGTCGACCTCATAGGCGAGATGCCCGAAATGGCGGCTGTCCGAGGGCAGCCCCTCATCCCCGTCCCAGTTGTAGGTCAGTTCCACCGGGCAGTCCGGCTGCCCCGGCGGCGCCATGAAGACGAGCGTGAACCGCCCCCCCTCATTGTCCCAGCGCCGCGTCTCTTCCAGCCCCAGAAGCCGGTAAAACGCCATCGAGGCGTCCAGATCCTTCACCCTCACCATCGTGTGCAGATATTTCAGGCCCATGTCTTGCTCCCTGATGTTTTCCGGCAGCCTAGCAGCCCCGCCGCCCCGCCGCCAAGCGGCCCGATCCACAGAAAATCGGGGCCGGACAGAAAATCTGCCCCTGATACACTCTATCGCGTTTACCGCCCGGCCAACCCATAGATATAGTGGATCACGATTCGAGAAGCCGGAGGACGCCATGACACTCACCCCCGAACAGCAGGCCGAGATCCAAGAGGCCCGCGCCGAGACCAGGCCGACGCTGCGCGTCACCTCCGAGGGCATGGAAAAGCGCCTCTACGTGGCCCACGAAGTGCTCGACCACGGCCTTGTCCGCGTCATCGACTATATGGGCGACGACAACGCCATCACGCAGGCCGCGCGCGTCAGCTACGGCAAGGGCACCAAGCATGTCACGAATGACGAAGGGCTCATCCGCTACCTCATGCGCCACTGGCACTCGACCCCGTTCGAGATGTGCGAGGTCAAGTTCCACGTCAAGCTGCCGGTCTTCGTCGCCCGCCAGTGGATCCGCCACCGCACCGCCAACGTCAACGAATACTCCGCCCGCTACTCGATCCTCGACCGCGAATTCTACATCCCCGCGCCGGAACATCTCGCCGCGCAATCGACGGTGAACAATCAGGGCAGGGGGGAGTTGTTGCAGGGCGAAGAGGCGCAGCGCGTGCTCGACATCCTGCGCGACGACGCCACGCGGGCCTATGACCATTACGAGGATATGCTGTCGCAGGACGGCCAGAAGGGCCTCGCCCGCGAACTCGCCCGCATGAACCTGCCCGCCAATGTCTATACGCAATGGTACTGGAAGGTGGACCTGCACAACCTCTTCCACTTCCTGCGCCTGCGCGCCGACACCCACGCCCAATACGAAATCCGCGCCTATGCCGAGGTCATGTGCGACATCGTCCGCGACTGGGTGCCGCTGGCCTACGGCGCTTTCGAGGACTACCGCATGGGCGGGGTGAACCTGTCGGGCAAGGGGGTCGAGGCGCTGAAGCGACGGCTGGCCGGAGAGGTGGTGACACAGGAAAACTCCGGCATGTCGAAGGGCGAATGGCGGGAGTTTGAGGGGGTTTGGGGGTGAGTGATGAGCATCGACAAGGCAAAACAAACCGTCGAAGTCGTTACTACTATAATGTCGGTAGCAAAGGACACACCAGAGCTACGCGAGGCTGGCTCTGAACTTGCAAAGAGTGCCCTAACACTGACCAAAGCGATCAACGTTTGTTTGTTGCCAATTGCAGCGGTGACCTTCGCATTTGATAAGGGGCGGAAATATTTCGAGTCAAAATTTGAGCACGATCTCGAAGAAGTTATGAAGGACGTGCCGCAGGAGGATATTGTTGAACCTAAGGCTTCTCTAGTTGCGCCTGCATTGCAAGGTCTCGCTTTCTCGAGTGACGAACCGAACCTTAAGGAACTTTACCTCCGACTCATCCGATCGTCGATGACTCGGCAAAAAACGGACGATGTCCATCCATCTTTTTCAGATATTATTAGGCAGTTGGACCCTCTTGAGGCGGGCCTTCTCAATAGCTTTATTGCTGGGCAGGCAAATCGAACAATTGCTACGGTTACTGCTGGTATCAAGGATTCAGGTGGTCAGTATCGGGTAAAATATAGGCATCTTTATAACTGGTTCTACTCAGAGACGGGCGAAATGGCCAAAATTCCGGCATTCCCATCAATGATAGATAATTGGATTCGCTTGGGGCTTGTAGAGGTGCGTTATGATCGACATGCCGCAGGCGAGAATCTATATGATTGGGTGGAGGCTCGACAAGAATACAAAGATATTTTCAATAATTTGGAAGATGATGAGGAAATCAAATTTATAAAAGGCACGATTGATCTTACGGAGTTTGGCAAGCGGTTTGCGAGGGCAGTTCTCTAGCAAGCCGTAGGGTGCGCATTCATTGCGCACCACACCCTTCGAGACCGCCTCCGAATTCACCCCTTTTTTCCGTCATCCCCGCCCCCTCTTCACACCACCCGGGTGCGCAATGAATGCGCACCCTACGGGTTCGTGCCGCCATCCCGATGAAATGACGAATACGGCCAATCTTCGGGCCGTTCGACCAACCCGTGCTTTACCGGGTTGATCCAACAATACCGGACATGCGCCTGATAATCCGCCTCGTCGCGGATGTGATGTTCCCAAAATCGTTTCTGCCATACCGGCGCTTCATCCTTGGGTAGGTCGGGGTTCACCCCGACTCTCTTCCGTCCCGCCCGCGCGCCGTACGGATTGGCGGGTGGAGTCGGGGTAAACCCCGACCTACGGATGACACGCGTGAACCGGGCCTTGATCGCCGCCATGCGCACCGAAAAATCCGCGTCCCCCTCTGGCAGGGTCCAGACGCAATGCATGTGGTCGGGCAACACGACCCATGCATCGATCGCAATGGGCCGCTCCGCCCGTGTCGCCCGTACCGCGTTGCGCAACGCCCCGATCTCGCGGACCAGAAGGTCCGAGCGGCGGTCGGCGAGCGCGACGGTAAAGAAGACCGTGGCGCCGGGGATGGTCGGGCGGCGGTAGCGGGACATGGCCGATGATCGGCGGGACACAGTTAAAGCGGGGTAAACCGCGGCGCCCCCGGGCGGGTTCAACCACGGGGCAGCGGCAGAGGTCGTTCACCCCCCTCAATAGACCGCCGCAAAGGCCTCTGCCTTCAGCGACGCCACGAGGTCGGGATTGTCCTTTTCCCAATCCTTGAACCGCAGATAGGCCGTCTGCATCGTCAGCGCGTGGTCGCGGGGCGCGAGGGTTGGCAGCGCCTGCCGTTCCTCGTCGCTCAGGAAATGGACCTTCACCGTCTCATAGACCCGGGAACACCGCAGGATGTCCCTGGCGCTGAGCCGGTTCTGGATCGCGGCCTGATCGCAAGCGTAGTAAAGCGCGGCAACAAATATGAAATCGGTCACAATAGTCCCCCTTCCGAAAAAGTGGGGTCCTTGGGTCACTACAGAAAATCGTACTGGACCCCGTTATATGCCCGGTGCTCTCCGGAACGTTTTTTTAAGCCTTCGATGATGTCAGCATCGCCGTGAGCCACGTAGTCGGGTATACCCGCCCCTCGCTTTGCGCATTATGAGGGGCGGCAACAACCTGAACGTGCGGCCTGTCCGCGCCCCTTTTGATCCCTGTCAACGACAGCCGCGCCGACTCGGCCCATGGTCCGCGCAGCCATCAGATGGAGGGCCAAAGCGATGACCGACACCGACCCCAAAGACCCGAAGAAACGTACCTGGACCGAAGAGATCGAGGTCGCGGGCGATCAGCTTGTGGCGCGGGTGAAGGAGCTTGCCGCCGAGGCGGAGGTCAAGCGCATCCGCATCACCGAACCCGATGGTGATCTGGTTCTGGAAGTGCCGCTGACCATCGGTGCGCTTGCCGGGGGCGCGGTCGTGCTGGCAGCACCCCTTCTGGCAGTGATCGGCGCGCTTGCCGCCTTCGTCACCAAGGTGAAGATCGAGATCGTCCGCACCGACCCGCCGGAAACCGGCGCCTGACGCTGTCGGGACGGATGCCATACGCCTGCCATACGTTTTGCAGACGCGGATCCGACGCGGTTATCAGGCTGCCAGAAGCGCCAGCCGGATGCGGTCGCGCAGCGAGCGGCGCTGCATCCGGATCGAGACGACATAGGCCTCGGGCCCGACACGGTCGACGATCTGGCCGAGCGTCGGCGTTTCGTCGAACAACTCATCGTGCGTGGTCTGCCCGTCGGTCGTAACCGTCACGCAGATATGGGAAATCGTCGCCAAGGCCCGGCGCCGCCCCTGCCGCGCCTGGTCGATCATGCGGCGGCCGGTCTCGGTCGACAACCGCTCGATCAGGTCATTTGATACTGTCATTGTGCCCCCTTCCGCGCACCCCGTGAGGGCAGGGCCGCGGAACGTATTCCGTTCTTTGTTGCTGCTAAACGAGACTCGTACTGCCCACCTGCACTGTTGCTAAAACGCCATGAAGATTTTCGCAATGGCACGAAGTGTTGACATTGCGGAAACGACGAAAAGCTGCCGACGGTGGTCGGATTTCCGCCGATCGCGGTGGCCCATCAGATCCCCACCGGCAAAGATCCGCCCAGTTCTTGTGTTACGCAATGTTTCGGTGTCTACGGGTTGGGGAGATGGGGGCTGGCGATGATCCTGTACGGGCTGAAAAACTGCGATACCTGCCGCAAGGCGCAGAAAGCGCTCATGGCGGCGGGGCATGAGGTGACGTTTCGCGATGTCCGCGACGAACCGCTGTCACAGGCAGAAATCGCAGGCTTTCACACCGCCTTCGGAGACCGCCTGATCAACCGCGCCTCCACCACCTGGCGCGGGCTGTCCGAGTATGAACGCGGAGGCCCGCCCGAGGCTTTGCTCGCCGCCCACCCGGCGCTGATGAAGCGACCTGTGATCGACCACGACGGGCACCTGACCCTCGGCTGGGGCAAGGATGTGCAGGCCGAGTTTCTGGCATGAAAAAGGCCCGCGCCGGGCGCGGGCCTTGATGTCCTGGTCCCGAGGGCTCAGAGCAGTTTGAGATCGCCAGCCGAAGACCGGCCATCGCGGCCCGACTGCATCTCGTAGGATACTTTCTGATTGTCGGCGAGCGTCTTCAGACCGGCGCGTTCGACGGCGGAAATGTGCACAAACACATCCTTGCCGCCATCGTCCGGCGCGATGAAGCCGAAGCCCTTGGTGGTGTTGAACCATTTCACGGTGCCAGTGGCCATCCGTTTCTCCTCCGTCGTAGTTCCCCGAGCGTCATTGCCGGGGCCGTGCAGCCAGGTCTTTCGGGTCTTCCGGCTGCCCCATAGAGAGGGAGGCGGTAGGAAAGTCTGCGTTCACGCGAGGCGAATGATGAGCGATTCCCTTAAAAAATCAAGATTGTTGACGGAAAAGGGGTTTCAGGATCGTCTGCCGGCCAGAATCCGGTCCACAGACAGCGGGCCCGCTCCCATCAGCACGAGGGTCATGAGCAGCGTGATCCAGAGCGCCCGCTGATCGAGGATGAGCGCCCCGGACGCCGCGTCGAACCAGCGACCGAGATCATCGCCGCCGACACCATGACCATGGACGTCCGTCAGGCTTTGCACGATGACGAAGCCGATCATGCCGATAGCCGCAAACCGGGTGAAAAGCCCGATGATGATGCAGAGCGGCAGCAGAACCTCGGCCCAGGTTCCCGCCATCACCACGGCCCAATGGAACGTGGTCAGCTGCGAGAAGTCGTAACCCGCCGCTTCGATCGCCTTGGGGAAGATCTGGTAATAGGCCCCGTCGGACGGGGTGAAGAGCCCGGCAAAGCCCTCGCCGAACTTGGTGCGGGCGGAGTTCCAGAAATAGATCAGGAGAACGCCGGCAAAGGTCAGCCGGGCGAGCGTCGGCAGGGTGACGGGGGCGAGGCGCGACAGGCCGTTGGCAAAGCGGTCATAAAGGGCGATCACGTCTGGTCTCCGGGGTTGACGGCGGTGATGGCGCGGGTCGCGAGCAATAGGCCCAGCGTCGCGGTCAGGTCGAATTCCGGTCCCGCCTCAAGCGCTTCGGCCACGGCCGCGCCCTGCATCAGCGCGGCGATGAAGGGGGCGGCGCCGTCGGGCAGGCGATGCGGTTCGGGGTCATAGTCCGGTCGTGCGATCAGCACGTCCTCGGCCACGGCGGATTTCGGCGCTTCGGTGCCACGCATGTTTGCCGACCAGATCGCGTGGATCGGCCAGCGCGAGCGGATGAGGCGGAGCGACGGGGCGAGCGTGGGGCGCGACGCCATGAGCGTATCCGGGGATAATGCCTGCAGGGCCTCTGCGGACACGGATGTGGCATCCGCCGCGTGATAGCTTTCGCGCAGGGCAAGCTCCAGCCGGGCGATATCGGGCAGGTAGCCAAGGTGCTGAACCGGCGGGAAATTTTCCAGAAATTCCGGCATGTCGCGGCCGTAATGCATCATCAGGGGTGATGTCGGCGGATGGGCGCGGAGATGCTCGCGCGCCATGGCCGTGAAGAACTCTTCCCCCACCAGTTTGCGGATCACCGGGAACGCCTGCCGCAGGGCTTCTGTCAGCGAGACCGTGACATTGTTGCGGTAGACGTCGAACCGACGCCCGGCGGGGCGGCCCTGCGGGTCGGCCAGACCTGCCGGGGCCGGACGCTCCGGGTTCAGCAAAGCCGCACGAAACTCAGTCTGGCTCATGCGATGACCTTGTCGAGAATGCGGGCGGCGCGGCTGGCCTCGTCGGCCAGCACGGGCCAATCGGGAACGTCGTTGTCCCATTCGATCAGCGTGGGTTTCGGGCCCGATATTGCGATCGTATGGGCATAGAGCTGCCAGACCGGATCGACGACTTCGCTGCCATGCGCGTCGATCAGCAGGGGCGCCCCCATGTCGTCAGTATCCTCGTCATGGCCGCCAAGATGAATCTCGCCCACTAGTTGATGCGGGAAGCGGTCAATATAGTCGTAAGGATCGGTCTGCCGGTTTGTGCAGGAAACGAAGACGTTGTTGACGTCGAGTAGCAGCCCGCAGCCGGTGCGTCTGGCGACCTCGGTCAGGAACTCGATCTCGCCCATATTGGTCTCGGTGAAGTTCACGTAGACTGAGGGGTTTTCGAGCAGCATCCGGCGGCCGACATGATCCTGCACCTCAGCGATGTGGTCTGCGACGCGCTCAAGGGTTGCGTCTGTGTAGGGTAGCGGCAACAGATCGTTCAGGAACTCCGCGCCATGGGTAGACCAGGCGAGATGTTCCGAGAAGCTCGCCGGGTCAACCCAGTCACAGAGATGTTTCAGGCGCGCAAGGTGATCGCGGTTCAGGGGGCCTTCTCCGCCGATGGAGAGGCCGACGCCGTGGACCGAGATCGGGAACCGTTCGGCAAGGTAACGAAGCTGTGCAAGTGGGCGGCCACCGTCACCCATGTAGTTTTCTGCATGGATCTCGAGCCATTTCACCGGTTCTGCATCCTGCAAAATGTTCGAAAAGTGCTGGGGCTTGTAACCGATGCCGGGCCGGGGTGGCAGCTGACGCTTGGCGGATTGGTCGAGCATGGTGTCCCCCTTGGTCGTCCGTAGTCAGCGGTCGCGGTCGGCACCCCCGGCCATATGCCGGAGGTGCCCAATCAATCTCAGCCCTGCGGCAGGTCGCGGTCAAGGGCTTCGAGCGAACCCATGCGGCCGTCCGGCAGTTCCATGGTTTCGCAGGTGCCGGCAGGGACCAGCGTCCAGGCGTTGCCCTGGTAGTCCACTTTCGAGGTGCCGGCGCAGGTCGTGCCCGGGCCCGCGGCGCAGTCGTTCTTACCGGCGAGCGCAACGCCGAAGCACTTTTCCTTGTCGTCCTGTGCGGCGGCAGGCGTCACGAAATGCGCGGAGAGAGCGGCGGCGAGCGAACCGGCAACGGCGAGGGTCTTCATCGAGTGAGACATGGGTACTTCCCTTGTTAATGTTCAGATCGTCGTATCTTCGACAATTCGGACCCTAGCGGCAGGGCCCGGTCTCTGGCCACTCACGAAGCTGTGGGGCCACAACCGCGTGAAGTCCTGAAACACTTTCGGATGGTTTTCCGATCGTCAAAACAAAACGGGCGCCTCTGTCGTGGCGCCCGTAATGGTTTGTTATTATTTGTTTTTCAGGTCCGGCGGCGTCGCCTCGGCGGTGAAGGTTTCAAGTGCTGCGGCTAGGTCCAACGTTTCGGTCCGGTTCTCGCCAAGCCGCCTGACTGAAACAGTCCGGGTCTCGACCTCCTTCATGCCGATGGCCATGATCACGGGGACTTTACCAACCGAATGCTCGCGCACCTTGTAGTTGATCTTCTCGTTCCGCGTATCGGCCTCGGCCCGGATACCGGCGGCGCGCAGCTTGGCCACCACCTCGGCCACGTAGTCGTCGGCATCCGAGACAATCGAGGCGACGACGACCTGACGGGGGGCGAGCCAGAACGGCAGCTTGCCCGCATAGTTCTCGATGAGAATCCCGAGGAAACGCTCGAACGAGCCGAGGATCGCGCGGTGCAGCATGACCGGGCGATGCTTGGCCCCGTCCTCACCCACATATTCCGCGCCGAGCCGGACCGGCAGGTTGAAGTCGGCCTGGAATGTGCCGCATTGCCATTCGCGGCCGATGGCGTCGGTCAGCTTGAAATCGAGCTTCGGCCCGTAGAAGGCGCCTTCACCCGGATCGACCTCATAATCATTCGTGACCTTCCGCACCGCGCTTTCCAGCGCGGTTTCGGCCTTGTCCCAGATCTCGTCGCTGCCCACCCGCACATCGGGACGGGTGGAAAGCTTGATGTCGAACTGGGTGAAGCCAAGGTCGCTGTAGATCGACGAGAGAAGCCCGATGAAGCCCGCGCATTCCTGTTCGATCTGATCCTCGGTGCAGAAGATATGCGCGTCGTCCTGCACGAAACCGCGCACCCGCATGAGACCATGCATGGAGCCTGAGGATTCATAACGGTGGCAGGAGCCGAATTCGGCCAGCCGCAGCGGCAGATCGCGGTAGGACTTCAGGCCCTGATTGTAGACCTGCACATGGCAGGGGCAGTTCATCGGCTTCAGCGCGTTGGTGCGCTTTTCCTTGGCGTGTTCCTCCTCGACCTCGACGATGAACATGTTTTCGCGGTAGGCCTCCCAATGGCCCGACCGTTCCCAGAGGACACGATCGACGACCTGCGGAGTCTTGATTTCCTTGTAGCCCGCAGTGCGCAGACGGCGGCGCATGTAGTCCTCAAGCTCGCGGTAAATCGTCCAGCCGTTCGGATGCCAGAACACCATGCCGGGGGCTTCTTCCTGAAGGTGGAAAAGCTCCATCTCGCGGCCGAGCTTGCGGTGGTCGCGTTTGGCGGCCTCTTCCAGCATGGTCAGATGCGCCTTCAGATCATCGCGATTCTTGAAGGCGACGCCGTAGATGCGCTGAAGCTGCTTTTTCGTGTGATCGCCGCGCCAATAGGCACCCGCGACGGACATCAGCTTGAAGGCGTCGGCGGGAAGCTGGCCCGTATGCTGAAGATGCGGGCCGCGGCAGAGGTCCTGCCAATGGCCGTGCCAGTACATGCGTAGAGGCTCATCGCCCGGGATCGCCTCGATCAGCTCGACCTTGAAGGGCTCTTTCTTCTCGACATAGTGCTTGATCGCGCGCGACCGGTCCCAGACCTCGGTCCGGACCGGATCGCGTTCATTGATGATCGCCTTCATTTCCTTCTCAATCGCGCCGAGGTCTTCGGGCGTGAAGGGCTCGTCCCGGTCGAAATCGTAGTACCAGCCGTTCTCGATCACCGGGCCGATGGTGACCTTGACCTCGGGCCACAGCTTCTGGACCGCGCGGGCCATGACATGGGCGAAGTCGTGGCGGATGAGTTCCAGCGCCTGGGCGTCGTCCTTCATCGTGTGGATGGCGATCTGCGCGTCGGCCTCGATGGGCCATTGCAGGTCCCAGTGCTGGCCGTCGATGCTGGCCGAGATTGCGGCCTTGGCGAGCGACGGTGCGATGGAGGCGGCCACATCGGCGGCGGTCACGCCCTTGTCGTAGTCGCGCGCATTGCCATCGGGGAATGTCAGGGAAATCTGGCTCATGGCCTAGCTCCTCGTCGGTTTGGCGCCCACGGAACGCCCGGTTGCGGGTGATGTTTCGGCTTTATTGGTGGATCGCGTGGGGGAAGTCAACGGCCGGGGGTTCCACCCCCGGACCCCCGGGAGTATTTGAGAACAGAAGAAGCAGGGGGACGCCGATGAGTGAGATGCTGAAGACGCAGGACGGCCGCGAGATTGCCTATGACCGCATCGATGGCGCCGGCCCTGGCGTGGTGTTTTTGGGTGGGTTCCGGTCGGACAAGGAAGGCACCAAGGCGCTGGCACTGGAGGCATGGGCGAAACGCCATGGCCGCGCCTTCCTGCGCTTCGACTATTCCGGGCACGGGCAATCCTCGGGCGATTTTCTCGACGGGTGCATCGGTGACTGGTTCGAGGATGCGCGGGCCGCGATTCTGGAACTGACCGAAGGGCCTCAGGTTCTGGTCGGTTCGTCGATGGGGGGCTGGATTTCGCTGCTGATGGCGCGGGAATACCCTGAAAAGGTCGCGGGATTGGTGACGATTGCCGCCGCGCCGGACTTTACCGAGGACGGGATGTGGGCGGAGTTTTCCGATACCCAGCGGCAGGAGCTGATCGAGGCGGGGCAGGTGGCCCTGCCGTCGGATTATTCCGATGAGCCCTATATCATCACGAAACGGCTGATCGAGGACGGGCGCGGGCGTCTGGTGCTGCGCACCCCCCTCAACCTGCCGATGCCGGTCAGGATGCTGCAGGGAACGGCCGATGCCGATGTGCCGGTCTCGGTCGCGGTGCGGCTGATCGAACATGCGACGGGGCCGGATATCAGGCTAACACTGGTCAAGGATGCCGACCACCGGTTTTCCACACCCGAATGCTTGAAGCTGATCGAGCTCAGCGTGCTGAAGGTAATCCAGCGGATCGGTGAGGTGGCCTGACTGCTCAGACGGCGCGAATGGCAGTTTTTGCGGCTGAGCGGCGGCGCGGAGCGCTGGAATTGGCGTCGAAGAAATCCAGCACCAGCGGCCGGATATTATTGCGCCAGGACTTGCCCGCGAAGATGCCGTAATGGCCTGCGCCGGGTTCTACGTGGCTCGCCTTTTTCGACTCAGGCAGGCCGGTGCAGAGACCAAGTGCTGCAAGACACTGGCCGGGGGCCGAGATGTCATCTTTCTCACCCTCGATGACATGCACCGCCACATCGGTGATCTTGCCGATATCGACCTGATGACCGGCGACCGAGAAAGTGTTCTGCGCGATCTCGCGGTTCTTGAAGATCCGTTCGACCGTCGAGAGGTAAAACTCCGCCGTCATATCCATGACCGAGAGATATTCGTCATAGAAACGGTTATGGGCGTCGCGTTCGCCATCCTCGCCCTTCGCTGCGGCGGTGATCTTGTCGGAAAAAGCCTGGGCGTGGCGGTCCATGTTCATCGAGATGAAGGAGGCGAGTTGCAACAGGCCCGGATAGACCAGCCGCCCGGCACCGGCATATTTGAAGCCGACGCGCTGGATCGCGAGGTGCTCAAGCTGACCCATCGTCAGACGGCGGCCGAAATCGGTCACCTCGGTCGGGGCCGCGTCCGGATCAACCGGGCCACCGATCAGCGTCAGCGTCCGGGGCTGCGCGGCCGGATCGGTTTCGGCCAGAAGGGCGGTCGCGGCGAGTGTGATCGGAACCGGCTGGCAGACCGCGACGACATGGATGTCAGGGCCGAGATGGCGCATGAAATCGACGAGGTAGGCGGCATAATCCTCGATATCGAACTTTCCGGCGCTGACCGGAATATCGCGGGCATTGTGCCAGTCGGTGACATAGACGTCGCAATCGGGCAGCAGGCTTTTGACGGTCGAGCGCAACAAAGTGGAATAGTGACCCGACATCGGCGCCACCAGAAGAACGCGGCGCGGCATCGGATCGCGGCCGACGACCTTGAAATGGATGAGGCTGCCGAAGGGGCGGTCGACAAGGGTCTCGATCTCGACCAGATGATCGCGGTCATCCTCGCCCACCACGGTGCGGATGCCCCAGTCGGGCTTGATCACCATGCGGGCAAAGCTGCGTTCGGTCACCCGGCCCCAGGCGGACATCACCTTGAACATCGGATGCGGCACCAGTCCCCAGACCGGATAGGACGCCATGGCGCGGGCCGAAGCGCCCAGCCATTCATTGGTATTGCGGGCGCTCTCCATCAGGTCGTAAGAGAACATACTCTTCATGATGGCGTCTCCTTTGCCGGCACCGTTACCGAATCGTCGCTTTTCCTGCGGTCGCAACATCGTTATGCTGCACTGCAACAGAGTAGGAAGGAAAGGTTAATATGACAACCGATCTCAACGTCCCTACCGAGAATCTTGAGAAACTGACGTCAAATCTCACCAGATTGGAGGAATTGACTCAGCGTCTGGTTCAGGCGGTTTCGCAGAAACGCGCGCCGAATCCTGCGGTGGAAGCGCCCGGGATGGGATTGTTTACCCATGCGGTGACTGCCTATTGGAAAGAGGCGATGGAGAACCCCGGCAAGCTGATCGAACAGCAGGCCACGCTCTGGGGCAAGACGCTGAAGCACTATATCGACGCGCAGCACGCGCTTGCCTCGGGCAAGTTCACCGCGCCCGAGGACGACACGCCGACCGACCGGCGGTTTTCAAACCCGCTATGGAAAACCCATCCCTATTTCAACTTCGTCAAGCAGCAGTATTTCCGCAATGTCGAAGCGATGGAGATGGCGCTGTCGGATATCGACGATCTGGAACCGCATGAGCGCAAGCGGGTGGAACATTTCGCCCATCAGCTGATGGACATGCTCGCGCCGACGAATTTCCTCGCCACCAATCCCGACGCACTGGAACGCGCGGTTGAGACCGATGGCGAAAGCCTGGTGAAGGGGCTGGAAAACCTCGTCCACGACATCGAGAGCAACCACGGCGATTTCCTCGTGCGGCTGGCCGATCCCGATGCCTTTGCTCTCGGCGACAATATCGGCGCGACCGAAGGTGCGGTTGTCTATCGCAACCGGATGATCGAGCTGATCCAGTACAAGGCGACGACCGAGAAGGTGCATGCGACGCCGATCGTGATTTTCCCGCCCTGGATTAACAAGTTCTACATCATGGACCTCAAGCCCTCGAATTCGCTGATCAAGTGGATCGTCGATCAGGGCTATACTCTGTTTGTTGTCAGCTGGAAGAATCCCGACAAGAGCTATGCCGATGTCGGCCTCGACGAATATGTCGAGGAAGGGTTCATCGCGGCCATCGAAGAGGCCAAGAAGATCACCGGTGAAAAGCAAGTCAATGCCGTCGGCTACTGCATTGCCGGAACGACCCTGACCCTGACGCAGGCGGTTCTGGCCAAGCGTGGCGACAAGTCGGTCAAATCGGCCACCTTCTTCACCACGCTCACGGATTTCTCTGATCCCGGCGAAGTGTCGGTCTTCCTCGACGACGATTTCATTGACGGGATTGAGGAACAGGTCGGGCGCGACGGCTATCTCGATAAGTATTTCATGGCGCGGACCTTCTCCTTCCTGCGCTCGAATGACCTCGTCTATGCGCCCGCGATCCGCAACTACATGCTGGGCGACAAGCCGCCGGCCTTCGATCTTCTCTACTGGAACGGTGACGGGACCAACCTGCCCGCGAAGATGGCGGTCGAATACCTGCGCTGGATCTGTCAGGCGAACCGGCTGGCCGATGGCACGATCGAGATCTGCGGCGAGACGATCGGGCTGAAGGACGTGAAGATTCCGTTGTTCGCTGTGGCCTGCGAGGCAGATCACATCGCGCCGTGGAAAGGGTCGTTCAACGGCATCCGGCAATATGGCTCGAAGGACAAGACCTTTGTCGTTTCGCAATCCGGCCATATCGCGGGGATCATCAATCCGCCCACGAAGAACAAGTACGGTCATTACACCAATGACGCCGAGATGGGCGAGGCCGATGACTGGCTGGCCACAGCGACCTTCCATGAAGGCAGCTGGTGGCCACGCTGGGAAGCATGGGTGAAACCACGCGCGGGCAAGATGGTTGAGGCGCGTGAACTGGGCGATTCGAAGCACCCGGTTCTGGCGCCAGCGCCCGGAACCTACGTTACCGAGACGCCAATCATCTGAAAAATAAGCCGAAAAACTTTTTTCTGCACCGCAGCAAAAACACTTGAAATGCTGCGTCGCAGCATCTATCTTCATTGCAGACGCAGAAAGGGCAATCGCCCATGCTCAGGAGATAGACAGATGCAGAAGACCCAGGACTTCACCAAAGTCATGAATGACATGGCTGCCGCTTTCCCGTTCGACGCGAAAGCTCTTCAGGACACGTTCAAGACCTCCGCCGTTCTCGGCGAGAAGGTCGCCAAGGTTGCTCTCGAAGCTGCCGAAAAGTCGAACGAGATCTCGTCCAAGTGGACGAAAGAAACGCTCGGCAAGGTTGGCGCGCTGACCGCCGTCAAGGACGAGCCGGCTGACTATTCGAAGGCCGTTTCGGACTTCGCTTCGTCCGCTGCCGAACTGGCCGCCGCGAACCTCGCCGCTTTCGCGGAAGTCGCGAAGAAAGCCCAGATGGAAACCGTCGAACTGATGCTTGCCGCTGGCAAGGACTTCTCGGAAGACGCGACCGCCGCTGTCAAGAAGGCCCAGGCCGAAGTGACCGCTGCCGCGAAGAAAGCCACCGCTTCGGTGAAGTAAGTTCGAATTCGGTAACGAGTAACGGTTTTACGGTCTCCTAACTCCTCCCTGTCGGTGAGACCGCACTCAGGCGGGCACGTTGTGCCCGCCTTTTCTTTTGGTTGTGTTTTCTGCCGCGCGGCTTAATCTCGCTGCAACGCAAAAGAATGATCCTGGGGAGGATGGCTGATGGCCGACGACGCCAAGCCGCTGCTGATTAAACGCTATGCGAGCCGGCGGCTCTACAACACGGAAACCAGCGACTATGTGACGCTGGAGGATATCGCCGCCTTCATCCGCGACGGACGCGAGGTGCAGATCGTCGATCTGAAATCCGGCGACGACCTGACCCGGCAGTATTTGCTGCAGATTATTGCCGAGCACGAAAGCCGGGGCGAAAGCGTGTTGCCCATCGACGTGCTGACCGATCTGGTGCGCAGCTATACGACGAATGCGCAAAGCGTGGTGCCGCAGTTTCTGGCCGCGAGCTTTGAAATGCTGCGCGAGGGTCAGTCGAAGATGCTGGAAAACCTTTCGACCTTCCCCAATCCCATGGCTTCGATGCCGGGCTTTGATGCGCTTCAGCGCCAGCAGCAGGCTTTCCTGAAGTCGATCATGGGCGGGTTCTCGGGATCGTCCGGTCCCGAACCGGAGGAAGAGGAACCGGCGCCGAAACCGAAGGCGAAAGCCAAGAGCGGCGAGGATCTGGAAGCGATAAAGAAGCAGTTGGCAGAGTTGCAGTCTAAGCTGTCGAAGCTCTGACGGTGTCGCCGGTGGCCCGGTCAGGGGCCTCCGGCGGGAGTATTTTCGGACAGAAAGTGTTGCGGGTTAGGTTCCCTTGATGTCGTCAGCGGCTGCGACCAGCGCATCCGCGATGATGTCAAGCTCAGGCCTCGTCAGGCGTGCAGGCAGGCGCAGATCGCAGGCGCGCATCAGCATCGCGCGGGTCTTGGGCAGGTCAGGCAGGTCGCCGAGGAACTGCCAGTTCCAGTAAGCGCGGGCATTGTCGGCCGAAAGGCCGAAGACCTGCACGCTGACGCCACGTGCCTTGGCCGCGTCCTGAAAGGCGCGGGCCTCATCGTCGGTCTCAAAACCCGTCAGGTTGAACTGGAGCGAATCCGGCGCGCGCTTTTCCTGTTTCAGGGCAGGGGGCACGTCGATCCACGCGGAGGTGTTCAACCGTTCTGCGACGTAGTCATGATTGCGCCGCCCGGCGACGACACGGGGCTCGATCTCGCCGATCTGCGACCGGATCACGGCTGCGGACAGGTTCTGCATACGCATGTTGTAAAGCGGCAGCCTGTTCTGCCAGTTCAGGAAGCTGTTCTGCAGGCCGGGATGTTTCTTCCAGTTATGCTCATAGGCGCCCGACATGATCACTGCACGGGCGGCAAGTTCGGGGTCGTCGGTGACGAACATGCCGCCTTCGCCCGCATTCACCAGCTTGTAGGATTGGAAGGAAAAGCAGCCGATCTTGCCGATCGTGCCGATCTTGCGCCCCGACCAGAGCGTGCCAAGTGAATGGGCGGCGTCCTCGATGACCGGCAGACCGCGCGCATCGCATTCCGCCATGATCGCGTCCATGTCAGAGGTATGGCCGCGCATATGGCTGATCAGGACGGCATCCGCCCCGTCGAGCTTTGCGCGGAAATCGTCAAGGTCGATGCGGAAGTTCGGCCCGACCTCGACCAGAACCGGCGTGCAATCGGCATGGACGACCGCCGAGGGCACGGCGGCGAAAGTAAAGGCCGGGATCAGGACCCGCGCGCCGCGCGGCAGGTCCAGCGCCTTCAGTGCAAGGAAAAGTGCCGCCGAACAGGACGATACGGCGAGCGCATAGCGCGTGCCCATGAAGGCGGCGAATTCCGCCTCCAAGAGCGCCACCGGCGCGCCTTCGGGCGCGGTATAGCGGAAGAGGTCGCCGGTGCTCAGCAGCCGGTCAATCTCGGCCCGCGCTGCCTCTGGGATAGGCTCTGCCTGATAGGGATCGGGGGCTTTCGCTTGGGCGAGGGCGACACCAGCCATATTTCACCTTTTTGAAATCTCAGATTTCACTATTCCTTACCTCAGGCTTTCGCCAAACGCCACAGGCCGCCCGAAGGCGGCCTGTGAAAATCAGCGGAAAGTTGCGCTTAGACGTTCAGGAGCAGATGCTCGCGTTCCCACGGGCTGATGACCTGCAGGAACTCCTTGTACTCGTTCCGCTTCACCGCCTCGTAGATGTCGCAGAATTCGCTCCCCAGCACATCGCGCACCGGCTGACATTCTGAGAAGAGGTCGAGTGCATCGCCGAGTGTCGTCGGCAACTCGTCGCTGTCGATATAGGCGTTCCCGACCTTCTCGGGCCGCGGCATCTTCTTTTCCATCAGGCCGAGATAGCCACAGACCATGGTTGCGACCATGCCGAGATAGGGGTTGCAATCCATCCCCGGCAGGCGGTTTTCCAGACGCCGGGCGGCAGGCTCCGAGATCGGAACGCGCAGGCCCGTTGTCCGGTTGTCGCGGCCCCATTCAAGGTTGATGGGCGCGGCGAAGTCCGGGACATAGCGGCGATAAGAGTTCACGTAGGGCGCCATCAGGGCCACCACGGCGGGCAGGTAGTTCTGCATGCCGGCGATGAAATGCATGAAGGCGTCGGTTTCGTTGCCCTTCGCATCGGCAAAGATGTTCTTGCCGGTCTTGATGTCGACGACCGACTGGTGGATGTGCATCGCGCTGCCCGGTTCGCCCTCGATCGGCTTGGCCATGAAGGTGGCGAAACTGTCGTGGCGGAGGGCCGCCTCGCGGATCAGGCGCTTGAAGTAGAAGACCTCGTCCGCCAGCACGACCGGATCGCCGTGGCTGAGATTCAGTTCCACCTGACCCGCGCCGCCTTCCTGCACGATACCGTCGATCTCCAGCCCCTGCGCCTCGGCAAAGTCGTAGATATCGTCAATGACCTTGCCGTATTCGTCGACGGCGGACATCGAATAGGCCTGATTGGCCATCACCCGGCGGCCGGACCGGCCAACCGGAGGAATGACCGGCTGGTTGGGGTCGATGTTGCGGGCGACGATGTAGAACTCCATCTCGGGCGCGACGATCGGGCGCCAGCCCTGATCGGCATAGAGCTTAACCAGATGCTTCAGGACGTTGCGCGGCGCCATCGGTACAGGCTCGCCCTTCTGGTCCAGCACGTCATGGATGACCTGCAAGGTCCAGTCCGCCGTCCACGGCACTGCCGTCGCGGTCGAGAAATCGGGCACCAGCACCATGTCGGGCTCGGTGAATTCGCTTTCATCCGGCATGTCGGCGTAGTCGCCCGTGATCGTCTGGGCGAAGATCGAGTTGGGCAGATGGAAAAATTTCTGCTTGCCGAATTTGGAGGCGGGCATCGCCTTGCCCTTGGCCACGCCGGCAAGGTCCGAGACGAGGCATTCCACCTCGTCCAGACGGCGTCCGGCGATATATTCCTGGGCGGCTTCGGGCAGTTTCTGGGTCCAGTCGGACATGAGTCACACTGCTTTCAGTTTCGGGTTTGCTTGAAGAAATTCGCGATCTGATCGGCAATCGCGGTCGAGGAATTGGTGGGCGCAAAACGGGCGCGAGCGGCGTCCATGATCTCGTCGGGGACAAGGCCCTTGCCGCGCGTCGTCATCAGCCCGTCGATAAAGTCGTTGCCGTATTCGGGATGGGCTTGAACAGTGTAGGCGCGGTCGTCGTAAAGCAGTGCTGCATGTTCGCAGAAGGCATTGGTGCCGACGGTTTCGGCGACGGCGGGTTTTTCGACGACCTGATCCTGATGCCAGGCGTTGAGGTTCACGGTCTCGCCGTTGAACTGATAGTCCTGCGGGCCAACGGCCCAGCCACCCTTGAACTTCTCCACCTTGCCGCCCAATGCCTGCGCGATGATCTGGTGGCCAAAGCAGATGCCGACCATCGGCACCTTTTCGGCATAGGCCTTGCGGATGAACTCCTCCAGCGGCTTGATAAAGGGATGATCCTCATAGGCGCCATGGCGCGAGCCGGTGATCAGCCAGCCGTCGCAGTCATGGACGCTTTCGGGAAACTCCATCCCCTCCACATGGTAGGACGTGAAGTCGAGCCCGCGCCCCGCCAGCAGCCGGGCGAACATGTCCGGGTAGTCGCCCATCTTGTCGCGAAGGACGTCGGGGGCCTGGCCGGTCTGAAGGATGCCGATACGCATTTTGATCTCTTGGTTCGCGGTTTGCAGAAAGGGTGCGCCGGGCCGCAAGGCTTTGCAAGCGGCCCTTTGCGGTCAGACGGTGTCGAGATAGATCTCGGTCTTCTCCTCGGGTGACAGTTCCGCCATGTAATGCACTTCCTGACGCTTGGTCATGACGAGGTTGCGGATCAGTTCCTTGGGGAAGATACGCGCGACCATTTCGCTGTTCTCGAAGGCGTCGATGGCCTCTTCCCAAGTTTCGCACAGAAGCGGCAGATCCTCGATCGCATAGGCGTTGCCGGTGATGGGCTTTGGCGGCTCCATCTGATCCTCGATCCCGATCAGGGCCGCGCCGAGGATACCGGCGAGCATCAGATAGGGGTTCACATCGCCCCCCGCGACACGGTGTTCGATGCGCCGCGCGGCCGGATTGCCCGATGGGATGCGGATCGCCGAGGTGCGGTTCTCGTAAGCCCAGCAGATGGCGTTCGGCGCATGCGATTCCGGGATCAGGCGGTCATAGGAGTTGGCATGCGGTGCGAAGAGAAGCGTGCAGTCGCGCATCGCGGCAAGGCAGCCCGCGACGGCGTGGCGCAGCATGTCCGACCCTTCCGGCCCGTCATTGGAAAAGACGTTGTCGCCGTCCTTGTCGATGACCGAAAAATGGGTGTGAAGACCGTTGCCGGAATATTCCGGATAGGGCTTGGCCATGAAACTGGCGGCGAAGCCGTGATGGCGGGCCATGCCCTTCAGAAGCATCTTGAACAGCCAGGCATCGTCTGCCGCGCGCAAGGCGTCGTCGCAATGCATCAGGTTGATCTCGAACTGGCCCAGCCCCGATTCCGAAATTGCGGTATCGGCCGGGATATCCATCTCTTCACAGGCATCATAGAGGTCGGTGAAGAACGTGTCGAAACTGTCCAGCGCGCGGATCGACATGATCTCGGCCGCCTTGCGGCGCTTGCCCGAACGGGGCGAGAGCGGAACCTGCAGGTTCTTGCCCGAATCGTCGATCAGGAAAAACTCCAGCTCCATCGCGCAGACCGGCGTCAGGCCGCGCTTCTTGTAGCGTGCGACAACGCTGGACAACGCATGACGGGGGTCACCTTCATAAGGCTTGCCGTTTTCGCGATACATCCAGATCGGCAGAAGGGCCGAGGGGCTGTCGAGCCACGGCATCGGCATGAAGCCGCGTTCGGTGGGCTTTAGGATACCGTCCTTGTCGCCGCTTTCGAAAACAAGCGGGCTGTCGTCAATATCCTCGCCCCAGATGTCGAGGTTCAAGACCGACATCGGGAAGCGGGTACCGTTTTCCACGACGGCATCGGCGAAGCGGACGGGCACGCGCTTGCCGCGCGGCTGTCCATTGAGGTCCGCGGCGGCCACACGGATCGTGCGCACCTCGGGGTGTTTTCTGAGCCAGTTCTTCATCGTCTCACCTGAACGGGTCCGAGCCGTGGTTCCGAAACCGCCTTGGTTGGGACGTATCAGTCCGCCCGGCAGCATCGGCCCATGCCCTTGGGCCTTAGCTGTTTATGATCAAATTACGGGTCGGGGGCTTGGTGCGCCGCCAAGTGTCGGAAAAACGGGCCGTCACTTGCATCCACAATTTGATCAAATCATAGATACTACCGGATCAGCTGTGGACGCAAGCGAATTTTGCTGCGGGTGTCTTGCGGCAGGTGCCGGTTGAGCCGCGCATTCACCCGACCGAAGAGAAATATGACGGTTAGCGTCAGCAGGATGAAGTAAAAGGCGAGGATCGGGTAGGGGATAAAGGGGTTGAAGGTCTTGTCGGCGAAATACTGGGCGTAATACAGCGCGTCGCCTTTCTGCTTGATCGTCGGGAAGCCCGAGAAGAAGACCAGCGTCGTGGCATGGAAAAGAAAGATTGCCTCGTTCGTGTAGGCGGGCCAGCCAAGGCGCAGCATGGTCGGCCAGATGATCCGGCGGAAACGGCTCCAGCCCGACATGCCATAGGCATCGGCGGCCTCGATATCGCCCTTCGGAATGGATTGCAGTGCGCCGTAGAAGATCTCGGCCGAATAGGCGGCGGTATTGAGAAAAAGTACGATCAGCGCCCCGAGTGCCGCCGCCGTGAGTGGGGCAAAGGCCGCATACGAGGTCTTCAGGCTCAGGAACAGGAAATAGGCGAAGAAGAACTGGATGAAGAGCGGCGAGCCCCGGAAGACGAAGACGAACCACTCGGCGGGCTTGCGCAGCCAGGGATTGCGCGCGGCCTTGCCCATTGCGACGGCGGTGGCCAGCACGAAGCCGGAGACCAGCGCCAGCGTGCCGAAATAGATATTCCAGATCATGCCCGAGCCGATCAGCGTGAACTGCTGGCAGAGCGTGAAATCGGATCGTGGCAACAGCCGTTCGCCATGGCCAAGGCTGCGTAGCCCGTAATCTGCGATGGTTTCCCAGCAACTCATGCCGCCGCCTTTCGCTGTGCCTCGCCAGCCATGGTCGCCTGCCCCTTGGTCAGACGCCGCATGATCTTTTCGAGAACGATTTCTGACACACGGGTGAAGCCGAGATAGAAGATCAGAAGCGCCGCGAAGTACCACATCCGCCAGTCGGGATGCGGGTAATCGGTGAACTGCGCGGTCTTGGACCCGCCAAGTTCGCGCGCCCAATAGACGATATCCTCGACACCGAGCAGGAACAGAAGGGGCGTCGCCTTGATCAGCACCATCCAGAGGTTGGAAAGGCCGGGCAGGGCATAGACCCACATCTGCGGCACGAGAATGCGCCAGAAGGCTTGTCGATTGCTCATCCCGTAAGCCTCGGCCGTTTCGATCTGGGCGCGCGGCACGGCCTGCATCGCGCCATAAAGCACGTTGGCCGCAAACGCGCCGAAGACGATGGCGAAGGTCAGGACGGCAAGGAAAAATCCATAGGTTTCATGCACCCATTGCGCTGCAGTGCCGAGCGGCAGCTTGGCCTCGGCGCAGACCACGAAATCGTTGCCCTGCCAGACTTCCTGATCCCAGTCGGGGCATTTCACCTTGTGGCGAACCCATTCGAACGCCTGATCAAGCGCGATGACGAAGAAGAGGAAAAAGGCGATATCCGGCACGCCGCGCACGACCGAGATATAGGTCTTGCCGAACCAGCTGAGCGGCGCGAACCGGCTGCGGGCCGCCGAGGCGCCACCAAAGCCGAAGAGAAGCGCTGTGGGGGCGGTGATCGCCAGCAGCAGCAGCACCGTTCCCACGGCCCAATAGATCGATTGGTGCTTGCCTGTGGTCAGGTAGCAGCTGAGCCAGCTCAGGCCCTCAAGCATGCCGGGATCGGTGCAATAGCTGAACATGGGTCAAATCGGGCGGGGCCTGATGGGCCCCGCCCTTCATCCTCAGAAGACGAGTGCTTCTTCGCCGAACCACTTCTTGATCATGGCGTTCAGCGTGCCGTCATCTTTCATCGACTGGATCGCGGCGTCGAACTTGCCCTTGAGCTCGGCGTCCGATTCCCGCACGCCCATGCCGATGCCGCCGCCGAGCGGCACGTCGTCGCCGACGAAGGTCAGTTCGCCGTTCGATTCAGCCACGATCGGGACGAGGAAGTCCTTGTCGGCCAGAACCGCATCAGCCTCGCCATTACGGACGGCGGCGATGGTTTCGTCCGGGGTCGGGAATTCAAGCAGAGTGGCGCCGGTTTCGGCGACATGACCGGCCTGGATGGTCGCGGCCTGCGCGGCAATTACGCCCGACAGGTCGACATCGGCGGAAAGGCCGACATAGGCCGAAGCTGCCGGCGGTGTGTAGTTCTGCGTGAAATCGATGACTTCGTCGCGCTCGTCGGTGATCGACATGCCGGCGATGATCGTATCGTAGTTGCCCGAGACGAGGTTCGGAATGATCGAATCCCAGTCGTTGGTCACCCATTCGCAGGTCAGTTCGGCGCGGGCGCAAAGCTCGTCGCCGAGTTCCCGCTCAAACCCGTCCACTTCGCCGGCGTCGTTGATGAAGTTGTACGGAGGATAGGCGCCCTCGGTGCCCATGCGCACGGTCTGGGCCGAGGCAAGCCCGGCGGACAGTGCCAGCACGGCGGCGGAAAGGATCAACTTGTTCATTAGGTTACTCCCAGTTTCTTTTGAGCTGCTTTGATTGGTCAGGCCGCAACGGTCGCGCTCAGGAACCCTTGCAGGCGTTCGGTTTTGGGGTTGCCGAAAAGCTCGGCAGGGGGGCCTTCTTCCTCGATCCGGCCCTGATGCAGAAAGACGACGTGGTCCGAGACATCGGCCGCAAGCCGCATGTCATGGGTCACGATGATCATGGTGCGGTGTTCCTCGGCCAAGGCCTTGATCACCTTTACCACCTCCTGCTGCAATTCGGGATCGAGCGCCGAGGTCGGCTCATCGAACAGAAGCGCCGTCGGCTCCATGCAAAGCGCCCGGGCAATCGCGGCACGCTGCTGCTGGCCGCCGGAAAGCTGCGCGGGATAGACATCGCATTTGTCACCGATGCCGACCTTGTCGAGATATTTGCGCGCCGCCGCCTCAACCTCTGCCCGATCACGCTTCAGGACGGTCAGAGGCGCTTCCATGACGTTTTGCAGGATCGTCATGTGGGACCAGAGATTGAACTGCTGGAAGACCATCGAAAGGTTCGTGCGGATGCGGATCATCTGGTCGCGGTCGGCGGGATGGCGTCCCAGCCCCTCGCCCTTCCACTTGACCTTCTCCCCCTTGAAGATGACGTCACCCTGCTGGCTGTCCTCCAGAAGATTGCAGCAGCGCAGGATGGTCGATTTGCCGGACCCGGACGAGCCGATGAGCGAGATCACCTTGCCGCGATGTGCGGCGAGCGAGACCCCCTTGATGACCTCAAGATTGCCATAAGCCTTGTGCAGATCCCGGATTTCGATGACCGGTATTTCTTGTTCTGTCACGTTCTGTACTCCCCGGCGGTGAGTAGTGCGGAAATTTTGCCGGTTTACAACGCGCTTTTTGATCGGTCTTGCCAGAAAATACCGGCAATCCGCTCAGTTCAACGGCACATCTTGCGATGGCGGCGGTGGGGTTGGCACGGAAACATAGGCCTTTGCGGCGATCGTGGCGAGGCCGCAAAGGCCAAGCGCGTCGCGATCCGAGGGCGAAAGTGACGTAACGGCATTCGTCACCGCGCGGGCGAGCGGCGCAGGGTCGCGGTGAGCGGCGGTGATCAGCGGAAGGCCCGGCGTGGGGTCGGTGTGGCCAATGATGCGCAGCTTCGCGGCAAGCTCCGGCATATGGGTCACGATCAGGCGCCAGGTCACCGCGTCGATGGCGGCGATGTCGGCACGTCCTGTCGCGACGGCATGGGCGCTGTCGCGGTGGGCGCCGGTGTGGCGGGTGTGTTTGAAGGTCAGGGGGGTCACGTGATTCTGCGGTGCGGCCCAGCCCGACTGGCTGTCCTGACCGTTGAAGGCGAGCGTCCGGTCGATGAAATCCAGAACCTCACCCGGCTCATCGGCGCGGGTGATGAACTGCGAATAGTAGTAACCCGGAGGTGCGTCGGGCAGGGCGTAATCGAGCGTTCCGACCAGCGTCACATTGCCATGCAGCCGGGTGCGGTAGGGCATGCCGCAGGTCTGGCCGAGCAGCAGGTCCGGGCTTTCCCAGATATCCCACAGGCTGCCGTTGCGGGTCAGCGCCTCGGGCGCGTCGATCCCCTCATCGGCGAGGGCATCGCGGATCAGCGACCACAGGCGGTCATGTTCGGCCGCGACCTGCGGCCAGTCATACATCGCGAGGCTGGCGATCATTTCTGTTTTTTCTCAATCGTTTGACGGGCGATGGCGCGGTCCTTGTCGGAGACGCCGAGAAGGTCGGCCGCCTGGCGGATCATCGCATCCTCGCGCGGGTCGCGGTCATTGTCGATCAGCGCCACGGACCACAGGGCCTCCATCAGGCTCATCCGGTCCTCATGCGGCACGGCGTCCTTCAGCGCGCGGGTGAAGCGGACCGTGTCGGGGGCCTCGGCCTCCAGCACCTCGGCCTCGGTGCGGATCTTCGCGGCCTCGAACGGGGAGACCCCGTAGCGGCTGGCCAGCACCCGGTCGATCCGGGCGCGTTCGGGATCGGTGTAGTGCTCGTCAGCGCGGGCGAGGCGGACGAGCAAAGCCGCCAGCGCCAGCCGCGCCTCGGGTGCGGGCAGGGGGGTGGGTTCCGGGGTGAGTAACTGGGTGAGGAGACGTCCGAACATGCCCGCCATATAGGCTGCTTTTCAGAGGTCTGCAAAGCGTATGCGAAATGTCGGCAAAACGTATGGCAAGCGTCGGACCTGCGGGTCAGGCGGTGGCGAGCGCCTCGTCGGGAACGTCGTCCTCGGGCAGAAGCGCGAGCGCGATGAGCGGCAGGAGCGTGACAAGTGATCCGAAGCCGGACCAGATCAGAATTCCCGCCCAGACTGGAAGGCCGAAGCCCATCACGGCGACGATGGCGGCGGCGATGCCGGCGATTGTTCCTGCGATGACGGCCCCGATGACCATGTCGGCCCCTTTCGTCCTATCCCCTGACATGTATTGGGCGCCTGCAATGTGGCGGGATTTGGGAAGAGCCGGGGCGAGGTCGGGAAAATATGTGAATTGCGGATGAACGGCTGCGGGAAGTGCGGGCGGGTCCATGTCGGCCAGACGGACCCGCCCGGGGTCGGGCCTCAGGCCTCTGCTTCCTCTCCGCGACGGAGAAGGAAGAAGAGCGCCAGCCCGATGCCGATGACGGCAAGGCCAGCTGCGGTGGGCATCACGCCGAAACTGTCCGTGGCCGAGCCGACCATGGACTTCAGCGCCCGTGTCTTCGACGACCCGCCATCCCCGCCGGGAAAGGAGCCGGTCGCGACCGATCAGGACAGCCAGCCGAAAAGGCCGAGCGCAATGGGGGCTTGAATATATCTCATGCCGATCTCCTTAGTTTCCGTAAGGGAAACCTATTGTTGAATAGAGGCGGGAATGGGGCCGGGATGGGCCGCCCGGATGACGGCGTGCGGTCTTTGGACGGATTCTGCTGAGCGCGTGGGGGCAATGGCGGTGCGCAATGAATGCGCACCCTACGCGGCGTGACCGGCTTCGCGCCTCCGGGGCCGGATAGGGGGGGTACCCCGCAATAATTGCAGGTCATGACCGCGTTGAGTGGCGCGTCGGGGTGAACCCCGACCTACAGGTTTCTGAGTCGTCAGTAGCCCGTCAAGCAAGCAGCCGAAGGACCTGAAAAGGTCCAGGCATGGACATAGATAGTGTGACCGCGTTCCGGTTCGAGATAATAGCTTATCCGCTTGTCGATTGAGAGGCTCACGATACCGACACTCTTGTCGGAAGTGACGAATGACACGGCACGTCTATAGAGCGCTGATGTGGCGTCATCTGTCGGCTTTTCACCGGCGCAGGGTTGGGCGTCATTCAGGTTGGGATGCTCTGAGATCCAAGATTCAAAACGCTTGATGATGTCGGCGACCTCGCTCTCATCGGTAATCCTCCAACCACCGAACGGCATCTCTTCTTCGGTCCAAACATCGCCATCTTCTATCGTGTAACTGCCGAACGCGGAGGCGGCGAAAGCGTCCTCAGATGGTTCAAAGTACGACAATGCAAATGAACTATCAGGCAGGTCGTAGTCATCGCGACCCGTACGGACAAAACCGCGAAGATCCGGTTTCTTTCCGGTGACGGCCGGTTCGGCGACAATCTTAAGGTAGTATTCGTCGAACAGTGTTGCCGCATCCTGAGCGGCGGCCCCATCTGATGTGATACAGAGCCACGATACAGCAAAGCTCGCGCCGAGCGTCAGCCACAACCGCGCTCGCTTTAGACATTGCCGCCGTAGGCTCACACCAACCGCTCCACCTCCTTCGCCGCCCGGACGAAATCTGCAAAGAGCGGATGCGGCGCGAAGGGTTTGGACTTTAGCTCGGGGTGGAACTGGACGCCGATGAACCACGGGTGGTCCTTCCATTCGACGATCTCGGGCAGCCGTCCGTCGGGGCTCATCCCCGAAAAGATCAGTCCGCATTTTTCCAGCTTTTCCCGGTACTTGATATCCACCTCATAACGGTGGCGGTGGCGTTCCTCGATCACCGTGTCGCCATAGACATGGGCGACCTTGGAGCCCTCTTTCAGATGCGCGGTATAGGCGCCGAGCCGCATCGTCCCACCCTTGTCGTCATCGGCCTTGCGTTGGACCATCTGGTTGCCCTGCACCCATTCCTTCAGGTGATAGACGACCGGCTCGAACCGTTTCGCGCCCTTTTCGTGGTCGAACTCCTCTGACCCCGCCTTGGTGACACCGGCCTTGTTGCGCGCGGCCTCGATTACCGCCATTTGCATGCCGAGGCAGATGCCGAGATAGGGGATGTTCTTTTCCCGCGCGAACTGGGCGGCCTTGATCTTGCCTTCGGTGCCGCGTTCACCGAAGCCGCCGGGGACGAGGATCGCGTGGAAGCGTTCGAGATAGGGGGCGGGGTCTTCGCGTTCGAAGATTTCGGCGTCGATCCACTCGGATTTGACGCGCACGCGGTTGGCCATGCCGCCATGGGTCAGCGCCTCGGCGATCGACTTGTAGGCGTCCTCAAGCTGGGTGTACTTGCCGACGATGGCGACGCGGACCTCGCCCTCGGCATTGGTCAGCCGGTCCATCACGTCTTCCCAGCGGTCCATGTTGGGCTTGGGCGCGGGGGCGATGCCGAAGGCGTCAAGGACCGCCTGATCCAGCCCTTCTTTGTGATAGGCGAGGGGCGCCTCATAGATCGTCTTCAGGTCATAGGCGGGGATGACCGCCTCTTCCCGGACATTGCAGAAAAGCGCGATCTTGGCGCGTTCCTTTTCCGGGATCGGATGTTCAGACCGGCAGACGAGCACGTCGGGGGCGAGACCGATCGACTGAAGCTCCTTGACGCTGTGCTGGGTGGGCTTGGTTTTCAGTTCGCCCGACGCTGCGAGGTAGGGGAGCAGCGTGAGGTGCATCAGGATCGACTGGCCGCGCGGGCGTTCGTGGATGAACTGGCGGATGGCTTCGAAGAACGGGAGCCCCTCGATATCGCCGACCGTGCCGCCGATCTCACAGAGCATGAAATCGACCTCGTTGTCGCCGATCCTGAGGAATTCCTTGATTTCGTTGGTGACGTGCGGAATGACCTGGATGGTCTTGCCGAGGTAGTCGCCGCGGCGTTCCTTCTCCAGCACGTTGGAATAGATGCGGCCTGAGGAGATGGAATCGGTCTTGCGGGCATGGACGCCGGTGAAGCGTTCGTAATGGCCGAGGTCGAGGTCGGTTTCGGCCCCGTCATCGGTGACGAAGACCTCGCCATGTTCGAAGGGCGACATCGTGCCGGGATCGACGTTCAGATAGGGGTCGAGCTTGCGCAGCCGCACCGAATAGCCGCGTGCCTGCAGGAGCGCCCCGAGGGCCGCCGAGGCGAGGCCCTTGCCAAGCGAGGAGACCACACCGCCGGTGATGAATACGTAACGCGCCATTGGTGAAAGCTCCCCGTGATTGCCTCAAGTTTCTTGGGTTTGCGGCGTCTTTTCGCGACGCTGCATCACGGGATTTAAGCAGTAACAGATTCGCGAGCTGCCCGCAACCAGACCGCAAGGTGTTGTGGTGGTCTTTGACCGTAGGGTCAAATCGTGGTGGTCGGACTATTCAGCCGGGGGCGGAGAGGCCGGGGCGTCACCGGTGGTGGGCGGCAGAAGATCGCCCTCGGGCAGGGCCGGGAGCGCAGGCGCGTCGCTGCTTTCGGCCGGGGCGTCGCCGACGGTGTCGAGGATCGACCCGCTTCCGCTGTTCTGCGACGCGATGATCGTCAGGGCGAGCGAGGTCGCCATGAAGCCAACACCGAAGAGCCAGGTCAGCTTGGTCAGCGCATTGGCAGCGCCACGCGCCGACATTGAGCCGCCGCCCGAGAGAAGACCGCCGCCTTCTGACCGCTGCAGGAGCACGACCCCGATCAGGAGCAGCGCGAGGATCAGCAGAACGGTGAGGAGAACGTTTTCCATCTGGGCCCGGTATCAAAGTATCGTCGTGACGCGCCTATCTAGGCGCAACCTGCCGGCACCGCAACCCCTCAGTCGCCGAGATCGTCCATGTCGGCCTGGCCCGCGAGGCGGCGGCGCACATGGCTCCAGCTCAGGCCGGTGCCGAGAACGACCGACAGCGCGAGAATGCCAAGCCAGGCGTTGAGCGAGGGATTGTCGAGGCTGAGGAGGCCACGGTCGATTAGCACCCAGGCAAGGGCCGCCACAAGGGCCGCGACCAGAAGCATGCCGAACGCGCCGATGGAGCGGATCGTGGCCCGCAGATAGATGACGTAGCCTACGACGAGCAGAAGCCCCGCAAGCACGATCATCGGCATCTGGCTGGAAAAGGACTCTGTCGCCCAGTGGCTGAAGCTCCAGCCCGTTGGGTTATAGGTGGCCGACAGAAGCCCGAATGCGGCGAGCCAGCGCAACAGAAATCCCATGATCGGCCTCCCTTTTCCCTTGGGCTATCGCCTTGCATCCGGCCTGTCCAGCGGGCCGACGGAAAATGATTTTCCGTCGGAAGACTTTTTGAAAAGTCTTTCTTTGCCCGGCCGTTCCGCGCGCTGGGCAAGAATCCGGTTTCGTCCGGCCGCGCGGCCCGCTATACGGTGCCGGGTTTGCCTTTGAGGGAGCGTGACGGATGGCCAATGTCGTGGTGGTTGGAGCCCAGTGGGGCGACGAGGGCAAGGGCAAGATCGTCGACTGGCTTTCCGAACGCGCCGATGTCATCGCGCGCTTTCAGGGCGGGCACAATGCGGGCCATACGCTGGTCATCGACGGCAAGGTCTACAAGCTGAACGCGCTGCCCTCGGGTGTGGTACGCGGCGGCAAGCTCAGCGTCATCGGCAACGGTGTCGTGCTCGACCCTTGGCATCTGGTGAAAGAGATCGCCTCGATCCGCGAACAGGGGGTCGAGATCAGCCCCGACGTGCTGATGATCGCCGAGAACACGCCCCTTATCCTGCCGTTCCACGGCGAGCTGGACCGAGCGCGCGAAGGCCAGAACTCGGTCGCGAAGATCGGCACCACGGGGCGCGGCATTGGCCCGGCCTATGAAGACAAGGTTGGCCGCCGGGTGATCCGGGTTGCCGATCTGGCCGACGAAGCGACGCTGGAACTGCGCGTCGACCGGGCGCTGGTGCATCACAATGCGCTGCGCAACGGTCTCGGGCTCGGTCCGATCGACCGCGACGCGCTGCTGGCCGATCTGCGCGCGATTGCGCCCCAGATCCTGCCCTATGCGGCGCCGGTCTGGAAGGTGATGAACGAGGCGCGGAAGTCCGGCAAGCGTATCCTCTTTGAAGGGGCGCAGGGCTCGCTTCTGGATATCGACTTCGGCACCTATCCCTTCGTTACCTCGTCGAATGTCATCGCCGGTCAGGCGGCGACGGGCGTGGGCCTCGGTCCGAATGCGATCGACTTCGTCCTTGGCATCGTCAAGGCCTATACGACCCGGGTGGGAGAGGGGCCGTTCCCCACGGAACTTTTTGATGGTGACGGACAGCGTCTGGGCGAGCGGGGTCGCGAGTTCGGCACCGTGACGGGGCGCAAGCGTCGCTGTGGCTGGTTCGATGCGGTGCTGGTGCGCCAGACCTGCGCGATTTCCGGTATCAACGGCATTGCGCTGACGAAGCTCGACGTGCTCGATGGCTTCGACACGATCCGCATCTGCACGGGCTACGATCTGGATGGCACGATTTTGGATTACCTGCCCACCGCAGCCGACCAGCAGGCCCGCTGCAAACCGGTCTATGAGGAAATCGAGGGCTGGCAGGAATCGACCGAAGGTGCCCGCAGCTGGGCCGACCTGCCGGGCGCGGCGATCAAATATGTCCGCCGGGTCGAGGAACTGATCGGCTGCCCGGTGGCGATGCTGTCGACGAGCCCCGAGCGCGACGACACGATCCTCGTCACCGACCCGTTCGCCGACTGATGCTGAGCTACCGCGCCCGCCGCCGCCTCGCGCTGCTGATCCTGCTGGTCGGGCTGCCCGCCTATCTGGTCGTCGCGATCACGGCGGTGAACTGGATGGATGCGACCTGGGGGCGGCAGCCGATCTGGGCCGAGGTGCTGATCTACCTCGTTCTCGGTTTTCTCTGGATTCTGCCTTTCCGGGCGGTGTTCCGCGGCATCGGCAAGCCCGATCCGGATTCCGAAAAGAAAACGGAGCGGTCCTAGGGCCGCTCCGCTGTCACTTCTCAATTAGCGGGCGATGCTAACGGGAAGCTGTCCGGTCTTCCGACAGGAATTTCGAGCCTTCCGTGATCATGAACTGACCACGGCTGATCTTCTGGATCTTGCCTTCCCTGAGGAGCATCCCGAAAGAGCGCAGCCCGTCTTCGCGGCTGTAATCGGCATCTTCCGAGACATGCGCCACCTTGCGCAGGATCTGCGGGCGCGAGAAATGCGGCTGGCCTTCGACCGTCGCAGTATAGGCGGCGGCGGCTTCAAGCAGTTCGGGCAGGCTTGTCGCGCCCAGTCGTTCGGCGAATTCCGCGAAATTCTTGGCGTCGCCCGGCGAGATGGCGCTTTCGGCGCGCGCCATCGCGATGTCGTCGAGATCGGCTTCATCGTCGCGCATGAATTTGGCTGTCTCGACGCGGCTCGGGCGCACGGCACCGCTCGTATTGTCGCCTTGCGGTGTATCGATGCGCTGTTCCGAGACCAGAACCAGAGGCGCCGGACGGGCTTCCGGTGCGGCCTGTTCCGCTACTGGAGCCTGCTCGGCGGCCGGGGCCTGCTCTGTCTCGGGCCGACGCGGACGGACGGCCTTCGACAGGTCGTCGCGGTAGCGGTCGAGGTCGGTCCGGTCGTCGCGCGGCATGTCGTCCTGCGACTTCATCTGCCTGTCGGCGACGGTTGCGGCCACGGCGGCCTTTAGATGCGAGATGGCCGTGAAGCGGCGGCGGTTTTCGTCGCCTTCAAGCTTGGACTTCGCCTCTTCCATGAGCCGTTCAACGGACGCGCCGTCATCGCGGGATGTGCTTTCGAGAATGGCGCGGCCCTCATGGGCGTCGCGGCGGGCCTCGCGCGCAACCGCGGCCAGTTCGCGCAGCAATTCATCCTCGGCATCAGGCTCCAGCCCGCTGTCGCCGATCGCCGCGCCGATACCGGCCAGCAACGCGTCGTCATTGTCTTCAGCCGTCTCCAGCTCTTCGTTCTGCGGTTCGTCCGTCTGTTCTTCCTCGCCGTCGATATCGTCGGCGAGGGCGGCGAAGATAGCCGTGCGGCTTTCCGGTTCGGCGCTGGCGGCTTCGACGGCGGGAGACGTGTCTTCCGCGGCTTCGGCAGCCGGTGCCGTATCGGCGCGCTCGATCTTGTAGACGCGGCCCTGCGGGGCGGGCGTTTCATCGACGGCGGGCGCTTCCGGGGCTGCGCCGCTCATGTCGGGCGCGTCGTCATCCGTCCGCCATGCGCTGAGGTCGAGAACGCCTTCGGTGCTTGCCGTTTCGTCCACGGCACCAACTTCCGCGACGAATTCTTCCTCGACAGCCTCGTCCTCGGCGAAGATGTCCTCCGCCTGGACTGGTTCGGCACTTTCAGCAACAGGCGCGACTTCGACCGCGGCGGCAGCTTCGGCTTCGGCGATTTCCTCGACGGCTTCGGCACCATCCGCCATGTCGTCGAATTCCGAGACGATGCCATCGTCTTCAGCTTGCATTACTTCGCCTTCAGCGAGGAGGGCGGCTGCTTCGGGCGCGTCGAGCTCCGCCAGGTCAGCAGGTTCCTCGACCGCGAAATGCTGTTCCTCGGCCTCGACAGCCGGGGCATCGTCCGCCGCCACCGGTTCATCCACAGCCGGAGCCGCATCGAGCGCGACGGTATCACCGAGATCGATCTCGAAATCGAAGTCGCCGACCGGTTCCGGCTCGGCCACGGCAAGATCGCCGGTCTGGTCGTCATCCTCGAACGCGCTGTCGGTGGAGTCCTGCGCGGTATTCACCACCGCGCGGATGCGGTTGAGCTTGGCGGCAATGCTGTCGGCATCGGCATCCGCTGCGGATGCGCGCGCGGCTGACGGAGCGACAGACCGGGCGCGGGCGGCAAGGGCCGCGGCGAGGTCCATGGCGGGACGCGGCGCGGCGGCGGCCGGTTCGGCCTGAGCGGCAGTCACATCCGGCGCACGTTCGGCACGCAGGACGACGCCCTTGTCGCTGACCTTTGCCTCCACCCGGCGCTGAATCTCGCGCTCGGCAATGCGGTGCAGCATGTTGGCATCCGGAGTCGGCGGTTCGGCGCCGAAGAACCGGTCATCGGCGGCCAGTTCGCGGAAATACTCCGCAATCGCCTTCATCGTGGTGAAAGGATCGTCAAACCCTTCCAGCGTACAGGAAAACGTGCCGTACGAGACCGTGAGGATCTTGCTTGCACCGACCATGGATTACCCGCCTTCTGCCTTGCCTGCCAATGTGATCAGTCCGACCATGCTGCAATACGTGGATAAAAAGAGGTTAATTGAAGGATAATTTTCGGCCCATATTGTGTCATTTCTTCAAAATCGTCATCAATGCGCCATGTCTGATCAAGTCTTCCGGGCCACATCACCTGTTACGCTTCTCGGTGCCGGCGACTCAACGGGTGGCTGTCTCGCCGAAGCCCTTGCTTACGCACCATTTCTTGTAGCCGCCGATGGTGGCGCGAATGTGGCGGTTACGGCGGGCCATGTTCCCGAGATCGTGATCGGCGATTTGGATTCGATCAGCGCGGACACCCGTTCGGCCATCCCCGGCGACCGCCTGTGGCACATTGCCGAGCAGGATAGCACGGATTTCGAGAAATGCCTCGCGCGGATCGCGGCGCCGCTGATCCTTGGCGTCGGATTCGCGGGTGGGCGGCTCGATCACGTCGCCGCGGTCTGGACGGCTCTGGCACGCTATCCGGATCGGCGCTGCCTGATCCTGGGGCAGGAGGATGTGGTGTTCCTGTCGCCGCGGCGGCTTCACCTCGACCTGTCGGAGGGCGCGCGGGTGTCGCTCTTTCCGATGGGTGCGGTCAGCGGGCGGTCGGAGGGGTTGTTCTGGCCGATTGACGGTATCGGCTTTGCCCCGGATGGCCGCATCGGCACGTCGAACCGGGCGACGGGGCCGGTGGTGCTTGAGTTCGACGCGGCGAGGATGCTGGTGATGTTGCCGCGTGATTGCCTTGGTGCGGCTATCGCAGCTCTGGCGCCGGGGGATCGAGCGTAAGGCGCGCGGCGCGGGCCACCTGACGCTCGCGGTGGATGACATAGAGGCCGGAGCCGACGATCACACTGACGCCGACCCAGGTGAGCAAGTCTGGGAAGTCGCTGAAGAAGAGATAGCCAAAGAGCGTGGCTGTCACGATCTCAAGGTAGTGAAGCGGCGCAAGCGTGGCGGAAGGCGCGAATTTCAGCGCATAAGTCATGGCCATGTGGCTGACCGTAGCGGCGAGGCCCACGCAGAAACACCAGAGCCAGAAGATACCCTCGGGCGCCACGAAGTTGAGCGAGGGTTCGCCAACGCTGTGACCGAGGGTCAGGATCGGCAGGCAGAGGAGACCGGCGACAATCGCGGTATGAAACTGCATCGGCACGGGATGCATCTCGCGGCTGAGATGGCGGGTGATCAGCATGTAAACGGCGAAGCTGACCGCCGTTCCGAGCGGGAAGAGCGCGATCGCGCCGAAGGCGGCGAAGGACGGCTGGATGACGAGGAGCGACCCGCCGAAACCAACGACTGAGGCGGCGAGACGGCGCGGACCGACCTGTTCGGACAATACGAGCTTGCCGATCAGGAGGATGATGAAGGGTTCGACGAAGACGATGGCGAGCGCGTCGGCGATGGGCATGACCTTGACGGCGGCGACGAAGCAATAGGTCGATACGATCGCCATGACCGCGCGCAGCGTCGTCAGTCCAAGGGTACGCGGCGTCAGCCGGAACGACAGTCCCATCAGCGCCACCACGGGCGCCATCAGCGCGCCCTGCACGACGAAGCGGCCTAGCGTGACGACCCCCACCGGCACCTCTTGCGCGGCGAGTTTCGAGGCTACGTCGATGAGCGGCGCGAAGATGCAAAAGCCGATCATCAGCGCGACGCCGGTCAGGATGCGGTCGGTCGGGTTCATGGCCTTCCGCTATCCCGGCCGCGCCGCCGCGTCCAGCCGGAAAGCGACATCTCCCGGTCCGGGCGACTTCGACGTGGAGGCCCGTTCCGGGCCATGACAGGTCGCGTCGCCCCGAACGCGGCCGGGTCGATTCGGATCGCCTCCGGTGGGACTATCTGCCGGACAGAAAGTGGCAATGCGGGTCGCCGCCTTCACTTTCTGTCAGAAAATACTCCGGAGGGGTCCGGGGAGGCCGCGCCTCCCCGGCGGATCGGCCGGGGGGGAGCCGCGGGCCCAACCCACTGCCCCCCCGGATCGGCCGAGGCGAAGCCGCGGCCGAAACCAACTGCCCCGCGCCTTAGCAGTTCGGCACGTTGACAGCGAGCCCGCCGAGCGAGGTTTCCTTGTATTTCTCGTGCATGTCATGCCCGGTCTGGCGCATGGTCTCGATGGCGGAATCGAGGGGGACGAAATGTTTGCCGTCACCCCTGAGCGCCAGCGAGGCGGCCGAAACCGCCTTGATCGCGCCGAGGCCATTCCGTTCGATACAGGGCACCTGCACCAGACCTTTGACCGGGTCGCAGGTCATGCCAAGGTGATGCTCCAGCGCGATTTCAGCCGCGTTTTCAACCTGTTCCGGTGTGCCACCCATCACCGCGCAAAGCCCGGCGGCGGACATTGCGGCGGCCGAGCCGACCTCGGCCTGGCAGCCGCATTCCGCGCCCGAGATCGAGGCATTGTGCTTGCACAGCCCCCCAATCGCAGCAGCCGTCAGAAGGAAGTCGCCGATCTTTGATTGGGTCGCGCCCGGGACGTGGTCCAGCCAGTAGCGGATCACCGCGGGCAGCACCCCCGCCGCGCCATTGGTGGGCGCGGTCACGACCTGACCGCCCGCCGCGTTCTCCTCGTTCACCGCCATCGCATAGACGCTCATCCAGTCGTTGATGACATGGGGGGCGGTGATGTTCATACCGTATTCGGCCTTCAGCGCCTCATGGATGCCTTTCGCGCGGCGGCGCACCTTCAGGCCCCCCGGCAGGATACCGTCGGTGGCCAACCCGCGTTCGATGCAATCGTTCATCACCTGCCAGAGCCGGGCCATGCCGTCCTCCAGCTCGCGTGCGGAGCGGAAATGCAGCTCATTGGCACGCTTCATCTCGGCGATGGACTTGCCCGAGGCGGCGGCCATTTCCAGCATCTCGGCAGCCGACTGGAACGGGTAGGGGCAGCCCGACGGTGCGGCCGCCTTCTTGCCGGCATTGGCCTGTTCGGCCTCGGTCAACACGAAACCGCCGCCGATGGAATAGTAGGTCTCCTGCATGATCACGTCGCCCTGCGCGTCGGTCGCCATCAGGATCATGCCGTTGGCATGGCCGGGCAGCGAGGGGCCGTAATCGAAGGTCAGGTCGGTTTCGGGCTGGAAGGCCAGCGTGGGCAGGTCGGGTGGCGTGACGGTGCCGGTCTCGGCGATGGCCTTGAGCGTGGCTTCGGCCTTCTCATGATCATAGCTGTCGGGCAGGAAGCCGGCGAGGCCGAGGATCGTCGCCCGGTCCGTCGCATGGCCCTTGCCGGTGAAGGCCAAGGAGCCGTGCAGCGAGGCCTTCAGCCCGTGGGCATGGAAGGGCGAGGCGCGCAAGGCCGCGAGGAAACGGGCCCCGGCCACCATCGGTCCCATCGTGTGGGACGAGGACGGGCCGACGCCCACCTTGAACATGTCGAAGACGGAAAGAAACATGCGGCAGCCTTTCAGGTGGCGCTGCCCTCGGGCGGGCAGGCATAGGAGGGTTTGGTAAATATCGTCTGGCCCAGCCCTTCCGCAAGGGCGGCCTTTGTGGCGGCGGGGCGGAGTTCCATTGCCGCCGCTATGGCGTTGAGCGACGGCCAGCTGGCAGGGTCGAACCAGCCGGTGCCGCCCTCGGGGTAAAGCGCGAGCCAGCGCAGGAGGCAGGACACATAATAGGTCAGGATTGAGGGCGTCTCGGGCCGGAACCAGAGGGGCCGTTCCGTCGCCATAACCTCCATCAGTCCCAGATGCCGGATGATGCGGTCGCGGGTCGCGGCGGAGAAGGCGGGCACGCAGTCGGGTGCGCCGGCATGGCGGTCCGGGTAGAAGTGCAGACGTATGTCGGCGTGGAGCGTGTTCGAGGTGAAAAAGAGCCATTTCAGAAACGCCGCCCGCTCGGGCGCGCCCGGCAGCGGCGCAAGCGCGCCGTGGCGTTCGGAAAGCCAGAGCAGGATCGCGCCGGTCTCGAAAATCGGGCCGTCGGGGGTTTCGAGGGCCGGGATGAGGCCGTTGGGGTGGATGCGGCGGTATTCGCCGCTGTCCTGCACCCGCAGTTTGCGATCGACGAGTTCGGTGCGGAAGGGCTGGCCCAATTCTTCCAGCACCAGCCGCACGATCAGCGAGGCATTGTCCGGGGCGTAGTGCAGGATGTAGGGCGCGGTTTCCATAGCCGCCTTATGCGCCTGTGCGGTCCCAAACGAGCGGTGGAAAGCGACGTTTCGGGGCAAAAACCGCGTGTAGTGAATGTCGTCGCGGGCGGGTCAGACGCGGTCGGCCACGGTGACGTATTGCGTCAGCGACATGAAGAACCGCCCCTCGGCCGCGCGGGCGAGTTGTTCGGACTGCCACGCCATCACCTCGGCTTCAGGCAGCAGGTTGTTCTGTTGTACGTAGCCGACCATCAGGATCAGCATCATCCGCGCAAGACCGTCCGGTTTCATCACCGTGTCGCAGAAGGTGACCGGAATGGTCCGGATGTGTCCGAAACCGGCCGCCGCAAGCTCTTCCGGCAGTTTTTCGGGCACAAGCCGGTCGGCAAGGTGGCTGTCCCATGCCGTCATCATCCGCTGCATGCGGTCGCGGTCGTCGCTGCTCCAGACCCAGCTGTCCCAATGCATGTCGGAGATCACCACGCGCCCACCCGGGCGCAGAACGCGGTGGATTTCGACGATCGGGCCCGAAAGGTCGTCGAGATATTCGAAAACCTGGAGCGAGACCGCCTTGTCGACGCTTCCGTCGCCAAGCGGAAGCGACTGCGCGGTGCCGTCGAGAATCTGGACGGCGGGCTCATTGGCGCAGCGCTCCATCGCGGTGTCCCGCATGACGGGGCTTGGGTCAATGCCGGTGACCTTGCCCTCCGGACCGACCGCCCGCGCAAGCTCCTGGGTCATCAATCCGGGCCCGCAGCCGAGGTCCAGAACGTGCTCGCCCGGCCGTATGTCGAGCGCATCAAAACTCATGCGGCGGCGCAGGGTGATATCGGCGCCCTGATAGGCCGTATCGAGAATGCGGGTGGTTTCAGCGTCAAATTCAAGCATCGCGGCTCCTTCCCCTGCCGGCAAGCCTAGCAAATTCGGGGCTTCAACGCATCCGCAGGGGCGATTTGCCCCTCGAACCTAGCTGGCATCTTCCCTATAACCATGGCGCTTGCCCTGACGGAGGATCCCATGGCCACTGAACTCTCACCCATCGACAGGGCGAAATACGCCGCATCCAAACGCGCCGTCGACCTTGTCGAAAATGGCATGCGGGTGGGGCTCGGCACCGGATCGACTGCTGCCTGGATGGTGCGGTGCCTTGCCGAGAGGGTCAAAAAAGAGGGGTTGTCCATCACCTGCGTGCCGACCTCGGAGCGGACGGGGGAACTTGCGCGCGAACTGGGGTTGGAAGTTGTCACGCTGGAAGAGGCAAAGTGGCTCGACCTGACCATTGACGGCACCGATGAGTTCGATCCCGAACTGAACCTGATCAAGGGTGGCGGCGGGGCGCATCTGCGCGAGAAGGTCGTGGCCACGGCCTCCGACCGGATGGTGGTGATCGCCGATCCCGGCAAGGAGGTCGCGCAGCTTGGCGCCTTCCCGCTGCCGGTCGAGGTTCTGGCCTTCGGTCTCGCGGCAACGCGCGCGCTGATCGAGGAGATGCTGGTGTCGCTCGACGTGCTCGGCCGCGAGGTGACGCTGCGGATGAACGGCGACAAACCCTTTGTCACGGATGAGGGTAACTATGTCCTTGACCTGCATCTTGGCCGCATCGGCAATGCACGGCAGATGGCGCTTGTGCTCAATCAGGTGCCGGGCGTGGTTGAAAATGGCCTCTTCGTGGATATCTGTGACCAGGTGATCGTCGGCCATCCCGACGGGCGGGTCGATATCCACGGCCTGTCCGGCGGGGCGCAGGAGGGCGATCCCGTCGAATTTGGGGAACCCGAAAACATCTTCGCCGATCTCGGCGATTAACGGCCGGGAAGGGCAGGCATGGCGTTCGACTACGATCTTTTCGTCATTGGTGGCGGGTCTGGCGGCGTGCGTGCGGCGCGGATTGCGTCCGGCGAATACGGGGCGAAGGTCGGCATCGCCGAGGAATACCGGATGGGCGGGACCTGCGTCATCCGGGGTTGCGTGCCGAAGAAACTGATGGTCTTTGCCTCGTCCTACGCACCCGCTTTCGAGGATGCCCGGGCCTATGGCTGGGATGTGACCGTGGGTGGCTTCGACTGGACGGCGTTCCGGGCGAAGCTGGACGCCGAGCTTGACCGGCTGGAAGGCGTCTATCGCGCCGGGCTGACGGGTGCGAAGGTGACCATCCACGATTGCCGCGCGACTGTCGAGGATGCGCATACGGTGCGGCTTGCGACCGGTGAAACCTTCACCGCGAAACACATCCTGATCGCCACGGGCGGCCGGCCCTTCGTGCCGGACATGGCGGCAGAGGCGGGGGCGATGACGTCGAATGACATCTTCAAGCTCGATGCCCTGCCGAAGTCGATCCTGATCGTCGGCGGCGGTTTCATTGCCTGCGAGTTTGCCTGCATCCTCAATGGGATGGGCGTCGACGTTACACAATTCTACCGGGGCGAACAGATCCTGCGCGGCTTCGATGGCGAGGCGCGCGGCCATATCGCCGAACACATGCGGGATGCGGGTATCAACCTGCATGTCGGCACCGATGTAATTGAAATGAAACCGGTGGACGGCGGGACCTGGGTCAAGTCCACGGACGGGCGCGAGGCGGTCTATGAGAAGGTCGTCTATGCGACCGGCCGGGTGCCGAATACCGACGGGCTTGGCCTCGACACGCTCGGCGTGAAGTTAGGTCGCAAGGGTGAGGTTGTGGTGGACGAATGGTCGCAGAGCGCCGTGCCGTCGATCTTTGCCGTGGGCGATGTGACCGACCGGATCAACCTGACGCCGGTCGCGATCCGCGAGGGCCATGCCTTCGCCGATACGATCTTCGGCGCGAAGCCCACGAAGCCCGACCATGAGCTTGTGGCCAGCGCGGTCTTTACCCAGCCGGAATTCGGCACGGTCGGCATGACCGAGGAAGCCGCGCGGGACGAACGGCCGATCGAGGTCTATGCGACCTCGTTCCGGCCCATGCAGTCGGCTTTTGCCGGGCGGCCGGACCGGGTGATGATGAAGCTCATCGTCTGCGCCGAGACGCGCAAGGTGCTCGGCTGCCATATCGTCGCGCCGGGTGCGGGCGAGATGATCCAGCTGGCCGCCATCGCGATCAAGATGGGCGCGACCAAGGAAGATTTCGACAGAACGGTTGCGGTTCACCCCGTAATGGCCGAAGAACTGGTGACATTGCGCAAACCGGTGCGGACAGCTTGACTTTCCGCCCCGGATGCCCAGTTCGGATGTGAATTTGTGAAGAACAACAAGAGGGAAATGACCTGATGGCTGGAAGCGGAGGCCCCTGGGGCGGCGGCGGGTCTGGCGGCGACGATGACGACCGCAAGGGCGGTCGTGGCGGACGTCGGCCGGGCGAGGGCGGACAGATCCCCGAGATCGACGAGATCATGAAGAAGGGCGCCGAACAGCTCAAAGTGCTGATGGGCGGACGTGGCGGCGGGCCGCGCGGGCCGGTCAATGGTGGCGGACGTCCACAGGGACCGAAGCTGACCGGCGGCACGCTGGGGCTGGCCGCGCTTGCAGCCGCCGGCCTTTGGGCGTTTGCCAGCTTCTACACGGTAAAGCCGGAAGAACAGTCGGTGGAGCTTTTCCTCGGCAAGTTCTCCTCCATCGGCCAGCCGGGCCTGAACTTCGCGCCCTGGCCCTTTGTCACCGCGAATGTGGTGCCGGTCACGCCGGAACGGACCGAGGATATCGGCGTCGGCCGTGGCGGATCGGATAGCGGGCTGATGCTGACCGGCGACGAGAACATCGTCGATATCGATTTCCAGGTCGTTTGGAACATCAACGACCCGACTGAATACCTCTTCAACCTGCGCGACCCGGAACTGACGATCAACGCGGTGGCCGAGGCCTCGATGCGTGAGATCATCGCCCAGTCGCAGCTTGCGCCGATCCTGAACCGCGATCGCGGCATCATTGCCGAGCGGCTGAAGGACCTGATCCAGACCACGCTCGACAGCTATGATTCCGGTCTGAACATCGTGCGGGTGAACTTCGACCGCGCCGACCCGCCGCGTGAGGTCATTGACGCGTTCAAGAACGTGCAGTCGGCCGAACAGCAGCGCGACCGGTTGCAGAAAGAGGCCGACGCCTATGCCAACACGGTTCTGGCCGGTGCGCGCGGTCAGGCCGCCCAGCTTCTGGAAGAGGCCGAGGGCTACCGCGCCCAGGTCGTGAACCAGGCCGAAGGTGAGGCGAGCCGTTTCACGGCGGTTCTGGCCGAGTATGCCAAGGCGCCGGAAGTGACCCGCAAGCGTCTATACCTTGAGACGATGGAAGAGGTCATGGGTCGCGTAGACAAGGTGATCATCGACGAAAATCAGGGCGGGCAGGGGGTCGTTCCCTATCTGCCGCTGAACGAACTGGGCAAGAAACCCGCATCGACCGGGGGGACCAACTGATGAACCGCGCAACGCTACTTCTTCCCGTCGTCGTTCTCGCCCTTGCAGCGGCTCTTTCGGCGATCTTCATCGTCGATGAGCGCGAAAAGGCGCTGGTCCTGCAATTTGGTCAGATCAAGGCCATTCGCGAGGAGCCGGGGCTGTATTTCAAGCTCCCGCTCATTCAGGAGGTTGTGCGCTATGACGACCGCATCCTGGGGCTGGACGTCGAACCTCTGGAAGTCACCCCGCTCGATGACCGCCGTCTGGTGGTGGACGCCTTCGCCCGTTACCGGATTGCCGACCTGCAACGGTTCCGGCAGGCCGTCGGCGCCTCGGGCGTGGCGCTTGCCGAAAACCGCATCGACACGATCCTGCGCGCCCAGACACGCGAGGTTCTGGGTTCGGTCACGTCGTCCGAGATCCTCTCAGAGGACCGCGCGGCACTTGCCACTCAGATCCGCGATGCGTCACGGAACGAGGCCAATTCACTCGGGGTCGAGATCATCGACGTGCGGCTGAAGCGCACCGATCTGCCGGAACAGAACCTTGACGCGACCTTCGCCCGGATGCGGGCGGAACGCGAACGCGAGGCGGCCGACGAGGTTGCACGCGGTAACGAAGCGGCACAGCGCGTTCGCGCGCAGGCCGACCGGACAAAGGTCGAACTGGTGTCGGATGCCCAGCGTCAGGCCGAGATCATCCGCGGTGAGGCCGATGCCCGCCGCAACGCGGTCTTTGCCGAAGCCTACGGCGCCGATCCGGAGTTCTTCGACTTCTACCGCTCGCTCGCGGCTTACCGCGCGGGTATTCTGGGAGGCAACTCGACGATGGTCATGGCGCCGAACAGCGAATTCTTCGATTATCTGAAATCGCCTGAAAAGCGGTAGCGATGGGGGCGTTCGCACTCCTTCTGCTGGCCATCGGGCTGGTACTGACGCTGGAGGGGCTGGTGCTTGCACTGGCCCCTTCGCGTATCGACGAGCTTCTGGAACTGATCCGGCAGATGCCGGTCGAGATGCGGCGCAATCTGGGGCTCGGGGCGGTGGCGCTTGGTGTTGCGCTCATTTGGCTTGCCCAGGGGCTCGCGGGCTGAAACAATCGCGTCAAAAGGCGCAAGGGGTGATCACATCCTGTTGAGCAGGCGCGACTGGCTTTGATTTGTGCTGCGGAGTGCTTAACTCAATGCTGCTTTTACGGCGGCCCGGGGGCGGAACGGCCGTTCCCGCCGCAGAACGAAGAACAAGGGAGTTCGGAGTGAAATCTCAGGTGATGACTCTTCATAAACCCGCCCTGCGGCCCGGTGCCGTGGCCGGAACGGTCTGGGCGATGGCGCTGGGATTGGCGCTGGCGATTGGACAGGCAGTCCCCGTGGAGGCCCGCGCAGCGCCTGAAAGCTTCGCCGATCTTGCCGATCGGATCAGCCCCTCGGTCGTCAATATCACGACAACGACGACGGTCGCGGCGCCTGTGGATGGCGGGCCGATCGTGCCCGAAGGCTCGCCCTTCGAGGATTTCTTCCGCGAATTCGGAAACCCGAACGCGCCGCGGGGCCCCCGCCGTTCCAATGCGCTGGGCTCGGGCTTCGTGATCTCGGAAGACGGCTACATCGTGACGAACAACCATGTCATCGAAGGCGCCGACGAGATCTCCATCGAGTTCTTCTCGGGTGCAACACTCGACGCCGAACTGGTTGGCACCGACCCCAAGACCGATATCGCGCTTCTGAAAGTGGAAAGCGAAACGCCGCTGCCTTTCGTCAATTTCGGCAATTCCGATGTGATGCGGGTGGGCGACTGGGTCATGGCGATGGGCAACCCGCTTGGTCAGGGCTTCTCGGTCTCGGCCGGGATCGTCTCGGCCCGCAACCGCGAGCTTTCCGGCACCTATGATGACTTCATCCAGACCGATGCCGCGATCAACCGTGGCAACTCGGGCGGACCCTTGTTCAACATGGACGGCGAGGTGATCGGGGTGAACACCGCGATCCTCAGCCCCAATGGCGGCTCCATCGGTATCGGCTTTTCCATGGCGTCGAACGTCGTTTCCAAGGTCGTTGGCCAACTCAAGGAATTCGGTGAAACCCGGCGCGGCTGGCTGGGCGTGCGCATTCAGGACGTGACGCCGGACGTGGCCGAGGCGATGGGTCTGGCCGATGCCAAGGGTGCCCTTGTGACCGATGTGCCGGACGGGCCTGCCAAGGACGGCGGCATGCTCTCGGGCGATGTCATCACGTCGTTTGACGGGGCCGAGGTCGCCGATACCCGTGAACTGGTGCGCCGCGTGGGCGACGCCGATGTCGGCAAGGCGGTCAGGGTGATCGTGCTGCGTGACGGCAAGAGCCAAACGCTGCTGGTGACGCTTGGCCGCCGCGAACTGGCGGAAGGTGAGCCTGTTCCGGCCTCGGTGGAATCGACCGAGCCGGTTGAGCAGGACGTGCTGGGCATGACGCTGGGCGTCCTGACTGACGATATCCGCAGCCAGATGAACCTGCCCGCGGACAGCGAGGGGCTTCTGATCTCGGAAATCGACGAGACGAGCGAGGCCTTTGGCAAGGGGTTGCGCGCAGGTGATCTGATCACCGAGGCCGGGCAGCAGAAAATCGCCTCCATCGCTGATTTCGAGGCTCGGATCGACGAGGCCAAGGAGGCCGGACGCAAGTCGCTTCTGTTGCTCATCCGCCGCGACGGCGATCCCAGGTTCGTGGCGCTGTCGGTCGAGTGATCCCGAGGACGGAAGTGTTTGGTAAGGTGGGTTCAAACCCACCTTACTTTGCCCGAACCGCATTGCAGTCCGGGTGGGAGCGGAAATGACCGACACCCTGCTCAGCCGGCTGGACAATGAGGCCGGCAAGATCGCGGATATCGCCCCTGGCGGATATCTTCTGGCGCTCAGGATCCGCGGCACCTCGCCGCTTCAGACCTACAATACGTATCCGAAGGCCTGGACCGACGAATATACCCAGAACGGTTATATGCTGCGCGATCCGCTTCTGACCTGGGCAATGACCGTCGGCGGTACGATCCGCTGGAGTTCGGCCTTCCTGCCCGACCCGTTCGGCATCTTCCGCAAGGCCAAGAAACACGGGCTGGTCTATGGCGCTTCGGTCGCCTGCGGGCCGCTGAATTCGCTGACCATCTGTTCGATGGGCCGCGCTGACCGCGAGTTCACCGATGACGAGATCGCGGCGGCAAAGACCATCGTCTTCGCCCTTCACGATGCGGCAAAACTGCCTGAGACCCTTTCGACGGAGGACCGCACAATTCTCGGCGAGGTCGCAAAAGGCGCGACTGGGGCCGCCGTTGCACGGGCGTTGGGCGTGACCGAGGCCGACGGGAGGGCGCGGATCGATGCGCTCTGTGGTGCGCTTCTGGCGCGGACCCCGGATGAGGCATTGCGCCATGCGAAGGATGCGAAACTGCTCTGACAAAGGCCGCAGAGGCTATTGAAAGATCAGATCAAGTGACGCACTGACAATCCTGACTTACGCAGTTATGGTCTGCCCATGTCGATCTGGACCCGAATATCCGAGGCCCTAGCCGCCCTTGCCAAGGGCGAGGGGCTGTCGGCTGTCTTCGACCGGCTGAAGACACCGCCCGAACGCTCCATCGGCTTTACCATCGCCGTCATCGCTCTGGGCGCCAAGATGGCCAAGGCCGACGGGCAGGTGACGCGGGATGAGGTCACGGCCTTCCGCGAGGTTTTTGCGATTGCCCGCGAGGAAGAGGACAATGCCGCCCGCGTCTTCAACCTTGCCCGGCAGGACGTGGCGGGGTTCGAGCTTTATGCCAGCAAGATTGCCGCGATGCTCGGACCGGGTGATCCGGTTCTGGTCGATCTGATGGAGGGCCTCTTTCACATCGCAATGGCCGATGGCGAGTATCATCCGCATGAGGACGCGTTCCTGCGTGAGGTCGCCCGCATCTTCGGCGTCGATGACCGCTGCTTCCGCTCGCTTCTGACCCGGTTCGTGCCCGACGCCGCGCCCGATCCCTATTACGTCCTGCGGGTGTCGCATGACGCGCCCATGGACGACATCCGCGCGGCCTGGCGGCAGGCGGTCAAGGACTGCCATCCCGACCGGATGCGCGCCCGCGGCCTGCCGGAAGAGGCGCTGAAGCTGGCCGAACAGCGGCTGGTCGCGGTGAACCGCGCCTGGGAGGAAATCACCGGCAAGAAGGCGGCCTGAGCCGATGCGCATCGCCACTTACAATGTCGAGTGGTTCACCAACCTCTTCGACCGCGACGGGCAACTTTTGGAGGATGGCGGCTGGTCGTCGCGCTACAACGTCACCCGCGCCGATCAGCTGGCCGCCTTGGGCATCGTCTTTACCGCGATGGATGCCGATGCGGTGATGATCATCGAGGCCCCTGACAACAACCGGCGCCACAAGTCGGTCGACATGCTGGAAGCTTTTGCCGCGCGCTACGATCTGCGCACCCGCAGGGCGTTGATCGGCTACGAGAACGATACGCAGCAGGAAATCGCGCTGCTCTATGATCCCGACAAGCTGAGTGTGCGCCACGACCCGCTTGGTCTGCCCGACCAACCGATCGAGGGCACCGCCGCGCCGCGGTTCGATTCGAGTTATCGGATCGATCTGAATATCGACGCAAAGATGGATGTCGTGCGGTTTTCGAAACCTCCCCTGGAAATCGCCGCGACAACCCCAGAAGGCGCCGAATTCCGCATGATCGGGGTGCATGTGAAATCGAAAGCCCCGCACGGGGCGCGGAGCACGGCGCAGGCCAAACGGCTCGCCATCGAGAACCGCCGCAAGCAGCTTGCCCAGAGCATCTGGCTGCGCGAACGGGTGCTGGAACATCTGGCGGCGGGCGACAGCCTGATGGTGATGGGCGATTTCAACGACGGGCCGGGGCTGGACGAATACGAAAAACTCTTCGGCCGGTCCGGGGTGGAGATCGTCATGGGCTGGGACGAACCGCATGAGACGCGGCTTTTCGATCCCCATGCGCGGGTGGCCTTCGGCAAGAAGGTCGCGCTGATGCCGACGACGGCGCGGTTCTATCTTGACGACAAGGGTTGCTACTTCTCGGCCTTGCTCGACTACATCATGGTCTCGCCCGATCTGCGCGCCAGGGCGCCGAAATGGCGGATCTGGCATCCGTTCGATGACCCGAAGATCTATGCGGTGCCGGAACTGCGCGAGGCGCTCCTGACCGCGTCCGATCATTTCCCGGTCTCGGTCGACATCACATTCTGACGTCGCTCCTGTTTTTCGGGCGGCGCATGCCTTATATTGAGGCCATGAACCGCATCGCGATCACCCTGACTGCCCTGATGCTGAGCACCGCGCCACTGATGGCGCAGGAGGCCGGTGACGAAAGCGTCGATGAGGGCTTCAGCCTGCTGGAAGAGGGGGCGAAGATCATTATGCGCTCCATGCTCGATGAGGTCGAGCCGACGCTGAAAGACCTGCAATTCCAGCTTGGCGAGGCATGGGGCGAAATGGAGCCGATGCTGCGCGATCTCTCGGCGATGATCGGTGACATCAAGAATTACCATGCGCCCGAGGTGCTGCCGAATGGTGACATCATCATCCGCCGAAAATCGCCCGAAGAACTGGCGATGCCCGAACCGGGCGAGGAAATAGACATCTGACCTAGTTTCCACCGCTGACCGGCTGACGCGGGTGCCCCGGAACTTTTCGCAATCAGCGCGTTTTCGTGCGGCGCGAGCCAAATTTCACGTTGTGGATTCGGGGTCGCATTGGCATGCTTTCCGCTGCGGTATTTTCGGCCGCGGCTTTTGATTTACTATTTTTGGAGGGCGGAATGTCCGAGATGTCATCTTCAGAAGGGGCATCACGCCCCGTTTCGCTTCTCTCGCCGGTTGTTGGTACATCGCGCAGCGATACGCTCGCGGCAACGGGCGCGGGGCAATTGGTTTTCGGTCTGGCGGGCGACGATACGCTGACCAGCACGTTCAATCACACCGCACTTTTTGGCAATTCCGGTGACGATACGATTGGGATCGCGCTCAATCTGGCCAATGACCCGGCGGCAGAGGTCTGGACCGTCAGCGCCGTTGCCGGTGGCGGATCGGGCGACGATACGATAACGGTCGATTTCACGGGGACGGACAACGACATTTCCGACGCAGTATTCGATGTGACTGTCAGCGGCGGGTCCGGATCGGATGTGATCGAGATCAGCACGGTGTCCGACGCGTTCGGCGACAGCGTGGTGACAAACTGGGTCTTTGGCGGCAGCGGTCATGATACCATCACCGCGTTGGCGGTCGGTGGTAATTTCTTTGGCAACGAGAGCACCGCGATCAACGATATCTTCGGCGGTTCGGGTCATGATACGATTACGGCCGTGGCCACGGTGTTCTCCAACAGCAGCATTCTGGCCAGGAATGTGCTGAATGGCGGTTCGGGCAACGATGTCCTTTCGGCCAGCATCCATCTCGATTCCAATTCGGCCGCGCCGGCGGGCGAGAACATCCTGTCCGGTGGCAGCGGCCATGACGTGCTGACGGCGGATCAGGAATCTGACGGCGAGAATGACAGCACGACGATGACCTCGACCCTCGATGGCGGATCCGGGCATGACAGCATGACCTCCACGATCCTCGCCTTGGCTCAGAGCGTGGCTGCGGCGACCAACACCCTCGACGGCGGTTCGGGCAACGATCTGATGACGGCAAGCACGATTGCCGGGGCCTACTTTCCCGGGGCTAGCGCCGAGAACGTCCTGCATGGCGGCCACGGCAGTGATGTGATGTCTGCCTATGCCGATGCCAATGCCTTTGACGATCCCTATGCCGGTGCCGTCGCCCATAACCTTCTGGATGGCGGCAATGGCAACGACCAGATGACCGCCACGATCGAGGCGGGCAGCAGCGGTTTCTCTGAACTTTACGGTGGCGCGGGGCATGACAGCCTGACCGTGATCGGCGGCACGGGGAACATCCTCGACGGTGGCTCTGGCAACGATACGGTCACAGGTGGTGACGGGGCGGACAGAATTGCTGGCGGGGCCGGGAATGATTGGCTGACCGGTGGGGCCAGCGCGGATGAGTTCGTCTTTGCCACCGGCGATGGCCATGACACTGTTGCGGATTTCGAGGATGGCACCGACCTGATCCGGATCACCGCCGGGGTGCTGGACGTCACCGGAATCACGGTGGCGGGGCAGGGCAGCGATACGGTATTGCACTTCGCCAATGTCACGGTGGTGCTGACCGGCGTCGATGCCTCGCTGATCGACGCAAGCGATGTCGTGTTCGGCTGACGGCGCAAAGCGCCGCAGTTTGCGACAGGGAAAAGCGGTGCGGCGTGCCGCTTTTTCACCCCGCCGAAGATCAGATGGCGACGTTCGTCACGATGGCCTCTGCCCCCAGCGCATCGGCCAAGGATCCGAACCGCGCCTGTGCCACCTCGCCGAACAGTGCCTCGGAATGGGCGTTGAGCCTGAGTTCCAAAACCTTTTTCTTCGGCCGCCAGACGAGTTCGCCGGCCTCTTCGGGCGACTTCACGGCGAACATCGCGCCAAAGCGCATTGCCTTGCCCAGCACTTCCGCTTCCTTGATCTGCGCCTCGCTCAGCAGGCCAAAGAGCGGTTCCATCCGCGATCCCGCCCGCGAGTTCTTGTAGCGGTGCAGGAGCGACAGGCCGAGGAAGACCCGCTCCGGATGGCTGAGCCCGCCGAGATTGGCGCGGGTGGCGTTGTCGAAGCAGACCTCGGCCCGGTAATCCGGATGCGCCCGCCAGGTTGTGTCGTGCAGAAGGCAGGCGGCTCGGATCATGCGCAGTTTCTGAAAGCTTTCGCTGGCGTAAAGCGGCAGCAGGAACTGGTAGAGTTTCTTGCCGAACCCCGGCATCCGCGCCATCGTGCGTTCGGCGTGGCGGCAGGCCTCGATCAGCGGATCGCGCATGCGCAGCCGCTCGGGCATCTGCTCGTAGAGAAGCCCCTCACGGATGCCATAAGAGGACACGTCGATCTCTTTTGGGCGGAAGGTCAGCACGAGCTGGCGCAGCACCTGTGTGGCAAGTGGCACCAGCTCCATCCGGGCCGCCGATGTGCCGGTTTTCGCCCTCAGATCGTTCATGTCGCTTTCGCCGATCCAGTGCAGCGTCTGCAAGAGCGCCTGCGGTTTCATCCGGTATTCGTGCAGAACCGTCATCGGATAGGCCCGGTGCTCCATGTCTAGCCTTGCGATCGCCCGCCATGACCCGCCGACCAGATAGATGCGTTCGTGTCCCGTGCCGATTTCGGCCGCGAGTTTCTCCACCGTTTCCTTGATATAGGCCTGTAGGCCCTTCTTACCGCCCTTGATCTGTTGCAGCCGGAAGGGGCCGAGGGGCGAGGTGACGCGGCGACCGACCTTGCCGCCGGAAACCTCCGCCAGTTCCATCGAGTTGCCGCCGATATCGCAGACTATGCCTTCAGCCTCGGGCCAGCCGAGCAGAACGCCCTGCGCCGACAGCCGCGCTTCTTCCAGCCCGTCGATGACCCAGAGCTTCAGCCCGGTCTCGCGCTCCACCTCGGCCTGAAATTCCGATCCGTCCTCGGCTTCGCGCACTGCCGCCGTGGCGACGCAGGACAGGGACGGCAGGTCCATGCCCTTCGCAAGCGCCGCGAAACGCTTCAACGCCGCAAGCGCCCTTGCGCGGCCGGTCGGGTTCAGCCGTCCGGTTTCGGCCAGCCCCTGACCGAGGCCCGCCATGATCTTTTCGTTGTAGAAATAGGCCGGGCTGCGGGCCGCACCGTCGAAAACAACGAGACGGACGGAGTTTGAGCCGACATCGACCACGCCGACCCGTTCCAGCGCGCGGGCGGAGGGGTCGTCGAACAACGGTTTGCCGAAGGGGCCTGAATCCTCGGCGAGCGACCGGGCCTTGGCGACCTTTTCCTTCTTCTTCTCGCGGCTCGTCGGTTTTTTCTTGGCGGTGCTGGCAGGCATCCGGAGATCCTCAATCGGCATGGGCGAGTTTCGGCACGTCCTTCGCCCCCGCCGAGCCGCGGCCCGATAGCGAGGGGTTTTCCATGAAGAACCGGTGGCAGTTGAAGAGATCATCGCGCCCTTCAGGCAGGTCGCGGATATAGCGCCCGTCGGGCTGCAGGACCCAGCTTTGCGCCTCATCCGCAAGGTTTGCCGCCATGATCTGGCTGACGATCTGCGCCTTCACGGTGGGGTTCGTCGCTTCGACCAGCGTTTCGACCCGGCGGTTGAGGTTGCGGCCCATCCAGTCTGCAGAGGAAAAGAAGACGCGGGCGTGTTTCGAGGGCAGGCCATGGCCGTTGCCGAAACAGACGATCCGGCTGTGTTCAAGGAACCGGCCGACGATGGATTTGACGCGGATATTCTCGGATAGCCCCTTGATGCCGGGCCGCACGCCGCAAATACCGCGCACCACAAGTTCGATCTTCACACCGGCTTGAGAGGCGGCATAGAGCGCGTCGACCATGTCGGATTCGATGAGCGAATTCATCTTGGCCCAGATCGCCGCCGGCTTCCCCTGACGGGCATGCTCTGCCTCCGCCGCGATCATCTCCAGAAGCCGTGGCTTCAGGCTGATCGGCGAGATCGCGATATTCTCCAGCCCCTCGGGTTGCACATAACCGGAGAGGTAATTGAAGACCTTGGTCGCATCGCGGCCAAGGGAGGTATCACAGGTGAAGAAACTGAGGTCGGTATAGATGCGTGCGGTGATCGGGTGATAGTTGCCGGTGCCGTAGTGGGTATAGGTCACGAGGTTCTCGCCCTCGCGCCGCACCACGGTCGAGATCTTGGCATGGGTCTTGTAGTTGATGAAGCCATAGACGACATGGGCGCCCGCGCGTTCCAGCCGCCGCGACTGGCGGATATTGGCGGCCTCATCGAACCGCGCCTTCAGTTCCACGAGCGCGGTGACGGATTTCCCGGCCTCCGCCGCCTCGCAGAGCGCCGAGACGATGGGGCTGTCCTGTGATGTCCGGTAGAGCGTCTGCTTGATCGCCAGCACATTCGGGTCCGCCGCCGCCTGAGAGAGGAAGCGGATGACCATGTCAAAGGTCTCGTAAGGATGGTGCAGAAGCATGTCCTTCTGGCGGATCGCCGCGAACATGTCGCCGTCATGGTCCTGCACCCGTTCCGGCACGCGGGGCGTGAAGGAGGACCATTGCAGGTCACGGCGGCTGTCGAGCACCAGTTCCTTCAGGTCAGCCATGCCGACCATGCCCTTGACCTCCACGACCTCGTCCGGCGTGACGGCCAGTTCCTCCATGATCAGCGCGCGCAGCGCTTCGGGCGCACCAGCCGTCATCTTCAGCCGGATCACCTGACCCCGGCGGCGGCGTTTCAGCGCGGTCTCGAACTCGCGCACGAGGTCTTCGGCCTCATCCTCGACCTCGATATCGCTGTCTCGAAGCACCCGGAAGGCGCAGTGGCCGGTATCGACATAGCCGGGGAAGAGCGAGTTCAGATGGAGGAGCAGCAGTTCCTCCATCGGCAGGAACCTCTTGCCGCCCGGCATGGCGACAAAGCGGGCGATCTGTTGCGGGATCGGCAGAAGCGCCTGCAGGTGCCGCTTGCCCTTGTCGCGTTCAAGCTCCAACGCGAGGCAGAAGCCGGTATTGGGGATGAACGGGAAGGGATGGGCCGGGTCGATGGCCAGCGGCGATAGGACTGGAAAGACCTTATTGAGGAAGTAGTCGGAAAGGAACGCCTCATCCTTCTTCGTCAACTTCGACCGGGTCAGCAGGACGATCCCCTCGGCGTCCAACTCCTTCCGCAATTTGTTCCACACCGTCTGCTGCATCGTCATCAGGCGGCGCGCATCGGCGTTGATCAGCTGAAGCTGCTCGGCGGGGCTGAGGCCGTCATCCGAATGCATCGAATTGCCCGCCCGCACCAGTTCGCGCAGGCCCGCCACGCGGACCGTGTAGAATTCATCAAGGTTGGTGGCCGAGATCGACAGGAACCTGAGCCGCTCCAGCAAAGGCACGCGGGGATTGCGCGCCTCGTCCAGAACCCGCCAGTTGAACGCCAGCCAGCTCAGTTCGCGGTTGAAGAAGCGTTTCGGGCCGGTAAGGTCCGCCTCAGGCAGGGTGACCGGTTTGGGGAAGGGGGCCTTGAGGAAATCTGCCTGTGTCATGCGGGGCTTATGATCGTGATATGTGACGCTTTCGTGACGCATCATGCGTCGTCGTGCGGCGCGGTGTCCAGCACCTCGGCCGCCAGGGCTCGCGTCACGGGCCGTCCGCGCTGAAGTGCCGCGGCGTCGAGCGCGGCGACGGCGGCCCGCGCAGCCGCGAAGGACCGGTCGATGCGGCGGACGAGCCATTGGATCAGGGCAGGGGTCACCTGAAGCTGGCGGTCGGCGAAGAGTTTCAGGCAGACCGCGGCGAGCAGCGCGTCATCGGGTGGCATAAGCTCGGCGGTGGCGGTCGCCTCCATCCGGCTTTTTAGATCCGGCAGGGTCAGGCCCCAATGCGTCGCGCCGCGCCGGGCGGTCAGCAGCAGGGGCGCGTCTGCGGCCAACAGATGGTTGTGCAGGTGAAAGATCGCGGTTTCCGCCTCACGGTCGCCCGCGATGCGGTCGGCATCCTCGACCACCATCGGTCCGGGTTCGGGCAGGGGCAGGGCGGTAATGTCACGGGCCGCGATAACCTGTGCGCCGGTATCGCCCGCCCACACCTGCGCCAGATGGCTCTTGCCCGCGCCTTCGGGCCCGAGAAGCAGCATCTTGCCCTGCGGCCAGCCGCCCGCATCGAGTGCGGCCAGTGCCAGTTCATTTGCGGGTGAGACGAAGAAGTCCTCGCGTCCCAGTGCGGGGCGCACCGGCAGGTCGAAGGCAAGCTGGCGTGGCATTTATTCCTCGTCCCGCCCGGCAAGGCCCTGATAGAGGCGGCTGTCAAGATACCGGCCGATACCGAACCGCGCCAGCACACCGATGGCGGCAGCGACCGGAACGGCGACCAGCATACCGACGAACCCGAAAACGGTGCCGAAGGCCGAGAGGGCGAACAGCAGCCAGACCGGGTGCAGGCCCACGGATTTGCCGACAAAGCGCGGCGTGATGACATTGCCTTCAAGGAATTGGCCCGCGGCGAAGATCGCAGCGATGATGCCGATCGACAGCCAGTCGCCCCAGAACTGGAAGAGCGCCAGCCCGATGGCGAGCGCGCCGCCGATCAGCGCGCCGACATAGGGTATGAAGGTGATGAGCCCGGCGATGGCCCCGACGATCAGCCCGAAATCGAGCCCGGCGATCATCAGCGCGACGGCGTAAAAGGTCCCAAGCGCCATGCAGACCGAAACCTGCCCGCGCACGAAGCCCGCCAGCACCCGGTCGATGTCGCGGGCAATGGTGCGGATCGTTTCCTTGTGGTCGCGCGGCAGCCAGCTGTCGAGCTTGGCGACCATGTTGTCCCAGTCGAGAAGCAGGTAGAAGGCGACGACCGGCACCACAACGATGAAGACGATGGCGTTGATGACCGACAGGGCGGAGGTCAGAAGGCCCTGCGCCAGTTCACCGCCCCGCGCCTGAATGGTCTTGCCGATACCGTTCAGCGCGTCGCGCAGGGCACTTTGTTCATCCATCAACGAGGGGAACTTCGCGGTCAGGAAGCCCTGCAATTCGCCGAAGATCGTCGGCGCCGCGTTCACGAGGCCGACAAGCTGGCGCACCAGCATCGGGACGATGAGCAGCGACAGAAGGACAAAGATAAGAAGTGCACCTACCGATATGACCGAGGTTGCCGCCGTTCGGCTGAGGCCTGCGCGTTCCAGCCTGTCGGCAACCGGGTCGAGGAAATAGGCGATGGCGCCGCCGACGAGGAAGGGCAGAATCACATTGCCGAGCCCCCAGAGCGCAGCAAAGAACACGCCCGCCGCGATGCCCCAATATGTCGCCTGCTTCCGGATCGGCAATGCCATGATCGTCTCCTGTCTCGCGCCAGTCATGGCGCAATGAAGGGCGGCGTGCAAGCCGGGACGCCGGGGCGTCACGCCACAGGCCGGTTGCGGCGCTTTTGCTTGCGTGCCAACGGATCGGCGCTATTCTGCGGCGCGAAGAAAGGTTGCCGCAGTGCAGAAGCATAGCGATTTCACCCAGTATACCGAGGTCACGCCGTCTGCGGCGATTGACCCGGCACGTCACGGCTGGCGGGCGAAATGCCTGCAGCGATTGATCCGTCTTGATCTGCCGGTTCCAAAGACCGTGGCCTTGCCCTGCGACACGGTGCGCGCCATCGCTGCCGGGCAGATGCCGGATATTGGCGGTATCGCCGCGCGTTTCGATGGTGTGCTCGTCTCGATCCGGCCTTCGCCGGGCAATCCCGACTGGGGCGGGCCGAACACGGTCCTGAACGTCGGCATGAATGGCGATAAACATGCCCAGCTTGCTCGCGACCACGGGCAGGCCTTCGCCGATGCGACCTATCTGGGTTTTGTGCAGTCCTATGCGATCCATGTGGCGCGGCTTGATCCCGACATGTTCACCGCCGAGCCATCGGCCGAGGCGCTGGCCGCCGCGCTCGCGGCCTATGAAGCCGAGATGGACGAGGAATTCCCGCAATCCCCTGCCCAGCAATTCACCGAGGTGATGCGGTCCATGGCGCGGGCCTGGGAAGGCACGACGGCCCGGCTTCTGCGCGAGGCTAAGGGGGCGCCTGCGGATGCGCCACTCGGGCTGGTCGTTCAGGAAATGGCGCAGGCCTTCGGTCCCGGCCTGTCTGGGCGCGGCACGATCCAGCTCATTGAACCTGTGACCGGCGCACCGCAGGTCACGGGCCGGTTCCGGGGGCTGAAACCGGCCAACCGCAAGGCGGAGGAAACCCTTTATCTGGTTAAGGACAAGCGTGGCCATTCGCTGGAAGAGGCGGCGCCCGAGGTCTTTGCCGCCCTGCAGGAACATTGCCAGATCTGTCGCCGGAAGCTGCGCGAAGAGATGCAGATCGAATTCGCGCTTGAAAACGGCGCGCTGAAGGTGATTGACGCGGTGCGGGTCCAGCGTTCGGCGCGAGCAAGCGTGCGGATTGCCGTGACTCTGGCGAAGAACAAGATCATCAACCGCGAAGAAGCGATCCTGAGGGTGGAGCCGCGCGCGATATCCGAACTGCTGCACTATCAGGTCGATCCGCGCGCGCCGCGCGACCGGATTGCCCGCGGTATCGCAGCCAGTCCCGGTGGTGCGTCGGGGCGCCTGGTCTTCACCTCGGCCGATGCTCAGGCCTCGGCGGCGCGGGACGAACGCTGCATTCTTGTCCGGCGCGAGACCTCGCCCGAGGACATTCGCGGCATGCATGCCGCCGTTGCCGTCCTGACCGAGCGTGGCGGGGTAACCAGCCATGCCGCCGTGATCGCGCGTGGGCTGGGCCTGCCCTGCATTGTCGGGGCGTCTGAGATAGACATCAATCAGCGCGACAAGGTTCTGAAGACAAAGGATGGCCGCAGCTTCCGCGAAGGCGATGTGATCACCGTTGACGGCACGACGGGCGATGTTCTGGCCGGTCAGGCAGAGATGTTGGAACCCGCGCTCGACGAATGGTTCACGACGCTGCTGCACTGGGCGGACAATGTGCGCGACATCGGTGTTCGCGCCAACGCTGACACGCCCGATGATGCCCGCACGGCACGGATGTTCGAGGCCGAGGGGATCGGTCTTTGCCGGACCGAGCACATGTTCTTCGACGAGGACCGTCTGACGGTGATGCGCGAGATGATCTTTGCCGACACGGCGAAGGACCGGAAGGTCGCGCTGGATCTGCTTCTGCCGATGCAGCGGGCCGATTTCATCGCGCTTTTCGATATCATGGCGGGATTGCCGGTCTGCATCCGGCTTTTCGACCCTCCCCTGCACGAGTTCCTGCCGCAGGACCGCGAGGGAATGCGCGAACTGGCCGAGGCGCTCGACCGGCCGCTGTCGGAAGTGATGCGCCGGGTGGAGGCGCTATCGGAATTCAACCCGATGCTCGGCCTGCGCGGCGTTCGCATCGGCGTGACCGTGCCCGAGATCTATGAGATGCAAGCTCGTGCGATTTTCGAGGCCACGGTCGAGGCGTCGAAACGCGGTGCGGCGGTGGTGCCCGAGGTGATGATCCCGCTCGTCTCGGCCAAGCGCGAGGTTGAACTGGTCAAGATGCGGGTCGACGCTGTTGCCGCTGCTGTGCGGACCGCGACCGCCGCCGATTTCGACTACCGGCTTGGCGTGATGGTGGAAACCCCACGCGCGGCTTTGCGCGCAGGCGAGATCGCGCAGCACGCGGCTTTCCTGTCGTTCGGTACCAATGACCTCACGCAGATGACCTACGGCCTGTCGCGCGATGATGCCGGTCGCTTTATGAGCGACTACGTGCAGCAGGGGGTCTACCCAGAGGATCCTTTCCACGTTCTGGACGAGGATGGCGTCGGCGAACTCTTGCTTATGGGCTCTGCTCGCGGGCGCGAAATACGACAAGATGTGACGCTTTCGGTCTGCGGAGAGCATGGCGGCAACCCCGCCTCTATTGCATTTTGTCGCAGGCTGGGCTTCGACTACGTCTCCTGCTCGCCGTTCCGGGTGCCTGTGGCGCGTCTCGCAGCGGCCCATTTTGCTCTTCTCGATCGGCAAAATTCGAAAAAATATCAATAAATATCAATAATTTAAGATGGATTTCGTCGCGTGTGGCTGGCTGCGACAGGATTTCCTGTTCGGAAACGGTATGCAGGTTATCCACAGGTATTGTTGCAAAAATGTCTCAAGGGTGGACGGGGTCGGCCATTTCGGCTATGTCCGCCACCGTCAAAGCCTTGGGGGGCTGTGGCTCGACGAAGTAATTCGGGAAAGAACAATGTCAGTGCTGAAGTGCTGGACCGGGAGCGCGGTGTTGCTCCTCGCCCTCGCCGGAGGCGTGCATGCCGAGATGACGGTGAGCCAGTCCAATGATCCGACCGCTGCCCTGGGGATGAACCTCACGGCGCTCCTTGGCCAGGAAAAGGCCGCGCTGGGGGCTGTGAGTGCCGCCCGGCTGACCAAGATCGTGACGCCGCCAGTGGCGAAGCCGTCGAAGTCGAAATCCGATGGCAATATTGCCTATGACGCGGATTGGCTGGCCGAGCAACCCGCCGCGAAGGGCGGACCTGAGTTTGAATGTCTCGCGACCGCGCTTTATTTCGAGGCGCGCGGTGAGGGGATCAAGGGCCAGGCCGCCGTGGCTGAGGTCATCCTCAACCGGGTCGAAAGCCCGACCTTCCCGCAGACGATCTGCGGCGTGGTCAATCAGGGCAATTCGCGCGGCTGCCAGTTCTCGTTCACCTGCGACGGGCGGCCGGAGAACATCCGCGACCGCGGCGCATGGACGGTGGCGGGCAAGATCGCGCGCGCGATGATAGACGGCGCGCCGCGTCAGCTGACGGATGGGGCGACCTATTTCCATACGCCCGCCGTGCGGCCTTCATGGGCGAAGCGGTTCGAAAAGACGACGAAGATCGGCCGCCACATCTTCTACCGGGCGCCGCTCAAGACCGCGATGAACTGACGCTGGCGGGCGGCACCATGCCGCCTTCCGCCTTTCGGTGCCCGCGCGCGGCGCTATGATCGCCCGCGACGCTGCCCCGGAGCCTTTCATGTCCGACGAAATCACCCAGGCCTTCGCCCATCCCGAGGAGCGAGCGAAAGCCATGGAAGGGTCTAACCCGCCCGACCGGCTGTCGTTGCGCGATTACATCGTCTCGGCCGATATCGGTGCCTTTCAGGTCGAACGCGGGCAGGAGCAGCGATTGCGCTTCAATGTCGTGGTGGAGCTTGCCCCGCAGAACGCTGCGGACGATGACGTCGATCTCATTCTATCCTACGATCGACTGACCGAGGCGATCGGGGCCGAACTTGCTGCTGAGCGGCTGAACCTTCTGGAGACGCTGGCCGATAATATCGCCGCCCGCATTCTGGCCGAACCGCAGGCGGAACGCGTTTTCCTGAGGATCGAGAAGCTCGACCGGGGGCCCTATGCGCTGGGGGTAGAGATCGTCCGCAGCCGCGCCGATATCGCGGGCCCCGCCGTGGCGGCCGAAACGCCAATGCCGGTCGTCCACGTATCGGGGCAGGGCGGCTGGCAGATAGGCCGCGCGCAAGGTCCGGCCGTGGTCGTGCCGCCCTTGCCCGAGAAACGGCCCATGGCCACGACCGGCGTCGCTCAGCTTCGCATCGACCTCCTGGCGATGGAACAGGCGGCATGGGGTGCGGCGGCCGGCGATCCCGCCCTTACCGTGGTCGCCACCCGCACCGAGCTTGACTGGGCGTTGAAACAGGGCCTCGCCGTGGTCTGGGCGCCGTCGAAACTCATCCTTGACACGCCGGGCGCCCCGCAAGTTGCGGATGCGGGCGTGCTGGCCTGCTGGCTGGCCGAAGACCTCGGCGCGGCAAAGATCGTTGCTCACGGCGATGTTGCAATTCCGGCGGGTTGCCGCGTGCCGGTCGAGCGGGCGTGACAGGGGCCGCTTGCCATTCGCGCCCGGCCCGGCCTAAACCGCTTACCATGATCTATTACCGCCCCATCGCCCAGACAGATGCCGCCCGCCCGGCCCTTGCGCCTTGGCTTGCAGGCGGCTGGTCATGGTTCGACCGGCTGGAACGGCTGGAACGAGGCAAGGCCGCGAAAGTGGTCACTGTCGATGAGGTGCCCGAAACGGTGCTGCGGCGGTTGTGCGATGCGCGTGGCCCGATAGCCGGGCTGACGATGGACCGCCCGCGCCTGATGGGCATCATAAATGTGACGCCCGACAGTTTCTCCGACGGTGGCCGGTTCCATGCGGCCGATGCGGCGGTCGCCCATGCGCGCGGCATGGCAGAGGCGGGGGCCGATATCCTTGATATCGGCGGCGAAAGCACGCGGCCGGGATCAGCGGCGGTGAGCGTCGGCGAAGAGGTCCAGCGCACCGAACCGGTGATCCGCGCGCTGGCCGGAGCGGGGATTCAGACGCCCATCTCGATCGACACCCGCAAGGCGGAGGTCGCCGAGGCAGCGCTTGCCGCCGGGGCAAGAATCGTCAACGATGTTGCGGCCTTGAGCTATGATCCTCGACTGGCGTCAGTGGTGGCGAAGGCGGGCGTGCCGCTCTGCCTGATGCATGCCCAGGGCGATCCCGCGACGATGCAGGACGATCCGCGCTATGACGATGTCCTGCTCGACGTCTACGACTATCTGGAGGCGCGCGTCGCCGTGGCCGAGGCGGCGGGTATTCGTCGCGACCGGATCATCGTCGATCCCGGCATCGGTTTCGGCAAGACGGTTGACCACAACCTCGCCCTGATCCGGGGTCTGTCGCTCTTCCATGGGCTCGGCTGTCCGATCCTGCTCGGGGCCTCGCGCAAGCGCTTCATCGGTACGATCGGGCGGGCGAAAAAGGCCGATGACCGGGTGCCTGGCACGCTGGCCGTCACGCTCGCGGGGCTGTCACAGGGCGTGCAGGTTCACCGCGTTCATGATATGGCAGAGGCAAAACAGGCGCTGAGGCTTTGGCAGGCCGTGACGCTGGGAGAAACGACATGAGCAGGAAGCTTTTCGGCACCGATGGCGTGCGGGGAACCGCGAACACCTATCCGATGACGGCGGAGATGGCGCTGCGGCTCGGCGCGGCGGCGGGGCGGTTCTTCCGTACCGACGGGCGCAACGGCCACCGTGTGGTGATCGGCAAGGATACGCGGCTGTCGGGCTACATGCTGGAAAACGCGCTGACAGCGGGGTTGACCTCCACGGGGATGAACGTGCTGCTGCTTGGCCCGGTGCCGACGCCCGGTGTCGGCTTCCTCACCCGGTCGATGCGCGCCGATCTCGGCATCATGATCTCGGCCAGCCACAATCATGCACATGACAACGGCATCAAGTTCTTTGGCCCAGACGGGTTCAAGCTGTCGGATGAGGCCGAGGCAGAAATCGAACGCATCCTCGAAGGCGATATCGCGCTCGCGCAGCCGCAGAATATCGGTCGCGCCAAGCGGATCGACAACGGGCTGGGCCGCTATGTCGAATATGCCAAGACGACCTTCCCGGTGAGAGGGGCGCTGTCGGGCCTGAAGGTGGTTGTCGATTGTGCCAACGGCGCTGCCTACAAGGCCGCACCCGAGGTGCTGTGGGAACTGGGGGCCGACGTGATCCCGGTCGGAATTTCCCCTAACGGCTTCAACATCAACGATAAATGTGGCTCCACCTATACCCAGACAGCAGCCGAGGCGATCGTCGCCCATGGCGCAGATCTTGGCATCAGCCTTGATGGCGATGCTGACCGGGTCATGATCCTCGACGAAAACGGGCGTGTGGCCGATGGCGACCAGATCATGGCGCTCTTTGCTGCGCGCTGGGCCGAGGCCGAGAGACTGAAGGGCGGTGCGCTGGTTGCGACCGTGATGTCCAATCTGGGGCTGGAGCGGTTCCTGACCGGGCGCGGCCTCAGGCTGGAACGCACCGCTGTCGGCGACCGCTATGTGGTCGAACGGATGCGCGAGGGCGGTTTCAACCTCGGTGGCGAGCAGTCGGGCCATATCGTGATGACGGACTATGCGACCACGGGTGACGGACTGATTGCCGGCCTTCAATTCCTTGCTGCCATGGCCGAGACCGGGCAGCGGGCCTCGGAACTCGCTCGCCAGTTCGACACCGTGCCGCAACTTCTAAAGAACGTTCGCTATGGCGCTGGGAAAGAACCGCTTTCCGCCGCTTCGGTGCAGGACGCCATCACCGGCGCCGAGGCGCGCCTGAACGGCTCTGGCCGTCTTTTGATCCGCAAATCCGGCACCGAACCGTTGATAAGGGTCATGGCCGAATGCGAGGATGAGGCGCTTTTGACCGAGGTCGTGGATGGGATCGTCGCGGCGGTTGAAGCCGCCGTCTGACCGCGTCGGATAAGGCGCCTCCAATCGTCGGAACGTGCTTGTGGGTCAGTTCAATCGAAGGTGTGGCGGTATCAGCGCCAGAAACTCGCCAGTCTTCGGGTCGAAGTAGCCGCCGATCCTGGCGAGTGTGGAATTGCGTTCAAACTCCCGTGCATTTCTGTTCCATCGAACCCGATCCGGTCTCGACTTGGTCCAGAACTCGTTATCATCATTGACGATTGTCATGCTTTTCGGGGGCCGTGGCAGAACAGCATCGAGAAGCAGGATCAGCGTGGTATGCACCAGTATCGCAGTGCCGACCGGCATCATTGTCGCCATGCGCGTCAGAACCGTCGGACGGGTCAGGCCACCAAACAGAGGGACTTTCCCGAGATTGGCCCGTGATAATGCAAAACGCTGCCACTTCTGCTGCATGTTATAGGAATAAGCGAAGTCGCCTACGACAATCAGAAGGGCAGTCAGGAGAACCGCTGACCCAAGGCCCGGCACCTTGAGACTGACCCGCATGAACTGATCCGCCAGCCTGCGGATTTCCTTGTCACGGTCTTCCTCGGACGCTGCGGCGGGACTTATCGCGCAGGATGCACCAGCGGCTACTAGCCCAGTGCCAAAGGATCTTCTGTCCATGTACCCCTCCGTTTTTTTTACGGAAAGAGTAACACGGTCGGAACATACGGCAAAACACTAACATTTTGCCGGGGCAGGCGCGACCGCCCCGGCAGGTCTGCAATTGGGCGGGATCAGTTGCGCGACTTGTCGACCATCTTGCCCTTGGAGATCCAGGGCATCATCGCGCGGAGCTGCTCGCCGACCTGTTCGATCTGGTGCTCATCGTTCAGGCGACGGGTCGCCTTGAAGAACGGCTGGCCGACCGAGTTTTCCTGCATGAAGTCACGCACGAACTTGCCGGTCTGGATGTCGGTCAGAACTGCCTTCATCCGGGCCTTGGTCTCATCGTAAGGCAGGATGCGCGGGCCGGAGACATATTCGCCATATTCGGCGGTGTTCGAGATCGAGTAGTTCATGTTGGCGATGCCGCCTTCGTAGATCAGGTCCACGATCAGCTTCACTTCGTGCAGGCATTCGAAATAGGCCATCTCGGGCTCGTAGCCCGCCTCGACGAGAGTCTCGAAGCCCATGCGGATCAGCTCGACAAGACCGCCGCAGAGAACCGCCTGTTCGCCGAAAAGATCGGTTTCGCATTCCTGGCGGAAGTTCGTCTCGATGATGCCCGACCGGCCACCACCGATGGCGGAGCAGTAGGAGAGGCCGATTTCCATCGCCTTGCCGGTCGCGTCCTGATGGACGGCCACGAGGCAGGGCACGCCGCCGCCCTTCACGTATTCGCCGCGCACGGTGTGGCCCGGGCCCTTCGGCGCCATCATGATGACGTCGACGCCGGCCTTCGGCTCGATCAGGCCGAAATGCACGTTGAGGCCGTGGGCGAAGGCAATCGCCGAACCCTCTTTCAGGTTGTCATGCACGTATTTCTTGTAGGTCTCGGCCTGCAGTTCGTCCGGCATGGTGAACATGATCACGTCGCACCAGGCAGCCGCCTCGGCGATGCCCATGACCTTCAGGCCCTCTTTCTCGCATTTCGCGGCCGAGGGCGAGCCTTCGCGGAGCGCGATGACCACGTTCTTGGCGCCCGAGTCGCGCAGGTTCAGCGCGTGGGCGTGGCCCTGCGAACCATAGCCGAGAATGGCGACTTTCTTGTCCTTGATGAGGTTGATATCGCAGTCGCGATCGTAATAGACGCGCATGATGCGTTCCTTTCTTCGTTTCTGGGGGCGAAGATAGACAGGCGCGGGCGATTTACCGTTCAAAGTTCGATAAAATTTACATATATCGTGAAATTCAATTCTATTTGGCGGCACAATACGGAAAAATCATGCAAATCGACGACACAGACCGCCGCATCCTGCGCCAGCTTCTGGCAGAGCCGGGCCTTGCCACCGCCGATCTGGCGGAACGGGCGGGCGTGACGGCGGCCACCTGCTGGCGGCGGCTGGAGAAGCTGACCGAGGCGGGCGTGCTGAAGGGTCAGCATGCGGTGATCGACTGGCGCGCTTTGGGCTGGGCGGTCGAAGTCAGCTTGCGCTTCACGCTCGACAAGACCAATCCGCGCGCCTTCGACGAATTTCTAGACGCTGCCCGTGAGGTGCCAGAGGTGATCGAGATCCAGACCTTCCTCGGTCGCGTTGACATCCGTCTGAACGTCATCGCCCGCGACATGGGGCATTATCAGGAGGTCTACCGCGACCGCATCCTGACCCTGCCGCATATCGCCGATATTGAAAGCCTGATGCTGGTTTCGACGATCAAGGAGACGGGGAGCCTGCCGCTATGATCGCGCTTGATGACACCGACCGGTCGATCCTGCGGGCGCTGGTCGCGGATGCGACGCAAAGTGCGGGCGCCGTGGGGCGGGCGCTGGGGCTTTCCCAGCCCGCGACCTGGCGGCGGATCAAACGACTGGAGGAGGCGGGCGTGATCGCAGGTCGCCGCATCGATCTGGATGCCGAAAGGCTCGGCTTCGGCGTCACCGTTTTTCTTGGCGTGAAACTCGCCACAAAGGGTCGAGTCAGCCTTGAGGATTTCGAGCGCGCCGCTACCGCCATCCCCGAGGTGCAGACCGTCCAGCACGTTCTTGGCCTATACGATTACCGCCTGCGTGTGACCGCCCGCGATCTGGCCGATTTTGAGCGTGTCCTGCGCCGCCGGGTCATGACCCTGCCGGGGGTCGGCAATGTGGAGGCCAATGTGCTTCTTTCCGAGGAAAGGCGGCCCGGACCTTTGGGGTAAGGTGGTTTTAAACCCACCTTACGGCCGGGGTGGGCGGGTATGAAATGTCTCCCTTCCGGGCTGGCCGCGCAATTTTCTGTCGGTATGCAAAGGTAGACTTTGCCTTTACCGATTCCCTGCGTTACGCGAGGTCTGATTTGCCAAGGAGATGCGCATGCCCGCTTTGCTTCCCGATATTGACCCTGAGGGACTGGAAGAATTTTCGGTCGTATTCACCGACCGGTCTCTGAACCATATGAGCAAACAGTTTCAGCAGGTTATGCGGGATATCTCGTCCATGCTGAAAGAGGTCTACAACGCCGATGCGGTGGCATTGGTGCCGGGGGGTGGCAGCTATGCGATGGAAGCCGTCGCCCGCCAGTTTACCTCGGGCAAACGCGCGCTGATCGTGCGGAACGGTTGGTTTTCCTACCGCTGGACCCAGATCTTCGAGGCGGGCGGTTTCGCGGGTGAAACCCATGTCGCGATGGCGCGGCGTGCGGGCAACGAGGCACAGGCCCCCTTTGCGCCCGCGCCGATTGAGGAAGTGACGAAGACCGTCCGAGAGGTAAAGCCTGACGTCGTCTTCGCGCCGCATGTGGAGACCGCGTCCGGCATGATCCTGCCCGACGACTACCTGAAGGCTCTGGCCGATGCCGCACATGAGGTCGGCGCGCTATTCGTTCTGGACTGCATCGCCTCGGGCTGCGTCTGGGTCGATATGAAGGCGACCGGTGTCGATGTGCTGATCTCCGCCCCGCAGAAGGGCTGGTCGGCCTCGCCCTCGGCCGGGCTCGTGATGATGAATGCCGAGGCGGAGAAGCGGATGGAGGGAACGACGTCTTCCAGCTTCGCGATGGACCTGAAGAAGTGGCGGTCGATCATGGCGGCCTATGAAGGCGGGGGGCATGCCTATCATGCGACCATGCCGACCGATGCGCTGACGGCCTTCCGCGACACGATGGTTGAGACCAAGGACTACGGCTTCGAGAAGTTGCGCGACGCGCAGTGGGCACTTGGCAATGCGGTTCGGGCCGAACTGAAATCGCGCGGCGTCAAGTCGGTCGCCGCCGAAGGCTTCGGCGCGCCGGGCGTGGTGGTCAGCTTCACCGACGATCCCGATATCCAGACCGGCAAGAAGTTCGTCGCGGCGGGCGTGCAGATCGCCGCCGGTGTGCCGTTGCAGGTGGGCGAGGGCGAGGCCTATCGCAGTTTCCGTCTGGGTCTTTTCGGTCTCGACAAGCTTTATGATGTCGAGGGTACCGTCGGGCGGATCAAACGTGCGCTCGACGCCGCGATGGGCTGACCGAATTTGCCCGGACGGCCCGCCTGCGGTTAGACTTGGCCGCCGGGGGAGGGTCGACGATGACAGATGTCACAGAACACTACACCCGTGGTGAAGGGCTTGCCGCAAGGATCGCGGCGAGCCTGAAGCAAGACGGCAAGGATCTGGGGGCGATCACCACGGCCGATCTGGGCCCGGTGGACGAATTTCACATCCGTGGCCGCAAGGCGACGCTGGAACTGGGCGAGGCTTTGTTGCTTGGTCCGAAGACGCGTGTGCTTGATCTTGGATCGGGGCTCGGTGGACCTGCACGGACCCTGGCCGAGACCTGGGGCTGTCACGTCACGGGGATCGACCTCACGCCGGAGTTTTGCCGGGCCGCAGATGAGATGAGCGGCTGGGTCGGGCTTTCCGACAAGGTGCGTTTCGTTCAGGGCGACGCCACGGCTCTGCCTTTCGAGGATAACGCGTTCGACGCCGCGCTGACCGTTCACGTCGCGATGAACATTGCCGCCAAGGACAAGCTTTATGCCGAGGCGCATCGCGTGCTGAAACCGGGCGCGCGGTTTGCGGTCTATGATGTCATGCAGGGCGAGGGCGGTGACATCATCTATCCGGTGCCATGGGCGCGGGACGCGTCGATCAGCTTCGTGGCGACGCCTGATGAGGTTGGCGAACTGCTTGTGGCCGCAGGCTTCACGCGGCTGGAGCGGATCGATTCAACCGAAGAAAGTCTGAACTGGTTCAAGGACGTGGCCGCGAGGATCGCCCAATCTGGCGCGCGTGCGAGTTCAAGCGGCATCATCTTCGGCGATGGGTTTGAAGAGATGGTGCGTAATCAGGTGCAGAACCTGAAGGAGCGCCGTATCCGGACTGTCAGCTTTCTGTGCGAAGTCTAGCGCATCCCGAGCCCGGCCTTCATCAGCGTTTTTCGGACCGGCGCGAGCGAATAGAGCGCATTCAGGGCGCTGGCCCGCATGTCGCGCAGCGGGCGGGGCGAGAGCATCGAGGTACGGTTCAGAAGGTCGATCCCCAGAACCCGCGCCTTGACCTCTGGCCAACGGCGGCGGTGATAGCTTTGCAGCATGGTCCGGTCGCCAAGCCGCTCCGGCGCGGCTTTCGCAAGATCCAACAGGCAGGCCAGATCGGCGAGCGACATGTTCAGCCCCTGCGCGCCGATGGGTGGAACGACATGGGCGGCCTCGGCGATCAGCGCGGTGCGTTCGGCCTCGAACCGGTCGGCGATCTGGGCGATCATCGGCCAGATCGACCGTCTTGTGACCAGCGTCAGCGGCCCGAAGAGGCCCGTGGAGCGCTCGAACATCGCCGACTCGAATTCCGGGGCGGGCAGGGCGGCGAGGCGTTCGGCTTCCGGCCCCCGCTCCATCCAGACGATGGCGGAACAGGGTTTGCCATCGCGGTCGGGCAGGGGAACGAGGGTGAACGGTCCTCCGGTGCGGTGAATCTCGGTCGAGACATTCTCATGCGGGATCGGGTGCGTGACGGCGAAGGCGAGCGCCTTCTGACCATAGCGCATGGTCTTCACGCCGATGCCGAGGGCCTCACGCACCGGGCTGCCCCGCCCGTCGGCCGCGATCAGAAGCCGGGCCGAGACCTGCGCCCCGTCCGACAGCGTCACCCGCGCTTCGGTTTCGCGGGTCAGAACCCCGCGTGTCGCGATGCCGGGGCGGAAATCGACATTCGGCAATTCGGCGATCCGGGCCACCAGTTCGCGGCGCAATAGCCAGTTGGGGAAGTTCCAGCCGAAGGGCTCTTCGCCGATCTCGGCCGCGTCGAAATCCTTCACGACCCGCGGCTCGGGTATCTCACCGCCCGCATCGACGATGCGCATCACTTTGAGTTCCGCCGCGTGGGGGGCAAGCCGGTCCCAGAGTCCGGCCTCGGTCAGGACGGAACGGGCCGGCTGCAGAAAGGCGGTGGTGCGCAGGTCGGCGCCCTCGCCATCATCGGTGACGGGGGGTGCGGGATCGGTGCAGATTACTGAAAACCCCGCCGCGCCGAAGGCCGCTGCCGCGGTCAGCCCGGCAACACCGCCACCGGAAATCAGGATATCGGTCGTCACTGCCATGGCCCCGCCTTTCGCTTGGGTGGAGTCTAGGCGAGCCGGGACCGGACAGCCAGAGGGCACACCGTCGCGGTGTTACTTTCCCAGCGTGATCAGGATCAGCGTCGCGAAGATAACCGGCACGGTGGCGAGCGCCGTCATTGCCAGCGCCACAAGCCCCCAGTTCTTCACCGCCAGCACCAGAAGGGTCAGCAGGATGACGAGGAAATAGAGGATATTGTCGCGAGTCCCATGGATGAGATCGCGTGCGATCCAACCGAAAACGGGGATGGCGAAGTACCAGGGATTGTGGGCAGTGGTTACGGTCATAAAGTTCTCCTGTTGCGCGGAAGGGCAGATATGAACGCGCAGGCTGCGCGGCAACGGGTCTGAATGCCGCAGTCCGGGATCAGCTCAGGAGGCTTTTCAGGAAATCGGACAAGTCGTCGGTATGGTGGTGGATAAAGGGCGCGGGCTCGGGCGCGGGTGCCACATGCACCGTCCGCATCCCCATCTCATGCGGGGCGGCGAGGTTGCGCACATCGTCTTCGAACATCGCGGCCCGTTCGGGCGCGACGCCATCGCGGGCAAAGACCGTCTCAAAGGCCACCCGTTCTGGTTTCGGCCGGTAGCCCGCATGTTCCACGCCGTAGACCGCGTCGAATAGCCCGCTGAGCCCGCGCCCGGCGAGGACCCGTTCGGCATAGGGCGCCGATCCGTTGGTATAGACGATCCGCCGACCTGGCAGAGCGGAGATTGCGTTGCGCAGGCTCGGGTCCGGGGTTAGCGCATCGAAGGAAATATCATGCACATCAATGAGATAGGGATCCGGGTCGAGCCCATGTTCATGCATCAACCCTGCCAGTGTCGTGCCGTAAAGCTTCCAGTAGTGGCTGCGCAGCCGGTCGGCTTCCTCGCGCGGCACGCCGAGCGCGTCCATCACATAGGCTGTCATCCGCACTTCGATCTGATCGAAGAGCCGGACCGATGGCGGATAGAGCGTATTGTCGAGGTCGAAGACCCAGGCCTCGACATGGGAAAAGGCTTCGCGCGGCATGGCGCGACATTATGCGCTGCGCGCATGCGCCGCAATGGGATGGGTTGCCAAGAGTGACCGCAGGCGCTTAGGCTCCGCGCCGCGGGGGACGGGCAAAAGGGACCACGATGCAGAAGGACGCCTATACGTTAATTCTGGAGGCGATCGACGGCGGCGTCTACCGGCCCGGCGACCGGCTGGTCGAAGCGGAACTGGCGGAGCGGTTCGGCGTGTCGCGGACGCCGGTGCGTGAGGCGTTGCAGCGGCTGGAAACCCAGTCGATGCTGGCGCGCGACGGGCGGTCGCTGATCGTGGCCTCGCTCGATCACAACCAGCTTGCCGAACTTTACGTCGTGCGGGCCGAGCTGGAAGGGCTGGCCGCGAAGCTCGCGGCGAAACATGCGAGCCCGGAAGAGGTCAAGGTCCTCGCCGATATGGTCGAGGCGGACCGTGAGTTCCTGAACGACCCCTCGGCCCTGTCGCGGGCCAACCGGCGGTTTCACAAGCAGATCCACCTTGCCTCGCACAACCGCTATCTGGTGCAGCAGCTTGACCTAGTGCATCGGTCGATGGCGCTTCTGGCCACAACCTCGCTTGCGGCCGAGGGGCGGGGGGAGGCGGCGCTTGGCGAACATGAGGCGATCGTAAAGGCGATCGCGGCGGGCGATGGTGATGCGGCCGCCGATGCGCTCAGGTCACATATCTCCCGCGCCTTCGAGACCCGGCTGAAGCTCGATGCCGGTTCGGTGCGCAGTGCCGGGTAGAGGCGACAACAGAAGATAGGTCGCCTCGGGCGCGCTGGGTAAAAGCGCCAGGGCGGGGCGTTGCGGCGAAGCCGATGCGAAATCTGCACGCGGCTCGGCCACTATGGAATATGGCTGCGTATGTCCGTTATCGCCAATGCTGAAGAGATGCAGCCGGGAATCGGCGCTGCGGTCGGAATGGAGTTGGACCGAAGGCGGCAGGTCGGCCGGAACATGCACGGGATCGGTCAGGAGATAGGCCGGAAGCATGGCCCCGATGTCCTGCTGTGCGGCGACGACGCCATGGGCGGTCTTGTCCCAGTAGAAGGGACGGGTGATCCATTCATAAAGCGCCTTGTATGACGACAGCGCCGCTAGCGGGAAATAGACATGCAGCGTCGGCACCCATTTTTGCAGGTGCCGGTGCGCGGGGCCGCGCGTTGCCCAGATACCAACCGCGATATTGATCGCCTCGGCAGAGACGAACAACAAGCCCACGGAAAGCAGCAGCATCGGCGGCAGCACATCGTTTAAAGGCGTCGGCAGCCCAAGCGTGATGAGCCAGAACGACCACAGGACCGGTGTCAGAACGGCCTGAGACAGTGAGCCGACAAAGAGGATCTGCACGCCCCAGAACCGCTTCGCCCCAAGCTCGCGCCACAGCCGGGCGGGGTCACGCATATGGCTGGCCCAGGTGACGGCAAATCCCTTTTGCCAGCGCGAGCGCTGACGGATCCAGGTCACGGCATGGGAGTTTGGCTCTTCCTCGGTCACGGTGTCGATCAGGTCCGTCCGGTAGCCATGACGGGCCAGCCTGACGCCGAGATCGGCATCCTCGGTCACGTTATGCGCGTCCCAGCCGCCCAGTTTCTCCAGAACCTCGCGGCGGAAAAAGAGCGTGGTGCCGCCAAGCGGCACGACGAAGCCAAGCCGTGCCAACCCGGGCAGGAAAGCACGGAACCACGAGGCGTATTCGACGGTGAAACAGCGCGTCAGCCAGTTGTGCCGGGCATTGTAGAAATCGAGAATGCCCTGAAGGCAGGCGACATCCGGTGCCGCCTCGTAAAAGCCGCGTACGACCTTGCGGATCTGTTGCGCTTCCGGGCGGTCCTCGGCGTCCCATATGCCGACAATGGAGCCGCGGCAAAAGTCGAGCGCGTAGTTCAGCGCGCGGGGTTTGGTCCGGATGGGCCCGTCTGGCACGGTAACGACCCGCATCCAGCGCGGCAGGCCACGGCGTTCCAGCGCGGTCCGGGTCTGGTGATCGTCCTCCTCGACGACAATGAGGATATCGAGCAGTTCCTTGGGATAGTCGATCCGGCCGATCCGGCGGATCAGCCGTGGTGCGATGTCGTCCTCGCGAAAGAGCGGGACCATGACCGACACGATGGGCAATCGGGCCATGGGCCTTGGTGGCAGCGGCGGCGGAGCGCGGCGTTGGGCGCGGGATTCGGCGAGGAAACAGGCAAATTTCAGTCCTGTGAACGCGACGGTAGAAAGGACCGCCCATAAGGCGAGGGCAAGATAGGTCTGCAACGGCACGATCACCGCACCCGCTACCAGCATTGCAAGCGCAGTGATGGCAATGCGGTGCGCGCGGTTTATGTTCTGGCTGCGGCAGCTTTCAGCTTCGGGAACGCGTGTTTCGGCTTTGCGGATTAGCGTTGTCTCACGTGCGGCAACAAGGGCCGTGTGAAGGTCGCGCTCGGGGGCCAGCGCCATGATAACTGGGCCGTAATCCTCGGGCAGAGAGTTGCGAAGCTGGGCGAACTCCTCGGGCCGCGAGGTCGCCAAGACCGTCGCGCCGCCGATCTGGCGCCAGGGCAAGGCACCGTGTTTCAGGCAAAACGCAGCGCCAAGCCCGTCCAGCAAACGCGCATCGGGCGGATGCGCGACGAGATCGAGCGCCCGCGCCCCCCATTGCAGCGACAGCGCCGCCATGAGGTCGGCCTCGCTGACCCAGCCATGGGTCAGAAGGATATCGCCGAGCCGCGCCTCTTCCCGGTCACGGAGCGCGATCGCCTTGAGCATGTCGCCCGGCTCTACCGCCCTCATGTCGATGAGGATCTGGCCAAGCGGCTTGCGGTCGGGCCGTCCCGTGCGGCGCGGCTTGCCCGCGGGCAGTTTGGTGGTTGCGACGGGCGGTTTTGCCGCCGGGTCCGGGACGAGATGAAGATGCGAAACGACGGGTGCCATGGGGCCTCCGGTGCCGAGCTTTCGCTGAGCCTGAGGCCGACAGGGTTAATGGCGGGTTAAGGGAACCCGGAAAATTTTGTTAATATTTGCAGGTTCTTCTACGGGATCGCCCGGCCGTCAGGCGGCGCGCCGGTCGCGCATCGCCTGTGCGAAGCGCTCGAAAAGGTAGAAGCTGTCCTGTGGGCCGGGGCTCGCCTCGGGGTGGTGCTGCACGGAAAAGACCGGGCGGCCTTCCAGCCGGATACCGCAGTTTGATCCGTCGAAGAGCGACACATGGGTTTCCTTGACCCCCTTGGGCAGGGTCTGGGCATCGACCGCGAAACCGTGGTTCATCGAGGTGATCTCCACCTTGCCGGTTTCCACATCCTTGACCGGGTGGTTGGCGCCGTGATGGCCGTGGTTCATCTTGATCGTCCTGGCGCCGACAGCGAGCGCCAGCATCTGGTGGCCAAGGCAGATGCCAAAGACCGGCAGGTCACGGGACAGCACGTCCTTGATCATCGGCACGGCGTATTCCCCGGTCGCCGCCGGATCGCCGGGGCCGTTCGACAGAAACACGCCTTCGGGATTGTGGGCCAGAACCTCTTCGGCGGTCGCGGTGGCGGGCAGAACGGTGACGTCGCAGCCGGCACTCGCAAGGCAGCGCAGGATGTTGCGTTTCGCGCCATAGTCGATGGCCACGACGCGGAAACCGTCGCCCTCGCGCTTGCCATAGCCGTCGGGCCAGGCCCAGCGGGTTTCATCCCAGCGGTAGCTTTGCGCGCAGGTTACGTCCTTGGCCAGATCGAGCCCGACAAGACCTGACCATGCCCGCGCCTTCGCGACCAGAGCGGCGATGTCGAAATTGCCTTCAGGGTCATGCGCCAGCGCCACGTGGGGGGCGCCCTGCTGTCGGATCGCGCGGGTCAGGCGGCGGGTGTCGATGCCACCGATACCGATGCGGCCGTTCTTTTCCAGCCAATGGACCAGATCTCCGGCGGCGCGCCAGTTCGAAGGCTCGGTCGGGTCCCATTTCACGACCATGCCGGCAGCGACCGGCTCGGCCGCCTCGTCATCCTCGGGCGTCACGCCGACATTGCCGATATGGGGGAAGGTGAAGGTCACGACCTGACCGGCATAGGAGGGATCGGTCATGATCTCCTGATAGCCGGTCATCGCGGTGTTGAAGCAGAGCTCTGCCACAGTCTCGCCCGAAGCGCCGAAACCCTTGCCGTAAAAGAGTGTGCCGTCGGCCAGCGCGAGGCAGGCGGTGGGCTTGTCACTGTTGGGCATGGCGCGACTCCCCGGCGGTCAAATCCCGCGGAACCTAAGGGGCGGGAGAGGCGGGGTCAAGGGGGAAGGTGCGATATGGCTTACGTAACGATTTCAATAAGTTATGGAAAAATCTGCCGGTTGTGTCGGCGTTGCGTTGCAGATATGGTGGGGGTCTTCGGAAGCTCAGGGGATGGAGACCCGATGGAACTGCGCGAACGGATCGGCACCGCGTTGAAAGACGCGATGAAGTCTAAAGATGCTGAGAGATTGTCGACCCTGCGGCTGATCAATGCCGCAATCAAGGACAAGGACATCGCCTTGCGTGGCGAGGGCGGCGAGGGTGCCGTTGGCGATGCCGAGGTGCTGGCGATCTTGGGCCGAATGGTCAAGCAACGCCAGGAATCGGCGCGCGCCTATGAAGAAGGCGGGCGTCTGGAACTGGCCGAGAAGGAACTGAACGAGATTCGGGTGATCGAGGACTTCTTGCCCCGCCAGCTTGACGAGGCAGAGGTCGCGGCGGCCATCGACGCGGCGATTGCCGAGACCGGTGCCGGGTCAATCCGCGACATGGGCAAGGTGATGGCGGCGCTGAAGACGAAATTCACCGGCCGGATGGATTTCGGCGCTGTCGGCCCCATGGTCAAGGCCAAGCTCGGCTGAGACGCCAAAGGGGGGGGGCAGTCTGCCCCCCATTGCCCTGCGGGCAATTCCCCCCGAGAGTATTTTCGGACAGAAAGTGGGGGCGCATGGCGGGGCCGGATATCAATGCAACGCGCAAGTTTGGCGGGACGGTGGATTTCGGCCGGGCCGCAGGGGAGTACCGTGCCCATCGGGCTGGGTTTCCCGACCGGTTCTTTCGCGTTCTTTCACATCGGAAATGGGCGGTCCCCGGCGCACGGGCGCTTGACCTTGGCACTGGCACGGGAACGGTGGCGCGGGGGCTTGCGCGGCTCGGTCTGACGGTCGAGGGGCTCGACCCGTCCGAGGCGCTGATGGCGGAGGCCGGGGTGCTGGATGCTGAAGCCGGAGTCACGGTAACATACCGAACGGGCAAAGCGGAGGCGCCGGGCGGGGACGACAGCAGCCTTGACCTGATCACGGCGGGCCAGTGCTGGCACTGGTTTGACCGGTCGCGCGCAGCGGCGGAGGCCTTCCGGCTGCTCAGGCCCGGCGGGCGCATCGTGATCGCGCATTTCGACTGGCTGCCCTTGGCCGGCAATATTGTGGCCGCGACCGAGGATCTGATCCTGCGCCACAACCCCGCCTGGACCTTGGGCGGCGGCACCGGGCTTTATCCCGGCTGGTTCGCCGACCTCGCAGGGGCGGGGTTCGGCGGGATCGAAAGTTTCTCCTTCGATCATGAGCAGCCTTATAGCCATGAGGCCTGGCGCGGCCGGATCCGGGCGAGCGCCGGGGTCAAGGCCTCTTTGACAAAAGGAGAGGTGGCGCGGTTCGATGCGGAAATGGCCAAACTCTTGGCTGCCCGATTTCCAGAAGAGCCCCTGAACGTGCCGCACCGGGTCTGGGCCGTTTCGGGCATCCGCCCAGAGGACTGACCCTTGTCAGCGCAGGGTGGCCAGTGCCGCCCGCACTTCGCCCTCAAGTGCCTTGCGTTCGTCTTCGGTGAGAAAAGCTCCAAGCTCGATCTCGCGGTTCTCACCCTTCAGCGTGAGATAGAACGGGACTGGCCCGCCGCTCGGGTAAAGCGTGACCGTGACCCAGTAGGGATTGGCCTGCCAGTGCTTTTCAGCCCCGTCCGGTGCGCGCCGGGCAATCTCGATCCGGTCGGGCCAGAGCCGCAGGATCTCGGCCGTTTCCCCCTGCCGGTAGCTGCGCGTGAGCGCATGCCAGATGCCCCAGACAGTTGCGATCAGGAAGGGCAGGAGCCCCCAGAAAACCAGCGTGCCGAGGGCGGCAAAGAGCGGCAGTGCGAGCAATGCAGCCGTTATCCCGATAAAGACCACAAAACCCTTGCGCGGCAGCGACCTGTACGGCCAGAGATGCAGCTCGGCCGGGTTTATATCGGTCGGTTCGCGTCTGATCCATTCATAGGGCATCCAACTGCGCTCCAGGCCAATTTCCGATCTTGAATATGCTCATGATCGTCGAGGGCCTCCGTCTCAGCAAGGTGGCCATGTTGGCGCGATACGAGATTTTTGGCTATACTCGTCGCAATCACCACCAGCGACCGGACTGGAGGTAGGTATGTCTACTCATTCTGCCAGTTTTGTCGGGGATATCCCGCGTCACTACGACAATGGTCTGGGGCCGAACATATTTGTCGATTACGCCGAGGCTATTGCCGAGGAATGCTGCAAGGAAAAGCCGAGGAGAGTCGTGGAGCTGGCGGCCGGAACCGGCATCCTTAGCCAGATGCTGCGGTCCGGATTGCCGCGTGAAGCGGCATTGTTGGTAACGGACCTAAACGCACCGATGCTGGATGTCGCCAAAACCAAGCTCTCCGGTGCGGAGAACGTGGATTACGCGGTCGTCGATGCAATGGACCTGCCTTTCGAGAACGCGACATTTGATCTGATGGCCTGCCAATTCGGGGTCATGTTCTTCCCGGACAAAGCCGCCTCATTTCGTGAAGCGGCCCGTGTCCTGAAGCAGGGTGGGCGCTATGTCTTCAATGTTTGGAGCGCGATGGACGATAATCCGTTTTCACTCGTAGCGCACGACGTCGGAAAGCGGTTCTTTCCCACCAATCCTCCCGGTTTCTACAAGGTGCCGTTCCACTATGGCGATCCCGAGGGAGTCATATCCGACCTTGGTTCGGCCGGATGGAGCAGTATCGGCCACAAGACCATCCGGTTGCAAAAGGCGATCGTCAATCCGGAAGCGTTTGCGACCGCTCTAGTTTTTGGCAATCCGTTGATCGATGAAATCCGCGAGCGTGGTGACGTAGACCCTGACGAAGTCGCAGCGGCAATGCTCGCTGCGCTCCAAGAGGCCTTTGGTCCGTGCGGTATGACGATGCCGCTGTCGTCGACGACGTTCGTTTGCCGCAAGTGACGGCCTGGAATGAACTGAAAGTCGCGACACTTCACCGCGTCTCAACTTGACGAGCGACCAGGAGATGGCTGCAAAAGCAAACGGCCCCGGAACGTTCCGGGGCCGTTGTTCGTTCATCTGCGCCGATTAGTGGGCGTGCCCGTGATCCCAGTCGCTCTGCTTCGGGAGCTGTTCGAACGTATGCTCCGGCGGCGGCGAGGGCAGGGTCCATTCAAGCGTGTCGGCATAGGGGTTCCAGTAGTTCGCCTCTTCGACCCGCTTACCGGCACGCAAAGTGTAGAACACGATGCCGATGAAGAAGAGGAAAGAAGCGAAGGAAAGGAATGCGCCCAGCGACGAGATGTAGTTCCAGTGGGCGAAGGCCTCCGGATAGTCGATGTAGCGGCGCGGCATGCCCTGGCGGCCCAGGAAGTGCTGCGGGAAGAAGGTCAGGTTCGCACCGATAAACATCATCCAGAAATGCAGCTTGCCCGCCCATTCCGGATATTGACGGCCCGACATCTTGCCGATCCAGAAATAGACGCCCGCGAAGATCGCGAATACGGCGCCCAGCGACATCACGTAGTGGAAGTGGGCGACCACGTAGTAGGTGTCGTGATAGACCCGGTCGACCGGCGCCTGGCTCAGCACGACGCCCGTAACACCACCGACGGTGAAGAGGAACAGGAAGCCGAAGGCCCAGAGCATCGGTGTCTTGAACTCGATCGAGCCGCCCCACATCGTTGCGATCCACGAGAAGACCTTGATGCCTGTTGGCACCGCAATCACCATTGTCGCCAGCATGAAGTAGGACTGCTGGGTCAGCGACATGCCGACCGTGTACATGTGGTGCGCCCAGACGACGAAGCCCAGAACACCGATCGCCACCATCGCGTAGACCATCGGCAGGTAGCCGAAGATCGGCTTGCGGGCGAAGGTCGCGATGACGTGGGAGATGATGCCAAAGCCCGGCACGATGATGATGTAGACCTCGGGGTGGCCGAAGAACCACAGGATGTGCTGGTAGAGGATCGGGTCACCGCCGCCTGAGGGCTGGAAGAAGGTGGTGCCGAAGTTGCGGTCTGTCAGCAGCATGGTGATCGCGCCCGCCAGAACCGGCAGGGACAGAAGAATCAACCAGGCGGTGACGAAGATCGACCAGGCAAAGAGCGGCACTTTGTGCAGCGTCATGCCCGGTGCCCGCATGTTGAGGAAGGTCGTGATCATGTTGATCGCGCCGAGGATCGACGACGCGCCCGAGACGTGGACCGCGAAGATCGCGAGGTCCATCGACCAGCCTGCCTCGTTCGTCGACAGTGGCGGGTAGAGAACCCAGCCGACGCCCGACCCGGCCTGGTCGTTGCCGCCCGGCGAGAGGAGCGACGCGACGCCAAGCGCCACACCGGCGACGAACATCCAGTAGCTAAGGTTGTTCATGCGCGGGAAGGCCATATCGGGCGCTCCGATATGCAACGGCATGAAATAGTTGCCGAAACCGCCGAAGAGCGCCGGAATGACGACGAAGAACATCATCAGGACGCCGTGATAGGTCACCATCACGTTCCAGATATGGCCGTTCGGGGTGCAGACCTCGTCAGATGCGAAGAACCGCGCGCCCTCAAGGCACATATATTGCACGCCGGGCTCCATGAGCTCCATGCGCATGTAGACGGTGAAGATCACCGAAATCAGACCCACGGCGGCGGCCGTGAAGAGGTAGAGGATACCGATATCCTTGTGGTTGGTGGACATGAACCAGCGGGTAAAGAACCCGGGGTGCCCATGATCACCGTGGCCATGAACGGCTGCGTCGGCCATGCTGTTCTCCCATTCCATGCACGGGGGCACCGGCCGTCTCACCGATACCTCGTCCGGCCCCGTAATAGTGGGCGTTTTCAGCTTGGGCAATCCACCAAGCCGCAGGGAACAGGAAAAATTGCCGCACCGAGGGATAAACTAGGCCCTCGTCCGGCGCTCCACCCCTCGTGAGAAGGGGGGAGCCGTGTTTCTTAACCCGAACCGATTACTGAGCGGAAACCGAGGCGAGATAGGCGGCCATGTCCTCCTGACCCTTGGTCAGCTTGAAGGTCATCTTGGACTTGGCGGCGGCATCCCCCGACTTGTCCTGCACCCAGGCCTTGGGGTCGGTGACATAGGCGGCCAGTTCGGCCTCGTCCCAGACAAGGCCGCCCTCACCAATGGCAACAAGCGCATCGCCATATTTGAAATCGGCAGAGCCGACAGCCCGGCCGATCACGCCGTAGAGGTTCGGACCCGTCTTGCCGCCTTTTTGAATCTCGGTGCCGTCATCGGCGACGATCATGTGGCAGGCCTTGCATTTCTTGAAGTCCGATTCGCCCTTGGCGGCATCGCCCTCGGCAAGGGCGGGACCGGCAAGGGTCAGCGCGGCGGCAAGGGCAAGAAATCTGGTTTTCATCACGATGGTCCTCTTTGTCGTTACTCGCGCGCAGGCGGACTGCGTCACGCGCCTATACCATGGCCGGTTCCGGGCCGACTTGCTATAAGTCAAGTGGCAGGACCGACCTGCATATCCTTCAATCCTGCGCGATCCGGTGGGGAGGGGCCAAGAAAATTTGAATTTTCTTGGCAAAAATCATTATGATTTTTGCTCCGTCCGTTGCCGAAGGCTCTGGACCGGCGCCGGTATCATCCGAACGCGGTGGCGAAGGTTGCCTTAAGTGCCACATCGAGGTCCTCCATCGTCACAGGCAGGCCAAGGTCGACGAGGCTCGTGACCCCATGATCGCGGATGCCGCAGGGCACGATCCCGTCGAAATGCGACAGGTCGGGTTCGACATTGATTGAGATGCCGTGAAAGCTGATCCACTTTCTGAGCTTCACGCCGATTGCCGCGATCTTGTCTTCGCGCGGGCTGCCGTCGGGCAGGGGCGGCTTGTCGGGCCGCGGGACCCAGACACCCACTCGGCCCTCTCGGACCTCGCCCCGGATATTGAACTCGGCGAGCGCCGCGATGACCCAGGCCTCCAGCCGCCCGACAAAGGCGCGCACGTCCCGGCCGCGGGTGTTGAGGTCGAGCATGACATAGGCCACGCGCTGGCCGGGACCATGGTAGGTGTACTGCCCGCCGCGCCCCGCCACGAAGACCGGGAAGCGGTCGGGATCGGTAAGGTCCTCTGCGCGGGCGGAAGTGCCTGCTGTGTAAAGCGGCGGATGTTCCAGAAGCCAGATCGCCTCGCCCGCGCGGCCCTCGGCCATGGCGGCGACCCGCGCTTCCATCTCGGCAAGTGCGTGGTCGTAGGGCACGAGGCCCGGGCTGGTGATCCATTCGACCAATGTTGATCCTCAAGCGGCGTTCTCCGCATGGACATACCCCCTCGCGCAAGAGGTGAAAAGTATCTCTCGCTTGGGAACCTGACGGGGCAGGAATACCGGACTGGCGGCAGGACCGGGCCGGGCGCATTATGCGACCATTCCAGTAAGTCGGGGGCATTCCCCCATCCCGTATTTCAATAGATGCCATTGGAGGCAGCCATGAGTGTATTCCATGTGGCGGCCGGATCGGTCGCCGTTATTGCAGGTCTTTTGTTTGCATCCGTCCTCATCGCCGCGCAGGCAGAGGTGCCGCAACCCACAGCCCAGATGAACCGGGTGCTTTACGACAAGCCCGTCGTGGAACCCGACCGTTACGTGCCGCGGCATGCCGCGCGTCAGGTCACGCGGCTGGTCGCACCCCATGCCCAGATGAACCGGGCGAGTTACGTCCGGATAACCCGTGACGAGTGATCGGGGCTGAGGCCGGATTTGCCAGATCGGCAAAAAGGGCGCAGAGTGGCGGGTATTGATATTCTTGAGATGCGGTGCCGGGCCCATCTGCTTGCGGGTCCGGACCGTCTGCCATTTGGGAGGGGACTATGATCTGCAAGGGATTTGCAACCGGTGCCGTGGCGATGTCGCTGGCCTTCACGCCGACGACACCGGTTCTGGCCGATGCGGGCGATGCCATCGCCGGCGGTATTATCGGGGGGCTGATCGGCGGTGCCATCGTCAACGAATCCAACAAGAAGAAACAACGCACCGTCGTACGGAAATCGACGAGTTCGGGCATCAGTTCGGCGACCCGCGCCGCCAATCGCGACACGCAGGTCGCGCTCAACTATTTCGGCTATCCGGTCGGCGCGCCCGACGGTGTGCTTGGCCGCCAGTCGCGGGCCGCGATCGCGCAGTACCAGTCGACGCTCGGCTATCCGGCGACGGGTTATCTGACCGATTATGAGCGGAATCATCTCATTACCTCCTACCACCGCGCCATCGCGGGCGGACCGGTGACGATGCAGCAAGCCGCGGCGAACCCGATGGGTATGCGGGGCCTCCTGCTGCAATGGCGGGATGAGGCGGCAGGCATCTTGCCGCAAACACAGTTCGCGGTTACGCCCACCACACCCGCCCCGGCGCCCGAAGCCCCGGCAGCGACCGAAGCCATGACCGAGCCGGGAACCGAACCAGCAGCGCCGGGCCTGCCGACCTTCCTTGGCGGTGGTGCGGTGGCTGCCTCGCTTGCCTCGCATTGCAACCGGATCGGGCTGATGACCTCCACCAATGGCGGCTACATGACGGCGGCGACGATGACCGACCCGATGACCGCGCTTGGCGAGCAGTTCTGCCTTGTCCGTAGCTTCGCCATCGCCGAGGGCGAGGAACTGGCCGCCAAGGTGCCCGGTGTGACGAAGGCCGATATCTCGGCGCAATGTGCGGGTTTTGGTCCGGCGATGAAGGCGCAGGTTGCCGCACTGTCGCTGGAACCGGCCGAGGCGGTCATCGCCGATGTGCGCGGCTTTGCCTTGAGTTCAGGCATGGCGCCGGTGCAGCTTGCCGCCACGGCGAAGATCTGCCTGTCGGTTGGCTATGCCGAGGACAATATGGATATCGCCGTGGCTTCGGGTCTCATTCTCGCGGCCCTGGGCGAGGGTGCCTATGGCGAGTTGCTCGGTCATCATCTGAGCCAGGGATTCGGTGCCGCACAGCGGGCGGATCTGGCTTTCGACTGGTACGACATGGCGATTTCGGCCGCCGCGACGACGGGAACGGTGCCGTTCACGCCGGGCCAGCCCGACCGCATGCAACTGGTGCGCAAGGCCGCCTATACGATTGCGGGCAAGGCGGATCAGGCGTCGGCCCGAGAAGCGCCCGCGGCTCTGCCGACATTCGCTGTTCCCGAAGCGTCGGGTGAAGGCGAAATGGCTGCCGTCGAAACCGCGCCCGCGACGACAGTCAGCGCCGAACAGGTCAACGCATTGCCACTTGCCGCGCGACTGCCGTTCCTGCTGTTCGGGGATTAAGCGCTGGGTCTTTTCTCACTGCCCTGCCGCGCCTTTAGTCGTAAGGCGTTTGGCGCGGATATCGGCGGCTAGACCGATTGTGTAGGTGGCAAGTTCTGCCAGTGCCGCCTCGGCGGTTGCAGGATTCTTGGACTCGATGGCATCGGCTATCGCCGTGTGAAGGGACACGATCCTTTCGCGCGAACGGGCGGTGAAGGTGATCATATTCATCAGGGGCTGCATCGCCTCGACTGCGCCCGCAAGCTGGTAGGAGAGCACGGGATTGCCCGCCGCATCGACGAGCGCGCGGTGAAAGGCAACGTCAGAAGCGCAGAAGCTTTCGTCCGACAGGCCGGGTTGCGACTGGCGGAAGATCTCGGCCCGCATCGCAGCGAGATGGTCAGCCTCACGCCGTTCGGCGGCAAAGGGCACGCAGGCGCGTTCGAGCGCATAACGGGCCTCGCAGGCGGTCTCGAAATCGACCGCATTCATGCTGAGCAACAGTGTGGACGTGGTGATCTGCTGTCCGGCCGCCTCTTCGTACGATATCCGGTTGATAAAGGCTCCCCCGGTGGCGCCCCGCTGCGTACGGATCAGGCTTTGCGCCGCAAGCCGTTTTAACGCTTCCCGCACCGTGGGACGTGAGACGCCGAACTGTTCGGCCAGTTCCTGTTCCGAAGGCAGGCGTTCATCCACGATCAGCCGCCCCGCGACAATTGCATCGCGGATCGCCGCCGCAATGCGGATCGGCAATTCGCCTTCGGTGCCGAGTTGCAGGCCTTTCATATCTCTTCCCTCAATTGTCAGACATTAAATGTTTGACATTTGCCGCGGATAGGTAGACCCTAGGCAGGACGGGGCTGTCCGTCCATCCTTTTTTGCCAGGGGGCATCCATGTCCGCACCGATCCTGCGTGGTGAAAGGCGAGTGCCTGTCTGGCTCAGCCCGCGCGCTGCGGGCTGGCTTGGTTTTTATGCGCTGATCCTTCTGTCATGGATTGCCGTCGTGCTGATGGCACGTGGTTTGCCGGGCTCGGAGTTGGCGGATGTGCCGGCAGAATTCTGGGCCGCGCTTTGCGCTTCAGCGGCCGAGGCGAACCCCTTTGCCCTCTGGGCGATGTGGGCGCTGATGGCCATGGCGATGATGCTGCCGACCTTCGTGCCCGCGCTTCGAACCTTCACCGATCTTTCGGCGACCGGAGCAACGAACGGGGCGGGCGCACTGGCGCTTGTCGCGGGGTATACTGCGATCTGGCTTGGCGCGTCGGTCATCGGTGCGGCGGCGCAGTGGGGGCTGGCGCGGAACGGCATGCTGACGCCTGCAGGGGCAAGCCTGTCGCCCTGGCTGACCGCCGGACTGCTCTTCGGGGCTGGGGCCTATCAGTTCTCGGTCTTCAAGGCTGCCTGCCTTGCGAAATGCCGGATGCCGCTGACCTTCTTCATGAGCCATTGGCGCCCCGGCGCAGTGGCGGCGCTTGATATGGGCCTGCGGCTTGGTGCGCTTTGCCTTGGCTGCTGCTGGGCACTGATGGCGCTCGGCTTCATCGGCGGTACGATGAACCTGATCTGGATGGGGGCGGCGACGCACTTCATGACCTTGGAAAAACTGCCCGAGATCGGGCGTTGGCTCACCCGGCCCGCCGGTTGGGCGCTGATCCTCGCGGGGGGTGTTTCGATCCTTCGCGCATTGCAACTTGTCTGACGGAGGACCGATATGGCCGACACCTTGCCCGAATGGGCCATCAAGGGGGAACTGATCCTCAACTGCAACTGCACGGTCTTCTGTCCTTGCGTGATCTCGCTCGGCGATCATCCCCCGACCGAGGGCTATTGCATGGGCTGGGCTGGTATCCGCATCGACGAGGGGCACTATGATGGCGAGGATATTTCCGGCCTCAATATCGGCCTCCTCCTCGAAATTCCCGGCAAGATGGGGCGCGGCAACTGGAAGGCGGCGGCCTATATCGATGACCGGGCGAGCGATACGGCCTATGAGGGCCTTCTGAAGGTCTTCACAGGCCAGGCGCGCGGCACGACTGGCCTGTTCAAGGTGCTGGTCAGCGAATTCCTCGGTGCTGAACGGGCACCCGTCACCTATGAGACCGAAGGCAAGACCCGCCGTCTGACCGTGGGCCGTGCCATCAAGGGCGAGATCGCGCCGGTGCCCGGCAACAAGGGCGAGGATATCGTTGTCACCAATACCGAATACTGGATGGGGCCGGATATCACGGTCGCCAAGGCATCGAAGGGCAAGGTCCGCGCCTTCGGCCGGGTCTGGGATTTCGACGGCCGCTCGGCCGAGATCTGCCAGATCGACTGGCATGGTCCGAACTGACCTGATCGGGGACACACATGGCCGACATCACCCCCTCGCGGCGCGTGCGCCGCACCCCTTTCACGCCCGGTGTCGAAGCCGCCGGGGTCAAGGGCTATACGGTCTATAACCACATGCTGCTGCCGACCCGGTTCGGGCAGGATTTCGTCAATGATTACCATCACCTGAAGCGCAATGTTCAGGTTTGGGATGTAGCCTGCGAGCGGCAGGTGAGCGTGAAAGGTCCGGATGCGTTGCGGTTGATGACGCTGATCTCCCCCCGCGACCTTTCAAAGATGGCGGACGACCAGTGCTATTACATTCCGGTCGTGGACCGGCATGGCGGCATGTTGAACGATCCTGTGGCGGTGAAACTCGCCCCCGATCACTACTGGATCTCCATCGCCGACAGCGATTTCCTGCAATACGTGCTGGGTATCGCGGATGCGCTGGAACTGGATGTCGTGGTGGAGGAACCCGACGTCTCCCCGCTCGCCATTCAGGGGCCGAAATCGGACGACCTGATGGCGCGGGTCTTTGGCGACGCGGTGCGTGATATCCGTTTCTTCCGCTACAAGCGGTTGGCTTTCGAAGGGCACGACTTCATCATCGCCCGGTCGGGCTATTCCAAGCAGGGCGGGTTCGAGATTTATGTCGATGACTTCGACCTCGGCATGCCGCTCTGGGACGCGCTCTTTAAGGCGGGTGAGGATATGGATGTCCGTGCCGGTTGCCCCAACCTGATCGAACGGGTCGAGGGTGGACTCCTGTCCTATGGCAATGACATGACCCGCGAAAACACGCCGATGGAGGCGGGCTTGGGCAAGTTCGTCAATGCGCCCGGCGAGTACATCGGCAAGGCGGGGCTGGGCCTGCGTCCAGCGCGCCGGATGATCCGGGCCCTGGCGATCGAGGGCGACATTCCTCCGTGCGACCGGCTCTGGCATGTCTATGCCGGAGGGAAACGGGTCGGACAGGTGACAAGTGCCGTCCGAAGCCCCGATTTCGGGACCAATGTCGCCATCGGCATGATCGCCGACAGCCATTGGGATGCGGGCAGCAAGATCGAAGTGGAAACGCAGGACGGCATGCGAAACGCCGTCTTGCAGGCGAAGTTCTGGATTTGAGGAGAGAGGCATGATCAACGCTCTGGTTGTCACGAAGGACGAAGAAAGCGGAAAGACGTCGGCCAGCGTTCAGGCGATCGAGGAAAGCCGCCTGCCCGAAAGCGAGGTTTTGGTCGCCGTCGAATACTCGACGGTGAACTACAAGGACGGTCTGTGTATCGGGCCGGGCGGCGGGTTGGTTCGCAACTACCCCCATGTGCCAGGGATCGACTTTGCCGGGACTGTCGAAAAGTCGTCCGACCCGCGTTACAAGGCGGGCGACAAGGTCGTTCTGACCGGCTGGCGCGTGGGCGAGGCGCATTGGGGCGGCTATGCCCAGAAGGCCTCCGTCCGCGCCGACTGGCTCGTGCCGCTGCCTGCGGGCCTGAGCACCCGTCAGGCAATGGCGGTGGGTACGGCGGGCCTGACCTCCATGCTCTCGGTCATGGCGCTTGAGGATCACGGGCTTCAGCCGGGCCACGGTCCGGTTCTGGTGACTGGCGCCGCTGGTGGCGTCGGTTCGGTCGCGGTCGCGATCCTCGCCAAGCTTGGCCATGAGGTCGCCGCCGTCACCGGGCGGCCCGAGACGGCAGACTATCTGAAAAGCCTTGGCGCAAGCCAGATCGTTGCGCGGGAAGACCTGACCGAAGTGACGAAGAAGCCCCTTGAGGGCGAACAATGGGCAGGTTGCATTGATGCGGTTGCGGGCGCGATGCTTGGCCGCGTCTTGAAACAGATGAAATATGGCACTTCGGTCGCTGCCGTGGGCTTGGCCGGGGGCGCTGCCATCGAAGGCGCTCTGATCACCCCCTTCATCCTGCGCGGCGTTAACCTTCTGGGCATCGACTCGGTCATGCAGCCCTACGCAAACCGTGTCCGCGCGTGGGAACGGATTGCTCAGGACCTGCCAATGGACAAGCTAGACGCGATGATCCGGCCCGCGACGCTTTCGGACCTGCCCGGCCTCGGCCGCGATATTCTGAAAGGTCAGGTCAAGGGCCGTGTCGTCGTTGATGTGAACGCCTGAACCGTCTGAGAGCGACGGCCGGTCACGGCCGCCCTACCTGTATTAGCGGGACAAAGGACGCTCCGGCGCGACACTGGGCGTCGCTATTGGCGTGGTGACCCGCTGGCACGCGTCATAGGCTTGGCACAAGGAAACCCGCAAGAGGGCCGATGCCATGAGCCAGGGTGATGACTCACCGATGAGCCGCGAGTGGAATTACCACCCGGACCTGCCGCTTGCCGATCCCTCGATCTTCCGCTGGCCGCCCGATCCCGGTTTCCTTGTGCGCTGGTTCGCCCGAAACTGGCTGATGCTGAGCGAGCGAGTGATGATGGTGATCCTCGCCTTCGTCCTTTACGTAATCGCCTATCCGTCGCTGGAAACAGCACAGAATTTTGCCGTCGGCTGGGTCGCGCAGGTCTGGGCGATCAACATGGCATTGGTGATCGTGATCGCGGGCGGGCTGCACTGGTACTTTTACATGAGGAAAGGGCAGGGCAAGCGGCTGAAATTCGACCATAAGGAGCAGGCGAAGGGCAACCGGCTGTGGAATTTCGCCGATCAGGTCCGTGACAACATGTTCTGGTCGCTGACCTCGGGCGTGGCCCAACTGACCGGTTTTCAGGTCGTGACGATCTGGCTGATGGCGAATGGCTACGCACCGGTCATCACCTTTGCCGAACACCCCATCTGGTTCATTCTGGCCCTTATCCTCATTCCGATCTGGTCGGCGTTCCACTTCTACTGGGTGCACCGGCTTTTGCACGTTCCGTTACTGTACAGACGGGTCCATTCGCTGCATCACCGGAATGTCAACATCGGCCCCTGGTCGGGCATGTCGATGCATCCGGTCGAACATTTCCTTTATTTCTCGTCGCTCGCCATCCACTGGATCGTTGCCTCGCATCCGATCCACCTCATCTTCCACGTGATCTACGAAGGCCCCGGCGCCTCGATGACCCATACCGGCTATGAGGATCTTCTGGTCAAGGACAAGCGCCGCCTCGCGCTCGGGACCTTCTATCACCAGCTCCACCACCGCTATTACGAATGTAACTACGGCAATCAGGAAATGCCGTGGGATCGCTGGTTCGGCACTTTCCACGATGGGACCGAGGCCGGTACGCAGGAGACCCGGGCGCGCAAGAAACGCATGTACGGCCAATAAGTCGCCCGCTGGACCACAATTGTCTCGGCCCTGTAGGCGGTGCTAGACTTATCGTCCACAAGGCGCTATGAGCAGCACCGTTAGCGCTAACGGAAGCCGCAAAGGAACGGAAAATGGTCTCACGGGTGATTCCGGTCGATCCGTTCGACCTTGTCGTATTCGGCGCAACGGGCGATCTGGCGCGGCGCAAGATCCTGCCGGGGCTTTATCGTCGGTTTGTGGCGGGGCAGATCCCTGAAACCTCACGCATCATCGGTTCGGCCAGAACGGAGATGGATGCGGCGGGCTTCCGGGCCTTTGTGGCCGAGGCGATCGAGGAATTCCTCGATGTGAAAAAGCGTGACGCGGACAGCGTCGCGCGATTCCTCGACCATTTGCATTACGTCGCCGTGGATGCCAAAGGCGATGGCGGCTGGCCGGAACTGGCGGCTCTGATCCGCCGTGATGTTGTGCAGGCCTATTACTTCTCCGTCGGTCCGTCGCTCTTCGGAGATCTGGCCGAGCGATTGCACCGCCATGGCATCGCGACGCCGAATTCGCGCATCGTGGTTGAAAAGCCCTTCGGCCGCGACCTTGCCAGTGCCAAGACGCTGAACGCGACGTTGGCCGAGCATTTCGACGAAAGCCAGATCTACCGGATCGACCACTATCTGGGCAAGGAGACGGTCCAGAACCTGATGGCGGTACGGTTCGCCAACATCCTGTTCGAGCCGCTCTGGAACGCCCGCCATGTCGATCACGTCCAGATTACCGTGGCCGAGACGGTCGGTGTCGGGGGCAGGGGCGCCTACTATGACAAGTCGGGCGCGATGCGGGACATGGTGCAGAACCATCTGATGCAGCTTCTGTGTCTCATCGCGATGGAACCGCCCTATCGCTTTGACCCCGACGCAGTGCGGGATGAAAAGCTGAAGGTCATCCATGCGCTGCTGCCGGTGGAGCCGGACGATATCGTACGCGGCCAGTATCGCGGCGGCGGGAAAAAGGGGGCGGCCCCATCTTATGCTGAGGATGTGGGCGACCCGGCGACAAGGACCGAAAGTTACATCGCGCTGAAGGCCCATATCGCCAACTGGCGCTGGAAGGGTACGCCGTTCTACCTGCGCACCGGCAAGAAACTGCGCGGCCGCGCGTCCGAGATTGCCATCGTCTTCAAGGAAGTGCCGCATTCGATTTTCGGCGATGAAGAGGGCTGGCGCGAGAACGTGCTGGCGATCCGGTTGCAGCCGAATGAGGGCATGAACCTTAGCGTCATGATCAAGGAACCCGGCCCGGGTGGCATGCGTCTGACCGAGGTGCCACTCGACATGTCCTTTGCCGAGGCTCTGGGCGAGGATGGTGCCGATATTCCGGACGCCTATGAACGCCTGATCATGGATGTGATCCGGGGCAACCAGACGCTCTTCATGCGCGGGGATGAGGTGGAGGCCGCCTGGGCCTGGACCGATCCGATCATCGCCGCATGGGAGGCACGCGGTGATCGGCCGAAGGGTTACGATCCGGGCTCGTCCGGGCCGGAAGATGCGCTTATGCTGCTGCACAGGGATGGCCGGAGGTGGCGGGAGATCCGTGAATGAAACTCATCGAATACCCCGATTCCGAACTGATGATGTTCGATCTGGCCGACATTCTGGCCAGCGAACTTGCCGCCGCCCTGCGCCAGAATGACCGGGTCAGTTTCTGCGTCCCCGGCGGCACGACGCCCGGTCCGGTCTTCGATGTGCTGTCGGGCGTGAATCTCGACTGGGATAGGGTGGCTATCTTTCTGAACGACGAGCGCTGGGTGCCAGAGAGCCATGAACGCTCAAATGCGCGGCTTTTGAAAAGCCGCCTGCTGACAGGCCGTGCCGCCGCCGCATCCTTCCTGCCGTTATATGCGGATACGCCGGAGCCCGACGCCGCAGTGGAAATGCTCGCGGCCGCCATAGAACCCTGCCTGCCGATTGATGTGCTGCTTCTGGGGATGGGCGCGGATATGCATACCGCCTCACTCTTTCCCGGCGCCGACCGTCTGGCTGAGGCGCTCGTGCCTGATGCACCCATCCTAATCCCGATGCGCGCGCCCGGTGCGGCTGAACCACGTGTGACACTCTCGGCCCGCGTGCTGGCGGACGCGATGGCTTGCCATATCCTCATCACCGGGGCCGAAAAACGAGCGGCCGTTGAACGGGCCGAAAGCCTGCCGGCTGAGGAAGCGCCCGTGGCTGCCGTCCTTTCCAACGCGACGGTCCACTGGGCCCCCTGATCCTGCGGAGAGACCATGACCCTTTGGGAAGATCTGCGCTTTTACCATGAAACCCATTCGGGTCGTCCGATTCTTGATCTGTTCAAGGCCGAGGGGCGGGCAGAGAATTTCTCGATCGCAGCCGGCGGGCTCTACTTCGACTATTCCAAGACCTCCATTGACCCCCATGCCCGCGGGCTACTGATCCGGTTGGCTGAGGCCTCGCATCTGGCTAGCCGCCGCGACGCGATGTTCTCAGGCGGGAAGATCAACGAAACCGAGAACCGCGCAGTCCTGCATACTGCGCTTCGCAACATCGACGCTTCGGTCATGGTGGACGGCAGCGACGTTATGCCCGAGGTGCGCGCGACCCATGCGCGGATGCAAGACTTTGCCCGTGACATCCGTGATGGACGCATCACGGGGCAGGGCGGGCGCATTACCGATGTGGTCAATATCGGCATTGGCGGATCGGACCTCGGCCCCGCCATGGCGGCTATCGCACTGTCGCCCTACGCCGACGGGCCACGGGCGCATTTCGTGTCGAATGTGGACGGGGCCCACGTGCATGACGTGCTGGCCGGGCTGAATCCCGCAACGACGCTGATCGTCGTCGCATCAAAGACCTTCACCACCATCGAGACGATGACGAACGCCGAAACCGCGCGGCGCTGGATGGCGGACAAGATCGCCGACCCGGCTGCGCAGTTCGCCGCCGTCTCTACTGCCGCCGACAAGACGGCAGCCTTCGGCATTCCGCCCGAACGGGTCTTCGGTTTCGCCGACTGGGTCGGCGGGCGCTATTCGATGTGGGGGCCGGTCGGCCTCACGCTGATGATCGCCATCGGGCCGGAACATTTCCGCGCATTTCTGGATGGCGGCCGGGCGATGGACGACCATTTCCGCGACGCCCCCTTTGTCGACAACATGCCGGTGATGCTGGCGCTGACCGGCCTCTGGCACAACCAGATCTGCGGCCACGCGACCCGCGCGGTCCTGCCCTATGAACAGCGACTTGCCCGGCTGCCCGCTTATCTTCAGCAGCTGGAGATGGAGAGCAACGGCAAGCGCGTGGCGATGGACGGGTCGGATCTGGTGATACATTCCGGCCCGGTTGTCTGGGGCGAGCCCGGCACCAATGGCCAGCACGCCTTCTACCAGCTGATCCATCAGGGCACGCGGGTGATCCCGTGTGAGTTCCTTCTGGGCCGGGAAGGGCACGAGCCGGACCTCGCACATCAGCACCGCCTTCTGGCCGCCAACTGCCTCGCGCAATCTGAGGCGCTTTTGCGTGGACGATCCCTTGAAGAGGCCCGCGCGGTCATGGCCGCAAAGGGGCTGACCGGTGCGGAATTGGACCGGCAAGCCCGCCACCGGGTCTTTCCCGGCAACCGGCCATCGACGACATTGCTCTACCCGAAACTCACCCCCTTCGTTCTCGGTCAGATCATAGCGCTTTACGAGCACCGGGTCTTTGCTGAAGGCGTTATCCTCGGGATCAACTCCTTCGATCAATGGGGGGTCGAACTGGGCAAGGAACTGGCGCTGGCGCTGGAGCCCGTGTTCAGCGGGCAGGAGGACGGGTCAGGCAAGGATGGTTCCACCCGCGCACTTGTCGCCTGGCTGCGTAGTTAAGCGAATCTTCAATTCCCGCACGCATGTTGGCCGGTGACGCGTAGACCTGCGCGTTTTCGGACGGAAACCGCCATGCGCCTGCTCGACGATGTCAGCCTTGCCCTGAAACTGCCGTTGGTACTGGGCACTGTCGCACTCGTGGCCCTGCTGACGATGGGATACACGGGATATCACTATGCCCGTGCGGCCCTCCTAAAAGCGGGGGAGGAGCAGGTCGGCATTTTCGTTGACGCCAAGGCGCTGGAGATCGAAGCCTGGTTCGCGGTCGTTTCTACCGACCTGCGCTCGCTGGCGGACAGCCCGCAAACCGCCCGCGCCCTGAGGGACTATTCCCGCGCTTGGGAGCGGATGGGCGATGGACCCGGCACCCTGCTCCGTCATCACTTCATCGAACTCAACCCCCATCCGAGCGGGCAGCGCTACAAGCTGAAAAGCGTTTCCGATATTTCGGATTACTCGATTGCCCACGGGCGGTATCACGGGATCTTTTCAGCGTTTGTCGAACAGAAAGGATATCACGACGTCCTTATGATCGATGTGGCGGGCAACGTACTTTATTCCGTCGCAAAAGAAGAGGATCTGGGCCAGAATCTTTTCATCGGCGAGTTGCGCTCCAGCAGCCTGTCACGGGTCGCGCGCCGTGTCATGCACATGCCCGAGGCCGATGTGATCTTCACCGATTTCGCCTTTTATGGTCCGTCCGGGACCGACCCCGCAAGTTTTGCTGCAGTTCCGCTGAAGGACAGCGACGGCAAGACAGTCGGCGCACTGATCTTTCAGATCTCGGCCGATCAGGTGACCGCCCTGACCCGGAGGCCGGCTGAGCATCACGAAAAGGACAGTCTGACCTATCTTGTCGGCAAGGACCTCAAGCTCCGGTCTGATGTTCAGGGCTTTGATAGGCATGCCATCCTGAGCCTGCGAACCGCGTCCCAATCGGTCAGGGTGGCTTTTGCCGGGGGTGAGGCACTGAGGCAGGAACCGGGTCTTTTCGGCACTCAGTCGATCGTCATGGCCAGTCGGGTTGCCTTGCCGGGTCTCGATCTTGTTCTGGTGCACGAGGAGCCTCTCGCAACGACATTGGCCCCCGTCCGGGACCTGACGGCAAGCCTTGTCACCGCCGGGCTTGTCTCCATGGTTGTTCTCGGCGGAGTTGTGTCTCTGATCGCCAGCAGCCTATCGCGGCCGCTAATTGCGAATTCCAGCGTGATGCGGGAAATCGCCGAGGGCAACTATGATGTTTCTGTCCTGGATACTTGGCGGCGGGATGAGATCGGCACCATCGCCCGGGCGCTGGAGACATTCCGAGATGGCCTGGCAAAAAGCGCCGAGATCGCCCGGGATGCCGCGTTCAAAAGCGCCGCTTTCGAAGGATCGTCCGCAGCCCTGATGATCATGGACCGTGACTTTCGCATTACCTACGCAAATGCATCGCTTGAAGGTCTTTTCCGTCACCATATCCAAGAGTTTCGTAAGGTCACGCCTGACTTCGACGCAGCAGGGGTCGTCGGTCGCAATATGGATGCGTGCCACAAGGCGTCAGATAGCATAGCGGAGCGGTTGGCCGCTTCCGCTCATCTTCCTCACCGCGCAGAGATTCGTATAGGTGACGCGCGCTTCGCTCTCGAGATCAACGAAGTCGTGATGGAGGATCACGGCCGCATCGGCTTCGTCGTCGAATGGCGCGACGTCACGGTCGAACGTATGAACCGGGCCGTGCTGTCCGCATTCGACCGGAACCTCGCAACAGCGGAATTTGAATCCGATGGCAACCTGATCAACGCCAATGAGAAGATGCGCACCCTGCTCGGTTTGCCAGGAATCGATATCCCGGCATGCCATCTTGCCGACCTGCTGCATCTCGACGATGACGGAAGTGGTGACAGTGGACCGCTCTGGGATCGGCTGATGGCCGGAGCTTCGGTCTTCGGCCGCTTTCGGGCACGGATCGGTGACGGACCCGAAGGCGTCGTGGATGGCAGTCTGTCGCCGATCCACGATCACGATGGGGCTTTGCTGAAAGTGCTGTTGATGGGGGCCGACATGACTGTCGCCGAACGCCGCCTGCGCCGCGCCGAGGAACACAGGCGAATGCTGGAAGAGGCGCAGAACCAGGTCGTGGAGGCACTTCGGATCGGGTTGAGCGAACTTTCGCAAGGTGATCTCACCACACGTATCGAGAGTGGCTTCGCGGCCGAATACGAAACCCTACGCGACGATTTTAACAACGCCATCGAACAGCTTGGCGTAGCGATGGCCGTTGTGATGGAAAACGCCTCCGGCATCGAGGGCGAGGCGGCTGACATCGCGCGCTCCGCCGAGGATCTGACGGGCCGAACTGAACAACAGGCGGCAACGCTGGAACAGACCGCTGCGGCGCTTGATCAACTGACGATATCGGTCCGATCGGCGGCGAGCGGGGCGGCTGAAGCGAGCGTTGTGGTTGGCGATGCTCTTGCCTCGGCCGAGGCATCGGGCGCTGTGGTGAGGGAGGCCGTCCGGGCCATGGGCGAGATAGAGAGCTCGTCGGAGCGCATTGCCCGTATCATTGAAGTTATCGACGACATTGCTTTTCAGACGAATCTTTTGGCCTTGAACGCCGGAGTGGAAGCGGCCCGCGCGGGCGAGGCAGGGCGCGGATTCGCCGTCGTGGCTGCTGAAGTCAGAGCTCTGGCTCAGCGTTCATCAGACGCGGCACGCGAGATTGACGGCCTGATCTCTGCTTCCTCCGCACAGGTCAAGCGCGGTGTCGGCCTCGTCGGCGAGGCCGGTCAAGCATTGACGGACATCGTCGCCTCGGTATCCAGTATTGCGGAGCGCGTTTCGGAAATTGCCGCCTCGGCACAGGAACAGTCAGCGGGTCTCGCCGAGATCAATATTGCCGTAAATCAGATCGATCAGGTCACGCAACAGAATGCTGCGCTGTTCGGTCAGGCATCGGTTGCCAGCCAGTCGCTGACCCGGGGGGCGGAGGCGCTGACGGCCACGATGGGTCGCTTCCGGATCGATCTGCGCGGCGGTGGACCTGGGGCGGAAGATTGCGGCCCGGCCAGCGCCGCCGCCTCTGCTGCTTTCAAGGGGGCGAACGGGGTACGGCGTATGGCGTCGGTGGTGGCGCGTCGCCGCCCGCTGCCCGCAGTGACACCCGGCTGGGAGGAATTCTGACCGTGACGATCTGCCCGGTTCCGGCGGGTTCGACGGGCCAGCGCCGCATTCTGGTAATCGATGATTCCAGGACAACCCGATTGCTAATCCGGACCGCGCTCGCCGATGATCCCCGCATCAAGGTGATCGGTGAGGCCGCGGATCCGTTCGAGGCGCGCGAACTGATCAGGCAGCTTGATCCCGACATTCTGACGCTCGATATCGAGATGCCGCGCATGAACGGACTGACATTCCTGTATCATCTAATGCGGATGCGACCGCTGCCGGTTGTCATGATGTCGAGCATGACAAGGCGCGGCAGTGCACTCGCGGTCGAGGCTCTTGTCGCCGGTGCCGTCGATTGTATCTCTAAGTCGGAACTGGCCGACGCCCGCGCAAACCGATCGCTTGCCGATCGCCTTGTCGCGGCGTCACGCACATATCCGCAGGCGTCTCGCGGCGCTGCCGCTCCGAGGCTTCCAACCGGACCCTTTCCCTGGAACGGGAAGGTAGTTCTGATCGGGGCATCGACAGGCGGTGTCACAGCGCTGGAAACGGTGTTGCGCGGACTCCCGCCAGACGGTCCACCCGTTCTGATAGCGCAGCATATGCCCGCTGCATTCCTGGAACGGTTCGCAGCCCGGATGGCCACCCGCATCCGGATGCCCGTGGCGGTCGCCGAGACCGGATCATTAATCCGACCGGGTCAGGTATGGTTGGCGCCGGGCGGCGGGGTTGATCTGGTGATTGGTGCCGGTCTCAGGCCGGTATGCCGGTTGCACCCATCTTGCACCGAAGGGAATTTTTCACCCTCCGTGGACGCGCTTTTTGCATCAGCATTGCCGCTGGCCAGGCGGGTTGTTGCGGTCATGTTGTCCGGCATGGGCCAGGATGGCGTGACGGCGATGTTGCGCTTGCGCGCCGCGGGCGCGCAGACAATTGCCCAGGACAAGAAGAGTTCGGCGGCATTCGGTATGCCCGGCGCGGCACTGGCTTTGGGCGCCGCCGGGGCGGCAGTTCCGCTCGATGCGATTGCGCGGTGGATCCTGAGCCAGACCAGTCTGGTTCCGATCAGAACGACTGAACCAGATTTGCGCTGCCGGCGGCGATAACCACACCGGGCACAGTCAGAGCCAGACCACCTCACCACGAGCAATGAGGATATCCGGCCTGTCCGACCGGTTTCGTGCGACGATACGGTCGGCCAGTTCGCGCAAATGCAGATGCGCAAGGACGACATCGCGCGGCAGCATCGTCTCGCCGGGTAGCCTTGACTGAAACAGGCCCATCAATCTTGTGAGATCCGCCAACCCCTGACCGATCCGGTCAATGGACTGAAGCCGGGCCAAAGTCGCCTCATCCGGCGGCTCGGCGAAGACGCAATCCGACAGCGCCTCCTGCACAGTCTGGCTGAGCAGCGCCAGATGGGACAGCTCCTCTGCTAGATGCACGGCAAGGTCAATAATGCGGACACTTTCCTGCATTTCGGGGGAGGGGGGGCTGCTCATGCCGCATCCACCACGGTGGTGGATAACAGCGCGGCAAGATCGAGCACCCGGACCATCTGGTCACCGATCAGCGAGAGGGCCGAGATGCAGACGGTCTGACCATCACTTGCCATCGCGGGGGGCGCTTCGAGCGCGCCGCGTTCCACCCGGTGGATATCGCTGACGGCGTCGACGATCAGCCCGGCACTCTGCCCTGCCGCTTCGGCTACAATGATCACATTCCGGTCGCCGCCTGCCAGCGGAGGAAGGCCGAGTCGGGTCGCCAGATCCAGTACCGGCAGGATTGTTCCCCTGAGATTGATTACCCCGGAGAGATAGGCCGGAGCGTGGGGCAGGGGCGTCGGGCGTCCCCAACTGCGCAACTCGCGAACCGCGGTCACATCGACGCAGAACCGTTCCTCGCCCAGGCGGAAGGCGAGCAGTTCCACTATCTCGCCGGCATCTGACATTTTCTGTCCTCCACGGTCGCCGGTTGGTTCCGGTCAACGGGTAAAGTGCGGGCGAGTTCGCCGGGATCGCATATGAAGGCGATTTGCCCGTCGCCAAGGATCGTTGCCGCCGAGATCCCAGGAATGCTGCCAAAGCCGCCACGCAGCGATTTGACCACGATCTGTCTTTGATCGATGACCGCGTCGACAATCAGTGCCGCCCGGCTGCCATCCTCGGAGGCAGTCAGAACCGCGATTGCGTTGTCCGGCAAATGTCCGGGCCTGCGAATGCCGAGTGCGGCGCTAACATCGATCAGTTTTGCGAAAGCGCCGCGTATTCGCACCAGTTCGTCATCGTATCCCGCGGCGCGCCGGTCGAGCGTCCGAAGTGCGGCGGTTTCGAGGATCGCCGCTATGGGGATCACCAACATCTGGCCGGTGACACTTACGACCATACCGTCCATCACGGCCAGCGTCAGGGGAAGTGAAAGCGTGAAGCGGGTGCCCCATCCCGGTTCCGATGCGATTGAAATGCGTCCTCCGAGACGGCTGATTGCGGTTTTCACCACATCCATTCCGACACCCCGGCCGGAAACATTCGACAGGCTCTCACAGGTGGATAGGCCGGGATGAAATATCAACTCGTCGATTGCCGTTCCGCTTAATATATCGCCCTTTGAGATCAGCCCTCGGTCCTCGGCCTTGGCGCGAATACGATTACGGTCGAGGCCACGCCCGTCATCATGGAGCTCGATCACCAAGCGGCCCGCGCGATGCGCGGCTGCGAGTGTGATCGTCCCCTCGGACGGCTTTTGACTGGCCAGACGTGCGCTAGGCGATTCCAGCCCATGATCGACCGCGTTGCGTATCATGTGCATCAGCGGGTCGGAAAGCCGTTCGATCACGGTGCGGTCAACCTCAGTCGTCTCGCCTTCGAGAACGAGGCGGGCGGGCTTTCCGAGCGCAGCAGAAGTTTCGCGCAAAACCCGGCCCATACGTTGAAAGAGCGGTTTGACGGGCTGCGCGCGGATCGTCATGACGCTGTCCTGAAGGTCGCGTGTCAGACCGGTCAGCGTATCGAGACGCTCAGCCAGTTGCGATTGCCGGTCCAGACCGATCTCGGCAAGGCTTTGGGCCAGGATCGACTGGCCGATCGCCAGTTCACCAACCACGTTCATCAGCCGGTCGATTCTTTCAAGATCGACCCGCATGGTCGGTGATGTTTCGGAAGCTTGCGTCCGGGGTGCATCGGTGATGGCGTTGGTCGTCGGTGGCTTGCGCAAGATCGCGAGATCGCAGAGACCGATGACGAAATCGAACAATTCGGCGATTTCCGTTTCGTTCCGTTCCGCGGACACTGTGAGGGTCCAGCCAAGATAGGCTTCTTCCGGGTCGAGCGCAGCAAGATCGGGCAGGGCCGCGACGTCGCAGCGAATTTCGGTCGCCCCCAACTCCCTCAGGGCCAGAAGCGGAAACAACGCGTCGTTGCCGGAGGCGTAAAGCGCGGTGTGTGGACGGAACCGGAGGGTCCATGGGCCCGTAAGAGGGCTGGCTTCCAGTGCCGGCATTATGGCTGACGCGGGTGCGGACAGGGTACCAAGGATATCGTCGCCACCCGGAGGTGCCGTGATCCCGTCGCGGGCGGCATCAATCAGGTCGGCGAGGTGGTCGCTGGCCCGCATCAGGTCGTTGATCTGCCAGGACGTGAGGTCAGCCTGTTCACCGCGCACCAAGTCGAAAACCGACTCAAGGCCATGTGCGAACCGGACCAGTGCATCCAGCCCGAAGGCGCCTGCCCCCCCCTTGATCGAATGGATGGCGCGAAACGCGGTGTTGATGACTTCCGGATCGACTGTCCCGCCACCGCCGACCGATTCCCCGAAGGTCACCAATGCGTCCTGCAGCTGCTCGATCCGCTCGGCGCATTCTGCGAAGAAGCCGGCCTTAAGCTCTGACATCGGATCGCGCCGGTCGGTCATGTCTGGCCCTTACCCCGCCACCATCTGAATGGCGCGTATCAGCTTTTGCGCGTCGAACGGCTTCACGATCCAGCCAGTCGCCCCCGCCGCGCGGGCCCACGCCTTGAGTTCCGGCGCACTTTCCGTTGTCAGCACCAGGATAGGCGTCGCGCGGTAGCGGTCTATCCGCCTGACGGCCTGGACAAAACCGAACCCGTCGAGCCGCGGCATGTTGATGTCGGATATGATCACGTCTGGCTCAAAACCATCGAGCGTATCCAGCGCATCCTGTCCGTCTTCAGCGGTTTGAACCGAATAGCCCGCCTCGCCAAGCACCAGAGCCAGCATGTCTCGGATCGTCCGGCTGTCGTCGACTGCCAAGATCTTGATCCCCATCACACGCCCTCCTCCGGGAGGGACTGCAGATCGGCTGGCTCGACGCCAAATGCCTTAAGCGCGGCGTCGAACTGGGCGGATCGTTGTCGGATGATCAGGGAGGTCCCTGTCTTTCGCCAGTTCTGGCCCGCAGCGAGAAGGATCTGCAGGCAGAGTCCGCCAAGATGCGATACCGCGCTTGCATCAATCTCCAGTGCTGTGCCGCTGCGAGCCAGCAACGTCGCGTGCAATCGCCGGGCAACGGGGAGGTCGAGACGGCTGTCGAGAACCAGCGCCATCATGCCGTCAAGTCCGTCTTCCGTGCTGGTATCCGCACCTTACCGCCTCCGTCGAATTCACCGAGGCAGGCTATGTGTCGAAGCGTTAAGATTGGTTTGACGCAGCCAGGCCGATCAGGTCGCCGAGGTCAGGAGGTAGCGGGCACATCCTTCGAGCGCGGCATAATCATCCTCGACCAGAATGACCGGAAAGCGGTTCATGAAGGCGGCAAAGCGGCCCTTGTCCTGAAACGCATCGGCCAGACCGAAGCGCTTGTAATAGGGGGCGAAGGCTCGCGCCACGCCTCCGATCAGGTAGATGCCGCCAAAGGGAAGGTACCCAAGGGCCAGATCGCCTGAAACCGCACCGAGCAGCCTGACGAAGCTGCGCCCGGTGGCCTCGGCGACGGGGTCGTCCCCTGCCGCCACCGCTTGCATGATAGAGGCCGCATTCTGAGTGCGGATCTGCCCGGCCTCGTGCGCGTGGAAGGCAAATAGCTGTTCCAGCCCGCGCCCCGAGAGCACGTCCTCGACACAGGCGAAACTGGTATCTCTCGAGACGAAGCGCATCATCCGCAGGTCGGTTTCGTTGCGTACCGGAAGGCTGATCTGACCGCATTCGGCAGGGGCGACCGTCCTCCGCCCGGCCTGATCCAGTACCGGGGCGGCGTTGAAGCCGGTTCCGACACCAATCACCAGTTGCGCCGCTCCCGCACGCTGGGTCGCCTTGATCAACGGCACCAAGCTCGATTCCGCGATATGGCCTAGCGCGTGGCCCTGTGCTTGCAGATCGTTCAGGATCGCGACATTGGCGGTGTTCGTGGCCGAGGCGACCGCGTCGCCGTCGATACTCCAGTCGAGGTTGGTCATGCGGGCTATGCCGTCATCCACCGGGCCGGCTACGGCAACGCAGACGCCCGAGCAGGCCGGACGGCCCGTGGCGTCGAGATAGGACGACAGAATCGGGCCCAGCCCCGGATATTCCGCATTGGCGAAACGCCGGATCGTGGAGCGGTCGACGCGGTCGCCGTTCGCGAGCGCCACGCGGGTATTGGTGCCGCCGATATCGACCACAAGAGAAAGCAACGTCGGCATCGGTGGCTATACGCTCCAGGACAGGGGGGCCCGTCTGTTATGCCCAATCCGGAGACGGTATCAAGTGCGGCCGTCGAGCAATTCCACATTGCTGCTGAAAAGTAAGCTGCCGCGACCATGCGGGCCGGTTGACACGGGCGTCACGCGGTTAGGTTCGCGTTAGGTATCCCCATGCTTACTGCCGCGCATGGAGATCGTCTGGGACCAGATCGACCGGAAGGGATGGAGGGCTGCTACGGCGAAGGTGTCGCTGCCGGCCCAGCAGCATTGGACCTACGGTGCGGTCCTGTCCGCGATGGGGCGCAATGTTCGCCATGCCGAGATCATCTTTGGGGGGCGGCGGCTCGGCCTCGCGCAGGTCGTTTCGCGACGCTTTGGACCCCTGCGAGTGACGCTCCTCAGCCGGGGGCCTGTCTGGTTGGAGCCTGTCGCGCCGGACTTCGCGGTTCGGGCGCTACGCGCGCTTGGTCGTGAGGCGGGGCTCATGATCGTCACGCCAGAGGTTGAACTGCGTGGTGCTGGGCTCATCCCGCTGATCGCGGCGCGGCATGAAGCGGTGATCGAGCTTCGCCCCGCGCCTTCGGAAATCCGCGCGCGGCTCGGCGGGAAATGGCGCAACAGGCTAGTGCGGGCCGAACTGGAGGGAATATCGGTTCTGCAATCGTTACCGGATTCGGGGCAACTTGCCCGGCTTTTGTCCCGAGAGGTCGAACAGCAAAGGCAGCGCGGCTATCGAGCCTTGCCGCCCGCATTTACCCTGGGTTGGCTGAAGGCCGATCCTGAAGGCATGATCCTTTACGAAGCGCAGCATCGCGGTCGGACGATCGCAACAATGCTGGTTCTGTTGCACCGGCCCGGAGCGAGCTATCACATCGGCTGGTCGGGTGCCGAGGGGCGGCGCGTGAACGCTCATCAGCTTCTACTGTGGCATGTGATCCGCGACCTGCACGAACAAGGCTATCGTACACTCGATCTTGGCGATGCGAGTGCCGACGCCGCGCCGGGCCTTGCGCGGTTCAAGATCGGCAGCGGTGCAACCGTGGCGCCCTTGGGCGCAACGATGCTTGTCCTGCCCGCCCTTACTCGGCCGCGATCTTGATCACGGGTTCCATCTGCTCGAACTCGGTGGCCGAGAGGTGACATTTGATCTGGTGCCCGTTCGGCAGCGTCTGAACCGGCGGCACGTCCTTTTCGCAGAGCCCGCCCGCAACCTTTGACTTCCAGCGGCATCTGGTCTGGAACGGACAGCCCGGGGGCGGGTTCATCGCAGAGGGGATATCGCCCTCCAGCACGATCCGCTTCTTCTCCACATGGGTGTCGGCGATGGGCACGGCGGACAGCAGCGCCTCGGTATAGGGGTGGTAGGGGGGGCTGAAGACCTGATCGGTCGTGCCCAGTTCCACCACATGGCCGAGATACATCACCATGACCCGGTCGGAGAGATAACGCACGATGGAGAGGTCGTGGCTGATGAAGAGCAGCGTCGTCCGGTTCTCGCGCTGGATCTCCATCAGAAGGTCCGTGACCGCCGCCTGAACCGACACGTCGAGCGCCGAGACCGGTTCGTCGGCCACGACGATCTTCGCGCCGCCTGCAAAGGCGCGCGCGATGCCCACGCGCTGCTTCTGCCCGCCCGATAGCTGGCGCGGCATGCGTTCTGCGAACGCACGCGGCAGCTTCACGAGGTCGAGAAGCTCCAGCATCCGCTCTTCGCGGTCCTTGTCGGAATTACCCTCGCCGAAAATCTCCAGAGCCCGGATAATCTGCCGCCCGACCGTCATCGACGGATTGAGCGTGTCGAACGGGTTCTGGAACACCATCTGCACGCTTGAGACGGTTTCGGTCGACCGCTCCTCGATCGGCGTGTCCTGAATTTCGTGATTGTGCAGCAGGATCTGGCCCGCTGTCGCGGTTTCCAGCCCCATCAGCACTTTGGCAAAGGTGGACTTGCCGCAGCCGGATTCGCCGACGATGGCCAGCGTTTCGCCCTCATGCGCCTCGAAGCTCAGCGTCTCGTTGGCCTTCACGACCTTCTTGCTGCCGCCGCCGAAGAGCGCATTGGCGCTGACCTCGTAGTACTTGCGCAGGTCGTCCATTTTCAAGACGACGTCACCGATGGGAGTCTTCGCAGCCTTGGCGGCGACTTGCGGCGGGGCGTTCCAGTCGATCTCATCGACCCTCAGGCAGCGCGTATCGTGGCGGTCGTCGCCCGGCACGTTGCGCATCTTGATCTCGCCCGCATCGCAGCGCCCGGCAGAAAAATAATCGCAGCGGGGGCCGAAATTGCACCCGTTGGGGCGTTCATGCGGCAGCGGGAAGTTGCCCGGAATCGCAATCAGGGGGCGTGCGTTCTTGTCCGCGCCGGGCAGCGGGATCGAGCGGAAGAGCGCCTGAGTGTAAGGATGCTGCATCTTGTCGAAGACATCCTTGATGGAACCCGTCTCCACCGCCTCGCCCGAATACATAACGCAAAGCCGGTTGCAGGTGTCGAGCACCAGGCCGAGATTGTGCGAGATGAAGAGCATCGACGTGCCGTATTTCTTGCCGAGGTCTTTCACGAGGTCGACAACGGCGGCCTCGACCGTCACGTCGAGTGCGGTCGTGGGTTCGTCGAGGATCAGAAGGGCGGGCTTCGACATCAGCGCCATGGCGATGACGATGCGCTGCTGCTGCCCGCCCGAAAGCTGGTGCGGGTAGCTTTTCAGGATCCGCTCGGGGTCCGGCAGGCGCACATCGGTGACGACCTCCAGCGCGCGCTGATAGGCCTCTTCCTGCGAGACCCGCTCATGGATCATCGGCACTTCCATCAGCTGCTTGCCGATCTTCATCGCCGGATTGAGCGAGGCCATCGGTTCCTGATAGATCATCGCGATTTCCGAGCCGCGGATGTCGCGCAGTTCTTCCTCGCTCATCGTCGTCAGGTCGCGGCCCTTGAACTTGATCGTACCGCCGACGATGCGGCCGTTCTTGCCAAGGTCCCGCATCACGGCGAGTGCGACGGTGGATTTGCCGCAACCGGATTCCCCGACGAGGCCCATCGCCTCGCCCGGCTGCACGGTGCAGGAAAAGTCCATCACCGCCGGGATTTCCCGAAGCCGGGTGAAGAAGCTGATCGAGAGGTTTTCGATCTCAAGGATCGGGCCGTCATAGTCCCACTTGGTCATAATCCGTCTCCCTTAATCCCTGAGGCTTTCTTCACGCAGGCCGTCGGCCAGAAGATTGAGGCCCAGAACGAGGCTCATCAGCGCGAGTGCGGGCACGATGGCGGGGTGTTGCGCAACCGTCATCAGCTTGCGGCCCGCGTTGATCGTGGAGCCCCAGTCAGGGCTTTCGGGGCTGAGACCGAGGCCGAAGAAGCCGAGGGTTCCCAAAAGGATCGTCGTGTAGCCAATTCGCAGGCAGAAATCGACGATCAGAGGACCGCGGGCGTTGGGCAGGATTTCCCACAGCATAATGTACCAGGGACGTTCGCCGCGTGTCTGGGCGGCGGAGACATAGTCTCGCGTCTTCACGTCCAGGACGATGCCGCGCACGATCCGGAACACGGTCGGCGAGTTCACGAACACGACCGAGACGAAGACGATCAGGATATTGCCCGGCACATGGATCAGGTCCAGCATGTTGGGCAGGACCGCCACCTTGGTGCCAACCTCACCCACAAGCGACAGGTAGAGGTAGCCACCGACGCAGAGGATGATCAAAAGCACCTTCGTTCGGAATGCCGGCACCACGTAGTAGCGCGAATTGACCAGCACCATCAGAAAGACGATGGGGAAGAGAAAGAGCACCATCGCCATGTATTGCGGCATGCCGGTTTCGACGATTTCCGGGGTCACGAGCAGGTAAAAGAGCAGGATCACCGGAAAAGCGAGGATGAGGTTCGCGAGGAACGACAGCCCTGTATCCAGCTTGCCGCCGTAGTAACCTGCCGGAAGGCCCAGCGTGATTCCCACCATGAAGGCAAAAAGCGTGGCCAGCGGCGCGATCTGCACAACGATGCGACTGCCGAGTACGACACGGCTGAACACATCGCGGCCCAGATGGTCGCCGCCCAGGAGGTACCAGCCCATGTCGTCCGGGGTGGGCGTTCCGGGAACCTTGTTCTTCATCTGGCTGATCTGGCTGAGAACGTCATGGGTCGCGATCATGTTGGCGAAGATCGCCGAGAAGACCCAGAACATGACGATCGCAAAACCGATCATGCCAATCGTGGAGTCAAAGAGCTTGCCGTAGAGGCCCAGCCGCCGCTTGTAGCGGATGGATACCGCATACAGCACGATCAGCGATATCCAGACCGGCAGGAAGCGTTTGGCCAGCCCGCCGATGATGCCGACATCGCCGTAGGGCATGACGGCGCCCGCAACAAGGTAGATAACCACGATCGCGACAAGCGCGACGAACAGCCAGCGCACGGCTTTTTCGGCTGTACCGTAAGCGCCGCCTCGTGCCGCAATCGTGCCATCGGGATTGGCCACGACGGATACTTCAGCGGCGGAGAAAGACAGAACGATCTGCGCGATGATGGCCAACGCGAAGGCGGCCGCAATTGCCATGGTGACCGGATTGAGGACGGAAAGAGCGCCGGTCCAGGTTAACGGGTCCATTGTCAGTTCCTCCTCAGGATATCCGGATACGCGGGTTCAGGAAGACATAGCCGATGTCGGAAATCAGCTGGGTCACCAGAACTACGATGACGGCTACTACCGAACAGCCCAGAAGCAGGTCGATGTCGTTGTTGCCCGCGGCCGAGACGAGCGTCCAGCCGAAGCCCTTGTAGTTGAACAAGGTCTCGACGATAACGACGCCATTCAGAAGCCAGGGGAATTGGAGCATGATGACCGTGAACGGCGCGATCAGCGCGTTGCGGAGCGCGTGTTTCATGACCACGTTGCGGAAGGATACACCCTTGAGCCGTGCCGTGCGGATGTACTGGGCGGTCATGACCTCGGTCATCGAGGCGCGGGTCATTCGGGCGATATAGCCGATGCCGTAAAGCGCGATGGTGATGACCGGCAGGAAGAAGTTTTCAAACGTGATGCCGTCCATGGCACTCGCCGCCGTGCCCTTGAACCATTTCAGTCCGAACATGGAGGAGGCGAAGACCGCGATAAGAATGACGCCAGACACGTATTCCGGCGTTGCCGTGGTCGCGATGGAGAAGGTGGAAAGCGACCTGTCGAGTTTCGACCCCTCGCGCATGCCCGCCAGGACGCCGATGATCAGCGAGACGGGAACCATCACCACCATGACCCAGAACATGAGAATGCCGGTGAGTGACAGTCGTGTTCCGACGATCGTCGATACCTCGTCCTTGAAGACTGAGGAGAAACCCCACTTGCCCTGCAGAACGCCACAAAAACGGGAAGCTGTCGCCGGGTCCTGCCCGCGCTGGATGCAGCGGCCGGTCGTCACCCCATCTTCCTCGCGCGTCCAGCCGGGAAGGACACCGAGCCATTCGCCGTAGCGCACCAGAAGCGGGCTGCCATGGCCGTTCTTGTCCAGCCAGCTCAGCACCTCCTCATCAGTGATGCGGCTGCCAGCCTCGGTCTTGGCGAGCTTTTCAAGATTGGGTGGCAGGTTTGTCAGAAAGAAGACGACGAACGTCAGGCAGAGGGCTGTCAGGACCATGGTCAACAGCCGCCGAAGCAGGAATATCAGCATTTTTTCATGTCCTTCCCCCCAAAGAACGTAGGGGCAGGTTGGAGTGCGTGGGCCGTCACGTCAACAAAAAGCGGCGCGCGGATTTGTTCCGCGCGCCGCACTAAGACCGATCAGGCCTCGATCGACCACTTGTAGTGGTGGTGCTCGAAGGTCGGGTGCATGTCGGCACCCTTCACGCTTTCGCGGAAGTGCCGGTAGACGTTCCGCCAGTAGGGCTGGATCAGCACACCATCGTCCTGCATCAGCTTCTCGATCTTGGCCATCACCTCACGCCGTGCATCGGCATCAGCGATGGACATGGCTTCGGCCAGAAGCGAGTCGAACTCGGCGCTGGCATAGGCCGTTTCGTTCCAGGCCACGCCCGACTTGTAGGCAAGCGCAAGGACCTGCACGCCAAGCGGACGCATGTTCCACTCGGTGGCCGAGAACGGATACTTCGCCCAATCGTTCCAGAAGGTCGAGCCGGGCAGGATCGTCCGCTTGATGTTGATGCCTGCGTCGCGAAGCTGTGCGGCCACTGCATCACAAGAGTTCGCCTGCCAGGCGTCGTCGATCGAGATCAGCTCGAACTCGGTGTCGGCATGGCCGGCCGCGTCGATCATCTCTTTCGCCTTGGCCGGATCGACCACCAGCGGCGGCAGTTCGGCATATTCCGGGTGGATCGGGCAGACATGGTGGTTTTCGGCCGGGCTACCGAGATTGGCGTAGCCGAGCTCCAGCACGACCGAGTTATCCACGGCCATCTGCAGCGCCTTACGGACATTCACGTCCTTGTAAAGCTCCGCGTCCTGGTTGAAGCGCACCGCGAGCGTGGCCGAGGTGACCGCTTCAGACTTGGTCCAGCCGATCGAGTCGAAGATGTCGACGAAATCACCGTCAGTGCGGTGCAGCATGTCGATTTCTTCAGCCTCAGCAGCGGCAAGGAACGACGACGGGTCGGTGCCGAGGTCGATATACTCGATCCGGTCCAGATAGGGACCGCCATACACCTCGGTGCCCCACCAGGTGTGGTCGGGATTCTTGACCAGAACCTGCTTAACACCGACTTCGTTCGATTCCGGCAGATACGGGCCGGTGCCGATCGGGTTGGCGGACGGATCGCCATTGTCATAGGACGAATGCACGACAGCGGCCGGATAGTCCGCCATACCGACGATGATCGTGATGTCGGGCGCGGGCAAAGTCAGCTTGACCGTGTGGTCATCGACGACAGTGATCGCGCCGTCGCGGGCCATCTTGGTGCCTTCGTCAACCAGCGCACCCATCCGCGCGGCCATCGAGTTACCTTCGACATTGGCGTCGCACCAGCGGGTGATGTTGTTGGCCACGTCGGCGGCGGTGAAGTCGTCGCCGTTGTTCCACTTGACGCCCTGACGGACCTTCAGCGTGTATTCGGTGGCGTCTTCGTTAACTTCCCAGCTTTCGAGAAGCATTCCGCGGATCGAACCGTCGCCGTTATATTCGACAAGGTAGTCGAGCCAGCCGCGCGCGAAGTTCGCGAGTTCCGACCAGTCCCAGGTGCGCGGGTCTTTCTGCGCCTTGGTCTCAAGCTGGCAACGGATCGTGCCGCCCATCGTCTGGGCACGGGCTTGCTGCGGCGCGGTAAGGCCGAGAAGGCCGTAAGCCGCGGCCGAGCTGACGCCAAGCGCGGAGGCCCGGGTCAGAAACTCGCGACGGCTCAGCGAACCGGCACGAACTTCATCGGCGTAGAGTTTGGCCGCCGGATGGACATCCGGCGTGAAGTGCTTAGTCATGCTTTTTCTCCCTGCGTGACTTTTTTTATTCCGCCGCGGCAACGACCGGTCTGATACCGGCCCCCCATGCGCAACGAAATTACTCACCGAAGCATTGCGCCCGGTTTTTGTCGCTGCGTCAACGCCGGATTCCGTCACTTTCGAAGATTTTACGACATTGACGGTTGGTTCGGCGGCAAAGTTCAGTCGGGCTGAACCAGTATTCAGCCAGCCTTGCGAAACGCTGTAGGAGTCTTGCCGGTCCGGTGCTGAAATGCCCTTGTAAAGTAGGCAGCGGACGTAAAGCCAAGCTCTTGCGAGACGTGCGAGATCGGCATGCGGGTTTCGGTCAGTAGAATGCGCGCCTCGAAGATCACCCGGTCGTGCAGCAGGTCCGAAGCGGAGCGGCCACAGCTTTGATTGCAGACGCGCGTCAGGTGGGTCGGCGTTACACCCAATTCGCGCGCGTATTCTGCAACGCCTTTGCCGCTACGGAAGTCGCGTTCGAGCAGTTCGGTATAGCGCGCGGCAAGACGGGCTGCCGCGCCGGGTTTTTTTGCATCCGCCTTGGCAATCTCCACCTGCCGTTCAAGCCAAACGCCGAGAAGGCCGAGATGGTGATGCGCGGCTCGTTCTGCGCCTGGTTTGCCACTGTCCAGTTCCCGCTGGACGTTGTCGATCAGGCCGGAAAGCTCGGCCTGCGGCCCGACATCGCGTATGCGCAGATGATGGGCCGTGCCGGGCAGGGAAAGGTCGGTGCCACGCCCGAAGAAGACAGCCGTACCATAGCTTTGGCTGCCGACATCATAGCCATGCATGACACCGGCAGGGATAAAGATCGCATTATGTGCGCCGTAACCGCGAGTGACTCCATTGACCGTGATGCGGCCCTGACCCCGCGTGAACCACAGCAGAAGCGGTTCGGAATAGGACCGCATCGCCTCGACCCGCCAGCGTCCGCCAGCGGCAAGACGTGGAATTGGGACGATACGCAGCTTTGAGGTCTTCTCGGCAGGGCTCGTTGCAGAGACAGCCGTTTTATCCGGATTGTCATTGCCACCGCGCGCGTCCCGCTTCGCCGACGGGTCGGAGAATTTCGACAGTGGCGTGCCGGTGAAGAGTTTCACAGGACAAATCCTCAAGATCCGGTCGCGGTGTTGTCGACCACTTGGTTGCAATCGGTTCAGGGCCCGGGCGACGGGAGTCTATGCGGGCCGATTCGGAAACCCAAGGGAAAATGTCCGGAACACAGTGCTGTCGGCGGTGCGTGGCCGACCGGTCACGGGCGAACGATCCGCTGCCAGCCCCGCATTCTGCCCCGGAACCAGCTGCGCTGGCGTTTTGCATACTGGCGGCTGGAGGCCTGCGCTGCCGTTATCGCGTCTCGCAGTGTGATCTCTCCCCTGAGATGGCTGATCAGTTCCGGCGCGCCGATGGCTTTGGCCCAGAGAGAGGAGGGGGACCAGTACGGCAGGACAGCCCGGACTTCATCCACAGCGCCCGCCTCGACCATCAATTCGAACCTCCGGTCGATCCGCTTGGCCAGCCAGTCGCGGTCGGCATCGAGAACAAGCGCGGTACAGTCCCTGAGCGGCAGGAGCGGCGCGCCCGTCTCAGCCTGCCATTCGATCAATCCCCGACCGGTTGCCCGCAACACTTCCCACGCCCTCTGGATGCGGGCAGGGTTTTGCCGGTCGATGCGGGCTGCGGTTGCTGCGTCCAACTCGGCCCGCATCGCCTCATGCCCGGCGCTTGCGAGACGTCGGTCCGCCTCGGCTCTAATCTCTGCCGGTATGGCGGGAATGTCGGCCAGCCCTTCGGTCAGCGCGGTCAGGTAAAGGCCGGTTCCACCGACGATAACCGGCCGTTCCGGGCCTTTCAGGATCGGTTCGACCTCACGCAGCCAGTGGCCCACCGAATAATCCGCATCTCGTGGCAGATGACCGTAGAGCAGATGCGGTGCCTCGGCCTCTTCCTCGGCGCTGGGTCGGGCCGACAATACCCGCCAGCAGGACCAGACCTGCAATGCGTCGGCATTGACGATCACGCCGCCCTGCGTCCGGGCGATTTCTAGCGCCAGTGCAGATTTGCCTGAAGCGGTCGCCCCGGCGATCACGACAGGTCTCTCTGAGTCTATGTTCTTTATAAAATCCAGTGCCTTGCCTGCCGATGCTCATGTGCCCTTGTGCCGCAGGCAAATTCCGGCCGGACTTTCCGCCCGAGCCCGGTTGAACCCGCCGCCGATTTCCTCCATTTTGCGCGCGATCGAACGGGGCGGCAAGGGAAGCAGAGCATGGACGCGTCACAGGAACCGAAAGTCACCTATAAACGCGTTCTTCTGAAAATCTCCGGCGAGGCCCTGATGGGCGATCAGGGCTATGGTCTGCATCCCCCGACCGTCAACCGCATCGCGGCGGAAGTGAAATCGGTTCACGACCTCGGTGTCGAGATTTGCATGGTCATCGGCGGTGGCAACATCTTTCGGGGCCTGCAAGGCTCCGCACAGGGGATGGAGCGGACGACGGCCGACTACATGGGCATGTTGGCCACCGTGATGAACGCGCTTGCGATGCAGGCAGCCCTTGAGGCGCTGGGCATCCATACCCGTGTGATCAGCGCCATTCCGATGGATCAGGTCTGCGAACCCTATATCCGCCGCCGCGCGGTCCGCCACCTTGAGAAAAAGCGGGTCTGTATCTTCGCCGCCGGCACCGGCAACCCTTATTTCACCACCGACACCGCCGCGACGCTCCGCGCCAATGAGATGAGCTGCGAGGCGATCTTCAAGGGCACCAAGGTGGACGGGGTCTATGACAAGGACCCGGTCAAGCACGCCGACGCCAAGCGCTATGACAAGGTCAGCTATGACGAGGTGCTGCAAAAGCACCTTGGCGTCATGGATGCTTCGGCCATCGCGCTTGCCCGTGACAACCACCTGCCGATCATCGTCTTTTCGCTGGATGAGCCGGGCGGTTTCCGCGGCATCCTGTCGGGTGACGGAACCTACACGCTGGTTGGCGGTTGAAATTCTACCCTTCCGGCGCGGTTTCGTGCTAAAGGGCGCAAAACGAAAAGATTAACGAGCACAAGACGGAATACCCCATGTCCGACGATATTGAGATCGACACTGATGACCTTGAGCGCCGTATGGACGGCGCGATGGGCGCGCTTCGCCACGAATTCGGCACGCTGAGAACGGGTCGCGCCTCGGCCACGATGGTGGAGCCGGTGATGGTTGACGCCTATGGCGCGATGACACCGATCAACCAGGTCGGCACGATCAACGTGCCGGAACCGCGCATGGTCACGATCAACGTCTGGGACAAGGGGCTCGTGAGCAAGGTTGAAAAGGCGATCCGCGAAAGCGGGCTTGGCATCAATCCACAGCTTAATGGCACGATCATAATGTTGCCGATTCCGGAGCTAAACGAGGAACGCCGCCGCGAATTGACCAAAGTTGCGGCACAATATGCCGAAAATGCTCGTGTAGCGATTCGCAATGTGCGCCGTGACGGCATGGACCAGATCAAGAAGGCCAAGGGTGACGGCATGAGCGAGGATGACCAGAAGTTCTGGCATGACGAAGTTCAGGCCATGACCGACCGGCACATCGCGCTTGTCGACAAGGCGCTGGAAGAGAAGCAGGCGGAGATCATGCAGGTCTGAGGACCGGCAGGTCCCGGGGGCGGAAAGGGCAGGCCGATGGCCGCGAAGGACATCACGGGCAGCGTTCCGGCGCATGTCGCCATCATCATGGATGGCAACGGCCGCTGGGCAACCAGCCGGGGCTGGCCGCGTCTTGTTGGCCACCGTCGGGGGGCGGAACGTGTCCGCACCATCGTCGAGGCGGCGCCCGGGCTCGGTATCCGCTATCTCACGCTTTACGCCTTTTCGACGGAAAACTGGAAGCGTTCGACCGAAGAGGTCATCGGCCTGATGACGATCTTCGCCCGCTACATCCAGTCGGAAGCCGAACGGCTTTCGGCTGAGGGTGTGCGGCTGCGCTTTATTGGTGAGCGGTCGCGGCTCGACAAGAAGCTGCAAAAGCTGATGGCCGGGATTGAGGAGCGGACGAAGGACAACGACCGGCTGCATCTGACCGTCGCCATCAACTATGGCGGCCGGGACGAACTGGCGCGCGCGGCGAAGAAGGTGGCCGAGGATGTCGCCGCAGGTCGTCTGGCCCCTGATGAGGTCGATGAGGCCGCGATCGAAGCCCGCCTTGACACCCATGACCTGCCGGACCCTGATCTTGTGATCCGCACTTCGGGCGAGACGCGGATCTCGAACTACCTGCTTTGGCAGTCGGCGTATTCGGAATACGAGTTCACCGATACGCTCTGGCCCGATTTCACCCCGGCTGAGCTTGAAGCGATCATGGCCCGCTTCACCGACCGTGAACGCCGTTACGGCGGCGCGCTGAGCGCATGAGCGATGCATCCGGTAAATGGGGCGACCTCGCGCCGCGCCTGATCTCGGGCGCGGCGATGGCGCTTGGCGGGTTGCTTCTGGTCTGGCTCGGTGGGCCGTGGTTTGCAGCACTGGCCATCGTTGCAGGTGCGCTTATGGTCTGGGAACTGGCGGCGATGACCGACCGGGGGCGCCCGTCCGAGGCCGTGATGCTCGCCGTGTTGGCCGCTGTTGCCCTGACAATCGTGCTTTATACCCGTGATCCGTTCCTGCTGCCGCTTTTGGCGCTGCCGACGATCGTCGGTCTGGTGCGGCCGGGCCGACCGATGCGGGTCGATTATGGCATTTATTCGATTGCGATCATGATCGCCTGCTACGGGCTCGTCGCTTTCCGCGAAGGCTACGGAATGCTCTGGCTTCTCTGGCTGATCCTTGTCGTCGTCGTGACAGACATTGCCGGGTATTTTGCGGGCCGCATCATCGGGGGCCCGAAATTCTGGCCGCGTTTCAGCCCCAAGAAGACCTGGTCGGGCACTGCCGCGGGATGGATCGCGGCGGCCATCGTCGGCCTCATCTTCCTGCAAATCTCGACCGCCGGGCGAGACCTGATCTGGATTTCGGCACTTCTGGCCTTTGCCTCGCAGCTTGGCGATATCGCCGAAAGCGCGATCAAGCGGCGCTCGGGCGTCAAAGATAGTTCGCGCCTCATCCCGGGCCATGGCGGGCTGATGGACCGGTTCGACGGGCTTTTGGGGGCGGCCTTGTTCATGCTGCTTGTGGCCCAGCTCACGCCGGTCCCCGTCGTCCGGTTCTGAGCCGATGCGCAGCGTATCGGTTTTCGGCGCCACAGGTTCCATCGGCGAAAGCACCTTTGACCTTCTGATGCGGCAGGGTGGGGCGCAGGCCTACCGGACGGTTGCCCTGACCGGTGGCAGGAATGTCGCGCGATTGGCTGAACAGGCCAAGGCACTGAAAGCCGAGGTCGCGGTTATCGCAGACGACGCTTTGCTGCCCGACCTGAAAGCCGCGCTTCAGGGTTCTGGTACTGTCGCTGCGGCCGGGCAGAATGCCCTTTTGGAAGCGGCCGACCGCCCCGTTGACTGGATCATGTCCGGTATCGTCGGTGCCGCCGGTCTTGCGCCCGGATTCCGTGCCCTGTCGCATGGTGGCACTCTGGCCTTGGCCAACAAGGAAAGCCTCGTGACCGCCGGGCCTTTGCTGATGGCCGAGGCGCGCGCCCATGGTGCCCGTATCCTGCCGGTGGACAGTGAACATTCGGCGGTTTTTCAAGCTTTGGTCGGCGAAGAAATGGAGGCGGTGGAAGCGATCACCATCACCGCCTCGGGCGGCGCCTTTCGCGATTGGCCGCTCGAACGGCTGGCGACGGCAACGGTGGCAGAGGCCTCCACCCACCCCAACTGGGCGATGGGACAGCGGATCACTATCGATTCCGCGTCGATGTTCAACAAGGCGCTGGAGATCATCGAAACCCACGAATTCTTCGGTATCGAACCTGAACGGATCGAAGTTCTCGTTCATCCGGAATCCCTCGTCCATGCGCTTGTCGGTTTCCGGGACGGCGGCGTTATCGGCCATCTTGGGGCGCCGGATATGCGCCACGCGATTGGCTATGCGCTGAACTGGCCCGAACGCAATCATCTGCCGGTGTCGCGGCTGAACCTCGCGAAGATCGGGCAACTGAGCTTTTCGGCCCCCGACCCGGCGCGCTATCCCGCGTTGCGCCTCGCGCGCGAGGTGATGGCGGCGGGCGGGCTGAGTGGCGCGGCGTTCAACGCATCGAAGGAGGCTGCGCTTGATGCCTTCATTGACGGTCGCATCGGTTTCACCAAGATGGCCGACGTGGTCGAGGACGTGCTGGAACGGCTTTCGCGGGATACGGGGCTTGGCAAACCGGCCACGAGCCTCGATATGGTTCTGGATGCGGATCGCACCGCGCGCCGCATGACTGTTGAAGTGATTAAAGATATGCAGAGGACGTGACCTTGGATTTTCCCGGCCTTCTGGCTTCCGCTCTTGATACCTTGCAGACCGTCGGCGCCTTCCTCGTCGCGCTGTCGATCATCGTGGCAGTTCACGAATATGGCCATTACATCGTCGGGCGCTGGTCGGGTATTCATGCCGAGGTTTTCTCGCTCGGTTTTGGTCCCAGGCTCTGGTCGCGCATCGACAAGCGCGGCACCCGCTGGCAGGTGGCCGCGATCCCCTTCGGCGGATACGTGAAGTTCCTCGGTGATGCCAATGCGGCCTCGGCGGGTGCAGATGTCGATACGATGTCACGACTTTCGAACGAAGAACGTCGCCACACGATGCACGGTGCCCCCCTTTGGGCCCGCGCGGCGACCGTTTTTGCAGGCCCATTTTTCAATTTTGTTTTGTCCTTCCTGATCTTCGCAGCAATGCCTTTTGCAACCGGCCTTGCCACCGACCGGCCCGAGATCGCCGCGCTGATGCCTGTGCCTGTGGAAAACGGCTTGGCCCCGGGGGACCGCATTCTCAAGGTGAACGGACATGAAACGCCAGACTATGAGGCGCTGAACAAAGTGGTCGATACGCTGCCCCCTAGCGATACGGTAGACTACCTTGTGCTGCGAGACGGGGCAGAGGTAACGGTGACTGGACCGACATTGATCCCGCCGATGATCGGTGGCATCCAGCCCAAGAGCGCCGCGCAGGATGCCGGGCTGATGATCGGTGACGTCATCACCGCCGTTGATGGAATGCCCACGCCGCGGTTTTCCGATGTCCAAAGCCTGATCCGTTCGGGCGGCGGGCAGGAGGTGACGCTGACCGTGTGGCGTGCAGGTGAAATCCTTGAAGCCCGCCTTAAACCACGCCCACGACCGGTAGAGGCCGACGATGGTGGTCTGGAAACCGGTTATCTGATTGGCTTCAGTTCGGGCTATGTCTTCGAGCCGATGACGCGCCTTCCCGGCCTGACCGAGGCGGCGCGAATTGGGGTGATGCAGACCTACCGCGTGATCGAAGGGACGTTCATCGGCATCGGCAGCGTCGTGGGTGGCAAGATTTCCAGCTGCAATATCAATGGACCGATCGCCATCGCCCAGGCAACCAGCACGGCCGCAAGCGCCGGGTTGTCGTCGTTCATATGGCTTGTAGCGGCGCTCTCGACGGCGATCGGACTTTTGAATCTGTTCCCCATCCCGGTTCTCGATGGTGGCCATCTGGTCTTCCATGCCTATGAATGGGCATTCGGACGTCCGCCATCGGACAAAGTGATGAACGTTGCCATGGCCATCGGTCTGACGCTGGTGCTGGCGCTGATGGCATTCGGCCTGAGCAACGACCTGTTCTGCGTCTGAATTGCGCAAACGGCGTCTTGTCACCGCGAATAAGCCGCAAAACCGCCACATTCCAAACCTAGCTTGTTTGGCAACCGTGAACCGCCGGGAGGCCTAGGACGATGCAACTGATCCAGAATGGATATCGGAGCTTTTCTCTGATGATGGATCTTGGCCTTGACCGGATTCTCATACCTCTTGCGATTGTGGTCGGGCTCGCTGGCGGTGCAATGATCGGCGCCGAACTGTCCCAGATCCAGAAGCACGAGCAGCATTTCATTCGCTGAGGGCTCTGTTCCTCCAGCACCGAAGTTTTTACGGCGCGCCCCACTCGGTGGCGCGCCGTCGCTTTTGACAAGCATCTGCTTTATCGGTAGTCACGTTTCCAAAGATAGTGGCATTCATCCAGGGGGCAGATCATGGTGTCGGACGGGCAGGGCGTACTGGGTGCAAGCAATGTTCTTGCAGGTCGTGCAAAGGCGGCACTTTTTGTTTTTTTCACAATACTTTTCGGTCTTTTCTTCACTGCGGCGACGGCGCAGAACTATGCGTTTTCGCGGATTGTGGTCGAAGGGAACGAGCATATTGAACCGGCCACAATCGTGAAATTCGCTGGAATCGCCCAAGGCGAAAGCGTCACCGCGGGCGCGCTCAATGATGCGGTTCAGCGGTTGAATGCCTCGGGTCTATTCAAAAGCGTTGACGTTGTGCCCTCTGGCGGCACGCTGGTCATCCGGGTGGTGGAAAACCCTACGATCAATACCGTTTCCTACGAGGGCAACAAGCGCATCAAGGACGAACAGCTTGCGGGCGTCATCAAATCGCAGTCCCGGCGCGTCTACTCGACACTGCAGGCCGAAGCCGATGCCGCGGCGATCACTGAGGCCTATGCCCTAGCTGGCCGACTGGCCGCCCGGGTCGAGCCGCGGATCATCGAACGCGACGGCAACCGCGTTGATCTGGTGTTTGAAATCCGCGAAGGCCGGGTGACCGAGATCGAGCGGCTGTCCTTTACCGGCAACCGCGCCTATTCGGACCGTCGTCTGCGCCAGGTGCTTGAAACCAAGCAAGCCGGTCTGCTGCGTAACATCATTCAGCGCGATACCTTCATCGCGGACAGGGTCGAGTTCGACAAGCAGCTATTAACCGATTTCTACCGTTCGCGTGGGTTTATAGACTTTCAGGTCCTTTCTGTTTCGCGCGAGTTCTCGCAGGAACGCGACGCTTTCTTCCTCACTTTCGCGGTGCGCGAGGGGTTGAGCTATAAGTTCGGTAACGTCAGCACCGTCAGTGAATATGACGGCGTCGATGTCGAGGAATACGCAAAGGCGGTGCGGCTTCGCTCCGGCCTAACCTACTCACCGAACCTGATCGACAACAACATCGATCGTCTCGAAGCGGTTGCGCTTAAGCAGGGCGTCAACTTCATGGCGGTCGTTCCGCGTATTACCCGGAATGAACGTGAACAGACTCTGGATGTGGTCTTTGCACTGACCAAGGGGCCACGGGTTTTCGTCGAGCGTATTGATATCGAGGGTAATGCGACGACCCTCGACAAGGTGATCCGCCGTCAGTTCAAGACGGTCGAAGGCGACCCGTTCAATCCGCGCGAAATCCGTGAGGGTGCGGAACGGATCCGAGCGCTTGATTTCTTTGAAACGGCAGAGGTCGACGCACGTCAGGGCACCGCCTCGGATCAGGTGATTGTCGACGTCAATGTGGAGGAGAAGCCGACCGGGTCGCTGACCTTCGGTGCAAGCTATTCGGTATCGAATGGTGTTGGCTTCAATATCGGTCTGTCCGAAGCGAACTTCCTTGGTCGCGGCCAGTTCGTGAGTCTCAACCTGACGGCGGGTACCGACAACAAGAACAGTTCAATCACCTTCATCGAACCGGCTTTCCTCGACCGGGATCTGCGTTTTCGTTTCACCGGTTATTACAACACTACGGAAAACGACAACTCGGATTATTCAACTCAACGCATTGGGTTCTCGCCATCGATTGAGTTCCCGATCAGCGAGTTCGGGCGGTTGGAACTGCGGTACAGCATCTCGCAGGACGACTTGTTCGATGTAGATGCGAATTCCTCGACATTGCTTAAGAATGAGGAAGCGCTGGGCGCCCAGATCACGAGCTCACTCGGCTACGCCTATACATATGACACCCGCATTGGCGGACTCGACCCGAACCGATCGTTCCGGCTCAGATTCGGTCAGGACTTCGCAGGCGTCGGTGGCGACATTCAAAGTGTTACCACAAATGCGCTTGCATCCTACCAGCAGAAGGCGTTCCGCGAAGAGGTCACGCTTCGGGCAGAGCTTGAAGGCGGTGCAGTTGTGACGACCAATGGCGACAGCCGATTGCTCGACCGCTTCACCGGCAACGGCAAGATTCGGGGTTTCGAACCGAATGGTATCGGCCCGCGCGATCTTACGGTGGCGAACGAAGATGCCCTCGGCGGCAACTTCTTCGCAGTAGCGCGTTTCGAGGCAGAATTCCCGCTCGGTCTGCCCGAAGAATATGGCATCACCGGTGGTCTTTTCGCCGATGTCGGTTCGGTCTGGGGGTTGGATGACAATCTCAGCGGTTCAATCGATGACGACCTCAAACTTCGGAGTGTGATTGGTGTTTCGATCTTCTGGGATACCCCACTCGGTCCCTTGCGGTTCAACTTCTCCAAAGCGTTGCAAAAGGAAAGCTACGATAAGGAGCAGAACTTCGACTTGACCGTTTCGACGCGCTTCTGATGCGCGGGGTGTTGGCGGCGCTGGTGGTTCTGGCGCTTGCGGCTGGGTTCGGCCGCGCGGCCGCGCAGGAAACGGTGTCGCCCGTACCAAGTCCGATTGTAACGCTTGATCAGGAACGGCTTTTTTCCGAATCCCTATGGGGCAAACGTGCGGCGGAACGCATTGAGGCGCGTTCCACCGAACTGGCCTTGGAGAACCGGCAGATCGAAGGGGAACTGACCGTCGAGGAGCGGGCATTGACCGACCGTCGCGCGACGATGACGCCCGAAGCATTCAGGGCAGCTGCCGATGCTTTCGATGCCAAAGTGACCGAGATCCGCCAGACCCAGGACGCAAAACTCCGTGCTATAGGTCGCCTGCAGGAGACTGAGCGCCAGCGATTCCTTGCAGCGGCCTTTCCTGTGATCGGCGATGTTGTTCGCAGCCGGGGAGCGGTTGCGGTGCTCGATTCACGGGCAATCTTTCTGGCCGCAGAAGCGATCGACATCACCGATATCCTGATTGAGCGTATCGACACGGAACTTGGCGCCGGGGATGATGTCGCCGCACCTGACGCCTTACAGTCAGATCCCGGCTCCACAAACGGCGACTGAGCGCTGCTGCTTGCCAGTGTGTAACCGAGTTGTTAGCAAGACCTGACTGACACGCCCCGCTGGGAGAGAAACGCATGACCGCAACGCCAATCACCGAGGCCGATATCCATCTGATTCAGCGGATCATCCCGCATCGATATCCGTTCTTGCTGATTGACAAGGTGGTTGACATTGTCCCGAACGAGCGTTGCACCGGCATCAAGAACGTCACGTTCAACGAGCCGCATTTCCAGGGTCATTTTCCCGCCAAGCCGATCATGCCCGGCGTAACCATTGTCGAAGCGATGGCGCAGGCTGCAGCGGTTCTCGTCGGAATTTCGATGGATGTAGTCGGTCGCGATCTTCTGACCTATTTTCTCTCCATCGACGGCTGCAAGTTCCGTCGTATGGTCGTGCCCGGTGACGTTCTGGAGCTGCACATGACGGTCAAGCGCGGCGGCGGCAAGATCTGGAAATTTCATGGTGCGGCAAAGGTTGGCAGCGAGCTGGCCTGTGAGGCCGACATCGCGGCGATGATGGATCTTCGGGACTGACCCGATGACCATCGCCGGGAGCGCTGCGATCCATCCATCGGCTGTTATCGAACCGGGGGCCGTGATCGGCCCGGACTGCCGGATCGGTCCCTTCTGCGTTGTCGGCGGCGAGGTTGCGCTGGGTCGCGCGGTTGAACTGAAGAGCCATGCGATCGTCACCGGCCAGACTGAGATCGGTGATGAGACAGAAGTTTTTCCCTTCTCGACGCTCGGCGAGGTGCCGCAGGACCTTAAGTTCAAGGGTGAGAAGACAAGACTGATCATCGGCAAACGCAACCGCATCCGCGAAGGTGTGACGATGAATACCGGCACCGAAGGTGGTGGCGGGGTCACGCGGATCGGCGATGACGGGCTTTTTATGACCGGCTGCCATGTCGCCCATGACTGCCAGATCGGCAACAGGGTGATCCTTGTTAACAACGTGGCCCTTGCCGGCCACTGCGTGCTGGAAGACGAGGTTATCGTCGGCGGTCTTTCCGGCGTGCATCAATTCGTCCGCATCGGGAGGGGCGCGATGATCGGTGCTGTGACCATGGTCACGGCTGATGTCATTCCGCACGGGCTCGTTCAGGGGCCGCGCGGCACGCTCGACGGGCTGAATGTTGTCGGGCTGAAACGACGTGGGGCGGGTCGTGCCGATATCGCGGCTCTTCGTGATTTGATCGGGGAATTGGGGAAGGGTACGTTCCGCGAAACCGCGCGCGTGCGCGCCGAGGCAGGCACCGATAGCGAACTCGTTCGCGAGGTGCTGGATTTCATCCTGGGGCCCTCCGACCGCTCCTTCCTCACGCCACGATGACAAGGACCGCACTCATTGCCGGACAGGGCGGTCTGCCGGTCCGTCTCGCCGCCGCGCTGAAGGCGTCGGGTGAGGCGCATATCATTGCAGAGATGGAGGGGTTCCCTTCGGACATTCCCGGTGCTGATCCTGTCCGCTACCGGATCGAACGGCTTGCCCCCTTCCTCGATCATCTCGCGCGCGAGGGCGTCACCCGCGTCGTCTTTGCTGGTGCCCTGCGCCGCCCGCAGATCGACCCTGAACTGATAGATGCCCGCACTGCCACGCTTGTGCCCCGGCTTCTGGGCGCATTCCAGAAAGGTGACGACTGGCTGCTGCGCGAAGTCATCGCGATCTTCGAGGACTGGGATTTCACTGTTGTCGGGGTGAGTGACATCAGCCCAGACCTCGTTCCGGGTGCGGGCGTGATCACTGGTGCGCCCTGCGATAACGATCGCCGTGACGCGGCGCGCGCAGCAGAGATCGTAGCGGGCATCGGGCCTCTGGATATCGGACAGGGGGCGGTGGTCGCGCAGGGGCTCTGCATTGCCGTGGAGGCTTTGCCGGGAACCGATGCGATGCTGGCTTTCGTTGCCGAGCATGCAGGGCGGCTGCGGCCAGATCCGAACGGTGCCCGCGGCGTCTTTTACAAAGCGCCGAAGCCGGGTCAGGATCGCCGCGTCGATCTGCCGACACTCGGTCCCGCGACAGTTGCAGCGGTTGCAAAGGCCGGTCTCGCTGGGATCGTCTGGGAGGCGGGTGGCGTAATCCTCATCGACCGTGAGGCGATGATCGCGGCGGCAGAGACGGCTGGGCTCTTCCTCTGGGCACGCGAGCCATGAAGCTCTTTCTTATTGCGGGTGAGGCTTCGGGCGACAGCCTTGGCGCCGCACTGATGTCGGGGCTTAAGGCCCTGGCGCCCGGGGTGGAATTCCACGGGGTCGGCGGGCCGAAGATGGAGGCCGAGGGGCTGACCAGCCTTTTCCCGATGGAAGAGTTATCGGTCATGGGCATCATGGAGGTCCTGCCGAAGTACCGCCATCTAAAGCGCCGGATCGCCGAGACGGCGGCGCGGGTCGAAGGGATCGCGCCTGACGCGTTGATCACTATCGACAGCCCCGACTTCTGCCTGCGCGTCGCGCGACTGGTCCGCGCCGCCAACCCCGATCAGAAGACCATACACTATGTCGCCCCCACGGTCTGGGCCTGGCGGCCCGGACGGGCCGCGAAGATGGCCGAGGTCATCGACCATGTGCTGGCACTTTTTCCGTTCGAGCCGCCTTATATGGAAGCGGCTGGCATGACCTGCGATTTCGTGGGCCACCCTGTCGTGGCCGAGGCGCGGGCAACCGGGGCCGACGCGGCCGCATTTCGCGAAGCGCAGGCGATCGGGCCGGATCAACCGCTCCTCCTCTGCCTGCCGGGATCGCGCAAGGGGGAGGTCACGAGGCTTGCCCCTCGTTTCGAAGAAGCGATCGCGCGGCTCCGCGACCGTGAACCCGGCCTGCGCGTGGTCATCCCGACCGTGCGCGGGGTGGCGCCCCTTGTGCGCGGGATGACGGCGCGCTGGAAGATCACGCCTCTGGTGATAGAGGACGCGGCGGAAAAACGTGCGGCCTTCGCGGCCGCCGATCTGGCGCTTGCTGCCTCGGGCACAGTCAGCCTGGAACTTGCCGCGAACCGGGTGCCAATGGTCATCGCCCATGATTTTAACCGGCTGACCTGGTGGATGATGAAACGTGCCGCGCTGATCGACACGGTGACGCTGGTCAATATCGTCTCCGAGACGCGGACCGTGCCCGAATTTCTCGGTCCTGCCTGCCAGCCCGGCCCGATCAGCGCCGCGCTCGCCCGGCTTCTGGCTGGCGAAAGCGACCGCGAGGCGCAGCTGAATGCGATGGAACTGACGATGGACCGGCTGGGCCGTGGGGCGGAGGCACCGGGCCGGCGCGCCGCGCGGTCCGTGCTGCGCGCTCTCGGTGACGGCTGAGAGGGCTCACGCCGCTTCTGGGGTGAATACCAGGCTCGTGCCGTTGATGCAGTGCAGGCACTGATCCTCGACCAGCAGGATATGCCCCATATGGCTGCCGCAGCGGCGGCAATGCGCCTCGATCGTCGTGAACCGGGCAAAAACCGGGTCGACGCCCGTATCGGCAGGCCAGTCGATATTCATCAAAAGCGCGTTCGGCACTGATTGCCGAAAGAAGGCCCAGCCCTTGTCGACTTCGACCTTCCACATGGATTCGTAAACCGGCAGGTCGCAACCCTTGCAGGCATATCTGCCCGCGCGCATTTCGTTCCAGAGCGGGTTCGATTTCGGTTCTTCAGTGCCGCCCAGGCGCAGGACCGTGTACTCGTTCTCATCAAGCCGCGCGCGCCAGTCGTCATCACTGCGCGTGACCTCATATTCAAAGGCGTCCTGTCCGGGTACGACGGCCGCTTGGGCGGCCCCGGCGAAGGGCGCCGCGACCAGCGTCAGTGCGGACCCTTTCAGGAGTGCACGGCGGTTCATATCACGGGTCATCTCGATCCTCCTTGGCAGATGGGATCAGCCTAAGGAAAAGCGCGATCACGTTCTCTGCACGAAGGCGTGGTTCCCGGGAATGTGAGCCTCCGGCGGGATCGGGTAAGGTGGGTTTAAACCCACCTTACAGAAAAGGCCTCACGCTGCGCCGCGCCAGATCCACCCGCCGCCGAGAATGCGGCTGGTGCCATCTTCATAGAAGACACAGGCCTGACCGGGGCTCACGCCTTCCTCGGGATCCATCAGTTCCACTTCCGCTTCGGTCGCGGACAGCGGGCGGATCACTGCAGGGCGCGGCGGCCGGGTGGAGCGGATGCGCACAAGAACCTGCCGTTCGGGCTGGCCTTCGAACGGGCCGTCGCCGAGCCAGTTGATTTCGCGCACGGGCACGGTCCGTGTCGCCAGCGCCTCTTTTGGGCCGACGACGACATGGCGCGTCTCGGGGTCGAGCTTGACGACATACAAGGGATCGACGAGCCCGCCGATGCCGAGCCCGCGTCGCTGGCCGATCGTGTAATGAATGACGCCCCTGTGTTCGCCCAGAACATTGCCGTCCATATCCACGATCTGACCGGGATCGGCCGCACCTGGCCGCAGCTTCTCGATGACCGAGGCATAGTTGCCGTTCGGTACAAAGCAGATGTCCTGACTGTCGGGCTTGTCGGCAACCGAAAGCCCGTATTTTGCGGCAAGCGCCCGCGTCTCGGCCTTGGACGCCAGATGGCCGAGCGGAAAGCGCAGGTATTCGAGTTGTTCAGGCGTCGTCGAGAACAGGAAATAGCTCTGGTCGCGGTTCGGATCGGCAGCAGAATGAAGTTCCGGCCCGTTCGGCCCTACCTTCCTTTGGATATAATGGCCCGTCGCCATGCAGTCGGCGTCAAGGTCCCTGGCCGTCGCCAGAAGGTCCTTGAATTTCACCCGCTCATTGCAGCGGATGCAGGGCACGGGGGTCGCTCCCGCCAGATAGGCGTCTGCGAATTCGTCGATCACCGCCTCGCGGAACATGTTCTCGTAGTCGAGGACGTAGTGCGGAAAGCCCATCGCCTCGGCCACGCGGCGGGCGTCATGGATATCCTGACCCGCGCAGCACGCGCCTTTCTTGGCCAAAGCCGCGCCGTGGTCATAAAGCTGCAAGGTGACGCCTACGACATCATAGCCTTCCTCGGCCAGCATCGCGGCAACGACTGACGAATCCACGCCGCCCGACATCGCCACCACGACCCGCGTGTCGGCGGGGGATTTGGCGAAGCCAAGCGAGTTCAGGGGCAGTGTGTCGTCGAGCGCCATGGGACCTCCGGGAGATGTAGAGGAATATAGGAAAATCCTAATCACTCACAAGCCACGGTTTCACCCCTCCTTAAGCCTGACGCCGCAGGGTTCTCACCGGGTGAAGATCGAGGGGTAGATCATGTTCCTGAAAAAGATCGACGGGCCACGCGCCATTACATTGCCGGATGGGACGATCATGACGCGGGCCGACCTGCCGCCGGCCGAGACGCGGCGCTGGGTCGCGAGCCGCAAGGCGAAAGTGGTGAAGGCCGTGGCCTTCGGGCTGTTGCCCTTGAAAGAGGCGCTCGACCGGTACGCGTTATCCGAGGAAGAGTTCGAGCTCTGGCGGTCAGCGGTGGAACGCCATGGCGAAAAGGGCTTGAAAGTCACGGCAATCCAGAAATACCGTCAACCATAGGTTGATTTCTGGGCCTTGAACGCACTGGTAACTTGCGGTTAACCATTCTGCGCCAAGGTCGGGTTAATCTAGGGATTAACGCGGAGTACGCTTGATGAGAATTCTGTTGGTCGAGGACGACCCCACGACGTCCCGCAGTATCGAGTTGATGCTGACCCACGCCAATCTGAACGTCTATTGCACCGATCTTGGCGAAGAAGGCATCGATCTGGCGAAGCTCTATGACTATGATCTCATCCTTCTCGACCTCAATCTTCCGGACATGAACGGGCACGAAGTCCTGCGTCAGCTGCGCCTGTCGAAGATCGACACGCCGATTCTGATTCTGACCGGCGCGGATGATACGGAAAACAAGATCCGCAGCTTCGGCTTTGGTGCAGACGATTATCTGACCAAACCCTTTCACCGCGAGGAACTGGTGGCGCGCATCCATGCGATCATCCGTCGGTCCAAGGGACATGCCCAGTCGGTCATCAAGACGGGCAAGATCAATGTGAACCTGGATGCCAAGACGGTGGAGGCCGAGGGGGCGCCCGTACATCTGACCGGCAAGGAATACCAGATGCTGGAGCTTCTTTCGCTCCGCAAGGGCTCGACGTTGACGAAAGAGATGTTCCTCAATCACCTCTATGGCGGTATGGACGAGCCGGAACTGAAGATCATCGACGTCTTCATCTGCAAACTCAGAAAAAAGCTCGCCGAGGCCACCGGGGGCGAGAACTATATCGAGACGGTCTGGGGCCGGGGCTATGTGCTGCGCGAACCCAACCCGAAGGAGACCAGCCGCAAACTGGCGGTCGGCGCCTGACATCACTCACGGTAGGCAGGCATGATGACACGAAGACTGGACCTCTCCGGACGCTGCCCCTAACACTGACGGGGACGTTTCGGGGAGGTTTTTTATGTCGGGTGCAGGGCAGGGGCTGCAGACGGCGGGCGAAGGCGACGAGCGCCCGGTCAGGGCGTTGTCCGCGAAAGAAGCCGAGACAGAATGGCATAGCATTGCCGCTCAGGTCGAACGGGCGAATCAGGCTTATCATACCGAGGATGCGCCCGAGATTTCCGACGCCGATTATGATGCGTTGAAGCGGCGTCTTCTGGAGATCGAGGCGCGCTTTCCCGAACTGGCATCGGAAGACAGTCCGACCCGTCATGTCGGCGCAACGCCGTCCGAGACTTTCGCCAAAGTGCGCCATGCAGTCAGGATGCTCAGCCTCGAAAATGCCTTCGCACCTGAGGACATTGAAGATTTTGACGACCGCATTCGGCGGTATCTTAACCTCGGCCCTGACGCGGCGCTCAGCTATACGGCCGAACCGAAGATCGACGGGCTGTCACTGTCGCTTCGCTATGAACAGGGCGTTCTCATGCAGGCTGCCACCCGCGGCGATGGCGAAACGGGCGAGAATGTCACTGAGAATACCCGCACCATCGCCGATATTCCCGAACGCCTGACCGGCGCGCCAGACGTGCTGGAAGTGCGCGGCGAGGTCTATATGAGCCATGCGGATTTCGCGGCACTCAATGCTCGGCAGGCGGAGACCGGCGGCAAGACCTTCGCCAATCCGCGCAATGCCGCCGCCGGGTCTTTGCGCCAGTTGGACGCGAAAATCACCGCGTCGCGACCTTTGCGCTTCTTCGCGTATAGCTGGGGCGAGCTTTCCGAACCGCTGGCTGGGACCCAAATGGCAGCGGTCGCGCGCCTGAAGGCATTGGGCTTCCAGACTAATCCGCTCACGCAAGAATGTGATGGGCCGAAAGCCCTGATACAGGCCTATGCCGGGATTGAACAGAAACGCGCAACTTTGGGCTATGACATCGATGGTGTGGTCTATAAGGTCAACGATCTTGGATTGCAGGCGAGGCTCGGCTTCCGCTCTACGACGCCGCGTTGGGCTATAGCGCACAAGTTCCCGGCCGAACTCGCCTGGACACGGCTCGAAAAAATCGAGATTCAGGTGGGCCGCACGGGCGCGCTCAGCCCCGTCGCGCGTCTGACTCCGGTGACGGTCGGAGGCGTCGTCGTCTCGAACGCCACACTGCACAATGAGGACTATATCTCCGGGCGAGACTCCAAGGGCAACCTGATCCGGGGTGGCAAGGACATCCGCGAAGGCGACTGGGTGCAGGTCTATCGTGCGGGTGACGTAATCCCGAAAGTGGCGGACGTGGACCTGTCCAAACGCCCCGAAGGCGCAGAGCCCTACCGGTTCCCCGACACATGCCCGGAATGCGGATCGGACGCGGTCCGGGAAGAGGGCGATGCAGTGCGTCGGTGCACCGGTGGCCTCATCTGCCCGGCGCAGGCTGTTGAAAAGCTGAAACATTTCGTATCGCGCGGGGCCTTCGACATTGAAGGGCTCGGTGCGAAACAGATCGAGATGTTCTATGCCGATGACACATTGCCGATCAAAGAACCGGCGGATATCTTCACTCTGGCCAGACGAGATGCCGCGAACCTGACCAAGCTGAAGAACCGCGACGGGTTTGGCGAGAAATCTGTCAGCAATCTCTTTCAGGCGGTTGAGGATAAACGGAAAATATCGCTCAACCGTTTGATCTTCGCGCTCGGCATCCGTCATGTCGGCGACAGTTCGGCCAACCTCATCGCGCGCCACTATGGAAGCTGGGTTGCCTTCGAAAGTGCGATGAAAGCGGCTACTATAGGCGAGGGGCCGGAATGGGCGGACCTTCTCGCGGTCGATGGCGTAGGCAGCGTGATGGCGGCCTCGCTGGTCAACGCATTCCATCAGGAGGCCGAGCGCGCGTCCATCAAGCGGCTGGTCGCCGAGCTTGACGTTCAGGATGTGGACAGGCCGAAGACCGAAGGCAGCCCGGTTGCGGGCAAGACCGTGGTCTTCACCGGCAGTTTGGAAAAGATGACGCGGGCAGAGGCCAAGGCGCGGGCCGAGGCGTTGGGGGCCAAGGTGTCGGGCTCGGTCTCGGCCAAGACCGACCTTGTCGTGGCGGGGCCGGGGGCCGGGTCGAAGGCCAAGCAAGCCGAGGCGCTGGGCATCGAGATGATCGACGAGGATGCCTGGCTGAGGCTGATCGGCGCATGAGCCGCCCCGCCGTCCTCTTCCCGTTATTCGCGGAGCTTGAGACGCTAGACGGCGTCGGGCCGAAGACAGCGAAGCATTTCGCGCAGCTGGAGGTCGAGCGCCCACGTGACCTGCTTTTTACCCTGCCATACGCGGTGATCGACCGCCGTCCACGAAAGACGATCAAGGGCGCGGCCCTGCCATCGACGGTGACGGTCGAGGTCGAGGTCGGCGCACATGTACCCCCCCGCCGCAAGGGCGGCCCGGCCCGGGTCTTCGTGCGCGACGCGGAGACAGAGTTTCAGCTCGTCTTCTTTCACGCCAAGGGCGACTGGCTGCAAAAGCAATTGCCGACCGGGCAAAGGCGGCTGATTTCGGGCAAGATTGAACTCTTCGACGGTCTGGCGCAGATGCCCCATCCCGATCATATCCTGCGTCCCGAAGAGGCAGGGGACTTGCCCGCATACGAACCCGTCTATCCGCTGACTGCCGGGGTGACGCAGCGCGCGATCCAGAAGGCGGCGCTCTCGGCGCTGACGCGCCTGCCCGAGTTGGAGGACTGGATCGACCCCGGCCTTTTGGCGCGCGAGAAATGGCCGGGCTGGGCCGATGCCGTCCGCGCCGCGCACGCGCCGGAGACCCTGACCGACATCACCGCAGAAGCGCCTGCACGGCAGCGGATGGCCTATGACGAACTCTTCGCGCATCAACTGACTCTCGCGCTAGCCCGAATGTCCATGCGGCGCGGCAAAGGGCGGGAGAGTATCGGGACCGGGGTCCTGCAGAATAAGGTTCTGGCCGCGCTTCCCTATGCGCCGACCGGTGCGCAGACCCGCGCGATTGCCGAGATTGCCGCAGATATGGCCTCTGACAAGCGGATGAGCCGCTTGCTGCAGGGCGATGTAGGGTCGGGTAAGACGCTCGTGGCCTTCATGGCACTTCTGATCGCAGTCGAGACAGGCGGGCAGGGGGTGATGATGGCGCCCACCGAGATCCTTGCCCGCCAGCATCTGGAAGGGCTGCGGCCCTTGGCCGAGGATGCGGGTGTGGTGCTTGAAATCCTTACGGGCCGCGACAAGGGTGCGGAACGGGTGGCCAAACTGAAGGCGCTGGCGGCAGGTGACATCCATATCCTCGTCGGCACGCATGCGGTCTTTCAGAAGGATGTCGAATTTCACGACCTGCGCCTTGCCATCGTCGACGAACAGCACCGCTTCGGCGTGGCGCAACGCATGGAACTCGGCGCCAAGGGGACAGCCGCGGATGTTCTGGTGATGACGGCAACACCTATCCCACGGTCGCTTTCGCTTGCGCAATACGGCGATATGGATGTCTCCGTGCTGGACGAAAAGCCTGCTGGTCGGAAGCCCGTGAAGACGGCGCTGATCTCGGCCGGACGTTATGAAGAGGTGGTCGGGCATCTGAGGCAGGCGGTGGCCGAAGGGCGGCAGGCCTACTGGGTCTGCCCTCTTGTCGATGAAAGCGAACTGGTCGATTTGACGGCGGCCGAGGAACGGTTCAAGGCCCTGCGTGCGACAATGGGCGAGCGAGTCGTCGGTCTGGTCCACGGCCAAATGCCACCGGCCGAGAAGGATGCCGCGATGGCGGCCTTCGTGCAGGGACAGACCAAGGTGCTGGTCGCTACGACCGTGATCGAGGTCGGTGTGAACGTGCCCAATGCCTCGATAATGGTGATCGAGCGGGCAGAGATTTTCGGTCTCGCGCAACTTCACCAGCTTCGCGGCCGGGTCGGGCGGGGGGCGGAGGAATCGACCTGCCTTCTGATGTATCAGCCGCCGCTCAACGAGGGCGCGGAGCGTCGGCTCTCGATCCTGCGAGAGACCGAAGACGGGTTTCGTATCGCCGAGGAAGATCTGGCGATGCGGGGGGCAGGCGACCTGATCGGAACGGCACAGTCGGGCCTGCCGAAATTCCGCGTGGCCGATCTGGAACGGCAATCGGCGCTGATGGCCGTGGCGCAAACGGACGCGCGCAAGCTCCTGTCTGACGACCCGAAGCTGGAGAGCCCGCGCGGGCAGGCGGCGCGGGTGCTTTTGTGGCTGATGGAGCAGGACCGGGCGATCCGCCTGATCTCGGTCGGTTAACCATCGTTCTCTTCTCGTTCTCAAATGTTCTTAAAAAGTTCTTTACATCACGTTCAGGATGTGAGAACAAATCAGCAACAGAGGTGAAGAGGAAGGTGGCAAGATGAAAACCGATCTGAAATCCGTTCTGATCCGGGCACGCGGGACGATTGCACAGGATGCCGCCGGTCTCCTTTCCCTCGTGATGATGCTGATCATCGGGCTGCACCTGCCGAGCCTGATCTGATCCTGCGGCGTTTCTCCGAAATGCCCTAACAGTTACCTGCCTCGCGGTTCTCCGCCCGGAATACGCCTGTCCCAAATCCCCGGCTCCCCCGAGCCCCGCGTCCGGACATCGGAAATCGCTTCCTGCCGCCGCCTCCAATTGGAGTGCGGCGGTTTTTTTCAGTTAGAATATCGGGCCATTCAATCTCAGGAAGTAAGGTGGTCGTAAACCCACCTTACGGGACCATCAGGCGGCGGCTTCAGCCTCGGCCATCGCCTCTGCCGTTGCTTCGAGCGCCAGAAGAATCGAGGCGTGACGGTTCTTGAAGTCGCGCGCGGGCGTCAGGGCCTCGTAACCCTCGAAGGGCGCAGATGGGACGGGACCGTTTTCCTTCAGCATAGCGCGCAATTCGTCGCGGGCGCGTTCGACTTCGGCCTTCGTGCGGCCGATCATGACCGCGCCGGAGAGCGCGGCAGACGCCTGACCGAGAGCGCAGGCCTTCACGTCCTGTCCGTATTCCGCGATCTTGCCATCCCGCACAACGATGTCCACCGTAACGGTCGACCCGCAGAGCGGAGAGCGCTTGCGGACCGTTGCCGTCGGGTTCTCAAGGCGCTTCATATACGGAATGTCGGCCGCCAGCGCGAGGATGCGCTGTGAGTAGAGCTTGATGAGATCGGTATCGCTCATGACTTTCCTCGGGCCGTAATCCCACCTAGATAGGCGGAACCAGTGGCTTTTGCAAAGGCAGTGCGATGCGTTTTGATCCTGCGACCTTGGTCTATGACGACCACGGCCTGATTCCGGCGATTGCGCAGGACCATGTATCGGGCAAGGTGCTGATGCTGGCCTGGATGAATGCGGACGCCGTGGCGCGGACGCTTGAGACGGGACGCGTCACCTACTGGTCGCGTTCGCGGCAGGCCTTCTGGGTAAAGGGCGAAACCTCGGGCCATGTGCAGGAATTGGTCGAGATGCGGGTGGATTGTGACCGGGATTGTCTTCTGATTCTGGTCGAACAGACGGGACCCGCCTGCCACACCAATCGGCGTAGCTGTTTCTATACCGGAATTAAGGATGGCGCCGAAACGGAGTTGATGGCCCCCGAGGTCTGAGCCCGGTCGAAAATGCGGGCGCCTCCGGCGGGAGTATTTCTCCAGGAAGAATGTCAGCTGAGCCCGACGAGGCGGCGGATGTCTTCGGGGCTCGCCCCATCGTCGCGGTAAGTGCGGATCGCACGGGCATCATCGCGTTTGGCAAGCCGTTTGCCCTGATCGTCGCGGATCAGGCGGTGGTGGTGGTAGACGGGCGTCGGCAGGACGAGCAGGCGTTGCAGGACGACATGGATCTTCGTCGCCTCGAACAGGTCCTGACCCCGTGTGACATGGGTGATGCCCTGTTCGGCGTCATCGATGACGACAGAGAGGTGATAGGAGGTGCCCATGTCGCGGCGTGCAAGGACCACATCGCCGATGTCATCGGTCAATTGGCGGGTTGTTGTGTCGATGAACCCGGTTTCACCCTTCGGGCCGTGTCCGGCCTCTTGAAAGGTTACGACATTCCCGCCCGCACGCGGGTCGCTGACGGCGCGGGCGGCGTAGCCCATGTCGAGCCGCAGGGCCGCGTCATCGGGGATGGGGAGACGACCGTGATCCGACCGGTGCGCTCGACAGGTTCCGGGATAGACGATGCCATCCGGGCCGGTGACCGGTTCGCCTTCGTTCGGCGCGCTGGTGGCAGCGAGGATGTCGCGGCGGTTGCAGGTGCAGGCAAATAGGGTGTCGCTGTTCCAGAGTTTGGTCAGAGTGTCGCGGTAAACGGGCAGGCGGTCGGACTGACGCACGACGGGTGTTTCCCATGACAGGCCCAACCAGCTGAGATCGTCATAGATCAATTCTTCCCATTCCGGACGCGCCCGGCTCTGGTCGATATCCTCGATCCTGAGAAGGAACTCGCCGCCCGCGCGGAGCGCCATGTCATGGGCAAAAAGGGCCGAATAAGCGTGCCCAAGATGCAGGGGGCCGGTGGGTGAGGGCGCGAAGCGGGTGCGCATCAGCCTTGGCCGACAAGCCATTCATTAAACGTAGTTTTCGCCCGGTCGGTATAGGCCTTGTAGCGGTCCTTGCGGCCGCGCCGTCCGCCCTTTGCATCGATGGGCGGAAAAAGCCCGAAGTTGACGTTCATCGGCTGGAAGGTCTTTGCCTCGGCCCCGCCCGTGATATGGGTGATAAGTGCCCCCATCGCCGTTTCCGGTCCTGGCGATGGCAGGTCGCGCCCGAGGATTTCAGCCGCCGCCATGCGTCCCGCCAGAAGTCCCATGGCCGCGCTTTCGACATAGCCCTCAACCCCGGTGATCTGGCCGGCGAAGCGGATATGGGGGCGGGATTTCAACCGCATCTGCGCATCAAGAAGCGTGGGTGAGTTGATGAAGGTATTGCGGTGGATGCCGCCGAGGCGGGCGAAGCTGGCATCCTGAAGGCCGGGAATGCGTTTAAAAACATCCGTCTGGGCGCCGTACTTCATCTTTGTCTGAAAGCCGACGATATTGTAAAGGGTTCCCAGCGCGTTGTCGCGGCGAAGCTGGACGACGGCATAGGGTTTGACATCGGGCCTATGTGCATTCGTAAGGCCCACGGGCTTCATTGGCCCAAAGCGCAAAGTCTCACGGCCGCGTTCGGCCATGACCTCGATCGGCAGGCAACCGTCGAAATACCCCGCTGTTTCGCCCTCATGGAACTCGGTCTTGTCAGCGGCCAATAGCGCGTCGATGAAGCCCTCGTAGTCATTCTTGGTCATCGGGCAGTTAAGATAAGCCTTCCGTTCCGCTTCAGTCTCGCCCTTGTCATAGCGCGACTGCGCCCAAGCCACGGACATGTCGATGCTTTCGGCATAGACAATCGGGGCGATGGCGTCGAAGAAGGCCAGCGCCTCGGCCCCGGTCTCAGACCTGATCGCTTCGGCCAAAGTGCCCGAGGTGAGGGGGCCCGTAGCGATGATCCAGTGGCCATCGGTGGGCAGAGAGGTGACTTCCTCATCCGTGACGGTGATCAGAGGGTGCGCGCGCAACCGTTCTGTGACGGATTCGGAAAACGGATCGCGGTCGACGGCCAGCGCGCCACCCGCAGGCAGGCGATGTTGGTCGGCCATTTCCATGATCAGACCACCCGCGGCGCGCATTTCCCAATGGAGAAGGCCTACGGCATTACGTTCGTCATCATCCGAGCGGAAGGAGTTCGAGCACACCATCTCGGCCAGATTGCCGGTGCGGTGGGCGAACGTCCCCACCTTGGGCCGCATTTCATGGATGACGACCGGAACGCCCGACCGGGCGGCCTGCCAGGCAGCTTCGGACCCGGCCATCCCGCCGCCGACGATGTGAAGTGTCTCGCGCATGACTGGCGACTTAGGTCATGGAGCGGTGTTTGAAAAGCCCCGGCGTTGAGGCGCGGCTTCGCTGCTGAAGTCAGATGCCAATGTCGTGCAGGTAGCCCTTTTCGCGGGCGGCGTGCAATTCTTTGCGCTCATTGACATTGGGCGCAGATGCGTTCGTGCCCTCATCGGTTCCGTTCAGCCAGTGCAGGAGAGTTGCAACAAGGCCCGCTTCGTTCAGGGCGGCATGCCGTGGTGGTGCGGCAAAGTCCGACAAGCTCATATCCGTGTCCTCCATTCGGCCGCAGAACGGCCGTGACGGTCAGCACACCACTTTTCCCCAGATGGTCCCCGGTCGTAGTTTGAGCCTGATCCAATTTCACTAACAATTCATTAATGCGAAAAGGGCGGAAACCAGCAGATTTCCGACCCCGACCGTTGATTTGCGGCAACGTTATTCTGCTTCTTCTTCGCCCTGATCGGCGATGCGGGCGACCGAGACGACCTCTTCGCCTTTCGCGGTATCGAATACCCTCACGCCTCCGGCCGACCGGGAACGGAAGCTGATCCCGTCGACAGGGCAGCGGATCGATTGACCGGTCGAGGTCGCAAGCATGATCTGGTCGTCGCCCTCGACCGGGAAGGAGGCGACAAGCGTGCCGCCGCGCATTGCCTTGTCCATCGCCATCACGCCCTGACCGCCGCGTCCGCGAACCGGGTAGTCATGGCTGGAGGAGATCTTGCCTGCACCCTTGGCGGTGATGGTCAGGATCAGATCCTCAGCCGCCGACATCTCGGCATAGCGTTCCTGGGAGAGCTGGCCTTCGGCGACGGCTTCGTCATCCTCATCCACCGCTTCTTCCTCGGTCACGCCCGCCATCAGGCGGCGCTGTTTTAGGTATGCGGCACGCTCAGCCGGATCGGCCTCAAAATGGCGGATAATCGACATCGACACGACCCTGTCTTTCGCGGCCAGCCTAATGCCACGCACGCCAGTCGAATCGCGGCCCTTGAAGACGCGCACCTCGGTCGTCGGAAAGCGGATGGCGCGGCCGAGCGCCGTGACCAGCATCACGTCGTCATTCTCATCGCAGATGCGCGCATTCACAAGAGAGACGCCTTCGGGCAGTTTCATCGCAATCTTGCCGTTCGACTTCACATTGGTGAAATCGGACAGCGCATTGCGGCGCACGTCGCCCTCGGATGTGGCGAAGAAGATCTGAAGGTTCTCCCATTCCTCCTCGGGCACGTCCACGGGCATGATCGCGGCAATCGAAACACCTGTCGGGATCGGCAGGATGTTGACGATGGCCTTACCCTTCGCCGTCCGGCCGCCGAGAGGCAGGCGCCAGGTCTTCAGCTTGTAGACCATGCCGTCGGTGGTGAAGAACAGGAGCTGGGTATGGGTGTTGGCGACGAAAAGGGTCGTGACGACATCATCCTCTTTCGTGGCCATGCCCGAAAGACCCTTGCCGCCCCGGCGCTGCGCCCGGAAATCTGCGAGGGGGGTCCGCTTGATATAGCCGCCAGAGGTGATCGTGACGACCATGTCCTCACGCTCGATCAGGTCCTCGTCGTCCATGTCGCCGGCCCAGTCGACGATCTCGGTCCGGCGGGGGACGGCGAACTGGTCTTTCACCTCACGCAGTTCGTCCGAAATGATCGCCATGATCCGCTCGCGCGACCCCAGAATATCCAGGTAATCCCGGATCTTTGCTGCAAGTTCCTGAAGTTCGTCGGTGACTTCCTTGACGCCCATCGCAGTCAGGCGCTGAAGGCGCAGGTCTAGGATGGCGCGGGCCTGAATCTCGCTCAGGTTATAGGTGCCGTCATCGTTGATCTTGTGGGTCGGATCGTCGATCAGACGGATGTATTCGACGATGTCATGGGCAGGCCAGCGGCGGGTCATGAGTTTCTCGCGCGCCTCTGCCGGATCGGCGGAAGAGCGGATCGTGGCGACGACCTCGTCCACGTTCGACACAGCGACGGCAAGGCCGCAGAGGATATGGCTGCGCTCGCGTGCCTTGCGGAGTTCATAGGCTGTGCGGCGAGCCACAACTTCCTCGCGGAAGCTGATGAAATGGGTGAGGAAATCGCGCAAGCTCAGTGTCTCGGGCCGACCGCCGTTCAGCGCCAGCATGTTGCACCCGAAAGAGGTCTGCATCGGCGTGAAGCGGAAGAGTTGGTTCAGCACCACTTCCGGTGTGGAATCGCGCTTCAGTTCGATGACGACACGAACGCCGACCCGGTCGCTTTCGTCCTGCACATGGGCGATGCCCTCGATCTTTTTGTCACGCACCATCTCGGCGATCTTTTCGATCATCGAGGCTTTGTTCACCTGATAGGGAATCTCATCCAGAACAATGGCGTAGCGGTCTTTCCTGATCTCTTCGACCCGGGTCTTGGCGCGGATGATCACCGAGCCGCGCCCTTCCAGATAGGCCTTCCGCGCGCCTGAGCGGCCAAGGATGATGCCGCCCGTCGGGAAATCCGGCGCGGGGATGATCTCCATCAACGCTTCCATGGACAGATCCGGGTCCTCGATCAGCGCGAGCGTGCCGTCGATCACCTCGCCCAGATTGTGTGGCGGGATGTTGGTGGCCATGCCGACGGCAATACCGCCCGCACCATTGACCAGCATGTTAGGGAAGCGGGCGGGAAGGACGGTCGGTTCCTTGTCCTTGCCGTCGTAGTTGTCCTGGAAATCAACGGTTTCCTTCTCGATATCGGCAAGAAGGGAGGCCGCAGGCTTATCCATCCGCACTTCGGTGTAGCGCATGGCTGCGGCGTTATCGCCGTCCATCGAGCCGAAGTTGCCCTGTCCGTCGAGAAGCGGCAGCGACATGGAGAAATCCTGCGCCATCCGGACGAGCGCGTCATAGATCGCGGCGTCGCCATGCGGGTGGTACTTACCCATCACGTCGCCCACGGGGCGGGCGGATTTGCGGTAGGGCTTGTCGTGGCTGTTGCCGGTCTCGTGCATCGCATAGAGGATGCGCCGGTGCACCGGTTTCAGCCCGTCGCGCAGGTCCGGAATCGCCCGGCTGACGATCACGCTCATCGCGTAGTCGAGATAGGCGGTCTTCATTTCCTCGGCGATATCGACCGAGGGGCCGGCATAGGCGGGGCGCTGCGGCTTTTCCTCAGCGTTTTCGGGGGTTTCCGGGGTGTCGGTCACGGATGCTCGCCCTTTGTTTATTGCGCCCGCGCAGGGGCTAGATATTGTTGCGCGCGACTATACCCCATGCCATCCGTTGGGTGCAATGGCAGGAAAACGGGTTTCGCAGGGATGCGGTAACACAAACATAACACATTGTTTTCATTGTCGTTAACCGCGACTCATGTAGCATGAATGCATCAGGCACTGACGGAGGCCAACATGCGGGCAGATCACCCCGGGGCCGAGACGGAGCTTATGCTGAAGGGCTACGGGCTCACGACGGCTGAACTTTACTACCGGATGCCGGATTACCGGCACGTCTTGAACAGCTTCATCTGGCAGGAATACGACCTTGCTCCGGATTACCCGGAGCTTTTCGGGTTCATCGAGTTCTGGCAGGACAAGATCGAGGGCCCGCTGCATTCGGTACGCTTCTGTCACCGCAAGCTGATCGCGCCCGGTGAATGGCGTAACGTCGTGGGGGAGTTCCGGCTGCACTGAAGCCGACGATCACATGTCCGCAAAGTGTCACGCCCGCGCGCAATCGACCAGTATAATCGGTATCGGGTCATCGTTAGCCCGAACGACGGATGCGATGATTGCTTGGCACAAGAATGGCCGCGTAATTCAACTCATTCGGGAGATTTGGCTCCGGCGGTAGGGATCGAACCTACGACCAATTGATTAACAGTCAACTGCTCTACCGCTGAGCTACGCCGGAACACGGGGCGCGATATAGCAAGCGTTGTCAGGGGCGTCCAGTGGCTTTTGACACAAAATTCATACGCGGCTACCGAGCGCTGAAAGAGGTGCCGAAGGAAAGTGCGCCACAAGGCTCGACAAGATTTCTTTCTGTCAGGTCAATGAGATGGGCAAAGACATTGCGCGCTGCCGCCCGCAAAAGCCCGGCCGGTGTATCGGTGTAGATCTTGTGGGCGAGGGTTATGGCATTCGCCGGGCCTTCGGAAAGCGCGTTTCGTATTGTGGTCTCGCGCTCGCGCCGATGGGTGGAAAGTTCGGCGATCCGTGCCAGAGCATCCGGAATCGGGGCGCCGTGACCCGAATACATTCGTTGCGGTCTCAGCGCCGACAATCTGTCTAGCGATGCCATATAGGCCCCCATATCCCCGTCAGGAGGGGAAACCAGTGACGAGGCCCAGCCCATCACCTGATCACCGCTGAAAAACGCCTCGCCCCATTGAAAGCAGAGGTGATTGCCAAAATGCCCCGGGGTGTGCCACGTCTTGATTGCCCAGTCGGGTCCCGAAATCGTGCTGTCGTCTGACACCTCTTCATCCGGGGAAAAACCGGCATCCACACCTTCGCCACCCTCCAGCCCGCCGGTTTCGGCCAGTTTCTCCATGAGGGCTGAGCGCCCGGAGCGGGCGTCGCCGAAAGCAAGGACCGGTGCCCCGGTCGCCTCCGCCAGAGGCCGCGCCAGCGGCGAATGATCGAGATGTGCGTGGGTAACGAGGATGTGGGTTACCTTTTCTCCCGGCGCGAGGGCGGCAAGAAGGGCGGTGAAATGCGCAAGATCTGCGGGTCCGGGGTCAATGATGGCGACCCGCCCTTCGCCGAGAATGTAACTGTTTGTCCCGTGCAACGTCATCGGGGACGGGTTGGGGGCGATCACCCGCCGCAAGCCCGGTTCGAGTTGCTCGGCGATGCCGTATCGTATGGCGGTATTCTTTTCGGGCATCATCCTGCCGTTTGCTCCCTGCGTGGCTCCGCCGCAGCGGGCCGGATTGTGCTGATATATCAAGTATCAGAATTCGAACGGAAAAGGATCGAATTCTGATTCAATGTGGGTCCGAAACGCTATAGGGTCTGTCCATGATCGGTCACTGGACAAAGCGTTTTTTGCCGCGTGGGCTTTACGGCCGCGCTGCGCTTATCCTTATTCTTCCGATCGTGATGATTCAGGCTGTAGTTTCAGTTGCCTTCATTCAGCGGCATTTCGAAGGCGTGACGCGGCAGATGACCCGCAATGTGGTCAACGAAATCGCGTTTCTGGACAATCGCCTGGCCAGCGCGGTCGATCCAAATGCGGCTGCGGAAGAGGTTGCGCTGTTCGGTGCCGCGCTGTCGATGAATGTGGAACTGCCCGCCCGTGCGGATGCGCCTGCCGCAGACAGTCGACTTTTCTACGATTTTTCCGGCCGGGTCGTTATCGCAACCTTGCGCGACGCGTTCGATACGGTGCGCGCAGTTGATCTGACCAATCTGCGCGTGGTTCGGCTGGTGATGGATGGGCCGCACGGTGCCTTTGAAATCACCTTTGACCGGCGTCGGGTTTCCGCCAGCAATCCGCATCAGTTGCTCGTGCTTATGGCCGTCACGGGTCTTCTGATGACGCTCATCGCCGTTCTGTTCCTGCGCAATCAGCTCCGCCCGATCCGGCGACTGGCCCGCGCCGCTGAAGCCTTCGGTAAGGGGAGGGTCCTGCCGTATCGTCCGACGGGTGCGATCGAGGTGCGCTCGGCGGGAAACGCCTTTCTTGACATGCGGGCGAGGATCGAACGCCAGATCGAGCAACGCACGCTCCTGCTTTCGGGGGTCAGCCACGATCTCAGAACGCCTTTGACCCGGCTGAAACTCAGCCTCTCGCTTATGTCGCCGGACCCCGAGGTCGAGGCGATGAAACGTGATATCAGCGACATGGAGCGGCTTCTCGATGCCTTTCTGGCATTTGTGCGCGGGGACGCACTTGAGGAAGACCCGGTCAAGACTGACCCGGTCCCGTTCGTACGGACCGTGGTAGAGGATGCGCGCCGGGCAGGTCAGGCCGTGACGCTGCACGCGGTCAAAGGGGCGGGCGAGGCACCGCTGCGGACTGATGCTGTGCGCCGGGCACTGGAAAACCTTATCGGCAATGCCGTTCGATACGGTACGCGCGCCGAGGTGTCGCTGGAAGTCCTCGATCGTTCGATCCGGATCACCGTCGAGGATGACGGACCGGGTATCGACCGCGACCGGCGGGACGAGGCGTTACGGCCCTTCACGCGGCTTGACGATTCGCGCAACCAGGACCGTGGCGGCGGCGTCGGTCTCGGTCTCGCCATAACCGCGGACATCGCCCGCAGCCACGGTGGCACGCTGCGCCTGCGCGACAGCGAGCGTTTGGGTGGGTTGAAGGCGGAACTCGTTCTGGCGCGTTGATATTTTCGGCGCGGTCGATGCCGGGGCAGACGCGCCCTATGTTGACCGAGTTAAGCTGCACGCCTTTCGCGTCAGTTTTTTTCCGGAAAGAAACACACAGGTTACGAATCCGTTTCCGTCTCCCCGGACCGGAAATGTGGTAGGCCCGGGGCGCTGCAATCCTTTACCCCCCCATACTGTTCGGGGTATTCGCAGCCGCTTAGAGGCGCCTCCTTTCCTAGCAGCGACAATAGGTTACGCCATAGACGCCCGCTGGATCGCTCGGAAGGGCGTTTTGCGTTTCTAACGGAGACGGCGATGACGACGCCCATGTCGGATAGACAGCCCATCCGAAAAGGCGGGTGTCACGCCGCAAATATCCGCTTGAGCCTATGCAGCAAATCACCTTAGCTTTGCATAGCGACGCCTAACCGCGTCGCCGAGGAACTGGCCTCGCGGGATCGCTTAGTCGCCCGCTCCTTTGATTGATTGGAGATTGTCGCGTCCGGTCGTTGACCGGGCAAACGGCCCGAACCGGGATCGGCGCGGGCACCAATCAACCCCCGAAATTTCGGGGCAAAGGAGGGCGATATGGGCGATCAGCTCACGCTACTGGACGGAACACAGACCCGCGAGCTTCTCGGCGGGGTAAGTGAAGATACGCTCGCGCGGCTTCTGAAAAACCCTCCCGCCGGATTTCCGACGCCTCGCCACATTGGCAGGCGCCGCTTTTTCCTGCGGAGTGAGGTCGAGCACTTCATTCTTGAAGGATCGAAGCGCCCGGGGGCTCGATCATGAGCGCCGGGCAGCAAGTTGACGGACCGGAAACAAGCACGGCCCTCCCGAGCATCGCATCTGTGATTGCGCGGCGTCTGGCTTGCACTGAGGGCGAGGTCTCCGTCGTCTTGCGCGATCTGGTCCGCGCCGGTCGGATCGCAATCTTCGATCCGCTGGCCGCTCGCGCGCCGGATGAGCCGGTGCGCCAGTTGCACCCGTCGCCCAAGCGTCCGGAGGCGCCGCGCTCGGCATGTCCGCGTCCGCCTGTGTCCGCGCGGTCGTGAATGGCGGAGGCCCCGGCTCGACGCCGGGGCCATCAAATGAAGCGGCCGCGCCCGGGCGGAAACCGGGACGCGGCCATATCAAAACGAGACAGAAATGTTCTATCAGCATACCGCCCGGTGGGCAACGACGCTGATTGATTGGAGCCCCCCAGAAACCAATGCGAAGCTGTTAGGGTCGCCCTATGGCTGGGGCCGGCTATGACGCCCGGCCCCAGCAAGATCATCGCAACGCGCCGGCGCAGGCCATCACCGCAGCACGAGTGGCTAACGGGCTCTATCTTGCGGGCCGGCGCCGATCCTAGGGCGAGGGTTATGGCTCATTTGTCTGAGTGGTTTGACGAGCGGTTGATGTGCTTTCGATCCGTAAAGGACATATGCGCGGCGACCGGCATCGCGTCGCCGACCACAGTCAAGAACGCGATCAAAGCGATGATCGAGGCCGGCGTCCTGCGCCGCGCTACCGACGATGAGGAGGCCGCGTTTAATGCCCGGCACCGGGGGGAAGGCAGGGGGAAGGGCCGCATGTCGAACGTCTATGTGGGGGTCCATCATGGTTGATTTTTGGACACCCTATAGCGGCCAAAAATACCTCCGATTTTTGGCCGCGAGCTTAGGCCAAAAATACCCGCGATTTTTGGCCACGCTGCGAGGCCACCATAGTAAGTATAATCTAGGGTGGTGCCCGGGAGCTTCACACTTACGAGTTAAGTTGGACGGCGACCGGCGCCCTTGGGCGCGCCGGTCGCTCGACTGTACAGGTACGTTTAATCGCCTTTCCGAAGTGACGTTCGACGCAATGGCCGGCGCATTTGAGGGCGACGGATCGGGGGCGCTTGTGGCGCCCCCGACCGCCACGTTCAGCGACGACGTCTCCTCTAGCAGAGAAGTGAGGGTGGCATGAGCCGGACGCAGACACTTGCGGCCCGGCTTGCGGCGCTTTCGAAGATCTTCGAGCGGGCAACAGGCGACGCCGATCCGGCGGTCGCAGAAATGGCACGAACGGGCCTCGCAACCGTCCAGAGCGGTAGCCTCGGCGATCTGGTCCGGGACCTTGGCCTCTCCTCGGTCGGCGGCGTCGCGCCGTCTGTGGCGGCGGCACTGGCGCATCGCGACGCGATCCTGCGGTCGCTCGCCCGGCGGCCGGTCCTCTTGCATCTGGCTCCGTTCCGGGCTGCGACGTTGATCAGGGGCGACGTCGATGAGTTCCGTCGTCGCCACTTCGCACGGCATGATACGGCGCCGGCAGCCGAGCCCGCCGCATCCCTCTGGCGCCTGATCCGGGGCGATAATCAGGGCCGCTGGTCGATACCTGGCACTCGACAAATCGCTGATCTGATCGCCGGCGACGACGCGCGGATCGCGGCGCAGGCCGCGTCCGCGCCGCAACTGTTCGACGCGACCCCGGATGACGGCGCTGGTAATGTTGACCCAATCGAGCAGGAGGCAACATGACCACCAAACCGACACACAAAATGGACGCCGCGAGCCGGTTGCGCCATCTGGAAGCCATCGCCGACGCGCGCCTCGCCGCCGCCCGGCGGGCGGGCGACGCCCGAAACGCGACGGCCCGCGAACTTTTTGCCGAACAAAAGGCGTTGGCGGAAATCGAGGGCGAGGCTGCGGCATCACTCAGCAGGCGGACCCTTCTTTGCCAGAACGTCAAGAACCCAGATGGTTCGCCGAAGGTCGACCCGGCGGCCGCCGAGGCACAAGCGGAGGGGCTTCGCGAACGAATTACCGGTCTCGAAAACGACCTTGAACGCCAGACCGACGAACTCGCCGACGCGCAGGAGGCGTGGGCTGTGGCGGGCCAGTTGCTAAACGCCTGCCGTGCGTTTGCCGTGCAGCTCGGCCTCGATTTGCCGACGGAGCATCGGCACCGCGCGCCCGATCCGGTCGAACGCATGCACGAGGTTGAGCAAGAGAGACTTTCGAAAGTGCGAGCAGCGGCGGGGGTAAGCCAATGACAAAACCAATGTCTAAACTTCTCGCCCGTCAGGCCGAGGCCGTTGCGGAAATGCATGGAGCGCTTGACCAGCACCTTGTCGCCGTCCTTGAATGCAAGGATCGCATCGCGCAGCTTAGCGCATTGCCGGTTGACCGTGATCGTGCCGTTGCCGCCGTCGACGCGGAAATCGCCCGCCTGTCGTCCGAGGTCAAACCGGCCATGCGGTCGGTAATCGGGCCGCTGACGCGACCCGGCGAAGGACAGGCGCCGAACCTGCGCATCCGGAGTAATCAGCCCATGACGCTTTCGATGCTGGCGTTTCTCGCCCCGGCGGTTCTCCGCGATGCCCTGCTCGACGAAATAGGGCAGGTTTACGAGGGGCGGTCTTTCCCTTCCGAGGCCGAACGCCCGACGTTGATCGCCAAGGCCGAGGACGAACTTGAAGCGTTGGAGCGCGGCGAGGAACTCCTGTTCCGCGAGGCCGAGCGGGCCGGACTGTCGGTCCTGCGCCGCGCGGATGCCGACCCACGTTGGGTTCTCGCCCACGACGACGCGCTGCAACCCTGACAGCATTCGCGTCTGCGGAGCATCCGGGGCGGGAAGGGGTGGGCGGATTTCTGGCGAGGCCGCCCGTCCCAAAAGTACAGGTCGGTGCCTTTTGTGATGGGGGGGCGCCGACGGTCGGCCCGGTGTCGTTGACCGGGGGTCGACGCCTCGCCCGGCTCAGTGACGGTCGAGGCACTGGCGGGGCGGGCATTATTGCCCGCCCCGTCGCATATCCCCGCCGGCGCCTTACCGTCCGCGCGGACAGGCCGGTCCAGCCCCGGTCGGCTACCCACCCCTGCCAGCCAAGCCTAGATGCCGCCCGCAGACGCCCCCTGCGCGCGCTGCGGGGCATCGCGGCGGGCGACCGGAGGTTAGGTGTTAAAGAGTGGGCGTGTACTCTGGCGGGCCAAATGATATTGGCCAAGTCGCCATACCGTTTTGTTCAAGTTTGTGCCTTTGGCAACTATTCAACTATTGGTATTAATCCTTGTCGGGTACACGGAAAATGCCTGCTTTTAACAAGGATACAGCAACGAGGACTACGGCGACGACCGAGAACACCAATGTTATCCGATGATCTCTTACCAAAAGTGTCTCTTTGCAAAAAAGCTGCCAAAAACTGCAGACCTCGCCTGATGCCAATTCGCGTTTTGTGAATGAAGGCAACGCTACTGCAATGAAGATGGAGTAAGATCCGACGAGGGCAAAGAACTCACTCAGAAAGCCACCTGAGGAAAGCGTTTTACTAGCCAGTGAGTAACCGGTCATGGCCAAGCCCGCGAGGGGCGCGATCAGAAGCAATAGATCGCGAGCGATAGACGGCTCGATGAGTTTTTGTATCTCGGTGTTCTCTTTGATCACCACGACCCCAATGCCCATGACGGCCGCCACGACTATCAGCACGAAGGTGCGATGCACGAGCCTTTCTTCTCGACGCCCCAGCTTCATCACTTCTTCTTGCCGTTCGAAAGTTCCAAGTATGATCGAAAAAAGAGTAACGCAAACCAAAGTAAGATAACGAGAACAACGAATGGCCACAGCTCCCAAACAGTCGATCTGGCCTCCTCAGCGAAAACGCCCAGATCAAACTTGGATACTGCAAGGAAGCCGAGCAAGGTGAGCCAAGGCCAAGGCTTCGTCACTGCTTGGATCAAGGCCTGTCCAAGAATTCCAATCAAAACTGGCAAGGCCAAGTACTCTCTCGTGTACGAAGAACTCCCAAGAACAATAACGTAACAGTCTAGAATATCAAACCAGATTGACTTGATTAACTGCCTAGATTTTCAGTCGTTTTTCTACTTTCACGATCTTTGTGGAAAGCGGTGAAGTCCGCAAAGCTGACCAGCGCGCGTCGCAAAATGGTTTTGGGCTTAGCGAGTGAGGGGATAACGCAGACCCCTTAGGAACCCTACCGGGGAGCCCCGCTATGCGGGCGCGCGTTGCCCGATATTTCTGTGTTTTTTCTGCTTTGCAAAACAGCTTTTGATTTTGCAATGCGAGAGCCCGGTCAACCGCCCGTCTGACTGCCCGGAACGTAACCGCTTCCGCCTGCGCCCGCCCCGTAACGGCGCGTCATCGCGGCGCAAAGCGGCCCCGCACCGCAGTGCCTTTGATGGTTCAACTGAGCCTGCTTTGGTACTGTTTATATGAGGAAATCCGACCAAACCGGCAATCAGAGGAAGGGACACAGGCATGACGGCACCAGTTGATTTGGCGGAGCGCCGGGCGGCGCTTGCAGAACGCGCGCGGCAGCGGGCACATCGCAATCTACGAAAGTAGTTCTTGAACGTGTCAACAGGCCGTCTGCGAACGATGCTAGGGGTGGCATCTACGATCTCGCGCGTGCATTTGTTCGAGGGTGTTAGCCTGGCAGGGAAGGGTAAACCGTCATAATCTGCCGTCGCAACTTCCCGTCACAAATCGCTAGTAAATCTGGAAAAAGTGCCTGCTCCTACGGAAATTCAACCGCTTTGATGGTGCGCCGTCGACCGCCATTTGCTACCTTGCGGGCGCAGGTAATCGGCATGGGGCGGGGGATGACGACGGGCAGCGCGCAGGGCCGCCGGACGGCGGCGAAGATCACCTTGGCGGGATATGCGACGGCACCGGGCAGGGGGCGGCGCCAGACGCCTCCAACGGGGCGCGGCGTGGCGTCTTGGAGCCATGACGACGTGATTGACCGGATGGTCGAAGCCCTGCGCTGGCTCCGCCGCTACGCCCCTCGGGCGATGGGCCGGGGCATGGTATCGAGCCGCGTCAGCCGGGCATTTTTGGCCGACGAGGCCGCCCACGCGGAGGCGGGTTGGGGCCTGATCGAAAGGGCCGACGGTCCCGAGCCGGATCGCGAGATTGAACTGCCGCCGACGCCCCGCCAGATCAGCGGCCATGAGCGAGCATTGACGTGGCTGACCCTTTACGTCCCTGATCCCGAGTTGCGGCGGGTGCTGGCGATCTGGCTCGGCTGCAAGGCCCACAAGCGCGATTTCCGCCGGGCGCTTGAGGCCCGGGGGATACCCCGGGCCAGCGCCTACCGATACAGGGACAGGGCGCTAACGATGATTGCCGGTGTACTTAGTCGAAGCGACGAGCCAAAGACCATACCACGGTGATGTGGGCAAGGGCATGTTGTGGATCACGACATGCCCATTATGTCGGCAAGTCGCGCATCTTTAGTGGTGATCCAGCGGTTCAGCCCGTCAGCGGTCGCCACGAACGCCATGCCGCAATCTATTGCGCCAAAGGTTGATCGGCCCCATTGCGCCTCGCAATGCGATGAGTAAGGTTCTGTCGAGATTGATTTGTTTAAAGGCGAAAAATGCCCACCTCTATTTCGCGCCGCGTCCCGAAGATACTCGCCACCGCATCCCCGGAGATCGCATCATTCCTTGGGCATTCGGAGTGCCCCTAGGAAAGTCTCGACGTTCTAACTCTCGGAACGATGCACGGCAGGTCTACGGCGGCTTAAAACGAATGAGGGCCAGCGTCGCCGCCAGCCCCCTAGGGTCAACCTAAAGCCCCTCGCGCCCTACACCGCGATTTCCAGCAACCACCCGTTCGCCGGATGCACCTGTCCCCCGGTAACTTCCTCATAGGCACACAGAGCGTCCACAAGCCGCCTGTGCAGAGACTCTCGGTCGTCCCTATGGTTCAACCCCCATCCTGTCTCAAGGTCGAACTCAGCCAGCCTCAAGGCCACTTCGGGCGCACCTTCCAGCTTGGCATAGAGCAAGCAGATACGCTCATGGATGGCTTGGGCCACTGACAGGTTTCCGACACTAATCATTCTAATCTTCTCCGATGTATTGAGCGCCTTGCGGCTGAACGGTATTGGTTGATCGTTACTGGTTTGGGTGGGTGAGGCTGAGCGCCTCGCGGCTGAAAGGGGTCGTCAGGCTTCCCCCAAGTTCACCATAGAGCGCCTCAAAGGTCGTCTTGATGACCTCGCTAAGATCGCCCCTCTTGGCATAGACCGACACGCCTATGTCGTCCTTGTTTGAATGACCGACGACAAGGTTACGGGCTTCCCTAGCTACCCCTGCGTTGACTAAGGCCGATACGCCAGTCCGTCTGAAAGAGTGCATGTCCCATGATCCATCATGGCCGGGAAGCGCCTTCCTCGCCTTCTCCAAGGCTTTGCCGAGGTAGTGGCCGGGTTTCTTGTCGTATCCCCCTCGGAGCAACCTAGGGAACAACAGGCCATCATTCTCAGGCTGCACCGGCTCAGTGATCTTGGCCAGCCTCACGGTGTCCCTAAGCAACCTACAGTCGTCCTCTCCGACCACCATGACCACCCGGTTCCCTGCCTCGGTCTTGGCCTTGGTGATCTGCAAGGCGAAGTGGTCACCATTGTCTTTAATGTCCTCAAGGCGGAGCGCAGCGATTTCGTTAAGGCGGCATGAGGTCACCCAAAGAAGCCTTACGACGACGATCATTTCCCGATAGTATTTGAGCGAGGGATTGCCAGCGATGGAGCCAAGCAAGGCTTGCGCTTCTTCCCGCCTGACAGGTCGTAGGGACTTGGCCCGAAGGTCTACCTTCTTCCTCTGCCCTGCTACCCTCTTGAGTAGGGACGAGAACGGGTTTCGCATATCTCCATTGACCAAACCCCAGTGGTCACAGACTGACCAGAAGGAAGCGAGGCAGATTTGGTATGCCCCAAGTGTCCTGTGTGACCTAGGTTCCCCAGTGCGTACTGAGGGTGTGCCTTTCAGATGATCCATGAACCGCAAGGCTAGGTCACGGTTGATCGCGGTAACCTCACAGTTGCCCGAGAACGCTTCGAAGGCTTCCAAGATCATCCGGTATTTCTGTCTTGTCGTTCCGCTTATCCCGTCACTCTCGGTCAGCCATCGGTGGGCTGCGGCTCTGATGGTCAAGTCTTGCTCGCTCGCACTCTTGGTGGCTGGAAGGCGTTTTCTGTCCTTTGTGTCGTGAGCCTCAAAGAGCGAGGCTTTGATTTCAGCTAGGACTTCGTTGCGCTTTGCGAGTGCTTCGACAAGGCTTGAGGTTCCTAGGGTTCTCACGATTTCTTTTCGTCCGACTACAGGTTGAACCTGAGTTGGCACCGAGAATCGCACAGCGTAATTCCCGCCGCGCTTAAACAAGCCGTGAGGTAGAATTGTAAGGGTCATCGGTATCTTTCTCCGTTACAAGGAGAGGATAACCCTTTATTTTCAGTGCATGTGGTAGGCCCGGAGGGACTCGAACCCCCAACCAAGGCGTTATGAGCGCCCTGCTCTAACCAATTGAGCTACAGGCCCGGCCTGAGACTGATTAGGGGGCCGGCGGGGGGGCGTCAAGTGCGGGGCGTAGACAGTCGTCGCGCATTGGTCTATCGGGGGGCGCGACGTGCCAAGGGGGACCCCAGATGACGATCAAGAACGGCCTGACCTATGCTGACGCAGGCGTTGACATCGACGCGGGTAATGCGCTGGTGGAACGGATCAAGCCGGCGGCTAAACGCACTCAGCGGCCCGGCACGATGTCCGGCCTTGGCGGGTTCGGAGCACTGTTCGACCTGAAGGGGGCAGGGTACAGCGATCCGGTTCTGGTGGCGGCGACTGACGGGGTGGGCACAAAGCTTCGCATCGCAATTGATACTGGCAATGTCGACACAATCGGCATCGACCTCGTGGCGATGTGCGTCAACGATCTGGTCTGTCAGGGGGCGGAGCCCCTGTTCTTCCTCGACTACTTTGCGACCGGAAAACTGGACGTCGATCAGGCGGCCCGCATCATCGAAGGCATTGCTGAGGGGTGCGCTCAGTCTGGTTGCGCGCTGATCGGCGGCGAGACGGCCGAGATGCCCGGCATGTATCATGCAGGCGATTTCGACCTTGCAGGCTTCGCCGTCGGCGCCATGGAGCGCGGGCAGGACCTGCCGGCAGGCGTGGAGGAGGGCGATGTTCTGCTCGGCCTCACCTCGAACGGGGTTCATTCAAACGGCTATTCCTTCGTGCGCAAAGTGGTGGAGATGTCGGGGCTCGGCTGGGACGCGAAAGCGCCCTTTGGCTCTGCGACGTTGGGCGAGGAATTGCTGGCTCCGACGCGACTTTACGTGAAACAGGCGCTGACCGCCGTTCGTGCGGGTGGCGTTCACGCGCTCGCCCATATCACCGGTGGCGGGCTGACCGAGAACCTGCCCCGTGTCCTGCCCGAAGGGCTCGGGGCCGAGATCGACCTCGGCGCCTGGGACTTGCCGCCGGTTTTCCGCTGGCTGGCCGAGACGGCCGGGATGGTGGAGAAGGAACTTCTCAAGACGTTCAACTCGGGCATCGGCATGATCGTTGTGGTCGCGGCCGACCGGGCGGATGATCTCCGGCTGCTCCTGGAGGCGGAGGGCGAGACGGTGCACAAGCTCGGTCAGGTGACGAAGGGGCAGGGGGTCGCCTATAAGGGCCGCCTGCTTTGAAACGTGTTGCGATCCTGATTTCAGGCGGCGGCTCCAACATGGTGGCGCTGGTCAAAAGCATGGTGGGTGATCATCCGGCGCGGCCGGTGCTGGTTGCTTCGAATGACCCCGAAGCGGGTGGTCTGCAGAAGGCCGCTGCGATGGGCATCCCGACCGCCGCAGTCGATCACCGGCCCTTCGGATCGGACCGGGTGGCTTTCGAGGCGGAGCTTCTGAAACCGATCCTTGCCGCCAAACCCGACATCCTGTGCCTTGCCGGATTCATGCGGGTTCTGACACCGGCTTTCGTCCAGAAATTCGAGGGGCGGATGCTGAACATCCACCCCTCTCTCCTGCCGAAATATCCCGGCCTTCACACTCATCAGCGCGCGCTCGATGCGGGCGACACGGAGGCGGGCTGCACCGTGCATGAAGTGACGCCGGTTCTGGATGACGGGCCGATCCTTGGTCAGGCGCGTGTCCCCGTCCAGCCGGGCGACACGGCCGAAACGCTGGCCGCCCGGGTCTTGAAGCAAGAGCATCGGCTTTACCCGGCGGTTCTGGCCCGTTTTGCGGCCGGAGACCGGACGCCCATTCTTCTCAATTAGGTGCCGGGAATGAACTGGAACTGCGCCTTGGCGTCGAGCGTCTGAGTGCCATAGACCTTGCCGACCCCCGCGCCGTTCGGCTTGGTCTGGCCAAGCGTATCCAGTGCAAGGTACCAGCCTGCATGGGCGGTCGATTCGAAGGTGAAAAGGTTCGGTCCCGTCACCAGCAATCTGTAGGTCTCATAAGGTCCGACGCCGAACTGGCAGTTCACCTGACGCTGGCCCTGCGCGATCATCGCGTCACCCATCCGCACGGCCACATTAGTCCACTGGCGCGAGACAAGACCAAAGGTGCCGTTTGTCTGCGGCACCAGCGAATACTGCTCCCACGGGCCCATGCCGATCTGGGCATTGACGACACCGCCGCCGGGAGACGTGTTTTTGGTCACACCCTGCCCATCCATGCGGATATAGGCATTCGCAAAGGCCGCCGAAGCAAAACCATAGGCGGCGATGGTCGAATTGGCGGACAGGATTTTCGATTGTTCCACAGGTGGCCTCCTTTGTTGTGGTGCCACCGGGATAGACTGGATTTCCGGATTCGATCTACCTGTAGTTGTGGGGCATTTGAGGCGGATTCTTAAGACCCTGTTCATGGCGGAAATGCACCACTCCGGCATGAAATTTCCCCGGCCTTTCCAATCGCGTCCGCTTGACATAAGACGGCTGAACCTGCGGGATGACCCCGCGCCTGAACGGACAGTTGATGTATACGATAACGACGACGGAAGACCTCGCCCGGTTCTGTGACAAAGCCAAGGCGGAGGCATATGTCACCGTCGATACCGAATTCCTCCGCGAACGGACGTACTACTCAAAGCTGTGCCTCGTGCAGCTTGCGCTGCCCGGCGAACACGGCGAGGCGGTGCTGGTCGATCCGCTGTCAAACGGGCTGTCGCTGGAACCGCTCTACGACCTCTTTCGTCACAAAGGCACCGTAAAGGTCTTTCATGCCGCAAGGCAGGATCTGGAGATCTTCTTCGTCGAGGGAAATGTCTTTCCCGAGCCGCTCTTCGACACGCAGATCGCCGCCATGGTCTGCGGCTTCGGCGATCAGGTCGGCTATGAAACCCTCGTTCGCAAGATCGCCAAGCAATCGCTCGACAAGACCTCGCGCTTCACCGACTGGTCGCGCCGCCCGCTGTCCGAAGCGCAGAAGACCTATGCGATTGCCGATGTCACCCATCTAAGGGTGATCTACGAATTCCTCGACAAGGAACTGAAGCGCACCGGGCGCCAGCTCTGGGTGGAGGAGGAAGAAGCGGTGCTTCTCGATCCCGAAACCTATACCAACCGGCCCGAAGAGGCCTGGATGCGGGTCAAGACGCGGACCAATTCGGGCAAGTTCCTCGCGATCGTCCGCGAACTCGCTGAGTTCCGTGAAAGCTATGCGCAGACCCGAAACGTGCCGCGCAGCCGGGTTTTCAAGGACGATGCGCTTCTGGAACTGGCCTCGACCAAACCCACCACGGTCGAAGAGCTTGGCCGGTCGCGGCTTCTCTTGCGCGAAGGGCGGCGGCCTGACATCGCCGAGGGGATCATTGCGGCAGTGAAGGCGGGTCTCGCGGTCAAGCCCGAGAATTATCCCAAGCCCGATACCAGCCGTGATCAGTTGCAGGTCAACACCGCGCTTGCTGACCTGCTGCGCGTGCTTCTGAAGGCCAAGTCCGAATCTGCGGGTGTCGCACCCAAGCTGATCGCGTCGTCAGGAGATCTGGACGCGCTGGCTGCGGGCGAGAAGTCTGTTGCGGCCCTCAAGGGCTGGCGCGGCGAAGTCTTCGGCAATGACGCGATGCGGCTCTGCAAGGGCGAGATTGCGCTTTCGGCCAAGGGTGGCGCGGTACGGGTTGTTCCGGTCTGAGGTGTAATTCCGAAGTGGCGCCTCAGCGGCGGCTTGCACGGCTATTCTGAGCGCCGACCACCACGATCTGGCTAACCCCGGCGAGTTTGATATCCGAGATATAGGTCGCGGCCGTCAGTTCCCGCGATTGGCGGGTTGAGACGGGTTTGGTGCCCAGAGGCTCGGCAAGAACAAAGCGATAGGTCAGGACGCCGTCGACCGGAACGCCATCATTTTCCGGCACCAGCGCCGTATCCCACCAGCCTTGCGTTGGCGGCAGGCCTGAGGCGCGAATGATCGCCCCGCCCGGTTGGCGCGCGACTTCCATATCGGTCACGTCAGCCACAAGCACACGCGGATCGTCGGGGCGGCCGGGCACGACACCCTCGGTCGCGACCACGACAGTCTCCGATCGGCCGAACCAGTTGAAAGGGTTAAGGCGGCTTTCGCGGACCTTGCCGCAGGCGCCGAGCGTCAGCGCAAGGATCAGCAGACCGGTGACAGGCAATCTCATGCGTGGCGGCTCCCTTCCAGCTCCGCGTTCTGCCTAGCCCATTCGGACGGTTGTGAAAAGGGTCCCCGATGACTGGACGCCGCGAGGCTTTGCAACTAGGTCAATGATTGCTGCAACGGAGATCATCATGGCAACCGAAGCCTTCGAGGATATTGCCGAGACCTTTGAGTTCCTCGACGACTGGGAGGAGCGGTATCGGCATGTGATCGAGATGGGAAAAGCGATGGCTCCGCTTGACCCGGCCTTTCAGGTGCCTGCAACCAAGGTGGAAGGATGCGCCAGCCAGGTCTGGTTCCTGCCGCGGATTGACGGCACAGGCGCCGGGGCGCGGTTCGATTTTCAGGGCGACAGTGACGCGATGATCGTGCGCGGCCTTATCGCCATCCTCCACGCGCTCTACTCTGGCTTAACCGTGGCAGAGGTTCTCAAGGTCGATGCCGGGGCCGAGCTGGGACGGCTCGGACTTGATGATCATCTTTCTTCGCAGCGGTCGAACGGTCTGAAGGCAATGATAGGCCGCATCCGCAAGCTGGCCAAAGAGGCCGCCGCCTGAGCGCCGAGCCGAGGAAACCCTTTTTATGGCTGATGTCCGTTTCTCATGAACGGTCACGTCGGCGAGACCGTGCGGCGGAATGCGCTTTCGACCAGTTCGGCCGAACGGTCCCATGTGAACATTTTTGCCCGTGCAAGGGCGTTGCGGCGCAGCTCCGACTGCAGTTCAGGCTCTGACAGAAGCCGGATCGCGGATTGCGCGATGTCCTCTGTTTGTCGGGGGTCGAACAGGAGACCTCCATCGCCCACCACCTCGGGCAGGCTGCCGCGATCGGATGCCAGAACCGGTGTGCCGCAGGCCATCGCCTCGACCGCCGGCAGGCCGAACCCTTCCCAAAGCGAGGGCAGCACAAGCGCCTCCGCTCCCGCCAGCAGCTCCGCCAGCTCACCGTCGTCGATTTCGCCGGTGAAGCTGATCCGGCCCGAAGCGCGGGCATCGCGCGCGGCGCCTGCTGTCAGTTCCTCCACATTGTCCCAGAACCGGTCACCTGTGATGCGCCCGACGATGGCCAGCCGTGCCTCGGGGCAGGCGGCGAGAATCTCGGGCATCGCTTCGATCAGGCGCAGCACGTTCTTGTGGCGGTTGAAACCGCCGACATAGACCAGCAGCCTGTCGCCATCGGCAATGTCGTGACGCGCGCGTGTGGCGGCGATCCGGGCCTCATCCTCGATCAGGCCGAACGCCTCGAATGGTCCCTCTGTCGTGACATCGATGCGGTCGCGCGGGACTTTCAAGATATTAGAGATATCGTTGGCCGACGCGTCCGACACGGTCAGAACCCGTCGCGCCTGAAAGAGCGCGAGCCGAGTTTTTACCTGCCACAGCATGAAATTGCGCTTCGTTGGAAAGATAAGGTCGGGGAAGCGTTCCGGGATCGTGTCGTGGATGCAGACGAGTTTCGGCACCCGGCTGAAGATCGGATAGAACGAGTAATGCGCGGGGAAGAAGAAGAGATCAGCGCCGAGCTCCTTTGCTGCGCGTGACAGGGTAAACATGTCAGCGCCGCCCCGCGCCTTCGTACCCGAAGATGCCTCGGACATGGATCGCCGCGCTCCTGCGATTGTGACTTCAACGCCCTCCGGGACGGGGCGTTCAGGTGCTCGGTCGAACAAGAGCGTATAGCGGAACCCGTTATCTCGGGCAGCAAGTGCCGAAACAAGGCTGCGGGTGAAACGGCCGAAACCGCGTTCATTGTCCCATGATGTGGCGTCTATGCCGACATGCATGCCCGATCCTCCGTGCCCGTTGGCACCTTCCATAAGCGAAATAACATCTTTGCCCAACCGCTTCCCTGACTTCTGACGGCCGCGAGGCTGAGCGGACCGCAAAGATGGCAAATCGGCCACTTCGTTTCTTTTCCATCACCGATCGGATCAGGATCAGGAGCCTAAGGTTTGTTGGGGATGTCACGGGGATGCAGTTACGCTATGGAAAGAGTCTATAGTCGCAAGTTGCATTCAGGGACATGACGCAGGACGAACCGGCCGTGGTCAGGCTTCACATACTGGAACTTCAGACACAATTTGGTGTCGGCGGCATTACGCGCCACGTTTTGTGCCTGCGCGACTGGATGCGGGGGCATGGTCATAGGGTGACTCTGGGTGGCACGCCGGCCGCCTGGGCGGGACCCGAGACCGAGCCCGATTTTCTCGATCTACCGACCAAATTCGTCTCGGCTGATGGCGGCGGTGGCCTGCCGATGCGGCTTTTGCAGGTGGTGCGCGGAGCGCGTGCGCTGCGCCGCTGGCTGAAGGCCAACCGGGTCGACCTGATCCACGCCCATGAATCGGCCCCCGCCCTTGTCGCCAATCTGGCGCGGATCGGCACGGGCATCCCGCTTGCCGTCACCTATCATGGGTCCGAGCCAGAGCGGATCGCCTCCTTTGGCGGGATCGCGGCAAAGACCGATCTTGTAATTACACCGTCCCATGCGTCGGCATCAGACCTCGCGCGGATCGGTGGCGTGCCGGACGATAAGCTGAAGGTAATTGGCCTTGGCGTGGCACCGGCCCCTTATGACAGCGCGGAAGAGATCGCATCGCTGCGGAAGGAATTGCTTGGGGATGGCGAGGTGCTGATCATCACCGTCGCGCGGCTCGTGCACCAAAAAGGCGTGGATATTCTGATCGACGTGGTGGCGCGGCTGATCAAGAATCATCCCGGTCTTCGCTTTGTCGTGGCCGGTGACGGCCCGGATGAGGAGCGGCTCAAGGCCCTTGCGCGCGCGCGCGGAGTTGACGCGCACTTGCGCTTTCTTGGGCGGGTTAACCGACCGCATCTTTACCTGCGCGCCTCCGACCTCTTCCTTTTGACCTCGCGATGGGAGGCCTTGCCCTTCACCATCGTCGAAGCTTTTCAGGCGGGTATCCCCTCCATCGCGGCGGCTTGTTCGGGCGTGGTGGAACTGATCGACGACGAGGTGGGCGCTGTCGTGCCCATCGGTGATGTCGAGGCCACGGCCGATGCGGTAGCACGCATTGCGATGGATGAAATGCTTCGGAAAAACATGGGTAAGGCGGCTCTCACGAAATCGCGACTTGATCGGTTCGATCCTGACTGGGTGCACCGTCAATTCGAGGAGACCTATATCAGGCTCGCCGGGCGAGCTTAGGATTTGAAGGACCGCAGGTAGTCTTCCGATGCCTTCAGTCCGTGTTCGAGGTCATACTCGGGCTCATAACCAAGCCGGTTCCGGGCAAGTTCAATGTGGCAGATACCCTTGCCGGAATACTCCTCCAGAAGATGATGGTCGGGATAGAGCGCGCCGCCCTTCGAGAGTTTTGCCTTGACGAAACCTACAAGCGCTTCGAACCGGCGATGCCCAAGCGCGCGCCGTCCTGCGGCACTGATCCGGGCGGCAAGCGAAAGCCCGTTGCCAGTACTGTCATCCGGCCGCGGGCCGAGATTGCGGGCAATCTCTTCAACCGGTACGCGGGTTGCGCCCGCTGTGTTGAGAATGCCCGCATAGCCGTCGACGAGCGCCGACCATGGGAAGGGCTCTGGCCCGGAAATGACAAATCGTTCGTGACGGAGATCCGGCAGAGCCGCCGCCTTGATGCAGGCTTGCACAGCGTCATCGACAAAGACCCCGTTACAGAGACCTTCCGGCTCCGGAATGATTACCCCGCCCGCCAGAAGTGCGCGAGCAAAACCGTCGGTCCAGAGAGACGATCCCGGTCCCCAGACAATGGTCGGTTGCAGGATCGCGGCGGGCAGGCGACCGGCCATGAGCCGCCTCTCCATCTCGATCTTCGCCTGACGGTAATGGCCACCGCCGGGCCGATCCATCGAACCCGTCTCAGTGCAATCGCGGTCCGGCCAGGCATCATAAACGACAATGGAAGACGTGTGGACGATGCGCCCCACTTCTGCGGCCTCAGCCGCCGCCATGAGCTTGTCGAAGCCAGACAGGTTTTCTGCGGCAGTGGCGCGAATGTCGTAGGCAAGGTTGAAGAGCACATCCTGCCCGTGAAGCGCGGTTTCCACCAGCGCCCGGTCCGATATCGACCCGATCCGTGCCTTTACCCCTTGCGGCAGGCCTCGCAGCGCTGCGCGGGACCGGCTCAGGACCGAAACCTCGGCCCCTGCTTTCACCAGTGCCGCCACCAGACGCCGCCCGATGAAGCCGGACGCCCCGGTGACGAAGACCCTGCTTCCCCTCAAGTCTGTTTCCATCCCGTCACCCACTTGGCCACTGGGGCGCAGAATAGCCACAGCCCAGCCCCATTGGAACCAACCGAACTTGCGCGGGCTGGTCCGAATCCGGGCGCTATGCTAGCCGCAACGCATTGAACTACGGAATACATTCGGCGCCAAAGGTGGCGCGGGAAGGATCGGACATGCGGATTGGGGTGATCGGGGCTGCCGGTAAGATCGGCCAGATGCGGGTTGCGACGATCCTGGCCGAGAAGCACACCGAACTGGTTGCGGTGATGGATGTGACCGAAGAAAAGGCCCGTGCCCATGCCCATGGCGCGCAGGTATTTACTGACCTCGACTCATTTCTAGGGGTTCCGATGGATGCCGTGGTGATCTCCACCCCAGCCCATGTGCGCGAACCGATTTGCCTTGCTGCCTTCAAGGCGGGGCTGCATGTCCTGACGGAAAAGCCTCTGTCGAATACGGTCGAGGGCGCCCGGCGCATCCATGCGGCGGCAAGGGAAGCAGGCCGCGCGCTCGGTGCCGGCTTCAACATGCGGTACTACCCCGCGTTCGCCTATGTGAAGAATGTTCTGGATCAGGGGCTCATTGGCGAGATCGACCATATCCGCGTCTATGGCGGGCACGGGGGCCTCTCCAACTTCGCCAATGAATGGGAATACCGTGCGCCCATGTCAGGGGGCGGCGCGCTCTGGGATGTCGGCATCCACATGACCGATATCGCCCACTACCTGATGGGCGACATTGTCGAGATCTACGGCGTCGCCAGTGAGAAAGTATGGCAGGTGCCGGGATCGGAAGACAACGCAATGGCGATCTTCAAGTCGTCCTCTGGCCTCGCCGCGATCTATCAGGCGACCTGGAACGACTGGAAAGGCTATCAGAGCGCGGTTGAGGTCTATGGCACGAAGGGCATGGTTCGGGGGGCCTACGCGCCGATGGAGAACCTGCTGATCACCATGGACGAGACCGGAGGTGAGGCAAGGACCCTGCGCAAGCGCTATTTCGACATCAAGGTGCGGGAAAAGCTGAAATCCTGGAAGACGACGGCGGTACAGTCCTTTCAGGAGGAACTGGCGGATTTCATCGGCCTCACCGAAGGCAGAACGGGTTTGCGCATCGCTGATGCTGATGCAGCACTGCGCGCCGTTGAGATAGCGGTCGCGGTGCCCGAAAGCTCGCGTGCCGGATTGCCGGTCAGGCTGCCATCACTGGCCGGCGGAAAATGATCGAGTGACTTGAAAGGAAGCGCCCCCCGTGTCCGACGTCAGGAAACTCTCGCTCATCGTTACCATCGTTGATTCAGGCGAACAGCTGCGCGGGTTTCTGGGCGAGGTGATGCATTTTGACTATGAAGGGCCGGTCGAGGTGATCGTACCCTACGACCAGAGCATCGCCGAAATCGCCGCGATGGCGAAAGAGTTTCCGGGCGTTCGGTTCCTCGACATCGGCGCCATCGTGCCTGAACGCCCGATCACAACCGAGGCCGGACAACACGAACTTTACGACCGCCGGCGCGCCGCAGGCCTCGCGGCCGCAACAGGCGATATCATTGGCATTCTGGAGGAGCGCGGCTGGCCGCGGCGGGACTGGGCGCGCCGGTTGATGCAGCTTCATGCGGAATTAGGCCACAACGTCATCGGCGGCGCCATCGAGTGCCGCGAACCGGTCGGTCTTCTGAACTGGGCGGTCTATGTCACCGATTTCGGCCGCTACGCACGGCCGTTCGACAGCGGACCGGTTGCTTGGGTTTCGGACGTCAATGTCAGCTATTCGCGCAAGGCGCTGGAGGATACCCGCCCGATCTGGAGCGAGCGGTTCCACGAGCCCCTCGTCCATTCCTATTTCCTTGACCGGGGCGAGGCGCTTTACCTTTCGTCGGACCTTGTGGTCTTCCATGGTCGTGCGCAGGCACGGCTTGGATCGCTTCTGATCGAGCGGTTCCACTGGGGGCGTCTCTTCGGCAAAATTCGTGCGATGCAGTTCACACCCGGCCAGCGGCTAAAATACATTCTGGCAAGCCCGGCGATCGCACCTCTTTTATGGCTTCGGCACGGGCTTTTGCAGCGTAAGAAGGGCCGTGGGCGTAGATATCTCAAGGCGCTGCCATTCGTAATGATCCTCAGTACGGTCTGGGTGATGGGCGAGGTCTGGGGCTATATCACACGCCGTGCGTGAAGCTGCGCGGAACTCGGTCAAAGCTTGAATTGCTGCGCGTTTTGTGGGCGGCAGAGTTTTATTGCGACGGCACAACACCTTAACGGTTAACTGTTTTTTCACCACAAACCGCGACACAGTTGCGGGATTATCAGCTATGGGCGAACAATTCGCGATCCACCCCGGACTTTCTTGACTTTTGGCGCGAATGTGGTGGAGTCGTGGCAAAATAAAGGCAGAGAAATTTCTGCCGCGGTGGTGAGCAGCAAACGGAGTGGGATATGTTTGAGTTCGTCGGCGTTCGCCGGTCGTTGGTTCTGGCTGCGGGTTACGCAGCTCTTGTTGTGATTTCAGCATCCGGAATGGCATATGGCGGCGGCATGTCTGCGCCGGTCATTCAGGTGTCCATGAATGATTATCTGGCCGATCTCTGCGCCCGGGCGACGCTGTCGCCCGAGGAGGCGAAGCGCATTCGTAACAGCGCGAACTATGCCGAAATCCTCGAATATGCGCTGGAAAACTGTCCGGAAATCGCGGCGCTGCTGGCAGATGCGGCAACAGCCACGATCCCTGGGCTGAGCGGTGCCGATACCGGTGACGGCGGCACTGGCGGTGACGGCGGCACTGGCGGCGGCGAAGGGTCCGGCGGCGGTGAAGGGTCCGGCGGCGGCGAAGGGTCCGGCGGTGGCGAAGGTTCCGGCGGCGGTGAAGGGTCCGGCGGCGGCGAAGGCTCCGGTGGTGGCGAAGGCTCCGGCGGCGGCGAAGGCTCCGGTGGCGGCGAAGGCTCCGGCGGCGGCGAAGGCTCCGGCGGCGGTGAAGGCTCCGGTGGCGGCGAAGGCTCCGGCGGCGGCGAAGGCTCCGGCGGCGGTGAAGGCTCCGGCGGCGGTGAAGGCTCCGGTGGCGGCGAAGGCTCCGGTGGCGGCGAAGGCTCCGGTGGCGGCGAAGGCTCCGGCGGCGGTGAAGGCTCCGGCGGCGGCGAAGGCTCCGGTGGTGGCGAAGGCTCCGGCGGTGGTGAAGGCTCAGGCGGTGGCGAAGGTTCCGGTGGTGGCGGCGGGCACGAAAACAACGGTCACGGGAATGGTGATCAGGATGCTCCGGGCAATTCAGGCGACAACAATAACGCCGAGAATTCAGAACACAGTGGCCAGGGTAATTCCGGTGTCGGTCATGGCAGGCGTCTGCGCTGACCGCCATGAAAGGTTAGCCGTTCAATCGTGTTGCCTTGCGTGAACTGACAGCCGCGCTGAAAAAGCTCAAGAAAAGAGAAACCCGCATGTCTAGGCATGCGGGTTTTCTTCTTTATCGCTTCTGATCAAGACGTCAGGCGTCAAACACACCACCCGCGAGAACTGCCACCCAGCGGTCGGGGCGGTTCGGATCCTGCATCCGGATGAAACTGTAACCGGTGTCACGCCAAGGCTTGATTCGGTTTCCCAGATTGTCGAGCACGTAATCTCCGCCAGATGTCCTCAGCACCAGCACCGCATGCGCGCCGCGATTGCGGTCGAGCACGGTTGCGATCAGCAGAGTTTCGGGGCTAATGCCGGCTTCGACGAGTTGCTTCTTCTTCAGGAGCGCAAAATCCTCGCAATCGCCGCCGCGCCGGGTCGGAAGGTCCCAGCGTTCGTCGACGCCGTATTGTGCGCGGTCGGAAATCGGGCGGACCTTCTTGTTGACGCTCACGTTTACTTTGTGGGCCAATTTCATTGCCGCGCGTTCTGAAAGGTGAGCGCCGCCACCACGGGCACAGGCCCAGCTGTGCTGCACGCACAGCGCCTTGGCGCCGGAGGGCGCTGCGATAGCCTTACGGGCGACCATGTGGTTCACCGGGCGAGGCTGCGTTGCGTCCGATGATACCGGGACAATCCCGGCAAGTGCCGCAACGACCATCATTCGTCCGATACGGGACTTTGCCCCTGTCAGGAATGCAGAACCCCGGCGTTCGCGGTCAGTTTCGGAATGGGTCATTGGCGGCCCCGCTTGTGAAAATCCCCCGAAGCTATTGGGGCATGCCGCCATGACCTTTATGAGCCCGAAACAGGGCAGGTTTTTGACGATCGCGCGACGTTTGTGCTTGTCATCGGCCGAGGCGTGTCTGTTCATTCAAACTGGGATTTACGGCGGAGCTTTGTGGGGCAGAAAATTCGCGACGTGCCGATGAACCTTTGGGTGGGAGTCTGCTTTTTTAATTAAATGTAATTATAACATAATGTTACACCTAATTTAATTTCTACTAAAGTTTTAGTTTGACAAACGCTAACATCTCGCTTGAATATCTATCGGCCAGTTTCCGCTGGCCCAACAAATCTCAGGGAGGAGACAGGATGCGGAAGTATCTTCTCTCCGCGGTGGCCGTATCTGCGGTCATTGCGGGGGCCGGGCAGGCTTTTGCCGATGCCGCGGCCGCACAGAAGTGGATCGACAGCGAATTCCAGCCCTCTGCGCTTTCGAAGGAAGAGCAGATGGCCGAGATGGAATGGTTCATCAATGCTGCCGAACCCTATGCGGGGATGGAAATCAACGTGTTGTCGGAAGGTATTCCGACCCATTCCTATGAATCGGAGGTTCTGACCAAGGCCTTCGAGGAAATCACCGGGATCAAGGTCAATCACCAGATCCTCGGCGAAGGCGAGGTGGTGCAGGCGGTGCAGACGCAGATGCAGACGCAGCGCAACCTGTATGACGGTTATGTCAATGACTCCGACCTCATCGGTACGCATTCGCGGCTGCAGCTGGCCTATAATCTCACCGACCAGATGGCCGGCAGCTGGGCTGATGTGACGAACCCGGGTCTCGACCTCGATGACTTTATGGGCCGTCAGTTCACCACCGGCCCGGATGGCAAGCTCTATCAGCTGCCCGATCAGCAATTCGCGAACCTCTACTGGTTCCGCAAGGACTGGTTCGACCGTGCCGACCTGCAGGAGGCGTTCAAGGCCAAGTACGGCTACGACCTCGGCGTGCCGGTCAACTGGTCGGCCTACGAGGACATCGCCGAGTTCTTCACCAACGACGTGAAGGAAATCGACGGTGTCGCCATCTACGGCCACATGGACTATGGCAAACGCGCCCCGGACCTTGGCTGGCGGATGACCGATGCCTGGCTTTCCATGGCCGGCGCGGGCACGCAGGGCGAGCCGAACGGTGTGCCGATCGACGAATGGGGCATCCGCATGGAAGCGGGTACCTGCAACCCGGTCGGCGCCTCGGTTTCCCGCGGCGGCGAAGCCAACGGCCCGGCGGCGGTCTACGCGATCGCCAAGTGGGATGAGTGGCTGCGGAAGTACGCGCCTCCGGGTGCGGCGTCCTACGACTTCTACCAGTCGCTGCCGGCCCTGTCGCAGGGCAACGTCGCCCAGCAGATCTTCTGGTACACTGCCTTTACCGCTGACATGGTGAAGCCGAAGTCCGAAGGCAACAATACGGTGGACGACGAAGGCACGCCGCTCTGGCGGATGGCACCCTCGCCACATGGCCCCTACTGGCAGGAAGGTCAGAAGGTCGGCTACCAGGACGTGGGGTCGTGGACCTTCCTCAAGTCGACGCCGGAAGACCGCGCCAAGGCGGCTTGGCTCTATGCCCAGTTCGTGGTGTCGAAGACGGTCGACGTGAAGAAATCCCACGTGGGACTGACTTTCATCCGCGACTCCACCGTGCGGCATGAGAGCTTCTCCGAACGCGCACCGAAACTCGGTGGTCTTGTGGAATTCTACCGCTCGCCCGACCGCGTGCGCTGGTCGCCGACAGGCATCAACGTGCCCGACTATCCGAAGCTAGCGCAGATCTGGTGGCAGCAGATTGGTGATGTGAACTCCGGCGCCTTTACGCCGCAGGAAGCCATGGACCGCCTGGCCGAGGAAATGGACATCACCATGGCCCGGATGCAGGCAGCCGATGAAAGCGCCGGCGTCTATGGCGGTTGTGGTCCGCGTCTTAACCCTGAGGTCGATCCATCCGAATGGCTCGGCAAGGCTGACGGGCCGAAGGCCAAGCTCGACAACGAGAAGCCACAGGGCGAGACCGTCAATTATGACGAACTCGTAGCACGCTGGGCTGAGAACTGACGCCTTAATCAACTCCCTGCCCGGGTAATGATCCCGGGCAGGGTCCGGCCGTAGCGGCTTCGTTCCGGCCTTTCCCACCAACGATACAAAAGCGACACCTCGGGGAGGGGACATGGCGCTGGAACTGAAGGCGATCACCAAGCGCGTGGGGCAGGTGACGCATATCAAGGAAACCTCTCTCGTGCTTGAGCCGGGGCGTTTCAACGTCCTCCTGGGCGAAACGGGATCGGGCAAGACCTCTCTCATCAAGCTGATGGCCGGGCTGGACCGGGTCGCGTCGGGGCAGATCCTGATGGACGGGCAGGACGTGACCGGGATGAGCCCGCAGAAGCGCAATATCAGCCTCGTCCACCAGTTCTTCGTGAACTATCCGCATATGACTGTCTTCGACAATATCGCCTCTCCCCTCAGGGTCGCAGGCGTGGCGAAGTCGGAAATACAGGGCCGGGTGGAGGCGGCGGCGGATGTGCTGCAATTGCGCCCCATGCTGAACCGCCGTCCGCATGAACTGTCGGGCGGGCAGCAGCAGCGCACCGCGCTTGCGCGGGCCATCGCCAAGGAATCGACCGCCGTCTTTCTCGATGAGCCGCTGGCCAATCTTGACTATAAGCTGCGCGAGGAATTGCGGGATCAGTTGCCGGAGCTTTTCGCGGGGCGTGGCGCGATCGTGGTCTATGCCACCTCGGAACCCGCCGAAGCTTTGATGCTTGGCGGGCGCACCGCGCTGATGCAGGACGGGCATGTCACCCAGTTCGGGCCGACCGCCGAGATTTACCGCAAGCCCAACACGCTGACCTCGGCCCGTGTCTTTTCCGACCCGCCGATCAACTCTGCCCCGGTCACCAAGAAAGGCGACCGGATGGAACTGGGCCATGGTGTTGGCTGGACCGTCGCCGGTCCTGCGGCGGGGCTGAGGGACGGGGCCTATACGGTCGCAGTGCGCCCCAACTATGTCTCGCCCGTCCGCTCGGATGCGGCACATGTACCGATGACGGGCACCATTCAGATTACCGAGCTATCCGGCTCGGAATCGACGGCGCATTTCAGCATGGGGTCGGACATCTGGGTCTCGCTCGCGCCGGGCGTCCATCCCTACCGTGTCGGCGAGGATCATGAGTTCTTCATGGACCCCGCCCATTGCTTCTACTTCGCGCCCGACGGCGCGCTAGCCGCCTGAGGAGCGCCCATGGCCAAGATCACCCTCGACCGGCTCCGCCACTCCTACATGCCCGATCCGAAAGGACCGCAGGATTACGCGCTGAAGGAATTGAATCTCGACTGGCAGGATGGCGGTGCCTATGCTTTGCTCGGGCCGTCCGGTTGCGGCAAGTCCACGCTTTTGAACATCATCTCGGGGCTGCTTCATCCGTCCGAGGGGCGCATTCTTTTCGATGGTAAGGATGTGACCGGCCTGCCCCCCGATCAGCGCAATATCGCGCAGGTGTTTCAGTTTCCGGTGATCTACGACACGATGTCCGTCTACGACAATCTCGCCTTTCCGCTGCGCAACCGGGGCGTGGACGAGAGCCGCGTCAAAACACGCGTCGAAGATATCGCCGCGATGCTCGACGTGACCGAGATGCTGGGGACCCGCGCCGCCCATCTCAGCCCCGATAACAAGCAGAAGATCTCCATGGGGCGCGGCCTCGTCCGCGATGATGTCAATGTCATCATGTTCGATGAACCCTTGACCGTCATCGACCCGCACCTGAAGTGGAAATTACGGTCAAAACTCAAAGAATTGCATCAGAAAGTGAAGGTGACGATGATCTACGTCACCCATGACCAGACCGAGGCGTTGACCTTCGCCGATCAGGTCGTTGTGATGCAGGAAGGCCAGGTCGTGCAGATCGGCACGCCGGTCGACCTTTTCGAACGACCCGCCCATACTTTCGTCGGCCATTTCATCGGCTCGCCCGGCATGAATGTTCTGCCGGCCGAGGTGAAGGATGGTGCCACCTTCTTCAACGGCGAGCAGGTCACGCTGGAAGGTGCTGTCGCTCCCGGCGAGGGGCGCCATGAGATCGGCATTCGGCCGGAATATGTGACGCTTGGCTCGACCGGCATCCCCGCCACCGTGCGCAAGGTCATGGATCTTGGCCGCCATTCGGTGGTGGAGGCCGTGGCCGGTGAGACCAGAGTCAGCGCCATTGTCGAAGGCGCGGTCCCGGGGCAGGGCGAGAGCGTCCACCTGACCTTCCGCCCTGACCAGACCCGGCTTTACCGCGATGGCTGGATTGCCACCAAACAGGAAAGGGCCGCCTGATGCGCAAGGTCAATCAGAAAGCCTGGTTCTTCGTCCTGCCCGTCCTCGTGCTTGTCGCCTTCAACGCGCTTGTGCCGATGATGACGGTCGTCAATTATTCGGTGCAGGAAACCTTTGGCAACAACCAGTTCTTCTGGCATGGACTGGGCTGGTTTCAGGATATCCTGCGGTCAGAGCGCTTTCACGCCGCGCTCGGCCGCCAATTCCTCTTCACCTTCCTGATTCTGGTCATCGAGGTGCCCTTGGGCGTGATCATCGCGCTCTCGATGCCGCGCAAGGGGTTCTGGGTGCCCGTTTGCCTGGTGACGATGGCGCTGCCGATGCTGATCCCGTGGAACGTCGTGGGGGCGATGTGGAATATCTTTACCCTGCCAGATATCGGGCTTCTGGGTTATTTCATGAACCATACGCTCGGCATCGACTACAACATGACCCGCAGCCCGCTTGCCGCCTGGGTGACGATCATCACCATGGATGTCTGGCACTGGACATCGCTGGTCGTTCTTCTGTGCTATGCGGGCCTCGTCTCGATCCCCGACGCCTATTATCAGGCGGCCAAGATCGACGGCGCGTCGAATTGGGCGGTGTTCCGCTACATCCAACTGCCGAAGATGAAACAGGTGCTGACCATCGCGGTCCTGCTGCGCTTTATGGACAGCTTCAATATCTATACCGAGCCCTTCGTGCTGACCGGCGGGGGCCCGGGCAATTCGACCACGCTTCTCTCCATCGACCTTGTGAAGATCGCGCTTGGGCAGTTTGACCTCGGGCCAGCAGCAGCGATGTCGCTCATCTACTTTGCCATCACGCTCTTCGTCTCGTGGCTTTTCTACACGCTGATGACGCGGCACGATGTGAAATAGGGGATCACCATGCAGAAAAGATCAATCATTCCGATCCTCTACATCATCTTCCTGATGCTTCCGATCTACTGGTTGGTGGCGATGAGCTTCAAGACCACGCAAGAAATCCTTGGCGGCTTCTCGCTCTTCCCGCAGAAATGGACGCTGGCGAGCTACCGGACAATCTTCACCGATCCGACGTGGTATTGGGGCTATATCAACTCGATCATCTACGTGACGATCAACACGGTTATCTCCGTCACCGTCGCCTTACCCGCGGCTTACGCCTTCTCACGCTACCGGTTCCTCGGCGACAAGCAGTTGTTCTTCTGGCTCCTGACGAACCGCATGGCGCCTGCGGCAGTTTTCGCGCTGCCGTTCTTCCAGCTCTATTCGGCGATGGAGCTTTTCGACACCCATATCGCGGTGGCGCTGGCGCATTGCCTCTTCAACATCCCGCTCGCGGTCTGGATCCTCGAGGGCTTCATGGGGGGCGTGCCGAAGGAACTTGACGAAACCGCCTTTGTCGACGGCTATTCCTTCCCGCGTTTCTTCACGCAGATCTTCCTGCCGACGATCAAGGCGGGCGTCGGCGTCGCAGCCTTCTTCTGCTTCATGTTTTCCTGGGTGGAACTGCTTTTGGCCAAAACACTGACAGCGGTCTATGCCAAACCCATCGCAGCCACGATGACGCGCACGGCTTCCTCGGCGGGCTACGAACTCGGGCTGCTGGCGGCGGCCGGTACGCTGACGATCATCCCGGGTGCCATCGTCATCTGGTTCGTGCGCAACTACATCGCCAAGGGCTTCGCCCTGGGAAGGGTGTGATGAGAGCTCTCGCGTTATTCCTGACGCTGCTGCCGTTGGCGGCGAACGCCCAGACGCAAGGCTGGGGCAATCTCGGACAGACTGAGGACAAGGGCTTCTCCTGGACCTCACCGCTCTGGCCCTCGTTCTGGATGGCCTGGACACCGGCGACGCTTTTGGTCTTCATCGGCATCTTTACGGCGATGGGCATACTTACCGTGCTGGAAATCCGCCGCCCGGGCGGGGATGAACGACAAGGTGTGCTGGGCCTGACGACGACGCGCGGCGACCGGCTGTTCATCACGCTTCTCGGTACGTCCTACATCTTCATGGCCTGGCTTGGGCTGATCGGCATGCCGCTCTGGTGGCCGCTGGCGATTTCCATCGGCTGGGGTGTGTTCTGCTTCTGGAAGGTCTGAAACGCATTCCGTTTTGAGAAATGTGGAAAGCTTAGTAGAAAGGTCCCGAGGATCGAGCTGGATCGGGAAGACCAAAAAATGAGCGACAAGAAAATCAAATTCCTGACCGAGGTGGAGCTGGAATTCATGTCCCGGCTCTGGGACTTGGGCGAAGCGACCGTGCGGGAGGTGCAGGAGGCACTCGCGCCCGCGCGCAAGCTTGCCTATACCTCAGCTGCCACGATCCTGCGCATCCTTGAACAAAAGGGTTTCGTCACAAGCACGAAACAGGGCAAGACCTTCCTCTATTCGGCAACGCTGAGCAAGGACACCTATCAGTCGCGTTCGCTGAAGAACCTTTCCGAAAAACTCTTCGACAATGCGCCCGCGACGCTCGTCGCGCGGCTGGTCGACGATTACGACCTGTCGGAAGAGGCGCTCGACGAGATCCGGGCGCTGATTGACAAGAGGCTCAGGGATGACAAACGCTAGCACCCTTTTCGGCGCCTATATCGAGGTCAACGTCCTGCTGGTTTTTACCTGCCTCGTCTGGGCGGTCTTTTCCCGACTCCTCAATATCGCGGGGCTCGGTCACGCGGTCACCGCGCGTCTCAGGCTGCTAAGAACGGTTTTCCTTGCAGTCATTGTCAGCCCGATTTTCGTCGCGGCGGTCTCGATGGCGATGCAGGCGGGCTATGTGGTGCCTGAAAACACGGTGAACCTTACCGATTTCGTCCTGTCGCAGTACCTTCAAGGCCGGTTCGAGATGAACCCTGCGGATCTCGAACGGCTTATCGGTTTCCGGAGCGAGGTGGCGCTTGTGCTGTCCGGCCCACTCGGTCAGGGGATTGCGGCCTTCCTTGGTGCGGGTTTTTTGATATTCGCGTTGCGGCTTTTCGTCTCTTTCCTTCAGCTTCGCCGCATCATCGTCGAGAGTTACGTTTGGCGGCGGATCGGCCGGGTGGAACTGCGGCTGTCGGACGCGGTCAACGTTCCCTTTTCAACTCGGGGGATCCGGTCCCGAATCGTGGTACTCCCATCCACCATGCTTGCCCGCGAGGCGGATCTGAAGATCGCGCTGGGGCATGAGTTGCAGCACCTGCGCCAGGGCGATGTCGAGTGGGAAATCGCGCTTGGCCTGATCCAGCCGTTCCTTTTCTGGAACCCAGCCTTCCATCTCTGGAAACGGCAGGTAGAGGAGTTGCGCGAACTCTCGTGTGACCGCCAGATTCTGATGCGGCGGGGCTACAGCGTGGCTGAGTATTGCGACTGTCTGCTGCGTGTCTGCCATGACGGGCTGCGTCCGCGCCGACTGATCGCTGTGGAACTGCCTGCCGTGGCTTTGCTACGAACCGAAGGTGGACTGTTCGGCGGACGCGCGGCGGCGCTTCTTAAACGCCGGATGATCAGGGTGATCGAGGGGAGGGCGGAACGTAATCCGACCTTAGTTTTCGCCTTTCTCGCCGCGCCTTTCGTCGCGATCACGCTAACCGCCGCCATAGCGATCCAAAAGCCCGGCGACTGGAGTCAGGACCGCATCATGCTGTCAACGATTGTAAATCTGGAGCGCCTGCAAGCGGTGAATGGTCCGGTGCCAAGCTTCGGGTCGCCTGGCTACTGATACAGCAGCTGGCAACGCGTCAAACTTACGGACTGCTCTGAATGTGATGGCGGAGAGACAGTCCGCCTACATGGCTTCCGCTATGTTCCAGAAGATTCCCTAAACTGTTTGATCTCCTTTGATTTCCTGTCTTGCACGTTCCGATAGCGTCCCCCATATTCCGATTATTAATGGGGGACGGAATGGTGGACGACGCTGAAAGCAGAAAGCAAGGCAAGCACCCTGAAAAAGCCCTAAGTGATGCCTTCGTGCGCACGGTGGCCGAACCGGGCAAATACTTCGACGGACACGGCCTCTTTCTGAAGGTGGATGCGACCGGCGCGCGGCGGTGGGTGCAGCGTATCGTCATTCGAGGCAAGCGCAGCGAACTTGGCCTTGGGGCTTTTCCCCTCGTATCGCTCAAGGAAGCTCGGGAGGCGGCCTTTGCCAACCGCAAGCTGGCGCGGTCTGGCGGTGATCCGCTGGCCGATAAGAAACGGGAAAAAGCGGTGCTGACCTTCGAAGAGGCCGCGCGGAAGGTGCACAAGCTGCACGAACCGTCATGGCGCAACAAGAAGCACGCGGCACAGTTCATCTCGACACTTGAAACCTATGCCTTCCCGAGAATGGGGCGCACGAAGGTGTCCGACGTTAGCAGCGCCGATGTGCTGGCGGTTCTTACCCCCATCTGGCTGAAGAAAGCTGAAACCGCGCGGCGGGTGCGGCAACGCATCGGCATGGTGATGAAATGGGCGGTGGCGCAAGGCTGGCGCTCCGACAATCCCGCCGATGCCATTTCGCAAGCGCTTCCCAAGCAGGACAAGACCAAACAGCACCGCAAGGCTTTGCACTACAACGAGGTCGCAGGCTGCATAGTGGCGGTGAAGGCATCGGGTGCGGACCCGTCAACCAAACTTGCGTTGGAATTTCTTATCCTGACCGCGACCCGCTCGGGCGAGACGCGCGGAGCTCTTTGGGAAGAAATCGGCTTGGACGCGGGCTCATGGACCATCCCGGCGAGCCGAATGAAAGCGAAGCGCGACCATGTCGTGCCGCTGTCAGCCCGCGCGCTTGAAATCCTGCAAGCCGCCAAGAACCTCTCTGACGGAACCGGGCTCGTTTTCCCCGGTACGAAACACGGCAAGCCGCTGTCCGACATGACGCTGTCGAAGCTCGTTAAGGAACTAGGCTTCGATGCAGATGTACACGGGTTCCGTACGTCCTTCCGTACTTGGGCGCAGGAGCGCACCAACTACCCACGCGAGGTGGCCGAGGCGGCGCTGGCCCACACCATCAAGGACACGGCGGAAGCGGCCTATGCCCGGTCAAATCTCTTCGACAAGCGGCGGAAGATGATGGAGGCATGGGCTTTGCATATCGAAGATTCGGCAATTTCGCGCAGAGTGCCCCGGATTTCATAGGCGCACCTGAATTTTCCGGGGAATAAGCGTGGAAATGTTTTGGGCGGTTTGTGAATAACCCCATGAAGAAACGTTCCATTGCGACGGAAATCCGGCTAAAATTCTTTATATGAATTCTTAGGCTTAAGGCGTGCCACGTGGCGCCGCCACGGAAAAAAGCGAAATATTGACCGAAAATTCTTGATCGGACCGGCACGCCCACGGACAATCGGGGAAGTTGCAGGCACCACAAAGAAACACGCGAAAGAAAATGGGAAAAAGAGGGGGCCAGACCGGCCTTGACCCGACCGGCACACCACCGGATTATGGTGGAAAGAACAGGCAACAGAGGGAATACGCGCCTTACAAACGGGTCAAAGAGAGTAACCCGTTGACCGCCCCCGGCTCTGGTAAAGCCAAAGGGCGGTCGGGCAGGATACGGAAAGCACTCCCGGTGTCCTGCCCCAACTCTCGCAAACTGAGAACGATTCCGCAACCAACTTGCGGAGCGAGATAGGGGTAATATGACGGAAAGACATCTTCGACGCAGAACAGTGGAGGCCATGACGGGCCTCAGCCGGTCCACCCTTTATGCGCTGATGGCGAAGGATGAGTTCCCCCGCCCGGTTAAGCTGACCTCACGCGCGGTCGCTTGGCCGGAAAGCGCGGTTGCAGATTGGCTCGCCCAGCGCAGCGCGGCATCGAATAACGCCCGCTAACCTGAAATCAGGCGCGGGCGCTGGGTAGTCTCGACAACGTAAGTCCTAATGCATCGCGCCTTTCATTGAAAGGCTTTCAGATGAAAGTCAACGTCACCCTTGGGGGCGGCGAATGCCCCCGCACATTCCGGCTTACTGGCCGTCTTGGCTGGACGTTATATCAACTCTACCGTGCTGGTGCGCGCGGCGTGAGCCCGCTCGAAAAACCGGCTTTGCGGTGGTCGACCTACGTCCACCAGCTCCGCGACAAGGGCATCCCGGTCGATACCGAGATTGAAAAACATAGCGGCACCTACAAAGGGGTTCACGCCCGCTACAGGCTTGCCTGTGACGCCGTAGTGACCGTCTCGGGCATGGAGGCTGGCGAATGACGCAAGTTGTTGCCCAGATGCGCCCAGCGCCGCTTCCAGCGCCCGTACGCCGCATCATGCGTAAGCACGGGCTCTCAGAGCCCAGCGCCCGTGCAGTGGCGTTCCTGGCCTTCTACGAGGGGCGGCATGGCTAGACCGGCGAAACGCTACAAGGCGCATAAGAAAGGGGGGGCTGGGCGTCACGTCCAGCTTCCCGAATGGCTACAGGCGAGCGAGGCTTGGGCCACCCTGAAGCCCGGCCCACGAGCGCTCTACATCGAACTGAAGCGCCGGTTCAATGGTGCCAACAACGGCGACATATTCCTCAGTCACCGGGACGCGGCCACCGCGCTCAACGTGAACCGCAACACCGTCACGGGATATTTCCGCGAACTGGCCGAGCGCGAGTTCATCACGATGACGGAAGCCCCGCATCTTGGGGCAAACGGTATCGGCAAGGCGTCGAAATGGGCTTTGCAGGAGGAGCCCACGACGAACGGCAAGCCTGCCCTGAAGGGGTTCATGCGGTGGAGCGAAAAACAGAATCCCCGCCCAAAAAACAGGACGCCCCGTCCTAATTTTCGGGACACTCGCAGCCCCGAGAGCAGCAAAACACCCGAAACTGTCCCAAAAAAAGGGACGCATTCGGCAGTTTCCGCGAAATCCCCGTCCCAAAAAACAGGACATATATACATCTAGCCATAGGCAGGTACCGAATGAACGAAGTGAGCAAGAAACAAGCACCGAATTTCGCCGAGTTGAAGGAGAAGCTTCACGAGCGCCGCGCGAAAGCCCCGGAAGTGTCCGTTACGATGGAGGGCAACGCCGCGAGCTTCACGGTTGGGGAGGAAAGCAACGGAGAGGAATATCTGCGGCTGATGGCGGCGGTGGGCACCTTTGACTATGGCTTCATGGATGCTTTTCTCGGCCAGATTGCCAACGCGGTATCTGACAAGGGCTCAGTATCCGAAAGCAAAATGCGCTTTGCGCTGGGCGTCGTCGTCGGTCTGGAACCGAGGGATGAAGTCGAGGCGATGCTGGCAGCACAGATGGCGGCGGTGCATGTCTGTGCAATGGACACATCGCGGCGCTATCTTTGGGCGGAAACTCTTGCGAGCAGGGACAGCTCTGAAAGGGCGCTAAACAAGCTCACCCGCACCTTCGCGGCGCAGATGGAAACGCTGAAACGGTATCGGTCAAAGGCCCAGCAGGTTGTCCGGGTAGAGCGCGTCACAGTGAACGAGGGCGGTCGGGCAATAGTCGGCCCCGTTCAGCATGGGGGGGAGGGCCAATGAAAAAAAGTGACGCTAAACCCATGAGCCCTGTGCAGCGCCTTAGAGATGCGCCCAGATGCCATGCCAAGGCCAAGTCCACCGGCGAGCGGTGCAAGGCCCCAGCGGTCAACGGGTGGGCTGTATGTCGCGTTCACGGGGCTGGCGGCGGTGCCCCGCGCGGCAAGGCGCATTGGAACTGGAAGCACGGCGGGCGGTCTCTAGAGGCGGTCGAAATGCGCCGACTGGTCAACGCGCTCGCGCGGATGGTTCGTGATGAAGGGGAAGCAATCTAAGGAAGCGAGCAAATGCATCAGTTGACCGCCTTGAGCGTGAGGCGACGCTAGAAAACTCGCGAGCCTGACTTCGAAAAACGGAAGAGAGGTTCATACACAAATGTTATCAGTTCTTGTTTTTGTGATCTGAAGCATTGATGTTTTCCCGAGTTCCCGACATTTCGCCTCAGCCTGCTCTGGAGTCATCAAATCCCCGGACGCAGTCGAGCCAACTATTAATCGGCCAGAACTCTGAGACGGAGTGCAGCTGATTGCCAAAATTGGAATCAAGAGCGCAAACAAAGTAGATCTTCTAAGTTGCATTTTATGCTCCTTCTACATTTCACCTTCTTACCACGCAGAAGTTCCCACATATTGATGAGTGTCAAAACTGAGGTTCATTCTAGAACAGTAAATATCCTCTTTACCCGCATAGCGGCCATTGGCGAGGCGTCCAGATACTTTGCCCCATGAGCCCCGCCCAGCGCCTCAGGGACGCGCCTAGGTGCCACGCTAGGGCCAAGTCAACCGGAGAGCGGTGCAAAGCCCCAGCGGTCAACGGATGGGCCGTGTGCCGCGTTCACGGCGCGGGCGGCGGTGCGCCGCGCGGCAAGGCGCACTGGAACTGGAAGCACGGGGAGCGGTCGGAGGAAGCGGTTGAGATGCGCCGACTGGTGAACACGCTCGCGAGGATGGCCCGTGATGAAGGACATGAAATCTAGGGCAGCGGACGAATACATCCGATGACCGCTTTGAGCCGAAAACGGATTACTGATGCAGCCCATCTTGGGACGGACGTGAGAGAAAAAAATTCAGACCTTGCGACTCTGAAATGTGATAGCGTGAGTTCGCCGACAACGCCCAAAAGAAGGCGTTGAGCCGCCGGGAGCCGTCGCGTTTTTTAGGTCTATCATGAGCATCACTTTAACTCCGCCTCTCCGCCGCGCCGAGCCCAGTGACGTCGAAAGCTTCATAAAGCTTTATGACATGGCGGGACACGGTGTTCTTGTCGCGATTTGGGAGACTATGCGTGGCGTAGGTGAAAGCGCTTGGGACGTTGGCCGACGTCGCGCTCTCTCACGTATCAAAGATCCGGATATACAAATGATCGTCATAGATCGCGGGGATGGCATCGAGGCTGCGCTACTGGGGTATTCCATGCCCCTTGAGCCCGAACCAACCGATGCATTCGGCGATGTCGCACGGCCACTCATAGAACTTGAGAATGAGGCGCTCGGCACGTGGTATCTGAACGCCATTGCCACCTTTCCCGAGGCCCGTGGACGCGGACATGCCACCTGTCTCCTGGGTCTTGCCGAGGGATTGGCCCACGAAGCGGGAAACACGACGATCAGCCTGATCACTTCAGACACAAATGCCGAAGCCCGCCGACTGTACCAACGCCACGGCTACCGAGTCACTGACAGCCGACCAATAGTGCAGGGGTCATGGAACGGCGACGGAACCGAATGGCTACTTTTCGTCAAGGAACTCTGAGAGAGTCGAACAGAAAGTAACCGTTCGTTGCGTCATCAAGAAGAATCATATTTTGGTCGACTTCGGTTGATAAAAAACTTAGGCCCGCTTCGTCCCGCACAGCGGACGATCAGCCACAAGAACGGATGGATCAGCGCGACTGGGCCCGTGGGATGACCGCTTTGAGCCCAAAGCGGACAGATTGGCTTCGTATCAACCAATTAGATCAGTTCCTTCCTTTTTTTTGTTCGGCATGTATGGATCGACATAAGCCATTCGTGCGGAGCTTCCAATTATCCCAGACAGAGCAGCTATGCTCTTTGCGAGAGTGACCACGGTCGACCTGAAAAGCCAGAGACTAAACCTCGTCGCACTTATCAACAAAGTGGTTTGCGTCGCAGTCTGGGGTATGAGCCTTTTAGCCCGGGCAACATGGTCTGCCGTCAATGCGAGATGCCGCATGCTACTGTCCTCAAGTTCCGTTCGCGACGCGATCGCCAGAACATTAACTCGCCTATTGAAAGGGCGCATACTCGCTTCCTCGACAGCCCGTGCAGCGTTGGCCTCTTTCGGCTGAATTCACCAAAGAATACAAAGACCAATCGGATATCGCCCCGGCCGGTAATATGTCTGGTTTGTGCCTTGTAATTGGCCAGCGTCGGCTCGAAAGCTGATTTCCATTCGACTGTGAACACCCGCGCACCTCAGTATCGTCGCGACATTAAGATCGACATGCTTTCGATGTCTGACACGGATGTGAAGGCTTCAGGGCAGGCTTGTATCATCTTCTTCACGAACTCCATGCGGGCGCGACAGGCGTCGGGGTCGCTTTCGGATCTTTCTGTGGCCCGACGCAACCGCGGCCAAGAAAAATGAAGGGTTCTGAAGAAAGCCTCGGACCGGAATAATCCTTCAATCGTTGCCATTTCGAAGACCCTCATGCCCAAGCGCGATTGAGAGGATGCTATGATGAAGGGCTGAGGCGTGGTATGCACTTTGGTGAAAAGCCGCTCTTCATGAATGTATAGCGACGCGCATGGACTGGTCGGACGTTCGTGTATTTCTTGCTGTCTACCGAAGCGGTTCGACGCTGGCGGCGTCTCGGAGACTTTGCATTTCACAGCCGACCGTGACCAGAAAGATCGAAGCGCTGGAAACCAGACTCGGGCTGACTCTGTTCCTGAGGGACACGCGCGGTTTTCATCCAACACACGAAGCCAAATGCCTCCTGCCACATGCGGAAAAGCTGGAGAAGGCAGCGAACGAATTCGAGGGCGCGGCCCATCAGGCACGCCGGCCGAACGTACAGACCATTCGTATCACCGCGCCTCGCCGAAACTTCTCGCCCATATTCTCCGCGATACTATCGGACTTCAGCGCGGAGAATCCGAATGTGCGTTACGAATTGATATCGACTTACCAGGTTCTGGATCTGGTCGCCGGCGAAGCCGATATTGCGCTGCGTATCGCTCCGAGCGTTGCCGACGAGCGGTTGATCTGCACAAAGCTTTCAGATGTCAGATCAACACTCTTCGCGTCGCGCAGCTACGCAGATCGCCGAGGGTTGCCTTCATCGCCCGAGGAGTTTGCTGGCCACAGCTTCGTGATCTACGATCCGATGCCTGCTGCACTCTTCCTCAACCGCTGGCTGGTTGAGCGGATTTCGCCCGAACAGATAGTTGGTCGCTGCCAAGACGCGGAGGCCATTGCCGCCAGTGTAGCTGCAGGGCTCGGCATCGGTCCGCTAAGTATCTCTTTTGCGTTGGACTACCCCGATCTGGTGCGTTGCTTCGAGCCACCTGAGGGAACAGGTCTGTCGTCCTGGTTGGCAATCAGTCCTGAAGCCTATCGTCGTCCTGAGGTCCGCGCCTTCGCGGCTTTTTTTGCTCCGCGCTTCCGTGCAGCTTACAAAGCAGAGCGCGAACGGGCTGCCATCCTTCAGGCTTATGTGCCAGGCGCGTGAGTTTCGATCGGCACCCATACGAACTCCTTATCGCTGCTCGGAGTAAGCGTCGAATTCGGGCTCAACCGAGACATCTAAGGGCTTGGATCAGATGACCGCGTTGAGCCCGAAGCAGACACGCGTGCACTTTGCGGCAAGCAGTGGTAATTTATTGATTGCGCAGCTGTTCCTGGGAGATGCGAGCGTTAGATTCCTTTAGGTGGGCAGATGTCGATCGCGTTTCCGGTGTTGCGGACTCATCAAGTCTTGTTTGCCGAGCCAAAACCTGCGGCCCTACGCCGCCTGTACATGGGGGGCTTGCCTTGGACCTGATCGATCACAACATTCAAGCCCGACTCGAATGGCGTCCCGGTGTCTCGACGCGCATGCGCATCTCGGCCCTGACCGGCGCGTCTGCCCTTTTGATCTTTGAGCAGTGGTGCGAGCCAGGGCTAGGGGCCCCAACTCATTGGCACCCGGTCGAGGAAGTCCTGACTGTGCTATCGGGCGAAGCGGAGATCTGGATCGAAGGGGAACGGTTTCAAGCGAGTGCGGGCCACTCGGCACTGGTACCTGCAAAAATCCGCCACTGCTTCCGCAATATGGGAGACGGCGAGCTGCATATGTTGGCAGTCCTGGCTTCGCCCATATTCGAAGCACATTTTGACGACAGCGAGGGCGTCATTCGTCGCTGGATGCCGGACGCCGGGGGGAACTGAGCCCCAAGCGGAAGCACCAGATAATACCCTCAAAAAGAAGAATCATCGCCGAGAACCAACCGCACCGATATTGTTTCATCATCGTGCTTGGGGAGGCCGATTGATGTTCATCAAGACAATAGAGCCGGAAGATGCGACCGGAGAGCTCGCAAAGCTTTACAGCGCGGAAGTGGCGTCGATGGGCCTGGTCATGCAGGCCACTCAGTGCTGGTCGGCTCGACCCGATGTCATTCTTCCCATCGAAAGCCTCTTACATCAGTTACGGGACGGGTTCTCGCTCGGCCTCCTCAATTTCAGGCTCATCACATTTGTCGCCGCAAAGTTCGTACCTTCTAGCTACTGCTCTCACGTCTACTTCCGGGCCCTGTCCCAGGCTCTGGGCCGGGAGACAGCACTTGCGATTAGGAGAGATCACCGGAACGCAGGTCTTTCAGACAAGGAAGTCGCGATGCTTGATTATGCTGCGCAGATCAGCCAGGACGCTTCGCGTGTAATTGAGGCCGACATCCAGAGGCTGCGTGTGCTTGGTTTCAGCGACCTCAACATCGCCGATATCGCACTTGCTGCATCGTTTCGCGCCTTTGTGAGCCGCTATTTCGATGCGGTCGGAGCGATGGTGGAACCCCAGTTTTTGGACACCGACCCTGAGGTCAGGGATGAACTATCGGTTGGACGAAAACTCGACAACGCGACAAACAATACAGACGCGACGTAAAGATTCGTAACTCGGCGCTTCAGGATCAATCACGATATCCCGGGGTAACCTTCCGAGAAGTTCACGCAAGATACCGGACGGCTGCATCGATGATTCTCCATGCTTGGTCGCTGCAGGTCATTCTAGTGAAGCGCAATACAAGGTGTCACTTTGAATTCTTTCGCCGAGTCCGCTTCTTCCCTCTTTGAAGACACCGTCGAACATCCGAAGTGTGTTTTGTCTGCGAAGCGAAGTTTAATCAAACAGGAACGCTGCTTGGTATCGTACGGCAGCTTTGTCCCGCATCGCGGTCATTGGCTTGGCCAGTACAATTCGAGCCTTAACCCACTGCTTAGCTGAGCCACCCAATTGAAGTGCCTTTCTTGGCCTCTTTCGGTTGACGCCGATCAAGTGGTTTTAGGAAGGGTGAGCGTACAGTTATCAGCGCAAGGGGGCTGTGGAGCCTGAGTAATTGGTTGGCCTACAGCAAAGCCGCCAAGGTTAGCTATGCATAATCGTCATTGCTCAATCTGGGTCCATGTTGTCGCCATCACTTGTGTACTGCTGGCGCAGCCGGTGCTCGCAGAAGAGCAGCGCTCGGACGGGGATACTGATCATGCAGCAAACCTTCTCAGAGCACGATGTGTCTTCTGCCACAGTCCAATTCTGATGCTTGGTTTTGCGAGGCGTCACGTCGAAACGTACGGCTATGACAGCTTTGCAGCTTTTTTATCGAAACATCATGCTCCGGACGAGGAAGCTCGAACAGAGATTATCAATTTCCTATCCAAGAGCTTCTTAAAAGGAGCTCAACGCTGAGGTTTCGCGACGTTTCTATGAGCGTTCTTCGCGGTCCGAGAGCGCCTATCGCCATGCCGAGGTCTTGGTGCGTTCGGGCGGTAATAATTTTTCAGCGTCCTACGACCTTTCCGAGGGTCACGAGCGAAAGGGCCGGGAGGGGAGGTAGATTCTTCCGAGCCAGCTAACACTGAACCGCTCGCCCCGTTCATCCGGTATAAACCGTAACATTTTGGGCTTTCACGCGGCGGGCACCGAAATCACAATGGCGGTCATAATGGGGGATGAATTCGCGCTTTTTTTGGTTATGTATTTGTATTTAAGCAATTAATAGATGAGATTTGGCGGAGAGACAGGGATTCGAACCCTGGGTGGGCTCACACCCACAACGGTTTTCGAGACCGCCCCGTTCGACCGCTCCGGCACCTCTCCGCGTCAGGGGTCGTTGTGCGCGGGATTTAGCGGGCCGCGCGCAGCAGCGCAACCCGTAATTTTCGCAAGGTTTGGCCTTGGTGGACTCAAACGAGTGCGCCGGGTTCTTGGCAGAAGCATCCTGTGCGACTAGGTGTATGTCTCCACTCGATCGAGGACCATCCATGTTCCGCCTTGCCGCAGCGCTACCTGTCGCACTCTTTTTCTCGCTGGCCGACTCATCCCGTGCCGCCGACAGTGACGTGACGGAATTGAGCGCCGCGCTCCAACTGCCCGAAGTCTTTGCTGTGATGACCGAGGAAGGGCTCGGTTATGGCCGCGAGCTCGAAGCTGACATGTTTCCGGGCAGTGGCGGCGCCCGGTGGAATGAAGCGGTCGCCGGCATTTATGAAACAGGGCGCATGGTCGACGGTTTCTCCGAAGCGTTTGAGGCAGCACTTGACACTTCCGGTGGCAATGTCTCCTCGATGCTAGAATTCTTTTCGTCCGATCTTGGCCGCCGGGTTGTCGCGCTGGAAATCTCGGCCCGCCGTGCCCTTCTCGATGAAGCCGTTGACGAGGCGAGCCGGGCGAAACTGGACGAAATGCGGGAGACCGGCGACCCCCGTCTGGAACTGATCGAGGAGTTCGTTTCGGTCAATGATCTTGTCGATGCCAATGTCACGGGCGGGCTGAACGCCAACTATGCTTTTTACCTCGGACTGGCCGACGCCGGCGCGTTGCCGTCGGCGATGAGTGAGGATGAGATAATCGGCGAAATCTGGGGGCAGGAGGCCGATATCCGCGACGAAACAGAGATATGGATCCTGTCCTATCTGGCCATGGCCTACGCTCCGCTGTCCGACGAGGAGATTGGCGAGTATATCGACTTTTCCGAAACCGAGGCCGGGCGTGACCTGAACCGGGCGCTGTTCGCCGGATATGATACTGTTTTCGAGGATGTGTCGCGCCAATTGGGGCGGGCTGCAGGCGCTATCCTGGCTGGGCAGGACCTCTGATCGGGCAGAAAGCGGTTCCTGATTGGTATTGCCGGGCAATCTCCGCTAGCATCACTGCCAACAGAGGCAGGCGGCAGGCGGCAGGCGGATGCAGCGCGGGAACCGGGACAGGGTTGCGCGTCGGCGGGTGTTCTACATCCCCGGCTACGATCCTTTTCATCCACGCCGCTACCGCGAGCTTTATCGCAGCGAAGCCAGGGCGCAATCCGAAATATCGGGATATGATGTAGCGTTCTCTCCGAGGCGTCCGGGCACCGCTCATGGTTGGCAGGTGGTCGGCCGGATGGAGCGTGGCGAGACCGAGGCCGGGATCGAGGTGCTGGTCTGGTCGGATATCGTGCGATCCTCGATGGCCGAAGGGATCATCGCAACCTACGGCCAGCTTGCCAGAACGGCCTGGACCTATGTCGCCTCGGGGGTGATCTTCCGTGTCATGCGGCTCAGGAAGGGGCCGACGATTGCCGCGCTCTATCCCGTGGTGGTTCTGCTGCTGCAATTATTCGTGGCGACGGCAGCGGGCTGGGGCGCGGCGCTCTTGCTGGGCCGGGGGCTTGGGGCGGCGGGAATACCGCCCGAAGTCGGCTGGATCGGGGGTGTCGTGCTGGTCTGGGCGGTGCTCTGGCGGTTTCGCGCGCTCGATGGCCGGATCTACGCTTATTATCTGATGCATGATTATGCGTTCACCGCGCAGGAGGGCGGCGCCTATCCGGCCGTGCTCGAGGCGCGGCTGGCACAGTTTGCAGACCGGGTCGCGGCCGAACTGCAGGAGGACTGGGATGAGGTGTTGGTTGTCGGACATTCCTCCGGCGTGCATCTGGCTGTCTCGGTGCTGGCCGATCTGATCCGGGCGGGCAGGGTGCCCGCATCCGGGCCCGCGCTGGGGTTTCTGTCGCTCGGTCATGTCGTGCCGATGGCCGCCTTCCTGCCGCGCGCGCGTCGCCTCAGGGCCGATCTCGCCTTCCTTTCGGCGCGAGACGAACTGACCTGGGTCGATGTCACAGCACCGGGTGACGGTTGCGCCTTCGCGCTCTGCGACCCGGTCAGCGTGACCGGCGTCGCCCCGCCCGGTAAACGCTGGCCGCTGGTCATCTCCGCTGCATTCACCCAGACCCTAAGCCCGGAACGCTGGCAGGCATTGAAGCGGCGGTATTTCAGGCTGCATTTCCAGTATCTGTGTGCTTTCGACCGACCGGGCGACTATGACTATTTCCGCATCACGGCAGGGCCTCAGACCCTTTCAGCCCGGTTCCGCGACCGCAAGCCGTCACAAAGCCGGATCGAGCGTGTGGCAAACCATTACCGGGATATCGCATGATCGCTCCGAAACCTGCCTCCCGTCCTGACAAGGTGTCGCTACTGCGATACCTGCGACTGTTCAGGGCCGATATTCTCTCTGCACAGCCCGCCAGGCTTTATCGCGCCTGGATGGCCGAGTTCCGCACGCCTTTTTTTCGGTCGTACCTTTGCAATGATCCGGAGTTGATCGACCGCGTGTTGAATGAACGCCCTGCGGATTTCCCGAAATCCGACCGGGTGCGCGAAGGGTTGTTGCCGTTGCTTGGCCGCTCGGTTTTTGTCACCAACGGCGAGGAATGGGCGCGGCAACGGCGGATCATCGACCCTGCTTTTGCAGGTGGTAGGCTGCATCAGAGTTTTCCCGCAATGCTCGGGGCGGCCGAGGCTGCGCGCGACCGGATGGCGGCACGTGCGGGAACGGTGGTCGAGGTAGAGGAAGAGACAAGCCACGCTGCTGCCGACGTGATCTTTCGGACGCTGTTCTCGATCCCGATTGAGCATGAGATCGCATCCGGCGTGTTCCACGCCTTCCGCCGATACCAGCGGGCGCAGCCGCTCTTGAACCTCGCCGCTTTCCTGCCGCTGCCGCGCTGGGTTCCGCGGTTCCATCGCCCGGGCATCCGCCGGGCTGCGCGCGAGATCCGGGGCCTTATCGCCCGACTGACGACCGGGCGTGCAGCCGAAATCGCCGTCGGCACCGCGCCCGATGATCTGGCAACAAAGATCATGACGACCGTCGATCCGGAAACAGGCGACCGCTTCGATGCCTCCGAGATGGTCGATCAGGTCGCGATCTTTTTCCTGGCGGGACACGAGACCTCGGCATCGGCCTTGGCCTGGGCGCTCTATCTGCTGGCCACCGATTCCGAGTTGCAGGCGCGCGTCGCCGCGGAGGCGCGGGAGGTTCTGAGCGAAAAACCCGTCTTTGCCGATGTCGCCCGGTTGAAACTTACCCGCGATGTCTTCCGTGAGGTGCTGCGGCTTTACCCGCCGGTGCCGATGATGGTGCGTGAGGCGCGCTGTCCCGTCCGGTTCCGAGATCGGGCGGTTCCGCGCGGGGCGCAGATCGTCATCAGCCCCTGGCATGTGCACCGGCATGAAAGGCTGTGGGACCAGCCCGATGATTTCAATCCCGGGCGGTGGCGGAGCCCCGAGGGGCGCGACAGTGCGCGGCGTGCGTTCCTGCCGTTTTCGTCAGGCCCTCGGGTATGCCCCGGGGCCGGGTTCGCGATGATCGAGGGACCGCTCCTGCTCGCGCTCCTCGTCCGCGATCTGGAATTCTCGACGGAAGGATCGCCGCCAGTTCCGGTTGCCCATCTCACGGTCCGGTCGCAGGCGGGCATTTTGCTTCGGGTTGCGTTACGGCAGTAGCCGCCGCGATGACGACGGGAGCAACCTTTGGTGGTGGTTGCCTCTTTGTGGTGGCGCGCCAGGTTTGGCGAATCGGGTTTCGAGGACAAGCGCCGAATTGGTCCTCATCTCTAAAAAAGGCCAGATAAAGGCGGTTAGAGAGTAAAAATCACAATTTTGCCACGATTCAGGCGATCTGCTAGATGGAAAATCGAGGGTGACGCCACGTTACTTGGCTTGAGTGTAAATACAACCATTAAGGGATTTGTTAAGACTGTCGCCGCAATTGACTATGTCACCACATCGGGCGGCAACGCCCGTCGGGGCCGCAGGCGCACTCAGGTGCTGGCCCCGATTATACATCCGTCGGGGGGCGGGTAATGATGTTGAACTGGTTTTCGCGGCACTCACGGCGAGGGCTCTGCTTTCCCCGGGAACTTGCCGGTGCATATCCGTATCGCCTTTCCGTCCTTTGGTATCCGGTCGTCTCAGCCGTTCACGAACAGTGTTGCCGACCTCTCAGTCTCTCGTGAGGAAATAGCGGCCCTGCTGCAGCGGGAACGTAACTAGTTTTCGGGCGCATGTGCGTCGCGGGCCTGTCTGAGCATTTGAGAAATGCACAGTATGGATCGCGGATTTTCCCCTTAGGGCCGCAAGAGTGCGGAAAAGCTGTTGCGTCCAGACAACAAGTGTCAACGCCGTTGGTGGGAAATCAATAAACTCTGCAACCGGGAATTGATCCGAGAAGAGAAACTATCGCAGTCTTAGCTCTGGCCTGCGATTCTTCCGTCATCAAGGGCGAAGAGATCGTGTGAGGATTGTCGTGACCCTGGGGAGGGAACATGACGTTACAGGAATATCATTGCGGTCAAGCGGGGCGTCACGCTGCCAGCAGCCTTCTACGCATCGCCATCCCGTCCTGGCGCTTTGTCGGTATTCATGTTGAACCGGAGCCGGAGTTCGAAACCGTCTCGCGCGAGGAAATCCAGGCACTCTTTTCCGGGGAACTCAAATCCAGACCCCGCCGCAGGGACCTGACCGACGATGAAGAATATCAGAAATTGCTCTCAACTAAGCTGCGGCGCGCGCTTTACCCTCACCCTGTCGCAAGCTGAGTATCAGCGTACGTCAAGCCGGGCCTGAAGATCGTTCAGAACAAACAGCCGTATCGCCGTTGCAAGGCCGGTTTCGGCATCACGCGCAGCATCGATTTCTGCCGCGAGCGCGTTGATTGGCTGATCCCTGGTTTCGGCAATCTGCCTGAAGGCGCGCCAGAAAGGTTCTTCCAGTGACACGCTCGTCCGGTGCCCGTTCAGGGTCAACGACCTTTTGAGCGGACGGCTCACGTCTCCGGGTCCTCGCGCCGGTGCTGGTCGAGGTGCCGGGTCGCGCGGGCGGCCGTATCCTCTTCCTCGGCCTTGGCAATCTTGCACCGACCGAAGCGGGCGGCGTTTTCCGCCGCCTTTGCCCGGTCCTTGGCACGCTCGCGCCGCTTCCGCTCGGTTCTCAGGTTGACGATCTGTGGCAGGTCTTAGTCCTCCGGGCCGACCATGAGTTCCGGTCGGACGATGCGGTCGAACGTCTCGCCATCGACGAAGCCAAGCGCGATGGCCTCTTCGCGGAGCGTCGTACCGTTCTTGTGCGCGGTTTTGGCGACCTTGGTCGCGTTGTCATAGCCGATGGTGGGGGCGAGTGCCGTGACCAGCATCAGCGACTCTTTCATAAGCTTGTCGATCCGCGCCACGTTCGCCTCGGTCCCCACAACCATGTTGTCGGTGAACGACCCCGCCGCGTCGCCCAGAAGCTGCATCGATTGCAGCACGTTGTAGCTCATCATCGGGTTGTAGACGTTCAGTTCGAAATGACCCTGCGACCCCGCAAAGCCCACGGCGGCGTCGTTGCCCATCACATGAGCGCAGACCATCGTCAGCGCCTCGGCCTGCGTCGGATTGACCTTGCCCGGCATGATCGACGACCCCGGCTCATTCTCCGGCAGGATCAGTTCGCCGAGGCCGGACCGGGGGCCGGAGCCCAGAAGCCGCATGTCGTTGGCGATCTTGAAGAGGCTCGCGGCGACCGTCTTCAACGCCCCCGAGAACATGACCATCGCGTCATGTGCCGCAAGTGCTTCGAACTTGTTCGGGGCGGTGACGAAGGGCAGGGAGGTAATCTCGGCGATCTTGGCGGCAATCGCCGTATCCCAGCCCTTTTTGGTATTCAGCCCGGTGCCAACCGCAGTGCCGCCCTGCGCCAGTTCATAGATGTCGGGCAGGCAGGCCTCGACCCGCTCGATCCCCTTCTTCACCTGATGGGCGTAGCCGCCGAATTCCTGGCCAAGTGTCAGGGGTGTGGCGTCCTGAGTGTGGGTGCGGCCGATCTTGATGATGTCCTTGAACTCATCCGACTTCGCCGCCAACGCGCCATGCAACTTACGCAAACCCGGCAGCAGCACATCGCGCGCCATCATGCCGATGGCGACATGCATCGCGGTCGGGAAGGTATCGTTCGACGATTGGCCCATATTGCAGTGGTCGTTCGGATGGACGGGCTTCTTCGACCCCATCTCGCCGCCGAGGATCTCGATGGCGCGGTTTGACACGACCTCGTTCGCGTTCATGTTCGACTGGGTGCCCGATCCGGTCTGCCAGACGACCAGCGGGAAGTTGTCGTCGAACTTGCCCGCCACGACCTCAGAGGCCGCCTGTACCATTGCCTTGCCGATGGCGGGGTCGAGCTTGCCGGTCGCCATGTTGACCTCGGCCGCTGCCTGCTTGATCACACCAAGCGCACGGATGATCGCAACGGGCTGCTTTTCCCAGCCGATGGGGAAGTTAATGATCGAGCGCTGGGTCTGCGCCCCCCAGTACTTGTCGGAGGGAACCTCAAGCGGGCCAAAGCTGTCGGTCTCGGTGCGGGTCTTGGTCATGGCGAAGGTCCGTCCTTGGAAGATGTCGGACCCTGCCTAAGCGATTCCGGCCGGGGGGCCAAGGACGATGTCGTTAACGGTGGCGCTAACGTCGCTAAAGCGTCACTTCCGCCATTTGTCGAGGCTGACAACCTCGGCCTCTTTCCGCGGCGCGGTGGCCTCCGCGGTGTCGTCTTCGTCCTCATCCTCCTCGTCGTCGTCGCTGTCCTGCGTTTCGAATCGCAGGCCAAACTCGACTGAGGGATCGACGAATGTGCGGATCGCGTCGAAGGGGATGTAAAGCGGTTCCGGGTTGTCTCCGAAATTCAGCGTGATGGCGAAACCGTCGTCATTCACGCTCAGCGCATCGTACCAATGCTGCATCACCACCGTCATCTCCTCGGGATACCTTTCGCGCAGCCAGTCGGCGAGCTGGGCCGAGGGATGGCGTGTATCGAAGGTGATGAAGAAGTGATGTTCGCCGGGCAGACCATGCCGTTCGACCCCGCGCAAAACCTCCAGAATCAGGCCCCGCATCGCGCGGTGCATGAGGTTGCCGTAGTCGATGGTTTTACTCATATTTTGCGGTCTTCCCGTGGCTGCGTGACGGCCAGCATAAGGGATTCGAACCGGAATGAAAGGGCCCTTGCCGCGCGTACGCGGAGCGTTGTCACCGGACCGCTGAAAGGGCAGCGCCGACAAGTGCGGCGATGCCGAGAACAGCGATCATGTTCCAGCGCCGCCGCAACAGGAGCCAGGCGCACAGCAAAGCAATCAGCGTGGGTTGCCAGTGAAAGGACGCGAACTCCGGAACAGGCAGGGGCAAACCGCCGAGACTATTCGTGCGGGCGAAGAACAGATGCAATGCGAACCAGATCGCCAGATTGGCTATGACGCCGACGACGGCGGCGCTGACGCCGGACAGTGCGGCGGCCAGACGCGGGCGTGTGGCGGTCCATTCGATATATGGCGCGAAAGCGAAGACCCAGAGAAAGCAGGGCAGGAATGTCACCCAGATCGTCAGCGCAGCCGCCGAGATGGCGAGGCCCACCCCGCCCTGGTGTGATCCGGCAAGATAGCCCACGAATTCGGTCACGAGAATTAGCGGTCCCGGAGTCGTCTCGGCCAACCCCAGCGCATCCATCATTTCAGGTGTCGTCACCCAGCCGTAATCCTGCACGACGGTTTGGGTCATGTAGGCCAGAACGGCATAGGCGCCGCCGAAGGTGACAACGGCGAGCTTTGAGAAGAAGAGGCCGATTTCCACCAGAAAGTCCTGTCCCCAAAGCGCAAGGGCTGCGACCGGTGCCCACCAGAGCCCGAGGCCGGCCGCCACTGTTCCGGCAAGGCGGGGATGGTTGGGAAGGGCTATATCCTTGGCGGGCGGGCGCGGCAGAAGAGTTGCCCCTGCGATGGCAGCCGCAACGACAATGACCGGGAAGGGCAGATTGAAAGCGAAGATCGCGATGAAGGCGAGGACCGCAATCGCATAGGCCGCTCGTCCTTTCAGCGCCCGACGGGCCACCCTGATCAGGGCCTCGATCACGATCACCACGACGGCAGCCTTGACGCCGAGAAAAAGCGCCGAGACCAGCGGGACCTGTCCGAAGGCAGAATAAAGTGCCGCCAGCAAAAGGATCACCGCCGCGCCGGGCAGCACGAAGAGGCCACCCGCGATCAGTCCGCCCCTGATGCCACCGAGCTTCCAGCCCGCATAGGTGGCAAGCTGCATCGCCTCGGGTCCCGGTAAGAGCATGCAAAAGCTGAGCGCCCGGAGGTACTCCTCCTCGCTCAGCCAGTCGCGTTCCTCCACCAATTCGCGGTGCATCAACGCGATCTGCGCGGCAGGCCCGCCGAAGGAAAGGATGCCGATCCGGCCGAAGACCGTCCAAAGCTGAGGGTCGCTCATGCCTTGCGCCCCGCTGGCCAGTCATGGCCTTCTTCGAACCCGTCACGGGCCCAGCGGTAGAGCGCGTCATACATGAGCATTCCGGCCTCAAGCTGCTCCAGATCGTCCTTGTATTGCCGCGAGAGACCGACCGACAGGGCCAGGAGTCCTGCCGCCTGCGGCGCCAGATCGTGACGGTCAGTGTCGGCCCCTCGCACGACAAGCGCCAGCCGGTCGAGCGGTTCGGTGTGAAGCTGGAAGTCGTCGAGAAGGGCGTCAAATGAGCATTTGCCGCCCCGATGCGAGAAGGTGACGCCTTCGATGTCGAAGGGCGCGGCGTTGAATTTTTCTGCTACGGCGGACACTTCCGCTGGGGCGACAAATAGGAACTGCGCGTCGGAGTCGATAAATCGCCGGATCAGCCAGGGGCAGGCGATGCGGTCGATCTTGGGCCGGTGTCGTGTGACCCAGAGGCGCGAGGCGGACAGGGCGGCAGCGGGGATCATCGGCAAACCGGCGGCCTGCCAGGCCAGAATGCCTCCCTCCAGTGTTTCGGCCCTAACTCCGTGGCAGCGCAGGATCGCGGCCGCCCCTTCCGAGAGTTTCAGCCCTTTTTTGCAGATCGCTATGACCGGACGGTCCCCGATTTCGGTGACAAACTCGGCGATCCGGCCGAAGGGATATCGCCGCGCGCCGGGTATCAGATGCGGGTTGTCGGCAAAGTCGTCGTTCATACAAGTGTCGATAAGGACGGGACAATCGGGCGTGCCGATAAGGCGGGCGAGTTGTACGGGTGAGATAGAGCCGAAGCCGGGCATGGGGCATCCTTTGGGTTGATCAAGAAGGATGCGACGCTTCTGGCCTCGGCCTCACGGGGCGCGGTCGCAGGCCCCACAGGTTGACGCTTGCATGGTTGATCAGGTGTGGTCAAGCCCTCAGCCGAGCGGCCTGGCAACCTCGCGCAGGATCTTGGCGCGGATGGCCCGCGGATAATCCTCCAGCCCGCGCGCGGTCAATACAAACCCGTTCCGGGTGACGACGTAACGCCGATAGAACTCGGTGATCGGCGTTGCCTGTCCGATATCCTCGATGGCGACGGCATTGATCTCGATCCCCGCAGCCTCGGCCCCGGTGCGTTCGGGCGCAAGGGGAAAGCCCGCATTCTGTGGCCCGTCGCCGGATATATCGATCACTTTGCGGCGGCAGTCGGAGACCGCCGCGAACTGCTGGACCGAAAATGCAATGGCCTCGCCCACCGCCGTGTCCGACCCGGAATAGGCGCGCTTGAGATCGCGGGCGCGATCCGAGAAATCCGCGACCTCTTCATAGCTGAGCATGCGCCGCCAGGGCATTGACAAATTCTGTTGTCCGGTGCCGGACCATTCGACAACCGCCAAGGCCACCTGTCCGAGCACCAGTGCATCCGCGATTTCCGGATCGGCGAGCGCATCGGCCAGTCCCTGAACCTGCAAACGGTATTCGCCGCGGTCGATCGACCCCGACACATCAATGGTCAGAACGAGCGCCAGGTCGCAGGCCAGAACCGGCTGCGACAGCAGAAGGAGGGCAGGAAGAAGGGCACGTTGCATGGTCCAATCATGCGACCGAACCCCATCACCGGCAATACCCGCGGTTCAACTGAGTTTCTCGCCTGAAAGAAGGAGCATGAACGCATCTTGCGGCAGCAGTCCGGCCTGTTCGAAGAAGGTGATGAAGTCGAAGCAATTATAGGCCTCGGTGATCTTGCCGTCCTCGATCCGCACCATCACCTGCCCGCGCGCAAGGATCGGATCGATGCCATGGGCGGTCGAGGCCTTCACGACGATCTGGGTCCAGAGCCAGTCGCCGATCTCATGGCTGCGTTCAATGTCGATGGAAAGGTCACGCACGAGGGCCAAGAGCGCCGGTACCAGCGCCTTGAAATCCTCCACCCCGACCTGGCCGTCCGGCATGATCCCATCGGCCCCGGCGCGCGGCGCAAAATAGGTGTCGATCGCGTCAAGGTCCGCTTTAACCCAGACGCGGTTGTACCAGTCCTGAAGTAGTTCGAGATTTGTCATCATGCCTCCGTCGGCCCGGGACGTCGCGCGTATGGACGCAACCCTAAACGGACGTTCTTGACGAAGCATGAAGAGGGAAGTGCAGGCTTCTGTTGCCAGGTGCCTGCGAACCCCGCCTTACGCTGCTAGGCGCAAGGGCTTAAGTTTCGATAGATCGAACTGCTTACGCAGCCAGAGCCATCGGAGCACGGTTGTTATTGGCAACTGTACTTTGCGGACCGATAACGGTGGTACCTCACCGGGACAAAGCAAACCCCTTTAGACGTTCGTCGATCCTGTTTCGGCCCCATGTCCCGCCAATACCGGGAGTTTGGTGGAGCCGCCGGGTACCGCCCCCGGGTCCGATCCGCTTATTACGAGCGCGTTTATGTCCATAGTCCGGGCGGACCCGAACAACGCAAATATAGGAGGAGGGGCAGGGGCCAGCAAGAGGCGATCGGTTTTGTTTGAATCGGATGCTGCGGGCGCCGTCCAGACAAGTCATTGAAATAAATTTTGAAAACTGGGCGGCATAGTGGCATGTCTTAAGCAGGCTCACACTCAGTTCCCTGATGCGAACTGTATTGCATTCTGCGATGCCGTCATGTTCGGACCGATCTAGCCCGACCAGGGGATATTTTAGGTTCCGTCATTTTCCCTCGGACGGGAAACGATCGTTGGTGGATTTTTGGATGGCGGTATTCCCGGCTGCGACACGGCGGCATACTAGCGGGACGATGAGTTCTCGTCCGGTTGCTTGAATCTGATGGGTTGCAAACAATAAAATCGTTTATATTGTCCGAGTGAAACACGCGTCGATGCTCGGGGGGCGCAGCATTGCGATGGCAAAAATGTCGGGGCTTGCCGCATGACGACTTTCAAGAGCCTATTGGCCCCGTTTCACATTTACCAGCCAACCGGAGATGCCATGTCCGCCTTCACAACGCCGCCGCCCGATCTTGCTCCGGCTCAGATGCAGACACTCGTCCGGCGTCTCTACGGATTCGCTGGTGAGGTATCGCCACTGATTTCAGAGCGGGACCAGAATGCCCGCATAGATGCTGGCACCGGAACCTTCGTGCTGAAGATCGCCAATGCCGGTGAAGACCTGGACCAGATCGCATTGCAGAACGCCGCGATGTCGCATCTCGGACGTGCCGGCGTGCAAGGCGTTCCTCAGGTCGTTCCGACGCTGGCAGGAGTTGACACTGCAGAAGTTGACGTGAGCGGCGCCAAGTCTATCGTAAGGCTTGTAACGTGGCTGGATGGTGCTTTGCTAAGTGGCGGCCCCCGCAGCCTTAACCAGCTGCAGAACCTTGGAGCCTTCATGGGCAGGGTCACCCGGGGACTACAGGGTTTCGGACATCCCGCCGCTTTCCGGTCGGATTTCATTTGGTCGCTCGACCACGTTGGCAATCTGTCGTCTTGGGACAGTTACATTGCAGCGCCCGCGCGCCGCCGGATGGTCGAGGGTCTGTTCGCCAGATACAGCGACAGGGTCGCGCCGCGTTTGCCGGGGCTTCGTGCGTCGGTTCTGCATCAGGATGCCAACGACAACAACGTGATCGTCGATGCCAGTGATCCTGATCGCATTGTCGGGCTGATCGATTTCGGCGACATGTCGTTTGGCCGAACGATCAACGAACTGGCGATCACCTTGGCTTACGCGCTTCTGGATGCTGACGACCTCTATGCATCGATGCGGGCCATAATCGGTGGTTACGTGTCGGAATTCCCGATCACTGAGGATGAGGCCGAAGTTCTTTTCGACCTGATGCGGATGCGGCTGGCGGCGTCTGTATGTATATCCTCCCGGCGGGCCAAGGAGCATCCGGACAACGCATATCTGACCATCTCGCAGGAACCTGCTTTCAGACTGCTTGAACGGCTCGACACTCTCGATCCAGAATTCATGGTGGCGCTATGCCGCTGCGCCGCTGGCTTTGACGCCACCCGCTCAGAACAAGCGGTACGGGCGCATCTCGCCAGGTCTGAGGCGTCGCCGATGTTTCATCCCGACATCGCCCGCTCGGCCCGGTTCGCGCTTCTGACCAACGCGCCACCTGCGGGCATGCCCGACATCAAGGACCGCGCGTGGGACGATTGGTTTGTAGCGCAGAGACCCGCCAATCTTCCACTCAATGTCGGGTTTTATGGCCTTGGATCTTATGGGGAAAAGCGGTCTGTCTACACTGCCGCACAATTCGCCGATGCGGCTAGTGAGGAACGACGCACGAGGCATCTGGGGATCGACGTCTTCGCCTCCGCAGGCACACCGGTTCATGCCCCCTTTCCGGGGCGGGTTCATACGATCGCCTACAATGCCGAACCCCTCGATTACGGTCATACCCTTATCATTGAACACGCGACACCAGAGGGCGTGCCCTTCTATACGCTTTACGGTCATCTCGGCGGGTCATTGCCAGGGCTTTTGGCCGAAGGGCAGGAGGTCGCGGCGGGGGAGCTTATCGCCCACTTCGGCGACTGGGACGAAAACGGCGGCTGGGCACCGCATCTGCATTTTCAGGTCATGACCGACATGCTGAGCCAGAAGGGCAATTTCTTCGGTGTCGGCCATGACAGCCTATGGGATGTGTGGTCCGGCATCTGCCCCGATCCGAATCTGATCCTGCGGCTCGCCCCGGAGAGCTTCATCGTCGATCCGAACCCGCCAGCTAAGCTTATGGATCGGCGCTCTAAGTCGATTGGCCCTTCATTGTCAATCTCATACGCCGAAAAGCTGAAGGTAGTGCGGGGTGAGGGGCCGTGGCTGATCGACCATACCGGGCGCAAGTATCTGGATGCGGTTAACAACATCACCCATGTCGGCCATTGCCACCCGAAGGTGGTAGAGGCCATCGCCCGGCAGGCAGCCGTTCTCAACACCAATACCCGTTACCTGAACGACCTGATGCTCGATTTCTCCGACCGGTTGACGGCGAAACTGCCCGGCGACCTGAAGGTCGCCTACTTCGTCAATTCCGGGACCGAGGCGAATGAACTCGCGCTGCGCATCGCGCGGACGGCAATCGGCAAGAAGTCCACCGTCGTGCTAGACTGGGCCTATCACGGCAATTCCGGCGGGATGGTCGATATCAGCCCCTACAAGTTCAAGCGCAAGGGCGGCTATCCGCAGCCAGACTTCGTGGAAATAGCCGAGTTTCCAGACCCTTATCGCGGCCCACACAAAGGTATGTCCGAGGCGTCCGGCCGGGCCTATGCCGCTGACGTGGCTCGCTGCCTCGATGCGGTGGAGGCCAAGACAGGAAGTGGGGCGGCTGCCTTCATCGCCGAGTCGATCTCGGGCGTCGGTGGACAGGTTGTATATCCTGACGGATATCTCAAGGCCGCCTACGACCATGTCCGCGCACGCGGTGGCGTCTGCATTGCCGATGAGGTGCAATGCGGTTTCGGGCGTGTGGGGTCTACCTTCTGGGGCTTCGAATTGCAGGGCGTGGTGCCGGACATCGTGGTAATGGGCAAACCCATCGGCAATGGCCATCCACTCGGAGCGGTGGTTGCAACGCCGGAGCTTGCGGCGTGTTTCGCCAACGGGATGGAGTATTTCAACTCCTTCGGCGGCAATCCGGTGTCGATGGCCGTGGGTCTTGCCGTACTCGACATTATCGACGGCGAGGGTTTGCAGGCGAAGGCGCTGGAAACGGGTGACTATATGCTCGCCCGGTTCGAAGAAATGGCTGATCGCCACCCGCTCGTTGGCGATGTCAGGGGGCGGGGGCTCTTTTCCGGCATCGAACTGGTTCGCGACCGCACGACGAGGGAGCCTGCGACCGAAGAGGCGGGCCGGATCGTCAACCATATCCGGCAGCAGGGCGTGCTGGCATCGACCGACGGACCCCTGGACAACGTCCTCAAGTTCAAACCGCCGATGGTCTTCGGTCGGGCCGAGGCGGACATCCTGATCACGGCGCTGGAGGCGGCCTTGGCAGAGGTCGGTGCATGAGTCCGTTGACAGGTATCGAAAAGACTATAAAAACGTTTTTATAAGCCGCTACGTCAGCGGCATCCGTCACCGGGGGGATCATGACGGCAAAAACGGCTCATCGCTCAGCGCCCGCCCGGCGCCCGACGGTGAAAACGCTTGCCGAAATGACCGGTTACTCCATCGCCACCGTATCAAAGGCGCTGAACGACTCGCCCGTTGTCACGGATGAAACCAAGGCCCGGATTCGCGCGGCGGCGGAAAGCGTCGGCTACGCGGCCAACCCGCGTGCGGCCTCACTCCGCACCGGGAAAAGCTTTCAGGCCGCAGTACTTATGCCGATTTCGGTGGCTGAGGGGCACGAATGGCACGGCGTGGAATATGCCGAAATTCTGAGCGGGATCAGTCGCGCACTTGAGGGCTCGTCTTACCAGCTTTCGGTCCACCTTATCCGCGACGCCGAGGATGGTCGCAATGTCGCCGAAAGGATCGTCCGGCGAGGGCTGGCCGACGGGATTGTCTTCTCCGGTATCCGCCGGAACGACCCACGGGTCGCCTATCTCAGCAGCATGGACTTTCCGTTTGTCGCCATGGGGCATTGTGATACCGCCAGCGGTCACGCCTATGTCGATATCGACAGTGGCTGGGTCGCAGGGGACGCGACGCGTCGCCTGATCTCGGGTGGGCACCGACGGATCGCGCTGATCAATCCCGACCCCGATTTTGCCTATGCGCAGGACCGTATCGCAGGCTTTCGCGCGGCTTTTGCCCAAGCGGGGCTCGCGCCCTGCGACGACCTGATTGCCGAGGGCGACCTGACTGCGCGGTTCGGGCGGGAAAGCCTGCACCGCTTGCGTGCTGTGACCGATCCGCCAACCGGTTTTGTCTGTGTGAACGAGGCGACGACGCTTGGCCTGCTGGCCGGTCTGCGCGATCTCGGCCTCAGTGCGGAAGCCGATGTCTCGGTAATTTCCTACGACGACCTCAACGTGTCCGAATACTTCGCCCCGCCACTCACAACCTATTTCCAGCCGGTCGAGGAGCTCGGCCGGTGTCTGGGCGAATTCCTTCTCCGCCGCATGGCGGGGGAGGCGCCGGGCGACCTTGTCAGGGTCTTCCGGCCAAGACTGATCCCGCGTCAGCCCGACCGGCTGGCGGATGCGGGGCAAACCCATCAACAGAGGAGAAAAGCATGAAGACCACATTCCTTGCCGCGGCCTTTGCCGCCCTTGGCCTTGCTGCCAATGCCGCCGATCTCGGCGGCGCCCATCTCATGGTCGGGTCCGATACGACCTATCCGCCGATGGAAACGGTCGATCCGGCGACCGGGCAGATCGTCGGCTTCGACGTCGACGTCGTGAACGCGATCTGCGAACGCATCAACTGCACCGCCGAGTTCGTCACCACCGCCTGGGACGGCATTTTTGGCGCGCTTCAACAGGGTGAGTTCGACCTTGTCGCCTCGGGTGTCTCGATCACCGATGAGCGCAAGCAGACGATGGACTTCACCGAAGCCTACCTCGTCGTGAGCCAGGCCGTGCTGATGCAGGTCGAGGATGAGGGCATGACCATCGACGATATCAAGGCTTCGGGCCGCAAACTGGCCGCGCAGACGGCAACAACCAATGCCGACCTCGCTGAAGAACTCGTCGGCCGCGACAACGTCGCGCTTTACGACACCTTCGTCGGTGCGGTCGTGGCACTTCAGAACGGCGATGTGGCCGGCGTGATCATCGACGGCACTTCGGCTGCCGCCTATGAAAAGGAGTTTGCGGGCGACCTGATCATCGGCATCACCGGGTTGCAGGCCGATCCCCTTGGTCTTGTCTTCCGCAAGGGCGATGAAAACGTCGCGGCCTTCAACGAAGGTCTTGCGGCGATTCAGGCTGACGGCACGCTTGACGCGCTCGTCGCGAAATACTGGACGACGAACTGACCTTTTGACCGGGCCGAAGGGCCCTGTCCGGCCGTGCGCAGCGTAACGCGCACGGCCCTCTCTTTCCCTGACCGATAGGCCCCGCGATGCACCGGCTTGCCCGTATCCGACCCAGCAACCTCGTCATCCTGACGGTTCTGCCCTTCATCCTCTATCTTTTCACGATGGTGCCGAATTACCGCCGCTCGATCACCGCCATCGTCGGGATCGAACCGGGGGCGGGCGTGCTTCTGCGTGACTGGCTCTTGGTGATGGCCATGCTGGTTGCGGGCATCGTCTGGCCGCTCCTGCGGCGGCGGGGAAAGGCTGATGGTGGGCACGGCCGGGCCGTGGCGATGGCGGCGCTGATCGGCAATGCGGTTCTGGCCGTGGCATTGGCGGCATTGGGCGACATCTCGGCGCTTGCCTCGTCCATTGTCGCCAACGCGCTCGACCCGGTGACCTCCGATCTGGTGGTGCGCGCGGTCACCCCGCGCCAGTTGACGCCCGAGGGCGCGGCCCTCGTAACGGCACAACTCGGCACGGGGCTCTGGCTCTATGCGGTTCTTGCCGCGGGGTTGGCGCTCACCGGGCTGGTGGAGCTTGGCACGGGCAGGGGGATCGGCCGCTGGGTGCCGCTGGGGCTTCTGCTCCTCAACGGTGCGGGGCTGGTCTATCTGATGCTGGTTGCCCATATCGGCTTTGCCTCGGGCCTGTTCACCACGTTGCGCGCGGGGATATTCGCCTATCTGCTGGCCGCCTGCCTTGGCCTGATCTGGGCGGGGCTTTTGTTTCTCAGCCCCTCGCGCAACACAACGAAGGTCTGGGGCGCGGTCTGTGCCGGGGCGCTGGTACTGGCGGGCGTGCTCTGGATGCAGCCGCATGAGAGTTTCGTCCTGACCGGTACGCTCGAAAAAAGGGTCGCCATCGTCAAGGGCACGCCCAAGGCGCTGGTCGATGCAGTGCGGTTCGGTGAGTTCGAAGGCGCGCCGGAGAGGGAGATCGGCCTGCGAAGTACGGCCTCGAACGACAATGCGCTGAAGCTGATCGAGGATGGGTCACAGGTTTCCGCCGCGCTCTTGCCTGCCGAACTTGCGCCGGAGGGCTTGCAGGTCCTGTGGCAGACCAGCCAGTTGCCTGACAGGTTCCGCATTCCGGCGGTGTTTCTGTTCGTCGGCGGTCTCCTCTTGGGCCTTCTGACCTTCTCCGCCCACCAGCATGGGCGCCACCCCCTGTCAGTCAGCGCCGAGTTCTTCATCGACACGGTGCGCGGCATTCCGATGCTGGTAATTATCCTTTTCGTCGGCCTGCCGTTCGCAGGCGCACTGAAGGACGTTTCGGGTGGTACGATCGACATGCCGAACGTGCTGAGGGGCGTCATCGCTATCGCCATCGGCTATTCCGCCTACCTCGCCGAGATCTTCCGCGCGGGCATAGAGGCCGTGCCGCAGGGCCAGGTGGAGGCGGCGCGGTCGCTCGGCCTCAACAACTACAAGGTGGCGCGACTTGTCGTCCTGCCGCAGGCGCTGAAGATCGTTATCCCACCCCTCGGCAACGAATTCATCGCGATCCTCAAGGATACCTCGCTGCTCTCGATCCTTTCGGTCCGCGACGTGACGCAAAGGATGCGGGAATTCCAGTCGGCGAGTTTCCTGCCCTTCGCGCCCTTCAACTCCGCCGCGATCCTCTATGTCTGTCTGACCCTCGCGGCGGCGAGCCTGATTGCCAGTATCGAAAGGCGCTACGATGTTAAACGCCGCTGACACGTTCCCGCTGGAGGAGCGCGCCGCCTCGCTTCGGCTGCCCGAGGGCTTCGTCCTCGGCGCGGCAACGGCGGCCTATCAGATCGAGGGTGCCATTCACGCGGAGGGCAAGGGGGAAAGCATCTGGGATAGCTTCACCCGCCGCCCCGGCGTGATAGTCGATGGCACGTCGGGCGAGACGGCCTGTGACAGCTATCACCGTTGGTCCGACGATATCGCGCTTTTGCGCGAGATGGGCCTTGGCGCCTACCGCTTCTCGCTCGGCTGGGCGCGGATGCAGCCGGGCGGGCAGGGGGCGTTGAACGCTGCGGGTGTTGCCTACTACGACCGGCTGATCGACGGGCTGCTGGAGGCCGGGATAGCGCCTTATGTCACGCTCTATCACTGGGATCTGCCGCAGGAGTTGCAGGAGAGGGGCGGGTGGTACAGCCGCGAGACCTCGGAACGTTTTGCCGACTACGCGGAACTGGCAGTTGCGGCCATCGGCGACCGGGTGGGTCATTGGACGACGCTGAACGAGCCCTGGACCTTTGGCTGGTTCGGCCATGCTTACGGCGAGGACGCTCCGGGTTTGGCCGATGGGGTGAAGGGCGGGTTGGCGGCCAGCCACCATGCGCTGCTGGCCCATGGGATGGCCGTGCCCCGCATCCGCTCCGCCGCGCCGGGGGCCGAGGTGGGGATCGTGCTCGATCTGAACGTCGTCAGCCCGGCCAGCGATGCGCCCGAGGACGTGGCGGCGGCAAAACGCTTCGAGGGCGTGCAGAACCGCTGGTATCTCGATGCCGTCTTCAGGGGCGAATATCCGGCAGACATTCTGGAGCTGTGCGCGGACCTTCTGCCGGAGATACGGCAGGGCGATACCACGACGATCGCCCAGGCCCTCGACTATCTCGGCGTCAATATCTACCGCCGTTCGGTCATCGGCGCGGGGGCGGAGCTGCCGCCCTTGAGCTTCGCCAGGGTGAATCCGCCGGGGCGCTACACGGCGACGGGCTGGGAAATCTGGCCGCGCTGCATCCGCGACGCGCTGGATTTCGTGCACCGGGAATACGGGCCGAAGAAACTGCTGATCACCGAAAACGGCATGGCGACGCCGCCCGAAGTGCCGGGGTCGGACGGACAGGTGCATGATCCTGAACGCGCCCGCTATCTTGTCGAACATCTCGAACATGTGGCCGAAGCCGCACGCGCCGGGGTGCCCGTGAAAGGCTATTTCGCCTGGACGCTGATGGACAATTTCGAATGGGCCTCGGGCTATACCGTGCCGTTCGGTCTGGCCCATGTCGATCCCGACACGCGGGACAGGCGGTTGAAGCTGTCGGGCGAGGTCTTCGGCCGGATTGCCCGGAACACCCGCTGATGGCCACGGTCCTCATCACCGGCGCGAACCGGGGACTCGGGCGCGAACTCGCCCACCTTTACGCGGCAAAGGGAGGCGAAGTCATCGCCTGCTGCCGTGATCCCGGACGGCGGGGAGAGGACATCCTGGGCGATGTGCGCTGGCTGCCGCTTGATCTCGCGGACGAGGCTTCGATCCTGTCTTTCCCGGCGCTGCTGGGTGGGGCGGCCATTGACATCCTGATTCACAACGCCGCGATACGGGGGGCGACAGGCGGGATCACTGATGTGGGGTTCGCCGATTTTGAACAGGTGATGCGGATCAATGCCGCGGCCCCCCTGATCCTAACGCGAGAACTCAGACCGAACCTAATGGCGGGGGACGCGCGGACAGTCGCCATGATCTCATCCCGCGCAGGCTCGATTGCCGAAGGGCTGGACCCCGATGGCGATTATGCCTATCGCTGCTCGAAGGCCGCGCTCAACATGGCTGCCCGCAAACTGGCCTATGACGATCCCGCGTTGACGGTGCTGTTGCTGCATCCCGGCTGGATCAAAACCGATATGGGCGGACCGGAGGCGGAACTGGATGTCGCTGACGCGGCACGCGGTCTTGTAAGACGGATTGCGGATGCTGCTCCGGAAGACAGCGGAAGTTTCCGCACATGGTCCGGCGAGCGCGTGGCGTGGTAGTTGCCCCGCGCAACGTGCCCGAAAAGGGGCCGATACCACCTGTTCACTCGGTCAATATTGTCAGTGACCCGGAAAGCCAGGGCATTGCGGCAACTCCGGGCTCGATCACCGCTGTCTTGATAATGGACCGAAGCTTGGTGCACAGGACCCCCGAGATCTCGTCGTTCCAGTCGGTCCTGTGATAAAGCGAGATCGTGCGCGAAAACCCTGCAAAGGGCAGGGGGTGGATATCGACCTGCCCGAGGAACCGCCGGGCTTGGAGGACGCCGAGCGGCGTGGTAATCGCCCAGCCCGCGCCGCTCGCGACGATGCCGAACATCGCCTGGTTGCTGTCGATCTCGATCCGGCTCGGCGGTTCCAGCCGCCGACGCCTGAGATGGGCTGAGATCTGTCGGCCAACGAGTTGCCTTTGGTCGTATCGCACCAGTGGCAGCTCACCGAGTTCAGCGATATCCTGTGGTGCGCTCGGCAGGTAGCCGCGTGGAATGATGATGACGAACGGATCGCGCAGGATCGGCCATTCCACCAGTCCGGCAGGAAGCTCCGGCGGTCGCGCGGCGATGCCGATTTCATTTTCACGAGCGAGAAGGTCTTCGATGATGATGTGGCTCGACGCAGTCATGATCGACATGTCGCAGTAGGGCAGCAGCCGGGCGAGCGAAACGGCAAGGCTCGGGATTACCTCACCGTTGAAATCGTCGATGTAGCCGATGCGCAGCGTCCGGAGGCGACCGAGGTCTTTCAGCGAAACCTCGGCGGCGCCTTGCCTGAGATGCTGAAGCGCCTGACGCACATGCAGGAGGTATCCGCGCCCCGCCTCGGTCAGTTCCAGCGGGCGGCGGTTGCGGTCGACCAGAGGTTCACCGAGCGCCGTTTCCAGGTTCTTCAGTTGTTGCGACGCGGCTGGCGGGCTGAGCCCAAGTCTGCGCGCAGTATCATGCAGCGACCCGGTGCGCGCCAGTTCGTCGAAGACTTCAAGCCCTCGTAGTGTGATCGATCTGTTTTCTGCAAGCTCCATGGGGGGTTATGATCCAAGATTGCTCTCGAATGTAAAGATCAATCCGGTTCAAGTAGCGGCATCTGTGCCACGCCATCAGATAGTCGGGACCAGCCTCTTCCTCGTCTTTCACGTCCGAGACCAAGTGAGACCATTAGGTAATCCCGGATCTGACCTATGGAACCCGTGTTCGGATGCTGTGCCCTTGCCGCTGCCGCCGAGTTGCAGGATGAAGATTGATCCCGGTCAAGGCACGGGCTCAGCGCGCGTGACACCTTAATCGGGTTCAGATATCGGCGGCGCGATCACACCGCGACCACAGACGCAGTTGGAAAGGAAAGAGGATGACCACGATCTCATTGTGGACGATGCGCGGTTTGGCGCTGCTGACATTTGTCGTGCTGGCTGGATGCGAGACGCCAGATGCCGGGGTGGTTGAATGCGAGGAAGGCGTAAGCGATCTCAGCCGTATGGCCGATGTGACGCCCCCGGCTTGCTGACCGCTAACACGATCATCGTGGTTTTTGCTTGCCCTCCGACGCTGTTCACGGTCTATCTCGGTCAGGAACAGCGGGCCTATGACCCGCGCTGGACGGGTGACGGCGGTGAAAAACACAAGTTTCAGACAAAGGGCGGCGGCGATATCTGTCGCGACGGTGGTTCTGCTGCTGGTGCAGGGTTGTGAACGCAATCCCTATCAACTGACGGAATGCGTCGACGGGAAACCCGTGGTCGAACGCATCCATGATGTCGCCCCGCCAAATTGCTGAATATCTGAAAAGCGACATGCAACGCTTTTGGAACGCTGGAAAAAGCTGTAAAGTGCGGCAGCGGGTCGTAGTGATCCGGTTTCGGGAGAGGTGCTGTGGCGCGGTCGGCTCTTACGGGAACGCGGGTTCGCGAACGCCGATTGCTGATTGGCATGAAGCAGGCCGGCCTGGCGCGGGCCGCTGGCATCTCCCCGGCCTATCTCAACCTTATCGAACATAACCGCCGCCGCGTGGGGCCAGAGCTTCTGAGCGTTTTGGCTCGTGCGCTCGGGGTTGAGGAGACGGCTCTTGCCGAAGGTGCGGAAAGCGCGCTCTTCGAGGGATTGCGTGAGGCTGCGGCGGCCGTAACAATCGAGGATGGCGCGGCAGAAATCGGCCGGATCGAGGAGTTCGTCGGCCGGTTTCCCGGCTGGGCCGCGCTTGTCTCGGCGCAGCAGGGCCGGATCGCGGGTCTGGAACGTGCCGTCGAGGCGCTGCATGAACGTATGGCGCATGATCCCTTCCTCTCGGCCTCTCTGCACGAGGTCGTGTCGGCCGTCACGTCGGTCCGTTCCACCGCCGCGATCCTTGCCGAAAGCGAAGAGATCGAGCCTGAGTGGCGCGCGCGCTTTCACCGCAATGTCTTCGAGGACAGTATCCGGCTGAGCGAGGCGGCGGCGGCGCTCGTGGCCTATCTCGATACGTCGCAGGAAGCCGAAACCGGTCTATCCTCGCCGCAGGAAGAGGTCGAGGCATGGCTGGCGAGGATGCACTATCATCTTGCGCCAATGGAGCGCGCTCATCCGCCCGCGCCGGAGACGCTGGTCGCCGGAGTGCCGGAACTTGCCAGCGGTGCGGCGCGGCAGCTGGCGCTCGCCCATATCCGCCGGTACCGGTCTGATGCACTGGCCCTGCCGCTTGACCGTTTCATGAAGGCACTCGCGGAATCCGGGCCCGACCCTGCGGCCCTCGCGCATGGGCTCGGTACCGGACTTGGCGCAGTCTTCCGGCGCTTCGCAACCTTGCCCGAAGGGGTAGGGCCACCTGTTGGCCTTGTTGCTTGTGACGCCTCGGGCACGCTGACATTCCGTCGTCCCGCGCCGGGTTTTGCGTTGCCCAGGCATGGCGCGGCATGTCCACTCTGGCCGCTTTACGAGGCGCTGATACGGCCGATGGCGCCGATCCGGGCGGTCGTGGAAATGGCCGGTCGGGTGCCGCAACGTTTTACCACCTACGCCTTTTCAGAGCCGAGTTTTCCCGGCGGTTTCGATGGTCCAAGAGTGGTCGAGGCATTGATGCTGATCCTGCCACCGCCTGAAGTGCTGGAAAGTGTGCCTAAGGCTATAGGGCCGTCCTGCCGGATCTGCCCAAGCGCCGATTGTGCTGCGAGGCGCGAACCTTCGATTCTGGTCGGCCGCTGATCCGCGCTTTCTGCTGTCATTGAAGGCTCCCGCCGGAGGCAACGAAGCGGATTTCTATTTGGCGAAAGCCGCGACATCTTTTTTCCGCGTGGGACGCGCGCGCAATCGGATCACCTCTGACAAACGGATTTTGACAGGAGTGGCTTCTTTCGGCGATAGTCGGCCTCAATCCGGCGGGGGCGATGGGGAGGCAGGCGGCAGATGGGACGACATGTCCTGCTGATCGAGGACGAGCCGCATATCGCAGAGGCGATCCGTTTCCTGCTGGCCCGCGACGGCTGGGCGGTGACAAGTCACAGCGATGGTACCGATGCCGTCGAGGTGATCCGGCGCGCCGCCCCCGATGTGCTGATCCTCGATCTGATGCTGCCCGGCCGGTCGGGCCACGAAATCCTCTCCGATCTCAGGGGGGATCCCGACCTTGCCACCCTGCCAGTGCTTGTGCTCTCGGCGCGGGGACATGCCGACACCCGCGCCAAAGTTGAACAGGCCGGGGCGTCGCGGTTCATTGCCAAGCCCTTCGCCAACGACGAGATCGTCGCTACACTACGACAGATGACACCTGTATGAGCGGTCAGACCATTGCGAGGCTGGACCCATGCCGTTGAAACAACCCAGATTTCTTGCCCGACAAAGTTATCGGCGGCGGCGCATGGCCGATGCTGCACGGCTCTTGCCGCTTCTCGGCGTTTTCCTCGTCCTATTACCAATCCTCTGGCGCCCCGCAGAAAGCGCCGAAGCCGATACGGCGGTCGGCGGCGTTTACCTTTTTACCGTTTGGATTGTCCTCATCGTCGCCGCCCTATTCCTCTCCCGCCTTCTCTCCGCACCGCATACGCAAGACACATCCGGCGATGAGGAGCCGCGCTGATGGTGCCTTTCAATATTCTCGTCGCGGTCTGCCTCGTCTATGTCGGGCTGCTTTTCCTCGTCGCCTTCGCCGCCGAAAGACGGGCCGAGCGTGGAAGGGTCGGCTGGCTCCGCTCTCCTCTGGTCTACACGCTGTCGCTGTCGATCTACTGCACGGCTTGGACCTTCTATGGCGCGGTGGGTTACGCGGCGCGGTCGGGACTTGAATATCTGACCATCTATCTTGGGCCGACGCTGGTCCTGATCGGCTGGTGGGTGATCCTTCGCAAGCTTGTCCGCATCGGCCGCAGTCAGCGCGTGACCTCCATCGCCGACCTCATCTCGTCCCGCTATGGCAAGTCCAACGTGCTCGGCGTCATCGTCACCGTGATCGCGGTCGTTGCAGCGACACCCTACATTGCGCTGCAACTGCAATCGGTGACGCTTTCCTTCGGGGTTTTCGCCTCGGGCACGCCCGAGGGCTGGGCTTTGCCGGATCAAAGCGCAACCGCGCTGTGGGTTGCGGGGGGGCTGACCCTTTTCACCATCCTCTTCGGCACACGCAATCTGGACGCAAATGAACGCCATCACGGTGTGGTCATGGCCATCGCGCTCGAAGCCGTGGTCAAACTTGTTGCCCTCCTTGCCGTGGGTATCTTCGTCGTCTGGGGTGTGGCCGATGGCTGGTCCGATATTGCAGCCCGGGTTCATGCATCACCCATCGCCGACTGGCCGCTTCAACCAGGCCGCTGGATCGGCCTGACCTTCGTTTCGGCGGCCGCGGTCCTGACCCTTCCCCGCATGTTTCAGGTCATGGTCGTCGAGAATTCCGACGAACGGCACCTTTCGACGGCCTCATGGGCGTTCCCGCTCTATCTATTGCTGATGAGCCTCTTCGTCGTGCCGATCGCGGTTGTCGGGCTTGCCGAACTGCCCGCTGGATCGAACCCTGACCTGTTTGTCCTGACCCTCCCTCTGGCGGAAGGACAGGGCAAGCTTGCGATGCTGGCCTTCCTCGGGGGGTTCTCCTCGGCGACCTCGATGGTCATCGTCGCGGCAATCGCGCTCGCCACGATGGTGTCGAACCATGTCGTCATGCCGCTCTGGCTCAGCCTGCGTGAAGGCGGCGCGCGGGCGCCGGGCGATGTGCGGGGCCTCGTTCTCATGTCGCGGCGCATCTCCATCGCCGCCGTACTGGCGCTGGGTTATATCTACTACGTCCTCTCGGGTGGATCGGCAGCCCTTGCCGCCATCGGGCTTATCGCCTTTCTCGGCGTGGCGCAGATCCTTCCCGCGATGATTGGCGGCATATTCTGGCGCGGGGCAACCGGGACGGGGGCGGCGCTTGGCCTGACGGTCGGATTCCTGATCTGGCTTTACACGCTCTACCTTCCGTCCTTCGGCGAAGGTGGGTTGCTCTCGGCCCGGATTCTGGCCGAAGGCCCTTGGGGCATAGACTGGCTGCGCCCGCAGGCGCTTTTCGGGATCGAAGGTCTCGACCCCCTGCTGCACGCGCTTTTCTGGTCGCTCTCGCTCAATACATTTGCGTTTGTAAGCGTTTCGCTTTTCACTTTCCCAGGCCCGGTTGAACGGATGCAGGGTCTCGCCTTCGTCAATGTCTTCGACCACGACCCCGGCGCGCGGGGTTGGAGCCGGGGCGGGGCCGAGGCAGAGGACCTGCTGGCCATGGCGCAAGGTATACTCGGTGCCGAAGAGGCGCAGGGGTTCTTCGAGGCCGAAGCGCAGGCGCAGGGCAAGGCGGGCTTCCTTCCCGAAACCACGCCCGACTTCATCGAACGCCTGGAACGGCGGCTGGCAGGCGCGGTCGGGTCGGCCACCGCCCATGCGATGATCGCCCAGTTCGCTGTTGGCGCAGCGGTGTCCGCGCAGGACCTGATGGCAGTGGCATCCGAGGCGCAGCAGATTCTCGAATACTCAACCCAGTTGGAGGCAAAGTCCGAAGAACTGGCCCGCACCGCCCGGCAATTGACCGAGGCCAATGACAAGTTGAAAGACCTTTCGGTGCAGAAGGATGCGTTCCTGAGCCAGATCAGCCATGAACTCAGGACCCCGATGACCTCGATCCGGGCGTTTTCCGAGATCCTCAAGGACCCGGACCTGCCAGCTGAGATGCAGAAAAAATATGCCGGTGTCATCCATGATGAGACGATCCGTCTGACCCGGCTGCTGGATGACCTGCTGGATCTTTCGGTACTGGAGAACCGAAAGGTAAAGCTCGACGTGAAAGTCGCCAACCTGCATGACCTGATCTCAAAGGCGGTGCAGGCCGCGTCTAATACGCGGCCCGAACGGCAGTTCACGCTGCATCGCGATTACCCGGCCGAGCATATTCCGGTCATCACCGATACCGACCGGCTCGTGCAGGTCTTCATCAACCTCGTCTCAAACGCGCGCAAATACTGCGACGCCGAGCGGCCGGAACTGACGATCAATGCGCGTCAGCGCGGCGGGCGGGTGATCGTGGATTTCATCGACAATGGGTCGGGTATTCCGAAAGCCTCTCAACGGTTGATCTTCGAGAAATTCGCGCGCCTGACCGATACCGCGCGGGCCGGGGGGGCGGGGCTGGGCCTCGCGATCTGCCGCGAGATCATGACCAATCTTGGCGGCACCATCGCCTATCTTCCAGGGCAGGGTGGCGCGGCATTCCGGGTTTCGCTGCCGGTCCGGCGCGAGGTCGCGATCGACGCGGCCGCTGCGGAATAGGCCCGTCCACGTGGCATCCGCAACGCTTTGGTAACCCTGTCCGGCCTAGTCTGGCCGGAGGTCCGCACGGGTTGCCGGGACGGAGGCATGAGCGAACGCGCAAACGATACGGTCTTGAAGCGAAAGGTGGAAGCAGGCCGTGGCCATACTGGCGGTGCGCTGACGCCCGAAAAGGCAATTGGTCAGGCGCTGGCAAAGGCGGCGCAGGACAGGATGAAGCTGTCGATGCGTGTCGCGTCGATCCGGCAGGGGCGTATGTCGCTTGCGGAACTCATCGAAGCCCTGCCAGAGTGGCCGCTCATTGCCCTTCTGCATGGGCCGGGTGAGGCCATGGGGCTGATCGCGCTGGCGCCAGAGGTGTTGGCCAGCCTGATCGAAATGCAGACGACCGGCAAGATTGGGGCCGGAGACATTGCCGCAAGGCGACCGACCCGGACCGACGCGGCGATGTCAGCCGCCTTTCTCGACCGGGTATTTGAAGAACTGGACCTGCTCCTTGCCGCTGATATGGCGATCGTCTGGGCCGGTGGATTTCGCTACGCATCCTATCTGGAAGACTCGCGCCCGCTGGCCTTGCTGATGGAAGACGCCGGTTACAACGGGTTTCGTGTTACGCTGGAAATCGGAGGCGACGGCGGGCGTCAGGGAAAGCTGTTGCTTGCTCTGCCATCGGACGGGCAGGGCGCGCCGCCGAAGACGACGGGCTCCGCCGCTCAGGGCCAGACGGTTGTCGATGGCAGCGCCGCTGCAATCGCCGAATGGAGCGCGCGGTTGAAAACAGCGGTGCTCGGCGCGCGCGTCCATATTGAGGCGGTCCTCGATCGCGTAACCTTGCCCCTCTCGGCATTGCTTGAACTCTCACCGGGTGATTTCGTACCCCTTTCGCCGGGGATGATTACGCGACTTCGGATCGAAGGGCGCGGACGCCGGTTTCTCGCGCATGGCAAACTGGGTCAATGTCAGGGCAATCTCGCAGTCAGGCTGCTGATCGATCTGGAAGGGGACGCCGTAGCGCCCGACGCAAACTCGATTGCCGGTCGAGCGCCTGACGATGTGCATGGGGCGGTTGCGGTGAAGCCGCCGCAACAGGCGGCCGTTGATAACACTGTCGTCCCGTCGCATCGACCCACGGTGAACGGCGACAAACAGAAGGCGGACGCGCCCGCTGCTGTCCTCCCGAAAGGCGGGTCAAACGCTCCCACCACCGCGTAGCCATCGGGCCGTGGCCAGGCAGCTTTTCACTGACTGGCGACGGTTGCCGTAGCCGTACCGCCCGCACGACCGGTGTCCGGAAAGCGGTCAGCCGGTGGCCAGCTGATCGATCGTCGCCCGGAAAGGCTCCAGATTGTAACCCCAGCGGGCCGGTGTCGTAATCAGCGCATTCGTCGGTTCACGGCCCGCATTCGCCAGTGCCCAAACGATGGAAGACCGGTTGCCCGAGGCGCAATAGGCCAGTATCGGTCCCGTCGCGGCATCAATCGCGGCACGCTGTTGCGCTACATTCTCCATCGTGATGGCGCCGCCGATGACGGGGTTCACGACATAGGTCAGGCCGGCCGCCTCTGCCGCCACCCGCATCGCATCTGCGCGCAGATCCGCCGGGATCTCGGCGTCCGGGCGGTTGTTGATGATCATGGTGAATCCCGCGGCACGGATGGCGGCCACCTCTTCCGGAGCGATCTGGGGAGACACGGCATAAGTCGGGGTCAGCTGGCGGATCTCCATGATCTCTCCTGTGGACATGGCTGTCGTTCGGGCAGCGCGACCATACTCAGTGCCGCCGTCCGACGAAAGAGGATATCGGCACCGCATGGCTTGCAGCGACCGGGCAGCCGTTGCAGGATTGACTTGCATCAAGGTCGGTTCCCGCCGAGCCTGCACATAAGAGTTTGGGGATTGGTGAAGGAGACCCGAATGAAATCCGTTGCCGAACGCAAAGGCGAACTAGAAGCCCGCAAGGCCGATCTGGAAAACCGTATCGCCGGGATCGGCGCCGAACTTGACAGCCATGAGGCCAAGGACTGGGAAGAAATGGCGACGGAACGTGAGGCGGACGAGGTGCTGGAAGATCTCGGCCAGTCGGCACAGGCGGAAATTCGCATGATCGAGGCCGCGCTCGCCCGGGTCGAGGAAGGCGAATACGGCTATTGCGTGAAATGCGGTGACCAGATCTCCGAGGAGCGGCTTGACCTCCTGCCCGCAACCCCGTTTTGCCGCAACTGCGCCCCTCAGAAATAGGCACGGATCTGCCCGAGAAGGCGATGGAGCATTGCCAAGAGGTCTGTGTCATCTAGACTGAATGCAATGGGCTAAACGGGGCGGACGGTATGGTTGACACAGTGCGCGTGAGCACCACGGACGGGGTGGCGACGGTCGTCATCGACAACCCGCCCGTCAACGCACTTGGCGCAGACCTTCGTCGCGACCTGATGACAGCCTTGCGTGATGCCGAAGCCGACGCGTCGGTTCAGGTGATCGTGCTGGCCGCCGCTGGCAGGACCTGGCCAGCCGGCGCCGATATCCGAGAATTCGGACAACCTCCGCGTGACCCTTGGCTTCCCGAAGTTTGCTCTGCGGTCGCCGCATGTCCCAAACCGGTTATCGTCGCGATGCACGGCAACGCGCTGGGCGGAGGGCTGGAACTGGCGCTCGCCGCGCATGTGCGTTTGGCTGACCCCGGCACGCGGCTTGGTTTGCCCGAGGTCACGCTGGGCATCTTGCCCGGCGCGGGTGGGACCCAGCGATTGCCGCGCCTGATCGGGGCCCGCGCCGCGCTGGGCATGATGACGAGCGGGTTGCCCATTCCGGCAGAGCGGGCGCTTGAACTTGGGCTGATCGACGCAGTCACCGAAGGTGAGGCGCGGCTTGCTGCCCAACGGCTGGCGGCCGCCCATATCGCTGGCGAGGCAAGTCTGCCATCCGCCGCAGAACGGCCCGATCATCGTATGGATGCATCAGATTGGCTCGCGGCGGTCACTGAGGCCCGCAAGGGACTCGGCGTCAGCCGTTTGCCTGCACCGCCCCGCATCATCGACTGCGTTGAGGCGGCGCTGCTTCTGCCGGAGGAAGAAGGATTTGCCTACGAACGAACCGCTTTTGAGGAATTGGTGAGCACACCTGAGGCGGCCGCCCTGCGCCACGCCTTTCTGGCCGAACGCCGCGCCGCCCGCCATCCCGAACTCGCCGCGACCAAACCGCGCGAAATCGCTGAGATCGGGGTGATCGGTGGTGGGTTGATGGGATCGGGTATCGCCACGGCCTGCCTTGCGGCAGGATATCGCGTGACTATGATCGAACGCGACGATCAGGCGCTGACTGCAGGACTGGCCCGGGTCGCCACGAACCGGGATCGTGCTGTAGCGAAGGGGCAGTTGTCCGTCGCGGACAGGGAAACCGAATGGTCTCGGATGTCCGGCGCGACCGCAATGTCGGCTCTTGCGGGGGCGGATCTGGTGATCGAAGCGGCGTTTGAGGATGAAGGCGTCAAGACGGCGATTTTCGCGGAACTGGACGGGGTGGTGAAACCGGGCGCGGTGCTTGCGACCAACACATCCTATCTTGACGTCAACCGGATCGCGGCAGCGACATCGCGGCCCGGCGACGTGATCGGCCTTCATTTCTTCTCTCCGGCGCAGGTGATGAAGCTCCTTGAGGTGGTCGTGGCCGAACGGACGTCGCCGGACGTCACCGCCACCGCGTTTGCACTGGCCAAGCGGTTGGGCAAGGTCGCGGTTCGGGCGGGCGTCTGCGACGGCTTCATCGGCAACAGAGTGCTGACGGCTTACCGCACAGCGACGGATTTCCTCCTGGAAGACGGCGCAAGCCCCTATCAGATTGACCGGGCGATGGTCGGTTGGGGCTTTCCGCTGGGACCGTATCAGGTGCTCGACATGGCGGGGCTTGATATTTCCTGGGCGCGGCGCACGCGGCTGGCTGAGCACCGCGATCCGTCCGAACGCTACGTGGCTATCGGGGACCGGCTATGCAAACTCGGGCGGCTCGGCCAAAAGGCCGGACGGGGCTACTATCTTTACGCGGAAGGGGCCCGGACCGGCACCGAGGATCCGGAGGTTCTGGAGGTCATTGCCGCTGAACGCACGGCCAAGGGAATCGAGCCGCGGCGGATCACCGAGGCCGAGATTCAGCGCCGGGCACTGGCAGCCATGGCCAACGAAGGAGCGCGTATTCTGGAGGAGAAGATCGCCGCCCGCCCGTCTGATATCGACCTTGTCATGCTCACTGGCTACGGCTTTCCCCGCTGGCGCGGCGGTCCGATGCAGATGGCCGATCAGGTCGGTCTGCTGGAATTACGCGATACCTTGCGCGACTACGCCCGCGAGGAAGAGACCTTCTGGCGCCCGGCGGCGCTTTGGGATGAACTGATCAAGAACGGTCGGAAATTCGCCGACCTGAACGCAGATTGATCCGAACGCCTGTACAAGTGGTGCCCCCAGACGGACTTGAACCGCCGACCCTCTGATTACAAATGACGCCGGATCGCGCCTTCAATCAAGCGGTTAGCGGGCCTGACACCACGGTTTGACCGGTATTTGATTGCTGATTTTGCGTGCCCCCACGACGATTCGAACGCCGGACCCCCTGATTACAAGTCAGGTGCTCTACCAGCTGAGCTATAAGGGCTACGCCCGTTCCCACTATCACGCTAACGCTCTGACTCGCAACCCATCTTGCCAGTAAAACTTGGTCGTGCGATGCTCAACCCATGAGCGAGAACGACACCAATCGCGGACGCGACCTGCCCAAAGGGCCTGACCATCTTCCGATGCCTGATCAGGATACGCCGGACAGCATCGAGTACCGCATCATCCTGGCACGCAGCAAGGCGATGAAGACCCTAGAGCCGTATATTCGCGAACTGCCGGAAAACAAGCTGTTCCCGACCGCCTCTGTCGGCACGGCAAAGACCGAAGAGAAGCATCGGAAGAAGATCGCAAAGGCTCTGACCGATGCGATGAAGGCGGGTGTCCCGCCGTCCGATTTCCCCGAGGCATTGTTTAAACGGGCAGGCATCCGGGTCTAGGCCCGCGTCTGTCGTCGCGCTCGTTGGCGTCGTGCCTGTCGTTGCCTGGTCAGCGCCGCGAGAGCGCATCATTCTGCGGCGATCTTCCAGTGCTCGTGCGCGTCGTAGTCGATCAGCGCGGCAAGGTCAGGCGCTGTTGCAAGTTCCCGCTCGAACCAGTCGGCCACGAGACGGACACGGTCGGGGGAGGTCCCGTTGGACATGATCTTGTTCGCGAGGTTTGAGACTAGCACGACGTTGCCTGCGACGTAGCCCTGCCTCGGGTCGATCCGGTCGAAGGAGGGGGAGTTCCAGAAGTTGCGACCACGCTTCACACCTGATGCGCGGCAGGCCGAAAGCGACTCCTCTGATCCCGGCAGCAAGAACGGGACACCGAGGACCGGACAGACAGCCGTGAATGGCAAGTCGTGGAGTGCCAAGTTGAAGTCGATGCCGCACTCATTCGCTCCTGCCTTCTTATGCCAAAGCATCGCCTTCCACCTGTCCTGCCCATCGACCCGACGCCTCGGCATCGCGGGCAAAGTGCGCGCGACGGCTAGCATTTCCGTGGGGGTCTTTTGCATCCAATCAGCGACGCGGTGCAGAGTTTCCGGCAGCGCGTTCGCTTTGATCACGTTGCACGCGGAGCATAGAAGACGCGCGTTCGCTATCGACCGGACGCCCGGGACCAGATGGTCAACCGTCGCATTTCTGGCTTTCTCAGCACCGTCCATCTCGACGCCGCAGCAAGGACAACGCCCACCGCTCTCATCCCATAGACGCCCGTAGTCGTCGGCACTGAAACCCGGGAAGGCTGCGCCCATCGCCGCTTGCCCTATCCAGTTCGCACGGTCATGATGAAAGTTCCGGCCGTCGTTGACCCGGCGCACCGTGCCATCCGTGCGTGTGTAGGTATGCTGACCTGCTGTGAACGCGAGCGCGCGTTCGATGTTGGGTGTCGGAAGGCCCAACTCGCCCATCAGGTAGCGTTGCCAGATGGTAACGTGGCTCCACCCGATCAAGGCAGCAACTTCCTTCGCTTCGCGTTCAGTGAACTTCCTTCGCTCCTCGAACAACTGCCGCGCCAGCGCGACTGCCTCGGGCGGTGTCGGCCTATACTTGCCATCGCGCTTCATCGCAGCCGCGCGCCCCTGTTCGATCTGCTCCTGGGTCAGTGTGATCTCCTTCATACCGCAACCTCCCCCAAATCCTGCTTCATCTCATCCATCTGTTCGAGCAGGTCTGAGGCGTCGGACAGGGGCACCGTCAACGTCGTGATGCCGTCCGACAAGGTGAAAGTCTTCGGCTGCTTCATGATGGTGAAGTGCGCGATCTGATGCTCCCCGTAGCCGGGTGTTTGCAGTGCGCACCGCATGAGGTGCAGGATTTCCTGGGCGTCGTCTGTCGCGACGACGAAGTGGGCGATACCCGAGATTGCCGTGAGATTCATGGCGGTTGCCTCCGTTGATAGGCTCACAACGTCCGCACGCTCGCCCGGTCGTTCAACCGGCGACCTCGAAAAAGTCGTCTGATTTCAGATGCTTGAGGTCATTTCCCCGGTTGAGCGAGATACGATAACTCGCTTATACGTTGTGCATCGCCGGGAACAAACCCGGAACGATCATCAACGGAGCAACTGACATGACCGACTTCATCGACATGACCAAAGCCGAACTCGCAGCCGCCCTGAAAGCCGCTGGGATCGAACTGACCGCGAGCCAGATCAAGAAGACCTCCCACGCAGACCTCGTGGAGATGGCCGGGGAGCAGGCGCGCCCGACCGAACCGACGCTGGGCGACGTGATCCAGAACCTGACCCCGCTCGAAAAGGCCGTGACCGTCGCGCACCTGGAAGCCGGGATCGACTGCAACGGCTGCGAAACCTGCGAGGAGATGCTGGCCGACAACATGACCTGGAGCGACGTTGCGGAGACGGCGAAGCGCACTGGTCTCTCGAAGAAGCAAGTCAACGGCGTGCTCACGTCGCTCTCGACGAAAGGCCTCGTCGTGACCGATTGCGACCCGGTGAACGGCGAAGGTGCCGTCCAGCAGGTTCTGACGGACCTCGGTATCCGCGTCGCCTTCGACCTGCTGGCCGAAGGTGTCGAGGCGAAGGCAACGGTTCAGCCGACGAAAGCCGACAAGAAGGCCGCGAACGTTGTCGCGATGCCCACGACGAAGAAAGTGCGCGTCCTTGAGGACCGCGTTCTGCTCCAACCCGGCAAGGTCGAGGACGTGAAGCCGACGAAGGAGGGCAGCAAGCGCGCGCTGCTCATTCAGGCGCTGTCGCGTGGCTGCACGCTGGAACACCTGGAAAGCCTGCTCGGCTGGAACCGCTCGACGGTTTCGTCTGCCATCCGCACCGACGTTGGCGCAATTGGCCTCGGTGTCGAGCGCAAGGGCGACAAGTATTTCCTCCTGCTGCCCGAAGGCATGAAGGCGCTGCCCGTGCGCGAGGCGACGGCGACGCGCGAGGAGGCCCGCGTGGCGGCTTGCAAATGATGCCGCTCACCGTGATCGAACCCGGCTGGCTCTACCTCCTGACCAATCCAGCGATGCCTGCGTTGGTCAAGATCGGGATGACCACAAGGTCGCCAGAGGAACGTGCGCAGGAGTTGGCATCGACGGGCGTTCCGATGCCGTTCCACGTTGCCGCTGCTTGGGCCGTTGACGACGTGCGGGCGGCAGAGCGCGACGCTCACGCGGCGCTTGCCCGCTACCGCGTCAACGATGCCCGTGAATGGTTCCGCCTGTCTGTGCCCGCAGCCATCAAGGCGCTGGGCCGTTCGACCGCATCGAAGCCGTCCCTTGGCCGTCGTGCCTTCCGTGTCCTGCGCGGCCTCGTCGAAGCCATCGGCTGGTTCGGCATCGTCATGACCTTGGCCGCGCTATCCTTCGGTTCCGGTTGATACTGGAACCAGCCCTCACCGCATCAACGAAACAGGCCCGCCACTCGGCGGGCCTTTCGATTCCAACAACGGAGTTCCAGAAATGTATCGCATCTTGGTGGCCTCGACCCTCTTTGACGACCTCGACGACCTGCTGACCGCGATGGAGACGGCGCAGCAACTATCCCTCGACACCGGCGCGCAGATCGCCGTCTACCGGCTCGGCCTGCCGATGATCGACCAAGACGGCTGCGAGTGCACGCCCGCCTTCCTGCTCCAACAGTTCGCCTCGGAGTGCCACGCATGACGCCCGGCTGGTGGATTCTTCCGGGGGCGGTCCTGAGCATCGGTGTGTGGGGCGCGATCATCGCCGCGCTGGTGTGACCCATGCGGCACGTCGATCCTGCGCAAGAGGCGGCCTCGTGGGCCGCCTCATCTGTTCCAGAACACCTATCTGCCCGTTCGATCAGGGAGCCTTGGCTTGGCGCGGTCGTCGTCCTCGTCGCCCTGCTGCCGCTGATCTGGCCGCCACCGGCATGGCTGCTCGTGCCGTGCTTTCTCGCTGTCCTGACACTCAGGGCGGCCGCGCTGATCAGGTGGACGGATCATCACGACCCAGAGCCTGCAAGATGGCCGCGCCTGACCGTCCTCTTGCCCGTCTATCGCGAGCCGTCAGTGATCCCGGACCTTGCCGCTGCAATGCGCGCCCTTGACTACCCGTCGTTGGAAATCGTGCTGCTCGTGGAGGAGGACGACTTGGAAACCCAAGCCGTCCTGCCTGTCTGGCCGTTTCAGGTCTTGGTCGTGCCTGATGGCAGGCCGCGGACAAAGCCGAGGGCGGTCAATTTCGGGTTGTTGAATACGTCAGGGGAAATAGTCGTCGTCTATGACGCCGAAGATCGACCCGCCGAGGATCAACCGAAGCGTGCCGTCGCACGGCTCCTGTCTGATTCCAGGTGCGCCGTCGTCCAGGGCGTTCTCGCATGTGATCATGACGGGTCGCTGGTCACGAGGCTGTGGCACCTAGAATACTGCGTGTTGTTCAGGGGAGTGCTCCCGTTCCTGAGCCGGTTCGGCCTTCCGTTCCTCCTCGGGGGCACAAGTCAATATTTCAGGCGCGACGTCTTGGAAGCCGTGGGTGCCTTTGACGCACACTCGGTTACTGAGGATGCAGACCTTGCAGTCAGGCTGGCGCGCGCTGGCTACACGTCGTCAGTCGTCCTGTCTGTTACGGGGGAGGAGGCACCCGTGACCGTCACGGCCTGGATCAAGCAGCGTTCCCGATGGATCAAAGGTTGGCTTCAAACCGTACTCGTCCACGGCCTGTTGCCGAAGGCAATCGACCGCTGGACCCCGCCGATGCGGCTGCGTGATCGTGTCGCCCTTGCTGTTCAACTCCCTGTGCAGCTTCTGTGCCTCGCGTCCCATCCTGTCGGCATGGCCGTCGCGTTCAACGATCCCCACGGCCCTTTGGCCGTCCTCCTGTTCGCAGGATATGCCCTGACAATCGTCGTCTTCATGGTCGCGGCGATCAGGGCCGGACGGTCGCCTTGGGATGCGTTCGCCTTGCCGCTTTATGCCTTCCTGCACACCGCCGCGATGGCGATTGCCGTGGTCGAGTTGGTCGTATGCCCGAGCAGGTGGTCTAAGACAGAGCACGGCGTGGTCAGGAACCGCCCGACGCAGCATCTGGTTGACCCTGCATTTCCGCAAACTGCATGTTGTGACCAAGTGCTTGCGCGGGTTAGAAGATAGAAAAGGAAGATTCATGCGCCTACCTCACGCCATCCCGTATCAGGGCAGCAAGCGAAAGCTCGCGCCGATCATCGCCCAATATGTGCCCCGGTCGAAGACCTTCTACGAACCGTTCTGCGGTTCAGCCGCCATGACGATCTACGCGGCCCACAAGGGCCTCGCTGACCGCTTCGTTATCGCAGACAGCCTGGAACCCATCGTCCAGTTGCAGGAGGCGATTGTCGAGCGCCCGGACGCGACGGCTGCGCGCTACAAGGAAATCTGGCTCGGCCAGACGGATGGCAACACGGGATACTTCAACGAGGTGCGCGACCGATACAACGCGGAACGCGACCCGGTCGATCTGCTCTATCTGATCTGCCGATGCGTCAAGAACGCGGTCAGGTTCAACGCCTCTGGCCGCTTCACGCAATCCGTGGACAAGCGTCGCCTTGGGATGCGCCCGGAGAAGATGCGCGAAGCAGTTCTCGGCGTGTCGTCACTGCTACGCGGCAGGACCGAGTTTCGGGTTGGTGACTGGCTCGAAACGACCGCCGATGCGACGACACAGGACTTCATCTACATGGACCCACCCTATCTCGGAACGTCGGTCGGGCCGGACAAGCGGTATCACCAGCAGATGACGCAGGAACCGCTGATCGAAGGACTAGCGAGCCTCAATGACCGGTCGATCCCATTCGCCTTGTCCTATGACGGGATGACCGGGGACAAGGAATATGGCCCGCCTCTGCCGGATCACCTGCGCATGACACGCCTCCTGCTGCACGCAGGCACGTCGTCACAGGCGACGCTTTCTGGTCGCAAGGCCGAGACGGTCGAGAGCCTCTACATGTCCGAGGGGCTGGCCGAGCCGACGCCCGAGATCATTCGAGGCCCGACGCAGATCGCGCTAGCGATTTGAGCAGGAGGGCGACCGTCGTCCCTTCGGCATCCGCCCTCGCTTTCAGCGCATCGAACACCGCAACTTCGTCGTCCTGCCACTGAACATCAACGCGGCGAACCTGCTTCATCGCAATGTGGGAGTAGTCCTCAGGGAACGCCCACAGGCAGGCGCGGCAGATCGACTCGTCCTGGATCGCTTTCCAGTTCTCGCAGGCCTCGCAGGACCAAGACTTCGCGCGCTGGCTCGATGCGTCGAGAAGCATGTATTCCGCCGGATCGCCTTCGTGCTGCGCACCGTCGCCCGCGACCTCGTATGGCACGCGGTGGTCGATTTGCAGATAGCGTCCGTCGAGGACTTCATTCGTGAACGCCTCGCGCGACCCATAGTGGGCGAGCAGCTTTTCCTTGAAGGGTTTCGAGAAGGCTTTCCGCCCGCCGATCCGACCCGCTTTAATCTGCGACGGATCACCGAAGACATAGGCAGCCATTCGCCGCCCCGACTTCTCACTCGTCACACTGATCGTTTCCAGCGGCACGCCTTGCTCCCGCACGTCGCGCGCAGCACGCGGGGCATGGGCATAGCCGAGTTCGAGCAGGTCGTCTGTCGTGACCTGGCCGTGCTTCAAGATGAAGTCGATCACGGTGCGCGGACGCTTCGCCGTAACCTTCTCGCATAGTTCAAGGATTCGAGGATCAATGGTCATGCCCTCTGTCTATCCGAGGGCGTCGCGGGAGTCAGCACCTGAAAAACTTAGATGCTCGGGGTGGTGGACCTTCGTTTGCCCGCTGCGACGCCCTTCCTCACCATGTATCGTCATGTCATGATGCAACCTCAAGGAGATCAACATGGCGGTTCAGTCGCGCGTGTTACCTGAATGGCCGGAGTGGATGAGCGAGGAAACCGCCGCCCGCTATATGGACACGTCCCAGAACACCCTCAACTACTGGCGGGCGCACGGGAAAGGTCCTGCGTTTAAACGCATCGGGCAGAGAATGGTGCGCTATCAGAAGGCGGAACTCGACGCTTTTATGAGGGCACAGGGATGACCAAGATGGAAGTGCGCCGCCAGCTTCGCTACCTGCTCGGTCTCCCGCCGATTGAGGATTGGGAATATGTGACGCGGGCTGAGGCTGATCGCCGGATCGACCGGAGTGCTGTTCGCGTCGAGCGCGCCCGCGTGAGAGGGACGCAGGACGACTACGGGCAGGAGTTCCTTCGGCACTTGATTTTGCAGAACCACGTCGAGGCGCGGGTTATTGAGGGGGTGCGGGGATGACGACGTTCCGCGAGAGACAGGACGAGACCGACTTCTTCTGGGAACAAGACGAATTGCTTCGGACCTATCGTGGGGTCGTGAAGAAGATCGTGCCTCGCGCGCAGCACATGGCGCGCAAGCATCCGCGCCTCCAGAAGGAAATCTCGGAATCGACGCTGCGCAAAGCGATCAACGGCGATCACGTCTGGGAACCTATCGCGCAGCTTCTGGCCGAGTTGCGGCGTGAGGTCGCGCGTGATCCGCGTCCGGCCTGCGAACCGCCTGAGATCCCGGAAACCATCGACGCATTCCGCAAGGTGGCGCTCGAATATGCGCCGAACACCTGGTGGTATCGTGCCCTTGCTCTGGATGACCTCTGCAAGCCGAGTTCGTTCCAGACCTGGATGTCGCGCGGTGAGCCGAAGGAATGGCCTGCGGTCAGGGAGCGCGCCGTTGCATGGCGTTTGCGTGTCATGTCGGCACTCGAACGCTGGGAACGGTGCGCCCGCGAGCAGTTTGACCGTTTCGAGATGCTCGATACCTGGGTGAAGGACGTTCACGACACCAGGGGCGAAGTCGCGGCCCTACAGGAGTTCAAGCGCCTGCGTGACTACGAGACAATCTCCTATCACATGTGCTTCGATCCGGCGAACCCTGAACGGCCTCAGTTCGAGTTTCGGCACCGCAAGGACGAGAGCGAAGACGCGGCGGCGCTCAAGAAGCTGGTCGATGCAGGTTTTCCGCGCTACCGCGCTGACGACCCGAAACCGGAAACCCACGAGGTCGTCACGACGTTCCAGAACTTTGTCTCGGACGATTTCCGCTGGGAATGGTCCTCGCAGGTGATCGTTGAGCGGACGCTGCGTTGGGACGCATGGACGCGCGGCATGGCGCGCACGGACAGGTTGCTCAAGGTTCGCGTCAAAGTGCCGTCGTCCCTGGCCGTCGAAGGCGAGACCATTGAACAGGACCGCCGCCGCGTTTGGATCGAACGCAAGGCGGAATGGTACTACGAGTTCACGCCCTACGTCTGGCGGTGGCGGGACGTTGATGAGCACGACATTCCCGGCGGGGCCGATGCACGGGACGAGGCAATGAGGCGCGCGGGCCTGGATGCTGAGGGGCGTGAGCCTGTCATTGACGGCTACCTTCTGGACTGCATCCCGCCTATCGAGAAAATCGAACCTGGGCGGGTTTACACCGTCGAATGAAAGAAGGCCGGCGACAAGCCGGCCTTTTTCGTTTCATGGGTTAGGCAATCAGGCGAAGGAGGTGCTTGCCGCCGTGCCCTGCGCAAGACGGGCGTTGTAGCGCAGCACGGCAAGGGTGCCCATTGCGGCGCGGCGGAAGGACCAGCGGATCAGTTCGCGGGCATTCTGAGGGTCACGTTCGCGCGCCATCACGTCTTCGATCACCTGGTCGATATGGCGAAGGTCTTCGGCAAGTCCGGGGTTCATGTTCGGGTCTCCGTTCTGATGCGCGTCGGGCGCGGTTGATGCTTTGCATCATATCGCCCAGGTGCGGCATGGCTCGACCAAGGATGAAGGTTACTCCTGGAATAACTCGGTTATGCAGGACGGGCGATCAGGATAACTGGCTTATCCAGTGCTATCGCTGCTGCGCTCAATAGCGCGCGCGTGCATATGCGAAAAAAATGATGATGATTGCGGCGATACTCATCATCATCATTTTTTTGTTCATATGCGTGCGCGCACGTTCTGGTGCAGCATTCTGGTTTCGACGCCTCGGGATCATCATCATTTTTTCACGCATACACATGCGCGCGTGCAGATAGCCGTCATTCCTGAGAATAAACGCCCACGGCGTTCAGGATCGGCACTTTTGGAAAGCGGTCCTGCCGTCGCTGAAAAGCGATGAGCGTCACCTGCGCTAGATCGTCCTTACTGATGCGCGCATGGCCAGCTTCTGCAAGCGCCGTGCAGACATGGAAGTAGAAGGCGACCTTTCCCATATCTTCAGTCACCTCGTCGCCGATCTGTTCGGCCAATTTCCGAAGCGGCAGGCTGATTGTCACTTGCTCGTCCATTGCATCCTCCATCGTCGAACCGACGATACAGGGCAGCGCGTTCTGCCGCGACCGATCCTTCAGGAGAGGGCGTGACCACCCAAAATGTCAGCCTTGGTGACGTATCTCGCGAGCGCGGTATGTCAGCCTTGGTGACGTATTCTGCGCCCATCGACGAAAACCGCGCTCAGCGCGTCAGCGAAGGCGGTTCGTGCCTCTGCCCTACATCGACGCCCAAAAGCGCAAGACACCGCCTAGCGCCCCAGCTCTGCCGCGCTCTGCACCATGCGCCGCGCAAGCCGTCGCTGTCGTCCTGCATCGCGCCCCATCGGTCGCGGTCAAGCATCGGTCAAACTGACGGCTGCGCGCGGTCAACGGCTTGATGGCGCAGACGTTCCACCTTGATTGATCATCAGTTTGGGCGGCTGGACCTTCGATCTCGGTCGGATGGCAGGAAGACGGGTTGTAAGATGTAAGGGACTGACAACGCTAGGAGAAGTCCCCCTTGAAGAAGCCCAAGCCCACACCCATTGCCGACGACCGCCTGACCACCCTCCGCGCCCAAGGCCTCGACGTGACAGGCATTGCCGACCGCGACGGCACGCCCCTGGTTCAGTGGCGCAAGCCGCCGACCGAAGCCGAACGCGCGCAAGCCAACCTGATCCTGCCGGGGGCGCTGCACGATGCTTGACGCGGCAACACTTGTGGACGTTCGGCGCACTGACTGCGCGATCACTTTCTTTTGGTCTGACCAGCCCACCGGCTACCAGCGAAAGGTGGCCGAAGACGCCAACCCATCGAACGGCCTGCGCGTCGGCCATTCCTGGCCGGGACCGCGCGACGAAGGCGCTCCCGGCGCATACCGGATCACCGGAGGCAAGCCGTTTTGACAAAGCGCACGGTCAAGACCTTCGAGGAACGTCCCCTCGACCACATCATCGAGAGCGAGACGGTGGATTATGATAACCGCTCCTTCGCCTTCTCGGTGTTCGGCCACGAAGACCCGGCCATCGTCACGGTGATCATCGGGAAGGAGCAGCGCACCCTGTCCCGTGATGCCCACACCGAAGGCTTCACCCGCCTGCTCGACGCCATCAAGCGCGTGCCGCCCGCACGCTGAAAGGACCAAAGATGAAGCACCCGAACCCCTATGCCGATTTCTGGCTCGCCAACACCCACGCCTGGACGGTCGAACCTGGCGAGGAGGCGCAGGTCTTTTCCTCAGGCGAGGATGCCCTGACTCCTTGGACGACCGACGACGGCACGCTGCTACTGGTTTACACATCGACCCGGAACGAACTCGTCGCCCTGCACAACGCCTCCGTGGGCGGTGCGGATGCCCTGCGCGCCTGCGATCTGCCCGGCTGGCCGTGGCGCATCCTGCTCGACGATCTGCCGCCCGCTGCATCGGCCAACCGCGCGCCGTTCACGTTCCCGGTCAAGCAGCAATCAGACGACGCCGCCTAACGGCATAACCGAGTTATACAAGGGGCAAACCGCCATGATGAACAATCACCTGGACCTGGAATCGCGGTCGCATCGCCCCGCCTCGGATGCGATGATCAAGGCGAGCGGTTTTGCTCTCTCCTCCTTGGTTGCAGTCAGTCAGGCGGGCTTTCCTTCGGGAGGGTCCGCCTGATGCGTTATTCCTCTGGCCGCAAGACGGGCAAACCGACCAAGTCGAAGGACGAGTTGTCCGCACGCATGGACGCGAAGCTGCGGGAATTGCGCTTGCACGCGGGCAACGAAGAATTCGATCCCGTGGTGCTCATGGCGATCATCGGCGCGGAGGCCTACGACAAAGGCGAAACCGTCGTAGCACTGGCCGCCATGAAAGAAGTCGCCCAGTATGTCCGACCCAAGCTGTCGTCCGTGAACTTCGAGGGCAAGGTCGAGATTGAAGCAGTCGACTCCCGGATCAAGACAATCGAGATGGCACGCCGCATGGGCGTTCCCGTCGATGGGATGATCCAGCAGCTTGCCAAAGAGCGCGGCATGACCCTAGCCGAGGCGTGGGAAGCCGTGGACAACGTAGCCATCCCCTCCCTGACGGTCGAATGATGAACGCGAACCTGGACGCAGCCCTCGCGCTCGCGATGATGGTGGCACTCGTCTGCATCGCTCTGCGGTAAGCGCCCCAGCCAGCTAGGCGAGCGCCGCGAGTCCTGGGGTTAGCCCCTACGTCGCCCCCGAACTCCCCAAAACACCACTGGCTGACGCGCTCTGCGAAGGTCGGCCCGTGATCGTCGCGGCAAGTGATCATTGATCAAGGCGGTTCGTGTGCGATTGCCGATGGTTGGCAGCACGAGCGCCACGAGATTGATGGCGTCTTGACCGCAGCACCTCATTTTCCCGCCCGTCGCCCGTCCTGGACCTCAAACACCGGATGGTCGTCTCGGGCTGTCTCGCCGCATCGTCACGCCAGCCCAAGCACCGCTCAAGGACAGGTCTGGGCTTGGGTTGCGGTTGCTCCTTCCTGCGACGAGCCGGGCCTGTCCGCCCAACCAGAGGAATGAAGAATGCCCGAACCGCTCTACATCGCCAAATCCGAAGCCGACCGAGACTCGGACCTGTTCAAACGGACGGTCGCGAAGGCGAACGAACTCGGCGTTGACGTGGTGCACGTCAAACCCGAAGACCTTGTCATGACCCGCGCCCAAGCGCGTGATCGAGAGACCTACATGAAGGCTCGCAAGATGGCCGAAGCCGTTGGCCAAACCGTGCAGGTCGTGGACAACCCGACCGACGACGGCGCGCAGAAACAGGTGATCTAGGCGACGCACCACCTGACCGACGACGCGCTCTATATCCGGGCGGGTGCTGTCGATCCTCGCACCTATCAGCGCCTGACGACGCAGGCCCGCGCTGAGATGAAGCGGATCGTGCCCGTCAGCACCTGGGAAGAGGCTCCGGACGACGTGCGCGCGGCACTGACGGCCTGACACCGTGGCGACCCGGCTCGACTCGACCGACCCGCACGCGGACGCCGCCCGCAGACCCGAACAAAGCCTGTGGGCGGCGGTCGTGCTTCATGCCGTGCGCGATGCCTTCGACAAGGGCGACGCCTTCCGCATCGAACTTGACCGGGTGGAGGCCCTGCGCTTCCTGCTCACCCCTCGCGGTGCGTGGGCGAAGTCGCGGGAACATGCCTGCTATTCTGCGGGCGTCGATCCTGAGCGCCTGCACGAATGGGCGCTCAAGGTCATGGACGGCAAGGTTGACTACGGCCAGCCCAAAGAGGTGCAGGCATCGCGCGACCTGTGGGCCGCGATCAACTCGCCGCCGAGGAAGGCCCAGCCGACGCAGACGCGCCCGCCCGAAGGCGAACCCGAGGAACCATCAGAACCCGTTTCGATCCCGCTCCCGTCAGTGGTTGAGACGGTCGGCATCTTTGACGTTCGGGAGGACGGCACACTCTACTGCCCGAATGATCGGGCCTTGGTCGGCCCGTCGCTGCCCCGCGAAAACTCCCAACAGGGGCGCGTCCTGCGCGCGCTGACGATGAAGCGAGGCGGCACGATCAACGCGCTCAGAAAGGCGCATCCGAAGTGGGAGCAGCTTGCCGTTGAGGTGTGCCGTCGCCTCGACCTGGAACTGACATACCGCCACGACGGGCATGAGGTCGCGGCGGTCGTCGATGCAGAGACGAAAGTCTTCGTCAGACGGCGGCTCCTTTCACCCGCTGCATGATCTCGTCTGCGACCGCCTGAACGGCGTTCCGCACGTCAGGGGTCACGACGTAGGAGTCGGTCATGTTGCCCGCAGCGTGACCCATTTGCGCCGCGCGCTGCGCATGGGGGATACCGATCTCGGTCGCGATAGAATCCCATTCGTTGCGCGTGTCCTTCGGACGCCACTTCTGGTCCTTGTAGGTGATGGTAGGGAGCTTCTGGCGGTAGCCCTTGTGCGCGTGCGACGGGAATACCCAGAAGCCGCCTGACTTGATCTCGTGCAGGCGCTTCAACTGGCGCACTGTCCAGGTCGAGATCGCCACATCACGCGGCAGGCCGCGCTTCGGGTCGCGGACGTAAATCTTCGCGGCGTCGAGGTCAACGTCCTCCCAGCGCAGCGACAGCACCTCGCCGACGCGCAGCCCGGTCAGCAGCAGAACCTTGAGCGCGCTCTTGGAATAGAGGTCGTCGATCCGATCAACCTCGCGCCACCAATGGAACACGTCCTTGATCCGCTTCGGGTTGCGGATCACCGTTGACCAACCCTTCGGGAGCGAGGTCGTCGGAACTCGCGTGATCACCTCACGCCGCTGCGCATCATGCATCACAGCCGAGACGACGCGCATCAGCGCCTTCGCTGTCACCACGCTCGAACGGGACAAGCGACGCCACGTCGTCAGCACGTCCTGCGGGGTGATCTCGACGGTCGCGCGCTCGAACCAGTCGGGGACATGGACCTTCAAGGTGCGCTCATACTCGGTCAGGGTCGAGGACTTTGCCTTGGAGCCAAAGTGACGGTACTCGTGCCAAGTCTGCGCGAACGTCTCGACCTGACCCGGTTGCGGGCGGGGATCGTCGCGCAAGACACGCGCCTTGCGCTCGACCTTCTCCTGGAACCTGATCGCTCGAAGTGCCGTCCGCGCCTCCTGAGACATGGCCGTGCGGGCGTCGTCGTCCTGGGACCAGTGCTTGGTCCTTGGGTCAACGCCTGCGCGGATTTCAGGCAGCAGGACGTTGCGCGCGAGGTCACGAGCGACGTTGACGCGCACGAGGTCTGACCGACCGATCTTCACGCGCAGGAAGCGCCCCTGCGTTTCGCTTGCGGCATAGAAGGTGCGCGTCCGCTTGCCCACAGCGAGGTTGAAGCCCGCAAGCTCCGTGTCGTGGTGCCAGATAGTCGCGTCAGAGAACGGCAGGCCGTCCACATAGGCTTGGGTGATCTTTGCATGGGGCATGGTTCACTCCGTCGTCGGTTTGATGGCGCTTTGACCGCCACTTCGCCACCAACGTCGGGTGAAAATCGACCTTTCCGCAACCAATCAACCGAGGTAACTCGTTGATTTAGCAGGTGGACATCCGTCCACGGGTGTCTGCATGTCTGGGTTGTCGGGAATTACAAATCAGATGCTCTACCAGCTGAGCTATAGGGGCACTGATCCGCACATAGACCGGCTCGCGCGCCTGCGCAAGTCCGGGCCGTCGTCAGCGGCGCGCGGCGCCGAGATTGGTCCGCGCCAGGAGCGCGACCGCAACAAGCCCGACGAGGATGACGAGAAGCGCCGGTGGAGCAGCTTCGCCGATATTCTCAAGGCTCGCCTTTTCATGGGCGCGGGTCGCGAGCGTGTCATAGTTGAACGGGCGCAGCAGGAGTGTTGCCGGGAGTTCTTTCACGCAATCGACGAAGACAAGCAGCAGAGCGGTTCCGACCGAGCCCTTCATCAGCGGCAGGTAAACCTCGCGCAGCGTTCCCCCGGCCGTGCGGCCCAGCGACCGTGCCGCCATTGGCAGCGACGGCGAGACCCGGCCGAAGGCCGCGTCCGTCGCGCCCTGGGCGATGGCGAAGAAGCGCACGAAATAGGCCATGACGATGGCCGCGGCGGAGCCGGTCAGGATCAGCCCCGGATCGCGGCCCGTCAGCCACAAAAGCGCATCGGCAACCCTGTGGTCGAAGGCCGCGACCGGGATCAGGATGCCCACGGCCAACACCGCGCCGGGGGCGGCGTAGCCGATCGTGGTGACCGGCAGGATGAGTTTTGGCAATCGCCGCCCCGTCTGTCTGACGCCGTAGACCATGAAGAGCGCCCCGGCGACGGTCAGCACCGATGCCGAGCCGCCAACAGACAGCGTATTCAGAAACGCCCGTCCAAGGCCGGAACTCACCCATGTTTCGGGCCGGTCGAGGGCATGGCCTGCGATCACGGCGACGGGCAGGATGAACCCCGCGAAGACCGGCAGGGCGCAAAGCGCCGTCGCGATCCAACCCGGTGCGCCGCTCAACCTGATTCTGGTGATCGGGCGGGGCTGGCGCGCGGAATGGTAGTAGCGCGAATTGCGGCGGCTGACCTTCTCCAGCGCGACAAGGGCTAGGATCACCGCAAGGATGACGCAGGCGATCTGAGCGGCCCCTCCGGCATTGCCGGTTTCCAGCCAGACGGTGAAGATACCCGTCGTAAGCGTTTGAACGGCAAAGAAGTCGACCACGCCAAAATCGTTCACAGTTTCCATCATCACGATGGCGGCGCCTGCGGCGATGGCGGGCCGGGCCAGTGGCAGGCCGACGCGCCGGAAAAGCCCGAATGGCCCGGCGCCGAGGGCGCGTGCAACCTCGTAACTGCCCGCTGATTGTTCGCGAAACGCTGCGCGGGCGAGCATGTAGACGTAAGGATAGAGAGCTGCCGCAAGCACGATTACGGCGGCCCAGCGGGACCGGACTTGCGGAAACCAGTAGTCGCGCGCCGAGGTCCAGCCCATTGTCTCGCGCAGGGCGATCTGGACCGGGCCGGAATAGTCGAGGAAATCGACAAGGGCATAGGCGCCGATATAGGCCGGGATCGCGAGCGGCAACAGCAACAGCCATTCCAGAAGATTTGCCAGCGGAAACCGGTACATCGTGACGAGCCACGCAGCCCCGGCTCCGATCGCAGCTGCCATGGCGCCGGTGCCAAGCGTCATCAGGACCGTGTTGGCGGCGTAGCGGGGCAGGGTGGTCGCCATAAGATGCGGCCAGATGTTCTCTGTCGGCGCGAAGGCAAGTACCAGAACCGACAGGATTGGCAGGATCACGATGGCGGCTATGGCAAGAGCGCCGACCGACCAGATGCCGCTGCCATCCCTGCGCCGCAGCAAGTGCCGCATCCCTGTTCGTCCCAGAGCTTGACTATTTCCATCGGTCATGGGCAAGCGGTTACAGGAAAGCGGTTTTACTGTCCAGAAAGCCCGTATAGGGTCGCGTCAACGGCACACGGCGAAGGTCAGGAACGGACATCCGGTCAACATGGAGATCGTGTATCATATAGGGGCGCATGGCACCGATGACGGATGGATCGTCCGCGCGCTCTTGAAGAACCGGGGCACGCTGGAAGCCATGGGTGTCGCGGTGCCTGCGCCCAAGCTCTATCGTCAGGTACTTCCCAAGGTCGCGAAAAGCCTGAAGTCGGGGCAGGTCGTCGATGATGCTCAGCATGTCCTTCTCGACGCGGTACTGGACGTCGAGAATGCGCAGCGCGTGATCTTCAGCCACGATTCCCTTGTGTGCTTTCCGGCCAATGTCATATCGGCACACGGTTTCTATGCCATGGCCCCGCAGCGGATCGAGGCCTATTCCAACCTCTTCCCGGCGGCGACGAAGGAATTCTATCTGGCGCTTGTCAACCCGGCCACGCTGATCCCGTCGCTGATCGATCTTCCCGCAGGCGGCACCTATGAGCGGATCATGGGCCAGACCAGACCGACCGAGATCCGCTGGTCGTCCACAATCCGGCGCATACTGGCGTACCACCCGGACGTGAACCTGACGGTCTGGTGCCACGAGGATGTGCCGCTGATCTGGCCCGAAATCCTGCGTGCCCTCGCCGGGCTTGGCGCCGAAGATGCCTTGGAGGGCGATTTCGATGTTCTGACGGCCCTCTTGACGGAAGAGGGGATGACGAAGTTCAAAACCTACCTTGAGGCACATCCGCCCCGGACACTGGCGCAAAGGCGGCGCATCACCACCGCGTTTCTGGAAAAATTCGCCAAACCGGAAGAGTTGGTGGCCGAGCTTGATCTCCCGGGTTGGAGCGAAGAACTTCTGGCCCAGGTCACGTCCAACTACGAGAATGACTGTGCCGAGATTGCCGCGATGGCAGGTGTCACGTTCATTCAGCCCTGATCCAGATCGTCTGCTGAAAAGACGTTCCTGCCGCCGGCGCGCCATGTCAGCATGGCCTGACGCCCGGGCGGCAATTCGATGGCAGGTCAGGCCATGCCGAGCGCGGCCTTGTACATCTCCAGAACCGCTTCTTCCTCGGCCAGATCGTCCTTGTCGCGCTTGCGCAGCGCGATGACCTTGCGCATGACCTTGGTGTCGTAGCCGCGCCCTTTGGCCTCGGCCATCACCTCTTTCTGCTGATCGGCGATGTCCTTTTTCTCGGCCTCCAGATGTTCATAGCGTTCGATGAACTGGCGCAGTTCGTCGGCGGCGACGTTGTAGGTGGCATCGGATACGGGCTGGTTCATGGCGTCATCTCCTGAAAAGGGCTGGCGCCCTGACTAGTCGGTCGGGCGCGGTGCTTCAAGGCTCGGCCTTGCCCTTCTGGCGGCTTCACGCTAGGGCGGGGCGATTGCATGGGGGACGCGACATGGACTGGCTCATCTGGATCGGCGCTGTCGTCACTCTGGCGGGGCTTGCGCTTCTCGTCTGGGTCATCTTTGGCATCAACCGGGCGCGCAAGGCGGGCCTGCCGGATGCCGATCTGCGCGCGAAGCTGCAAAAGGCCGTGGCGCTTAATCTCGGCGCGATGCTTCTGTCCGGGCTCGGCCTGATGATGGTCGTTCTGGGGATCGTGCTCGGCTGAACCTCAGGCGTCCTGCCGCACCACCTGCCGCTGACGGCCAAGCCGGTCGATTTCCAACTCCATCACGTCGCCCGGTTTCAGGAAGAGCGGCGGTTTCATTCCCATGCCGACGCCGGGCGGCGTCCCGGTGCTGATGATATCGCCGGGATGCAGCGTGAAGAGCTGCGACAGATGCGCAATGATTTCGGCCACGGTGAAGATCATCGTCGCGGTACTGCCGGTCTGGCGGCGGGTGCCGTTGACGTCAAGCCGCATGGTCAGTGACTGCGGGTCCGGCACCTCGTCGCGTGTCACCAGCCATGGGCCGGTCGGTCCGAACGTGTCGCAGCTTTTTCCCTTGGTCCACTGGCCGCTGAGCCGGGTCTGGAACTGCCGTTCGCTGACATCATTGACGATGCAATAGCCCGCGACATGGTCGAGCGCGGTTTCCTTGGTTACGTATTTGGCTGCGGTACCGATCACCACTCCGAGTTCGATCTCCCAATCGGTTTCGGTGGAACCGCGCGGCAGGATCACGTCGTCATCAGGGCCGACGATGGCAGAGTTCGCCTTCATGAACAGGATCGGATGTTCGGGGATCTTCATGCCCGCCTCGGCGGCATGGTCGGAATAGTTGAGCCCGATACAGAGCATCTTGCCGATTGCTGCGACGCAGGGGCCAAGGCGCGGGTTCCCCGCGACCTGTGGCAGGCTGGCCGGGTCGAGCGCCCGAAGCGCGGCTATCCCCGCATCCGACAGGGTTGCGCCCGCGACATCGGATACATGCTGCGACAGGTCCCGCAAGGTGCCACCGGCATCAATCATTCCCGGCTTTTCCACACCGGGCGCCCCGTAACGGACGAGTTTCATGGGGTCCCCCTATCGCTGCCACGTGCCGGATCGTTGCCTAGAACGCCGGCGCCTGCAACCCGTCGCCTGAGGGTCAGAGCGGCAGGGCAGCGTTGTCCCTGAGCGTGCGGACGACTAGCGAAGAGGTGTAACTCTGGATGCGGATATCCTCGTAAGTGTCAAGAAAGCTGTAGATATAATCAGTGTACTCGGCCGCGGTGCGAAACTTTGCGATCATCACGAAGTCGAACTCGCCGGTCACAAGATAGCAGGTGACGACAGCCGGCTCGCGTTCCAGCCGCTGCATCAGGCGGCGGTCCACATCCGGCCCGTCCTGGGCGAGCTTGATCAGGAATATGCCGGTGACCGAAAATCCCAAGATGTTGGCGTCGAGCACGGCCCGTCGGCCCTTGATCGCGCCCTTTGCCTCCAGCGCCTTGATCCGGCGGTGGCAACTTGCCACCGAAAGGTTCACCTGTTCGCTGATGGCCTCCAATGAGAGCGAACAGTCTTCCTGAAGCAATTTCAGAATCGAAATATCGACGTCGTGCAAATTTTTTTCCCCAACAGCATTTTGGTGAAAACCAACTAACAGCCTCGGGCGAAAATAGATACGGATTTTCGCCTCAAGCGAGTACATCTGGAAGAGGAATTTTACCCCAAGGCAGAATGCCTGATGATTGCATCGCAACCCACATGGACAGACGACATTAGTTGTTATTTCACAGCCCCTTACTGGCTGCCCGCCGAAGATCGCGCAGATATTGCCAAGGGCTGGCGCGGCTGCATGAAAGGCTATCTGATCGACCTTGGCGACTATGCGTCTGTCTGCGAATGGTCGGTGACGATCTACAACCACCTTGCGTCGCGCTCGATGCCGCTGACGGACGATGCGCGGCAGTTCTGGCCCTTCGATGCGCTTGAAACTTTCCGGCTGTGGGTCAATCAGGGCTGGCGCAGGGTGTCCTCCGATCCGATCGACAAGGCTGACCGCATCCCGAAGCCGCCGGTCCCCCCGTCCGAGCCCTATATCCGGCGCGATCTGGCCGCGATGCGTCCTGATGAGATCGACGATTTCCGCGCGCGGCTTGACGACATCATGCAGGTTGGCGATCCGTCGCCGGCCTCGCCCTGGCAGAAATGGGCCTATATCCACACCAACTGGTGCCTGCACTATCAGGAAGCCTTTGCCTTCTGGCATCGCGGATACCTGATGTATCTTGAGACGCTTCTTGGCTGCCCGATCCCTTACTGGGACTGGATGGCGAAGGATGCGAGCATTGATGGCAGCCCCTCGGCGGGACTGCCGCAATGCTTTCTCGATGAGACCTACGTGCATCCCGGCACCGGTGAGACGCGGCCAAATCCTTTGCGCTACGCGGCGGCCAAGGACGGGCGGTCAAAGCTCTGCGCCATCGGCAAAATGTCGGGTCCCGATTGCACCTATGTCCAGCGCAATCCGCTTTTCTACACCAGGGGCGACGATCACCGGGCCGAGCGGGCGAAGCTCTTCGCGATGGCCGAGATTTTCCAGCAGCAGGTCGTGGATGCGTTGAAGTTTCCCACCTTCAGCGTGCCGCAGGGCTCGCCCGGCTTTCCCTGGGCCAACATCCCCGCCTTCACCCCGCCGCAGCCGGATGATCTTTACCCCTACCGCGACCAGAATTTCGACGGCGCCTATGAGCAGCCGCACGACAATTACCACGGTTGGATTGGCGCCGACATGGCCGACAATGCCTATACCGCCGTCGACCCGATCTTCATCTGCTACCACGCCAATATCGACCGTATGCTCGAAGTCTGGATCCGTGCCCATCCGGTGGCGCAATACACCGCAGGCGTGGCGCTGAGGCCCTTTACCGGCCCGGTGGCGGCAGAGATCAACGAAGCAACACCTGACCTGTGGCGCTATACGACGCTGGGCGATCTGGCGCAGGACAGCCGACATCTGGGCTACGACTATGGCCCGCCTGTCGCGCCGCAGTTCACGGGGCGCGCGCCGGTGGCTGGGTCCGGCGCGAGGACGGGGCAGACGATAAGTGGTGGGTCTGCCCCGTCCGCCAGCGCCCCGGGGCCTGCTTGGGTCATCTTCGACGGCGTGCGCTGCACCCATGACAGCTACACGATTGATGTATTCCTCGGTGGTGCGGCGGGCGCGGCGCAGGCTGACAATCCCGCCTATGTCGGCCGCTTCAGCCGCATCGGCATGGGCATTGCGGACGACAAGGGTCGCTGTATCCGCCATGGTGTCCCGCGCATGCTGGACGCCTCCCGCGCGGCGGCGGCGCTTGGCCTTTCCGCCGGAGAGGAACCGGGGCTCTGCTTCCGGGTCAGTCATCTGCACACCGGACATGAATTGAGTGAGGACGAGTATCGGGATTTGCCCGGATTTACCCCCGTTTTCCACTGGGGGGACCTGCGTTTCGCCCCCATCGACCGGTCGTCTGAGAGGCCCTGCTGCCACTGACGCCCCAGACCGAAAGGATTTCCGAATGTCGAGCTTCACGAGCTTTTCCACGCCCGCCCATCAGGGGCCGAAGGACTACAAGCAACTTGGACTGTCAGCCGCCGATCTCGCCGCATTCCAGAAGGGTTGGAGCGATAATGTCGCCGGCTGGACCGCGATGTCGATCATCGGCAATCCCTGGTCGAACCTGAACGACGCGCCGCGCGACAACTATTACAATCCGCTGACTGCCGGCATGGGTACCGCGACCGCCGCCGTTGTCGAATGGACGCCGTTTCCCAACCGGCTCATTCAGTTCCTGACCAATCCCGGCATCACCAATGGCGGCCAGTTGACCGCCCCGCTGACGATGGACGAGGTGCAGGCGCTCGCCGATACCGGGCAGATCGCGCAGAATGGCACGACCTATGTCCTTTATGACCCGCAACCGGGGCAGGTGCTGCTGAAAATCCCGGCCGAACGCTGCCCCAGTATCAACTGGACCGGCAAATACACCGATTTCTCGCCCCCCGGCCCGCGCGGCTGGCAGGATGAGTATTGTGAATGGTCGATCCTGCGCAATGCGGCAGGGAAGATGCAGTCGATTGCCTTCACCTGCGAAAACCCCGCCTATTACCTGACGATGTGGCGGCAGAACCCGAAAGCGGTTCTGGGCATCTACAAGGCCTATATCGACCCGACGGTGCAGCTTGAGGACCTTTACCTGCGCTACGAATACGATCAGCCGACGGGCAAGAAGGGCGATCCTGTCATCGACCCGACGACGGGCAACCCGGCCTATGACCCGACCAACAAGTGGAACCGGGGCCCAAGCCGCGTGATCGGGTCCTTCGGCGGCGCGATGCACCTGACCTCACCCCCGAACACGCTCTCGGCCGAGGTCTATCTTGCCGCTGCCGCAACGATCCAGCGCTCGTCCTCGGTCAATACCAACCCCCAAACGCTGATCTGCTGCGCGCAATACGGCCAGAACTTCCGTAACTCCGATCCAAATATCGGGTTCGCGGCCAATCAGGCCTCTCGGACATCGAAACTGACGCTGACCGATCCCGTGGGTCTTTACATCCAGCAGCCTCAAAGCTTCGCAGGCTGGCAGGGCCCGAATGGCGAGGATATCTCGGGCTATTGGCAGATCACCCGTGGCACGGCCGGGACCGGGCCGAACGGCTCGGACCAGATCCTGCATGTCACCTTCGACATTCCCGACAGCGCGGGTTTTTCGATCGAGGACTGCACGATCTACGGCATACCGATCAGCCATGTCGGCGTGATCCTGAACCAGATGAAGATCGCACTTGCTGTCACGCCGAACGGGGATGCGCCCGACCTGACGGCGCTGGCCTGCGTCGCCGACCGGAAAACAGGGCTTCAGCCCTGGCCGGTGCAGCTTCTGCCGGAAAGTCTTTTCTACGGTGAGTCCCCGTCCGACCTGCCAGCACTTCTGGTGCCGGGAACGACCAACCGCTTCGTGCTGATCGTGCAGGGGGCAGATGAAAACACCACGCCCGCGACAGCGCGGGTCGCGTTCTCCGACCCGAATGTCACCTGCGTGGTGGAAAAGTTTCTCAAGAATGCATCGGCCGTGCCGGGGCAGACCAATGGTGGCGGCACGCAGGGGTTTGTGATGAGTGTAACGGTTGCAAAAGGGGCAGCGCCCGGTCCGGTCATGGTCCGGGCGCTGAACCCCGGCGAAGGGCAGAACCCGACGCCGGATGAACATCCCTGGGAAGCCGGGCAGGCCCTCATCCCGTCAGCCTGAGCCACAGGGCGGCCCCAGAACCGCCAGGGGCCGCCCTGTTTTTTCACCTCCGGACAGGGTATTCCCATGCATAGTCTTTCCCATTTAGCCAACCTTGCTGTCAGTCTTTTTCTTGCCGCCGGTGCCGTGCATGCACAATCGTGCAGCGGTCAGCTCATCACCGATCCGACCTCGGCGAAGTTCCTGACCGGCGACACGCCCTTCACCGCCACGCAGGCGGATATGAACTGCTATTCCTGGCAGATGTTCCTGTCACTGAATTGGCCGGTCGATCCCGGCTGGCCCGCGACGCCCGCCAAAGCGGGAGAGCCTGACCGGACGGCCACCATTGCCGATTTCGGCCTGCCGGGGCAGGGCGGTCAGGCGATGGCGGGGGGCACGGTCTGGCAAAGCTTCATGGCCGCGCCCGAGGTCTTCAAGGCGGGGGCCGCGACCCCGACCGATTGGGGCGTCGTGCCGCCGCCACCCTCGAGCTGCACCTCTGCCAATGGCACGCTCGGCACGGGCGGGTCGGGCCGGGTGCTGACGGCCACCTCGAAATCCGCGGTCCACCCGATGCATCGCTTCAACCTTGGCACCGGAACGCTTTCGACCGTCTCGGACGAAATCCTTGAAGCCACGGGCGGCTGGTTGACCGATCAATCGGGCAATCTGGTTTTCTTCGAACGTCTGATGGGCAAGGCCGAATACGATTATATCACCGGCAAGAAGCTCTATGACGCGGCCAACCAGATGGCGGTCGCGACCAATGCCAATGGCACGACGCCCGAGGGCCTGTCGCTGCCCAAGGGCAAGCCAGCCGGATCAGGCGTGCAGAGCCAGGAGGAACTTGGCGCCTTCGAACTCAAGGCAGCCTGGCGCAACCTTGGCGCCGATACCGAGCTATATGACCGCTACCTGACCTCCACCGCCTATCTGGTCGCCCCTGATGGGACCTGCAGCGAGACCGTGGTCGGGCTCGTGGGCCTCCATATCATCCACAAGACCGCCTCGATGCCCAATCTCATCTGGTCGACCTTTGAACAGGTGGACAATGTGCCCGGAAACGGTACGCCGCCCGCAGGCTACAGCTTCAACAACCCGCAAAGCAGCGACACACCGAACGTGATGCCGAAATGCGGCCAGACCTGCGACTATTCCAAACCCATTCAGGTGACGCGGCAGGTGCCGATCTCGTCAGGCCTCAACGCCACCAACAGCGAGGTTCAAAAGCTCTTCGCGACCAGTACCGGTGGCAAATCGGTGTTCCAGTATTATCAACTCGTCAACGTGCTCTGGGACGGCGCCGCAGCACCTCCTTCGCCCGAACCCGGGGCGAATGCCGTCGTGCCCTTGAACTACGGCACCTTTCAGTCCGAGGCCAACGCACCCGTCGCCAACACCACGATGGAGACCTATGCCCAGCTTTTCACCCCCGGGCTCGGCCCCTCGTGCAATGCCTGCCACCAAAGCGCGACCATCGCGGGCAGCAAGACACTCGCCTCTGACTTTTCTTTCCTCTTCGGCACGGCATCCAGCAGCCAGCCCGTGACCGGCGTAACAATTTCCAGGGAGTTTTCTGAATGAGCCGATCAGTTTCCTATGCCCTGGCACTTGCCCTCGCGATCCTGCTTCTGATCGGCCTGGCTATACCGTCGCGCGCCCATGCGCCCGGCCCCGATGCGGCCGATCAGCCGGGCCAGCACGGCATGTTCATGGTGGGCGAGGACAGTCTTTTCCTGCTCCACATGCCGATGTTCACGATGGAAAAGCATATGTATCAGGTCGTGCTGCGCGCCAGCTTGCCGGATGAGCAGATGGCGGGATACCGCAAGCTGCGCACGGAAAACTCCGGCACGGCCTACAACCTGATCAATGTCGCGGACGACCAGTTCACCCTGCCCGAGATCAAGGCGGGCGGAGTGCGTCAGTTCAAGGCCACGATCTATGATGGCTATTCGAACGCGGGCGGCGGCACGCCCGGGGCGGTCCTGTGGGACAATGTGCCGGTCACGATCGAGGATGTGGTCATCTTCCGCCACTTCAACTTCTCGATCGAACGACCTGCAAATTTGAACTACGTCATCTTCGGTCAGGGCGATGAGGCGCATCTGACCCACTACATCGCCCGAGATCCCTCCTTTCAGCACATACTAACGCTGCCCGCCCCGCCGGACTGGCTTTCGGTGGCCGAACTGGCTGCCGGGGTCGTTGTCGAATTCCCGGATCTGCCGTCCGAACCCGTGAGTTGCACCGAACCGCTGTCAGCGACCACGCATCCGGTCAGTTTCGAGGGCCGGAGAGACAAGCCTCAAACGCTTGACCTCAGCGGGGCGCAGACGGTCTGGTATTCGACCGGAAACCTTCTGAACGCCAAGGACCCCTGTCCGGAGTGATGGCGTCAGAACCGCCGGTGCCGCCTCTCTCCGGGTGGCGCCGGCCCTTTCAGGTCACGATGCTGAAACCGGTGGGCACCGTGGCCGGATCGGCCTCTTCCCGCGATACATCGGTCACCCGCGCGGCCCCAGGACCCTCGGCCATCGCCATGACCATCGCATCGACGGCGTTCTCAGGCCCCGCGATCAGCGCCAGAACCGAGCCGTCACCGCGATTCCTGACCCAGCCCCGAAGGCCGAGCGCCACGGCCTGAGACCGCGTCCAGGCGCGATAGGCCACGCCTTGCACCCGGCCCGTGACCCTTACAGAGCAGGCAACCTCGCGCATTGTGCCCTCCGCTATGGCTGGTCCGATCACCGCATGATAGCACGGTCAAGGCATAACCGAAGACGGGTCAGGGGCCATGAAGACCGTTCGCACCGATGCTGAACTGGAAACGCCGTTCCTCGACGCCGAATTGCGCAAACGAGGTGAGCTTGTGCTGTTGCCTGACGGCGCGTCCGAGGCGGAGCTTGTCGCGGCCGTGGCCGACGCAGACCTTCTGCTCATGTGTTACACACCGGTTACAGCGGCGGTGATCGCCGCCGCGCCGCGCCTGAAGGGGATCGTCAAGTACGGTGTAGGCATCGACGCGATCGACATCCCGGCCGCCATCGCGCGCGGCATTCCTGTCGTCAATATCCCTGAATATGCCGAGGAAACCGTGGCCGAGGGCGCATTCACCCTGATGATCGCGCTGGCGAAAAAGCTGATCCCCCTCGACCGCCAGATGCGGGCCGAGGGCTGGGCCTGGCCCACCGCCCGGTGGATGGGCTCGGATATCGCGGGAAAGACCGTCGGCATCGTCGGGCTGGGCAGGATCGGGCGCAGCTTTGCTCGCATGGCGGGGCAGGGCTTTCGCGCGCGGGTCATATCCTATACGCCCGGCATGGAAGCCGGGGAGATGGCCGCGTGTGGCGTCGAAAAGGTCGACGATCTGCACGACCTGCTCAGGCAAAGCGATTTCGTTTCGCTCCACTGCACACTGAACGCCACGACCCGCCATATCATCGGCGCCGCCGAACTTGCCGCGATGAAACCCACCGCTCTCCTCATCAACTCGTCACGCGGCGCATTGGTGGATGAGGCTGCCCTGGTCGCGGCACTGACCGAAGGCCGTATCGCCGGTGCCGGGCTGGATGTCTTTTCCGCTGAACCTCTCAACCTCTCCGACCACCTCATGAGCCCGCTCTTCAGCCTCCCCAACGTCCTGATGTTGCCGCATCTGACCTTCTACACCGCCGAAGCGATGGAGCGGTTGGAGCGCGAGACCCTGGATCGCTGCGACGAGGCGCTGGAGGGGCGGTCGGTATTGATCAAGTCGCACGACCCGAGATTGCGGGCGCAGCGTAGGGGCGTCAGCTTCGTTTAAACCCTAATCGAAACCTGCCGATCCTTGGGGCTCTGCAAAGTCGAGATGCCTACAGAATGACCACCCGCTGTCAGGAATTGGACAAAGGCGACGCCTGCTTCAGCAGTGAATGAATTTCTGACGGAATAAAGATCCAGATAGGCACTTGCTTTCACTTGTTGGTGGACAGCCGTAGGGCATCATGCCATGACTGCCCGCGAAACAAAAAAAAGGCCGAGACAAGCTCGGCCTAAGTCCAACAGGGAGGTAGAAGTCAGCGAGAGTTTCCTCAACCGCTGGCTTCTATTCCTATCTAGGTTGTGGGTTTCGCCGGATCAAGGAAAAACGCATCTGAATCGTGTCATGGCCGGTATGCGTTGCGCACATGCCTCACTGCAATTTCAGGTTGTCTGCTCGTCGCGGCGGCTTTTTCGGTAAAGAATGATCTCTTCCATCACGAAGTCGCGGAAGGCCGCCACGCGTTTGGATTGCCGGAGTTCCTCGGGATAGGCGAGAAAGACCGGCACCTCGCCGGATTCCACATCCGGCAGGACGCGCACAAGGTTGGGGAAGTCATCCGTCAGGTAATCCGGCAGCACACCGATGCCGAGATGCGACAGCACCGATTGCAGTACGCCGTAATAGCTGTTCACGGTCAGCGTCGAACGGATGTCATGGGCCAGAAGGGTCTGAACCAGCGTTGCCCCGGCCCCGACCTGCGGGGCGGTCAGGCTCTGACTGATCAGCCGGTGCCTGCCGAGGTCTTCGAGTGATTCCGGGGTTCCGGCCTGTTCAAGATATTCTGCGGTAGCATAGAGCCGCATCCGGATGTTCATCAGCCTTCGGCGTATCAGGTCGGCCTGACTGGGTTCCTTCATGCGGATCGCGACATCGGCCTCACGCATCGGGAGGTCAAGTACACGTTCCTCAAGCATCATCTCGATCTTCAGATCGGGATACTTGTCGTAAAGCTTGCCGAGGCGCGGCGCGAGCCAGAGCGTCCCGAAAGCCGTGGTTGTCGTGACCTTGAGTTCGCCAAATACCTCATCCTCGCTGTCGCGGATGCGGGCTGCGGCAGTTTCCAGACGCTTGTTCATCGCCGACGTCGCGTCGAACAGCAATTCGCCCTGCTCGGTGAGAATCAGTCCCCGCGCATGGCGGTGAAAAAGGGTGGTGTGCAGGCTCTCTTCCAGCGCGCGGATCTGGCGGCTGACGGCGGATTGCGACAGGTTCAGGCTCTCGCCCGCATGCGTAAGACTTCCCGCATCGGCGACCGCGTGGAAGATTCTGAGCTTGTCCCAGTCCATCCTGGTGCTTTCTGTCGTTTTGCGTCCCGGCTTTATGGCGGAATTACTTAAGCCGGGAAAGTAAAACTGCAATGTAACTGGAACAAAACTGTCCGGATGGTCAGAAAAAAGGCGCTTTGTAGGTCAGAAGTTTTGACCTATAATGGTGCTGCTCTGCTAGCGGGGAGGGCCAGATGAGCAAGCCGCAGATCAGCCTCAATGATCGGTACGACCTGACCAAATCACCTGTGCTTTTGAACGGCACACAGGCGCTTGTGCGCCTGATGCTGATGCAGAAGGAACGCGACCGGAAGGCGGGGCTGAATACCGCCGGTTACGTCTCGGGCTATCGCGGCTCTCCGCTCGGCGGGGTCGATCTGAACATGGCGCGGGCGAAGAAACTGCTCGATGCCAACGATATCCGCTTTGAACCGGGCCTGAACGAGGATCTTGCTGCGACCGCGCTCTGGGGCACCCAGCAGGCCGAAATGTATGGCGAGGGGCGCTATGACGGCGTCTTCGGCCTCTGGTACGGCAAGGGGCCGGGGGTGGACCGTACGGGCGATGTGATGCGGCACGCGAACCTTGCTGGATCATCGAAGCATGGCGGCGTGCTGATGGCGATGGGTGACGACCATACCGGCGAAAGCTCCCTGACGTTGCACCAGTCCGACTGGGCGATGGTCGATGTCTATATGCCGGTCGTCAGCCCGGCCGGCGTTCAGGAAGTGCTGGATTACGGCATCTATGGCTGGGCCCTGTCGCGCTTTGCCGGAGTCTGGGTCGGCCTCAAGACCATGAAGGACACGGCCGAGGCAACGGCGGTCGTCGATGGAGATCCGTTCCGGATGTCATTCGTCACACCCGAGTTCCAGATGCCCGAAGGCGGGCTTAATATCCAGCTTGGCGACACGCCGGTCCTCCAGGAAACCCGGATGATCGACTACAAACGCCATGCAGCCGAGGCCTTTGCGCGCGCCAACAAGATCGACAAACGGGTCTGGGGCAAGTCGGGGGCGAAGATCGGTTTTGTGTCGGCGGGCAAGAACTGGCTCGACCTCTGCCATGCCTTCGAAATGTTAGGGATCGATGCCGCCGAGGCCGAGCGGCTGGGCATCACCACCTACAAGGTGGGGCAGACTTTCCCGCTCGATATGCTCAGTTTCCATGACTGGGCAGAAGGGCTCGACCTGATCATTGTGGTCGAGGAAAAGCGCAAGCTGATGGAAGTCCAGATCAAGGAGGCGATCTTTGACGACCGTCAGGGCCGGCGAGTCTATGGCTGGTACAAGGGCGGCGCGGGCGGCATGCACCGCGAAGAATTGTTCCCGACCCGTTACGCGCTTGATCCCGCGATGATTGCGGAAAAGATCGGCGACATTCTGATTGAGGAGGGTCGTGCGACCGATGAGATGCGCGCCTGCCTGAGCGAGGTGCGCGAGGCGCGGTGGGCCGACAATGTGCCGGAACTGGCGCAGCGGACGCCTTATTTCTGCTCGGGCTGTCCCCACAACACATCGACGAAGGTTCCGGAAGGCTCGGTTGCGTATTCCGGCATCGGTTGCCACTTCATGACCGTCTGGATGGATCGCGATACCCGCTGGGCCACGCAGATGGGCGGCGAGGGCGTGAACTGGGTAGGGCAAGCGCCGTTCTCCACACGCGGCCATGTGTTCCAGAACCTTGGTGACGGCACCTACAACCATTCCGGCATCCTTGCGATCCGTGCCGCTTTGGCGGCGGGGACCAACATCACCTACAAGATCCTCTTCAACGACGCCGTCGCGATGACCGGCGGCCAACCGAATGAAGGCGGGCTGACCGCGCCTCAGATCGCACGCGAGGTCATGGCGATGGGGGTGAAGAACGTGGCCCTCGTTTATGACGAGAAGGAGGGGGTGGAGCTTTCGCAGTTCCCGGCGGAGATCGAGAAGCACGAGCGACATGATCTCCCGGAGGTGCAGAAGAGATACAAGGATATCAAGGGTGTATCTGTCATTCTTTATGTCCAGACCTGTGCCGCCGAAAAACGGCGACGCCGCAAGCGCGGCGCGTTTCCGGACCCTGACCGACGCGTCTTCATCAACACCGATATCTGCGAGGGCTGCGGCGATTGCGGCATCCAGTCGAACTGCGTCTCTATTGTCCCGGTGGAGACCGAACTGGGCCGGAAACGCGCCATAGATCAGTCGTCCTGCAACAAGGACTTCTCCTGCATCGACGGGTTCTGCCCCTCTTTCGTGACGTTGAAAGGGGCTGAGGTAAAGAAGGCAGTCGCGGCCGAATTCACGCTGCCGAAACTACCCGATCCGAAACTGCCCCCGATCAGGGGCACCTATAACGTGCTGATCACCGGCGTCGGCGGGACCGGCGTGGTGACAATCGGTGCCGTTCTGGCACAGGCAGCGCATCTCGACGGCAAGGGTGCCGGGATGATGGAGATGGCGGGCCTTGCCCAGAAGGGTGGTGCCGTCAATATCCATCTGCGGCTGGCGGAAAAGCCCGAAGATATAAACGCGATCCGGGTCGCGACTGGAGAGGCCGATTGCGTGATCGGCGGCGATCTGGTCGTCAGCGGCGGGGCCAAGACGCTGGGCCTGATGAAAACGGGCCGTACCGGGGCGGTGGTGAACGCGCATGAGATCATGACCGGCGCTTTCACGCGTAATCGCGATTTTCATTTGCCGGTTGAAAGGTTGCGGCTGTCTCTTGAAGCGCGGTTGAAGGATCGTGTGCAGTTCCTCGACGCCTCCGAACTGGCGCGGAAACTGCTGGGCGATTCGATTTACTCCAACATGCTGCTCTTGGGCGCGGCCTGGCAGCGGGGTCTTGTGCCCCTGTCGGCGAATGCGATCCAGCAAGCGATCGAGTTGAATGGCGCTGCCGTTCAGGGCAACCTGCGCGCCTTCGACATCGGCCGCTGGGCGATGCTGCACCCGGCCGAGGTTGCCGACCATCTGGCGGAAGCGGCGGCCAAGCATCTGACGCTGGAGGAAAAAATTGCATTCCGTGTGGCGCATCTGACCGCCTATCAGAACGAGGCCTATGCCGCGCGCTACCGCAAGCTGGTGGATGCCGCGCCTGCAGATATGCGTCAGGCGGTGGCGATTGGCTACCACAAGCTTCTTGCCTACAAGGACGAATACGAGATCGCCCGGCTACATCTTGAAACCGCAGGAAAGGCCAAGGCGGAGTTCGGCGGCGATTTCCGGATGACCTTCCATCTCGCACCGCCCTTCCTTGCGCAGCAAGGTAAAGACGGAAGGCCGGTAAAGAAGGAATATGGTGCGTGGATGCTGCCGGTCTTCCGGCTGCTCGCGACGATGAAGCGCCTTCGGGGTACAACGCTCGACCTCTTCGGCAGGTCTTCGGAACGAAAGATGGAGCGCGCGCTGATCGCGCAATACGAGGCCGATATGGCCGAGGTCTTGCCACGCGTCCGGCCGGAAACACTAGATGCGGCTGTGGCGCTCGCCGAATTGCCGCTTTCCATTCGTGGCTTCGGTCCGGTGAAACAGGCGGCGGAACGCGCGGCGGCGAAACGGCGGGAAGAGCTTCTGGCCACGATCCGGGCAGGCGGGGCGCCCATGAAGGCGGCAGCCGAATAGGGCGAAAAAATCTTCAATGACTTTTGCCAAGAAAACTTGAATTTTCTTGCCCCATTCGAGGCGGCGAGGATGCGTGTGGAAAAGCCGTGGATTTCCGCCGCCCCGGCGCGTAAGACGGGCATGCATTTCACGGGGCAGGCATATGGCGGTCGGCGTTTTCGATTCGGGTCTTGGTGGGCTTACGGTCTATGATGCCGTGGCAAAGGCCTTGCCCGAGGTGCCCTTCGTCTATCTCGGCGACAACGCCCATGCGCCTTACGGCGTGCGTGATGCCGATGACATCTACAACCTGACCTGCGCAGGCGTCGAACGGCTTTGGGACGAAGGCTGCGACCTTGTGATCCTTGCCTGCAATACCGCCTCGGCCGCTGCTCTCCGCCGGATGCAGGAAAAGTGGGTCCCGGCGGACAAACGCGTTCTTGGCGTCTTTGTCCCACTGATCGAGGCGCTGACGGAACGGCAATGGGGCGACAATTCCCCGCCGCGCGAGGTTGCGGTCAAGCATGTGGCGCTTTTTGCGACGCCCGCCACGGTCGCCTCCCGTGCCTTCCAGCGAGAGCTTGCCTTCCGCGCAATCGGCGTGGACGTGGAGGCGCAGCCCTGCGGCGGTGTTGTCGATGCGATCGAGGAGGGCGATGAGATCCTCGCCGAGGCGCTCGTGCGGTCCCATGTCGAGGCCTTGAGGCGGCGGATGCCGAAGCCCGAGGCGGCGGTTCTCGGCTGTACCCACTATCCCCTCATGGAAAAGGTCTTTCAGGAGGCCCTTGGCCCTTCGGTCACGGTCTATTCGCAGGCCAATCTGGTGGCTGAAAGCCTGAAGGATTATCTGCAGCGCCGGCCGGATTTCCTCGGGACGGGCACTGAGGCCAAATTCCTGACCACCGGCGACCCGGCCCGCGTCTCGAACAAGGCCACGCAGTTCCTGCGACGAAAGATCGCCTTTCAGGCGGCGTAATTGGACACGAGAATGTATTGTCCCCGTTTTCAACCCAATCTATGAAACTCTACCGGTGGAGGGTGTCAACAACCTCTGCACAAACCGGTCAAGTCCGTACCGTACCAATACAGACTGACAGCACCGTGACTGATTGCTTCGGATCTGTGGCAGGTCGTATCATTCGGGGAGATGGCTTTGTTTGAACAGATTTTAAAGAATATCGGATCTCAGTCTCGAATCTGCCGCCAACTCTACGAGCCACGGAGTGGCGGGTATCACCTCCCGGTTCGGATGCAAGCAGAAAGACTCTCCGAGGAGGCGATCGGTACTTATCGCAGCAAATATCCCGAAGTTCGGTACGATTGCGTTGAACTGCCAGTGGCGGATTTGCTGGCAAGTCTGGTTCTGAATACCGGAAGCACGACAATCATCGAAACCGGAACGTCACGCGGATTCTCTACGTGCCATTTAGCGGCGGCCGCGCGCATCGTCGCAACCGATGCAGTGGTGCATACTCTCGATGCCAAGCTTGGCCCGAACCGCTTTTTTGAATCTGAGGACATCGCGGAAAGCATAGTTGCGACTATTGGCAACTCACTGGAGTTTGACGTCCAAGACAGACTTGACGGGCGTCGCATAGACTTCCTGTTTCTGGATTCATTGCATTCGTTTGGTCATCTGAATCGCGAAATTGCATACTTTGGGTCAAAGCTGAAACTGGGCGGGATTATCGTGATGCATGATACAATGTGTTATGATGGGCTTGCATTACTCGTGTTGCAGATGCAACGCTTGCCGTTCTTCGAAGCAGTCACCATCCCGACACATCGAAGCCATGGCGATCGCAAAAGAAGCTGCCCGGGTGTTTCAATTTTCCGGAAGGTTGCGGAGTTCAAGCCTTCGGAAGTCACCCTGCCGGTATTGCTGCCCATTCTCGAAACCGAAGCGCCCTTCATGAATTCAAGGCAAATTGAGAGAGTGCAGGGCCCACTTTCTCTCGACCGAACCTATGAGATAATGGTGGGAGAAGGTGGTGCGCGAGGACGGAACAGCACTAGCCTCCTTGAGCCTACGAAACTCTCTCGACAAGGTTAAAAAAATGACTGTCATGTCGGCGGCAATCTGGTGCACATCAGGTTTCGGGCACGGGAGCACAATGGATGCACCGGGAAGCAAGCTCGTTGAAGCTGAATTGATGGATTGTCAGCCAAGATTAATACGGTTGAAAGCAGACGGGCGATTGTACATGTAAGGCTCGCAATTTGCGGAGAGTTGAATGACCCACAATATCGCCATTCTCGGCGCGTCCGGCTATACCGGGGCCGAGCTTGTCCGCATCATCGCCACCCATCCCGCGATGGAGATCGCCGCTCTGTCCGCCGACCGCAAGGCCGGGCAGGAGATGGCGAGCGTCTATCCGCAGCTGCGTCATCTCGACCTGCCGACACTTTCAACGATTGAAGAGATCGACTTCTCAAAGATCGACCTTTGTTTCGCGGCCCTGCCGCATGGCCTGTCACAGGCTTTGGTGCGTGATCTGCCGCGCTCGGTGAAGGTCGTCGACCTTGGCGCCGATTTCCGGCTGCGCGATCCGGCGGCCTATGAAAAATGGTACGGTGCGCCGCATGTCGCGGTCGAATTACAGAAAGAAGCCGTTTATGGCCTGACCGAGTTCTACCGTGACGACATCCGCGCCGCACGGCTGGTGGCCGGGACCGGCTGCAACGCCGCGACCGTGCAGTTCGCGCTGCGCCCGCTGATTGAAGGCGAGCTCATCGACCTTGATGACATCATATGCGATCTGAAGAACGGCATCTCTGGCGCAGGGCGCAGCCTTAAGGAAAACATGCTGTTCACGGAACGGCAGACCGACGTGCTTGGCTATAGTCAAGGCGGCAAGCACCGGCATCTGGGAGAATTCGATCAGGAATTCAGTGCCCTTGCGGGCCGGAAGGTCGAGATCATGTTCACCCCGCATCTCGTGCCGATGTCGCGTGGCATCCTTGCCTCCTGCTACGTCAAGGGCGATGCGCAGGCGATCCATGCCGCTTTGGCCGCGCGTTATGCCGATGAACCCTTCCTGACCGTCCTGCCCTTCGGTCAGGCCCCGGGGACGGGCGCGGTCGCGGGGTCGAACTTCTGCCATATCGGCGTCATCGGCGACCGCAAGCCGGGCCGCGCGCTGGTCGTGGCGGCGCTCGACAACCTGAACAAAGGCTCCTCGGGTCAGGCGGTGCAGAACGCCAACCTGATGCTTGGGCTCGATGAAACGGCGGGGCTGATGCTCGCGCCGGTCTTTCCGTGAGGATCAGATGAAGGGACTGAAGAAACAGCGCCGCATTCAGATTATCGTTCTGGCCGCCGTGGCGATGGTGACGAGTTTCGCGGCCTTCTACTATGCCGCGCCCGATGCGCTGCAGTATTTCCGCTCGCCCACCGAAGTCGCCGAGAAGGCGCCGGGACCGAATGAGACCTTCCGCATCGGCGGGCTGGTGGAAGAGGGCAGCCTTGTGCGTGGTCAGGGGGCGGCGATCACCTTCAGCGTCACCGATGGCGGTGCGGCGATCCCCGTGAGATACGAAGGTGTCCTCCCCGATCTTTTTGGCGAAAACGAAGGCGTCGTCGCCACGGGAAAGCTGATCGATGGTACGTTCGAGGCGACCGAGATACTTGCCAAGCACGACGAGACCTACATGCCGAAGGAAGTGATCGATGCCTTGAAGGAACAGGGCGTGTATGTCGAACCGGACGCTGCCGCAGCGACGAATTAACCTTTCGGCCCGAGCCTTTCCCTTCAGTGAAGGGAAAAGGCTCATGCAGACAGTCACAGACATCGCCAAAGCCATCGTCGCCCGCGAGGGCGGCTATGTGAACGACCCCGACGATCCCGGCGGCGCGACCAATCACGGCGTCACCATCCACACGATGCGGCGCCTCGGGATCGACCTGAACGGCGACGGCAAGGTGACGGGTGCCGATGTGCGCCGTCTGACACGCGATCAGGCGGTCGGGATTTTCGTTGACCACTATTACCGCCGCCCGCGCATCGCCGAATTGCCGGAGGCACTGCAACCTTCGGTCTTCGACATGTATGTCAACGCGGGCTCCAACGCCGTGAAGGTGTTGCAACGCCTCCTGAACGAGATGGGCCACGTCCTGACCGTCGATGGCGCGCTCGGCCCCATCAGCATCGCCGCCGCCCACAAGGTCTGCGGGGACCGGCCCGAGCTTGTCGCCGATGCCTATGGCATCGCCCGGCGCAACTACTATTACGCGCTTGCCGATGCCCGCCCCTCCAGCCGCAAATATGCGCGCCGCCGCGATGGCGGCAAGGGCGGTTGGATCGCACGCGCCGAGGAGTTCATCTCTCCGCGCTTCCACCTGACCGAGGCCGAACACCGGACAAGGACCGCGACATGGGCCTGATCGGACGCATACTCGGCGATCCCTCCGCCACCACGGCGCTGGGGCAGGCCGCAACCGGCGTGGCGGAGGTCTTTCGCCCCAATGCCACAAAAAAGATGCAGGCCGCGCATGACGCCTACATGGCCGCGCTTGGCGAATACGGGACTGAGTTTCAATATGTTGGGGACGGCATCTTCGACCGTTTCGTCAATGCGCTGAACCGCCTGCCACGGCCGATGCTGGCCTTGGGTACACTTGGGCTTTTCGTTTACGCGATGGTCGACCCGGATAGCTTCACCCGACGCATGGTGGGGCTGAACTACGTGCCCGAACCCTTGTGGTGGCTTCTCGCCGCTATCGTCGGTTTCTATTTCGGCGCGCGTGAGGCGCATTATTTCCGCACAAGGACACAGGTCGCGCCGCTTCCGGTCGCCTCGGCGGCGACATCGCAAGACGACGACAACGTAGCGCTCCGCGAATGGCGGCAGCGCGTCGACCGCTGATCCGACACGCCTCCCGCGACATTGAATCGCAGCCCATTGGCGGCGCCCGCGCAACGCTCTATGCTCCGCGGCATGATCGCAGAGCTTGGCCATTTCACCCTTATCCTCGCCCTCATGATCGCCACGCTTCAGGCGGTGGTGCCGCTTGTCGGCGCGCATAAGGGCTGGCGCGGCTGGATGGCAATGGCGGGGCCTGCGGCGTCGGCGCAGTTTCTCTGCATTGCGGTTTCCTTTGGGGCGTTGACGCATGCCTTTGTCACTTCCGACTTTTCGCTGCGGCTGGTGACGCTCAATTCGCACACGCTGAAACCGATGCTCTACAAGGTGTCGGGCGTCTGGGGGAACCATGAAGGCTCGATGCTGCTCTGGGTGCTGATTCTGGCACTCTTCGGAGCTTCGGCGCATTGGTTCGGGCAAAGCCTACCCGACCGGCTGAAGGCGCGGGTGCTGAGCGTTCAGGCAATGATCGGCGTGGCTTTCCTCGCCTTTATCCTCTTTACCTCGAATCCGTTCCTGCGTCTGGCCGAGCCGCCCTTCGACGGGCAGGACTTGAACCCCTTGTTGCAGGACCCCGGCTTGGCCTTCCATCCGCCGTTCCTCTATCTCGGCTATGTGGGCCTTTCGATGGCGTTCTCCTTCGCCGTCGCCGCGCTGATCGAGGGCCGTGTCGACGCCGCATGGGCGCGCTGGGTTCGGCCATGGACGCTAGCGGCCTGGATGTTCCTGACCGTCGGTATCGCGCTCGGGTCCTGGTGGGCCTATTACGAGCTTGGCTGGGGCGGATTCTGGTTCTGGGACCCTGTCGAAAATGCGTCCTTCATGCCCTGGCTGATTGCTGCAGCCCTGCTGCATTCGGCCATCGTGGTGGAAAAGCGCGAGGCGTTGAAAAGCTGGACCATCCTTCTGGCGATCCTCGCCTTCGGCTTCTCGCTGATCGGCACGTTCATCGTGCGGTCGGGCATCATCACATCCGTCCACGCCTTCGCGAACGACCCCGAGCGCGGCATCTTTATCCTCGCGATCCTTGCCGTCTTCATCGGCGGTGCGCTGACGCTTTACGCCGCGCGGGCAGGCGCGATGGAGGCCAAGGGCGTTTTCGCCATGGTCAGCCGGGAATCGGCTTTGGTGATGAACAACGTGCTGCTGGCGGTGGCGGCCTTTGTGGTCTTCGTCGGCACGCTCTGGCCGCTGATCGCCGAACTGGCCTTCGACCGGAAGCTTTCGGTCGGCGCGCCCTTCTTCAATCAGGCCTTCACGCCGTTCATGGTCATCCTTGCCGTGATCCTGCCCATCGGGGCGATCATGCCGTGGAAGCGTGCGCGGATCGGGCGCAGCCTGAAACCGCTTTATCCCGCCATGATACTGGCGGTTGCCTTTGGGGCGCTGGCTTTTGCGATGTCCACGGGCGGGTCCGCTCTGGCACCGGTTGGCGTGGCTTTGGGTGTCTGGCTGATCGCCGGGGCCGGGGCCGAGCTGTGGCAGCGGGCAGGCCGCAAGGGCGGGCGTCTGGCGCGCTTGCCGCGCGCGGACTGGGGCAAGGCCTGCGCCCATTCCGGGCTTGGCATTGTCTTCATCGGTATCGCCTGCCTGATGGCCTGGGATGTCGAGGATATCCGGGTGGCCAAGGTCGGCGAGACATTCGATGTCGCGGGCTATGACATCGCCCTTGAAAAGGTCGAGCAGGTCGAGGGGCCGAACTTCCTCTCGACCACCGCGACGATGCGGGTCAGCCGCAAGGGCGTGGAGGTGGCGCTGCTTCACCCCGAGAAACGGGTCTATCCGGTCGCCGCGATGCCGACGACCGAGGCAGCGATTTCCAACGGGATCTGGCGCGACATCTATGTCGTCATCGGCGATCCGCAGAATGATGGCGGCTGGGCGGTCAGGACCTATATCAAGCCCTTCGCCAACTGGATCTGGGGCGGTGCGATCCTGATGGCCCTTGGCGGCATCCTGAGCCTGACCGACCGCCGATACCGTGTCGCCGCCGGGGCCCGCAAGGCGCCCGCCATGGCCCAACCGGCGGAATAGGCGATGCGCTGGCTGATCCTGTCCCTCTGCCTTCTGGCTGCCCCCGCCCAGGCGGTGCAACCCGATGAGATCCTTGCCGATCCGGTGCTGGAGGCGCGGGCGCGCGAATTGTCGAAGGGCCTGCGCTGCCTGGTCTGCCGCAACGAGAATATCGACGAATCCAATGCCGATCTGGCCCGTGACCTGCGCGTTCTGGTGCGCGAGCGCCTCGTTGCCGGGGACAGCGATGACGAGGTCATTGCCTATCTAGTCGACCGATATGGCGAATATGTGCTGCTGCAACCGACCGCATCTGGCGAAAACCTGATCCTCTGGACTGCCGGACCAGCGATGCTTATCGTTGCGTTGAGTTCCGCGGCACTCTATTTGCGTCGGCGCAAAGCGGCGCCTGACGCCGCTCCTGCGCCACTCAGCGCTGACGAGCAGGCGCGGCTTAAGGAAATCCTGAAAAAGTGACGTGCGGTTTCGCTTTGGCCTTCTGGCGGGCTCGCTAATCTGGGGCGTAAAAAGCCTCCGAGGAGAAATGCATGACGTATGAGACGATCCTGTTTGATGAGGCGGACGGGGTTGCCGTCATCACGCTCAATCGGCCCGCAGTGATGAATGCACTCAATACGAAGATGCGGGCAGAGATCACAGCCGCGGTGACGAACGCTGCCGCATCGGCGCGGGTGATCGTGCTGACCGGCACGGGGCGCGCCTTTTGTTCGGGGCAGGATCTGAGCGACCGGGTTGATGGCGATTTCGACCTCTCAAAGACTCTCGCCGAGGAATACGAACCGATGCTGCGGGCGATCCTTGCCGCCGAGGTGCCGGTGATTTCCGCAGTGAACGGGGCTGCTGCGGGGGCAGGGGCCAATCTGGCGCTGGCCGCCGATGTGGTGATCGCATCAGAAAGTGCGAGTTTCATTCAGGCCTTCACCCGGATCGGGCTGATCCCCGACGCGGGCGGCACCTTTGTGCTGCCGCGCGCCATGGGGATGGCCAAGGCGATGGGGGCGGCGTTGTTTGCCGACAAGGTGACGGCACGGCAGGCCGCCGACTGGGGCATGATCTGGGAAGCGGTTGCCGACGATGCTTTCGACGCGTATTGGCGGGCGCGGGCGGCGCAGCTGGCGAAGGGGCCGACGGCGGCCTATGCAAGGGTGAAACAGGCGGTGCGGGCGTCCTTGTCGAACGATATCGAGGCGCAGTTGGCGCTAGAGGCGCGGTTGCAGGGCGAATGCGGACGGACCGCAGATTTCCGTGAAGGTGTTGATGCCTTTCTGGAAAAACGTCCCGCGCGGTTTCAGGGCCGCTAGCTTTAATCGTTATAAGGTGCGGTTCACGCGCCATGACATAGCTCACTGCCCGGCCACAACCCGGCGCTTCGGGATTGCCTCCGGCGGATGTATTTCGCCCAAGATGAAGGAGACGATCCTTTCCATCCTTGACCAAAGGCGCTTCGCAGCCGAGAGTTAAGCCAAAAGGGCGCATGGCCCGGAAGGCACGGGGGCCAGCCACCAAAAGCGCTCGCCTGACGTGCCGACAGGGGGAAATCCATGCGCTGTTTCACGGTATTGGGGCCGTCTCAATCGGGGAAGACGGAGCTTGTCGGGGCGCTGGCGGCGCTTGAGGACGCTCATCCCCGGTCCGAGACGGCCGGTCACCTGACGCTGACCCGCTTTGGCTTCATGGGGGAGGATTGGTGCGCCATCGATGTTGCGGGTGGGCCGGAATTCGCCCGCATGGGAGGCGCGGCTTTGCTCGCGGCCGATGCGGCTGTGATCTGCGTGGCACCCGATCCAGATGAGGCTGTGCTCGCAGCACCCTGGATCAGGGCAGCCGAGGCGGCGAATGTCCCCTCCTTCATCTTCATCAACAAGATGGATGCGCCGAAGGGCCGGGTGCGCGACATCGTCGCGGCGCTTCAGGCCTATACCGGCCATTCCGTCGTCCTGCGTCAGATCCCGATCCGCGAGGGCGGCGAAGTTGTGGGTGCCATCGATCTGATTTCCGAACGCGCATGGCGTTACCGTGAAGGACAGCCGTCGCAGCTTGTGGAGATGCCGAAGGGCGAGGCCGACCGGGAGCACGAGGCGCGCGCCGAGCTTCTGGAACAGATGTCGGATTATGACGACAAGCTTCTGGAGGAATTGATCGAGGATCATGAGCCAGCAACCGGCGCTTTGTTCGAGATCGCGAAGCGCGAAACCCAGCACCGCGATGTCGTCCCAACCTTTCTGGGGGCTGCCAGCCACAAGAACGGCATCCTGCGGCTGATGAAGGCGCTCCGGCACGAGGCGCCGGACGTATCCGCGCTGAAAGATAGGCTGGGCGTCAAGGATGCAGTGGCCATCGGCTTTCACGCCCAGATCCGCAAGCACCTTGGCAAATGCGTGATGCTTCGGGCTCTGCAGGGAGGCGTCAAGGTCGGGTCGCAGCTTGGCGGCGGCGGTCTTGGCGGACTTGTCGAGATCGGAGGTAAGGCAGGCAACGATCACCTTGAGGTGGGGGAAATCGGGATTTCGGTAAAATCCGACCAGCTCGATGCAGGCAAGGTCTTTTCCGCATCGAGCGGATCACCGGTGCCGGATTGGGGCAGGGGCTGCCCGCCCGCCTTGGCACGTCTCGTTTCGCCCGCGCATGAGCGCGACGAGGTGCGGCTGTCGACCGCGCTCGCGAGGTTGGCCGAGGCCGATCCGATGCTGCGGCTGGAACAGGATCAAGCTACGGGCCATGCACTGTTGAAGTTGCAGGGCGTGATGCATGAGCGTCAGACACTCGCGACTCTAGCCGATGATTTCGGGGTTGAGGTCACAACCCATGTGCCCGACCCGCGCTACCTGGAGACGATATCGTCTCAGGTCGATGAACATTACCGCCACCGAAAGCAGTCAGGGGGGGCAGGCCAGTTCGCCGATGTCGCGGTCATTGTCAAACCATCAGCGCGGGGCGAGGGGTTCCTCTTCGACGAGGTGGTCAAGGGCGGTGCCGTGCCCAAAAACTACATCCCGGCGGTTGAGGAAGGTGCACGCGAGGCCTTGGACAAAGGGCCGTTGGGCTTCCCGGTCACCGATGTTTCGGTGACATTGACCGATGGCAAGCACCACGCAGTCGACAGTTCCGACTTTGCCTTCCGCACGGCTGGCCGCATGGCTTTGCGCGAGGCCCTTGGCAAGGCAGGACCCGTCCTGCTGCAACCGATCGAGCGGGTCGATATCCATGTCCCCTCCATCTATTCGGGCGCGATGGTATCGCTGATCTCTTCGCTGAAGGGGCAGGTTCTTGGCTTTGACGGCGATCCTGACTACCGGGGATGGGACGTGTTCCGGGCGCTTCTGCCGGCATCGGCTGAGGAAGACCTCGCCATGGCGCTCGGTTCGTCCACGCAAGGGACCGCCTGGCACGAGATGAGCTTTGACCACTACGAAGAGATCTACGGTAAGGAAGCCGAGCGGATTTCCAAGGAGCATGCGACGGCGGCGTGAGGCGCCTGGGCTTTTGCGTCCCTTCCGGAAGAACTTGAATGTTTGAAAGAATAAAAAGGCCGCCTCTTTCGAGGCGGCCTTTCCAATCGTTCACCTGTGATCAGCGCTTGGCCACGTCAGTGTAATCGCGCCGCGTCTGGCCGATATAAAGCTGACGCGGGCGGCCGATTTTCTGGGTCGGATCGGCGATCATTTCCTTCCACTGCGAAATCCAGCCAACCGTGCGGCTGACCGCGAAGATCGGCGTGAACATTGAGGTCGGGAAGCCCATCGCCTCGAGGATGATGCCCGAATAGAAGTCGACGTTCGGGTAAAGCTTCTTCTCGACGAAATACTCGTCCTCAAGCGCGATCCGCTCCAGCTCCTTGGCGACCTTCAGCGTTTCGTTGTCGTGGATGCCGAGAAGGTCCAGCACCTCGTCGGCACTTTCCTTCATCACCTTCGCGCGCGGGTCGAAGTTCTTGTACACCCGGTGACCGAAGCCCATCAGGCGGAACGGATCGGACTTGTCCTTTGCCCGGCGGATCGCGTCGGGGATGTTCTCGACCGTGCCGATCTCGCGCAGCATCTCGAGGCAGGCCTGGTTGGCGCCGCCATGGGCGGGACCCCAGAGACAGGCGATACCAGCGGCGATGCAGGCGAAGGGGTTGGCGCCTGAGGAGCCCGCCAGCCGCACGGTCGAGGTCGAGGCGTTCTGTTCGTGGTCGGCATGCAGCATCATGATCCGGTCCATCGCCTTCGACAGGATCGGGTTGACGACATAGTCCTCGCACGGAACGGCAAAGCACATGTGGAGGAAGTTCGACGGATAATCGAGCGCGTTCTTCGGATAGACGAACGGCTGACCCAGCGAATACTTGTAAGCCATCGCAGCGATCGTCGGCAGTTTTGCGATCATGCGGATCGCGGCGACCTCACGCTGCCAGGGATCGTTGATATCGGTACTGTCGTGATAGAAGGCCGACATCGCGCCGACGACACCGACCATGGTCGCCATCGGATGGCTGTCGCGGCGGAACCCGCGGAAGAAATAGTGCATCTGCTCATGCACCATCGTGTGGTTCGTGACCCGCGCTTCGAAGTCCTTCATCTGACCTTCGTCAGGCAGTTCACCGTAGAGGAGCAGGTAGCAGACTTCGAGGAAATGCGATTTCTCGGCCAGTTGTTCGATCGGGTAGCCGCGATAGAGCAGTTCGCCCTTGTCACCGTCGATATAGGTGATGGCGCTGTCGCAGGCAGCGGTCGAGGTAAAGCCCGGGTCGTAGGTGAAAACATCGCCCTGACCGTAGAGCTTGCGGATGTCGATGACCTCGGGGCCCACGGTCGGTTGCAGGATGGGCAGGTCGATCGTTTTTCCGTTGAAGCTTAGTGTCGCGTTCTTGATCATCTTGTCCATCTCGGCTCCCTTTGCTTCAGATGCCGGCGGGTGGTGCCTGCATCTGGATATTCCTCACAGTCCGGGCGCCGAATGCGCCGTCAGGCTGTCACATCCTTCAACCGGGCGATGGTCTCCTCCCGCCCGATGACGAGCATCATATCGAAGACGCTGGGGCTGACCGTGCGTCCGGCAAGCGCGGCCCGAAGGGGGCCAGCGATCTTGCCGAGCCCGATCCCGTGAGCCTCGGCGATCGTGCCCACGGTGGTTTCCAGCATGTCCCGCTCCCAGCTAGCATTTTGCAGGTGCGGCGTCAATTCTTTCAGTATACCACGGGATACCGGATCGAGTGATTTTGCGGCTTTCTCATCCGGCTCAAAGGGTCTTGATGACAGAACAAAATGCGCTTTTTCAATGAGTTCCGGAAAAGTCTTTGCCCGGTCTTTCACGCAATAAAGAGCGCGTGATAGCCCTTCTTTCTGCGATTGCGAAAGAGGTTTCGCGCCTGCAGCGTCAAGATATGCCTCAATTTCAGGCAAAAGCGCCGCGTCCGGCGTGGCGGCAATGTGCTGCCCGCAGATGTTTTCCAGTTTCTTGAAATCGAGCCGCGCGGGCGCGCGCCCGATTCCCGAAAGGTCGAACCATTCGCGGGCTTCGGCATCGGTGAAGTATTCGGCATCACCATGCGCCCAGCCGAGCCGGGCCAGGTAGTTGCGCATGCCCGAGGCCGGGTAGCCCATGGCTTGATACTCTTCCAGCCCGACCGCCCCGTGGCGTTTGCTGAGCTTCTTGCCATCGGGTCCGTGGATGAGCGGGATATGGGCAAAGACCGGCACGTCCCAGCCCATGGCCCGGTAGACCTGAATCTGACGCGCAGCATTGTTCAGGTGGTCATCCCCCCGGATCACATGCGTGACGCCCATGTCGTGGTCATCTACGACAACCGCCAGCATGTAGGTGGGCGTACCATCGGACCGTAAACAAACCATATCATCGAGCTGGTCGTTGCGGATGGTGACATTGCCCTGCACGGCGTCCTCGATCACCGTCTCTCCGGTGCGGGGCGCTTTCAGGCGCATGACAAAGGGCGCGTCCGGGTGGGTGGCCGGATCGGCATCGCGCCACGGGCTTTGAAACAGGGTCGAGCGCCCCTCGGCCCGTGCGGCCTCGCGGAAAGCCTCGATCTCGTCCTGCGTCGAGAAGCACTTATAGGCATGCCCCCGCGCCATCATCTCGCGCGCCACTTCAGCGTGACGCTCGCGGCCCTCGAACTGGCTGACGACATCGCCGTCCCAGTCGAGGCCGAGCCATGTGAGGCCCTTCAGGATCGCAGCTGTTGCTTCGGGGGTGGATCGTTCGCGGTCGGTATCCTCGATCCTGAGCAGGAACTTGCCGCCACGACCCCGTGCGTAAAGCCAGTTGAAAAGCGCCGTACGTGCGCCGCCGATATGCAGATACCCGGTGGGCGAGGGGGCGAAGCGGGTGACGATCGCGGTCTTGGCGTTCTCGGGCATGGGCGCGTTAACCTTTCGGAAACCATGAAAGCTCAGGCTGACGGCACTCAATAGGCAAAGCCGGACGGGGAAACAAGGTGCGGGCGGTGATCTGGATGCTGGACGCGCTCGGCGCGGTGCGCGGGCGGCTGATGGTTTGGGCGCCGGTATTCCTGTCGCTGGGCATCGGCGGTTACTTCGCGCTGAAGGTGGAGCCTGGACCATTTGTACTCATGCCGGTTGCTGTCGTCACAATGATCTTCGCCACCCTCGGATGGCGCGGGCCGGAGCGTCTGCGGATACCTGCGACCGGGCTCGCCCTCGTCCTGGCGGGGTTGGTGCTGGCTGCGTACCGCGCCCATTCTGTGGCCGCCCCGGTGCTTCACTTCCGCTATTACGGTCCCGTTGAGGGACGCATCGTCGATATCGACCGCTCCTTCTCCGACCAGACGCGGTTGACGCTTGATCGTGTCGTACTGGAGGATATTCCGCCTGACCGCACACCGGCGCGGGTCCGTGTGGCGCTTCACGGCGATCAGAGTTTCATCCGGCCGGTGCCAGGGCTGACCGTGATCCTCTCGGCCCATCTCTCGCCTCCCGAGGGGCCGGTCGAGCCCGGGGGATTCGATTTTCAGCGCCTCGCGTGGTTTTCCGGGCTTGGCGCCGTCGGCTATACGCGCTCGCCGGTCTTGGCGCTGGAACCGCCCGAGGGGCGGCTGGCGCTTCTGGCTTTCCGGCTGCGCATGGCGATTTCAGGGGCGATGCAGGCGCGGATCGGGGGGCAGCCGGGCGCCTTTGCGGCCGCCCTTATGACCGGCGACAGGTCAGGGGTGGAGCGGACGACGACGGATGCCCTGCGCGGGTCGAACCTGTCGCATCTCATCGCGATTTCCGGCCTGCATATGGGACTTCTGACCGGCTTCGTCTTTGCCTCATGCCGCTACGGGCTAGCACTGGTGCCGCCGGTCGCATTGCGGATCAACACCAAGAAACTCGCCGCCATTGTCGCAATTTTCGTCGCCGCCTTCTATCTGATTCTGGCCGGGCCGAGCGTCGCAACACGGCGCGCCTTCATCATGGTGGCGGTGATGCTGGTCGCGGTGCTGGTCGACCGGCGGGCGATCTCGCTGCGGTCAGTCGCGATTGCCGCTATCATCGTGCTGTGGATCGAACCGGAAAGCCTTGTCGAGCCGGGGTTTCAGATGTCCTTCGGGGCGACCGTGGCGCTGATCGTCGTCTTTCAGCCCTGGGCGAAGATGCAGCATCATATCCCCGCATTGTTGCGTCCGGTGGCAATGTTGTTGATATCTTCAATGGCGGCAGGGTTCGCTACAGCCCCCATTGCGGCCGCGCATTTCAATCGGATTGCCGAGTACGGGCTTCTGGCCAACCTGCTCGCTGTGCCGCTGATGGGGACCGTGGTGATGCCTGCGGCGGTGGTTGCCGCCTTGCTTGCGCCTTTGGGGCTGGAGGCACCCGCTCTTTGGGTCATGGGCAAGGGGACCGCGATGATCCTAGCCATCGCGCATTCGGTCTCGGGGCTCGAGGGCGCGGTCGTGGCAGTAACTGCACCGCCGATGGTCGCGTTGCCGCTGATCGCGCTTGGCGGACTTCTAGCGCTTATAGCCCGTGCGATATGGCTGAGGGGTGTCGGCGCGGGGGGAATGGTCGCGGCCCTTGTCCTGTGGTCGATGGTCGAGCGCCCCGCGCTTCTCGTCTCCTCCGATGGGGCGATTGCCGGTCTGCTCGGGGCAGAGGGCAGGGCGCTGACGAAACCCAAAGGCGCGGGCTTTGTCGCAAAAAGTTGGCTGGAGGCTGACGGCGACCTGGCCGAACAGGACGCCGCCTTTGTACGGATGGGGTTTCAGGGTCCGAAAGGCGCGTTGACCGCCGATCTCTCGGGGACCACCATCGCGCATTTCTCAGGAAAAGGGTCAGCAGGACGGGCAGGCGATGCCTGCAATGGCGGGGCGCTGGTGATACTCTCAGAGGAGTGGAGCGGCCCGGCAGGCCCCTGTTTGATGTATGACAAGTCCAAACTGCGCGAAACCGGAGCGCTGGCCGTTTATGTCGGTTCCGATGGGCTGCGCATCCTCACAGCACGTGACGCAGCGGGCGACCGCCTCTGGAACCGGCGCATCTGGCGCGACAGGCTTGCCGCGCGTCAGTAGCTGCGGATAAGGCCCACGAGCTTGCCTTGCACCTTGACGTGATCCTCGGGCAGAACACGGGTCTCATAGGCGGGGTTCGCTGCCTCCAGCGCGATCATGTGACCCCGGCGGCGGAAGCGTTTCAGCGTCGCCTCATGCCCCTCGACAAGGGCCACGACGATGTCGCCATTGTCGGCCGTCGACTGTTCACGGATCACCACGACGTCGCCGTCATTGATCCCTGCCTCGATCATCGAATCGCCCTTGACCTCCAGCGCATAGTGCTGGCCGCGCCCTGAAAGCATCGAGCCCGGTACGGCGACATGATGCGAAACCTCGGAAATCGCCTCGATCGGCACACCGGCGGCGATGCGACCCATGAGGGGAAGTTCCATCACCTCAGCGGAAACCGGCATCGCACCTTTCGGCGGCGCCTTGCGGTCGCCCTCGACCACCTTGGGCTTGAAGCCCGGTTTCTCCATCGCCTCGGGCAGTTTCACGATCTCGATCGCGCGGGCCCGGTGGGCAAGTCGGCGGATAAAGCCGCGTTCCTCGAGCGCCGTGATCAGCCGATGAATGCCGGACTTGGAGCGCAGGTCGAGCGCATCCTTCATTTCGTCAAATGAGGGGGGAACCCCGTCACGCGCGACGCGTTTCTGGATGAAATCCAGGAGTTCCAGTTGCTTGCGGGTCAGCATGATGCCTGTTTTCCTTTGCTTTTTCCGAAGCTGTTCTGTTCGTGTTCTACGCGTGTTCCCTTTTTGTGTCAATTAATTCAGATCGTTTGGTCAGAGCGGGATGTATTCAACTGCTGCTCCGGTCGCGCGGGCGGCGTCGCCCACAGGGCGGATCAAAAGCGCATTGGCCTCGGCCAGAACGGTCAGGAGCGCACTGTCCTGCCGATCGAATGGGTGCAGTAGTACGGCGCCATCGCGATGCTCTGTCTTGGCGCGCATATAGTGGGCGCGGGGGCCGTTTGCCTCGACCGGCGCAGCGAGATTGCCGGACCTCGTCACGGCGGGTTCAGCGCCAAGCCCCTGCATCGCGCGCAGCATGGGCAACATGAAGATATGACCACATACTACTGAGGATACAGGATTTCCCGGAAGACCAAGAAGGACGGACGTGCCAAGCCGTCCGGCCATCAGCGGTTTTCCCGGCCGCATCGCGATCTTGTAGAACGACCGCTCCATCCCCATGCCCTCGGTCACCTTTCCCACAAGGTCATGATCGCCCACCGATGCGCCGCCGATGGTCACGATCAGATCCGCGTCGCGGGCAAGATCGAGCGTGAAGCCCAGACTGGCCTCGGTATCGCGAGCGATGGGTAGCATACGGACCTCTGCCCCCGCAGACTCGGCCATCGCGGCCAGTGCGAAACTGTTCGAGGCGATGATCTGGTCCGGCCCCGGCTCCTCGCCGGGCATCACCAACTCGTTGCCGGTGGCGATCAGAGCCACGACCGGGCGGCGGGTGACCGTGACTTCGGGCACGTTCATTGCCGCGATAAGCGCCAGATCGGCGGGGGCCAGGCGGCGTGGTGCTTCGATCCGGTCACCGGATTTGAAATCCTGTCCGGCCCCGCGGATGTTTGAGCCGTGTTCCAGCCGGTCGCCCAGCGTGATGAAACTGTCCTTGCGGGTGACATCCTCTTGCAACACGACCCAATCAGCCCCCTTGGGCACAGGCGCACCGGTGAAGATACGCACCGCTTCCCCGGCACGAACCTCGCCAGGATATCCCGACCCCGCAGCGGCTTCGCCGATCACGCGCAGCCGGGTCTCCGCGCGGTGATCGGTCTCGCGGATCGCATAGCCATCCATCGCCGAGGCCGCGAAGGGTGGCTGGTCAAGCCCTGCGACCACAGGTGCAGCCAGCACCCGCCCGGCGGCATTACGCAGTGGGATGATTTCCGAGGGCAGCGGTGTGCAGAGGGAAAAAAGCCGCGACAGGGCCTCATCGACCGAAATCATTCCGCACTCCTGCCTTCAGGTCGCCTCGTAACGACCTGATTTTCCACCATCTTTGAGAACAACGCGCAGGCCGCCGATTTCCATCGACTTCTCTGCCGCCTTAAGCATGTCATAGACCGTGAGGGCGGCGACCGAGGCCGCCGTCAGCGCCTCCATTTCCACCCCGGTCCGGCCGGTGGTCTTGACCGTTGCGGTGATCCGCACGCCCGGAAGCTCCGCATCCGGCGCGAGGTCGAGCGCGACCTTGGTGATCGGCAGGGGATGACAAAGGGGAATCAGGTCGGCACATTTCTTCGCCCCCATGATCCCCGCAAGTCGTGCAACACCCAAAACGTCGCCCTTCTTTGCGGTCCCGGCAATAACCAGAGCAAGCGTTTCGGGCTTCATTCTTACGAAGGCCTCCGCGACGGCCACCCGGTCGGTTACCGCCTTGTCCGAGACATCGACCATATGGGCCTGACCGTCCTCGTCGAAATGCGTCAAAGCCATGGTCAGCCCCCCACCGGATCGGCAAGGATCGCCCGAGTCGCGGTCGTGACATCCGCCTGCCGCATTAGGCTTTCCCCGATCAGGAATGTTCGCGCCCCGACCGCCGCCATTTCAGCCAGATCCGCGGGGGTGAACAAACCGCTTTCGCAGACCACCATCCGGTCGGACGGGATCAGCGGCGCAAGCGCCCGCGTGGTGTCAAGAGTGACATCGAAGGTCTTGAGATTGCGGTTGTTAATCCCGACGAGTGGTGACTTCAACTGCAACGCCCGGTCCAGTTCTGGCCGATCATGCACCTCCAACAGCACATCCATGCCCCAGCCGATGGCTGCATCCTCCAGTTCTGCCGCCTGCGCGTCGGAGACCGAGGCCATGATGATCAGGATGCAATCCGCCCCCCAGGCGCGTGCCTGGGTGACCTGATAGGTGTCGTACATGAAATCCTTGCGCAACGCTGGCAGCGAGACGGCAGCGCGGGCCGCGGTCAGAAACTCCGGCGCGCCCTGAAAGGACGGTGCGTCGGTTAAAACCGAAAGGCATGTTGCCCCGCCAGCCTCATAGGCACGGGCCAAAGCGGGCGGGTCGAAATCGGCGCGGATCAGGCCCTTCGACGGGCTCGCCTTCTTGATTTCGGCAATCAGCCCATAACCCGAGGCCGACGCCCGCCGCAGTGCGGCCGCGAAGCCGCGCGGGGCATCGGCGGCCCGTGCAGCGGCCTCGACCTCTGCAAGAGGAAGCCGTGCCTTCGCCGCCGCCACTTCCTCCAGCTTGTAGGCCTTGATCTTCTCGAGAATATCCATGCTTCCTCTTACCCGCCGTGCAATGCCCGGAAAAGCCCCTGCTTCCGCATTGTGAAAATACACCCGCCTTCGACTTATCCGCCCCAATCGACCTGTGCCTCGCCCCGCGCCTCCAGCCAGCCATTGACCCGGCTGAACGGTCGTGAGCCGAAGAATCCTCGTCGCGCCGAGAGGGGCGAGGGATGAGCGGTCTCGATCACCAGATGATCGCCGGGTCGGATATGCGGGCGGAGCTTTTGCGCATGGCCGCCCCAGAGAATGAACGCACAAGGCGTGGCGGAGACGGCGTCCAGAATGTCTTCGGTCAACCGTTGCCAGCCGAGTTTCGCATGTCCACCCGCATCACCAGCCGGGACGGACAAGGCGGTATTGAGCAGCAGCACACCCTGCCGCGCCCACCCGCGCAGGTCGCCATTCGGGCGCGTTATATCAAGATCGTCCTGTAACTCCTTGTAGATGTTGTTCAAGGACCGGGGCAGGGGGCGCAGGTCCGGTTCCACCGAGAAGGCCAGACCATGGGCATGGCCCGGCGTCGGATAGGGGTCCTGCCCGAGTATCACCACCCGCACTTTGTCGGGGGGTGTCAGGTCCAATGCCGCAAAACGCTTCGACGCGGAAGGCAGGATCATCCGGGTCTCAGCCGCCAGCGCGGCCGCGATCCGGGGCCAGTCCCTAGTGAAAAAGGGCAGATGTGCCCAGCTTTCCGGGATCATGCCGCCTGAGAGGCCGAGGCCAGCGCCTCTACCTTCGCTTTCGCGGCACCGCTGTGGATGCTTTCGGCGGCCATGGCAACGCCCTCGGTCAGCGCCCCTGCCTTGCCTGCCACAACCAAAGCCGCGGCGGCGTTCAGAAGCACGGCGTCGCGGTAAGCGCCCGTTTCGCCTGCGAGAAGCGCGCGGAAGGCGTTTGCATTCTCTTCCGGGCTGCCGCCCATGATCGCCTCGAACGGATGCACCGGCAGGCCTGCCTCTTCGGGATGCAGCTCAAACTCCCTCACCGCGCCGTTTTCCAAAGCGGCAACCCAGCTGACGCCTGCGATCGACAGCTCGTCGGTCCCGTCTGATCCATGAACCAGCCAGGCCCGGTCCGAGCCGAGGGCCTGCAATGTCTCGGCCATCGGACGGATCCACTCCCGCGAAAACGCGCCGGTCAGTTGCCGCTTGACGCCTGCAGGGTTGGTCAGCGGCCCAAGCAGGTTGAAGACGGTGCGCGTTCCCAGTTCCGCCCGTGTCGGCATGACATGGCGGATCGCAGGGTGGTGCATCGGCGCCATCATGAACGCAATACCACAGCTTTCTAAAACCTTTTCAACCGCTTCCGCCTCGAGCATCACGTTGACGCCCATCTGGGTCAACGCATCCGCTGCGCCGGATTTTGAAGAAAGGTTGCGGTTGCCATGCTTGGCCACGACGACACCTGCGCCCGCCACGACAAAGGCCGTCGCCGTCGAGATGTTCAGAGTGCCTTTGCCGTCGCCGCCGGTGCCGACGATGTCCATCGCCCCTTCGGGTGCACGGACCTTGTGGCATTTCGCACGCATCACCCGCGCCGCTGCTGCAATCTCCTCGACGGTCTCGCCGCGGGTGCGGAGAGCCATCAGAAGGCCGCCCATCTGCGAGGGCGTCGCCGCACCTTCGAACAGGGCCTCGAACGCCGCCTCAGCCTCGTCGCGGGCCAGAGGGCGGTCGGCGGCAAGGCCGATCAGCGGACGTATATCCATGCTCATGCCGGAACCGTCAGCGGCACGCCCGCGCCCTCAAGGAAGGTCTTCAGCATCTGATGCCCGTGTTCGGAGGCAATCGATTCGGGGTGGAACTGCACGCCCTCGATGGGCAGGGTCTTGTGCCTGAGTCCCATGATCGTGCCATCCTCCAGCCATGCCGTGACCTCAAGGCAATCTGGCAGGCTTTCCCGCTCGACGACCAGCGAATGATAGCGTGTTGCCTCAAAAGGCGAGGGCAGGCCCGCGAAGACGCCCTTACCCGCATGGTGCATCAGCCCCATTTTTCCATGTACGATTTCATGGCAGCGGATGACCTTTCCGCCGAAGGCCTGCCCGATGGTTTGGTGACCCAGACAGACCCCCAGAAGCGGGGTTTTGGTCTCGGCCGCTGCTTCTGTCAGCGCAAGGCAGATGCCCGCCTGGTCCGGCGTGCAGGGGCCGGGCGACAGTACGATGGCCGAGGGTTTCAGCGCCATCGCCTCCTGCACGTTCAGCGCGTCATTGCGGTGAACGACAACATCGGCACCCAACTCGCCCAGATAATGAACGAGGTTGTACGTAAAGCTGTCGTAATTATCGATCAGTAGCAGCATCGGCGGACCTTCGCGAATTGCAGACGCAATCAGGGGGTGATCGCGCCCGCGTGACGGGCTATACATGGTCAGAGCAGCGCGGCGGGGTCAAGGCAAGATGCGCCCCCGACCGCAGGAATAGAACGTCGGAGGCAGGCGTGGGCAGAGGTCTGGTAAATGGAGTGCTGGTCGGGTTTCTGATCAGCGGATCGGCGTTGGCGATTGCATCGCTGATGGCGCCGCCGGTCGGGACAATGCGTGAGGCGGCCGGCGCAGCCGACGTTGATACCGGCGCGGGGTCCGTGGACGGTGCCGCTGTGCAGGCGGAACCGGTGGTTGCGGTCGAGCCCGAAGCGACCGAGGCGGCCACCGCCGAGCCTGTGGCCGAACCGGAGCCCGCCGTGACGGCCGAGCCGCAACCGGAGGTCGAGCCGGTTGAGGAAACGGTGGTCGCCGAACCCGAAACCGCGCCCGAGGTGCAGGATATCGCCATTACGGCCGACCCCACGGCGGAGCCGACGGCGGCCGATGTCGTCGCAGACATGACCGAACCGGCACCGGAGGCGCCCGAAACGCCGGTGTTGAAGGCAGCGGAAGCCGCCGCTGAGACGGCTCTGCCTGAGACCACCCCAGCCGTCGTTCCTGAAATGGCCGACGAATCGGCTGCCGTAACCGCGGCGCAGGAACCGCCCGCCGTTGCGGACGTGCCGGTGGTGGCAGAGGCCGCACCCGAAACGGCGCCCGACGCACCGCAAGCGCCCGCGCTTGAGAACGACGCCCCCGAGAATGCTGAAGAAGAGATCGTGGTCGCTGCTGCACCGGAGCCGCCTGCGTCGGAACCTGAATCTAAACCGGAACCAGATGTGGCACCTGTCAACGAAGTGCAGGACAATGCCGTAGTAGAGGCCGCACCGGAGGCAGCAACGGAACCCGCTGCGGCAGCGGCAGACGAACCGGTTATCCTGACCGTGGAATCGCAGCCGCTCACCAATGCAGCCGCTCCGCAGCCCGGTTTTTCGCAAGCTGTTCCCGGGGTAAAGATCAACCGGTTGCCAAGCATCGGTGATACGACTGAAACTCTGTCTGACGAACCCTCCTCAGACATTGTCACGCTTCCGTCGACCGAGGATTTGCCTGCGGTCGCACGCTACGCAGCGCCGTTCGACAATCCGGAGTCGCTCCCGATCATCGGCGTGGTGCTGATCGACCGGGGCGAGCAGAACGGTGGGCTTGATGCTGCAGCATTGGCCGGGATCGGTCTTCCGGTAACGGTTGCAATTGACCCGACCCGCCCTGACGCTGGCGAACGGGCCGCTGCGTATCGCGCCGCCGGGCTCGAAATCGCAATCCTTGCGGCTGATCTGCCATCTGGTGCGAAAGCCTCGGATATGGAGGTCAGCTATCACGCTTTCGTTCGGGCACTTCCTGAAACGGTTACTCTGATCGGGCAGCCCGATGCCGCGTTCCAGAGTGACCGGCGTCTGGCGCAACACCTTGTCGCTTTGCTGTCGGCCGAAGGACGCGGACTTGTAACCTATGATCGCGGTCTCAACCCTGCCCAGCAGGCAGCGTTCCGTGACGGCCTTCCACACGCCTCGGTCTACCGCGAGCTCGATGCAAGCGGGGAAAACGAGGCGGCAATTGCCCGCTATCTTGACCGGGTTGCTTTCGAAGCGGCGCGGCAGGGTGAGATCCTGGTCGCGGGTACGACGGCACCGACGACGGTTCAGGCATTGAAGGACTGGGCTGCCGCTGGGGCCAAAGGAACGGTGATCGCACCGGCCTCGGCTGTGATGTTGGCCCGGCAATAGCCGGGCCGCCTTTGCGGGTCAGGAGTTGCCGCGCCGGACGAAAAGCCCGGCATCTTCGGCCGCCGCCTTGAGGGCTTTCGACTTGTTCACCGTTTCCTGGAACTCGGCCTCGGGGTCGCTGTCATAGACAACGCCGCCACCCGCCTGGATATAAAGCTTTTCATCCTTCACCACGGCTGTACGCAGCGCGATGCACATATCCATCTCGCCGTTGGCTGCGAAATAGCCGACGCCGCCGCCATAGATGCCACGCTTTTCCGGCTCCAGCTCGTCGATGATCTCCATCGCCCGGACCTTGGGTGCGCCTGAGACGGTGCCAGCGGGCAGGCCCGCAAGCAGGGCCGACAGTGCGTCATGATCGGCGCTGAGTTCGCCCACCACGTTCGACACGATATGCATGACGTGGCTGTAGCGCTCGATGATGAATTTCTCGGTCGGATGAACCGTCCCTATTTTCGCGACCCGCCCGACATCGTTGCGGCCAAGATCGAGCAGCATCAGATGTTCGGCCAGTTCCTTCCTGTCGGCCATGAGATCGGCCTCATGCGCACGATCCTCGTCTGGCGTGCGCCCGCGCGGACGCGTTCCGGCGATGGGTCGGATTGTTACCTCGCCATCGCGGACTCGAACCAGAATCTCGGGTGAGCAGCCGACGATGTGAAAGCCGCCGAAATTGAAGAAGGTCAGGAAAGGCGAGGGGTTGGTGCGCCGAATCGAGCGATAGAGCGCGAAGGGCGGCAGGGTGAAATCAGCCGTCCAGCGCTGTGAGGGCACGACCTGAAAGATATCGCCAGCGCGGATGTATTCCTTCGCCTTTTCGACAGCGGCGCGGTAGCCCTCGGGCGTGAAGTTCGACTTCATCTCGCCCAGATGCGCGGCGTTGCCAAGCGACCGGGTCTCGCCCGCAGGTGCCCGTTCCAGATCACGGACCGCATCCATCACCCGTTCGGCAGCCTGCGCATAGGCAGCCCGCGCCGAGAGCCCCGAACTGACCCAGACCGGCGAACAGACCGTCACCTCGCTTTTCACCGCATCCAGCACCGCGATGATCGTCGGGCGCATCAGTACCGCATCGGGCACCCCGATCGGATCGGGGTTCACGTTCGGCAGATGCTCCACCAGCCGGATCATGTCATAGCCGAGATAGCCGAAAAGCCCGGCGGCAATTGCCGGAATCCCCTCGGGCATCTCGATACGGCTTTCGGCGATCAATGCGCGGAGTGTCTCCAGCGGATGACCCTCAAGCGGTTCAAAGGCGTCCGCGTCGAACCGCGCCTGCCGGTTGATCCGGCTGGCATCACCCCGGCAATCCCAGATCACGTCGGGCTTCAACCCGACAACGGAATAGCGCCCACGGACCTCGCCGCCGGTGACCGATTCCAGCATGAAGCTCATCGGCTGCGCTTCGGCCAGCTTCAGCATCAGCGACACCGGCGTATCGAGGTCGGCGGCGAGCCGGGTATAGACCAGTTGGTTTTCGCCCCGGGCCCAGCCCGCCTCGAAAGCCTCGTAGGAAGGAGTGAGCGCCACGGGGTCGTCCTTAGTTCAGCTGCGCGTGAACGGCGTTGATGGCCGCCGGGTCGAGCCGGATGCCCGCCTCGGCCTCGATCGCATGGGTGAAGAGCTCGAACATGTCCTGTGCCACCGCCTGACCGGCCTGCGCGGTCAGGGCCTGCCGGGCGCGGGTCATGTCGTCGCCCTCAGCATCGGCGGCATGGATGCCCGTCAGTGCGCCGACGAAAACGCGGCTGCTTGTGTCGATTACCGCCACGCCACCTTCGTTCTGCTTGAAGAGTGTGGTGACGACATCGGCGGGCGTGTCGGCGATATGACCGTCGCGGGCGAAATCGGCGAACCGTGTGACGATAGCGCCGGTCGCTTCTAGTGCCGCACCGCCCTCGACCGCCGCTTTCAGTTCCTCGGCCCGGGCGAGAAGTCGGGTATGGGTTTCCTGCCGGGTCCAGCCCGCGATCACCGCGTCGCGCACTTCGTCGAGCGGGCGGAGCGCGGGCGGGTCGATCCCGTCAAGGCGCAGGGCGAAGATACCGCCATCGTCAAGCGCGACGAGTGTGGGGAAGGCTTCGGCGGTAACCGCGGCGGCCTCTTCGCGGAAGGCGGGATAGGCCGCGATGCCCTCGTCGGTGCCGTCACTGAATTCGATTTGACCCAGTTCCATGCCGGTTTCAGTGGCCACTTCCTCCAGCGTCGCGCCGGAGGCCAGCAGATCTTCGATCCCATCGCTCTGATCAGCGACAAGCCGACGCGCCCGGTCGACCGAGGCTTCTGCCGCAAGGTCGTCGCGGGCGTCTTCGAACGGCACTTCCTTGGCTTCGAGAATACCGTTCATCGCGAAAAGCGCCGGACCGAGATCGGAGGCGAAGGGGCCGACGACGCCGGGCGTATCCAGCGCGAAAATCGCCGCGCCAGCCGCGCCGAGATCGGCTTCAGCGACTTCGCCGAGGTCGATATCGGCAAGTGTCAGCCCACGCTCGGCGGCAAGGTCCTCGAACGTCGCCTCACCGGAGTCGAGCCGCGCCTTGGCGGCGGCGGCGGTTTCCTCATCGGGATAGACGAGGCGCTCCACCAGCCGCAGTTCCGGCGTGACATATTCGTCGATGCGGTCCTGATAGGCGGCCTTCAGCGCCTCTTCGTCCAGCTCCACCTTGTCGGCCAGCATTTCGGGCGACAGCCAGACATAGCTGATGCGGCGCGCTTCCGGTTTGGTGAAATCTTCGGGATGGGCGTCGTAATAGGCTTTCATCTCATCGTCGGTCGGGACAGGCACAGGTTCGGCCAGATCCGACGCGGTCAGTTCCGCCAGCGAGAAGCTGCGCGTTTCGGTAAGCCAGCTTGCGATGCTTTCGACATAGCTGCCGGGGGCTGTCGCGGCGCCGAGAACGGCGCTCTGCAACAGGGTCCGTGCGGCTTCATCGCGCAGCTTGGTTTCAAACTCAGCCTCGCTCAGTCCTTCCTGACGCAGGGCCAGCGCATAGGTGTCGCGGTCGAACTCACCGCTCAGGCCCTTGAAGGCTTCGACCGCCAGCACCCGGTCACGGACGGTGGCGTCACCGACAGAAATGCCAATCTTGTCTGCTTCGTTTTCCAGCGCGACCGAGCCTATGACGCGGGCCTGCACATCGCGGTCGATCCCGAGTGACTGGGCCTGTTCGAAGCTGAGCTGCTGGCCGATCTGCCCCGACAGAGCGCGGATCTCGCTTTGCAGCGCGCGGGCGTAATCGCGCAGGTCGATGTCCCGATCTCCGACCGATCCGATGGAGCGGACCGAACCGCCGAAATTCGTGGCCCCGAAACCGCCAAGGCCGAGGATCAGCATCCCCATGAGGATCCAGATGATCATGTTTCCGCGCTTCTTGCTGCGCAGCGGGCTCGACATGGGCGCTTCCCTCCCGAAAGACCTGTTCTGGGGGTGTTTAGGCCAGCCCGTGTGGCGGGGCAAGGGTATGCGTCAGCTCTGCCATGCGGCCAGACGGGCAATCAATCGCGCGATATCGCCAACTCCGATATTCGCGAACGCGATGCGGACCTCACGTTCGCCGCGCGGATCGCCTTCGGGGCGGAACATCGTGCCGGGCAAAAGCAGAATACCCACCTCGCGTACCAGCCTTTTGGCCAGTTCTGGCGAGGGCAGGGGATGGGGGTGTTCAGCATAGGCGAAGAATGCGCCGCAGCCGAGCAGCTTCCAGCCGGGAAGCTTCGCAAACCCCTCTGACATCGCCTTGCGGCGGGCGAGGATTTCGTCCCGTTCGCCCGCAACCCATTGCGAGAGGTTCCGCATCCCCCAGAGCGCACCGATCTGGCCAAGCTGGCTGGGGCAGATCGCGACACAGTCGAGAAACTTCTCGGCCTCGCTCAGACGCGCGGCATCGGCAACGATGGCGCCGACCCTGTGGCCAGTCAGGCGGTAGGCCTTGGAAAAGGAATAGAGGTGGATCAGCGTGCCGCGCCAGTCGGGGTCAGCGAAAAGATCATGCGGTGCGCCGGTCCGGGCATCGAAATCGCGATAAGTTTCGTCGAGGATCAGCGCGATGCCCCGCGTCTTGGCGAGATCGTAGAAGGCGCGGAGAGTTTCCGCAGGATATTCCACCCCGCCGGGATTGTTGGGGGTCACAAGGACGATGGCGCGGGTGCGGGGCGTGATCAGCGCTGCCGCTTCGTCCGGATCGGGGATAAGACCCGCGCCGGTGGGTAACGGCACGGCGCCGACGCCCTGCATGTCGAGCCACATTTTATGGTTGAAATACCATGGCGTTGGCAGAAGCACTTCATCTCCCGCCGACGCCAGAGTCGTGATCACCGTGCAGAAGGCCTGATTGCAGCCCTGCGTGATCGCGACCTCTTCAGGCGCAATCGTTCCGCCATAGGCAACGGACCACTGCGACGCGACTTCGGCACGCAGTTCCGGCAGGCCAAGTACGGGACCGTAAAGATGCGCCTCGGGTTGGTTCAGTGCGGCATCTGCCAATGCCTGCCTCAACCCCTCGGGCGGGGCTTCCATCGGCGCGGCTTGCGAGACGTTGATCAAGGGGCGCTCAGGCGGGAAAGCCACGCCCTCCAACCAGCGCCGCGCCTCCATCACCGGAGGCAGGAAGGTCGCGCGGATATCCGGGTTCAGAGGCAGGACCATGGACACTCCTTTGGCCGCGTGGCGGCTTCAGCTTTTCGGAAATACTCCCGCAGGACCCGTTCAGTCAGTCCGACCCGCGATAGGGCTGGACATATTGCAGCGCCATGTCCCAGGGGAAGAAGATCCAGGTGTCCTGGCTGACCTCGGTGATATAGGTGTCGACCATGCCGCGCCCTTCGGGCTTGGCATAGACGGTCGCGAAATGCGCCTTTGGATAAAGGTTGCGCACCAGTTCCAGCGTCTTGCCTGTGTCGACGAGGTCATCGACAATCAGAACGCCTTCACCCTGATCGCCCATGATCTCGGTCTGCGGCGCCTTGATTAGGCGGGGCTGACTCTGATCCTGATGATTGTACGACTTGACCGAGACGGTATCGACGACACGGATATCCAACTCGCGGCTGACGATCATCGCGGGCGCCATTCCGCCGCGCGTGATGGCCACGACGGCGCGCCAGTCGCCGTTCTCGGGCCCCTTACCATCCAGCCGCCAGGCGAGCGCGCGGGCATCCCGGTGGATCTGGTCCCAGGAGACGTGAAAGCCTTTTTCATGCGGCAGCCGGTCGGTCATGGCTTACTCCTTGCGCCCCGTCACCGCGTCGATATCGGGTGCATCAACGGCCTTCATACCGACGACATGATAGCCGCAATCGACGTGATGGGTTTCGCCGGTAACGCCGGAGCCGAGATCGGAGAGAAGGTAAAGTGCCGATTTGCCGACCTCGTCCTGATTGACGTTGCGGCGGAGGGGAGAGTTCAATTCGTTCCATTTCAGGATATAGCGGAAATCGCCGATGCCGCTTGCCGCCAGCGTCTTGATCGGTCCGGCCGAGATCGCGTTGCAGCGGATACCGTCCTTGCCGAGGTCTTCGGCGATGTAGCGGACGGAAGCTTCGAGCGCGGCCTTCGCGACACCCATCACATTATAATGCGGCATCACCCGTTCCGCCCCGTAATAGGTGAGCGTGAGAAGGCTGCCGCCATCTGGCATCATCGCCGCCGCTCGCTGACAGACGGCGGTAAAGGAATAGACCGAAATATCCATCGTCATGCGGAAGTTCTCGATCCCGGTGTCGACATAACGGCCCCGAAGTTCGTTCTTGTCGGAAAAGCCGATCGCGTGAACGACGAAATCCAGTTTGCCCCAGACCTTTTGCAGATGCGCAAAAAGCGCGTCGAGGGACGCCGAATCCGAGACGTCGCATTCGACCAGTTCGGTCGCACCGATCTGCGCGGCCAGCGGCTCCACCCGCTTTTTCAGCGCCTCGCCCTGATAAGAGAAGGCCAGTTCGGCTCCGTGTTCCGCGCAGGCCTTGGCAATTCCCCAAGCAATCGACTTGTCGTTTGCCAAACCCATGATCAGGCCGCGTTTACCGGCCATCAATTCGGTCGCCATTTCCGTCCCCGTGCCACTTTCTTACTGATTGCCGAAGCATTAGGCTAACTTCGGACGCGCATCAAGGGCGCGGCGCCCGGATGCTGGGCGAGTGGCAGGCTTTGTGCGCAATCAAGGGATGAGCGAGGGGACAGGAAATCAAATGGGCGACAGGACTGGTATATTTGTGGGGGACGACCCATTTGCCATCGCGCGCGCTTGGCTTGCCGAGGCTGAGCCGGCCGAACCCAATGATCCCAATGCGATAGCGCTCGCAACGGTCGATGAAGATGGATTTCCGAATGCGCGAATGGTGTTGCTGAAAGAGATTGAGGCCGACGCGTTTCTCTTTTACACAAACTATGGTTCGGCCAAGGGGCGAGAAATCGCCGCTACCGGCAAGGCAGCTTTCGTTATGCACTGGAAGTCGCTGCGCCGGCAGATCCGTGTAAGGGGTGTGACCAGTCGCGAAGAGGGGCCGCAGGCGGATGCGTATTACGCTTCGCGGTCTTTGCAGAGCCGGCTCGGCGCTTGGGCGTCGCATCAGTCGGAACCTCTTGCCTCTCGCGGCGCGTTGTTGGCCGAGGTAGCACGAGTGACCGCGTCCAAGGGCATGTCGCCTCAACGTCCGCCATTCTGGGGCGGTATCAGGCTAAGGCCTTTGGAAATCGAGTTCTGGGCCGATGGAGCGTTTCGGCTACACGATCGTTTCCGATGGAGTCGTGATACGCTTGACGACGGGTGGGATGTGGAACGGCTGAATCCCTGATATGAGTGATTGGTGAATGGATTGTTAATAATCTGTTAATGGTCGAGGAATTGCCGACAAATTGTCGGATTATGAGTGCTAGTGTTCGAAGACATGCTTGAAACCGCCGCCCCCTGAACTGCATTGTGGGGACGCCGGAAATGGGAAACGGACGATGCAAGAAGAACAACAGAGCCAGCACGAGGTCACCGGCCGCGTGAAATGGTTCGACCCCACAAAGGGTTTCGGGTTCATCGTGGCCGATGAAAGCGGCGGTGATATCCTTTTGCACGCCAATGTCCTGCGGAATTTCGGTCAAAGCTCGGTTGCCGACAATGCCCGGATTACCGTGATGGTCCAGCAGACGGCACGCGGAGCACAGGCGATCGAGGTTGTTGAGATTCTGCCCCCGGAAGATGAGGGCGCCCCCCCGATACAGGACCTCGGCGAGGCGGATGCCGAGGTCATCGCCGGGTTGCCCCTCGAACCCGCGCGGGTGAAATGGTTCGACAAGACAAAAGGTTTCGGTTTCGCCAACGTCTATAGCCGCCCTGAGGACGTATTTATCCATATTGAGGTTTTGCGTCGGTCGGGCTTTGCCGATCTCCAGCCCGGTGAGGCAGTCTGTCTGCGCGTCATGGACGGCAAGCGCGGGCGGATGGCGGCGCAGGTCGTGTCCTGGGACGCGGCATTGCGGGTTCAGAAGTGATCAAGACTGTTCTTTCCGGCGCCATAGCCCTGATCACGGGATCCGGCGCCTGGGCCGGTTGCACCGAGACTCTGGCCGAGTTTCGTTGGGACGGCGGTGGTGCCCGATTCGCGGTTGAGATTGCCGACGACGATGCCGAGCGCGCGCGGGGGCTGATGTTTCGAGAAAGCCTGTCCTCCAGTGCGGGGATGCTTTTCATTTATGATCAGCCGCAGAAAGTGTCCTTCTGGATGAAGAATACGCTGATCCCGCTCGACATGATCTTTATCGGGGCCGATGGCCGGGTGAATCGCGTGCATTCAAATGCTATCCCCGGCGACCTTACCGGCATTCCTGGCCCGGACGCCACGCTGATGGTTCTTGAAATCAAGGGTGGATTGGCCGCGCGGCTTGGGCTCGCCGAGGGCGCCGAAATGCGCCATCCCGCGTTGGCTGCCGAAACGGCTCTTTGGCCCTGTTCCTGACCTTGCCTCTTTCCCTTCCGGCGACAAGCCGCTAGAGACGGCATGTCGGGGCGTAGCGCAGCCTGGTAGCGCGACGGTTTTGGGTACCGTAGGTCGGAAGTTCGAATCTTCTCGCCCCGACCACTTCGAAAAACCCGCATTAAAAATGTGTCGTTTCGACCATCGAGCGGACATACTGACGGCCGCTTGCTTTGCGTTAATCGTGATAAATCCCTGTGGATGAATTGAAGCTTTTTCAAAGCAACGCGATCCAAGCTCCCACCAAACAAGCGATTTTCCGCCGAACGGATTGGTGTGAGGTTTGTGGGTGAATCGGTGGCGTCTACTGGCCATGCGAACGGTCGTTTTGGGTCAACCGAAATCTTGTCACAAAAAAGAGAAAAAGCTGTTGACCCGACCGGGGGTCATACGTCAGTTTGTGGGGGCTGACGGAGAAGCCACAACATTTAGTGGCCGGTTCGACGGGGACAGAACACCAAACGAAGAGGCCGCAATCATGATGGCCGCCACGCAGCGAGCGCACGCGCTGCGTCGGAAATTCGCGTCCCTCGTGCCCCTTCAGTGATCGCGGTGACAAGCCCCGGAGGGGCGGACCGCACAGTGAAAACATGAAGGACGGGGCAGATGAAGATCGAACGCAAATTCACCAAGGCAGGTAAAGACGCCTATGCCGAGGTTGCATTCCGCACGACGACGTCGGAAATCCGCAATCCCGACGGCAAGGTCGTGTTCAGGAATGACAAGGTCGAAGTGCCGGCGGACTGGAGCCAGGTTGCCTCTGACGTTCTGGCGCAGAAATATTTCCGCAAGGCGGGCGTTCCGGCGCGGCTGAAGAAGGTCAAGGAAAAGGGCGTGCCCGAGTTCCTCTGGCGATCGGCCCCCGATGAGAAGGCTCTGGCGGAGCTGCCAGAGGATGAGCGTTACACTGGTGAAAGCTCGGGCAAACAGGTCTTTGACCGCCTTGCCGGTGCCTGGGCTTATTGGGGCTGGAAGGGCGGCTACTTCTCGACCGAGGCCGATGCGCAGGCCTACTACGACGAAATGCGCTTCATGCTGGCCGAACAGATGGCCGCACCAAACTCGCCGCAATGGTTCAATACCGGCCTTCACTGGGCTTACGGAATCGACGGGCCGGGGCAGGGGCACTACTATGTGGATCACGCCACGGGCAAGCTGACCCGATCCAACTCAGCCTACGAACATCCCCAGCCGCACGCCTGCTTCATCCAGTCGATTTCGGACGATCTGGTCCAGGAAGGCGGCATCATGGATCTCTGGGTGCGGGAAGCGCGGCTCTTCAAATACGGCTCGGGCACCGGCACCAACTTCTCCTCGCTCCGCGCCGCGAATGAGCCGCTGTCGGGCGGCGGCAAGTCGTCGGGCCTGATGGGCTTCCTCAAGATCGGCGACCGCGCTGCGGGCGCGATCAAGTCGGGCGGCACCACGCGCCGCGCGGCCAAGATGGTGATCTGCGACATGGATCACCCCGATATCGAGGATTTCATCAACTGGAAGGTCATCGAGGAACAGAAGGTCGCGGCGCTTGTCGCGGGTTCAAAGATCCACGAACGCCAGTTGAACGAGATCTTCGCCGCGATCCGTCAGTGGGACGGCTCCAGCGAGGATGCCGTCGATCCGGTGAAGAACGAGGCGTTGAAGACGGCCATCAAGGCCGCGAAAAAGGTTTCGATACCAGAAACTTACGTCAAGCGCGTGCTCGACTACGCCAAGCAGGGCTATGCGTCCATCGAATTCCCGACCTATGACACGGATTGGGACTCTGAGGCCTATGCGACGGTTTCCGGCCAGAACTCCAACAACTCCGTCCGTGTCACCGACGCCTTCCTGAAGGCGGTCAAGGACGATGCCGACTGGGAACTAATCCGCCGGACCGACGGCAAGGTCGCCAAGACGATCAAGGCGCGCGAGCTTTGGGAGCAGGTCGGCCACGCCGCCTGGGCCTGTGCCGATCCCGGCATCCAGTTCCATGACACCGTCAACGCCTGGCATACCTGCCCAGAAGACGGCGCGATCCGGGGTTCCAACCCCTGTTCGGAATACATGTTCCTCGACGACACGGCCTGCAACCTCGCCTCGATGAACCTCCTGACCTTCTACAAGGACGCCAAGTTCGACGCCGAGGCCTATGTCCACGCGACCCGCCTCTGGACCGTGACGCTGGAAATCTCGGTCCTGATGGCGCAGTTCCCGTCGAAGGAAATCGCGCAGCGCAGCTACGATTACCGCACGCTCGGCCTCGGCTACGCCAATATCGGCGGGCTTCTGATGAACATGGGTTATGGCTACGACTCGGATGAGGGCCGCGCACTTTGCGGTGCGCTGACCGCCGTGATGACCGGCATCGCCTATGCGACCTCGGCCGAGATGGCAGGTGAACTGGGCGCTTTCCCGGGCTACGAGCGCAATGCCGACCACATGCTCCGTGTCATCCGCAACCACCGCAACGCGGCCTATGGCAAGACCGATGGCTACGAAGACCTCGCCGTCAAGCCGGTCGCACTCGATCACGCGAACTGCCCCGACCAAAGCCTTGTTTCCCTTGCAAAAACCGCATGGGATGAGGCGCTGGAGCTGGGCCAGAAGAACGGCTATCGCAATGCACAAACCAGCGTCATCGCGCCCACGGGCACGATCGGTCTGGTCATGGACTGCGACACGACCGGGATTGAACCCGACTTCGCGCTGGTGAAATTCAAGAAGCTGGCAGGGGGCGGCTACTTCAAGATCATCAACCGCTCGGTTCCGGCGGCGCTGGAAACGCTGGGCTATGGCAGCGCCGAGATCGAAGAGATCATCGCCTATGCCGTCGGCCATGCCTCGCTTGGCAACTGCCCGGGCATCAACCACACGTCGCTGATCGGCCACGGCTTCGGCCAGGCGGAACTGGACAAGATCGAGGCGGCTCTGCCCTCAGCCTTCGACATCCGCTTTGTCTTCAACCAGTGGACCCTGGGTGAGAAGTTCTGCACGGAAACCCTTGGTATCCCTGCCGAAAAGCTGAACGACCCGACCTTCGATCTGCTGCGTCACCTCGGCTTCACCCGCCGCCAGATCGAAGAGGCGAACGACCACGTTTGCGGCACGATGACGCTGGAAGGCGCGCCGCATCTGGACCCCAAGCATTACTCTGTCTTCGATTGCGCCAATCCCTGCGGCAAGAAGGGCAAGCGTTTCCTTGGTGTCGACAGCCATATCCACATGATGGCCGCGGCGCAGAGCTTCATCTCGGGCGCGATCTCCAAGACGATCAACATGCCGAACAACGCGACCATCGAGGATACGCTGGCGGCTTATGAACTCTCGTGGTCACTCGGCATCAAGGCCAATGCGCTCTATCGCGACGGATCGAAGCTCAGCCAGCCCTTGGCCGCGTCGCTGGTCGAGGATGACGAGGAGGCCGAGGAAATCCTCGCCACCGGCTCGGCGCAGGAAAAGGCCGCTGTTCTGGCCGAGAAGATCGTCGAGAAGATCATCGTCAAGGAAGTGGTGAAATCGCACCGCGAGAAGCTTCCCGAGCGGCGCAAGGGCTATACCCAGAAGGCTATCGTCGGCGGCCACAAGGTCTATCTGCGCACCGGCGAATACAAGGACGGTGCGCTGGGTGAGATCTTCATCGACATGCACAAGGAAGGGGCGGGCTTCCGCGCGATGATGAACAACTTCGCCATCGCGGTGTCGGTCGGCCTGCAATACGGCGTGCCGCTGGAGGAGTTTGTCGACGCCTTCACCTTCACCAAGTTCGAACCGGCGGGCATGGTGCAGGGCAACGACTCGATCAAGCAGGCGACGTCGATCCTCGACTATATCTTCCGCGAACTGGCGATCTCCTATCTCGACCGCACCGACCTCGCGCATGTCCAGCCGCAGGGCGCGAGCTTTGACGACCTCGGTGGTGGCGCCAATGAGGGGCAGGCCAATGTCTCCGAGATCAGCGAAAGTGCCGCGTCAAAGTCGCTGGAGGTGCTGAAGCAGGTCGCCTCGACCGGCTATATGCGCAAGCGCCTGCCGCAGGAACTGATCGTGCTGCAAGGGGGCGTGGGCGCCATGGCACTTTCCGGCGACCCAGTCGCGGCGCTGAACACGCTGGTGCCGGTAACGGGGCAGGCGGTCGCGGCTTCGGCGACGACGGCCCTTGCCACGGGTACGGTCACGATGGATGCCCGTACAAAGGCCAAGATGCAGGGCTACGAGGGCGATCCCTGCGGCGAATGCGGCAACTACACGCTGGTCAGGAACGGCACCTGCATGAAGTGCAACACCTGCGGCGGAACGAGCGGGTGTAGCTGAGATGGCCAAATCGGTGAGCACCAAAATAACACGGATGCCGGTTCGCGCTAGGCTCGCTAACCCTGACCAGCCGGAACTCGAGCTTCACGTAGAGTGTGAGATTGATCGAGATGGCATAGGAATGGGCGTGCTTAGTGACGGCACACCCTTCCTAAACCAACGCGGAATCGGCGACCTTTGTGGGCTGAGGAACAAGTACATCGGCATCATTTCTGCCGAGTGGAATTCTCAAAATTCACCAACTGAAGTACGCCGTGTCAAAGAGTTACTCTATGATCAGGGGGTAACGATTCCCTCTGTGCCGCACATCGAAGTGTGGGTCGGGCGGCGTCGCTACCTCGCATATCCAGATACGGTCTGTATGGCGATTCTGGAGTACTTCGCATTCGAAGCGGATCGGGCGGGAGCTGATATCGCTCTACAAAACTACAGGCGATTGGCTCGGCATGGACTGAAACGGTTCATCTATGCCGAAACGGGATACGTTTCCAAATCAGAAGATGATGTTTGGAAGATATTCCGCGACCGCGTGAGCCTCACCTATGACGCAGTTCCTGCGGGGTACTTCGGAGTTTTTAAGGAGTTGGCGAGCCTTATCGTTACTCTGGGTCTTGCTGGACTCCACATCGATGAAAAGTTTGTACCCGATATTAGCGTGGGGCAGGCGTGGGCCAAACACTGGGAAAAGGCTCGGATGGCGGACGCGTACGGAACGCGAGCGTCGTATCCCCATAATTATCCGTCATATTTTCCCCAAGCCGTCAGCAATCCACAACTTGCCGCTTGCTATCCTGATGGTGCTCTCGGGGAGTTTCGTCGCTGGTTTCGCGAAGACTACATCGGCGAGGGACGTTTCAAGCAATATCTAACTCGGAAGGTACATGAGCGGCTTCTTCCGGAAGGGTATGTCGAACGCGCAATGCTAGCTTTGACGAAGGAGTGACGAACTCAATTAGGCGCTGAGTGCGCAAGCGCACATGAATACCGGTCACCCCGGTGACCAGTTCCGGGGCGGGTGCGCTCGCCCCAGACGACGTTCAGGCCGCAGGCAGAAAACCGAGCGGTATCAAGGATGAGCCTGGACGGCGAAACTCAAACGGGGGGCCCTGGCCCCCCGATTTTCTTTTGCGCCGGTTCCAACCGCCTGAAGAACGCAAGGAAATAGCGGTTCCCACGGCAGTTCGGCGGATGAATGCGTTATGGGCATATATCCATCGGCGTCTTTATGCTTGTATGATCACGCCGACGTGATCGGCTGTTTCACCCCTCTTGCGGGACGCATCGCGGCACGCCACATAGCGCCCGGTGGTGCCTAAGCCACTGATTCTAGGGCGTTGCCCTTTTGGAGTACAACAAGATGAAAAAGTTCGTTCTGGCCCTCGGCGCCGTTGCCGCTTTCGCCGCCGCTGCCAATGCCCAGACCGTCGTCACCGACACCGACGGCAACGGCACCTTCTCGATCGAAGAGATGACCGCTGCGTACCCGGACATGACCGCGGAAACCTTCGCGGCCATCGACGCGAACGCCGACGGTGCTGTTGACGCCGACGAACTGGCTGCCGCTCAGGAAGCCGGCACGATCGCTCAGTAATTCGCGATCCGCTCCCGTTACGGGACAGGCCCCGGGGTTCGCGCCCCGGGGCCCTTGTGTTTTAGGGTGCCAGTCGATCCGGGCAGCCGATCCGGGTTCAGACCGGTCAATGCGAAATTGTTCAGGCCGTCATCGCATTATTGCCGAAATACAGGAACTCGCGGTCCATCCCTGACACGTCACCGGCATTGAGTGACAGGCTCGCGCTGTCGAGCATCTTGTAGCTCGCCTGCGCCTTCACCCATTCATCAGCGCTCTGCAATGTGGTCAGTGTGTAGCTGGTGGTTTCATTGAGGTAGTGCGTCGGAATGACAACCTTGGGTTTCAGGCGTTCGACAATGGCATTGCCCATATCGTAGCTGAGAATGTGCATCGAGCCATCGACCGGCAATGTCAGCACGTCGACCTGACCGATCGCATCCCAGAATTCGTCAGCGGGATTGTGGCGATTGTCGCCCCAGATCAGGGTCCGGATGCCACCGGTTTCCACCAGATAGACCACCATATCCATATGGTTGGGATTGTTGGGCGGGCAGGCATCCAGCCCGAATTCGGCCAAGGCGTCGGTCCAACTGTACCAGCCGGGGGCGACACAGGCATGCTTGTCGGCAAATCCGGTGATCTTGATATCGGCAAATTCGAAATTGCCGACCATCCGGTCCAGAACCATCGTCGAAACCGGACGGTGAATGGCGTCATGGTCGAAATGGGTGTGGGTGGACATGCAGATATCGACCGGCACTTCCGGGAACTCGTTCTTGAACCACAGCCCCCATGCGCCTGACGGATCGTCGCGCCAGGGGTCGAACAACAGCGTCGCGCCGCCCGGTGACGTGATTTTGAGTGCGCAGTGGCCGTAAAAGTCGATCCCGACATCACCGGCAACATGGGTGCCGGTGGTTTTCTGCAGCTCGATCACCCCGTTGTTGTTGCCGGGCTGAGTCCAGTCCGTCGATTGGGCCTTTGCGGCCGTGCCGCTCAGCAAGCTCGCGGTCCCGCCAACGCCGGCGGCACCCGCCGCCATGAAAAATGACCTGCGCGACAGGCCTGGCGACAATGTATCCTTTTGTCCGTTCAGAAGTGTCGGTTTGAGATCCAGATCTTCTCGTTCCATTCGCTCTCTCCCTCTTGGTGTGGCTCCGGGCCGCCCCGGTGGCGAAAGGGTAGCAAAGCGAACCGATGTCACTACTGTGGGAAAAGCAATGGGGAAACATGGGGAAAATCCCCATGGTTTATTGCATTGACCGCAGCATGCTGCGCAGGTTCTGACCACTGCGCTGCAAACCGAGCTTCTTGCGTATGTTGTTACGATGAAATTCCACGGTGCTGGGTTCGCGTGACAGGGTGCGCGCGATGTCCTTGGTGGTCTGCCCGTGAATGATCAGTTGCGCGATCTCCTGCTCTGACGGGGTCAGCGTTTCAAACATTGTGGTCAGCCGGTTCGACATCGAGGCCGAGATGGCGCGCAGATTTTCGTCGATGATTTCCAGATAGGCGCTTGCTGCGGCGTCCGCTTTCAGGCGGCTCCGCAGCTTTCCCAGATGTGGCAATACCAATCCCTTGATCTGACCCAGTACCTTTGCGTCATACTCATCTCGCGACATCTCTACATTGTTCAGCAGGACCCGAAGCGCGGTATTGGCCTCCTCCAGATCGGCGGTGCGTTCCTCAACGCGCTGTTCCATCTGGTCGAGCGCGGTTTGCAACGCCGCCTCAAGGCGCTTGCGCTCCTCGATTTCGGACAGGAGCTGCAGATCTGCTTCGATCACCCTAGCGAATTCCATAAGCCCGTCACGGAACATCAGAGCCTTTCGGTTTCGCCGGCGGTCGAGAACGCAGATCGTGCCGAAGACGTCGCCATCAGGCCATTTCAGGGGATATCCGACATAAAAGCGCATTCCGTGCTCCATGTCGTCATTGTCGGCCCAGACGGGGTCGCATGTCGCGTCCTCAACCACAAGTTCGCCATCGTTCTTGAGGACACCGTAGCAATAGAGCCGTTCGTTGAGCGTAAATTTGCGGCCGACTTCATAGGGGTTTTCGGGGCCACGGCTGGTAACGAAGACCGAGTGATCCGGCGCATCCGTCTGCATGACCAGACTTGCGGGCACATCGGTGAGCCGGGAAATCAGGTCAACAATGCGCTGCCAATTCGCCAAAGTCTCATTCGGAATGCGTGGCTTTGATTGGAACATGCCTTCTGGCGCCTGCTTTGTGGTCGGACATCAGTCTAGGGGGGAGAACCGTTTTCGGGCAAGGCGCCGGTTGGAAGGCAAACGGAACCATCCCGCTCGTTCAGGCAGCATCATCTCGGGTAAGGTAGTCGGCAACCGGACCGCTTTCGGGCAACCCGCAATCCTGCCGTAGACGCGCGCGGCCGCGGGCAAGACGAGACATGACGGTACCGATGGGCAATCCCTCGGCCGCCGCGATTTGGGCATAGCTTTCGCCGCCGGTGACCTGCCGCAGGATCAGTCGCGCCTCGGCAGGCGGCAACCGCGCGAGCGCGCCCGCGACGTCGCGCAGGGCAAGCCTGCCGGGAGCGTCCGACGGGACCGAGGGTTCCGGAGCGTCTGAAAGGGCGAGGGTCGTCGGGCGAGGACGCCGGGCAAGATTGCGCGCGGCTGTCATCAGATAGGGCTTCAGATCGTCAATTCCGGCTTTGCGGCCTAACTGTATCCAGACGCGCAACAATGCCTCCTGCGCCAGATCCTCTGCTGCAGTGGGGTCGCGGGTCAGGCGGCGCGCAAGGCGGCGTAATGCGGGAATGAGGGCGAGGAGGTCGGGTGTGGTGCAGGGACGGGTAGGGTGCGTCATGGCGGTCTCCTTTCCCGCATGACATTGAACCGGTCCGCACGCCGGACAAGCCCGGGGAATCCCGCCGAGCCACGCATCGCTGTATGGTTGCGGGCTTTTTGGGCGGCAACCCGCGTGTGCCGGTGAACGCCATGCGCAACCTGCCGCCGGGGGTGGGCGTGGAAGCCGGAGGCACGGGAATAAACACCGTCCAGCCGCGTCCTGACATGTGAGGGCCGCGAAACGGCGGCCTTCCAGATCACGGATGAACCAAGGAGACTATCCGATGCAAAAACTCGCCTTCACCCTCGCCTTCGGGCTTGCCGCGACCGGAATGGCTTTTGCCCAGAGCATGACCGAGCTCGATGCCGACGGCAGCGGCGCGCTTTCCCTTGCAGAACTCCAGGTGGCCTATCCGAGCGCGACCGAGGACACGTTTGTCACGATTGACGCCAATGCTGATGGCGCGGTGGATGAGGCCGAACTCACCGCCGCGGTCGAGGCGGGCACGCTGATCACGGACAGCTAAGGCCCGAGCGCGGGGCCCTGCCACTCTTCCCTTCCCCAGCCGATTGGAGGGGCCCCGCGTTTCTCAGGCGCCGCGCGCCAGCGCCGCGACGCCCGTACGGGCCACGTCAACGAGTCCCAGGGGCCGCATGAGTTCCGCGAAAGCGTCGATTTTCTCCGGCGTGCCGGTGATCTCGAAAACAAAGCTTTCCAGCGTCGAGTCGACCACATTGGCGCGGAAGATGTCGGCCAGCCGCAGGGCCTCGACCCGTTTCTCGCCCGACCCCGCTACCTTGAACAGCGCGAGTTCGCGCTCCACTGACGGGCCTTCGACCGTCAGGTCATGAACCTCATGGACCGGCACTAGACGGCCAAGCTGCGCCTTGATCTGCTCAATCACAGCCGCCGTGCCGGTGGTGACGACCGTGATACGGCTCCGGTGACCTTCATGATCCACCTCAGCCACGGTCAGGCTCTCGATATTGTAACCGCGCCCCGAGAAAAGCCCGATGACGCGCGCAAGCACGCCCGCCTCGTTGTCAACCATGACAGCCAGCGTATGCGAGCCGATCACCTCGGCATTCGGGTCGCGCAGGTCATAGGCGGAATGGCTGGAAGCGCCTTTCTTGATCTTCAGTGCGGACATCTCAGTTCCTGCTTTCACTTTCTGTCTGAAAATACTCCGGGGGTCCGGGGGCAGGGCCCCCGGGGGCTCAGACGAGCACCGCGCCACCCGCCTGGATCGCGCCCTCGGTTGAGGCGTCACCGAGAAGCATCTCGTTATGCGGTTTGCCCGACGGGATCATCGGGAAGCAGTTCTCGTGCTTCTCGACGAGACAATCAAAGAGGACCGGCCCGTCATAGTCGATCATCTCCATGATCGCGTCGTCGAGGTCCTTCGGGTCCTTGCACTGGATGCCCTTCCAGCCGAAGGCCTCGGCCAGCTTGACGAAATCGGGCAGGCTCTCGCTCCACGAATGCGAATACCGCTCGCCATGCAGAAGTTGCTGCCACTGGCGCACCATGCCGAGCCGTTCGTTGTTCAGGATGAACTGCTTGACCGGCGCGCGGAACTGGGTCGCGGTGCCCATCTCCTGCATGTTCATCAGCCAGGAGGCCTCGCCCGCGACATTGATCACCAGCGCGTCGGGATGGGCGACCTGCACGCCGATCGAAGCGGGGAAGCCGTAGCCCATGGTCCCGAGGCCGCCGGAGGTCATCCAGCGGTTGGGCGCGTCGAAGCCGAGGAACTGTGCCGCCCACATCTGGTGCTGGCCGACCTCGGTCGTGATATAGCGGTCGCGGCCCTTGGTCAGTTCCTCAAGCCGCTGCAAAGCATATTGCGGTTTGATGACCTTGTCGGAGTTCTTGTAGGACAGGCAGCGCTTCAGCTTCCACTGTTCGATCTGGCTCCACCATTTGGCAAGCCCGTCCTTGTTCACCTTGCGGCCGCGTGATTTCCAGACCTTGATCAGGTCTTCCAGCACATGGCCGACATCGCCGGTGATCGGGATATCGACATGGATGACCTTGTTGATCGAGGAGGGGTCGATATCGACATGCGCCTTCTTCGATTTCGGGCTGAAATCGGCAATGCGGCCGGTGATCCGGTCATCGAACCGCGCGCCGAGATTGATCATCAGATCGCAGCCATGCATGGCAAGGTTGGCCTCGTAAAGCCCGTGCATGCCAAGCATGCCGATCCAGTTCTTGCCCGACGCGGGATAGGCGCCAAGCCCCATCAGGGTCGAGGTCACCGGAAAGCCCGTTGCATCGGCCAGTTCGCGCAGAAGCTGGCTCGCGCCGGGGCCGGAATTGATCACGCCGCCGCCGGTATAGAAGACGGGCCGTTCGGCCTTTTCCATCAGCGCGACCAGTTCGGTGATCTTCGCCAGATCCCCCTTAACCTTCGGCTGGTAATGCCCGACCTTCGCCTCGCGCGGCGCGGTGTAGGTCCCGGTCGCAAACTGCACGTCCTTCGGAATGTCGATCAGAACCGGGCCGGGGCGACCCTTCGTGGCAACATGGAAGGCCTGATGAATGGTATCGGCCAGCGTATTCGTGTCCTTCACCAGCCAGTTATGCTTGGTGCAGGGGCGGGTGATGCCAACGGTGTCGGCCTCCTGAAATCCATCGGTGCCGATCATGAAGGTGGGCACTTGTCCGGTGAGGCAGACGATTGGGATCGAGTCCATCAGCGCATCGGTCAGGCCGGTGACGGCGTTCGTGGCCCCCGGGCCCGAGGTCACAAGGACAACGCCCGGCTTGCCTGTCGACCGCGCATAACCCTCGGCCATATGCACGGCACCCTGCTCGTGGCGCACAAGGATGTGGCGGATGTCGTTCTGCTGGAAGATCTCGTCATAGATTGGCAGCACCGCGCCACCCGGATAGCCGAAGACCACATCGACGCCCTGATCCTTGAGCGCCTGAACCACCATCTTCGCACCGGTCATCTGCCGCGACATATCCGTTTTCTCCGTCCGTGCCGTTCCTTTAGCAACAAAAAGCCCCGGATCCGGGTCCGGGGCGCATGGGAACCATTATGGTCTACCGTTACCGGCCCATGCGCCATGTCCTTACAAGTACGAGGATCGAAGCCATCCGCCCGGGTCCCATTGCTGCTGTGCAGCGGACATTATTCAGGCTTCCAAAGGGCGTCAACCGTCAAAATGCGCAATATTGTGTCGCCGGGTCTGATCTGTGGCTTCTTTTATTGCCGCAGATGCGGCCATCTTCGAAAGAAACGCGATTCCCAGATACCGGTGCCGGGGCAGGGCGGTTCCTCGCAAAACTGTGGGGAGGAATTGGCGGATTCCTTCCGGTGTTTGCATTCAGCCGGCGCCCATAACCCCGATGTAAGCGGCATAGGCCGCCAAGAGCACGCCGCCGCCCGCGCGGGCTACCTTCCCGGTCAACGCAGCAAAGCCCAGCATCGCGAGCGCGGCCAAGAGCGCCAGTCCCATGTCGAGCCCGACGAAACGCGGCTCAACTGGAATGGGGGTCACGGTCGCCGTAACCCCGAGAATGCCAAGGATGTTGAATACGTTTGACCCGAGGATGTTGCCGACAGCGATCTCGGAGTGGCCGCGCAGGGCAGCGATTACAGCCGTCGCAAGCTCGGGCAGGGAAGTGCCGATGGCGACGATGGTCAGGCCGATCACAGCTTCACTAACACCGAAAGCGCGGGCAATCTCGGTCGAACTGTCGACCAGCAGTCGCGCACCGACCATCAGGATGATGAGCCCGCCAAGGGCCATTGCGAGGCTTTGCCAAAGCGGCCGGGGTTCTTCCTCTAAAGTGGGTGGTTCCGATCCCGCGGCGTTTCTGAGGCATTGCCAGAGGTAGACGGCAAGCGCCGCCAGCAGGATCAGCCCTTCAAACCGTGTGACGGTGCCGCCTGCCAGCATCAGCCATAGAGTAAGCGTCGCTCCGATCATGACCGTGAAATCGCGCTGCATCGTGGGCAGGGGAAGCGGAACTGCGGCGATCACAGCTGAAGCCCCGAGGATCAGCAGGATATTGGCAATGTTCGAACCGATCACATTGCCGATGGCCAGCGCCGGGGCCCCGGCAAGGGCGGCTTGCAAGCCAACGAGCAGTTCTGGCGTCGAGGTTCCAAAGCCGACAATCGTCAATCCGATGATCAACGGCGGCACATGAAACCGCCTAGCAACCCCGACTGCCCCCCTGATCAGCACCTCGCCGCCGAGAAAGAGACCAACCAGGCCGACGAGAAAAAGAAAATAGGTCAAGTTGTACTCCGGGGCTGTTCATCCCAAGATCGGTGTGAAGCCCGCGAATGCAAGGGGTTGCGGAATGGTGGTCGCCGTTGTTGCGATCAGGCCGCGTTTTTTCCGTTTTTTTGTTTGAGCTTCATGCCAACATCCGCGATCGCCCGGATTGCGGGCAACAGTTCTCCTCCGAGTTCCGTCAGTTCATATTCGACCGAGGGCGGCGAGGTCGGGACAACCCGGCGCGTGATGATGCCGTTCTCTTCCATCTCGCGCAGACGCTGCGTCAGCACCTTTGCCGATACGGGTTTCATATCAGCCTTCAATTCGGAAAACCGGCGCGGTCCGCCGGACAGGTACCAGATCGCATTGGGCGTCCAGGTGCCGCCGATAAGCGCCATACAGGATGAAAGCGGGCAGAGCGGGTTTGGCGCTGAATTCTTACGACGTTTCAGGGGCATCTGGGTCTCCGGGTTACCGGATGGTTACCCGAAAATACCGGTTACTTCAAGATGTATGGTTTCCAATAGATACCATATGGCTTTATGTAATCTTCATAACGCAAGCCCAAGACGAGGTCCCCCATGAAACTCTACTACTCCCCCGGCGCCTGCTCCATGGCGTCCCACATCGTCCTGACCGAGATCGGCCAGCCCTCGAGGCCGAGCGTGTCGACAATGCCGCGAAGAAAACCGCGTCTGGCGTCGATTTCCTTGCCGTCAATCCAAAGGGCAAAGTCCCAGTTCTTGACCATCAGGGGGACATCCTGACCGAAGGCCCGGCGATCCTGCAATTCGTGGCCGATGCTGCAGGGGCCGAGACTTTGGCGCCGAAGGCCGGAACCATGGCGCGGGCGCGGGTGAACGAGGCGCTGACCTATGTCAGTTCTGAGCTTCACCCCGCCTTCAGCCCGCTCTTCAACCCCGCCTCCGACGATGCTGCGAAAGAGGCGGCAAAGAAGAATGTTCAGAAGAAATTCGACTGGCTGGAGGCGAAACTGTCCGACGGGCGTGCCTATCTGACGGGCGCAAATTTCACCATCGCCGATGCCTATGCCTTCGTGGTGACGAACTGGTCCAACTTCACCGGCATTCCACTCGACGGCTGGCCGCGATTAAAGGATTTCGTCACCCGCGTGGCCGGGCGGCCCGCGACGCAGGCAACGCTTAAGGCCGAAGGTCTCGCATGACGGGTGGGGATTTTTCCGCCGTCGCCGCCGTTCTTCAGGACTATTTCGACGGGTGTCCCAAAGCGACACGGGCCTTCTGGCCCGCGTCTTCCACCCTCAGGCGGTCTATCTCTCGGCCACCGGCGACACGCTGATCCACAAGACGATGGCGGAGTATTTCCCCATCGTCGCCGCCCGCGAAGCCCCCGCCGCGCGGGGAGAACCGCGCGCCGACCGGATCGTCGGGATCGCCTTTGCCGGACCAAAGACCGCCACCGCGCGGGTCAACTGCGCCATCGGGCCGAAATTCTTCACCGACTGCCTGACGCTGATCCTCGATGAGGGGCGCTGGCAGATCATCTCCAAGGTCTTCCACTGGGAAGAGCGAACGACCTGAAAGCAAGGATGGACAATGCCTTACGTCAACATCAAGATCACCCGCGAAGGCGCAACCGGTGAACAGAAGGCCGAGCTGATCGCGGGCGTGACAGACCTTCTCGTCCGCGTCCTCGACAAGAACCCGGCGACCACGCATGTGGTGATCGGCGAGGTGGCACTGGAAAACTGGGGCGTGGGCGGGCTGCGGGTTCAGGCATTCCGGGCCCAGTCGCAAGGTTAGGGAATGACGGATGACGGCGGATACGGTCAGATACGCGGTAATCATGCTTCTGGCGGGGATCGGCATTCCGGTCCTCGCGGCGCTGAACGCCCGACTCGGGGTGCGGATCGGCTCGCCCGCCGCCGCCGCCGCCATCCTCTTCAGCGTGGCCTTTGCAGGGGCCGCGCTGACCATGATCGCGACCGGTGGTATATCAGCGCTTGCCTCCGCTCCGGGGCAGCCAAAGCACCTCTTCCTTGCCGGCCTTCTCGTCGTCTTCTACGTCCTCTCGATCACCTGGGTCGCTCCCCGCTTCGGGCTTGGCAACGCGATCACCTGCGTTCTTCTCGGCCAGCTCCTCTCGGCCGCCGTGATCGACCAGTTCGGTCTGATGGGCGCGATCGTGCGGCAGATCACGCCAATGCGGGCGACCGGTCTCGGTCTGATGGCCATCGGCGTCATCCTGACACAGCGCGGGTAGGGGCGCTTTCTCCACTTTCTGTCCCAAAATACTCCCGCCGGAGGCCGCGGCGCGGAACGCGACGCCCGGCGAGGGGGGCTTGATGCCCCCCGAGGTGGTCCTCCTCAGTGCCCGGTTCCCTGCAGCACACCATGTTCCATCGCATAGCGGGTCAGCCCGGCGGTCGTCGCGATGCCAAGCTTGCGCTTGATGTTCTTGCGATGCGTCTCGACCGTACGGATCGAGATATCGAGTTCTGCCGCCACATCCTTGTTCGACTTGCCTTGCGCCAGTTGCAGCAAGATCGTCTGTTCCCGTTCGGTCAGAGGCTCGCGCCCATCGGTCGTGGAGGGCTTCAGGCTCGCCGTCGCACCGGTGCAGAGGTAGCGTTCCCCAGCCATTACCCTGTCGATGGCCGCCTTGATCTCTTCGGTTGGCACGTCCTTCAGCACATAGCCAGCTGCGCCGTGGCGCAATGCGGTCGAGATGTATTCGGGGCTGTCATGCATCGACAGTATCAGAATGCGGGTCTCGGGATTGCGCTCCAGCAGGATTTCCGTGGCCGAAAGCCCGTTCACCTGCGGCATGTTGAGGTCGAGCAGGATCACATCGGGCGCGAGAGCCTCGGCCTGGTCGATCGCCTCCTGCCCGTTGCCGAGCGTGCCGACAACGATAACGTCGTCATAGGTCTCAAGAATGGCACGGATGCCTTCGGCCACCATGGGGTGATCATCGACAATGAGAACGCGTGTAAGGGCGGTCATGCGCTGTCCTTCTTCTTTGAGGCTTGTCCGGCGGGTTGAAGCATATGTGACAACGGCACCTGCGCCTCGATCACGGTGCCGGTTCGGGACGACAGGACACGAAGTGAGCCGTTCAACTGTTCCATCCGTTCCGTCATGTTTCTCAGGCCCAGCCCGCCATCTGCGGCATCGCTCTCGCGAGACGCCGCTACGCCGCGCCCGTTGTCCTCGATCCGCATCATGGCACCCTGTTTGTGGCCGCGCACCAGAAGCCGCACCTTGGTCGCTCCGGAATGCTTTTCGACATTGGTCAATGCCTCCTGCGCGATGCGGTAAAGCGCGATCTTGGCGTCCTGGTCGAGCCGGTTTCGGAAAACGACCGTCTCAAACTCGGTCTCGATCCCTGTACGTTTGCTGAAATCCTCCATCAGTGTCTGAAGTGCGGGGCCGAGACCGAGATCGTCCAGCACGCCCGGCCTGAGGTCCCGGCTGATCCGGCGCACCTCGCCAATGGCGCCATTCAGACTGTCGATCCCGGCTGACAGGCTTTCGCCTGCGCGCTCGTCCCCGAGTGACAGCCGTCGGCGCGCAAGTTCTAGCGCGTAGCGGACCGCCACTAGGATCTGGCTGATGGAATCGTGCAATTCGCGCGCCACCCGCCCGCGCTCTTCTTCCTGCGTATCAATGATGCGCTGGGTAAGTTTCTTCAACTTGGCGTCGGCCAGTCGTCGTTCGCGGATCGTGATGCCCAAGCCGCTCGTAAACACCAGCAGTACCGCGCCAACCGCGATCGCGGCGATCCAGCGGAAGGTTTGGCCGATGCGTTCTTCTGTCTCGTCCCGTGCCGCCGCGACCGAGGCGAGGATGTCGTCGACGAAGACCCCGGTCCCCACGGCCCAGCGCCAGTCCTGCAGGCCCACGACATAAGAGATCATCTGGGCATCCTTGCCCGTCGACGGTTTCGGCCAGACATATGAGTGATAACCGCCACCCTGACGGGCGATGCGGATCAGTTCGTCGACGACGGGCGTTCCCGCGATGTCGTTGAGCCCGGCCCAGTTGCGGTTGATCAGCCAGGTCTGGCGCGGCGCGACGATGTTCGTGCCGTCATAGTCATAGACGAAAAAATAACCATCCTGCCCGTAAAGCATCGCAGCGAGGATCTGCGCGACCCGTTCCTTTGCAGCCGCATCATCAGGCAGGGCGTTGCCATAGATGCCGCCAAAGGCGGTGCGGGCAAGGCTGATATAGTTCCTCAGCTCCTCTTTTTTCACAGAGATCAGTTGCGCCTCAAGTCCAGCGATTTCGCGCTGAGCCAGTTCGCGGGACTGATGCGCAACCAGAAGCGCAATCGCCGTTGCCGCGAAGACGAGGGGCAGCGTTGCGATCAGATAGATCTTCTGTCCGTAGTTGAGGCGGATTGCCTGTCGCAACGCCGCCAGCCGAGCCCACATTCGCCCTGTTCCTGATAGCCGATCCCCGTGATTCGCCTCTGACAATGACCGTCTGTTATCCGCAGGTCAATTCGCGCGCCAAACGGAAGGCAGGACGCTCCATTCGGTCAAAAAACCGCACCCGCCTACGCAGTAGTCGGTATTCCCACGGTAGAATTCCACAGCTAGTCTCCCGTCAGTTTCAACGATCCGCCCGGAACGCGGGCGGACGAATCTTGGGAGGAAATACCTGAATGGATCGTCGTTCATTCCTGACGAAAGCGGCCCTTGGCGGCACCACTGCCGCGGCAGCAACCGCGCTTGCTGCGCCGATGTATGCGCAGGGCAACCGCACGCTGACGCTCGTCACCACCTGGGGCCGCGGCCTCGCCGGTGTGCATGACGCCGCCCAGCGCGGTGCCGACATGATCACCGCGATGACCGACGGGCAACTGACGGTCGATCTGAAGGCCGCAGGCGAACTTGTGGGTGCGTTCGAAGTGTTCGACGCCGTGACCTCCGGTCAGGCCGACATGTATCACGGTGCGGACTATTACTTCGTGGGTCAGCATCCCGGATACGCGTTCTTTACTTCGGTTCCGTTCGGTATGACTGCTCAGGAACTGGTGAATTGGTATTACCACGGCGGTGGTATGGAATTCCACGACGAACTCGGCCAGATCTTTGGCCTGAAGTCGTTCCTTGGCGGCAACACCGGCGCGCAAGCCGGCGGTTGGTTCAACAAGGAGATCAACGGCCCCGAGGACTTCGCCGGGCTTAAGTTCAGGATGCCTGGGCTTGGTGGCGAGGCGCTTGGCAAACTCGGTGCATCGGTGCAGAACCTGCCCGGCGGCGAGGTCTATCAGGCGCTGGCATCGGGTGCGATCGACGGCACCGAATGGATCGGCCCCTGGGCCGATGAAAAGGCCGGGTTCCAGGAAATCACCAAGTTCTACTACACCGCAGGTTTCCACGAGCCGGGTTCGGGTCTGTCGCTGGCCATGAACCGGGAGGTCTATGACAGCCTGACCCCCTCCCAACAGAAGATCTTCGAGATCGCGGCTGGTGAGGCGCATCAGCACAACCTCGCGCAGTTCCTGTCCAACAACGCCGCCGCGCTGTCGCGGCTGCAGGCTGCGGGCGTCAAGACGCTCGAATTCCCTGACACCGTCTGGGATGCCTTCGGCAAGGCCGCGAACGAGGTTCTGACTGACCCGGCCAAGATGGGCGACGAGCTCTATAAGAATATCTACGACAGCTACTATGCCTCGATGAAGTCCTCTTCGGCGTGGATCAAACTGTCGGACAGCGCCTATACCGCGCAGCGCGACCGCGTGCTCGGCTAAGCAAAGCCTGACACTATGAAGATAAGTCCCCGGCCTTCCGGCCGGGGACAATCTCCGGAAAGGTCGGCAAACGGCCACCGGAACCAGAGGGGGATGCGATGGTCGACGCCATCACCTGGCTTTTCGCCAACATTCTGAATGCCTTCGTCAATGTCTTTTACGCCCTGACCCACCCGGCCGCGTGGCTGGCCTGGGTTGGCGAGATTGGCAAGCTGGAGACGCCAGAGGCCAAGGAATCGCTGATGCGGTTCATCTATTACGGCAGCTCGAAAGAGTTCCTGTTCGTCGTCCTCGTCCTTTTCGTCATTCTGACCATCATCGGCCTTCTGCGCCGTCCGGTCATGTGGGCTTATGTGCGGGGGCTCGAGTCCTTCGCCAATGGTCTCGGCCGCATCACCGCATGGGTTGGTCTGATTATGGTCATCCAGCAGATCGTCATCGTCTTCCTGCAACGCATCTTCTCGGTCGCGCAGATCGAGTTCGGACTGTTCGGCATCGGGTTCACCAAGGACCTAAGCTGGTGGTCGGAAGAGCTAAAGCTCTACAACGCGATGATCGTGGCGCTTTGCGTCACCTACACCTTCATTCAGGGCGGCCATGTGCGTGTGGACCTGGTCTATTCAGGCGTTTCCTACCGCACCAAGAAGCTGATCGACATGTTCGGCTCCCTCTTCTTCATGCTGCCTGCCGCATTCCTGACCTGGCTCTTCGCCTGGTTCTTCTTCTGGCGGGTCATGGTGGTGCCGAACTCCTCGGCCTCGGACAGCCTCGACAAACTCCTGATGAAAGCGCGCGCGGTGCGCTGGAAGGTGGAAACCATCGGCTTCAGCCCGAACGGCTTTGACGCCTACTTCCTCTTCAAGGTTCTGATCCTGAGTTTTGTCGGCCTGACGATCTTGCATGCGATGACCTTCTTCTGGCGCTCGCTCCTGGAATTCCTCGAAGGACCGGAAAGCGAGGGGCGCTATCTCGACAAAGACACGCTCGGGCAGGGCGAAGAAGCCTATGAAGGCACGCATTAAGGGGCAGATGGATCATGTTTCTGGGATTTGACGGCGTCGAGATCGGTCTGATCATCGTCTTCCTCTGCCTCTTCGCGGGCATTCTTTCGGGCTTTCCTGTGGCCTTCGCGCTGGGTGGCGCGGGCGTCATCGCCTTCGGTATCCTCGCCGCGCTCGACAGTTCGGGCCTTCTGGTCCACGAATTTGTCGACCGGGGATCGGAGGGCTACCAGGCGCTACTGGCGCAGGGCATACCCGAGATAGAGATATCGAAATTCACCTATCCCGACCTACCACGCGCCACTGAGGCGTTGTTTCCCGGTGGTTGGGAACTAGCGATGGACCGCAATCTTGGCTTCATCGTCAACCGGATGAACGAAAGGGTATTTGCAGGGCAGTCGATCGAGACGCTGCTGGCCGTTCTCATGTTCGTCATGATGGGCATTACGCTTGAACGCTCCAAGATCGCCAATGAGCTTCTGACGACGATGGCGCGGGTCTTCGGTCCGCTGCCGGGCGGTCTGGCGGTATCGGTTGTGGTCGTTGGTGCCTTCCTTGCCGCCTCGACCGGGATCGTGGGGGCCACCGTCGTGACGATGGGCCTGCTGTCGCTGCCGACGATGCTTCGCAACAACTATTCGCCGGAACTCGCCACTGGCGTCATCGCCGCCTCGGGCACGCTCGGCCAGATCATTCCGCCCTCCATCGTCATCGTGCTTCTCGGCACGCTCGCGGGCGACCTTTACGCCGCTGGGCAGGAGATCCGCGCCAGTGCCGCGGGCTGTTCCGACGCGCTGACCTATCTCGGTGAGGCCGCCGTCCTGTCGGTCGGTACGCTCTTTCAGGCGGCGCTTCTGCCCGGGATCATGCTGGCGGGTCTTTATGGCCTCTATGCTTTCGGCTTTGCGCTCTACAATCCGCAGAAAGCGCCGCCGGTTTCGCTGGAACCCGTCGGGGGTGAGATCGTCACCCGTTCGGACGCCATGCGCTGGTTCGTGCTGGCCCCGGTCGCGCTCATCGGCGGTACGCTTCTGGCCGCGCAAGTCGGGTTCGTCGGCAGCCAGAACCTGACCGTCGACAGCTTTACCGATGCCGGTCAGGCTGCGAGCCTGCGCACCCGGGTGTCGGAGCAATGCCAGGCCTCGATGATCGAGCTTCACGGTCAGGAAGCCTGGGATGCCGCCGTCGCCCAGCAGACAGAGATCGACGCGGCCGGTGGGGTTGCGTCCAGCCATCGTCGTACCGCTGAAGAGCTTGAAACGGCGCTTGCCGCCAAGATCGACGATGCGGCGCCGGTTGGTACCGGTGTTGCCGTGCTTCTTGTCCTCCTTGGCCTCATCCTGACCACCGCGCGCGGTGTCTCGCCCACAGCCGATCCCAAGCCGCTGCTGATCGGGGCGGGGGGACTTGTGCTGGGGCTTCTGGCCGATATCGTCCTCATCCCCGTCACAGCCACGTCGGGGCAGACCTTCGTGATGCTCGCTCTGCCGATGGCCATTGCGCTTTATGGCTGTGCGGCGGCGGCGAAGAGCATGTCGCATAACGACCTGATCCGCGTGGTCTTTCCGCCTCTGGTGCTGATCATCGCCGTTCTCGGCTCTATCCTCGGCGGCATCACCAACCCGACGCCGGCGGCCGCACTTGGGGCAGGCGGTGCGCTGCTTCTTGCCGCCTACCGCAAGTTGCATGAGCAACAGAAAAGCGGCGTGATCATCCTCGCCACGTCTTTTGCTGTCATCATCATGATCCTGATCGGTATCAATTTCGACCTTCGGATCACCCGGTCCGACGTGCCGCTAGAGGATCAGATCGCCTTCTATGCCGCGCGCGCGGCCTATTTCTTTGCGCTCTTCGGCATCCTCTATGCCTGTTGGGTGCTGCTCCGCAGCTCGGTTCTCGGGCCGGTGGTGCGGGAAACCGCCAAGGTCACGTCGATGGTCTTCACCATCCTGATCGGGTCGCAGATCCTGAACCTTGTTCTGATCTCGTTTGGAGGTGAGCACTATATCCAGAGCTTCCTGCGTTCGTTCGAACAGGAATGGACGGCCTTCCTGATCGTGATGCTGGTGCTCTTCGTGCTTGGCTTCGTGCTGGACTTTCTGGAGATCATCTACATCGTCGTGCCGATTGTCGGGCCGGTCATCTATGGCGGTACCTATGACCCGTCCTGGGTGACGATCATGATCACGGTCAACCTGCAGACCTCGTTCCTGACGCCGCCCTTCGGTTTCGCACTCTTTTATCTTCGCGGTGTGGCGCCTGCGAGCGTGACGACCGGCATGATCTACCGCGGCATTGTCCCGTTCGTGCTGATCCAGGTGATCGGGCTTGGCATTCTCTGGGCCTTCCCAGGCATCGTGACGATCGTGCCGGACCTGTTGCCGAACAACTGATGCGAAGGGGAAGGGGGCGTCATCGCCCCCGACCCGGTCTTACTTGACGGTCAATACCGGGCAATTTGCCAGCAATTCGACACGGTGCGAAACGCCGCCCCGTAACGTCGCTTCGATATTGCCGAGGCCGCGCGATCCGATGACGATCATGCTGACTTTCTTCTTCACTGCTGCGTTCACGATGGTCCGGGCAACGGGTCCGGTTTCGACAGCGGTTTCGACCTCCGTCGCGCCGTTTTTCTTGGCGACGTCCGCGGCATGGGACAGCAGGTCGCTCGACAAGAGTTTGATTGCCTCGTAATCGGCGTTGTCGATATGCTCCAACTGCGCATATTTGCGCAGTTCTTCCGAGACTTTCGGGACCTTCTGAGGCTTCAGCACCGTGAGGATGGAAAGCTTGGCTTTGCAGGCACCCGCGATTTCCGCCGCATATTCCACCGCTTTAAGTGAATGGGCCGAGCCATCGACGGCAACAAGGACTTTCTCGATCATGGTCTTCCTCCCTCTGAATTCGAACTCATCTGTGTGACGGCGACTGGGCGGGCGCCTGCCGCCGGATCAGCAGGCCGGCCGCGTCAGATGTCACAAAACGGCGGTCAGGATCGCTTTTTAGGGGGCGTACACCTCTCACAAGCCGTTCTTTACCGGACGGCTTTCGGGTAGGGCGATGCGGGCCACCTGCTCGGCAATCGGATCGACGGAAAGCGGATGGGTCTCGGACGAATGATCCGCCGGTTCGCCGATATCCTGCCAATGGCCGTTCTTATAGATTTCAAGCGCGCGGAACCCGGCCTTGTAACCCATCTTCCGGCTGCCCGGCACCCAGTAGCCGAGATAGACGTAAGGAAGCCCAGCACGCCGGGCGATCTCCACATGGTCGAGGATGATATAGGTGCCCAGGCTGTCACCGATCCGGTCCGGATCGTAGAAGGAATAGACCATCGACAGTCCGTCATCGAGCACATCGGTCAGGCAAACCGCCGTCAGCGACCGGCGTCCGCCCTTGGCCTCGGGCGGGGAGCTGTACTCGACCACCCGGCTCTTGACCGGCGTTTCCTCGATCATCGCGGCGAATTCGAAGATGTCCATGTCGGCCATGCCGCCATCGGCGTGGCGGCTGTCGAGGTAGCGGCGGAAGAGTGCGTACTGGTCCTCGGTCGCCCAGGGGCTCGTCGCCTCGCGCCTTAGATTGGCATTGCGCCGAAGCGTGCGGCGCTGGCTTTTGTTCGGTGTAAAATCCGCGACCCTGATCCGTGCGGAAAGGCAGGCGCAGCATTCCGAACACGAGGGCCGATAAAGCACGTTCTGCGACCGCCTGAAGCCCTGTTTGGAAAGCGCGTCGTTCAGCTTTTCGGCATTTTCACCCTGAAGTGCCGTGAACAATTTCCGCTCTGACCGGCCATCCAGATAGGGGCAGGGTTGTGGTGCCGTCACATAAAACTGGGGCGCTATGGGCAGTGTATGACGCATGGTCGCGATCGGTTCGATGGTGCAGGGCGACGTTAGCAAGCGGATTCGAATCCGCCAAGTGTTGAGTCGTGGCCCCGATCACTCGAACCGCGAAACGCATCGGGCGGCCCCAAATCGGGCCGCCCGGGCGGGATTGTCCAGTCTCGCGGCTCAGTAAGCGCCGGAACCCGACCGATCCTTGGTCTCGTCATCGGCATCCGTACCCGTCTCTTGGGCGGCGCGGGCCCGCTCGTCGAGATACTGGTCGAACTCGGCCTTGTCCTTGCTTTCGCGCAGACGCTTGAGGAAGGTTTCGAACTCTTCCTGTTCGCGTTCCAGCCGGTCAAGCGTATCGGCCTTGTAGGCGTCGAACGCGGTATTGCCGGACGACCGGAAGCCGTGGCGGCGCGCATGGCAGCGCGACATGTGGTGGTGGGCGTCGTTGCGGCTCCAGCCGCAGCCTTTCGAAAACATGCGTTTGCTCCAGATCATATAGGCAAGAAGGGCAAGGCCGACGGGCCAGAAAAAGATGAAGCCAAGGACCATGGCGGCGATCCAGGCGCCTTTGCCGCGTTCGTCGAGCCACATTTCGGCCCGTGAAGGCCAGGCGGCGATGGTGGACATGCGTTCCTCCGTTGAAGGTATGTAAATGTCTTTCACATGACCCAAGATTGGGGCTCGGCTCCGCATCGTCAAGAGGTGATGTAAAACTTTTTTACATTCCGGTTGCGGAGGGTTCAGGTGAAATCGGCCAGCGTCGCGCCGGTGATCTGCAAGAGGGTTTGGGGATCGATCGGAAAGATATGCCGTGGCGTGCCCGCCGCTCCCCAGACCCGGTCGAATTCAAGTAGCCGTGGATCGAAGTAACTGGTGATGGGCGACAGATGCCCCAACGGCGCCACCCCGCCGATCGCGAAACCGGTTTCCGCGCGGACCTGATCGGCATCGGCACGGCCAAGCGCCTGACCCGCGACGGAGCTGGCCTTGGCAGGATCGACCCGGTTGCCGCCAGCGGTCAGGAACAGGACGACATGGCCGGTTGCCTCGCCCCGGAAGATGATCGACTTGGCGATCTGGTCCAGCGCGCATCCCGCAGCCGCGGCGGCCTGTTCCGCTGTGCGCGTCTCTCCGGGCATTTCCAGAATTTCGGCCGGGACGCCTGCCGCGTCGAGTGCCGCGCGTACCCGTTTCAAACTCTTGCTCATGCGTCACCTTCCCGTCGCTTCCGGCGGAAAGGAAGTCATGGCCCAACAGGGATTGCAAGGACGGTGTCCTGCCAGTCGTTGACGCCGCAACGCGGCACGCTAGTGTCGGACCATGACCTTCGCCGCCCGCATGACTCGCACGCCAATCGCCTTTGAGCCCGACCGGGCCGCCGAGGTAAAAACCCGTTTCGCCGGGCTCGCTCCGGAACTGAGAAATCTGCTGGAAGGCGCGGCAGGGTGCAGCCCGTACCTGACAGGGCTGATGGAGCGACAGGCGGATTGGCTTGAAGAGACGCTTGTGGGTGCGCCCGAGGATGCACTGGCGGGCGCGCTCGCCGGGTTCGACGATTTTGCTTCTGATCAGCTTGGCTCTACGCTGCGTCAGGCCAAGGCGCGGGTGGCGCTTCTGGCAGGGCTCGCCGATCTCGGTGGGGTCTGGCCATTGGAGCAGGTTACGGGCGCGCTGACGCGTCTGGCCGATACGGCCGTGCATCACGCGTTGAGGGCGCTCAGCGCTGACGAAATCCGGCGCGGCAAGGTGCCGGGTGCTACGCCCGAAGACGCCGAAACCGCGGCAGGTATCGTGGCGCTCGCCATGGGGAAGATGGGGGCGGGGGAGTTGAACTACTCCTCCGACATCGACCTTATCTGCCTCTTTGACGAGACCCGATATGATCCCGACGATGTGCAGGAGGCCCGCGCGGCCTTCATCCGCGTCGTGCGCAAGATGGCGGCGATGCTGTCGGACCTGACCGCTGATGGGTATGTCTTCCGCACCGATCTTCGCCTGCGTCCCGATGCTTCGGTCACGCCGGTCTGTATCTCCATGGCGGCAGCGGAACAGTACTATGAGGCGCAGGGCCGGACGTGGGAGCGGGCGGCCTATATCAAGGCGAGGCCCTGCGGCGGCGATCTGGCGGCAGGCGAGAGGTTTCTTCAAACGCTGACACCCTTCGTCTGGCGGCGGCATCTGGATTTCGCCTCCATTCAGGATGCCTACGATATGCGGCTGCGCATCCGCGAGCATAAGGGTCTGCACGGGCCGATCGTACTTGAAGGCCACAATATGAAGCTCGGGGCGGGCGGTATACGCGAGATCGAGTTCTTCACCCAGACCCGGCAGATCATCGCCGGTGGGCGCGACCCGTCGCTGCGTGCCCGCGACACCGTGGGTGGGCTTGCCGCTCTGGCGGCGAAGGGCTGGGTGCCCGAAGGTGACGCGGAGGAACTGACCGCGCTTTACCGTGCCCATCGCGAGGTGGAACACCGGGTGCAGATGGTGGGCGACGTCCAGACCCACGATTTGCCGACAATGCCGGGTGAGTTCGACCGGATTGCCCGGATGTGTGGTGAGGGGGATACCGACGCCTTCTGCGATGGGCTGAAAGAACGGCTGGAGCGGGTGGCGGAACTGACCGAGGGTTTCTTCGCCCCGGGTGAGGTGCGGTCGGGCCCCGAAATGACGCCTGAGATGCAGGAGATCGTCGATGGCTGGCGCTCCTATCCCGCCTTGCGGTCCGAACGCGCGGTCGCGATCTTCAAACGGGTGCAGCCCGAGATCCTCTCACGCCTTGACCGCGCGGCGAGCCCGGGGGAGGCGCTGAGACAATTCGATGGCTTCCTTTCCGGTCTGCCCGCCGGAGTGCAGCTCTTCTCGCTCTTTGAGGCGAACCCGCAGCTGATCGACCTGATCGTTGATATCTGCGCCACCGCGCCCGGCCTTGCCGCCTATCTCTCGCGCAATGCCGCCGTGCTGGATGCCGTTCTGGGCGGCGATTTTTTCGCACCCTGGCCGGGGCTCGGGCCGCTGACCGAGGCGCTGACCAAACGGTTGGCGGAACGTGACGATTACGAATGGCGCCTCGGTGCGGCGCGAATCTGGGCGCGGGAATGGCACTTCCGCATCGGTGTGCACCATTTGCGCGGCTTGATCGACGCGGGGCAGGCGGGGCGCGAATATGCCGATCTGGCGGGCGCGATTCTTGCCGCACTCTGGCCGGTCTGCGTGGCGGAGTTCTCGCGCAAGCATGGTGCGCCGCCGGGGCGGGGGGCGGTTGTGCTGGGCATGGGATCGCTGGGCGCCGAACGGCTCAACGCGCATTCCGACCTCGACCTGATCGTGATCTATGATGCGGACGGGGTCGAGGCGTCGGACGGGCCGCGCCCGCTGGCGGCGCGGGCGTACTATGCCCGTCTGACGCAAGCGCTGGTGACGGGTCTTTCGGCACCAATGGCGGACGGGCGGCTCTACGAGGTCGATATGCGGCTTCGTCCCTCTGGCCGTCAGGGGCCGGTCGCGACCTCGATCCAGTCCTTCACCAGCTATCAGATGGAGGAGGCCTGGACTTGGGAACACCTCGCGCTCACCCGCGCCCGGCCGGTTGCGGGGGATGTCGTCTTGGCTGAAGAGGTGGAGGCCGCGCGCCAGCAGGTCCTGACCGCCAAAGGGTGCGAGGACCGCGTTTTGCCGGATGTGGCCGAGATGCGTGACCGCATCTTCGCGGCGAAGGCGCCCGATGGCGCGTGGGAGGCCAAGATCGGTCCCGGCCGGTTGCAGGATATCGAGCTTCTGGCGCAAGCCTGCGCACTCCGCACCGCCGCCCCCGCCCGCAGGGTAGAGGCGCAACTGCGCGCCGGGCTCCGCGCCGGGCATCTGGCGAAGGAGGACGAGGCGGCACTGCAGGAAGCTTATCGGTTCCTCTGGCGGCTACAGGCGGGCGGGCGACTGTTGACCGAAGGGCCGCTCGATATGGATGCGATCGGAGAAGGCGGGCGGGCGTTCCTCATGCGCGAGACGGGCGCGTCGGAACTTGACCAGATGGCGTCGCGGCTGGAAGGCCACACCGCCCGCGCCGCGTCGATTATCGCGAAATGCCTTCAGCCGCCGGAAGCCGGCGGGGGGTAGCAGGCGGACAGGGCGCACCGATGGCGAGGAAAGTCATGGAAATGTCACTGGCGGACCCCAAGGGGCTGGTTCGCGAAAGCTATGCGATCGAGGGGATCAAGGCGTCGGAATGCCGCTCGATTTTCCTCGACTGGGCGCTGAGCCTGAAACCGGGGGTCGAGACGGCCGAGGCGATCCGGGTTCTTCTGTCGCATTACGGGCCAGACTGGCCGGATCATCCGATGACGGCGGTTCTGACCGCGGGACTCACGGCCCCGTCCGCACCGGTGCGCCGGGGGGGAAGAAGTGCCCGCGTTCCACGTTCGGGCGATCTCTGAACAGGGCAATAATCCCGAGGGTTGAAAAGGTCCGAGAATTGCCGCTTCCGGACCTCTCCCGGGCCATTTCAGCGCCAAATTGATTCGCGAATATCCTCTATACGGAGGTGTTCGATGTCCGAGACTTCGCGTGCTGCTTGCGTCTTACGATTGTTCCTGTTGTTCTTTGTACCCGGAGGCGGCCTGGCCCTCCTCCTCGCGTTTCTCGCGGCGCCTCGGATACCTGGTTATGCCGGTATGATCCTTCTCGGGATCGGGTTCCTGGCCTTCGTCATTGCGACCGGTGCGGCGACGGCATGTAGCCTCGCCTGCGCCGGTCGCGGTGGGGCTGAACCGGTTTTGCGAGTTCTCGATCTTAGGCGTAACCGCGGTCGCTATGCATTCCTGTTTGCTGTGACCGCGGCTGCGACTGTTGATCTGGCGCTGCGGTTGGCGCTGTCGCTCGGCATCGACGCGCCTGAGGCGGCCGGACCGCTTGTGTTTCTCGGTATGGTTGCCTTCTTGTTCATCGTCGCCTGGATCATGATCGGCGACAGGGCCGGTACGACGCAGACCCTGCTCAGGGCGCTTCGCGGGGTCGAAACCTCGCGCTAGGCTCTACCGGGCAAGCGTCGCGGCTTCGCGCGCAAGCGTCTCGATACCGGACCAGTCTCCCGCCACGACCATCTCTTTCGGTGCGACCCAGCTGCCACCGACACAGAGGACATTCGCGAGGCTCAGATAGTCGAGGACATTCCTGGGGCCGATGCCGCCTGTCGGGCAGAACCGGACCTGCGGGATGGGCGCACCGATCGCGGCCAGCGCTTTTGCCCCGCCTGACGCTTCGGCCGGAAAAAACTTCTGCACGGTGTAACCCTTCTCAAGCAGAGCCATCACTTCTGTTGCCGTCGCGGCGCCGGGCAGAAGCGGCAGATCCTCCTCGGCACAGGCCGCTAGCAGGCGGTCGGTTGCGCCGGGCGAGACACCGAACCGGGCCCCCGCAGCCTTTGCGGCCTTGACGTCCTCGGGCGTCAGAAGGGTGCCCGCCCCGACCACGCCGCCCGGCACTTCCGCCATCGCGCGGATCGCGTCGAGCGCGGCAGGCGTGCGCAAGGTGACCTCGAGTGCGGGCAAACCACCCGCGACAAGCGCCCGGGCCAGGTCGGCGGCTTTCGTTGCATCGTCGATCACCAGAACCGGAACGACCGGGGCAAGGGCGCAGATATCGGCTGCGTGGCGGCTTTGCTCGGCTGGGGTCATCGCTGGGTCCTTTCAGGCGGGGCTTGTGGCGGGTCAGTAAGCGTTCGGCGGAACGTCAAAGCAGTGCGGATGCCCCCTCGGTCGCGGGGCCAACATGGCGACGGAAGGTTTCGAAAAGCTCGCGACCCGTACCGAAGCGGTTCATAGAGAGGTCGGGCGTGGCAGGCTGGCGCGCCGCCAGATCGACGCCCCTGACTTCAATCGTGCCGGCCACCGCGTCAAGGCGCACGAGATCGCCGTCCTGAAGCCGCGCAAGCGGGCCACCCGCCGCCGCTTCGGGGCTGACATGGATGGCAGACGGGACCTTCCCGCTCGCCCCCGACATGCGGCCGTCGGTGACAAGCGCGACTTTCAGTCCCCGGTCCTGAAGGACCGACAAGATCGGCGTCAGAGAATGTAGTTCCGGCATGCCGTTGGCCTGCGGCCCCTGGAACCGGACGACGACCACGGTGTCGGTCGTGAATTCCCCCTTTGCAAACGCCGCCTTGACCTCGTCCTGATCGGCGAAAACGCGGGCCGGGGCCTCGATCACGTGACGCTCTGGCGCCACGGCAGAGACCTTGATGACGCCGCGCCCAAGGTTTCCGGAAAGCTGTTTCAGTCCGCCCTGCGCGTCGAAGGGTTGCGCCGCCGGGCGCAGGATCTTGTCATTGAGCGAGGTTTTCGGTCCGTCGCGCCAGACCAGTTCACCCCCTGCAAGGGCCGGTTCTTGGGTGTACCGGCCAAGTCCGTCGCCCGCGATGGTGCGCACATCCTCATGCAGAAGCCCGGCATCGAGAAGTTCTCCGATCATGAATCCAAGCCCGCCAGCCGCGTGGAAATGGTTCACGTCGGCAAGTCCGTTCGGATAGACCTTCGCCATCAGGGGAACGATTGCCGAGATATCGGCGAAGTCCTGCAATTCGAGCGCGATCCCGGCGGCGCGCGCCATGACCGGCAAATGCATCACGAGGTTCGTCGATCCCCCCGTCGCCATCAGCCCGACCATGCCATTGACGAAGGCCCGCTCGTCCAGAATCTCGCCTGCGGGCCGGTAATCGTTGCCAAGGGCGGTGATCGCGGCGGCCCGTTCGACAGCGGCTGTTGTCAGGGCATCGCGGAGCGGCGTGCCCGGATTGACAAAGCTCGCGCCCGGCAGGTGCAGCCCCATGAATTCCATCAGCATCTGGTTGGTGTTCGCGGTGCCGTAGAAAGTGCAGGTGCCCGGCCCGTGATAGGCCGCCATCTCGGCCTCCATCAGCTCCTTGCGCCCGATTTCCCCTGCCGCGAAGCGGTTGCGGATCTTCGATTTCTCGTCATTGGGCAGACCGCTCGTCATCGGTCCGGCGGGAACGAAGACTGCGGGGATATGGCCGAAGGTTGCCGCAGCGATTACGAGGCCCGGAACGATCTTGTCGCAGATGCCAAGGAAGAGCGCGGCGTCAAAACAGTTGTGGCTGAGCGCCACGCCCGCCGACAAAGCGATCACATCGCGGGAAAAGAGCGACAGTTCCATACCGTCGCGCCCCTGCGTGACCCCGTCGCACATTGCCGGAACTCCGCCCGCGACCTGAGCGGTCGCACCCGCACGGCGGGCAGTGTCGCGGATCAGTTTCGGGTAGTCCTCGTAAGGCTGATGGGCAGAAAGCATGTCGTTGTAAGCGGTGACGATCCCGATATTCGGCGCGCGTCCCGCCGCCAGATCGGCCTTGTCCCCGCCCATGGCGGCATAGGCATGGGCCTGGTTGCCGCAGCTCAGATGCGCGCGGGCCGGTCCTGCCTCAGCAGCATCCGCGATCCGGTCCAGATAGGCGCGGCGCGTTGTTGCCGAGCGCTGCACGATCCTGTCGGTGATCTCTGCAAGGCGCGTGTTCAGGGTCATGGGGGGCTCCTGTCAGGTCCGGCTTTCGTTAGCCTATCTGGTCGGAGGCGCAATAGCATGATGTGTTAGCGCTAACAAGTGCGTTTCCCACCGATCTGCATTGGGTGCATATCGGAACTGCCGTGAAGGTCCGGTGGCTGTCGCATACCAAGCAGTTGGAGCGCCTGGCGTGAATTGGCGCAGATCATCGGCACGTACCCTGCCACAAGGGATGTGGAAATTAGCACCGAAGCGGGCTTTTCCCAAAGCGGCGATGCGACTAGAGGAGGGGAAACTTCGTCCTCAGGAAAGTCTCAGATGTCCTCTGCCTATCCGACCGTCCGCCTGCGCCCAAAGGCCGAGGCCCGTGCGATCCGTCACGGCTTTCCCTGGATCTATGCCGATGAACTGGTGACTGACCGCCGGACACAGGCGCTGGTCCCGGGAACGATCGCGGTTTTGGAGGATGCCGAGCGGCGGCCTCTGGGCGTGGTTACGGTCAATCCGAAATCGAAGATCATCGCCCGGATGCTGGACCGCGATGCGGAGACGGTTATTGACCGCGACTGGATCGCGGCGCGCATCGCCCGGGCAACGGCTCTGCGCGACCGTCTTTATGACAAACCCTATTACCGGCTGATCCATGCCGAGGCCGATGGGCTGCCCGGCGTCATCATCGACAGGTTCGGTGATGCGGCGGTGATCCAGCCCAACGCCGCCTGGGCCGAAGCGATGAGCGCGGATCTCGCCGGGGCGCTGGCGGACGTCACCGGTGTCACGACGATCATCAAGAACGGTACGGGCCGGGCGCGCGGGTTGGAGGGGCTCGTTGAGGAAATGGCCGTGCTTTCCGGTGGACTCGACGCCCCTGTTCCGGTGCCGATGAACGGTGCAACCTATTTGGCCGACCTCATCGGCGGGCAGAAGACCGGGCTTTTCTTCGATCAGCGCGACAACCACGCCTTTGCCGCGCGGCTAGGACGGGGCGGAAAGATGCTTGATGTCTTTTCGCATGTCGGCGGCTTCGCGCTGGCCTCGCTCGCGGGTGGGGCGGAACGCGCGCTGGCGGTCGATGCCTCGGCTGCGGCCCTCGATCTGGCGGGGCAGGGGGCGGCGGCATCGGATTTCGGCGACCGATTTGAGACCCGCAAGGGCGATGCCTTCGCGGTGATGGAGGAGTTGGGGCAGGAAGGTGCGGTGTTCGACCTCGTCGTCTGCGATCCGCCCGCTTTCGCACCGTCGAAACCCGCGCTTCAGGCGGGACTTCGGGCCTATGAGCGTGTGGCGCGGCTGGCCGCGCCGCTCGTCGCGCCGGGGGGCTATCTCGCACTCTGCTCCTGCTCACATGCGGCGGACCTCACACAGTTCCGCAATGCCTCGGCCCGCGGCATCGGACGCGGCGGGCGGCGGGGGCAGCTCCTGCACACGGGCTTTGCGGGGCCGGATCACCCTCAATTGCCGCAACTGGCCGAAAGCGGTTACCTCAAGGCGCTCTTCTTCCGGCTCGACGGATGAAGGCCGTCCTCGACGCCTGCGTCCTTTACCCGACCGTCCTTCGCGAGATCCTGATCGGGGTCGCCAAGGCGGGGCTCTACGACCCGCTCTGGTCCGACCGGATCCTCGAGGAATGGGCGCGCGCGACAATCAAGCTCGGCCGGGGTGCGGAGGACATCGCGAGAGGTGAGATCGCGGCGTTGCGGGCGGATTTTCCGAAGGCAAGTGTTGTCGCGCGGGAGGGGATTGAGGCGCGCCTCTGGCTGCCGGACCCGGCCGATATCCATGTGCTGGCGGCCGCCATTGCCGGTCATGCGGACCTTATCGTCACCTTCAATGCCAGCGACTTCCCGCGCCACACGCTGACCGAGGAGGGGCTGAAACGCGATGATCCCGACCATTTTCTTCTTGGCATGTGGCAATCGTATCCCGAATCGGTCGAACGAGTGGTCGAGAATGTGCGCGCCAAAGCCGAACAGCTGTCGGGCGAGCCGCAGCCGTTGCGACCGCTGATGAAACGTGCGCGGCTGCCGCGCCTTGGCAAGGCCCTTTCACCGCAGAGTTAAGCGCTGGGGATTGCAAACCCATCCGGTGCCAGTTCGAACCCGTCGAACCGGAAACTCGGGCTGACAGTGCAACCGACCAGCGTCCAGTCGCCGAGTGACCGCGCCGCCTGCCAGTGATGTGCAGGTACAACGATCTGCGGGCGTTCACCCGCCGCAAGATCGGGCCCAAGCTGGTGATCGCAGGCAGGGCCTGCCGCGGTTTCGGCCATCGACAGGGTCAGCGGCGCGCCTGCGTAATGGTGCCAGATCTCGGCCGCATCGACCCGGTGCCAATGACTGCGTTCGTCAGCCTTCAGCAGAAAATAGATGCAAGATCCGGACGGCCGCCCTTCGCCTTCGGCGATCCATGTCTGGCGATACCAGCCGCCCTCGGGATGGGGCGACAGATCAAGAAGGGCGATGATGTCATCTGCGGTCATGACCCATACTTGCCCGCTCGTACTCCGGCCGCAACGGCCAAGTGTCACTTGAGATGAGTCAAGGCGAGGTTTGGCCCCGCCTGTCAGGCTTTTCCCATCGACAACAACAAAGGACAAGCCCGATGCCACTCTCCGCGCAGCAGTCCGTCATGATCCGGGAAAGTTTCGCTCTCTTGCGCGAGCGGCTGGAGCCGGCGTCGATCTACTTCTACGAGGCGCTCTTTGCCCGCGATCCCTCGCTTCGGTCGATGTTCCGCGACGATCTGGCCGGGCAGGGCATGAAGTTCATGACGACGCTTGGCATGGTGATCGAGAATATCGACCACCCGGAAAAACTGGGCGACCGGTTCGAGGAACTGGGCAAGGGCCATGCGCTGATCGGCGTGAAAGCGGCGCATTTCGCGCCGATGGGCGAGGCGCTGATTGACACGTTGCGCAACGAACTGGGCGAGAGCTTCACCGGGGAACTGGAAGTGGCCTGGCGCGCGGCCTATGAAGAACTTTCCGCCCGCGTGATCCGCCGCGGAAATATCGACTGAACGCATTGCTTTTTTCATAGCCCCGGCTAGCCTCGCGGCGAATAGGGGGGGCGGACAATGGCAGGTGTGGCAGGGCGCGTGGCGCTGGTGACGGGCGCCGGAAGTGCCGACGGGATCGGCTTTGCCTGCGCGCGTGTTCTGAAAGCAGCGGGCGCAAAGGTCGCGATAAGTTCCACGACCGACAGGATATTCCAGCGACTGGATGAATTTGGGCCGGACAACAGTTTCGCCGCGACCGCCGACCTGAGCGTGACCGCCGATGCCGAGCGACTGGTGCGCGATACCGAGGCGGCGCTTGGGCCGATCGACATACTCGTCAATAATGCGGGCATGGTGCAGGTCGGCGTGGACGTCGAAGGTCAGCGACTTGCCGAGATATCCGACGCCGACTGGGCCTACGGTATGGACATCAACCTGACCTCGGCCTTTCGCCTGACGCGGGCGGTATTGCCGGGCATGTGCGCACGACGCTATGGGCGGATCGTGCAGATGTCGTCCGTCACCGGGCCGCTGGTCGGGATCGCGACCAGTTCGACCTATGCTGCAGCCAAGGCGGGGCTGCTCGGAATGACACGGGCACTGGCGCTTGATGCCGGACCCAAGGGCGTGACGGTGAACTGCGTCGGGCCGGGATGGATCGAGACAGGGTCATCGAGCGAGGACGAGATCATCGCAGGCCGTTACACGCCCGTGGGCCGCCCGGGGCGGCCGGAGGAAGTCGCCCACGCGGTTCTGTTCCTCGCTGCCGAAGAGGCGAGCTATGTCACGGGTCAACTGATTGTGGTCGATGGCGGCAACACGGTACAGGAACACAAGGTCGCGCTGTAACGGCCTATCCTGCAAAGAAAACCCGCCAATGGCGTTTTTGCCTCCGGCGGGATCTTAGTAACAGAGACGCTTATGCGCGCAGGATCGACGCCCCGGCATATTCCGCTGTCTCGCCCAGCATTTCCTCAATACGGATGAGTTGGTTGTACTTCGCGAGCCGGTCGGACCGGGCGAGCGAGCCGGTCTTGATCTGGCCGCAGTTCGTGGCGACGGCGAGGTCGGCGATGGTCGCGTCCTCGGTCTCGCCCGAGCGGTGCGACATGACGTTAGTATAACGCGCGCGGTGGGCCATATCGACGGCCTGAAGCGTTTCGGTCAGGGTGCCGATCTGGTTGACCTTTACGAGCATCGAGTTGGCGCAGCCTTTCGCGATGCCCTCAGCAAGCCGCGCGGGGTTGGTAACGAAAAGGTCGTCGCCCACGAGCTGGCACTTGCCACCCAGAACATCCGTCAGATGCTTCCAGCCCGCCCAGTCATCCTCGGCGCAGCCATCTTCGATCGAGATGATCGGGTAATCCTTCACAAGTGCAGCGAGGTAGTCGACGTTTTCCTCGGAGGACAGGGTTTTGCCCTCGCCCGACAGCACGTATTTGCCGTTCTTGAAGTACTCCGTCGAGGCGCAGTCGAGCGCCAGATAGATATCCTCGCCCGGCTTGTAGCCCGCCTTCTCGATGGACTTCAGGATGAAATCCAGCGCCTCGCGGGTCGATGACAGGTTCGGCGCGAAACCGCCCTCATCGCCGATGCCCGTGGACAGGCCCGCCGCCGAGAGTTCCTTCTTCAGCGTATGGAAGACCTCGGACCCCATCTGGACCGCGCCGCGGATATCGGGCGCGGCGACCGGCATGATCATGAATTCCTGGATGTCGATCGGGTTGTCGGCATGTTCGCCGCCATTGATGATGTTCATCATCGGCACCGGCAGGACACGGGCCGAGGTGCCGCCGACATAGCGGAAAAGCGGCTGAGTGGTGAAATCTGCCGCCGCCTTGGCGACCGCGAGCGACACGCCGAGGATCGCATTGGCGCCAAGGCGGGATTTGTTTGGTGTGCCGTCGATCTCGATCATAAGCCGGTCAATGGCCACCTGTTCGGTCGCATCCTCGCCCAGAAGGCTTTCGGCAATCTCGCCATTGACGGCGGCGACGGCCTCCAGAACGCCCTTGCCCATATAGCGCGACTTGTCGCCATCGCGCTTTTCCACAGCCTCATGCGCGCCGGTCGAGGCGCCAGAGGGCACGGCGGCGCGGCCCATCGTGCCGTCTTCCAGCGTCACGTCGACTTCGACCGTGGGATTGCCCCGGCTGTCGAGGATTTCGCGGGCATGGATGTCGATGATCGTGCTCATGGCAAAGCGGTCCCTTCGGCGGAAATGACTGTTGATGCGGTCTTTACGCCCTCCTTTGCCCAAGGGAAAGCCCTTCAGGCGGGGCGGGTGGTAAGGGCGCGGCGTTCGCGCAGATAGGTGTAGAAGGCGGCAGAGACGATCAGTGTAGCGCCGGCCAGCGTCATCGTATCGGGCCGTTCGGCAAAGACGACGACACCGATGATCAGCGAGAAGACCAGCCGCGAATAGCGGAAGGGCATCAGGGCCGAAGCATCCGCCATCCGCATCGCGGCGACGATGGCGTAATAGCCGGTCGTACCGCAGAGGATTGCGGCCCCCATCCGGGCCCAGACGACGGGTTCGGGCGTTAAGGGGGCGGGGCCGAAGAGAAGCAGCACAGAGCCGGAAATGACCAGCGCGAAGAAGCCGTGGAACGACACCGCGACAGAGGGGACATGTTCGGGAATGCGCCGGGTGACAAGGTCGCGCAGCGCGATGGCAACGACGGTCACAAGGACGATGGCGGCCTCGGGGCGGAACCCTTCCAGCCCCGGCCGCAGGATCATTAGGACGCCGATGAAACCCGCCGCGATGGCGCTCCAGCGCCGCCAGCCGACTGCCTCGCCGAAAAGAACTGCGGCGCCTGCTGTCACCGCAAGCGGGGTTGCCTGAAAGACGGCCGCAACGGTCGAGAGCGGGATGAGCGACAGGGCCGTGATGAAGGACACCGCGCCCACAGCCTCACCTGCCGTGCGCAAGGCGACCTGCGGCACGAACAAGGCGCGCGCGATGCCGGGCCATGCCCTCGGCCCCGAGATGGCGGCAAACACCACGACGCCGCCGAGGCCAAGCGTCAGCATCACCTGCCCGATGGGCAGTAACCCCGTCAGCGACTTGATGAACGCATCCTCGACCGAAAAGGCGGCCATGGAGAAGAGGATCAGGAAGATGCCGCGCAGATTGTGCAAGGGGTCAGCCGTTCTGCTTTACGGGAACGCCGAACAGTTCCAGCCGGTGACCCTTCAGCCGGTAGCCGAGCCGTTTGGCGATCTTTTCCTGCAGCGCCTCGATCTCGGGGTCGACGAACTCGATCACCTCGCCCGTCGTCAGGTCGATCAGGTGGTCGTGATGCGCACGTTCGGCATCCTCGTACCGCGCGCGCCCGTCGCCGAATTCAAGTTTGTCGAGAATGCCGGATTCGTCGAAGAGCTTCAGCGTCCGGTAGACGGTCGCGAGCGATATTTTTGGGTCGACCGCGCAGGCGCGAGCATAAAGCACCTCGGCATCGGGATGGTCGTCGGACTCCTCAAGCACCTGCGCAATGACCCGGCGTTGCTCGGTCATCCTGAGGCCCTTGGCCTCGCAGCGTTCGATGATGGTCTGGGTCATGCGTATCGTCCGTACGGCTCGTCCCCGGGGTTTAAGGGAATTTGACCGGGGCGGAAAGGCGGAAACGCCCTCAGCGTGCACCGTGGCCGCGAACCGGCTCCAGCAACTTAGCTGGTCGGCGTTATAAATTTTAAACTTGAAATAATTTCCAACCAATGCCACGCTTCGCCTGTAGCCAGGGGAGGGCGGAATGAAGGTCCTGTGTCTCGGAGGTGGTCCGGCTGGGCTTTACTTCGCGATTTCGATGAAGCTGCGGGACCCGGCGCATCAGGTCACCGTCCTCGAACGAAACCGCGCCAACGATACGTTCGGCTGGGGCGTTGTCCTGTCGGATGATGCGCTAAGCCGAATGGAGGGCAACGACCCGAAATCGACCGAGGCGATCCGCAGCCACTTCGCCTATTGGGACGATATCGCCGTTGTCCATGACGGCCACCGCACCGTGTCGGGCGGGCACGGCTTTGCCGGAATCGGGCGACGGCAGATGCTGATCATCCTGCAGGAACGGGCCCGCGAGCTTGGCGTTGATCTGCGGTTTGAGACGGAGTTCGGGAGCGCGGAGACCTATCGCAAGGACTATGACCTTGTCGTCGCCTGCGACGGGATTAATTCGAAGGTCCGTACGGAATATGAAGCGGTCTTCCGTCCCGATATCGACATCCGCCGCTGCAAGTTCGTCTGGCTCGGCACGCATCAGAAATTCGACGACGCTTTCACATTTATCTTCGAGAAGACTGAACATGGCTGGGTCTGGGCGCATATCTACCAGTTCGACGACAACACCGCGACGTTCATCGTCGAATGCCTGCCCGAGACATGGGATCGCTGGGGGTTCGAGGCGATGTCGAAGGAGGAGACGGTCGAAACCTGTCGTCGTATCTTCGAACGCCACCTTGGTGGCCATGCGCTTATGTCCAACGCCGCGCATCTGCGGGGCTCGGCGGTCTGGATGCAATTCCCGCGTGTCATCTGCGAGCGCTGGTACAAGGACAATGTCGTCCTGATGGGCGATGCGGCGGCGACGGGGCATTTTTCCATCGGGTCCGGCTCGCGCCTCGCTTTCGACAGCGCCATCGCGCTGGCCGACTACCTGCATTCGGAACCGACAATGGAGGCCGCCTTCGAACGCTATCAGGACGAACGGCGGCTGGAGGTGTTGCGCCTGCAATCGGCGGCGCGGAACTCTCTGGAGTGGTTCGAGGAGGTTGAGCGTTATCTCGACATGCCGCCCCTTCAATTCGCCTATTCGCTGCTGACAAGGTCACAGCGGATCAGCCACGAAAACCTGCGCCTGCGCGATCCTGACTGGCTGCGTGAGGCGGAAGACTGGTTTCAGGAACGGGCAGGCGGCACGCCCGGTAGCGCGCCGATGTTCGCGCCGTTTCGATTGCGCGGGATGGCGTTGAAGAACCGCGTCGTCGTCTCGCCCATGGCGCAATACCGCGCCGTGGATGGCTCCCCGACCGACTGGCATCTGGTACATTACGGCGAACGCGCCAAGGGCGGGGCGGGGCTGGTCTATACCGAGATGACCTGTGTAAGTCCCGAGGGTCGCATCACGCCGGGCTGCCCGGGGCTTTATGCACCCGAGCATGAGGCGGCCTGGAAGCGTATCGTCGATTTCGTCCATGCCGAAAGCGGTGCGAAGATCTGCTGTCAGATCGGCCATTCCGGCCGCAAGGGCTCCACCCAGCTTGGCTGGGAAGAGGGCGATGCGCCACTGACGGAAGGGAACTGGCCGGTCATGTCGGCCTCTCCGATCCCATGGTCATCCGCCAATCAGGTGCCGCTGGATATGAGGCGCGCGGATATGGACCGGGTGCGGGATCAATTCATCGCCGCCGCGCGGATGGCCGACCGGGCGGGCTTTGACATGATTGAGCTGCATGCCGCCCATGGCTACCTTATCTCTTCCTTCATCTCTCCCATGTCCAATAGGCGCGGTGACGAGTATGGCGGCGGTCTTGAGAATAGGATGCGCTATCCGCTTGAAGTGTTTGCCGCCCTTCGCGCCAACTGGCCCGACGACAAACCCATGTCGGTCCGTATCTCCGCCAATGACTGGGTCGGCGAGGCCGGCGTTACACCCGAAGAGGCGGTGGAGATCGCGCGCGCCTTCCATGCGGCGGGCGCTGACATCATCGACGTTTCCGCCGGTCAGACCTCGACCGAGGCGCAGCCGGTCTATGGCCGAATGTTTCAGACGCCGTTTTCCGACCGTATCCGCAATGAGGCGGGCATCGCCACAATGGCGGTTGGCAATATCTATGAACCCGACCACGTCAATTCGATCCTGATGGCAGGGCGCGCTGACCTCGTCTGCCTCGCCCGGCCGCATCTGGCCGATCCCTACTGGACTTTGCATGCCGCGGTGGCTTTGGGCGACAGGGGACCGGACTGGCCGCTGCCCTATCTGCCGGGCCGCGATCAGGCCTACCGGTTGGCCGAACGCGCGCAGGAGGCGATACGGGCATGAGCATGACCGGCAAGCGTGTTCTGATCACCGGTGGAGGCACCGGGGCTGGGGCTGACCTCGCTCGCGGTTTTGTAGAGGCTGGAGCCGAAGTGGTGATTTCGGGCCGTAGGCGGGAACCGCTGGAGCGCGTTGCCACGGAACTCGCAAATGTCCGCTGCGTGACAGCCGATGTCACCGACGAGGCCTCCGTCGCCGCAATGTTTGATGCTGCCGGACCCTGCGACATCGTGATCGCCAATGCGGGGGCGGCAGATTCCGCGCCGTTCCGGAAGACGACGTTCGACCAGTGGAACGCGATGATCGCAGTCAACCTGACGGGCGTGTTTCTGACGCTCCGGGCCGGGCTTTTGCAGATGACAGGTTGGGGGCGGCTGATTTCGGTCGCCTCGACTGCGGGGCTGAAGGGGTATGCCAAGATCGCTCCCTATGCGGCGGCCAAGCATGGCGTCATCGGGCTGACGCGCTCACTCGCGCTCGAGGTCGCGCGCAGCGAGGTGACCGTCAATTCGATCTGCCCGGGATTCCTCGATACGCCGATGACAGAGCAGACCATTGCGGTAATCCGCGAAAAGACCGGCCGAACCGAGAAAGAGGCGCGGACGGCGCTGGAAGGGATGAACCCGCAGGGTCGGCTGATCCAGCCCGCCGAGGTGACCGCCGCCGCGCTGTGGCTTTGCGGTCCGGGATCGGAGGGCGTGAACGGTCAGGCCATCGCAATCTCCGGGGGCGAGACATGAGCGATCTGTCGAAGCGTCGGCTCAAGGCATGGATCAGGCTTCTCGGTGTGACCCGCGCGGCGGAGAACCATCTGCGTGAATACCTTCGGGTGAACCACGCCACGACCCTGCCACGCTTTGACGTAATGGCCGCGCTTTACCGGCGGCGCGAAGGGGTCACGATGTCTGAACTCAGCCGCATGCTGCTGGTTTCGAACGGCAATGCGACCGCTGTGGTGGACCGGCTGGAGGGTGAGGGGCTGGTGCGCCGCACGCCGTCCGAAGCCGACCGGCGCACGGTGCATGTAGCACTGACACCCACAGGTGCGACACAGTTCGAAGGTCTGGCGGCGGACCACGAGGCCGAGGTCGATACGCTGTTTGCCGCACTCGATGAAAACGACCTCGACACATTGGCCGATATCATGAAACGCGCGAGGGGGCAGGCATGACCGAACTTGCCGGGCTCAGGCCCGCCCATTTTCTCTGGAGCGTGACGGACCGGGTCGCGACGATCCGGCTGAACCGGCCGGAGCGGAAGAATCCGCTGACCTTCGAGAGCTATGCCGAGCTGCGCGATACGTTTCGGGCTTTGGCCCATGCGACGGATGTCGATGTGGTCGTGCTGGCATCGAATGGCGGCAATTTCTGTTCGGGCGGGGATGTGCATGACATCATCGGCCCTCTGGTCGGAATGGACATGAAGGACCGGCTTGCTTTCACCCGGATGACCGGCGATCTGGTCAAGGCGATGCTGCATTGTGGCAAGCCGGTCATCGCGGCGGTGGACGGTATCTGCGTCGGTGCAGGGGCGATCCTTGCCATGGCCGCAGACCTGCGGTTGGCGACGCCTTCGGCGAAATGCGCATTCCTCTTCACCCGAGTCGGCCTGGCGGGCTGCGATATGGGCGCTTGCGCGATGTTGCCGCGCATTATTGGACAGGGGCGGGCGGCAGAGCTTCTCTATACTGGTCGGGTGATGACGGCCGCGGAGGGAGAGCGTTGGGGTTTCTGGAACGCGCTGCACGCGTCCGACGCGCTGGAGGAAGAAGCCATGCGGCTCGCGCGGTCTCTGGCGGACGGGCCGGTCTTTGCCCACGGGATCACCAAGACGCAGCTTCTTCAGGAATGGGATATGGGGCTGGACGAGGCCATCGAGGCCGAGGCGCAGGCACAGGCGATCTGCATGGCGACGCGGGATTTCGAGCGGGCCTACCGGGCCTTTGTCGGGAAGAAGAAACCCGAGTTTCAGGGGGATTGAGGGGAGGACCGGGGGCCAGCCCCCGGACCCCCGGAGTATTTTGGGACAGAAAGTGAGATGAGCGACACGAGCTTTCTTGACTGGCCATTTTTTGAGTCCCGCCATCGTGAACTGGCGGCGGCTCTGGAGGAATGGTGCGTAACGCATCTGCCAGTCGATCACGTCGATGTCGATGCGGCGTGCCGCACGCTAGTGGTGGCGCTGGGGGCCGGTGGCTGGCTTACCCATAGCGGCGCGGGTGAGGGCGAGCGGTTGGATATCCGCACGCTCAGCCTGATCCGCGAGACTTTGGCGCGGCATGACGGGCTGGCCGATTTTGCCTTTGCAATGCAGGGGCTGGGCATGGGGGCGGTGAGCCTTTTCGGGACGACAGAACAGCGCGAATGGCTGGAGCGAACGCGGGCCGGCAAGGCCATCGCCGGGTTCATGCTGACCGAACCGGGTGCGGGATCGGATGTGGCGGCGACGGCCACTGTGGCGGAGCGGGTTTCCGGTGGCTGGCGGTTGTCGGGCGAGAAGACCTATATCTCCAATGGTGGCATTGCCGATGTCTATGTGGTCCTTGCCCGGACGGGTGAAGCACCTGGGGCGAAGGGGCTTTCAGCCTTCTTGATGCCAGCCGATGCGCCGGGCTTGTCGGTTGTCGATCGGATCGACGTCATGGCGCCGCACCCCTTGGCACATCTCAGGATGGATGGGGTCGTCCTGCCCGAAACCGCACTGATTGATAAGACGGGCGAGGGGTTCAAGATCGCCATGACGGTTCTTGACCATTTCCGCCCGACGGTTGGGGCGGCGGCTTTGGGTTTTGCCCGGCGGGCGCTCGATGAGGCTCTGGTACGGGTCGGGCGGGCGCGTCCCTCGGGCCCCTTGGCGGACTACCAGATGGTGCAGGGACATCTGGCTGACATGGCGCTGAAGATCGACGCCGCCGCTCTGCTGATCTACCGAGCGGCCTGGGTCAAGGATCAGGGTGCCGCGCGGATCAGCCGCGAGGCGGCGATGGCCAAGCTCTACGCGACTGAAGCGGCGCAGGAGGTCATTGACATGGCGGTGCAGCTGCATGGCGGCGACGGGGTTAGGACCGGCATGCCGGTCGAAAACCTTTACCGCGAAATAAGGGCGCTGCGCATCTATGAAGGCGCCAGCGATGTGCAAAGGCTGGTCATCGCGCGGAGCCTTCTCACATGAGCTATGCCCGTGATTTCACCGTCCAGTTCGGCCAATGCGACCCTGCCGGGATCGTCTTTTACCCGCGTTATTTCGAGATGCTGAATGCGACGGTGGAGGCGTTCTTCGCCGAAGCATTGGGCCATTCCTTTGCACGTATCCATATCGAGGAAGGCTGCGGGGTGCCGACGGCGCATCTGGATGTCGACTTCCAAGCGCCCTCGCGTCTGGGTGAGGTGCTGACATTCACGCTGAGGGTTCGCCGGATCGGCGGATCGAGCGCGACATTTGAAACCCTTGTCACCTGTGGCGCAGAAAGGCGGCTGACCGTCCGGCAGGTTATCGTCTGGACGGGTCCGGGCCTGAAGCCTGCACGGTGGCCCAAGGCGCTGGCTGATGGGCTGGCGGCACATCTGGAGGAGGCGCCATGAGCCCGCACGAGATCCTGCATCCGGCGCATTGGAAGCCAGCGAAGGGCTACGCAAATGGAGTGGCCGCCACGGGGCGGATGATCTTCACCGGTGGCCTGATAGGCTGGAACGCCGATTGCGTCTTTGAGACCGACGACTTCTCAGGGCAGGTGGCGCAGGCCTTGCGCAATGTCGTCGCCGTGCTGGCCGAGGGCGGTGCGGGACCGGAGCATCTGGTGCGGCTGACCTGGTATGTCACCGACAAGCGGGATTATCTGGCCAGCCTGCCCGAAATCGGCGCGGCCTATCGCAAGATCATCGGGCGGCACTATCCGGCGATGGCCTTGGTTCAGGTCGTGGCTTTGGTCGAGGACCGCGCGAAAGTGGAGATCGAGGCAACGGCCGTCGTGCCGGAGTGAGGGGAGGAGACCATGCTGGGACCAAGCGCCCATACCGACAGCTTCGCCCGTGACAACCTGCCGCCGGCGGATCAGTGGCCCGAGATGCGGCTGGAGGGCTTCGACTATCCCGACTATCTGAACGCCGCTGTCGAACTGACCGATGCGATGGTCGCGAAGGGGTTCGGCGATCATACGGCGCTGATCGGCAATGGCCGTATCCGCACCTACAAGGAACTGACCGACTGGTCGAACCGCATTGCCCATGTTCTGGTTGAGGATCATGGCATAAAGCCCGGTAATCGCGTTCTTATCCGCTCTGCCAACAACCCTGCGATGGTGGCCTGCTGGCTGGCCGCGACCAAGGCGGGTGCGGTCGTGGTCAACACAATGCCCATGCTGCGTGCGGGCGAGCTTGCGAAGATCGTCGACAAGGCCGAGGTCGTGCTTGCGCTCTGCGACACCCGGTTGATGGATGAGATCGTGGCCTGCGCCAAGGGCTCGAGATTTTTGAAAAAGGTGATCGGATTTGACGGCACCGCGAACCATGACGCCGAATTGGATCGTGCAGCCCTCGGCAAGCCGGTGCGGTTTGAGGCGGTGCAGACCGGGCGCGACGACGTGGCGCTTCTGGGCTTTACCTCGGGCACAACGGGGGAGCCGAAGGCCACGATGCATTTCCACCGCGACCTGATGATCATTGCGGATGGCTACGCCAGGGAAGTGCTGAAGGTCGTGCCCGAGGATGTGTTTGTCGGCTCTCCGCCCCTCGCCTTTACCTTCGGGCTGGGTGGCCTGGCCGTCTTTCCCTTGCGCTTCGGCGCCGCTGCGGCGCTCTTGGAACAGGCGACGCCGCCGAACCTCATCTCCATCATCCAGCAGTACAAGGCGACAGTTTGTTTCACGGCACCAACGGCTTACCGGGTGATGTTGAAGGCGATGGAAGAGGGGGCGGACCTCTCCAGCTTGCGCGCCGCTGTCAGCGCGGGCGAGACACTGCCCGCGCCGGTCTATGACGAATGGATCGCGAAAACTGGCAAGCCAATGCTCGATGGGATCGGTGCGACCGAGATGCTGCACATCTTCCTCACCAACCGTTTCGACGACCACCGCCCGGCCTCAACCGGCAAGCCGGTCGCGGGATACGAGGCGCGGGTGGTTGATGAGAGTGGCGACGAATGCCCGCGCGGAACGCCCGGGCGGCTGGCGGTGAAGGGGCCGACGGGGTGCCGCTACCTCGCCGATGATCGCCAGCGGAACTACGTCCGAAACGGCTGGAACATCACAGGCGATACATTCGTGCAGACCGAGGATGGCTATTTCCACTTCGCAGCGCGCAACGACGACATGATCGTATCTTCGGGCTACAACATCGCGGGTCCCGAGGTGGAGGCAGCGCTGCTGGCCCATGACGACGTGCTGGAATGTGCGGTGATCGGAACTCCGGACGAGGCGCGGGGCCAGATTGTTGCGGCTCATGTGGTTCTGACAGAAGGTGTGAGGCCGGATGAGGCGACGGTACTGAGGCTTCAGGAGCACGTGAAACAGGTGATTGCGCCCTACAAATACCCGCGCCGGATCGTCTTTACCGGCGCACTACCGAAGACCGCGACCGGCAAGATCCAGAGGTTCCGGCTTAGGGAAAAACACTGAAGGGGCTGGACGTGGCCCGCTAAACGCGCAGAAATGCGGCAAAACATGAAAACAGGGAGAAGATGATGACACTGAAGGGAAAACTGATCGCGGGTCTTGCCACTTTGGCGCTTACGGCGGGCATGGCCCATGCCGAGGGCGTGAAGGTCGGCATGATCACCACGCTTTCTGGCGGCGGCGCGGGTCTTGGCATCGACGTGCGCGACGGGTTCCAGCTGGCGTTGAAAATGGCCGGGACAAGCGATGTGGAGCTGATCGTCGAGGATGACCAGCAAAAGCCCGATATCGCCGTTCAGATCGCCGACAAGATGATCCAGTCCGATCAGGTCGATGTGCTGACCGGTATCATCTGGTCGAACCTTGCCATGGCCGTCGTGCCGGCTGCAGTTGCGCAGGGCAAGTTCTACCTGTCGCCCAATGCCGGGCCTTCTGCTTTGGCGGGGGCGGGCTGCGACAAGAACTATTTCAACGTCGCCTGGCAGAACGACAACCTGCATGAAGCCGCCGGAGCCTACGCGAATTCAGCGGGTTACGCGAATTCTTTCATGCTGGCGCCGAATTATCCGGCGGGTACCGACGCGATCGCGGGCTACAAGCGGTTCTACGAAGGCGCTGCGGCGGGTGAGGTCTATACCCAGCTGGGTCAGACCGATTACGCCGCCGAGATCGCACAGATCCGCAACTCGGGCGCAGACAGCGTGTTCTTCTTCCTGCCCGGCGGCATGGGCATCGCCTTCATGAAGCAATATGCCGAATCCGGGGTCGATATCCCGCTGGTCGGCCCGGCCTTTTCGTTTGACCAGAACATCCTTCAGGCCGTCGGCGACGCGGCACTTGGCGTCAGAAACACCTCGCAATGGAACAAGGATATCGACAATCCGGCCAACGCCGCCTTTGTCGAGGCTTATCAGGCGGAATATGGTCGTCTGCCCTCGCTCTATTCCAGCCAGGGCTATGACACCGCGAACCTGCTTCTGTCGGCCATGGCGAAGGCCGATTTGAAGGATGCCGATGCGTTCCGTGCGGCACTGGAAGCGGCCGATTTCGCCTCCGTGCGCGGCGACTTCGCCTTCGGCCCGAACCACCATCCGATCCAGGACATCTATGTCCGCGAAGTGGTGAAAGAGGGCGATGTCTATACCAACAAGATCATCGGCACTGCCCTTGAGGATCGCGGCGACGCCTACGCCGCAGAATGCAAGATGTGACGGGTTCGGGCCGGGGACTGACCCCGGCCCGCCTTTCGGGGATTTCCTGACATGCTGCTTCTGGCCGAGCAGGTCCTGAACGGCCTGCAATACGGGATGATGCTGTTTCTCATGGCCGCCGGGCTGACGCTCGTCTTTGGCGTTATGGGGCTGATCAATCTTGCGCATGGCTCGCTTTACATGGTCGGTGCCTTTGCCTGCGCGGCGGTGGCGGCGGCCACGGGGTCATTCTGGCTGGGCCTTGCGGCGAGCCTCGCGGCGGCAGCGGCTTTGGGCGCGCTGGTCGAGATCGTGGTGATCCGCCGACTTTATGCCCGCGACCATCTCGATCAGGTTCTGGCCACCTTCGCACTGATCCTTGTCTTTTCCGAAGGCACTCGCTGGCTTTTCGGGTCGTTTCCCCTCTATCTTTCGCTACCACCCGTTTTATCTGGCGCGGTGACCTTGCCCGGCGGGCTGATCTATCCCGCTTTCCGTCTGGCGATCATCGTCATCGGCGTCTTGGTCGCGCTCGGGCTCTTCTGGCTGATCACCCGCACACGGCTTGGTATTCGCATCCGCGCGGGCGAGGCGGACCGCGAGATGATTGCCGCGCTTGGTGTCGATATCGCAAAGCTCTATACGATGGTCTTTGCTCTCGGCGCCGCACTTGCGGGGCTGTCCGGGGCGCTTGTCGGGTCGGTCCAGTCGGTGCAGGTGGGCATGGGCGAACCGGTGCTGATCCTTGCCTTTGTCACCGTGGTCATTGGCGGCATAGGCTCGATCAAGGGGGCGCTGATCGGCGCGCTGCTGGTGGGCATGACCGATACGCTGGGCAAGGCATTGCTGCCTGGGCTGTTCGCCCGCTTCATGGAGGCATCTGCCGCGACCTCGGTCGGATCGGCGCTGGCCTCGATGCTGATCTATGTGCTGATGGCGCTGGTGCTGATCTGGCGACCCACGGGCCTTTACGGGGCAAGGGCATGAGGCTGACCGGTGCGCTTCCGAACTTCGTGGTCTTTGCCGCGCTGATTGCTGTAGCGGTCATCGCCGACCTGACCGGCAATCCCTATATCGTGACGCTGGCCACCAAGGTGGCGATTTTCGGATTGGCGGGCGTCGGGCTGAACTTGGCTTTGGGTTACGGAGGGCTAGTCTCATTCGGCCATGCCGCGTTCTTCGGGCTTGGCGGATATGTGACCGCGATCCTTGCCAGCCATGCCGCCAGCGCCACCCCTGTTGCGACCTTCCCCTTCACGATGATGGGCACAAACGAGATGCTGGCGATATGGCCCTTCGCGATCCTCGTTGCTGGGTTTGCCGCCCTTGTCATCGGAGCGCTGTCGTTGCGCACCAAGGGTGTTTATTTCATCATGGTCACGCTGGCCTTTGCCCAGATGCTTTATTACTTCGCGATTTCATGGCCGACTTATGGCGGCGAGGATGGCCTCTCGTTTTATGTTCGAAATACCTTCCCGGGTGCCAACACCTTCGCGCCGCTGCAGTTCTTTGGCATATGCGCAACAATGCTCGCGATCACGATGGTCCTTGTGGCGCTTCTGACCCAGTCGCGCTTCGGACTTGCGCTCCGCGCGGCGAAAGAAAACGAGACCCGTGTCATCGCCTCCGGCATCAAGCCCTTTGCCATCCGCCTGACCGCCTTCGTCCTATCCGGCATGGTTGCGGGTCTGGCGGGTGCGCTCTTCGCCGACCTCAACCGCTTCGTAAGTCCCACGATGCTCAGCTGGCACATGTCGGGAGAGATCATCATCTTCGTCATCCTCGGCGGCGTCGGACGGCTGGCAGGGCCGATCGCCGGGGCGGCGGTCTTCATCACGCTGGAATACCTGCTTGGCCCCATCAGCGACCATTGGCAGGCACTTTTAGGCTTTTTGCTGATCCTGATCGTTCTCTTCGCACCCAAGGGCCTGATGGGGCTTGCACTGGGGAAACGCGGAAATGCCTGAGCCGATCCTGACCCTCAGCCACCTGTCGAAGAGCTTTGGCGCGCTAAAGGCGACCGACGACGTATCGCTGGACCTGCGTCCCGGGGAAATTCACGCGCTTATCGGCCCGAACGGGGCGGGTAAATCGACACTGATCAAGCAGATCGCGGGGGAAATCCGGCCTGACAGCGGCAGCGTGACGTTTGAGGGTCAGGCGATTGACGATCTCGGTCCCGCGGACCGCGCCCGGCTCGGTCTGGCGCGCAGTTTTCAGGTCTCCTCCGTCGTCCCCGGCTTTACCGTCCTGCAAAACGTCATGCTGGCCGTGCAGGGGGCGTCCGGTGCAAGCTTCCGTTTCATCCGCCCGGCGCTGTCAGACCGCAACCTCACCGCTCCCGCACTGTTCCATATCCAGCATTCCGGGCTTGACGGACGCGAAACGGTGAAGGCGGCGGATCTGGCCCATGGCGAACGTCGCAGGCTGGAGATCGCCATGGCGCTTGCCATGCGCCCACGCGCCTTCCTGCTTGATGAGCCGATGGCGGGGATGGGCGCCGAAGGCGCGCATGACCTGACGGCGATCCTTGCCGAACTGAAGTCCGAGGCGCCGATTCTTCTGGTGGAGCACGACATGGATGCGGTCTTTGCCTTGGCCGACCGGATATCCGTGCTGGTGTACGGCAAGGTCATCGCGACCGGTACGGTCGATGAAATCCGAAAAAATCCCGAGGTGCGCCGGTCCTATCTGGGGGAAGAAGCATGACCGCGCTTCTTGACCTCTCTGATGTCACGGCAGGTTACGGTGCGGTGCAGGCGCTGTTCGGCGTCACGCTGGCGCTGCGCGAGGGCGAGGTGCTGGCGCTGATGGGCCGGAATGGCATGGGCAAGACCACGACCGTGCGGGTGATCATGCGGATGCTACCACTGACCGGCGGAACGCTGTTCTTCGACGGCCGCGACATTGCGCGGTTGTCGTCCTACCGTGCCGCACAAGCCGGCCTCGGTCTGGTGCCGGAGGGGCGGCGTTGCTTCGCGCCCCTGACAGTGGCGGAAAACCTTTCCGTTGCCGCCCGGCCGGGCGACTGGACGCTGCCGCGCGTTCTTGAGCTCTTTCCGCGTTTGGGGGAGCGGATGGGGCAGGCGGCGCGGACGCTGTCGGGTGGCGAACAGCAGATGCTGGCCATCGGCCGCGCGCTGCTGACCAATCCGCGCCTTCTGATCCTCGACGAGGCGACCGAGGGATTGGCCCCCGTGGTGCGCGCGGAAATCTGGACGGCGATCCGGGCCCTGAAGGGGCAGGGGGTTTCGATCCTCGTCATCGACAAGTCGCTGAAGGAACTCGGCAGCGTCGCCGACCGTGCCGTGATCCTCGAACGCGGGCAGGCAGTGTGGCAGGGGCCAATGTCCGAGCTGGGTGAGGATGTGGTGAACCGGCATCTCGGTGTCTGACGGCCAGGATCAGGCCGGCCAAATCCACCACAGATAGACCCCGTACCCCGCCAGCAGCGCGGCCCCCTCGCGCCGGGTGATGCTGAGGCCGGTAAAGGCGAAGCCGATCAGAATGCAGGAAACACCCAGCATCACCGGATTGTCGAACGCGACGATCTGGGAGGGGACCTCGGTCGGGGCGATCAGCGCCGTGATCCCGCCAATGCCCAGAAGGTTATAGATGTTCGATCCAACGATATTGCCGAAGGCCACATCGGATTGGCGGCGGATTGCCGCGACGACCGACGTGACCAGTTCCGGCATTGACGTGCCCACCGCGACGATTGTCAGGCCGATAACGGTCTCGGAGATCGCCATGGACCGTGCCAGCGCGACAGCCCCATCGACGAGCAGTCCTCCGCCCAGCACGACAAGCACGAGCCCGCCGAGAGCCGTCGCGACCGACGGCCAGAGCCCGGCTCCGTCCGACCCATCCGGGACCACGGCCGGGTCAATCGCTTCGAGCGCTGCTGCCTTTTCATAGACCGCGCCGTGCTCACTTTCCGCCGGGTTTCGCTCCATTCGAAACGACGCGTAGACGTAAAGCGCCAGTGCGATCACGAAGGCAAACCCGACGACGCGTGTCATGGGAACGCTTGCCGCGAGCGCGACGAACGCGACCGCGGCCAGTATCATGACACCGCCATCCCGTTTCAGCGCAGCCGAGCCGACTGAAATCGGGGCGAGGAGCGCCGCCACGCCACCTATCAGCAGAACGTTGGCGATATTTGAACCGACGATGTTGCCGTAAGCGATCCCGGGGGCATCGGCGAGTGCTGCACGAACAGAGGTCACGAGTTCGGGCGTGGAGGTGCCGAACCCGACAAGGGTCAGGCCGATGACCAGCGGCGATACGCCCAACCGTTCGGCGACGCGCACGGCGCCCCTGACCAGAAACTCGCCGCCAAGAACAAGAAGAACCAGACCGCCAAGAAGCGGCAACCAAATCGTCAGCATGATGTCCCTGTTGTTTCGTTGAACCCGACCGGCCTGAAATGCTGATGCGGTACCTGTATCCGCAAGGGGGCGCAAAAAATAAACCCCGTGCCCCGGTTCTTTATCCAGAATGCGGGTGTTTCCATGTCGCAATCGGACGAGATTGCGTGGCGGCAAGCTGAAAGGCTTGCTGCGAAAGGAACTTCGATGGACAAGACATCCCGCCGCAAGGGCCGCGCTTTACGACGCGGCGCCCCCCCCGTTCGCAACGTGGACTACCGGCATCTCCGCCATCCTTTCACGGCGCAGAAAGTGTTGTCCGACGATGCCGTCGCCGCCATTCACGACATGGCGCTGCGTCTGCTCGAAGACCTCGGCCTTCGCGTTCTTCTACCCGAGGCCCGCGCGATCTATGCATCCGGCGGGGCGATCATCGATGAGGGGACCGAAATGGTCCGTATTGGCCGCGACATGGTGGCGGCATCGCTCGCCACCGCGCCGAAGTCGATCCGGATGCGCGCGCCCAACCCCGAACGCGAGCTGATCTATGAGGAGGGGGCGCTCATCTTCTCGCCTGCGGGCGGCTGCCCCAATGCAACGGACCGTATCCGCGGTCGGCGTCCCGGCAATCTGGCGACCTTCGAAGAGACGCTGAAGCTGCATCAGAGCTTTGACGTGATCCACAAGCTCGGCCCCTCGGCTGAACCACAGGACGTGCCCGCGCATCTCAGGCACTACGCGATGATGCGGGGCCAGCTTACGCTCTCGGACAAGCCGCTTTTCGTCTATGCGAGGGGACGGGGGCAGATTGAGGACAGCTTCGAGATGATCCGTCTCGCGATGGGGCTGTCAGAGGACGATTTCACCGATGGATCTTGGGCGACGACGGTGATCAACACCAACTCGCCGCGCCAGCTCGACAAACCGATGGCCGAGGGGATCATCGACTTCGCCCGCGCCGGGCAATTGTCGATCATCACACCTTTCTGCCTTGCCGGGGCCATGGCGCCCGTGACGGTCGAAGGGGCGCTGGTTCTGCAACATGCGGAATGTCTGGCCGGGATCACGCTGGCGCAGCTTGTAAGACCCGGCGCACCGGTCAGCTATGGCGGGTTTTCGTCCAACGTCGACATGAAATCTGGCGCCCCGGCCTTCGGCACGCCGACCCATATCCGGCTGGCCATTGGCACCGGGCAACTTGCCCGTCACGTCGGAATGCCATGGCGCTCGGCAGCCGGGTCAGCATCCAATGTGGCCGACATGCAGGCGGCTGGAGAGAACCATATGGGCCTTTGGGCTAACCTTGTCGCCAATGCGACGCTGACCGTTCATTCCGCTGGTTGGCTGGAGGGTGGTCTGACCTTCGGATACGAGAAATTCATCAACGATATAGAGGCGTTGCAGATCATCGCCGAGCTTTGCACCCCGCTCAGTTCAAACCCCGACGACCTCGCTTGGGCGGCGCTGTCGGACGTCCAGCCCGGTGGGCATTTCTTTGCCACGCAGCACACGATGGATCGTTTTGATCGCGCGTTCTATGGTCCGCTCGTGGCGGATCTTGCGAACCACGGCAGTTGGGAAGCGGCAGGTGCGCAGACGTCGACCGAACGCGCGACGTCGATCTGGCAGACCGTGCTGGCAGAGTTTGCGCCGCCCGACGGATCCGAAGGCCGGGGCCATCGTATTACACGTTTCATTGCTGATCGCAGCGCCGAAGGCGGGGCGCCACCGCCCGATTGATGCGGATTGAGGTCCCTGCAGGGACAATCCAAACGACATTCCGGCTTTCTCTTTATGCCGCGTGTCTGGGGCTGGATCCATGTACGCCAGCATTGAAAGTTGCCGCAGACAGCGTAGTCTGGATCTATGATTGCACCGCTCCTCCTGCTCCTTCTGTCTCTGGCCGGCATCATTGCCGCCTACGCTCTTCCTGGCATGACCGATCTCGTGATCGTCGCGGGGCCTAGCCTTGCTGCCAGCCTGTACCTGTTGGTTCGAGCCAGAACTCGCGAGAAGACCCCCAACGTCAAACCCGACCCAGCTCCTTCAGGCAGGGCCTACAATAGACGGATCGTCGTGGATGCATCGGATGTGATGAGTTGGAAGGACGGGAAACCGCAACTGGAGACCCTGCGCGAAGTTGTGCGACACGTAATGGCCCTCGGATACACGCCCGGTGTCGTTTTCGACACGGATGCCGGGCAAGTCTTGACCGGAGCGCCGCAGGACAACGCGGCTCTGGGACGGTTGTTGGGCCTCCCGATGGACAATGTGTTGGTGATTGACGAAGACGAAACGGCGGAAACAACGGTTCTGGCAGCAGCCCGCCATTTGGGCGCGCGGGTTGTCACCAATGGTCGCTTTCGCGGCGCGGAAAAGACACATCCCGAATTGCACCAGCCGGGATATTTGATCCGGGGCGGATACAAATCCGGGGAGTTGTGGCTGAAGCTCGACCGCGTCGATGCGTAGCTTGCGGGCCGTGACGTCGTGATCTGATCTGCAGCCCCGGCGTCAGATCTTTGCCGTCGGCACGCCCCAGCGTGACTCGTTCCGGGTGATCGCGGCGATTCGTTCCGACGTCTTCGGGTGGCTCATGAGCCACGCGGGCGCACCGCCCGCCATGCCGGTCAGGTGTTCAAGTTTCTCAAACAGGGATTTCTGCGGCCCGGTCCCGATTCCTGCCTTCACCAGCAAGGCTGAGGCATATTCATCCGCCTCGTATTCGTCTTGACGCGACAGCCGCGCGGCCAGCATTGAGGTCAGGAACCCGGCGAGATAGACGCCAATCCCCGGCAGGAAGCGACCAAGGACAGTTGCCAGCACCACACGGATCGCGTTCTGCCCGGAAAAGTCGATCATCCGCCGCCGCGAATGGCCAAGGGCCACGTGGCCCAGTTCGTGGCCGATGACGCTCGCCATCTCTTCAGCCGTCACCGCGCCTTCGGTGTATTTCTGATAAAAGCCACGGGTGATGAAGATGCGCCCGTCCGGCGCGGCCAATCCGTTCACCGGGGCGATCTCATAGATATGGACCGGCACCCGCGCGACCCCAAGGGCTTCGGCCAGACGCCGGGTCAGCGCCATAAGCCGGGGATCGGCAAGTTCGGATGAACGCTGATCAAGCTCCCGTTTCGTCCGCCATACGGAAAAGCGGTACATGGCGAGGCCATAAAGAACGGCAAGCAGGATCGGGGTAAGCTTGAGCATGGGGTCAATATGGGGATTGGGCGCGCGTTTGGGAACAGTCCCTTATCCGTGCTGCCTCGCCATAGCGCGCAGCCAGAGCCCGAGCCCCAGCGCTGCCGCAAGCGCGCCCAGAAGGCCGAGGGCAGAGCCGAGAATGTCGGATGCCGCGACGAGGTTGCCCGCGAAGACATGGCCTGTACCGGTGTAGAGCACGACCCAGACCGCTTCGCCCAGTACACCGGCGAGCGTAAAGCGCGCCCAGTCCAACCCACCCGCGCCCGATGCAAAATTGGCCCAGGGCCCGACCGGGCTGAAGAGCCAGCGCGTGAGAAAGACGGCGATCCCGCCCCGGCGCGCCAGAAGTGCTCTTGCGCGGTCGAGCGCGGCACGACGTTTCGGCCCGCGTCCGACGCGGTCAAGAAAAGCAGGCCCGCCGATCCGGCCAAGTGCGAATCCGGTCTGATCCCCCACGACAGCCCCGGTCAACGCCGCAAGCATCACCGTGGGAAGGCCCATGTCGCCTGCCGCCGAAAATCCCCCTGCGGTCAACATGGCGAGCGATGATGGCACAGGCAGCGCGAGACAGGACACGAAGGTGATGGCGAACAGCAGCCAGACCCCGTATTCGGGCACGAGCGCGAGCAGCCATTCGGTCATTCCGTCCGGGCCCTCAACGCCCTCAGCGCCGCCTCGACCTCGGCGATCAGGTCAGGAAGGGGCATGCCCCGGCTACGGGCGATTTCGGCCAGTGTGCGGGGCCGACCATCCTCAGTCGCAAGCCCGAGCGCCGCACGCAGATCTTCGCGCGGCACATCCCAGCTTCGGGCGATGTAGCCCGGCGTCATCCATCCTTCGGGATGCTGGTTCAGATGCGCCGGATCGGACCAATAGATCGTGAAAACGATCAGCCTGAGGCCAAAGAAAACCGCCAATACGAGGGCTGCAACAAAGGCCAGAAGCGCGATGCGGTGTTCACGCCAGAGGTGACCAAACGCGGTCACGTCAGCGCCTTCATCGCCCGGCCGATCCCGTCAAGCGTCAGGGGGAACATGGCGCCGTCGAAGATCTGTCGGACCATGCCGACCGACTGGGTATATTGCCAGTGCCGCTCGGGCAGTGGGTTCAGCCAGACATTTGCGGGCCAGTGTTCGCGGGCGCGGGTCAGCCAGACCTGCCCGGCCTCGGCATTCCAGTGTTCGTTGGCGCCACCGGCATAGGCGATCTCATAGGGCGACATGGAGGCGTCGCCGACAAAGATCGCCTTGTAGTCGCCGCCATAGGTCCTCAGCACCTCCCATGTGGGCGTCTGCGCGTCCCAGCGGCGGCGGTTGTCGCGCCAGACGCCTTCGTAGAGGCAATTGTGGAAGTAGTAGTACTCCAGATGCTTGAACTCGGCCCGCGCGGCGCTGAACAGCTCTTCAACCACCTTGATGAAGGGGTCCATTGACCCACCGACATCGAGAAACAGCAGCACCTTGACCGCATTGTGCCGCTCGGGCCGGGTCTTGACGTCGAGATAGCCGTGTTCGGCTGTCGCGCGGATTGTCTCCGGCAGGTCAAGTTCCTCGGCGGCACCTTCCCGCGCCCAGCGGCGGAGCCGCTTCAGCGCAACCTTGATATTGCGGGTGCCAAGCTCAACCTGATCGTCGAGATTCTTGAAATCCCGCCTATCCCAGACCTTGACCGCACGCTGGTGGCGGCTTTCCTTCTGGCCGATCCGGACGCCTTCCGGATTATAGCCATAGGCCCCGAAGGGCGAGGTGCCCGCGGTGCCAATCCATTTTGATCCGCCCTGATGGCGGCCCTTCTGTTCCTCCAGCCGCTTCTTCAGCGTCTCCATCAGCTTTTCGAACCCGCCGAGCGCCTCGATCTGCGCTTTCTCCTCCTCGCTCAGCGTCTTCTCGGCCAGCCGTTCCAGCCATTCAGCGGGCAGGTCGATCGCTTCCAGAACCTGATCGGCGGTGATCATCTCAAGTCCTTTGAACGCTTGAGAAAAAGCGCGGTCGAAGCGGTCGAGATGGCGTTCGTCCTTCACCATCGCCGTGCGGGCGAGGTAGTAGAAACCCTCGATATCGTAGGTAACAAGCCCTGCCGCCATGCCTTCGAGAAAGCTGAGATATTCCCGCAAGGTGACCGGGACGCCGGTCTTCCTCAGGGTCTCGAAGAAGCGCAGGAACATCGGCTCAGGTCAGGCGGTGGTAGATGATCGTGAGGAAGAGGCCGAGGATCGCGAAGAGGATCGCGTGGCTGCCGGCATATTGCAGCTTGTCCAGCCGGTTGCCGCCGCGTTTCGTGGCCCGGTACCAGCCAAGCGCTGCACCAATGACGATGGCGGGGAAGAAGATCATGGTCGCCTCTTAGTCTGCACCGGGGACAGGGAGGCGACGTTCAGCAGACGCTCCTCCACCTCGGCATCGGAGGCGAAGCCATAGCGTGCCCAGCCGAGACTGTCGAGCCGCACGATCCGCGCCTCGGTGTGACGGCCAAGGAGGTCCAGCGCCTCGGCCTTGACCATCAGGAGGTTCGCGAGAAGTGCTGCGTTTTCGGCTGCGGCCACGACCCGTGTTGACCGGTCGACGAGGCCGATCGCGATGTCGGGCTGCCCGTTCGAAAGCGCGAAAGCGGCCAGTTGCATATCGGCATGGGCCGCCTGAAGCGCGAGGCCCGGCGCGTTGTGATAGATGGCCGAAGCCTGGAGGAAGGCGTCGCGCGCCTCTTCCGCGTCATGGCCAAGCGACAGGCGGCCGAGCGCCAGCCAGACGAACCCCGCGCGCGCGTCGGTCCAGCTTCGCGATTGTGCGATGGCCAGCGCCTCGCGGATGGCAGAGCGGCGGCGGCCCGGCGACGTTCCCGGGCCGAGCGCGGTTTCGATGGCCCGGCCGAAGGCGGGCGGTGCCGGGTCTGCAATACGTCCAGAGCGCCCTTCTCCGCGGGGGTTAAGCCGCGCGAATATGCGGGGCAGCCGGGCCGCTACCTCTCCCCTTCTCATGCCGTTGGCCAGTTCCGGCGCGTAGTAGACACGCAGCATCAACATGTCGAAGCCAGTCAGGATCGTATGCACATTGTCGTCGTTAAAGACCGAATCCGGCAACCGGTAGAGGTCGTTCAACGGCCCCAGCGCCTGCGCCAGTTCCTCGTGCAGGCAGTCTCGGATTTCCTGCGGCGCGGTGTCGTTCGGGATGAAGATCGCACTTTGCCGCCGTGCCTCCAGCGTCGTCCAGTCGAGCGCATTTCGCCCCGCCCGGCGGTATTCGGCCCACGATCTGACGCGAGGGGCCACGAAGCAGGCTGCGCGCGGGACGAGACGCTGCATGGTGCGGCGGGGCAGGAACTCGATGGTAATCGCCGCCGCCTCGCCCTGTGCCTGCCGGATCGGTATTCCGGCCTCTGCCCTTAAGCGTCCGAGGACGCGGGTCAGATCGGCTTGCGCGCTGGGCGGCACCGGGCCGGTCATCCGGACATTGATAGCCCCCTCAAAGCGCGTGAGGACCGGCAGGCTGCGGCCGCTTTCCAGTTGGAAAGCAAGATCGAGAAAATCCTGCATCATCTCGGCGTTCGGTCTGGCGGGCGGCGCGACCACCGTGTTCCCGAACCGCCGCATCGGCGGCAGCGCCATATCGCTCGCGACTGCGCGCGTTGCGACGGGGCGGTTTGTCGGGGCGGCGCAGGCACCGAGAAGCAGGGAGAGTATTACGAAACAGCCCGGAAGAACTACACGCAACGGACTCTCTCCGGCTGAATCTCCACACAGCTGATCATGCCTGCCTCCCGTTATTGCCGTGAAGCTAGCCGGTCTGCGGTCATTCCGCCAGCCGTAAGGGCGGGATCAGGTTCTCCGGAAACTGACCTAACCGCGGCTGCGGGCGAGGAATGCCAGACGTTCGAAAAGCTGCACATCCTGTTCGTTCTTCAGAAGCGCACCGTGCAGCTTCGGCAAGAGGCTCTTCGGATCGCGTTTCAGGTCTTCTGGCGAAAGATCCTCGGCGAGGATCAGCTTCAGCCAATCCAGCACTTCAGAGGTGGAGGGTTTTTTCTTCAGGCCCGGCGTTTCGCGGATCTCATAAAACTGGGTCAGCGCGGTTGCGAGGATCTGGTCCTTGATGCCCGGGAAGTGGACATTGACGATCTGCGAGAGCGTCTCGGCCTCGGGGAATCGGATATAGTGAAAGAAACACCGTCGCAGAAAGGCGTCGGGCAGTTCCTTTTCGTTGTTCGAGGTGATGATGATCACCGGCCGGTGTTTTGCCCGGATCGTTTCGCCCGTCTCGTAGACGTGAAACTCCATCCGGTCGAGTTCCTGCAAAAGGTCGTTTGGAAACTCGATATCGGCCTTGTCGATCTCGTCGATCAGCAACACGACCTTCTCATCCGCCTCGAAAGCCTGCCAAAGCTTACCCTTGCGGATATAGTTCTTCACGTCATGAACGCGTTCGTCGCCCAGCTGGCTGTCGCGCAACCGGCTGACGGCATCGTATTCGTAAAGCCCCTGCGCCGCCTTGGTCGTTGATTTCACATGCCATTCGACGAGTTTCAGCCCGAGCGACTCAGCGACCTGACGGGCCAGTTCGGTCTTGCCGGTCCCGGGTTCGCCCTTCACCAATAAGGGTCTTTCCAGCATCACTGATGCGTTGACGGCAACAGTGAGGTCCGTCGTGGCGACATAGCGGTCTGTGCCTTCGAATTTCATATTCTTTCCGCAACAATGGCCCGTTTTGATCACGCGACTCTTATCGGGGCCATCAATTTGCCGCAAGACACCGCTAGGGCTAGTGACATCCCCCGGTGCATGGGCTATGGGAGCGCCCGAGGAGTACCGGACGAAGATGGATACAGTGAATTCAGAATCCGGTGGGCAGAAGGGAGCGAAGATGAAGCCAGAGGTCTTTCTTCCCGACGATTATCGTCCGGCTGAAGGCGAACCGTTCATGAATGAGCGGCAACTCGAATATTTCCGGCGCAAGCTGACAACCTGGAAGGAAGAACTCCTGGAACAGTCGGCTGAGACCCTCGAAGGTCTTCAGGACAGCGCCCGCAATGTTCCCGACATCGCCGACCGTGCGAGTGAGGAAACCGACCGTGCGCTGGAACTCAGGACGCGCGACCGCCAGCGCAAGCTGGTGTCGAAGATCGATTCTGCGCTGCGGCGAATTGAAAACGGCGAATACGGCTATTGCGAAGTGACCGGCGAACCGATTTCGCTAAAGCGCCTCGATGCGCGGCCGATCGCGACGATGACGCTGGAAGCGCAGGAAAAACACGAACGCCGCGAGCGTGTGCATCGCGACGACTGATCCCGGCGACGGGTCGGAATGAATTTCGGCGCCGGGGTCGCAAGGCTCCGGCGCTTTCGTTTTCATACGGGGGCTATCATGTTGAACGGTCGGGCGGTGACGGTGCTGGGCGCCGGGGTCGCGGGGCTCGCGCTGGCGCGGGCGCTGGCGCTGAAGGGCGCGAAGGTCACCGTTCTCGAACAGGCACCCGAGATTCGCGAGGTCGGCGCCGGGTTGCAGATCACGCCGAATGGTGCGCGGGTCATGGGCGCGCTCGGCCTTGGGGCCGAGCTTGAGGCGCAAAGCATCGGATCGGAAGCCGTGGAGCTGATCGACGGCGAAACCGGCGGGCAGGTCCTGCGCCTCGACCTGACGCGGCAGCGGACCGCAGGCATGTTCCGCCTTGTCCACCGTGCCGACCTTATCACCGTTCTGGCCGAAGGCGCGCGGGCGGCAGGTGTCGAAATCCGCCTGTTGCAGCAGATCACCGAGGTGACGCTCGGCGACCACTCGCCGCGGCTGAAGACCACGCAGGGTGCCGAGATCGAGGCGGATATCCTGATCGGTGCTGACGGGCTGCATTCGAAGGTTCGGCAGGCCCTGAATGGAACGGTCGCGCCTTTCTTCACCCATCAGGTTGCGTGGCGCGCGACCCTTCCGGCGGAACCCGATATCCGTCCCGTCGCACAGCTTTTCATGGGGCCGGGCCGTCATATCGTGACCTATCCCCTGCGTGGAGGGCGGCTGAGGAACATCGTCGCGATTGAGGAGCGCCACAAATGGGCGGAGGAAAGCTGGTCGCTGACCGACGATCCCTTGGCCCTGCGCATCGCGTTTGAGGAGTTTGTTCCGCAGGTGCGGCGCTGGCTTGACCAGATCGAGCGGCCGAACCTCTGGGGGCTCTTCCGCCATCCCGTTGCGAAACGCTGGCACGGGCAGGGCGCGGCGATCCTTGGCGACGCTGCCCATCCGACGCTGCCGTTTCTGGCGCAGGGGGCCAATATGGCGCTGGAGGATGCCTGGGTTCTGGCCGAAGCTCTGTCTGCTGCTGAACCCGACGCCGCCTTCGCGGCCTATCAGCAACGCCGTCAGGCGCGGGTCAGCCGGATTGTCGAGGCGGCCAATGCAAATGCCCGGAACTACCACCTTTCCGGTATCCGCCGCGACATCGCCCATTTCGGGCTGAAGACGCTGAACCGTTTTGCGCCGGGCAAGGTGATGGACCGGTTCGCCTGGCTTTATGATCATGACGTGACAGGCGGGCGCTGATCCGGCTCAGCCACGCTCGCGCCACCGGTCCTGCATCTGCAGTTTCCAATAGGTCAACTGGGCTGCAACAAGCCCAGCCGCACCGCCCGCCCAGTCCAGCCCGAAAGGCGCGAACATGCTGATGCGGTCGCTTTCGCCGAGCATCGCCTCGGCCAGCACCTTTCCCGCGATCGCGGTCGTGTTCAATCCGTGGCCCCCAAAGGCCGTGATGTGCCAGACGCCGGGGCCCATCTCTCCGACCTGCGGCATCAGGTGGCGGGCATAGCCCATGAGGCCGGACCAGGCGAGTTCGATCTTCAATCCCTCAAGCTGCGGGAAGGCTCCCACCATCTCGCGGCGAAGCTCGCGCACGATCCCCTCGGGCGATGCCGCCCGCGTGGTTATCCTTCCGCCCCAGAGAAGCCGGCTGCCACCCTCGACCAGCCGGTAATAGTCGCCCGCGCGCCGGTCGTCATACATAGAGGCGCGCGTGCGGATGGCGCTGGCCAGCAGGTCGGGCGCGGCCTCGCTCATCGTCAGATAGGTCGCGATCGGCAGGATCGCGCGCTTCAGACGCGGCACCAGTGAACCGGTATAGCCGCCCGTGGCGAAGACAACCGTTTGGGCCTCAGCCCGTCCTGTGGCGGTGACGACCCGTTTGGCGGGCCCCGTCAGATCGTGTCCGGTTGCGGTTGATGCCTCGAAGATCCGCCCGCCGAGACGCTCCACTTCAGCGGCGATTCCCCGCAACGTGTTCAGGGGATGGATGTGGAACGAGCGGGGGTCATAAAGCGCGTGATGATAGCGCCCGCTCACCAGATGGTCCGCGAGCGCCGTGCGGTCGAGATAGCGCATCTCATAGCCGAAATCGCGGTCAAACTCCTCGGCATGGCGTTTCAGATCATCGGCGCGGTCGAAGCGGCGAAGGCTGAAAAGACCCTCGCCGGTTACCGCGCCGTCGATTTTCAGATCGGCAATGGTTGCCCGCAACCGTTCGACGCCTTCGATGGAAAGCCGGTGCAACTCGCGGGCAGCTTTTGACCCGACCCGGGCCCGGATTGCCTCATCGCCACCGGAAAAGGCCGGGCTGACGATGCCGCCATTGCGGCCCGAGGCGCCAAATCCGACGGATTCGGCTTCCAGTACGATCACACGCTTGCCCGCGCGGGCCAGTTCCAGCGCCGTCGTCAGCCCGGCAAAGCCGCCGCCGACGATGACAACATCCGCCTCTTCAACGCCCGTCAGTGTCGGTCGCGAATGGGTGTCGCGCAAAGTGCGGCTGTAAAAGGTATCGGGATAGCGCATGGGTCAGGCGTCAAGCTCGATCCAGACCGGTACATGGTCCGAGGGCTTGTCGCGGCCCCGGATCTCCTTGTCGATCCCCGTGCCGGTGAGCAGATCGGCGGCCTGTGGCGACAGAAGCAGATGGTCGATGCGGATGCCGTTGTTCCGCTGCCATGCGCCAGCCTGATAGTCCCAGAAGGAATAATGGCCAGGGCGCGGTTCTCGGGACCGGAACGCCTCGGTATAGCCAAGGTTCAGGATACGCCGGAAAGCAGCGCGGCTTTCAGGGCGGAAAAGCGCGTCCTCGAACCAGGCCTCTGGTTTCGCCGCATCCTCGGCCTGCGGGATGATGTTGTAATCGCCCGCCATGACGACCGGCATTTCGTCCGCGAGAAGGGCAGAAGCCCGGTCCTTCATCCGCGCCATCCATGAAAGCTTGTAGTCGAATTTTGGCCCTGGCGCGGGATTGCCGTTCGGCAGATAGAGCCCGCACAGCCGGACGGCGGTTTTCCCCACCACCGTCGCCTCGATCCAGCGCGCCTGATCGTCATCCTCATCGCCCGGCAGGCCGCGTTCTACATCCTCCAGAGGCAGCTTGGACAGGATCGCGACGCCGTTGAAGCTCTTTTGCCCATGTGTCTCGACGAAATAGCCGCGATCCTCAAAGAGATCGCGCGGAAAGGCTTCGTCAACCGACTTGATCTCCTGCAACAGCACAACATCCGGTGCGGCTTCGTCCAGCCACTGGGGCAGCGCCTCGGCCCGCGCCTTGATGCCGTTGATATTGAATGTCGCGATCTTCATTGCCTGCCCCCGGGACCGTTCTGGCCGCGATCATCTGTCAGATCGACCGGAGCCACAACCGCCTCACCTTCATCTTGGTGGAAATACTCCCGCCGGACACGCCCGCCATGCCCGCCGCCGCACCTTTTCAAGCCGGGCTCAGCATGATAGCAGGCGCGCAATCCAAATCCGGCCGGGGCAGGGTGCCCCGTGCCCCCAATGCAAGAAGGCTGACCCATGGCGACCGAACGCACGCTTTCCATCATCAAACCCGATGCAACGAACCGCAACCTGACCGGCAAGATCAACGCCAAGTTCGAAGATGCGGGCCTGCGCATCGTCGCACAGAAGCGCATCAAGCTCTCGATGGAACAGGCTGGCAAGTTCTATGAGGTTCACAAGGAACGCCCCTTCTACGGCGAACTGTGTGAATTCATGGCCTCGGCCCCGGTCGTCGTGCAGGTTCTGGAAGGCGACAACGCCATTGCCAAGAACCGCGAAGTGATGGGCGCGACCAACCCCGCCAATGCCGAGCCGGGCACGATCCGCAAGGAATTCGCGCTCTCGGTCGGCGAGAACTCGGTCCATGGCTCCGACGCGCCGGAAACCGCCGCGCAGGAAATCGCTTTCTTCTTCTCGGGTCTCGAACTCGTCGGGTGAGCGGTGCGCTGAAGCGCACCCTACTTCGGTGGCTCCCGAAGCCCGATCTCATCAAGGACCGCTTCCAACCGGAGGCGGTCTCTTTTGTTTGAAGGGGTACGTGCTGCCTGTGCCTTCAATTCGTCGAAGCGCGTCCGCAGGGCGGCTTTTTCCGCGCCTTGGCAATCATTCCAAGGGCGACCCTGCAGACCCATTACCAGAACGTAGTAGCCAATGAAGTGAGGCCTTGTGTCGGCTTGCAGAAGCCTGAGATAGGCCGCGTCCGCACCCATCGCGCGGATTTCCTCGGCCGAATGAATGCCTGCACGGGCAAAGGCTGCCTCGGAGGCGGGGCCGAGATTGGGTATGGTCGATACGGGTGTCGGCATGGGGTCTCTCCGTCGGAGCCCCGAGGTTAATTCCTGCCGCGACCCGGCGAAAGCCTCAGATCGAGGCCCAGTCGCTGAAATGCATGGCGCGCATCTGCTCGGCCGGCGTTTCAGCAATCTCAGACGCGGCCGTCCGGCGCTTTTCGGCGCGGTCGGTCTCGCCCTGTTGCTGCTGCTGGCGCGGTGCTGCTCCGCTCGCGTCCATCTGCTTGGGCATATCCATTCGTCTCTTCCTTCCCGCGTGATCTTTCAGATCACATTTACCAAGCCTCTCTGGCCATCACTCACACATGTCGGTGGCAATCGCGCGGCGCAAATATGTCCGCTTCTCCCCACCGTCAAGAGAGTCTCCTACGAGATGTTGATTTCGCCAAGCCGCAGCGCGGCAATCCGCCTGCTTTCGAGTCGATTTCGCAACAGTTTTGACCTGTTAGCGCCAGACAAGACGCGCTTTTGAAACAATATTACGCGACGAAATTTTATTTCGCACAACCAGAAGGGGATCTGCGCGCACTCAATTGGCGGTACACAATTGTGCACGACTCAGCTGCGGAAGGACGCGGCGAAGGGTTCAGGAAGATTGAATTCTTTCAATGCCTTTGCCCGCGCCTCTGCCGACATCTTGCGTGCGGTCTTGGCGACGATTTTTTCCAGCGAGGCGGCATCGCGGCTTTCGGCGAAGGGTTGGAAATACCACCGCAGGAAGGTGAAGCAGATCACGTCTTCCAGCGCCTGCACCTCCGGGTCCCGCTTGATGCCCTCCTTGCGCAGCATTGTGCCGACTTTGGCGATGCTCTCCTCGCCATATCCGGCTTCGGCCATGATTTCGCCGACACGGGCGGCATGGAAGGCTCCCAGATCCCGACGCCAGTTGAGGTAGCCTTCACGGCCCTCGGGATAGGCGGAGCGCGGCGATGTCCAGCGTTCGATATGCTGGCCACGCGCGGCGATGCGCAACTCGTCCGACGCATCGGAAAAGAGGCGTTCCAGTTCCACCGTCATCCGCTCGCCGTAAAGCCGCGCGGCGGGTGCGCCTTCGGTCACGTCGGGGTCGGCATCGTTGGCGGCGTCGATGGCGGCAAGGGCGGCTTCAAGGCGGCTCATGGCGGTCCTTTCGTGAATTGTCCCGGCACCGTCGCAAAGCGCCCGGGCACGGTCAAGCCGCGCCCGGCGAAAGCTCAGAGTTCGACCTCAACCCGGCCCAGCGGGCGCGAGCAGCAGGCGAGGATGTAACCGGCCTCGATATCCTCTTCACTGATCCCGCCGTTATGGACCATGTGAACCTGACCCGAACGGGTCTTGACCTTGCAGGTGCCGCAGACGCCGAAGTTGCACCCCGATGGCATGTTGAGGCCCGATGCCTTGGCGACCGCCAGAACCGTATCGGTCTCGGTGCATTCCGTGGTCACGCCGGAATTGACGAAGGCGATTTCGGCCTTCGCGGTTTCCTGCGGCACCACATCCTCGTGGACCTCGATATCCTCGACCCGCATGACCGGGGCCTGGAACGTCTCCTGGTGGTAGCGTTCCATGTCGTAGCCAAGCGACAAGAGCGTTTCACGCACCCCCGTCATGAAGCCCTCAGGCCCGCAGCAATAGACATCACGGTCGAGGTAGTCGGGTGTCATCAGGCCCAGCATGAGCTGGTTGAAATGGCCGCGATAGCCGGTCCAGACTTCATAGGGGTCTTCTTCGGCCACGACGAAGTTCAGCCGGAGGCCGCGCACCCGTCCCGCCATGTATTCGAGCCGTTTGCGGAAAATCAGTTCCGACGGCTTGTTGGCGCATTGGATGAAGCTGATATCGGGTTCCTCACCGCGTTCCCAAAGGAACGTGGCCATGGACATCATTGGCGTGACGCCTGAACCCGCCGAGATGAAAAGGTACTTGCCATTGGGCTGGCGCGGCAGGTGGAAGACGCCGCCGGGCCCCTTCACGTTCAGCCGCATGCCGGGCACGAGGTTTTCGACCAGCCAGCGCGAACCCTCACTATTGGGCTGCGCCTTCACGGTGATCGAAAGGTAGACGTTCGAGGTCGGGCTCGACGAGATCGTATAGGTCCGGTAGAGCGGCCCGCCCTTCACGGGCAGTTCCAGCGTGATGAACTGCCCGGCGCGGAAGAGGAAGGTAGCCCCCGAAGGCGGACGGAAGACGAATGTCTTCACGTTCGGCGCCTCGGGGACGACCATCACGCATTCCAAGGGCTCTGCATCGGTCCAGAGCGGCGTATCCTCGCGCGGCATCGGGATCATGGCGCTTACTCCGCGGCGATGACTTTGCGGCCGACCATCCGGTTCTGCAGTGTCGCGACATACCAGTCGATGAACTGGATCACGCCGCTTTCCTGCAGGTCGGAATAGGGGCCGGGTTCGTATGCGGGCGAATTGATGCCAAGCTGGTTCTGCTCGACGACGATGCGGTCCTCGTCGTTGGTCGCTTCCCAGACCTCGGTCAGGCGCTTGAGGTCGTAATCCTCGCCCTCGACGGCATCCTTGTGCACGAGCCAGGTGGTCGTGACCTGGGTTTCCGTCGCACTGACCGGCAGGACGCGGAAGTTCAGGATGTGATCCGACAGGAAGTGGTTCCAGGTGTTCGGGTAGTGGAAGAAGAGGAGCGTGCCCGCATTGGCAAAAGGCATGCCCTTCAGCATTTTCCTGACCGCCGCCTTGCCGTCCATCGTGTAGCTGACCGCGTCGCCGACGAAGGGGATGCGGACAAAACGCCACTGTTCGTTCGGGTCAATGACGTATTTCGACGGCAGGCCGGCCGCTTCACAACGTGCGACATGGGCCGCGCCGACGGGCGACGAGACCGAGTCATCGGCGCCAACGAGGTTCGGGTCGTCGTTGAACGTGCGGCACAGCGAGGGATGCGAGCCCGAGCAATGGTAGCATTCGCGGTTGTTTTCCAGCACCAGCTTCCAGTTGCCGTTCTCGATGATCGTGGACTGGGCGGCGACCTTCAGATCATCCAGTCCGTGCGGTGCGGTATAGCGCAGAGCTTCGGCTTTCACCGGCGCAAAGTCGGGTGCGGTTTCAGCGAGGCAGATGAAGACCATACCAGCGGCAACGTCGCAGTGAACCGGTTTCAGCCCGTGTTTGGTGGCGTCGAAATCCGGCCCCATGTCGCGGGCCCAGAGGAGACGGCCGTCAAGTTCGTAGGTCCACTGGTGATAGGGGCAGACGAGCTTCGGGTTCGAGCCCTTGACGCTTTGACAGATGCGGCTGCCGCGATGGCGGCAGGAATTGTGGAACGCGCGGATGATGTTGTCATTGCCGCGCACGACGATCACCGAATAGTCGCCGATCTGTACGGTGACGTAATTGCCGGGCTTCGCGATCTCGGGCGCCGAGACAACATAGACCCAGTCGCGGGTCCAGATCAGCCGCATATCGGCGTCATAAACCTCGGGGGCGGTGTAGAAGTCGCGGCCGAGCGAGGTTTTCGGGCGGCGGGAGAGAAGCTGCGAGAGGATGTCGGAATCGCGGAGCATGGTGCGGGTCCCTGAAATGTGACGGTGTCCGCCGGATTTGGCGGGCTGCGCGCTTATCCGCGAAAAAGGTGGGAATCATCGCGCTGAAAGCGACAGATCGCGACACAAACCTGACGCGAATGACCTTCGCCGCCCGGACAGCGTGCAAGTGTTGCGACATAGGTGTCACAGTCGTGTGCAATCGGGTTCCGGTTCCCTGCGTGACAGGATAAGAGGGCGGGACGATATGACAGAAGGCATGCGCGCGGCCGTTACGCTTCGCGGTGCAGAAGGACGAAGATGACCCCATTCGCAATCGCCGGCGTGCAGATGTACGTGAACGCGCTGCAATCCAATGTCGAAGGCATGATCCACCGGATCGACGTCCTGATGGCGCGGTTTCCATGGACCGAGATGGTGCTGTTTTCCGAACTTGCGCCCTATGGCCCGCTGCACCGCTTCGCCCAGCCTTTTGAAAACGAGGCGTTGGACCAATTTCGCGCAGCGGCGAAGAAGCACAAGATCTGGCTGATCCCGGGGTCAATGTTCGAAAAGACCTCAGATGGTCGGATCTACAACACATCGGCCGTGATCGATCCGGACGGACAGATAGTTACCAAATATCGCAAGATGTTCCCGTTCCGGCCCTATGAGATCGAGGTCGAGGCGGGGACAGAGTTCTGCATCTTTGATGTGCCGAATGTCGGGCGCTTTGGCCTGTCGATCTGCTATGATATCTGGTTCCCTGAAACCACGCGGCAACTGACGAGCGCGGGGGTTGAGGTGTTGCTGCACCCGGTCCTGACCGGCACTACCGACCGGGATGCGGAGCTTGCCATCGCTCGCGCCACGGCGGCACAGTTCCAGTGCTACGTCATCGACGTGAACGGACTTGGGGCAGGGGGCGTGGGTCGCTCGCTGATCGTCGACCCCTCGGCCACCGTGCTGCACCAATCTGCGGGGCAGGAGGACATGTTCCCGATCGAGGTCGACCTGTCGCTTGTCCGCCGCCAGCGGGAAACCGGGATCAAGGGGTTGGGTCAGGTGTTGAAAAGCTTCCGCGACAGGGATGCGGAGTTCTCCGTCTATGACCGGTCGAGCGGTGCCGACGAGTATCTGAAGACGCTCGGGCCGCTGGAAATGCCGCGTCAGGGCTCTCGCGCTGGTCTGGAAAAGCCGCTTGTGGCTGGTGACAGGATGTCGCATGCTGGCGGTAACATCAGTCCGGGTCCGATTGGGTCGGACGTGGGTTACATACCGCCCTTGGCGGACAAGACAGCGAGCGGCTGAGCCCCTCGCGGAACGCCGCAAGGCTCGCGGAAGGACCGCAAAAGGCATCAGTTGCCGTCACTGACGGGGATGATGCGATGCAATCGGTCAATGATTATTACTCGGCGGTCCAGCTGCGTTCGGACCGTTGGAGCGCGCTGCGCGAGGCGACCGGGGCGCTGAGCCGTGATCCGCAGGGCAAGAAATCGGCTGCCCTGCGCAAGCAGATCGAGGAATTGTTCGCATCGCTTGCCCTGATCGAACGCTATTGGGCGTTTCCTGGAATGCAGGCTTTCGAGCAACTTAGGCGGCAATTCGAGCATGGCAGCCTCGACGACGTGGCCTTTGGCACACACCGGGTGACGCGGGCTCTGACCACCGGTGCCTATCGCCGCCGTCATATTCCTTTGGATCGCGAAAGCGCCGACGCCGAAGACCACGAGGATGAGGCGCTGCTGTCGCCGGAGGCGCGGGCCCTCACCAAGCCCTATTTCGAGGTGATGATCGTCGATGACCTCAACGAACATCAGGAACGCTGGCTGAAGAACAACGTCGCCCGGATGCGGCGCTTCGAAGATCCGTTCATGTACGAAACCGTGGTTGTGCCGAGCCTCGAGGACGCGCTGATCGGTATACTGTTCAACCATAACGTACAGGCGGTCGTCGTGCGGCCGGGCCTGCGGCTGAAATCGGGCGTCGACCTGCCGATCCTGAAGCGTTACCTCAACCGCGCCGGTGGTGCCGAGGGGTTGGAAGGACTCAAACCTGAGAATTACGGGCCCGAACTTTGCCGCCTGATCGCGTCGGTTCGGCCCGAGCTCGACGCCTATCTGGTCACAGACCGTTCGGTCGAGGAAATCGCCGGCCTGGACCTCGGCATCTGCCGCCGGGTCTTCTACAATCAGGAAGATTTTCAGGAACTGCATCTGAACATCCTGCGGGGCGTCCAGTCGCGTTACAATACGCCGTTCTTCACCGCGCTCGTGAACTATTCCAAGCAGCCGACCGGCGTTTTCCACGCCATGCCGATCTCACGCGGTAAATCGATCTCGCGGTCGCACTGGATTCAGGACATGGGGGCCTTCTACGGGCCCAACATCTTCCTTGCGGAAACCTCGGCGACGTCCGGTGGCCTTGACAGCCTTCTTGAACCCCACGGTCCGATCAAGAAGGCACAGGAACTGGCAGCGCGGGCCTTCGGTTCGAAGCAGACCTTTTTTGCCACCAACGGCACCTCGACTTGTAACAAGATAGTGGTGCAAGCCCTTGTCAGACCTGGGGATATTGTGCTCATCGACCGCGATTGCCACAAGTCTCACCACTACGGCATGGTGCTGGCGGGTGCGCAGGTCGTGTACCTCGACAGCTATCCCCTGAACGAATACTCGATGTACGGCGCGGTGCCGCTGAAAGAGATCAAGCACCAGCTTCTGAAGCTGAAGGCGGCGGGCAAACTTGATCAGGTGCGGATGCTTTTGCTGACCAACTGCACCTTTGACGGCGTGGTTTACAATGTCGAACGGGTGATGGAGGAATGCCTCGCCATCAAGCCCGACCTCATCTTCCTTTGGGATGAGGCGTGGTTCGCCTTCGCCCGCTTCGGCCCGACCTATCGCCAGCGGACCGGCATGAATGCCGCCAATTTGCTGCGTGAATGGCTGAAGTCGCCCGAACACGCCAAGGCCTATGAAAAACAGGCCGAGAAGCTGAAGGACGCAGATGAAGAGACGTTACTGAACACGCGCCTCATCCCGCCACCGGATGCCCGCGTCCGGGTCTATACAACGCAGTCGACCCACAAGACGCTGACCTCTCTCAGACAGGGCTCGATGATCCATGTCAACGATCAGGATTTCAAGGGCGAGGTGGAGCAGTCGTTCCACGAAGCCTATATGACCCACACCTCCACCAGCCCGAATTACCAAATCATTGCGTCCCTCGACGTGGGTCGCAGGCAGGTGGAACTGGAAGGGTTCGAGTTCGTCCAGCGTCAGGTCGAGGCCGCCATGTCTATGCGCAAGGCGATCTCCACCCATCCGCTTTTGCAAAAATATTTCAAGGTGTTGACGGCCGGCGACATGATCCCCGACGAATATCGCGAAAGCGGTGTGGCAAGTTACTACGACCCGCATCAGGGCTGGACCGATATCTGGGAATGCTGGGAGAAGGACGAGTTCGTGCTGGACGCCACCCGCGTGACGCTGGCCGTCGGCGGCACCGGCTGGGACGGGGATACGTTCAAGACCCAGATCCTGATGGACAAATACGGCATCCAGATCAACAAGACCTCGCGGAACACCGTTCTGTTCATGACGAATATCGGCACCACGCGGTCCTCGGTCGCCTATCTGATCGAGGTTCTGGTCGAGATCGCCAAGGAACTCGACGACCGGCTTGATGACGCGTCGAACATGGAGCGGCGCGCATTCGAGCATCGCGTCAAGGCGCTGATGGAAGACCTGCCGCCGCTGCCCGATTTCTCGCGCTTCCATGATGCGTTCCGGGCGGGCGGCGAGACGACTGAGGGCGACATCCGAACGGCGTTCTTCCTCAGCTACGACGACAAGAACTGCGACTATCTGGAGCTTGACGGCTCGATCAAGGCGGCGATGGAAAGCGGGCGCGAAGTTGTGTCGGCCTCGTTCATCATCCCATATCCGCCGGGCTTCCCGATCCTCGTGCCGGGGCAGGTGGTTAGTTCGGAGATTCTCGCCTTCATGCGGGCGCTCGATGTCAACGAAATCCACGGATACCGCGCGGATCTGGGCCTGAGGGTCTTTACGGAAGAGGCGCTGGCAAAGCGCATGGGACAAAAACTGCCGGAAGCGGCGGAATAACAGGGAGTATCAAATGGCGACCAGCGAACTGAAGAACATCTCGGAAATCCGCCGGCACTTTCACCGCAACGAAGACCCGATCTATTTCGTATCCGCGACGAACTTCAATCTGCTGGGCATCGACGAATGGTGCAAGAATTTCAAATACATATGTTACATCGATTGCTATGATGGCCGCCATCCGAACGTCTTCTGCCCCTCCGAGCAGCCGCATGCGGAATTCCAGTCGATCGAAGAGATCAACAACTACCTTCTGCAGCACAAGGAGGTGATCGACCTGATCAAGCGGCGTGGTGGCAAGCCGAAATTCGTCTTCCTGATGTTTGACGAGGAAACCGAGCGGTTAGCCAAGGAACTGGGCGGTGAGGTCTGGTTCCCGAAGGCGAAGCTTCGGACCAAGTGCGACAACAAGATCGAGACGGTCCGCATCGGCAACAAGGCGGGCGTGCCATCGGTGCCGAACACTTTGTCGGAGGTGAAAAGCTACGATCACCTGAAGAAGATCTGTGACAAGGCCGGGCTCGGTCATGACCTGGTACTGCAATCGGCCTTCGGTGACAGCGGCCATACCACGTTCTTCATCAAGTCCGAGGCCGATTTCCGCCGTCATGAGCATGAGATTGTCGGTGAGGGCGAAATAAAGATCATGAAGCGGATCGATTGCCGGGGGTCTGCCATCGAGGCCTGCGCCACGAAAGAGGGCACCATCGTCGGCCCGCTGATGACCGAGCTTGTGGGATTCAAGGAACTCACCCCTTATCGTGGCGGCTGGTGCGGCAACGAAATCTTCTCCACCGCCTTCCCGCCGAAGACCCGTCAACGCGCGCGGGAACTCACGTTCCAGTTCGGCGAACAGCTTCGGAAAGAAGGCTATCGCGGCTATTTCGAGCTTGATTTCCTGATCGACAAAAAGACGGGCGAGATTTGGCTGGGCGAGTTGAACCCCCGCATCACCGGGGCGTCGTCGATGACCAACCACGCGGCCTTTGCCCATGCCGATGCGCCCTTGTTCCTCTTCCATCTCCTAGAATTCTCAAAGAAAAAGTTCCATCTAGATGTGGAGGAACTGAACGCCCGATGGGCCGATCAGTCGATGATCGACTCGTGGTCGCAGATGGTGATCAAGCATACCGAGGATTCGGTGGACATCGTCACCCATGCCCCGCAATCGGGCATCTACCGGATGCTGGAGGATGGCCGGGTCGTCTATGACCGCTTCGACTATCACCGCCGCGCGGTTGAATCCGAAAACGAGGCCTTCTTCCTGCGTATCCTGAAGCCCGGTGATTATCGCTATGAAGGGGCCGACCTCGGTATTCTCGTCACCCGCGGACGCTCGATGACCAATGGGTTCAAGCTGAACGAAAGGGCCAAGAAGTGGATCCACGGCATCAAGCAGGGCTTTGCCGCCCGGCCGCTGCCGTCAGCTGAAGCGGGACCGGCCTTTGCCGATCCTGCCTTCAAGATCATGTAGACTTCGGGGGCAAGCCCCGGCACATAGCTGCAATGGACTATCTCTGGCGCGCCGTCGATATCGAGGAGCTTGGCCCGGTTTGGGCCGCGCTTTTCCATGAGTATTGGCCGGATTACCACCGCTGGTGGCTGCGCGAGGGTGAAGGTCCGCGGCCGCCGTATTGGGAAAGCCGCAAGGCGCTTGAGGCGCATATGCCGGAACTGGTCGGGCTCTATGACCAGCTTTGTGAACTTGCGGGTGGGGGCGATCATGCCGCCCGGTTCCTGAGTTTCTGGCGACCTCCGCCATATCTTTCGGGCTGTTCGCAGGCGATCTGGCCGGGGCGCGAACCGGTCATGGTGCGGAACTATGATTACAGCCCTGCGGCGTTCGACCGCCTCATCATGCGCACCAACTGGCGTGGGCGCCGGGTGCTTGGCACGTCGGACGGGCTCTGGGGGCTTGTGGACGGGATGAACGACGCCGGGCTTGCGGTATCGCTGACCTTCGGTGGGCGGCAGGTCGTGGGCGAGGGGTTCGGCGTGCCGCTGATCCTGCGTTACGTGTTGGAAACCTGTACGACGGCGGAAGAGGCGGGCAAGGCGCTGGCCCGCATCCCGACGCATATGAGCTACAATGTCACGGTGCTTGACGCCAAACGCCACTTTCTGACGGCTCTGATGGCACCGGACCGGCCTGCCCAGATCACCCATGCGGCGGTCGCGACGAACCACCAGAAGTCGGTCGAATGGACTGACCATGCCCGCATGACCGCGACGGTGGAAAGGGAACGTTTCCTGCTTCAACGGCTAACCCTGCATGTGGAGCCTGAGGAGAAGTTCATCGGCGCCTTCCTGCGCCCGCCGCTTTATTCGACAGCGTTTTCGCGCGGTTTCGGCACGCTTTACACGGCCGTCTATCGGCCCCGTTTGCGCCATATGGATCTGCGCTGGCCGCGTGGAATCTGGACCTTCTCGCTGGATGATTTCGTGGCCGGGGAAAAGGTGATCCACACGCCGGACAGGGTCATGGTGAAAACCCCGTCCCGGACGTGATCCAAGGTCGCGCGTTTAGCCGATGGCCTCGCGCGCAACTTCCAGCGTTTTTTGCACCAGTTCGGCGGCGGTTTCGGTATCTTCCGCCTCGGCGTAACAGCGCAGTTCCGGCGCGTTGCCCGAGGGACGCAGGTGCAGGATGTTGCCTGACTGGAAGGTCACGCGCAGGCCATCGGTCTTGTCGATCGCGGCTTCTGGGCCGTTGCCGTCGAAAAACACCTGCCGTGCCTCCGGCTCGGTCGACAGCAGCTCGACCAGCGCCAGCGATTTTTCGGTTTCAACCCCGGTCAGACGGTCACTGGCGGTTGCCCGAGCGGGCAGGGCCGCCACTAGATCGGCCAGCCCGACACTGCGCCGCACACATTCGGCGAGCGGCAGGAGGATCGGCAGGAACGCGTCACGCGTGGCCAGGGGCGCGATCAGGCCGCCGCGTCCCTCGGCGGCGAAGCCCAGAAGAAAGCCGCCATTGGCCTCGAACCCGGCGACACGGGCGCTTTTCGGGGCCGACTGCATCGCGGCGATCACATAGGGGGACCCGATTTTCGTGCGGACAACCCGGGTGAACCGGCCCGAAAGCTCGATCATGGTATTGGAGGAAACCGGCGTCACCACGGTATCGGCCCCGATTAGGCTTGCAGTCAGAACGCCCAGAACGTCGCCGGGGATCACACGTCCGGCCGCATCGGCCATCAGCGGGCGATCAGCATCGCCGTCGGTCGAGACGATCGCGGTCAGGCCGTGTTCCGCAGCCCATCCTGCGAGCATGTCCCGCGTTGCGGTATCGACGGCCTCGGTATCGACCGGAATGAACGTCTCGGACCGGCCAAGAGACACCGTTTCGGCCCCGAGAAATCGCAACGTCTCGGACAGCAGATCGCGGGCTACCGAACTGTGTTCATAGACGCCGATCCTGAGCCCCGACAGCGCGCTGCGGCCAAGGTAGCTCAGATAACGGCGGCGATAGCTGGGCACGGCCTCGGGGTCCTCGACCGCCTCGACCGGCGGGCAGTCGGTTTCGCCCGCATAGACCCGCAGGATCGCTGCCTCGTCCGCCTTGGTGATCTCGCCATTGGCGGTGTAGAACTTCAGCCCGTTTCGATCAGCCGGGATATGGCTGCCGGTCACCATTACCGACGGCGCTCCGGCCTCCATCGCCGCAAGCGCCAGCGCCGGTGTCGGCAGGGCCCCGCAATCGACCGGTGTCAGACCCTCTGCCGCCGCCGCCGCCGCGACCGCCGCCGCGATCCGTTCCGACGACGGTCGCAGGTCGCGGCCGATCATCAACTGCCCGGAATGGGGCGTGACCTGCAGAAAGGCGCGCACATAACCTGCGCAAAGTCCGTCGGTCAGGTCGCTGACAAGGCCGCGCAGGCCACTCGTGCCGAATTTGGGGGGCATGGATAGCGATGACTTTCCGTGGTTTACTTTCAGTGGTTTAGCGTGGATCATTGTGACAGATCGGGCCGCGATGTATAGTCCGCACCGTTGAAGATACCATTCTGATGGCCTTTCACCGCGCCCCTGCGAATCCCGGTTGCCCTTGGGCAAAGACATTGTCGGAAATAATGTTGAACGACGTCGATTGTTTCCAGTTGCCTGCCAATCGAGGTATTCCCTGCACGCGAAGTCGCGCCCCGGCGTGGCCCCGGTTATTCTTTTCGGACGCCTGAATGCGGAGTGATGGAATATGAGTGACAAGATCCTGCCGGTGATCCTGTGTGGCGGGACCGGTACGCGCCTCTGGCCGGTGTCGCGTGAGGGAATGGCCAAGCAGCTTCTGCCGATCCTCGGCGACCAGACGCTGTTGCAGATGACGCTGGCGCGTGTGGCCGGAAACGGTTTTGGTGCGCCGATGGTCATCGGCGCCCATGCCGTGCGGTTCACCATCCGCGATCAGGTGGAGGCGGTGGCGCCCGAGGCCCGTGTGGTGATCGAGCCTGAGCGGCGCGACACGCTGGCGGCGGTTCTGCTCGCAGCGGCGATTGCGGCGGTGGACGACCCCGATCAGGTCTTGGCGGTGATGCCCTCCGATCACCTCATTCGCGATGCATCGGCGCTGAGCGAGGCCGTACATACCGCCGCCGGATCAGTGCGCAAATCGGGGATCGCCCTTGTCGGTGTGACGCCGACCGGTCCGTCGACAGGGCTTGGCTACATCAAACCCGGGGCTGCGGCAAAAGATGGTACATCGCCGGTCGAACGTTTCGTTGAAAAACCCGACGAGGCGCGGGCGGAAAAGTTGATCGCGGAAGGCTGCCTGTGGAATGCGGGCATGTTCTGCTTCCGCGCGGGCTGGCTGATCGAGGCGGTGCGCGCCGTCGAACCCGACACGGTCGAGCATGTGACGCAGGCCGTCGCCGGTATGATCGAGGATCTCGGCATGTGGGTGCCAGGCAAGAGCTTTGGCAAGGCCCGTGCGATCTCGTTCGATCACGGTTTCATGGAAAAGACGCGCGAGGCCCGCGTGGCACCGGGCCGGTTCCGCTGGTCCGATGTCGGCGACTGGGATGCGGTCTGGACGGAATCCGACAAGGATGCCGTGGGCAACGCGATCCGCGGTGACGGGTTCGCGTTCGAGGCGAAGGACAACCTGATCCATTCCGAGGGGCGGCTCGTCTGCGCTGTTGGTGTCGAAGGGCTCGCCATAATCGAAACGCCGGATGCGATCATGGTCGCGCCGCGTGAAAAGGCACAGGACGTGAAGGGCCTTGTTGGCGCGCTGAAGGGGGCGGACCGGGCCGAGGCGGTCGAACATATCCGCAACCACCGGCCCTGGGGCTGGTACCAGACAATGGACCTTGGCGAACGCTTCCGGGTCAAGCGCATCGTCGTGAAGCCCGGCGCGAAGCTTTCCTTGCAGAAACACCACCACCGCGCCGAACACTGGGTCGTCGTGCGGGGTACGGCCGAGGTCACGGTCGATGCCAAAGTGTCGATCCTGCATGAGAATGAAAGCGTCTATATCCCGATCGGCTCGGTCCATCGGCTGGCCAATCCCGGCAAGATTCCGGTCGAGATCATCGAGGTTCAGACCGGCAGTTACCTTGAGGAAGACGATATCGAACGGATCGAGGACGAATTCGGGCGCACCTGACCGGGAGGACAGCGCCGGTCTTTCATTGCGATTGGGGTCCGGTTGCGGCAGAGTCGCGAGGGGCCGGTATGGTCAGCCGGGTGAGCGTGCGGGCTGGCCATGCCCTCATGACAGTATCAGCAGGAGATCGCTTTGTGACGGCGATGGATCAGTTTCCCAGAATATCTGTTTTAATACCTTGTTATAATGAGGAGAAAACCGTCGCGAAGGTCGTGGCGGACTTCCGTGATGCCTTGCCGTCTGCAACCGTCTTCGTCTTCGACAACAACTCCACAGACGCAACCGTCGAATGCGCCAAGACGGCCGGTGCCATCGTTCGCAGTGAAAGACGACAGGGCAAGGGCAATGTCGTGCGTCGTATGTTCAGCGACATTGACGCCGATATCTACATCATTGTCGACGGCGACGCGACGTATGACGCCAGCGCCGCGACCGAAATCGTGCGCCGGATGCTGGACGAAGGGCTCGACTTTCTTAACTGCGTGCGCGTGACTGACCTGGAGGCCGCCTACAGGCCCGGCCACAAATTCGGCAATCTGATGTTCACCGGCATGGTCCGGTCGATCTTCGGCACAGAGATCAACGACATGCTGTCGGGCTATAAAGGTCTGTCGAAGCGGTTCGTGAAATCCTTCCCGGCCCTGTCGCAGGGGTTCGAGACCGAGACCGAACTGGCGGTACACGCGCTGGAACTGCGGATGCCCATCGGTGAGCTCAGGACCAGCTATTTCGACCGGCCCGACGGGTCGGAAAGCAAGCTTTCGACCTTCCGCGATGGCTGGCGGATTTTGCGGACCGTTGCCCGGCTTATCCGCGACGAACGGCCGCTAGCTTTCTTTTCGGTAATGTCCGCCGTCGCGGCGACCGCATCGCTCGCCTTTGGCCTGCCAGTCGTCTACGCGTTCATGAAAACCGGTCTGGTGCTGAAATTCCCAACGGCGATTCTGGCCGCGTCGCTGATGATGATCGCAATGCTGAGTCTGGTCGCGGGTTTGATTCTTGATACGACGACGCGCGGCCGGCGCGAGATGAAGCGGCTGCACTATCTGTCGTTCCCCTCGATCCACGCCGAACTCATGCGCAGGGCGGGGGAAGCACCCCGACCCGTAATCGCCGCCGAACGCAAGGGCGCGGTGCGGTGACCTTGCGCCGAAAATCGCGGTTCGTGGGGGTCGGCAGCATCGGTTTTCTCGTCGATGCGGGCGTGCTCACGATCCTTGCCAACGGTTTCGGCGTCGACCCACTGCTTAGCCGCGTGCCGTCATTCGGGCTTGCCGTTGCGGCCACGTATTTCCTGAACCGGGTCTGGACCTTCGGTGACCGCAGGGGTGGAGGCGGCCAAACCCGGATTTTCTCAAAATATTTCGGCTCGCAGATCGCAGGCGTTTCGGTCAATCTCGTGGTCTACACAACTTTCATCGCACTTTATGGTTGGGCCAGGGAATATCCGGCGCTTCCGCAGGCCATTGCTTCAGTGGTGGCGATGTTCCTCACCTATTTCCTGTCCGCCAGATTCGTCTTTGTCGCCGGAGACGGGAATGCTGCGAAACGTTGACGGAAGGACGTTCGACCGGGCGCTGACACGTGCGGTTGCGGGCCCAATCGGCTTCTTCGCGGTCTGGACCGTGATCTGCAATATTGGCGTGCAGGCCGGGATGTCCGCGGCATTTCTGACCCCTGCCTTGGCCGTTGCCCTGTTCGGTGGTGTTGTTATCGCCTTCTTGGTGCCAGAAGGTGTTGACGAGGTGGTTATTGGGGCCAAGAGCAACACATCTGCGTCCGTTTTTCGCCGCTACATCCCAGCGGCGGCGATGCTTGTCGCCGTTGCGGCGCTTTACGGCGGCCAGAGCTATCCAGCCTTCTGGCTCATCTCCATGCTGACGCTCATCTTTGGGGTGCTGAGCCGCGATTCCGCGCCCTCTTCCGGACGCCGGACCGATGATGCTACTCCGGTCGCTTATCGCGATATTCTCGGCCTGCTTATTCTGATCGTCGGCGCGATGGCGGTCACGCTTCTGATCCAACGCCCGGATCAGGATGACGCGAATTTCCTCAATCTTGCGGTCGGTATTCTCGAAGATCCGCGCCCGATCCTGCAATGGGACACGATGATCGGGGACCCGGCCCAACCCATTCATCTGCCCACATACCGGGTGGAGGCGCTGCCCGCACTCTTTGCCGCAATGGCCGGACTGACCGGCTGGCAGGTCATCACCGTTGCGCATCTGGTCTGGCCACCTCTGATGGCAGCACTTAGTGTGCTTGTCTTCGCCGCCTTGGCCCGCCGACTGTTGCCGGGACACTGGCTAATTGCCGTCGCGCTCACCCTGACCTTTCTGCTTCTGAATTCCGGCGCCAATGCCAGTTACGGCAACTTCAGCTTTGTCCGCTTCCAGCAGGGAAAGGGGGCTGCCTTCACGATCCTCGTGCCGCTGATCTATCTCTTCGCGCTCCGCTTCTGGTCATCGGGCGGCCGGCGTGACTGGATACTGCTGGCCGCGACACAGACGGCAGTGGTCGGCATGACGGCCAACGGCATCTACCTTGCGCCCATTGCCGGTTTTCTCGCCTTCTCCGCCTTGCTGATCACTGGACCGGTGCAACCGGTCCGCTACGTTCTCGGCGGTCTAACAAGCCTCTGGCCGGTTTTGATGGGGGGTGTCGTCCTGTTGACAACCGGGGCCTTCGCCTCGGAATACACCGATGTGATCCCGCCGTTACGCGAGACGTTGCGGATCTTCGGTGCCAATGTGCCTGGCCTCGTCACGCTCTGGATTGGCCTCGCGGTCTGGTCTTTCTTACCGGCCGGGTTCCTGCGGCGCTTTTCAGCGGGGGTGCTTCTGGTTTTTCTCGCGTTACCGTTCAACCCAATTCTGTTTGATTCCTTCGCCGATCACGTCACCGGCAATCTCAACTACCGGCTGTTCTACGCGATCCCGATCCCGGCGCTGACCGGCATCGGTCTTGCAGCATTGGTACGCGGGCTGTCACCGAAACTACGCGCGGTGATCCCCGGACTAGCGCTTCTGGCCGCGCTCCTGTCGCCACTGTCTATCCTTGCTCCGCGCAATGGCGGCCATCTTGATCCCCTCGGACTGAAGGTGGTTCAAGGCGACTACCGGATCGCACAGGAGGTCGCAGGCGCGACGACGGCCGCAGATACCGTGCTGGCGCCTGAACCGGTTGCGGTCTGGCTGTCCACGTTACAGCCGCTGCGCCGACAGATCGCCGTACGCGACCTATACCTCGTGCATTACCGGCACACGATGACGCCTGAGGCGCTAGGCCTGCGTCATGCGCTCTTTGACCTCGTGAACGGCAAGACGGACGCTCCGGACACAAAAGACACCTTGCGCAGGGGCGTCCGGGAGTTCGGCCTGTCAGCGATCCTCTTCGCCGCCGACAATCCCCGCACGGCGGCCATCGCCCGAACCGCCCGCGCGCTCGGTTTTACCCTGGTCGAGACGGGCATCAATCCGGCCTATTTCCTGTTCGTGCGAAAGCCGGCCTAGTACCCTTGCAGCCACCCTGCCTTGTCGCCATGATGCGCGGCGGTCAGACAGGGGAAGATCATGAAAGCACGCGTGAAATGGGTCGAGGACCGTACCTTTACCGGGACGGTTGAGGCGGGCCATCAGATCGTTCTCGGCAACGCCTATGGCGAGAGTGGCAAACCGGGGCCGAGCCCGATGGAGCTTGTGCTGATCGGCACCGGCGGCTGCGCCGCCTACGACGTGATTCATATCCTTGAGAAGGGCCGCGAGCCGGTTGAGGATTGCACCTGTGACCTGACCGCCGAACGTGCGACGACGGAGCCGAAGGTTTTCGTGAAGATCCATATGCAGTTCACGGTAAAGGGCAGGGGCCTCAACCCCGCCAAGGTCGAACGCGCAGTGCAGCTTTCGGCCGAGAAATACTGCTCCGCCTCGGCGATGATGGCCAAGACGGCCGAGGTGACGCATGGGGTCGAGGTGGTGGATACGGCCGCCTGATCGCTGTTAATTGCGGTGCTACTGGGCGCAGGACCAGTCGTCGACGGTGAAATAATCCGCTGGATAGAGTCGCGCCTCGGTGATCTCAGCGACGAATTCCGTATCGTAGCGGTTGATGTATTCCCAGACGATCCGGCCCGCGCGATCGGTTTGCAGGGCGCGTCCGGCCTCGAACTCGGTTATGAGGTAGCCGCCGTCGGTCACAGGGTCGATTTTGCTCCGAACCACGCTTAGCATTCCCTCGCCGTCCCCGGCGGCGAAAGGAATCGTGGTGTTTCCCGTGGCCGGGTTCACAGCCATCACGTCGGAAACACGCGGGTCGTTCGGAGAGGTTCGGTTGTACGCACCGACGCGAGTCGCATAGGTGTTGTTGTTGAACACCGCGATCGTTCCATCGGCGATGAATTCTGGGTCGTGCTGGCGGACCCATGGCCCCGTCCGGTGCCATTTGACCTTCCATGTATCCGGGTCGATCACCGCTACAAGATTGTATTCCCGGATCGAGATCGCCAGATCTCCTGCCTCGAACATGGGGAAGGCAGGGGCAAGCGCGGCGGGCAGTTCCGCGATCTTGTTGACATGGACAATTTCGTCCGACCACTCACGGCCGGGCAGATAGCGAATTCCGGTCGCGCTCAATACCGGAGCAAGACCACTGTCGTAGAGAATGCGAGGCACTGAGACCGTTTTGTCGATCTGCCCGTCCTCGGTAACGTGAAGGATCTCATCTTCTTTGTACCGATGTTCTCCACTCATGTCTGTGAGCGGTGGAAATGATGCCTCCGGCCCCTTGCCGTTCGTAAAGCGGCGACCCGGCACCCAGTACCCGCCAAGCTCCGACCGCTCGACTGAGTGATGCGTCGGCTGTTCTAGTATCCAGTCGAGCCTGCCGCAGCGGTCGAGTTTGACGAGTGCGGCATATTCGAAGTTTGTGACCAGAGAACCGTCCGGATTGAGCAACGTGCCATGCAGGTCAACGTTCCAGTCCGTTGCGGGGGCGTCTTCACCCAGATAACTCGGGTCGGGGACATAATCTGAAAATGTCAGACGCCAAGCGGCAACCACTGTTCCATCTCTGCGAAGAAGACGCACCCCGTTGTCACCGTCAAAGAACCCGGCGATCATTACCAGGTCCTGATCGGTTACGTCGTTCTTAACGACACCGCTGCCTTCGAACCGCGCAGGTTGCAGAAACTCTTCGGGCCGGTTGGATACGTTCTGCCGGAGTTGGCTAACTGCCTCTTTGGCAATTTGTTCGAACCGCTTCGCAGCGTTGAACAAACCGGTTTCCTTGGCACCGGAATAGAGACCATACGCGAAAGAGCCGCCGCCAAAAAGAGCCAGCGCCGCGATGATGGATATCCATTTCGCGAGTTTGGGTTCGCCTTTCCCGCTCAACACGTGTTCCTTCCTGCCCTACGCGACCGATATTGCATAATTGATCATGTGTTTCGAGAGGCTTTCAAAAAGCTACGAGCCGAAAAGGACAAGCCGAAACACAAGTCGCCGCGGGCTGGCAGGGTGGTCGTCACAAGTGGTGACGACTCAACCTGCCTTTGCCTGGCGCTTGCGCTCATGCGGGTCGAGGAAGCGTTTGCGGAGGCGCACGATCTTCGGCGTAACCTCCACCAGTTCATCGTCCTGCACATAGGCGATGGCCTCTTCCAAGCTCATGCGAACGGGCGGGGTCAGACGAACCGCTTCATCCGTGCCTGAGGCGCGGACGTTGGTCAGCTTCTTGCCCTTAAGCGGGTTCACTTCCAGATCGTTGTCGCGGGAATGTTCACCGATAATCATGCCCTCATAGACCTGTTCCTGCGCGCCGATGAAAAGCTTGCCCCGGTCTTCGAGGTTCCAGAGTGCATAGGCGACCGAAACGCCGTTCTCCATCGAGATCAGGACGCCGACATGGCGCCCCTCGATCGGACCCTTATGCGGGGTCCAACCGTGGAAGATGCGGTTCAGAACGCCGGTGCCGCGCGTATCGGTCAGGAACTGGCCGTGATAGCCGATGAGCCCGCGCGAGGGCACATGGGCGACGATGCGGGTTTTGCCTGCACCTGCCGGTTTCATCTCCACCAGATCGCCCTTGCGCTGACCGGTCAGCTTTTCGATCACCACGCCGGAATACTCGTCATCGACATCGACGATGACCTCTTCGACGGGTTCCATCCGCTGGCCGTTTTCCTCGCGGAAGATCACGCGGGGGCGGGAAATTGAAAGCTCGAACCCCTCGCGACGCATATTCTCGATCAGCACGCCCATCTGGAGTTCGCCACGCCCCGAGACCACGAAGGCCTCGCCGCCCGGCGTGTCCTCGATCTTGATCGCGACGTTACTCTCCGCCTCTTTCATCAGGCGTTCGCGGATGACACGGGATTGGACCTTGTTGCCGTCCTTGCCTGCCAAGGGGCTGTCGTTGATGCCGAAGGTGACCGAGATCGTCGGCGGGTCGATGGGTTGGGCGGGGAGTGGAACGTCGATGGAAAGATCGCAAAGCGTGTCGGCAACCGTCGCCTTGGTCATACCCGCAAGCGTGACGATATCGCCCGCGACGGCCTCGTCGATGGGCTGCTGGCCAAGGCCGCGGAAGGCGAGGATCTTGGTTACGCGGAATTGTTCGATCCGCTCGCCCTTGCGGCTGAGCGCCTTGATCGTCTCGCCCACTTTCAGCGTGCCGCTTTCGACCCGGCCCGTCAGGATGCGGCCGATGAAAGGGTCGGCGGAAAGGGTAGTGGCCAGCATGCGGAAGGGCTTGTCGGCATCGGCGATTTGGCGCGGCGCGGGAACATGTTTGACGATCAGGTCGAAAAGCGCGTCGAGATTTTCGCGCGGCCCGTCAAGCTCCGCATCCGCCCAGCCAGACCGGCCCGAGGCGTAGAGATGCGGGAAGTCGAGCTGATCGTCATCGGCGCCGAGGTTGGCGAAAAGGTCGAAAACTTCGTTCAGCGCGCGGTCCGGCTCGGCATCCGGCTTGTCGACTTTGTTCAGCACGACGATGGGGCGCAGACCCAGCGCCAGCGCCTTGGAGGTCACGAATTTCGTCTGCGGCATCGGCCCTTCGGCGGCATCGACCAAGAGGACGACGCCGTCGACCATATTGAGGATACGCTCCACCTCGCCGCCGAAATCGGCGTGGCCGGGCGTATCGACGATGTTGATCCGGGTCGATCCGTGTTCCACGCTCGTGCATTTCGCAAGGATGGTGATGCCGCGCTCACGCTCGATATCGTTCGAATCCATCGCCCGTTCGGTCGTGGCCTGGTTTTCCCGGAACGTTCCGGATTGCTTGAGAAGCTCGTCGACTAGCGTCGTCTTGCCGTGGTCAACGTGCGCGATGATCGCGATATTGCGAAGGTCCATGGGTCCGCCATTTTCTGAAGTTGCGCCCCGATAGAGGAAATCGCGCCCAATGGCTAGGGGCCGGGCAAAAGAAAGGGGGCCTTCTGCCCCCTCCTGCCCATTCAGGCAATTCACCTCCGACGGTATTTACCGACAGAAAGTGTGCTATTGTCACTTTCTGTCCCAAAATACTCCGGGGGGTGCGGGGGGCTGGCCCCCCGCTCACGGTTTCCTCAGTCGATGATGGCGTTCAGCGTGCCACTTGGCCGCATCACAGCGGCAAGCTTGGCCGGGTCGGCGTGGTAGTAGCCGCCGATATCGGCCGGTTTGCCCTGTACGGCGGCGAATTCAGCGACGATCTTCGCCTCATCCTCGGCCAGCGCTTTCGCCACCGGGGCGAATTCAGCGGCTAACCCGGCATCGTCCGATTGCGCGGCCAAAGCTTCGGCCCAATAGCGGGCGAACCAGTAATGGCTGTCGCGGTTGTCGGGCTGGCCGACCTTGCGGCCCGGCGAACGGTCGTGGTCCAGGATGCCCTGTGTTGCGGCATCGACCGCATCACCCAGCACCTTGGCCTTGGCGTTGCCCTTGCTCTCTGCCAGGAAGCGGAAGCTTTCGCCGAGCGCGCAGAACTCGCCTAGCGAGTCCCAGCGCAGGTGGTTTTCCTCCTGCAACTGCTGGACATGCTTCGGCGCCGAGCCGCCCGCGCCCGTCTCAAAGAGCCCGCCGCCCTGCATCAGCTTGACGATCGAGAGCATCTTTGCGCTGGTCGCGAGTTCGAGGATCGGGAAGAGGTCGGTCAGATAGTCGCGCAGCACATTGCCCGTGACGGCGATGGTGTTTTCGCCCTTGGTGATCGTCTCAAGGCTGGCGATCGTCGCCTCGCGCGGGGCCATGATCTCGAACTTGTTGGCCACGCCCTTTGCCTCGAGGATGGGCTTCACCATCCTGATGAGCTCGGCATCATGGGCGCGGGTCGCATCCAGCCAGAAGATCGCGCGGTACCCGGTCAAGCGCTGGCGGTCGATGGCGAGGTTCACCCAGTCCTCGATCGGTGCCTTGCGGGCCGAGGCGGACCGCCAGATGTCGCCCTTTTCGACCGCGTGCGAATGCAGGACGGTGCCGTCCTCCAGCACCATCTTCACGGTGCCGTCCGCCGGGATCTCGAACGTTGTCGGGTGGGAGCCGTATTCCTCGGCCTTCTGCGCCATAAGGCCGATATTCTGCACCGTGCCGGCAGTGGCCGGGTTCAGCTTGCCGTTCGCCTTGAAGAATTCGATCGCCGCGTCATAGACCGGCGCATAGGAATTGTCGGGGATGACGCAGACGCAGTCGGCCTCATTCCCGTCCGGTCCCCAGCCCTTGCCGCCAGCGCGTATGAGCGCGGGCATCGAGGCGTCGATGATCACGTCCGAGGGCACATGCAGGTTGGTGATGCCCTTGTCCGAGTTCACCATGTACATCAGCGGGCGTTCGGCGTTCACGGCGTCGATGGCTGCCATGATCTCAGTGTCATCCTTCACCCGATCCAGAAGATCGCCGAGGCCGGAATTCGGGTTGACGCCAAGCGCCTCCATCTGGTCGCCGAATTTCTCGAAGACCGGGGCGAGCCAGGCCTTGACCGCATGACCGAAGATGATCGGGTCCGAGACCTTCATCATCGTCGCCTTCATGTGGAGCGAGAACAGTACGCCCTCGGCCTTGGTCTTTTCGATTTCCTTCGTCAGGAACGCATCAAGCGCCTTGGCCGACATGAAGGTCGCGTCAACGACCGTTCCGGCAGGGTATTTGATGCCGTCCTTCAGGACGGTCTCGCCGCTTGCCGTCTCAAGCACGATCTTCGCAGTCGTGGCGTTTGTGAGTGTCGCGGAGGTTTCGTTGGACCGGAAATCATCGCCCGCCATCGCTGCAACGCGGGTCTTGCTGGCCGAAGACCAGTCGCCCATCCGGTGCGGGTTGGCCTGCGCATAGTTCTTCACCGCCGTCGCTGCACGGCGATCCGAATTGCCCTCGCGCAGGACCGGGTTCACCGCCGACCCCTTGATCGCGTCATATTTCGCGCGGGCGGCCTTTTCTGCGTCCGTTGCGGGGTCTTCGGGATAGTCGGGCAGCGCGTAGCCCTGTGCCTGCAATTCCTTGATTGCGGCGACGAGCTGAGGGACCGAGGCCGAGATGTTCGGCAACTTGATCACATTGGCGTCGGGCGTCTTCACTAGTTCGCCAAGCTCGGCCAGATCGTCGGGGATGCGCTGGTCTGCGGTCAGGGCATCGGGGAAGGCCGACAGGATGCGGCCCGCAAGCGAAATATCCTTGGTTCCTATCGTGATCCCGGCGGCCGACGCGAATTTGCGGATGATCGGCAGAAGCGAGGCACTGGCCAGTTCCGGCGCTTCGTCGACCTTGGTGTAGATGATGTCGGGATTGGCGGTGTTACCCATGGGCTTGCCCTCTCGCTTGCCTGACTCGTTGGCGTCCACATAGCTGAAAACACAGGCAGGGGGAAGATGGTATGCGATGGTATACAAAAAAATCATGCGAAACTTTTTTGCGAGTCCATGTGTTGTATATGCTGGTGAGAGGCGGTCAGCAGAAATCTGTGTTCAGTTTTGCTCGATTTTCACTTAGCGCTGGAAACGCCCGATCAAACCTCGGGGAAAAAGGATCGCAGCCGTCCTCGGACATAGGTCCAGAGCGTCGGCGCGCCGCGCGCAACCTTCTGGCCGACTCGGGTTTCAAGCTGATCGAAGGTGACGTTGTATTCCGTCCAGGTCCCGCCGCCTGAGGCGATGTTGTGGAGGACAGGCTGCACCCGGTCTAGCGACTTGGCGAAGATTGCGTCGGGGGTCTCGGCCGCCTCGAACTCTTCCCATAGGGCGCGGAGGTCTGTGCCTAAATCTGCGGGAAGCAGACCGAAAATACGGGTTGCCGCTTGCGCTTCGGCCTCGGCGATCTCTGCGGACCCATGGGCCGCGCCGTTCGCGGAATGGATCGGCACGTCGCCGACGTCGATCTCGACCAGATCGTGCAGGATCAGCATTTTGATGACGCGGTCGATATTCACGCTGGGCCCGGCCTGGTCGGCAAGAACGAGCGCGTAGAGCGCCAGATGCCAGCTGTGTTCTCCGGAGTTTTCGCGCCGCGACCCGTCGGCGAGCGTGGTGGCGCGGATCACCTGTTTGAGTTTGTCGGCCTCTATCAGGAAGGCGAACTGGGCGTCGAGCCGGTCGGTCATCCCTGCGGGTGCGTGGTTGCAGGAGCGGCTTCCGCCGTGGGTTTGGCCTTGGATGCGCGGGCTTTCTCCAGCCGCGCCTCGAGATGCTCGCGCGCCCGGGCCGAGGCGCGCTGTGCGCGGATGGCGGCCATGTAGGCTTCCTGGAGGCCCGAAGACGAGGCCTCGACGATCTTGTTGACCTCGTTGACGATCGCCTCGTCGCCCAGTTCCTCGACCGCCTTCAAAACGTCCTCGGCCAGCGCGATTCCCAGCTCTTCGGTCGACGGCATGGTCTTACCTCGTCTGCTCGCCAAGGCGGCGCTGGACATAGGCCTGCACGGTTTCGATCATCGGGTTCATCTGGGTTTCGTCATTCTCGAAGAAATGCCCGGCACCTTCCACCTCGTGATGTGTGATGGTGATGCCTTTCTGTTCGCGCAGCTTTCCGACCAGCGAATGCGTGTCCTTCGGCGGCGCCACGCGGTCGGCGGTGCCGTTGATGATCAGACCCGAGGAGGGGCAGGGCGCGAGGAAGGAAAAGTCATACATGTTGGCGGGAGGGGCGACAGAGATGAAACCGGTGATCTCGGGCCGCCGCATCAGAAGCTGCATGCCGATCCATGCGCCGAACGAAAACCCCGCGACCCAGCAATGCTTGGAGTTCGGGTTCATTGCCTGAAGGTAGTCGAGCGCAGAGGCCGCGTCAGAAAGTTCGCCGATGCCCTGGTCATATTCGCCCTGGCTGCGGCCGACGCCACGGAAGTTGAACCTGAGGACGGTGAAGCCCAGTTCGTGGAAGGCGTAATGCAGCCGGTGTACCACGCGGTTATTCATCGTGCCGCCGAACTGAGGGTGCGGATGCAGGATGATCGCAATCGGCGCGTCGGGCTGTTTCTGGGGGTGGTAGCGGCCTTCCAGCCGACCCTCGGGGCCGGCAAAAATCACTTCGGGCATCGCTTGTCTTCTCTCTGGCGGGGCCTTTGCCGTCAAAATGGCATGGCCATTCTTGACGATTTTGCTCAGGCACCCTAGAATTGTTCTAAATACCGGCGGATGCCGGTGACCGGGTGGAAAGGAGTTAAGCGGCCTTCTGCCCGTCGTCAATGTCTTTGCGGGGCAAAAACTGATGAAACTCTCGACCAAAGGGCGGTATGCGATGGTGGCCTTGGCCGATCTGGCCACGGTCCGCGAGGATCAGCTGACCTCGCTGGCCGAGATCTCGAAGCGTCAGGACATCTCGCTCCCGTATCTGGAGCAGCTTTTCGTCAAGCTGCGCCGGGCGGGGTTGGTCGAATCGGTGCGGGGGCCAGGGGGCGGCTACAAGCTCGCCCGTGATCCGGTCGAGATCCGGGTGAGCGAGGTTCTGGAAGCGGTCGATGAGACGGTGAGTGCGTTGCACACGGGCGCGGGAGCATCGGGTGGTGTCTCAGGCAGCCGGGCGCAGTCGATGACCAACCGGCTGTGGGAAGGCCTGTCGGCCCATGTCTACGTCTTCCTTCACCAGACGACGCTTTCGGATGTGATCGGCAATACGCTGAAACCCTGCCCGGCGGTGCCCGCGCTGTTTCAGGTGGTCGACGAATGATCCTGTCTGTTCAAATTGAGGCGCGTTCCGCGCCACGCGTTTTTTCTCGCCTCCGCCTGGCGTCTCCGGCTCGGGTCGGCTCCGCCGGGAGTATTTGCGAACAGAAGAAGGTGCGGGCGTGACGGGGCGGGTCTATCTCGACTGGAACGCGACGGCGCCCTTGCGGGTGGATGCAAGGGAGGCCGTTGTCGCGGCACTTGACGCTGTCGGCAACCCGTCTTCGGTTCATGCCGAAGGGCGGGCGGCGAAAATGATCGTCGAGCGGGCGCGCGAGGATGTGGCGGCTTTGGTCGGGTGCCGCGCGAAAGAGGTGGTTTTCACCTCGGGCGCGACCGAGGCGGCAGGGGTGTTGGCCGGGGGTCATGACGTCTATGTCGACCCGACTGCGCATGACTGCCTGATGGCGCATTGGCGGATGGATAGCGCTGCCGAGGGTGGCCATACGCTGGCAATGGGATTGGCCAACAGTGAGACCGGGGTGATCACAGAGCCCCCCGCCAAGGGTGAGGACGGCTATCCTTACGGCGCGCGGCGGGCCGACTGGCTGCTTCTGGATGTTGTGCAGGCGGTGGGGCGGGTGCCCTTCGCCTTCTCCTGGTCAGGCGCGGATTTCGCGATTGTCTCCGCGCACAAGATCGGCGGGCCGAAAGGTGTCGGCGCGCTGATCGTGCGGGATGGGCTGGAGATTGCGACCCTGCGGCCGGGCGGCGGGCAGGAACTGGGGCGTCGCTCTGGGACCGAGAACGTCAGCGGCATCGCGGGGTTCGGCGCGGCGGCGAAGGCGGCTTTGGCGGATCAGGAGGCAGGCGTCTGGAGCGGCGTTGCCGAGTTGCGCGACCGGCTTGAGGCGCGTATTGCCGAGGCTGCACCTGAAACGGTGTTCGTCGGTGGTGACGGCCCACGGCTGCCCAACACGACCTGCATTCTGACGCCGGGCTGGAAGGGTGAGACGCAGGTGATGCAGATGGATCTGGCCGGGTTTGCGATTTCGGCGGGTTCGGCCTGTTCATCGGGCAAGGTCAAGGCAAGCCGGGTGTTGAAGGCACTGGGTTATGACGAGGCAGAGGCGGCTTCGGCCATCCGCGTCTCGCTCGGACCCACGACGACGATGGATGAGGTCGACCGTTTCGCGGAGGCCTGGATCGCGGCACGGGCGCGGCAACGCGCGCGAGCTGCATGAGGAAAGACGCGGAACGCATGGAAAACGAACAGGAAAAGATCATGGCTCAGGGCGAGACGGTGGAACTGGAAGTCCGCGAGGGCGTGGACCGCGAGACGGTCGAGGCGGTTCAGAACATGGGCGCCTACAAATACGGCTGGGAAACCGAGATCGAGATGGACTACGCGCCCATCGGCGTGAACGAGGACATCGTGCGCCTGATCTCGGCCAAGAACGAAGAACCCGAGTGGATGACCGAGTGGCGTCTGGCCGCGTTCCGCCGCTGGCAGGAGATGGAAGAGCCGCGCTGGGCCATGCTTAATTATCCCGAGATCGACTACCAGTCGCAGTATTATTATGCCCGGCCGAAAAGCATGGACGTCAAGCCGAAGTCTCTGGATGAGGTTGATCCGAAGCTGCTGGCCACTTACGAAAAGCTCGGCATCCCGTTGAAAGAACAGATGATTTTGGCCGGTGTCGAGGGCGCGGATGAGGCGCCTGCCGATGCCCGCAAGGTGGCCGTCGATGCGGTCTTTGACTCGGTCAGCGTAGGTACGACCTTCAAGGAGGAACTGAAGAAGGCGGGTGTGATCTTCTGCTCGATTTCGGAAGCGATCCGCGAGCATCCGGAACTGGTGAAGAAGTATCTCGGCTCGGTCGTGCCGCAATCCGACAACTTCTTTGCGACGCTCAATTCGGCGGTTTTCTCGGACGGCTCGTTCGTCTACATCCCACCGAACACCCGCTGCCCGATGGAGCTTTCGACCTATTTCCGCATCAACGCGGAGAATACCGGCCAGTTCGAGCGGACGCTGATCATCGCCGACAAGGGGTCTTATGTCAGCTATCTGGAGGGTTGCACCGCGCCGAAGCGCGATGTGGCGCAGCTTCATGCGGCCGTCGTCGAAATCGTCATCCTTGAGGATGCCGAGGTGAAATACTCGACCGTGCAGAACTGGTTCCCCGGCGATGAGGAGGGCAAGGGCGGCATCTACAACTTCGTCACCAAGCGCGCCGATTGCCGGGGCGACCGGGCGAAAGTGATGTGGACTCAGGTCGAGACCGGTTCGGCGATCACCTGGAAATACCCGTCCTGCATCCTGCGCGGCGACGATAGCCAGGGCGAGTTTTATTCAATCGCCATCGCCAACAACATGCAGCAGGCCGACACCGGCACCAAGATGATCCATCTGGGCAAGAACAGCCGCTCTCGCATTGTTTCAAAAGGGATTTCTGCCGGTAAGGCGCAGAACACCTATCGCGGTCTGGTGACAATGCATCCGAAGGCCAAGAACAGCCGCAACTATACCCAGTGCGACAGCCTGCTGATCGGCGACCAGTGCGGGGCGCATACCGTGCCGTATATCGAGGTGAAGAACAACTCTTCGCGCGTGGAGCATGAGGCGACGACCTCTAAGGTCGATGACGATCAACTCTTCTACTGCCGCTCGCGCGGCATGGACGAGGAAGAGGCGGTGGCGCTGGTGGTCAACGGCTTCTGCCGGGAAGTGCTGCAGGCGCTGCCGATGGAGTTCGCCATGGAGGCGCAGAGCCTTGTGGCGATATCGCTTGAGGGGAGCGTCGGTTAGTGTTCGGTCTTGGACATGGGAGGGGGCCGGTTCAGGAACCCGCCGATGCGTTTGACAGCCGCCACACGAGCGGTGTTCGCGAAGCCATTCAGGCTGCCGCAGTGATCTGGATTGGCGGGACGATTTTGTTTTCTTCCGTCGAATTGGCGTGGCTGCCTCGGTTTGGCAAAATCGGGCTGGTTTTGTCTCTCGGTGCTGGTGCAGGGCTGCTCGTCGCCCGCTGGGTCCGGAAGCTGAACACTCCGGTTTCTGCGTGGCAACACGGGGTTGCTTTCGCGAATTTGGATGCGACCGACCCACGTAACGGAAACGGTGAGGCCGTGCGCGCGGCGCGTGAAGCAGAGACCCAGAAGCAGCTTGCCCGACAAAAGGCCGATCTGATCGCACGTTTGCAGGCCGAAAAAGAGGGAAGGGAACAACGATGATCGTCACAACCACCCCTTCCGTCGAAGGAAAAACCATTCGCCAGTACCACGGCATTGTCACCGGCGAGGCAATCCTTGGTGCCAATATCTTCCGCGATCTGTTCGCGCAGGTCCGCGATATCGTCGGTGGCCGCTCGGCCGCCTATGAGCAGGAACTGGGCCGGGCGCGGGAAACCGCATTGCGCGAGATGGAGGAGCGGGCGGTGGCGATGGGGGCGAATGCCATTGTCGGCGTCGACTTGGACTATGAGGTGATCAACAACATGCTGATGGTCTCGGCATCGGGCACGGCGGTGAGTTTATCATGACCGCAGAGAGGCAGATTGGGCATTGTTCGCCCCTGGGCGACAGAAGCGCCGTTACGTCGTCATTGACCCTTCTGGCGGCCGTAAGTGCCCCGAAAAGCGCATCTTTCGCGCCTGATTTCCGCCTTGAATCTTTCTCATCCTGCCGCGCAAAGGGAAGAAGACCGGGGTCACGGAATGTCCATGCTGGACCATCAGAAAACCGCCTTTGCCGAACGCCTGAAGCGGATCGAGGCCGGGAAGCAGTTCGAACATGCAGACCTGGTGGGTCAGTCGACGCAAAAGAAATTCAACAAGATCCTCAAGCAGCGACCGAAGCACCAAAAGCGCACGTTCGCGGACAAGATGATGGTTTTGCTGGCCTTCCTGTCCGGTATCTCGGCGGTTCTGCTTGGCCGGGTGATCTATTTCAACATGTCCAAGCTCGAAGGTCTGCCGAAGGCATTCTACGATCTGGAGCAGCGCGGCATGCTGCTGTTCGCGCTGGTTCTGGCCGGTGTCCTGATGGTGGCTTTCCACCTCTTCACCCGTCAGCGTTTCCCGGCGCTCATCGTCGGCTGTCTGATGATGCATTACGGCGAGGCCGCCGTGGCCTCGAATGCGCAGGGTATCTGGGCGCAACTCTTCTCGGCGGACTATGCCGCCGCTCTGGCCGAGGAAGGCAAGGACTATCGTCTGACGCCCGCCGGCTAGACTCACCCACATCTGAAATCAGCGCGGCCCGGGCCTTTGGCCCCGGGGCCGCCTTTGCCGTTTGAAAGGACAAAACATGCTCGAAATCAAGAACCTGCACGTCAAACTTGAGGAAGAGGACAAGCAGATCCTCAAGGGTGTGAACCTGACGGTCGAGGCCGGGAAGGTGCATGCAATCATGGGGCCGAACGGGTCGGGCAAGTCGACCTTGTCCTACGTGCTGTCCGGCCGGGACGGCTATGAGGTTACGGATGGCGGTGCGACGCTGGAAGGCGAGGATCTCTTGGAGATGGAGCCTGAGGAGCGGGCGGCGGCGGGGCTGTTCCTCGCGTTCCAGTACCCGGTCGAAATTCCCGGCGTCGGCAATATGACTTTCCTGCGCACCGCGCTGAATGCACAACGCAAGGCGCGCGGCGAAGAGGAAGTCAGCGCAGGTGAGTTCCTGAAGCTGGTCCGCGAAAAGGCGAAAACGCTGAAGATCGACGCTGAAATGCTGAAGCGCCCGGTGAATGTCGGCTTTTCGGGCGGCGAGAAGAAGCGCAACGAGATCCTTCAGATGGCCGTCCTGGAACCGCGCATGTGCGTTCTGGATGAAACCGACTCCGGACTTGATGTCGATGCGATGAAACTCGTCTCGGACGGTGTGAACGCTTTGCGTGATGCGGGGCGGTCTTTCCTCGTCATCACCCATTACCAGCGGCTTCTCGACCATATCAAACCCGACGTCGTCCACATCATGGCCGATGGCCGCATCGTGAAGACCGGTGGGCCGGAACTGGCGCTTGAGGTCGAAAAGAACGGCTATGCCGATATTCTGGCGGAGATGGCCTGATGGCGGCGCCGATGCGAAAGGATCAGGCGCGGGTCGAGGTGACCGAGGTGCGGATTGCGTCGCTGGACCTGCCGAAGAGCGGGTTCACGGCCGTGGCGCGCGCCGAAGCGGTGTCGCGTCTGCGGGAGATGGGCCTGCCGACCCGGCGGGATGAGTACTGGAAATTCACCGATCCGGCCTCGTTGATCGCGGCCGAGGCGCCGAAGGCAGCGTTGTTCGACGGAAAAGAACCGCAGCTTTTCGGCACCGTCGCCAGTGTCAAGTTGGTCTTCGTCGATGGCGTCTTTTCCGAATGGGAATCGGACGATCCTGCCATGGCGGGTGTCGAGATTTCGCGGCTGGCCGAGGCGGGCAGGGCGGATATACATTGGGCGCAGGACCTTTACGGCGTTTTGGAAGCGCGCGGGCAGGACCCGGTTGCCCGTCCGCTGGCGGCGCTGAACACCGCCGCTGCCAGCGATGGCGTGCTGATCCGCGTGACCGGGCAGGCGTCAAAGCCCGTGCATCTGGTCTATCGCCATGCGTCCGAGACCTCCGACGCGGTTTTGCACCATTGCGTGAAGGTCGAGGAAGGGGCCGAGATCACCGTGCTGGAAACCGGCCCTGCGGCGGCGCGGTTCAACAAGGTGATGGAAGTGGATATCGCCAAAGGCGGCAAGTTCCACCATGTCCGCGCGCAGGGCCGCGACCATGAGCGCCGTGCGATCACACATATCTTCGCACGCGTTGCCGAAGAGGCGAGCTTCAAGAGTTTTACGCTGACCGCCAATGGACAGATGACCCGCAACGAATGCGTGATCGACATCGCGGGCGACGACGCGGTGGCCCATGTCGCGGGGGCGGCCCTTGGTGACGGCAGCTACGGCAAGTTCCATCATGACGACACGATCTTTATCACCCATGACGCGGAGCGTTGCGAAAGCCGGCAGGTCTTCAAGAAGGTGCTGAAGAACGGCGCGACCGGGGTGTTCCAGGGCAAAATCTTGGTTAAGCCGGGCGCGCAGAAGACCGACGGTTATCAGATCAGCCAGTCGCTTCTCTTGGATGAGGACAGCCAGTTCCTCGCCAAGCCGGAGCTGGAAATCTATGCCGACGATGTCCAGTGCTCGCACGGCTCCACAACCGGCGCCATCGACGAAACCGCGCTTTTCTACCTGCGTTCGCGGGGCGTGCCGCGTGAGGATGCCACCGCGCTTCTGGTGCTTTCCTTCCTTGCCGACGCGATCGAGGAGATCGAGGACGAGGCATTGGCTGCCGAGATCGTCGAACGTCTGGAAGCCTGGCTGGCACGCCGGAAGAAGTAATGGCCGTCACCGACGATATCGTTGCGACCTATCGCGGACCCCGCGTCGTCATGCGCCGCCTGTTGCAGGGCGAGCGGCATGAGGCGCGGGCACTGACCTATCTGATTGCGGCGTTGATCGTGATCTTCGTCGCGCAATGGCCGCGCCTTAGCCGGGCCGCCCATTTCGCGCCGGATGTGCCGCTGACCCAGCACATGGTAGGCACGTTCCTCGCCGCTCTGGCGATGATCCCGGCCTTTTACCTGCTTGCGGCGCTCGGCCACCTCGCGGCCCGTGCCCTTGGCGGGCGCGGCGACTATTTCAGCGCGCGCATTGCGCTCTTCTGGGCGCTTCTGGCGGTCACGCCGCTGATGTTGCTGCAAGGTATGGTTGCCGGCTTTATCGGGCCGGGATTACAGGCGACGCTGGTCGGCGTGATCGTCTTCACAGTCTTCCTGTGGTTCTGGGTATCAGGCCTCAGGGTCGCGGAATTCGGGGGCGGAGAATGACCGGCCTGCCCGCCCTCGTCACCGATCTGGTGATGGAGACCCTGCGGTCGCCACGCGAGGCCGCCCGGCGGATCATTGCGCTCGACCCGCCGATGGAGGCGCGGTGGATCGGCCTCTTGCTGGTTTCGGTACTGGCACTTCTGGAAACCCGGCTTGGCGGTCTGGTCCTGCCGCTCGACGATCAGCCGCCGATCTTCGCGCTTGCCGCCGACCCCGTGCTCGGCGTGCCGTTTCAGGTCTTGTCGCAGCTTGTGATCGCGACCGCCATTGCTTGGATCGGTCGAATCTTCGGCGGGACGGGCAGCTTTGCGGATGCACTCCTCCTGATCGTCTGGCTCGAATTTATGCTGGTTCTTGCCCAGGCGGTGCAACTGGTCGCGCTCGTCCTCGTGCCGCCTGTCGGCATGCTCATCGCCTTTGTGGCCATCGGGCTCTTGATCTGGCTACTTGTTCAGTTCACCGCCGCGCTACACGGCTTCACCAACCTCGCCCTTGTCGTTCTCGGCATGGTGGTGAGTTTCCTCGTGATCATCACGATCCTGTCGATGGTACTGATCATGTTCGGCGTCGCGCCGCCGGTTGAGAAAGGCTGATCCCATGTATGACGTCGAAAAGGTCCGGGCGGATTTTCCCATCCTGTCGCGCGAGGTGAACGGCAAGCCGCTGGTCTATCTCGACAACGGCGCCTCGGCCCAGAAGCCGCGCGTCGTGATCGACGCGATGACCCATGCCTACGAACATGAATATGCAAACGTTCATAGGGGTTTACACTACCTATCTAACCTCGCCACAGACAAGTACGAGGCCGTGCGCGGCATCGTCGCCCGGTTCCTGCACGCGCCCGACCCCGAAGAGATCGTCTTTACCACCGGCACGACCGAGGGCATCAACCTTGTGTCCTATGCCTGGGCCGCGCCGCGGATGCAGGCGGGGGATGAAATCGTGCTAAGCGTGCTGGAACACCACGCCAATATCGTGCCCTGGCATTTCCTGCGCGAACGGCAGGGCGTGGTGCTGAAATGGGTCGAGCCGGAACTGGACGGCTCGCTCGACCCGCAGAAGGTTCTTGATGCAATCGGGCCGAAGACGAAACTTGTCGCGGTGACGCAGATGTCGAATGTCACTGGCACGTTGGTCGATGTCGCCGCGATCTGTCGGGGGGCAAAGGAGAAGGGCGTGCCGGTCCTTGTCGATGGCTCGCAGGGCGCCGTCCACCGGCCCGTCTCGATCCCCGAGATCGGCTGCGATTTCTACGCGATCACCGGGCATAAGCTCTACGGGCCGAGCGGGTCCGGCGCGATCTGGATCGCCAAGGAGCGAATGAAGGAGATGCGCCCCTTCCTTGGCGGCGGCGACATGATCCGTGACGTGTATCGCGACACCGTCACCTACAACGATCCCCCGATGAAATTCGAAGCAGGTACGCCCGGTATCGTCCAGCAGATCGGCATGGGCGTGGCGCTGGAATATCTCATGGGGCTCGGCATGGAGAACATCGCTTCGCATGAGGCGAAACTCGCGGCCTATGCGACCACGCGGTTCAAGGGGCTGAACTGGCTCAACATCCAAGGCGACGCACCTGGCAAGGGTGCCATTTTTTCGATGACGCTTGAGGGCGCGGCCCATGCCCATGACATCTCGACCGTCCTCGACAAGAAGGGCGTCGCGGTTCGTGCAGGCACCCATTGCGCGATGCCGCTTCTCGATTTCTTCGGCGCTACCGCGACCTGTCGTGCCTCGTTCGGCCTCTACAATACCAAGGCCGAGGTCGACAAACTCATCGAGGCGCTGGAGCTCTGCCACGAGCTTTTCGCCTGACACGGCATTTGACCGAAGGCAAAATTCGCGATTGCGGGCCGGGCATCGTGCCGTTATATCCCACCAACAGGCACCCGTAGCTCAGCTGGATAGAGTGCTGCCCTCCGAAGGCAGAGGTCACAGGTTCGAATCCTGTCGGGTGCGCCACCCATTTACACCATGATTTCAGGTTGTTGCCCCGCGCAGTGGCTCGATGCGCCGATTCAATCTTTTATTGCGCTTCAGCGGCGATCCGGGTTTCAACCAGTTTGCGGAACCGCATCGCGCCGGCATCCAGACCGAGGTTGAGATGCGGGGAGCGTGGGGCCTTCATGCCGCGATGCACCTCTTCCAGCACATCCTTGTCCTCGTTGAATGCCATCGTCGCGCCTTCGAACATGCGGCGTGAGACGTCCTCGTCATCGGCAAGGGCATTGCGGTGCTGGAACCAGAAATAGAGTGTGTGATCCGCATCGATTGGCGTCATGAAATTGTAGGAGAAATTCACGAAAGCCGTCTGGGGCAGGGCGTCATCGTCGCCTCCGGTGCCTGCGGGTGTATAGATCGACTTGTTGATTGCGATCGACGGTACGCGGCATTCGTAGTGTTGCTTGCGGTCGCAATGCCCCTCGAACCCGATAAACTGCTGGTAATAGGGCGCAGCGGGACGGTCCGGGATCCAGCGCCAGACAATCACACGATCTTCGCCTTCGGTGATCTCCAGTGGTACATTGTCGGTGCCCCCGCCTGCGAAGGAGGTCAGGTGAACCCATGCCACATGGCTGGGGTCAAGAAGATTGTCGGTTATCCAGAGATAGTTGCAGGCGATGTCGAGCGCACCGCGCCGGGTTTTGCCCCAGCCGGGATTATCGTAATTCGGAATATCTATCAGTTCGGCAATGTCGGCCTTCTCCGGTGCGCCGGGCCAGATCCAGACGAAGCCGTATTTCTCGATAATCGGATAGCTTTTCACCCGCGCCCGCTTGGGAATCGCGCCTTCCTGCGTCGGCGCCGCGACGCAGGTGCCGGTGCCGTCAAAGGTCAGCCCATGATAGCCACAGACGACCCGGTCACCTTCGATCTTGCCCTTGGAGAGCGGCAGTTTCCGATGCGGGCAGGCATCTTCCAGTGCGACAGCCGTGCCGTCGGCCTTGCGGTAAAAGACGATCTCTTCACCAAAAAGCCGAAGCGGTTTCAGCGACTGGTCGAAATCCTCGCTCCGGCCCGCAACGTACCAGCAATTTCGTGGATATTCGCCTGAGAACATCGCATCCTCCCGCCATGGATTTCGTTGAACCGCGTCACGGCAACTGGTTTATCGGTACTAAAGCTGTTGCCCGGCAAGCAAGGAGCTTCTGGTGAAAGACCGCATCGACATGCATGCCCATTTTTACGGTGGCGGCCTGCAGGACATGCTGCACGGCCGGACCGCGCGCCCCTATCTGCGCCACCGGCCGGACGGGTCGCAGGGCATGGTCGCGATGAATGGTGAGTTTCCGTTCAAGCCCGATTATTTCGATATCGTCGTGGGCCTTACTCAGATGGATCAACAGGGACTTACCCACCGTCTGCTGACGTTTCCGGGGGCGCTCGGGCTGGACGTGTTGCCCGCCGAGGAGGTCGCTCTGGCGATTACTGCCTTCAACACCCATCTCGCCGAACTTCATGGAGCGACCGGAGGGCGCATTTTCGGCCTTGCCGGACTGCCACTTACCGATCCCGAACTCGCGGCGCAGGAGGTGCGCCGCATTCGCCGTGAGTTGCGTCTGCCGGGCATCATCCTGCCGTCCAACTATTTCAACTCGGTCGCCGAGGCGAAATCGCTCGCCCCCGTCCTGTCGGCCGCGAACGAGACAGGCTGTCACATCATGCTGCATCCGGGCCTGAAGGCGGGCGAGGCGCCTCCGGCGCCGCCGGACGACTTCGTTCAGTACCGCACGTCGGCAGTGGCATTGCAGGCCCAGGTGTCGCAGAATGTCCTGACGCTGATCCTGTCCGATATTCAGGACCTCTGGCCCCGTCTCAGCTTCCAGCTTGTCAATCTCGGCGGGACACTGCCGTTCATCCATGAGCGGATGGAAGCCATTGCGCGTCACCGAAACCCTGACGCGCCTTTCCCGACGGCCCGGCTTCGCAATCTCTGGTATGACTGCGCCTCGCTCGGCCCTCGCGCAGTTGAAGCGGCGGCTGGCCTTTACGGGGCGGACCGTATCTTTCTTGGTTCCGATTATCCGATATTCTCCGACAACCCGTATGAACGCGCCCTTTCCCCGGCACGCCTTGACGACGCCGACAAGGAAAGGATTGCAGGCGGCAATGCCCGCGCGCTTCTCGAAGCGATGACCGATGGGTGAGAAATAGCGGGCCTGGAGATCAGGCATAGCTGGCTCGCAGCGCTGTATCGCTGATGCCGACGTCCCGTGCGGGGTTTTCGAAGGCGGCCGCTGCGCAGGGATAGCGCGCCAGAATGTCCTCCCCGCCCGGAACGCGGTCGGGGTATAGCCGCCCGTCCTCCCAGACAGCGACACCGTCGACCCGGATCGTCGGATCGAGGACGTTCCAGGATATTTCACCCGGGGCGTAAGCGCCGCAGGTGTGGAAATGCAGGATGCGCGGATTGCCAAAGGCGCCGCCGCTCCAGCGCAGGAAATTGCTTTCGACCGGATGATTGAACGCGCAACCGGGATGAATGCCCGCATGCCAGGAATGCACGACGTTGCGGTCGATCCCGAAGCGCGCGGCAATGTCGTCGTAATGCGCGTTTGCCGCGGCCACGGCCTCTGGCGCGCCACTGAAACCGTTCAGTTGTCCCCGCGTAAAATGTGCGATCAACCGGCCAGAAAGCTGGCGGCCATAGGGTTCGTAGTAACGCGAGCCGGTACCCATCAGGAAACCGGCCATCGCAACGCGGCCCGTGAACTCGGCGGCGGGAACCGGGGCAAAGACCGACATCGGGAACCGGACGATGGTGACATCCTGCTTCGGTTTCTTGTGCCAGCCGGGGCCGGGGCCCGTGAAATCGGTTCCGTTGGGGCAGGTGACATGAACTTCGCGCGCCGTGGCGAGGTGCTGGTCGATTGCCGTCTTCAGGGCGGTAAAGGCATGGTAGTGGGCGGTTCCGAAGGGCGACGTGAGCATGTCCATGTCCAGCGCATAGCTGACCACTGCCCGGCTGCCGCTCCGCAGATCGCGGAACCTGACCTGATCGCCGAGCCGCGCGAAAAAGATCGTGCAGTCGGATTCGGATATCAGTTCTGCGATTTCATCGTCGAGGTCTTCGACCGCATCTTGAAACGGGACGGAGCAGAGCGTCGTCCTTATGCCCCGTTCCCGGGCCATGCCGGCGACGGCGGGGGCCAGGCAATCGTCATAGTATCCGCCGCCTTCGGTCTCGCTGATCACAATCAGGCGGTTACCGGTCTTCAGACCGGCGCAATGCGACAGGAGATTGGCTGCGGCCCGGTCAATCGGCCTTTCCCCCAGTGTCATTTGTGCCTCCGAAGGTTCCCCGGCTTTATTGTTGCCGCGGCAGGCGGGTCGGGCAATTTCGCTTGCATAATGCTATCCATTAGACAAACTAATAAAATGCGCGCACTTCCCTTTCCTTCCCTTCGGGTTTTCGAGGCCGTATCGCGGTTGAAAAGCTTCAGCCGTGCGGCGGAAGAACTGGGCATGACGCAAAGCGCGGTCAGTCAGCATGTCAAAGCGCTGGAGGACTGGACGGGCCGCACCCTTCTGTTGCGCGGATCGCGCCAGTCGTCGGCAACGGCGGACGGGCGGCTTCTGGCCGAGGCGATTTCTGACGGGCTTGGACTCATCACCGGTGTGGTCGATCAACTCCGCTCGGCCCGCCGGTCTAATGCAACGGTCAATGTCGCGTGCCCGCCGGGTTTTGCGGTCAACTGGCTCTTTCCCCGGCTGATCAATTTTGATCAGGACCATCCGGATATCCCGGTATCGATCTGGACCCAGACCGGCATCGGGGTGTTCGAAACCGGCGGCGTCGATGTGGCCATCCGCTATGCCGCTTCGAAACCGACGGGATTCCATGCCGAACGGTTGATGGGCGAGAATGTGTTTCCGGTCTGTGCGCCGACGCTGCTGACTACAGGGCAGGGGATCGCGACCACCGCGGATCTGGCGGATCACACCCTGCTTGTCGATGTCCACGGACCCGCTCGGGCCCGACCGCCCACCTGGGACTTCTGGGCGGATGAAACCGGGCAGACGCTGCCGCGCCCGAGCCGAATCAGACGCTTTGGCCAGTCAAACCTGTCGGTACAGGCCGCGATCCAGGGGGCAGGGGTTGCGCTCGGCCGTGAACCGCTTGTCACCGATGCGCTTGCCTCAGGCACACTCGTCGCGCCGCTTTCCCACATAGCCCGGTCGAAATTTTCGTACTGGTTTGTCTGCCCGCCGAAATCGCTGGAAGTGCGCGAAATCCGCGAGTTCCGCGATTGGCTGCGGCGCGAAGCCTCAACCCCGACCGGTCAGGCGGGTTGAGGATCAGAGCACAGGCTGAACAACTCGCCGGGATGTTTGAGGTCTGCAACCGTAATGCAGCCAGCCTTCGATACGGTCGTACGGCCGAGCCGAAGCAGGGCATGTCCGACCGCAACCTTCAGACCTTCCGCATCGGCGGCATCTGCACAGACCGCGCTGATGTCGTGGTGGACTTCGGAAAACGGCACATGCTCTAAAAGCCAATGGTTCGGCCCATAATGCAGGAACGGCCTTTCAGCCGCCTCTGGCACGGCTTCAAGGTTGATCCAGCGGTCCTCCAGTTGAAAGACCCGGTCATCGGCCCAGTGCCGGCACCGGATGTGCAGCGCCTTCTGTCCCGCTTTCAAAGCGAAAGCGGTGACAACCGCCGCTGGAGGGACTGCTTTTTCGCGCAATAGACGCTCGTAGCGGTAGACGGCGTTTCGGGCGAAGATTTCCTCGTCCACCCGCGCGATCGAAAGTTGAACCCCCCTGCTGGCGCGGGTGGCAACCCGTGTGCCCGCGCGCCTGCGGCGTTCGACGTAACCCTCATCCGCAAGCTCGCGCATGGCGCGGTAAACAGTGAGACGGGCGCAGCCGAACTCTTCGGCCAGGTCCGCGTCATTCGGCAGCGGATCGCCAAAGGCAAGATCGCCCGACCGGATCCGGTCCAGCAGGGTGGTTTTCACGGCTTTGTAGAGGGGTTTTGTCAAATTCCATTCCTTGCCCGTCAGACCCTGACCTGAACCATTCCGTTTTTGACCCGTGCCTCGAACACCTTCATCGGCCGCGTCGCGGGCGCGCTGACCGGCTGCCCGTCGCGCACATCGAATGCACCTTGATGCAGCGGGCATTCGATGACATGGCCGTCGAAATAGCCGTCGCACAGGCTGGCCCCGCCGTGATTGCAAAGCGCGAGCGAGACATGGACCCCGGTCGGTGTATCGTAAACCGCAAGCCTGCGTGGCCCGAGGTTCGCTTCCGTGACCCAGCCCTGCTCCAGTGCATCGACGGCGATCAGGTCCTGCCAACCGGCGTCATCCTTCATTGCCCGGCAACCACGCCATCATCCGCACGCGGTTTGCGGCCGAGGATCTGGGCGAGGATATCGCGATGCGCACCCAGATAGCCGTCCGGTTCGACATGGATATGGTCACGCAGCTTTTGATGTAGCCGCGGCAGCGCGTGGAACGGAACCGAGGACGCATAGTGATGTTCGGCATGGTAGTTCATATTCCAGCACAGGAACCGCATCGGGCGCGAGACGAGATTGGTGCGGGTATTGACCCGCATCGCCGACACGGTGGGGCGGCCGACATGTTCGGTCATCCGCACGAAGCGCATCACGGGTTCGCCAAGGATCAGCGGCACCAGCCAGAACCACAGGGGCGCCCACCACTGAAAAACGACCATCGCGACCGCGATCAGCGCATAAACTGCAACCATCACCCGCGCCTCGCGCACCAATGTCGCTTCCGCCACTTTCGGCACGAAACGCCGCTCGGTTTCATTCAGGCGGCCAAGGGCATGGCGGGAGATCTCGGACAGCTTTGCACGCCAATAGGGGATGGCCGATAGGTACCAGAGATAGCCCCAGATCGACTTTTGAAGCTCGACCATCTCCGGGTCTTCGCCGTGAAGCTGTGTGTATGTGTGGTGGTCACAGTGTTCATAACGGAAGAACTGGTGCGGCAGGCCGATGATCCAGCCGCAGAGAATTCCCGCATAGTCGTTCAGCTTGCGGGTGCGGAAGACCGTGTAATGCACACATTCATGCTGGAGCGAGAAGTGGTGGACCAGAACTACACCATGCACGAACATCGCGGGCAACACCCACCATGTGCCGAGGCTGAGCCAGACCAGAGAGCCGGTTGCCAGCAGCAGCAGAAGCCATCCTGCCAGATGCCGAAAAGCTGCCGCGTCGGATCGCGTCATCAGGGCGCGCAATTCGACCCGGGTCAGCTTGCCCTCGGCCAGCGCCTGGGTGATCGGGGTGATGACGTCCCTCGCCATGAGTGGCCTCCGCTGGGAATGATTAAGTATATACTTATTACTGGGCCCTGTATAGGCTGCGCGCAGTGGCGGCGGGTCTGGTCCCGGCGTCAGAAACTCCGAAATAGTCGATGAAACGCGCGCGCAATCTCAGGCAGGGACCGATCCCCGGACATTTCAGGGCGCTGGCTGTTCCGGCGGCGATCGGTATGGTCTTCACCACGCTCTACAACGTCGTCGACATGTGGTTTGCAGGGCTCTTGTCCACGACGGCACTGGCAGGACTGTCGATTACCTTTCAGGTCTTTTTCATCCTCATCGCCTTCGGCGTGGGCCTTGGAAACGCGATGAGCGCGCTCGTCGGCAATGCGCTGGGGGCCGACGATCCCGAAGGCGCGAAGCGGATCGCCTGTCAGGGGCTCGGATATGGTGTCATCGTCTCGATCCTATTGGGTATCGGCGGTATCTGGGGGTCGCCCGCGATGCTCGCGCTGGTCTCGGAGCCGGGCGGCTACCGCGACGCGGCCAATGCCTATATGAACGTCATACTCTTCGCGACGGCGCCCTTCCTTCTGGCCTTCGGCGCGAACGGAATCCTCGGCGCGCAGGGCGATACAGACACGATGAAGCGCGCCCAGATCGCGGCCTTCTTCGCCAATATCGTGCTGAACCCGCTCTTCATCTACGGGCTGCCGGGGGTGTTCCCCGGCATGGGGTTCAACGGCATCGCGCTGTCGACACTGGTCAGCCAGACCGGGGTCATGGCCTACGTTCTCTGGCATGTGATGCAGAGCGATCTGATGCGTCACGAAAGCCCGGCCGAGTGGTGGCCACGTCTGGCCCGCTACAGAGAGGTGACGGCACAGGCGCTGCCATCGACATTCGCGATGATGATCCTGCTGATCGCCGGATTCGTCGTTCAATATTACCTCAAATCCTTTGGCCCCGCCGCTTTGGCGGCCTATGGAGTGGGGCTAAGAATCGAACAGCTTATCCTCCTACCCGGTTTCGGGCTTACCGGGGCGCTTCTGCCCATTGCCGCGCAGAATTTCGGGGCGAAGAACTTCGACCGGGTGCGCGAGGCGGTGTTCTTCTGCTGCAAGGCGGGGGTTGCGATCATGCTTTGCGGCTCATTCGTGCTGTGGTTCGCCGCGCGTCCACTCGTAGGAGTCTTTACATCCGATCCCGACGTGGTGCGGCTCGGTGGCGATTATCTGCATGTCGACGGCTTCATCCTGCCGGTCTATATAGTGCTCTTTTCGTTGAATTCGTTCCTTCAGGCCCTGAAGCGGCCAATGGCGACCGTCTGGGTCGGGCTTTATCGTCAGGGCATCGCCGTCGCCGTCTTCTGCTATCTCTTCGTGCGGGTCTTCGAACTTGGCACATGGGGGGTGTGGTTCGGCATCGCGGTTGCGGTGACCACCGGGCTTGTGCTCTCGCTCTTTATCGCCGAACGCACAGCCCGTGACCTGATCGGGGGGCTTTTCACCGCGCAGGCGCCCGTTCCAGCCGCCGGAACAGAAGCGACAGACCGAAGCAGAGGATGAAATAGAGCGCCGCCGTCGTCAGCCAGGCCTCGAATATCATCCGGGTGGAGGAAACCAGCTCCACAGTCTTGTAGGTCAGTTCCTGCACCGAGATGAGTGAGATGATGGAACTGTCCTTCACCAGCGAGATGAACTGGTTCGATAGGGGCGGGATCACTTTGCGCATCGCCTGTGGCAACACTATAAAGCGCATCTCGTCCACCCAACTCATGCCGATCGAGCGCGCCGCTTCGCGCTGGCCGCGCGGGATCGACTGGATGCCGGCGCGCACGATCTCTCCCACGAAGGCGCTTTCAAAGAGCGCGAGCACCATGACCCCCGAGATCATCGACGGGAACCGCCGCATGTCACCGAAGAAAAACTCCCAGACGCCGTTGTCTTCCTGCTTCGCGATGCCCCGCGCCCAGCCTTCGATATTAAAGGCGGCGACGATCTGTTCCGAGAGAAAGAAGTAGAAGATGAAGATGACGACGACCGGTGGAATGTTTCTCAGAAACTCCAGATAGGTCCGCGCCAGCATACGGACGGCGAGGTTCTGGGCGCAGCGCGCGATGCCAAGGATTGTACCAAGGATCAGCGCCAGAACGCTGGCGTAGATCGAAATGCGGATCGTGGTGATCAGGCCCTGCAACAAGAGGTTGGTGACCCAGCGGCCATCCTCCTCATCCCAGCGCAGGATGTAGTTGGGGATGCGCTCCCATTGCCATTTGTAGTTCAGCGTGCCGGAAATGCGGAACCAGATCACGGCAAAGAACCCCGCCAGAACCGCGAGGATCAGCCAATCGAGCCAGTGAAGTTTCCTGCGTGCCTTGCGCATGTCCTGTTCGCCTTGGCCGCCCGGCCCGAAGGCCGGGCGAAGTCAGATCATTGCTCGACCATCGATTCCCATTCGTTGCCCTTGAACCAGTAGTCGTGACGCTCTTTCAGCCAGCCGATCCGCCAGCGCGTGCCGATCCAGTTGTTGAAGTAGTTGGTCGCGTCCGGATCGCCCTTGCGATAGGCAAAGCCTTCGCCCCGTGCATCGAACACCTGATCGAACGGCACATAGAGCGTTTCGGGGTATTTGCGCGCTTCCCGCGACGGGGTCGGCTCGGACGCCATCGTAGCATGGGCGTTGCCGTTCAGCACTTCCTGTGCCGACGCGCCATCCTCATCAAATTGCAGAAGCTGCGCGTTGGGGAAGATGCGTTGGATGACCTGAACCGGCGTGGCACCCCGGCGGGCGGCGAAGATCACTTCAGGCTTGTTGAAATCCTCCATCGTGAAGCCTTCGGTCATCGACCTGTTGGCCAGAACCGTGAGGCCGGAGAATGCATACGGGTCCGAAAAGTTGACGGTCAGGTTCCGTTCCGCCGTGATCGACATGCCCGAGATGATCACGTCAAACTTACCCGAAACCAGCGCCGGGATGATCCCGTCCCAGGCGGTCGGCACAAACTCGACATCCACGCCCATATCCTCGGCCAGTTGCCGCCCGACATCCAGTTCGAACCCGATCAGATCGCCATTCTTGTCGCGCATCGACCATGGCACGAAGAGCGACAACCCGATCTTGATGACCCCGCGTTCCTTGATCGTCTCGATCACGCTTTCCGAGGACAGCATCTGCCGCGTGTCCTGCGCGATGGCAGGTAGGGCAAGGGCCGCGGCCATGACCGCGCCGAGCCCTGCATTGAGCATTCGTCTTGTCAGTTTCATGTCGTTTCTCCCTGTTGCGGATAGTGTGAGTTGCGTCAGTCGCGCACGGTGTAGCGCCGTTCAAGCAGCGTGGCGCCGGTGGAAATGATCAACGTGACGACCATGTAGACCGCCGCGATGGTGAACCAGATTTCAAAGCTCATGTAAGTGTCAGAGATGATGTTGCGCCCGATCGTGGTCAGTTCGGCAACGGCGATGACGCTGACGATGGCCGAGCTCTTGATCATGTTCACGACTTCGCCCGTCATCGGCGGCAGCATGAAGCGCACCGATTGCGGCAGGACGATATAGCGATAGACCTGCCAGCGTGTCATGCCGATGGCATCGGCGGCCTCCCACTGGCCCTTCGCGACCGCGTTGATCCCGGCGCGGAAGATCTCGGATATCAGCGCGCCGTGGAAAACGGCAAGGCAAAGTACCGAGGCGGAATAACGGTCGAGCCCGAAGATCGGGCCAAACACGTAGTAAAAGACGTAAAGCAGAACCAGAAGCGGCGAGTTGCGGACGATTTCAAGAAATCCACGCGCGACCCAGCGTCCGACGATCAGATCGGAAAGGCGAAGAAGCGCCACGATCAATCCGATAAATGTGGCCAGAAGAAATGCCGTGGCCGACAGGGCGAGCGTCCCGACGAGCCCCCACGGGATTTCGCCAAGAACGATGCCGCCCTCGACCGCCTCGAAAAAATAGCGCGGGATGCGGTACCATTGCCAGTTATACCCCATCGCCTCCGCGCCGTTCAGCGCGGTCGCGACAATTGCCCAAATGACGGCAAGGTAGATGAGAATCGAGGCCGGTCTCGACGCCATGACCCGGCGCGCCTGCTTCAGCCACCGCGGCGTGACACGGGCGGCACGCGCCCCGGCACCGGCGATATCCCCGCCCGCGCTCACCTAATGCTCCAGGATCTGATCTAGGAACAGCCGCGCCCGGTCGCTGTCGGGATCGGAGAAGAACTTGGCCGGTGGCGCCACTTCGACGATGCGGCCGGATTCCATGAATACCATGCGGTCGGCCACCTTGCGGGCAAAGCCCATTTCGTGCGTGACGACGACCATCGTCATGCCGGTGCCCGCGAGTTCCACCATGACGTCCAGCACCTCGTTGATCATTTCCGGGTCGAGCGCCGAGGTCGGCTCATCGAACAGCATGATGCGCGGTTCCATGCAGAGCGAGCGGGCGATGGCAACGCGCTGCTGCTGACCGCCGGACAACTGGGCCGGGTATTTGCCCGCTTGTTCGGGAATGTGGACGCGGTCCAGATATTGCCGCGCCAGCGCCTCGGCTTTCGCCTTCTCCATCTTGCGCACGCGGATCGGGCCGATGGTCAGGTTCTCCAGAACCGTCAGATGGGGAAAAAGGTTGAACTGCTGAAACACCATGCCGACATCCTGCCGGACGGCACGGATGTTCTGGGTATCCTCACCGAGTTCGATGCCGTCGACGACGATCTTCCCCTCGTCATGTTCCTCAAGCCGGTTGATGCACCGGATCATCGTGGACTTGCCCGATCCGGACGGGCCGCAGACAACAACGCGTTCGCCGGTCCTGACCGTTAGTTTGATGTCATCCAGCGCCTTGAACGGCCCGAAATACTTGGAAACGCCGGTCAGTTCGATGATGGACGATGCGCCGGGATTCAACGCTGTCTTCCCCCGTGGTCCAGTTCGCGCCTGCAATCATGTTAGCGGCAATTCGCAATAAGTATATACTTAATGCAGCCAGGACCGGCAGAAACATCGTGCCGGGTCAGGCTGCCAGCCGGTAGTCTTCAGCCACGGCCGCGGCTGCCGCTTTAATGAGCAATTCGCCATGTTCTGCCCGTGCAAGTGCGGAATGCGAACCGACCCTTCCATCCGGAAAATCCCTGCGGTGTTTATCGGGCGGGCCGTGGCGATCCCCGGCATGGTCGCGAATAAAGTCGGGCGTCAGTATTCTTGGCGGTGCCTTTGCTACCTCGGTTGCGGCAACGTCGCGGATCGCGGCTTTGGTAATGGCGACCTCGGATGGGGTTGCGTGCATGCCCTCCCAGTCGCCGTAATACTCACGACGCAACACGTTGACCGGCTCAAAATCCCACCAGCTTTTCAGGCAGAGCGGCAGGGCAGGGCGCGCCTCCACGACGTCGCGCAGCGGTGCGAGGTTCGCGCCATGTGCGTTCAGGATGTAGATCGGGTTGAAGCCATGATGGGCCAGCGCATCAATGACTTCCCCGGCAAGCGCAGCGAATGTCGCCGCTGAGATGGAGATCGTGCCGGGAAAGGCCATGTTGAACGGTGCGGGCGTCAGTGCCAGCGTCGGGGCCACCACCGCACCGCAGAGGCCCGCCGCCCGCTCGGCAATCACGGTTGCGCATTGCGCATCGGTCCCGATCAGCCCCATCGGCCCGTGCTGTTCGGTCGAGCCGACCGGCAGAATGACCCCGCCCTTGCGGGCCAGATGCGTCTCGACCTCGGGCCAGGTCATGTGATCAAGCCGCAAGGCCTATTCCTCCTTCGCGTCGAGTTAGCTTTGAAGCCTTGGCAGATAGGTCTGAAACTCCGCCGCAACCGCCGCCTCGTCGGACAGCCTTGCCTGATAGGAGCGGACTGTATCCGGCCAGTCGATTTGAAGCCCGAGACGCTGCGTCAGGGCGTCGATCCATGCGAATGTCACCGCGAACCCGCAATCGCCCAAGCCAAAGGCAAGGTCAGGGGCTGCATCCAGCAGCCGCGCAAACTGGCCCAGCCGCTCGCTCATCGCAATTGACTGCCGGGCGTTCAGGTCAGCGTCGCGCCGGTCAGCGGCGAGATTGCCGAAAAGCGCCCGCAGCGCCGGTTCCAGCCGGGTATCGTGAAATCGTGACCGTTCGCGCATCCGCGTCCGGTCTTGCGCATTTTTCGGCAACAAGGGCGGCTCGGGAAAGCGTTCCTCAAGATACTCGGCAATGGCCTCGGAATCCGCGATCAGAAAGCCGTCATGATCCAGCGCAGGCAAGTTCCCGCTGGCCACGATCCGCTTGTATTCGGCCGAGCCATAGCCGCCCGGGGGCGCGATTTCCTTCCAGTCCAGCCCCTTGAACCGCAACGCGATCCGCGTCTTGGCAGAGTAGAGGCTGACCGGAATGGCATAGAGTTTCAGCATGTAAGAAAAGGGGCGCCCGAAAGCGCCCCGTCCCCGTCAGTTGCCAAGGTTCCACTTGGCGCCAAGCTCGTCAAAGAACCCGGCCTCTTTCTTCAGCGTGATCCATGTGTTCACGTAGTTGATCCAGACCTGATCGTCCTGCGGCAGCAGCATCGCGATGGGCGTCCGTGCACGAGGCGCCGACACCGGCACGATCATCAGTTCCGGGTACTGCGCGACAAGCTTGTTGGCCTCCACGTTCGAGGTGATATGCGCCTGCGCACGACCGGCCAGCACCTCCTGGAAGTCACGCGCGGGGGCTTCCACGATCTTGTACTGGGCATTGGGGAAGAACTCCTTCACCTGCTTTTCCTGCGTCGTGCCAAGCGTCGCGGCAACGGTCACATCGCCATTGTCGAGATCGGCCCAGTCCTTGAACCTGTCAGCATCCTTCTTGTTGATCAGCGGCACGGTGGCGAGCGAGAAGTAGCTTTGTGAATAACCCGCCGCCTTTGCGCGGGCGGGTGAGATCGAGGCCGAACCGGTCATGTGGTACTTGCCCGCCGTCACACCGCTGACCAGCGTCTTCCAGTCGGTCGGGACAAACTCCACCTCGACCCCGAGATCGGTGGCAAGCGCGGTCATGACGTCGATATCGTAGCCGGTATAAGAGTCCGTCGCGGTATCCTTCATGGTCATCGGGTTCCAGTCACCCGTCGTTCCGACTTTCAGAACGCCGTTGTTCAGAATGTCCTGAAGCGCGGATTGAGCCATGGCCGCAGGTGCTGCAAGAACAAGTCCCAAAGCGGCGATACAAGCCTTCACTAGATTCATGATGCCTTCTCCCAGTCGTTGGTCGGTTTGTTTATGTTCAGGTATATTTGATAATGTGCAGACATAATATTGTAGCGTCAAATCACAAAATGTGCGAGGACTATCAGCACGATCCTGTCCCGCGCCGGTTCGCGGTGACGTTTTTCCGAAGGGGGACGAATGTCGGAAAAAGAGCGGACCGCGATCATCCGGTTCACGGGTGTTTCAAAATTCTACGGTGACTTTCAGGTTCTGAAATCCGTTGATTTCGAGGCCATGTCAGGCGAACGCATCGTGGTTTGCGGCCCCTCCGGATCGGGTAAATCGACACTGATCCGCTGCATCAACGGTCTGGAAAGCTACGAACAGGGCGAAATCACGGTCGATGGTCAGCGCCTTGGCAAAGATGCTGCAGCCCTTCGCAAGGTGCGCAACCAGGTCGGCATGGTGTTCCAGCAGTTCAACCTCTTTCCGCATCTGACGGTTCTGGAAAACCTCACCCTCGGACCGATCCGGGCGCGCAAAATGAGCAGCGGTGAGGCGCGTGACCTTGCGATGCGTTATCTGGAACGGGTGCGCATCCCGGAGCAGGCCGACAAGTATCCGCGCCAGCTTTCGGGTGGTCAGCAGCAGCGCGTCGCCATCGCCCGCTCGCTCTGCATGGAACCGCGGATCATGCTGTTCGATGAACCGACCTCCGCGCTCGACCCCGAGATGATCACCGAGGTGCTCGATGTGATGGTCGAACTTGCGGGCACCGGCATGACCATGATCGTCGTGACGCATGAGATGGGTTTTGCCCGCAAGGTCGCTGACCGCATGGTCTTCATGGATCATGGCGAGATCGTCGAAACCGCCGCGCCCGGGGAGTTCTTCACAGCACCGAAAAGCCAGAGGTGCCGCGATTTCCTCGACAAGATCCTCAATCATTAGGGGCGGGCGATGAACAGACTTCTTCTCATATTCCTCGCTTTCGCGCTTTCGGCCTGTTCGGCCAATTGGGGCTGGTATGTGGTGAACCCGCAGACCAAGGCGGGCTGGACCAACCTCACCTTCCTTCTCAGCGGCCTGAAATACACGGTTCTTCTGTCGCTGACTGCGATCCTGATCTCGATTGCACTGGGGCTGCTGGTTGCCCTTCCCGGCCTGTCATCACGCCCTTGGCTGCGCCGGGCCAGCCGGACCTATGTGGAACTGATCCGCGCCGTGCCGATCCTCGTCATGATCCTCTGGGTCTATTACGGCCTGCCGCAACTGACGGGCCTGACCATCGGCGTCTTCTGGGCCGGGGTGATCGCGCTGGCGCTGTCGGACAGCGCGTTCGAGGCCGAGATCTTCCGTGCTGGCATCCAGTCCATCGCGCGCGGCCAGTACGAGGCCGCCTATTCCGTCTCGCTTAACTACATCGACACGATGCGCTACGTCATCCTGCCACAGGCCATCCGCCGCATCCTGCCCGCGCTCGGCAATCAGCTTGTCTACATGCTGAAGATGTCGTCGCTGGTTTCGGTCATCGGCATGCAGGAACTGACCCGCAAGGCCAATGAACTCGTCGTCACCGAATACCGACCGCTTGAAATCTACACCGTTCTGGTGCTGGAATACCTCGTTCTGATCCTGATCGTCTCAGCCGGGGTGCGGTGGCTCGAACGCCGGATGCAGACTGATGAGCGCGGCTGACACGCCGCGCTGCCAGCCGCCTCAGCTTGCATAGTTGGACCCTTCCTCGTCGAGGATCGCCTTGAGTTCGGCCATGTGCCGCTCCGCCTGACCGGGATAGTCGTCAAGCTCCGCCGCGGTCTTTTCGGCGATCTCGTGGCTCAGCACCCGCAGTTTCTGACCGGTCTGCAGCGCGCGGATATATGTCTCGGCCGCGCGTTCAAAATAATAAAGCCGGTTGAAGGCGTCAGCGACATCCTTTCCGAGGACGAGGACACCGTGATTGCCCATAATCATCACCTTCTTCGTCGGATCGGTCAGCGCCGCCGCGCAGCGCTCGCCCTCATCCTCGAAGGCAAGACCGCCAAAATGCGCGTCGATGATGTAGCGGTTGTAGAAGGTCGCGGTGTTCTGGTCGATTGGCGGTATATTGCTGTCGGCAAGCGAGGCGAGCACGGTCGCAAAGATCGAATGCACATGCATAACGCAGCGCGCATGCGGGCAGCGCCGGTGAACCGAGCCGTGCAGGCCCCAGGCGGTGGGGTCGGGCGCGTCGGGCGTTTTGAGCGCGTCGAGGTCATTGGCATCCAGAAGCAGGATGTCGGAGGCCTTGATCCGCGAGAAATGGACCTGATTGGGGTTCATCAGGAACTGCGTGCCGTCAGGATTGACCGCAAGCGAGAAATGGTTCGCGACGCCCTCATGCATATTCAGCCGCGCCGTCCAGCGGAACGCGGCGGCAAGCTCAACCCGTTCCTGCCAATGGTCGATATTCGGGCGGGGTTTCAAGGCCGTCGCGGTCGTCATGGTGCGTTCCCTCAACAAAATCCAGAACAGTTCCGTCGCAACAATTGATAGACTGCAGCGCACTTCACGTCATTCGGATTCTTCGCGCCCGACATGCCAGCCGACAGCTGATCGGCGCGGCGAACCCAATCCGCACGGGGCGTGATTGATCCGTTGATCACCGGGCGATGCCTAGCAGGTCGGCGGGAAGCGGGCATTCGCTGCGGTTGCGAAGGTGAGCTGCGTCAACCGCGAAACCTGCCATTCAGACATCGTTGCTGGCCAACGCAAAGGTTGATTTCGTAACTCTCAGTGCTGCGTCAGATTTTCCGACGGTGCGCTACCCTTCGCTAGGACCTTCGGAGCATGGATCCGACGGCTGGATGGTTTTCGGCAGATTGGACTATCGACGCAACTTGGGCGCAAAATTCGATACGGGGCGGAATTGGCGAGATAACCCAATCTGCGGGCGTTCGAGCCTATCATGGGCCAAGAAACTCTGTGATTGTCTTGAAGCCCAAGTCCTAAGCGAGAATGAATAAAAGCACCCTCTCATTTCTTGCCACCGGCAGATCCGGGATTGGCCATCTGCGTCGCGTGACAACGGTTGCTCATGCCCTGCGCCGAAAGGCAAAGGCACTCGATCTGCAGCTGATCACCAACGCTGCCCCAGCGGGTATCGCCTGCGATGAACTGGGTGTGTTTGACCGGATCCTTCTGCGACCGAGAGCGGAGATGGCGCAAGTCGTGGCTGAGGCATCAGGCATCCTGGTCTGCGACACCATCGAGCTGCCTGGGATCGAGCGGGCCGCAGGCCGAAAAGTGCTGATCCTGAGGGAAACACCGGCGGATCGTATTGCGTCGTTCCGCATCCCCGGCGGTCTCTGGGACCGTGTCCTCGTGCCCAATCCACGGGCTCACTGGATGCCGGACGGCTCTGCACTGTCGACTTCCGTCGAGCCGACGGGATGGATCGTGCGAACGACAGGTGTACGTCGCGCCTCGGACAAACCGGCAGGCATTGTCGTCGCGACCGGAGGGGGCGGAACCGAGGCGACGCGAAATCTGCTCTATCCCATACTTGACCGTCTTCTCGCCGATACTCGCGGGCGAATTGGCGCTCCCTTCTTGATCCGGCAGGCGATTGGCCCACGGGCAGGTGGGGCACAACTTGCAGGGGCGGATGAAGTCTTCGATCCCGGCGGCGATCTGAACCTGACCTTCCGAGCCGCCGATCTGGTTATCACTACGGCGGGCTACAATTCGGTCCTTGAACTGGCGACAACCGATACGCCCGCGCTCTTGCTGCCCATCCCGCGCAGCCTTGACGATCAGGCGGCGCGTGTCCGGCTCTGGGGGCCGAAACTTGGCCATGGCTACGCGCCCAAACAGCACGATGCGGCCGTTGATTGGCTTTCCGCTCAGATCGCGCGGCCCACACGCAGGGCGCCGATCGTTCTGGGCGCGGACGGTGCGGCGCGTGCGGCCGAGCTGATTCTCGATCTGCTATGACATTGTTCCGGAAATCGTACGCGACGGCTGCTGCGGCAACGGTAGCCGGACGCCGGACGACTTGGCTGCGTGCGGGGGGGATCCGCACGCCGGAAGCCCGTCCGGGCAGGGGCCCGAAGGATCTGCTTTTCGATTACATTGCGGGCGCGAGCAGGTTCGAGCTGATCGCAGTCGTGCCGATCTCTGCGTTGCTCGCCCCGCTTGCCGCATTGCACGACGTGCCTGCAAAGGCTGTGCCCAGTTTTGACCCTCTGTTGCGCATTCGGCCACGCCGGACCGCGGACGATCCCGGTTGGCTGACCGCTGCGCTGGACCAACTGGGGTCAGAAGAAATCGGCGGGACGACACTCCTGCACGGCGATTTCCATGTCGGGCAACTCATCCGCGATGAGGCGGGCGACATGTGGCTGGTCGACCTCGACGATCTCGCGATAGGCCCGCCGGAGGCTGATCTAGGCAATTTCATCGCCCATCTGTCGTCGAGCGCAGAAACCGCCCGCAGCAATTTTGCCGATAGCCTCGCCTTCTGGCAGAGGGAGGTCCTTGGCGGCTGGGCCGCGCTCGGGCGCGGATGCGATCCAAAGTGGATTGATCGGTATCTTCGGCTGGCGCTGATCCGCCGCCATCTGAAGCTGCGCGCTGCCGGGCGCCCGGACTACGGTGCGGCACTCGCCCAATACCTTTCAGCGCCGTGACAGGGCGAATTTCTCCATCCTGTAGCGCAACGTGTCCCGGCTGACCCCCAATAGCCCCGCCGCGCGTGAGACATTCCCACCCGCCATGCCCAGCGCCTTGCGGATCGCGCCAAGTTCCAGTTCCTGAAGCGTCGGAACATCGTCATCCACCGGGCACCGCGCGGTAATCGGCCGGATATGGCCCGCGTCGATCACGCCGTCGGTCTGGAGCAGCATCGCCCGTTCGATGCAGTTGACCAGTTCGGCCACGTTGCCGGGCCAATCGAGCTGCAAGAGCCGCGCCCGCGCCTCGGCGGTCAGCCTCGGGCGGCCAAATCCGTTGTCACGGGCGATCCGGCTGGCCGTGTAATCCGCGATGGGCAGGATGTCGGAGGTCCGCTCCCCCAGCGACGGCACGTCGATCCAGCCGACCTGCACCCGATAAAGAAGACCGGGCAGGATCAGCCCCTCACCATTCCCGGGCGACAGATACTGGTTCGCCGTGGCGATGAGCGATGGTGGCGTTGCTGCATCGTCGAGAAGGGCAAGGAGCTGACCCTGCGCGGTTTCGGAAAGGTGCTCCAGATGACGCAGCACCAGTGTGCCCCGGGCCGCACGGGATACCATCTCGGCCAGATGCGCGCCCATGTCTTCGCGCCGATGGGTACAGTCGACGCAGATAAATCCTTCCGGCATCCCGCCCGACGCGTCGTGCAGCGCACGGGCGGCGAGAGTTTTGCCGGTTCCCGCGGCACCGACGATAAGAACGCCGGGCCGGGTGTCGCGGTCGCAGGGGCGGGCAAGCCCGGTGATGGCCGTGCGCAGGGAGTTGGCGGCGGAAGAGCGGCCGATGATGCGTTCCACACCGGTACGGTTCAGCCCCGCCCCGAGTTCGTCCAGCATCAGGTCCCTGGCAATCGCCGCGATGGATGCAAGCGAGGCAGGCTTGACGATGAAATCCCGTGCGCCAGCCTTCATCGCCCGCACGGCCACGCCGACATCGCCGTGTCCCGTCATCATGACGATCTGCGTGCGCGGATCGGATTCCAGGATCCATTCCAGCAGTTCCAGCCCGTCATCCTCGTTCAACTTGTAATCGAGAATGACCAGTCGGGGCTGTTCGCGTTGAAACATCGCCTTTGCCGACACCCCGTCGACCGCATAGACACTCGGGAACCCGCGCCGCTCCAGAAAACTGACCATCGCGCGGGCCAACACGGTTTCGTCGTCGATCACAAGAACTTCACTCATGTCATGCCCCCGCTGGCAATGTCAGTGTCACTTCGACCCCACGTTCCGGCCCGTTGCGCAGGTCGAGGCTGCCTCCAAGTCGCTCGGCGATCCGGCGGCCCAGTGCCAGACCAACACCGAGGCCAGCGGATTTCGTGGTCTGCATAGGCATGAAAAGCCTGGTCAACTGCTCCTCGCTCAGTCCCGGTCCGGTATCGGCGACCTGGACAGCGATCCTGCCCCCGGGCGCCCGATTCCAGGAGATGCGCAGAAGGCCGCCGGAATTCATCGCCTCGATCGCGTTGGAAAAGACCGTGCTCAACACCTGCTCGATCTCGGCCGATCCGGCGGCGGCGAGGGCATTGTGGCCCGAACCGTCAACCACGATCTGGATGCCGCGTTTCTCAAGTTGTGGCCGGAAGTTTTGAATGCAGCGCTGAATGATGATGTCGATATGTGCAGCGTCGGTGGCGGAGGCCGGATCGTTGCGCATCTGGGTCAGGAACGAGCGGATCCAGACCTCAAGCCGATCAACCTGATCGATGATATCATGGACCGACTGCCGCGACGTTTCCGGCAGATCGTCTTCGCCCGCCAGTTCGGCGCAGGACCGGATCGCCGCCAACGGATTGCGCAACCCGTGCGCCACGGCCGAGGCCATCTCGCCGACAACGGCCAAGCGCTCGGTTTCGACCAGCCGTTGTTCCTGCCGCCGCAGAATTCGCGTCGAATAGATCACGACGCCCAGCAGCGCTGCAAACAGCACCGCGCCAGACAAGAGGGCGGCAATCCAGCTCAAACGCTCGGTGTTGTGGATCGACAGAAGCAGGCTCGCAGGTGCCTTATAAACCTCGACCGCACCGACGACAAAGCTGCGGTCCTCCGACCAGATCGGAATGTAGAACTCGATGAACTCGGTCACATCCGGTGGCAGCCCGACATGTTCATCCTTTTCGCCCCGCTCCATCACATTGACTTCCGGGTGCAGTTCACCCCGCATCGCCGCAGAAAGTTCGTCGTTCTCGTCGAATGTCCGGCCGATCATCTCGCGGTCGCTTGACCAAAGGATCTCTCCCGACATGGCATAGACATTGGCACGGAAGACATCGGGCAAACGCGAGACGTGAACAAAGAACTCTTCCATCGCCGGAACCTCGCGGTTCTTCGTTTCGCCGTAAAAATAGCTGTTGGCCTCTTCGACGCGGACGATGGAATTCAGGAACTGCATCGAGACGACTGCATCCCGCATCATCATCTGACCGGCGACGTAACGGGCAAGGTAGGATGACAAGAGAAAGGTCGTCCCGAAGATCGCCAGGAAGCTCGTGACGATGAAGAGCGACAGCACCCGCACGTAATGCGGCGAGCCTTTCGCTTCTGTCAGCTTCGACGGCATGGATGTCCTCAGATCGGCTCCTATCGCGGAGTATTCGACGGTTGGGCGTGTCATGACTACGGACCATGGTCCGATGAGTTATCAGACTGGCATTCATTGGCGGAAATTGGGGCATTTGCCCCAATTCCGGCGCGGCAATTGGCCCAAATTGGGACCTTCCTCCCTCTCAGGCCCCGGCCGTCGATCGGGCATATTGATCAGAAGATGAGGCACACCATGACCCGAATACTCCTGTCGGAAGACGAACCTGTCCTTGCCCGAAACATCATGCGGTCGCTTGAAGGCTGCGCGATGCATGTCACTCATGCCGCCTCGGCGAGAGAGACCGAGACCGCACTCCGCGTGGGGAGGTTCGACCTTGTGCTCGCTGATGTCTCGCTGGGAGATGGCGACGGGATCGAGGTGATTTCTGCTGCTGGGAGCCGCCTTGGGAAAACGCCGGTCGTGGTGATGACCGGACAGGACAGCCTCTACAACCGCGGCCGGGCCGAGAGTGTCCCGGTGGCGGCGTTCCTGGCAAAACCCTTCGCTTTGTCACGGCTCAGGGAACTGGTCACCGCACTCACCACGGAAAACGGTGGGCCCGGCACACGCACCATGCGCGGACCATCGGTGGTGATGTATTCGCATGACACGATCGGGCTCGGCCATATGCGCCGCAATTCCTCGATCGCGCGGGAACTGGTGGCGCTGGTGCCCGGCTTGTCAGTGCTGATGTTGGTCGGTTGCCCGTCGGGCATGATCTTCGAACCGCATCCCGGCATTGACTATGTCAAGCTGCCCTCACTCACGAAACTTGGGAGGGGGGCATTCCAATCGGGCGCTCTGCGCCTTGACGCTGCAACCCTGCGGCAGATGCGAAGCCGGATCATCGACGGTGTATTCGAGGCATTCCGTCCCGATCTTCTGCTGGTCGATCACGAGCCGGGCGGAGTTCTCGACGAACTCCTGCCGGTGCTCGAGAAGCGTCGTCGGCGAGAGCGGCCCTGCACAATCCTTGGCCTGCGCGACATTCTCGATGATCCGGAACGGGTGCGCGACGCCTGGACGGCAAACGGCACCGCGCAGGTGATCGCCAACAGTTATGATCGGGTGATGATATATGGCAACGAGGGGTTCTACCCCTCGGCCACCGCCTATGGGCTTGAGGCGATGCTGCCGGGGCGGGTCAACTATTCCGGCATTGTGACCACACCGGGACGTGCCCGCACGCGGCCCGCCGGCAAGTCGCCGCGTGCGATCCTGGTCTCGGGCGGCGGTGGCCGCGACGCCTATCCGCTGATCGACACAGCGCTTTCCGCGCTGGCCACGATTCCGCGGCGCAATCGACCTGCCATGACCGTCGTCACCGGGCCGCTGATGGACGAAGAACTGCGGATCGCCGCCTCGGCCCGCGCTGCCCGGCTGGGCGTCGTTTGTCTCGACAGCGTTCCCGACCTCGCTTCACTTCTCCATGCCGCCGATCTCCTGATCACGATGACTGGCTACAACTCGATCAACGAAGCCCTTGCCCAAGGTTGCCCGATCATCACCGTACCACGCCTCGGCCCCTCGGCCGAGCAACGCATCCGGGCCGAGACGCTGGCGGCGCGCGGCCTGGCCCGCCATCTCTGCCGGGAAACGCTGACCCCAGAAAGCCTCGCTCGGATGATGATGGCACCACCGCCCGTCGCCCGCACCGAGGGCCTAAGTTTCGACGGAGCCCGCCGAGCCGCAGCTTTGCTCGCCCTGCATCTGACGCGGACCAGATCCCGGTATGAGGAGGAGGTCACCCATGCCCCGACCCACTGACGGCCTTCGCATCGGATATGTGCTGAAACGCTTCCCCCGTTTCAGCGAGACTTTCATCCTCAACGAACTTCTCGCGCATGAGGAAGCCGGCGCCATTGTCGATGTCTTTTCCCTGCTCGATCCTCCGGATGAGCCCCGCCACGCCAGCCTCGCGCGGTTGAAGGCCCGCGTGACTATGCTTTCAGGCGAGGGCAACAGCCGCGAGGCTGAACCCGCGCCGGAGGACGGTGCGCTCTTTTCGGGTAAGACGCCGCATCAGATCGGGCGCCTGTTGGCCAAGGCCGAGGTCGTGGCAGAAGCTTCGCAGGCGCGGGGAATCAGGCATCTGCATGCCCATTTCGGGTCCGACGCCGCGACGGTGGCGCTGCTGGCGGCGCGGGCGATGGGAGGCACATTCTCTTTCACCGCCCATGCCCGCGACATCTATCACACCTACGTTTCACTCACGGCCGACGCAGAGATGCGCCGCGCCAAACTTCGCGAAGCGGCGTTCACAGTGACCGTGTCGGACTACAACGTCCGCCATCTGAGCATGCTCTGTCCCGAGGCCGCCGGTCGGATCGTGCGACTTTACAATGGCATCGACCTTGGCGCCTTCCGCCCGGTCAGTCCGGCGCGGCAAAGGACGGGGCGGATGCTGGCCGTCGGCAGGCTGGTGGAAAAGAAGGGCTTTACCACGCTGGTCGACGCGGTGGCGATCCTGCGCGACCGGAATATCGCCTTCGATCTGGAAATCGTCGGCAGCGGACCGCTGGAGGTGGCGCTGGCTGCACAGATCGACCGGCTGGCACTGTCGGGTCAGGTGACGCTTGCCGGGTCCTTACCGCAGGAGCGGCTGGTCGAGCGGATGGAGGCGGCCTCGCTCGCAGTGCTTGCCTGTACCGTGACCGACAGCGGCGACCGGGACGGGTTGCCCACGGTCCTGCTGGAGGCGATGGCGCGGGGCCTGCCCGTAGTCACCACGACCGTCGCGGGTGGCCCGGAAATCGTCGTGCCTGATGTCACCGGCAAGCTCTGTCCTCCCGACGATCCGGCTGCGCTCGCTGACGCAATCGCATCCGTTCTGACCGATCGCGACCGGGCCCGCCTGATGGGCGCAGCCGGACGAAAGCGGGCGGAACGGCTCTTTGACCTTGAACGGAATGCCGCCACCCTGCGCGCCTTGCTGGCCGCCCCTATGACGGCACCCGCCCGGATCGGGAGGGCGGCCTGATGCGCATCGCCTATGTCACCGCCGATCGTGGCATACCGGTTTTCGGCGCCAAGGGGGCTTCGGTCCACATTCAGGCGATGATGCGCGCCTTCGCCGCGCTCGGTCACGAGGTTCACGCACTTGCCGCCCGCAAGGGCATCTCGCTGAGCGGCGAATTGTCGGTAGAGGAGGTCGGCAATCCTGCTCTTTCCGGTGCGACCCGCCCGGCCAAGGAACGTGCCGCCATGGCGCAGGCCCGCGCCATCGAGGACCGGCTGATCGCGCTGCATGGCCAGCGACCCTTCGATCTCATCTACGAACGCTACTCGCTCTGGTCCGAAGCGGGCATCCGCGCCGCTGCCCGGCTTGGTGTGCCCGTGGTGACCGAGATCAACGCGCCACTACTGGTCGAACAATCCGAATACCGGGAACTGGTACATGAGAATGAGGCCCGGGCCATCGAGGCGATGGTTCTTGCCAGTTCAACCATCCTTGCTGCCGTGTCCTGGCAGGTCGCCGAATACGCGATCAGCCGGGGCGCTCGCCCGGATCATGTCAGGGTCATCGGCAACGGTGTCGATACGTCGCGGTTCCATCCCGGCGTCAGACCGGCACAGATCAGCGGTATTCCCGATACGGCATTTGTCGTCGGGTTCACCGGGTCGCTCAAGGCCTGGCACGGGGTCGAAACGCTGCTGCGCGCCTTCGGCGCAGTCCACCGGACCTGCCCCGACGCGCATCTTCTGATCCTCGGCGACGGGCCGCAGCGGGGCTGGATCGAGGGCTTTGCCGAAGGGGCCGGATTCGCAGGAGCGCTGACGCTGACCGGCTGGGTCGATCACGCCAGCCTGGCGCCCATGATCGCCCGCATGGATGTGGCGACCGCCCCCTATCCCGAGGATGACAGCCACTATTTCTCGCCCCTGAAGCTTTATGAATACCTCGCCATGGGTCGACCGGTCGTGGCCAGCCGGATCGGTCAGACGGCGGAATTGCTGACAGGATCGGACGCGGCCTATCTGCTGCCGCCGGGCGATGCCGACGCGTTGGCTACGGCGCTAGCCGCACTTCAGGCTGACCCTGACCGACGCGCCCGCATGGCGCGCGCCGCCGCCGCAGAGGGGCGCAAACATGACTGGCAAGAAAATGCCCAACGAGTCATCGAGTTTGTCGAAAAACACAGGAAGGCCGCATGAGCCGCCGGAGCGACACGGTTCAGCCGCGCGCGCTCTGGCGGCTCTTCCGACGGATGGGACCGCATCTTGGCCCATACCGGCGAAAGCTGATCCTTGGCGGACTTGCCATGATCGGTGTCGCCGCATCCGAGGTGCTGGCGCCCTGGCCGCTGAAGATCCTCTTTGACGGCATCCTCATTCCGCAGGACCAGCCCGACAGCGTCACGGCCTGGCTGATAGGCGCGTTCGGCTCAGGCGACGGGCTGCTTGCGGCCTCGGTGCTCGCGATCCTCGTCATCGCGCTTGCCGGTGGTGCGGCGGCCTATGTTCAGGCCTATCTGATCGCCGCCGTCGGCCAGAAGGTGGTCGCCGCGATCCGGCTGGACCTGTACCGCCATATCCAGAACCTGTCGCACAGCTATCATGACAGCGCCTCGACCGGCGATATCATCGCACGGCTGACGGGCGATGTGCGGCTGATGCGCGACCTTATGATCGATGCGGTCGTCTTCTTTGCGGCCCGCATTCTCGTGATCCTCGCAACGGTTGGCATCATGGCCTGGATGAACTGGCGGCTGACGCTGATCGCGCTGACCATCCTGCCCGCACTCTGGGTCCTGTCGCGCCATTTCGGTGCCCAGATAAAGGGCGCGGCCCGGCGTCAGCGCAAGAACGAGGGCAAGATCGCCATCGTGATGACCGAGAGCATGTCGGCCATCAACGTCGTCAAGGGCTTCGCGCGGGAGGCCTATGAGGAGGAACGTTTCGCCCGGCAGAACTCGTCCTCGGCCGAGGCGGGCGTGCAGACGACACGGCTTGCCGCCCATATGGACCGGGTCAATCAGGTGTTGCTGGCGCTCGGCACCAGCGTCGTCCTGTGGTACGGCGTCACGCTGGTGCGGGCCGGTGCGATCAGCCCGGGCGACCTTCTGGTCTTCACCGCCTATCTGACGACGCTTTACAAACCCGTGCGGAAGATGGCCTCGATGGCCGCCCGCGTGGCCAAGGCGACGGCAAGCGGCGAGCGGCTTCTGGAAATCTTCGACCTGCAGCCGGACGTGGCCGAACGCCCCGACGCCGCAGAGGCGGGGCGGCTGACCGGAGAGGTGGCGCTCAGGGGCGTCAGCTTCGCCTATCCCGACACGCCGCTCGTGCTGTCGGAGGCCGATCTGACGATCCGCCCGGGCGAGGTCGTCGCCCTTCTCGGACCAAGCGGCACTGGCAAATCCTCCGTCGCGAAGCTGATCATGCGATTTTACGACCCCGTTGCGGGGCAGGTCACCATCGACGGCACCGACATCCGTGACTTCACGCTCGACAGCCTGCGCCGGAACATCGCCGTCGTATTGCAAGAGGCGGTGCTGTTTGCAGCGACCATCCGCGAGAACATCGCCTATGGCCGCCTCGATGCTTCGGAGAACGAGATCCTCGCCGCCGCCCGTGCCGCCGGGGCAGACGGATTCATCCGCGCGCTGCCGGACGGATACGACACCATCGTCGGCGAGCGGGGTGAGACCCTGTCGGGCGGCCAGCGCCAGCGCATCGCCATTGCCCGTGCGATCCTGCGCGATGCGCCGATCCTGATCCTGGACGAACCGCTGACCGGGCTCGACGCGGCGACGGCAACCGCGCTGATGGCGGAACTGCGAGGCGCGACGCGTGGGCGGACGACATTGCTCATCACCCATGATCCGCAATGCCTGATCCTCGCCGACCGGGTTCTGAATCTCGAGAATGGCGGCTTCGTTGCAGCTTCCCGGCCCCATGTCGCGAGGCAGGCATGATGAGTGTGGCCACCGCCAGCACCGACCTGTCCGAAGCTTTTCGCGCCAAGCTGCGCGAGGGGCCGAGCCAGAAGGCGATCGATGCGCTGATCGGCGCGGGCGCCGGACGGCCACGTCTGGAACGCGTGCATTTCTCGGACCGGCGACCGGTGCTTCTGCAATATGCGGCGGGACACGAAACCCTTCTTGCCGAATGGGTGCCCGACGCGGGCAAGGAACGCGCGGCTGAGACGATCCGGCGTCTTTGTAAGCCCCGCCACGGACAGGCCCGGGGCTGCCCCGAGGCGCGCATCGTCGCCGACCGCGACTTCATTCTCAGGACATCCGGCTTGGACGAGCGGCTGCCGGGCCTGCGGCTGCTTTACGACGCCGAAGCCGCGCGGGACTTAGTCGGCAGGCTGGAGGGCGCCAATCCGGGTCCGATCACACCGCAACTGGTCGCGCACCGGCTTGGGAAACGCGCCGTGCTGCGCCTTGACGCGGCAGACGGGAAAGGACGCTATGCCCGGCTGCGGGCGGTCAAGAGCGATACGGGGCAGGTCCAGTTCGCACGGCATTTGGCGCTGTGGCGGGCCTTGGGCGAGCACAGCCGCCTGCGCATTCCCGAACCCTTGGGTGAAGACCCCGCGCTTGGCCTGTCGCTCTACGCGCCGCTTGCGGGCCACGCGCCACGGTTTTTCGGCCTCGACGGCTATGCCGCCTGCCGCGATATCACGGCTGCCCTGCGCACCCTGCAGTTGCTGCCTCTCACCGACCTGCCGGTACATGACACGGGCGCGGAAACCGCGATCCTGCGCGACTGGTATCGGCGGACCCGATCGGTTTTTCCCGGCCTTGCCGCAAAGATCCATGCGCCGCTCGACCGCCTGAGGACCGATCTCGCGGCACTGGAACCCCTCGACCCAGTGCCGACACATCGCGACCTGCACGAAAAACAGATCTTCATCGCCGGGAACGCCGCCGGTATCCTCGATTTCGACACGCTGTCGCTTGCAGACCCCGCGCTCGATATCGGCAACCTGCAGGCCCACCTGTTCCTCGCGGGCCTGCATGCAGGCCGGTCCCTTCAGGCCTTCGAATGGGCGCTCCTGATCGGGATGCCCGACCTGCCGGTGGCCCGCGCCCGCCTCTGGCGCCGCGCGGCGCTGCTGCGGCTGGCGATGATCTATGCCTTTTCCGACACCGCCCCGGACATTCTGCACCGGCTGATTGCGGAGGCGGCGCGATGATCACCATCGACGATCCCCTGCTACCGGGCCTCAACGGATTGGCACAGGACCGGTTGCGCGCGATCACCGGGGCGTCCGACGTCGAGGTCCTTCGCCTTCGTTACAGTCGTGGCCAGCGCGCGATCCTGCACCTGTCGAGCACAGTGGAAGGGTCGGACGCCCCGCGCGAAGGGGCGATCTGGTTCTATCCCGGCAAAAAGGCACGGCGGTTGGCCGCGCGTAACGGGGGCACGGTCTTCGACCCGGGAACCAACGCGCTTTACACCCGCTTCCCCCAAGATCCCCGCCTGCCCGAGATTGGCACATTCCTGAGCGGCTACGCGGACTTCGCCGGCCCTCTGATCGGCGGCGCACCTGACGGGGCCCCGCAGCTCGTCCGCTACCGCCCCGGCCTGTCCTGCACCTTCCGCTGTCAGCGCCGCGATGGCGCCAGCTTTTACGTCAAGCTCCAGCGCGACGCGGCGGTGACGCGGCTCGCCGCATCCAATGCCCTTCTGGCAGACAACCTCGAAGGGACGCGCTTGCAGATCGCACGGGTCCACGCGGTTAACCACGACCTGAATGCCGTTTCCTTCACCGCAGTGCCGGGCCAGAACCTTCAAGAAGCCCTGTCGCAACTGGCGCCGGACAAAGCAACACAGCTACTTGCCGTGGTGTGTGCTGACCTGCGCAACCTCTGGTCTGCCCCAATCACGCCGACACGTCTCTATGACCGGCAAGCCCTGCTTGAAAACGCGGAGAGGTCCGCTGGATTGATTGAAGAGGTCATGCCGGGTTTGGCCGCACTTGCGCGGAGTGTCGTCAGCCGTCTCAAGGCAACGCCGGTGCGGCTGGCGCTGAGGCCGATCCATGGCGATATGAAGCTGGAACATGTGATCATCGGGCCTGCCGGGATCACCCTGATAGATACTGAAAGCCTGTCCCTCGGCCCGCCCGACTACGATCTGGCGCAGTTTTACGGACGTCTGCACATGGAAGTCCAGTTGGGCAGCCTCACTGACGCCACGGTTTCGGCGGCCTGCCGGGAACTGAGAGAGCGGGGCGCGGACAGTTTCGACTGGTGCCTGGGCATCGTCGCACTGCACCTTGCCAAGTTCTATGCCCAACGGCCCGGGCCCATGAGCGCGGGACGGGCAAGGGACATCCTGCGCCGACTGGGGTATTCAAGATGACGACAGGCGTCGCTCATGTCCTGAACACGCCCGGATTCGGCGGTGTCCCCCGCGTGGTCAGGGCGCTTGCGGGCCTGACCGACAGACGGCGCTACACGCCCGCGGTCTTCATCCTGAAACCGGGCGAGGGCCTCGATCTCTTTTCGGGGCTCGATGCGACGGTCGTGGTCGCGGCAGAGGAGCGCGGCAAGACCGGGGCCATCGCGGCACTCGCGGAGTTTCTGGAAGCGCGGAACATCGGCATCCTGCACACGCATTCCTTCCGGCCGAACCTTTATGGCCGCATGGCGGGCGCACTTCTGCGGGCGTCCGGGCTGAAAATCGTGGCGCATTATCACAACGACTATGCCGACAAGTGGTCCGACCCCTCCGCCATCGCGCTGGAACGGCGTCTTGGCCGCATCACCGATGCCCGGATCGCGGTTTCCGGCGCGGTCGCGTTGCATGTCGCGGAATGGACGGGTGTCGCGCCCGAGAGCCTGACGGTCATCCGCAACGGGCTCGACCTCGGCCGTCTGGCGCAGGGCGACCGGGGGCGCGGCCGCGCCGCGCTGGGACTGGCGGAGGGCGAGATCTGCATCGGGCTCGTCGGACGCATCTGCGCGCAGAAAGGCGTCGATACATTCGTCGAGGCGGCCGAACGGCTGCTGCCCGACCTGCCCCAGGCCCGGTTTGTCGTGCTTGGCGCGATGGAGGACCGGGCCCTTGCCGACACTCTCCGCGCCCGCGCGGAGGCGGTGCCCGGGCAGGCCATCCGGTTAGTCGGGCACCGCGAGGATATCGGCGACCTTCTGGCGGCTTTTGACATCCTCGCCGCCCCGTCGCGATGGGAAGGCTTCGGCCTTGCCATCGTCGAAGGCATGGCCATGGGTTTGCCGGTCGTCGCCAGCGCCGTCGGCGCCATTCCCGAAGTGACAGGAGGCGCGGCGCAGCTAATCTCGCCGGACAATCCGCAGGAACTAGCGGCGGCTCTGAGCTTGCTCATCACCGACGAACATCTGCGGTCAGAGTTTGGTCGCGCCGCGCGTCGCCGGGCGCAGAGCTTCGACTGGGCCACCGCCGCAGGCGCGGTGGACGCGGTTTACGACAGTCTGGTGGCGGGCGCATGATCATCTACCTCGTCCGCCACGGCGAAACCGCGACCAGCGGCCAGAGTTTTGCCGGGCGCACCGATGTCGCGATGACCGAAAGGGGACACCGGCAGGCACAACGGATAGCCGAAGAATTGCGCGCCGCGCCGATCCGGGCCGTGCTGACAAGCCCCCTACGTCGGGCGTTCGAAACCGCCGCCCCGGTCGCGGCGCTGCATGGGCTGGTGCCGGTCGTCGAGCATGACCTCACCGAGTTTGATTTTGGGGTCTATGAGGGAAAGTCGAAACGGGAGACCAGTCTCCGGCTTCGCAAGGACCACCTGTGCGTACCGGTTCCGGGCGGCGAAAGCCTGCATGATGTTTGGATCAGGACGGGGCGCGTGGCAGACCGGATGCTCGCTCTTCGCGATCGATCTTGCGAAGTAGTCGTTGTTGGGCATTTCTGGTCGAACCGGCTCTTGTTCAGTCGTCTGGCCGGGCTTGACTTTGAGCCTGCCTGCCGCAGCCGAAGCTATCGCCCGGAATGTGGTGCATCTACGACGCTACCGCTGCGCCTTGATTCTATATCGAGCTTCGAGCGCTTAAAATAACAAAATTTTTTAAGGAGTTACTCTGTTCCTATGCCCGCTAGTGCCAATGCGCCCTCGCCCCCAAAACTTTCGCGCGTGGCCCGCGAGCACTGCACTGAAGCGTCCGATGAGTCCTGTTAACGGCAGAGCTGATGGAGCTGCGTCGCAGCGTTCGAAAGTGTAATGGCGGTCCGCATTGGCCGCCGCTGACATCGGCGCAGAAAATGCCAGTCGCGAATGTGATGCTGTTTGTCGTGTTTGCCGCAGCGCTCCACGGTGTCGGCAGTAGATTCACGTCCGATGGTTCCGGCGGGCCCGCAAAGCGGTGCCGGATGAAAAGGGAACACGGTGCGGTGTAGCCATCAGGCGCCAAACCCGTGACTGCCCCCGCAACTGTAAGCGGCGAGCGACCCCCGACGCCACTGGTCCGATCCGGGCCGGGAAGGCGGGGCGAGCGTTGACCCGCGAAGTCAGGAGACCTGCCATCTGAATTTGGTTCTCGACCCGGGCGGGGTGTCCCGGAAGGAGTGTTCTGATGGCGATGCAAAGGGCTCTCGCGCCCGATCCCGTTCCCGATGCGCCGCATCTCGGCGTCCACGACCTCTCCTGGGGGCCGAAAGGCGCGCCCGACATCCTGCACGATCTGTCCTTTGCCCTGCAGCGAGATCAGGTCCTCGCGGTCTGTGGACCGAACGGGGCCGGAAAGTCGACGCTCTTGCGGCTGATCTACCGCTACCTCACACCGCGCTTGGGCCAGGTGTTGCTGTCTGGCGTCGACCTGCATGCTCTGCCCCGGCGCGAAACAGCACGCCGGGTCGCCGCCGTAGTGCAGGAACAGCCCACCGACTTCGCCCTGACCGTGCGCGAGATGGTGTCTCTCGGCCGCCTGCCGCATCGCGACGGTTTATCCGGCGCCAGCGCGCATGATGCCGAGATCGTGGCCGCCGCGCTCCGGCAGCTTGACCTCACTCGCTTTGCAGAAACCCGGTTCGACCGGCTTTCAGGGGGCGAACGGCAGCGGGTGATGATCGCCCGCGCGCTGGCGCAGGAGCCGGAACTGCTGGTTCTCGATGAACCGACAAATCACCTCGACATCCGCCATCAGCTCGAACTGCTGGCGCTGCTGCGCCAGCTTGGCCTGACCGTGGTGCTGACCCTGCACGACCTGACGCTGGCCGCCGAATTCGCCGACCGTCTGCTGGTTCTCGCCGGGGGCCGGAAACTGGCCGAGGGCAGCCCGGCCGAGATCCTGACCCCCGAAACCATCGCCCACGCCTTCAACGTCTCCGCCCGGATCGACCGGTCGGGTGGCACGCCCAGATTCTCCTTCCATCTCTGACCCTTCAACGGAGCCATTTATGAAACTGCCCGTTCTCGCCCTTCTGCTTTCGGCCAGCGCAGCCCTTGCCGAACCGGTCACCGTCGAAAGCTGCAACCGCAACGTGACCTTCAACACGCCGCCCGCCCGCGCGGTCTCGAACGACGTCAACCTGACCGAGATGATGCTGGTCCTCGGCCTTGCCGACCGGATGGTGGGCTATACAGGCATCTCGGGCTGGAAGACGCTCGACGAGGAGATGCGCGAAGGCGTCGCGGAACTGCCGGAACTGTCGGAAAAATACCCGACAAAAGAGGTGCTGGTGGGCGCCGGTGCGGATTTCTTCTTTGCCGGCTGGAACTACGGCATGAAGGTCGGCGGCGAGGTGACGCCCGAAACGCTCGCCCCCTTCGGCATCAAGGTCTACGAGCTTACAGAAAGCTGCATCCATATCGGTGAAAAACCCAAGGTGGCGATGGCCGACATGTACAATGACCTGTTGAATCTCGGCCGCATCTTCGGCGTCGAACAAAAGGCAGAGGAATTGGTCGCGGGTTACGAGGCGCGGCTGGCCGAGGTGACGGCAGGTGTCGGCGGGACCGATCCGATCCGCGTCTTTGTCTATGACAGCGGCGAGGACACGCCCTTCACCGCCGGGCGCTACGCAATGCCGACCGCGCTGATCGAGGCGGCGGGGGGCGTGAACGTGATGGATGATCTGGAAAAAAGCTGGGCCACCGTCGGCTGGGAGCCGGTTGTCGCGCGTGATCCGGAAGTGGTGATCATCGTCAATTACGGCGACGTGACGGCCGAACAGAAGATCGCCTTCATGAAGTCCAACCCGGCCTTTGCCGGGATGGCAGCCGTAAAGAATGACAACTTCGTCGTCCTCGACTATGTCGAGGCGACTCCGGGCCCCCGCAATATCCGCGCGGTCGAGGACCTCGTCGTGGGCTTTTCCGAGGCGCGCGAAAAGCTCGTGAACTGACAGGAACGGAAGAGACGGGAATGGCCGATATCGCCACCAACCTGCCAAGTGCCACCCGCCTCCGCCTCGGCGCGGGTGCGGGCGCCGGTCTCGGCCTTCTCGGTTTTTCCATCCTCATTGCGGTGGCGGTCGGCGCGGTGCCGGTGCCGCTGGCCACAGTGATCGATGTGGTCCTGTCGAAGCTTCTGCCCGGTGCGGCCGCGACGGGCGCGCAGGCCGCCATCGTCTGGGAAATCCGCTTTCCCCGCGCCCTGCTCGCCGCCCTTGTCGGCGGCGGGCTCGGCCTTGTCGGCGCGGCCTTGCAGGCCGTAACCCGCAATCCGCTCGCCGATCCGCATCTGCTCGGCATCTCCTCGGGCGCGGCTTTCGGGGCGATCCTCGCGCTTCTCCATACAGGTCTTTTCCTCGGCCTCCTGACCGTGCCGCTTCTGGCCTTTGCCGGTGCGCTTCTCGCCGCGATGCTGGTCGTCGGGACCGCAAGGCTGGCCGGGGCAACCTCGGCCGACCGGCTGGTTCTGGCGGGCGTCGCGGTGTCGTTCATCGTGATGGCCGGGGCCAATATCCTGATCTTCCTCGGCGATCCCCGCGCCACGCATACGGTCGTCTTCTGGATGCTGGGCGGGCTTGGCCTCGCACAATGGTCGCACCTGATCTATCCGGCCGCGATCCTCGGGTCAGCGGGGCTCTGGCTCTGGTCGAAGGCCCGGGCGCTCAATGCAATGACGGTCGGGGACGAAACCGCCGCCACCCTCGGCCTCGACCCCGCGCGGCTTCGGCTCTCGGTCTTTGTCGCGGGCGCACTGATCACCGGGGTGATGGTCGCCTTCTCCGGCATGATCGGATTCGTCGGGCTTATGATGCCACATATCGTCCGGTTGATCCTCGGCGGCGACAATGCCCGCATTTTGCCCTTCTCGGCGCTTTTCGGGGCGATCTTCCTCGTCTGGGCTGACACCTTCGCCCGCATCGTCATGGCCCCGGAGGACATGCCCATCGGCGTCGTCACCGGCCTTCTCGGCGGGCTCTTCTTCGTCTGGCTGCTTGGCCGGCGGGCCTGACGCGATGATTTTGCTGGATGCGGACTCTGAGATCGGCAGAATGAAGACCAAACTCCGCATTGCATCTCGTGCCATTGTCAGATGTTTTACCGCCGCGATCCACACGAATGGCAGCAAAGCGGGCTGCGACCGCAGCATCGTAGGTAGCTGCTTGATGTCGGCTCTGGGCCGCTTGCGCTGACGGGAATGACGCTTGTGTCCGCTCCATACCGCTTCACGTATTGACCAAAGTGTCAATGAACCGAGCAAAAAGCTCTCCTTGAGAGCTGATACCGAGTTTGGCGTAGATATTGCGCCGGTGAATGCGCACCGTGCCCGAGGAGATGCCGAGAACCTGCCGGATCGCCTCGGCCGAATAACCTTTGAGCGTGTATTCGACGACCTCACGTTCGCGCGGTGTCAATTGCCCATCCCCGAACCGTTGGAAGGTGCGTTCGATCCGCCCTTCGGACGAGTCCGCATCCGCCGCGCCTTTGGTGTTGAACTGGTCGGCGATATCGGCCCAATGGCGTGCGCAGGCGGCCTCGACGATCGGCCAGGCGCGCTGTATGGCGGCGAATTCCTTTGCCGAGAAGACTTTCTGTGCGCGCATGAGCGAAACGACGACGACCGCGCCGCGACCCGCATCTATGAAAAAGCCGATCTCTTCGGCGAGCCCGGTTTGAACATAGTAACTGCGGAAATACTCGCCCTGATAAAATCGGTCGGGTGCAAGATCACGCATCCGGTAAAGCCCTGGCTCGACCGGCTTCGTCGCCGCGAGATAAAACGGGTCGAGCATGTAGGGCCCCGCCTGATAGTCGGTGACGAAGATCGCTCGTTTCTTGCCTGGAAAGTCGTCGAACAGGTTAAGCGGCCGCGCTGCGCCTCGATAGCTGAACATGACCGTAAAATCATAGGTTGCGACCGTCCGCAGAAACTCCGCGAGGCATTTCGGAAAGTCCGAGGTGCCTTCGGCGGTAATCATCCGGCCGATCCGGTCGAATTGGAGCCCTATGCTCATCTGGCGCATCTTTCGCTAAACTATGCACTTTGTGGTATATACAAGATGAAAGCTATTTTCTACGATTTATGCCAATCTGAGGCATAGTTGTGGGTGCTGAAAGTTTGACTGGAGACGATAAATCCTCCATCGCGGAACTGCGCGGCGCGACCAAACGGTTCGGCGCCGTTGTCGCGGCCCGGAATATCAATCTCAGCATCAATCGTGGAGAGTTCCTGTCCTTCCTCGGCCCTTCGGGGTGCGGCAAGACAACGGCGCTCCGGATGCTGGCAGGATTCGAAACGCCGACAGAAGGTGACATCTATCTCGACGGGCAGCGGGTTAACGATATTCCTCCTCATCAGCGCCCCGTAAACATGGTCTTTCAACACTACGCGCTTTTTCCGCATCTGACCGTGGCGGAGAACATCTGTTACGGATTACGCCAGCGGCGTCCCAGGCCGCCCGCCGTTGAGATTGAGGCAGCGGTGAATCGTGCGCTTGAAACCGTGCGCCTGCCGGGTTTCGGTCCGCGCCGGATCTGGGAAATGTCAGGCGGTCAGCAGCAACGTGTGGCGCTGGCTCGCGCGATCATCAACGAACCGAAACTTCTGCTTCTGGACGAGCCGATGGCGGCGCTCGACAAAAAGCTGCGCCATGACATGCAGATCGAGTTGCAGACATTGCAGCGGAAGCTTGGGATCACCTTCATCCTCGTCACTCATGATCAGGAAGAGGCGCTGTCAATGTCGGACCGGATCTGCATCATGCTCGATGGCGGAATCGTCCAGATCGGCAGCCCACGCGAGCTCTACGACCGGCCGAAGAACCGCTATGTCGCGGACTTTGTCGGAAAATCGAACTTTTTCGAAGGCAAGGTGACGTCGGTCTCCGGTGAAACGGCGGATATGCGCGGCGCTGGCGGCATTTCCTTCATTGGCCATGCCAGCGCCGGTATTGCGACCGGCCAAAGCGCGATTGCGAGCCTGCGACCGGAACAGATCAGCCTCAGCCGGGGCAGCGGCGACGTTCCCGTCACCGTCGTGAACCGCATCTTTCTTGGGGAACATACCGAATATCTGGTCCAGAACCCCGATCTGGGCCAGTTCCTGATCCTTGCATCACGCCAGGCGGAAGCGGGGGAGGGCAATCTCGAACCGGGGGAAACGGGCAGCGTGCGCTGGCGGGATGGCGCGGCGCTGATTCTCAACAACGACTGAAACCAACTGGGAGAATGAACATGACGAACCGGAATGATTTCATCTCACGCGAGAAATTCATGGCCGAGCTTTATCGCTACAAGAAGGGCTCGGTGACGCGGCGGTACTTCCTCGGCGTGACGGGCCTCGGCGCCGCGACGGCGGTGCTGGGCTCGGCCATGCCCGGGCTTCAGTCGGCCGCCTGGGCGCAGGCCAATATCGGCGACCGCGTGGTGCTTGCCACCTGGCCGAACTACCACGACCCGGCCAACTTCGAGGCCTTCACGGCGGCGACGGGGGCCGCCGTTGACGTCAACGTCTTCGGCTCGAACGAGGAGATGCTGGCCAAGCTTCAGGCCGGCGGCTCGGGCTGGGACGTGTTCGTGCCGACGAACTACACGATCACCACCTATGTCGGCGAGGACCTGATCGAACCGCTCGATCTGTCGAAGATCGCCAATTACGACGCGGCGTCCTACAACCAGCGCTTCGCCGGCCCTGGCACAGTGGACGGCACCGTCTATGCCGTGCCGAAGAACTGGGGCACGACGGGCTTTGCCGTGAACACCGCGCAGCTTGGCAGCAACCCCAAGCCCACGACCTGGAAGGAATTCTGGGACATGACAATGGCCGACTTCTCGGGCCGAACGATGGTGCACGACTACCAGCTCACCACGATCGGCAACGCGTTGAAGTATTTCGGCTATTCCTTCAATTCGGTCGATACAGCGGAACTTGCCGAGGCGGAGAAGCTCCTGATCGATGCCAAGCCGCACCTTTTCGCGATCAACTCGGACTACCAGCCCTCGATGCGGTCGGGCGACGCATGGATGACAATTTGCTGGACCGGCGACGGCAAACAGATGAACCGTGACATGCCCGAGATAGAATACGTTCTGGGCAAGGAGGGCGGCGAGCTCTGGTCTGATTTTTACGCTATCCCCAAGGGCGCACCGCACATGGACGCGGCCTATGCGCTGATCAACTTCCTGCTCGACCCGGCGGTGAACGCGAAAGAGTCGCTCTTCCACGGCTACCCGACCGCCGACGCGCGCGTCGATGCACTCTTGCCAGCCGAGGTTCTGAACGACCCGATCCTCTACCCCGCGCAGGAGCTTCTCGATGCGCTCGAATTCGGCGCGGCGGTGACGCTGACTGACCCCAACCGCGCCGAACTGATGGCGCGCTTCAAGTCAGCCTAAGCGCATGTCCACGCGGCTGAGGACGTCACTGTTGCTGGCGCCAGCGACGGCATGGCTTCTGGCCATGCTCGTCCTGCCGTTGGTGGTCGTGGCTGTTTTTAGCTTTGGCGAGCGTGCGGCGGCGGGGGGCTACTCCGCCGCCTTCACGCTGGAAAATTTCGCCAATCTCGGGGCCCGCTGGGCGGCGTTCAAGAATACGCTGATGCTGGCGCCGGCGGGCACATTGATGTGTCTCATAATCGCTTATCCGCTTGCCTATTACCTCGCGGTCAAGGTCGATCCGAAATGGCGCACTCTGCTTCTGATCCTGGTGATCGTGCCCTTTTGGACTTCGATCCTGATCCGGTCATACGCCTGGATCTACCTCTTGGGCGGTCAAGGCATCCCAAAGCTCATCTCGACACTCGGCTTCGGCAATCCACGCCTCATCAACACTCCTTTCGCCGTGCTGATCGGGATCACCTATGGCTATCTGCCGCTCATGGTCTTTCCGATCTATGTCAGCCTTGAACGGCTCGACAAGCGCCTCTTGGAGGCGTCTGCCGACCTCGGCAGCCCGCCTTGGCGGAGTTTCCTGCAGGTCACGCTGCCTCTATCGACGCCCGGTGTTGCGACCGGCTGCATGCTGGTTTTCATCCTGTTGATGGGTGAATTCCTGATCCCAGCGATGCTCGGCGGCGGCAAGGTGTTCTTCGTTGGCAATGCGCTCGTCGATCTCTTTCTGCAATCACGCAACTGGCCCTACGGCGCAGCCGTGGCCGTTGCGCTCGTCGTCATAATGCTCGTCACCGTTACCGCCTACATGCGGTTTACCCGCCGCTGGGCGGGCGGGCGCGACGACGTCTCGTTGATGTGAGGGCGCGATGCGGTTCTATGCGATTGCCGTCTACCTCTTCCTCTACATCCCGATTGGTGTGATCGCGGTCTTTTCGTTCAATGCCGGGCGTTATGCAGCGCAGTTGCAGGGCTTCTCGACCCAGTGGTACGGCAAGGCACTGTCGAACCCGTTCGTGATGGAAGCGCTGCAAACAAGCGCGACCGTGGCGGCGATGTCGGCGACGCTTGCGACCGTCGCCGGAACGCTTGCGGCTCTGGCGCTGCAGGGTGTGACCGGCAAACCAAGGATGATCTTCGATGCGCTTCTCTACGTTGCTGTCATGGTGCCCGGTATCGTCATCGGCATCTCGACGCTGATCGCGCTCGTCACACTTTTCGACTGGCTGAATCCGATGATCGCCGCGCTCTGGCCGGTGGCCGAAAACGCCCCTAAGCTGCAGATGGGCAAAGGCTCGCTTATCGCCGCGCATGGGATGTTCACGATGGCGCTGGTCGTGATCATCGTCCGCGCCCGCGTCGCGGGTATGGACCGCAGCTTGATGGAGGCTTCTGCCGACCTCGGCGCAACACCCTTCGGCACATTCAGGCAGGTGACCCTGCCGCAGATCTTCCCCGCGATCCTCGCCGGTTTCCTACTGGCTTTTACGTTCAGCTTCGACGACTTCATCATTGCTTTCTTCGTCGCGGGCTCGGAAACGACGCTGCCGATCTATGTCTTCTCGTCGATCCGGCGCGGCGTCACCCCGGAGATCAACGCCATTGGCACGATGGTTCTGGCAGCGTCTCTGCTGATCCTGATTATTGCGCAGTCCATCCTGCAGCGCGACCGCCGCGCGAAAACGGGCTGAACCGAGATGGAGACGCTGCTTCAAAACCATGTGGCTTTTCTGACCGGCGCAGGATCAGGGATCGGCCGGGCTGGGGCGCTGGCCCTTGCCCGCAACGGCGCGATTGTGGTGGTAAGCGATCTCGATCCCAACCGCGCCGAAACCGTTGTCGCCGAGATTACCGCTCGCGGCGGCCACGCTCACGCGCTCGGCCTTGATGTGACCGACGATGCCGCGCTGGAAGACGCAATAGCTGAAACCAATGCCAGGTTCGGACGGCTCGATATCCTCCATTCCCATGCAGGCATCCAGATCCCGGGGCGCCTTGATGAGGTCAGTGTGGACCAGATGGACGCTTCCTGGAGGCTCAATGTCAGGTCGCATTTTGTTGCTGCGCGCGCCGCGATGGCGGTCATGAAGCAGTGCGGGCGTGGGTCAATCATCGTCACCTCATCGAATTCCGGCGTGCAGTACGACCGGGAGATGATCGCGTATTGCACAACGAAACATGCCGTCATCGCAATGGTGCGCCAGATTGCCGTCGACTATGCCCGCTTCGGTGTGCGCTGCAACGCGATTTGTCCGGGTTTCGTGGATACGGTCTTTAATGCCGGTTTTGAAACGCAAATGGGAGGCCGAGCAGCGCTCGAGACTTATGTATCGGAAACCATCCCGATGGGGCGGTGGGGAACGCCCGACGAGATCGCTGAAAGCATCGTATATCTTGCTTCTGACCGATCGTCATTCATGACAGGACATGCACTGGTTCTCGACGGTGCAGAGTCACTCTGACCACCGATCGACTGAGATCGGCAAGATCCTGTATTGCGATTTCTTGCATTGTAACAACGCCGCACGATCGACCAAGGTTCGGTATGATGGCCGCTTCCAACTTGAACTCGTCGCTCCAATTGTTTGTCCCCCTATTGACTTTCCCGGATCAAAGTTAGGGGGCAAAGCGTCTACTAATCTAGGTGTACCTCAAGGTTCCGTGTCAGATGTACGTCGAATTACGACCGCGATAACGATTTCCAGTTAAGCAGGGTTCGCCAGTCTAGCGGCCATACGGCTGCCGGAAATGCTGCGCTTAGGGCCGAACGGCAAGTTTGGGGACGCTGCGCCGCCGCCGGCAGTAGTTTGGCCAATGACCGCGCTGGGCCGCTCTTCGCTAGGCGTAAGAATACTGGCATTGACCCCCGGCGAGTGATACTGCGCGATGCCAAAACATGGCTCTCTAGGTTCTTTCGTCTGGTAGTCAAAACCGTTGGGTCCGCTTGCGAACCATTGCTTGCAGAGGGTCCGTGGCGGAGAAGTCGTCGTCGCGATCATTGGAAAAGGTCTCGACAGAAATGCGCGCCCGATCCAACCGAGGGTGCAGCTTGCGAGCCAGAACCCAGGTGCAGAGAAGACTCGCTCCTCCCGCAGCAAACACACCCGAGAGCGGCGCAACGAGTAAAACGAGCCAGACGGCGTCCGGCGTCAGTATGCCCGAGACGCGCTATTGTCCTGACAGAGACGAGATCGAATGACCCTGACCGCAAAGGTTGAGATCGAATAAAATAAAATTGACATCATTTTCATATTTATGTCAACCTAGCGTTGGTTGTTGTGTTGCAGAGGGCCGAATGAGTCTTGGCAAAATTCATTCATCCTCTCTGCGGGCGCGACCCGCACAACCTTTGAGAAGCGGTCAGCGCGTCCTGTATTTGCCTGGAGAAAAGCGAGAAAATGAACGGCCTTTCAATTCACGCTGTGGAACCTCACCACGGTGAGAGTGAATTTTGCGCTTGGCTTGCCGGCGACCGTACAAGCCTCCGTAAGGGAGAGCGCACACGCAAGGACCTGATGGTAACCTGTGCTGCGCTTCTTGCTTCAGAGCCATTTGATCGCCTCACGGTTTCGGGTCTGTGCAAGGCGGCAGGCGTCGCCCATGGAACGTTTTACGTCTACTTCGATAATCTCAACGCGATCCTGGCAGAGGTGCTCGGCCTATTTGTAGACCATGTTCAAATCCAGATGCGGTCGGCCGCGCGGCAAGGCAAGGATCCCGTCCGTGATACGACTGCGGCATATTACGCGCTGTTCAAAGAAAATGCCGGGTTGATGAAATGCCTCGTGATGGGCATCGACGCCTTTCCCGAAGCGAGAGGGGCATTCCAGCGACTTAACAACGAGTGGGCAACAACTGTTGTTCGCTCGCTTCAAAGACAGAAGCAAGCCGGACATCCTGAGGCAGACGAGATGATGCGTCGGGCCTATGCGCTTGGTGGCATGGTCGATCAGTATCTCACCGCCCTCTTCGTGACCGAAGACCCGTGGATCGCCGCGATCTCGCGGGATCCCGAGGCGGTGATTTCAACCCTTACAAGCATCTGGACGAAAGGCATGGAGGAATGAGCTTGCTTCAGGACGGGCACCTGTTGCCACTGGCCGGTATCGCGGAGCAACGGCAGGAGGCTTGGGAGCGGCAAAGCGTCTATGTCGCCGCGAACTCGGCTTTGTACCAAAGACTCTGGGATGGCAAGGCGCCGCCCCGACGACTGGAGGATATTGCCGAATTGCCTTTCTCGGACAAGGCGGGGCTGCGACTGGCGCAGCCCGCGTCGCCGCCGTTCGGTGACTACCTGGCGGCGGCGCCCGAGAAGGTCAGCCGGCTGCACCGGACCTCCGGGACCACGGGGCAGGCGATGAACCTTGCGATGAGCGCGCGGGATTGCGAAATTACCGAAATCGTCGGTGGCCGGGCGCAATCGCTTGCAGGGTTGAAGGCGGGCACGATGGTGGTCCACTGCCTGAACTACCAGATGTGGATGGGCGGGTTGACCGATCACCTGACGCTGGAGCGCACGGGCGCAACCGTCGTTCCGTTCGGCGTCGGATCGACGGAGTTGCTGATCAACACGATACTGGAAACCGGGATCACGGCGATTTCCTGCACGCCCTCCTACCCGGGTGTTCTGGAACGGGTCATTGCCGAGAAATTCCCGCATCTCACCCCCCGTGACCTCGGGCTTAAGTTGGGCCTATTCGGGGGCGAGCCCGGCATTGACGATCCGGCATTCCGCAAACGTCTGAGCGGCACTTGGGGGATGCAGCCACGCAATGCGAATTACGGTGTATCCGACGTGTTCTGCAATTTCGCGTCCGAATGTGCACACGACACGGCGCTGCATTTCGTAGCGCATGATGTGCTGCATGTGGAACTGATCGATTCAGACAGCGGCACACCAAAGGAGGTTGCCGCCGGGAACGAGGGCGAGTTGGTGCTGACCCATCTGAGTCGAGAATGCCAGCCGCTGGTCCGTTTCCGCACGGGCGACATCATCCGGGTCGAGAACACTGACACCTGCGCCTGTGGCTGCGCTGGGTTCCGGTTCCGGGTGATTGGTCGGTCGGATGACATGGTGGTCGTGCGGGGGCTGAACATGTTCCCGACCATGGTGGCTGCCGTGGTGACAAGCTTTGACGAACTGTCGGGCGACTACCGGATCGTTCTGGACGCGCCACCACCCTACGACGTGTTGCCTGTGCATGCGGAGCTGGCCGCGGACGGACATGACGATGGCGCGCTGACCCGGCGGATGGAAGAGCGGTTCAAGCAGAAACTAGGGGCGACGATCCGGGTCAAGATCGTCCCCCACGGGACATTCCCGCGAACCGAAGGCAAAACGAAACGTGTGATCAGGAGCTATCAATGACCACCTTCAGCTATGAGACCATTCGCTCGGAAATGACAGCCGAAGGCGTCAGGATGATTGCCCTGAACCGCCCGCAGGCGATGAACGCGATGAACCGCCGCCTGATCGACGAAATCTCGGTCGCATTCGGCGATGCCAATCGTGACCCCGGCACGCGGGCCATAATCTTGACCGGTGAAGGGCGTGCCTTCTGCGCAGGCGATGACCGGCATGAGCATGTGCACCCTGAGACCGAAGAAGAGGCCCGTGCCGTAGTCGACGCGATCCAGCGCGCGACGGTTGCCATCGTCATGGGGGCAAAGCCGGTCGTCGGAGCGATCAACGGCTGGGCGGTCGGTGGCGGTTTCGAATGGGCGATCAATTGTGACTTTCCGATCTGGGCGGAAAGCGCCAAGGGCTTTTTCCCCGAAGTGTCGCTCAACCTGTTCGTGACGGGTGCCGTGACCTCGATCCTGCCCGGTATTGTCGGCCCGGTGAAGGCACGCGAAATGCTGTTCCTGGGGCAGCGGTATTCGGCGGCGGAACTGAAAGAGATAGGTGTCGCGTGGAAGGTGGTGGCGGATGATGAATTGCTGGCCGAGGCCGAAGCGGTCGCATCGCAACTGGCCGCGCTGCCGACACTGTCCACCCGTGCGATGAAACGAGTGCTGAACCAGGCGACGGCCGGCGGGCTGCATCAGGCGCTGCAACTGGAAACCGAAGCGACCGTCGCGGGGTTCCTCGACCCAGAGACAACCCGGCTTCTGAAGGATTTTTAGGTTCGTTTCAGAAGAATTCGCCCCGAGACGAGGCCAGGTGCTGGCTAAGCGACGACCCCTGCCAAAAGGCAGCTTGGTCCGCACTGCAGTTGCTCAGCCGTCAGTAATGCTGCACCTGTCATTCAAGGTCGGCTTCAGGGAAGCTGCACCGTTGCGTGACGGTCGACGGTCAGAGTCCGCAATGGGCCGCAAGTGCCAATAGGACAAATCGGTGCAAATGACCGTTTCGTCCGAAGCGGAAATTCGCGGCAGGTGCGAAAGTGCCGAGGATTAATGACCGTTATGGAGATTCAGATTCCACGTCGAATGGAACCACAGTGCATGGGCCCGTCCTTTGGTGGAAGGATCCGGTGGTTTGAGATACCTCGTTGCTTCAGATGACTTTAGAGTGCGAGCTTGTTCGAGTTTACGGTCGTCGCCAAGGGAAGCGGATTGCCATTGGGGCATTTGGGAGTGAACAGGAATCACGCTCCACCATTGGCCTTGCGGCTGTATGCTCCAGGGATATCAAGAAACTGCCGATACTTTGCGACTGTGCGCCGTGAAATCGGCAGCCTCGCCTTGACGAGTTGCCTAGCCAGCGCCTCGTCCGATAGGGGGCATCGTGGATCCTCCGTTTCGACGAGCAGACGCAGCCTGTTCAACACATGGTCGCGCGTCCGGTCGGGGGCCTCGTCGCTGACTGGGCGCGCCAGAAAGTGCCCGGCGGGGAGAACGCCCAGATCGGTGCCGATCCTGCAATTGGAAAGGGCCCGGCTGATGGTGCTTTTGTTGACCCCGATCCGGTGCGCAAGCTGCGCCATGGTCAGGGGCAGCTTGTCGCGGGCGCGTCCGGTCCGGATGTACTTGTGCTGATGATCCGCGATGGCCTGACCGGCCGCCAGCAGGGTGTTGGCGCGTTTCTGCATCGCGCGAACCATGGAGGCGGCCCCTCGATAACAATCGCGGTAATAGCTTTGCGCGCGGGCGTCAGTCTCGGCGGCCATTGTAGCGGAAAAAAGTGCGTCATCGGTCAGGATTTGGGGCAGGGCTGATTCGTTCAGCGACGCAGTGCAGGTATCCCCGTCACTGGTGGTGAATAAAAGCTCCGGTGCGCTCGGTTGTGGCTCCACCGCCGACTGGCGCACCAGGGGGGCCGGGTTCAGGGCCCGGATGTCGTCGAGCATCTCAACGGCGTCTTCGCGATCAACCTCGCAAGCCGCGCAGATAGCGTCGATATCCTGCCGCGCAATGAGATCGAGCCGGCCGAGCAATCTCTCTATAAGCGGGTCGAAACGGTTTCTGGCCTGCAGCTGAAGGCGGAAGCTGTCGGCTAGCGACCAGGCAAACAGGCCCGCGGGCTCCGTACCCTGCTGAAGGAGCGGCAGCAGCACCTTCAGTTCAGAGAGATTGCACTGAAGGTAGTCGGCGGTTTCCTCGGGGCTGTCGGGCAGAAAGCCGCGATCGTCTAGGCTATAAACCAGATCCCGCGCCAGCAGGCTTTGCCGGGGGCTCAGCCGGATGAGCGAGACTTGCCGCAACAGATCGTCCGTGGCGCTTTCCTGCGCGGCGGTGTCGGCGCGCACCTCTCCGGTATTGCCAGAGGGCGGGGCCGGTGGGGGCGTACGAAGAAACCCATTGCGGCTTTGTTGGCGGCGGATGGCGTCTTGCAGTTCGTCCGCATCCATCGACAGGAGTGCGAGCGAGTGGCGCATGACCTGTGTCAGGGCAAGTTTCTGAGCCTGTGTCTGCCTTTGAACTTGCCGCATTGCCTGTCCCGGGACGCTGACGTGAGAGGTGCCCTGTCAGCTTGGCATCATCGTTGCTTGCAGTCAAATGCCATAACCCTGGAGGAAGCCATGAATGTGAACACCCAAGCCCGCAGCGCCGCGCTCGACACGTCCCATCTGGGGGTCGAGTACCCGTTCAAGTTGCGTTACGGCAACTTTATCAACGGCGCCTTCGTCGAACCGAAATCCGGCCGCTACTTCGAGAACGTCACGCCGATCACCGGCGAAGTGCTCTGCGAGATCGCCCGGTCGAATGAAGATGACATCAATCTCGCACTGGATGCCGCCCATGCGGCCTTCCCGGCCTGGGGAAGAACGTCGATCGCCGAGCGGTCGAACATGCTCTTGAAGATCGCCGACATCATGGAGCAGAACACCCAGCTTCTGGCGGTGGCCGAGACGTTCGACAATGGCAAGCCGATCCGCGAATCCATTGCGGCCGACCTGGCGCTCTGTGTGGATCACTGGCGCTATTTCGCAGGATGTATCCGCGCCGAGGAAGGCACGATCGGCGAGATTGACGCCGATACCTATGCCTATCACATTCCCGAGCCGCTGGGCGTCGTCGGTCAGATCATTCCCTGGAACTTCCCGCTTTTAATGGCTGTGTGGAAGCTGGCCCCGGCACTGGCGGCAGGCAATTGCGTCGTGCTGAAGCCCGCCGAACAGACCCCGGCCTCGATCATGGTTCTGGCCGAACTGATCGCCGATGTGCTGCCGGCGGGTGTCTTGAACATCGTCAACGGCTTCGGCCTTGAGGCGGGCAAGCCGCTCGCATCGTCCAACCGGATCGCCAAGATCGCCTTTACCGGCGAAACCACTACCGGCCGCCTGATCATGCAATATGCCTCGCAGAACATCATTCCGGTGACGCTGGAACTGGGCGGCAAATCCCCAAACATCTTCTTCGAAGACGTCATGGATGTTGACGACGCCTATTTCGACAAGTGCCTTGAAGGCTTCGCCATGTTTGCGCTGAACCAGGGTGAGGTCTGTACCTGCCCGTCGCGCGCGCTGGTCCAGGAATCGATCTATGACGATTTCATCGCTCGTGCGGTCGAGCGCACCAAGGCGATCAGGCAGGGCAACCCGCTGCAGATGGAGACGATGATCGGCGCGCAGGCGTCGACCGAGCAGATGGAAAAGATCAAGTCCTACCTGGAGCTTGGGGTCAAGGAAGGGGCCGAGTTGTTGACGGGTGGGTCCGTGGGCAGTGTCGAGGGCGCGCCGAATGGCAACTACATCCAGCCCACGGTCTTCAAGGGCCACAACAAGATGCGGATATTTCAGGAAGAGATCTTCGGCCCGGTCGTATCGGTCACGACATTCAAGGACGATGCCGAAGCGCTGGAAATCGCTAATGACACACTCTATGGCCTCGGTGCCGGTGTCTGGACGCGCGACACAAACCGCGCGTTCCGCTTCGGCCGCGGCATTCAGGCGGGTCGGGTCTGGACCAACTGCTATCACGCCTATCCCGCCCATGCGGCCTTTGGCGGATACAAGCAGTCCGGCATCGGGCGGGAAACGCACAAGATGATGCTGGACCATTATCGCCAGACCAAGAACCTGCTGGTCAGCTACAGCCCGAACGCGCTGGGTTTCTTCTGATAGATCGACAGAACGGCGGTCCCGACCTGGTGCGGGGCCGCCATCGCGAAAGGACGCAAGAATGCAGCGCAACATGACAGTGACGGCAACGCACGAGGCACTGGACCTGCTGCGCGAGATCAAGGCGCGGTTCGGGGCCGATCTTCTGTTTCACCAATCCGGCGGGTGCTGCGACGGATCCGCACCGATGCTGTTTCAGCAGGGCGATTATCTGATCGGCAATAACGACGTTCTGGTCAGCGATGTCGACGGGGTGCCATTCTACATGAACGCAGATCAGTACGAGCGCTGGAAGCACACCGACCTGACCATCGACGCGATCAAGGGGATTGGCGGGATGTTTTCGCTCGAAAACGGGTCCGGCCGCAGGTTCCTGACCCGGTCCGATATCTGCCTGCCTGAATAATCCCACATCCAATTGCAGTTTCCAGAAATGACGGGCGGTCCGGGTTCGGATGTTGCCCGTTCCCTATTGTGGCCAAGTCGCCATCCGGGCGATGCGCTGCGCCAGCCAAACTGGCACGATCGTTGCTTTCAAAGGTGGAAAGGAGACCGCCGCCATGACCAAAGTCGGCATCATCGCCAATCCCGTTTCGGCCCGCGACATCCGGCGGATTGTCAGCCATGCAGGCAACCTGCCGATCAACGATCGCGCGAATATCGTCCTGCGGATGCTGACAGGATTGATGGCGACCGGGGTGGAAGAGGTCGTGATCATGCCGGAAAACGGCGGCATCCGCACCCAGCTGATGCGCACCATCGACCGCGAATCCCGCATGGGCCATCTGCGGTTTCCGCGCGTCAGCTATCTGGACATGCCGGTCACCTGCACCTCGGACGACAGTGCTGAGGCGGCGCGGCAGATGCACGATCAGGGCGTCGGCGCGATCGTGGTGCTGGGCGGTGACGGGACCAACCGCGTCGTCGTCTCGCGTTGCGGCAACACGCCGATTGCGGGGGTATCCACCGGCACGAACAACGCCTTCCCCGAACTGCGCGAACCGACGATCACCGGTCTGGCGGTAGGGCTGGCGGTGACGGGGCAGGTACCCTGCGATCATGCCTATTCCTACAACAAGCGGCTGGAAGTGCGCGTCAACGATCAGCGTGAGATCGCGCTGGTCGATGTCGCCGTCGTCTCCGAACGCTTCATCGGTGCCCGCGCGATCTGGAAGACCGCAAATTTCCGCGATCTCTTTGTCACCTTCGGGCGGCCAGACGGGATCGGCATGTCGTCGATCATCGGGCTTCTGGCGCCACTTGACCGGCAGACACCCGAAGGCCGGCGCGCGCGCCTGTTGCCGCTGGAGACGGCAAAGACCCGGCTGGTCGCCCCGATCGCGCCCGGCCTGATCGAAGAGGTCGGCATCGGCGGCGTCGAAAAGGTTCTGCCCGACACGGTCTATCTGCCCAGCGTCTCGGCCGGGTCCTTCGCGCTCGATGGCGAGCGCGAGCTGACCTTCAGCGAAACCTGCGATGTCAGCATCCGCCTTCAGACCGATGCGTTCCGAACCGTCAACGTGCCCGATTGCATGGCCTATGCGGCCCGGCACGGGCTTCTCACCCGCGCGGCGTCCGAGGCGCTGCGTACCGCTCATCAAACAGGGAGGACCACATGAGCAACCCGTTCCCACTGGAAAAAGACGGGCTTCTTGAAGCCTATCGCCGGATGAAGACGATCCGCGAATTCGAAGAGCGTCTGCATGTCGATTTTGGCCGCGGCGACATCCCGGGCTTTGTGCACCTTTATGCGGGCGAAGAGGCCGCGGGCGTCGGCATCATGATGCACTTGCAGGACCACGACCGCATCGCCTCCACCCACCGGGGCCATGGCCACTGCATCGCCAAGGGCGTGGATGTCAAAGGCATGATGGCCGAGATCTATGGCAAGGCGACCGGTTCTTGCGCGGGCAAGGGCGGGTCGATGCATATCGCCGACCTGTCCAAGGGCATGATGGGTGCGAACGGCATCCTCGGCGCCGGTGCGCCGCTTGTCTGTGGTGCTGCGCTGGCAGCGCAGAAGCTGGGCCATGACGGGGTGGGCATCACTTTCTTCGGCGACGGCGCCTCGAACCAGGGCACGGTGCTGGAATCGATGAACCTGGCCGCGATCTGGAACCTGCCTGCCATCTTCGTCGTGGAAAACAACGGCTATGCGGAATCGACCAGCGTTGACTATGCCGTCGCCTCCGACAGCTATGTCGACCGCGCGACCGGGTTCGGCATGCCCGGCATCACGGTGGACGGCACCGATTTCTTCGCTGTCTACGAGGCGGCGGGCGAGGTCGTGAAGCGCGCCCGCGAAGGCGGCGGACCGACGCTCCTGGAATGCAAGATGATCCGCTTCTTCGGCCATTTCGAGGGCGACGCCCAGACCTACCGCGCCCCGGGCGAGAACGAGGACAACCGCAAGAACCGCGACTGCCTCAAGATCTTCCGCGCCAAGGTGACCGAGGCGGGCGTACTGACCGATGCCGAGCTGAATGCCATCGACGCCGAAGTCATGACGCTGATCGAGGATGCGGTGCGCGAGGCCAAGGCCGCGCCCCTGCCCACCCCCGCAGACCTGACCACCGATGTGTACGTGTCCTACTGACACGCGCTGACACGAGAAAGGAGAGAGAACATGGCACGTACATTGAGCATGAAAGACGCGATCAACGAGGCGCTGGATCAGGAAATGACCCGCGACCCGACGGTGATCATGATGGGCGAAGACATCGTCGGCGGCGCCGGTGCGGCGGGCGAGGATGATGCCTGGGGCGGGGTTCTGGGGGTCTCGAAAGGGCTTTACCACAAGCACCCGAAACAGATGATCGACACGCCCTTGTCCGAAAGCGCCTATGTCGGCGCGGCGATCGGGGCGGCAACCTGTGGCCTCAGGCCGGTGGCGGAACTGATGTTCATCGACTTCATGGGCGTCTGTCTGGACCAGATCTACAATCAGGCGGCCAAGTTCCGCTACATGTTCGGTGGCAAGGCCGAGACGCCGGTGGTGATCCGCGCGATGTGCGGCGCGGGTTTCCGCGCGGCGGCCCAGCACAGCCAGATGCTGACCCCGATCTTCACCCATATCCCGGGGCTGAAGGTGGTCTGCCCCTCGAACGCCTATGACACCAAGGGCCTTCTGATCCAGGCGATCCGCGACAACGATCCGGTGATCTTCCTTGAGCACAAGAACCTTTACGCCTCGGAATGCGATGTGCCCGAAGAGCCCTATGCCATCCCCTTCGGCGAGGCGAACATCGCCCGCGAGGGCAGCAATGTGACAATCGTGACCTATGGCCTCATGGTGCCCAATTCTCTGGCCGCCGCCGAGACGCTGAAGAAGGAAGGCATCGACGTCGAGGTGATCGACCTGCGCACGCTTTCGCCCATCGATATGGATACGGTGATCGAAAGCGTCGAGAACACCGGCCGTCTGGTCTGCGTGGACGAAGCCAACCCGCGCTGTTCCATTGCCTCCGACGTCTCGGCCAGCGTGGCGCAGGAGGCGTTCAAGGCACTGAAGGCGCCGATCGCGATGGTCACAGCGCCGCATGCGCCGGTGCCCTTCTCGCCCGCGCTTGAAGACCTCTACATCCCGTCGCCCGACCGGATCGCCGCGGCGGTGCGCAAGACCATGGGGGCCTGAGGGAATGAGCGATCTGATAACGCCGATCCTCATGCCGAAATGGGGCCTTTCCATGCGGGAAGGCACCCTTGCCGCCTGGCATGTGGAGGAAGGCACCGAGATCAGCCCCGGCGACGAGATCATGGATGTCGAGACCGACAAGATCGCAAATGTCGTGGAGGCCGCCGATGGCGGTCTCCTCCGGCGCCGCGTCGGGCAGGCGGGCGAGGTCTATCCTGTCCGCGCGCTTCTGGGGGTTCTGGCCCCGGCCGAAGTGTCGGACGCCGAGGTTGACGCCTATGTCGATGCCTTCGAGATGCCGCAGGTCGAGGAGGATGAAGACTCCGGCCCGGCGCATGACTATGCCGATCTGCCCATCGGCCGCATCCGCTATACCACGCGAGAGGGCGAGGGCGTGCCGATCCTCCTGATCCATGGCTTTGGTGGCGATCTGGACAACTGGCTCTTCAACATCGACGCGCTGGCCGAAAAGGCGCCGGTTCACGCGCTGGATCTGCCCGGCCATGGCCAGTCGGTCAAGGCTGTGGACAATCCCGGCCTTGGTACGATGGTCGATGCTGTGGTGCAGCTCATGGATCACCTCAATATCGAAAAGGCTCATCTTGTCGGCCATTCGATGGGCGGGCTCGTTTCCGGACAGGTCGCCATCGACCATCCGGGCCGCGTCGCCTCGCTGACGCTGATCTGTTCCGCCGGTCTGGGGGAGGAGATCAACAGCGGCTATATCGACGGTTTCGTCGGGGCGGCCAGCCGCAAGGAGCTTAAGCCTGTGCTGAAGGACCTCTTTGCCGATCAGAGCCTTGTCAGCCGCGCGATGGTCGATGACCTCTTGAAATACAAGCGGCTGGACGGTGTGCAGGGCTTCCTTGAAGCCCTCAGGGGCAACCTCTTTGTCGCGGGCCGACAAGCCGCCGGGATCGTTGCGGGTCTGGCCGGTTTCAGTGGTCCGGTTCAGGTGATCTGGGGCGCCGGGGACGCGGTGATCCCGCAAGCCCACGCCAATGCCATCCCCGGCGCCAGCGTCACCGTCATCGAGGGCGCGGGCCACATGGTCCAGATGGAGGGCTCCTCGCGGGTCAATGATCTGATCAGGGATCAGATCTGATCCGGCCCCTGCCCACCCGGTACGCTCCCGTCCGGGTGGGCATTTTCATGGAAAGACGAATGATATGAGCACGCAGAAAGAAAAACTGGCCGAAACCAACAAGCGCCTGATGGGTCTTTTCAAGGCCGATCAGAAAACCATGCTGGCCTTCAAGGGTCTCAGCGACACGGCGGTGCGCGAGGGCAATGTCGCGACCGCGATGAAGGAGATGATCGCCGTGGCCATCGCCGCCGCGCGGGGCTGCGAGGATTGCATCCTCTATCATGTGAACGAGGCCAAAACCCACGGCGCTGACCGCGCCACGCTGGTCGAGGTTCTGGCGATAGCGGTCGAAATGTCGGGCGGGCCCGGAACCGTCTACGCGGCGAAGGCGCTGGATGCCTTTGATCAGCTTTGACGACATCACCGCATTGAGTGAGGACGAGATGAAAACAGGATCAAGGGTGCCGTCGACACCCGTTCAGCAACTGGCGGACGGCGAGGTCAGGCAGATCGACCTTGCCGCACGTTCGGCCGGGAAAACCATGGTTCTGGTCGCGGTGCCGGGTGCCTTCACGCCGACCTGCACCGACGATCACGTGCCGGGCTATCTGCGCGACGCTGAGGCGTTCCGGGACGCCGGAGTGGATGAAATCATCATCCTTGCCACCAGCGACTTTTTCGTGGTCAGGGCCTGGGCCGACCAGTTCGACCCGCCCGAAACCGTGCAGTTCATGGCCGATGGCAGCCAGAAGTTTGCCCGTGACGCCGGGCAGGTTCTGGACCTGATGGATCTGGGGCTGGGGCTGCGGACGCAGCGCTATGCGGCGGTGATCCGTGACGAGAGGGTGGACTGGATGGCCATCGAACCGGATGCTACCGCGGTCACAATCACCGCGTCGGGGGAGGTTCTTTCACACCTCGCGCGATAGTCTGACGTCAGCTCGCCCTTGGAGGGTTTAGGGGACTGTCCGTCCTGCCGCCAAGCCTCAAAAGACTCGCAATACCCTTGTTTTGTTGATAGTTTCGCCTCGTCATCGCCCGCGCAGTTCCGTGGGCCGATGGCGGGGTCGACGCTTTGGGAGGGGCGCCGTCATGGATCAGTCAATCGCGTTCGCGCGGCATGTGGAAGAAATCGTCTCGGCCGCCGAGGGCAAACAGACGTCGCGCGACCCCGAGGTTGTCCAGTCCTGGCTGCGCTGCCTGAACGACTACAAACTTGACCCCGAACACAAGGGCGAGGCCCGAATTCTCCCCCAGAATGTCCTGCGTCAGCATCAGCAGGAAGCCGAAGACCTGATGACCATCGCCCGCTTCGGGATGGAGGATCTCTACCGGCGGGTCAACTCCATGGGTTATGTGCTGCTTTTGACCGATGCCAAGGGGGTGACGGTCGATTTCATCGGGGACGAAAAGGTGGACCGCGAACTGAAGCGGGCGGGCCTTTATATCGGCTCCGAATGGAGCGAACAGAACGCCGGAACCTGTGGCGTCGGCGCCTGCCTGACATCGGGAGAGGCGATCGTCATCCACCAGACCGACCATTTCGACATGGCGCATACGCCCTTAAGCTGCACCGCCGCGCCGATCTATCATTCGGACGGCGCGCTGATCGGTGTGCTTGACGTTTCCTTGCTGATGTCACCGACCGAGAAATATTCCCAGGCCCTGACGCTGGAAGTGGTCAAGTCCTGTGTTCGCCGGATCGAACTGGCCAATCTGATGAATTCGCGCAAATCCGACTGGATTTTGCGGCTGAACCGGACGTCCGAGTTTCTTGGCGTCGATCCAAGTTGCGCAATTTCGGTGGCCCCGGACGGAACGATTTCGGGGCTGACCCACGGCGCGCATCAGTTGTTCTCCAAGACACAGGGTCTTCAGACCCCCAATGCGCAGTCCTTTGTGGGCAAACCATTTGAGGAAGTATTCGATTTCGATTTCAATGAAATACCCTGCCTTGTTAATGCCGAGACACCGGGGGAACAGGCGCTGGAACTGTCCGATGGACAGGTCATCTTTGCCGATGTGCAGGCGCCCTTGCGGCGTGAACGCGCCCCGGCGCGATCTGTCCTGCCAAAGCCGCTTGCGGAAATCCACGGCGGCGACGCAAGCATGCAGAGTATTGCAGAGAAGGCGGCAAGGATCGTCGACAAGCAGATCAGCATCATCCTTGAAGGTGAAACCGGCGTCGGCAAGGAATATGTCGCCAAGGCGCTCCATGCCTCGCGCAAGAAGAAGGGACCCTTCGTTGCGATCAACTGTGCCGCCTTGCCCGAGGCGCTGATCGAGAGCGAATTGTTCGGCTATGCGCCCAACTCTTTTACCGGGGCCAATTCAAAGGGCAAGAAGGGCCTGATCGAACAGGCCAATGGCGGCACGCTGTTCCTGGACGAGATCGGGGACATGCCGTTGGTCTTGCAGGCGCGTCTGTTACGGGTGCTGGCCGAAAAAGAGGTGATGCCGGTTGGCTCGACAAAACCCGTGCCTGTCGACATCCGGGTGATCTCGGCCTCGCACCGCAATCTCAAGTCGCTGGTCGATGCGGGGCAGTTCCGGCAGGACCTTTATTACCGGCTGAACGGTGTGGTTCTGGGTATTCCGGCGCTGCGGGACCGGACAGACAAGTCTTGGGTCATCCGGCAGATCGCCGCGCTGGTGTCGGACGGATCTGTGATGCGCTTTTCCAAGCCTGCGGAAGAGGCGCTGATGGCCCATGACTGGCCAGGCAACATCCGTGAGATGATCAACGTCTTCGAACTGTGCCTGGCGCTCAGCAATGACGGTGTGGTCGGGATCGACGATCTACCTGAGAATTTAATATTGCAATAACAATGATCTAAAAGGCTTGACTGTTTGAGTTGGCCGGACTGGCATGGTCGTTGCTTTCTTCTGATTGGCACCATCTGAATGCCGATCAGGGAGGAAGGAATGAAATACAGTTCGCAAACCATCACGAACCCGACCCGCAGGGCATTCCTGCAAAACTCATCCGCCGCCGTCGCCGCCGCTGGCCTCGGCGGGATCGGGTCGTTCATCGCGACGCCGTCCTTTGCCAATGGCTATGCCGCGGGGATGACCGGCGGACCAACCGGCTTTGAGGGCGCCGAACGGTTCCAGTACAACAACACCATGTCCGAAGGTCGGGCGATCGAGGGGATCAAGGCGCTTCAGGCGGCGGGCAATGCGCCTACCAAGATTTCCATGCTGCTGACCGACGGAGCGATTGGCCAGATCACCAACCCGTTCCCGGAAGGGGCGCCCTCTGCCAAGGAGGTCTGGGAACGCGAGACCGGGATCGAGATCGACATCATCGGCGCACCGGCCGAAGACATCTTCAAGAAGGTGATGCAGGATGTGACCACCGGGGGTGGCACGTTTGACATCTATACCGGCCCGTGGAACTCGACCGGCGATCTGGTGTCGTCGGGTGGCGCGGTGAACTGCTCTGACTTCGTGGCGAAGTACCAGCCGGACTGGGGTGATCCCGAACGCGGCACGACGACGCCGGAAAACGAGAAGCTCCTCTATACCTACGCGGGCGATTACTATTCCTTCTCGCTCGACGGCGATTATCAGACCTGGTTCTACCTCAAGGGTCTTTACGAAGACCCGCGCGTGCAGGAGGCGTTCCTGACCGAAACCGGGGCAGAGCTGAAGGCGCCTGACACATGGGAAGAGGTCGACCGCATTTCGAAATTCTTCACGGGCAAGGATTTCGGCAATGGTCCGATGTACGGCAATGGCAACCTGATGAGCCCGTTCTGGGGGCTGGCCACCTTCTATGCGCGCTTCGCCTCGATGGATTTCCCGAACTTCTTCTTCTTCAACGAAGATGGCAGCCCGAACCTGAACAGCGAGCTTGGCCTGCAATGCGCCGAGGAGCATGTCCGCTCCTTCGAGTGGAGCCCGCCCGACGCGCTGACCTTCACATGGGCCGAGGCCTACGCCACCATGTGGAACCTGCAGATCCCGCATACCGCGATTTACACTAACCTTGTAAAGTTCGGTGACGGGTTCAACCCCGACGGCACGCCGAAATCGAAAGCCACGGGCATGATCGGCAGCCACCTTCCGGTCGGGCGCCGCTTCGGCGATCAGATCAACCGTCGTTCGGTGCTTTATTACAGCATCACTGCGTGGATTTCGTCGCAGTCGAAGCATCCCGAGGCGGTCTATCTGTACCTGCAATGGCTCAGCTCGACCCGCACCTATACCTGGATGGCGGGCAACCCCGGTGGCTATTTCGACCCGTTCCAGCAGGCGAATTTCAAGGAACCGCTCGTGGCGCAGAGCTACCAGCCCTATTCGATGGAGACGATCCCGGCGACCATCGCCCGGTCGGTTCCCTCGATCAACTTCGCTGGCCAGACCGCGCTGGATAACGCGCTGGACGAAGAGCTGCAGGCGGCGATCACTGGCCAGAAATCGGTGCGCGACGCCATGGATGCGGCGCAGGGCAAGTGGGAAAAGATCATCAAGCGGCAGGCCCGCAATGGCATCGTCGAGGCGATCCAGGCCAGCCGCGCCACCTGGCCGACGCTCGTCGATCCGGCCTGACCCGGCTCTGGCGGGGTGGGTCGGTTCCACCCCGTCAGACCAGCCCACGATTTCAGGGAGACAGCGATGAAACCGTCACCGGGCGCCCTGGCGCTGAAATATCTCTTTATCCTTCTGGCCTGCGCGGTCGTGCTCTATCCGCTGCTTTGGATGGTCACGATGGCCTTCAAGCCCTATCCGGAATGGACGACCGTCGCCGGGCTGACCTGGCTGCCGCAAGACCCGACCTGGCAGAATTTCGAGTTCATCTTCTACGGCCGTGCCGAAGGTCTGGTCGTCAGCCTTGACCGCACCATCACCGGCCCGCTGATTGCAAGCCTCGTCACCTCGGTCTGCGGCACGGCGCTTGCGGTCGTTTCGGGCACGCTGGCGTCCTATGCCGTGGTACGTTTCGGGCTGGCGCAATCGCTGCCGCTCTCGGTCCTGCAACTGCGGTTGTTCCCGCCGCTGGCGGTCATGATCCCGGTCATGGTGATGTGGGCCTTTATCGGCGCGGTGGATACCTGGTGGGGCCTGTCGCTGATCTACGGCATCGTGACGCTGCCCTTTGCCTTCTGGCTGATGAAGACCTTCTTCGAAGAGGTCCCGGTCGAGATCGAGGACGCGGCCCGTGTATCAGGGTGTTCCTACTGGCGGGTCTTCTACCGCATCACCCTGCCCATCGTGAAACCGGGGCTGGCGACCTGCGCGCTGTTCGTCTTCATCCTGAACTGGTCCGACTACCTGCTGGCGCTGATGCTGACGCAGAAGGAATGGGTCACGCTGCCGGTCTATATGGCCACGCTGACCTCGGCCATGGGCGGGCAGATGTATGGCATGAAGGCCGCGCTTGGCGTCATCGCCGCCATCCCGCCAGTCGTCTTCGGGCTGATGATCCAGAAACATCTGGTGCGCGGCCTGACCTTCGGAGCACTCAAGCAATGACCGATCAAGCACATACGGGCGAAGCCAGAACCACCAGACCACAGGGCTATTGGGCAAGTGTGGCCCGCGACGGACAGAAGATGGGCTTCTGGTTCATCCTGCCGACCTTCCTTTTGCTGCTCTTCATCGTGGTCTTTCCCTTCTTCATGCAGCTCTATCTCAGCGTGACCTGGTGGACGCCGCTGGAAGGCATCCCCTGGTACAGCGCGTGGGAGGTCTTCAGCTGGTTCGACAACTACCTGACGCTTGCCACCGATCCCCGGCTTTGGGGCGCACTCTGGCGGACGGCGCTGATCATGATCGTCGCGGTCCCTGCACAGTTTTTTCTGGGTATGGCGCTGGCCTATCTCTTCATCGACCAGTTCCCGGGCCGCAAGCTCTTCTATTCGATCCTGCTGACGCCGATGATGATCGTGCCGGCGGTCGTCGGGCTGATGTTCTTCCTGCTCTTTCAGGGCACCGGGCCGGTCAACGCGCATCTGGGGCTTCCGGCGGATTTCTCGTGGCTGACCGACGTGAACCGGGCGATGATCTCGGTGATCGTTGCCGACATCTGGCAATGGACACCGCTGATGTTCCTGATCCTGCTCGCGGGCATGCTGGGCGTGCCCTCCGATCAACTTCTCGCGGCGCGGCTTCTCGGCGGGTCGAACTGGCAGAACTTCGTCAAGATCATCCTGCCGCGGATGAAAACTGTCATCATCATCGCGCTGGTGCTGCGCACGGTCGAGTGCTTCAAGATCTTCGACCTCATCTACATCATGACCAAGGGCGGTCCGGGCGTGCAGACTGAAACCATTTCGGTCTTTCTCTACAAGCAGACCTTTGGCGATCTGGAATGGTCCTATGTGGCCGCAATCGGCCTGACGATCCTGATCGTCCTTTCTGTCATCGCTGCCAAGGGCCTTGCCTACATGGCCAGGAAACAGGGGTAACGCCATGTCCTCCATCCAGATCAGAAACGTGACCAAGCGGTTCGGCGAGTTCACTGCCGTGCGCGACTTCTCCATCGACATCGAAGAGGGCGAATTCGTCGCCCTTCTCGGGCCATCGGGCTGCGGCAAGACCACGACGATGAACATGATCGCCGGGCTGGAAGAGCCCACGGAGGGGCAGATCCTGTTTGACGGGCAGGACCTCGCGGGCCTGCGTATCCAGGACCGCAATATCGGTTTCGTCTTCCAGAACTACGCGATCTTCACCCATCTGAGCGTCTACAGGAACCTGTCATATGGGCTTGAGGTTAAGAAAGTCGCCAAGCCTGAAATCGAACGCCGCGTGCAGGCGATGGCCGAGCGGATGAGCATCTCTCATCGCCTCGATCAGCCGGCATCCAGCCTCTCGGTTAACGAGATGCAGAAACTGGCGATCGGACGGTCGGCCATTGTCGAGCCGCGGATCTTCCTTCTGGACGAGCCGCTGTCGAACCTTGACGCAGGCTTCCGCGCCTACATGCGGGCCGAGCTGAAGGTGCTTCAGCACGAGTTTGGCCAGACGATGATCTATGTCACCCATGATCAAATCGAGGCGATGAGCCTCGCCGACAAGATCGCCATCATCGACCGGGGCCGCCTGATGCAATACGGCGCGCCGCTGGATATCTACAACGACCCGCAGAACCGTTTTGTCGCCAACTTCGTCGGCAGCCCGCGGATGAACCTTGTGGACGGTGAGTTGCGCGAAGAACGAGGCGCGCTGCATCTGATGCTGCATGGCGGGGCCGAAATTCCGCTTTCGGGGAAGGTGCGTGCCGATTTTACCTGTGACGGATCGGTGCATGGCGGATCCTTCGGGGTGCGCCCGCAGGATATCTATTTCGGCGAAAAGCGTGGCGGCGACGACATTACCATGCACGGCAAGGTCGAGGTTCTGGAGCGCGTCGGGCCCAAACGGCTCGCCCATCTTCAGGTGCAGGACACGCTGTTCCTGGCCTTTGACGATCTGGACCAGCTTCGGGTCGGGGATGAAGTGCCGTTTTTCCTGCCGTCGGACAAGAGCCTGGCATTCGACATGAAGACCGGCCGCAGGCTGGGAGGGGTGTAAGATGGACGCAATCAAGATCACGGAAGCGGTCAAACGCTATCCTGAATTCACGCTCGGACCGATCAGCATGTCGGTCCGGCAGGGCGAGTTCTTTGGTATCTTCGGCCCGCCTTCGACGGGCAAGACTTCGATCCTGAAACTGATCCTCGGCCTGCTCAGCCCGGATGAGGGCCGCGTCGAGATTGCCGGTCAGGACGCGGCCGGGCTGGACGTCTCGGCACGCGGCATTTCGATGGTGTTCCAGAACCTCGCGCTGTTTCCGCACATGACCGGGCGCGAGAACATCATTTTCCCATTGAAGGAACGTGGTGCCCCGGAGGCCGAGATTTCCAATCGGCTGGATATGGTTTCCGAAGTGCTGCATGTCAGCCATATCCTGCACAAAAACCCCGCGCAGATGTCCGGCGGCGAACGCCAGCGCATCGCTTTGGGCCGGGCCTTTGCCGCACATTCCCGCGCCATGCTTCTGGATGAACCCATCGCCGCGCTCGATGCCCGCCTGCGCGAAGAGATGCGCGTCGAGCTCAAACGCCTGCAACGCGAGAATAATCAGGCCTTTGTCTATGTCAGTCATGACGAGGAGGAGGTGATGGCGATTTCCGACCGTGTCGCAGTGATCATCGGCGGCAGGATCGCCCAGATCGGAACCCCGGACGAGGTCTATACCGAACCATGCTCGATTGATGTCGCCGGTGTGATCGGGTCGCCCCCGATGAACTTCTTCAAGGGAAGGTTCTCGGACAACGCCTTGCATTTTGAAAGCGATGCCCTAGGCACCCGTATCCCGGTTGTCGGCACGACGCAGAAGGGTGGGGTCGGAACACTGGGAGTGCGCCCCGAGGATATCTGGCTGGGCGAAACCCAAGGCAACCCGTCCTTGAAGGTGCGCATCGTCACAGTGGAGCCTTTGGGTGGCTACACAATTGTCAATGCACGCGCCGGCAAACAGATCGTCAAGATCCGCGCGCCGGGCCAGGTGGTTCTGGAAGAAGGCGCCTGGCAGTCCGTCAGCGTGGATGCCAGGCGGCTGCACTTTTTTGGCCCAGATGGCGTGCGGCTGTAAGCGCCGCACCGAATCTGACACAGATATCGCGCCCTCGCAGGTCGCTCAATACCTCAGCCGCAAGAGCCATTGCCGCGCAGCGGCTTCGTCCTTGTCCGCTATATTGCCGTTCGACCGACGGAAATGCTGCAACCAAGCGCTAACGGCAGCTTCGCGGAAGCTGCGCCGTGGCGTCGAACCCCGTCGCGAATGTCGCTATGGGCCGCCCGTATCCGGAGGGTCCTACGGCTCAGACTTCGATTCCTTCGGCGATGGCCAACGCGTCTTCGATCTCGGCACCGAGATACCGGACCGTGCTGTCCATCTTGGTGTGCCCCAGGAGGAGTTGCACGGCACGCAGATTGCCGGTCTTGCGATAGATCTCGGCGACCTTCGTCCTCCGCATCGAATGCGTCCCGTAGGAACTTGGCTCAAGCCCGATCGACGTCACCCAGTCGCGCACAAGGCGGGCGTATTGGCGCGTTGAGATATGAAGCCGCTCATGAAAGCGTCCGGGCCAGAGATATTCCGAACCGATCATCAGCGGGTTTCTGAACCAGTCCTCCAGCGACTTCCGCGTGCCCTCGGAGAGTTCGAAGCGGACCGGCTTCTGTGTCTTGCTCTGGATGATCGAGGCGCGCTCCTTCACCTGTCCCGCCGCATAGACATCGGCGACCTCGAGCTTCACCAGATCGCAGCCCCTGAGCTTGCTGTCGATCACGGTATTGAAGATCGCGAGGTCGCGGATGTTCCCGGCCAGTTCGAGCCGGACCCGGATCGCCCAGACATGCTTCGGCAGCAGAGGCCGCTTCTGGCCGACGAGATGGCACTTGTTCCAGGCGGGGCGGCAGGCGCGGATGGCGGGAAGATTGGCGATGGTCATGGCATCTCCTCCGGCCCGCCCCGTCCCTTGAATGCAGAAGCCTTCCAGGCTCGTATGCACCGCCGACACGCCGGGTGAAATGACACGGATACTGTATTCTCCGCTCGCGGAGGCCGACCTTGAAGACATCTGGCTGTTCACCGCGCAGCGCTGGTCCACAGAACAAGCGGTCGCCTGTAACACCGACCTAATCAACGCGGTTGACCAACACGCGCGCGGCGACCGGACGGGGAGGCCGGTGTCGATTGCGGAGGGAATGCAGAAATACCTGTCCGGGCGCCATGTCATCTTCTTTCGCAAGAGCGAAGACGATATCGTGGTCGTGCGGATCCTTCATCAGAGCATGGATGTCGAGCGGCACCTCTGAGATCCATCTCCGAACAATCTGACTCCGACTTTCTGCGTCGAACCTGAATGGCAGCAATGCGGGCTGCGACCGCAGCATCGCTGCCAGTCGCTGGATGTCGGCAAAGGGCCGTTTCCCCCGATCTTCTGAAGCAACCGCTGGACTACGTGTGCAAGGGAAGCGGTAGTCGCAGGTGAGCGCCGACACTTGGGTGGCGCGTGCTCGGCCCGGGTTTCGGGCCTTCGGTCAGTACCTGGCGGTGCATGGGGCGCCGCCGTGAATGGAGTGACCGGGAATGACCAAACTGAGCAAGACAGAAGCTGCCTTGATCGCAAACGCCGCAACACGGGATGAAGGCGCATTGCTGCTCGCACCGGAGGGGATTGCCGGGAAGGTCCATGATCGCGCTCTGGAAGCCCTCGTGACGAAGGGGCTCGCGAAACAGGCGATCCCCGACGGAGACGAGACTGCAGACGCGGCAACATACTTCCTTACCGGTGCAGGCCGCGCGGCTTTCCGGCCGTCCTGTCCGAGGAGGGCGGTCGCAAGGCATACCGGCTGCAGGGCTGAAGCGATGGCAGCGAAGCCCGCGCAGCACAGGCCTCCCGACCTTGATCTTGCCGTACTGGCCGGAGCGAAGGCAGCTGATTTGCGGCAGCTCTGGCAAGCGCGGCGCGGAGAGCCGCCGCCGACACTCTCGGGGCGCCTCATGCGGCTCGTCCTCGCCTGGGAGATCTAGGCCGACGCGGAGGGCGGCGAGTCTTCGGCGGTTCGTCGGCAATGGCAGGCGGTCATGACCCGGAGGGCAGGGGGTGCACACGCGGAAGATGCGGTGAACGGTCTCTCCGCACCACCCGCCGCCTCAGGCACCCGGCTCTTGAAGTCGTGGGGCGGGGAGACCCACGAAGTGCTCGTCACTGCGGAGAACGTGATCTGAAAGGGAAAGCCTTATTCCTCCCTCTCCGCCGTGGCGCGGGCGATGACGGGGACACCGCGCAGCGGACCCAGGTTTTTCGGGCTCCGAGAGGACGGGCAATGATCCGGCAGCGCTGCGCGATCTATACGCGGAAGTCCACGGAAGAGGGGTTGGAGCAGAGCTTCAACTCGCTCGAAGCGCAGCGGGAGGCCTGCAGCGCCTACATCCTGAGCCAGCGATAGGAGGGTTGGTCGGAACTTTCCGATCGCTACGACGACGGCGGCTTCTCCGGCGGGTCGATGGAACGTCCGGGTTTGCAACGGCTGCTTGAAGATGTCCGCGCGGGGCGGCTCGACGTGATCGTGGTCTACAAGGTGGACCGGTTGACGCGGGCCCTGTCGGACTTCGCAAAGATGGTGGAGATCTTCGATGCGGCAGGCGTCTCCTTCGTTTCGGTGACCCAGGCCTTCAACACGACCTCGTCGATGGGGCGGCTCACGCTCAATGTGCTTCTCTCGTTTGCCCAGTTCGAGCGCGAGGTCACTGCGGAGCGCATCCGAGACAAGGTGGCGGCCTCGAAGCGGAAGGGCATGTGGATGGGCGGCGCCGTGCCGTTTGGCTATGAGGCACAGGACAAGGCGCTCATCGTGAACGCCGACGAGGCGGACGCCGTGCGGACAATCTTCCGGGAGTATCTGGAGGCCGGCTCCGTCCCGGTCTCGCGGCGACGGCTCGGCCGGCTCGGGATCGTCAGCAAGGTCCAGACGGAAAGACACGGACGGGTGACCGGCGGGCAGCCATTCTCGTCCGGCGCACTCTATCATCTCCTGCAAAACGCAACCTATGTCGGCAAGGTCCGTCACAAGGGTGACATTCACATCGGTCAGCATGCTGCGATCGTGGATGAAGCCACCTGGCAACGTGTACAGGAGCATCTCGACGGCAACGGCGGCGGCCCGATATCCGGTCGCCGCAAGCCCGCCTAACGCTGGCTTGACGGCCACCTCTTCAACCAGCACGGCTGCCCGATGAGGACAAGCTACGCGATGCGGACGGTACGATCCGGATCGGTTCGGCTGTCCAAACGCTACTGGTACCATGTGTCGAAGCCGGATCACGCTGACGACAGACGGATAGTAGATCGCCGTCCGGCTGGTCCTCTGGAGAGTGTCGTACGAGAGACCATCCTGCGGCGCCTACTGGACCGTGCCTGGCTGACATCGGTGCTGGCCACCGCCGGCGTTCGTCCCGAAGCAATCTCTGATGCGCTGGAGCAGGCCCCGAAGGACGCATCCGCTCTCTCAGGTGCGAGCGGCATGGACAGCCTTTCAGCCTATCTGCATCGAGTTGAGCTGCGGGAAGGACTTGTGAGCTTTCGGGTCAATCTCGCACCGCTCCTCAATGATCTTGTTGCGTCCGAAGTGCTCGCCCCTCCGATCAAGGTACCGATCACGCTGCAACGCAACGGCCGGAACCGTCCGATCGTGCTGCGGGCGGACAACGTGTTCCGCAGCGCGATCCGAACCTCATCGCGTTGGTCGCGGATGCGCGGCGCTGGATGCAGGGTCTCATTGAAGGCCGGGCGGGTTCCGTTGCCGAACTCACCGAGCGGGAGCAGCTGCGTCCCGGCGCCATCAGCCGCATCCTGCCGCTGGCCTGGCTCGCGCCGGACATCACACAGGCGATCCTGGAAGGCCGCCAGCACGCTGACCTTACGGCCAAGGCCTTGCGTGATCTGCCGGAACTCCCGCTCGCCTGGTCCGACCAGCGCCGGGCCCTTGGGTTCCCTGCCGCCTGATCCGCAGCACAGACCACGGAGAGATATCACGCGAAATCCGCCCTCAGAGACTTTGTGCGGAAACCGCAGCTTCTGGCCCCTTACAGAGACGAAATGCCGCCGATGTTCGGAGCCTGCTCCGCACAAGGCGCGGAAACCACGGCACAATACCGCGTGCAGAAATATCTGGCTCTGAATGGGAGGGTGGATGGTGGGCGACCCTGGAATCGAACCAGGCATGGGTCTCCCCGGCGGAGTTACAGTCCGCTGCCGCACCTTGCAGCACGTCGCCCGACGCGGGGCCGGGAATACGCGAGGGGCTGATAGGCGTCAAGGAAGAAAATCCACGTTTGCGGTCTTGCGTCATTCGGGCCCAGGGCGCATTGTCAGCCGCCATCGGCAAAGGGACCTGATACAATGAAAAAACCCGCCTGGGTGATCGAAAAGGAACGCGCGAGGCGGGCTGCGGCGGCCGAAACCGTGTGGCTCTTCGGGCTGCATGCGGTGCGCGACGCTTTGATGAATCCCGCGCGTGAGAAACTGCGTCTGGTGGTGACCAAGAATGCCGCTGACCGGCTGGGTGAAGCGCTCGGTGCAGGCGGGCCGGAGCCCGAAATCGTCGATCCGCGCAAGTTCGATTCCCATGTGCCGCTCGGGGCCGACAGCGTCCATCAGGGTGCGGCGCTGGAGGTGAAGCCGCTGGCCTGGGGCGGGCTCGACGAGGTCTGCGCGGCGGGGCAGGGGCGGGCGCTGGTTGTTGCGTTGGACCGGGTGACCGACCCGCACAATGTCGGCGCGATCCTGCGCTCGGCCGAGGTATTCGGCGCCCGTGCCGTCATCGCCCCGGCCCGCCATGCGGCCCCCGAAACCGGGGCGCTGGCCAAGACGGCGAGCGGCGCGCTGGAACGCCAGCCCTATCTGCGCATCGGCAATCTTGCCGAGGCCCTCGAACGGCTGCGGGACATGGGTTACGTGCTACTGGGCCTTGATGGCGAGGCGGACAAGACATTGGCCGAGGCTTTGGCCGATACGGGTCAAAGGCCTGTCGCCCTTGTTCTGGGCGCCGAGGGGCCGGGCCTCAGGGAAAAGACCCGCGAAACCTGCGATCACCTTGTGAAAATCCCCTTCGCCAGCACGTTCGGCTCGCTCAACGTATCCAACGCGGCGGCGGTCGCGCTCTACGCGGCGGCAACGCGCTAGACATCGGTTCTATAGATCACCCTTGCCCCACTTTCGATCACGCTTGCGGGAGGCATCTTTCACGAAGCTCCGGGTGATGTCATCTTGAGGCCAACCGGGCACCCGCCCTTGAGGAACCACCATGACACTGACCCGCCGCGCGCTTATCGCTGCTATCCTCGTGATCCCCGTTGCAGGAACCATTCTGCGCCCGGCCTTGGCTGCGGAGCCGGAAGTTTATGCCCCGAACGGGGTCGCGATGGGCGGTTATGACCCGGTCGCCTATTTCACCGATGGCCGTCCGGTGATGGGCAAGGCGGCCCACGCGCTGCGCTGGCGCGGCGCGCTGTGGTACTTTGCCAGCGCCGAGGCGATGGAATCGTTTGAAATGAACCCCGCCGGATACGCGCCGCAATATGGCGGCTATTGTGCTTATGCGATGTCGAAAGGGGCGATCGCCCCGACGGTTCCCGAGGCCTTCACGGTTCATGACGGCCGACTGTACATGAACTTCTCGACCGAGGTCCGCACGATCTGGAGCGGCGACATTCCCGGCAATATCGCTCTTGCCAACGGAAACTGGCCCGCGGCACTCGGCCAGTGATGTGATCACAACTGCGCGACGGAATCTTTAAAGTCGAATGGCAATACCTACATAATTCTTTGGAAACGTGGCACCGGAACAGCCGCGTTTCAATTCACTGTCCCTCGTTCCGCGACTGGCGCCCGTCCCCTTGGATCGGGCGCCTTTTTCTGGCAATGGGCCTTCATGACCGATTATTCCGACAGTTTCCTGCGCAGCATCCTCACATCGACCCGCGTGATCGCGGTGGTCGGGGTGTCGCCCAATCCGGTGCGGCCGTCCTATTATGTCGCGCGCTATCTAGGGCTGAAGGGCTTTACCGTGATCCCGGTCAATCCCGGTCACGCTGGGGGCGAGATCCTCGGCCGCACCGTCTATGCCGATCTTGCCTCCATTCCCAAGGATATGAACGTGGATATGGTCGACATCTTCCGCCGCTCGGACGCGGTACCGGCCATTGTCGACGAGGCGCTGGCGGAACTGCCGAAGCTGAAGACAATCTGGATGCAGATCGGCGTGGAACATGCCGAGGCCGCGGCGCGGGCCGAGGAGCGCGGGATCAGGGTGGTGCAGAACCGTTGCCCCAAGATCGAATACCAGCGGCTTTACGGCGAGTTGCGCATGGGCGGCTTCGCGACGGGCGTCATCTCATCGAAACTCTGAACCGGGCCGCTGCAACGGGCGGGCCAAATAAAAAAGGCGCCGCAGAACCGGCGCCCGTCTTCAGAATTTGACCAGCCTCAGCTGCCCCAGGTGCGGATCGGGCCGCAATCCATATGGACGAAGTTGGAGCGGCTGTACTTGCCGACGCCGCCGGCTTCGCAGGCCGATGCCGCGCGATACATCTGGCTGACCGACCGCGACCGCAGCCGAAGATCCGCCGCCTGCGCCTTCATGTGCAAAGAATTCTGCGCCACCCGCCGCGACTTCGAGCGCAGCATCGCGTTCGTCTGCGCCGTGCGGTAGCCCGAAAGCAGCATGTAGGGTTCGCTGACATCCAGAAGCCTGTGAGAGGCGGCAGCGATGTCGATCATGCGCGGGTCAATATCCTTGGTCTGATCCGACCGCCAGTCGCGCATGAAATAGGTGATCTCGTTCAGGGCCTCGGGAACATATTCGCCTTCGATCCAGTAGATCGTGTCGATGCTTTCCCCAGTCCGGCCCGAATACATGCGGATGCGGCGGACGTCGCCCGCGCCACGCAGCAGACCGAAGGCGTTGGAGCATGTCGGAGCGGCGACTACTGCGGTCGCAGCGAAGGCCGCAAGAAGTCCACGCCGAGAGAAACCCGAGGTCGAATGATCTGTCATGGCTTGACGCCTGTCCCGTGTGTTTTCGCCGCCTTATCAGCGGCTTTTATTGCACAATCCCCAAGTGCTGCCACTTTATGGCACAAGACGATTCCCGCGCCAACCGGGCAATTGTCCCCGGATTGGAATTTCAAGCGTCATCGGCGAGATTTCGCTGAAAGCGATTCTGCGTGGTTTTTCTGCAATACAATTCCGATTGTCGTTGCCGAAATGCGACAATGAAATGAGGGTCAGGGGCGGGATGACTGTTTCGTTAATGGACTTGAAGGCCGAGTTTCCCGAAACTGCATGAAACAGGCGAAGACGGCTTGAGGGGAACGGTCATGACGATGGCGCTGCGCGCACAGACACTGGATAATCTACGCCATGTGGCCTCGGTCGCCGCCATACTGCTCATCGGGCTTACCGGTGCGGCGCAGGGCGAGGGGCTCGCGTTTCAGCAGGCCGTTGCCGAAAGCGCCGCATCGGACCCGGCAGTTGCCGCGTTCTACCGCGAACGGGATTATGCGCCGCTCTGGACGTCGGGCAAGGATGCCGCCCGGCGCGAGGCGTTGTTCCGCGCCTTGGCCTCTGCAGGCGATCACGGACTGCCTGCAGGCCAGTATGGGGATGCCGAATTACGCGAGCGGTTCGCGGCCTTGTCATCCGAGCGTCAGCGCGGGCGGCTCGAAGTGGCTGTGACCGAAGCCTTTCTTCACTACGCCAAGGATGTCCAGACCGGGGTGCTTGTTCCGGCCAGCGTCGATCCCGGGATCGTGCGCGAGGTGCCCTACCGAGATCCGCTTGCCACTTTGCGGGGCCTCGCTGCGGCCGAGCCGCGGGCCTATCTGCGGTCGTTGCCGCCGCAGTCGCGCGAATACGAACAGCTCCGCCGCGCCATGTTCAGCCTCACTGACACCATCGCTGCGGGCGGCTGGGGTGCCCCCGCTGATGGCACGAAACTTGAACCCGGCGACAGTGGGGCGGCGGTAATCTCGCTTCGCGACCGCCTGATCCGGATGGGCTATCTGCACCGCACGTCGACGCAGGATTACGATGGCGCCATACAGAAGGCGGTACAGCGGTTCCAGATCGAACACGGGCTCGCACCCGACGGTGTCGCCGGTCCCGGTACACTGACCGAAATCAATGTTTCGCCTGAAACACGGCTGCATTCCGTGCTCGTCGCGATGGAGCGGATGCGCTGGATGAACGGCATATCGCTCGGCAAGCGCCATATCTGGGTTAACCTGCCGGATTTCACCGCCAAGGTGGTTGATGACGGCAAGGTCACGTTTGAAACTGTGACGGTCGTCGGCATGAACCAGCATGACCGCCGCAGTCCGGAGTTTTCCGACCAGATGGAACACATGGTCGTGAATCCGACCTGGAATGTGCCGCGGTCCATCACGGTCAAAGAATATCTGCCGATGCTGCAGAAGAACCCGAACTCGGTCGGTCATCTGAAGATCACCGACCGGCGGGGGCAGGTTGTCGATCGCACCCAGGTTGATTTCACCCAGTTCACGGCGCGGAACTTCCCCTTCGCAATGTCGCAGCCGCCATCGAACTCGAATGCGCTCGGCCTTGTGAAGTTCATGTTCCCCAACAAGTGGAACATCTATCTTCATGATACGCCGTCGAAATCGCTTTTCGCCAAGGAGGTGCGCGCCTTCAGCCATGGCTGCATCCGGCTCGGCAAGCCTTTCGATCTCGCCTACACGCTGCTGGCGCGTCAAAGCGATGATCCGCAGGCAGAGTTCCGCCGCCACCTGAATACTGGCCGTGAAGTGACGGTGCCGCTTACGCAACCGGTGCCAGTGCATCTGGTCTACTTCACCGCCTGGCCTTCGGCACGGGGGGAGATTGAATTCCGCCGCGATGTCTATGGACGGGACGGGCGGATTTTCGACGCACTGGTGGCCGCCGGGGTGGTCTTGCCAGAACTTCGGGGCTAATTCTGTCGCCGGGGCCACTTGGGTCCGGCGCAGGAGGGTCCGATGCAACAATCTTTTTCGGTCGCAGAGATTGCCGAGGCGCTCGGTGCCCCTGCCGAGGGCGACCTCGACCTGCGGATATACGGTGCCGCGGAACCTGCGACGGCCGGACCGGATCACCTCGCCCTGGCGATGGACCCGAAATATGCCAGTGGCCTTGCCCAGGGGAAAGCGCGCGTCGCGGTTTTGTGGCAGGATGCCGATTGGCGGGCCTTGGGTTTGAAGGCGGCGATTTTCGTGGCCCGCCCGCGCGTCGCGATGTCCGTGATCACGAAACGTCTGGACCCGGGCCCGGCAATCGCTCCGGGCATACATCCCACGGCGATTGTTGGTGCAGGGGCGAGCATCGGCGAAGGAGCTGCGATCGGTCCCTATACGGTGATCGGTGAAAGCGTTGAGATCGGCATGGGCGCACGGATCGCGGGTCAAGTCACCATCGGCGCAGACAGCCGGATCGGCGTGAACGCATTGATCCATTCCGGTGCCCGCATCGGCCGCAATGTACGGATCGGCGACCGTTTCATCTGCCAACCCGGTGCGGTGATCGGCGGTGACGGCTTTTCCTATGTCACGCCCGAAAAATCGGGCGCCGAGGAAGTGCGGGAGAAACTTGGCCAGCAGACCGAGATACGCAAACAGAAATGGTCGCGCATCCATACGCTAGGCGGGGTAGAGATTGGCGACGATGTGGAGATCGGATCAAACGCCACAATCGACGCGGGCACCATCCGCGCCACGGTGATCGGCAACGGCACCAAGCTCGACAATCTCGTTCACCTTGGCCACAACGTCGTCGTGGGCGAGGATTGCCTGCTCTGCGGCCAGACGGGCATTGCAGGATCGGTGAAAATCGGCGACCGCGTCATCCTCGGCGGCCAATGCGGCGTCGTCGACAATATCTTCATTGGCGACGATGTCATCGCGGGTGGGGGCACCAAGATCCTCTCGAACGCCCCTGCGGGCCGCGTGCTTCTCGGTTATCCGGCCATCAAGATGGAAACCCATGTCCAGGCGTGGAAGAATATCCGCCGTCTCGGCCGACTTTTCGAACAGGTCGCCGAACTTCGTGAAGCCGTTACACGTCTGGGGCAGACAGGGCGCAAAGACGTGGAGGATGACGGTGAGCGTTAAGGACCGGGTGATCGCGATCATCGCCGAACAGGCGGTTCTCGATGTGGATCAGGTCAGCCCCGAGATGCGGCTGGACGAATTGGGGATCGACAGCCTTGGCCTCGTCGAAGCGATCTTCGCGATCGAAGAGACGTTCGACATCACCGTTCCCTTCAATGCCAACGCCCCCGAAAAAAGCAGCTTCGACATGTCTTCGGTCGCCTCGGTGATCGCGGCGGTCGAGGATCTGGTGGCGCAATCGGCATGAGGCGCGTGGCCATTACCGGCGCGGGCACGATCAACGCGCTTGGCCATGATGTCGCAACCACGCTCACCGCGATGCGCGAGGGGCGCTGCGGCATCGGTCCGTTGGAGTTCCGCGATGTCGACCGGCTTCAGATCCGCATCGGGGGACAGGTCCGGGGATGGGAGGCTGAGGCCCATTTCAACCGCCAGGATCTGGCGCTCTTCGACCGCTTCACCCAGTTCACTATGATCGCCGCCCGGCAGGCGGTCGCCCAGTCCGGGCTCGATTTCTCGGGCCGCCTCGGGCTCGAATGCGGGGTCGTGCTCGGCACCGCTGGGGGCGGGGTGAACACCTGGGACGAAAACTACCGGACAGTCTATGAGGACGGAAAGAACCGGGTCCATCCCTTCGTCGTGCCGAAACTGATGAACAATGCCGCCGCCAGCCATGTCAGCATGGAATGGAACCTGCGCGGCCCTTCATTCACCGTCGCCACGGCCTGCGCCTCGTCCAACCACGCGATGGGGCTTGCCTTTCAGATGGTCCGTTCAGGCGCGGCGCGGGCGATGATCACCGGTGGGTCTGAGGCGATGCTGTGCTTTGGCGGCATCAAGGCCTGGGAAGGGCTGCGGGTCATGTCCAAGGACGCTTGCCGCCCCTTCAGCGCCAACCGCAACGGCATGGTGCAGGGCGAGGGGGCAGGGGTCTTTGTGTTCGAGGACTGGGACCACGCGGCCGCACGCGGCGCCGATATTCTGGCCGAGGTGGCGGGCTTTGCCATGAGTTCCGATGCCGCCGATATCGTGATGCCAAGTCAGGCAGGGGCTGAGCGGGCGATCTCGGGCGCCTTGCGCGATGCGGGGCTGAACCCGGCCGATGTCGGATACGTCAACGCCCACGGCACCGGGACGGCCGCCAATGACAAGACCGAATGCGCCGCCGTCGCCCATGCTTTCGGTGCCGACGCCGACCGGCTGATGATCTCTTCGACGAAGGCGATGCATGGCCATTTGATCGGCGGGACCGGCGCGGTGGAGCTGCTGGCCTGCATCATGGCTTTGCGCAACGGTGTGATCGCGCCCACCATCGGTTATGAAGAGCCGGACCCGGAATGTGCGCTCGACGTGGTGCCGAATGTCGCGCGTGAGGCAAAGGTTGGCGCGGCCCTGTCGAATGCCTTCGCCTTTGGGGGGCTGAACGCGGTGATCGCGCTGAAAAGGGCCTGATCCGGAAACCGGGGGCAAACGTGGACGATTCATGTGCTCCCATGACAAACGCCGCCCCGAAGGGCGGCGTTCGATTCTTCCTACCGCTGTAGGCAGGTCTTATTCGGCCTTCGGCATTGCCGCCTGCACGGCTTCGAAACCGGCGGTGAAGCCGCTCAGCGACATTTCGACATCTACGGTGCGCGAGGGGTCGGCAACCGGAACAACCGTCAGCGTCGCAGCATTGCCTTTGCGGAACGCGTTCAAATCATCTTCGGTCAGACCCATGCGGGCGACGCAGCCCACTTCGGCGCAGAAGGTGAAATCGAAGCGCTTGGTCTTGCCGCTGTCGATGGTGAGGTTGAGCTTCTGGGTCAGCAGCGTTTCCAGGGGCACGATCACGGTGGCGCCGGCAACGGCCTCACCGCCTTCGGGCAGCGGCAGAAGGGTCATCTCCATGATCGGGTTGCCCGTCTCCTTGTCTTCGAGCAGTTGGTAAAGCTGGCAGGGCTCCGGGCCTTCCTCTACCTTAACGCAGCGCAGTTGCCAGTCGCCGAAGCTCTCCTTGACATAGGGTTCGGGCGCGGTGGCCGGCGCCACGGCGGGCGAGGTCGGCTGTTCGGTCGTCTCGGGCGCAGCCGTTTCCTGCGCCGCAAGCGGCATGGCCAGGGTCAGCGCGAAAAGCATCGAGAGCGTTTTGGGAAATGCAGGCATTTTGGGTCCGTTGATCCTTCTCGTGAAGTTCGGCCCGGGCTTATCATGTGCCGCGGGGCATGTCAGCGGACAAAAGCGTGAAAGCGGCAATCCGCCTATGTTGGAAGCTGCCGCAACGTCACCCGGGATATGCCCGTCGCGTCAATAAAAAAGGGCCCCGTGCGGGGCCCTTCTTCAATCTTTCGCTCCCTGTCGGACAGGCCGACTTAGTCATTGGTCGGCACGCTATTCAGTTCGCCCCGATGCGTCAACCGGAAAAATTGCCGGACGCACAAATTTGATTTTGCACGGAAAAAGACCGCGCCGTTGCGGGCGCGGCCAGTCTGACAGGGAGGAAGTAAATCCGGGCGAAGAGGATTGCGGCCCGGATGCAATCGAGACTGGCATGGCGGGGTTAAGATTGTATTGTGGCACCGCCACGGGTTTGAGTGAGGGGGCAGGACGTGTTGACAGAGGCCGGGATTTTCGTGGGCGGTGGTGGCGAAGCCTATGCTACGCCGCAAGAACTCTTGTTGAAATTCGGCAATCGCCACGGGCTGATCGCCGGGGCGACGGGCACGGGCAAGACAGTCACGCTCCAGATACTTGCAGAAGGTTTCTCTGCCGCCGGCGTTCCAGTCTTTCTCTCGGATGTGAAAAGCGATCTCGCCGGGCTTGCGGTGGCAGGATCGGCGGACGCAAAGCTGCATGACGCCTTCATGAAACGCTGTTCGACCATCGGCTACGACCTGCAATATCAATCTTTCCCGGTGGCGTTCTGGGACCTCTTTGGCGAGTCGGGCACCCCGATTCGGACGACCGTAACCGAGATGGGGCCGCTCCTGCTGTCGCGCCTCATGGATCTCTCGGAAGCCCAGGAAGGGGTACTGAACATCGCTTTCCGGCTGGCGGATGAGGAAGGCCTGCCGCTCCTCGACCTCAAGGATCTTCAGTCGATGCTGGTCTGGATCGGCCAGAACGCGGACGAGATCGCCCTGCGCTACGGCAACGTGGCATCGGCGACGATCGGTGCGATCCAGCGCCAGTTGTTGGTGTTGGAAAATCAGGGCGGCACGCGTCTTTTTGGCGAACCGGCGCTGGAGCTTTCCGACATGATCCGCACCGCCACCGACGGCCGCGGTCAGATCAACATCCTTGCCGCCGACAAGCTGATGGCTTCGCCGCGCCTCTATGCGACCTTCCTGCTCTGGCTTCTGTCGGAGTTGTTCGAGGAACTGCCCGAGGTCGGCAACCCGGACAAGCCGAGATTCGTCTTCTTCTTCGACGAGGCGCATCTTCTCTTTGACGACGCGCCAAAAGCGCTGATCGACAAGGTGGAACAGGTGGCGCGGCTGATCCGCTCCAAGGGGGTAGGGGTCTTCTTCATCACCCAGAATCCGGCGGATGTGCCTGACGATGTTCTCGGCCAGCTCGGCAACCGGGTGCAGCACGCGCTCCGCGCCTTTACCGCGAAAGATCAGAAGGAACTGCGAAGCGCCGCCCAGAACTACCGCCCCAATCCCCGCTTCGACACCGAAACCGCGATCAAGGAGGTCGGCACCGGCGAGGCTGTGACATCGTTTCTCGAGGCCAAGGGCGTGCCCTCGGTCGTCGAGCGCACACTGATCCGCCCACCCGCCAGCCAGCTTGGCCCGATCACGCCCGAAGAGCGTCGCGCGGTGATCCAGTCCTCGGGCCTTGGCCTGAAATACGACAAGGTGATCGACCGCGATTCCGCCTTTGAGCGGCTGCAGGCCCGCGCCGCGGAGGCTGCCGAGGCCGCCGCGCGCGCTGAGGAGGAAGAGGAGCGATTGGAAGAAGAGGCCCGCCGCGAGAAAGAGGCGCGCCGCTACGATGACCGCGCTACCGGCCGGTCAACCTCGCGTCGCCGGTCCTCGCGTTCCGACAGCCTCGCCACCGCCTTCGGCAAGAGCCTCGTCCGCCAGCTTGGAACCAAGACGGGTCAGGCGCTGGTGCGCGGCATTCTCGGCTCGCTCTTCAAGTCGCGCTGAGCAACTGGGCGCGCAAGGGCTGGCCGTAAAGGTCGGGTGAAGGCCCCGCGCGCCCGTGCCATACGTTTTGCAGACGCTTCGCCGACGCCCGGCCGACCGATGTCAGCGCATCCTGAGCGCGCCGTCGAGGCGGATCACCTCGCCGTTCATATACCCGCATTCGACGATGAAACCGGCAAGGGCGGCATATTCCGCCGGATCGCCGAGCCGCTTGGGGAAGGTGACTTCGGCAGCCAGACTATCCTGCACATCCTGCGGCAGTCCCTTCATCATAGGCGTCGCGAAAATGCCCGGCGCAATGGCGCAGACGCGTATACCCTGGCCCGCCAGATCGCGGGCGACGGGCAGAGTCATTCCGACGATCCCACCTTTTGAAGCCGCATAGGCCGCCTGGCCCTTCTGACCGTCAAAGGCGGCGATGGACGCGGTATTCACAATCACCCCGCGCTCCGGCCCCGGATTCTCGGCCATCGCGGCAGCGGCGAGGCGCAGCATATTGAAGCTGCCCACAAGGTTGATGTCGACGGTTCTGCGAAAGCTTTCCAGCCGGTGAGGACCCTCGCGCCCGACGGTCTTTTCCGCGGTCGCGATCCCGGCGCAGTTCACCAGAACGTCAATGCGCCCCATTGCCTTCATCGCCGCGTCAATGCCCGCCTTGGCAGAGCCTTCATCGGTCACGTCGACTTCGGCAAACCCGGCATGGATCCCTTCGGCGAAAGCCGCGCCACCTGCGTCACGATCGAGGATCATCACCGCGGCACCGGCCCTGCGAAACGCCTCGGCCGTTGCCGCGCCAAGCCCGGATGCGCCCCCGGTGATCACAGCAGCAGAAATGGAAAGCTTCATCGCGGTCTCCGAAATTAAATGAACATTTGTTCAAAAATAACATTTGCCGGGCCTTGCTGTCCAGAGCGGCAAGAACCAGCCGATAACAGTCATTCATGGCTGGTTTTCGCGCAGCCAGGGCAGGTCTTTGCCGATGGTTATCAAGCGTTTGTGAGGCGCCCTTTGGGCAGCTTCGATGTAAACTATGTAACGCTCACCGGTGACGGTCTGATCGGTCCACCTGAAGGATCGGAACCAAAGTCCATCCGTCGCGCCGGAATGACATGAGCAGATATGGAGTTTGAAATGCACATGCTGACGAAGACTGCCCTTGGCATGGCGCTTGTCGGCGCGTTGTCCGCCCCAGTTTTGGCCGGAGGTCTGACAGAACCGCTTCCCGAAGCGCCCGTTGCGGCGCCTGTTGCACCGGTTGTCGTAGGCACGGACTGGACCGGCGCCTATATCGGCGGCCAGCTTGGCTATGGCGATGTGAATGCGACCGGGCTGGATGGCGATGGCGTAACCTATGGCCTGCGCGGCGGTTATGACTGGGACTTCGGCAACTGGGTTCTGGGGGTCGGCGCGGATTATGACTGGACCGATATCGACCTTGGCGGGGCGGGTGACACGCTCGATTCTGTGGCGCGGCTGAAACTGCGGGCCGGCGCCGATCTGGGCCGTGCACTGGTCTATGGCACCGCGGGTGCAGCCCATGCCAAGGCCGATGTCGGTGGCAGCAGCCTCTCGGATACCGGCTGGTTCGCCGGTGTAGGTGCGGATTACCTGATCACCGATCAGTGGACCGTGGGGGCAGAGGTTCTGACCCATCAGTTCGACGATTTCGACAATTCCGGTGTGGATGTCGATGCGACGACCGCATCGGTGAATGTCGGCTTCCGGTTCTAGTCCCGGTCAGTGATTAGGGAGCGGGGGGGGTGGCCCCCGCTACCACCGCCCGCTGGCGCCGCCGCCGGAAGATTTTCCACCACCAAATTCGCCCCGATCGGATCTCCGCCTTCGCCCGGTCTGCGTCTTCATGGCTCTCGGTTCCCGATCCTCGCGAAAGTCGCAGTGGCGGCAGGAGATCCGGTGAAGTTCCAAAGGCAGCCCGTCTACATCCGATGCGGGTCTGATCCCACGTTCGCTGTGCAATCCGCGCCTCCCGCAACTGGGGCACCGGCGAAACCGGGTCATCCCGTCGCCGATCTTACGCCCGAAGAGGCCATATAGGGCGATCCCGGCGAAGGCGAGGCCGAAGAGCCAGCCGTCGAAGCGTTCGAACAAGCCGGTGTCCCCGTCAGGCGCGCCACCGGTGACACCGGCTTCGGTGTTGGGCAATGCGACGCGGTCAATTAGTTCGACAACGCCGCGCTCAATCCCCTCGCCATAGTCGCCGTCGCGGAAATACGGAACCATGTCGGTGCTGACGATATCCTGCGCGATCACGTCATATCCCTGATCATAGGCAGAGCCGAGCTGGATGCGGGTCTCGCGGTCATCACTGACCACAAGCATCAGGATGCCGTCATTTCGCGTGGCGTCTCCGATGCCCGAGTCGTTGAACAGACCCATCGCGAATTCCGCAAGATCTCCGGCCGCGTCGTAGTCCTGCCGGGACCTGATCGTGACGACGGTCATCTCGACCCCGGTCTGCGACAGAAGTGCCGACAGCGCGGCGCGGGTTCCGTCTTCGGTTTCTGCATCAACGAGATCGGCAAGATCGTTGAAATGAAGGTCCGCAACTGCGGGATAGTCATTGGCCGTTGCGGGCCCCGCCCAAGGAAACAGGATGATGCAGAACAGGGCGCAAAATCGCCACATGAGGAGCCTCCATGTCTGGCGCCAGACCTGTCGGGATTCCCGACGCCATTTCATCATGACACCGTATTGGGATCAGTCAAATGACGGTTGGTACGCAGTAGTGCCGCTGGGAAAACCCGTTCTCGTTCGGTGGTTTGGCGGAAAAACCGCAGATGCGGTACGCGCGATGCCCAAAAATCGTTGCAAAACCGCCGCGCATTTCCGGGACGCAATGCGCCCATCCCAACTATTAACCAAAAGCAGGCAAATATCGGCCATGATTGAATATGAAACATGCGGGGGCTGGTGAACTTGATTCGCCGGTTGGATCACTGAAGGAGTGTGTGATGCGATTGCGCGATCTGTTTATTCGAGTCTCATCGTTGCTGCTTGTCGTCTTTCTGGCGGCTTGCGGCGGCCAGTTCCGCACCAGCTATGATGCGCCGGTTTCTGCCGCTGACTGGCGGGTTACCGACGTCAATGTTTCGGTTCCCGCGACGCTAACGGTTTCGGAGGCCGAGGTCTTTGTTCCCAACGCTGATATTGTATGGCGGGAAGACCCGGCAGGTGACCGGTATGCACAGGTGGCCGCGCTGATGGAAAACGCGATCCGCAAGGGCGCCGCCGGAACCAAGGGCAGCCGCGCGGTCCATCTGGATGTCACCATGTTGCGGTTCCATGCGATGACGTGGAAGGCCGAGACACAGGCCCCTGCCGGCGTTCACAATGTTGAGTTCATGATCACAGTGCGGGATGCGCGAACCGGCGAGGTTCTGGCAGGACCGGACAATATCGAGGCCTCTTTGCGCGCGATGACCGGGGCCGAAATGGCCGCGGCGCGTGGCCGAGGCGAAACACAGAAGTCCCAGATCAGCGCCCATGTCGCGCGCACCGTTGCCGGATGGCTTGGCATTGGCGCAGACCCGCGGACGGAGTTTTCCAGCGTCGGGGCTTGATCTGAATTCGCACCATCAGGCGGCGCATTTAGAACAGGGGCAACGCTCAGCCGGGCGTTGCCCTTTCGTTTTGATAAAGCCAGACGGATTTGGCGAACTATCGTGCCGCCCGCGTCCGCGGATCCGCCAACCGTTGTTTGGCCAGAGCGCCTCAATGAATTGCTGTGCCGGTGGCCGGAACTCGCTTGGATAGTCTTGGCAGAATTGGGAAAGTGCATTATGCAAAAGCCCATGAAGGTAAACGGCACCATCTGCATTTGCTGCATTACCGGCTGACATAAGTCAGGCGGGCCGTTCTTCTGTTTCCATCGAACCGAGAGACTGGTAAGCCCGCCGCCGGGATGCGTGCGCAAGGGATATAGGCATGACCGAGATCAGGCTCACCAATACGAAGACCCGCAAGAAAGAGGTCTTCGCGCCCATCGACCCGAATAACGTGCGGATGTATGTCTGCGGGCCGACGGTTTATGACCGCGCCCATATCGGCAATGCGCGGCCCGTAATCGTCTTCGACGTGCTCTTCCGGCTGCTGCGTCACGTCTACGGGGACGACCACGTCACCTATGTGCGGAACTTCACCGACGTCGACGACAAGATCAACGCCGAAGCTCAGCGCCGCAAGGATGCGGGCGACCCGCGCACGCTGGAGGAGCTCATCCGAGAGCGCACGGATGAGACGATCCGCTGGTATCACGACGACATGGGCGCGCTCGGCAACCTGACACCGTCAGCCGAGCCACGCGCCACCGAATATATCGGCCAGATGATTGCGATGATTTCCGACCTGATTGCCAAGGGCCACGCCTATGAGAAAGAGGGTCACGTCCTCTTCCGTGTCCGCTCCTATGAGGCTTATGGCAAACTCTCGGGCCGCTCGGTCGATGACATGATCGCGGGCGCGCGCGTCGAGGTGGCGCCCTTCAAGGAAGACCCCATGGATTTCGTGCTGTGGAAGCCCTCCACCGACGACCTGCCGGGCTGGGAGAGCCCATGGGGACGTGGCCGCCCCGGCTGGCATATTGAATGCTCGGCGATGAGCCACGAACTGCTGGGTCAGTCATTCGACATCCATGGCGGCGGCATCGACCTGCAATTCCCGCACCACGAGAACGAGATCGCCCAGTCGATGTGCAGCCACCCTGAGGCCGAATTCGCCCGGGTCTGGATGCACAACGAGATGCTGCAGGTCGAAGGCAAGAAGATGTCGAAATCGCTCGGCAACTTCTTCACTGTGCGCGATCTGTTGGAAGGCAACTGGTCCGGCGGCTGGAAGGTTCCGGGCGAGGTGATCCGGTTTGTATATCTTGGTACGCACTATTCCAAGCCAATGGACTGGACCGACGAGAAGGCACATCAAGCCGAGGCGACACTGCGGAAATGGCGAGCGATGACCAATGAGGTTAGGCCGACCGCTAATCCGGCCTCCAGTGTCGTCGAGGCAATTGCAGACGATGTAAACACTGCGGGTGCTATTGCGGCACTGCACGCTTTGGCGGCGTCTGGAGACGCCGCCGGCCTGAAGGCGTCGGCAGCGCTGCTGGGGCTTCTCGGGGATGAGCAGGGGGCCTGGGCGGTGAGCGAAGGTCCGGACGCTGCGGTTTCGGCGTTGATCGAAGAACTTCTGCAGGCTCGATTGAACGCCCGCAAGGCAAAGGATTTTGCCCGTGCTGACGCGCTCAGGGACGGCTTTGCGGCTGCGGGTGTCGTGGTGAAGGACACACCTCAGGGTGTGGAATGGGAAATCGCGAAGGGCTTCGACTTGTCAAAACTTGAGGCGCTCAGATGAATCCGGAACGCCTCTACCTCTACGATACCACTTTGCGTGACGGGCAGCAGACGCAGGGCGTGCAGTTCTCGGTTCCCGAAAAGCGTCAGATTGCCGAGGCGCTCGACGCGCTTGGCATCGACCATATCGAGGGTGGCTGGCCCGGGGCCAACCCGACCGACAGCGAGTTTTTCGAGAACCGCCCCGAAACCCGCGCCACCTTCACAGCCTTCGGCATGACCAAGCGGACAGGGCGCTCGGCCGAGAATGACGACACGCTCGCCGGGGTCCTGAACGCGGATACGCCCGCCGTTTGCCTTGTCGGAAAAACCCATGACTTCCACGTCACGACCGCGCTCGGCATCACGCTTGACGAAAACCTCGAAAACATCGGCGCCTCTGTTGCCCATCTCGTCGCGAAGGGCCGCGAGGCGATCTTTGACGCCGAGCATTTCTTTGACGGTTACAGGGCCAACCCGACCTACGCGCTCGACTGCCTGAAGGCGGCGCTTGAGGCCGGTGCCCGCTGGATCGTGCTCTGCGACACCAATGGCGGCACCTTGCCCGCCGAAATCGGCCGCATCACCGCCGAGGTCATCGCTGCGGGCATTCCCGGCGACCATCTGGGCATACACACCCATAACGATACCGAAAATGCCGTCGCCGCGAGCCTTGCCGCCGTCGATGCGGGCGCGCGGCAGATTCAGGGTACGTTGAACGGGCTCGGAGAGCGTTGCGGCAATGCCAATCTGACGGCGTTGATCCCGACGCTTCTCTTGAAGGAACCCTATGCCAGCCGGTATCAGACAGGTGTTACGAAGGACGCGCTGAAAAACCTCACCCGGGCGAGCCGGATGCTCGACGATATCCTGAACCGGGTGCCGCTGCGCTCTGCCGCCTATGTCGGCGCGTCGGCCTTTGCCCACAAGGCCGGGCTGCACGCGAGCGCGATCCTCAAGGATCCGACAACCTACGAACACATCAATCCCGCCCTTGTCGGAAATGAACGCGTGATCCCGGTGTCCAATCAGGCGGGTCAGTCGAACCTGCGCATGCGCCTTGCCGCAGCCGGGATCGAGGTCGCGCCGAAGGATCCGACCCTGTCGCGCATCCTTGAGATCATCAAGGAGCGGGAGGATCAGGGTTACGCGTATGACGGTGCGCAGGCCTCGTTCGAACTGCTCGCGCGGCGGGAGCTTGGCCTTTTGCCCGACTTCTTCGAGGTCAAACGCTACCGCGTCACCGTCGAGCGGCGGAAGAACAAGTACAACCGTATGGTGACGCTCTCGGAGGCAGTTGTCGTTGTGAAGATCGGCGGCGAAAAGACCCTGTCAGTCAGCGAAAGCATGGATGAGACGGGCAGCGACCGGGGCCCGGTCAACGCACTGGCCAAGGCGCTCGCCAAGGATCTTGGCCCCTATCAGGCGGCGATCGATGACATGAAGCTCGTCGATTTCAAGGTGCGGATCACGCAAGGCGGCACCGAGGCCGTGACCCGCGTCATCATCGACAGCGAGGACGGGGCGGGGCACCGCTGGTCCACGGTCGGCGTCAGCCCGAACATCGTCGACGCCTCGTTCGAGGCGCTTCTTGATGCGATCACCTGGAAGCTCGTCCATGACGGTGTGACGCCGGCATGAGCGAAGAGGCATTTTTCACGCTTCACCGAGGAATTCCCCGGCAGGGACCGGGGACGGCTGAGGACGTTCTCTGGGTGCTGGAACAGATCGACCCGCCCGCGCAAATCATCGATGCAGGGTGCGGCCCCGGCGCGGATATGGAGGCCTTCGCCACGACCCTGCCCAAGGTGGAAGTGGACGGTTTTGACATAGTGCCCCATTTCGTCGAGGAGGCGCGCGACCGGCTCAGCTGTTTTGGCCCGCGCGTCCGGGTTTGGTGCGGTGATATGGAAGCGATCACCGGCCAGGCTGACCTTATCTGGTCGGCGGGCGCGGTGTACTTTCTTGGCATCGAGACGGCCCTTACCCGCTGGCGTTCGGCGCTTGCGCCGCGGGGCGTCATCGCCTTTTCCGAACCGGTCTTTCTGACCGATCCGCCGTCGAAAGCTGCCGAGTCTTTCTGGGCCGACTGTCCCGGCGTCGGTACGGCGGACAAGATCGCCTCGCGCGTGGAAAGCGCAGGCTTCAGGACACGCGCCACGCGGGTCATCACCGGGCGCGCCTGGCTCGACTATTACCTGCCGCTGATGTCGCGTGCCGCGCGGCTCAGGATCGGGGCGGGGCCGGATCTGGCCCGCGAACTCGACGCGGCGGAGACCGAGTTTGCGGGCTGGCGTGCCGCGCCGACCGAGATCGCCTACCTTCTGAGCATCGTGGAGCCGGCATGACCGACGCCTGCGCCTCACTGGTTGAGGAGGGCGATCCCGACCGGTTCGCCGCGACCATGGCGGCGCCCGCCGCAGTGCGGTGGAAACTCTGGCCGCTTTACGCCGCCAATCTTGAAATCGCCCGCGCTCCTTGGGCCGCATCCGAGCCGATGGTGGCCGAGATGCGGCTGCAATGGTGGATCGACACAATTACTGATCTCGCCGCGGGATTCGACCGGCCCGGCCATCCGGTGACCGAGTGTCTTGCCCCCATGTTGCAGGGCGACCCCACGCTCGCGCCACTTTTGGCCGAGATCGCCGAAGCGCGGCGTTGGGATTGCTGGCGTGATCCATTCGAGGATCGCGAAGCCTTCGAGGCCTACCTCGACCAGACCTCGGGCAATCTGATCTGGGCCGCGGCCCTCACGCTCGGTGCGCCGTCTTCATGCGAGGGACCGGTGCGCGACTTCGCCTGGGGGGCGGGGCTGGCTGCGTACTTGCGCGCCGCGCCGGAACTGGAGGCGCGCGGACGTTTCCCCTTTGCAGATGGACGGCCGGAAACGCTGCGGGCACTCGCCACCGAAGGCCGTGCCCGCATCGCCCGGGCGAAAGCAGCGGCCATTCCCCGCATCGCCCGGCCCGCACTTTGGTCCGGCGCCACGGCCGATGCGGTCTTGAAACGGGCAGAGCATGACCCGTGCCGCATTGCCGATGGCAGGCTTAACCTCTCCCCGCTCGCCCGCAAATGGGCGCTTCTGAACCGCGCGATGACCGGCCGCTTCTAACGCCACTTTCTGTCTTGTAGTACTCCGGGGGGGCCGGGGGCTGGCCCGCGGTCCCGCCTCAGCCCCGAGGTCTGAGCACCAGCCAGATCAGCGACCCGCCCGCCAGAACCAGAAACGGCAGCATGGCGAGATTCACGGCCTGCCACCCCGCGATAACACTCGTCCCGGAGCAGTTCATCAGGCCGCCGGAGGCCAGCGAAGCCATCGTCACCCCGCCAAAAACCACGAGGTCATTGATCCCCTGAATCCGACCCCTTTCCTCGGGTGCGTGGGCCGAGGCGAGAAGTGTCGTCGCGCCGATGAAGCCGAAGTTCCAGCCGAGACCGAGAAGGATCAGCGCGACATAGAACTGTTCCAGTTCGACCCCCGACAGGGCAACCGCCCCGGCGCCTGCCAGGATGGCAAGGCCCGTGCCCATGACCGCCGGCGGACCGAAGCGCGCGATGAGATGACCCGTGAAAAAGGAGGGGATGAACATCGCCAGCACATGGGCCGAGACGATATCGGCGGCATCGCCTTCCTCAAATCCGCAACCGACGACGGCGAGCGGGGTCGAGGTCATGACGAGGTTCATCAGCGCGTAACTCACCATCGCGCAGATCATCGCGACAAGGATCGTCGGGTCGCGCAACATCTCTGCCCGGCTTCGCCCCATCGGCTCGCCATCGCGCCGCCTTGGCGGTCGAGGAATGTCGAGCAAAAGGAAGAGCCCCGCACCGAGAATGTTCAGGATCGCGATCGCCAGATAGGTGCCGAGGAAGGCAACAGGCAAGGCGTCCGTGGTGAGTTTAGCGATCTGCGGTCCCACGATGGCCGAGGCGAGTCCCCCCGCCATAACCCAGGAAATCGCTTTGGGTCGGAAAGTGTCCGACGCCGTATCGGCGGCGGCAAACCGGTAAAACCCCTGCGCCGACATGTAGATACCGGTAAGGAAAGACCCCGCAAGGAAGATCAGGAACGAACCCAGATACAGACCGGCCGCGCTGACGGCTGCGCCCACCGCGCCCCCCGTCGTGCCGAGCCAAAACCCCGCCCGTCGGCCAAAACGCCCCATCAGCGCAGACATAGGTGTCGCCATCAGCATCGACGACAGAACGATCATTGTGATGGGCAGCGTGGCGAGGCAGGGATTTGGCGACAGCATCTGCCCCGACAATCCCCCGACGATGAAGACCATTGGCATCTGTGCCCCAAGCACAGCCTGCGCGAGGATCAGAACGAAGACGTTTCGCTTTGCTCGGTGCGAATAGTCGGGCAGGGGGGCAGTGACTTCCATGCTGACTGCCTAATCCCGCATCACCGCGTTCCGCAAGCGCGACCTTGTCGCGGGTACAATTTGTCGCTCCTGCCCCAGCACCAGTTCCGGCAGCCTATCGTTTCAGGATCAGCCGGTCCGGCCGCAACGTCATCTCGAAGCGGCCGAGATACCTCATCCCCAGAAGCGAGGTATCAAGTTCGCCACCATTCACGACAGCCGGTAGGTTGGTGTCCGTAAGGCCGCCGAGCGTGAAGCTCTCCAGCCGGACGGGGGCAGTTTCCACCATTCCGTTCGCCGTCATCGCGCTGCCGAAGAAGTTCAGCCTGTCCGGGTCCAGCCCGACGCGTTCGGCGTCGCGGCGGTTCAGCACGATCTCGCTTGCCCCGGTATCGACGACGAACAGGATCTTGGCGCCGTTGATTTCTGCCGCAAGGTAGAAATGCCCGTCATCGGCCACCGGGACTTCCAGAGTGTTCCCCCTGACTACGGCTTCGGTCGGATAGGCGCCGCGCCTGACATCGCCCCAGACGCCCGCAATGGCGATCGCGCCGAGGAAAATCAGCGCCCAGATTGCCGCCTGCTGTGCGGTCTTGCCCAGCCGGTCGCGGTTTTGCATCAGGAAATAGCCTCCGACCGCCGCGCCGAGCAAAACGAGATAGATGAGCCGGGGAAGGTCTTCGCTGTCCATGTCTCAGATGAGCCCGGTGCCCTTGACGCCGTCAACGACGAACTGAACCGAGAGGGCGGCGAGCAGCATTCCGAGAAGCCTCGTGATGACCAGCAGTCCGGTCCGGCCGATAGCGCGTTCGATCGTCCCGGCGGCGAGGAAGAAGAGGAAGGACACGGCGACGACTGTGATCATCACGCCATGAACGGCCAGCGTGTGGGCCACGCCCGAGGCAGGGGAATTGTTCACAAGCAGGATCATCGTGGTAAAGGCGCCCGGCCCGGCGATGAGCGGTGTGGCCAGCGGAAAAACGGATGGATCGTGATCTGGGTCCGCGTGTTGCCCTTCGCGCCGTTGGGTGCGCCGTTCAAAGAGCATGTCGAGCGCGGTAACAAAGAGAAGAATCCCGCCTGAGATCTTGAAGGCGGGCATAGTGATGCCGATGACAGCGAGGATCTTGTCGCCAAGTAGCCCGAAAAGTGTAAGCAGGATGATCGCAATGACGCAGGACCGCAGTGCCAGACGGCGGCGGCGGCGGTCCTCCATCCCCTGCGTGAGCGCAACGAACAGGGGCGTCAGCGCCAGAGGGTCGATGATCACGAAAAGCGTGACAAAGGCGGTTATGTAGAATTGCAGTTCCATCGCTCAGGCCTCCGCCAGTTCCAGCTTTTCCGCTGCTTTCAGCCAAAGGGCCTCGGCGCGGTCCAGCCCCTCCATCACCTCGGCGTATTTCTTCTGCCAGACGACCGCTTCGGCGGGACGGTCGTAAAGCTCCGGATCGGCCAGCTTCGCGGCAAGTTTGTCGCGCATTTCATTCAGTTTGGACAGCCTTTCCTCGCATTTGCGCAAGTCTGATTTCAGGGCAAGGATCGTGTCGCGCGAGGGGCGCGGGGCCTTGTCCTTCATCCTCTCGGCCGGTTTCTCGGTCTCGTCGCCCGCCAGAAGCTCCTTGCGGTAGCTTTCCAGATCGCCGGAATAGGGCGCGACCGCGCCACCTTTGACCAACCAGAGACGGTCGGCGACGAGGCCCAGAAGGTGCATGTCGTGGCTGACGAGGATGACCGCACCGGAATATTCGGTCAGCGCCTCAACCAGCGCCTCGCGCGATTCAATATCGAGGTGGTTCGTCGGTTCGTCGAGAATCAGCAGATGCGGCGCGTCGATCGTGGCCAATAGGAGCGAGAGCCGCGCCTTCTGCCCGCCCGAGAGCCGCGCGACGACTGTATCGGCCTGATCCGCGCCAAGGCCGAACCCCGCAAGCCGCGCACGCAATTTGGGCTGTCCCTCGGTGGGCCTCAGCCGCATGATGTGCTGCAAGGGCGTTTCATCAAGATGCAGTTCATCGACCTGATGCTGGGCGAAATAGCCGATACGCAGCTTTGATGAGCGGACGATCTTGCCTGCGCAAGCTTGAAGTTTGCCCGCCAAGAGTTTGGAAAGCGTTGATTTTCCCTCGCCGTTCTTACCCAGAAGCGCGATCCGGTCGTCCTGGTCGATGCGCAGGTCGAGTCGCTTCAGAACCGGTGGACCGTCATAACCGACCGCCGTCCCCTCCATCGTGATGATGGGTGGCGAAAGCTGTTCGGGTTCGGGGAAGGTGAAGACGACCTTCTTCGCCTCTTCTGGCGCAAGGATCGGCGTCATCTTTTCCAGCATCTTCACGCGCGATTGGGCCTGCACGGCCTTCGACGCCTTGGCCTTGAACCGATCGACGAAGCTTTGCAGATGGGCGCGTCGTGCCTCCTGCTTCTTGGCCTCGGCGGCCTGCACCGCGCGCTGTTCGGCTCGTTGACGCGCGAACTGGTCGTAAGGCCCGTTCCAGAACGTCAGCTTGCGGTTCTCCAGATGCAGGATCGCGCCGACGGCCCGGTTCAGAAGGCCGCGGTCGTGGCTGATGATGATGACGGTATGAGGATACTTCGCCAAATAGCTTTCCAGCCAGAGCGCGCCTTCGAGGTCGAGGTAGTTCGTGGGTTCGTCGAGAAGAAGCAGGTCGGGCTGGGCGAAAAGCACGCCCGCCAGCGCCACCCGCATCCGCCAGCCGCCCGAGAAGTCCGAACAGGGACGTCGCTGGTCTTCGTTATCGAAACCAAGCCCCTTCAGGATTGCCGATGCCCGCGCCTCGGCCGACCAGGCGTCGATATCCGCAAGGCGGTGCTGGATGTCGGCGATCCGGTGCGGGTCAGTGGCTGTTTCCGCCTCGGCCATAAGCACTGCGCGTTCGGTATCTGCCGCCAAAACCGTGTCCAGAAGCGAGGTCGACGAAGACGGCACCTCTTGCGCGACGCCTCCGATCTTCGCCCGCGCGGGCAGGGAAATCGCCCCGCTTTCGAGCGCAAGTTCGCCGCGGATCAGACGGAAAAGCGTGGTCTTGCCTGCGCCGTTGGCGCCGACAAGTCCGACCTTGTGACCGGTCGGAACGGTCGCGGACGCGCCCTCGAACAAGGGGCGGCCTTCTACGGAATAGGTTATGTCACTGATCCTGAGCATGGCCGCGCCATATCAGAGCGTTGGGGCGGCGAAAAGCACATGTGCTTCATCTTGCCGGAAATACTCATACCGAAGGCGTCCCCGCACAAACAGGCGCCAAAAAAGCATCGCGTCGGGACGGCGCGGACGTGGGATCAGATGGAAAAAGAGGTGCCGCAGCCGCAAGAAGATGTGGCGTTCGGATTTTCGACCACGAAGCGCGCGCCGATCAGTTCCTCGGAAAAGTCGATGACAGCGTTCGCGAGGAAGGGCAGGGAGACCGCGTCGATCAGCACCTTCTGGCCGCCGCCTTCCAGAACCAGATCGTCGGGGGCGGGATCGTCTAGCCGGATGTCATACTGAAACCCCGAACAACCGCCACCCTCGACCGCGACCCGCAGGGCCTTGGCCTCACCGGTGCCTTCATTGATCTCGGCCAGCCGCGCAAAGGCGCGGGGCGTCACTTTCGGCGGCAGGGTCAGTTCCATTGGCAATCGCCCGTGTCAATTCCTCAATGACCATCATATATGATGGGGTGAGTAAGACGACAAGAACAGGCACCATGACCCTTGCCCCCTATGCCTGCCAGCCCGATGAAAGCCGCGGCAGGCGCTATTCCGAACGCATGTCCACCTTCCGTTCGCCCTTCCAGCGCGACCGCGACCGGATCATCCATTCCTCGGCCTTCCGGCGGCTAAAGCACAAGACACAGGTGTTTGTCGAACATGAGGGCGACTATTACCGCACCCGCCTGACCCATACGATCGAGGTGGCGCAGGTAGCGCGCACCATCGCCGGCACGCTGGGTCTGAATGTCGAACTGGCCGAGGCGGTGGCACTCGCCCATGACCTTGGCCACCCGCCCTTCGGCCATACGGGTGAGGATGCACTGCATGACCTCATGGCGCCCTATGGCGGCTTCGATCACAACGCGCAAGCGATCCGCATCGTCACAAGGCTGGAACGCCACTACGCCGATTTCGACGGGCTGAACCTGACATGGGAGACGTTGGAAGGCATCGCCAAGCACAACGGTCCGGTCATCGGCCCACATGCAAGCGGTTCGCATGCGGTCAAGGACGGGGGCGAGATGCCATATGCCTTGGCCGAGTTCAACGCGGAGTACGATCTGGAACTGCACACCCATGCCTCGGCCGAGGCGCAGGTGGCCGCCGTTGCCGACGACGTTGCCTATAACCACCACGACCTGCATGACGGGTTGCGCGCGGGCTTGTTTAGCGAGGCCGATCTGTTGGAGCTGCCGGTGACGGGGCCCTGTTTCGAGGAGGTGGACAAGCTCTACCCGAACCTAGATCCAACGCGCCGGCGGCATGAGGCTTTGCGCCGGGTTTTCGGCGTGATGGTTGAGGATGTGATCGCCGTGGCGCAGAACCGGCTGACCTCCAGCCAACCACAATCGGCGCAGGCGATCCGCGACATGGACGGGCCGATCATCCGCTTTTCCAAGCCGCTCTACCAGAACCTGAAAGCGATCAAATCCTTCCTCTTTACCCGCATGTACCGGGCGCCCTCGGTCGTCGAGGAACGCAAGCGGGTGACGGCGATGATCAATGACCTATTTCCGCTGTTCATGAACGATCCGGCGCTCCTGCCCGCTGAATGGCGCGCCGATGTGGCCAGGGTGCGGAACGAGACCGAACTTGCGCGCGTCGTTCTCGACTATGTCGCGGGCATGACGGACCGCTTCGCGATACAGGAACACGAGAGGCTCTGCGGCTAACCGGGAACGGCGGGTTTTTGCGGACCAAGTCGAGCCTGTCGCACAGATCAGCCCCCTGACGCGGAGCCCGATTTCTTCAAAAGAAACCGGACCGGAAACTTTGTAAGTTTCCGGCGCACCGGAACGCAGTCATCTTGGGACGGAAAACCCTTCTCCACTGGTGTGCTAGAGGTTTCCTACCCGCCCTGCTTTTCATCCTTTGCCCGACCGAGAATGTAGCCCGCGATTGTGCCGATCAGACCGTAGACTGCCGAGCGGTCGGCGATGCTCGTATCCGGGATGAATGAGATCATCACCACGGTCGGAATCACAAGGCAGACAGTCAGGATACGAATATTGTTTTCGGCCAGGGCCACATTGTGGCGGACCATGACATAGCCCTCGAGAAAGAGGGCAATGGCGGCGATCCCGATCACGCCGACCAGCGCGATGGTCTGGTGCATGGTGACAACTTCATCCATGGCAACAATCCTATTTCCAATGTGAAAACCGAAATAATCTAAGCAGATTACCATGGCAGCACGGTGCGGCCAAACCAGCCAATGGCCTTGCCTTCCGCGCCGGGGCCGGATCAAACTCGCCAAAAGTTTCGTGCGGAAGGAGCAGCAATGACAAATTCGGACAGGGTGGCGGTGATCACGGCGGGTGGCAGCGGTATGGGTGCGGCTTCGGCCCGCAGGCTGGCGGCCGATGGCTATCGGGTCGCGATCCTGTCCTCGTCTGGTAAGGGCGAGGCGCTGGCGGCTGAACTGGGTGGTTTCGGCATCACCGGGTCGAACCAGTCGAACGACGATCTCGCGCGGCTGATCGACGGCACGATGGAGCGCTGGGGGCGGATCGACGTTCTGGTGAACTCGGCGGGTCATGGACCGCGCGCCCCGGTGCTCGATCTGACGGACGAGGACTGGCACAAGGGGATGGAGGTTTATTTCCTGAACGCGGTGCGGCCCGCGCGCCTCGTCACCCCGCATATGCAGACGCAGAAGGGGGGCGTGATCCTCAACATTTCGACCTTCGCAACGTTCGAACCTGACCCGACTTTCCCGACTTCAGGTGTCTTTCGCGCAGGCCTTGCCGCGTTCACAAAGCTCTTCGCGGACAAATACGCGCCCGACAATATCCGCATGAACAACATCCTGCCGGGCTTCATCGACAGCCTGCCCGAGAAGGAAGAGTTCCGCACCCGCATTCCGATGGGCCGCTATGGGCACGAAGCAGAGATCGCAGCGACCGTGGCCTTCCTCGCATCAGAAGGAGGCGGCTACATCACCGGCCAGAACATCCGCGTCGATGGCGGCATCACGCGGTCGGTCTGAGCCATGGCGATTGAACAGGCCGCCGGAGGCTTGAGCCCGGTCATGGCCTTCGCGCTGGTTGGGGCGCTCGGCGTTGGCAGCCAGTGGATCGCCTGGCGGCTGCACCTGCCCGCCATCGTCCTAATGCTGGTGGCAGGCATGATCGTCGGGCCGGTTTTCGGTCTGCTCGACCCCGTGCGCGACATTGGCGAGATCACAAGGCCGATGATCTCGCTCGCCGTCGCAGTGATCCTGTTCGAGGGCGGATTGACGCTGGATCTGCACAAGCTCGGCGATGCGCGGCGCGGTGTCATGCGCCTCGTGCTGATCGGGGCACCGCTCGGCTGGCTGCTTTCCACGCTCGCCTTGCGTTACGGCGCAGGGCTGGGATGGGAGGCCTCGGCGGTTTTCGGCGGCATCATGGTGGTGACCGGCCCCACGGTCATCGCGCCGCTTCTGCGGCAGGCGCGCCTTGCCCGTCGTCCGGCGCAACTGCTGCAATGGGAGGCGATCGTCAACGACCCGATCGGGGCGATGGCGGCGGTTCTTGCGTTCCAGATCGTGCTGGTCCTGCATACCGGCGCCACGGCGTCTGAGGCCTTCGGCCACCTCGCGCTCGGCATCGGCTTTGCCACGATGATCGGCCTTGCCGCCGGGTATGGCACGTCTTGGGCATTCTGGCGGGGCAGGGTGCCGGAATACATGAAGGTGCCTGTCCTTTTCGCCGTCCTGCTTCTGGCCTTCGCGCTCTCGGACACGGTGTTGCATGAGGCGGGCCTTTTGGCCGTTACCGTTATGGGCCTTGTCATCGCCAATGCCGACCTGCCGAGTTACGAGGAACTCAGGCGCTTCAAGGAACATGCGACGATTCTTCTGGTCTCTGGGGTCTTCATCCTGCTGGCCGCTTCGCTCGATTTCTCGACACTCGGCGCGCTCAACTGGCGGGCAGGGCTTTTTATCGCGGCCGTTGTGCTGATCGCCCGGCCCCTGACGGTTCTCGTCTCGCTGATCGGAACCGATCTGCCGTGGAATGAACGCTTGCTCATTGCCGCGACCGGCCCGCGCGGCGTCGTGCTGGTGGCGGTGGCGGGTCTTTTCGGCGACCGGCTGGCGGCGGCGGGAATCGCCGACGGGGCGCTGATCGGTCCGCTGGCCTTCCTTCTGGTCCTTGCCACCGTCGTGCTGCATGGCTTCGGGCTCGCCCCGCTTGCGCGGCATCTGGGGCTGGCGGGGGCCGATCAGCCAGGCATTCTCTTCATCGGCGGTTCGCGCTTCACGACGGGCTTGGCGGAATGCCTGAAAAAAGCCGGTGCGCCTGTGCTAATCGCCGATCCGAACCATGGTCATCTGATCCGCGCCCGTGCCGCGGGGATCAAGACATTCTATGGCGACATCCTGTCGGAAGCCGCCGAACACCAGGTGGAGCTTCTGAGCTATCGGACCCTTGTCGCGGCGACCGACAACGATGCCTACAACACGCTGGTCGCCACCGATTTCGGCCCTGAATTCGGCCGTGACAATTGTTGGCAGATTGCGCGGGCCAAAGCCGGTAAGTCGCGACATGCATTGCCCACCCAACTTGGTGGCCGCCCCTTCGGCGAAGGACGCGGCTTTGACGGGTACGAAGACCTGCTGCTCAAGGGCTGGACTTTCCGCATGACGAAACTCAGCGCAGAGTTTACCCAAGGCCAGTGGCGCGAAAAACGCCCCGAGGCCGTTCTCGTGGGTCATCTCGATGCCGCCGGTTCCTTTCGGCTGACCAAAGGCGATACCGACCCGAACCTCGGCACCGGTGCCCGCGCTATTGCTCTTCTTCCGCCGGAGGCTGCCGGGCAAGCCTCCTGATCTTCTTCTGTTGCCAAATACCTTGGGGGACGCGGGGGGCCGGCACCCCGCTTTGGTCGGCCAAGGCAAAGCCGAGGCCAAAACAAGGCCCGAGCATTGACGCCGCATCCGCCCTCTGGCATGGCAGCGGCGATGGAAGGACCCGAGACATGAACCTTTTCGCCGATATCCGCGCGCTCGTCATCGACAGCCTCACGGCCATGGTCGCCGCGGGCGAACTGCCCGACGGGCTCGACATGGCCAATGTCGCGGTGGAGCCGCCGCGCGATGCCGCGCATGGCGATATGGCGACGAATGCTGCGATGGTGCTTGCAAAGCCGGCCGGACTGCAGCCGCGCGCGATTGCTGAAAAGCTTGCCGCCCGGCTTGGCGCGGATGACCGGATCGCAATGGCAGAGGTGGCCGGGCCGGGTTTTCTCAACCTGCGTCTCGATCCCGCCGTCTGGCAGGGCGTGGTCAAGGCTGCGCTTGCGGAGGGCCGGGATTTCGGCCGGTCCGACATGGGCAAGGGCGTGAAGGTCAATGTCGAGTTCGTCTCGGCCAACCCCACCGGCCCGATGCATGTCGGCCATACGCGTGGCGCCGTCTTCGGTGACGCGCTGGCCGCTCTTCTTGATTTTGCGGGTTATGGCGTCACGCGCGAATACTACATCAACGACGCGGGCGCACAGGTCGACGTGCTGGCGCGGTCCGCCTATGAGCGCTACCGCGAGGCCAACGGGCTTTCCCCCGAGATTGCCGAAGGGCTTTATCCCGGGGATTACCTGATCCCGGTTGGCGAGGCGCTGAAGGCAAATTACGGCGATAGCCTGCTCGACAAGCCGGAAGCCGACTGGCTGGCCGACGTTCGCGAATTCGCGACCGATGCGATGCTGAAGATGATCCGTGAGGATTTGGCACTTCTCGGCGTCACGATGGATGTCTTCTCCTCGGAAAAAGCGATCACCGCCTCGGGCCGGATCGAGGAGGCGATCGAGGCCTTGCGTGGCATGGGCCTGATCTATGAAGGTACGCTGGAACCCCCGAAAGGCAAGCTGCCCGAGGATTGGGAGGAACGTGAACAGACGCTCTTCCGCTCCACCGCTCATGGCGACGATGTGGACCGGCCGGTAAAGAAGTCGGACGGGTCGTGGACGTATTTCGCCCCTGACATCGCCTATCACTGGGACAAGGTGCATCGGGGCTTCGACCAGCTTATCAACGTGTTCGGCGCCGATCATGGTGGCTACGTGAAGCGGTTGAAGGCTGTCGTCTCCGCGCTCTCGAACGGGCGGGTGCCTTTGGACATCAAGCTCACCCAGCTTGTGAAGCTCTACAAGAACGGCGAGCCCTTCAAGATGTCGAAGCGGGCGGGGACCTTTGTTACGCTCCGCGATGTCGTTGAACGGGCGGGTGCCGATGTAACCCGCTTCGTCATGCTCACCCGCAAGAACGATGCGCCCCTCGATTTCGATTTTGACAAGGTACTGGAGCAGTCGAAGGACAACCCGGTTTTCTACGTGCAATACGCCCATGCGCGTGTCTGTTCGGTGATCCGAAAGGCAGGCGAGGCCGGAATTGCCGCCGATGACGCGACCCTTGGCGCTGCGGACCTCTCTCAGATCTCGCATGAGGCCGAGATCGGGCTCGCGAAAAAGATCGCCGAATGGCCACGTCTGGTGGAGATCGCCGCACGCGGGCATGAGCCGCACCGGGTCGCCTTCTACCTCTACGAACTTGCCTCCGACCTCCATGCGCTCTGGAACCGGGGCAATGAGGATACCTCTCTGCGCTTCGTGCAGGAGGATGCGGGCGTTTCTCAGGCCAAAATCGCGCTCGCACGGTCCGCAGGCGTTGTTATTTCCGCCGGTCTTGGTATCCTTGGTGTGACCCCTGCGGAAGAAATGCGCTGAGAACAGGCGCCTCCGCCGGAACAAAGCAGGCAAGAGCCGGACCCCGAGAGGTCCGGGACGAGCGAGGCAGAGCATGGCGGATTGGGATTTCGACGAATTCGAAGCCTATGACCGGCACCCACCGGTCAGGGGTGCGGGACGTGGCGTCCGGGCGCAGAAACTTGTCAATACGGCGGGGGCGATCACTTCGGCCGCGCTAATTGTCGGGTTGGGCGTCTGGGCTTACAAACTCGCCGTACGCGACGTGCGCGGTATTCCGGTCATCCAGGCCCTCGAAGGACCCGCGCGGATCGCACCCGATAATCCCGGGGGCGAACTGGCACTTCATCAGGGCATGGCGGTGAATGAGATCGCCGCGGACGGTACGGCGGGCGATGCAGCCGACCGGCTGACACTTGCGCCGCGCTCGGACGAGTTGGATGCGGCCGACCAGCCGATGGGTGCGCTTGCGTCCACCGAGGGTACTGCCGCAGCACTCTCGCAGGAGCCCGGCACTGTCCTTCCCGCCCCGGACTTCACGGCGCAGCAACTAACTGCGCCCCTGCCGGACGGACCGGTCGAACCGGTTGCCGGCCTTCCCGGAACTGACGAGACGCAGACCGCCTTCGTTGCTCCGGATGTCATTCCCGCCAGCATTCCCGGTGTATCTACATCGCTGAGACCCCTGCCGCGCCCTGCCTCGTTCGGCGGTGAACGCGACGTGATGGCCGAAGCCGCCGCTGCGGCGGTCGCCGCTGCCTTCGCCCAGCCGGTGACCGAGGACGTCACCGCCGCGGCGCTTGCCGAAGGAACGCAGCTTGCCCATATCGGCTCTTATCCCGATGAGGCCACCGCCCGGCTGGAATGGGATAAGGCGGCAACCCGGTTCGGGGCCCTGATGGACGGCAAGCGCCGTGTCATCGAACAAACAGAAAGCGGCGGCGAAGTCTTTTATAGGCTGCGCGCTGAAGGTTTTACCGATGTCGAGGATGCACGCCGGTTCTGCGCCGCCCTCAAGGCCGAAAACGCCGAATGCGTGCCCACAGCGGTGCGCTGATGACTTCAGGGGCTTCGGCCACGATCCTCGGCCCCTCCGGTCCCGTACTGAATGCCGACGAGGCGGCTTTCTATCGTGACGCAGACCCGTGGGGGTTCATCCTCTTCGCCCGCAATGTCGAGACGCCCGATCAGCTTCGCCGTCTGACCGGTGACTTGCGTACCGCAGTCGGCCGGGATGCGCCGGTGCTTGTCGATCAGGAGGGCGGGAGGGTCCAGCGCCTGCGCGCGCCACACTGGCGTGAGTATCTGCCGCCGCTCGACCAGATGGCGCACACTGCGCCCGGCGATCATGCCCGCGCGGTCTGGCTGCGCTATCGGCTGATCGCGGCAGAGCTTCGCGATGTGGGTATCGACGCCAACTGCGCCCCAACCGCCGATATTGCCGGGGCCGACACCCATCCCTTTCTGCGCAACCGCTGCTTCGGGTCCGACCCAGCAACGGTGACCCTGGCGGCACGGGCTACAGCCGACGGCCTTCTGGCGGGTGGTGTCCTGCCGGTCGTGAAGCATCTGCCCGGTCATGGACGCGCGGTGGTTGACAGCCACCTGCACCTGCCGCGCGTGACCGCGCCACTCGACGAGCTCGACGCGACCGACTTCGCGCCGTTCTCGGCCCTTACCGACCTGCCGATGGCGATGACTGCCCATATCGTCTTCGACGCGGTCAATCCCGATCGGCCCGCCACGGCCTCTCCGGCCGCCGTGCGGCTGATCCGCGAACGGATCGGCTTTGACGGTCTGCTGATGACAGATGATCTGTCAATGGAGGCGCTGTCTGGCACACTTCCCGACCGCGCCGCCGCCGGGATCGCGGCCGGCTGCGATATTGCGCTTTACTGCAAGGGTATCAGGGAAGAGGCCGAGGCGGTTGTCGGGGCCGCAGGACGCATGAGCGATGCGGCATCCCGGCGCGCCGAGGCAGCACTTGCCGCCCGGATCACGCCCGACGCCATTGACACCGCCCTTCTGGAGGCCGAATTTGAGGCGCTTCTGAAGGGACAGGCGGATGGCTGAGGGCCAGGAATTCGAGGAAGATACGACAAGCGTCACCGAGCGGCTGGCCGCCGAGGCGCTGATCGTCGATGTCGAGGGGTTCGAGGGGCCGCTCGACCTTCTTCTGATGCTCTCGCGGACACAGAAGGTCGACCTGCGCAAGATCTCGGTCCTGAAGCTTGCCGAGCAATATCTGGGCTTTGTCGAAAAGGCCAAGGCGCTCCGGATCGAACTCGCGGCCGATTACCTGGTCATGGCCGCTTGGCTCGCCTTTCTGAAATCGCGGCTGTTGCTGCCGCCGGACCCGTCGGATGAAGGCCCGTCGGGCGAGGAACTGGCGGCGCATCTGGCCTTCCAGCTTGAGCGGCTTCAGGCCATGCGCGAAGCGGCGGCGCGGCTGATGGGGCGCGATCAGAAGGGGCGCGATTTCTTCGTGCGCGGCATCCCCGAGGATGTGACACGCGTGCGCAAGATCACCTATACCGCGACGCTCCTCGACCTGATGCAGGCTTATGCCCGCACCCGAACCCATGATGAATTCCGCCCCTACGCCTTTGACCGCGACCATGTCTTTACCATGGAACAGGCGCTGGAACGGATGCGCGGCCTTATCGGCTTTGCCGGCGACTGGACCGATATTTCGGTCTATCTGCCAGAGGGTTGGACAGCCGACCCGTCAAGGCGACGCTCCGCCACTGCCTCGACCTTCGCTGCCTCGCTGGAACTTGCCAAACAGGGGCATATCGAGTTGAAACAGGCCGATACATTCGCCCCGATTGCCATAAGACGGAAGCCCACGTGACCGAGACCAGCGCCCCGGAAAAGAGCCTCTTCGAAGCGCCGCCCATGGCCGAGCAGGAGCGGATGGTCGAGGCGATCCTCTTTGCTTCGGCCGACCCGGTGACGGTGGCAGAACTGGAGGCGCGGATGCCGCATGGCGCCGATCCGGCTGAAGCATTGGTGCATCTGAGAAAGCGGTATGAGGGCAGGGGTGTGCGGGTCGTGAAGGTCGGGGATGCCTGGGCGATGCGCACCGCGCCCGATCTTGGTTTCCTGATGCAGAAGGAAACGACCGAGACCCGGAAACTCAGCCGTGCTGCCATCGAGACGCTGGCGATCATCGCCTATCATCAGCCCTGTACACGGGCAGAGATCGAAGAGATCAGGGGCGTTGCGGTCAGCCGGGGCACGGTCGATCAGCTTCTGGAAATGGAATGGATCCGCTTCGGCCGCCGCCGGATGACTCCAGGACGCCCCGTGACCTACGTTGTGACGCAGGAATTTCTCGATCATTTCGGGCTCGAATCCGCACGCGACCTGCCGGGGCTGAAGGAACTCCGTGCCGCCGGTCTGCTCGATAACCGGCCCTTGCCGGGGGCGGCGAACCTCTCTGAGGAAGATGCGGAGGCCGAGGATCAGGTCGGTCAGAGCGAACTTTTCGAGGATTGAGGTAACAGGATGGATGCCCAACGGCTGATCAATACGATCGTCAACATCGTTACCCGGCGGCTGATCAATCTAGGAATCAACAAGGGCATCGATACGGTCGCGCGCAAGGGTAAGCCGAAGAACAAGATGACCGCCGAGGACAGGAAGCAGGCGCAGGACGCCCGCGCTTTGGCAAAACGTGCCCGGCAGGCGGCGAAGATCACCCGAAGGCTGGGGCGTTGATCTGAACGGCTGCGAAGGGCGGAAAAATCTTTGAAGACTATTCCCAAGAAAGTTGAATTTTTTTGGGTGTTTACCGGAAAAGACGTGTCAGCGGCTGCGGAAGTGCTTTGACAGTTTCAGCCCCTGACCCTGATAGTTGGAGGCGATCCCCGCGCCATAGACCCGTTCCGGGACGCTCGCCATGCGCTCATAAACCAGCCGCCCAACGACCTGACCGTGCTCCAGCACGAAGGGCGCCTCGTGACAGCGGACTTCCAGCACACCGCGTGACCCCGCGCCGCCTGCCTCGGCCCAGCCGAATCCGGGATCGAAGAAACCCGCGTAGTGCACGCGGAACTCGCCCACCATCGCCAGATAGGGCGCCATTTCAGCCGCGCAGTCTGGCGGGATCGCGATCGCCTCGCGGCTGACGAGAATGTAGAAGGCGCCGGGGTCGAGGATGATCCAGCCGGTATCGGTTCGGACCTCTTCCCAGAACTCAGCCGGATCGTAATGGCCGAGTTTTGAAAGGTCGATGACGCCGGTATGGGGTTTGGCACGGTAGCCGACGAGATTGCCTGTCTCAGGCTTCAGGTCCACCGAGAAGCCGAGACCACCGGAAATCACGGCCTGCCCCGAGACGATCGGCGTTTTCGCATGGATCGCCCTGAGTGCATCGTCGTCGATCAGCGTATGGCCGCACCGGAAGATGATCTGGTTCAGCATCTGCCCGGCCGTGGCGATGACGGAAAAGCTTTGCGGGCAGATTTCGACATAAAGGCGGCCTTGATAGCCCGCCTGCACCCGGTCGAATTCGGTCCCGTGATCGGTGATGATCCGTGTCAGCAGGTCGAGCCTGCCGATGGAGGATTTCGCGCTGGCAGCACCAGTCATACCCTCCGGCAGTACAAGGCTTTCCATCAGGGGCACGACATAGACGCAGCCCTTTTCAAGCACAGCCCCGGGGCGCAGGTCGATCCGGTGCATCTCAAACTCTGTCAGCCGGTCTTCAACCGTTCGCCCCTTACCCGCAAGGAAAGAGGCGCGGACCCGGTAGGCGGTTGTACCAAGTCTAAGATCAAGGCTCGCAGGCTGGATCTGGGCGTCAAGAACAGGCGCGTCGGCCACGATCTGACCGGCCTCCACCATGGCGCGGATGGCGCTGTCGGCGAGCACTCCGGTTCCCGTCATCTGGCCCCTCCCGATATGCGAACGCCCACCCCGGTAAGGGGGTGGGCGTTTCGGTGATGGTCGGGCCGGCGAGATTCGAACTCGCGACCTTCCGCCCCCCAGACGGACGCGCTAACCAGGCTGCGCCACGGCCCGACGGGGCGGTGTATAGGATGATTGCGGGGGCGGGGGCAAGCGACAAAACGCAAGGCCGGGGAACGGGATGCAGCGGGCACGGTCAGGTTCAGCCGCGTGACGCGGGTAGGTTGCGCTGAAGGCGATCTTTGAGGTTGACGAGCCGGAAGTAGACCGATGTGAGTTCGGATTTCTTTTCCTCAGCCCTAAGCGCATCCATTGCCCTCAGCATTGCGGCCGCGGGCTGCGCATCGCGCGGCGCGGAAGCCCGCTTGACGGGACGTTCGTCGTGTTTCTGAGGTTGGGTCCCGAGCGGCAGCACATTGTCACCGTCGCCAAGGGGCAGCGTCGGCGCATCGACATGCATCGGCGCCTCTGGCGTATCGTCGGGATCGGGCAGAAGCCGGTCGCCCGGTGCCGCTGCATCAGGCGACGCGGTTTCCGGCCAGACCTTATGCGCGCTGGCGGCCGCAGGCTGGTCCTTCGCCTCCGCCGCGCCCGTCAGATCGACAGCCGAGAAGGCAGCGACATGGCGGACGCCCTGTTCTTTGAGGATCTTCTGCACACCCCGGATCGTCAGGCCATCTTCGTGCAGGAGTTTCTTGATCCCGCCCAGAAGCGCTAGGTCGTTTGGTCGGTAATAACGCCGCCCGCCCGCGCGCTTTACGGGCCGAACCTGCGAGAATCGGCTTTCCCAGAAGCGCAGCACATGGGCTGGCGTGTCGAGAAGCTCGGAGACTTCGCTGATGGTGCGGAAGGCCTCAGCCGATTTCTCCATCTCGGACTGCCTCAGCCCTTGTTGCCGTCGGCGACGCGATCTTTCATCAGATGCGAGGGCCGGAAGGTCAGGACCCGACGCGGGTGAATCGGCACCTCGTCACCGGTCTTGGGATTGCGGCCGACACGGGCCGCCTTGTCGCGCACCGAGAAGGTGCCGAAGGACGAGATCTTGACCGTCTCACCGTTCACCAGCGCGTCGGACATGTGCTGCAGCACACCTTCGACCAACTGTGCGGATTCATTGCGGGAAAGGCCCACTTCGCGGAACACCGCCTCGCTCAGGTCCATACGCGTCAATGTCTTGTCGCTCATCTCGTCCCCCTGAATGTTTGGGCGAGGATGAGGGGTTTAAAAACCCAAGTCAATATCAATGGCTTGGGAAGGGGTTTTCAAGCGGAGATTTACCAGCGCAGGACGACTGAACCCCAGCTCAAACCACCGCCGATGGCCTCGGTGACGATCAGATCGCCTTCCTTGATCTGGCCACGCTCTTTCCCGACCGACAAAGCGAGGGGAATCGATGCGGCCGAAGTGTTGCCATGATCCTGTACGGTGACGACCACACGCTCCATCGGCACCTGCATGCGCTGTGCAGTCGCTGTGATGATGCGCAGGTTGGCCTGATGCGGAACGATCCAGTCGACATCGGCGCCGGAAAGCCCCGCCTTGTCGAGCGCGGTGTGAGCAGTTTCTGCAAGTTTTTCAACGGCATGGCGGAACACCTGATTGCCCTGCATGCGCAGATGCCCGGCTGTGCCGGTGGTGGAGACACCACCGTCGACATAGAGCAGGTCCTTGTAGCTGCCATCGCTGTGCAGGTCTGTCGCGAGGATGCCGCGGTCGTCTGAGGTGCCGCCGCCGGTCGACGCTTCCAGCAGAACCGCCCCCGCACCATCGCCGAAAAGAACGCAGGTGCCGCGATCTTCGAAGTCGAGGATGCGGCTGAATGTTTCGGCCCCGATGACAAGCACCCGCTTCGCCTGACCCGCAAGGATCAGCGCATTGGCGTTCGACAGCGCATAGACGAATCCGGCGCAGACCGCCTGCACGTCGAAAGCGAAGCCCTGCTTCATACCGAGTTTGGCCTGAACCATGGTCGCGGCTGAGGGAAAGGTCAGATCGGCGGTCGAGGTGGCGACGACCACAGCGTCGACATCTTCAGCCGTCATTCCTGCATCGGCCAGCGCAGCCTGGGCCGCCTTCGCGCCAAGATCGGATGTCGTTTCACCTTCCGCCGCAAAGTGACGGCGCTCGATGCCGGTGCGGCTGCGAATCCATTCGTCGGTCGTGTCGACGCGGTCCTCGAACCATGTATTCGGGACTACACGTTCGGGGAGATAGTGCCCCACCCCCCGCACAACCGCACGAATTGTCATTCGGAATTTCCGCCCTGTTCACCCTTCGCGGCGGCATCCTGCCCCGCCTGCGCGGCAGAGGCAACCCGCGCGGCGAGTCTTTCCTGATAGCCCGACTTTGCCAGCCGGAATGCAAGTTTCAGTGCTGCCGACACACCCGTCGCATCCGCCGATCCGTGCGATTTGACCACCGTGCCGTTCAGCCCGAGGAATACTCCGCCATTGACCCGGCGGGGATCAATGCGTTGACGAAGCTGCTTCAGCGATCCCATGGCCAGTAGCGCGCCGAGGCGCGACATGAGACCAGCATTCAACGCTTCTTTCAGGAAGTCACCGACCAGCTTTGCAGTGCCTTCCCCGGTTTTCAGCGCGATATTGCCGGTGAATCCGTCGGTGACAATCACATCGACCTTGGTGGAGGGTAGGTCGCTGCCCTCGACAAAACCGGCATAGTCGAAGCGGCCGGTTTCGGTTGAAGCCATCAGAAGGTCCTGCGCAGCCTTCAGCTCGGCCCCGCCCTTGTGGTCCTCGGTCCCCACGTTCAGAAGGCCCACCCGGGGCCGCTCGATCCCGAGCCCGTTCCGGGCATAAGAAGCGCCCATCAGGGCGTATTGAAGAAGGTCCTGCGCCTCGGCCTTGATGTCGGCGCCGACATCCAACATCACGTTGAACCCGCCCGCATTGCGCGAGGGCCAGAGGCAGGCGATGGCGGGACGATTGACACCGGGGAGTTTCCGGAGCCGGATAACCGAAAGGGCCATCAGGGCGCCGGTATTGCCACAGCTGACGGCGACGGTTGCCTCGTGGTTCCGCACACTTTCGATGGCGGACCACATCGAGGTGTCCTGCCCGTTGCGCATGACCTGACCGGGCTTGTCCTCCATCGTCACGATACCGTCAGCGTGACGTATGGTGCAGCGACCGCTCAGCGACGGGCGCGCCGATACGAGACTCTGCAACAGGGTCTCGGGGCCATGAAGGATGAACTCAATCTCGGGATTCTTGTCGGCAGCGTCAGCCATGCCGCCAACAACGGCAGCAGGCCCTTGATCGCCGCCCATGGCGTCGACCGAAATAACGATACGGCCCGAAGTCCCGGATTTCGGGGCTTCGGGCGCGGGATCGTTTTCTGACGTCATGCCGGGGACCGGTCAGACAGCCGGCTTACGCCGCGTCTTCGTCCAGGTCGATCTCGGCGGTCTGCGCGACAACTTCGCGATCAGCGTAGTGACCGCAGGCGCCACAGACGTGATGCGGGCGCTTCAGTTCGCCACAGTTCGGGCATTCGTTCGGGTTTGCGGCGACCAGAGCATCGTGGGCGCGGCGCATGTTGCGGCGGGACCGTGTGGTCCGGTTCTGAGGGACAGCCATGTCTCAACCTCGGGTTAGTTGGGGCAAGGCCCCGGTTTTCCTGGGGTTTCGACACGTGGCAGCCTTATTGCGACCGGTGCGAACCCAACGTTCAAGCGAGGCCGGGAACATACTGCGATTCCGCGCGGGCGCAAGTCTTTTCTGGCGCTTTTCCGGCGGCGTCGTTTTCCCGGCCACTCATGCAGTGTCATCGCCTTTTTTAAGCAAGTCCGCAAGGCCGGCAAAGGGCTTCAGCGCTTCGTCAGACAGCGGTTCGGCGCCGGGTTCGGCGAAACGGGCCGTGCCCAGTTCAGCGCCGTCGGCTCGCGGATAAAGTGGCAGCGAGAGCGCCAGCGCCTCAATCAGAACTGCGCCGGGGTCGATCACATCGGTAAGGGCCTCAACGCTGTCGTCCTCCGGCATTTCGACTTCCTCGCCCTCAGGCTCGGGCATGTCGGCCAGGTAGTGCCGGGTCACGTCTTCTTCGATCCGGTTCGTCACAGGGGCAAGCGTAACAACACAGGCCTGCGTCACCGTCGCCCCAAGCGTCGCCTCCAGCAACCAGTCGCGCCCGCCCTGCGGCCGGATCTCTCCGGCAAAGCGCAGCTTGTCCAGCGCCAGAAGGCCCAAAGACGCTGCGATCTGGTTGCAGGTGGTCGCGTCCGGCTTCAGGTCAAAGCGTGTCGGCTTGCGCGTCGCCAGGTCAGCGACGCGGAGCGGATGCGAGTAGGGGATTGTGTCAGCGGTCATCTTGCGATCCTCTGCGCGGGCAGGGGCGAGGCCCTTGGGGGCGGCTTCGTCCTTGAAGGACGGCCCCGGCATGTTGTAAGCCGGATAAAAGGCTTGGGGCGGTAAGGCAAGAGGGCGGTATGGGTAGGCTCGGTTCCGGGATGAAGCGCGGTGCGGCGATGCTTATGCTCGTCGTCTTAGCGGCATGTTCGGCGCAATACCGCAACCACGGTTATGTCCCGCGTGATGAAGATCTCGAAAAAGTCGTGGTCGGCGAATCGACGCAAGAGACGGTGGCCCGTGCCGTGGGCCGTCCATCGTCAACCGGACTTCTGACCGGCGGTGCATGGTATTACGTCGGCAGCCGGTTCCGGCATTACGGTGGCAAGGCTCCGCAGGAAGTGGACCGTCAGGTCGTCGCGATCACCTTCGATGAAGGCGGCACGGTCGAGAATGTCGAACGTTTCGGGCTGGAGGACGGACAGGCCGTGGTCTTGTCTCGTCGCGTGACGGACAGCAATATCAAGGGCCTGAGCTTCCTGCGTCAGCTTCTTGGGAATATCGGCAATATCAGCGCCGGTCAGGTTCTCGGTGACAATAGCTGACGCCGGTTAAAGACCAGTAGCGGTCAGGTCAGGCGTCAGAGGCGTGAGCCGGTCTGAGGCGCTCCCCCAATTATTGGCATGGTCCATGCTTATCTTTTGGCTGCGATCGTTGCGATGTCACTAATTGCGACGCTATGGGAGAGAAACTGCTCCACGCGAAGACCCTGAAGCTGCTCAAACGTGTCATCTAGGTCTTCCTTTAGCTTTTGCCTTAAAACGCTGTGCAAGGTGGCGGGATTTTTGAAAGGCGAGCCGAGCGAAACAATATCTCTCCAATTGCTCTAGGTGCGCCATCAACGCGGACAGTCTTTCCCCTTAGATTGTGACGTTGAAGTGGTTCTGCTACGTAAAGCGGGTAAGAGGCCGTTCTGCCTCGTTAGGATCCTTTCAGCCAGATGCCCTTTGATCTTTCTGTCATTATACCGGTCGTCAACGATTTATCCGATTTGATCGGCTGCCTTGATGCGCTGAAGGCGAACAAAGACGCGAAGCTTGAAATAATCGTTATCGACCGGACTGGGGAAAGGCTGCGCTGGACCGTCGAGCGAGACTACCCCGAGGTGGTACTGATCCGGGTGCCGCCAGTGGCTACGATCCCCGAGATGCGAGCGCTGGCGATCGGTCGCGCGACGGCACCGGCAGTCGCGATAATCGAGGATCATGTGATCGTGCCCGACGACTGGGCGCGGCGTATGCTTGACGCGCTGGCAGAAGGTCATGATGTAGTCGGCGGCGCGGTCAAGAATGCTGCGACCGAGACACTGATGGATTGGGCCGCGTTCCTTTGTGAATACTCCTCGGTTCTGCCCCCCTTGCCTGCAGGCCCATCGACATGGCTCCCCGGAAATAACGTGATCTACCGGCGCGAGGTGCTGATGCGCTTTTCAACCGTGCTCGCCGAGCACAAATGGGAAAACCGGCTGCACGATGCAATGCGGGCCAAGGGCATAGAATTGATTATGCGGCCCGACATCGTGGTTGGGCACAAGATGCACTACACATTCAGTCTCTATCTTTCTCAGCGTTTCCTGTATTCACGCAGCTATGCTGGTGCACGGGTCGCGGATGCGCCTCTGGCGCAGAGAATTAAGATGGGTATCCTCGGTTTCGCGCTGCCGCCGGTGATCTTCATCAGGACTATGAAGCGGATCCGCGCCAAGAACTATCATGTTGATAAGCTAATGAAATCACTGCCACATCAGGTAGCGTTTTCAATTGCTTGGGGTGCGGGCGAAATCGTCGGTTACTTCTTCGGGCCGGGCAATTCACTATCGAAGGTACGATGATGATCGGAAAGAAAATTCATCGCGCGCGTGAAGCTCTTTTCCTGATCACTCGTGCCGCTGCCGACGGTGCGAGCCGGCGCGCCCTTTTCGAAATCTACCTAGCTCTGTCCAAGCCCGAACGCTACAGCGATAAGGTTTCGCTGCGCCTGCGCATCTCAGGCCAGGTATTTCCGGTCACAATCCGGGTGCAGGATATTTTCGTTCTGGGCGAAATACTGTTTGAGCGACAGTACCACGTGCGCTCGAAGGTCACCGCCTCACCATTCATTGTTGATGCCGGTGCTAATGTCGGCATTGCTGCGCTTTGGTTGCTAGGGCGGTATCCGGGCTTTTCTCTTCATGCTTTCGAACCGGAGCGGGAGAACTTTGACCTTCTCGAGAAAAACCTTGCCTGCATACCGGGGACGCTGGCCTTCAAGAGCGCTCTGGGCGCGGAAACCGGGTCGATCGACCTGAAGATCGCCGAATTCGGGGCGATGCATTCACTTAAAGAAGGCTTTAATGACGGTGCCATGACCGAGCGTGTTCCGCTGATCACACTGGCTGATCACCTTGAGGCGCACGGAATCGACCGCATCGACCTCCTAAAACTCGATGTTGAGGGGGCCGAAATGGAGGTGCTTTCGGGGCTCGGTGAACGGATCAAAGACGTCGCTGTCATCATTGGCGAAATGCACGAATCCGTCATCAATGAAAGCACCTTTTACGGGTTCTTGAAGGAAGCTGGTTTCGAGATCGTCTGGCGAGGCAATTTCAGCGAAAGTGAAACCGAGCGCGTTCATGGCTTCGAGGCTGTTCAAAAAGCGTGACGGAGCAACGCTAGTTCTTGGCTGACATTCTCACCGCACGTCCACCCCTGCGCTGGCGCAGGCGCGGTGCGCGGGAGGGCAGGTCCGCCATGATCGCCCGGCGTTCCTCGGGGCTCATCCTGCCCCAGCCGGCAATCTCGTCGATCGAACGCAGGCAGCCGACGCAGAGCCGTTCGGCCGGATGGATCGTACAGATCTTGATGCAGGGGCTGTCCACTTCCTGCCGCTTCCAGACCTCGTCGCTCATGCCTGCCGCCTCATATGCCCGATCCGGTCGAGCGCCCCTTGCAGGATATACCCCGCCGCGACATGGTCGATCACCTCGGAGCGACGCTTGCGTGTCGTATCCGCCTCCAAAAGCGCGCGTTCGGCGGCGACGGTCGACAGGCGTTCGTCCCAATAGGTGATCGGCAGATCGGTCAGACGCTCCAGATTGCGGGCGAAGGCGCGCGTCGACTGGCAGCGTGGACCTTCGGTCCCGTCCATGTTGCGAGGCAGGCCCAGCACCAGCCCGCCGATCTCGCGTTTGGCGCAAATCGCGAGCAACGCATTGGCATCGGCGGTGAATTTCGTCCGTTTGATTGTTTCAAGCGGCGTCGCCACTGACAACCGCCGGTCCGACACGGCGACGCCAATGGTCTTGGTGCCAAGGTCGAGTCCCGCCAAAGCCCGGTCGCGGGGCAGGGCACTGGCGAAATCCTCCATCGCCTCGCAGATCATTCGGCAAGCCCAGCCTGAACCGCGGCCGCGCGAACCTTCTCAAGCTCCTCTGGATGTTCGGCAAACACGCCTTGTGCATTGGTCCAGATGGCCTTGGCCCGCTCGACTTCGCCTAGCACGACAAGCGAGGAGATAAGCCGTGCCCACTCTTCTGCTGGACCGCCTTCGGTGGCCAGCCGGTCTGCCAGCCCATCGACCATGTTTCGGATCATCGCCTGCCGGTCCTCGGAGCTCATCTCGGACGCTGCCGCGATATCAGCCGCATCCGGTCCCTTAGCCGAGGGGGGCGTGTAATCGACCCCGGCCGCCCGCGCGACGAGGTCGATCTGTGAACGGATAGGCGCGATCCATGGCGCCTCTTCCGGCCCCTCTTCCAGCAAGGGTCGCCAGAAACGGAACGCGAGGTCCGGCCGGCCGGTCTGCGCCCACATGAGCCCGGTATAGAACCGCGCTGTGCCATTCTTCGGATCGCGCTCCAGCGCGGCCTTCAGCGCAGCTTCAGCTTCGGGCGAGACATATCCGGCGGTTGCCAGCACGTAGATATCGGCAAGCGTCGCGTAGTCGCTCGCCGTCGCCTCGGCCCCCAGTAGTTCGATTAGCTTGCGCTGTGCCTCGGCTGCCGCCGCGTAGTTGCCCAGCCCCGCCTCGTTCCGCGCCAGCAGACGCTGACCGGTCGGGTCGGCGGGATTGTCGGCGACGGCAATGCGCAGCTTGCCGATCAGCTCGGCATAGGCCGCATCAGGCTCCGGTGTGAGGGGCAGGGTGGTCTGCGACTCGGCCTCGGCTTGTGACGGCCTGTCCGACTTAAATGCCTCAGCCCGCGCGATGCGTTCAGAAATCGGCAGGTCGGGATAACCCGGCGCACCGAGCCGGAGATAAAGTCCGGCAGCTCCAGCGACAGCAGCACCAATCAGAATCGCCGGGAAAAGCAGGCTGCCACGCCCCGCCGTTTCCGCCGCTCCGCTTGCCCGGTCAGCTTCCAGAATGCGCCGGGAAATCTCGATCCGCGTCCGCTCGGCCTCGCTTTCGTCGATCACTCCACGTGCGGCATCCCGGTCGATCTCGGCCAGTTGATCGCGATAGACCTGCAAGTCAGCATTGCCCGCAGTCCCGCCCGCCCGGAAATAGGCGCGGATGAGCGTCGCCGACAGGATGGCGGCAAGGGCCAGCGAAATGATCCAGAAAAGCATCAAGCCTCCCGTGTTTGGCTTCATCTAAGCTCTTCGGCCCCCGTACGAAAGGGCAAAGACCCCAGCAAGGGCGGGGCGCGATGCCGCAGAGCGACCGGAATGTCGTATTTTGCTGAAATGCGACGCTTGGACGAGCGTTGCATTTGTTCCGCCGATCCATCAAGCCGCCCAAAGGTGTAACCACGCCGGAAAGGGGATTCGCATGGGGTTCAAACGCTATTCGGCTTTTGCCGTCGCACGTGAGGCGATGAACTATCATCTCGGCTGGGAACGCGCCTGGGGCTCGCCCGCCCCGAAGAAGAAATATGACGTGATCATCATCGGCGCCGGCGGCCATGGGCTCGCCTCGGCCTATTACCTCGGCAAGAATTACGGCATCACCAATGTCGCGATCATCGAGAAGGGCTGGCTCGGCGGCGGCAACACCGGCCGGAACACCACCATCATCCGCTCGAACTACCTGCAGGACCCCTCGGCCGCGATCTACGAAAAGGCGCGCTCGCTCTACGAGACGATGTCGCAGGACCTGAACTACAACGTCATGTTCTCGCCGCGCGGCCTTCTGATGCTGGGCCAGACCGAGCATGAGGTGCGCGGCTACAAGCGCACCGTCTATGCCAACAACCTGCAAGGTGTGGCGACCGAATGGATCTCGCCGCAGCGGGTCAAGGAACTGGTGCCGATCATCAATATCGAAGGCCCCCGCTACCCGATCCTCGGCGCTCTTTATCAGGCCCGCGGCGGCACCGCGCGGCACGATGCCGTGGCCTGGGGCTATGCCCGCGCCTGTTCGCAGATGGGCATGGACGTGATCCAGCAATGCGAAGTGACGGGCGTGCGGACCGAGGGTGGCAAGGTTGTCGGCATCGACACCACCAAGGGCGCCATCGACTGCGACAAGCTCGGCATGGTCGTCGCTGGCCATTCCTCGGTGCTGGCCGAAATGGCGGGCTTCCGCCTGCCGATTGAAAGCCTCGCGCTTCAGGCGCTGGTGTCAGAGCCGATCAAGCCCTGCATGGATGTCGTGGTGATGGCCAACACGGTCCACGGCTACATGTCGCAGTCCGACAAGGGCGAGATGGTGATCGGCGGCGGCACCGACGGGTTCAACAACTACACCCAGCGCGGCAGCTTCCATCATATCGAGGAAACCGTACGGGCGCTCGTTGAGACCTTCCCGATGATCAGCCGCCTGAAAAACCTGCGGCAATGGGGCGGGATCGTCGACATGACCGGCGACCGTTCACCGCTGATCTCGAAGACGCCCGTGGACGGCATCTTCGTCAACTGCGGCTGGGGCACGGGCGGCTTTAAGGCGATCCCGGGCTCGGGCTGGGCCATGGCGGAACTGATGGCGCGAGGCTCCTCGCCCTTGGCCGAGGAATTCTCCATGTACCGCTTCCGCGAAGGCAAGTTCATCGACGAAAGCGTCGCTGCCGGGGTGGCGCACTGATGTTCCTTCCATTTGGCACAAATATCCCGGGGGTCCGGGGGCAGAGCCCCCGGCCGGCTTCCGAAAGGACTACGACATGCTGATCCTTGAATGCCCCTGTTGCGGCGTGAAGGCCGATGAGACCGAGTTGCAGGCCGGTGGCGAGGCGCATCTGAAGCGCTACGGGCCGGGCTCGACCGACGAGGAATTCGACGGCTACATGTTCAGCCGCAAGAACCCCAAGGGCGTGCACTTTGAGCGCTGGCGCCATGCCTATGGCTGCGGCAAGTGGTTCCTCGCCGCGCGTTGCACTGCGACGCTGGAGGTTTTCGGCACGTACCCCGCGCAGACCAAGGAACCGCCTGCGGACCTTCAGGCGAAGATCAAACAGAAGCGCCCGAACTGGGAGGGCTACAAATGAGCACGCGTCTTCAGAAAGGCGGCCGCCTGATCGACCGGTCAAGGTCGATGTCCTTCACCTTCAACGGCAAGAAGATGCAAGGCTATGCGGGCGATACGCTGGCCTCCGCACTTCTTGGTGCCGACCAGATGCTGGTCGGTCGCTCGTTCAAATACCACCGCCCGCGCGGGATCATGTCCTCGGGGGCCGAGGAGCCGAATGCGCTGGTGGGTCTGGGTGAGGGCGGACGGTTCGAACCGAACCAGCGCACCACCACGACCGAGCTGTTCGATGGCGCAGTTACGTCCAGCCAGAACCACTGGCCGAGCCTTGAATTCGACGTGGGCGCGGTCAACGACAAGTTCTATCGATTCCTGCCCGCGGGCTTCTACTACAAGACCTTCATGTTCCCGCGCTTCGCGTGGAAACACGTTTTTGAGCCCGTCATCCGCCAGTCGGCGGGCCTTGGCAAAGTGCCGCATGCCCGCGACGAGGACCGCTATGAATATGCCTATGCCTTCGCCGATCTGGTGATCGTCGGTGGCGGCATCGCCGGTCTGGCCGCCGCTCTGGCCGCAGGCAAGCAAGGCAAGCGCGTCTGGCTGATCGAACAGACCGCCCATTGGGGTGGCCGCGCCGTCGTGGACGGTGTGCAGATCGAAGGTCAGGACGCCGACGCCTGGGTGAAGGAAACCCTCGAAGCCCTTGAAGGCATGGAGAATGTCACGCTTCGCAGCCGCACGATGGCCTCCGGTCTCTATGACCACGGCTATCTGCTGATGTACGAACGCATCGCCGACCACACGCCGGGCGACGGCCGTCCGCGCCATCGCCTGTGGCGCATGCGCGCCGGTCACATCGTCACCGCGACGGGCGCGATCGAACGTCCCCTGAGCTTCGCGGGCAACGATATTCCGGGCGTGATGCTGGCCTCGGCCGTGCGCGACTATGTCGTCAACTGGGCCGTCAGCCCCGGCGACCGCACCGTGATCGTCACCAACAACGACGACGCCTACCGCACGGCGCTGGCGCTTCTGGACGCAGGGCTTTCGGTGCCCGCGGTCGTCGACGCGCGGCCCGAGGCGAAGGGCGATCTGCCCGAGGCCGTGCGCGCGCGTGGCGTCAAGGTGCTGGAAGGCAAGGGCATCGCGAAGGTCAAGGGCGGCAAGCGCGTGACCGGTGTCTCGGTCTGCCTGCAGGCGGGCGAGGGCGCGGAACTGGAAACCATTCCCTGCGACGCGGTCGCGATGTCGGGCGGCTGGTCGCCGGTCGTGCATCTCTGGTCCCATTGCGGCGGCAAGCTGAACTGGGACGAGAAACAGGCCATGTTCCGTCCCGACCCGAACCGCCCGGCCACCGGCGCGGATGGTGAGGCGATGGTGACGGCCATCGGCTCGGCCAACGGCCACCTGTCCTCTGCGGACGTGCTTGCCGACGCCCACAAGGCCGTGGGCGGCAAGGGCGCGGCCCCGGGCGCCGTCTGCGCGACCGAGGCGCCGATCATGCCGGTCTGGATCATGCCGCAGGGCGCGGGCCCCGCGCTCCGCTTCAAGATGTGGCTCGACCCGCAGAACGACGTGAAGGTCTCTGACGTGCAGCTTGCGGCGCGTGAAGGTTACGAGAGCGTCGAACACGCCAAGCGCTACACCACGCTCGGCATGGCGACCGATCAGGGCAAGATCAGCAACATCAACGGTCTGGCTATCCTCTCGGATTCGCTCAATCAGGCCATTCCCGCCACCGGCACCACCACCTTCCGCCCGCCCTATACGCCGATCTCGATGGGCGCCATCGCCGGCGAGGCGCGGGGCGAGATCTTCCAGCCTCTGCGCAAGACGCCGATGCATGAATGGCATGAAACGCATGGCGCGCATTGGGAACCGGTCGGCCACTGGCGCCGCCCCTATTGCTTCCTGCGCACGGGCGAGGGCGTCCATGACGCGGTCAACCGCGAAATCCGTCAGGTGCGGAACTCCGTGGGTCTTCTCGATGCCTCGACTCTCGGCAAGATCCTCGTGAAGGGGCCGGACGCGGGCAAGTTCCTCGACATGCTCTACACCAACATGATGTCGACCCTGCCCGTTGGAAAATGCCGCTATGGCCTGATGTGCAACGAAAACGGCTTCCTGTCGGACGACGGCGTCGTCGTGCGCCTGACCGAGGATACCTGGCTCTGCCACACCACCACGGGCGGCGCCGACCGCATCCATGGCTGGATGGAAGACTGGCTGCAATGCGAATGGTGGGACTGGAAGGTCTATACCGCCAACGTGACGGAACAATATGCCCAGGTGGCGATTGCCGGCCCCAACGCCCGGAAACTTCTGGAAAAGCTTGGCGGCATGGAGCTGACGAAAGCGGCGCTGCCCTTCATGGAATGGCGCGAGGGCACGCTTGGCGGCTTCCGCGCGCGGGTGCACCGGATTTCCTTCTCCGGTGAACTCAGCTTCGAGGTCGCGGTTCCGGCCTCGGAAGGCCGCGCCTTCTGGGACGCGTTGATCGCGGCGGGCGAGGAATTCGGCGTGATGCCCTATGGCACCGAGGCGATGCACATCATGCGGGCCGAGAAGGGCTTCATCATGATCGGCGATGAAACCGACGGCACGGTGATCCCGCAGGACCTGAATCTTCAGTGGGCTATCTCGAAGAAGAAAGAGGACTACCTTGGCAAACGCGCGCAGGAACGGTCCTTCATGGCAAGCGCCGAGCGCTGGAAGCTCGTCGGCCTTGAGACGCTCGACGGCGGTGTGATCCCCGATGGCGCCTATGCGGTCGCCGAAGGGCACAACGCCAATGGCCAGCGCAATGTGCAGGGCCGCGTCACCTCCACCTACTACTCGCCGACGCTCGACAAGGGCATCGCCATGGGGCTGGTGAAACACGGGCCGGACCGGATGGGCGAGGTCATCGACTTCCCCGTCGACGATGGCAAGGTGGTCAAGGCGCGGATCGTTGATCCGGTCTTCTACGACAAGGAAGGGGAGAAACAGAATGTCTAAGGCTGTCAGCGCTTTGGGTGGCGTTTCTCACTCAGGTTTCGTCGATGTGGCAGAGGCCGGTTTGCGTGGCATGATCACCCTGCGCGGAGATCTCGCCTCGGCAAAGATGAAGAAGGCCGTGAAAGCCGCGACCGGTACCGCCGTGCCCGCCGCGCGCCGGATCGAACTGAACGGTGACAAGGGCGCGGCCTGGATGTCGCCGGACGAACTTCTGATCCTCGTCCCCTATGAAGAGGCCGTCGCCACGGTAGAGGCGCTGGAGAAAGCGCTCGCGGGCGAACATCATCTCGTCGCCGATGTGTCGGACGCGCGGTCGGTCTTCACGGTGAAAGGTGCGAAGGCGTCTGAAGCGCTGATGAAGCTCTGCCCGGTCGATTTCGAAACGCTGGCCGAAGGCGAAATACGCCGCACCCGCGCGGCGCAGGTCGCCGCCGCCTTCTGGAAATCGGGCGCGGACGAATTCACGCTCGTCTCCTTCCGCTCGGTCGCGGGTTACGTCATGGGGCTTCTGGAAGTCTCGGCCCGCAAGGGCGGCGAGGTCTTTCCGGCCTGAGCTTCTTCATTGCTGAAATACCCTCAGGGGGGGGCGGGGGGCGGAACGCCCCCCGTTTTCATTCGGGTCACTCGATCCCGTTCGCACGTTGCAGCGCACGGATATAGGCCACGATATTGGCCACATCAGACACCGTGAGCCCGTCGATCGGGGGCATGTCCCCAAAGGGCCAATGATGGGCGCGCACCCCAATCTGAGTGGCAATTAGAAATGACTGATCGCCGTGATGGCCGGGCTCATAGATCTTGTGGATCAGGGGCGGCGCCATGCCGTTCCGGCCTGCCCCGGTCTCCCCGTGACATTCGGCGCATTTGGCGTTGAAGGCGGTTTCGCCAAGAACTTCATCGCCTGAAAGTTCAACCGTCTTGACCTCGACCATCGGTGCTCCTACCGGCGCAGATGAAGGGCGGGTGGCCGTGGCTTGCGCGTCAGGACTGGATTTCTGACCCAAGGGTATAGCGACATATCCGGCTACGAGAAGTGCGGAGAGAGCAATGGCGGCAAGTACTATTTTGTTCATGGTGTCCTCGGACGTTTGGAAGGGCCCTACGTTTCGTATCCGACCCCGTTGCGTGACCGTGTTGCATCCGGATACCCGGATGGCCTCAGTCACACGTTCGGAGGACGCAAGAGACTGTTGGTTATTCGAAAGGGGAGAAGCTCCGCCGGACCGTCGCCCGACTTAAGGGTGTAATATCCGACTGCTGGCCTCACACGCGAACAGGGGGTCGACAGGACGAACACATGGCTCAGGCAGCCGTTACCCCCACATACCTGACCGCTTGGCGGGCAGGGGGTGGGCATGTAGCCAGATGCCATTGTCGTTCCGTTGGCTTGGCAAGGTAATCCCTGCGTCTCTGCCACTGGCAAAGCAGACTGTGCCGTGACCATCAAAGCAAGGCACAGGTAAAGGAACCGGGCTGCAAGCATTCTGAACATGGCGACAGGTTTAGCAACCTGTTCCAAGTGATCAATCGGATTCTGGGCCGGAGGTCAGGAGGAACACATGCTGATTATGTCCCGGACGAGTCTACCTACCGCAGCATCGCTAAGAAAACGTCTCTACTTGAAAATATTCCAAGGTTTTTTATTCGACTGGTACATACGGGCTTGATAAACGAACCCGATTGGTGCGGGGACACATCCCCTATTTTGTTTAGACTTTCTATCCGCTGAAGATTTGAGATTTAGATGTCAACAGTAATGTTGGTCCCGGTCGGGTGCATGAGATTCTGGCGACTTTGGTTGCGCTAGCGGACACGTTTGTCTAAGAACTGGCCAAAACAAAGAGCAGGAGTAGGTATGCCTGAACCCTTGCCCGACGGAGGGTGGTCACGCGAGGTCGTCACGGTGAAAAACGCGACGGTGGTGCCGCCAGAAAAAATGACGTGGCAGCCGGTGTGTGGCGTCGTCTCGGAAGATGGCGATTGTGCGCATGCCGCGACGTGGCGCAGCGGGATGCGCATGACGCGTGATATTCAATCGCCACCCCCTGAGCCCGCGCGCAAAGTTAGTGGACGCCACATGTGGGGCGGCATGTATTACGGGCATTTCGGCCACTTCATGGTCGAAACAATGTCACGATGCTGGGCCTTTGACCGAGAGGGAATAGACAGCGTCGTCTTCGTGCCCAAACACAAGGATCTAAAAGACTTTGCGCAATACCAGAAAGAATTCTGGGACCTCCTCGGTCTCGAAACCGACATCACGATCGCGCGCGAACCGACCCAGTTTGAGGAGCTTCTTGTCCCAGGACAGGGATTTGGCCTTGGCAAGATCGCTTCGGGCACGCCCGAGTTTCGGGCCGCGATGCGGCGGATCAGGCAACGAATTCCCGACGACGAAAAGCGCAAGATCTACGTGTCGCGCACGAAGTTCAACGGGCGTGGTGGGGTCATTGCGGAAGCAGCACTTGAACGCAATATGGCCGCACACGGCTATACGATCATGCACCCCGAGAAGATGCCCCTCTTGGAGCAATTCAGGTACTACAAGTCGGCTACTCACATCATCGGAGTTGACAGCTCGGCGTTTCATATCGCCGGGATGATGGCGGACCCTTCGCAAAGAATCGGCTTCATCCTTCGGCGCTCGAACGGTGGCCACGACGCGATCACCGCGCAAATTCGCGCGATGATCGGGCGTGATCCGGCCGTGATAGACGTGCTGGCAGCGCATTGGCTGGATGTGCTCCAGACCGAGTCCAATCATCTTAGCTGGGGTGAACTGGACCATCTTAGACTGGCGGCTGCTCTTGAACATAATGGCTTCATCGACACAGCCCATGGCTGGGAAGCACCCCCGGAAGATGAAATAGCTGCATCCGTAGCCCGCGCCGCGGAAAAGGCGAAGACTGAAGTGGCGCGCAGGCCGGTTCACCGCGACGACGTCTTGGCCAGCGCGAACTCTTAGCTCACGAATGAAGGCCAGCACCAAATTGGGACGCAGGAAATGAACGCCAACTCGGTCAATATTCTGGGCGTGTGCCGGTTTTCGATGCTTGGGCGCGGTGACTGGAAAGCATACCGCAACCAGCCAGACGACAAGCTCGAAGAGATCTACGAGGAGAAGGCGCGGGAGTTGTTTGCGCCCGAGCGAATGGAGAACCGGCTTGCGACCTTGGAGCATCTGACGCTGAAATCGTTTGCGGCGCAAAGCGACCAAAATTTCCACTTTCTCGTCGTGACATCTGACAGGCTTCCGTCGGAATACAAGGAACGTCTTACCCGTATTTGTGCCGAGGTAAGCACCGTCGTCCTTCGCTTCGTTCCTCCTAGCCATATCTCCGATGTAATTCGGGATGTGCTGGCTGAACTCGAGATCGATCACGGCAACACGCTTCAGTTTCGGCTGGATGATGACGATTGCGTGTCCAGGGACTTTATCCGACGCGCCCGACGCCACGCCGCTGCGATGTGGGAGAATCAGAACTTCGCCATTAGTTTCGCGCAACAATACTACTGCGTGACCGATGGCCCGACTGAAGGTATTTACAACTGGTACAGTCCGTTCTTTTCAGCCGGCGCCATGACACGTCATCGTGACAAAACGGTTTTCGACTGGGGACACTACCAGATCCCGTCCCGAATGATCGCCGTCACCGATCCTCATTTTCCGAACATAGTTACCCATCGGGGTGACAATGACACGCCTCGCCATGAAGCGCGGATTCTGAAAAAGCGCGGGATGGTTCCGGCTTCCGAAGCCGAGGTGCAGCGTGTCCGGGACCGGCATTTCGACTATCTGGACGAAGTTGGACTGGCGCTATGCGGCTTTGACCGAATAGTCTCTCATGCAGAGTGAGCGAGAGGAGTCTCCCTCGCACGTGACCTTATCGGGCTTCAGTACTGGCCGATTGTGACCGATCAAAAACAATGAACATATTTGATCGGGCCATTGACCTTCGGAACCCGAAACAGCTTATACAGGATGAGCCTTCTCATAGCGCGAAAGGAGCCCGCCCATGTCTTTCACCCTTCCCGACCTTCCCTATGCCCATGACGCCCTTGCAGGACTCGGCATGTCGAAGGAAACGCTCGAATATCACCACGACCTTCACCACAAGGCCTATGTCGATAACGGCAACAAGCTGATTGCCGGGACCGAGTGGGAGGGCAAGTCGCTTGAAGACATCGTGACCGGCACCTATCAAGCTGGTGCGGTTGCACAGAACGGTATCTTTAACAACGCCTCGCAGCACTGGAACCACGCCCAGTTCTGGGAAATGATGGGGCCGGGCGGCAAATCCATGCCGGGCGCGCTGGAAAAGGCAATCACTGAAAGCTTCGGTTCGGTCCAGAAGTTCAAGGATGATTTCGCCGCTGCCGGTGCCGGTCAGTTCGGCTCGGGCTGGTGCTGGCTCGTCAAGGACAAGGATGGCAGCCTGAAGGTCACCAAGACCGAGAACGGCGTGAACCCCCTCTGCTTCGGCCAGACCGCGCTTCTCGGTTGCGACGTGTGGGAACATTCCTACTACATTGACTTCCGCAACAAGCGTCCCGCCTATCTCACGAACTTCCTCGAAAAGCTCGTGAACTGGGAAAACGTCGCCTCGCGCCTCTGAGTTGATCACACGACGCGGAATACTGAAGGGCCTGTTGGGGGTGTTCCTGGCAGGCCTTTTCACGTCGGCCTATGGGTTCTTCATCGAACCCGCCTTGCGGCTGCGTGTCAAACGGCGGCGGATCAATCCGGCAAACTGGAGCGGCGGCCCGTTGAAGATCGCGGTTCTGGCCGACATCCATATGGGTGAACCCTATGTCACGCTCGACCGGCTCAGGCAGATCGTGACGCGGACCAATGCGCTCGGCGCTGACCTGATCGTCATTCTCGGCGATCTGGAGGCCGGCCACCGTTTCGTCACGGCAAGGGTGTCGATGGAAGAAACCGCCAAGGTCCTCGCGGATCTGTCTGCACCGATGGGTGTCCAAGCAATTCTGGGCAATCACGACTGGTGGCACGACCGCGCCGCGCAGGCGCGTGGTGGTGGACCGAACCGGATTGCCGAGCATCTGCGTGCAGCGGGCGTGCCAGTCTTGCAGAACCGGGCGATCAGGCTGGGTGAGGGCGCGGCGTCCGGCCCGTTCTGGCTGGCGGGTCTGGACGATCAGCTTGCCATCGGTGTCGGGCATATGGAGTTTCGCGGCCTTGATGATCTGCCTGGTACGATGGCGCAGATCACCGACGACGCGCCCGCCATCCTCCTGGCGCATGAACCCGATATCTTCCCGGATGTCCCTGACCGCTTCTGCCTGACGCTGTCGGGTCATACCCATGGCGGGCAGGTCAGGCTCTTTGGCTATTCTCCGGTTGTACCGTCGAAATTCGGCAATCGCTATGCCTACGGCCATGTCCGGGAAGGCGCGCGTGACCTGATTGTCTCGGGTGGGATCGGCTGTTCGATCATTCCGGTCCGCTTCGGCGTCGTGCCCGAGATTACATTGGTGGAGATCGGTGCATGAGCGACGCGGCCAGGGGCGTTGCCGCAATGGTGCTGGCCTGCACGGTCTGGGGCCTGTCGGCGCTCCTCTACAAGGCCATTGACCACGTGCCGCCTCCCGAGGTTCTCGCCCACCGGACACTCTGGTCGCTCGTCTTCTTCCTGGTCGTCCTTATGATTCAGGGGCGGCTCCGGCATTTGCCGCGGTTGCTCGTCAGCAAGGCAGTCTGGCTCGTGGTTCTGGCGGCGCTGCTCGTCTCGGCGAACTGGTTCGGATATATCTGGTCGGTTCAGAACGGACGGGTAATCGAGGCGTCGCTCGGCTACTACATCTTTCCGCTTGTTGCCGTGCTGATCGGTTGGGTGATCTACCGCGAAGGCCTTGCGCCCCTGCAATGGATGGCGGTGGCCCTGGCGACCCTTGCCGTTCTTGTCCTGACGGTGGGGCTTGGTGCTGGGCCGTGGATCGCGCTCTACCTTGCTGCTACGTTTGGTCTCTATGGCCTTCTCAAGCGGCGGATCGAGGCGGGGCCGGTCGTATCAGTCGCCGGGGAGGTGACGGTTCTTGCGCCCATTGCTGCACTCTGGCTCTGGGGCGTTCACAGTGGTCACTGGGGCAGCGGCGGGGGGTTCGGCAGGAACTGGGCGGACAGCCTGCTGCTGGCGGTTTCCGGTGTCGCGACCGGCGGGCCTCTGATGCTGTTTTCCTATGCGATGAAACGGGTGCGCATGGCCACGGTCGGCCTTGTCCAATACCTGAACCCGACGCTGCAATTCGCCGTCGCCGCCACGATCTTCGCCGAGCCGGTGACGCTCTGGCACATGATCGCGTTTCCGATGATCTGGGCTGCGCTAGGCCTCTATTCTTTCAGCGTCCTCAGGCAGGAACGCAAACGCCGGGCGATACCCGTAGCCGGATAAGGGTTCAGCTGAGGCTGTTGGCTATTGCAGTTTCCAGTTCGGCCACATCGCCGACCACCGAAACAAAACCTGCAAGCGTAGCATCTGCGAAGCCTTCCGCGATGATGTGGTCGATCAGCCCGACGAGTTTGTCCCAGTAACCCTCGGTGTTCAGCAGGATGATCGGCTTCCTGTGCAGCCCCAACTGGCGCCATGTCAGCACCTCGAAAAACTCGTCCAGCGATCCGCCGCCGCCGGGCAGCACGACGACCGCATCGGCATTCATGAACATCACCTTCTTGCGCTCATGCATCGTCTCGGTGATCACGAAGGTCGAAAGGTCCCGCTTGCCAACCTCGTGCTGCAAGAGATGGGTCGGAATCACCCCGAAGGTTGTGCCGCCCGCGCCCTGTGCGGCGCGTGCCACCGTGCCCATCAGCCCGATATCGCCCGCGCCATAAACCAGCCGCCAACCCCTCCGCGCGAGCATCTCTCCGGTGGCCCTTGCGGCTGTTTCGTAGGCAGGCCGGGCCCCCATACGTGAGCCGCAATAGACACAGATGGATTTCGGGGTGCTGCTCATGATCGGCCTCGCTCAGGGTTCCTTTTGACCCGTGATAACCGCGTTGCTATGGTCCCTCAAGCGCACCGGGGACGAGTGCGCGTCCGAGGGGGATGCATGACAGAAAATCCGAACGGGCAGGGGCCTCAGGCGGCCACGCTGAAATGGGTCGTGGCGGCGGTTGTTGCGCTGCTCGTGGCGATCGGGTCGTTCTACGTATATCTGCGTCAGGAGCCGACGGTCATACCGGACAGTGTTGCTGTGACGGCACCCGAATCCGGTGCGGATACGGCTGTAGCGGCCGAGACGGAAGCCGCGACTGAAACGGCGGCGGAGACAGTGACCGAAGAACCAGCCGGTACTGAGGCGCCCGTTGTCACAGAACCGGTAGCAGAGGCCTCCGATCAGGAGCCCGCCGAAGTCGAATCCGCCGCCGTCGAGTCCGCTGCCGAGACCACACCCGAACCGGACGCTCAGCCCGAAGCGGAACCCGAGATCGCCATGCCCGAGGCGCCCGCTTTCGATACGGTGCGGGTGGAGGCGGACGGCTCCATCCTTGTCGCCGGTCGCGCGGGGGCGGGAAGCACGGTGGCGATCCTTGTGGATGATGCCGAGGCAGACAGTGTCGAGGCTGACGACCGGGGTGCCTTCGTTTCGCTTTTCACGCTCGGACCGAGCGACGTACCTCGCGTGTTGACGCTCCGGATGACCGGCCCCGACGGTGTCATGATCACGTCCGAGGCCAGCGTCATTGTTTCGCCGATCGCCGCACCGGAAGTGGTCGCGGCTGCCGAACCCGAGGCCGGGTCGGATACGGCCGGTGAAGGCACGGGCGATGATCAGGTTGCGGCAAGCGAAGCTGTGGCCAGCGCTAACCCCACGCCTGAACCGGAAACCGCCGCACCTCAGGTGCTGATCGTGGATAATTCCGGTGTCCGCAAACAGGCCGCATCGGGCCCGGTCGTCGGGATTGTCATCGACACGATCGGTTACGGCGCCGGTGGCGAGGTCGACATCGCCGGGCGCGGAACGGCCGGTCAGTTCGCCCGGCTCTACCTCGACAACAGCGAAGTGACGACTGTGGGTATTGGCGCTGATGGCCACTGGAACATGCATCTGACGGAGATCGAGCCGGGGCGGTATACGCTGCGCATCGATCAGGTTGACGGGACCGGCAAGGTCACGTCACGCTTCGAGACCCCTTTCCAACGCGAGGCACCTGAGACGGTCGTCGCTGCGTTGGGCGCTGCCTCCGGAAGCAATCAGGACCCGGAGGCGCAAACCTCGGAATCCGAGATCATGCCGGAAGAGCCCGGAACAGGCGCTGCGACATCCGAACCGATCGCTGCTGCACCCGAAGGAGAAACCGAAAGTGAAGGAGCTGCCGGGGCGGAGACTGCGTCGGCCGCAGTGGGAACAGTCGTCGCCGCGCCCGAAAACCAGTCACAACCGCAACCGACAACCCGCGCGACCATCGTCACCGTTCAGCCCGGCTTTACCCTCTGGCATATCGCGCGCGAAAATTATGGAGACGGCATTCTCTATGTTAAGGTCTTCGAGGCCAACAGGGATCTCATCCGAGATCCTGACCTGATCTATCCCGGTCAGATCTTCAAGGTGCCCGATCCGGCGGAGTAGCAAGGATGGACGAGTTTAACGCCCTGACCTCGCTCAGCTTCCGCGCCGATCCCTATCCCGTGTTAGCCCGCCTGCGCGAGGCCGCGGGCGTAGTCCGGCTCCATCCCGGCCTGATCGAAAGCCATCACGTGCTGCGCTACCGCGACATTCAGGCGATCCTTGCCGCGCCGGACCGCTTCAGTTCCGACCGCTCGCTTTTGGGCGGGGGTGAGCTTGGGGATGCCAACCTTGCCTTCCTTTTCAACAACATGATCTCGGCAGGGGGCGAAAAGCACCGGCGGCTTAGGATGATCGGCAACCGGGTCTTCATGCCGAAGATGGTCGAACGTTTCCGTCCTGCCGTCGAGGCGGTCGTGACTGAGCGGATGGAGATGGCGCTTTCAGGGGAAGAATTCGATCTGGTGGAGGATTTCGCGGCCGAGATCACGGTGGCGATGATCACGGCTATCCTTGGCCTGCCCCGGTCCGACATGTGCGACATTCGACGCTGGACGGCTGTTCTGGGCGAAAACAGCGGCGCGACGACATGGCTGTCGACGATGGACCCGGAGATGCTGGAGCGCGGACGGCGCACCGGGCTGGAGATGACGGCCTATTTCCAGGACTACATGAATGATCGCCGCGCTCGCCCGCGCGAGGGCGATCTGATTTCCGATTTCATGGCCGTGGAGGTCGAGGGGCAGCGGCTGTCGGACGACGAGATTCTTTCGATGGCCATGCTGATCCTTCTCGCGGGGAATGAGACGACGACCAACCTGATCGTCAATTTCGTGCGTCTGATGGATGCCTTTCCAAACGCGGCGGCGCAGTTGCGGGCGAATCCCGACCTGACCGTGCCCGCGGTCGAGGAAGTGCTGCGGATGCGCAACTCGATCCGCAATATCGACCGCTATGCGCTGGCCGAGGAGGAGGTGGCGGGTGTCACGGTTCCGGCAGGCGGGCTGGTCGTGTTGTGGCTGACGGCGGGCAACCGCGACCCGGACGTGTTCGACGCGCCGAATGTGTTCCGCCCAGACCGCTATCTGCCGGGTACTGCCACACCGAAACACCTTGCCTTCGGCGGCGGCCCGCATTTCTGCCTTGGTGCACCGCTGGCACGGATGGAAACCCAGACAACCGCCCGGGCGATCCTGGAACAGACAAAGGTGGTCGAACTGACCGCGCCGCCGATGTTTGGCGGAAATGCCAGCTTTGACAATATCACGCGCCAGATGGTGCGGTTCCATTCTGGGTGATGCAGCAGGCCCGCACCTCTGGATCTGCGCGGCAGCAATCGTTCAAAAGGTACGAGATCGTGCCACCGATCCCGGTCGCATCCGCGGCATAGATCACATTGCGCGATTCCCGGCGCGATGTGATGAGCCCGGCCTGTTCCAATGTCGCAAGATGAAACGACAGCCGCGAAGCCGAAATATCGAGCAGCCGGGCAATCTCACCGGCGGGTAGCCCTTCGGCACCGGTGCCCACGAGCATGCGCACAAGGTCCAGCCGGGTCTCGTTCGCCAGCGCCGACAGCGCGAGCAGGGCCTGTTTCCGCTCCATAATTCAACACTTCATGAATTTATGAATTAATGCCCTTGATAGCGGTGCCCGGTTCTGCGATCAAGCGGTCATGTTTCGGAAAGGAAGATAAGATGGCAGGTCCGGCGCAGCAGAGTGACGGCTGGAAGCGAAGCGTGCGCACCCTGCGCCGTGTTGCCCCTTATCTCTGGCCGGAAGACGAGGCTTGGGTTAGGCGCCGGGTGGTGCTGTCGCTGATGGCGCTGGCCTTTGCCAAGGTCGTCTCTGTCCTGACCCCGTTTCTCTATAAGGCGGCCGTCGATGCCCTGTCGAATGAGACGCGGAGCGATGCCTGGCTTCTGGCGATCGGCGCCATCGGACTGACGGTGGCCTACGGGTTGGCGCGGGTCGGGTCGATCGGGTTCAACGAGCTTCGCGACGTGATCTTCGTCCGGGTCGGGCAGCGGGCGCTCAGGCAGCTCGCTCTGGAGACGTTCCGCCACATCCACGCGCTTTCGATGCGCTACCATATCACCCGCAAGACCGGGGGCCTCAGCCGCATCATCGAACGCGGCGTAAAGGGGGTGGAGTTTCTTCTCCGCTTCATGCTTTTGTCCGTGGGGCCGCTGATCCTGGAGCTTTCTATGGTCACGGTGATCTTCGCGCTTGTCTTCGACTGGCGATATGCGGCCGTGGTGCTGATCACCATCGCGCTTTACGTGACCTACACGTTCAAGATCACCGAATGGCGGGTAAAGATCCGCCGCAAAATGAACGAACAGGACACCGACGCGAACCAGAAGGCGGTGGACAGCCTTCTGAACTTCGAGACCGTGAAATATTTCGGCGCTGAGGCGCGCGAGGCTGCACGGTACGATGCGGCGATGGCGGGCTATGAACAGGCGGCAGTCAAGACCGGTCAGTCGCTGTCTATGCTGAATTTCGGCCAGTCGCTGATCATCACCACGGGCCTTGTCATCGTCATGGTGATGGCGGCGATGGGCGTGCAGGCGGGGGTTCTGACAGTCGGCGATTTTGTCATGGTCAACGCCTATATGATCCAGATCACCATGCCCCTGAACTTCCTCGGCACGGTTTATCGCGAGATCCGTCAGGCGCTTGTCGATATGGGCGAGATGTTCGACCTGCTGGGCCAACCGGCCGAGATCACCGACAAGCCGGGCGCGCCGGATCTGAAGGTCGATGGTGGTGAAGTGGAACTGGAGGCGGTCAAGTTTGCCTATGACCCGACCCGGCCGATCCTGAAAGGGGTCAGTCTGAAGGTCGGCGCAGGCCAGACCGTGGCCATCGTCGGCCCGTCGGGATCAGGTAAATCCACCATCGGGCGGCTCTTGTTCCGGTTCTACGACGTCACCGGCGGGGCATTGAAAATCGACGGCAGGGATGTGCGCGACATCACGCAGGACAGCCTTCATGCCCAGATCGGGGTCGTGCCGCAGGATACGGTTCTGTTCAACGACACCGTCCTTTACAACATCGCCTATGGGCGGCCCGATGCCCCGCGCGAAGAGCTGATCGCGGCGGCGAAAGCGGCGAAAATCCACGACTTCATCATGTCGCTGCCCGAAGGTTATGAGACCAAGGTCGGTGAACGCGGGCTAAAACTGTCGGGCGGCGAAAAGCAGCGCGTAGGGATCGCCCGCACGCTTCTGAAAAACCCGCCGATCCTGCTGCTGGACGAGGCCACCTCGGCCCTCGACACCCAGACCGAGCGCGACATTCAGGACAGCCTGAAGGCGATGGGCGAGGGGCGGACCGTGATCACCATCGCGCACCGTCTGTCGACCATTGCGGATGCCGACCGGATCGTGGTGCTGGAGAAGGGTGAGATCGTCGAAGAAGGCACGCATGACGACCTTCTGGCACGGGGAGGACGCTACGCCGCGATGTGGGCGCGGCAATCGGCCGACGAAGAAACCAAAGAAGCGCCGGGCCCGCGCTTGCGCCTCGCCGACGCCGAAGAAGCCGCGGGCTAGTCCTGATCCGATTGTGCAGGCGCTGAACGCGCCAGCAAGACATGCATTGGCACTTTTTCCGCGAGCGGTCCCGGGCTTGGCAAGGTCGCGCGCTTGCGTGTAAGACGGTGCCGAACAAGGGGCCCGCTAGCGGTCCGAGGTGGGAGAAGACCGCGTGAGCGAAACTGACAGTTTCATCGAGGAAGTCACCGAGGAGGTTCGCCGCGACCGGCTCTACAAGCTTTTTCGCAAATATGGCTGGATCGGTGTTGCGCTTGTCGTGCTCGTGGTCGGCGGCACCGCCTGGACCGAGTGGACCAAGTCGCAGGCCCGGCATGAGGCACAGGTCTTCGGTGATTCGATTCTGGCCGCGCTCAACAGCGACGATGCCGCCGCACGCGCGGTGGCGCTGGAGCAGATCGGAGCAGGGGACGCGGCTGGCCGGACGGCGGTTCTGGGCTTTCTGGCAGCGGACGAGGCGCTGAAAAGCGGCGACCGCGACGGTGCGCTGACCCGTCTTCAGGCTTTGGCTGCGGATACGAATCTTGCGGACAGCTACAGGCAACTGGCCGAACTCAAGGCCGTAATTCTTGCGGATGCCGACATGCCGGCTGCGGACCGGGACGCCGCATTGTCCCGCTTGGCCGCGGCCGGCGCGCCCTATCGTGTTCTTGCGCTTGAGCAGCAGGCGCTGGTTCTTGCCAAGGAGGGCAAGACCGACGAGGCGCTGGGGCTTTTCAATCAAATTCTGAACGAGCCGGATGTGACCGCGGGCTTGCGTCGTCGGGCGTCACAGATGATTGTGGTTCTCGGCGGAGAGCCGGGGGCGGCATAGTCCCGCATCCAGGTACCGGGTGGGCAAGAAACGAAGGGGCAGACTGGTGAAGATTTCCCAAGGTGTTGGCACTCTGGCCGTTCTCGCCCTTGTGGTGGGATGTACCAAAGGCGAGGTTATCCTGCCGGGCGAACGTCTGGATGTCAGGACCGCCGCGATGGGTGAGGACCCGGCAACGGCGATTGCAGCGCAAGCGGAACCGATCGCGCTTCCGGCAGCCGTGGCCAATGCCGACTGGGCGCAACGCGGTGGCAACGCGCTGCACCGTTCCGGCAATCTCGCGCTGTCCTCCGCCCCGGCCCAGATCTGGACCGCCTCCATCGGTTCAGGTGACAGCCGCAAGAACCGAATTACGGCCAGTCCGGTTGTCGCGGGCGGGCGGATTTTCACACTTGATGCCGAGGCGCGGGTAACAGCGACCGGCACCAACGGCGCCACGCTGTGGCAAACTGACCTGACGCCCGCATCGGATCGTTCGGGCGATGCTTCGGGCGGCGGTCTTGCCGCTGGCGAGGGACTCGTTTTCGCTGCGACGGGCTTCGGCGAGCTGGTGGCACTTGATCCCGCTTCCGGCGGTGTCGTCTGGCGGCAAAAGGTCGAGGCCGCGATTGGCGGGGCGCCCGCCGTGTCGGACGGAAAGGTCTTTATCGTCGCGAGGGATGATGCGGCCTGGGCTGTGCGTGCCGCCGATGGCAAGGTCGAATGGATTCTGCCCGGGACGCCGTCGGGTGCCGGTGTGGCCGGTGTTTCCGCCCCCGCGGTAGATCAGCGGCAGGTGGTCTATCCGTTCTCCTCAGGACAGATGATCGCGGTCGCGAAGGACAGCGGTACCGGTCTCTGGCAGGCCCATGTGGCGGGTAAGCGGCGCGGCCGCGCCTATGCCACCGTGTCCGACCTTACGGGTGATCCCGTCATCGCCGACGGCATCGTGTATGCCGGGACATCCGCGGGCCGGTTCGTTGCGATCAACGCCGATACCGGCCAGCCAGTCTGGAGCGCCCCCGACGGCGCCCTTAGCGCGGTGAGCGTCGCGGGCGGTTCAGTCTTCCTCGTCAACGATGAGGATCAACTGATGCGCTTGAATGCCGCGACGGGCGAAGAAATCTGGCGCGTGGACCTGCCGTATTTCACAAAAGACAAGGAAAAGCGGCGCAAGGCGATCCACGCCCATTACGGGCCGGTGCTGGCCGGAGGGAGGCTGGTGCTTGTGTCCTCCGACGGGCTGATCCGCAGCTTTGACCCGGCCTCGGGCGCGTTGGTGGGAACCGTCGATCTGCCGGGTGGTGCGGCCACAGGTCCGGCCATCGCGGGCGGTGTCCTCTACGTCGTGACCAAGGATGGCAAGCTTCGGGCTTTCCGATAGGGGAAAACCCGTGTATGCGGGCGGCTTCTTATCAGGAAGAACCCCATGAGCTTCACCCTCGCCATTGTCGGGCGCCCGAATGTCGGCAAATCGACTTTGTTCAACCGCCTCGTCGGCAAGAAACTCGCGCTGGTCGATGACACGCCGGGGGTCACGCGCGACCTGCGTGAAGGTGACGCGCGACTGGGCGATCTGAAGTTCACGGTTATCGACTCGGCGGGGCTCGAGGATGTGACCGATGACAGCCTTCAGGGAAGGATGCGGCGTCTGACCGAACGGGCGGTCGAGATGGCCGATATCTGCCTGTTTATCATCGACGCGCGGGCAGGCGTCACGCCCACCGATCAGGTCTTTGCCGAGATCCTGCGCAAGAAGAACGCCCATGTGATCCTTGCCGCCAACAAGGCCGAGGGCAAGAACGCTGATGCAGGCGTGCTGGAGGCCTATTCGCTCGGGCTAGGCGAGCCTCTGCGGCTTTCGGCCGAACATGGCGAGGGGATGGACGAGCTTTACCATATGCTGCGTCCCCTCGCCGAGGAATTCGAGGCGAAGGCCGCGATGGACGCGCCCGAGGTCGATGTCGATGTTTCCGACGACGAGAGTGAGGCGGGGCCGCGCACGCCCACCCGTGAGAAGCCGCTTCAGATCGCGGTCATCGGCCGCCCGAATGCGGGCAAATCCACGCTGATCAACAAGATCATCGGAGAGGAGCGGCTGCTGACCGGCCCCGAGGCCGGGATCACCCGTGATGCGATTTCGGTCAGTGCCGAATTCATGGGTACACCGATGCGCATCTTCGATACGGCGGGGATGAGGAAAAAGGCGAAAGTCACTGAAAAACTAGAGAAACTATCGGTTTCGGACGGGTTGCGCGCGGTGCGGTTCGCCGAGGTTGTCGTGGTGCTTCTCGATGTCGGCATTCCTTTCGAACAGCAGGACCTGCGCATCGCCGATTTCGCCGAAAGCGAAGGTCGTGCGGTGGTCGTGGCCGCGAACAAGTGGGATCTCGAAGAAGACAAGACCGAGAAATTAAAGGAGTTGCGCGAGTCGTTCGAGCGCCTGCTGCCGCAGCTACGCGGCGCGCCGATGGTGACCGTCTCTGCCAAGACCGGCAAAGGGCTCGACCGGCTGCACGCGGCCATCCTGAAGGCCTATGAGGTCTGGAACCGCCGGGTGACGACCGCCAAGCTGAACCAGTGGCTGACCGCGATGACCGAGGCGCATCCGCCCCCCGCGCCTGGCGGGCGGCGGATCAAGCTGCGCTACATGACGCAGGTAAAGACCCGACCCCCGGCATTTGTCGTGATGTGCAATCATGGCGACATGCTGCCAGACAGCTATTCCCGCTATCTTGTCAATGGCTTGCGGGCCGACTTTGACATGCCCGGCACGCCGATTCGGCTGACCATGCGCGATCAGGGCGACAAGAACCCCTTCAAGGACAAGAAGTTCCACACGCCGTCGCGGCTCAGGAAGCACAAGGGGACTCAGGTCAAGAAATCCTGAGCCCCACTTCACTTTCTGTCTGAAAATACTCCGGGGGTGCGGGGGCAGCGCCCCCGCTTTTTGTCAGACCAACGCGCCGTCTTCCGTCAATCGCGTCTTGCCGCCGAGCCATGGCACCAGCGCCTCGGGCATCACGACCGACCCGTCCGCCTGCTGGCCGTTCTCCAGCACCGCGATCAGGCAGCGGCCGACGGCGAGGCCGGAGCCGTTCAGCGTGTGGACGAAGTCCGGCTTGCCGCCCGCCGGGCGGTAGCGGGCATTCATCCGCCGGGCCTGAAAGTCGCCGCAGACCGAAACCGAGCTGATTTCGCGGTACTTGTCCTGCCCGGGCAGCCAGACCTCGATGTCATGGGTCTTGCGTGCGCCAAAGCCCATGTCGCCGGTGCAGAGGACGACCGTCCGGTAGGGCAGGCCGAGCCGTTCCAGCACGGCCTCGGCGCATTTCGTCATGCGCTCGTGCTCGGCCAGCGAGGTTTCGGGCGTGGTGATCGACACCATCTCCACCTTCTCGAACTGGTGCTGACGCAACATGCCCGACGTGTCCTTGCCGGCACTCCCCGCTTCCGAGCGGAAACACTGGGTGTGCGAGGTCATGCGGATCGGCAGGGCCGCCTCATCGACGATCTCGCCAGCAACTGTGTTGGTCAGCGTGACTTCGGAGGTCGGGATCAGCCACCAGCCATTGGTGGTCTGATAGCTGTCCTCGGCGAATTTCGGCAGCTGGTTGGTGCCGTACATCGCCTCGTCCTTCACGAGAACCGGGGTCATCGTCTCGGTCAGCCCGTGCTCGGTCGTGTGGAGGTCGAGCATTAACTGAGCAAGCGCCCGGTGGATGCGGGCGACGCCGCCGCGCAGGAGGACGAAGCGGGCGCCGGAGAGTTTTGCCGCGGTCTCGAAATCCATGCCGGGCTTGACGCCCGCGATTTCGAAATGCTCGACCGGCTTGAAGTCGAAGGCGCGCGGCGTGCCCCAGCGGCGGATTTCGACATTGTCGTTTTCATCCGCGCCCTCGGGCACGTCATCATGCGGCAGGTTCGGGATGCCCATGAGCATATCGCGCAACCGCTCGTCTTCGGCAGCCGCTTCCTCATTCAGCCGCGCCACCTCGGCCTTCTTCTCGGTCACGAGCGCGCGCAGCCGTTCGAACTCCGCCTCGTCGCCCTTAGCCTTGGCCGCGCCCACCTCTTTTGAGGCCGCGTTTTGGGCCGCCTGAGCGGTCTCGGCGGCCAGAATCTTTGCCCGACGCGCCTCATCAATCGCGAGGATCTCCGACGACAGGCTAGACAGTCCCCGCCGCGCCAGAAGGGCATCGAAGCGTTCAGGATTGTCGCGGATCGCGCGGATGTCGTGCATGTCTATTATCCTTCGCATGGTATCGCCGTTCGGCACGCCCCATATGCCCGATCTCTTTTGCTATTTGAACCGGCAATTGATCAGGTTGCACAGGAATGGTCCGGGCTCCTTGCAAAGCCCCATCCGCGACTATAGGTTCCCGGGCGACAAAAGCGGGCGATCAAGCGCCCCATCACGCAAGAGGACGCTTTCCATGCTGATCACACCCGCCTATGCCCAGGCCGCCGGGGGCGGTGGCGCTGCCGGTTTCGCGCAGTTCCTGCCGCTCATCCTCATCTTCGCAATCATGTATTTCCTGCTGATCCGTCCGCAGCAGAAGAAGATGAAGGAACACAAGGCGATGGTCGAGGCATTGCGCCGCGGCGATCAGGTGATCACGCAGGGCGGCATCATCGGCAAGGTCGTCAAGGTCAAGGAAGACGGCGAGCTTGAGGTCGAGATCGCCGAGGGCGTGAAGGTGCGCGTTGTGCGCGCGACCATTGCCACGGTCCTGTCCAAGACCGAACCGGCCGCGTCGAAGTAAGAAGCAAAGCCCCAGGCCCCCGACATGTTGCACATCCCCCTCTGGAAGCGGATCGTCATCTGGGGGCTTTGCGCCCTTGGGCTGCTGACGGCGCTGCCGAACACGTTCTATACCCGCGTCGAAAAGCACAATGACGCCGTGACGGCTGCCGAACGCGCGGGTTTTGAAACCGAAGCGCAGGCCGCCGACCGTGCCCTCTGGCCGGACTGGCTGCCGTCGGGCCTCGTCAATCTCGGCCTAGACCTGCGCGGCGGTGCGCATCTTCTGGCCGAGGTTCAGGTGGCGGATGTCTACAAGGCGCGGATGGACGGGCTCTGGCCTGAGATGCGGCGGGCCTTGGCCGACGCCCGCGGCGAGATTGGCGGCATCCGCCGGGCGCCCTCCGACCCGTCGGAACTGCGCATCCAGATCGAAAAACCTGAGGCGATGGCGAAGGCGGTCGAGATTGCGGATGGCCTGGCCTCGAACGTCGTCAGCCTGACCGGGGTCGGGCAGAAGGACATCGATGTCACGGTTGACGGCAACCAGCTCGTCATCCGTCTGAGTGAGGCCGAACGTGCCGCGACTGACGACCGGACGCTGAAACAATCGCTTGAGATCATCCGCCGCCGGGTCGACGAGGTCGGCACCCGTGAGCCGACGATTCAGCGGCAGGGCGATAATCGCATTCTGATTCAGGTGCCGGGCATCGGTTCGGCCACCGAACTGAAGGAACTGATCGGCACAACTGCACAACTGACTTTTCACCCGGTTCTGGGGCGCGGAACGGACGGCAATGCTATCGCCAAGCCGGGCACGGTCATCTACCCGTCGATAGACGACGATGAAAACGGTGTCTTCTACACGCTGGACGAATTGCCCGTAGTCACGGGCGAGGACCTTGTCGATGCCAGGCCAGACTTCGACCAGAACGGCCGGCCCGCTGTTTCGTTCCGGTTCAATCCGACCGGCGCGCGCAAGTTCGGTGACTACACGGCCGCCAATGTCGGCCAGTTGTTCGCCATCGTGTTGGACAACGAGGTGATTTCCGCCCCGCGCATCAACCAGCATATCCCGGGAGGCTCCGGGATCATCACCGGCTCGTTCTCGGTGGAAAGTTCCACCAATCTCGCGGTTCTCTTGCGCGCGGGTGCGCTGCCCGCAGAAATGACTTTTCTTGAGGAACGCACCATTGGTCCGGAACTGGGGCAGGACAGCATAGATGCGGGCCGGGTCGCCGCCATCGTCGGTATCGTCGCGGTTGTGGCCTTCATGATTGCGAGCTACGGGCTTTTCGGTGTCTTCGCGACCATCGCGCTCGGCCTCAACATTTCGATGATGTTCGGCTTCCTGTCGACCATCGGCGCGACGCTTACGCTGCCCGGCATTGCCGGGATCGTGCTGACGGTCGGCATGGCGGTTGACGCCAATGTGCTGATCTTCGAACGCATACGCGAGGAACTGAAGACCGCGAAAGGGCCCGCGCGGGCAATCGAGCTTGGATATGAAAAGGCGATGTCGGCGATCATCGACGCCAACATCACCACGTTCATCACCGCGCTGATCCTCTTCGCCCTTGGCTCCGGCCCGGTGAAGGGCTTTGCCGTCACGCTGGTCGTCGGCCTTGTTACCTCGGTCTTCACCGCAATTTTTGTTACGCGGACTTTCGTCGTTCTCTGGTTCGACCGCACGCGGCCGAAGACGATCACGGTCTAAGGGGGCATTCTCATGGCATTCCGTCTCAAACTCGTCCCCGATAACACCAATATCGACTTCTTTCGCTGGCAATGGCTGACCTTCTGGGGGTCGGTCGCGCTGGTGATCGCCTCGATCATCCTGAGCGCGATCATGGGTCTGAATTTCGGCATCGACTTCAAGGGCGGCACGACGATCCGCACTGAGTCGACCTCTGCTGTCGATGTCGGTGCCTACCGCACCGCCGTCGCGCCGCTCGGCCTCGGCGATGTTTCGATCACAGAGGTCTATGACCCGACATTCGGGCCCGACCAGCATGTCGCCATGCTGCGCATTCAGGCGCAGGAAGGGTATGAGGCGGTCACGCCCGAAATTATCACCAAGGTCGAAGAGGCGCTGAAGGGCGTTGATCCGTCGATTACGTTTCCGTCCGTCGAATCCGTTGGCCCCAAGGTGTCGGGCGAGCTGATCAAAACTGCCGTCCTGTCGGTGCTCGCCGGGGTGGCCGCGATCTGCTTTTACATTTGGCTCCGCTTCGAATGGCAGTTTTCGGTTGGCGCTGTTGTGTCGCTGATCCATGACATCGCGCTGACGATTGGCATATTCTCGGTCTTCCAGATCAAGTTCGACCTGACGATCATCGCGGCCTTGCTGACGATCCTCGGCTATTCGATCAACGATACGGTGGTTGTCTTCGACCGGCTCAGGGAAAACCTGATCAAGTACAAGCAGACGCCCTTGCGCGACCTTTGCAATCTGTCGGTCAACGAAACCCTCAGCCGTACAGTCATGACCTCGGGCACGACGCTTCTGGCGCTGATCGCGCTCCTGATCTTCGGTGGCGACGTGATCCGGGGCTTTGTCTTTGCGATGACTTGGGGAATCGTCGTGGGTACCTACTCTTCAGTCTATGTGGCTAAGAATGTGGTCCTGATGCTGGGCGTGAAGCGAGACTGGGGCAAGAAGGATGACGGTCCGGCAGGCACCCAGTTCGCCACGGGCAAATGATCCAATTAACCGATATCGCCTTTGACGGGCTGACACCCATCGACGGTTACGGGCCGGGGTTTTTCCGCGTCGATGGCAAGGTGCTGCACGGTGCGGTGCTGGTCACTTCGACCTCGGCGCTGGTTTGGGGCGGGTATGAGGATACCGCGCCCCTGATCGCGCTCGCCGATCAGATCGACGTGCTCTTCCTCGGGACTGGCACGTCAATCGCCAACCCGCCTGCGGCGCTTCGGCAGAAGCTCGAAGAGGCCGGGATCGGGGTCGAGGCGATGGCCACGGATGCGGCGGCGCGCACCTACAACGTCCTTCTCTCCGAGGGGCGGCGGATCGCCGCGGCGCTTCTTCCGGTGGAATAGACGCTTTGCCTCGGGACAAGGATCGGCTAGCCCTTTGCCATGATGCTCTCAGTCCAGGACCTTGCCGTGTCGCGCGGCGGTATCACGATCCTCGACGCCGTCTCGCTGACGCTTCAGCCGGGCGAGGCGCTGGTGCTGCGCGGCCCGAACGGGATCGGCAAGACGACGCTGCTCAGGACCGTCGCCGGACTGCAACTGCCAGTCTCGGGCCGGGTCGAACTGCCGCCGGAAGGGGCCGCCTATTCCGGCCATGCCGACGGGCTGAAGGCGACGCTGACGGTGGCCGAGAACCTGACGTTCTGGGCACGCATCTACGGGCAGCGCGACATCGCCCCGGCACTCAAAGCGATGAATCTCGAAACTCTCGCCGACCGCGATGCGCAGAACCTTTCGGCCGGGCAGAAACGCCGCCTTGGCCTTGCCCGCCTCCTGGTGACCGGTCGTGGCCTCTGGCTTCTCGATGAACCCACCGTCTCGCTCGACGCGGCCTCGGTCGCGCTTTTCGCCGAGGCGGTGCGCGCGCATCTGAAGCGGGGGGGCGCCGCGCTGATGGCGACACATATCGACCTCGGGCTGGAGGAGGCCACCATCCTCGACCTCGCGCCCTTCCGCGCCAAAACCCCGGCGCCGGGGCAGGGCGGCGGTTTTGACGAGGCCTTCGCATGACCTGCTTCTTCATTGCCGAAATACTCCGGGGTCCGGGGCAGCGCCCCGGGACTCTCCGCCAGCGGAGCGCCCGCCGATGCTAGCGCTTCTTCTTCGCGACCTGCGCCTTGCGACGCGCGCGGGCGGTGGCTTTGGCCTCTCGCTTGCCTTCTTCCTGATCGTGACCGTTCTCGTTCCATTCGGAGTTGGCCCGGAGGGCGGCACGCTCGCCCGGATCGCCCCCGGAATCCTCTGGGTCGGCGCACTGCTCTCCTGCCTCCTCTCGCTCGACCGTATCTTCGCGCTGGATCGCGAGGACGGCTCGCTTGACCTGCTGGCCACCGCTCCGATCCCGTTGGAAGGGGTCGTGGCGATCAAGGGGTTGGCGCATTGGCTGACGACCGGCCTGCCGCTGACGCTCGCTGCACCGGTGCTGGGTGTGCTTCTGAACCTGCCGCAATCGGGGTTCCTCTGGCTAACGCTGTCGCTGCTGTTCGGAACACCCGCGCTTTCCGTCATCGGCACTTTCGGTGCAGCGCTCACAGTCGGGCTGAAACGTGGCGGGCTGCTGCTTTCGCTCCTCGTCCTGCCGCTCTATATCCCGACGCTCATTTTCGGGGCCGAGGCCGCCAAGCGCGGGGCTGAGGGGCTGGCGACCGCGACGCCGCTTTTAATGCTCGCGGGCATCACCGCCGGCACCGTCGCCATCCTGCCCTTCGCCGCGGCTGCGGCAATCCGCGTCAATCTGCGCTAGGGAAACCCATGTTATGAATATTGAGGACCAAGGCCGGAACGGCTAGTCAGGGCGCCATGTCGATCTGGGAATATGCGAACCCGAAGAAATTCATGCAGACCTCGTCCTGGGCCTTGCCCTGGGTGACGGGGCTTGCCGTGCTGACCCTGCTGACGGGCCTCGTCTGGGGCTTTTTCTTCACGCCTGACGATTTTCGCCAGGGGTCCACGGTCAAGATCATCTTCATACATGTGCCCTCGGCGATGATGGCAATCAATTGCTGGGCGATGATGTTGGTGACCTCGCTCGTCTGGTTGATCCGCCGCCATCATGTCTCGGTGTTGGCCGCAAAGGCCGCGGCGCCGATCGGCATCACCATGACGCTGATCGCGCTCTTTACCGGGGCGATCTGGGGCCAGCCGATGTGGGGCACATGGTGGGCATGGGACCCGCGTCTGACCTCGTTCCTGATCCTGTTCCTCTTCTACCTCGGCTATATCGCGCTTTGGGAGGCGGTCGACGACCCCGATACGGCGGCGGACCTCACCTCGGTCCTCTGCCTCGTCGGTTCGGTCTTCGCACTCCTTAGCCGCTACGCGGTGCTCTTCTGGAACCAAGGCCTGCATCAGGGCGCGTCCCTGTCGCTCGACAAGGAGGAGCATGTCGCCGACCAGTTTGCACATCCGCTCTGGCTCACCATGGCCGGTTTCGTCCTGCTTTTCGTGACACTCGTCCTGCTCAGGACCCGGACCGAGATCCGGGCGCGCCGTCTACGGGCGCTGGAAGCGCGGGAAAGGATGGCATGATGGTGGAGCTAGGTAAATACGCGGGCACGGTCCTCGGGGCCTATGGGGTGACAATCGCGCTGCTGCTCGGCCTCGTCTGGATGACCCTCCGGCAAGGCGCGAAGATGCGCAGGCGGCTGGAAGAGCAGGAACGCAGGATGGGCCGCAATGGCTAAGGTTTCACCGTTGATGCTTTTGCCTCCGGCGATCTTCGCCGGGCTTGCCGCGATCTTCGTTTGGGGCATGAGCCGGGAAGACCCCGATGCGCTGCCTTCAGCATTGAAGGGCCGCGAAGCCCCGGCGGTGGTCGTCACGCCACTCGGCGACCTGCCGGTCTTTTCCGATACAGATCTACGGGACGGCAACGTCAAGTTGGTGAACTTCTGGGCAAGCTGGTGTGCGCCCTGCCGGGCTGAGCATCCCAATCTGGAGCGCTTGAAGTCAGAGGGCATCACGATTTACGGCGTGAACTACAAGGATAAGCCCGAGGCCGCCCTCCGGTTCCTGAACGAACTTGGCAACCCCTTCGCCGCAACCGGGGCCGATGGAAACGGCCGTATGGGTATCGACTGGGGGCTTTACGGTGTTCCCGAAACCTTTGTCATCGACGGCGAGGGCAAGGTGATCCTGCGGTTCGCGGGTCCCATCACCGAACGTTTCCTGACGTCCGATATCTACCCCGCCATCGATGAGGCTAAGGGCGGGAACTGAGGTTCACTTCGGGTGGACCGTGTTGGCCGAGTGCTGCGTAAATGTTCAGGCCCGGATGACCCGCTAATGCACTAAATGCACCGATAAATAAAAATGGGCCGCCGCGGAGTAGCTGCTCTCCGCGGCGGCCGGCCGTCACCCTGCGCGTGTTACGGCGATCAACAAGAGCAGACCGGCGGTTTCGAACCACGGCATACTCGGAACAAATGGAAGTCTGGTTACAATCGCTCTCATGCAGTTTTGATACAAAGTTTAGTCGGGTAAAAATATTCCGAAGTGGAGATATCTTTGTAAGTTATTGATATTAAACGGTTTCATATTGTGAAACAATGTTGGAGTGAAAACAAGTTGCGTATTCTTACCGGATCATTTCTTGAACACGACCAATTAACTAATTCACGACACAGAATCACATTGATGTTATATGAATGGCGCGTGAACGCAGGCTTAAAATACCAGTAAATCTTCTAGTTATGAAGCCACTGAGAAGTGGCGGCAACTTCCGTGTCGCCTGGGTGAATTGCTGGGCGTTTGGCAAAAACGGCATCAACCGCGGGCTGATTGCCCCGATTGACTGCGCGACGCGCGCGCGGCCGAACGGTGGCCTTTCCATGCATTCAGAGGGCTTTGGGGAGGAAACGAAAAAAAGGCAGCCTGACGGCTGCCCTTTGTCGTGGTTATCAACCGGTCAGGCGCGGGCGAGGTTCCTGAGCACGTAGTGCAGTACGCCGCCATTTTCGACATACTCGATCTCGACCTCGGTATCGATCCGGCACTTGATCTGGATCGTCTTCTCGGTCCCGTCGGCGTAGCGGATGGTGCAGGGCACTTCGGCCAGCGGTTTCAGGTCGCCCTCAAGTCCGTGGATCGAGATGATCTCGTCGCCCTTCAGGCCCAGCGTCTTTCGATTGTCGCCGGCGGTGAACTCGAACGGGATGACGCCCATGCCGACGAGGTTCGAGCGGTGGATACGCTCGAACGATTCCGCGATGACCGCCTTGACGCCCAGAAGGTTGGTGCCCTTGGCTGCCCAGTCGCGCGACGAGCCCGCGCCGTATTCAATGCCACCGATGACGATCAGCGGCGTACCCGCCTCCTGGTAGGCCATCGAGGCGTCGTAGATCGAGGTCTGTTGTCCGTCGGGCCCGAGCGTGTAGCCGCCCTCCACGCCGTCCAGCATCTCGTTTTTGATGCGGATATTGGCAAAGGTGCCGCGCATCATCACCTCGTGGTTGCCGCGCCGCGAGCCATAGGAGTTGAATTCACGGGGCGCCACCTGCCGTTCGGTCAGGTACTGACCCGCGGGCGTTGTGGGCTTGAACGACCCGGCCGGGCTGATGTGGTCGGTGGTGATCATGTCACCCAGAAGCGCGAGGATGCGGGCGTCCTTCAGATCGGTGATCTTGCCCTTTTCCTTGCCCATGCCCCGGAAATAGGGCGGGTTCTGGATATAGGTGGAGGTGGGCGGCCAGTCATAGGTTTCCGACTCGGTCACTTTCACGTCTTGCCACTTCGCGTCGCCCTTGAAGACATCCGCGTATTTCTTGAGGAATGCCTCGCGCGTCACGGTCTTGTTCACCAGATCGGCGATTTCCTTGTTCGAGGGCCAGATGTCTTTCAGGTACACTGGCTTGCCGTCTTTCGACGTGCCCAACGGCTCTGTCGTCAGGTCGATATTCATGTCGCCCGCCAGCGCATAGGCGACCACCAGCGGCGGCGAGGCGAGGTAATTCGCGCGCACGTCCGGGCTGATACGGCCTTCGAAGTTGCGGTTGCCCGAAAGGACGGCGGTCGCGACCAGATCGCCTTCGGCGATTGCTGCCGAGATTTCCGGCTGAAGGGGGCCGGAATTACCGATGCAGGTGGTGCAGCCATAACCGACAAGGTTGAAGCCGACAGCATCGAGGTCTTCTTGAAGCCCTGCGGCCTCAAGGTATTCGGAAACGACCTGAGAACCGGGGGCGAGCGAGGTTTTGACCCACGGCTTGCGGTTCAGCCCCAGTTCGCGCGCCTTGCGGGCGACAAGACCGGCGCCGATCATCACATAGGGGTTCGATGTGTTGGTGCAGGAGGTGATCGAGGCGATCACGACCTTGCCCGACGACATCGTGTAAGCCTCGCCCTTAACCGCCACTTCCTTGCCCTGCGGGCGCTTGAAGGTCGCGTCCATCTCTTTGGCGAAGGCTGATTTCGCGGCGGTGAGGGCTACGAAATCCTGCGGACGTTTCGGGCCCGAGATCGCCGGGACGATGGTCGCCATGTCGAGTTCCAGCGTCGAGGTGTAGACCGGATCGTAATCCGCGCCGCGCCAGAAGCCGTTTTCCTTGGCATAGGCTTCGACGAGCGCGATGCGGTCCTCATCCCGGCCGGTCTGTTCGAGATAGCGCAAGGTTTCGCTGTCGATGGGGAAGAAGCCACAGGTCGCGCCATATTCCGGCGCCATGTTGGCGATGGTCGCGCGATCGGCCAGCGGCAGATGGTCCAGACCTGGCCCGTAGAATTCCACGAACTTGCCGACGACGCCGTGCTTTCTGAGCGTCTCGACGACCTTGAGCACGAGGTCGGTCGCGGTGGTGCCCTCGACCATCTCGCCGGTCAGTTTGAAGCCCACAACCTCGGGGATCAGCATCGAGACCGGCTGGCCGAGCATCGCGGCCTCGGCCTCGATCCCGCCGACGCCCCAGCCAAGGACGGCAAGGCCGTTGACCATGGTGGTGTGGCTGTCGGTGCCGACGAGCGTGTCGGGGTAGGCGACCGTCTCGCCATTCTGGTCGGTGTCGGTCCAGACCGTCTGGGCGAGGTATTCGAGGTTCACCTGATGGCAGATGCCGGTCCCGGGCGGCACGACGCGGAAGTTCTGGAAAGCGTTCTGACCCCATTTGAGGAAGACGTAACGCTCCATGTTCCGCTCATATTCGCGGTCCACGTTCATCTGGAAGGCGCGGGGATTGCCGAACTCGTCGATCATCACCGAATGGTCGATGACGAGGTCGACGGGGTTCAGCGGGTTGATCTTCTGCGCGTCGCCACCCAGCGCCTTGATCCCGTCGCGCATCGCGGCCAGGTCAACGACGGCCGGGACGCCGGTAAAATCTTGCATCAGCACGCGCGCCGGGCGATAGGCGATTTCGCGCGGGTTCTTGCCGCCACTCTTGCCCCAGTCGGAGAACGCCTTGATATCGTCGACCGACACGGTGCGGCCGCCATCCTCGAAGCGCAACATGTTCTCCAGGACGACCTTCAGTGCCGCCGGGAGCTTGGAAAACTCACCCAGTCCGGCCGCCTCAGCCGCCGGGATCGAATAATAGCTGACGGTCTTGCCGCCTGCGGTAAGTGTCTTGCGCGTCTTCGCGGTGTCCTTGCCGGTGACGATGGGCATCGGGATCTCCCTAATCGGTGGGCTGTTCTCGGTCTCTCTCCGCCTGCCTTGTGCCGTATGGGAAGTGGGCGATCAAGAGAAATACGATGTATTGTATACAATTGTGCACAATTAATGGCAAGGGGTACATCACCCTGTCACAGAGTCTCGCAAAACCTTGATTGGCCAATTGCGATCGGTTTGACTACCAATGTGGGGACCAGGGGATACGGAACAGAGAACATGCGCAGGATCATCAGCGCCGCCGCGGGCCTTTGGCTTGGTCTCGCGGGGGGCGTCCTCGGCCAGTCGGCGGGTCACAACCCGGTAGTTGTGGAGCTTTATACATCGCAAGGATGCTCGTCCTGTCCGCCGGCCGACAAGATCCTTAGCGGGTTCGCCGCGCGGGACGATGTCATCGCCCTTGGTCTGCATGTCGACTATTGGGATTATATCGGCTGGAAGGACATTTTCGCGAAGCGGCAGTATTCCGATCGCCAGCGCGCCTATGCGGCACATGCAGGTGCGCGCACCGTCTATACGCCGCAGATTATCGTCGCGGGTATGGATCACCTCGTCGGCAGCCGTCCGGCAGAGCTTGACCAGACGATCCGTCGTCATGCTGCCCGGAAAGGAACGGTATCTCTTGCGCTTGGCCGCAGTGGCGACCGGCTGAGGGTGCGGGCGCAGACCGCCGCACCCTTCTCGCGCAAGGCGGTGGTTCAGGTCGTGCGGTATCTTCCCGAGCGGCGGGTCGAGATCGGCCGCGGAGAGAATGCCGGACGCACGTTGACATACAGCAATATCGTCACCGACTGGATGCGGGTCGCAGAATGGGATGGCAAAAGCGAGCTTTCGCTGGAGTTGTCCGCGTCGGGCGCGGAACCGGTCGTTGTCATCATTCAGGAAGACGGGCCCGGCCCCATACTGGCCGCAGCGCGCCTTCGCTGAGGTCTGCCGCAACGTCTTTGCGCCCGACCGGTTGACTCCGGGCTGCACCGCGTTCCTTGCTCTGGCCCGGATCGGGCCGAGGGAGTGATCATGGACAGCGATACGGTTACTGGCGAAACCCGAAGGCTGGCTGCGGTTCTGGCCGCGCAACGCGAAGCGGCTGCCTCCGAGGTTGTGCCTGACTTGGCGTCCCGCCGGACCGACCTCGCCCGGCTTAAAGCGGCAATCCGGGCCCATAGAAACGACTTTGTAGCCGTCGCACGCGAGGATTTCGGACGCCGGCCCGCAGAGGATACGCTGATACTCGACATCGGTCCCGTCGTGCAGGGCATCAACCACATGCACCGTCACCTTGGCGCCTGGATGCGGCCCGAAAGGGTGCCGGTGCCCCACACGCTCTGGCCCGGACGGGCGCATATCCACCGTCAGCCGTTGGGGGTCGTCGGCATCATGGCGCCATGGAACTATCCGTTCGGTCTGTCGCTGCTGCCCTTGGCGACGGCCCTTGCGGCAGGAAACCGGGCGATGCTGAAGCCTTCGGAGCTGGCTCCCGCGTCATCGCGCCTGCTGGCTGATCTGCTCGCAGACACATTCGAAGCCACGCAGGTCGCTGTGGTCGAAGGCGGGGTGGAAACTGGCACGGTCTTCGCAGGACTGCCTTTCGATCACCTGTTCTTCACCGGATCAACCGAAGTCGGACGCAAGGTGATGAGAGCGGCGGCGGAAAACCTCGTGCCGGTGACGCTCGAACTTGGCGGCAAGTCGCCGGTTCTGCTGGCCCGTGACGCGGATTTCGCCAAGGCCGCGCGCGACATCGCCTTCGGCAAGGTGGCGAATGCCGGACAGACCTGTATCGCGCCGGACTACGTGCTGGTGCATGAGGACGACACCAAGGATTTCATCGCCCGATTGAAACCAGAAATGGCCCGCGCGGCGAAAATCGCGGGGCGGCGGGGCGGTCCGGCCGGGATCATCAGCGCAAGACATGCCGAACGGCTTGCATCGCTTCAGGAGGAGGCCCGGATCGGGGGTGCCGTAGTGATCGAAACAGGCGAGGAGGGTAACGTCACCCCTACGATTATCATTGGCCTCCGGCCTCAGATGCGGTTGACGCGCGAAGAGATCTTCGGCCCGCTTTTGCCGGTCGTGACCTATGCGACGATGGAAGAGGCGATTGCCCGGATCGGCTCCGGTCCGCGCCCGCTGGCGCTTTATCTCTATACAGCCAACCGCGATCTGAAGGGCCGCGTGTTGCGCGACACTCTCAGCGGCAATGTAACCCTGAACGGAGTTATGACCCATTACGCAGTCGAAAGCCTTCCGTTCGGCGGGGTAGGCGCAAGCGGCATTGGTGCCTACCACGGCCGCGCCGGGTTCGAGGCGATGAGCCATGCAAAGGGTGTCTTCGAGGAGCCGCGCCGCAGTCTCATTCCGTTCGGACGCCCCGGCGGGAGGTTCGTGAAACTCTTCGCCCGTTACATGATGCGCTGAACTGCGCCTCTATTTCCAGCGGCGATGAATCCAAAACCACTGATCCATATGGTCGCGCACCAGCCGCTCAAGGCTGTCATTGATCGCCTGCGTCATGGTCAGCGGATCGCTATGTGGAATGGGTGCGTCGGTGACGATCCGGAAATTGAGCCCGTCCGGTTCCCGCACGCCATAGACCGGGATGATCTCGGCCCCGTATTTCAAGGCCAGATCGGCGGCAGAGGTCGCGGTATAGGCCGGATGGCCGAAAAAGCTCAGCTTCTCGCCCCGCCCCATATGCTGGTCCATCAGCAGGCCTAGCATACCGCCCGAACGCAGGAACTTGACCATCGCCCCCATGCCCTTCTGCCCGCGCGGGAACAATGGCGTGCCGATCACCGAGATCGTGTCGAGGTAATGGGCGTTAAAAAGCGGGTTCTTCATCGGCTTGTAGAGCGCGCCGACCCGGTAGCCGCGCGCGATCAGGGCCGCACGGGCGACGTCGTAATTGCCGAAATGCCCGGTGGCGAGGATCACCGGGCGGCCTCCGCGGTGGGCGGCTTCCAGCGCCTCTGCCCCCGGACCGGTCAGCGGCAGGTCGCGCACGCGCTTGATGAATTCGCGGCCTGAATAAAGCTCGATCGTGGTGCGGCCGACATTGTCGGCCACGGCGCGGACAAGGTGCCTGACCTCGGCTTCGGGCAGGTCCGGGCAGACGAGTGCAAGGTTGTCGCGCACCCGGCGCGACCAGCCCGCAAGCGGCGCGATGAGGCGCGAGATTACCCAGCCCGCAACCGGAACGCGCCGCTCGTAGGGCAGGGTCCGGGCCAGCGTCAGCAGCAGCCGGAAGGCACCGTCCGTCACTTTGTCGCGCAGGCTGGCCTTCAGTCCGTTCTCCGCCGTCATCGGTCCTCGTCGATCTGGCGCGGCTCATCTTTCCGGCGCGCACCTTCCGCAGCCAGACATAGAGGCGCGAAAGCGCGATCACAAGCGCATGGGGGAAGCGGCCGGGACCGCCCTAGTAGGGATTTAACCTGCGACAGCCGGCGCGTCAGTCGTCGTCCTCGTCGCTGGTCTTCAACACCAGTTCGCCAGCGCTTTCCAGATCGCGGATGGCGACGATGATAGCGGTCATGGCCGCCTCGGCATCCTTATCCTTGACCTTGCCGCGTTCGGCCATCTCTTCCCTCAGCGAGGCAGCCATGCGCTGCGACATGTTCGACAGGATGAATTCCGCCGCGGCCCTGTCGTCATCGCCGGCCGCCCCGGCCAGCGCGTTGATAAGAGTTGCCTGGTCCACGCCGCGCGTGACTTTGGATATGTCGCGCCCCTCGATCCGTGCTGGAATGTCGGCAAAAGTGAAGATCGCGCGGCGGACCTGCGTGGCGAAATCGGTGTCAGTCTCGGTCAGGCCTTGCAATACGTCATCGCGTGTCGCGGCAGGTGAGAAGTTCAGGATCGCGCCGACCCGTTCCACCGGGTCGGTGTCAAAAGCCCGGATCGGTTGCGCTTCCAGCTGGCCGACCAGCGACAGGCCGATCTGGCGCACCGTCTCCGGGTCTATGTTGCCGGTCTGGCTGACCGCATAGGCGATGCGGCGGGCGCGGTCGCCCGGCAGCTTACCGAGCAGCTCGGCGGCGCGCGAAACGGCGAGTTTCGACAGCATCACCGCGCCGACCTCGACGCTTTCCTCGGTCAGGACGGGCAGGAGTTTTTCCGGATCAAGCGCGGCGATCCGGTCCCAGGGATCGGCCTTGGCCGAGGCGCTGGCGAGCCGTTTCAACCGACTGGCGGCGGTGGCCGAGATATGGCCATCAAGCATCTGCAAGGCGCCGTCGATGCCGCCGGGAAAGGACAAGCCGACCGATTCAAGACGTGTCAGGAACTCCTCCACCACATTTCGCAACGTGTCGCGATCGATCGAGCGCATGGAGCCGATCTGTTCGGTCAGCGCGGCCTGTAGATGGTCGGGTAGATCGCGCAGCGGCAGGTTGCCACCTTCGGACAGGAGAAGCCGCACGATAATCGCGGCCTTCTGTCGACCGGTCATGGTGGATGGTGCGAGGGGACGACCGGTTACGGAACCTGCTTGCGGTCGCGACAAGGGTGTCAGGGCCGTCATGTAGCATCACCTCCGATCCGGTCTTCGGAGGAGGCTCTCAGAAAGCGGTTAAGGCGTCGTTACGGTTGTTCAGCTTCCGACGGTGACGCAGCTTTGGGTCGCGGCATCCCAAGCCGTGCCTTCGGCGCAGCTGATCTGGGCCTGACGCTCTCCGTGGCTGCACCCTTGCGCCTGAACTGCCGCCGGGACAAGTCCGGCTGCAAGCGCAAGCGCAGTGATCAGAGACTTCATCGGCATTTTATCCTCCATCCTGTTCGGATCGAGTGTGCCAGCGGAAGGGGGCGCCACGCAAACAAAAGCTGCGCGAAACCCCTTATTGTTCACGGAATCGTGTGCCGGGGTGTCAGTCCCCGAACACCCGTCGAAAGATCGTGTCGACATGTTTGGTGTGATAGCCCATGTCAAACTTCTCGTTGATCGCGTCCTTTCCGAGGGCTTTCACGACGTCGTCATCGGCCAGCAGCATTTCGCGGAAATCGACGCGGTCTTCCCAGACCTTCAGCGCATTGCGCTGCACCATCGCATAGGCGTCCTCGCGGCTGACACCGGCCTGGGTCAGCGCCAAGAGAACCCGCTGCGACATGACAAGGCCGGGGAACTTGTTCATGTTGGCCAGCATGTTTTCCGGAAATATCAGCATCTTTTCGACCACGCCGGCCAGCCGGTGCAGGGCGAAGTCGAGCGTGATGGTCGCATCCGGGCCGATGCCGCGTTCGACCGAAGAATGCGAGATGTCGCGTTCGTGCCAGAGCGCCACATTCTCCATCGCCGGGATCACCGCCATGCGGACGAGCCGCGCCAGCCCGGTCAGGTTCTCGGTCAGGACCGGGTTCTTCTTGTGCGGCATGGCCGAGGAGCCCTTCTGCCCCATGGAGAAGAACTCCGCCCCTTCCAGCACTTCGGTGCGCTGCATGTGGCGGATCTCGATGGCGATGTTTTCAATCGAAGAGGCGATGACGCCGAGGGTGGCAAAGAACATCGCGTGGCGGTCGCGCGGGATAACCTGCGTCGAAATCGGTTCGGGGCGGAGGCCCAGCTTTTCGCAGACATGTTCCTCGACCGCGGGGTCGATATTGGCGAAGGTGCCGACCGCACCGGAAATCGCACCGGTCGCAATTTCCCACCGGGCCTTTTCCAGCCGGTTCTTGTTGCGGTCCATCTCGGCATAGAAGCGGGCAAAGGTCAGGCCCATCGTGGTCGGTTCGGCATGGATGCCGTGGCTGCGGCCGACGCGGACCGTATCCTTGTTCTCATAGGCGCGCTTTTTCAGCGCCGCCAGCAGCTTGTCGACACCGGTCAGAAGGATATCCGCTGCGCGGACCAGCTGCACGTTCAGGCAGGTGTCGAGCACATCGGACGAGGTCATGCCCTGATGGACAAAGCGCGCCTCCTCGCTGCCGACATGTTCGGCCAGATGGGTCAGGAAGGCGATGACATCGTGTTTGGTGACGGCCTCGATCTCATCGATCCGTGCCACATCGAATTCCACATCCTTGGCTTTCCACACCGCTTCCGCGTTTTCCCGCGGGATCACGCCCAAGTCGGCCATCGCGTCACAGGCATGGGCCTCGATCTCGTACCAGATTCGGAATTTAGTTTCCGGCGACCAGATGGCAACCATGTCGGGGCGGGAATAACGGGGGATCATCCGTGGGGCCTTTCCGTTTGAGGGACGCGCGGGCGTGTCCTAGACTGGCGGCGTACCGGAGGCAAGCGGGCAGGGGAGATGATGCGGCGATTGATAGTGGCGGTAGGGCTCTGTCTGGCGACGCCGGTTCTTGCAGAGGACTGGCAGGTGCTTGGCGGGGCAGACATTGCCGAGGCGCTCGACGAGCGTGAACTGACCTATGAAAACGGCGCCGTTCAGGTCTTCCGCGAAAGTGGCGCGACGACGTATAGCGTCGGGTCCGGTCTCAGCGAGGGGCGCTGGCGGGTGGAGGGTGATGAGTATTGTTCGAACTGGCCACCAGCGGCGACGTGGAGCTGCTATACTCTGGAGCGGGATGTTGATACCGGGCGGTTCCGCTTTGCCGGAGCGAGCGGCGATATGTCGGTCGGGAGTTATTCCGACGAATGAGCTTTGTTCCTGAACTTTATGATTTCATTGGAAACTGGAAGATCGACCGGGTGATCGAAGATCGCCTCTCAGGTCAAGAAGGTCGGTTTGAGGGTCATGCGCGTTTCGTGGCCGACGGCGATGTCTTGCGTTACCGCGAGGAAGGGCTGCTGAGCCTTACGGGCGGTCCGCCAATGACCGCAGTGCGGGAATACCTTTGGCGCGACGCGGGCGGGCGTATTGCGGTCGATTATTGTGATGGCCGGGTGTTTCACGATTTCGATCCGGCTGATCCGGCGGCACATCATGCCTGCGATCCCGATGATTACCGCGTGCGCTACGACTTTGGTGGATGGCCTGACTGGCAGGCGGAATGGACGGTGAAAGGGCCGCGCAAGGATTATACGATGACCAGCCGGTATTCGCGCTGATCAGGGCGCTCAGACAGAACGACCTGCGATAAAGCGGTTCACCCGCTCCACGATAAGAGGCGCGAGCGCGGGCGTGATGACATGACCCATTCCGTCGATGACCTCCAGTTCCGCATCTGGAATCAGCGACGCGATTTCGCGCCCCTCTTCCGGCGGGATCAGCGTGTCATCGGTGCCATGGATCACAAGGCAGGGCAGGGTAACGCGCCCCAGGGCATTGCGCCGGTCTGACGTGTTCAGGATCGCCACCAGTTGCCGGTTTACCCCCTCCGCTTCGGCCCCGCGGTCGTAGGCGCGTTCGGCCTGCGCCCTGAGATAGGTTTCCGATGCCGGATAACCCGGGCTACCCCATTCGCGATCGCCAGCAAGCGCACCATCGACATATCCCGCCCGATCCACCGGCCGGGACAACAGGCGTTCGCCCAGATCAAGGCCACGCAATCGGGCTGACGACATGACGATCGTCGCAGACCGAAAGCGGTCCGGGTGGTCGCAAGCGAGAATCTGAACGATGGCGCCTCCCATGGAAATGCCGAACACATGGGCGCACTCGATGCCGAGCGCATCCATAAGCGCCGTGACATCGCGTGCCATGTCCTGCAGGTCATAAGCAGGCTTCGGCACCCGCCCCGCTTGCACGTCCGCGAGAATGGCGTCGGCATCACCCTGCGACCCGGGCGCCGGGCACCGGTCGGACAGACCCACATCGCGATTGTCGAAGGTCACGACCCGGTAGCCTGCCGCCACAAAGCCGGTGATCAGTTCGGGAGCCCAGTGAACGATCTGCGAACCCAGCCCCCGGACTAGGATCAGAACCGGAGCGCCGGGATCGCCGTGCTCTTCGACTTCCAGATGGATATTGTTGGCCGCGATCCGCATTCACACCCCCCGAACTTGCGCGCACGATGGCCCGGAGGGCTGGATTGTTCAAGCGGGTGCGGTCAGTGCCGTCTTGATATGGGACGTGGCTTCAAGCGTGCGGTGGACCGGGCATTTATCAGCAATTTCCAAGAGTCTTGCGCGCTGTTCATCATCCAGATCACCCTCCAGCGTGATCTCGCGCAGAAACACGTCGATCTTTGCGCCCTTGTCACAATCGGCGCAGTCCTCGGCATGGACCTTGGAATGGCTGACATCTACCCGGACATGAGTCAGCTTCCATTTCTTGCGCCGTGCATACATGCGGATCGTCATCGAGGTGCAGGCGCCGAGACCCGCTGCAAGGAAGCCATAAGGCGACATGCCGCGATTGGTGCCGCCATAGGCCTCGGGCTCATCGGCCAGTGCATGGTGCAGCGGACCGTCATTGACATGCTGGAGGAAGCCCTCCGGGTCAGCCTCGGACACACGGACGATGCCTTCGGGCGCGCCTTTCGGGGCTTCGGGCTGCTTCAGACTCAGATAGCGCGCGCCCCACGCCGCGATGACCTCGGCGGCATAGTCGGCATCAGCAGGGTCGGAGATAAGGTGATCCGCATTGTCGAGTGTGACGAAGCTCTTTGGATGTTTCGCGGCGGAAAAGATGGCGCCAGCATTCTCGATCCCGACGATCTGGTCGCGGGGGGCATGCAGCACCAGAAGCGCGCGTTTGAGACTGGCGATTGAGGCCGAGAGTTCCTCGGCCGCAACCTCGCGCACGAAATCCCGGCCGATTCGGATCGGGCGGCCGCCGAGATCAACCTCGGCCACGCCCTCTTTGTCGATCCGGTCAAGAGCGCCAGCGAAGTTGTGGGTGACATGGCCGGGATCGAAGGGAGCGCCGATGGTGACCACCGCGCGGATGCTTTCGATCTGTCCGGCGGCCTTCAGGACAGCGGCGCCACCCAGCGAATGACCGATGATCAGAGCGGGCGCCATGTCGCGCCCGTCCAGATAGTTGGCGGCGGCGATCAGGTCGGCGACGTTCGACAGAAACCCCGTCTCAGCGAAGTCGCCCCCGGACTGGCCAAGGCCGGTGAAATCGAAGCGCAGGGTCGCAATTCCCATCGCAGCCAGCCGGGCGGCGATGCGACGGGCGGCGATCACATCCTTGCCGCAGGTGAAGCAATGGGCAAAGAGTGCGGGGGCAAGATGCGGGCCTTCGGGCAGGTCGAGCCGCGCCGAAAGCTCTGCCCCGGAATGGCCGGGAAAGGTGATGCGTTCGGTTGCCATTTCTCTCTCCGTATTGCGCGCTCCCGCAAGACTTGGTGCAATCCGGGGGGATGACAAGGAATGTGACCGGGTCGTCACGTAGTGGTGAGGGCGAGGCGTCTAGCCACTCACCATAATTCATCACGATACGTTATTAATATCAGAACATACATTCGTTTTAATAATTCTAATCGCGCGCCTAGATAGGACGGAGAACGACCCCCACCCAAGGAGATTTGCCATGACATGCACCGATTGCATCAACCGCGACACCGCACCCGAGCCGTCCGCATCGTTATCGCTCGGGCTCATTCTTCTCGTCCTTGGCGGCATGGCCATTGTCGCGTCGGCCCCGACCGTTCCTTACCCGAACGCCAGCACAGCGGTCGCAGTCGAAGACTGGCACGGCAATGTGCGCGCCTCGGGCTGGACGAACGATTAAGGGATGGGGCTGGTCAGGCCAGCCCCATCAGCCTTTCGTCGAACGGATATTTCGTAAGGTTCTCGTATCCTGTCTCGGTGATCAGGACCTGATCCTCTAGCTTTATCGAGAAGTTCCCGCCATCCTGGCTGACTAGAGCCTCGACGCAGAGCACCATGCCCGGCTGAACCTCGTAGTCGAAGGCGCCGTCTTCCCATGCATCGGGATAGACAATCGAGGGCCATTCGTCGCACAGACCGACACCATGCATCTTGACCCCGTATTTCAGACGGTCGAATTCCGGGTCGAGCTTGTGGCCACCGAAGACCAGATCGCGGAAGGACACGCCGGGCTTCAGCATCTCCATATTCGTCGCAATATGCTCATGTGCGTGGCGCATGGCATAGATCATCGAATTGGTGGGTTTGGCGTCACCCACCCACCATGTCCGTGAAATGTCGATGCAGATACCGTAGGAGCCGATGAGGTCGGTGTCGAAGGCCACGATCTCGTTCGGCTGGATGATGCGCGGCCCGCATTCTTGAAACCACGGATTTGTGCGTGGTCCCGAGGCAAGCAGCCGGGTTTCGATCCACTCGCCGCCACGTTTGATGTTCTCGGCATGGAGGACGGCCCAGACGTCATCCTCGCTCATATTGCCCTGTGGCACGCCTTCGCGGCAGGCCTTTTCCATCGCGGCGATGGACTTCTCGCAGGCGTCATGGGCGCAGCGCATGGCAAGGATTTCGTCCGGTCCCTTGATGACGCGGGCCTTTTCCGTGCATTCCTCGCCTTCCCCGACGATGAATCCTACGCCTTCCAGCGCCCGCAGGCCGTGAACCATGATCTTGTCGACACCGAGCCTGCGGTTCGTCCCGGCATGTTCGCGCATCACCTGATCGACATCAGCTGCGAAGCGCTTTGCCGCTGCCTCCCCCCGGTCGCCGGTCGACATGTAGAACATGGACGCACCCGACCGGACCTCACGGACCAGCGGGTTGTGCTCGGCCAGGAAGGGCGAGTTCTTGTATTCCCAGAGTACCATGTAGCCATCGGCGCAGAGAAGAAGCGCCCGGAACGGATTGTGGGTATTCCAAAGCTGCATGTTCGTCGCATCCGTGGCATAGCGGATGTTCAGGGGATCGAAGAGCAGGATGCCGCCCCAGCCGCGCTCGACGACATGCTGCGTGAGCCGTTTCCAGCGGAACTCCCGCATCCGCTCAAGGTTCGGCAGCGTAAGCCCCGCCGCTTCCCATTCGCGGAACGCCAACTGGGTCGGCCCGATCTCGATCCGGTTGTTGTCGTTCGGGCTGCCATCCCCCAGGGCCTTGCCCTTGGTCGGATCGATCTTGCGGGTGTCGGAATAGTGCGTGTCCATGGGGGCTCTCCGTTTTCAGGCCCGAGCATCCGGCCCTCCGGTCGCGCAATCCCGTCCGATTGCGACACGGATCGCGTCCGTTTCCGGCTTTTCCATTGTTCTACGTGTATCCGCGATGCGGGTCACGTGTCGAAAAGGGCCTGGCAGCGGGTTGAACACAGAACGTCCTGTCGGATTCGCCCCATTTCGGGTATTCTCTCTCAGTCGCCTTCGGGCGAGAGAGAACGCCCGACGACGATGTCCAACTGACGTCATAGGGAGGTTTGACGATGCATGTTATGACACGCAGTTATACCGGTAAGGGCGCGGCCGATCTGACCAAGCTCCTTGTTTCCCGCAAAGACGAAGTCGAGAAACTCATCGGGAATGTGCCCGGTCTGGTCAGCTATGATCTGGTCGAGACCGACGACGGCTGTTTCACCGTGACGGTTTGCAAGGACAAGGCCGGCACGGACCGCAGCCTCGCCGTCGCCAAGGAATGGCTGAAGGCCAATGCCGGTCACATCGGAGCGCCCGCGCCACAGGTGACTGAAGGCAAGTCCGCGCTGCATATCTCGGCCAAGGCCGGGGCGCACGCCTGACGCCCCGGATGCTTCAAGGCCTGGGGCCCCTCAGTGGGCCTTGGGCTAAGTGTGGATGGCACTTAAAGTTTTGCAGTTTCCCTGATGCCGCAACACGTCAGTTGGAGTCCGATGGATTTCACGCGGGCTGCTTCCGTTTCCGGCTTTGCTTCGCTCCGCCACGCTTGCTAGGAGGGAGCATCGGTGAAGGGGGAGGCGGGTATGGACATGGTCAGCGAACAGTACGAGGCCTATCCCTATCCGGAGCGCAATCCCGCCGATGAGCGGAAACGGCTGATCACCGGCTCGCCCTCGCATCCATTGGAGATGGACCATTTCCTCTGGGGTGGCAAACGCGACTGGTCGCGACCGCTTCGGGCGCTGGTTGCCGGTGGCGGGACAGGGGATGCGCTCATTCAGGTGGCGACCGTCCTGACTGCCGCCGGGCGACCCTACGAGATCACCTATCTCGACCTCTCCCGTGCCTCGCGCAAGATAGCTGAGGAGCGGGCGAAGGTGCGGGAACTGAAGAGTATCCGGTTCGAGACCGGAAGCCTCCTCGATGCCGCCGGCTATGGCAGCTTTGACTATATCGACTGCTGCGGGGTGCTGCATCACCTGCCCGAACCTCAGGCGGGGTTTGACGCACTGGCGCGGGCGCTGGCGCCAGAAGGGGGCATGGGACTGATGGTCTATGCCCCTTACGGCCGTTCCGGCGTCTATCCGTTGCAGGAGGCTTTCAGCACACTGACCGATGGGATGACGCCGAAGGCACGGCTGAAGGCGGCGAAATCGATTTACGAAAGGCTGCCCGATGGTCATCCCTTTAAGCGCAATCCGCATCTCGTCGACCATGAACAGGGCGATGCAGGGTTCTACGATCTTCTTCTGCATTCGCAGGACCGGCCTTTCGCAATCGACGACCTCATCGCGGCGCTTGAGGCGGCGGGGCTCGCTTTTGCCGGTGCGCCACAGGCGGGGCTCTACGATCTCGCTCGGTTCCTGCCCGATGGCATCGCGCTGCCCAACGGGCTTGACCCGACCTCACGAATGGCACTGGCCGAAAGGCTCGACGGCACGATCAAGACCCATGTTGTTTATGCCGCTCCTAAAAACCGGGTGATCCCGGTTCCGGGTAAGGACATGGCATCAGTCCCGCATCTGAAGGGCGTCAGCGGTGCCGATCTCTCGCGCGAGGTGGCGCGCAAGGGTGAGATCACAATCGCCCGCGGGGCTGAGAAGACCCGGCTGACGCTATCGCGTGACGTGGCCCCTCTGCTGGCCGGGATAGACGGGCGCAAGCCACTATCGGTGCTGGCTCAGGCGACGCGGCTCGACCCCTTCGCCTTCAACGCGCTCTGGCGCCCGGCTGAGCGTGTATTGGTGCAGGCCGGTATCCTGCTCTATTCGCGGTTATTGGGGTAAACCCGCGCCTTTGCTTAAGGGCGACAATTGGCGGCTGGTTCGGCACTGCCACCACGCCTATTCGTCTGGCGGCACAAGGCCGAGGCCACGCAAATAGATACCGATCCCGGCCTCAAGAAGTTCCTCGGGCGGAAACGGGGCCCTTGCGCCGGGTTTGCCGCGGGTGAAGAGTTCCACGACGCCATGACTCATCGCCCAGATATGGGCCGAAAACATCGCGGCCGGGGGCCGTTTGTCCGCCGGGATATGCTGCGACAGCTTTTCAGCCGCGCGGGAAAAGACCTGCCGCGCCCGTTCCGAGGCCCGGGCAAGGTCGGGGTTCGTGTTCAGCGAAATGCCGCTTTCGAACATCGCCATGTAATGGCCGGGGAATTTGCGGGCGAAGGCAAGATAGGCGCGGCCCGTGGCTTCGAAAGCGGACAGGGCAGAAGGCTTGCCGCCGTTATAGGCGTGATCCATGAGGTCAGCGAAAATCTCGAACCCCTGCCGTGCGCATTCGGCAATGAGGTCGTCGCGGCCGGCAAAATGGCGGTAGACGGCAGCGGGCGTCACGCCGGCCGACTTTGCCGCATCCGACAGGGTAAAGCCCTGTGGACCCTGCTTTTCGATCAGCATCAGCGCCGCATCGACCAGCGCACGCCTCAGGTCGCCGTGATGATAGCCCTGCTTAGGCATCGAGAAGGTCCGGGCCCCCGCAGATCTTGCCATCGACCTTGCCGATGGCCGTCCTGTCCTTGCCTGCATAGTCCACGCGATTGAGGATCGTCTGGATCGCTGCGATGCGGGCGCGGGCCTTATCGTCTGACCGGATCACCGTCCAGGGCGCGTGCTTAGAATGCGACTTTGCAAGCGTTTCCCGGATGGCGTCGGTATAGGCGTCCCATTTCTTCAGCCCTTCGACGTCGATCCAGCTGAGCTTCCATTGTTTCAGCGGGTCCTTCTCGCGCTTTAGAAACCGGCGAAGCTGCTCGGCACGGCCCACGTTCAGCCAGAGCTTCACCAGTGTGATCCCCTCGTCGACCATCATCTTCTCAAAGTCGGGCAACTGGCGGAAAAAAAGCTTGCGCTGATCGGGCGTGCAGAAGCCGAAGACATGTTCAACGACGCCCCGGTTATACCAGGACCGGTCAAAAAGTGCGATTTCAGAGGCGGCAGGCAGCCAGTCGGTATAGCGCTGGAAATACCACTGCGTTGCCTCGCGCTCCGTCGGTTTCGGCAGGGCGACGATATAGGCCGAACGCGGGTTCAGGTTTTCGCGCACCCGTTCGATCGTGCCGCCTTTTCCAGCGGCATCACGACCCTCGAAGAGAACGCAGAGCCGTTTGCCGGTGTTGCGGAAGTCATACAGCATCTTCACCAGTTCGATCTGCAACGCATCCATCTGGCGGGCATAATCCTTGCCTTTCATCTCGCGGTCATAGGGATAGGTGCCGGACAGGATATCGTCCTTGTCGCCTTCGGCGATAGCTTTGCGGATCGCGGCGGGAGCCTCGTTTTCGAGGTACTTCGTGATATCGCCGACAAATGGAATTGTCTGCGGTTCCGTTTTCTGCGTCTTCGCCATGACAATCCTCCCGTGACCTTGTGGTTTCAGTATGGCGATTGCACGGTCGCGCACAATTGCCCGGTCGGCAGTTTCCCCGACGGTTGAAAGAATTTTGAGACAAAATTCTTTCCCTTTGGCGAGGGAAAAGTTTTGTCCAAAACTTTTCCGGCCGCCGCGGTCTAAACGGAATCGTCTGCGCTGCCGATCCGGGCAAGGTCGAAGGGCGTCGACTGGTAGATCTCGTTGATCCAGTTGCCGTAGAGAAGATGCGCGTGGCTGCGCCAGCGGTTCAGCGGCTGCCGGCTCGGATCGTCATCGGGATAGTAGTTCATCGGCACATTGATCGGGGTGCCGTTCGACACATCGCGGTCATACTCTTCTTTCAGCGTGCCGCTGTCATATTCGAAGTGGTTGAAGATATAGAGTGCGCGGTGGCAGCGGTCTTCGATCAGGCAGGGGCCGACCTCGTCCGAGCCGAGCAACGTCCTGAGACCCTCAGCGCCGTCAACCTCGGCCTGTTTCATCTCTGTCCAGCGACTGACCGGAATGACGAAGTCATCGGAAAATCCCCGCAGATAGGGCGAGGCCGGGGCGAGGTTCAGATGGCGGAAGCAGCCAAAGGCCTTGGCGTCCAGCATGTGTTTTTTCAGCCCGTGGAAATGATAAGCCATGGCCATGCCGCCCCAGCATACGCCGAAGGTGGAATGGACATGGGTCTGGGTCCAGTCCATGACCTCAAGAAGCTCATCCCAGTAACTCACCTCCTCGAACGGGAGATGTTCGATTGGCGCGCCGGTTATGATCAGCCCGTCGAATTTTTCGGCCTTCACCTCCTGAAACGGACGATAGAAAGCCTCCATATGCTCGGCGGCGGTGTTGCGGGTCTGGTGCTCGCTCATCCGGATCAGCTGGAAGTCGATCTGAAGGGGTGTCGCGCCGATCAGCCGGGCGAACTGGTTTTCCGTTTGGATCTTCTTGGGCATAAGGTTCAGAAGCCCGATCCGCAGCGGCCGGATGTCCTGATGCGCGGCCCGGTCCGGCGACATCACCATGACACCTTCCTGCGACAGCACGTCGAAGGCGGGCAGCGTCTCGGGCAGGGTGATGGGCATCCGGGTTCTCCTGTTCGGAAGGCCAGAGATAGGTCGGTCAGGCGCGGGCCTCAAGGGCCGCAGCGACAAGGCTTTCGAAATCGCCGGGCGTACGGATCTGCGCCACCTCTTCCGCGGTGACCGTGATGCCCCAGTTCCGCGCCATTGCCTCGTAAAGCGGCTGACGATGGGCAAGCGCGCGGGAATAGGCCCAGCGGACGAAGGCGTCGGGGTCGACCTTTTCTTCCGTCAGCCCGTTGGTTTTCAGATACTCCGCCCAGGCCGCGTGCAGGAAGTCGGGCTGGTAATACATCGGCTTCGGCGCACGGTCGAAACGGCGGATCAGTTCCTCGGTATGGGCGTCAGAACCCTTGATCCAGACCATGAGCGCCGCATCCGACAGTGCGGTTAGCACAGGGTCGGCGGGATTGTCAGGGTCCACGACCTCGCAGATCGACCCGCCGCTGTCGCAGATGAAGTGATCGTAGCCGTAAAGCGATTGCGCCCGATCGGCGAAATGGACGGTGTCAAGCAGGGCGGAAATCTCGGCTGTCCGGTGCTGATCCTGACGCCGCATGTATTCGGCGAAGGGCAAACCGCCTTTGGCCGGATCGCCGGGCTTGCCGAGATAGGTCGATAGCGGCGCGAGGTTGTTGAAGGTGATATTGGAGGTGATGTGAACGGAATCCGTCATCAGCAGTTCGCGCAAGAGCGGCACCTTCATCGCCTCGCGCTTGAAGTTGTCGGCGATATGTTCGCCCATGTAGCGGGTGCCGATGCGGTAATCGATAGAGTAGTGGAACCAATTGCCGCCCGCGCGCAGGAGATTGGCAATATGGGTCTTGCCGAGCCCCGACATGCCGAACACGAGCACCCGCTTACGCTTTGCTGCCTGCCACTCTGACGCCGACTGGTAGATCATCACCGAAATCCCGATTGCCGTTCCGGCGTTTGCCTAACCGGATCAGCAAAGAAGATCACGCAATTTTTCGCGGGGCTGCACAGGAAACGCAAAGGCCCCGCCAGAAGCGGGGCCTTGCAACCTGAATCTTTGCGGCTGTTCAGAAGCTGTAGCCGACGCGGATACCGGCACCGATACCGGAGTTGTCGTTGAAGCTGGAGCCGACGGAAGTTGTCGTCGCGTCGCCGATGGCAACATAGCGGACACCGCCGGTGATCTTCATGTTGTCCACCTTGTAGGTCGCAGCAAGCCCAAAGCTCGTATAGCCGTCGGTCGCGCCAAGGTTGCCGACCGGATCGCCGAGGTTCTTTTCGTAACCGACGAGAACCGCGCCAGACCACTGCTCGTTGAACTTGCGGCCGACGCCGAGATTGTAGGTCACGATGTCGTTCGAATAAGACACGATCGGTGAGCCAAGGAACTGTGGCGTAATGTCGAAGACCGTCCAGTCGACCCAGCGGATCGACCCGAAGAGAAGCGTATCGGCCGCGATGCCGGTCTGAAACTCAAGGTTGACCGATTGCGGGATCTGAACGTCGAGCGTGCCGTTCAGCGGGATCAACGCAAGACCGGTTTCAACCGTGTCGTAGCTCTGATCGATCTTCGAGTTGTAGGTCAGGGCCACCCGGGCTGCGATCTCGGGCTTTTCCCAAGCAACGCCCATCACATAACCGAGTGCCGTGTCGCGATCTGCGGATAGATCGTAGTTGGTGAGGACGGGAGTTTCGAGATGAACCTGGCCCTTGGATGCCTGCACGCGAACGCCGCCAATGACGGAAAAATTCGATGGCAGCTTGTAGCGCAGCAGTCCGGTGACGGCGAGCGACTCGACGTCTGCTGACGAGCCTGCAAACGGGTAGGGTGCGTTGCCCGCCGGATAGCTGACACTCGCCCCAATCGGCTGGTCTACGATAATCGCGAGGTCAACCTTGTCGTTCAGGGCCTGCTTGTAACCGAGCGAATAGGTGACATAACTTCCCGCCATATCACCGCTCACAAGCCCTGCGAAAGGACCATTGCCGACGCCGGTTACAACGGGGTTAAACGCACCGAGCGTAAACTCGGCATAGTTACCCGGCTCAAACAGGATCGCCACGGATTGGGCCGACCGCTCGAGGCCTCCAGCCAAGGCTGTTGACGCGCTTAGTAAGAGACCGCTCGTCACGGCCAGAGTTCTGTTCATTCTTTCCTCATCCCTAACAAGATCGTGGTTGCTTGTGTTGTTTTTTGCACCGACCCTATGCGGGGCATTAAGCGCACGTCAATTTGTGACGCAGCGTACTTATCTATGAAGATCAGGTCGTGACGTAACGATACTTTGCTTCGGCGCGGATGTTGAGCAGATTCGCGAAAAAGATGATCGTTCCGCCAAAAATCACCAATAGGTCGAGCGGCTCGGCGTAAAAGGCCATACCAATCAGCGCGATGACGGGCAGGCGCAGGAAGTCGACGGGCGTCACGACCGAGGCGGGTGCGAGCGTGAGGGCCTTGGTCAGACTGAAATGTGCGCCGAGCCCGGCCAGACCCATCACGATGACCCAGGGAATCGTTTCGGCGTCCGGCCAGGTGATGCTCCCGTCATAACCGGCGCAGATCAGACTGAAGATTGATTGCATGGCCGCCAGCCAGAAGAGGATTCCGATGATTGATGCGCGACGGGTCAGGCGCTTTGTTGCTATGGCCGTGCCCGCAAATGCCACGGCGCAGAGCAGGGCTGTGACAAGACCGACGGATAGGCCGCCAGTTCCAAACGGTCGTGCAACGATCAGGATGCCACAAAACCCGATGAGCACCGCCATCAGTTTGGTTCGCGTCAGCCGTTCGGACAGAAAGAACGGTGCCGTCAGAGCGACGATCAGCGGGCTCGAGAACTCCACCGCAAAGAGTTGCGCCAACGGAATGAGGGCAAGCGCATAGAGCCAGAGGTTCTGTCCGGCGAAATGGATGATGTTGCGCAAGGCGTGATGACCAAGATGGCGGAGCTCGATCTCGTTCAGGCGGCCGGTCGTTCTCGCAAAGGCCACCACGACGATGACCCCGATGAGCGATCGGTAAAGCATCATTTCGAACGTATCGAGCGCCGCGCCGATCTCGCGTCCCGATATCGCGAGAGCGGAAAAGCCGAGGATCGAGCCGATCATCCAGAAGGCTGCGGCCACCGGACGGTGAACCCCGGCCACAGGCGCAATGAATTGGGTCATGCAGATGCACCGGCGGATTTGCCGCGTTCATGGAAGATGAAGCCGAGGAAATTCAACAGCACCTGCGCCGCCAGGATGGCGGTGGAGCCGGTCGGATCATAATCCGGCGCAACTTCCACCAGATCAATGCCGACTATGTCGTGCGCCCGCGCAGCGCCCTGCAAAAGCTCCAGAACCTCGTAATAAAGGAAGCCTCCATGGCTGGGGGTTCCGGTACCCGGTGCAATGGAGGGGCAGAAGCCGTCGATGTCAATGGTAACGTAAAGGCGCGCGCCCTTCGGGATGCGCGCCAGAACCGCTTCGGTCCCAAGTTTGCGGATCTGACGCACCGACAGGATATCCGCACCCATATTACGGGCCGCTTCATAACCTTCCTTCGCGGTCGATGACACATTGCGGATACCGAGTTGCGTCAGGCCGGTGACATAGACCATCTCGGCGGCGCGGCGCATCGGGTTGCCGTGGCCGTGGCGCACCCCATGGCGTTCGTCGACGAAATCGAGATGGGCGTCGATCTGCAGGATATGGATCGGCCCCTGATCGTCAAAGGCGCGGATACACGGGATATTGACCGAATGGTCGCCGCCGATCACCACGGGCAGGGCGCCGGCTTTCAGGATCGCGCGCACGCCTGCCTCGATATTGGCATGGCTCTTTTCGGTATCGGTATGCACGATGTCGGCGTCGCCAATATCGACGATCCGAACATCAGATCCGAGATATGTGGCGTCGTCCTCATGATCATAGGCCCCGGCATGGCCGAAGGAAAAGAGGGTAGAGGCCTCGCGCACGGAGCGCGGGCCGAAGCGCGCGCCGGGGCGGAACTGCGTACCAAAGTCGAACGGCGCGCCAAGGATCGCGACATCGGCCTCGATCCTGCTCCAGTCCTCTGTGTAGGGGCGCTTGCCGAAGGTCGATATTCCGACGAAAGGCAGATTGAGCCGGCCGCTTTCATATCCGTGTCCACCCATCAGGCTCCCTCCGCGAAGATGCTTGACCTTTCTCCGCAACACTGCGCGCGATTTGCCGCAGAGGGAAGGCCGGGCGATCTGTGTCCGTTCGTGCGCGACCGAAAAGCCGCATCGCGCAGGAAACTTTCCGTGTCGAACCCGCAAAGCCTCGCATCCCGGGCGTCGCTTCGCCATCCTCCGGTGGTGAATAACATCGGAGCACCCAAGAGATGGCGTTCAAACCTCCTCCAGCGACGAAGCCCGGATTGTGGCGGCGCACGCCTCCGGCTGTTTTTCCGTCGATCATGGGGTTGTTCGGACTTGGTCTGGCATGGCGGCGGGCCGCTGATGCTGTCTCGGGGCCTGAGGGCATCGGTGAGGTGATCCTCGGCGCGGCGTCATTGCTGTTCCTCTTCGCACTTGTCGCCTATCTTTCGAAACTTGCGCGCCGGCCGGGCGTGTTGATTGAGGAATTGCGCATCGTGCCGGGGCGTGCCGGGGTTGGAACGATGGTTCTCTGCCTCTATTTGCTGGCACTTGCCTTGGCGCCCTATGCAGCGTCCGTCGCTTATGTGATCGCAATGGCAGGGTTCGCCGCTCATGGCGTATTGGTCTTGGTTCTGATTTTTGTTTTCGCAACCGGACCCGCAGAGCAGAGGCGCGTTACGCCGGTATGGCATCTGAATTTCGTCGGCTTTATCATCGGGGCGCTTGCCCTGACCCAGCTTGGTTCGCCGTTCGGGGCGCTTGCTGTATTCGGTGTAACGACACTGATCGCGGTCTGGATCTGGGCCGTGGGGCTTGAGCAGGTGCTGCGCGAAACGGTGCCACCCCCCTTGCGTCCGATTCAAGCGATCCATCTCTCTCCGGCGGCACTTCTGGGGTTGGTGGCTGCGGCGCTCGGACTTGAAGCGGTAGCGACTTGTTTTGCAGCGCTGTCGGCAGTGATCCTCGTCTGGCTTCTCGTGCGTGTACTCTGGCTGACGGCGGGTGGGTTTTCCGCGCTTTGGGGGGCTTTCACCTTCCCCGCTGCCGCGACCGCATCTTTGTGGCTGACTTTGGGCGGCATTTGGCACTGGCCCGGAATAGCGGCGTTAGCGCTTGCCACCTTCATCGTCCCGCCTATCGCTTTCTGGATTATTCGTCTTTGGGCGGGCGGACAACTTGCCGTAAAGACCAACGCGGCGACTGCCTAGATAAGGCTGACCCAGGCGCGGGCAAGCGCGAGACCCGCGGCATCGGCCTTGGCGCCGTGAATGGCTTCCTCAGCCGCGTGATCGGCGCTCCAGCCGGGCCACATCACCTCGGCAGCCTCCGGGAAGTCGCGGGTCCAGTCCGCAACGACGGTGCGATTGGCCTCAAAGTGGAATTGCGTGCCGTAGACAGCTCGACCGAGGCGGAATGCTTGATGAGTGGCGCCCCTGTTTTCGGCGAGGTGCACTGCACCCTGAGGCAAAGTGAACGTATCGCGGTGCCACTGGAATATCGGAAACGCCGCACCGGCGGAGGAAAGGACAGGGTCGCTTAGTCCAGCAACGGTCGTCTGCACGTTAAGCCAGCCAAATTCGGGCGCTGCCCCGATCAGATTTGTCCCGCCATATCCCCGCGCCAGAAGTTGTGCGCCAAGGCAGATGCCGAGAACGGCGCGATCGGACTCGCCGTAGCTGCGCATCAGCCGGGACAGCGGTTCAAGGTAGCGATGGTCAGCATCGTCGACGGCTGATTGCTCGCCGCCAAGGACTACAAGCGCGTCGAAGGCGTCCGGACCGGCAGGAAGCCGACCGTCATGCCGGGGCCTGAACAGTGTGCATTCAGCCTCAGCTTCGTTCAGCGCCTGACCGACCGATCCCAGGGACGTACCGTCAATATTCTCGACAATGGCCACCCGCATCGTTTCCTCCCTCATTTCTCCGGATTGAGCACGGCGAACGGGCCGGTGCAAGCAATTGGCGCTTATTCCGGGAATTAGGGCTTGCCATCCCGGCCCCCCCATGAAACAGGGAAGCGCCAAACGAAAGCTCCCTATGAGGTCCCCCATGGAGATTCGCGAGGCTCTCACCTTCGATGATGTGCTTCTGGTTCCAGCGGCGTCGAGTGTCCTGCCATCCGATGCCGATACATCGACCTGGGTGACGAAGTCGATCCGGATGAACATCCCGCTTCTGTCGTCAGCCATGGACACCGTGACCGAGGCGCGAATGGCCATCGCCATGGCGCAAGCCGGTGGCATTGGCGTGATCCATCGCAACCTCGACATCGAGCAGCAGGCGGCCGAGGTCAGCCGGGTGAAGCGGTTCGAAAGCGGCGTTGTGTATAACCCGATCACGCTGACTGCGGACCAGACGCTGGCCGATGCCAAGGCGCTCCAGGACCGCTACAACGTCACCGGCTTTCCTGTTGTCGACGAGGGTGGTCGTGTTGTGGGCATCGTCACCAACCGCGACATGCGTTTTGCCTCGGATGACAAGACGCCGGTCAAGGTGATGATGACCGCGGATAATCTGGCGGTTCTGACAGAGCCCGCCGATCTCGATCAGGCGAAGTCGCTGATGAAGGCGCGGCGCATCGAAAAGCTGCTTGTCACGGACGGGCAGGGTAAGCTGACCGGTCTCCTGACGCTTAAGGATACCGAAAAGGCGGTGCTGAACCCTCATGCTTGCAAGGATGAACTCGGTCGGTTGCGCGTCGCGGCGGCCTCGACGGTCGGTGACGCCGGTTTCGCGCGGTCACAGGCGCTGATCGAGGCGGGCGTGGACATGGTCGTGATTGACACCGCGCATGGTCACAGCGAAGGCGTGGCGAAGGCGGTTGAGCGGATAAAGGCGCTCTCGAACAACGTGCAGGTCATCGCCGGGAACGTGGCAACAGCCGAGGCGACGCGGGCGCTGATCGCGGCCGGGGCCGATGCGATCAAGGTCGGGATCGGGCCGGGGTCGATCTGTACGACGCGGATTGTCGCCGGTGTCGGTGTGCCGCAACTGACCGCGATCATGGATGCGGCGGGCGCGGCGGGTGAGACGCCCGTCATCGCCGATGGCGGCATCAAGTATTCCGGCGATTTCGCTAAGGCCATTGCGGCAGGTGCCTCCTGCGCCATGGTTGGCTCGGCCATCGCGGGCACGGATGAAAGCCCCGGGGAAGTCATTCTTTATCAAGGGCGTAGCTTCAAAAGCTATCGCGGCATGGGGTCGCTTGGCGCCATGGCGCGGGGTTCGGCAGACCGCTACTTCCAGAAGGACGCGGCCTCGGACAAGCTCGTTCCCGAGGGGATCGAGGGCCAGGTGCCCTATAAGGGTTCAGCAGCGGCGGTGGTGCATCAGCTTGTCGGCGGGTTGCGCGCGGCGATGGGTTATACCGGCAACCGGACGGTGGCCGACATGCGCAAGAACTGCCGTTTCGTCCGGATCACCGGGGCGGGCCTGAAGGAAAGCCATGTCCACGATGTGCAGATCACGCGTGAAAGCCCCAATTACCGGGTGATGTAAAACCATGTGATCGCCTTGTCTTGCGGGGCGATCCTCAAGCGGATCGGAAGGCGGGATCATGACCCCGGCGGCACGGCTCGGCGCGGCGATCGACATTCTGGACCGGGTGCTTTCCGGGGCTGCGGCCGAACAGGCCTTGACGTCATGGGCGCGGGCCAGCCGATTTGCCGGGTCAGGTGATCGGGCAGCGATCCGAGATCATGTCTATGACGCGCTACGTTGTCTGCGGTCGTTTACAGCGATGGCCGGTGCCCATACGCCGAGCGGGCGGGCGCTGATCCTCGGTTCGCTTCGCGCTGCCGGGCAGGAGCCGGACGAGTTCTTCACCGGGGAAGCGTACGCGCCGCTGCCGTTGTCTCAGACCGAGCGTAATGCCCTTTCTGTTGCGCCGGAGGCCGGCGCGCTGCCCGAGGCGGTTGCATTGGATTGTCCAGATTGGCTTATGGTGCCTCTGAAGGACGCGTTGGGCGAAAATTTTACACACGTCTTGCAGGCCTTTCGTGAGCGCGCACCTGTATTTCTGCGGGTCAATTCCGCGCGCGCGGATGTTCCTGCTGCTATTGAGGCTCTGGCTGACGACGGCGTCGAGGCGCAGCCGCATCCGCTGACGCAAACTGCCATCGAAGTCATTGGGGGCGCGCGGCGGATCCGTAACTCGGCGGCGTATCTCAGTGGTTTGGTCGAGCTTCAGGACGCAAGTCCTCAAGCCGCCGTCGCGGCGCTGCCGCTCCGTCGCGGCATGAAGGTGCTCGATTTCTGCGCTGGGGGCGGCGGCAAGACCCTGGCAATGGCGGCCCTTTGCGATGCTGACTACACCGCCCATGATGTCGCCCCGCAACGAATGCGCGATCTGCCCGAGCGCGCACGCCGCGCCGGGGTTGCGGTCTCGATCCGGAATGGAAAGGCACTGATAGGCCAGCGTTTTGACCTTGTCTTGCTGGATGTGCCCTGTTCCGGCAGTGGCACATGGCGTAGGGCGCCTGACGCCAAATGGACGCTCACGCCAGACAGGCTTTCGGACTTGGTGAAGGTTCAGGCTGAGATTCTTGATGGGGCCGTGGATATTGTCGCACCAAGCGGTGCGATCGCGTATATGACCTGTTCGCTTCTGGACGCGGAGAACCGGGAGCAGATCGACGCGTTCATCGCGCGCAACCCCGGTTGGCATTGTTGCGCCGAGCGGATGTTTACACCGATCGATGGCGGCGACGGCTTCTACAGCGCGCTATTGACGCGAGAGTGATCATAAGTTTACACAATTTAAAGTAGTGTTTTGACCTGAGTTAATCAGCGATTAAGCATTTCCGGTCGGAATGCGGAACACCAGAATCTGAATGGAGGCAGGTTGGTGTCGAATCCGGCGCTCACACCGAATCCGATGACGCGCACGGCAGTGCGATTTTCGGTGTACAGCCAGTACCTTGTGCTGACCTCCCTGCTCTTCGCCGGGTTCGCGTATGCTTTTGCCGAAGGCATGTTCGCTTTGGTAGTCTGCGGCGTATCGGGGACTTTTGCCGTTATGGCGGTCCTAATTGTCTGGCTCCGGAAAGGGCAACGGCGGGCCTATGACGACCTGCAGTCACACCTGGCAGCGTTCATTGCCCATGATGCTGCACCGAGTTTTACCACGGATCTGGTCGGAGAAATCGGAACCCAGAATCAGGCTGCGTTGGAGAGGTTCGGGTGGCGGAACGGTCAGACCCTGACACGCGCGCTGTCGGAACTGTTCGCCAGCCCCGCGACGGTGCTGCATCGTTTGCAGAGATGTGCCGAGGCAAACGGCTTCGCGCACGAGGATGTCGTAACCCGCAGGGGGCATGTCCGTCTTGCGGTTCACAGGATCGGGGAAACCGGATTCCTCTGGCGGCTAGAGGATATGATGGATCGTGGTGCGGGCGGGCGCAGCGCCGACACGATCAGCCTGCCCATGCTCACCGCATCCAAGACAGGAATGATCCTTTTCATGAACGAAGCGCTAAAGCGCCTTGTCGGTGACCGGGTCAAGACACTTGAAGCGATATTCAAGGACTTGCCGGTTCGACCCGGCGAAGAGCATGAAATCGTCGGTGCAGATGGGCCGGTCAGGGCGCTCGTCGCGGCGGTTGATGGCAGTGGTGGGCGTCGTGAGATCTATTTCCTTCCGGCGGCGTGCTTTCCGGTTCAGACGGGAGATCCGACCGCCTTCGAAACCCTTCCGGTCGCTTTGTTGCGGCTGGATGACGATGGACAGCTTATCGACACCAACCGCGCCGCGCGTGCATTGCTTGGTGAAGTCGAACCCGGGACCCCGCTGGCGACCATAGTGGAAGGGCTGGGAAGACCGGTGGATGACTGGCTGTCTGACGCTTTGGCTGGCCGAGGTGAAAGGCGACCCGAGGTGCTTAAAGTGCGCAGATCGGATCAGGATACATTCCTGCAGGTGACCCTGACACGTGTTCTGGAAGATGGAAGCCCTGCTTTGGTCGCCGTCCTATCGGACGCGACCCAGTTGAAGACGCTTGAGGCACAATTCGTCCAAAGTCAGAAGATGCAGGCAATCGGGCAGCTGGCGGGAGGTGTCGCACATGACTTTAATAACCTTCTAACCGCGATTTCGGGGCATTGTGACCTGCTCCTGCTGCGACATGACAAGAGCGATCCGGACTATGCTGATCTCGTTCAAATCAATCAGAACGCCAATCGCGCCGCGAGCCTTGTCGGCCAGCTACTGGCGTTTTCCCGCAAGCAGACGCTGAAGCTGACCACAATAGACCTGCGAGATACGCTGTCGGATTTGACCCATCTTCTCAATCGTCTGGTCGGGGAGAAAGTGCGGCTGACACTCATGCATGGTTCGGATCTTGCGCCAATCCGTGCTGACAAGCGGCAGCTGGAACAGGTCATCATGAACCTTGTGGTCAACGCGCGCGATGCGATGCCGCAGGGGGGAGAGATAAAGATAGAAACCGAAACCGTTACACTGAAGGAAGACCTTCACCGCGATCGGGCCACCGTTGAACCCGGCAACTATGTGATTGTTCGTGTTACGGATCAGGGCTGCGGCATAGCACCTGAACAGCTACCGAAGATATTCGAGCCGTTTTACACGACCAAACGCCAGGGTGAGGGCACAGGGCTCGGTCTTTCGACCGCGTATGGAATCATTAAGCAGACTGGCGGCTTTATCTTTTGCGACACGGTGCCGGGGCAGGGCACGACGTTTTCGCTTTACTTCCCGGCCCATGAAGCGTCTGACGAGGTCGAGGAAAAGGTGGTTCCAGCCGCGCAGCCGCGCCGCGTTACGCAATCGGGTGAAGGTGTGATCCTGCTGGTGGAGGACGAAGCCCCGGTCCGCGCCTTTGCCAGTCGGGCGCTTAGGTTGAGGGGCTATACGGTCATTGAGGCGGAGAGCGCCGAAGATGCTCTGAAAGCCCTGGAAGACGAAGCGCTGGCTGTCGACGTATTCGTCACTGATGTCATAATGCCCGGCATGGATGGCCCGTCTTGGGTGCGCGAAGCGCTGAAGGCCCGCCCAAACACTCGGGTCGTCTTCGTCTCGGGCTATTCCGAGGAAAGCCTGACACAGACCCGCGAACGCATCCCGAATTCAGTCTTTCTGCCCAAACCGTTTTCCCTAAGTGAGTTGACGGCGACGGTTCAGGGGCAAATTCATTGATGTCCAATTGTCGCGAACCGTTATGAAAGGGTGGGGAGGTGGCGATTGCGGTCGCGCGCTCCCCCTTGTCGGTCATGCGGTTTGTTCTGTTTTCAACGTCTCGTATAGCGCGAAATCGCGGGCGCATTCCTCTCGCAGCCGGCGTTCGAGGTCAGGCGCGAGGTCGGTCGTCCCTTCGGGAGAGACGTTGAGGCGCGGCAGAGATATCTCGCAATCCAGCCTGTCTTCGAGAAAGCTGACGAAACCCGGCATATCGTCGTAGCGAAAGATCCGGTCGACACCCGGGCCGCGTTCTGGAATCAGAAACCGGCTCTGACGGCCGACATTGGCATAATTGGGCTGCGGGTCGCTGAGATAACCCTCAATGAACGTGTCGAAACTGACATCCCGGGTGCTGTTTTCCTTGTTTTGATTACCCGGCCGTTGCCGGTACCGGTACCAGCTGCCGAGCCAGTCAAGCGGTTCGCGCATCACGGCGACAACCATGAAATCCTCGTCCGCCGCCTGGCCGAGATAGGGGGCGAGATGCTTCCAGTATCGGAAAGCCGAAGTGTGCTTCAGTTCCGGCGGCCGCTGGATCACCACGCTGGCGAGCGGTTCAAGCGCGGCCTCGATCGCCGTCGATCCGGTTTTCGGGGTGGCGAGATAGACCAGACGTTGTTTCCAGAAAACCAGCATTACGTCTCCTTCAGGGTCCGGCACGAGAAAACACGTTCCCGTTAACTAAAGATTTACCGGAAGAAGAAAAAGTCGATTTTAGGAAAATTGGGTTGATCTGTTCGCGTTTTGATCTCATAAGAATGAGAACAAGAGGCGAACACGAGCAATGATTGCCGCGCCCTTTCGGGTGTGAAATAAGGAAGCAAAACATGGCGACAGCGGATCTTCTAAGCATGAACGACAAGCGCAGCGCGGACAAACAAAAGGCGTTGGACAGCGCATTGGCGCAGATCGAGCGGCAGTTCGGCAAGGGCTCCATCATGAAGCTGGGTGCCGACAATCCGGTGATGGAGATCGAGTCGACCTCGACCGGCTCGCTCGGCCTCGACATTGCTTTGGGCATCGGCGGCTTGCCTAAGGGCAGGGTGATCGAGATTTACGGGCCGGAAAGCTCAGGGAAAACCACTCTGACCCTTCATGCTGTGGCCGAAGAACAGAAAAAAGGCGGGGTTTGCGCGTTCGTCGACGCTGAGCACGCGCTTGACCCGCAATATGCCAAGAAGCTTGGCGTGAACCTTGATGAGCTGCTTATTTCGCAGCCCGATACTGGCGAACAGGCGCTGGAGATTGTCGATACGCTGGTAAGGTCGGGCGCGGTCAGTCTTGTCGTTGTCGATAGTGTCGCGGCACTGACTCCGAAATCCGAACTTGAAGGCGATATGGGCGATTCGAGCGTGGGCGTTCATGCCCGCCTGATGAGCCAGGCGATGCGCAAGCTGACCTCTTCGATCAGCCGTTCGAACTGCATGGTGATCTTCATCAATCAGATCCGCATGAAGATCGGCGTGATGTTCGGATCCCCGGAAACCACGACGGGTGGTAATGCCCTGAAATTCTACGCGTCTGTTCGTCTCGATATCCGCCGCATCGGTTCGATCAAGGACCGGGACGAGGTTGTGGGTAACACGACCCGCGTGAAGGTCGTGAAGAACAAGGTCGCACCGCCCTTCAAGCAGGTCGAGTTTGACATCATGTACGGCGAAGGCATCTCCAAGACCGGCGAGTTGATCGACCTTGGGGTCAAGGCCGGCGTCGTGGAGAAGTCAGGCGCCTGGTATTCCTATGGTGACGAACGCATCGGTCAAGGCCGGGAGAACGCCAAGCAGTTTCTGAAGGACAATCCCGATATCGCCTGGCAGATCGAGGACAAGATCCGGGCAAGCCATGGCCTCGATTTCGGATCGTCGGACGATGAAGGTCCGAGCGACGAGGTGATGGAAGCCTGACCCCGAAAAGTTGCCCTGTGGCACATTGACGGTATCATAACGGCGCGGACAGGGTTGTTCGTGCCGTTTTTTTTGTTGGGGGGCCAGATGGGGGCATGCGAAGCCATAGCCGCGGTTGTTGAGGACTATGTGACGGGAATTGCGCGGGGGGATGCGGTATTGCTTCGTCGCGCCTTTCATCCGAAAGCCAGCTCAATCGGGCATTTCGATGGTGAACTCGAATGGGCGAGTGTCGAAGAGTTCATCGCGGCCTGCAAAACCGAGGCGATCGGTGCCGAGACGCCGGTCCCGCCCTATAAGATCGAGTCTATTGCGATTGCCGGAGATACGGCGATCGTACGGGTTCACGATGTCTGGGCCGGTCTCAATTTCCGCGATACGCTGACGATGCTTCAGAATGAGGGCCGCTGGCAGATCGTTTCAAAGGTTTTTCTGCACCTGACCTGAGCGCGATGCTGCACCGCAGGAATATGGACATGGGGGCTGACACGGGCTAACACGCCAAGGCTGATCCCTTCCGCCCCATGAGGCCTGTCCGATGCCCAGCCTGAACGATATCCGCTCCACCTTCCTCGACTATTTTCGGCGCAACGATCACCGGATCGTCGACAGCTCGCCGCTGGTGCCCCGGAACGACCCGACCCTGATGTTCACCAACTCGGGCATGGTGCAGTTCAAGAACCTCTTCACCGGGGTAGAGACGCGGGACTATGTGCGCGCCTCGACCAGCCAGAAATGTGTGCGGGCGGGCGGCAAGCACAACGACCTCGACAATGTCGGCTATACCGCGCGGCACCATACGTTCTTTGAAATGCTGGGGAATTTCAGCTTCGGCGATTATTTCAAGAATGAGGCGATCCCCTTTGCCTGGGAGTTGCTGACCAAGGATTTCGGGCTGAACAAGGACAAACTTCTGGTCACGGTCTATCACACCGATGACGAGGCTGCGGGGATCTGGAAGAAGGTTGCGGGGATTTCCGACGACCGGATCATCCGCATTCCGACGGACGACAATTTCTGGCGCATGGGACCGACCGGCCCTTGCGGCCCCTGCACCGAGATCTTCTACGATCACGGCGACCATATCTGGGGCGGTCCTCCCGGCTCGGCCGAGGAGGACGGCGACCGTTTCATCGAGATCTGGAACCTCGTCTTCATGCAGAACGAGCAGTTCGAGGACGGCTCGATGCGCGCGCTCGACATGCAGTCGATCGATACCGGCATGGGGCTGGAGCGGATCGGCGCGCTCTTGCAGGGCAAGCACGACAACTATGACACTGACCTGATGCGCAGCCTCATCGAGGCCTCAGCCCATGGCACCTCCTCCGATCCCGACGGGCCGGGCAAGGTGCATCACCGGGTGATCGCGGACCATCTGCGGTCGACTTCGTTCCTGATTGCCGACGGGGTGATGCCCTCGAATGAAGGGCGCGGTTATGTGCTACGCCGGATCATGCGGCGCGCGATGCGGCATGCTCATCTGCTTGGTGCTCAGGACCCGCTCATGCACCGGCTGGTTCCCGCGCTGGTTCGTCAGATGGGCGCGGCCTATCCCGAACTGACCCGTGCGCAGGCACTGATCGAGGAAACGCTGAAGCTGGAAGAGACGCGGTTTAAGCAGACGCTGGACCGGGGTCTGCGGCTGCTGGACGACGAACTCGGCAAGTTGAGGGAGGGCCAGCCGCTGCCCGGTGCGGCGGCGTTCAAGCTTTATGATACCTATGGCTTTCCGCTCGACCTCACGCAGGACGCTTTGCGTGAAAAAGGCCGCACCGTCGATGTCGAGGGCTTCGACCACGCGATGCAGGAACAGAAAGCCAAGGCCCGCGCCGCCTGGGCCGGTTCAGGTGAAACCCAGGACGCGACGATCTGGTACGACCTCGCTGAAAAGCATGGGGGTACCGAGTTCCTCGGTTATGATACGGAAACTGCAGAGGGCCAGATTCTTGCTCTGGTTGCAGATGGCAAGGAATCCGGAGCAGCCGCAACGGGCACCAAGGTTCAGATCGTCGTCAATCAGACGCCGTTCTATGCCGAAAGCGGCGGTCAGGTCGGGGATAGCGGTCTGATTCGCACCGATACGGGCATGGCGACCGTGACCGATACGAAGAAATCGGCCGGTGTCTTCATCCATATCGCCGAGGTGACCGAGGGCGAGATCGCGCGTGGCCAGCCTGCGAAGCTGGAAGTAGCCCATGCCCGCCGCACCGCGATCCGCGCCAACCATTCCGCAACCCACCTTCTGCATGAGGCGCTGCGCAAGGCGCTTGGCAGTCATGTCGCGCAGCGCGGCTCACTGAATGCCGAGGACCGGCTGCGCTTCGATTTCAGCCATTCCAAGGCGCTGAGCCTAGAGGAACTTGCAGGGGTCGAAGCCGAGGTGAACACGTTCATTCGGCAGAATGCGCCCGTCGAAACCCGGATCATGACACCCGATGATGCGCGCGCCATCGGCGCGCAGGCGCTCTTCGGTGAGAAATACGGTGATGAGGTGCGCGTGGTCTCGATGGGCCATGAGGCCGGGTCGGGCAAGGGCGCGGATGGGTCAACCTATTCGCTGGAACTGTGCGGCGGCACGCATGTGAAGCGCACCGGCGATATCGGCGCCTTCGTCACACTTGGTGACAGCGCTTCGTCCGCTGGGGTGCGTCGGATCGAGGCACTGACCGGGCAGGCAGCACTCGACTATCTGCGCGCGCAGGATCTCCGGCTGGCCGAAGTGGCGCTGGCGCTTAAGGCACAGGCAGCTGATGTTCCGGCGCGGGTGAAAGCGCTGATGGACGAACGAAAGGCGCTGGCAAACGAAGTCGCGCAACTGCGCCGCGAGCTGGCGATGGGTGGCGGGGCTGCGGGTGCGGCCGCAGACCGAGAGGTCAATGGCATCAGGTTCCTGCCGCAAGTTGTCTCGGGCGTCTCGGGCAAGGACCTGCCAGCGCTGGTCGATGAACTGAAATCGCGCGTCGGCTCCGGCGCGGTGCTGGTCGTGGCCGATACCGGTGGCAAGGCGGCGGTCGCTGCGGGTGTCACCGCCGACCTGACCGCGCGGCTTTCGGCCGTCGACATCGTCAAGGCGGCGGCTGAGGCGCTTGGCGGCAAAGGGGGCGGGGGACGGCCGGACATGGCGCAGGCCGGTGGTGCGGATGCGTCTAAGGCCGACGATGCGGTCAAGGCCGCCGAGGCGGTGATCGGAGGGGTAAAATGAGCGAAGCCAAATCTGCGCTGTGGATTGCGCATGTGAAAGTGACGGACGCCGAGGCCTATGGAAAATATGCCGCCGCAGCCGGTCCGGCGATCGCCAAACATGGCGGGGTATTTCTGGCCCGTGGCGGTCGGTATGTGCAGCTTGAGGGCAATGACCGGCCGCGTAATGTCGTGGCGCGCTTTCCGTCGCTGGAGGCGGCTGTCGAGTGCTATAACAGCGCGGAATATCAGGCAGCACTTGCCCATGCGAAGGGCGCGTCAGAACGCGACCTGATGGTGGTCGAGGAAGCCTGATGGCCGCCCTTGCCCGGCTGCTGGCGACCCATGCCGGGGCAGGGCGGGTGACGTGGATCGGGGTTCGCGCCGCGCGGCTGGCTGAACTGGTCGCTGTAAAAGAAGCCGAATTGACCGAGGAGGGGCTGGTAGGCGACCATGCCCGCGCTGGCAGGCGGGCGCTTACGCTCATTCAGGCCGAGCATTTGCCGGTGATCGCGGCGCTTTGCCGACGTGATCATGTCACACCGGACCTTTTGCGCCGCAATATCGTGGTTGAGGGGATCAACCTGACGGCGCTTCGCCATTCCCGACTGGTAATTGGCGGGGTCGAGATCGCCCTTACCGGCCCGTGCCCGCCATGCTCTCGGATGGAGAAGGCATTGGGGCAAGGCGGCTACAACGCCATGCGCGGCCATGGCGGCTGGTATGCTGAAGTGATCCGGCCCGGTCGGATCAGGATTGGCGACACGGTAGTGTCGAAGGCGTCGGAGCCGCCCGCTGCGTAATGCAGCTCGACGCTGAAACCGCGACACATGAAATATGTCGATATTTGCCATCCGCCGCGCTAAATTAAGCCCAAATCAACGAGGTGCGCGCCATACTTCCGCAAAGGTGGAGGATTTCGGCAACCCGCCCGCGAGCAGAGGCAAGAATATGTGCAGATGGGCAGCCTATACCGGCACTCCGATCTTTCTTGAGGATATCGTCAGCCGCCCGGGGCATTCGCTGATCCACCAGAGTCAATGCGCGTCGGAATGCAAGTCGGCGATCAATGCCGACGGGTTTGGCCTCGCGTGGTACGGTGAACGCGAGGAGCCGGGGCTCTTCCGCGACATCCTTCCTGCATGGTCGGACCCGAACCTGCGCTCACTGACCGCTCAGGTGAAGTCGCATCTTTTCCTCGCCCATGTCCGCGCCTCGACCGGAACGGCGACCAGCCGCAACAATTGCCATCCCTTCGCGGTCGGGCGCTGGTCATTCATGCATAACGGCCAGATCGGTGGTTATGATGGCCTTCGCCGCGACGCCGAGATGCTGATCCCCGATCACCTTTATGCGCACCGGAAAGGCGCAACGGACAGCGAGGCCTTGTTCCTCATCGCGCTAGGAGAAGGGCTGGATGATGATGCCAAGGGGGCACTGGAACGTGCGACGGGTCGGCTGGAGGCTCTTTCGCGTGAGAAAGGAACCGGCCCGCATGTCCGCATGACCGTGGCTTTTTCTGACGGAAAACGGCTTTACGCCGCGCGCTATGCGACCGACGACAAGGCACCCACGCTCTACCATCGCTGGTCCGAAACCCGGATCGGCCGCGCGGTTGTGTCCGAACCGCTGGAGACCGGTGAATGCTGGGAAGCAGTGCCACCCGGCAGCTTCTGTACCTTTGACGGCGAGGCTGTGACGGTGGAACCCTTCGCGCCCGACTGTTTGGCCCGCGCCGCCTGACCGTCAGGGCGCGACCTCTGGTCCGATTGTCGCTTACGGTACCGTCAAATGTCGTTTTCGCCCGCGAAACGACGCATCCCGCGTTCGTGAAAAGGGCAATCCGAGTACAAGGTGGCCGAAACCGACTTGTCAGGAGACTCGAGGACATGAGTGAAGTTGCGGAAGGCCGGCGGGCACGGGGTGGCGGCGGTGCTGCGCGGCGGGCGGAACGGACGGCTGTGCGTATTGAATGCGCGAAGTTCATCGAACGCAACATCCCGAACCTCGAGATTCTAAACGACGAGGCGCTGGAGATCATCGAGGCCAATGCCGAAACGATTCTCGAAGAGGTCGGCGTCAACTTCGTCGAAAACCCCGAAGCGCTGAAGCGCTGGAAGGATGCTGGCGCCGACGTCACCGGCGAACGCGTCCGCATCCCGAAGGGTCTTGCCCGTCAGCTCTGCAAAACCGCGCCTTCGTCTTATGTCCAGCACGCCCGGAACCCTGAGCGTAACGTCACCGTCGGTGGCAAGGGGCTTGTTCTCGCGCCGGTCTATGGCCCTCCCTTCGTGCGCGATGCCGATGGCGGCCGCCGCTATGCGACGCTCGACGACTTCCAGAAGTTCGTGAAGCTCGGCTACATGTCGAAGTGGTTGCACCATTCGGGCGGCACGGTTTGCGAGCCGACCGATGTGCCGGTGAACAAGCGCCACCTCGACATGCTGCTCGCGCACATGACTCTCAGCGACAAGCCCTATATGGGTTCGGTGACGGAGCCGGTCCGGGCCGAGGATTCGGTCGAGATGTCGAAGATCCTCTTTGGGTCCGACTTTGTCGACCAGAACACGGTCATGACCTCGCTCATCAACATCAACTCGCCGATGACCTTTGACGGGATCATGATGGGCGCGCTTGAGGTCTATGCGAAGGCCAATCAGGCCGCGATCATCTCGCCCTTCATTGTCGGCGGCGCAATGGCGCCGGTGACGGTCGCGGGCACGCTGACGCAGGTCATGGCCGAGGTTCTGGCTGGCGTCGCCTACAGCCAGCTCATCCGTCAGGGCGCGCCGGTGATCTTCGGTGCTTTCGTGACCTCGATCGACATGAACTCGGGTGCGCCGACTTTTGGCACGCCGGAAGCAGCGCATATCACCTATGGCGCCGGCCAGCTTGCCCGCCGCATGGGGCTGCCCTACCGCTCGGCCGGGTCGTTCTGCGGTTCTAAGCTTCCGGACGCCCAGGCGGCCTACGAGACGTCGAACTCGCTCAACATGGGTCTGCTGGCCGGTGTGAACTTCATGCTTCATTCCTGCGGCTGGTTGGAGGGCGGTCTTGTTTCGTCCTTCGAGAAGTTTGTCATGGATGCGGATCAGCTTGGCGTGCTGCATCATATTGCCAAAGGCATCGATATGTCCGAGACCGGGCAGGCAATGGATGCAATCCGTGAAGTTGGCCCGGGCGGTCACTATCTGGGCTGCGCCCATACGCAGGCGAATTTCAAGCAAGCCTTCTGGCGGACCGAACTTCTGGATTACAAGCCGTTCGAAACCTGGGACGAAGAAGGCGCGCGCGACACGGTCGCGCTCGCCAAGGCGCGCGTCACGAAGCTTCTTAACGACTACCAGAAGCCTGCAATCGATCCCGCGATCGAAGAGGCGCTGAACGAATACGTGGCGAAGAAAAAGGCCTCGATGCCCGACGCCTTCATGTGATCGGCGCAAACCGGTATCGAAAGACACAGGGCCGCCCCGGATCGGGCGGCCCTTTTAATTGGCGGACAGGTCCTAGTTACGCACAGGACCTGAGCAGGCGGACCTCGGCCATCATCGCAATCAGAACCTCGATGTGGCGGATAAAGGAATAGCTCGCGTCACCTTCCAGTCGCGTCGCCTCGATCCGCTCTTCCTCCTCCATCAATATGGGCAAAGCCCTGTCCGGGGTCGGGGCTGTGCTGGCCCGCATAAGCCGCTTCAGGTCACGGTTCCGGTTGTATTCGGCCAACCCAGCCCGCGCAGCACGGATCAAAAGACGGGGGCGGTGCAGTTCCTGAACCATAGACAGAAGATCGGACATCTGTTTCCTCCATGTTGAAGACAACCGGAGAATGAAACAGGAAATCCCGGTGTTGCGGATTGTCGCCGGGCAGCGTCCGTATCTTTCAGAGAAATTTATTATTTATCAACAATTCTCGGGATCGTGCTCGGCTTTAACGATCAGGTAACGAAAGCAACCGTCGGTTGAATTTATTGTGGTTAATGCAGCGTAAATAGCTGTAGGAAATTCGGGGGATTGAATGACGGTTATGGCCCAACCGCCAGCAGCATTGCCTGGCTGGCTGCCAGAAAATGCGCGTCTTTACCTGCGCCATGTCGAAGAGGGGCTGTCGCTCCGCGCACTTGCGCGGTTCGAGGGTTGCCATGCCTCGACTGTGCTCAGAAAAGTCCGGGCGTTCGAAAACCGCCGCGACGATCCGCTGATTGATGAGGCACTGAACCGGTTTGGGCGGCTCTATGTCCCGCCCAGCTGGTCCGAACGGGCACGAAAGACGGAAACAGCATGTCAAAAACAGGAAGGAGCCTGCCATATGAGTGCACCGGTCCGGTCGACCCAGTGTCACGTCCCCGATGAAGCTGCATTGCATCGGGAAGCCCGCCGTATCCTACGGAGGTTATGTGAAATCGGCGCCGTTCTGGCGGTTTCGACCGAGATGGAAAAGGCGGTGGTGCTGAAAGGTACTGTCAGGACGGGCGTGGTGGACCGGACTGTCGCACAGGCATTTGCCCTGAACGATTGGATCGCCGTGCAAAAAACCGGCCGGGTGACGACCTACGAGATCACCGGGGCAGGGCGCGCGATGCTGAAACGGTTGCTCGCGCAGGATCAGGCGACGCGCAATCCCGGTTTCGCCGAAGCGCAAAGCCCTTTTGCGGAACAACACCGCGACTGGGAAGAACGCAACGTCGCCGATCCGGGGGCCGAGAACCAACGACGTGTCCGCTACAACCTCGCCGAAAGCCCGCTGACGGTGCTGGCGCGCCGCAAGGAAAAGGACGGCAATCCCTTTCTCAGCCCGGAACTGGTCGCGGCGGGTGAAAGACTGCGCGAAGATTTTGAACTCGCGCAGATGGGACCGAGGGTCGCCCAGAACTGGGATAGGTTTCTGACGGCGGGTGACAGGGGCGCCTTCTCGGGCGGTGTTGGAGGCGGCTCGGGTCAGGCGCGGGATCGGGTGGCCGCAGCCCTGCGCGACCTTGGCCCGGGGCTTGGCGATATGGTTCTGCGCTGCTGCTGTTTTCTTGAAGGGCTGGAGGCGGCGGAAAAGCGGATGGGCTGGTCGGCCCGATCTGGCAAGATCGTCCTGCGCATCGCGCTTCAACGGCTCAAGCGCCACTATGACGAAACCTATGGTGGGCAATCTCCGATGATCGGTTGAAAAGAAAAGCGCCCCGGTATCCGGGGCGCTTTCCTTGTGTCAGATGGCCCGCCGATCAGTTCAGATCGAACCGGTCGGCATTCATCACCTTGGTCCAGGCCTTGACGAAGTCGCCGACAAACGCCCCTTCGTTGTCATCCTGAGCGTAGACTTCGGCGATGGCGCGAAGCTGCGAGTTCGATCCGAAGACCAGATCGGCACGGGTGCCGGTCCACTTCACCGCGCCGGAGGCAAGATCGCGGCCTTCGTATACGCCGTCACCGGCGGCGCTCCACTTTGTACCCATGTCGAGAAGGTTGACGAAGAAGTCGTTCGTCAGCTTGCCCGCACGATCGGTCAGGACGCCATGCTTGCTGCCGCCGCTATTGGCGCCAAGGACCCGTAGGCCGCCGACCAGAACCGCCATTTCTGGAGCGGTCAGCGTCAGAAGCTGGGCACGGTCGATCAGCATCTGTTCGGCCGGGACGGTGTATTTGCCCTGCATGTAGTTGCGGAACCCGTCTGCTTTCGGTTCGAGCACATCGAAGGACTCGACATCGGTCTGCTCCTGCGATGCGTCCGTCCGCCCGGGGGTGAACGGAACCTCGACGTTGTGACCCGCCGCTTTCGCAGCCTGCTCCACGGCGGCGGCGCCTGCCAGCACGATCAGGTCGGCAAGCGAGATCTTGCGGCCACCCGAGGCAGATCCGTTAAACGCCGAACGGATACCTTCCAGAACACCAATGACCTTGGCGAGTTGTGCAGGGTCGTTGACGTCCCAGTCCTTCTGCGGTGCAAGACGGATACGGGCACCGTTGGCGCCACCACGCTTGTCCGAACCCCGGAAGGTGGAGGCCGAGGCCCATGCCGTCGCGACCAGTTCCGACACCGAAAGGCCTGAGCCAAGAACCTTCGCCTTGAGATCAGCGATATCGGAGGCGTTGACCAGCGGGTGGTCGACCGCCGGAACCGGGTCCTGCCAGATCAGGTCTTCGGCCGGAACCTCCTTGCCAAGATAAAGCGCCTTCGGCCCCATGTCGCGGTGGGTCAGCTTGAACCAGGCGCGGGCGAAGGCGTCGGCGAATTCGTCGGGATTGGCGAGGAACCGGCGCGAGATTTTTTCGTAGGCCGGGTCCAGGCGCAGCGACATGTCGGCCGTCGTCATCATCGGACGGTGCTTCTTGGACGGGTCATGGGCGTCAACGACCATGTCCTCTTCGGCCACGTCCTTAGCGAGCCAGATATTGGCGCCGGCCGGGCTCTTCGTCAGTTCCCACTCATATTTGAAGAGAACCTTGAAATATCCCATGTCCCACTTGGTCGGATTGGGTTTCCACGCCCCCTCGATGCCGCTGGTGATCGTGTCATAGCCCTTGCCTGAGCCATGCGATGACAGCCAGCCAAAGCCCATCGCCTCGATCGGGGCGGCTTCAGGTTCGGGTCCGACGGCATCGGCCGGACCGTTGCCATGAGCCTTGCCGAAGGTGTGACCACCCGCGACGAGCGCCACGGTTTCCTCGTCGTTCATCGCCATGCGGCCAAAGGTTTCGCGGACGTCGTGACCCGAAGCGACCGGGTCGGGATTGCCGTTCGGCCCTTCCGGGTTCACGTAAATCAGGCCCATCTGAACGGCGGCCAGCGGGTTTTCGAGGTCGCGCTCACCGGAATACCGCTTGTCGCCAAGCCAGGTGTCCTCGTTGCCCCAATAGATATCCTCTTCCGGCTCCCAGATATCGGCCCGGCCGCCGCCGAAACCGAAAGTCTTGAATCCCATGGATTCGAGCGCGCAGTTTCCGGCGAGGATCATCAGGTCGGCCCAGGAAATCTTGTTGCCGTACTTCTTCTTGACCGGCCAGAGCAGGCGCCGGGCCTTGTCGAGGTTGCCGTTATCCGGCCAGCTGTTGAGGGGCGCGAAACGCTGCGCGCCGGTGCCGCCGCCGCCACGTCCGTCGCCGGTACGATAGGTCCCGGCACTGTGCCAGGCCATACGGATAAAAAGCGGCCCGTAATGGCCGTAATCTGCGGGCCACCAGTCCTGACTCTCGGTCATCAGGGCGTAGAGGTCCTGCTTCAATGCGTCGAGGTCGAGCGACTTGAAGGCCTCGGCATAGTCAAAATCGGCCCCCATCGGATTCGACTTCGCGGAATGCTGATGAAGGATCTTCAGGTTAAGCTGGTTCGGCCACCAGTCTTTGTTCGATCTACCGCCCGCAACGGTGTGATGCACCGGGCATTTGATGTCGCCGTCCATGTGTCCTCCAATGGGTTTGATGTTTGATCCCGAAGGCGGTCGAAGCCCGGATTTGGGCCCTGTGCCTTTCCGACGGGATCGGGATTTGCAGCGTGACTATGGGCTGTGTTTGTAATAATTAAAAATCGGAATTTCTTCGTGTTGCAATAAGGATTTCTTATGTCGATTACATTGCGGCAACTGAGCTACTTCCTCGCACTTGCCGACGCGCGCAGTTTTGGTGGCGCGGCCGAAAAGGTCCACATTTCGCAACCTGCATTGTCTATGCAGATTAGAGAGTTAGAGGCCGCACTTAATGTTGCGCTCGTTGAGCGACTTCCAAGGGGTCTGCATCTGACGCGCGAAGGGCGGGAGTTGGAAACTCGGGCGCGGCGGATTTTGGCCGAAATCAGTGAGCTGGAGGCCGCAGCGCGGCGGAAGGCCCTGACCGGGCGGCTCAACCTCGGCGTCATTCCGACCGTTGCCCCGTATCTGTTGCCGCGCGCCTTGCCAAACCTTCGTGCCGACGACCTGACCCGTGATCTCAGAATTCGCGAGGCCCGCACCGATGACCTGATGGCCGACCTGCATTCCGGGCGGCTGGATGCCGTGGTGGTGGCGGATTTAGCCTATGGTTCTGACCTGTCGGCGACGTCCCTGTTCGAGGACAGATTCCTGCTTGCGGGCAGTGAACGTCGGATATCAGCGGCCTCTGCCGGTATGGAAGCGCTAAGACCGGCCACGCTCGATCCGGATCAATTGCTTCTGCTGGATGAAGGCCACTGCCTTGCTGATCAGGCGCTGGAAGTCTGCGGCCTCGACCGCAAGCGTCTGCGTCTCGACCTTGGGGCCGCCTCGCTGTCGACGCTTTGCGGGCTTGTGGGGCAGGGGGTCGGGCTGACCTTTCTGCCAGAAATCGCGGTCGCGACAGAATCGGCTGCCGTGCCGGGTATCGCCTTGCGTCGCTTTGCGGAACCTGAACCCTCAAGGCGCATCGTCCTGGTGCGCCGCGTGACCAGCGATGGCGAAGGCTGGTTCGCCCGGCTTGCGGAAATTCTGGCAGAAGCAGGCGCGGCATTGATGAATGCCGCGCGCAGAGCGGGAGTTTAGCAACCCCGACGATCCTATTGTACCTGTGCGCTCGTCACGCCCAGACTGTGGGCAAAACCGGCCAGAATACCCCCAAGAAGCGGTGAATGCCCGCCAGTGTCAGACAGATTGCCAACCCGGCGAGGGTGGTGGGCGCGCCGTTCTGCGTCACACCCAGAATGACGGTGATAAAGCGGAAAGTCGCGACCGTTTCGAACAGGAACGCGGCGCCCATCGAATACTCACCCAGGTATCCCGCACCATAGTCGTTCTGGCCCAGACCATTCGTGGCCAGCGAATAGTCGGCCCGACCGGACGCGATGATCAGGATCACAGCTGCGGCCAGCGTTGCCCCGGCGACCTGAGCGATGGAGTAGATCGCCGCATCGTGACCACTCATGCGTCCGGCGGCCATCATACCAAAGGACACTGCCGGGTTCAGATGAGCGCTCGAAATCGGCCCGATCCCGTAGGCGGCGGCGACAATCGACAGGCCAAATGCCAGCGATATCCCGAGCGTCCCGACATGTTCGCCCATCAGAACCGCCGATCCACCGCCGAAAATACCAGGATGAACGTACCGACTACCTCGGCGACGAGTGTAGAAGCCAAGTATCCTCCAATTGCGCACAAACCAGCCATGCGCGCAGTTTCATTGTGTTTCACTGAAAAAAGGCATATCTCCGACACGACCGCCAGTTAGGGGGAATAATTCGTGCGCGACCTCAGAATTCCGGACCAGCGTCATCCTGAAAAAGCCCACCGGGCGGATCAGGCGCAGCCGAAAAAGCCCGACTGGATCAGGGTCAAGGCCCCGACCTCTGCTGGTTACAAGCAGACGCGAGATATCCTGCGCACGAACAAGCTCGTGACGGTCTGCGAAGAGGCCGGCTGCCCGAATGTCGGCGAATGCTGGTCGGCCGGTCACGCGACCATGATGATCATGGGTGAGATCTGCACACGCGGCTGTTCGTTCTGCAACATCGCCACGGGCCGCCCCGATGCGCTTGACGTGTTCGAACCGGGCCGGGTTGCCCATGCGGTTGAGACGCTGGGCCTGAACCATGTCGTCATCACCTCGGTCGACCGCGACGATCTGGAAGATGGCGGGGCTGAGCATTTTGCCCAGACGATCAGGGCGGTGCGGCATCGTTCGCCGGAAACGACAATCGAGATCCTGACCCCGGACTTTCTCAAGTGTCGCCCTGAAGCACTTGAAAAGGTTGTCGAAGCCCGACCGGACGTCTTCAACCACAACCTGGAAACCGTGCCCGGTCTTTACCCTTCGGTCCGACCCGGCGCGCGGTATTTCCACTCGCTCCGGCTTTTGCAGCGGGTGAAGGATCTGGACCCGGCAATGTTCACCAAGTCCGGCATCATGGTGGGGCTGGGCGAGAATGCGCAGGAGGTGCGTCAGGTGATGGACGACATGCGCGCCGCAGATATCGACTTTCTGACCATCGGTCAGTATCTGCAACCGACGCCGAAGCACCACCGAGTTGACCGGTTCGTGACGCCTGAGGAATTCAAGGGCTATGAGAAGGCCGCTTATGGCAAGGGCTTCCTGATGGTGTCTGCCACGCCGCTGACCCGGTCATCCTATCATGCTGGCGACGACTTCGCGCGGCTGCGCGCGGCGCGGTTGGAGCGTCTTGGCCGGGCGTGAACAAAGGGCGGGCTGATGACCCGCCCCATTCAGATTCAGAACTTGTAGCCGAGCGACAGGTCCCAGACAGCATCGATGCCGCTGCTGTCGGCGACACCCGCCTGCACATAGGCCGAGTTCCAGAACGCGTATGTGCCACTCAGACCATAAAGCGCGTCGGTACCGTCGATGTCGAGGACGGTTGCCGAAATGTCGAGCTTCTGAACCGGCCGGTAGGTCGCCCAGGCCATGAACGCATCGGGAATGACATTGCTGCCGATCGTGTAGCCAATCCCCGCCTCGTAGAGGTCCGTGCTCGCACCGATTTCGGCATGCACGGCCGATTGTGACGAGGTGCCCTGCGGTTTCACGATTTCCACCGAGCCGTTGGTGAAGAACTTGCCCATCTCAAAGCTGGCGGCCAAGTCAAAGACGGTCGCCTCCGAGTCGGACAGGCGGTGATACGATGTCGCCGCTTTGATCGCGCCGTAATCCGCGTCATACCGCAGACCAACCGGGACGTCGTCATTCGTCAAGTACATCAATTCGACGACCCCGCCGGTGAACGCGTCCTGTTGGAGCGACACCAGTTTTATGCCGCCGAGGTCCGGCATGCGGCTGAACGCACTCGCTGCGTTGCGCGGCACACCGAAGCTGAACTTGCCATAGCTGGTCGTGTAGGTGGCCGCCGCGAAAATCGCCGATTCGGAGCCAATTCCATCGCTGTCGATTGCGAGAACGCCGAGATCAAAGCCGAGCCCGCCCGCACCGGCGGCGGGGCCGAAGCTCAGATCAATGTCACCGAAGAGGAACGTTTCGTCGGACCCGTCACTGTGAAGGACCTCAACTTCAATTTCACCGGTGACATTGATATTCGGAGCGGATTGCGCAGCAACAGAGGAAGGCACCGCCACCGCAAGAACAAGCCCGGCGAAAGCTTTGGAAAGTTGATCTGCATTCATGATATTAGCCCCCGGTAAATTACTACTTGCCGCAGCCATTCGCCGGTTCTCGAGGCAGCCACAAGTGTTCCTTACCATGAGGTGCCAGTTATTTGGTCGCTGTAGCCCGAACTGCACAGTTCCAGACGGAGTTAGTGGTGGATATCCGTTTCAGAAGTTGAACCCGATCGACAGGTTAAGGCGCGGGCCCGCTGCGCTGCCGCCCTTGAGATTGGCCTCGGTTGATACCCTGTCACTCAACAGAAAACCGATTCCGCTGCTGATGGCATCGGGAATCAGGTCTCCCGGCTCCGGCAACCGGATACGCGGTTCAGGTTGCGGATGCGGCTGGCCATAGAGGTCATCGGTCAACTGCAACCTCGCAACCGGAGGCGCAGTGGGTTGGGTGATCGGGTCTGCGTTGCAGGGCGCAGTAACCGTAAGGGGGACGAGGAGGGGAACGAGGCAGTACGAAGCGGTTTTCATGGCAGTGTCCCGCGATACCGGCCGCCGGATACCGCCCCCGCCGGTACCATTGGCTCATAGGACGATCATGAGCCTGAATGGGTTAACGGATCGTGAATTAGCAGGTCATTCCGACGCGGGAACACGCTTCAGATATGCGGCGATGGCGGCCCGGTCTGCTTCGGGCAGGCGGGCAGTGTTTTCCACCACCAAAGCCATGTGGCCGCCGACGCTGTCAAAATCCGGTGTGAATCCCGAGGTGAGATATTCGACGATATCGGCCTTTGACCAGTCCAGCTTTGCAGGAGTGATATTGGGGAAGTTTCCACGCCCCGCAGGGACTGGCCCGCCTGCGAGCCAGCGCGCGCTCTCCATTCCGCCCAGCGCATTTCTCGGCGTATGGCATTCACCGCAATGGCCGAGCGCCTCCGCCAGATAGCGGCCGCGCTGTTCTTCCTCGGTCAAGTCGCCATCGACGACCCAGCCATCCTTCAGGAACAGGAGCTTCCAGCCACCAAGGCTGAGGCGGATATTGAAGGGAAACCCCACCTCATGCGCGCCGCTCGGGGTCGGATCGGCGGGCAGGGTGGCGAGAAAGGCGCGCAGGTCGACCACATCCTGCAGATCGGCCTTCGCATAACTCGCATAGGGAAAGACCGGGTAGTAGTGCTGCCCTTCGGGCGACACGCCACGGATCATTGCATTGGCCAGATCCAGCTCGTTCCATGCGCCGATCCCGGCGATAGGGTCGTTCGAGATATTCGGTGCGATGAAGGTGCCGAAGGGAGAGGGAAAGCTCTGCCCCCCTTTCAGGACAAGCTTGTCATCGCCCGTCGCCTTCGCATCGGCATGGCACGAGGCGCATCCACCCGCCCAGAACACCAGTTCACCGCGCCCGGCATCGCCAGTGAGCCTGGAAAGCGTGTCGGCGGGAAGTGTCCTTGGCCGGACGACCAGATAGGTGACACCCAGCCCGACGATCGCGACCACGAGAAAAAGGCGAAGGATGCGGCGCATGATGTTCCTTGAAAAGGGGGCGGGAATCCCGCCCCCTGAGGTCTTTTCCTGTAGAAATACCCTATCAGTTCGCGGGCGCGCGATAGTCCTTGTGACAGGCGACGCAGGTCTCGCCCAGCGGACCCATCGCCGCCTGCAGGCTGGCCAAATCTACGCCTGCCGCGGCCTGCATGGCCATCGCCGCCTCGGCAAAGGCCTTGCCCTTAGCACCGATATCCGACCCTTCGGCCCAGATCGAAGCCATGGCACGGGATTCGATGTTGGAGTCACTGTCCGATCCCTGCGGCCAAAGCATGGACTGGTCGAGCATCGCAGACGCGACGACATTGTCCGCTGCCTTCTGCGCCGCTTCAGCATTGTACTCGACCTCGCCCTTGGCCATCTGGCCGAGTGTTATCAACTGCAACTGGCGATAATCCATCACGCCTTTGCGCGCGCCGATCTGCAGCGCAAAAGGTGAATCCTGAGCGGAAGCAACTCCGGTGATGGCAATGGTGGCGAGCGCCAGACCGGCAAGAATCTTCTTCATCAAACAACTCCCTGTTGAGGATTTGGGTAGAGTACATGTGCCTATTTTCATTACCATCCGCAAATCCTGCATGGTATACGTGAGAAATTGCACAAGTGGGGGATTTCCCCCGATTTTGGGCGCAGAAGCTATGGTACCTGAGCCCAAAGCGCGATTTGGACCGATAACAATGGCGTGAGGATCGCGGCATGAGGGAGAATTGGGACGATTTACGGTTTGTCCTCGCGGTCGCGGAAGAAGGATCCGTCAATGCGGCGGCACGGCGTTTAGGCGTGAATCACGCGACAGTGCTCAGGCGTATCGCAGCCTATGAGGAGGCGTCCGGCGTAGAGATATTTGACAAGACAGCGCGGGGATATGTGGTCACCAGCGCGCATAAAAGGGTGATCGAAGCCGCGCGCGAGGTTGACCGGGCCGTGCAATCGGTCGCCCGCTCGCTTGAGGGTGTGCGTGCGCCATTGACCGGTGATGTGCGCGTCACCTCCACCGACACGTTTTGCCAGTACGTGCTGCCGCCGGTTGTCTCCGAACTGCGCAAGACATCGCCGGAACTGCGGATCGAACTCCTTTGCACAAACACGCACCTCGATCTGGCGCGGACCCATGCGGATATCACCGTGCGCCCGACCGACAAGCTTGCCGACGATCTGATTGGTGAGATCGGGGCAAAGCTGGGATTCGGTGTTTTTCGTCGGAGGGACTGTGGAACCGCGGATTGGTTGAGTATTTGCGGCCCACTTTCACGCTCGCTCATTGGGCGCTGGATGGCGGATAAACTGGACTCGGCCAGCATTGTCGCTTGTGCCGACAGTTTTCCGGTCCTTCGGGAAATGGCGGCGGCAGGGCAGGGCATGACACCACTGCCGTATTTCCTCGGTCATGAGGATGCCCGGTTAGAGGAAGTGACCGGCCTTATCCCCGATATCAGCGTCGACGTCTGGGTGGCGAGCCACGCTGATCTGGCTGATGTTCCGCGTATCGCGGAAACCCGCAAGGCGCTCGTTGCGGCGTTGGGACGGATGGCGGAAAGGTTGCGGGGCGCGCCTATGGCAGCGGCTTGATCTTCAGCTTGCTGTCACCGGATGACAATCCGAGCCCCTCAGGTATGAGGCTGGCCCGTTCCAAACCCACCAGCGCCAGACACACCGCAATGACACCCAGGACCAATACGACGCGCCGGGTGGAGGGTGGGTTGCGCGCCCACTTGGTCATGCGTAGGAAATGGCGCGGGTTCATTCCGCGTCGGCCTCATCGGTGAAGCGCACTTTTCCGATATGCGGCAGGTTCCGGTTGCGCTGCGCGAAGTCGATGCCGTAGCCCACGACGAATTCGTCAGGGATCTCGAACCCTGTCCATGTTGCCTTGATCGGCACTTCCCGGCGCGAGGGCTTGTCGAGAAGCGCGCAGACCTCCAGCCGCTTCGGCTCGCGTGAGCGTAGGAGATTGACCACATGGTGCAGCGTGAAGCCGGTATCGACGATATCTTCGACCACCAGCACGTCACGGCCCGAAATCTCGCCCCTCAGGTCTTTCAGGATACGCACCTCGCGGCTCGACTCCATCGCATCGCCATAGGAGGAGGCTTCAAGGAAATCGACCTCGACCGGCAGGTCGATCTCGCGCACCAGATCCGCAATGAAAACAAAGGAACCGCGCAGCAGGCCGACGACGACGAGTTTGTCGGTACCGTTGAACGCCCTGGTAATCTCCTTGGCCAAGGCCTCCACCCGCGCGGCGATGGACTTGGCGGATATCATTTCGTCTATGACGTAAGCACGATGCGGCATGCGGTCCCCTTGAATTCCCTTCTCCATTTAGCGACACGGGGGGCCAGAGTCACCATGGATGCGCGATGCCGACCCATTCCGAGAACCGTGTGATGCCTTATTCGGCGCGCCAGATGTATGATCTGGTGGCCGACGTCGCGCGCTATCCTGAGTTTTTGCCTTGGACTGCCGCCGCCCGCATCCGGTCACGCACGCTCCGGCCCGACGGGGCAGAGGTGATGGAGGCCGATCTGGTGATTTCGTTTAAGGTGTTTCGTGAACGGTTCGGCAGCCGGGTCGTTCTCTGGCCCGCCGAGGGGCGTATCGACACGGAATATCTCGACGGACCTTTTCAGCATATGCGATCTAACTGGTCGTTTCGCGACCGCGATGAGGGTGGCTGCGAGGTATCGTTCTTCGTCGACTTCGCGTTCAGGAACGCGATCCTGCAGAAGCTGATCGGCGTTGTGTTCGACGAGGCGATGCACCGGGTCGTGCGGGCCTTCGAGGATCGGGCGAAGGCGCTTTACGGACAGGTCTGATCCAGATGAGAACGGGGTCATTTGGCCCCGTTCATGGCGTGTGTTGAGACTTCCTACGAAGTGATGTCGTAGGCGCGCTCTCCGTGGGCGGAGATGTCGAGGCCATTGAACTCCGTTTCCGCATCCACGCGGATCGGCGTCACAAGACCGGCGAGTTTGGCCAGCGCCCAGGTTGTAATAACGGTAAAGACACCGACGATCAGGAGCGCGCCAAGCTGGGCTATCCAGTCTCCCGCGCCGAAGACAGCGATCATGATCGTGCCGAAGATGCCGCCGACTCCGTGTACGGCGAAGACATCGAGCGTGTCGTCGACGCGGATCCTGTTGCGGATGAGGGCGACGGCCTCCTGACAGAGTACGCCCGCCACCGCGCCGATCACCAGCGCCTCGATGGGGCCGACGAAACCCGACGCGGGCGTGATCGAGGCAAGCCCCGCGATGGTGCCAGTGACGAGACCGACGAGCGAGGCGCGGCCAAACTTCACCCGTTCCCAGAGAGCCCAAGTGAGCGAAGCCGTCGCGGCCGAGATATGCGTGACCGTGATCGCCATCGCAGCCCCACCGTCAGCCGCCAGCTGCGACCCACCGTTGAAACCGAACCAGCCGACCCAGAGAAGTCCCGCACCGATGGCGACAAAGCCCGGATTATGCGGCGGCGTGGTGGGGTTCTTGCGCGGGCCGATCATAACGGCGAGGACCAAGGCGGCGAGCCCCGCCGTTTCATGCACGACGATGCCGCCCGCGAAATCCTTCGTACCAATCTCGCCGAAGATGCCGCCATCCGCCAGGAACCCGCCACCCCAAATCCAATGGGCGACCGGCGCATAGACGCCAAGCATCCAGAGCGCCGAGAACAGGAGTACAAAGCCAAAACCCACCCGTTCGGCAAAGGCACCGAGGAAGAGCGCGGGTGTGATGATCGCGAAGGTCATCTGGAACGCGAAGAATAACACCTCGGGCAGAGTGCCCTTCAGCGTGGTCGCATCGACACCCATCAGGAACGCACGACTTAGCCCGCCCCAATAGGCACCCTCCCCCCCGAAGGCGATTGAATAGCCTGCAATCAGCCACAGGACGCTCATCAGGCAGGCCACGGCAAAACACTGCATGAAGACGGAAAGCACATTCCGAGACCGTACGAGCCCGCCATAGAAGAGCGAAAGCCCCGGAAGGGTCATCAAAAGGACAAGGCCGGTGGCCACGATGATCCAGGCAGTATCGGCGCCGTTCATGGATAAAGTCCTTTCGCGTTTCGTGTCGCGACGGACAGAGCCTGAACCCGATGCCAAGAAAAGCGGCACCGCGCGGTCAGATGCCAGAAAGTGCAGCAATTTCAAAACTGCCTAAACTGCGGGCAATCCTGCCCAGCATATGGTCAGGATTTGATCGGTTTTCGTATCACGCTTTGAGGACGCCGACGATCATGTTGAGCGCGTGGTCGACCGTCGCCCGGCGCACGGCATCACGTCCGATTGCGCCGAATTCGATGGTCTCTACCTGTGTCGCCGCGCCAGTTCTGGCGAGACCGAAGCACACCCGGCCCTCCGGCTTATGCTCGGAACCTCCTGGTCCTGCAATGCCGGTCACAGCGACAGCGATGTTGGCGTCTGAACGTTTCAACGCTCCTTCCGCCATTTCGCGAGCGACATCTTCGCTGACCGCGCCGAACGCATTCAGGGTTTCGGCGCGGACATCCAGCATATCCTCTTTGGCCCCATTGGAGTAGGTCACGAACCCCCTGTCGAAGACATCCGAAGACCCCGGAATGTCAGTGATCGCCGCAGCGATCAGGCCACCGGTGCAACTTTCCGCCGTTGCGATTATGGCGCCATTTGCGCGGGCGAGCGAGAGAAGTCCTTCGGCCCGGTTCATGCCCCCATGACCCCATGCGCAAGACCGGCCGCGATCATCGTGGCGATTCCGGCGAATAACCCGGCCCAAAGGTCATCCGCCATCGTGCCGAAGGCGGTGTGCTTGCGGTCGGCATAACCTACAGGCCCGGGTTTCCAGATGTCGAAGAGGCGGAAGAAGAGGAAGGCCGCGACCCAGCCCGGCCATGGAAAATTCCAGCTGTCGAGCCCCATCCACCAGAACCCGGCGGAGGGGAAGAGAAGCGCAATCCACTGGCCTGCGACTTCGTCGATGACGATCTCGGACGGATCTTTTTCATCCTGCCCCTCTACCGTTTTCGCGGTTGCCCAGAAGCCAAGCGGCGTGATGATGAGGGTGGCGACCAGCAGAAGCGGGAAATGTCCGATCCCGTGCAGAAGAAGACCGAGCGCCACGGCGACCGCCGATCCCCATGTCCCCGGCGCGGGCCTTAGGAGGCCGACGCCAAACCAGGTGGCGAGTAGGCGCGGGAAGGTCATGGCTTTACCAACGTGACGGTGGCCAGGGCGGCGATGCCTTCCTCGCGGCCGGTAAAGCCCAGCCTTTCGGAGGTGGTCGCCTTGACGCTGATCCGGTCGGGTTCTACGCCGGTGATGCGTGCGAGTTCATTTGCCATTTCAATAGCATGCGGTCCGATCTTCGGGCGTTCGCAAACCAGCGTCACATCGGCATTGGAAATCCGGTAGTCCTTTTCGCGGGCTAGTCCTGCCGCATGAGCCAGAAAGATCTGGCTTGCCGCGCCTTTCCACTGAGGGTCAGACGGTGGGAAGTGTCGGCCGATATCGCCTTCGGCCAGCGCGCCATAGATCGCGTCGGTCAGGGCGTGCATGCCGACATCGGCATCAGAGTGGCCCAGCAGACCCCTGGAATGCGGCACCCGAATACCGCAGAGCATGACATGATCACCATCGGTGAAGGCATGGACGTCATAGCCATTGCCGGTGCGGATATCCATGCCAGTCCCCAGCATCCTTTCGGCTCGGGCGAAGTCGCCGGGCCAGGTGAGTTTGATATTCTCCTCCTCGCCTTCGACGATAGCCACGTCAAGCCCCGCCGCCAACGCGACCTCGACGTCGTCAGCCGCGCCACCCGGATGGGCGCGGTGCGCGGCAAGAATTGCCGGGAAATGGAATCCCTGTGGAGTCTGGGCGCGATAAAGGCCGTCGCGGCGTTGCAGGCCGGTCACCTTTGCCCCGACTCCGGTCCAGAGCGCGTCTGTCACCGCCAGCGCAGGGGCGGCGGCAGTTGATTTCTTTAACGCGTCACGTACGCGACCGATGACGGCGGGCGACACCATCGGGCGCGCACCGTCATGGATCAAGACAAAAGAAATTTCATTCTGATCAATGCTTTCAAGTGCATTCCTGACGGATTGCGCGCGTGTCTCACCGCCTGCGACAAGCGTAACCTGCCCCGCGAATTCGGCGATACCCCGCACGATCTCGTCGGGATGAAGCACGACAATGATCCGTCCCGCGCCCCGAAAGGCAGCGACGGTCCGGGCCAGCACGCTTTGCCCGGCAAGCATCCGCCATTGCTTCGGCTCGCCACCTGCCCGTGTGCCGCGCCCGGCCGCGACGATAATGATTGCCGTATCGATCACGATTGCCTCCGTTTGCCCTGCTGTAATCCGACTGGGCTTTCTCGGCAATGCCCGGCCGCCAAGCATGCGCCGGGGGTCGCGCTTAATTTTTAGGCGCATTAAGAATGACTGCCCTGTATGGCGGCGTTATTGTTGTCTTTCTGCCTAACCGCATTTAGGACGTTAGCTGTTGCACAAGGATTAGGCATTTGGCTCTGACGCTCGGCGATATCACGCTGGACCCGCCGGTCTTTCTGGCTCCGCTCGCCGGGATCACCGACCTGCCGTTCCGTCGTGTGGTGGCACGGTTCGGTGCCGGGCTCGTGGTGTCCGAGATGGTGGCTTCTGGCGAACTTCTGACGGAAAAACCTTCAGTCCGGGCCAAAGCGCGCACTGATCTGGGGCTTGGCGACGATACCGCGACCTCCGTCCAGCTTGCGGGGCGTGAAGCGGGCGCGATGGCCGAGGCGGCGAAGGTCGTTGCCGGAATGGGGGCGCGGATCATCGACATCAACATGGGTTGCCCGGCCAAGAAAGTGACGGGCGGTCTGTCAGGGTCGGCCCTGATGCGCGATCCAGACCACGCCCTGACACTGATTGAGGCGGTCGTTGGGGCAGTCGATGTGCCCGTGACGCTGAAATGCCGTCTGGGCTGGGATACCGACTGCGTGAACGCACCCGATCTGGCGCGGCGGGCCGAGGCGGCAGGGGTGCGGATGATCACCGTCCATGGCCGTACACGGCAGCAATTCTACAAGGGATCGGCCGACTGGGCCGCTATCCGCGCTGTACGTGAAGCGGTAACGCTCCCGGTCATTGCCAATGGCGATATCGTCGATACCGCCTCGGCCCGCGCAGCGATGGAGGCGTCTGGTGCGACGGGTGTGATGGTCGGGCGCGGGGCTCAGGGCGCGCCCTGGCGGCTGGCGCAGATCGCGGCGGCTTTATTCGGCGCACCGGAGCCTATTATCCCAAATGGGAACGCACTTTCAGACATTGTTTCAGAGCATTACGAGGCGATGCTGAGTTTCTATGGGACCAAACTGGGCATACGTATCGCGCGCAAGCATTTGGGTTGGTATATGGACGAAGCCGACGCTGATCCCGCGATCCGCGCCCGAATGATGGTGGCCACCGACCCGACGGAGGTTTTGCGCCTCATCGCGCGGGCCTTTGCTGAAGCCGAAAGGTGCGCGGCATGAGCCTGCCCGCCGCCGCGACCCTCTGGGCCTCGCTGCCGGTTCCGGCAATTCTGATCGACGAAAGCGACCGGGCAGTGAACCTGAACCCCGCCGCCGAAGCATTCCTGAACGTCTCGGCCAAAGCGCTTAAGGGTCAGCCGATCTTCGATCGGCTCGCGATCGACGCGCCTCTGGAAGAGGTCTTTGCCCGGGTCCGCGCCAATCACTCCTCGCTTTTCATCAACGACATCGATGTGGGAACTGGTGACCGGGCGCCTGTCATTTGCAACCTTCAGGCGGCGCCGCTCGCCGAATATCCGGGTACCGTCATTCTGATGATCTCGCCCAGGGAACTGGCCGAGAGGTTGGGGCGCGGGCCGGGGATGAAAACGGCTGCGCGGTCCGCGATTGGTATGGCCGAAATGCTGGCGCATGAAATCAAGAATCCGCTGGCCGGCATAACCGGTGCCGCGCAACTACTTTCCATGAACCTCGGCCCGGAAGATATTGAACTCGCTGATCTTATCGTCGAGGAAAGCCGCCGGATCGTTAAACTGCTGGAACAGGTGGAACAGTTCGGTAATCTGCGCGCACCAGAGGCTAAACCGGTCAACATCCACGACGTGCTAGACCGTGCGCGTCGCTCCGCACTTCTGGGTTTCGCCGCGCATATGACGATCTCCGAGGATTACGATCCCTCGCTGCCGCCGACGGCGGGTGATGCCGATCAGCTTTTGCAAGTGATCCTCAATCTTCTGAAGAACGCGGCCGAGGCGACGAAGGGGGCGGCCGGTACGATCCGGCTGCACACATATTACGATCACGGGCTGCGCCTGCGCCGGGCCGATGGCGGCGGCGTATCGCTGCCCCTTCAGATCGAGATCACCGATGACGGGCCGGGCATTCCGCCCGATCTCGCGGGTGACATCTTCGACCCTTTCGTATCCGGACGCGAGAATGGCACGGGCCTTGGCCTCGCATTGGTATCCAAGATCGTGGCCGATCACGGCGGCTGGATCACGGTGGAGTCAGTGCCGGGTCGCACCACGTTCCGCCTGTCTTTGCCCGTCGCGCCCAAACCTGAGGAGGCACCCTGATGGATGGAACTGTCCTGGTCGCTGATGACGACCGCACGATCCGAACGGTGTTGACACAGGCCCTGACGCGGGCAGGCTGCAAGGTCCATGCGACCTCATCCATGGTCACGCTGATGCGCTGGGTCGAGGAGGGTAAGGGCGATCTGGTGATTTCAGACGTGGTCATGCCGGACGGAAACGGGATCGAGGCGCTGCCGAAAATCGCCGCCGAAAGGCCGGGTCTGCCGGTTATCGTGATTTCGGCGCAAAATACGATCATGACCGCCATTCAGGCGGCCGAGGCCGAGGCCTACGACTACCTGCCAAAGCCCTTCGATCTGCCCGATCTTATGAAACGCGCGGCTCGTGCGCTGAGTCAGAAGCGGCGGGTGGCCGTGCCCGAACCCGCGCCGCGCGAAGGTGGGGACGACCTGCCGCTCGTCGGTCGCACGCCGGCCATGCAGGCGCTTTACCGTCTGGTGGCGCGTGTGATGAATGCAGATCTGCCAGTGCTGATCACCGGTGAATCGGGGACCGGCAAGTCGCTGGTAGCCCGCGCGATCCACGATTTTTCGGACAGGCGAACCTTGCCCTTTGTCATTGTGCAGGCTGCCGAGTTGCAGGGGGTCGATGGCCCTTCGGCGGTTCTGTCGCGGGCTCGGGGCGGGACGATTGTCTTCGATGAGATCGGCGATTTTGATGCCGAGGCGCAGGGACGGATCGTGCGCATGATCGATGCGCTGCCCGCCACCGCACCGCGCATCCTTGCCACCAGCCAGCAGGATCTGGCCGCGCGAATGGAGGCGGGCAGCTTCCGTGATGACCTCTTTTACCGGATCGGCGGGGTGACAATGACCGTTCCCCCCTTGCGCGACCGGGTGGATGATATCCCGCTGTTGGCCGAGCATTTCCTTGCCCGGGCCGAGCGGGACGGCTTGCCACGGCGACGGATGGCGCAGGACGCAATGGCTTTGATCCGGGCCTATCGTTGGCCAGGCAATGTTCGGCAGTTGGAAAACACGCTCAGACGGCTTGCCGTGACCGCGCTTGAGGCCGAGATCACCAAGGCAGAGGTCGAGGTTGTCCTTGGCGGCACACCCGCCCCTCTGCCGCGCAGCGATGTAACCGAACTGACCGAACGGCTTTCCGCCTCCATCGCGCGTCATCTGCGGCGCTATTTCGACCTGCATGGCGACGGGCTGCCGCCGCCGGGGCTCTACGACCGCATTCTGAGGGAAATGGAACTGCCGCTGATCGAGATTGCGCTGGAGGCGACCGGGGGAAATCAGGCGAAGTGCGCCGATCTTCTCGGCATCAATCGCAATACTTTGCGCAAGAAGATCACTGACCTAGATATCCGCGTGACACGGCGCCGCAAGTTGATGTAAAACAGCAACACAAACCGTGGCCCATCTGCGTCAGCAGGTGCAAGGATCACGATATATCGGCGATGGCCGCGTTTGCGGCCCAAGATCAGGGGCGAGCCTCGTGCAGGGCTTAGCGCGCAGTGCATCATGGGAGCGTTTCACGCGGTTGCGGCGGCAACGGCGTTTCCAGAATGTCATGACGCTGGGTCTGGTCGTTCTCGGTCCGCTACTGGCGATCGCAACTTTCATTGCGCTTGGGCCTTTCGGACAGGGGGCAGAGTCAGATTCGCTCCGCCTGATCCTGCTTGCCGACCTCGTCTATTTCCTGGCACTCGGCGGCATGGTGCTGGCCCGGCTGGCGCGGATGATTGCCGCGCGGCGCGCGCGTTCGGCAGGTTCGCGCCTGCATATGCGCCTTACGGGTATTTTTGCCGGAATCGCGCTGGTGCCGACGATCCTCGTAGCGATTTTTGCCGGGCTGACCGTCAATATCGGTCTGGAGGGTTGGTTTTCCGACCGTGTCCGCGGAGTTGTCGGCACATCGCTGACGGCCGCCGAAGCCTATCAGGAGGAACACCGTCAAGATCTGATTACCGATGCCACGGCCTTGGCGGATTTCCTCAACCGCGCGAAAGAAGCGACGTTCCTTTTACCCGACGCCGATCTGCGCCAGCTTCTGACCCAGGGCCAGACCCAGATCCAGCGCGGTTTGCGCGAGGCCTATGTCATCGACGGAAGCGGCGAGATCAGGGCGCGTGGTGAACGGTCCTATCTCTTTGATTTCGAGCAGCCAAGCAGTGAGGAAATAACCCGCGCGCGCGGTGGTGAAACGGTATTGGTCGAAGACTGGGATAACAACGAATTCCGCGCGCTGATCGCGCTGCCGGCCTTTGCCGACCGTATGCTCTATGTAAGCCGGAACGTTGACGGTCAGATCCTTAACCTCTTGGATGACACCCGCGCCACTGTGGCGCTTTACCAGCAGCTTGAAGCGTCGCGGGGGCGGGTCCTTTTTGAATTCGGCCTCGTCTATGTCGGCTTCGCGCTCCTCCTCGTTCTGGCTGCGACGTGGATGGGGCTGTGGGTGGCTGAACGCTTGTCGCGCCCCGTAGGTCGGTTGGCGGGGGCTGCGCAGCGCGTTGGAGCGGGTGATCTGGAAGTGCAGGTGGTGGAAGAGGAAGGCGACGACGAAATCGCCATGCTCGGCCGGGTCTTCAACCAGATGACGCGGCAACTCAATACTCAGCGGCAGGCCCTGATGGACAGCCACCGGGCGACCGAACGGCGGAGGCGGCTGTTTGACTCGGTTCTCTCTTCGGTTACGTCCGGGGTCATCGGCCTCGATGCAGAAGGAAATGTCGATTTCCTGAACCGCGCTGCGACCCGGCTTTTGGGTCTGGATGAGGAAACCGACCACGACCGCCCGCTGGCCGAGGCCGTCCCCGAATTCTCCACGCTCTTTGACCGGCTCCGTGACGGGATCGGCGAGGTCGCGCAGGAGGAAATCAAGGTCAGCCGGGAAGGCCGGCTGGAAAGCCTTCTGGTGCGCATGGCGATCAGGCGCAATGCCGAAGAGCGGCTGGAAGGTTACGTCGTCGCCTTCGACGATGTGACCGAGCTTGTCAGCGCGCAGCGCATGGCTGCCTGGGGTGACGTTGCCCGCCGCATCGCACACGAGATCAAGAACCCGCTGACCCCAATCCAGCTTTCGGCCGAACGCATCCGGCGCAAATTCACCGGGCTCGTGGGGGAGCAATCGGAGAACCTCGAACAGATGACGGACGTCATCGTCCGCCAGACCGGCGACCTGCGGCGCATCGTCGACGAGTTTTCCAAATTCGCCCGCATGCCTGAGCCCGACCGGCGCGACCATGATCTGACCAAGCTCATGCGTGATGCGGTGACGTTGCAGGACGGCGCGCTGCACGGTGCCAAACTAAGTGCCGATCTACCAAACGAACCAGTGATCGTGGAACTCGATGCGACGATGATCTCGCAGGCTGTCACGAACCTGATCAAGAACGGCGGCGAAGCGATTGAGTCGCTCTTGGAAGCGGGCGCGCCCGAGGGCTACGCGCCCGAGGTCCGCGTGTCGATGGAAGCCACGCCCGCCTTGGTCACGATCCGCATTGCCGATAACGGCATTGGCCTTCCGGAAGACCGGGCGCGGCTCTTTGAGCCGTATGTGACGACGCGCGAGAAGGGCACCGGTCTTGGCCTGTCCATCGTCAAGAAAATCATCGAGGAACATGGCGGCACGCTCATCCTGACCGATGCCGATCCATTTGAAGTGGGCGCCCGCAGGGGCGCGATGGCCGAAATTCGTCTGCCAAGGGCGAAGACCGGTCGAGGGCAGAAAGACAAAGCCGTAGAAACGGCCGGAGGTGGTAGATGAACGACATTCTGATCGTCGACGACGAACGTGATATCCGAGAACTGATTTCTGACATCCTGAAGGATGAAGGTTTTACGACCCGGCTGGCATCCAACTCGGATGAATGCATGGCCGAGATCAATGCCGAACCGCCGGCGCTGATGGTGCTCGATATCTGGCTGAAGGACAGCCGGATGGACGGGATCGACATTCTGAAGACGGTGAAGCGGGACAACCCTGACGTGCCGATCATCATCATCTCGGGTCACGGCAATATCGAGATCGCAGTCGCAGCCATCAAGCAGGGTGCTTATGACTTTATCGAGAAACCCTTCAACATTGACCAGTTGACGGTCGTGATCGCGCGGGCGATGGAAACCTCTCGCCTGCGTCGCGAAAACGCGTCGCTTCGGCGTGGCGATGTGGCGTCATCCGACATGATCGGGTCCAGCCATTCGTTCCGTGCGCTGAAGGCTCAGCTCGACAAGGTGACCAAATCCAATGGCCGTGTGATGCTGACCGGCCAGCCCGGCTCGGGCAAGGAGGTTGCGGCGCGTTACATTCACGTCAATTCCAACCGGGCAAGTGGTCCGTTCATTTCGGTTGCCTCGGCCTCCATTGAACCGGAGCGCATGGAAGAGGTGCTTTTCGGGCGCGAAACACCGGAACGTGGCGTGGAAAAGGGTCTGTTGGAGCAGGCGCATGGCGGCGTCGTCTATTTTGACGAGGTGGCCGATATGCCTTCGGGCACGCAGTCGAAGATCCTTCGGGTGCTGACCGAACAGCAATTCACCCGGGTTGGCGGAGCCGACAAGGTTCGCGTCGATCTCAGGGTGATTTCGTCGACGACGCGCGATCTGGCCAATGAAATCGCGGCGGGCCGGTTCCGGCAGGAGCTTTACGACCGTCTCAATGTCGTTCCTATCGCGGTGCCGTCCCTAGAGGAACGCCGCGAGGACATTCCAGAATTGTCACGGCATTTCGTGGCCGCGTTCAATAAAAGCCAGGGCCTGCCGCTGCGCGACCTGTCGGAAGAGGCCGAGGCGCTGATGCAGACGATGGCATGGCCGGGAAATATCCGTCAGCTTCGCAATGTAATCGAGCGGGTTTTGATCCTTGGCGATTCCAGCGGCCCGATCGACGCCCGCGAACTGCCGGGGCAGAGCGAGGGGCCTGAGGAAGAAGGTCGCGTGGTTCTGTCCGGTGGGCTTGCGACCCTTCCGCTGCGCGAGGCGCGTGAACTCTTTGAGCGTGAGTACCTGCTCACCCAGATCAACAGGTTCGGCGGCAATATCAGCCGCACCGCGACCTTTGTCGGCATGGAACGGTCGGCTCTGCATCGCAAACTCAAATCGCTCGGGGTGGTCACGACCTCCAAATCCGGCGCGCGCGTGGCGCATGTTGAGGAGGAAGAGGAAGAGGAGGTCTGAGGACGTCTGGCCAGAACAACCGGGGGCGGAGGGATTTTGAAGCAAAATCCTTCCAAGAAAAGTTTTAAGACAAAACTTTTCCGCCACCGGCGCTCGGAACTGGGCACGTTGACCGCGCATCGACCTCCGCCTATCAAGTAGCGCAGTCTCATGCTGGAGCGATCATGAAAGTCATCATTTGCGGCGCCGGACAGGTCGGCTGGCAGATCGCACGGCACCTTTCAGGCGAAAAGAACGATGTGACGGTCGTCGACAGCAATGCCGAGCTTGTCCGTCGCGCCACCGAGGCGCTGGATGTGCAAGGGGTGGCGGGGTTCGCTTCTTATCCGGATATTCTCGAACGGGCGGGCGCACGCGATGCCGACATGATCATCGCCGCCACCCATTCGGATGAGGTCAACATGGTCACCTGCCAGGTGGCGCATTCGGTTTTTGGCATCACCCGCAAGATCGCCCGCCTGCGGGCGCAGTCGTACATGGACGCGATTTATTCTGACCTTTACCGGCGCGATCATCTGCCGATCGACGTGGTGATCAGCCCTGAACGCGAAGTGGCGGAGGCCGCACTGCAACGGCTCGCTGCGCCTGCGACATTCGACACCGAAAGCTTCATGAACGGGAAAGCGCAGCTTCTTGGCATTTCGTTGAGCGAGGAATGTCCGGTCCTGAACACCCCTCTGCGCCAGCTCACCGATCTCTTCTCGACGCTCCGTGCGATCGTTGTCGGCATCCGGCGCGAAGGCAGACTTTTCGCGCCCGAGCCGGATGACCAGCTTTTCGCAGATGATCAGATCTATGTCTTTTCTCATGTCGAGGACGTCAACCGAACGCTCGACATCTTCGGAAAGACAACAAAGAAGCAGGAGCGGATCGTCATCATCGGCGGCGGCAATGTCGGTCTGGCCGTGGCCCGTGCGCTGGAAAGCCGCACTGACCGTATTCGCGCCAAGATGATCGAAAAGAACCGCGGCAATGCCGAACGGGCAGCGGATTCACTTGAACGGACGATCGTTCTCAATGGCGACGGCATGAATATGGATATTCTCGCCGAGGCTAATATCGAACGCGCGGATGCGGTGCTGGCCGTCACGGATGACGATAAGACCAATATCCTCGCTGCCGTCCGCGCCAAGCAGGCCGGATGCCCGATGGCCATCGCGCTTATCAACGACCCGACGCTGGTGCCGCTGATGGGGGCGCTCGACATCGACGCCTATATCAACCCGCGCGCGACGACCGTTTCGTCGATCCTGCGTCACATCCGTCATGGCCGTGTCCGCGCGATCTATTCCATCGGCGATGCGGAGGCAGAGGTGATCGAGGCTCAGGTCCTGTCGACCTCGCCCATCGCGGGCCGCCCGGTGCGGGACATCGAGTTTCCCGAGGGCGTACTGATGGGGGCGCTGATGAAGGGGGACAAGGTGGTCAAGCCGACGGGGGATACCCGGGTAGAGGAGGGGGATGTCATCGCGCTCTTCTGCATGGCGGGCGACATCCCCGAGGTCGAGCGGCTGTTACAAGTCTCGATCGACTTCTTCTGATCGATGCGCCGCCTTCATCAGATTCCGTTCATGGTGATCCTGATGGGGATCTTCGCCCTGGCCATGTATGTGCCTGCCGTCCATGGGTTCTCGGTTCGCAACTACGAGGTTTCACGCGCATTCTTCTATTCCGGCACCCTGTTTCTGATGGTCACGATCCTGCTGGGTATCGCAACAGCGGCCAATCGCACCCGTCAGCCGGCACGCGATCAACTTCTGACATTGCTCGGCGCTTTCACGGTTCTGCCGCTTATGCTGGCGGTCCCATTTTCGGAAGCAGTACCGGACACATCCTTCTACAACGCCTGGTGGGAGATGGTTTCGTCCCTGACAACGACCGGCGCCACCCTTTTCGATCCCGGAAGATTGCCCGGATCTGTCCATCTCTGGCGCGCCCTTGTCGGCTGGATGGGGGGCTTCTTCGTACTGCTGACCGCGATCGCCATCCTTGCGCCAATGAACCTTGGCGGGTTCGAGGTTCTGACCGGGGCGCCGGCCGGGCAGGGCGCGACAGCAGGCGGGCAGGCATTGCAGCGCACCGGCCCGAATGAAAGCTTGTGGCGCTATACCGTGACGCTTTTTCCCGCCTATGCAGGACTGACGCTGGTGCTTTGGATCGGTCTGATCCTCGCCGGCGATCGGGCGTTGGTTGCAGCCTGCCATGCGATGTCGACGCTTGCCACGTCGGGCATCTCCCCGGTCGGGGGCATGGCCGGGTCCGATGCCGGGGTGGCCGGTGAGGCTATTATCTTCGTGTTTCTCGTCTTCGGTCTTTCGCGGCGTCTCTATCCATCCGGTCGCACGCTGCAGGCGGTGCGCGGTCTGTCGGAGGATCCGGAACTCCGTATGGCGCTCCTTCTGGTCACCGTTGTCCCGGCACTTTTGTTCCTTCGCCACTGGATGGGCGCGCTGGAGGTCGATGAGGTTAAGGACACGGTCGCGGCCTTGTCCGCACTTTGGGGCACGGTCTTTACGGTCTTGTCCTTCCTGACCACCACGGGCTTCGAATCGATCGATTGGGCTGAGGCGCGGACCTGGTCGGGACTGGCGACGCCGGGCCTTATCCTCGCCGGGCTTGCCGTGATCGGCGGCGGTGTCGCGACGACGGCCGGAGGGGTGAAGCTGCTGCGAGTCTACGCGCTCTACCGGCATGGCGAACGGGAGGTTGAGCGCCTGATCCACCCGAACTCCATTGGTGGATCAGGGGCGCAGGCACGCAAGTTGCGGCGGCAGGGAGCGCAGATGGCATGGATCTTCTTCATGCTCTTTGCCCTCGCCATCGCGGTTACGATGCTGGCCCTTTCGCTGACCGGGCTCGATTTCGTATCATCAACGACTTTTGCCGTGGCCGCGCTTTCGACCACCGGTCCTCTGGCAAATGTGACCGCAGGCTCGCCCCTCAGCTGGGCGGATCTCGACGGCGTGGCCCGTGTCATCGTCGGCGCGGCGATGGTTCTTGGTCGCCTTGAAACGCTTGCGATCATCGCCTTGCTCAACCCGGAGTTCTGGCGCGGTTGACCGGAACTGCGACAATCCAAGAAAAATCATACTTTTGGGCTGGAAAGTCGGAAATTCTTTCGCATACTCGCCCCAAGCTCCCGGTGCAGCGCCGAGGGGCGTTTACGCGCGTATAGAAAACAAAAGGCGACGATAAACATGGCTGCCGACAAACAAAATTTGCAGGATGCTTTTCTTAACCACGTCCGCAAAGCAAAGGTTCCGGTGACGATCTTCCTGATCAACGGGGTGAAGCTTCAGGGGGTGATCACCTGGTTCGACAATTTCTGCGTCCTTCTGCGCCGTGACGGCCAGTCGCAGCTTGTGTACAAGCATGCGATCTCGACCATCATGCCGGGGCAGCCGATCTCGCTTTACGAGGGCGAAGACTGAACACTCCCGTTACCGTCAAGGACAGGCCCGTCAAGGCTTATGTCCTGCATCCCGATCTGAAATCCGGCCGGACCGCGCGCCGGATGCCTGAACACGCATTGGCGGAGGCGGTGTCGCTGGCTGCGGCGCTTCCCAACCTTGAAATCGCAGGGTCCGAGATCGTCCGGTTGCCCAAGGTGCAGCCGGGTATGCTGTTCGGTTCGGGCAAGATCGCCGAATTAAAGGCCCGGTTTGCAGCCGCTGACGTTGAACTCGTTCTGGTCGATGGACCTGTCAGCCCGGTGCAGCAGAGAAATCTGGAAAAGGAATGGGGCGTGAAGCTCCTCGACCGGACCGGCCTGATCCTCGAGATCTTTGCCGATCGGGCGCGGACGCGGGAAGGCGTGTTGCAGGTGGAGCTTGCGGCGCTTTCGTACCAACGCACGCGGCTTGTTCGCGCATGGACCCACCTTGAGCGCCAGCGCGGCGGGTTGGGCTTCGTCGGTGGTCCTGGGGAAACGCAGATCGAGGCCGACCGCCGCGCCATCGACGAAGAGGTGGTGAAGATCCGCCGCCAATTGGCCAAGGTGGTCAAGACACGCGAGTTGCACCGCGCCGCGCGTCGCAAGGTGCCGTTCCCGATCGTTGCGCTGGTTGGTTATACGAACGCCGGCAAATCGACGCTTTTCAACCGCATGACGGGGGCGGAGGTGCTGGCAAAGGACATGCTTTTTGCAACGCTCGATCCAACCATGCGGGGGGTTGAATTGCCCTCGGGCAAGAAAGTGATCCTGTCCGACACGGTGGGTTTCATCTCCGATCTGCCGACGCAATTGGTCGCGGCTTTCCGCGCCACGCTGGAAGAGGTTCTGGAGGCCGACCTTATCCTCCATGTCCGCGATATCGCCCATCCCGAAACTGAGGAACAGGCGGCTGATGTGAGTGATATCCTTGAAAGCCTCGGGGTCGATGAAGATGTGCCGATGTTCGAGGTCTGGAACAAGATCGACCTGCTTGCTCCGCCGCTCCGCGAGGCGCTGGAGGTGCAGGACGCGCGGACGCCCGGCATTCATGCCGTCTCAGCTCTAACGGGTGAGGGTTTGCCTGCGCTTCTTGAAGCGATCAATGGTACGCTCGACGAACCCCGGGAAGAGACGAATATTGACCTGCCATTCCAGGCAGGGAAGGAAAGGGCGTGGCTGCACCGCGAAGGGGTGGTTCAGAAGGAAACGGAAACCAGTGACGGATTCCGGCTGCTGGTTCGCTGGTCAGCGCGTCAGAAGGCCGCGTTCGAAAGCCTCTGAGAAAACCTCAGTGACCCCGCGGCAAGATCTATTAACCCCCCGATTGACTCGACGCCTGCGCCAGAAATGAAAAGGGCACCCTAAGGCGCCCTTTCTTATTTCAGTGCAGATCGGCTCAGCAGCTGTAGTACATCTGGTACTCGATCGGATGCGGTGTGTGTTCGTAGGCATAGACCTCTTCCCACTTCAGCGCGAGATAGCCGTCGATCTGGTCTTTGGTGAACACGTCACCCGCCAGCAGGAAGGCGTGGTCCGCGTCGAGCGCCTCAAGTGCTTCGCGCAAGGAACCGCAGACGGTCGGGATGCCGGCCAGTTCCTCCGGCGGCAGATCGTAAAGGTCCTTGTCCGATGCGGGGCCCGGATCGATCTTGTTCTTGATGCCGTCAAGACCGGCCATCAGGAGCGCGGCAAAGGCCAGATAGGGGTTCGCCGCCGGATCGGGGAAACGTGCCTCGACGCGCTTGGCCTTCGGGCTTTCGGTCCACGGGATCCGGACGCAGCCCGAGCGGTTGCGGGCGGAATAGGCGCGCAGCACCGGCGCCTCGAAGCCCGGGATCAGGCGCTTGTAGGAGTTCGTCGACGGGTTGGTGAAGGCATTGAGCGTCTTCGCATGCTTAAGGATGCCGCCGATGAACCACAGGGCTTCCTGGCTGAGGTCGGCATATTTGTCGCCCGCGAAAAGGGGCTTGCCGCCCTTCCAGATCGACATGTTGACGTGCATCCCGGAGCCGTTGTCGCCTTTCATCGGCTTCGGCATGAAGGTGGCCGACTTGCCGTAGGCGTGGGCCACGTTGTGGATCACGTATTTGTACTTCTGGATGTTGTCGGCCTGCTCGACGAGCCCGCCGAAGATCATGCCCAGCTCATGCTGGGCGGTCGCGACCTCGTGGTGGTGCTTGTCGACCTTGATGCCCATGCGCTTCATGGTCGAGAGCATCTCGCCCCTCAGGTCCTGCGCCGCGTCGATCGGGTTCACCGGGAAATAGCCGCCCTTGTGGCCGGCGCGGTGACCCTGGTTGCCCATCTCGTATTCGGTATCGGTGTTCCAGGCGGCGTCATGCGCGTCGATCTGGTAGGCCACTTTCTGCGGTGTCACCGAGTAACGCACATCGTCGAAGATGAAGAACTCGGCCTCGGGTCCGAAATAGGCCACATCGCCGATGCCGGACGCCTTGAGATACGCCTCGGCCTTGGACGCCGTGCCACGCGGGTCGCGGCTATAGGGCTCGCCCGTATCCGGCTCGGCGACGTTGCAATGGATGCAGAGCGTCTTTTCGGCGTAGAACGGGTCGATATAGACCGAGGACGTGTCCGGGATCAGCTTCATGTCGGACTGGTCGATCGACTTCCATCCGGCGATGGAGGAGCCATCGAACATGAAGCCTTCCTCGAAGAAATCCTCGTCGATGATGTCGACGATCAGCGTTACGTGCTGCAGCTTGCCCTTGGGGTCGGTAAAGCGGACGTCGACATATTCGACCTCCTCGTCCTTGATCAGTTTCAGAACGTCCTTGGCGCTCATCTCGTCTGTCCTTCTGAATTGAGATTTCGGTTTCGGGTCGGGACCCGGGTGTTAGATCGCGTCCTCGCCGGTTTCGCCGGTGCGGATGCGGATGACCTGTTCGACGGGGGTGACGAAGATCTTGCCATCGCCGATCTTGTCGGTGCGGGCGGCTGAAACGATCGCCTCGATGGCGGCATCGACCATGTCGTCGGAAAGCACGACCTCGATCTTCACCTTGGGCAGGAAGTCGACGACATATTCGGCGCCGCGATAAAGCTCGGTATGGCCCTTCTGGCGGCCGAAGCCCTTCACTTCGATCACCGAAAGCCCCTGCACGCCGACCTCCTGAAGCGCTTCCTTCACCTCGTCGAGCTTGAAGGGCTTGATGATGGCTTCGATCTTCTTCATGGGGCGACTCTCCCGGGGTCAATTTCCTGCGGTCGCGCCCCTGTGACCACTTTCGCCGCACGCGCACAATTGGCTAGGGTCAGGGCAGGGCACGTGCGGACGGGATTCTGTACCGCCTGCCTAATATTTGTGCAGTTCGCCCGAAGGTCGGGCAGTTTGTGAAAAGCGGGGCCCAAGCCATGACTGAACTCCTCACCGCCGCGCAGATGCGCGCCATCGAAGAGGCCGCGATTGCGAGCGGAGAGGTCACCGGCCTTGAGCTGATGGAACGCGCCGGGCGCGGCGTGGTCGAGGCGATCTTCGAGGAATGGCCGGAACTGGCAGAGACGTCCCACCGGGCGGTGGTGCTCTGCGGCCCGGGCAACAATGGCGGCGACGGATTCGTCGTCGCGCGGCTCTTGAAGGAGTGGGGCTGGGAGGTGGAGGTGTTCCTCTACGGCGACCCCGAAAAGCTGCCGCCGGATGCAAGGGAGAATTATGAGCGCTGGTGGGCTTTGGGGGAGGTTCGAGCGCTCGAGTTATTCGACGCACACCAATACTCGCCAGTGCGTACAGGCGAACCAACGCGCACATGGATAATTGACGCCCTTTTTGGCACAGGACTATCGCGCCCGATGGAAGGCGTTGCAGCACAACGTGTCAAAGAGCTTGGCAGAGCCAACTTGGGGCAGCGGCCTGCGATCATTTCCGTGGACATTCCAAGCGGCATTTGTTCCGACAGTGGTGTGGAACTGGGCGTCTCTCTTCCTGCGGACCAAATAGTCACGTTTCACCTTCCCAAACTCGGTCATCATTTGAGTGCAGGTGCGCGCAGGTCCTTTTCACTTTCAATCAAATCAATCGGAATCAGGGCGAGGTTTCCGCACCCCACAAAGTCAACTGTCCTCACCCCCGGTGAACCGAACTTATATCTCGGAGCATTAAGCAAAGAGTGGAGTGCAGACGGGACCCCTGCCACCCACAAATACACACACGGCCATGCCCTGATCCTGTCAGGCGGTGCGAGTCGGGGCGGGGCGGCCCGCCTCGCCGCGCGGGGGGCGCTTCGGATCGGGGCGGGGCTGGTCACCGTGGGCTGTCCGCCCGAGGCGCTGGCGGAGAATGCCGCGCGGCTTGATGCGGTGATGTTGAGGCCGGTCGCCGATGCCGATGCGTTCGAGCGTGTGCTGGAGGACCAGCGGATCAATGCGCTTTGCCTCGGGCCGGGGCTGGGGACCGGTGGGCGGGAGGTGGCGTTGGTCGCTGTGGCGCTTGGGGTTGCGGTCGGTGCCCCCCCACCCCCATCCCCTCCCCACGAGGGGGAGGGGAGCCGCGAGGCACCGGGCGATGCGCACAAGGTCGGGGCGGTTTCCCTCCCCCTTGTGGGGAGGGAAGAAGGGAGGGGGGCATCCTGCGCCGTCGTCCTCGACGCCGACGCGCTGACGATCCTCGCCCGCGAACCCGATCTCTTCGCGGCTCTCCACGAAAACTGTGTCCTCACCCCCCATGCCGGCGAATTCGCCCGGCTTTTCCCCGATATCGCCAAGAAACTGGCCGCCCCGGCCACGAAAGGCCCCGCCTATTCCAAGGTAGATGCGACCCGCGAGGCCTCGGCGCGGGCGGGCTGCGTGGTGCTTTACAAAGGGCCGGATACGGTGATCGCCGACCCGACGGGCCGGTGCAGCATCAATTCCGCCCACTACGACCGGGCAGCGCCGTGGCTCGCGACCGCCGGATCGGGCGATGTGCTTGCGGGCTTCATCACAGGGCTTCTGGCGCGGGGGTTCGGGCCGATGCAGGCGGCTGAGACGGCCGCATGGCTGCATGTCGAATGCGCGCTGAAGTTCGGCCCCGGCCTGATTGCCGAGGACCTGCCGGAGCAGCTTCCCGCAGTCTTCCGCGATCTCGGTCTGTGACGGCTGAAAACCGTTGGCCAAGAAAAAGACCGCGCCGGGCGAACCGGCGCGGTCCTTGATCTCGTAACCGGCGGAAATTACTCCGCGGTTTCCTCGGCATCCTGACCGGCAGACCCGATATCGTCGAACAGCTCGGCGATTTCGAAATCGGCGGCGGCTTCTTCCTCGGCGGCCAGTTCCTGGATGGACTTGCCGGAGGCCTGAAGCTCGGCTTCCTCGGTCGAGCGGGCAACGTTCAGCTTGATCGTGGCCGAGACTTCCGGGTGAAGGACAACTTCGACGTCGTGCAGGCCAAGTTCCTTGATCGGGCGGGTCAGCACGACCTGCTTGCGATCGACGGTGAAGCCGGCTTCGGTCGCGGCATCGGCGGCGTCACGGGTGGTGACAGAGCCGTAGAGCGCGCCGGCGTCGGAGGCCGAACGAATCACGATGAAGACCTGACCGTCGAGCGTCGCGGCGACCTTGTCGGCCTCTTTCTTGGTCTCAAGGTTCTGCGCTTCGAGCTGCGCCTTGCGGCCTTCGAAGGACTTGATGTTGTCTTCCGAGGCGCGGAGCGCCTTGCCCTGCGGCAGAAGGAAGTTGCGCGCGTAGCCGTCCTTGACTTTGACGACTTCGCCCATCTGGCCAAGCTTGGCCACGCGTTCGAGAAGGATCACTTGCATGGTCGTGTCTCCTTACTTCACGGCGTAGGGCAGCAGGGCGAGGAAGCGGGCGCGCTTGATGGCGCGGGCCAGTTCACGCTGCTTCTTCGCCGAAACGGCGGTGATGCGGGCGGGCACGATCTTGCCACGCTCGGAGATGTAACGCTGGAGAAGACGGACATCCTTATAGTCGATCTTCGGCGCGTTCTCGCCCGAGAAGGGGCAGACCTTGCGGCGGCGGAAAAACGGTTTGTTCGCCATGTGTTAGGTTCCTTTCCTCAGGCTCTGATCAACGACGCTCGCGACGGTCGCCGCGATCGCCGCGGTCGTCGCGCTTCTGCATCTGGACCGAGGGGCCTTCCTCGTGCGCATCGACCTTGATCGACATCACGCGCATTACGTCGTCGTGCAGACGGGCAAGACGCTCCATCTCGAGCACGGCGGCCGAGGGCGCATCGGTGCGCAGATAGGCATAGTGGCCCTTGCGGTTCTTGTTGATCTTGTAGGCCATCGTCTTGACGCCCCAGTACTCGTGATCGACGACTTTGCCGCCGTTGTCAGCGAGGACGGTGGAGAAATGTTCGATGAGGCCTTCGGCCTGCGCGTTGGAAAGGTCCTGACGCGCGATGAGGACATGCTCATACAGCGGCATGCATACTCCTATCAGTCTCAGGCGGCTTCATAGGCGGGCGACACCTTCCGCTGCCCGCCACGAGAGGCTGCGCCGGTTCCCGTGAATGCGGAAGGATGCGGCCTTATAGTGGAATGGAGACAGGATGCAAGGCGCGATTACCCGGTCTTGTCATCGGGTGACGTGTCGGCGTCGCTGCTATCGGCTTTGCGCTCGATTTTTGTGTCGATCAAAAGCGCTTTTGCCATGAGCGTTACGAGGGTCACAAAGACGCCGATACCGACGAGGATATACATGATTGTGAACACCTTGCCGATCGGCGTGACCGGATAAAGGTCGCCGTAACCGACCGTGGATAGCGTGATCACCGAAAAATAGATCGCATCCAGAAATGTCCAGCCTTCTGCCCACCGGTAAAACAGGCCACCCGACAGAATGAGCAGCATGGCAAGTATCACGACCGCCCGAAACTCGGGATCGCGCAAGCCCCGAACGAGCGCCTTTATCAGGCGGATCAACGTCAGGAAGAATGAAATCATTTCCCGGTCTCCGGAAGGCAGCGTTTGATAGCTGTATTAGCGGATTGGGTTGATCGGTTCCAGCAGATGCCGGTGCAGGTTGAATTCAGGCTGCACACGGTATTACACGCTCAGGCCCCGGTCCGCCGCCGTCACTCTGCCGCCATCCCGCCCGGCCCGGTCTTGGCCAGCTTGTCTCGCAAACGATCGAAGGTTGTCGGCGCCATCGTGCCAAGGAAGATCGTGATCGCAAGGAACATCAGGTACTGGTCGAACTCGGTCACATGGGCGTACTGATAGGTGATCACGTCGTCATGGGCGCTCTTGATTTTGGTGGACGAGACCATCATGCCCACTGTGAACATCGCCACCGGCGCCGAAACGAGCCACAGATGCTTTCGCTTGTGCATCGAATGCAGCTTGAGCTGATCGCAGATCACGACGCCGAAGAGGAAGGCGATGAAGGGCACAAGATAGGCCAGAGCCAGAAGCTTGACCGTCATGTCGAAAAATGCCGGTTCCATGGTCAGTTCTCCTCGGGGCTGAGAATAATAATGGAGCGTGCGCCGTCGGGCGCGGCACCGGCTTCGTCCTCGGGCGTCACCGACAGGCTCCGTGTGGTCACAGCTTCTCCTGGCTCGAAATTCAGGCTGCGGGTCGCATCAGAACCACTTTGTTCGAAATTCCCGCTTCGGCTACTGGCATTTTCACCGAAATAGACCCAGCCAGCTTTGGCCGGATCGACCTCGTCGGATCCCGGGTCAACGGGCGCGATCTGAATCCAGGTCTGGGATGCACCGACGCTGCTTTGCATGTCGTACTGGTCGAGGATGTAATACTCGGTGCCAATCGCGGTTTCTCCGACCTGCGTGCCTAAAGTGCGCCAGAAACCGGAAGGTGGTGTTTCCCGGATCGGCGCCGTCTGGCTCGGTTCGATCAGCTTGCCGGTAAGGTCCTGTGCGGCAAGTGGCTGGGCCATGGCAACGAAGGCGGTAGCAGCCATAGCGGCCATAGTCTGTTGTGACAGATGCGGCATCTATTTGCTCCAAATACAGAACTTAGCAATTAAATCTTCAATCTTAAGTAATGTAACACGGGTTGCCGCCGCTGTCATGTTTGGCGCAGCGGAAGACATGACAGACGCTGCATTCGGTCGGAAAATGCCAAAAAAAACGGCGCCGCGAACGGCGCCGTTGTTGTTCAACGATGTTGTCCGGGCTCATTCGGCCGCAGTCGCCGCCGCCCCGTGCTTTTCACGAAGCCCGTCGCGATAGAGTGCCTTGGTAAGCGACGCGCACATCAGACCCATGACCATGGTGAAGGGCAGGGCCCCGATAATCATCGCGCTTTTCAGCGCCTCCATCGGGTCTGCGCCACCATTGGTTTTGCCCGCGATCAGCAGCGTGCCGATGACCAGCGTCAGGATAATTCCCCAGATGATCTTGTGCTTGTTGTCGGTCTCCTGATCGCCGCCCGACATGATCGTGTTCATCACGAGGATGCCGGAGTCGGCCGAAGTGACGAGGAAGGTCATGATCAATACGACGCACATTACGGTGATCACCGACAGGAACTTGCCAGAGATCATTTGCCCCAAGGTCACAAAGAGTTTCGCGGTGTTGGAGGCCGCGATGATGGTGCCCTCGGCGCCGCCCGTCAGTTCCAGATCAATCGCCGTGCCGCCGAGGATCGTCATCCACGCGAAGCAGACCATGGCTGGCGCAAATACACAGCCGACGATGAACTCGCGCACCGACCGACCCTTGGAAATCCGGGCAAGGAACAGGCCCACGAAGGGCGAAAACGCGATCCACCAGGCCCAGTAGAAGGTCGTCCAGCCAGCCTGCCAGCCAAAGAGACGGCCTTCGGTGCCTGCGGCATACACGGCCTGCTGGACTTCCGGTGAAAGCGCTGCCGCTTCTCCCTCAAGCCCACCCTGGAACGCTTCGTAGGATCCCCAGGCGTTTGTCGCGCCAGAATAGAGGCTGTCGGCCAGCGGGGCCGCCTCTGCCGGAATCGCGGCCGCGAACTCGGCCTCTGACATCGGCAGATGCGGGCCGAAGCTGAGTTGGGTGAAGTGCAGGATGTAATCCACCAGCGCCGTCCCATAGGTTGTCATCGCAAAGAGGAACGACCCGAAGATCACGAAGACCAGAAGCAGTATGATCGACAGGACGAGGTTGAGGTTAGAGAGGTATTTGACCCCGCGTCCGACGCCAGAGACCGCCGAGATGATTGACATGCCCATGATTGCGACCAGACCCGCGATCAGGCCGACCGTGCCCGGAGCAGGCGCTTCGCCGGTCATGTCCATCATCCATTCCGCACCGGTGATCGCGTAAAGACCATCGATGAACTGGCTGACGCCGAAGCCGATTGTGACCGAAACGCCGAGGATCGTGGCGACAACGCCGAGAATGTCGACGACGTGGCCGAAGAAGCCGTTGACGTATTTGCCGAACAGAGGCGTAAGCGCCGACCGTATCGTGAGCGGCATGTTTCGCGTATAGGAGTAGTAGGCGAGGCTGAGACCGGTGACGACATAAATCGCCCAGGCGTGGAAGCCGTAGTGAAGGAAGGTGTAGCGGTAGCCTGATTGCAGTGATTCAGCGCTGTTACCAGCGATTCCGCCCTTCAGGATTTCGGGGTTCGAACCCCAGAGGCCCAGTGGTTCAGCGGTCGCAAAGACCATTAGGCCAACGCCAAGACCGGCACCGAACATCATGGAAAACCATGAGAAATTGGAAAACTCGGGTGCCTCACCGGGCGTACCCATGATCCGTTTGCCGGTCTGCGGCAGCGCCGCGACGACAAAAAGGAAGAAGGCAAAGAAACCGACGATAACGATGTAGAAAGCGTTGAAATCCTCCAGCAGACGCCAGTTCAGGCTGCCCAGAACGCCGTTGGCGTTTGCCGGCCAGACCAGTGCCCAGATGACGAGAAGCGTCATCGATATCTTCGAGACGAGAGCAATTTCGACGCTATGTCCCTTGTAAAAGCCTGACGCGGCCCTCTTGATCTCGATCTCCGTAAACGGTGGTTTGATGTGCATGTTTTGTCCTGTTCGTGTCGTTTTCCCGACAGGAACGTTCAGGTCAGCGCGTTTTGGCAGTAGCCTTCCGCAGCTGTCCTTTCCCCCCTGACAGGTCCAGTTGGACCAAATTGAATTCCCGCGATGGGAGAAAAACGACACTCGGTGCGGGCCGATGCGACTAAAACGACGATTGTATTGCCGGAAATTATCGTGAAAACCGCACTTCTTCCTTACCTAACTGAGCGATACGGTTCGGATTGGGATTGCGAAGTCTTCCGCCTGAGGTCAGGGTCCGGCCATGCCCTTCGGAGGAAATAGATGCAACTTGATCTTGGTTTTGTACGCGCAAGTTTCCCGGCCTTCGCGGTGCCGGATCTGGCCAACCGGGCGTTCTTCGAGAACGCAGGCGGGTCTTATGCCTCTCAGCCGGTGATCGACCGGCTGACGCGGTTCTACCGCGAGCGCAAGGTGCAACCCTACGGACCTTACGCCGCCTCGTCGGAGGGCGGGGCCGAGATGGACGAGGCGCGTCTGCGGCTGGCCGCGATGATGGGGGTGAAGACCCATGAGGTGAGCTTTGGCCCGTCGACCACCCAGAACACCTATGTGCTGGCGCAGGCCTTCCGGCGTGATCTGAAACCGGGTGAGGCGATCGTCGTCACCGATCAGGATCATGAGGCGAATTCCGGCCCCTGGCGGCGGTTGGGCGAGGAAGGCATCGAAATCCGCGAATGGAAGATCGACCCGACAACCGGGCATCTCGACCCAGCGCGTCTTGCGCCCCTCTTGGCTGACGGCAGGGTCCGGCTGGTGTGTTTCCCGCATTGCTCGAACGTGGTTGCCGAGATCAATCCGGTCGCAGAGATCGTGGCGATGGCACATGACGCCGGTGCGGCGACGTGCGTGGACGGGGTCAGCTATGCGCCGCACGGCCTGCCAAACGTGGCTGAAATCGGGGCAGATATCTACCTTTTCTCGGCCTACAAGGTTTATGGCCCACATCAGGGGATCATGGTGATCCGCGAGGATCTGGGGATGCGCCTGCCAAATCAGGGGCACTATTTCAACGGCGACATGCTTTATAAGCGCTTCACGCCTGCAGGTCCCGACCACGCTCAGGTCGCCGCATCAGCCGGCATCGCGGATTATTTCGACGCGCTGCACGCGCACCATTTCGGGCCAGAGCCCGACGCGGCAAGACGCGCGGCGCAGGTGCATGACCTGATGCGCGCGCATGAGGTGGCGGTCTGCCAGCCGCTGCTGGACTATCTTGGCGCTCGAAACGATCTGCGCCTGATCGGACCGCGAGACGCTACGCGCCGGGCGCCGACGGTCGCCGTCGCGCTGGACCGCGAGGCCGAACCGGTTTCGGCCGCGCTTGCCGATCACGGTATCAACTGCTGGGCCGGTGATTTCTACGCCGTGCGTCCGCTGACCGCGATGGGGGTCGATCTGGATCGCGGGGTCCTTCGCCTGTCGATGGTACATTACACGAGTGCCGGAGATGTCACTCGGCTGATTACGGCCTTGGATAAGGTGCTTTGATGCAGCGCCCCGCAAGGCGTACCCCAGTAGTATTTGGAGCGAGAACAAAGGCAGCATGACGAACAGGCCCGTGATTGTATGGTTGCGTCGTGATCTGCGCCTGGCAGATCATCCGGCGCTGAGCGCCGCGTCTGCGTTGGGGCCGGTGATTCCGCTCTTCATCCACGACGAAACAGTTGAAGCCATGGGAGCCGCGCCGAAGTGGCGTCTGGCCGAGGGGCTTTGCGCCTATTCAGCGGCACTGAAAGATGCCGGGTCGCGCCTGATCCTGCGGCGGGGAAACGCGCTGGATGTGCTGAAGGATGTTATCCGCGAGACGGGGGCGACGGCCATCTACTGGCAGCGGGTCTATGATCGTGACGGTATCGCCCGCGACCGCAAGGTCAAGACGATACTGAAGGATTCCGGGCTGGACGTGCAAAGTTTTCCCGGAGCGGTTCTTTTCGAACCCTGGGACATCGCGACCGCGACGGGAGGACCCTACAAGGTTTTCACACCGTTCTGGCGGGCATTGCGGGGCAGGGAGGTCGCCCCGCCGCTTCCATCTCCGGTACAGCTTATCGCACCCGCCGAATGGCCGCGCAGCGAAAGGTTGGAGGACTGGGCCATGGGGGAAGCCATGAACCGGGGGGCAGCAATCGTCGCGCCGTATGCGGTGGTCGGCGAGGTGGCAGCAAGGACACGGCTTGACCGGTTCATTGCTGAACGGCTTCGTAGATATGCGGATGAACGGGACTATCCCGCCGTCGATGCGACCTCTGGCCTGTCGGAAAACCTCGCCTGGGGCGAGATATCGGCGCGGTCCGTCTGGCAGGCCGGATTCGCCGCGCATCAAGACGGCATGCCGGGCGCCGAAAAATTCCTCTCCGAACTCGCCTGGCGCGATTTCGCGTGGCACCTGATGTACCATTTCCCCGATATGGACCGAGCCAACTGGCGCTCAGACTGGGACGGGTTCCCATGGCGCGACGACAATGCAGATGCTGAACGCTGGCGGCGGGGTCTGACAGGCGAGCCATTCGTTGACGCCGCGTTGCGTGAGATGTTCGTCACTGGACGGATGCACAACCGCGCTCGGATGATCGCAGCCTCTTATCTGACCAAGCATCTTCTGACGGACTGGCGGGTGGGACTAAAATGGTTCGCCAATTGCCTGACCGATTGGGACCCCGCATCGAATGCGATGGGTTGGCAATGGGTAGCGGGATCTGGACCGGACGCGGCACCGTTCTTCCGCATCTTTAATCCTGAAACACAGGCCTCAAAGTTCGATTCGGATGGCGCCTACCGTGCAGCCTATATCGCCGAGGGGCAGGCAAACCCGCCAGCAACGGCCCAAGCCTATTTCGACGCTGTGCCAAAATCATGGCACATGTCGCCAGACGCGCCATACCCGTCGCCGATTGTCGATCTGAAAACCGGTCGGGAAAGGGCGCTTGCCGCCTATCGCGGGTAGAATTCTGCACCTGCAAGATGACCGTCTTGTCGCCTGTGGCGACCGGGATATAGTTGTCGCGGGAGGACCTGATGGAGGTATTGACGTCCACCGACGGCCAATCCGGCCTGCCGCGCTATTTCGCGCAAGTCTTTCGTATTGCCTGTGAACTCAAAAACGGCCGGCTGGATTTCGTTCTGGCGGACGGCCGCCGTTTTCGCGCCACCGGCCAGGGCGTGGGACCTGCAGCAGAGATACATGTCCATGACGATGACATTTTCGCACGGTTGATCCGCGAAGGTGATCTGGGGTTCAGTGACGCCTATCTCGAAGGCGGTTGGTCGTCGCCGGACTTGCAGGCCTTCATGGACCTGGTACATGCGGACAACAACGAGATCTATGACGGCTTTCCCGGCATGACTCTTGTCCGCGCCTATGAGCGGATGCGCCACCTGCTCCGCTCCAATTCGCGTAGGCAGGCGAAGAAGAACATCGCCTATCACTACGATCTTGGAAACGACTTCTACGCCAAGTGGCTCGACGGGACCATGACGTATTCGTCGGCTCTTTTCCGCACGGGTCAGGAAAGCCTCGAAGCCGCGCAGCAGCAGAAATATGCCTCACTCATCGATCAGATGGGGGTAAAGCCCGGCGATCATGTGCTGGAGATCGGCTGCGGCTGGGGAGGGTTTGCGGAATATGCTGCGAAAGAACGGGGACTGCGCGTCACCGGACTGACGATTTCCCGGGCTCAGCTGGACTATGCTCAGGCAAGGATTGCCAAAGCAGGGTTGAACGAAAGGGTTGACCTGAGGCTTAAGGATTACAGGGACGAGACCGGGATCTATGACGGTATCGCCTCCATCGAGATGTTTGAGGCGGTGGGCGAAAAGTACTGGCCGGTTTATTTCCACACTTTGCACGAAAGACTGAAGCCAGGGGCGAATGCGACTTTGCAGATCATCACCCTTCAAGAAAAGCGTTTTGAGATATACCGTAAAGGTGTTGATTTCATACAGAAATACATATTTCCAGGCGGCATGCTTCCATCGCGCAGTGCGCTACAGGAGGAAATCAGACGCGCCGGGCTGGGTCTGGTCGGGTCCATTGAATTCGGCGAAAGTTACAGCCAGACATTGCGCCGCTGGTACGAGGTATTCAACGACCGTTGGGACGAAATCGCGCCGATGGGATTCGATCAGCGTTTTCAACGCATGTGGAATTTCTACCTGACCTCTTGCGCGGGCGCGTTTCGCGGCGGAAACTGCGACGTAACGCAGATAACGGTTACGAGGCCAGCAGCATAGATGCCCACCGCAGCCAAGCTATTTGCCGCGTTCGCCTTCGCGATCGTGGCGTTTTTCACCGCTGAAGTGTTCAAGCCGCATATGCCGGAGGGCACGCAGTTCGGATATTTCTCGCTTGTTTCGGCGCTGATCGGCGCGATCTGCGGCTGGAAGGTGATGGGTCCCGAGGCCGGACGCGGCAACCTTATGGCCTTGAGTTCGGGGATGAAGACCGCGCTCTTCATGGCTTTGGTCGCGCTCTTCGTGTTCTCGACCTACGAAATGCTCCGCGAGGCATTCCGCCCATCCTATTCCGGCCCGATGGAGGCGGTGGTCGCGATCTTTGAATTTGCCGTCGATTATTTCGTGGCTTTCCTTGCATGGGACGTGCTGATCGTGCTTTTCGTCGGCGGCGCGCTCGCCGGATCGTTTTCCGAATGGGCAGCGCGGCGCTGGAGATAACTTCGTGACGACTTTTTTCTTCTACGGCACTTTGTGCCATGGCCCGCTTTTGCGCGTCGTTCTGGGTCGTGACGTGCAGGCAATACCTGGGCGACTGCCCGATCATTCGGTTTTCTGGGTCGCGGGCCGCGCATTTCCGATGATCGAGACGGGCGGGTCGGGGGCCGAGGGTGTCCTTGTCGCAGATATGAGCGACGAGGACGTTGCCCGGCTTAATTACTACGAAGGCGGGTTTGCCTATCAGACCCGCGATGTGATCGTCGAGGCAGAGGGTGCGGGCTCAGTATCGGCGCAGGTCTACTTCCCCGATCCCGGGAAGTGGACACCCGGTGCACCGTGGCACCTGGCGGACTGGGCGGCGCGATGGGGCGAAACGGTTGTAACGACAGCCTATGACGCGATGGCGCTTTACGGTCTGGGCGATCCGGCGGAAATACATGCACGCTATCCCCAGATGTTGATGCGTGGCGGGTCGCGCGTTAGGGCGGAAGCAGAAACCCCAGGGCTGCACCTGCGGCGGCGCGCCGGGCGCGAAGATGTGGCCGTCGCCCGCAAGCGACAGGTCTATGCCAACTACTTTGCCGTTGAAGAAAGCGACCTTCGGTTCCGCCGCTTTGACGGGTCGATGAGCCCCGAGGTCAATCGCGCTGTCTTCATCTCGGGCGACGCGACCGTCGTTCTGCCTTACGACCCGGTGCGCGACCGGGTGCTTCTGGTCGAGCAGTTCCGCATGGGTCCGCATGGGCGCGGTGATCCGCAATCATGGCTGATAGAAACCGTCGCGGGCCGCATCGACGGCGGCGAGAGTCCGGAAGAGGCCGCGCTTCGCGAGGCGCGTGAAGAGGCGGGGCTCGCGATCCGCGAACTGATCCCGGCATTGAACTGTTATCCCTCACCCGCCGCCATGGCTGAATACCTCTATACCTATATCGGCATCGCCGATCTGCCGGACGATGCCGCCGGGATCGGCGGTGTGGAGGGCGAGGCGGAGGATATCCGTGCACACATCGTACCATTTTCTACGCTGATGGAACTCGTCGAAAGCGGCGAGGCCAACACCGCGCCTCTGGCGCTTCTGGCCTATTGGCTCGACCGCAACCGCGCCCGCATTCGTTCCGCCGCCGGGGCTTGAGGTCCGCCCCGGCCCGGCCTAGGTATGGACGAGCCACAGGAGGGACCGACCATGCGTATTTCCAGCGACCTCGCCGATGCCGTCGGTCAGACCCCTCTGATCCGCCTGAGGAAGGCCAGCGAACTGACGGGATGCGAGATATTCGGCAAGGCAGAGTTCCTCAATCCCGGTCAGTCGGTCAAGGACCGAGCAGCCTTGTTCATCATCCGTGACGCCGTGGCCAAGGGCCTGTTGAAACCCGGCGGCACGATCGTGGAAGGCACGGCCGGGAATACCGGCATCGGTCTGGCGCTGGTTGGCGCGTCGATGGGGTTCCGGACGGTGATCGTCATTCCCGAGACGCAGAGCCAGGAAAAGAAGGACATGATCCGGCTGGCTGGAGCGGAACTGGTGCAGGTGCCTGCCGCGCCGTATAAGAACCCGAACAATTATGTGAAATATTCCGGACGCTTGGCTGCCGAACTTGCCAGGACGGAACCCAACGGCGCGATCTGGGCCAACCAGTTCGACAATACGGCTAACCGCCAGGCACATGTGGAGACGACGGGTCCCGAGATCTGGGAGCAGACCGGTGGCAAAGTCGATGGTTTCGTCTGTGCCGTCGGTTCTGGCGGCACGCTTGCTGGCGTCGCAATGGCCCTGCAGCCGAAAGGTGTGAAAGTGGCGCTTGCCGATCCGGAAGGCTCGGCGCTCTATGGTTACTACGCGGAGGGTGAACTGAAAGCCGAAGGGTCCTCGATTACCGAGGGGATCGGGCAGGGGCGGATTACCGCCAATCTTGAGGGTCTGACACCCGACATGTCCTTCCGCATCCCTGATGCCGAGGCTCTGCCGGTCATATTCGATCTTCTGGCCGAGGAGGGGCTTTGCATGGGCGGTTCAACAGGCATAAATATTGCGGGGGCGATCCGAATGGCGAATGAAATGGGGCCGGGTCGTACGATCGTCACCATGCTCTGCGATTACGGAAACCGCTACCAGTCCAAGCTGTTCAATCCCGACTTCCTGCGCGCAAAGTCCCTGCCGGTGCCTGTATGGCTGGACCGCGGCCCGCGTGCATTGCCCAGCGTCTTCGAAGACTGATGCAAGTGCTTCGTTTTCTACTTCTGGCCACTAGCCTCTTTATAGCCGCCCCGGCTGTATTGACCTATTCCGTCATGCCTGTCGCCGCACAGGACGTGCAGGCACCTGACTACACAGCGTGGGAAAAACAGGCGAAAACCGCCGAGCAGACGCTGGCGGATGACCGCGCGTCAAATAAGGCGCTTGAACAGCTTCGGGCGGACCTCGTTGAATGGCGGGCGAAGTTTACGGCCGCACAAGGCATTAATGCCGCACCGATTGAAACGCTGAAGAACCAGATCGCAGCGCTGGGACCGGCGCCAACCGAAGACGCCCCCGACGCGCCTGAGATCGCAAAAAGGCGCGCTGAATTGAACGATCAGCTGGCGAAACTTCAGGCCCCCGGGCTTGCTGCGGTCGAGGCGCACAGCAGGGCAGAGGGGCTGATCCGCCAGATCGACGCACGCATCCGCGCCCGACAGGCGACTGAGCTTCTGCGGTTGTCACCGTCGCCTGCCAATCCGGCGAACTGGCCCGCAGGCTGGGCGGTCCTGCAACAGGGGATAAAGACACTCAGCGCCGAGACGACCGAGGCGTGGTCGAACCCCACGCGCCGGGCGGAACTGAAAGACAACCTGCCTGCCATCGTCTTCTACCTTCTGGTTGCTGCCGTTCTCGTCTTGCGTGGCCCGGGCTTCATGGAACGAATGACGACCCGACTTCTAACCGGCGTGTCGATGCGGGCGAGGAACATTGCCGCCGCGGTTGTCTCGCTTGGTCAGGTCATCGTGCCCATCCTCGGGACCATCTTTCTCGTCCTCGCCATCAAGGCGAGCGGTATGACTGGCATCCGGTCCGGGGCGCTGATCGATGCCCTTCCTGGCGCGGCTTACGCGTTTTTCTTTGCCCGATGGATTGCAAGCTGGCTGTTCCGGGTCGACGGCAGCTATGCCCCCTTGTCGGAACGTGCTTCCGAGGCACGCTTTCATACCAACCTGATTGGCCTTGTAAGCGCGCTGGAGATCTTCCGCACAGCATTCATCACCGAAGTGCGCCCGCCTTTGTCGATGGCGGCGCAGGCGGTCTGGGCGGCGCCGCTGGTCTGTGTCGTTGCGGTCCTGCTCTTCCGGCTCGGCGTTCTTTTGCGACCGCGCCCTTCAGAGGGTGTAAGCGGCGCCAAGGAATTCCGCAATAAGATCATGCGGTTGATTGGTACAGCCACTGTCGCTGTATCTGTCGTAGCGCCCCTTCTAGCGGTCGTCGGCTATGTCGCAGCCGCCAATGCGCTGATCTGGCCGGCAGTGGGCTCACTTGGCTTGATCGGGTTGATCCTGCTGCTGCAGCGGTTTGCCACCGACAGTTATGTGCTGGTTTTCCACAAAGGTGAAGACGGGCGCGAGGCGCTTGCACCGGTGCTGATCAGCTTCGTACTTACCCTGCTCGCCCTGCCGCTGTTCGCGCTGATCTGGGGGGCCCGCACTGCGGAACTGTCTGAGACCTGGACCCGGTTCAGCGAGGGCGTCACGATTGGTGACACTCAAATATCGCCAGCCGCAATTCTTGCTCTGATCGTTATTTTTATACTTGGCTATGCGGTGACACGGTTGGCCCAAAGCGCTCTCCGTTCAACCATCCTGCCCCGGACGGAATTGGAAAAGGGCGTGCAGAACGCCATCGTCTCGGGTGTCGGCTATGTCGGTATTTTCCTGGCCGCAATTGTCGCCATCACCGGGGCGGGCATCGACCTTTCCTCGCTCGCCATCGTTGCCGGCGCGCTTTCGGTCGGCATCGGCTTCGGCCTTCAGAACATCGTGTCTAACTTCGTCTCCGGTATCATTCTTCTGATCGAACGGCCGATCTCCGAAGGCGACATGATCGAGGTGAACGGACAGTTCGGCACCGTGAGAGGTATCTCAGTCCGTTCTACCTGGATCGAGACATTTGACCGCACCGATGTGATCGTGCCCAATGCCGACCTCGTCTCGGGCGTGGTAACGAATCTGACGCGAACCAACCTGACCGGACGGTTGATCATTCCTGTGGGCGTCGCCTACGGCACCGATACCCGCAAGGTGCAATCGATTCTGATGGAGATTGCCGAGGCCCAACCGCTTGTCATGGTCGACCCGGCCCCGTCGGTTCACTTTGTGGCGTTTGGCGCGGACAGTCTGAATTTCGAGATCCGGGCGATCCTGTCGGATGTGAACTTCAAGCTCGATGTGCAGACGGAAATTCTGCACCAGATCAACGAACGCTTCATCGCCGAAGGGATCGAGATCCCATTCGCGCAGCGCGACCTCTGGATCCGCAACCCCGAGGATCTGACCGGTCGCAAGAGGGCGCAGCCCAAGCCGCAGCCCGCCCAGGAACCCGTACGTGACCACGACGGTGACGATCTGAGCGGGGTTCACAACGATCCCGATGCTGAGGGGGACGATGCATGACCGAACTGCTCTTCCGCGACGCGTATCTGCGCGAAGCCAAGGCGCGCGTGACTGGTCATACGGTTGAGGGCGGGTTGGTTGTCGATGCGAGTCTTTTCTATCCGACAGGCGGCGGCCAGCCCGGCGATGGCGGATTTCTTGACTGGTCCGGCGGTCGCTTGACGACATCAACGGCCGTGAAAGGAGAAAATGGTGCGGTGGTGCTGGTGCCCGAAGCGGGCCAAGAGCTTCCACCGGTCGGGGCCGAAGTGATCCAGCATCTCGACTGGAACCGCCGCTTCCGTCACATGCGGGTCCATACCGCGCTTCATCTGTTGTCTGTCGTGATTCCGCTTCCCGTCACCGGCGGCCAAATTGGGACCGAAAAGGGTCGGCTGGACTTCGACATGCCCGAACCGCCAGAGGATGTGGCGGCGCTGGAGCACCAACTCAATGCGCTCATTGCCCGCGACCTGCCGGTCACTGATGACTGGATCACGGACGCGGAGCTTGCCGCCAATCCGGGCCTCGTAAAAACCATGTCGGTGAAGCCGCCGACGGGACAGGGTAGGGTACGGCTGGTGCGGATCGGGCAGGGCGACGATCAGGTCGATCTGCAACCCTGCGGTGGCACCCATGTCGCCCGGACTGGTGAGATCGGACGGGTCAGCCTCGGCAAGATCGAAAAAAAAGGGCGCCAGAACCGCAGGGTCAGCCTCCTGTTGTCTGCGTGACACGTTCCAGTTATGCCGGTTCGGCTTCTGGCTTCTGCCGGGCGATGAGGTCGTGAAACCGGTTCCCATTTTGCCAGCGTAATTTTCGCCCCGTTGCCCCCTTGCACAAAGGGTAGCCCCCCGTATAAACAGCGCCGAACGGAGAGGTGGCCGAGTGGTCGAAGGCGCACGCCTGGAAAGTGTGTAGGCGGGGAACCGTCTCGAGGGTTCGAATCCCTCTCTCTCCGCCACTTGCACATTGCAAACCCGAAAACAGGTCCCTCGCGGGGCCTTTTTCTTTATGTGCCAAAGGGGTTTGCAGGGACCATCCGCCCTTCGGAGACGGCCCACCCGCGCGAGATCGGTCTCCAAACGCCCGCCGTCTCTTTCCACCCGCCCTGCGCTCTCGGCGAGACGGGTTCAAAACATCCATTGATTTCAAGGAACTGGTGGGATCGCGTTGCGCCCCTGTTTCGCTGGTTCCGGCTTGTTTCAAAGCAGACGGAGACGCGACACGGGCGGCGTGGTGGTTGGTATATCTTGGGAGTTTTGCGCGAAGTCTCTGATGACAAACGCAGTTTGCGCCCCTAGCCTGGCGCGATGTCGAACGGGGCCTGGACAGATCAAGAAAACGACCTGATCGTCGCGGATTACTTCGCGATGCTGGCCGACGACGTCTGTGGTCGCCCTTACAACAAGGCCGAGCACCGGCGCGGACTTCTGCCGCTGTTGAACGGACGTTCCGAGGGATCGGTCGAGTTCAAGCACCAGAACATCAGCGCCGTGCTGAAGGGGCTGGGTGAGGACTGGATCCCGGGCTACAAGCCTGCCTTCAATTTCCAGATGACGCTGGTGGATGCCGTGGCGCGCTGGCTGGCGCTGAACTCGGCGTGGCTCGGCCGCCATTCGGGTGCAGGAGCGCCGACTGGCCTCGCGGAGCCGCGGCCGATCTGGATCGGGCCGCCGCCCACGTTGTCGAACCAGCCGCCTCCGCAGGAGCTGGAGCAGATGCTGCACATCGCCCGCAAATTCGATGTCGCGGCGAGAGACGAGCAAAACCGCGCCCTCGGCCGTGCCGGAGAGGAGTGCGCCTTGGCGCACGAACGTAAAGCCCTCAAATCAGCGGGCCGCGATGATCTTGCGCGCAAGGTCAGGTGGGTGTCGGAGGAGGATGGCGATGGTGCCGGCTACGATATCGCCAGCTTCGCGACGGATGGCCGCCCGCGCCTGATCGAGGTGAAAACGACGAATGGCTGGGAACGCACACCCTTTCACATCAGCCGCAACGAGCTGGCCGTGGCTGAGGAGCGGCGTGCGGAATGGTCCCTGTTCCGGCTCTGGAACTTCGCGCGCGAGCCGAAAGCATTTGAGCTGCGCCCGCCACTGGACGCGCATGTCTCGCTGACCGCGACGTCCTTTCAGGCGAGTTTTCACTGACAGCGACGCAGGTGTCAGACGAGTCAATTGCGGCATGTCGCGCGTCGACGCTCTTTACTCTTCGGGACTCCTGATCCAACCGCCCCTAATCTGTTCGTCGAACACTTCGGGAATTCGTTCTTTAATCTCCGTGATGAGAGGCCGCATGGCTTTCCAAGCTTCAGTAGCTAGTCGATTTACTTCATTAATCTCAGCTTGATGATGCGGGGCTACATTCATTTCATCAAACTGGTTGGCTGGAATGACGGACTGCAGCATCACAGATCCAAACCGCTCGGGAGATGAATGCATTCCAAAATAGTCGACAAAGACCTTCAGGCGCTCGAAGAAGTCTAAGTATTTTTTCTGGACCCGCCCATCCTGGAAATGTGCAATTCCGAGCTCTGTTTCGCTGACCAACAGCGACGCTTCAGTCAGAAATCTAGGGTGTATGCCACGATGGTAGTCGTGATCTTTCAAAAGTTCTCGGAAGTTCCAGGTTCCATAAGCAAAGATCTCGCGGCCAAACCGGATATCATTGGGCGTAGATGCTCGATAGATCACCTCCTCGCTCAACTTAAACTCGGTAAATGCCCAGACGACCACCGCAACACCAAAGGCGAAAAACGGCTCAGGTTCGAACTGCCATGCCCCGCCGGGCCACAAGAACCAAACAAGCATTGCAATGGCTGCTAGGCCCGCGCCGATCCGTGCGAATGTCTGATAGTATCTGCTCATGAGACATGAAATGATCTGGCCCGATGCACTTCGTCAAGTAGTGAGAATTGGCCGACACTACTGAGTATGGCCTGTCGACCAGCTCTTTGGCAGTTCAGAGAACTGTCGTGGGTCACAGCATTCGGTACTTCACGGATGGAGGAAGTTCGCGGAAACCTTGACTTTCTTTTTCTAGAAAACCCGCTCGGCCTGCTCCTGCCATGTCTCCCCTGCCAGAAAGCACAGGTCGTAGAGGCTGACCGCCGACGCCTCGCGGCCGCAGGTCAGGCGCTTCAGCACCTCTGGTGCCAGATAGGCGAGGCGCAGCTGGCGGCTGACGTGGCGCTCGGCCAGACCAACGGCCTCGGCCAGTTCCTGGATCGTGGCGAACTCGCCTGCCTCCATGCGCCGCCGCCAGCCCCATGCCCGGCCGATGGCGCGCAGGACGTGCGGGTCCTGCGTCTGATCCTCGCTCGGGCTGTAATCGGCGGGCGGCACTATCTTGGGCCGCCCGTTCTTCTTGCGCAGCTTCAGGGGGATCAGCACGCGGATGGTGTCGTTGCTTCGGGTCATTCGGCGGCCTCCATGTCCCGCGGGGCGATCATCTCGCGGATGACCCCCGCGACGCCTTCGCGCCGGATGTCGACCTCGAGCCCGGCGGCGGTGACGGTGACGCGCCGGACCAGAAGCTGGACGATCCGCGCCTGCTCGAGCGGGAAAAGTCGCGCCCAGAGGGTGTTGAAATCATGCAGCGCCGCGATGGCCTCGGCCTCGGACACCTGATCGCGCTTCAGCGCCGCCAGCACCTGCGTGACCACCTCGGGCGTCTGCAGGATGCGCCGCACCTCGGTGACGATGGCGTCCTCGACCATGCCCGCAGGCAGGCGGGCCGGTGCTTGATCGCCACCGCAATCGTCCTCCGCCGTGCGGTTCTTGATCACGTCCATCGACACGTAATAGCGGTAGAGCTTGCCGCGTTTCTTGGTCGCGGTCGGGGTCATGGCCGCGCCGGTGTCGGTGAAGATCAGGCCCTTCAGCGGCGCGGGCGTCTGCATGCGGCTGTTGCTGGACCGGGCGTGGCGGTTGCCCTGCAGGATGGCGTCGACCTGATCCCAGACCTTGTCAGAGACGATGGCCTCGTGCTCGCCCGGATAGGCCTTGCCCTTGTGGACGGCCTCGCCGCGATAGACGCGATTGCGGAGCACCCTATAGAGGTAGCCCTTGTCGATCAACGTGCCCTGCTTGCTGCGAAACCCCTCCCGCCGCAGCTCCTTCGCCAGCATCGTGGCCGAGCCGAGTTCGACGAACCGGTCGAAGACCCGGCGCACCGAGGCGGCCTCAGCCTCGTTGATCACCAGCTTGCGGTCTTGCACATCGTAGCCAAGCGGCACATAGCCTCCCATCCAGATCCCGCGCTTGCGCGAGGCGGCGACCTTGTCCCGGATGCGTTCGCCGATGACCTCGCGCTCGAACTGGGCGAAGCTGAGCAGGATGTTCAGCGTCAGCCGCCCCATCGAGGTGGTCGTGTTGAAGGACTGCGTGACCGAGACGAAGGTGACGCCGTTACGGTCCAAGACCTCGACCAGCTTCGAGAAATCCATCAGGGCGCGGCTGAGTCGGTCGATCTTGTAGACCACGACCACGTCGATCAGCCCGTCGTCGATGTCGGCCAGCAGCTGTTTCAGTCCCGGCCGGTCCAGATTGCCGCCCGAGAAGCCGCCGTCGTCATAGCGGTCGCGGGTGGCGACCCAGCCCTCGGATTTCTGGCTAGCGATATAGGCTTCGCAGGCCTCCCGCTGGGCGTCGAGGCTGTTGAACTCCATGTCGAGCCCTTCTTCGCTCGACTTGCGGGTGTAGATGGCGCAGCGCAGGCGGCGGCCGGGGCGCGTGTTCATGTCCATGGTCAAACCTCCCGCGATCGGACCTGCAGCCCGAAGAAGCGATAGCCGTTCCAGCGCACGCCGGTGATTTCGCGCGCGATGCCGGAGAGCGATTTGTACTTGCGGCCCTGCCACTCGAAACCGTCCTTCAGCACGGTGATGATGTGCTCGACCCCGTTCCATTCCCGGATCAACCGCGTGCCTGCCACCGGATTGCGGGGATCCGCGATCTGGTTCTTGCGACGGGAGACGCCCTCGACCTCGTCGGCGAGCAGGTCCAGCATGCGGCGGGTCTCGTGGTCGGGCCCGCAATAGGTCAGTTCCTGCAGGCGATAGGCGATGCGGGCCTCGAGAAAGGCGCGGCTGTTGTTCGGTGCGGCACTGCCGAGGAGCCGTTCCCATTCGGCCTTCAGCTCTTTCACCGACATGGCCTTGAGCGCGGCGATGCGCGACAGGACGCTTTGGTCCAGGCGTGCGTCCTGCCCGGGTTTGGGCGGCGTTATCTTACTGTGATGCTTCATCAATTCCTCCGATGCGGATGCGTTTCCTGCGACGACCACCGCTCTTTCGGGGCGGGTAGTCCACGGAACTGTCTCCGTCGGCGGGCGATAAAGAACTGGACTTCCCGGCATTCAGGCGAACGACGCCTGCGGCGAGGATGCGCCCCAGCTCGGCAAGCCGAGCATCAGGGGACATGCGTTCAGGGCATAGAGGATTGGGCCCGGAAACCGGGTCTTCGGAGGGAATGGACATGGCGGGTTTTCGCGACTGTTGTGATAGGCGAAATGTGTCGCGAAATCAGAAAAATATCAAGTAAATCAATTTATTACGACCTCATGCGGTCGCTGCGCACCGTGGCGAAAATCTGCGTAGCTGAAATGTCCCCTCGCTTATCTCTCGGTCGGGCGGCTATGGCGAATCAACTCGTCCGGCCGTCCATGAACTTGTCGAAGCTGTCGAGGACAGGCTCTTCCTCCAGTTCCGCCATCTCCCATCGCGATGGGGCGCGGTCGGGGTAGAGCAGAAGCGAGATCGTCATCTGATCATTGCTGGGTGAGAACACGGTCATCTCGTGGACCGGTTCAGAGCCGAGCCAGATGCCAGCCGGATGGCGACAGCCGTAGCGCCCCTCTTCGCCGTCCACCTCTTGCGCGGCAAGCGAGGCGGGCGGCAATTCGATCACCTCTTGCCGTGCCCTGTAGAAAACCCCGGACTTCAACAGCGGCTCGCTAGACCAGGCCCAGTCGATGAAGCCCTCCTTGCCAACCACGATCATCGCGCGCTTGTCGGTGATGGTCATCCATTTCAGGATCGCGGCCGTCAGGGAGACGGCATACCGATCCGCGAGCTCGGTCATCACGTCGATATCGATGATCCGGCCTTTGATCTGCTCGCGGAAATCGTCGAGGGGCATCAGCAGGTAGGAGGCGAATGTGTTCGCCTCTGCCTCGATCCTGTTCCGAGCCTCGTCCCAGTCGGCCATGTTGCGGCTGGTACATTCCAGCCCACGCGGGTTGGCCTGCCGGTGCAGGAGGTAGTGCCCCAGCTCATGCGCCAGCGTGAAGTTGCGCCGCCCCGCCGACCGGATGGTCTCGTTGTAGACAACGCCCCACTCGCCGGAGCCGCTGGGATGCGGCATCAGCATGCCTTCGACGCCCTTGGACAGCGCAAGCCCCTTCACGATGGTGATCGGCGCGTCCGGAAACACCTGACGCGAGAAATCCTGCGCGAGCGCGGCCACATCGATGGGGAACCGCGGAAGGCCATGGGTTCCTTGGACCATCGACAGGATCTGTGTCAGGCGGATAGCCCACCCCTTCGGCGTCGTCGGCAGACTCAATCCTTCTTTCCCCACATGTCGATCATCTGGTTGATTTTCTGCTGGTCTTCGGGGGCGAGCTTGCTGAACTTGCGGAAGAATGCCTCCTTCAGAACCTCGTCGCTGGGCTCCTCGCTGTCATCCAGCAGGTAGTCGGTCGTGACCTCCAGAGCCTGGGCGATGCGGGTCAGCTTCTCGCCCGACGGTTTTCGCGTATCGCGGTTCTCGAGTTCCCAAAGATAGCTCTTGCTGGAGTCGGTCAGCTCGGCGAGCTTGTCGAGGGAATATCCCTTTTCCTGACGGTGACGCTTGATCTTCGCGCCGAGGGACGTGGTCATCGTATCATCCTTGGTTTCCTTGGTTGGAGAACGCTTGTTCGCTATGCCGAACAAAATTGTTCCACGCAAGTAGACGTGGCGATTTGTTCGGTATGTATCGAACAACATTGTATCGCATTTTCGCGATTCTGTCCTCCTCCCCGGCCAAAGAAAGGGCTCTCATGACCGCCATCGCCGCGTTTCTCCGCAAGACCCCCGTGATCCGTCTGCAGGATTACTTCACTGCTGGCGGGTTCACCTCGCTTGCGCCCATCGACTGGACGAAGCCCGAGCCCGAGGTGGTGGAGCCGCTGATCAAGGCCGTCGACGCCATGTCCGATGACGAAAAGCAGCGCGTCGTCCTCGATGCGGCCCGCGTGGCGGCGCTGGCGGATGAGCCCGGCCAGAACGCGTTGCAGAACGTCGTCGTGAACCGCGCGGTCTTCGATACGCTTGAGGGGGCCAACAACCGCTCGCTCTGGGTTTTCCTCAACGAGAACGACCGGTTCCGCCTGGCCGAAGAGGTGCGCTACAATGACGAGCGCCGCCGCGGGCGGTCGTGGAGCGGGTTCGGCGTCGATCCCGATCTCGCGGTGAAGAAAGACCCGGTCTCGCTCGCGGCTTTCACTGCCGCGATCCGCGCGCGGTTCGAAACCCCCAACGTCCATGTCGACATCTTCGACCGCCACCGGGTGATCCTCGAGGGCGAGGAATGCGAACTCGTCCAAGTCGCGGTCTACCGGGAGGGGCGTCCCGAGGATATGCTGGGCTTCGACGCCAACAGCACCCTGTCGCGTCGGATCGTGAAGCCGGTCTTCGAGGCGGCGCTGACCTATGAGGCAGCGACCGGGGTGATCGAGGTCGTGGCAAAGACGCGCGAGGACCGGATCGATCTGACCCGGTACATGGCGCGCGACCTGCTGGGCATCACCCTCGATGAAAAGCAGTCGCTGCCGCTGCGCGAATACGATCTCAGCATGCTGCTGCGGCCTTTCGACTTCCCGACTGACCCGGCCGACGGGATTGCCGGCGTGACCGTCAAGGAATTGCGCCTGATGGATCTGGGCGATGCGAAGGAGCGCATCACGCTCGAATCCATGTCGGGTGCCGACCGGACGATCTGGCAGATGGCGGAGCACCGGATTGGCCTCGACATCGGTGGCGGCGCGCGGATCTTGGGTGGCGTCGGCGACGCGGCGGAATGGGTTGTCACCCGTGCGCGCTTCACCATCAAGTTCCACCCGGGCCCCGATGGCGGGCGGGGCAAGTCGCTGTCGCTGACCGTGACCATGCCGCATGGTTGCAATCTGAAGGACATGACCCCGCAGGAGCGCCTGATCGGCGAGAAGTATCTGCGGCTCTGGGGCATCCTGAAAGACGACAACGACGAAGGCGACGTCTTTGAGTAAGCGTGCGATCGACCTTCTGCTGCGGGTCATTGAAGCCCGCAGCATGTCGCTCCAGACATCGGCGCTGCACCAGGTTTCGCGCAGCGCGACCGACGCTTTGATCGCGGCCAAGCTGTTGGTGTCGGGCGGGCATGTCCCGGTCGTCGCCGCGATGGACGACTATGAGGATGAACCCATTGAGGCTACCTGGTCGGCCGAGCTGAAATCATTCGGCTATCATGACAGCACCGGCCGCTGGGTGCAGGTCGCCCATGAGGGCATCGCGGCGTGCAGGGTCGACTACGGTCTGGCCCTTGCCAAGATGCTGGTGGCGTTCGAGCGTGCCGGGCCCTCACGCCCGACGTCCTTGGTCACGGATCTCGTCTGGGAGGTTGGAACCATCAAGCTCGCCGGAGCGAAGGCCCCGGTGCCCGTCTGGTTTGCCCGGCGGCTTGGCGATCCGGGAGTCTGGACGCAGCTCGAGGCGCTGATCGGGCGCAAGCCGCCGCAGGAAATCCGCATCATTCTGACCTCCACACCCGGCGAGCGTATCCCGGCGACCGCCCAGAAACGCAACCACATCATCAACGTAGCGGATGTTGCGGATGATCCGGCCAAGCTCGCGATCTCGCCGCACGTCCTCGCGGCGCGCGTGTTCCCCGGGCAAGCGCAGCGGCGACTTCCCATCGATCATTCGGATGACTGCGGACTCGTTTGGCATGGTGACAAGACCCTTACCTTCGGCGGCGACAAGCAGCGGCTCCTTCTCCAGATCCTGTTTGCCGCATACTGGTCCGGATCACCGGTTCTGCGGGTGGCAGCCGTGCTGGAAGAGGCAGGCTATGGCGGACAGGTGAACTCGCTCAAGAAAGCCTTCGGCCGACGCGAGGATTGGCAATCCTTCATCAAGTTCGACGACGGGAATTGCTGGATCGAGCCCTGATTGGTGTTTCGCCCCATTTCACTAGGCTACGCACTTGAAACGAGAGTGCGCCGCCTCTACGTCTGGTGAGACGGTCGGGCTGAGAGGCCCGGGGTCATGCGTGAATGCCGGAAGGCTGCAGCGCGGCAGGGGAACCTGCGAAGAGCGATGGCGCGAGCCATCAGAAACAGTTCTAATGGAAAGGAAATGCTCATGCCCATGCATGACACCCCGAAATATTCCCCCCACCTTCACTGCATCTACGATGAGCCCGCTCCGACGGGGCACATCGGCCGCGGCACGCACTATTCCGTGGTTCAAGCGTTGTCTTGGCGTTCGGAAAAAGGCGAACTGCGTCAGCAGGCTGCTGTCCAGAACGTCGCGATCATCTGGGATGAAGACCATGATGAGCGAATCATTCCCTGCGTGGAGGCGCTGCTCATGGCTGGCCTTCTGCACGCAGTTTCCATGATCGGCGAGCGGAAGGGCGGCGTGACCATCGTGTTCAACTCGATGTCTGCTGCCCGTCTGAGCGACAACCAGAAGCGCGTGTACCGGGAAGAGGTTACCCGGGTCATCAACGATGTGGTCGCGGCCAAGCACGAGGATTCTTGGTCGATCACCTTTGGCGAGATGACCGACACGCCTTCCTTGCGTTCGACAGGTCGCGGCATCTTTCATCAGTCCCTTATTCAAGATGGCGATGTGCAAAAGATCGAGACCTATGTCCGGAACATCAACTACCTGTGGGATATCGACGGGTAATCTGTGCGTTGCAGGATGCGGGCGTCCAAGAGGGTCTTGGCCCTGAGCCACTTCTGCAGGTGACGCCACGCCTGCATGATCGTTGAAAGAGGCCGTCCTTTGGGGCGGCCTTTTTTAGTTTCGACGCGAAGATCTTTCCGAACTCCCGCTTTGCCTCCCGGCTGCCTCCCCAACGCCTCCCACCCCCTCCGCCATGTTGAACCCGCAAGTGTTCGCAGAAATCCCAAGGAGGTTCACATGGCGACCAGGCACCTTTCCCAGATCGAGCTGGCGGCTCGCTGGAACATTTCGCACCGCACGCTGGAGCGCTGGCGGTGGACGGGCGAAGGCCCGAAATTCATCAAGCTCGGCGGCCGGGTGATCTACCGGCTCGAGGATGTCGAGGCCTTCGAGGCCGAACAGATCCGCGGCGTGGATCACGAACCCCATCGTCCGATGTCGGCGTGAGGGGGCGGAACATGACGATCTCCAATCACATCACCCTTGCCGATATCCACCGCATGCCGGTGGGCCAGATCGCGGCGCTGCCCGCCGATCAGCTCGCGCTGCTGAAAGGCGCGGCGGAGGAGCAGCTGACGCAGGCGAAGTCGGTCGCGGGCTGGCTCGACGGTGCCATCTCCCTCAAGTACGCCGACCGCGCCCAGGACACCCGCCAGGAGGCGGGCAAGGACACCGGCACGATCCGGTTCGAGGATGACGGCGTCACCGTGATTGCCGAACTGCCCAAGCGCATCGACTGGGATCAGGCGTTGCTGGCGCAGATCGCCGAGAACATCGCCTCGGCGGGCGAGGACCCGGCGGAATTCATCGAGACCAAGCTGTCGGTGTCCGAGCGCAAATACACGGCGCTGCCGGAAAGCTGGCGCAAGGGCTTCGAGCCCGCGCGCACGGTCCGCACCGGCAAGCCGAAGTTCCGCCTCGTGCTGAACGAGGAGGTGCGCTGATGGCCATTTCGCTCGCGTCCCTGCGCACGACCTCGGTGCTGACCCCGCCGCGCATCCTGATCCACGGCGTGGCCGGGGTGGGCAAATCCACCTTCGCAGCCGATGCCGACCGGCCCGTCTTCCTCATGACCGAGGATGGCCTGGGCAAGCTGCAGGTGCCGCATTTCCCGCTCGCGACCAGCTATGAGGAGGTGGCCGAGGCGCTTGATGCGCTGCAGAACGAGGACCACGATTTCGGCACGGTCGTCGTTGACAGCGTCGACTGGCTGGAGCCGCTGATCGGGGCCGAGGCCTGCAAGCGCAACGGCTGGGCCTCGATCGAGGCGCCGGGGTTCGGCAAGGGCTATGCCGAGGCGCTGACCATCTGGCGCGAATATCTCGACCGGCTCAACGCGCTGCGTGACCGCAAGGGCATGGTGGTCATCCAGATCGCCCATACCGACATCAAGCGTTTCGACAGCCCCGAGCACGAGCCCTACGACCGCTATGTGATCAAGCTGCAGACCCGCGCCTCGGCGCTGCTGCAGGAGCATTCCGACGTGGTGCTCTTCGCCAACTATCAGATCTCGGTCGCGAAATCCGATGTCGGCTTCAACAAGAAGGTGACCCGGGCGCTCGGGTCCGGTGCGCGCGTCATGCACACCGAAGAGCGCCCCGCCTTCCTCGCCAAAAACCGTTACGGCCTTCCGGACACCCTGCCGCTGATGTGGTCGGAGTTCCTCGCGGCCATGCCCCAATCCCAATGAACTGAACAAGGACAAGACCATGGCACGTTTCGACACGTCCTTCGACGCCACCAGCGTCGAGCCCACCACCGCCTACGAGCTGCTGCCCGCAGGCAAATACCGCGCCCAGATCGTCGAGAGCGAGATGCGCGTCACCAAGAACGGCATGGGCCAGTTCCTCTGGCTGATGCTCGACATCCTCGAGGGCGAGCACAAGGGCCGGAAGATCTTCGACCAACTGAACCTGGTGAACCCGAACCCGACCACGGTGGAAATCGCGCAGCGCACGCTCTCGGCGATCTGCCACGCCACGGGCCGGATGCATGTCAGCGACAGCGAGGAGCTGCACCTGATCCCGATGACGATCCAGGTGAAGATCCGCCCGCCGAAGAACGGCTACGGCGAGAGCAACGCGATTGCCTACCTGCCGCCCGAGCGAGGTTCGGCCCCGGCCGCCCGTCCGGCGAAGCCCGCGCCCGATCCGGCCGGCTCTTCGGTGCCGCCGAAAATGGCCTCCGCGCCCTGGAACAAGAAGGGCTGAGCACCCGCGCTGCCCTGCGCCCTGACTAACGGGGCAGCGCGCACCCCCATCTGAGGATACTCCCATGACTGAACTGACCAACGCAGCCGCGGCTGCGACCAGCATCGGCTTGCCCGAAGACCAGCGGCGGCTGATTGAGCTCGACGATGCCATCGCCAAGATCCGCACGCAGATCGCGACGGCCGATCTGGCCCGCCAGCGCGGCCAGAAGCCGATCGATCCGGACTGGTTCCACCGGGCCCGCACGGCGCTCCGCCACCTGTGCCGCGAGCGGGCGGAACTCTTGGCCCAAGGGACCGGCCACCGTCGTCGCGAGAAGCTGAAGGACGCGCTGATCGGCATCCTGCGCGAACGCCATGACCCCGAGACCTGGGATGGCATTCTGGCCGAGGCCCAGGCGAGAGCCGAACGGGAGGGTCTGTGATGGCAGAGCTTCCCGAAGCCCCCACGCCGACGCTGACGGCGATCTATGCCGATTACGAAGCCCGCCAGGGCGATGGTTTCCGCGACCATCTCGGTGCCTCGATCATCGGCAAATCCTGCGCCCGGGCGCTCTGGTATGATTTCCGCTGGATCACGCCCGCGCACCATTCCGGCCGCCTGCTGCGCCTCTTCGAGACGGGTCAGTTGGAAGAGGACCGGCTCGTGCGCAACCTGCGTGCCACCGGGGCGACCGTGCTCGAGGTCGATCCCGAGACCGGTCGTCAGTTCCGGGTCGAGGCCCATGGCGGGCATTTCGGCGGCTCGCTCGACGGCGTGGCCCTCGGGCTCCTGGAGGCGCCGAAGACCTGGCATGTGCTGGAGTTCAAGACCCACTCGGTCAAGAGCTTCAACGAGTTGACCGCCAAGGGTGTCGTTCTGGCCAAGCCCCAGCACGCCGCGCAGATGCAGATCTACATGCACCTGACGGGCATCACGCGCGCCCTCTACGTAGCGGTCTGCAAGGACACCGACGCGCTGCATGTCGAGCGCATCGAGGCGGATCGCGCCATGGCCGAGCGCCTGCTGGAAAAGGCCGGGCGTATCATCTTCGCCCAGCATCCGCCCGCGCGGATCAGCGAGGACCCGGCCTGGTTCGAATGCCGGTTCTGCGATCACCATGCGGCCTGCCATGACGGCGGTGGGTCTGCGGTGACCTGCCGGTCCTGCCTGCATGTGACGCCCGTTGAGGGTGGTTGGCACTGTGCGCGGCACGACCAGATGCTGGTGCCTGCCGAGCAACGCACGGCCTGCGGCCGCCATCTCTTCATCCCCGATCTCATCCCGGGCGAAGTCATCGATGCGGGCGACGATGTCGTCACCTACCGCATGGCCGATGGCTCGACCTGGACCAACGACGCCCGTTCCCCGGAGGCCGCGCCATGCTGACCCTGCGCCCCTATCAACAGGCCGCGATCACCGCGATCTACGGCTACTTCCAGACCCACACCGGCAATCCGCTGGTGGTCATTCCAACCGCGGGCGGCAAGTCGCTCGTCATGGCCTCCTTCATCGAAGGCGTGCTGAAGGCCTGGCCCGATCAGCGCATCCTGATCGTGACCCATGTCCGCGAATTGATCGCGCAGAACCACGCCGAGATGATCGGCCTCTGGCCCGATGCGCCCTCGGGCATCTATTCGGCGGGCCTCGGCAAGCGCGAGGCACAGGCGCGGATCCTCTTCGCCGGTATCCAGTCGATCCACCGCCGCGCGGCCGAGATCGGCCACACCGATCTGGTGCTGATCGACGAGGCGCATCTGATCCCCGGCAAATCGAGCACGATGTATCGGCGCCTCCTCGACGCACTGAAGGCGATCAACCCGGCGCTCAAGGTGATCGGGCTGACCGCCACACCATTCCGGCTCGATTGCGGGATGTTGCACGAGGGGCAGAATGCGCTCTTCACCGACATCGCCTATGAGGCCCCGGTGCGCGAGTTGATCGATGCGGGCTATCTGAGCCCTCTGGTCTCGAAGCAGCCCGCGACCCGGCTCGACGTCTCGAAGGTGGGCACCCGCGCGGGCGATTTCATCGCGCGCGATCTGGCGGCGGCGGTTGATCAGGACGCCATCACCCGCGCGGTCGTCGCCGAGATCATCGAGCATGGCCGCGACCGCAAATCCTGGCTGGCCTTCTGCTCGGGTGTCGAGCATGCGCGCCATGTGGCCGAGGAATTCGGCCGCCAGGGCATCAGCTGCCGCACGATCTTCGGTGACACGCCGAAGGACGAGCGCGATGCGATCCTTGCCGCCTTCAAGCGCGGAGAAATCCGGGCGCTCGCCTCGATGGGCGTGCTGACCACCGGCTTCAACGCGCCGGGGGTTGACCTGATCGCGCTCCTGCGCCCCACGCAATCGGCCGGGCTCTATGTGCAGATGGTCGGGCGCGGCACCCGCCTTGCGCCGGGCAAGGAGAACTGCCTGGTACTGGACTTCGCCGGCAATGTCCGTCGGCACGGACCGATCGACCTGGTACGCCCCAAACGCCCCGGTGATGGCGGCGGGGGCGAAGCGCCGACCAAGGTCTGCCCGGACTGCGACAGCACCATCGGGCTCTCGGCAATGGAATGCCCGGATTGCGGCTATGTCTTCCCGGCGCGCGAGGTGAAGATCGCCCCTACGGCCGCCACGCTGCCAGTGCTTTCGCCGAAGCAACAATGGCTCCCGGTCACTGGCGTTTCCTACAGCCGTCACGACAAGGCGGGCGGCCGGCCGTCGCTGAAGGTGACCTATAGCTGCGGCCTTGCCACCTACAGCGAATGGGTCTGCCTCGAGCATCAGGGCTATGCCCGCCAGAAGGCGGCCGAGTGGTGGCGCAAGCGCGCGCCCGGCAGCCATGTGCCGCTGAGCGTGGCCGAGGCCCTCGCGCAGACGAGCCGACTTGCGCGCCCCAACGACATCTCGGTCCGCCCCTCGGGCCGCTATCTTGAGATCTCCGGTTACAGGTTCGCCCCATGCGCCCATCCGACCCCGGCCTCTGCGCCGTCTGCCACCGGCAACCTCGCGGCTTTGGCTGGTTCGAACCTGGGTTCCGCCGCACCGACCCGCGGCGTGACGCCAGCCGCAAGCAGCTCTGCAGCGGTGACTGTCAGGACCTCTGCCATGGGAGGAAGGGCATGATCGATCCGACCCCGAATGAGACCGAGGCCATGGCCACGGGCGGCCAGATGGGCGGCGAATATCTGGAAGCCATCGGCAAGTCCGACCTCGCGACCCTGTCCGAGGAGGAATGGGCCCGGTTTCTCGATGCTGTCGTCACCGGCTATTGCGACCATCTGCGTGCGCTGGCGGCGAAAGATCGCAACCGGCTCGACGCGATGGCGCCGGAGGTGCCGTTCTGATGGCCGACACCTCCTGGATGGCGCGCTTCGGCGCGCGGCTCGTCACCAATGGCTATGCCATCCTGCCGATCGGCCCGGGAACCAAGAAGCCCGGCCGGTTCCAGCGCGGCGGCTGGGTCGATTACCCGGAATGGAACCGCCACGCCGAACGCCCGACTACGGAGGTTGAGGTCGCAACCTGGGCTGCCTGGCCCAATTGCGGCATCGGCATCGTCGGCGGTGCGGTGGCGGCGGTCGATATCGATATCGCGGCGGACGCCGAACTGGCATTGCAGATCGAGGCGTTGGCCAGGGCGCGCCTCGGTGACACGCCCGCGCTGCGCATCGGCCGCGCCCCGAAGCGCATGCTGGTCTATCGCACGGCCGAGCCGTTTCGGGGCATCAAACGCCATCCGCTCGAGGTGCTCTGCCTCGGGCAGCAGTTTCTGGCCTATGCCGACCACCCCGATACCGGCGCGCCCTATGTCTGGCCCGAGGAGGGGCTGGCCGATCTCGATATCAGCGACCTTCCGGAAATCACGGCGGAAGCGGCGGCCGCCTTTCTCGACGAAGCCTATGCGATCCTGCCCGAGGCCTTGCGTCAGCGTGGGCTGCGCTCGGCAGCACCGGCCACCGTGCTGCGCAACCACGGGCAGATCGGCACCTTGCCCGCCATCCGGTCGGCGCTCGACTGGCTGCCGAATGACGAGCTCGATTACGACAGCTGGATGCGCATCGGCATGGCGCTGAAAGGGGCGCTTGGCGATGAGGGCGGCGAGGTCTTTGTCACTTGGTCGGCACAGGCCGCCAAGGATGCGCCCGCGACCACGGCCCGCGCCTGGGCGAGCTTCAAGCCCGATCGGATCGGCGCGGGCACGATCTACCACCTCGCCATGGAACGTGGCTGGCAGCCCGATGCCGCCTTGCGCCTCGATGGCAGCCTCGATCCGAACGGCCCGCATCCGGCCGCCGATCTGCTGGCCCGGCTGGAAGGGAGCGCACCGAGCGTCACCGCCCTGGAAATGCCCGCCTTCAGCCTGACCATCCCCGATGGTCTCGTCGGGGATCTGACCGGCTATATGCTGGCCACCGCCCGCCGCCCGCAACCGCTTCTGTCGCTCGGGGCCAGCCTCTGCGCCATCGGCGCGCTGATGGGGCGGCGGTATCGCACGACCAGCAACCTGCGCTCGAACCTCTATGTCGTGGGGATCGCTGACAGCGGCTCGGGCAAGAACCACGCCCGCGAGATCATCAACGAGGTCTTCTTCGAGGCAGGCCTCGCGCACCATCTCGGCGGCAACAAGATCGCCTCCGGCGCGGGGCTCTTGACTGCGCTTCATCGGCAGCCCGCGATCCTGTTCCAGATCGACGAATTCGGGATGTTCCTGTCGGCCGCCGCCGACCGCAAGCGCAGCCCGCGCCACATCACCGAGATCCTCGACAACATGACCGAACTGTTCACGGCCGCGGGCGGGATCTTCCTCGGGGCAGAATATGCGAACCGTGACGGCACCAATGAGCGGCGCGACATCAACCAGCCCTGCCTTTGCGTCTATGGCACCACGACGCCGCTGCATTTCTGGGGCGCGCTGCAGGGCGCGAATGTGGTCGACGGCTCGCTTGCGCGCTTTCTGATCTTGCCGAGTGATGACGACTATCCGGACGAGAACCTCGCCGTGGGAATCCGGCAAGCGCCGCCCGCGCTGATCCAAGCGCTCCAGCTGGTTGCCAAAGGCGGCGGGGCCGTGAAGGGCAACCTGACCGGCAAGACCGCCGATCAGAACACCGCCGTGAGCCCGATGACAGTGCCAATGTCCGACGCGGCAAGGGCAAGGTTCGTCGATCTCAGCGACGCCCTGACGGAGGAGCTGCGGGCAGCAGCCGGCACCGCTTTCACCGCCATTCTCGCCCGCATCGGAGAGAACGCGCTGAAGCTGGCGCTCATCGTCGCCGTCGGGCGCGACCCTGTGCGCCCCGAGATCGACATCACCGCGGCGGACTGGGCCATCGGCTTCGTGCGCCATTACGCGCGGCGCACCATGGAGGCGGTCGAGCGCCATGTGGCGGACACCGAGACCGAGGCGCATCTGAAGCGTCTGAAGGAGATCGTCCGCGCCGCTGGGCCCAAGGGGATCACCAAGTCCGAGATCACCCGTGCCTCCCAATGGCTGAAATCGCGCGACCGCGACGACATCCTGCTGACCCTGATCGAGAGCGGCGACATCACCACCGGAATGCGTGGCTCCTCGACCAAGCAGGCCATGGTCTACCGGATGGCGCGGTGGGGCGGGTGACCGGAGATCCTTCAATCCGCCTGAAGTGGCCCTTGAAGCCGAAATTCCGACAAGTCACAGAAACGAATGGGAAAAACCGAATCCTTCAAATCCTTCAATCTTTCAAGAGGACCCCTTTCCCCTATACGCGTGCACGCGCATTCTCAAAGAGAGAGACAGGTACCTATTGAAATATTGAACAATTGAAAGATTATATATTACACATACAGGACAACCACTTAGGGGCAGAAATCCTTCAAGACGCCCCTCTGAAGGTTCTGAAGGATTTGCCGGGCGGCCCAGCTGCCCAGCCCATGAACTGACCAGACCACCCTTCGGGGCCTGGCGAGACCGCAGCCTTCACCGGCCAGCCCGCTCGCCTCGCTCACAAACGCGAAGAGGAGGTCTCTCATGACCCAATCCAACGAAAACCCGCGCTGCATCCTTGCGCTGGATCTCGGCACCACCACCGGCTGGGCGCTGCGCAGCCACGACGGGCTGATCACCAGCGGCACCGCCAGCTTCCGGCCCGGGCGCTATGACGGCGGTGGCATGCGCTATCTGCGTTTCACCAACTGGCTGACCGAACTGGACCACCTGTCGGGGCCCGTCGCGGCCATCTGGTTCGAGGAGGTCCGTCGCCACGCCGGAACCGATGCGGCCCATGTCTATGGCGGGCTGATGGCCTCGCTCACCAGCTGGGGCGAGTTGCGGGGCGTCCCTTACGAGGGCGTGCCGGTGGGCACGATCAAGCGCCACGCTACCGGCAAGGGCAATGCGCCCAAGCAGGCCATGATCGATGCGGCCCGCGCGAAGGGCTTCGGCCCCGAAGACGACAACGAGGCCGATGCCATCGCCATCCTGCTCTGGGCACTCGACGCCCGGGGAGGTGCGGCATGAGGTTCCACCCCAAGGGTTATGGCGGCCAGCGCCGGTCGCCTGATGAGGTGAAGCGCGACGGTTGGCGCGAACAGGGCCTGCTGGCCGTTAGCGTGGACGATCAGCGCCTGACCTGGCCCGAGCGCGAGCTCGTCGAGCAGCTGGGCACGCGGCTCTATGGTCCGCGCCCGGTCGAGGATCTGCGCCATGGCTGAGCACATCTGGACCGCCGAGGACGTCGCCGATCACTTCGAGGAGGCGTTCCGCACCCTGCGTAAGCTGCCGCCCGTGAAGGTGCAGGGCTATTTCAACGCCTGGCCGCAGGTCATCCGCACCGAACGCGAGATCCTCGCCATGGAGCCCGAACCGATGCGGGTCTGGCCCTCGGCCGCCGCGATCTCGCGGCTCGAGCAAACCTTCGACTGGGTGCTCTGGCTCGGCGAGTCCGAGCGCCGCCTGATCTGGTGGCGTGCCGCCCGGCGGCCGTGGAAGCAGATCACCCATGAGCTGGGCGTCGACCGCAGCACCGCATGGCGCCAGCACAAGCTCGCGCTCACCAAGATCGCCGCGCGGCTGAATGCTGCGCGTGCATGAAGTGTTGCAACGCTTTGATCTTCGACAGCTGCAACATATCCGTGCTATCTGAAGGATATGATGGGGAGAGTGCGTCGGAAGACGGCTCTCCCCGTTTCCGTTCGCGCGGACCCGCGACAGCAGGGCCGCAGCGGAGCGCATCTCCCTGAAATCGGCGGGTCCTTCCCGGCGTCCATCCTATGCGGGCGGGCGAAGCGCGAGGGTTTCCCAGTGACGCCCCTGAAAACACCTGTTTCGTTTCGCTTGGGCCTACGCGGCAACGTGCGAAAGGCCTGACGGCCCGAGACCCCTTGCCTGAACCGAAACGGCCCTGCGGGGGCATTTCGGTTCACGCCCCCATTTCGCCACCCGGCACCCCAAGGACATTCCCATGGACGTCGTCGACCTGCCGCTCGAGCAGATCATTCCCTATGCGCGCAATCCCCGGCGCAACGAGCAGGCCATCGCCACGGTCGCGGCCTCGATCCAGGAATTTGGCTGGCGTCAGCCCATCGTGGTGGACGAGGCGATGGTCGTGCTGGCCGGGCACACCCGGCTGGAGGCGGCGCGCAAGCTCGGCTTCAAGACCGCCCCGGTGCATGTCGCCAAGGGGCTGACCGCCTCGCAAGCCCGCGCGTTCCGGATCATGGACAACCGTTCGGGCGAAAATGCCGAATGGGACAAGGACCTCTTGAACCTCGAACTGGTGGACCTGCTGGAGGCGGATTTCGACCTCGGCCTGACCGGCTTTACTGAGGACGAGGTGAACGCGCTGATGTCGAGTCTCGATGCGGGCACCGGTCCGCAGGAGGGCGAAGACGAGATCCCGGAAACCCCGGAGGAGCCGATCAGCCGCCCCGGCGATCTGTGGCTCCTCGGGCACCACCGCCTCCTTTGCGGCGACAGCACGGTCGCCACGGATGTCGAGCGTCTGCTCGGCCCTGTGAAGCCACTTCTGATGGTGACCGATCCGCCCTACGGCGTCGAGTATGACCCGGGCTGGCGCAACCAGGCGGGGGCGGCCAAGACCAAACGCACTGGCAAGGTGCTGAACGACGATCGGGCCGATTGGCGCGAGGCCTGGGCGTTGTTCCCGGGCGATGTTGCCTATGTCTGGCACGGCGCGCTGCACGCGGCGACCGTGGCGGAAAGTCTCGAGGTCGCGGGCTTCACGATCCGGTCCCAGATCATCTGGGCGAAGGATCGGCTGGTTCTGAGCCGGGGCGATTATCACTGGCAGCATGAGCCCGCCTGGTACGCCGTCCGCAAGTCCGGCAAGGGCCATTGGGCGGGCGACCGCAAGCAGACAACGCTCTGGCATATCTCGGGCAAGAATCAGGACGAAAAGACCGTCCACGGTACCCAGAAGCCTGTGGAATGCATGCGTCGGCCGATCCTCAACAATTCGAGCCCGGGTCAGGCGATCTACGAGCCCTTCATGGGTTCGGGCACCACGCTGATCGCGGCCGAGACCACGGGCCGCGTCTGCCACGGCATCGAACTGAACCCGGCCTATGTCGATGTGGCCGTCCAGCGCTGGCAGAAATTCACCGGGAAACAGGCCGTCCTCGACGGGGATGGAACGCCCTACGACGACCTCAAGACCAAAGACCGCTGAGGAATGGATGACCTGGCTTTATCTTCCGCAGGCCTGCCTGACGGAACACGCGACGCATGCCTTTTCGGCCTATCGCTCTGCTCCGGTGCCGGTGGCATCGATCTCGGGCTCACCATCGCCTTGCCCCGATATCGAACTGTGGGCCATGTCGAACGGGAAACCTTCGCCGCAGCCACTCTCGTGGCGCGGATGGAAGACGCGGCCCTGGATCACGCGCCTGTCTGGGACGACGTTGCCACCTTCGACGGCCGCCCGTGGCGCGGCGCGGTGGACGTCGTCACTGCGGGCTATCCGTGCCAGCCGTTCTCGGTCGCGGGCAAGCGACGGGGCGCGGACGACCCGCGCCACCTCTGGCCGCATGTCGCCCGCATCATCGGCGAGGTCGAGCCGCCCTTCGTCTTCCTCGAGAATGTCGCCCATCATCTCCGCCTCGGCTTCCCCGAAGTCGCCGCAGGACTGGTCAGCATGGGCTACAAGCTTGCGGCAGGCCTCTTCACGGCGGCGGAAGTCGGCGCGCCCCACAAGCGCGAGCGGCTCTTCATTCTCGCCATCCGAGAGGGCGACGAGCTGGCCGACCCCGCGCGCCTGCTCTGGCACCCGGTCGAGTGGCGGGAACCGGACGGAACTGCTGCGGCTCTGGCCAACACCCCGCGCCAGCGCCAACGAGAACCGGCAGACGAAACCGACGCCCTCGCAGGCAGCAGGCCAGCACGGCATGAACCTCGCGACGACGGCCGCGAGGTGGCCGACGCCGCAGACGGACAGCTTTCGCAGCCGGGGCGGCGAACGGCGCGACGAGAAGGGTCTGGACCGGATGGCGCGGGACTGGCCGACGCCGATGGCGAACGACGGCTGCAAACCGAGCGGGGGCAAGCGCAAGACAGCCGATCTGACCCATGCGGCGGGCATGTGGATGACGCCGACGGCGCGCGATCACAAGGACGGCGCGACGACGCTGGCGAATACGCCGGTGAACGGCCTGCTTGGCCGCCAGGTCCTGGCGACGCCGATGGCTGGGCGCGATACCTCCGAGCCGCGCCGGACCTTGAACCCGCTGTTCGTCGAGGCGCTGATGGGCTGGCCCACCGGGTGGACCGCCTTCGCCTCTGTGGCAACGGCGTGGTCCCCTTGGTTGCGGCGCATGCGCTTCAAACTCTGGCAGCTGAACTGCTGGCCGATGGATGAGGCAGCGGCATGAAACAGTCGCGCCTCATGTCGCTGGTGGAGTCCGTCGCCAACGTGATCGTGGGCTACGGCATTGCGGTCGTCACACAGATCCTGATCTTCCCGATCTTCGGGCTGCACACGACGCTGGCGCAGAACCTGAAGATGGGCGCCATATTCACGGTGGTGTCGATCGCCCGTTCCTTCGCCCTTCGGCGGCTGTTCGAGGCGATCCGGATACGGACCATACCTGAATAGATCGCGTTGAAATAGCGGCGGCTGCATCAACTTCGGAATATCTGAACCGCCAGAATGCAAAGCGGCTTCCCGCCCGGCATCGCATTTCGTATGCAACTACTGCAGGGGCGGTAGGGCGAGCAATGGCACGAAAAAAGACCTATGGTGAAAAGATCGCGGATCACATCACCGCGGTAGTGCAGGCCCGAAATATCGAGCATATCTTGCACTTCACGCTGCTAGAAAATCTGCCGGGCATTCTGAGGAATGGGCTCCTCAGCCGAGCAATCCTTCAAGACGCGGATTACGACGTATTTGCCAGTGACGTAGATAGATTGGATGGAGAGGATGGCGCAATATCCATGTCCATCTCCTGTTTCTATCCAAAGATGTTCGACGCGAAACGATATCGATCTGGCAACGCGCCGTGGGTTATCCTTGCGTTCGACCCCAGCTTATTGTGGACCCATCACTGTCTGTTCTACCGGAATGGCGCATCAACGAATGCAACCAAATACGAGCACGGCAAGAGGTACGGCGGGTTTGCGCTGGAACGCCTTTTTGACGATTGCTCAATGATGATGGATCCGCGCGGGACCGGGTTTCGAGAGGCGCATGGCTTGCCAACGGGTTGGCCAACTTTTCCAGACGCCGAAGTGCAGGTCATGAACCCTGTCCACCCGGATTATCTCTTGGGTGCATGGGTCGAGACGCCTGAAATCGGCGACCACGTCCGGAAGGCTTTCGACGCATCCGGGCGTGATCAATGTGATGTAGTTGTCCAGCCCTTCGTTCCAAGGATCTGCTCAAAGCCCTATTGGTGGGGCTGAGCCGCACGTAGTCGCGGTTCAGCAGTAAGAATCCGTTTCTTGGTTTCTAGGCCGACGGCAGGCTGTACACTCTCCCACGCCCCTCGATCTTCTCTGAGGACACCTCGAGCCCGAGCCTCTTTTTCAGCGCGCCTGCCATCGCTCCGCGCACAGTGTGCGACTGCCAGCCCGTCGCGGCCATGATCTCCTCGATGGTCGCGCCGTTCGGCATGCGCAGCATGGCGATCAGGGTCGCCTGCTTGGTGCCCTCGCGAGGCGTGCGCGTCTTGGGTGAGGGTTCGGGGGCGGCGGAGGTGTCCGGTTCGATGCCAATGGCCGCGAGCCCTGCGTCGGTGGCAACCAGCGTGACGCCGTGCCCGTCGCCGGTCTCGCGCCACATGGGTTCGCCCTTGCGCATGTCGGCGTCGACCTCTTCGAGGAAGCCTTTGGTGAGCATCGCGCCGACAACCTTGGCGGCGGCGCCGCCGCGCAGGCTCTCGGGTAGCGGCAGCGCGATGTGCTCGGGCCGCTGTGCGGCGGCGCTGAGGATGATGGCTTGGGTATCGGAAAGCTGGGTCATGGGGTCGTCTCCGTATTCGGGTCGCGGCCGTCGCGATCCTTCTACGACTCCAAGCCGCGCACCCGCGCGGAAAAGGTCCGGAGATGCCGGAGGTCAGTCTGCGAATTCGCCTTCGCCGAATGCGCTGTCGGTGATGCGCTTCAACAGGCTCGCGTAGTGTTCGAGGGTGCCGACGTGGCCCCAGTTGATCTCGTCGGGCTGGGCGTCGAAGTGGTCATCGCTCAGCCTCTGCAGGCGGGCGAGCATTGCGTCGATCTCGGCCTTCTTGCCGATGAAGGCCGCCAGTGCGGCTTCTTGGTTCCTGCGGGCCTTTTCGGCGTGGAGTTGGTGGCGGTCGATCATCATCTTGCCCCTCAGTTCTTCTGCTCGATCATCGCGAGGATCGCGCAGGCCATGCCGCCCAGAAACTCGCCGCGCCGGAAGACGATCTCGTCGATCTCGGTCGCGCGGGTGATGGCGGGATCGACCTGAAGTTCGGCGGCCATGTGCGGAAGCAGGCGGGCGGCTTCAAGGTTGTAGCGTTCGGCGAGGGTCATGGCAGGCTCCGTGGTGTGCATCGTTTTCGTAGGATCAGCTTCGCTCTGCCGGGGCCCATCATCCAGTATAATCGCAGCAATTACATGGCTTTAATCGGAGCGCGCGAATCATCTAATGTCATCAGCCACGCAACCCATCGGCGTGATCGCGCGGCTCCTCGATCTCTCGGAGCGGCGGGTTCAGCAGCTGAGCCGCGAAGGCGTGATCCCGAAGGCCGAGCGCGGCCAGTACGAACTAATCGGATCGGTGCGCGGCTATGTCCGCTACCTGCGCGATCAGGCCACGAAGGCGCAGGCCGGTGCGCCGGATTACGCGGCCGAGCGGGCGCGCTTCATTCGGGCGCGGGCTGATCTCGCCGAGATGGAGGCCGAGGAAAAGCGTGGCGCGCTGATTGCGGCCGAAGAGATCGAGGCCGCCTGGATCGCCGTTCTGGCGCTTCTGCGCTCCCGCTTGCTCGCGCTGCCGGACCGGCTGGCGCCGCAGGTTTTTGAACAATCAACCGTCGGAGACACCCGGAACCTGATCCGAATGACCATCCGCGAGGTGCTCGATGATCTCGCGCAGCCAAATGTCCAACTCGAAGCCAGCGCTGACATTGACGGGCTCGCCGATCCTGAAGCGGACGGTGGAGACGGCGCTGAAGGTGCTGCGCCCACCTCCGGAACTGACAATCAGCGATTGGGCGGACCAGAACCGACGGCTGAGCTCTGAGGCCAGCGCCGAACCCGGGCAATGGCGCACGAGCCGGGCCGAATATCAGCGCGGGATCATGGAGGCGATCTCGGACGCCTCGACTGAGACGGTGGTCATCATGTCCTCCGCCCAGGTCGGCAAGACCGAGGTGCTGAACAACGCCTGCGGCTATCACATCGATCAGGATCCCGCGCCAATCATGGTGGTGATGCCGACCGAGCGCGACGCGGAAACCTGGTCGAAGGACCGCTTCTCGCCGATGGCCCGCGACACGCCCTGCCTGCAGGGCAAGATCGCCGATCCGCGCTCGCGCGACGGCAACAACAAGATCCTGCACAAGCGGTTTCCGGGCGGACATCTGACCATCGTGGGTGCGAACGCACCCTCAGGTCTGGCCAGCCGCCCGATCCGCCTGCTGCTTTGCGACGAGGTGGACCGCTACCCGTTCAGCGCGGGTGCCGAGGGTGATCCTGTCAACCTCGCACGGAAACGCACGGTGACCTTCTGGAACCGCAAGATTGTGTTGGTGTCGACGCCCACGAACAAGGGCACCAGCCGGATCGAGGCAGCCTTCGAGGAAAGCGATCAGCGCCGGTTCTGGGTGCCATGCCCGGACTGCGGGGCAGAACAGGTGCTGACCTGGACACAGGTGCGCTGGAGCAAGGGGCCCGGGGGCAACCACCGGCCCGAAACGGCGCGCTACCACTGCGCGGAATGCGATGCGGCTTGGCGGGACGAAACCCGCTGGGCGGCCGTCTCAAAAGGACATTGGGTGGCGGAGCAGCCCTTCGCGGGCGTGGCGGGCTTCCACCTGAACGAGATCTACTCGCCATGGGTCAGACTGGAGGCGATGGTGCGGGCCTTTCTCTCGGCGCGCTCCGGCGGGGACGAGACGATGAAGACCTTCGTCAACACCTCGCTGGGCGAGACCTGGGTCGAGGCCGGGGAAGCCCCAGACTGGCAGCGTCTCTACGACCGGCGCGAGGCGTGGAAACCGGGCACGGTGCCTGCCGGCGGGCTGTTCCTGACCGCCGGGGCCGATGTGCAGAAGGACCGGATCGAGGTCGATGTCTGGGCTTGGGGCCGCGGGTTGGAAAGCTGGCTCGTCGATCACGTTGTGATCGAGGGCGGGCCGGACCGGCATGACGCATGGTCGGAGCTGACCGCGCTGCTGGACAAGTCTTGGCCACATGAACGCGGCGCGCATCTGCGCATCGCCCGGCTCGCCATCGATACTGGCTACGAGGCTCCGGCGGTCTATTCCTGGTCGCGGGCGCAAGGCTTCGCACAGGTCGCACCCGTGAAGGGCGTTGAGGGGTTCAACCGCTCGAGCCCGGTGGCGGGGCCGACGTTTGTCGATGCGACCGAGGGAGGCAAACGTCTGCGGCGCGGAGCTCGACTCTGGACCGTGGCTGTCTCAACCTTCAAAGCCGAGACCTACCGCTTTCTGCGGCTGGGACGGCCGACTGAGGAAGAACGCGCCGAGGGCGCGGCCTTTGCGCCCGGCACGATCCACCTGCCGACATGGGTCGAAAGCGAGTGGCTGAAGCAGGTCGTGGCCGAACAGCTGGTGACCGTCCGCACCAAGCGCGGCTTCGCGAAACTCGAATGGCAGAAACTCCGCGAACGCAACGAGGCGCTGGATTGCAGGGTCTATGCCCGCGCCGCCGCCTGGATCGCGGGCGCGGACCGCTGGTCTGATGAGAAATGGCGCGACCTCGAGAATCAGCTCGGGGCTGCGCCTTACGGTGACACCGATCCCGCCGGTCAAATTCACCGACCCGGACAGGCCCCACAGGGCAAGCGCCGCTCCGACTGGCTTGGGCGGCGGGAAGGATGGTTTTGAAGATGACCGACTGGACGGAAACCGAGCTCTCAGCGCTGCGCCGGGCCTATGCCAGCGGCACGACACGCGTCAGCTATGACGGCAAGTCCGTCGACTACGGCTCGGCCGAAGACCTGCTGGCACGCATCCGGACCATCGAACGCGCCATCGCTGGGACCGCACGTCTGCTGCCTGTGGCCGGGTTGGCGGGCTTCTCCCGTGGGGATCGCTGATGTCGGCCAACTCGTTCGATAGGGCAATTGCCTCTTTCGCCCCTCGGACCGCCGCCAGGCGCGTGCTGGCCCGCCAGGCCTTCGAGACTCTGACGCGCGGGTATGACGGGGCAGCGAAAGGGCGGCGGACAGAGGGCTGGCGGGCGCCGGGATCCTCCGCAGACACCGAGATCGGCGTGGCCGGGGCGCTCTTGCGCGACCGGATGCGCGATCTGGTGCGCAACAACCCGCATGCGGCCAAGGCCGTCGCGGTGCTGGTCAACAACATCATCGGCGCAGGGATCATGCCGCGCGCCGCGAGTGGCAACGAGGCGTTCGACCGCACGGTCGACACGCTCTTCGAACGCTGGACAGCGGAGTGCGACGCCGACGGCCAGTTGGACTTCTACGGGCTGCAGACGCTGATCTGCCGCGAGATGGTCGAGGCGGGCGAGGTGCTGGTGCGCCGCCGTCTGCGGCGATCCTCGGACGGACTGCCGGTGCCGCTGCAATTGCAGGTGCTGGAGGCCGACTTCCTCGACGCCTCTAAATCCGGCGCGCTCGGCGCGGGACGCCTTGTGCAGGGAATCGAGTTCGACCAGCTCGGCAAGCGGCGAGCCTACTGGCTCCATACCGACCACCCCGGCGATACCTGGGGCGCGTTGAATGGCGGACTTGGATCGCGCCCGGTGCCAGCGACCGAGATCGCCCATGTCTACGAGAAGCAGCGAACACAGGCGCGTGGCGTTCCCTGGGGCGCGCCGGTGATCCGCAGCTTGCGTGACCTCGACGATTACGAGGTGGCCGAACTGGTCCGCAAGAAGACCGAGGCCTGCGTCACCGCCATCGTCTTCGGCGACGACGAGGCCCAGCAGGGTATCGCGCCAGCCGTGGTCGATGCCGACGGCAACCGGGTCGAGCAGTTTGAGCCGGGTCTGATCGCCTATGCGCGGGGCGGTAAGGACATCCGCTTCAACCAGCCTGCCGCCACCGGCGGCTACGGCGAGTACAAGCGGGCGAGCCTGCACACGATCTCGGCCGGGTTCCGGGTGCCCTACGAGCTGCTGACCGGGGACTTGTCCCAGGTCAACTACTCCTCGATCCGCGCGGGGCTTGTCGAATTCCGCCGCCAGATCGACGCCGTGCAATGGCAGCTCTTCATTCCGATGTTCTGCGCGCCGGTCTGGCGCTGGTTCACGGAAGCCGCATGGGCGGCGGGTCAGATCCCGACACCCGACGTGCCTGTCGAATGGCAACCGCCGAAGTTCGAGGCCGTCGATCCGCAGAAGGATGCGATGGCGGACTTGCTGGCCATCCGGTCGGGCACCATGACGCTGGCACAGGCCATTGCACGGCAGGGGCGCAACCCCGATGCCGTGCTGGCCGAGATCGCTGCAACCAATGCGAAGCTCGACGACCTCGGCCTCGTGCTCGACAGCGACCCGCGCCGCGTCACCAAGACCGGCAGCGCGCAGGCGGGCGACCCGACAGCCCCCGCTGACACGGAAACCACACCGGCGCAGGCCGACCAACAGGACTGACCCCATGGATACAATGATCGAACTGCCGGCCCTGCGCCGGTCGGCGGAGCTTGCGCCGAATAGCGTCGATAATGACGCGCGCACCGTCGAGGTGATCTGGTCGGCGGGCGCCCGCGTTCGTCGCTCCAGCTTCTTCGGCGAACCCTATGACGAGGAACTGAGCCTCGACCCCGCCCATGTGCGGCTTGATCGGTTGAACGCGGGCGCGCCGTTCCTGAAGGTCCATGAGATCGACACGCTCGATGCCGTCATCGGCTCGGTTGTGCCGGGGTCGGTGCGGATCGAGAACGGGCGCGGCATCGCACAGGTGCGGATCAGTGAGCGCGCCGATGTCGAGCCGATCTGGCGCGACATCCAGGCCGGGCACATCCGGGCCGTCTCGATCGGCTACCAGGTCCACCGCTTCGACATCTCGAAACCCGATGGCGGGCGCGAGCTTTGGCGCGCGGTCGACTGGACCCCGTTCGAGATCTCGGCCGTGCCGGTCGGCGCCGATCCCGCCGCGGGATTCCGCGCCAAGGGCGAACATCACGATTGCGTCCTCCATCGCCGGGACGCCGAAACCAGCGAAGGAGCATCCCCGATGACCGACAAGACGACCCCGGCCGCCCCGGCCGACGACACAACCGACACGGCAGCGACCGAGGAGATCACCATGCCCGACGACAAGACCGGCGCGGCCGAGGCGCAGACGCGCGCGGCAGAGACGCGCAGCCAGCCGAAGGCCCCCAAGCCCGAGGCCCCCGACACCGAGGCCATCGCGACCCGCGCCCGCGAGGCCGAGCGCGACCGCGTCTCCACCATCTATGATCTCGCGGGGCGGCTGAACCTCGAGCGCAGCTTCGCCGAGGATCTGGTCAAGCGCGGCGTCAGCGTGGACGAGTCCCGCCGCCTGATCCTCGACCAGGTCGCGGCAAAGTCGGACGAGACCCGGACCTTCCCGCATGTCTCGGTCCCCCTTGGCGGCCGGGATGAACGCATCACCCGCCGCGATGCCGTGGCGAACGCGCTGCTTCACCGCTACAGCCCGACGCTGTTCCCGCTGGAGGATGCCGCGCGCCAATATCGCGGCATGACGCTGCTGGAATTGGCCCGTGAAAGTCTCGGCAATGCCGGGGTGAACACGCGCGGTCTCTCGCGTGATGAGGTGGCGACGCGGGCACTGCACTCGACCTCGGACTTCCCCGAGATCCTCTCAGCCGTCACCAACAAGACCCTGCGTCAGGCCTATGACGCCTATCCGCGCACCTTCTCGCTTTTCTGCCGCCAGGTGCTGGCGACCGACTTCAAGGCGATGCACCGGGTCCAGCTTGGCGAAGCGCCGCAGCTTCTGGAAGTGGGCGAGAGCGGCGAGTTCAAGCGCGGCACGCTGGGCGAGAGCAAGGAGAGCTACAAGGTCAAGACCTATGGCCGCGTGGTTGCGATCACCCGCCAGGTGCTGATCAACGACGATCTGGATGCCTTCACCCGGATCCCGGCGATGTACGGCAACTCCATCGCCCAGCTGGAAAGCGATGTGGTCTGGGGCATCATCACCGCGAACCCGGCAATGGCCGACGGCACCGCGCTGTTCCACGCCAACCACAAGAACCTCGCGGGCACCGGCGCGGCGCTGGCCGTCGATGCGGTGGGGGCGGCCCGTGCGGCGATGGCGCTGCAGACGGGCCTCGACAAGAAGACGGTGCTGAACATCCGGCCCGCCTTCCTGATCGTCCCGGCCGCGCTGGAGCTGAAGGCCGAACAGCTGGTCGCGCAGAACCTCGTGCCCGCTGCGACCTCCAGCGTGGTGCCGCAGTCGATCCGCACGCTCTCGCCGATCAGCGAGCCGCGCCTCGATGCCGCCAGCGCCACCGCCTGGTATCTGGCCGCCAGCCCGAACCAGATCGACACCATCGAATACGCCTATCTCGAGGGTCAGCAGGGTGCCTACATCGAGACGCGCAACGGCTTCGACGTCGACGGCGTCGAGATCAAGTGCCGCCTCGACTTCGGCGCCAAGGCCATCGACTGGCGCGGCCTCTACAAGAACCCGGGCGCGTGACGCCCGCTTCCTGAACCCTGACACGCGGGCGGTCCAGATGGGCCGCCCTTCGTCTTTCCACGAGGATCCTCCCCATGAAAAACTTCGTCCAGCCCGGCAACACCATCACCCTGACCGCGCCCTATGCCGTCGCCTCCGGCGATGGCCTGCTCGTCGGCTCCATCTTCGGCGTGGCGGCAGGTACGGCCGCCCTCGGCGAGAGCGTCGAGACCGCGCTCACCGGCATCTTCGACATCACCAAGATCGGCTCGCAGGCCTGGACCGCGGGTGCCAGGATCTACTGGGACGATACCAACAAGCGCACCACTAACGTGGCCACCTCAAACACGCTGATCGGCGTCGCCACCGAGGCGGTCGCGGGCGGCGCCGGTGACACCCTCGGCCGGGTGCGGTTGAACGGCGCGTTCTGATGAGCGCTTTCGCTGCCGCCGTCAGCGCGCTCTTCGCCGATCCGAATATCGGCAGGGATGCGGTCTACACGCCCGAGGGCGGCGCGCCCGTTCTGGTGCGCGTCGTCGCCCGGCGCGCGGACGCGGTTACGGATTTCGGCGATGCAAGGATCTGGTCCGAGACCACGCGCGTGGATCTGCAGGTGGCCGAGATACCGGAACCGCGTCCCGGCGACCGGATCGAGATCGAAGGCGACGCCTTCCTCATTCAAGGCGAGCTAGTACGCGACCGTGAACGGCTGGTCTGGACCGTCGATCTGAGGCCCACATGAAACTGAAGCTCGACATCGATCCCGACATTGTCGCGATGATGGCCGCCGAAGTCGCGGCGGGCGAACGCGCCGTGACGGCCGCCATGCGCGAGGCCGGAACCGGGCTGAAGGCCGCGTGGCGCTTGCAGGTCACCGGCGCAGGGCTTGGCACACGCCTCGCCAACACGATCCGGAGCCAGACCTTTCCAAAGTCGGGCGAAAGCCTGGACGCCGCCGCGCTGGTCTGGTCCCAGGCTCCGGTTATCGTTGGCGCGCACGACACTGGCCCGCTGATCCGCTCGAAAGACGGGTTTTGGCTTGCCATCCCGCTGCCCGCCGCAGGCAAGTCCCTGCGCGGCGGCCGGATCACTCCCGGCGAGTGGGAACGGCGACGCGGGTTGCGCCTGCGCTTCGTCTATCGCCGCACCGGCCCGAGCCTGCTTGTGGCGGAGGGACGGCTGAACACGAAGGGCCAGGCGGTGGTGTCGCGCTCCAGAACCGGGCGCGGCAAGGTCAGCGCGCCGATCTTCCTGCTGGTGCCGCAGGTGAAGCTGCCGAAACGGCTGGATCTGGCGCGGGATGCAGACCGGGCGTTGGACAGCGTGCCGGGGTTGATTGTGGCGAATTGGGTAGATCAGCGATTCTAACACAACCCCTGCATCACAGATTCGCATTCCGCCCGAATGTTTTTTGCGCCAGCAACTGACGACCAATCAGCCCAGCTAATGTGAGCCAAACCGGATGACTGCCTCTTCTTCTCGTAGAGTCCCTGAGCGACAAGCTTGGGCAGCATGACCGCGTCGTAGAGAGTATAATTGCGGTCCCATCGTATAGCCGCGAACCACTGCGCCTTGTCGAGATTGTGCTGCTTCAGCGAAACGCGGGGATAAGGGCCATCAGTGCCGAGGATCCGCGATTTGACCTCAATGAGACCAAACTGCGGAGAGCGAACATCTGATCCGCGGTTGTTGCCACCAATAACCTCGCCGCCCGTTGCGATCGCGACCAGGATTTCAGCTAGGATTTCGTGGCTGATCTTGTCATAGCGGGCCATGCATTTTGCTGTCTGAAGAATGTTCCAGATCTCTCGCGCGTCTTCTGCCGCATGGTTTTGTTTTTCTGACAAAAGATGATCTCCAATACTCTCGGTTGAAACTGCTGAATAGGCGGAGCGCGAAGAGCTCGCAACGCATTTCCAAGGGTTTTCCGCATGCCCACCCCCCGCGAAACCGTCCTCGCCGCGCTGCACGCGCGGCTCTCGGCGTTGTCCGCCACCACCCTGCGCGGCGAGGTGCTGCCCGAGCGCGTGCCAGCCGGAGGGCTGCTGATCCTGCGCGATGGCGAGCCGGGGGAGCCGGAGGTGACCCTCTCGCCGCTGGCCTACCACTACCAGCACAGGGCCGAAATCGAGGCGGTCGTGCAGGGCACCTCGCGTGACGCCGCCTTCGACACGCTGACCGCCAGCATCGGCGCGGCGCTCTCCGCCGACCGCACGCTCGGTGGGCTCTGCGACTGGGTCGAGGCGGAAGCGCCGCGGCCAGTCGATCTGCCGGTCGAGGGCGCGGCGAGCCTGAAGGCCGCCGTGATCCCGATCGTGCTGCACTATTCCACGGCCGACCCACTCGGCTGATCCAACCAACAAAAGGAGTTGAGACATGGCACGAGCCCAGGGGGCGCGGGCGCTGATGGCGCTTGCGTTCGAGACGACCTATGGCACGCCGCCAGCAGGCGGCTTCACGAAGATGCCCTTCGCCAGCACCACGCTCGGCGCGGAGCAGCCGCTCTTGAACTCCGAGCTTCTCGGCTACGGCCGCGATCCGCTGGCACCGATCAAGGATGCGGTAACGGCCGACGGCGATGTCGTCGTGCCGCTGGACGCGGAGGCGTTCGGGTTCTGGCTGAAGGCGGCCTTCGGCGGGCCGACCACCACGGGCACCGGCCCCTGGACGCATGAGTTCCAGTCCGGCGCCTGGACGCTGCCGAGCCTCTCCATTGAGACCGGCATGCCCGAGGTCCCGCGCTACGCCATGTATTCCGGCTGTGTCCTCGACCAGATCACCTGGCAGATGCAACGCTCGGGGCTGCTGACCGCGACCGCGCGTCTGGTGGCCCAGGGCGAGACTGTCGGCACGACCACCAGTGCCGGGACGCCCACCGCGCTGGAGCTGAAGCGGTTTGGCCATTTCAACGGGGCGATCACCCGGAATGGCACCGCCCTCGGCAACGTCGTTTCGGCCGACATCGCCTATGCCAACAACCTCGACCGGATCGAGACCATCCGCTCAGATGGTCGGATCGACGGCGCGGACCCGTCCATCGCTGCGCTCACCGGCTCCATTGAGGTTCGGTTCGCCGACAGCACACTGGTGACGCAGGCGATCAACGGCGATCCCTGCGAGCTCGAGTTCGCCTACGTCCTGCCTTCAGGCGAGAGCTTCACCTTCACGGTGCACGCCGTCTACCTGCCGCGCCCGCGCATCGATATCTCCGGACCACAGGGTGTGCAGGCCACCTTCGACTGGCAGGCCGCCCGCGACAGCGTGGTCGGCCGGATGTGCACGGCAACCCTCGTGAACGATGTGGAGACCTATTGATGCTGACGCTCGACCTGACCAACGCCCCGCGCTGGCATGACCTCGCGCCCGGCGTGCGGGTGCAACTGCGCCCGTTGACCACCGCGCTGATGGTGGCGACGCGCAGCGATCCGGCCGTCGAGGCGGTGCCCGAGGAGGTTTCCGACGAGGAACGGGCCGTCGCCTTCGCCAAGGCACTGGCCCGACGCGCGGTGCTCGCCTGGGAGGGTATCGGCGATGCGGACGGCAAGACGATCGATCCCAGCCCCGAGGCCATCGACGCGCTGCTCGACCTCTGGCCGATCTTCGAGGCGTTCCAGCTGACCTACGTCTCCAAGGGCCTGCTGCTGGAACAGGAAAAAAACGCCTCCGCGCTCTCGCCGATTGGTCCTTCGGTGGGGGCGAGCGATACTGCGAAGCCTGCGCGCAAGCCTGCGAAGACTGTCCGGCGCAGCTGAACCGACCGCTTACCCATGAAGGCTGGCAGGTCTGGGACCTCGTCGGCCGCCTTGGTGGGCAGCTGCGGGTGCTGCCCGGCGCCGTCGTCGGCTGGGACCTGACCGCCGCGCTGGCCCTTGGCGAGGCTCTCGGCGTACCGCCAGCCGCCGCGGCCGAACTGCTGCCCATCATAGAAGCGGTGATGGTGGCCAAACTCAACGAACAGATGGAACGCCCCAATGGCTGAGAAACGCGTCAGCGTCCGCCTCGCGGCGGTCGGTGGTCGGCAGGTGCGCGCCGAACTGGAAGGCGTCGGTGAAGCCGGTGCCCGAGGTTTCGGTCGGCTGAGCCGCGAAATGGAAGCGACGAACACCCGGCTCGCGGCCTTCTCGCGCCGGGTGCGCGTGGCCGCCGCAGCCGCTTTGGCCGCTGCCGCTGCCGCTGGCGTTGCCATGGTCCGCTCCGGCCTGCAGACCGTCGATGCGCAGGCCAAGCTCGCGCAGTCGCTCGGCACCACCGTTGCTTCGATCCAGACGCTAGGGCGCGCGGGCGAGTTGGCGGGCGTTTCGATATCCGGCATCGAGCAGGCCACCAAGGATCTGACGCGCCGTCTCAGCCAGGCGGCCGCCGGGACCGGTCCTGCTGCTGACGCGCTCGACCGGCTGGGCCTTTCCGCCTCTGACCTGATCGCGTTGCCGCTGGACCAGCGGGTGGGCGCGATCAATGCCGCCATCGAGAACTTCGTGCCCGCCGCCGAGCGTGCCGCTGTCGCGGGACAGCTGTTCGGTGAGGAAGGCTCCATTGCCATGTCGCGCATCGATACCGCGACTCTTCGCCAGGCGACCGAGGACGTGCTTGCCTTCGGGGTGGTGGTCTCCGAACAGGACGCCGACCAGATCGAGCGGACGAATGACGCGATCTCGCGCCTCGGCCTCATCTGGCGTGGTCTCTCGAACCAGCTGGCGGTCGCCGCGGCTCCCGCGCTGGAAGCCGTCGCCAACGCGCTGGCCGCCATTGCCAGCCGCACCGGGCCGCTCGGCATCGCCATTCGCGGTCTTTTCGACAACATCGGCCGCCTGACCACCTATGCCGTGACCTTCGCGACCTTTCTCGCGGGCCGCTGGGTTGCCGGGCTGGCAGCTGCCGCGCTGTCGGTGCGCGGGTTTGCAACCGCGCTCGTCGTGCTGCGCGGGGCTCTGATCCGCACCTGCATCGGCGCGTTGATCGTCGGCGTAGGCGAGCTGATCTATCGGCTTTCCCAATTCGTCGCCCGGGTGGGTGGCGTCGGCGAAGCCTTCCGGCTGCTCTCCGATCTCGCCTCTGAGGTCTGGTCGCGCATCGGGCTCGCGCTCGATGCCGCGCTGGCCCGCATGGCCGCCGGATGGGAGGGGCTGAAGGCCGCAGCACTCTCGGCGCTCGACGGAACCGTCGCGGGCGTCGTGGGGTTCGGCGACCGCACCGTCGCGATCTTCCAGGGGGCCTATGACGGCGCGGTGGCGATCTGGGGCAGCCTGCCGGGTGCCATCGGCGATTTCGCCTACCAGGCCGCGAACGGGTTGATCGGCGGGGTCGAGGCGATGCTGAACGGCGTCGTCACCCGCATAAACAGCTTCATCGAGACGCTGAACGCCGCGCTGGCCCTGCTGCCGGAATGGGCGACCGGCGAAGGCGGCGTGCGGATCGGCACGCTCGACGCGGTGGATCTGAGCCGGATCGACAACCCGTTCGAAGGGGCCGCGACGGCGGCGGGAACGGCGGCTGCGGATGCGTTTTCGGCGGCGCTTGCCCGAACCTATATCGCACCGCCCGATCTCGGGCTCGGCGCCATGGCCGATGACGCGCGCGCCCGGGCCGATGCCTATCGTGAGGCCGCGGGCATGCTGACCGACGCGGCGACCCGGCCGCTTGCCGCCTGGCAGGCGCTGAAGGATGCCGTGACCGGGTCCGGCACGGAGGCCGAAACCGCGCTGACGGATGCCACGACATCCGCCGATGCACTCGCGGCCGGGCTCGACGGCACTGCATCCGCAGCCAGTGGCGCCGGTGGCGCTGCCCGCGATGCCGGAACCGCCGCCGGCGAAGCGGCGGAGCGTGCGCTGACCGGATGGCAGGCGGTGACGGCCGCGCTCTCGGACTATGCCAGCCGGGCCCGGGAGATCGGCGGCGATATTGGCCAGAGCCTCGTCAGCGCGTTTCAGTCGGCCGAGGACGCGGTGGGAGAGTTCGTGAAGACCGGCAAGCTGAACTTCCGCGATCTGGTGACCTCGATCATCGCCGATCTGGCGAATCTGGCGGCGCGCCGCTTCATCCTCGGCCCTATCGCCAACGCGCTCTCGGGCGCGCTCGGCGGCGCGGGCGGGATCTTCGCCAACATCCTGCACGCGGGCGGCATGGTCGGCTCGACAGGTCCCTCGCGCATGGTCCCGGCCATGGCCTTCGCCGCCGCGCCCCGCATGCATAGCGGCGGAGTGGCCGGGCTTCGCCACGACGAGGTGCCTGCGATCCTGCAGCGCGGCGAGCGGGTGCTCTCGCGCCGCGAGGCGCAGAGCTACGGAGCGGGCGGCGGGATCAACGTCACCATCATGGCGCGCGACGCCGAGAGCTTCCGGCAATCCCGCACGCAGGTCGCGGCGGACATCGCCCGCGCGGTCTCGCTGGGACGGAGGGGCATGTGATGGCGTTCCATGAGGTCCGGTTCCCGGACAACATCAGCCGCGGCGCGCGCGGCGGGCCGGAGCGGCGCACGCAGATCGTCGAGCTGGCATCGGGCGACGAAGAGCGCAACGCCAGCTGGGCCAATTCGCGCCGCCGCTATGATGTGGCCTACGGCATCCGCCGCACCGACGATCTGGCGGCGGTCGTCGCCTTCTTCGAGGCGCGGAACGGGCGCCTCCATGGCTTCCGGTTCAAGGATTGGGGCGATCACAAATCTTGCCTGCCTTCGGGAGCACCGACCCCGACCAATCAGGTGATTGCCACCGGCGATGGCACGACAACCGCCTTCCAGCTCGTGAAGCGCTACGCCTCGGGTAGCCAGACATGGGTGCGGACCATCGCCAAGCCGGTCGCGGGCTCGGTCACCATCGCCTTGAATGGCACGCCCCAGGCGTCCGGCTGGTCCGTCGATACCACGACCGGCGTCATCACCTTCACCACCCCGCCGGGCGCTGGCGTCGCGATCACCGCAGGCTTCGAGTTCGACGTGCCGGTCCGTTTCGACACCGACGCGCTCGACGTGACGCTCGACCTCGAGCGGCTGGGCTCGATCACCTCCATCCCGCTTCTGGAGATCCGACGATGAACGACGAAACCGGATTTCTGGCGGCGGCGCTGAAGGAACTACTCGCCTCCACGGCGGTGATCCTTGCCGCCTGGGGCGCGCTCGGGGGCGCGACCAATGCGCTGACCACGAAGATGCGGCTGCGCGACGCGCTGCGCCACATCCTGCTCGGCGGTCTGATCGCGGCCGGGATGGGGAGCCTGTCGATGGCGATCATCACCCGCTGGCTCAGCCTGCCGCCCGAGGCGATCCCGGCCGGGGGCGCGGCCGGATCGGCCGCCTATCTGGTCGGCGTCTTCGGACCTGCCTTCATCGAGGTGCTGCTCGCCCGCCTGCGCCATGCCGGGAAAGGCGATGGCGATGCATGACCTTCTCCGCCTCGCGCGCTCCCTGCGCTGCGACCCGGCCGATCCCGGCCAGGCCTTCCGCCACCGCCTGGGCATCGGCATCGCCGTCGCCGCGCTGATCCTGATCCTCTCGCTTCTGGGGTAACTTCCATGCAGATGACTGACCAGGGCCTTCTGGCCCTCGTCCGGCACGAAGGGATCGTGCCCGGACCCTATCTCGATGTGAAACAGGTCTGGACGTTCGGCATCGGCCACACGGCCGCAGCCGGGGCACCCGACCCCGCCACGATGCCGCGCGGTATGCCCGCCGATCTCAATGCCGCGATCCGCGAGGCGTTCCGGGTCTTCCAGTCCGACCTCGCGCGTTACGAGGCTGACGTTTTGCGCGCCGTGAAGGTGCCGCTCGAGCGGCACGAATTCGATGCGCTGGTCTCCTTCCATTACAACACAGGCGGCATCGCCAAGGCGGCGCTCACCCGGCACCTGAACGCGGGCGACCGGGCTGCTGCGGCAGCAGCCTTCATGGGCTGGCTCAAGCCCGTTGCGATCCGCCCGCGCCGCGAGGCCGAGCGCGACCTCTTCGCCAAAGGCCACTATCCCGCTGGCAACATCCCCATCTGGTCGGTCGACCGCAACGGCCGAGTCGATTTCTCGCGACCGATCCGGCGCCTGACCGAGGACGAAGCGCTGGCGCTGCTGCGCCCCGCAAGCGCGCCGGTGCCGACGCAAACCAATTCGCCCCGTCTTGGTGGCGGAGGCTGTTGGACCAATTCAAAGGAAAGGCAACATCATGAACTGGAACCTCGCGCGTGGGCTGATCTACCTTGCCTGTCTGGCAGCCTCCGGTCTGGCGATGGCCGGGTTAGCTGATTTCGATCTGGCGACCGGCACCTTCGACCTGAGGCCCTTCAACCTCTACGCCCTGACCGGCGCTGGCGGCGGTGTCGTCTCGTCCGCACTGGCCTCTCTGGCGTTGCTTCGCGGCTGGGGGCGGAAGTGAAATCCCTCTCTCCCGCGCTGCAGGCCCATCTCGACGAGGGCACGACGACGCTGGCCTGGTGCTGGCGGATCGCGCGGGCCGATGGTGTCACTTTCGGCTTCACCGACCACGACCGGACGCTCAGCTTCGACGGCACGGACTTCGAGCCAGAGAGTGGGCTGACGGCGTCCGAGGTTCGCTCGGGCTCGGACCTGTCGGTCGATGCGCAGGACGCGGAAGGCGTGCTGACTTCGGACCGGATCACCGAGACCGATATCCTCGACGGCCGCTGGGACAACGCGGCCGTCGAGGTCTGGCGGGTGAACTGGGCCGACACCGGCCAACGCGTCCTCATGCGACGCGGGGCTATCGGCCAGATCCGGCGCGGGCGCTTGGCCTTCGTAGCCGAGGTCCGCTCGCTCGCCCATGTCCTCGGGCAGACAGTGGGGCGGACCTTCCAGGCGAGTTGCGACGCGGCGCTCGGCGATGCGCGCTGCGGTCTCGATCTCGAGGATCCGGCCTTCAAGGGGACAGGCGCGGTGATCGATCTTCTGCGCGACCGCGCCTTCACCGCATCGGGCCTCGGCTGGTTCGCGGCCGGCTGGTTTACCTTCGGTACCATTGAATGGACCAGCGGCGCGAACTCGGGGCGGCGCACTGAGGTGCTGGGCCATGACGTGGCGGATGGCGTCGCCGTACTGACCCTGCTCGAGGCACCGGTGCGGGCCATCGCGGAGGAAGACGCATTCACGATCCGCGCGGGCTGCGACAAGCGGATCGAGACATGCGGGGCGAAGTTCGCCAACACGGTCAACTTCCGTGGCTTTCCGCATATCCCCGGCCAGGACGCCGTTTTGCGCTATGCCACCAAGGACGGCGGCCACGACGGGGGTGTGCTGTGAATACCGCTGATCCAGACAAGGTGATCGCGGCAGCGCGCGCGTGGCTCGGTACGCCCTACCACGACCAGGCAAGCCTTAAGGGCGTCGGATGCGACTGCCTCGGGCTGGCCCGAGGCGTCTGGCGCGAGGTTGTCGGTCCCGAGCCGTTTCCGATCCTGCCCTACAGCCGGGACTGGGGCGAAACCGGCCCTCGCGAGGTGCTGGCCGAGGGCGCGCGGCGCATGATGCCGGAGATCGTCCCGGCAGATGCCGGTCCCGGTGTGCTGGTCCTCTTTCGGATGGTGCCGCGGGCCATCGCCAAGCATGTCGGCATCCTGACCGGGCCGGACAGCTTCCTCCATGCCTATGAGCGGCTCGGCGTGATCGAGGAACCGCTCACCAACGCCTGGCGGCGGCGCATCGCCTTCGCCTTCCTGTTTCCGCAACGCTGAGACCCCGAAATGGCCACCCTCATTCTCGGCGCTGCCGGTGCCGCCATAGGCGGCTCGATCGGTGGCGCGATCCTCGGCGTCAGCGCCGCGACCATCGGCGGCTTCATCGGCTCCACCATCGGCTCGGTCGTCGACAGCTGGATCGTGTCCTCGCTCGCACCGACGCAGCGGATCGAAGGGGCACGGCTCGACAGCTTGCGCATCACGTCCTCGACCGAAGGCGCGGTCATCCCGCGCCTCTACGGGCGGATGCGGATCGGCGGCAACATCATCTGGGCAACCGATTTCCGCGAGGAGACCAAGACCACCACCCAAGGCGGCGGCAAAGGCGGCGGGGGCGGCAAGGTCAAGACCACCGAGTATCTCTACTATGCGTCGTTCGCCGTCGCTTTGTGTGAAGGCCCGATCACCGGCATCGGGCGCATGTGGGCTGACGGCAAGTCGATGGACCTCTCCGGCGTCACCTGGCGCTGGTATCCCGGCGACGAAGCACAGTCCGCCGATCCGTTCATCGCCGCGAGGATGGGCGCGGCCAGCACGCCTGCCTACCGCGGCACCGCCTATGTGGTCTTCGAGGAACTGGCGCTCTCGACCTACGGCAACCGCCTGCCGCAGCTCTCCTTCGAGGTGTTCCGGCCGCTCGCCGATCCCGACACCGCCGAGGGGCTGACCCGCGCCGTCACCCTGATCCCGGCCTCGGGCGAGTTCACCTATGCCACGCAGGCGATCCGCAAATCCTCTGGCGGCGCGACGGTTTCCGAAAACCTGAACGCGTTGCCCGACATCACCGACATTGTGGTCGCGCTTGACCGCCTGCAGGCCATGGCCCCGGCCGTCGAAAGCGTCAGCCTGGTCGTGGCGTGGTTTGGGGACGACCTGCGCGCGAGCTCCTGCAAGCTGCGCCCCGGCGTCGAGGTCACGGCGAAATCCACGACGCCGGTCGGCTGGTCGGTCAATGGCGTCAGCCGCGCGAATGCCTTCCTTGTCAGCCGCGACGCCGAGGATCGCCCGGTCTATGGCGGCACGCCGGCCGATTTCGCGGTGGTGCAGGCGATCCGGGAGATGAAAGCGCGTGGTCTGCGCGTGACCTTCTATCCGTTCCTCCTGATGGACGTCCCGCTCGGCAACACGCTGCCGAACCCTTACTCCGACAATGCCGCCGAGACGGGCCAGCCGACATTCCCCTGGCGCGGGCGGATCACCTGTTCGCCCGCCGCGGACTATGCCGGGAGCGTGGACAAGATGGCGACTGCTGCCAGCCAGGTCTCGGCGTTCTTTGGCGCTGCCAGCCCCTCCGACTTCGCGATCTCGGGCGAGACCGTCTCCTGGACCGGCCCGTCCGGGGACTGGGGCCTGCGCCGCATGATGCTGCACTACGCCCATCTCTGCGCCATGGCGGGTGGGGTCGACGCTTTCCTGATCGGCTCGGAGATGCGCGGCCTGACCACCATCCGCTCGGGCCCCAGCACCTATCCCGCCGTCACCGCGTTCAAGGCGCTTGCCGCCGATGTGCGCGCCATTCTCGGAGCAGGCACGGACATCGGCTACGCGGCCGACTGGTCCGAATACTTCGGCCACCATCCGGGCGACGGCAGCGGCGACGTCTTCTTCCACCTCGATCCGCTCTTGGCGGACGCCAACATCGATTTCGTCGGCATCGACAACTACATGCCGCTGTCGGACTGGCGCGACGGGTTCGGACATGCGGACGCGGCCGAGGGCTGGCCAGCGATCTACGACCGGGCCTATTTGCAGGCGAACATCGCGGGCCGCGAAGGCTTCGACTGGTTCTATGCCAGTGCCGCTGACCGCTCCGCACAGGTCCGCACGCCGATCACCGACGGTGCCGCCGGCAAGCCGTGGGTCTTCCGCTACAAGGATCTGCGCAGCTGGTGGTCGAACCCGCATTTCAATCGTCCGGGTGGGGTGGAGAGCGGCACGCCGACCGCGTGGGTGCCGGAGTCCAAGCCCATCCGTTTCACCGAACTCGGCTGCCCGGCCATCGACCGGGGCACCAACCAGCCCAACGTCTTCTTCGACCCGAAATCCTCCGAAAGCTTCACGCCGTATTTCTCGCGGGGCTGGCGCGACGACACCATCCAGCGCGCCTATCTCGAGGCGACCTATCTCTTCTGGGGCGAGGCCGCAAACAACCCGCTGTCCTCGGTCTACGGCGGCCGGATGGTCGATGTCCCCGAATGCGCGGCCTGGACCTGGGACGCCCGTCCGTACCCGTTCTTTCCTGAACTGACCGATGTCTGGACCGATGGCCCCAACTGGCGGCTCGGCCATTGGCTGACCGGACGGCTCGGATCAGTGGCTCTGGCCGCGCTCGTGCGGCACCTCTGCCTGCGCGCCGGACTGCCGGGGACCCGGATCGACGTCACCGGGCTCTGGGGTGCGGTGGAGGGCTACGCAATCACCGCGCTGGAAAGCCCGCGGGCCTCGATCACGACGCTGGCCCGCCACTTCGGCTTCGATGCCGTCGAGACCGAGGGAGTGATCCGCTTCGTCATGCGTGGCAGGGCGGCGGTGGCGAGTGTTGCACCGGACGGTCTGGTCGCCGCGCGCGAGGGCGACGTGCTGGAACTCACCCGTGGCCAAGAGACCGAACTGCCCCAGGCGCTGAAGTGGCAGGTGGCCCGTGCTGACGAGGATTACGAGGCCGCGCAGGTCGAGGCCCGGCGCATCACCGTCGACACGACGCGCATCGCCTCCGAGAGCTTCCCGATGGCTGTGCCGCCGGAGGAGGCCGAGCGCCGTTGCCGCCGCGCGCTGATGGAAGCTTGGACCGGCCGGGAAAGCGCGGCTTTTCGGCTGCCGCCGTCACGGCTGGCACTCGACCCGGCTGATGTGGTGATGCTAGCCCATGACGGCCGGTCCATTCCGCTGCGGCTCATCTCCATCGCCGACGCCGACGCGCGTGGCATCGAAGCCGTGCGTCAGGATCGGGAGGCCTACGACCTGCCGCCCGGCGCGCCGCGACCCTCGGCGCTGTCGCAGGCCGTCGTCTTCGGCACGCCCGAGGCGGTCCTTCTCGATCTGCCGCAGCTGACCGATGATCAGGCCGCGCATCGGCCCTTCGCGGCGGCGCATGCGGTGCCTTGGCCCGGCGAGATCGCGGTTTATCGAAGCCCATCGACGGACGGCTTCGACCTGCTAACCACGTTTGGCACACGCGCCCGGATCGGCACGCTGGTGTCGGACTTCTATGCCGGGCCGACGTCGCGCTTCGACCTCGGCAATATGCTGGTCATCGATCTGCTGACCGGCACTCTGGAAAGCGTCACAGATCTGACCCTGTTCGGCGGCGCCAATGCGCTGGCCATCGAGAGCGCGTCCGGTGTCTGGGAGATCGTGCAGGCGGGCGCGGCGGAACTGATCGCCCCTGGCCGGTATCGCCTGACCCGACTCCTGCGCGGCCAGCGCGGCACCGAGGGCGCCATGGGCAATCCGACGCCTTCTGGTGCGCGGGTCGTGGTACTCGACGCAGCGTTGACATCGCTGCCGATCGCCGAGGCCGAGCTCGGCATTCCATGGAACTGGCGCATCGGCCCCGCGAGCCGCACGGTCAGCGACGAGACCTATGTGGCGCAGGCCTTCACGCCCGAAGGCGTGGGGCTGCGACCATTCTCTGTCGCCCATGTCGAGCAGCCGTGGCGCACGCCGCGCACGCCCGGCGACCTCACGATCCGCTGGACGCGCCGATCCCGCGCGTTGTCCGCCGACAACTGGGGTGGGCTGGAGGTGCCGCTGGCCGAGGAGCTCGAAGCCTACGAGGTCGAGATCCTCGACGGCGCCACGGTGAAGCGAGTGCTGAGCACGGCCACCACCAATGCCGTCTACGCCGTCGCCCAGCAGATCACCGACTGGGGCGCAATGCTGGGCCCCGGCGACACCCTCGACATTCGCATCTATCAGCTCTCCGCCCTCGCGGGGCGGGGCGCGCCGAAAATCGTCACGCTGACCTTCTGAAGGCCATCCCATGTCCGACGCAACGACCCATCTGCTGCTGCCCTATATCCTCGCGGCGCAGGCCCAGAAGCATGTCACCCATAACGAGGCGCTGCGGATCCTCGACGGACTCGTCCAGCTCTCGGTCCTCGACCGGGATCTGACCGTTCCGCCGGGAAGCCCCGCCGATGGCGACCGCTATATCGTCGCTTCGGGCGCGGCGGGCGATTGGGCTGGTTGGGACCTGAACGTTGCCCTCTGGACCAACGGCGCCTGGCTACGCCTGCCGCCGCGCATCGGCTGGCGGACATGGGTCGAGGACGAGGCCGTGCTGCTCGTCTGGACAGGTGCTGCCTGGGAGGTCATGGGCGAGCCGAGCGACATCTCTGACGCCGTCTTCAGCCTCGTGAACGACGCCGATCCCACCAAGAAGGCGGTCTTCTCGCTCGCCGGTATCAGCACCGGCACGACCCGCAACTATACGCTGCCGAACACCTCCTCGGAACTGGCGATCCTCGCGGGCACCCAGACCTTCACCGGCAACAAGACCTTCTCGGGCACGCTGACGGCCTCTGGCACCGTCACTGTCTCGGGCGCAACCGCGACCATCGGCACGGCGACGGGCACCGCGACCTACGGCATGGGCACGGGGGCGACGACGACCGGCCTCACCAAGACCGTAAACCTTGGCACCGGCGGTGCATCGGGCTCGAACACGGTCATCAACATCGGCCCCGCGACCTCAGGCGCGAATGGCACCACGGTGATCAACACCCCAACCGTGACCTTCGCCAATGCCGTGACCCAGGTCGGCATGCCCCAGGCGAACCTGACCGCCCAGCTTCTGGGCCTCGGCGGGGCGACGGCCGACAGCTACAACCGGCTCTCGGTTAACACGCCCGCAGTACTGCTGAACAACGCAGGTGCCGGGGTTGAGGCGACCATCAACAAGGCCGCGCCCGCCAACGATGCGAGCTTCGCCTTCAAGACCAACTGGTCGGCCCGGGCGCTGATCGGACTTCTGGGCAGCGACGATTTCAGCTTCAAGGTCAGCCCGGACGGCTCGGCCTTCTACGAGGCGCTCCGGATCGACCGCAGCAGCGGCCGGGTCGAGATGCCCGAACCCGTCGTGCTCCCGGCGCTCGATGCCGTGCCCACGCCGCCCCCCTCCGGCAAGCTCGCCGTCTATGCGCGGGACCGCGCCGGGGCTGGATGGCTCGACGTCCAGCGCCCCTCGGGGCGGTTCTTTCCGCTCCAGCCGCATTTCGGGGTGAACCGGATCGCGACCTGGGCGCCGTCCACCGGCACGACCGTCAACACCAACGGCATGCCGCGCACCGCCGTCGGCACCGTCTCCACCCCGACGCTCGCCACCACCAACCTCTCGACCTCGATGCGCCGCTGGCGCGTGACCAGCGCCGCAACCGTCGATGCGGCGGCCGAGGAACGCTCGGCCGGCTGGGTCTGCTGGCGCGGCAATGCGGATGGCCTCGGCGGCTTCACCTATGTAAACAGACTCTCGTTGGTGACGCTGCAGGCGACCGGTATGGGCTTCTTCGGCCTCTACGGATCGACCACGGCGCTGGCCACGACCTTGACGTTGTCCGCCGTGGTGAACTGCATCGGCATCGGCTTCCAGCGCGGCACCCACACGAACTGGCAGCTGGTGCAGAACGACGGCTCCGGCGCGCCGACGCTCACCGATCTCGGAGCGAGTTTCCCGGTGGCGAGCACGACGAACGTACTGACCCTGACGCTCCTCGCGGCCCCGAACAGCAGCGAGATCGGCGTCCGGGTGGTCGAGGAGGTCAGCGGGGCGGTAGTCGAGACCATGCTCGACAGCGACATCCCCGCCGCGACGCAACTCCTGAGCCCCCGGAATTTCATGAACAACGGCGCGACGGCGGCGGCGGTCGCCTATGATTGCTCGGGGGTCTATGTCGAGACGGACTATTGACCAGCCGACCAGCTTTCGACCTATCGCGTCTCAATCGGCAGGCGGGGCGTCAGACGCTTTGACGTCGAATACCTTCGTCCGGTGCCACTCCAAGAAGACTCGATGCCTGTCCGTCAAAGCGACTGGCCGATCAAAATAAAGCCGCGCACGCGCCTGCTCGCTGAGGTTCTCCGAAAAGACAGGGATGCCGTCATCGCCGAAGGTAACCAGACCGCCATCGAAAACGGCATCCCAAAGAGCCGACAGAAGCAGGCCGTTATGGACATCCAGACGCTCTGCGTCGTTTTCACAGTCGCGCCATGGCTTGATGTGAGAGGCACGGAGAAGCGGCTTGTCGACAATCCCGGTCAGAGGGCATCGCCCCCGCCAGTATTTGATCAGACGCTCACGAAAAATGTTCTGGCCGACACGCTGGACCACAAGGCGTTCCGCCTCTGTCGTCTTCGGCAAGTTCTTTGTGCGGTGAAGAAACTCCTGAAGTGGTGCGTCGGGAAGGCTTGCGGCAAGCTCGTAAACTCTTGGCATCACGCCATAAAGCTGTGCCAGCGAGGCAAACCGGAACCGTGCGAGGCCTGGTCCTGGGGCATCTGACGCCTCAATCCCGATCTCAGCAATGACCCCGGCGTGATCCAGGGCGAGGAGCCACGGACCGGAAGTGTCCCGAGCGAGCCAGATCGACCCCTGCGCGGTCGTCGAACTGTACCGCTGCCAGCCATCGAATTCGCCATGGGGGCGCCGGAAGCCGTTCTGGTAGGTGACCTTGTCGCATTCCTGGCGGGTCACGAAGGATTGGGGCGTCTCGATCATTCCCTCATGCCTTCTCGTTCCAGAGCTTCTGGGCGGAGATGCCCATCGCGGTTTCCACGGCATTCGCGGTTCTCGTCACCGCGTAGAGGTTCAGGTCCTCAAAGGCCCCTTTGTAGTTCGACAGGTAGCTTTCGCTCCTCGGCGTGAGTCCGTTGCGCATCGCCACCAGGTATGCCGCCATCTCGGCTTCCACTTCCATCAGCGCGTGGGGCGTGTTACGCCGATCCGGAACACGGCGTCCGTTATCGGCTCCGAGGTGGCCGAGGTACAGGTGCGCCAGTTCGTGGGCGACAGTCACGAAGCGCGTCGGTGCGGCGTGATTCCGGTTGTAGGCAAGCTGGTAGACGTTCTTGCCCTTGTCGTTCTTCGCGCGGGCGAGCAGTCGGATCCAGCCTGCCTGACCGTCTCCTGCGTCGAGCGGGACGAGATCGATCTTCTCCTTGCCGACGGCTCGCATGAACTCGGCGAAGCGGTTGTCGCTCAGATTGCCGAAGGTCGGGAAGGAGAACGCATCGATCGGCAGGTCCTTGCCCTCGGTATCCTGCACGTCGAACACGAAGTCGACCGGGCCCTTCATGCGCAGCACCAGGAGCGGCCGTGCGCTCTTTTTCGGCACGCGGCCGAACCTGTGCCACCAGTCATGCGCTGTCGCGGCATGCGTGAGGCCCGGCTTCTGGATGTGCAGCAGCATCGCGTTGAAAGGGGCGAACTCGCGAAGGCGGACCGTGAAGGCGAACAGCTCCTGGATCGCCTCGCTGCTGTCATAGAGCTTTGTCGCCGCGATCAGCTGGTCGATCAGGGCGCGCTCGGACTCGGTTCTTGGACCAGTTCCGTCGAACAGGTCCTTTTGAGCGTCGGGCGACGATGGCGGTGTCAGTAGTGCGTCGAGGTCGAACTTCGGCGGGTAATCGACGAAGGTTTCATCGTCGACCCGCGGGCTGAAACCGCTAACTTCGCCCTGCCGGGCCTGTTCGACGAACAGATCGAAATAGGGGAGAAAGCGTCGCTCCTGCTCGGGCGACATGCCACCCTCGCGCATCAGCACGAGGATGGACTCGGCGTCCGGCGTCCAGTCGAAGCGCGAGTCGAAGATCGACTGGACCGCGCCCCGGATGAAGTCGGCCACGCGACCGTTGACGACGGGGTCGATGACCGCCATCGCTCACATCCCCATCGCCGTGAATTCGCCGTTCGCTTCCATGCGGTCCCAGGCTTCGAGGACGAGGCGGCGGGTTCGGTATTCGCCGTGGGTGCGGATTTCCTTTTCCTTGAGGACGCGGAAGGTTTCCGAGGGGTAGTCGGGGCCCTTCACGTCGGCGGGGTCGAGGATGTAGCGCAGCTCGTCGCGGGTCAGGCCGTAGGCGCGGGCGTAGAAGGCGTCGAGATCGGCGCGCAGGAGCGCGCGGCGGTCCTCGTCCCAGGCGAAGGGCGGGCCGTCATGGCCCAGATCGCGGGCGAAGGGGGCGAGACTGTGCGAGGTGTAGGTGAGTTCCAGCACCTTCGGGGTGATGAAGGCGCGATGAACTTCAGTGTAAAAGTCGGGCGCAATCGTCGGCAACTGCTTGACTATGTTATATTTCAGATGGACGTATGCGATCTTTTGCCTTGTGGCGTAGTCAAAAGCCAAAGACGCCCAGTTTGCATAGAGACAGAGCAGCAATTCGGCCGGCTTTTCTGTGAAGGCTAAGAGAAAAGTATCCCCGGTGCCGTATCGTGGAATGATACATGGCACCATGGTCCTTTCTGCAATTGCGGTTGTAACATCACGCCATCCGAACAGGCATTCGACTTGGTTGCTTCGATCCCGAAGCGCACCGTTCAAGTCCTTTGCGGCCACCCAGTAGAAAGGCTCTGCTTCGAACGCGATGTCCTCATGCTCTTCTTCAGTGGTCGGCGGCAGGATACGGTTTCCTCGATCATTGCCGCGCGTGTGATACGAAGAAGCCCGATGATCGAAGTGCCAAATCATCTTCGCTTCATATAGTGGGACGAAGTGGTCGCTTCCATTTCGCCAGTCTGTTCCATCGCGGGCGAAACCATCGGCGCTAAGCTGCTCAGCGGTTCGAAACAAATGGGAATCGTTCGACATGTGGAACATGGCCATGAACGAAATGCCCCAAGGGTTGCCAGACGCGCCTTTCCCTTCATCAATCAAAACAGGGGCCCTTGCGTAGATCTTGGCTGTCAGTTCCGCATCTGCGCGCGCGCGAAACACGGGCGCGGTGTTGGTATTTGGATTGATCGCCGCGATATCGTCAGGTGTGAGAGCAAAGTTGCGTTCTGGTTCAGCAAGTTGCGACGGATCAGTCAGGAAGAACGCGAAACGCGCGTTGGTTTCATCGCGGCCCAAGGTGAGCAGGGCAAATTTAAAGCTGCGGTGAACGCCTGAAAAAATCGGTGCGGAGTTCTCGAAGTCCACGAGCTTTGCGAGCCGCCGCGCCCCCACCAGATGCGCGAAGAAGGGCGCAGTGGTTGCATCGGTGGCAATACCGGTGGGTACAATCACTCCCGCCCGCTGCCTTGCAAGATTGGCGAAAAGCTCTGCGAACAAGGCATAGGTGTTCACGTCGCCCCGTCCGGTCAGCGCAAAGCGTCCGCCATCCTCGCCCGCCACACGGACAAATTCGCTGGTCGCCTCGGCCTCGCGCTTGGCCGCAGTGAAGGCGCTAAACAGAGCGCGATCTGGAGTACCGGGAGCCGCCTTATCTAACGCCTTGATTAGCTTGTCCCGCGCAGCCTTGTTCGGCGCATTGGCGATCTCGGGCGAGCGGGAGGCAAAGAACTCCTGTTCCTGCAGCTTGATCCGCTCCCAAGGCGGATTGCCCAGTACCACGTCGAACCCACCGCGCTGCATCACATCAGGAAACTCCAACGGCCAATGCAGGGCGCGGGCGTTGCGGGCGGCCTTAGGCGCCTCGACCATCGCCTGGCGCATCTTGCCCTGATTGAGGGCCATCCACAGTTCCTCTGTCGTCGGCACGGTGCGGGCCGAGGCCCCCGCCGGTGCGCCACCGACCTTGGGCAGCAGGAAGGCCGCCACATAGAGGTCCGCCGCCGCCTTGGCGCGGACAAAGGTCTGCCCCTTGCGCAGTTCCTTGAACCGCTTGGCCTTGGCGCCGATCTGCTCGACCGTATCCTCGGGCAAGTCGCGGAAGCCCGAGAAATCCAGCGCCAGCGGCTTCATCGCGGGCATCGACGCCTGACCGGTGCCGAAGTCGAACCCGCCTTGCCCCGCCGTCGCATCGCGATTGGCCTTGAGGTAGTATTTCGCGGTTTCCTTGTCGTCGCCGGTCAGCGGCTTGTAGGCGGCATCGGGAATGCCGTCCTGCAGCACCTGCAGGTCGAACACCCCCAGCAGCGCATCGCCGCAGCGGATTTGCGCGTCGAAGAAGCCGAGGGGAAGGCCCGGGTCCACCGTCTCGATCCAGAGCGCGACTTTGGTCAGCTCCACCGCCATCGGGTTGCGGTCCACCCCATGAATGCAGCAACGCGCCACATCGCGCAGCGCATGGCGGAAATCGGCGAGCGAGGGCGTGCCCTCGGCCCGGATGCGGGCAAGCCGCGTGGCGATGCGGCGGGCGGCGGCCAGCAGGAAGTGGCCCGAGCCGCAGGCGGGGTCGATGACCGAGAGTTTCAGCAGCGCCTTGGCGGGATCATCCGCCTCGGCCTCGGTCTTGTCGAGCACGGGGTCGAGCGCGGTGTCCAAGAGCGCCTGAACGAGGCTGTCGGGTGTGTAGTAGGAGCCGGTGGTCTTGCGCTGGTTGCCCTTCTGCTCGGCGGCCTCGGACGCGAAGACCAGCGTCTTGCCGTCGTCGCCCAGCTGCGGCTGCAGTTCGAGGAGGGATTCGTAGACCGAGCCCAGTTCCTCGGTCTCCATCGCGCGCCAGTTGACCGGGACCATGCCGTTCTTGTCGGCGAGCCAGGAGAGGCGGTAGAGCGCCTCCATGAAGGCGCGGTTGCGCAGGCGGGCGGTTTCGAGGTGGGGCAGCCTGTCCTCGGCAAAAAGGCCGCCGAGGGCGGGCAGCGCAAGGGCGGGCTGGCCATGCGTGAGGGCGCGGAAGACGATCTTCACCCCCTCGTAGCGGTCATGGTGCTTGTCCCAGGTGGCGGCGCGGTAGCATTGCTTGCGCAGCGACTGGAGCGAATAGCCCTGGGCGTAAAGGGCGCGGGCCTCGGGCTTGGCCTTTTCCGGGTGAAGGAGGTTCCGGTCCTCGGCCACCATGAGGAAGATCAGGCGATAGACGAGACGCAGGAGTTCGTTGAACCATTCGGTCAGGTTCACTTCGCCGGAGTGAAGTTTCGCGGCGAGGTCGGGGTTGGCCTCCAGAAAACCCGAGCCGAGCAGTTTGAGGGCCAGCTGGACCTGACCGGCCAGGCGATCACGCGCGGCTTCGCCCTCCTTTGAACCAGCATCGCGCCAGCGTTCGAGGGGGCAATCGGTGGCGGGGGTATCTGCCGCGCCGAAGCGGGTGCGGTGGATCAGGAGCCAGAGCACTGCGAAGGACGCGATGTCTTCGTTTGTGAACATCTGCGCCAGATCGGCCTCGATATAAGCCGGACGGGTCAGCGAGGCATTGTCGCGCATGAGGCGCAACTGCATCCCGTTGGTCACGATACCCCAAAGGGCCTCGTCCCGATCATTCAGATGATCTTGAAGGGCGAATGCCGGAGAGCGCGACCTGTCCGTCGAGAGCGTCGGGCTGCGGCGATCAAGCAGCTCGGACGGCGGGACGACGACGACAGGCACACGGTCGGACGCGATCAAGGCGATCGGTGCTGCTGCTACCGCGAGATCGGTGTACCCGAAGGTTTCCTTGAAGAAGTCGGCGATGAAGCGTGAGGTAGCGGCGGCCGAGGGGTGTTCGATCTTCGCAAAGGCATCGAAATGCGATTGGCCTACGCGGAAGGCGGTGGCGATTTCCTCGCGGATCTGCAGACCTTTGCGAACCCCGTATTCCTCGGGGGATTGCTCGGGTGCTTGGCGCTGATCGATCTTGGCGATCATCGCTGGCGCGATCAGGTTGCCTTCGAGGCTCAGCGACGGCCACGCGGACATATCGGTGATTGGTTTGCGGGCCATGATTACACCTCCCCCGGAACAAGAACGAAGAGGCCGATGACGTCTGGGGGAATGATCGGCTCGACACTGACACGCGACGCGGAACCGGCGGCAGCACGAAGACGGGCGTGGTCTTCAACCAGCTCCGCGGCACGCTTTTGCACGAAATCGGCAATCGGGCCGCCCAGCAGGTCAGGAAGGGCCGCCTTCGCCGTATTGATCATCCGGTCGCGGGCAACAGGCGCAAGATCAGCAGTCGCGGGAGAGGCAAGCAGCGCGCGCGCCTCGCTGCCAGAGGCGATCACCGTGTTGCTGTCGAGGGCAACGAGGGCGGCCTCCTCTGCCAGCAGAAGGCGCTCGCGCCTTGCATGAACCGTGAGCTTGTAACGAATACGCAGGAGCGCGACACGCGTCATCTGAGTGACGGCGGCACTCGGCCAGGCCCCGACACGACCGATGCCCAGATCCGGCAGCGCTTCGGTGTCAAGAGAGGCTTCAAGCAGGCTTTCTGCCAGGGACGATGTCAGCGGATGGGTTCTTGTCAGAAGTGAAGCGCCAGAGGGTACCGGTTCCTGCGTGGCCAGTTTCAGAGAGCCCTTCAGCCCACGCTGCTCCAGCTTTTCCTTGAGGCTGTCCTGAAGGGCGTGCACATGGGCGAACTGCAGCGATTTCTTCTTCTCGAGGGGCACCCCGAAGCGAGACATCGCGCGCTCGAGGAATTCGAGCGTTTCCGCTGGCGATCCAAGCAGTGACTTCACCTTGTCCCATTCAGGAGCGACTTCACTTGGCTTCATTGCGTTTTGTGCAAACCGGGCGCGCGACCGCTTTTCGTTCTCGCTTGCATCGCGCCAGCGGGTCTCCATCACCTGGATACCGTCGCCGATTTGCAGGTCCAGCGTCAGCTGCTTGTGGCTGCCACCGCCACGGCGAAGCATCATTGCCGCCATCAGCGCATCGGTGACCGGTCCCCGCTCGTCGGGGAGAGGCACAGTCACGCCCGTCGCCTTGCGGATTTCTTCAGCCTTGCGGAGAATGACGTCCAACACGGCACCGTCGATGGCGCTGTCGGGCGAAAACATCATGATCGAGCGAACGAGTTCGGCGGGCTGTCCGAAACGATCCACGCGACCTTCACGCTGTTGATGGCGCGTCGGATTCCAGGAAAGGTCGTAGTGGATCACGGTGTCGAACAGCTGTTGAAGGTTGATCCCCTCCGACAGGCAGTCCGTGGCGACAAGGATGCGCTGATCTGTGGCGGCATTTTCTTCCGCCGCCATTTCCGCGACGCGGTCGCGACGTTCGTCCGGCGTCAATTCACCCGTTACCGCCTGAATATTGAGTTTGGGGAAGGCCTTACGAAGTCCTTCCTTCACATGTTCGGCCGTGGCGAGGTAACGGCAGAAGACGACAGGGTTGGCGCCGTCTTTGATCAAGGGTTTGAGGGCCTTGATCAGGGCGTTCAGTTTGGGATCTTCGACCGCAAGAAGTTCGCTGGCCTCGTCAAGTAGCCCTTGGAGAGCGGGATCATTTGAGAAGACAGTATTTGGCTCAATGTCGACGGCGTCTTCGTCATCGCCATCTTCGTCATAAATCTGCGGCTCGAGGCGGTCGTCTTCATTGGAAGCGCGGTTCCGCAAAGCGCTCATCGCGGCTGCTGGTGACGATCCGACACAACGCATTAGTGCCAGAGTGCCCCAGAATGCGAGGCGGCGATCCTTTTGCGCGTCTCCAGCCCGAGATACGACCGAGAAGCAGTAATCAAGTACGGCCTCTTGGAAGGCCCGATGCTCGTCGTTCAGGCGATACGAGTATTCGGTCGTCTCGTGTTTGGGGAAGGAGCGGTTCTCATCCCAGTCGCCCTCGACAAGGTCAACGCGCCGCCGCTGAACATAGTGCCTGACCAAGCGCTCTCGGTACTTCTGGTTGTCGAAGTTGACGGTCCCGAATTCCGTATCGATTAGCGACAGAAGCCGAGCGAACGCTTCTTCGTCCCCGGAGTGCGGCGTGGCTGTCAGCAGGATCAACCGACGCGCAGGATCGCGTGCAAGGCCTTGGAGTAGGTCGAAACGCTGCTGCTTTCCCTTGTGCGTGCCGACGCAGGCGTGTGCTTCATCGACGATAACGAAATCCGGACAGGCCCTGGCGAACCCATCCCGACGTTTCTCGGCTTTGATGTAGTCAAGGCTGACCACCGTGAAGGGGTAGGCATCGAAAAGGGTTTGCGCCAATGGGAGGTTGCGCTCCAGACGTGCGGCAGTCCCGGAGGTGACGGCAACAGCATCGATCCCGAAGCGATCGTTCAATTCGGTGATCCACTGGTCCACGAGGTGCGGAGGGCAGAGAACCGAAAACGCATCGACTTCTCCGCGATCCATCAGTTCGCGGAGGATCAGACCCGCTTCGATGGTCTTGCCGATGCCAACGTCGTCGGCAATCAACAGCCGCGGGACCTGAAGCCGAAGGGCCATGAGAAGCGGGACCAACTGGTAAGTCCGAGGTTCGAACGCGAGCTGTGCGGCAGATCGGAACGGACCTGCCCCTCGGCGGAGTGTCAGTCGCAACGCGTCGGCAAGAAGGGCCGCCTTGGACTGCACTGTCGTGCGCGCGTCGTCAGGCAGGTCGAAACGAGCGGCTTCGACCGGTGTAAGCTCCAGATCCGGAGCAAGAACCACGATGTCGTTTTCATTGCCCGAGAGAGGACGCAGGGCAAGCAGGCCCTCACCGGGTGTCGGCAAGGCAACCCATTCACGGCCGCGCGCTCTGACAAGGTCTCCAGGAGTAAAATTCACAGTCATATCAACCTTCAAAATTCTTCATGAAGCCATCCGGCAGTCCTTCCGGTGGCGCCGAAGGCAATCCAAAAACGACCCAGCCCTTGTTTACCGCGTCTGCCTCAGCTTCTGCCGTCAGGTCAGCGGTCGTAGCGGCGACCGCAAAAGCGCGCCAAACGAACTCGAATTCGCGCCCACCAAAGCTCGCAGGCATCGTATCGACTTGGGGAATGCCTGCCGCGCTGAATGCCTCAAGCCATGGTGATGGCACGGTTCCAGCGGTCGGCTTCGCAGCAAGGGAAATTGTGCCGCGTGCAAGATCGATCAGGAATTGCGCCACTTCCGGGCTGGAGCGGTCGATCAGCTCATGGTCCGGTTGGTTGAAGTAGGACAGCAGGCAACGGTAGCAGCCGCGAACACAGCTTCCGTCTTTCTTCTCCTGCAACAGATCCGCATCACCCGCCGCAATCGCTGCATCCACATTCTCGAAGTGCATCAGACCCAGTGCGGTTTTCGCCACCTCGTTGATTGCCTTTCCGTCATCAATCAGGCGCGTGAGCACGCCGGCGCCGCCTTCCGTTGCCTCGTAGGCAAGGATTGCGCGACGGTTGTCCCTCGCGGGCAGCGGTTCACCGAGGATTTCGCCCTCTTCCAACTGGAAAACCACCTCAATTCCGCGCAGCAACGCATGCTGAACCGTCGCGATTGTCTCGGGCTCATACTGCTCTGGCTTTTCGAAGCGAAACAGCAGGGCATTCTTTCTATCGCGGACGATCGGAACAATGCGAACCGGCTTGACCACGTCCGGCGGGACGTCCGTGTCGCTGTCCTCGTCGTCGGATTTCGCCCAGTATCCGGACCTCGGATCGATGTGGAAACCGAAGACCGTCTGGTCCTTTCGGCGCTTCAAGCCCTTGTTCAGTCGGCTGATTTCTGCGCTGTTGGCGTATTGCAGGGCCAAGAGGGAAGTCTCGCCACAGACGAATTTGGCGTTGGTCACTTGGACCTGCCCATCCTTCTTCGGCCAGGAGAAGACGGTCTGGATGTCAAAGCCCTGCCGAACGCGCTCTTCATCATTCGCCGTGATGCGCTCAGTCGGGGCGGCCTCGACGTTGTCGATGCGCAGGGTCTTCTTGATGGGGACCTCACCCGCCATGTGGTTGTTGCACCCATGGCACCGCTCGACCTCGCCCTCATGCGATGCGCCACAGTTGGAGCAGATGTAGATATCCTTGGTCGCCAATTCCGATCCGTCGCCCTGACGCACCTCGGGCGGCAGTTTGGCTTTCATGACCCGGTAGGCGCGGCCCTCATGATAGATCAGACTGCGCGGGCCGAATTCGGAAATTGCGAGGAAGCGGGCTCTGGACAGGAATGACCCTGTCTTACCTTCGCCAGGAACAAACGCGTAGAGTGGCAGGCGCGGGAAGTTGTACCCGGGCAGGAAGCCCTCTGTTGCCAGATACCGATACGAATAGAAATCGGAGCCATTCGAGGCTTTGCCTTGTTCGAGGATGGCGATCTGATCCTGGGCCTGCATTTGCGCGGCTTTGATCTTGCGCCGGTCAGCTCCCGATAGCCCCGTAATCTCCGAACGCTTGTTGGCCTCGGCCAATTGCGTCCTGGCAGAACTATAAAGCTCCCGCCAACGGTCGAAGGCGCGGTCAAACTCCTTTGGGGCATTCATGGCCGTGTAAAGAACGAACTCGTCTGGGTCGTCCATCCAGATCGGGGTTTGCCCTCCCTCGGACGCCAGAATCTGCTTCAAGACACGCGCCATCGGTCCCCGTGCCTGCGAGACCAGAGCGGGTTTCGAGATGACCTCCAGAACGTCTTCCTTCAGCGGGAATTTGTCCCCGTGAAGGTCCAGGATCTCTGGGATGTCGGGAGAAAGCGCCAGTTTCGCTTCCGCCAGCCACACCGCATGCAGGTGCGATCGGACCAGCTCTTCATTGGTTATGTCGAGCGCTGGCGGCCGCACGACGCCGGCGACCATATCGTTGCGCCGTTCAAAGAAATACTGGTCATGCGGAGACCCCGAGGCGCAGTAGGTCACGACAACCGCGGCCTGACCCGATCGACCGGCACGACCAGCACGCTGCGCGTAATTCGCCGGCGTAGGAGGTACGTTGCGCAGGTAGACGGCGTTCAAGGCGGAAATATCAACGCCGAGTTCCATGGTCGGAGAGCAGAACAGCGTGGGCAGGAATCGGTCTGACTCGCCAGTCGCCCGAATTTCCGTTCGGTACTCCGAGGTCGCGAGATGGTCCATGTCGTCCTGCTCGAAACGGAACCGCCATTCCCGCCATTCACGCTGCTTCTGTGAGACCTGAGCCGTGTGCTCGCGTCCCTCCAGCCCCCAGTAGGAACTGCGCCCGTGGCCAAGATCACTGGCAATCGCGGTATAAAGATCGTGGAAATATCGGTTGCCGCGGTGGGTTTCATCATCGAGGGCCGGTCCCGGCACAAGCCGAACCGCAGATGGTGACAGACGCCAGCCCGTCACATCGCTATCGAGTTCGACAGGAACCAGCAGCCCTTCGTCGCTCAGGAAGGCAAGCATCCCTTCCATGAACTCGTAGTATTCATCCTTGTTCAGCTTTGTGCCGAGAACGGACTTCCGGTTCACGAGCCGTGCGATCCGCGAATTGGGACCTGCCCGAAGAAGCGTTTGTTCTTCACGCAGCGTGACGACGTTCTTGCTGCCCGCGCGCAGGACAAGCGAGGACCGCGCTCGCGGGTTTTCCTTTTGGTCAATGGCCCAAGGTGCCTGAAGCAGCATTCGGGATTTCTGGGCCACGCCGTCGAGGACAGTCAGGTCCAAGGCTTCGGTCTGAACAGCCAGGCCCTCGAGCATCGCGGACAAAATCGCCTTTAGAATTGCCTGCCGCTGTTCGAGGCTGAGGTCTCCCAGCGCTGGATGGATGGCCATGAAGCGCTCGCGATCTTCAGAGATTTCTTCGAGGCCGAGGAAATTCACGTCGATCAGGTTCAGGACAGACAAGCTGGGGTTGGTGAAGCGCCAACCGCGACGCAGGTCGGTCCAGACACGATGGGCGAGAACCTTTGCGAGCGACCGCTGGGCATCTTCACGAATGATGGCACCAGCATTCGAATCCAGCAGCCAATGCTGTCGCGCCTCTTTGTTGGCGGCAGTAAAGCCGAGCGCCTTCACCACCTGCAGGCCGAACTCGTCTTCTGCGAGCCCACCTGAGCCAGCAGAAATGACCGCGCGAAGGATGGCTCCGCGCAACAGGCTTACGAACAGGAAGTCATTGAAATGGCCAGACTGCAGGGCTGCATCCTGACGGTTATCCGTGAATCCTAGAAGCTTCCGCTTCGTCTCGGGTACGCTGCTGCCAGGTTTGTTCATCCACTCCAGGGCGCTGGCGACCAGCAAGGTTGTTGCCGAGCTTCGCCCTTCGCCGGACAGCCCCGCCAACTTGCTGCGCTCTCGCATCCCCTGCGTCGGTTCGTCATGGCAGCACAGGCAGAACGCAAACTTTCCCGGGATGAACCAGAAATCGTTTCCGCCCGCTCCGTGGCGACCATCAGCACCCACGACGTAGGATACCGGCATACGCTTCTTGCGATACCCTCTCAGCCGTTCAATGCCGTTTTTCTCTTCTCGCCAGCTTTCGGGGTAACCCTCAAGCTCGCCAGTGAACTGAAAATCAGTATCGCCGGGCGTCACCGGACAGAGATACCCTGCAACTTCGTCTTCTTCAGTGTCGAGCGGTGTGTCGTCGATGCTTCGGGGCAGAAAGCGCAAGCTCCCATCATCGTCAACCTTGGTCACGACATGGTATTCTTGGCCACAATTTCGGCAGAACCGCGTGGGATAGAGGCGGTTTCCGGGTGCTTCGGGGTCCTCGAGCTGCCCTTCAAGAAGGATCCGACGCGGCCTGGCTGTGAGCGTCGTAAAGACTTCACCGGCACCGGAGATGAAACGGTGGAGTTTGAAGGCGAGAAAGGCTCCGTCCTTCGTGCCGCCGCGCTCATGCTCCGGCAGGCTTACCCGGGTCAGGAATTTTTCGAGATAGTCTCGGCAGGTTTCGGCATCGACCTCACTGGCCAGAGAAAGCTGTTCAACGGCTTCTTCGAAAGGGATAGGCTTCTTCCTGCGAAGCTCAAGCCCATCGTCCAATCCGAGTTCGAGTTCGGCCCACACCGAGAGCGGATGGCGCTTTAGGGTTTCGTCATCGAGTGCGTCCGGCAAAGGCTGAGTTAGGGCCGTCTTCAAAGCGCCAAGGACGTGCTCGGTCTTCAGGGTGTCATCGGTCGCGCGCTGCAAGGACTCGTCGATGACCGCGTCCGGGCCAATGTCGGTGCCAAACAGACGAGACGCTACCTTCGCGACAGCAAGCGCGCGGCTCTCGTCCGATCCCTCGGAGGCCATCGTTGCCGAGGTTCCGATGCAGATTGGCTCCTTGTCCGGCGAGCACCTGTCCCGCAGGCGTCGAACGAGGACCGCGACATCGGCACCTTGGCGCCCGCGATAGGTATGGAGTTCGTCGAGAATGATGAACTCGAGACCGGACGCGTTCGAGATGACTTTCGAGTCCAGGTCGTCCTGACGCGTCAGAAGCAATTCTGCCATCATGTAGTTCGTCAGGAGAATGTCGGGCGGATTGGCTGCGATGCGCTCCCGCTCTTCACGGCTTTCCTGACCGGTGTAACGTTTGACCACCGGCTTGAGCTCATCGGGCAAACCGGAACCGGCGATGAACTTGTCGATCTCCTTCAACTGGCTATTTGCCAGTGCGTTCATGGGGTAAACGATGATTGCCGTCGTGCGGCGCGGCTTTCCTGCGCGTCGCGCGCGGATGATTGCGTCGACAACCGGCACGAAGAAGCACAGGGATTTCCCCGAACCCGTGCCGGTAGTGACGACAAAGCTCTTTCCTTGCTTCGCCTTAGCGATAGCCTCGGCTTGGTGCCGGTGAAAGCGAAGAGGCGTAGTGCCAAACCGGAAAACCTTGCCCGTGCCGTCGTCGAGATCACCCGTGGCGACGAGTTCATCGACCGTCGGCCCCGCCATGAAGCGTGGGTTCAGAGACAAGAGGGCATCCGGCCAGAATTTTCCGGCGTCGTACTGGGCATCGATCTCGGATTTCAGGTCGGGTGCCCGAATTGCGCTGAATGAACGCGAAAAGTGCTCGTAAGCACGGATCAATTGATGGTCGAACTCAAACGCTTTCATTCAGGCGGCCCTCTCGGCGTCCGGGCTTGGAACATCGAAGCCTTCGTCGTCCTGGAGAACGTCCTCGCCTTCCTCCGGCACGGAATCTGCCCTGACGATCGCATGCCCGGTTGCCTTTGAAATCATGGCAAGGAGCCGCGTCTCCCGATCCGCCATGAATCCCTCGAAGTCATCCGCCCTCAGCAAAGAGGGATCCAGCCCGTGGGACCCCAGATAATCGTCAAGCGCTTCGCGGGCGATCGGCGGGTTGTCCTTTCCGCCTGTTTCCAGTCGTTCCAGGTAGACCGATGGTGCTACGCCGCCAAGAATGCGGTTAGTCTTGTAGCTGAGTGGCGTCTTGTTGACGACGGTGTCAAAGACCTTCGGTTCGATCTTCTGCTTCTTGCACCAGTCCTGCGGGAAGATGTGGTGGATATCGACGTATTCGTCAAAGAACACGGTGTCCTTGAAGTGCTGGCCGGAGCGGAGATCTCTCGCGCCTTCGGCCATCAGAAGGGCGTGGATGCCCTTGTAGGCAGCCGACAGACGGGTGCGCAGGGTGCGCAGTCGCTCCGGGCGGAAGCGGCCATCGGTGATCGTGCTGGGTTCGGGACCACCGTCAAGCCATGCGGGCACCTCGAGCACGTCCTTGGCAAATCGGGACTCGATGGCCGAGCCATAGAGTTCGCCAAAAATGCCGCACCAGAACCAGCGGGCAAGCTGGTCTTTCACTGCAGCGTGGTCGAACCTAGGCCCGATGATGGCGAGGATCGCGGCAAAGGGGACAAGTTGGCCCTGATAGGGCAGATCGATGACCCGATAGATGTGGTTCTGCCGGAGGAACTTTGCCGCAGTCTTGAACCCTTCTTCGACCGCAGCGCGGTGCTTCAGGTAGGCCTCCAGCGGCAGGTCGAGGAGCGACTGACGCGTGGCCCGAACTGCGGACAGCTCCGACTCCTTGCGCCCGGCGGCAATTTCGGCCGCACGAGTTTCGACCCCATGCAGGAGGGCGATGGCTTGGAGCACATCTGTTGCCGCGACCTTTTCCAACACGCCGAACTTCTGTTCGGCCGCCCGCCCAAAGAGCTGAAGTCTCGTCTGGAGCCCCGGTTGGCCGTCGGCGCCGAGCCAATCGTCCCGCAGGCGATGGCCGCGGGCAGCGTACATCGCGGTCACAAGCTCGAATGCGTCGAGCGGCTTGCCGCCGGTATTCACCTTCTCAAAGACCAGACAGACGGCCTCGTGGGAAGTGTCGGGGCTCAATGCGATTACGGGCAGCTGGTACGCCTTGAAGTTCTGAAGGACCTCATCCTTGAACGGCTTGAAGAGCTTGCGTGTCTCCGGGTCGTTTTCCAGCCAGTATTCGTTGAAGCCATCTTGCCATTCGTCCCAGTCAAAAACCTGGTTCAGCGGGAACATGAGATTTTGGTATTCGAGTTCCGGGGTGGAGAGATCGAGGTCGATCTTCCGGTCGAAGTCCGACTTGATCCGCCGATCCTCGGGTACTGAGACAATGGCGTTTTCGCGATCCTCGGCCGGGTTCATTGCTTTTCGAATATCGATGTAAAACCAGCGCTTCACGAGCTTGAGGCGAGGCGTGACCGTTTGCACCACCTCGCGGCGTAAGCAGGTCTGATAAAGCGAGGTCATGCGCTGCTGGCCATCCAGCAATAGCTGATCCGGTGCGTCGTCGCCAACTGCGGCATCCGCCCCCTGGATTGGTCGGCGTGCGAAGGTATCAGCCGCACCAGGCTTCACCTCGAGCGTCATCAAGGCGCCGACCGGAAACGCCTGCGAGATCGAGGCGATCAGCCCCTTGATCCGTTCCTCGTCCCAAACCCAACTGCGCTGGAAATCCGGCAACTGAATCTTGCCGTTCCCGCACTGACGGAGAAGCTCCTCCAAGCTGACCGGGTTGGTCTTGAATGCCGCTTGTTTACCCAATCTGGTTCTCCTCAAATGAACTTGCTGGCTTCTGGCAACTGGGCGCGGTGTACGAAGAAGGCTTCATTTCGAACCCTCCGGAGCGCCATCTGCTCGAATGCCGCTGAAAATCTCGTCGCGATTGATCAGCACGATTTGCTGGTCTTGGGGCGTGCGCGCTTCGGGGGCGGTATCTAGACCGAGGCGTTTGAGCGCATAGTAGAGGAGCGCACGTCTCACCTTGATTTTCGCCTTGCCGCCTCGCATGCCATAGTCGAGCGCGATAACCTTCGCTTGTGTTTCCGAGAGGTCGGGGTGGGGCCCGACTTCCAGCGTAACCTCGAAAAGCCAGTCGTGATCGTCGCCGGCCGACTTGTCGCTTTCGCCCGAGCCTCGGATCTCGAGCATCCGCGACAACAGGAAGTCTTTGAAGCAATCGTCAGTTTGGCAGAACGCCCGAGTGTGCCAGCGGAAACCGTCAAACGCGATGGCATGGGGGGCGATCCAGCGCCAGCGCGGCTCGGGGCGGGACAGGGACTGGTACTTTACCTCGATCGCCTCGGACCGGCGGATGGCGCCAACGACAGAACGAAGCGTCGCCGGATTGACCCCACGAACCGGCGTAGGGGCGGCCGCGTAGGGCGGGAGGTTGGCGATCCAGGCGTCCTCGCGGTCGAGGATCCCGTCGGCGACCGATCGCAGCTGTGCAAGGTAGCGGCTCGCGTCAGGCTCGAGGAACTGCGGCTTGAACTCGGAGCCTCGTACATAGGTTCGCGCGCTCTTGTCGTAGAGCATGTTGTCGGGGGCGAAGCCGATGTACCGATTCAGGTCGGTGGACGCCTGGTTCACCGATACCCCGAACTGATCCATAAGATCGCTGCGGTTCACATGCCCCTCCCAGAACAGGCGGAACTCTATGAACTCTAGGCGCTGCTCGACACCCCAGCGAAGTTCCGACCGGTCGCTCTCCAAAATCACCTCCGGGCCAGATCGGTGGACCCGCAAACTATGCGGGCCCATTTTCTGTGCTCTCGATGACGCTAACTGACGGGAGGAAAGCGGGCAATCGAAATTGCGCGTAAAGTGCTTGTTTTCGAACGGGGTTCTATCTGCAGATGTGGATGGAGGTTATGGCTTCGGCCGGAGGGGCGGAATGGTGCGTGGTGGCGAACTGCAGGCTATTCGGCGCACGTAACTTCCCTGCGCAGGTCAGAAATAGTCGCCGCGCAGGGCTTGGCTGACGATGCCAGCGCCGTTTTCAGCGCCCAGCCTTTATCTCCTCCAAATCTCGCAGTTCTTGCTGTTCGAACGCCAGCACATCTTCGACGCGATAGATCACCCGCCCGCCGAGCTTCATGAAGCGCGGCCCATCGCCGATCCACCGCCACCGCTCAAGTGTCCTTGGGCTGATTCTCCATCGGGCAGCCAGCTCGATTTGACTGAGGCACATTTCTCGCATTTCCGTTTCCTTTCGAACGACCACCATGGTCGCACGACAACGAATGCGTAGAAAGAAAACCTATTCAAGTCAGTGTGTTGGGGACGCTGCGCGTTGCCGGCGGCGCCCTTCGGACAGTGGGCGCAGCATCGAATTGCCCAGTGAACCGGCGTCGAATTACGAAATGTTCCCTAGAACTCCGTTAAACCCTGCAGATTGCCGGAGCTCCCTCAGGGGTCACAGGAGACGGTCCAGTTGGAAGGGCACTTCCTCCGCCACTTGCCACAGCGGAAGCGTTCTCCCGATCCGGCCGCGGCCGGATTTTCTCGTTGTATTCGAGGGTTATGCGGTTGGGGCTGAGCACTGCCCCTGCTGCCAGGCGGCCCGGAGGCGGTCTCTCAGGGCCGATATTCTCCGGATCTCATGACTGCGCCGATTTGGTGAATAGCTTGTAACTATCAGAAATTTCATGTTTTTCCTGACGCCCCACCTGAACACTTCGATGTCAGTGGCGTTCGTGAAAAGGAACCCGGATCGAACATTCAACAGGCGGATCATAGCCTTGCTGCGCTGGATCAATCAGCGGGAAGAGCCAGCGTCCTCGCCTTCTCTTACGTGTGCCGAAGCCTCGTTTTCACCGAGTTCGAGCGTGTCACCTACAGACACCAGCCATTCTGAAAGACGGTCGGTGGCCACGGAGACTTGTTCGGCCTTACGCAAAGCACACTCCCAAATCGTCGCCACGCGCCAACCCTGATCAAGCAGCGCTCCGCGAACGACGCTGTCCCGTGCAACGTTCGCCGCGAACTTGGCCTGCCAGAACTCCGAGCGCGTTGCGGGCGTGGTGGCGTAGCGGCATCCCTCATGCCGATGCCAGAAGCAGCCGTGCACAAAGACGACGGCGCGATACTTCGGCAGAACGAGGTCCGGTCGCCCGTGGACCTTCCTTGAATGAAGTCGGAAGCGGAAACCGCGCGTGTGCAACGCCCGCCTGAGAGCCAGCTCGGGCTTGGTGTTCTTTCCCCTGATCCCCGACATCATCCGGGAACGGGTCTGCTGGTCCACGATATCGTTCACATCCGTCCTGGTTTTCGTCCCTGAACCTAGTATACACCGGCTGAATGAAATTCGTCAGGAGCCTGATTTGCCTTCCACTTTCGGCATTGTCGATCTGTTTGCCGGTCCAGGCGGGCTTGGCGAGGGATTTGCGTCCCTTGCCAGGGACGGCCATGCGCCGTTCCGGATCGGCATTTCGGTCGAGAAGGAGGCGTCGGCCCATCGGACCCTGACGCTGCGTGCGTTCTTGCGTGAATACATGGCGCTTCACGGCACCTTGCCCGATCAGTTCATCAATTTTCATGCAGGGCTTGAGACCGAACCAGACTGGTCAGCCGTCGACGCTCAGGCGTGGAAGCATGCCGTCGACGAAGCCCGTGCGCTTGAACTTGGAACCGATGTCGCCGCGTCCGCAATAGATTGCGCCATCGAGAATCTGAAGGCGGGATACGACGATACGATCCTGATCGGCGGCCCCCCCTGCCAGGCCTATTCCCTGGTCGGGCGCGCTCGGTCGAAGGGCAAAGTCGGCTATGTTCCCGAGAAAGACGCACGGCACTACCTCTTCCGCGAGTACATCCGGGTGCTGGACAAGCTTCGCCCAGCCGCCTTCGTCATGGAGAACGTCAAGGGCATGCTGTCTTCGACGGTCGAGAGTCGGCTGGTCTTCGAGATGCTGATGGAAGACCTGTCCTCGCTCGGTACGGGGCGCGACCATCATTACGAACTGCGTGCCATCCGGGTCGAAGACGAAAAGGCAAGTCTGCAGGAAGCGACACAACCTTCCGACTTCATCGTACGGTCTTGTCAGAAGGATTCAGGTTGAGCGGCGCAGGGCGGGCTCGTAGCGTCCGGCCATGACCAAATCCAATCCGTTCAAAGGTTTTCAAAGCAGCCCGGAGATCATTCGCCTAGCGGTCATGATGTACGTTCGGTTCCCGCTCTCGCTCAGGAACGTCGAGGACCTGCTGCACGAGCGCGGCATAGAGATCAGCCATGAAACCGTCCGGTTCTGGTGGCAAAGGTTTGGCCCGATGTTTGCTGCCGAGATCCGGAAGCGCCGGATCGAGGGCATGAAATCAAGCCACTGGCGGTGGCATCTCGACGAGGTTTTCGTGAAGATCAACGGCGAGCGGCACTACCTCTGGAGGGCCGTGGACCACGAGGGCGAAGTGCTTGAGAGCTTCGTCACCAAGACCCGTGATAAGAAAGCCGCGCTGAAATTTCTCATGAAAACAATAAAAAAGCATGGCCGATGCGCGCGCTACGTCACGGACAGGTTGCGATCCTACGGTGCGGCGATGCGGGAGCTCGGTGTCGAGGACCTGCAGGAGACGGGCCGCTGGCTCAACAATCGGGCCGAGAACTCGCACCTGCCATTTCGACGACGGGAAAGAGCCATGCTTCGCTTTCGGCGTATGCGAACGTTACAGAAATTCGCCGCAGTCCATGCCTCGGTCCACAACCTCTTCAACACGGAACGCAGCCTCTCCAGCCGACACCTTTTCAAGCAGAACCGCGCCGCCGCTCTCGCCGAGTGGCGCGGCCTCTGCGCCGAATAAGGGGCAGGGTCACTGCCCCAGGAGAGACTGGTTCGAATCCGTCTGACAGCACCCGCGCGTGAAACCTGCGGTCGAGAGGCTGTTTATCAGGGTGTCCGACAAATTGACGCTTATTCAGGGGAACACGTGTTCCTATGTCGATAGCCTGCCAGAGCTAACCGCTTGCCGCACCGGCGCACCGCCACCCGCGCGAGCGCGTTCACCATCCGGCGCAACTCAACAGCTTCTGATGACCGCTCGCCGTGCTTCCAGTTCCAGTGCGCCTTGCCGCGCGGAGCACCCCCGCCCGCGCCGTGAACGCGGCACACGGCCCATCCGTTGACCGCTGGGGCCTTGCAGCGCTCGCCCGTACGTTTCGATTTTGCGGTACATCTCGGGGCCGCATGGGCCTTGCTCATCGAGGTCCTCTCACGCATTGCGCCCCGCAATCGTGCGACTTATTTCCGCCGCGATTCCGAAAGCCACTGCAACGGCAATTCCTTGCGAGAAGGTTGGAATTGAGGCCACGGCACCGTGCGGGCACCTTTAACATAATGGACCTTATGCGCTGGGCTTCCTTATCAAACCAGCCACATCGCTACTGTGACCCCAACGCGGTTGGTCGCTCGGCTTGACTGTACTCAAGATATGGTTGTTTTGATGGATACATGGGTACCGATGCAAGATGAGCGTTGACGCATTGTGGGTATTGACTTCCTTCGGATCGGGTAAACCTATTGACCTCAACCGCCTGTTCGAAAAGGGCGGCAAAAGTCCAGCTGCGAGGGTTTTCAATGTCCGACCAGTTACCGTCTCACACCCAATGCGTCATCATTGGCGGAGGGTCGCTGGGCTGTAACATTGCCTATCACCTCACGAAGTTCGGAATGAGTGATGTTGTAGTTCTGGAACGGGACAAGCTCACATCCGGTACGACATGGCATGCGGCGGGTGAAATCGTTCCGGCCGTGCTCGGAAACGAGTGGGAATGCGAACTCTACACCTATGGGCGTAATCTAATTGCTGGGTTGGAGGAAGAAACCGGTCTGGCCACCGGGTTTCGGCAGGTCGGTTACATACAGCCGGCAGACTCGCCCGAACGTCTCGAGGAGCTACGCCGCGGTGCGGCCTTCATGCGCCGTTTCGGAATTGAAATGCATGAGATCACGGCCAGGGAGGCGACGGAACGATTCCCTGTTGGCGATTTCTCCGACACAATTTCTGCCTTCTGGTATCCGCTCGAAGGTCGGACCAATCCGGTCGACACGACGCAGGCGCTCGCCCGCGGAGCGCGGAGCCGCGGCGCCCGGGTAATCGAAGATATCCCAGTTCGCGAGATCCTCACCGCCAACGGCCGCGCCATAGGTGTGCGGACGGACAAAGGGGATATCAAGGCGGAACACGTCGTCATCGCGGCCGGTATGTGGTCAAGGGAGGTCGGGGCGCGGGCCGGCATCAACCTACCCCTTCAGGCAGCCGAACATTACTACCTGATCACCGAGCAACTCGAGGGCCTGGATCGAAACCTACCGCTTTTGGAAGACGCACATTCATGGGCCTATTTCCGCGAGGAAACAGGTGGGCTTCTTGTAGGGCTGTTCGAACCTGACGCGGCAGCCTGGAATGTGGGCTCCATCCCCGGCGATTTCACCTTCGGCGAGATCGAACCCAACTGGGATCGGGTTCTGCCGCATCTCGAAGCAGCATTCAGACGGGTTCCGAGTGCCGCCAATGCGGGTGTCCGGAAGCTCTTTTGCGGCCCCGAGAGCTTCACGCCCGATCTCGCGCCCCTAGTAGGCGAAGCGCCTAGCCTTCGGAACTGCTGGGTCGCGGCGGGTCTGAACTCGCTCGGCATTCTCTACGGGCCGGGCATCGGAATGGCGCTGGCGCGCTGGATCATCGATGGGTTCTGTCCGGTCGATCATACGTCCTTCAACGTGGATCGCTTCGCCGACGGCTCGCACAACACACCTGCGTTTCGACGGGACCGTACGAAGGAGTTGCTTGCAAAGAGTTTTGGTGCACATTTCCCGAATGACACTTTCAAGACCGCGCGGGGTCTCAAACGCTCGGTCCTCTACGATCGCCTGAAATCGGCTGGCGCGCACTTCGTCGAGAGCCATGGCTGGGAACAGCCTGACTGGTTCGCGCCATCGCCGGACGAGGCCAGACTCGAAACCTACAGCTGGGGCCGGCAGAAATGGTGGGACTGGCATGCCGCCGAGCACCGGGCCGCGCGGAACGGCGCTATTCTGATGGACATGTCCTCGATGGCGAAGTTTCTTGTGCAGGGGCGCGACGCCGCAAGGTTCCTCAGCCGGATCAGTTGCAACGATGTGGATGTCACGCCGGGCCGGGTTGTCTACACGGCATGGACTAACGAAATGGGCGGCTTCGAGGCCGATCTAACCGTGACCCGTCTTTCAGAGGACCGTTTCCTGGTGGTCGTCGGCGAGAACTCGCACGGCCATACCGAAACCTGGATGCGCCGGCATATCGCAGCCGACGAGTTCGTTACAATCACCGACGTCACACCCGGTACTACACAGATCAATGTCCATGGCCCCAGAGCGCGTGACCTCATGCAACGGGTGAGCACGGTGGATCTGTCCAACGAAGCCTTTCCTTTTATGACGGCGCGGGAGATCGATATCGGCTACTTCAACGTGGTCGCGCTGCGTGTGACCTATGTCGGTGAGCTTGGCTGGGAATTGCATGTGCCGAACCTTCACGCTGTCCAAGTCTACGACCTTCTCAAGGAGGCGGGACGGGACCTGGGCGTAAGGGACGCGGGGATGCAGACGCTGGCGTCATTGAGACTAGAGAAGGCCTATCGCGATTTCGGCGTCGATGTGGACAACACCGACAACCCGATCGAGGCCGGGCTCGGCTTCGCGGTAAGGCTGGACAAGCCAGGTGGCTTCATCGGGCGGGACGCATTAGCGGCACTGAAGGCGGCAGGCGTGCCAAAGCGACGGATGCTGCAATTCCTCCTGAAGGACCCCGCGCCCCTGCTTCATGGAAACGAAACGATCTATCTCGATGGCACGGACGTGGGATATATTCAGGTCGGCGCCTACGGACATACTCTTGGGGCCGCCGTCGGTATAGGATTTACTGAGTACAAGACGTCGCTGACTGCCGAGATCGTGAATGGCGGCAACTGGGAAATCGACATTGCCGGACAACGTGTAGGTGCGGTGGCCTCTCTCAAGCCACTCTTCGATCCGGCAATGGCGCGCGTGAAATGCTGAGTTGTCCATGACGCGCGACCCCCGTTACGACATCCTTTTTGAGCCGGTGAAGATCGGACCAGTCACCGCGAAGAACCGCTTCTACCAAGTGCCGCATTGCACCGGGATGGGCTGGCTGAGGCCGCGCATGCTCGCTGCCATGAGAAAGGTTAAGGCCGAGGGCGGCTGGGGTGTGGTCTGCACCGAGTACAATTCGATCCACCCTAGTTCCGACGACCTTCCGCATCCCTCGGCATCGCTTTGGGACGACAACGACATTCGCGCCCATAGCTTGATGACTGACGCCGTGCACCAGCACGGCGCACTCGCCGGGGCTGAACTCTGGTACGGAGGAGCGCGCACCCCGAACCTGCTCACGCGGATCACCCCGATGGACGTGGGCAGTTTTCCAAATCTCGCCGGCCATCCGCTACAGACCCGCGCGATGGACAAAGAGGACATCCGGACCTTTCGACGTTGGCACAGACGGGCTGCGATCAGGGCGCGGGATGCGGGCTTCGACATCGTCTATGTCTACGCTACGCACGGCTATCTGCTGTCAAACTTTCTTAATCCGCGTATCAACACGCGCTGCGACGAATATGGTGGTTCACTTGAGAACCGCACACGGCTTGTGCGAGAGTTGATCGAAGAAACCAGGGAGGCCATCGGCGACCGCTGCGCAGTTGCCGTGCGCTTCGCGGCGGACGACAAGATCGGCGAGGACGGTGAGCCCGTCTTTGGAGAACGGCGTGACATGCTCGCGATGTTGGCCGATCTACCGGATCTTTGGGACATCAACATCTCAGACTATTCGGTCGAGATGGGCGCGTCGCGCTTCATCAAGGAGGCGCCACTTGAGCCATATATGTCCTGGGTAAGGTCAGTGACGACCAAGCCGGTCGTTACAGTGGGGCGCTTCACCTCACCCGACACAATGGCGCGGCAGGTCCGCAGCGGGATCGTCGATCTGATCGGTGCCGCACGCCCCTCGATCGCCGATCCCTTCCTGCCGAAGAAGATCGAAGAGGGCCGGCTTTCCGAAATCCGCGAGTGCATCGGCTGCAACGTATGCTACTCTGGGGACAGCATTGGCGTACCGATCCGGTGCACCCAAAACCCAACCATGGGCGAGGAATGGCGGCGCGGTTGGCATCCGGAATCGCTGCCACCTAAGACATCTCATGCTCGGGTTCTAATCGTCGGCGCCGGGCCGGCGGGCATGGAAGCGGCCCGCGCGCTCGGACAACGTGGTTATGAGGTCATGTTGGCCGAAGCAGGACGCGACTTGGGCGGGCGCGTTACCCGCGAAGCCAAACTACCGGGGATGCGCGAGTACATTCGGGTGCGTGACTACCGCGAGCAACAGTTGCGCAAGATGGCCAATGTTGAGGTGTTCCGCGAAAGCCACATGAGTGCCGCCGACGTCTTCGAAGTCGATGCCTCACATGTGGTCATCGCAACCGGATCAAACTGGCGGCCCGAACTTTTCGACGGCGAAAGGTTTCTTCCCGCCTATGACCCTGAAGCGGCAGCACATGTCCTCACGCCCGACGAAATAATGGATGGCAAGTTGCCTGCCGGCCCAACACTCGTCTTCGATGGTGATGGCTACTACATGGGTGGCGTGATCGCGGAGCATCTGCATGCGGCCGGGCTGCAAGTGACCTATGCCACGGCATATGACAGCGTTTCCAACTGGTCAGGCAATACTGGTGACCGGGCCCGCATTCGCAGGCATTTGACGCAACTGGGCATACCTCTCTTGACCGCGCGTACGCTTAAGGGGTTTGACGGGATCGAAGCGGTGCTTCGCGGCACATACGGCGGTACAGATGAACGCATCGCCGTGGGACATGTGGTCATGGTCACCGGGCGGACACCCAATGACCGATTGTATCGCGAGTTAAAGGACGAGGCCGGCAATAGCGACTTGCCCTTTACGCTAACACGGATCGGCGATTGCGAGGCGCCCGCGATCATCGCAGCCGCCATCCTCTCCGGGCACCGCTATGCACTAGCGCTGGACACCACGGTCGACATTGACAGCGAGCCACTACGCGACCGAGTCGAAATTACCTGCGGTGACAAAAATCCAAAGGGACTAACCTCCGTCCCGGCCCCAACCCCTCGTCATGGCCGCTAGCAAGAAAAGTTCATTGCGAGCCTTCGCGTAAGACTAAACTAACTGCAACTGCGGGTAGACAGTGTCAGAGAAGCAGGTGCTTTGACTGAAACAAATGATCTGCTTTCAACTACCGATCGTATCCAACCAACTATCGACTGAACTAGGGAGCCTGTTTCTTGAGACGCTTGCTCGCACCGCCCCTGCTTTCAATCTTCCTGGTTTTGTCTGCATGCGTTGGCCGACCCTCGTTAGAGGACAAGGTGTTGTCTGACCGGGATCTGAACTTGGAAGAGTTCTTCGCAGGCAAGGTTATTGCCCACGGGCAATTTCAAGATATTTTCGGGAATGTAAGCCGACGGTTCACTGTCGATATCGAAGGCACATGGGATGGTGAAACTCTCCATCTTGTCGAAGACTTCATTTATGAAGACCTTTCAACAGAGCGGCGCGTCTGGAAGCTCCGAAAAACTGGGCTGGAAACTTGGGAGGGCACCGCCCCAGGCGTGATTGGTATGGCCGCCGGAGAAGAGCGCGGCGACGTATTCAATTGGAAGTACACCATTGATCTGCCAATCTCGAATGGCGAAACCGTTCGCGTAAGTTTCGACGACTGGATGTGGCTTCTGTCCGAGGATCGTTTGCTGAACAGGGCTTACATGCGCCGCTTCGGAGTTCTTATTGGAGAGGTGATTATCAGTTTCGAACGCAACTAGCGGGCAAGGCGATACTGAAGGCTGGAGATTGCGAAGCAGAACCGATTAGATGGCTGATTGTTGTCCGCTTTGAGCTCGGAGCCGTCATCTTAGCCATTTTGTCAGATGACCGGTCTCTCGCGGTTAGCCGTCATTGGTTGGCGACGACTGGCGGAATCCGTATTCAACGACCGCTCAAGCCGACACCGGTCACTCGCGACAATTGCGCTAACGGCCGAGTTGCGGACTCTTCAGACGTCTGCGGCATCAACCGGCTTGAAGTATGCGATCTTCTCGTAGATCACGCCTTCATCTCCGACTTTTAACAAGGCAGATCCACCCACATCCGTGCCGACGAACCGCCACCATGCCCATCGGAGTATATGTCCATTTTGATCTGCGGATAACTCATCAGAAACCTCGTATCGACCGGTACCTCCAATCGCCTTCATTCTGTCTTCCCAGCCCAGAAGGTAGTTTGCGAACTGATCCTTCGTAATCGGTTCGGCAACCATTCCGTCGTACCAGAGGTATCCAGGTGCAGCAGCACGCATGGCGCGTTCCGGGTCCATAGACTGCACTCCGGCAAGATACTCTCTCAGGAAGGCTATTCGTTTTTGGGGATCGCCACTCATGGTCCGAAGACTACATGTAGGCTCCGAAATCTAAAAGAGTCGCCTTCCGGCTCGAAGCAACCATCGACCGGGATCAGCTTGAACGTCTGCTTCGCGGGAAAAGCGGCGGATGGCGGGAAACGCTGTAAGGGTCGCGCCGCGACAAGCATGGGAATAGTCGCCTAGTTATGATGAGCACGCAAGCAATCGCTCGTGGAGTATCAAGTGGACAAAGAACCGACTACTGACGCACTCAACGGTGCATTACAAAAGTTCGGAGAGTCATGGGCTCGCGGAGACACCGTGGCGCTGGCCGAACTCCTTTCCCCGACTTACACTCACAACGATGCCACCGGAGAGCATCTGAAACGCGATGCCTGGCTTTCCTATGCTGCCAAGAGAACAGGTCGGGGGACGCAGATCGCCTTTCGTGACGTGGAGTTCCGCATCTTTGACGGGATAGCCATCGTGACCGGTTTCAACGACATTTCCGGAGGAGGAATCTTGAAAGCCGATGACAGCCGTGATCTGTCCATCGCGTTCACGCAAGTTTGGCGGTGGGACAAAGGTCAATGGCTGAGAGAAGCTTTTCAGGCAACACCCGTCCAAAACATGACATGCGCCTGATTTTGGCGCTCCGAAGAAGTGCTAGCCACGCCGCTTCGGGTTCTGAGCGGCCGGCCCTGAAGGCAGGCGGCTCGCCAAGGCTACAGCTTCGAGTCAGCCGTGAGCATGATCGCTTAGTGCTGCATCCGTGGCGCGATGTGAAAAGACGATCCACGCAAACAAGGCGGCACCCACGGCATAGGCAAGCGAACTCGCGGCAACGACTGGTACCATTGCCTTATTTCCGAGGAGCAGGAGATAGAGGGCTCCTGTCATTACAGCGCAGGACGCAACAACGATCCAGAACTGCAAGGTTGCCAAGCCGGATTTTGCTTTCTCCTTGTTCAAGGCGAAGTACGTCCCGAATACCGCGGGAGACAGCCAGCCAAGAAGGCTCATATGAGCGTGAGCACCGGCGACATTGTGCGCTCCGCTGATCGACATTTGCAGACCGATGGCGATACTCGCCAGAAGAAAGATCGCGGCTACCTTGAAGTAATTTTGAGAGACTTGCGGCATCTGAACCTCCCGCAGACCCTCCCCTGTCTGGCACCACGCCAAACTCCGGGGAGTCCGCCGATGTCGTCTCGAAAGCAAGAGACGGGGAAGTCCTTCCGACGCTCTTACTTACTAGAACGACGCCGAACGCGATGTTCGTAACAGAGCGGGAATTTAGTTGCATTGAGCACGATCAAGCATAGCTGCACGGTTTGCCTCGATGATAGATATATGCACGCTGTAAATTTTGGGCTCGGCGCTGCCGTTCGCCGCTCGGTTAGTGCTTCATCCTCAGCCCAATGTCGGCTCAGCGGGACGAACCTGCCGTTTGCTGCGTGGCAGCAACATTTGACATGATGCACGACTGCTTTGCGGATTTTGCAGACCAACCAACTACCGTTCATTGATCTATCTAGTCAGGCTTGTAGCAGACGATCTGAACCGGATGTGTTCAGGGGCTGTGCGGCGTGGAGAGTGCGGGCAATTTCCGAGGGGCCACAAAACATGCGATGTCGGCGGCGTCGAAATTGCGGGGAATGGACCATGTCTTCAGGTTGCAGTAGACCCTTATGCAACAAACTTGTCAGGAGAGGGGGCATGTATCAGGACTGGATTTGGGGCCTTGTCGGTGGTGGGTTGATTGGGATCGCTGCGGCACTCTACCTCCTGGTGAATGGCCGGATATTGGGTGCGAGCGGCATTCTGGGCGGGTTGGTCGACGGAACCGAGAGGGCACACTCGAAGGAGCGACTTGCATTCCTGGCGGGGCTGGTGCTCGTGCCCGTTTCGGTGGTGCCATTTTATTCTTCCGTCGACACCCACCTGACGCCGAACCTCGCTGTAGTGATATTCGCAGGGCTTTTGGTTGGGGTCGGCACGAGGCTTGCTAACGGCTGCACCTCCGGCCACGGTGTTTGCGGCATCTCCCGGCTGGCTCCGCGCGGTATGGTCGCCACAGTCTTTTACCTGCTCGGTGGCGGCGCGTCGTTGCTGCTCTTCAAGCATGTCCTGGGTGTGATTTGATGCGCGCGCTGTTTGCATTCATTGCCGGGGGGACGTTCGGCACCGGGTTGGTAGTCTCCGGGATGACCGACACCACCAAGGTACAGGGCTGGCTCGATATATTCGGTGACTGGGACCCAACGCTGGCTTTCGTGCTCGGCGGTGCGGTGGTGCCGATGTTTTTCGCTTGGCGCTACACCGATGGTCGTCTGCCACGGCTTGGAGGCAAGTTTCCGGCGCCGCCAGAACCGAAACTCGATCATAACCTCGTGCTCGGTTCTCTCATTTTCGGTCTCGGTTGGGGGCTTGCAGGGCTCTGCCCCGGCCCGGCAATTGCCTCGCTGAGCTATGGCGGGTTCGGCGGCGGAGTATTCCTCATCGCTATGATTGCCGGAATGCTGGCCGCGCCGCCAGCCCGGCGCTGGCTAGACGCAGTGGCGGGTTCGTCATAACGCAGCAACTGAAGTCCGACTTCGGCCTTGCAAACGCCTGTGTCGTCCGTAGCGCAATGCACGGTCAGCACGCACCGCGCGGTGGTTTACCCCCGCTGCAACCCGTCTGCATAATTGTTCCTGACACGGTACCGTAGAGCGGCCTGACCGCGCCGGGCCACCGGACGGCTATAACCGGCCAGACCGGCGAGGTGGCCGAGTGCTTGCACGGCCCCTCCCTTGACCGCTGCGGCCGTACACCGCTCGCCGGTAGCTTTTTCCTTGGCATGGCACTTGGATGCGTCTCTGAACCGCGGTGTATCTCTGCTTTGCACAAGATTGAGTGCGTCAATGCTGTGGAGATACCGATAGTCCAGATGCGGTTGTGTTCTCTGCCCCTTCAATTTCGGCTGTCACCGGGTACTGGTTCGGCGAGCGGACAAGTTTTGCGTCGAAGCACGATTTTTCACTACGGTTGCGCGTCTGAATGCTAAGCTTATGATGTAAATGGTAAATTTGTGACAATAGCAATGAACAACGTAACACTGTTTCCTGATTTGGTATCACAGCAAGAGATTGAGGCACCGAAGCCCAAACCAAATACGAATGCGGGTGTAGTGCTTAGGGTGCTGTCGGCATCATTTACTGCCGGACTTGTAGTCGCTCTGGCGGTGAACTGGCTTCTTGTTGGTTAAACCGGCTGCGGGTCGATAAAACGTGGTGTGTCAGAGGGGCCCTAGATAGCTTCCCCTTCATCGCGGGCCAAACGCGCAAGCGCGTTCACCAGTCGGCGCATTTCGACCGCATCGGCTGACCGCCCGCCATGCTTCCAGTTTCAATGCGCTTTACTGCGCGGCGCACCTCCGCCCGCGCCGTGAATGCGGCAAACGTCCCAGCCCGTGACCACTGGGGCTTGCAGCGCTCGCCGGTGGACTTGGCTCTAGCGTGACATCTCGGCGCGGCTCTAGGGCGCTGGGCGGGGCGCTTGGGTTGGCTTTGTGCCCGAGTTGTACTCACCAAGCCAATGACCGCTTTGCGGGACTTTGTGGTCGTTCGGCGCGGGTCTGATAAGGCTACCCCACCGTGACCCCGAACAACGCCCCGACCGCAGCTGTCGCGCCCATGGCCAGTGCGCCCCAGAACGTTACCCTTGCGGCCGCACGTAGCACGCCTGCTCCGCCGGCTGACGCGCCAAGCCCACCGAGCACCGCCAGCCCAACGATCGACGATGCCGCCACTAGAAGCCCGATCCGCGTTTCCGGCACAAGCAGCGCGAGGATCAACGGAAGCACGGCGCCAACGGCAAAGGTGAGAGCCGACACCAGGGCAGCCTGGATTGGGCGGGCCGTCACTCTCTCGGAGATGCCAAGCTCATCGCGGGCATGCGATCCGAGCGCGTCCCGTTCGGTCAGCTGGTGGGCCACCTTTTCCGCCAGGTCGCGATCCAGCCCTCGGTCTACGTAGATCCGGGTGAGCTCCTCGAGCTCTGCCTCGGGCGTTTCCGCCAGCTCGCGGGTCTCGCGGGCAAGATCGGCTCGTTCCGCATCGGTCTGGGAACTGACCGAGACGTATTCTCCTGCCGCCATGGACATCGCACCGGCCACGAGGCCAGCCAGCCCCGCGATCAGGACCTCCGGTTTTCCGGATCCCGCTGCGGCGACGCCGACCACGAGGCTCGCAGTCGACACCAGTCCGTCGTTGGCACCCAGCACGGCCGCCCGCAGCCAGCCGATGCGATGCACCATGTGAATTTCGAAATGCGAGAGGCGGCTCATGGCGTGGCTCCTTGCGCGATGTCGTCCTGCCCGGAGGAGACAGCCTTTGGTTTCGGAGTGGTGGGTTCATGGGGCGCGATGCGCAGCGCACGGAGGGCGTTCAGGATAACTGCAACGTCGATGACCTCCTGCAGGAGCGCACCCTGCACCGGAGTGAGATAGCCGAAAGCCGCCGCGATCATGCCCATGACCGACAGCCCGATCCCGGCGACAACGCTTTCGACAGCGATGCGGCGCGCGCCGCGCGCGATCTCGATCCCCGGCCCGAGCCGGTCGATACGGTCGACCAACAGCACGACGTCTGCCGCCTCCGCCGATGCAGCGGCCCCGCGTGCGCCCATCGCGACACCCACATCGGCCGCCGCGAGGGCCGGCGCGTCGTTGACGCCGTCGCCAACCATCATCACGGGCCCGCGCTTGCGCTCGGAGAGAACCAGCAGAACCTTCTGGTCGGGCGTGAGCCCGGCGCGCAGCCCGTCGAGGCCAAGCCCCTCGGTCACGCGCTCGGCCACGTCGGCGCGGTCGCCGGTGGCGAGCAGGATTCGCGCGATCCCCTCCCGCCGCAGCCCGTCGAGCATGCCGCCCGCGCCTTCGCGCAGCGGATCGGACATCACGAGGTGCCCGGCCATGTGCCCGTCGACGGCGACTGCGACGAGGACCGAGCCGGCGGCGATGACGGATTGATCGCCGGGCCGCCGACCTACGCGGGACACGACGAAGGCATCCCCACCGACGATGACCTTTCGGCCTTCGACATGGCCCACGACGCCTTCACCCGGGATCTCCGCCACGTCTGACGGAACGGGCAGAGCGAAGCCCCGCTCCTTCGCGGTCGCGACGATTGCCAGCGCCACGGGGTGCTTGGACGCCTGATCGAGCGCTGCAGCGAGGCGCAGTATGTCGTCCTCAACCATGCCGTCGTGGCTGTCGATCGAGACGATCTGCGGACGGCCATCCGTCAGCGTGCCGGTCTTGTCGAGGATCAGCGTTCGGATGCGCGCCATCGTCTCCAGCGGTCCCGCGCCCTTGATCAGCACCCCGAAATGCGCGGCGCGCGACAGGCCGGCGACCAGCGCGACCGGCACGGCGAGGATCAGGGGACAGGGCGTGGCGACGACCAGCACGGCAACCGCCCGGATCGGATCGCCGGTGAACCACCAAGCCGCAAAGGCGATGATCACGGTGACCGCAAGAAATCCCAGTGACCAGCGGTCGGCCAGCCGCGACATGGGCGCCTTGGACGCCTGCGCCGCCTTCACGAGCCGAACGATCCCGGCATAGGTGCTATCCTTAGCTTCTCGCGTTGCCGTCAGATCGAACGCCTCGCCCGCGTTGGTCGAGCCGCTCATGGCGTCGGCGCCGTGCGCTAGGCGCACCGGAAGGGACTCGCCGGTCAACGCCGAGGTGTCGACGAAGGCCGCCTCGGACGCCACCGTGCCGTCCACCGGCACCACGTCGCCCTGCCGGATCAGCAAACGGTCACCGGGGGCGATCTGGTCGAGCGGGACTTCCTCCAGCCCACCATTGCGGTGCCGGGTCGCGGTCCGCGGCACTCGGGACAGCAGGTCGTGCATTTCACGGCGGGCACGGCCTTCGGCGAAGGCTTCGAGTAAGGTGCCGCCGGAATACATCACAGCGACCACCGCCGCGGCGAGGGTCTCGCCGAAGACAAGTGCCGCCGACATGGACAGCGCAGCAACAACGTCCAGACCGATTTCACCGCGCCCGATGCTGCCAAAAATCTCAACCAAGAGCGCGGCGAGCGCCGGAACAACGCCGGCGATCCAGATCAGGTTCGCTATGTCGGGCCGGCCGGTGAAGTGGAATGCGAGTCCCACTGTCAAGCCGGTCGCGGCAATGAGCAGGATAGCGGTCTTGAAGCGATCGGCCCGGGTCGTTTCCATGCGGCTCATCTCCTCTCGGCTGAGGCGATTGCCGCTGGTTCCTCGGAAAATAGTCGTCCGACTCCCACGCCCCTTGCGCTGGTATCATCATCGCGCAAGAGGAACAGGGCGTCGAGGTCGCTTTGTCTTGCGAGCGTTGCGCCCTTCTCTAGCCCAAGCACCATAATGACCGTCGCCCAAGCGTCGGTCTCTGCGCAGGTGCGGGCGACGACCGTGACGGACGCCGGCGACGCGATCAGCGGCGCGCCGCGCTGCGGGTCGACTCCTTCTGCTCCTAAAGATAGGTGATCCGCCAAATTCTCAGCGTCCGCATTGGGCTCAAAGCAGACCTGCGGCGGTACAGCTCGGAGGCCATGAGGTCGGCGGCCACCGCCGTAACGGCCGACCCCGACCGGACCCTCGAGGAATCTTATAGGTGCTGCGCTGCGGCCCGCCAAACCGGCCATCGTCTGCAAGAATGTGGCCCTTCAGTTCACAGCGGATAAGCATCGCGGCGTGTTGAGACATGCGTAAAAATGGGCGAAAGGCTACCTACAGGCGGCAGGCCGTTTGCGATTGCGTGTCGCGCGATCAAACACCGAACCTGTCACGCATTCTGTATGCCATAACTGCCGGTGCAAGAAACCATGGGTTTCCGGAGTAAAGCGGCCGCGTCGGAAAGGGTGCCTGTTCCAGCCCGGTCTCCCCGTCGGCGAGGCCCGCCGCCTTGCGGCCGAGCTTCATGCCCAGATAGCCGGCCATGCCAACGCCGGACCCGCAATAGCCCATAGCGTAATGAACGCCGTCCCTCTCGCCGATATGGGCAAGCGTGTCGAACGTGTAACCGACAAAGCCCATCCAGGAATGGCTGACTTTGGTGCCCTTCAACTCAGGGAACAGCCGGACCAGTTCTGCGTGGAGCTTTGGCGCGCTCATTCTCGGATCGGTCTCGGTGACCGAGACACGCCCGCCGAACAGCACCCGCGTCCGGTCCGGCGAGGGGCGGTAATAGTAGACGAGCTTGCGGGTGTCTGAGAGCACGCGGTCGGTAGGGAAAAGACTGTCCATCAACTCTGGTGCGATGGGATCGGTCGCGATCATGTAAGAGCCGATCGGGATGATCCGCCGCCGGTGCCATGGTGAGAGCGGCCCGGAATAACCGTTGGTGGCAAGAATCACCCGCCCTGCGCGAATACGGCCCCTGGCTGTGGTCACGGTCTGGCCGGTCGGCCCGCGCGCCAGATTGGTCGCCGCGCAATGCGGGATGACCGTGGCACCTGCTTCCATCGCGACGCACAAAAGACCCGCGTGATAGCGGGCGGGATCGACGCTGGCGTGATGCGGAAAGACGCAGCCGCCGTGATAGGCTTTGGTCCCCAGTTCGCCGGGCATGTCCTGCGGCGAGACCATGAAGGCGTCGGTCGTATAGCCCGGATGCGTGACCGCGCAGTCGCGGGACAGCTGATCATAACTTTTCGGCAGATGCGCGCCGTGGAACCGCCCGACGACGCGGTGATCGCAGTCGATCCCTTCGATCCGGATGAATTCGCCCGTGAAGTCGAGCGAAGCCTGACCGTCGGCCCGGATCGCGGTGGCCACGTCGGGCCCGTAGCGCCGGGAAAGCTCCGCATAGCCCGGCTTGATGCTGGTCGAGATCTGGCCTCCATTACGCGTCGAGCAGCCATGGCCGGCATCCTCGGCATCCACCACCATGGTCGACAGGCCCGCCCGCGCGGTCACGAGTGCCGCGTGCAGCCCGGTATAGCCCGATCCGATGATGACCACATCCGCTTCAGTCGGAGGATCGGCGCGGGGCAGATCGGGGCGCGGCGTACGATCCCACCAATAGGGGGCGGGTTTGAAGTCCGGCGTGAAAAGATCATCTGTGCCGCTCATTCATGCCCCCGTACCCCTGGTGTGATCAGGACATCGACGGCAACCGCACTGTCAAGTGCCACGATCACCGGATTGACGTGTAACTCCTCGATCACGTGGCGCGCGTCATGGGCGAGTTGCGACAGGCGTGCCGCAGCCTCTGCCAGTGCATCACGCGCCAGGGGCGATTGAGCGATCTCAACCTGCGTGGTGCCCCGTCGTTCATCCGTTTCGACAACGGACCGAGTTCGCCGCCGAGGCATTGCAGCACTGGGTGTTGTCAGAAGGATTTCGGTTGAGACGGGCAGGGCGGCCACGTAGCGTCGGAGCATGACCAAACCTGACCCGTTCAAGGGCTTTCACGGCTGTGTCAGAAGAACTTGGCTTGCGGCGGGGCAGGGGGCTGAGTAGCCTTCCCCGATGACCAAACGCTCGCCCTT
>NZ_JAOWKZ010000002.1:850000-1001165 GCF_025751495.1 Albidovulum litorale | reverse complement strand
ACGCGATGAACGATGCCCGCGCCTACATGATCGGCAAACGTCTGATCGAGGCGGGCAAATCGCCCGATCCGGCGGTGATCGCGGATCCAACGGCTGATCTCAAACCGCTTCTGAAAGCGTGAGGATCATCGGAGGCCAAAGACGCGGTTTGAAGCTCGCCGACGTCGGCACGGGCGACGCCGCCGCGCATCTACGCCCCACCTCGGACCGCGTGCGCGAGGCGATCTTCAACCTCCTGATGAACGGGCCTTACGGCAACCCGGTGCAGGATGCCCGGGTCTTGGACCTCTTTGCCGGGACCGGGGCGCTGGGGCTGGAAGCTCTGTCGCGCGGCGCTGCCCGCGTGGCCTTCGTCGATGACGGCACCACCGCCCGCGCGCTTCTCAGGCAGAACATCGAGAAGATGCAGGCGATGGGTGCGACGGATGTCTGGCGTCGTGATGCCACCCGGATGGGCCCCAATCGCGGGCCCAACTACAACCTTGTCTTCCTCGACCCGCCCTATGGCAAGGGGTTGGGTGAAAGGGCTCTGACCTCACTTGCCGAAGGCGGTTGGCTCGCCCCCGGAGCGCTGATCGTCTGGGAAGAGAACACTTCGCCCGTTCCGCCCGAGGGATTCATCCAGCGCGACCAGCGCCGTTACGGCGAGACACTCATCACCATTCTTGAAGCCGCCGCATGAGGCCGGCCGCCGTCCTTTTCGACTGCGACGGGGTGATTGTCGACAGCGAGCCCATCACCGACCGGGTGATCGTAGCGAACCTCGCCCGCCATGGTTTCGAGATTACACGTGCCGAGGTCTCGACCCTTTTTCTCGGCGGCACGATCGGCGGGGTTGCTGAAACCGTCCGGGCGCGCGGCATTGTCCTGCCCGATGACTGGGTCCCCAGGATTTACGAGGAAATCTTCACGAGCCTCGCTGCAGGCACACCGCTTATTTCCGGCATCGAGGTCGTACTCGATGCACTCGACGCAGCCCGTATTCCCTATGCGGTCGGCTCCAACGGGCCGCATGCCAAAATGCAGGTGACGCTTGGCCAGCACCCGGCACTTCACGCCCGACTCACCGGCCGCATTTTCTCGCGCGAGGATGTCGCACGGCCGAAACCCGCGCCCGACCTCTACCTTCATGCCGCCCGCGCACTTGGCGTCCGGCCGGAATCCTGCGTGGTGATCGAGGACAGCGCCACCGGTATCCGCGCGGCCCGCGCCGCCGGGATCACTGCATTCGGCTATGTCCCGGACGGCACGGGCGAAAGATTGGAGGCCGAAGGGGCCCATATCTTCCGAAGCATGGACGACCTGCCCGCTTTGATCGGCATCTGATCGATTTCGACAGAACCCATTCGACATGCGGGATGCCCGGCACGTTTAGGGTGTCGTCGCTGAACCAACCGCCCTATCGGAGGGTCAGGCGTTAAAGAGGAAGTGCAGCACGTCGCCGTCCTTGACCTCATAGGTCTTGCCCTCGACCCGGAACTTGCCTGCCTCGCGCGCGCCTGCCTCGCCGTTTCCAGCGATGTAGTCATTGTAGGCAATGGTCTCGGCGCGGATGAAGCCGCGTTCGAAATCGCCGTGGATGACCCCGGCAGCCTGCGGCGCGAGCGTGCCCTTCTCGATGGTCCATGCGCGGGCCTCCTTCGGGCCCACGGTGAAATAGGTCTGCAGGCCCAGAAGGTCGTAACCCGCCCGGATCAGCCGGTCGAGGCCCGCCTCTTCCAGCCCCATTTCCCCAAGGAACATGGCCGCATCATCCGCGTCCATCTGCGCCAGTTCTTCCTCGATCTTGGCCGAGATCACGACGGAGCCTGCCCCCTGCGCGGCGGCCATCTCGGCCACCTTCGCTGACAGCGAGTTTCCGGATGCGGCAGAGGATTCCTCGACGTTGCAGACAAATAGCACGGGCTTCGAGGTCAGAAGCTGCAGCATGTCCCAAGCCTTGCGATCCTCGTCGGTCACGGTGATGGTGCGGGCGGGGTTTCCCGCCTCAAGCGCCGCCAGCGCCTGCTTCATCAACTTTTCCTGCGCCACGGCCTCCTTGTCGCCGCCCTTTATCTTGCGGGCAATGTTGGCCAGCCGCCGCTCGATCGATTCCATGTCGGCGATCATCAGTTCAGTCTCGATGGTCTCGGCATCCGCAATCGGGTCGATCCGACCCTCGACATGGGTGACATCGCCATCCTCAAAGCAGCGCAGGACATGGGCGATGGCATCGACCTCGCGGATATTCGCCAGGAACTGGTTGCCGAGGCCCTCGCCCTTTGACGCGCCGCGCACAAGCCCCGCGATATCGACGAAGGTGATGCGGGTCGGGATGATCTGTTTCGACCCTGCAATGGCCGCCAGTTTCTCAAGCCGCGGATCGGGCACGGCCACGTCACCCACATTCGGCTCGATCGTGCAAAAGGGAAAATTCGCGGCCTGAGCGGCAGCGGTGCGGGTCAGCGCATTGAAAAGGGTGGACTTGCCCACATTCGGCAGCCCGACGATACCCATTCTAAAGCCCATGATCGCGCACCTTCCGTTGAAATCCGGCGCATCTATGGGGGAAGGCGGCACGGGGTCAAGCCCTGTGGAGACCAGCCTGCAGATCCGATGCGGAGCTGACATGCATTGATGGTTAAAGGAATCGGGAGACAGGCGTAGACTTTCACGCACTCAGATGCCTCACAACCTAACAAAGCCGGCAGGACCGGCGCAATACGGGGGGATTGGAACGATGAAAGCCGACGCCAGAACGGAAGCCGAGGTCAGGAAAGTCATCGGGCAGCTTTCTGAGCACTACGAGAAGCGGAACCTGAAGGAACTGATGGCCTGTTTCGGAACCGATCCGGATGTGATGGTCTTTGGCACGGGCGTGGACGAAAAACCGGTCGGGCCATCTGCCATAGAGGCGCAGGTCAAGCGCGACTGGGCACAAACCGAAGCCATCGCCATCAGGCTGTCCGATGCGGTGGTTTCAGCTGCCGGCAACGTCGCCTGGGTGTCCGGCAGCGGTGCCTTCGAAATCTCCGCAGGGGGTCAAGATATGCGGATGCCCGCCCGCATCACCTACGTGCTCGAAAACCGGGATGATGGTTGGCGGGTAGTCCAGGCGCATTTCTCCGCCCCGGCTGCCGATCAGGCAGAGGGCAGTTCGATTCCTGCGGCAAGCTGACCGGCGACGGCCTGAACACATCGTTGCGACCCTTGATCGCCGCAACACCGGTGCGATTTGGCGTGCCCTATTCGCCTGTAACACAAGCAGGCCATTGATTTTCGCCGCGCGTTTCTGCACTACCCCGGGAAAGCTGATGGAGTTGCCGCATGACCCGGATCGAAAAGAAATTCGCCGCGCTGAAAGCCGAAGGCAAAAAGGCCTTCGTCTCTTACATCATGGCGGGCGATCCGGACCTTGCGACATCCCTTGAGCTCATGAAGGGCCTGCCAGGCGCAGGCGTCGACGTCATCGAACTCGGGATGCCCTTCACCGATCCGATGGCCGACGGTCCGACGATCCAGCTCGCCGGTCAGCGCGCATTGGAAGGCGGGCAGACTTTGCAGAAGACGCTCGACATGGCGGCCGCGTTCCGGAAGGGCGACGATGAAACCCCCATAGTGATGATGGGCTACTACAACCCGATCTATTCGCGCGGCGTGGACAAGTTTCTTGCCGATGCCAAAGCGGCGGGCGTCGATGGTCTCATCGTTGTCGACCTGCCGCCGGAAGAGGATGAGGAGCTTTGCATCCCTGCCCAGAAAGCGGGCCTCAACTTCATCCGCCTTGCGACGCCCACGACCGATGACAGACGCCTGCCCAAGGTGCTGCAGAATACCTCGGGCTTTGTCTATTACGTCTCGATCACCGGCATCACCGGCGCCGCCGCCGCAGAAGCCAGCGATGTCGGCCCCGAAGTCGCGCGGATAAAGGCGGCGACCGATCTTCCGATCATCGTCGGCTTCGGCATCCGCTCGCCGGAAACCGCCAAAGCCATCGCCTCGGTCGCCGACGGCGCGGTTGTCGGCTCCGCCATCGTCAAGATGGTCGAGGAAAAGAAACCGGCCGCAGAGATCCTCGCCTTCGTCAAAGGCCTCGCCGACGGCGCTCACAGCGCCTGACCGTTCCCACTTCTTCTGTTCAGAAATACCTCCCGCCGGGGGCAACCCGAGTGGTTTCCGGGAACCGGAAACCGCGAGAGAAAGTCTCGCGCCCGGAACGGGCGCTCCATTAGATCAGACCGGACCGACAGCGGTTTCCATCAGAACCGGTTGCGGCACGATCTCGGTCGCGCGCCGGTGTGTCGCCGAGAGGTGAACCTTCGGCGCGCAGCCCTCGTCATGGGCCTGCAGGAACCGTGACGCGCAAAGACACCAGCGGTCGCCCGGTTTCAGCCCGGGAAAGCGAAATTCCGGGCGCGGCGTCGACAGGTCATTGCCGACATATTTCGACCAGGCGAGGAATTCGGCCGTCATCTCCACGCAGACCGTGTGGCTGCCCTGATCCTCGGCGCAGGTATTGCAGTGGCCGTCGCGGAAAAAGCCCGTCATCGGATTGGTCGAACAGGGCTCAAGCCGACCGCCCATCACATTCACCGCAGCGTCCTTTTCCATCACCTGCCCCCTATCTGCTTGCGGCAATCGCCTTGAACATCGCCTCGTTCTCCGCCTCGACCCCGTCCTCGCGGAATCTCCGATCAGCGGCGTTGACGACGATCACCGTATCATGGCGGGGTGAGATATAGATATACTGGCCATAGATGCCCCGTGCCATGACATCGCCCCCGGCATCCTCGGGTATCCACCACTGATAGCCGTAAAGCGCGCCATCCGGCGCGGAAGGTCTGATCGACGCCGCGATCCAGTCTCCTGACACGATCCGCCGCCCCTGCCACTCGCCCCCTTGCAAAACCATCTGCCCGAACCGCGCATAGTCGCGCGCCCTCATGTTCAACCCGCCAAGGACAAAGGCCGTGCCCTCGCCATCGGTCAGGAAATAGGGCTCAGCCTCAAAGCCCATCGGCTGAATGACCCGCTCCACCATCAGGTCGGCCGGGTCGCGCCCCGTCGCCCCGGCAATGATCATGCCAAGTACATGCGTGTCGATCGAAACGTATTTCCAGCGCGTGCCGGGCTCTGCCTCCCGCTCCCGCAGGCTGATGGCAAATTCGTCCATCGACCCGCCCAGCGCCAGCACCCGGCCCATTCGATTGATGTCGGAATGAAAATCCAGATAGTCCTCATCGAATTTCACGCCCGTGGTCATGTTCAGAACCTGGCGGACCGTCGTCCCGTCATAGGCCGTGCCCTTCAGCGTCGGCACGTAGCGCAGCACCGGATCGTCGAGTGAGGCAATGGCGCCCTCTTCCAGCACCGTGCCGAAAAGGACCGACAGAAAGCTCTTGGCCATCGACCAGCTGATCCGCAGGTCCCCGGCCCCGGTGCCGCGATAGTAGCTTTCATGGACGATGCGGCCGCCTTTCAGCACCAGAAGGGCGGTGACGGCGCGGTCCTCGATCCATTGGGCGGTTCCCTGCGGCAGTTCCATCGCGGGGCCTTCGGGCAATGGCGAAACCGGATGATCGCCACGCGGCAATGGCCGGGTGAGGAAAAGGTCGTTCATATGGCTGAAGTTGCGAGTGATCTTTTCTTCCGTGAAGAGCGAGTTCACCGCCATGAGTCGGGTGATCTCTTCGCGTTTCCAGAAGGCGACGGCCAACGCCACGACCAGTACCAGAGCGGCGATTTTGCCCGCAATTCTCAGAAACTTCCGCATAGGCCCCTCCGTCCGGGCCGCAGCGAACCACCCGCTCGCCCGGCAGGCAAGCGTAACCTAACGGAACCGGTCCAGCAGGCGTTGCAGCGGGGAACGGGCGTCGCTGTCCGGCGAGGCTTCCTCGACCACCGGCGCTTGCTCGGCAGGGTCGGGCGTTGCGGGGGCCTTTGACGAGCGGGGCGGAGCGGTTCGCAAGGCAACGGCATTGGCGAACCGTGCGGCATCGCCAGAGGCGAGCGCGACTGCGCCATCGGAGATGCCGCGCAGAAGATCGTCCAGCCAGTCCTGATCGGCCTTGGCGAAATCCGACAGCACATAGGGCGCGACGCGATCCTTGTGGCCGGGATGGCCGATGCCCAGCCTCACCCGCTGATAGGCCTCGCCAATATGCTGGTGGAGCGAGCGGAGCCCGTTATGCCCGGCATGACCGCCCCCCTCCTTCACCCGACACTTGCCAGGGGCGAGGTCCAGTTCGTCATGGAAGACGGTCACATCGGCAGGCTCAAGCTTGTAAAACCGCATCGCCTCGCCGACTGATTGGCCGGAAAGATTCATAAAGGTCTCGGGTTTCAGCAGCACAACGCGCTCCGAGCCAAGACGGCCCTCGCTTATCTGTCCCTGAAATTTCGCGCGCCAGGGCGCAAATCCGTGATCGGCGGCGATCCGGTCAATGGCCATAAAGCCGATATTGTGGCGGTTCCCTGCATATTTCGGCCCGGGATTTCCGAGCCCGACCATCAACCGCATAGCATCCTCTCTGCTTGCGCCGCCACCCTAGAATCCGGCTTGGGCCCACGCAACCATGTGCCCGCAGGACTCATGTTCCGCCCACGCATGAAAAAGAAAACGCGGGACCCGAGGGACCCGCGCCGATTAGTCTGTCCCTCGAAGAGGCGGGGATTATTCCTCGTCGCCTTCGGCTTCTTCGCCTTCGTCGCCGCCTTCGGAATCAGCCGAACGCAGACCCGACGGGGCCGCGATGTTGGCGATGACGAAGTTGCGCTGAATCGTCGGCTTGGCACCGGCGGGCAGCTCGATGTCACCGATATGGATGACATCGCCGATTTCGCGACCGGTCAGGTCGACGGTGATGTGATCGGGGATATCACCCGCGGTCACTTCCAGTTCAACCTCAGGACGCACCACGACGAGCGTGCCGCCCTTGCGGAAGCCCGGTGCCTTGTCCTGGTTCTCGAAGGTGACGTGGATGTAGAGCGCGATCCGCGAGGTGCGCTTCAGCCGCATCAGGTCGAGATGGGTCGGCAGATCCTTCACAACGTCGCGCTGGACGTTGCGGCAGATCACGCGGACGTCTTCCTGGCCCTCAACCTTGAGGTTGAAGAGCGTCTGAAGGAAGCGGCCTGCCTTCAGCTTCTTGAGAAGCATGTTGTAGTTCACGTTGATCGCGAGCGGGTCCTTGCCGCCGCCATAAACGATGCCGGGTACGTTGCCCTCACGACGAGCTTGACGAGCGGCCCCCTTGCCTGTCCCCGTCCGTACCTCGGCGATAAGATCGGGGATCTCACCAGCCATTGGTCTCTCCATAGATGTTTAAGGGCATCCTCCAAGGGTGCATGCCCATGAAGGCGGGCGTATAGAGCGGATCGGCGCAGAAGAAAAGCAGATTCTTCCTCATGCAGGTCTGCTTACGGATGGCAATATTTAGTGACTGTCCGACCCCGCGCCGCCATGTTAGCCCGATGCGCGGAGGAAGTGTGGTCATGTCGGTGGGAACGGTCATCTCGGTTGCACGCGCACAGCATCTCGCGCTGGCGGCGGTCGGGGTGTTCTGGGGCAGTTTCGCCGCACTTGTGCCGGACATCAAATCGGGCATCGGCGCCGCGGACGCCGCCTTCGGTCTTGCGCTGATGATGGCGGCAGCAGGCGGGATTCTGGCGATGGCGCTCGCGCCCCGTATCATGGGCCTTCTCGGTCGCTGGGGTCTTCCCGTTGCGGGGACCCTTCTTGCTACCGCCATGCTCGCCCCGCTTTGGCCAAGGGGCGTTCTCGGCTTCGGCTGTGCCATGGCGGTGATCGGGGCAAGCGTTTCACTTCTGGATATCGGCGCAAACATGCGGCTTTCCGTGCTGGAGGACCGCCACCGCCTGCATCTGATGAATTTCAGCCACGCCATGTTTTCGCTGGCCTTCGCGGCCACGGCGCTGGCCGTCAGTATCGCGCGAAAGGCCGGATACGGGCCTGTCGACGTGCTGCCCTGGTCGGCGGCTGCCGGTCTCCTTCTCGCCGTTCTGATGTACGAAAGCCAGAACTGGCGCGATGCCGATCCCGCGCCGGACGGGGCCGACGGGCGCACGCCCTGGGTGCCGATCCTGCTTGTCGCGGCAGTTCTCACGGCGTCTTTCATCAGCGAGAACGCGACTGAAACCTGGTCGGCGCTGCATATCGAACGCACGCTTGGTGGTCCGCCCGGCGAAGGCGGCTTCGGTCCGGCGGCCTTTGGCCTGATGATGGGAATCGGCCGCCTTCTGGGTCAGGTCGCGGCGCACCGGCTGGGTGAGATCCGGCTCGTCTTCTGGTCGGCGGTCGCAGGGATCGCGGGCGCCGTGGTTCTAGTGATCGCCCCAACGCCGACAATCGGCGTTTTGGGCGTTGGCCTCCTTGGGCTCGGTGTCGCGGTCGTCGTGCCGTCCGCCAACTCTATCCTCGGCCGTCTGGTGCGGCCCGATCAGCGCGGTCACGCGATTTCACGCGCCTGGATGATCGGCTTTTCCGCCTTCTTCGTCGGCCCCGCCATGATGGGCGCGGTCGCTGAAGTAGCAGGCTTGCGTTTCGCTTTCGCAATTCTGGCAATCGTCATGGCCACGATCCTGCCGTGTGTTCTTGCGTTGCGACGGCGCGGTGGGTGAACCGTTTCGAGAGGGGGGATCAACCTGCGTCAGTTGACGATGGGTCAGAGATAGCGGTCGAGGAAATCCTTCGGCATCAGCACATTGTGTTTTCCGACATTCCCAAGCCGCGTTTCACCGCAGAGCGCCATCGAGGTGTCCAGCTCCTTGTGGATGACCTCCAGCGCTTTGGTCACGCCCGCCTCACCCATCGCGCCAAGTCCGTAAACGAAGGCCCGACCGATCATCACGCCCTTGGCGCCCAATGCCACCGCCTTCAGCACATCCTGGCCCGAGCGGATACCGCCATCCATCCAAACCTCGGTCTTGTCGCCGACCGCCGCCGCGATCTCGGGGACCATCCGGATTGACGAAAGCGCACCGTCAAGCTGCCGTCCGCCATGGTTCGAAACGACGATGGCATCGGCACCGATCTCGGCCGCTTTCTGCGCGTCCTCGGCCTCCATCACACCTTTCAGGATCACCTTACCGCCCCACATATCCATGAGCTTGCGGATTTTGTCCCAGTTCAAGGCATGATCGAACTTCTCCGCCGTCCAGGCGGAGAGCGAGGAGGGATCGGAAACGCCTTCGACATGGCCAACGATATTGCCGAAGAAGCGGCGCTTGGTTTGCAGCATCTCAAGACCCCAGGCCCACTTGGTGGCAAGGTTCAGCATAGTTGGAATAGTGAATTTCGGCGGCGCCGACAGGCCGTTCTTCAGATCCTTATGCCTCTGGCCGAGGATTTGCAGATCGACCGTGATCACCAGCGCCGAACAGCCTGCCGCCTTGGCGCGGTCGATGATCTTCCGGTTAAAGTCGTCGTCGTTCAGCGTGTAGATCTGAAACCAGAACGGCTTCGTGACGTGATCTGCGACATCCTCGATCGAGCAGATCGACATGGTCGACAGCGTGAAGGGCACGCCGAACTTTTCCGCCGCACGCGCGGCCTTGATCTCGCCATCCGCGTTCTGCATGCCGGTCAGACCCACCGGAGCAAGTGCTACCGGCATCGCCACATCCTGCCCTACCATCTGTCCGGCGGTGCTGCGGCCGGTCATGTCGACCGCAATGCGTTGTCGCAGACGGATTTCGGCAAAGTCTGTGACATTTTCCCGAAAGGTCTGTTCCGTCCAGCTTCCGGATTCCGCATAATCATAGAACATGCGCGGCGCCCGGCGGCGGTAGAGGCGTTTCAGATCCTCAATACAGGTGATGACGGGCATGGGCGCCTCCAAATTGGTAATTTTTATTTACCAATTTATGAGTCCCGGTGCAACGCGTTTTCCACTTGCGCTTGGCGTGACGGCGGGTTCGAGTGTCCGCGAATTCGGAGGGCAGGTATGGACGCGGTCTGGTGGGGGCTTCTCGGTGGTCTGGTCGCCATGGCCGCGACGACGATCGGGGCGGTTCCGGCGCTTATCGGGCGGACCATGTCGCAGCGCACCAGCGACACGATGCTGGGATTTGCGGCGGGTGTCATGCTCTCGGCCGCATATTTTTCGCTGATCCTGCCCGGGATCGAGGCCGCCGAGGGGCTTTACGGCTCGCTCGTCATTGCGGCGCTTGTCGCGGGCGCTGGAATTGCTCTGGGTGCCGGTTTCGTCGCTTGGCTGAATGCCACCCTGCCGCATGAGCATTTCTTCACCGGGACCGAGGGCGGTGGCCATGCCGCGGCACTTGCCCGGATCTGGCTTTTCGTCATCGCCATCACCATTCACAACTTCCCCGAGGGTCTGTCGATCGGCGTGGCCTTCGGTGGCGGGGATGTGACCAACGGGTTCTCGGTGATGACCGGTATCTCGCTTCAGGACATGCCGGAAGGGCTGGCCGTCGCGGTCGCCCTTGTCGGACGCGGCTATTCGCGGGGCAAGGCGTTCTTCGCGGCCTTTCTCACCGGTCTGGTCGAACCGATTGGCGCTTTCCTCGGCGCGGCGGCGGTATCGGTCTCTTCCGGCCTGCTGCCCTGGGGGCTGACCTTTGCGGCGGGCGCGATGCTCTACATCATCAGTCATGAGATCCTGCCCGAGACGCACCGGAACGGGCATCAGGACCGGGCGACCGCAGGGCTGATCTTCGGCCTTATCCTGATGATGGTTCTGGACGTGACGCTCGGCTGAACCGCTCATACCGTGTGCAGGTAGAGATCGTAATCGACCTCGGAAATCGTGCGCGCCACGCGGGCATATTCGGCGGCCTTCACCGCCGTGAAGGTGCGGTGCATGTCCTCGCCCAGGGCCGATTTCAGGAACTCTGAACCCTGCGCCGCCTCGATGGCGGATTTCCAGTCGCGCGGGATCGCCGGGCCGTCCGGGTCCTCGGCATAGCCGTTGCCGGTCGTCTCGGGCCCCGGGTCCATCTTGTTGTCGAGCCCGTGCAGGATGCCCGCGAGCACCGTTGCCGCCACCAGATAGGGATTGGCGTCGACGCCCGAGGGGCGATGTTCGATCCGCCGCGCCTTCACGTCGCCTGCGGGCACACGCAGGGCGACGGAACGGTTGTTGACGCCCCAGCTTGTGGAAACTGGCGCATAGCTCTGGTTGGCAAAGCGGCGCCAGGAATTCAGATGCGGCGCGAAGACCAGCATCGCCTCGCCCATCGTCGCCCGAAGCCCGCCGAGCGCATGTAAAAGCGTGTCTGTCCAACCGGAATCCGGCTTTTCAGCGAAGACATTCTCGCCCTTGTCGTTCATCAGCGAGACGTGGAAATGCATCCCCGATCCGGCATAATCGGCAATCGGCTTGGCCATGAAACAGGCAACGACGCCATGCGCCCGCGCCTGCGCCCGCACGATCCGCTTCAGCCGCATCAGGTCGTCCGCCGCCTGCATCACATCCTCGCGGTAATGCAGCGTCAGTTCGTACTGGCCTGGCGCGTATTCCGAGATCATCGTCTCGGCCGTGATCCCGGCCTTCGCCGCCCCGGCATAGATGTCCGAGAACAAGGGCAGCATCCCGTGCAGGTGATCGACGGAATAGACCTCGGTCTTGTGGCTGTCGCGGCCGTCGAGGACGTCAGCGGCGGGGCGGACCTTGCCATCGGGGCCGCGATCCTTGGCCAAGAGGAAGAATTCAAGTTCGAACGCCCCGGCGGGCTTCAGCCCACGTTTGGCGAATGCATCCACCTGCCGTTGCAGCGCGTGGCGGGGGTCCGAGGTCATCGGCCTGCCGTCAAGCTCGTAGAGCGACATCAGCACCTCGGCGCGGGGCGGGGTAGTGTTGTGCAGCGCCTTCAGCGTGCCGGGGATCGGCCAGGCGCGCAGGTCGCCATCGCCCTGATCCCAGATGAGGCCGGTCTCATCCACGTCCTCGCCGCAGATGTCGAGGCCGAGGATCGAGATCGGCATATGCCGCCCGGATTTGTAGAGCGAGGGAAGTTCATGGCGGCGGATGATCTTGCCACGTCCGATGCCGTTGGAATCGTGCAGCACGATGTCCACGGCCTCAATCTCAGGATGGGCGGCCAGAAAGTCTTCGGCCTCGGCAAGGGTCGCGCCCGAGGGGCAGGAATTTGGCATGGTGGTCCTCAGGCAAAAAGTTCGGTCAGGATGTCGTCAAATGCGGCAATGAGGCGGTCGATCTGGCGTTTCTTGGTCACCGGGCTGACCAGCATCATGTTGTGGAACGGCGCGATCAGGCACCCGCGATTGAGCAGTGACGTGTGCAAAGTCGCCTCGACCTCGGGCATATGGGCCTTGCCCGCCTCGGTTCCGTTTTTCAGCGGGCCGTGGGCGCAGATGAACTCCACCCGCGCGCCGACTCGGACGACATGCCAAGGCGCGCTATGCGCCTCGATCACCCGTTTCAGGCCGGAATAGAGCCTCTCCGCACCATTCTCCATGCGCGCGTAGTTCTTGGCTGTCATCACTTCAGCAAGGTTGGCGGTCAAGCAGGCAAACTGCATCGGGTTGGCCGACAAAGTCGTGCCCATGCCGGAATGACCCGAGGCGCGCCCGGCATTGTAGCGGATGTAATCCCTGGCCAGTTTCGGCCTGAGCCCCCAGACGGCGGTCGGCATCCCGCCCGCCACGCACTTGCCGACGACGAAGATATCGGGGTTCAGCCCGTGAACGCCGGTATAGCCGCCAAGGCCCGAGGAAATCGTGTGGGTTTCGTCGATGATCAGCAGCGCGCCGTACGTCGTCGCAAGCTTGCGCAACCCGTCGTGGAAGCCCGGATCAGGCAGGACCATGCAGGAATTGGTCATCACCGGTTCGGTCAGGATCGCCGCGATCTCGCCCGTCTTCAGCGCCGCCTCGACACTTGCAAGGTCGTTGAACTCGGCGCAGGCGGCGAGCGTGGTCAGGTCGGTCACCTGCCCGGTCAGGCCGGGGCGGGTGATCGTCTGGCCATCCGACAGTTCCACCATCGCGTCATCGACGGTGCCGTGATAGCAGCCGTTGAAGACCAGCACCTTGGGCTTGCCGGTCACGGCGCGGGCGACCCGGATTGCAAAGCGGTTGGCGTCGGTCGCGGTCGTGGCGATCTGCCATTTGAAGTCGCCGAACCGTTTGGTCAGCAGGCGCCCCGCCTCCAGCGCCGCCTCGGTCGGCAGCATATAGGTCAGCCCGTTCCGCGCCTGCTTGCGGATCGCCTGGGCAACCGGAGCGGGCGAATGGCCGAACATCGACCCGGTATCGCCCAAGCAGAAATCATCGACCTCATGCCCGTCGATATCGGTCAGCCGTGCTTCTTCCGCCTTGGCGACCAGCATCGGGAAGGGCATGGGCCAATCCTTCATCCAGTGCATCGGCACCGAATCGAGATAGTTGCCCGCGTCCGCATCCAGCGCGGCTTTCGTCTTTGGCCGAGCGGCGGCAAAGGCCTCCGCCTCGCGTTTGGCGATGCTCTTCAGTCTGGATTTGTCGATACCGGCGATAAGGACGGGTCTGCGGGCCATGACGTCACTCCTAATGACGCGCCCTTATCTCTTAAATTTGATCAAATTGGAAGTGGAGAAATGAGGCCTCTTGGAACTGTTCAGTGTCCGTTTGATCAAACCATTGCAGCCAAGACCGCCCAGCCTGCGATCTCTGTCACTTGCTGCATCGCGCCCATCACATCGCCGGTCTGCCCACCAATCTGGCGTATGGCGACCGCGGCGAGGATGAGCGCAGCCAATGCAATAACAACAGCGGTGAGAAGTGCAGTCCCAAAACCAAGCGGCAGAAGGCACAGGAACCCGATGCCCAAGGCGATCATAGCGGGCATCGGGTCATCGCCCGCCGCCGATTGCCCCAGCCCATCGCTGCGCGCGGCGGGCATCAGAAACAGTGCGGCGGGCAGAACCGCCCGGCTGGCCGCTGCGATTCCGATGAGCGCGGCGCTGGCCGAACCGGCCTCGGCCAGTGTTGCGATGCCCGTGGCGCGGAAGCCCAGGGCGACGATCAGCGCCACCACGCCGTAAGACCCGATCCGGCTGTCGCGCATGATTTCCAGTTTACGCGCCCGGTCAGCCCCGCCGCCGAAGCCATCGGCAAGATCGGCAAGCCCATCCTCATGCATCGCGCCGGTGGCCAGCGCGCCTGCGGCCAGCGCCAGAAGCGCGGCCATTACGGGCGGCAGGCCGAGCCAGAGACTGAGGCCACAGATCATAGCGGTAATGGTCCCGACCGCGAGGCCGACAAGGGGCCATGCCCACGAGGAGGCCGCCATCGAAGGCGCCACACCGTCAATCCGCCCGGCGGGAAGACGGCTGAGCAGCATGAAAGCCAGCCGGACTTCATCGACGCGCGAAGGGCTCATGCCTCCGACACCCCAGCCTCGCCGAAGGTCGCCATGCCGTTGTGGCAGGCAAGGGCAGACCGCACGATGCCCAGCGCCAATGCCGCGCCGGAACCTTCGCCGAGCCGCATGTCGAACTCCAGCACCGGGCGCTTGTGGATCGCCGCCAGCAGCTTGCGATGCCCCGGCTCGGCCGAGGCATGGCCGACAAGGCAGTGATCCAGAAGCCGCTTGTCCGTCGCATAGAGAACGGCGGCGGCGGCGGTGCAGATGAAGCCGTCGAGGATGACCGGGATGCGCGCCGCCCGTGCGGCCAGAACCGCACCGCAGATCGCCGCCTGTTCGCGCCCACCAAGGGCGGCGAGGATTTCGGGCGCGTTGCCGATGACACCCTCATGCCGCTTCAACCCGCGCCCGATCGCGTCGATCTTTCGGGCGATTCCAGCTTTGTCAGAGCCTGTTCCGGGCCCAGTCCACTCAGCGACGTCACCGCCGAAACAGGCCGCCGCCAAAGCCGCCGCCACGGTCGAATTGCCGATCCCCATCTCGCCGAGGATCAGGATATCCGCCCCCTCATCGACCGCCGAGGCGCCCTGCCAGAGTGCATCAAGACAGTCGGTTTCCGACATTGCCGGGCCTTCGGTGAAGTCCCCCGTCGGCCGATCCAGCTCCAGCGCGATGACCGAAAGATCGGCCCCGGTCACCGCGCATAGCTGGTTGATCGCCGCCCCGCCCGAGCGGAAATTCGCGACCATCTGGGCGGTCACTTCCTGCGGATAGGGGTTGACGCCCTGGGCGCAGATGCCGTGATTGCCCGCGAAGACCAGCGCCTGCGCCCGCCAGATCTCGGGCCGCGCGGTGCCACGCCATGTGGCCATGAACTCGGCCAAAGCCTCCAGCCGCCCCAGCGAACCCGGCGGCTTGGTCAGCGAGTTCTGCCGCGCGCGCGCCGCTTCGGCGGCTGCCGTGTCGGCCTCGGGCAGCCGGTCGGTCAGTTTGGCGATGTCGGATAGGGCGGCGATGCGTGGCAGGCTCATGTCATTTCACTTTCAGGGGAAGTCCGGCAACGGCAAGCCAGACTTCGTCCGCCTCTGCCGCCACCCATTGATTGAGAAGCCCGGCCGCATCGCGGAACTCCCGGGCGAGTTTGTTTTCGGGAACGATGCCGCCGCCGACCTCGTTGGTGACGATGACCACCGGGTCGCGTTGAGCTTGCAGGGCCGCGACCAGATCGCGCCCCGCCGCTTGCCAATCGCGCCCGGCAAACATCAGGTTGGAAAGCCACAAGGTCAGGCAGTCGAGCAGACGCGGCCCCTGCCCGTCGGTCGCCTTCAGCACCCCGACAACATCCAGCGGCTCTGCATGGGTCACCCATTCCGCCCCGCGCCGCGCCTGATGGGCGGCAATGCGGTCCGACATTTCGCTGTCATGCGCCTCGGCGGTGGCGATATAGACGGCGCGCGACCCGAGACCGAGCGTCTTCGTCTCGGCGATGCCGCTTTTGCCGGATCGCGCGCCGCCGGTGATGAGTATCGTCTTGCCCATGGCGCGATGACAAAGCAGAAACGGGCGGCGCGTGAAAGGGAGAATCCGACAGTGAATGGCGATGGGGCGACAGAGCTGATGCTGATCCGGCATGCGCCCGCGCTTCATGGCGGTCGGCTGTGCGGCCGCACGGATGTTCCCGCCGATTGTTCCGACACCGCCCGCATCGCCGCACTGCGTGACCGGATCGGGCAGCCCGATCGGATTCTGGTGAGCCCCGCCCTGCGCTGCCGCCAGACGGCGCGCGCGCTCTGGCCCGATCTGGGAGCGCCTGAGACCGACGCCGCACTCTGGGAACAGGATTTCGGTGACTGGGAAGGCATGGCATTCACCGATCTGCCCGATCTGGGGGCAATTTCGTCAAGCGCGCTTGCCACTTATCGCCCGCCGGGCGGCGAGAGCTTCTCCGATCTCTGCACCCGGATCGCGCCGGTTCTGAGTGCGGCACAGGGCGGAAGCGTCGCGATCGTCGCTCATGCCGGGGTAGTGCGTGCGGGACTGGCTCTGGCCCTTGGTTCGGCGCCCGCCGCGCTCGGCTTCGAGGTCGCGCCACTGTCGCTTACCCGTGTGACCTCTCTTGGCGATGGCCGCTGGTCGGTTGGCACGGTGAACTGGGTGCCGGCATGAGACAGGGCGTGGTCCGGGTTGCCGGACATCTTGGGGAGCTCATGCAGGGGCGACTTGGGCCATCGGGCCCGGTTGCGCTGGTCTCGCTGCCCTGCCCCGTTCTCGCTGTCGAGGCCTGGCATCTGCCGGGGTCGGGCCTGTCGATCCACGGATCGGGGCAAAGATTGCTGACACCGACGCGGGCACTCGACCTCCTCGACCGGCTTGATCTGAAACTCTCGGGCCGGGTCGTCCTGTCGGCAAGCATGCCAGCGGGTGGGGGCGCCGGGGCCTCGACCGCATCGCTCGTGGCGTTGGCCCTGCTCGCCGGCGCGAATGTGCCGCCGCCCGACCTCGCCCGCGCCTGCGTCATGGCCGAGGGGGCGAGCGATCCACTGATGTTCGGAATGCCCGAGCGGCTGCTCTGGGCCTCGCGCCGGGCCGAGGTGCTGAGCCGCCTGCCGCCGATCCCGCGCTTCGATGTTGTGGGCGGGTTCTTTGGCGAACATCGCCGCACCGATCCGCGCGACATGGATTTCCCGGACATCTCCGACCTGATCTCGCCGTGGCGGGCGGCGGCGCGGGCCAGGGACGCGACGGCCTTGGCGCGGATCGCCTCGACCTCTGCCGAACGCACGCTGGCACTGCGCGGCCCCGTGGGCGATCCGACCGCCCGGCTGGCATCGTCCTTGGGCGCGCTCGGCTTCGCCATCGCCCATACCGGCTCGGCCCGGGCTTTCCTGTTCCGTCCCGGAACCGTGCCCGACAATGTCGCCCCTCGCCTGCGCCGCATGGGCTTCAGCGGCATCGTACAGTTCGCGGCCGGGGGGCAGAAGTGACCGGTGCATTGATCATGCTCGTGGCCTTGGCGCTGGATGCCGTTCTCGGCTGGCCAAAGCCGCTTTTTGCCGCGATCGGCCATCCTGTGACATGGATTGGCGCGCTGATCTCGCGGCTCGATGCGTGGCTCAACCTCGATGGCGTCGATCCGGGTCAGCGGAGGCTGGCAGGTGTCATCGCGGCCTTGGCGGTCATCGCTGTGGTCGGTGAACTCGCCTGGATCGCAACATGGTTTCTGCCAGCGGGCTGGATTGGGGTTCTTCTGGGCGGTGTGCTCGCCTGGCCCTTCGTTGCACTGCGGTCGATGCACGATCATGTTGCGGCCGTGGCGCGTCCGCTGGCCGCGGGCGATCTGGACCGCGCGCGGCATGAAGTGTCGATGATCGTGGGGCGCGATCCCTCGCGGCTCGACGAGGCTGGAGTGGCGCGCGCGGCACTTGAAAGCCTTGCCGAGAACACGTCGGACGGCATCGTCGCACCGGTCTTCTGGGGTGTCCTCTTCGGCCTGCCCGGCATCGCGGCCTACAAAGCGATCAACACGCTCGATTCGATGATCGGCCACCGGACTGAGCGGTTCGAGGCCTTCGGCTGGGCCTCGGCCCGGATCGACGATCTGGCGAACCTCATCCCCGCCCGGCTCACCGGCCTGCTTTTTGCCCTGACATCAGTACGGCCGAAGGAAGCGTTGGCGACGATGTGGCGGGATGCGGGTCATCACCGTTCACCCAATGCTGGCTGGCCCGAGGCGGCGCTGGCCGGGGCACTCGGCATAAGACTATCGGGTCCGCGCGTCTATAGCGACCGGGTCGCCGAGGAACCATGGGTCAATGGGGGCGCACCCGACCCCGGGCCACAGGATATCGTACGCGGCCTTGCCGCCTACCGCTTCGCAATGCTTGCGCTGATGCTGATCGTCGCGCTATCGGCGGCGATCTGAAGGGGGCAGGGGCAATGCGCGATCACGGCGGCAATCTTGACGGGGCCATCGGCCGTTTCGGCGGCGGCGCGACCGACTGGATCGACCTTTCGACCGGCATCAACCGGGTGCCGTATCCCGTGCCGAACTTTTCCCATACCGCGTGGACGGCACTTCCGACCCGGAGCGCGATGGAAGGGTTGCGTTCCGCCGCCGCCGGGGCCTTTGACACGAAGGCCGCGATCCTGCCGGTTTCCGGGGCGCAGGCGGCGATCCAGATGATCCCGCGCCTTGGCCTGCCGGGCCGCGCCAGGGTACTCGCTCCGACCTATAATGAACACGCCGCCGCCCTGCGGTCTGCGGGCTGGCAGGTGGAGGAGGTCACCGAACCGGCGGCTCTTGCCGGGGCCGATCTGGCGGTACTGGTGAATCCCAACAATCCCGACGGGCGTCACCTGTCACCCGGCGACGTGCTGGCACTTTCGCCCCGGGTCGGCCGGTTGGTCGTCGATGAAAGTTTCGCCGATCCCTATCCCGACATGTCCGTCGCATCGCAGGCCGGGCAGGATGGCATGGTCGTCCTGCGGTCCTTCGGCAAGTTCTTCGGGCTGGCGGGGCTCAGGCTCGGTTTCGTACTGGGCGCGGAGGCCGATATCGCCGCGCTGTCAGACATGGCCGGGCCATGGCCGGTCTCCGGCGCCGCGATCGAGATCGGTATGGCCGCACTCGCCGATCGGGAATGGGCACGGGAAACGACCGCACGCCTGATGTCGGAAACCGCGCGGCTGGATGCTCTCGCCAGAGCGACAGGCTGGACTTGTCAGGGCGGGACGGCGCTGTTCCGGCTCTATGACACAGGCGACGCAAAGGCGGCGCAGGAGCGCCTGGCCCAGGCGCATATCTGGTCGCGGATCTTCCCCTATTCAACGGGCTGGATACGGCTCGGCCTGCCGGGTGATGAGGCGGAGTGGGCGCGCGTCGCGGACGTTCTGACGGCGGGAGGGGTCTGATGCAATTCACCACGGATGAGGCCGAAACGCTTGAGCGTATCCTGAAATGGCGCCGCGACGTGCGGCATTTCAAAGCCGATCCGGTTCCGGGAAAGACCCTATCCCGCCTGAAAAATGCGATGACGGCCGCGCCTTCGGTCGGAAATGCAAGACCCTGGCGTGTGCTGCGGGTTCGGGACCGGGCGTTGCGCCAGGCTGTTCGGGACGAGTTTGAGCGTTGCAATGCCAATGCCGCGGCGGACTATGACGACACCGCCCGTGCGGAGTATATGCAGCTGAAACTCGCGGGCCTCGATGTGGCGCCCGAACACCTTGCCGTTTTCACCGTGACCGATCCCGAGGCAGGTCGTGGCCTCGGTCGACGGACGATGCCCGAGACGCTGCACCAGTCGACGGCGATGGCGATTCATACGCTCTGGCTGGCTGCGCGGGCGGAAAACCTCGGGTTGGGCATGGTGTCCATTTTGGAACCCGCCGAGATCGAGCGCCTGTTCGCCGTGCCGGAAGGCTGGGAGTTCAGTGCCTATCTTTGCCTCGGCTGGCCGGAATTCACCGATGACACCCCGCTTCTGCACCGGGTGGGCTGGCAGGAGAACCAGCCGACGGACTGGGTGGTAAGGTAGCCGGGGGCGCTGCCCCCATTGCCCGTTCCGGGCAATTCCCCCGGAGTATTTTCCGACAGAAAGTGGTCAGCAGGCCAGCGCAAGGAGGCCGTCGATGTCCAGATGCGCCTCCATATGATCGGCCAGCGCGCCGAGCGTCGCCTCGACGCCGGCTCCGTAGCTGGTGGTCGAGGCTGCCCCCAGGCGTTCGAGAAATTCGGCGCGGAACGCATCGCCCGTGAACATGCCGTGCAGGTAACTGCCGGCGATGCGACCATCGGAAGAGGTCGCGCCTTCGGGCATGCCCTCCACAAAGGCAAAAGGCCGCGCGCGGTCCGGTCCCTCGGTCCGGCCGATATGGATCTCGTAACCCTCCATTGGAGCTCCGGTCACCGCGTGGATGGCACTGGTTCGGGTCAGGCGTTTGTCGGGTGTCATTACGGTTGCAACATCGAGGAGGCCGAGCCCCCGGTCCTCACCCACAGGGCCTTCGATACCGTCGGGGTCCGCGATGGTCCGTCCCAGCATCTGGTAACCGCCGCAAATGCCCAACACATGGCCGCCGCGCCGGATATGGGCGGCAAGGTCGATGTCCCAGCCCTGTTCGCGGAGATAGGCGAGGTCGCCGCGCGTGGATTTTGAGCCCGGGATGATCACGAGCGTCGTATCGCCCGGGATTGGCTCACCCGCGCGGACCATGGTCAGGCTGATCCCCGGTTCCAGTTTCAACGGGTCAAGATCGTCGAAATTGGCGATACGGCTGAGGGCGAGGCAGGCGATCTTTAGGGGGCCGCCATCGGCGGTTCCGCGAAGATCAAGTGCATCCTCGGCGGGCAGTTTTGCGGCATCCTTGAAATAGGGCAGCACCCCGAAACCGCGCCAGCCTGTGCGGTCCTCGATCAGCCGGTAGCCATCGTCGAAAAGGCTGGGGTCGCCGCGGAACTTGTTGATCAGGAACCCCGCGACCATCTCCGCGTCCTCGGGGTCAAGCACGGCCTGCGTGCCCACGATCTGGGCGATCACCCCGCCCCGGTCGATATCGCCGGCCAGCACCACAGGCACGTTGGCGGCACGCGCAAAACCCATATTGGCGATATCGCCCTTGCGCAAATTGACCTCCGCCGGGCTGCCCGCACCTTCGACGATGACAAGGTCGTGTGCGGTTTTCAGGCGCTGGAAACTCTCCAGCACCGAGGTCAGAAGTTGTGGTTTCAGGGCGGAATAGTCTCTTGCCCGGACGGTCGTCAGCCTTTTGCCCTGAACCACGACCTGCGCGCCGGTATCAGTTTCGGGTTTCAGAAGGATAGGGTTCATGTCCGTATGCGGCTCCAGACCGCAGGCCAGTGCCTGCAAGGCCTGCGCCCGCCCGATCTCACCCCCGTCCACTGTCACGGCGGCATTGTTCGACATGTTCTGCGGCTTGAAGGGCGCGACCGATAGCCCCCGGCGCTTCGCGACCCGGCACACCCCTGCAACCAGAAGCGACTTTCCGACATTCGAGCCGCAGCCCTGGATCATCAGTGCCCGTGTCATGCCCTAGCCCTGATACGGCAGGAAGGCCTCGACAGCGGCGGTGGCAATCACGATCACATTGCCGCTGTCGGGATTGATGACATTGAGACCGCCATGGGTGGCCGTGACTGTCACGGTGCCACGGGGCAGACTGGCGGTGAGAGCCGCACAATCTATCGCCTCGGGCTTCTGTACGCCGACCGTGACCTCAACCCGCATCGCGGCATGGTCCAAGCCAAGCGCATCAAACATGGGGATTGAGGAGTGGCGGATCGCGTCCTCGATCGCGCGCCGGGCGGCCTTTTGGTAATCCTGCCCGTACTGATCGTTGCCCATGCCCATTTCGATGATGAACCGCTGATCGCTCATGCGCCCACCTCCAGTGAAACCGAAATCGCCGCATTGGCGATCACCGTCGGCTTGCCGCCATCGGTGCGGGGAACGTCAAGCCCGCCCTTCACGACCGTAACCTTCGGCTGGCCATAGGGAAAAACCGCAAGGATTGCGGCGGAATTGACCCTGTCCGGGGCCTGAACGCCGATCTCCACATCAATCAGCATGTCGCCCTTGGGTCGCCCGAACAGCTCCGCCAGATTGATCGAATTGTGCCAGAGCGCGTCTTTCACGGCGCGCACCGCAGCCTCGGTGTAATCCTGGCGGCGCAGGCTGGTGCCCATGCCGAATTCGGTCAGAAGACGTTTGGGTGCCATCAGAACTCGACCCCTTTCTGACCCTTGATCCCCGACCGGAACGGATGCTTGATCAGCGTCATCTCGGTCACGAGGTCAGCGATCTCGATCAGTTCCTCCTTGGCGTTGCGGCCCGTCAGCACGACATGGGTCATTGCCGGCTTTTCATCTTTCAGGAAGGCCACCACCTCGGCCACATCCAGATAATCGTAGCGGAGCGCGATGTTGATCTCATCGAGCAGCACCATCCGGTTCCTCTCATCCCGGATCAGTTCCTTGGCCTTCTCCCAACCCTTGCGGGCGGCAGCGATGTCGCGGGTCTTGTCCTGGGTTTCCCAGGTAAAGCCCTCGCCCATCGCGTAGAACTGGCAGAGATGGCCGAAATTCGCCTCGATCAGCGTGCGTTCGCCGGTGGACCACGCGCCCTTGATGAACTGCACCACCGCGCTGGGCATCTCATGCGCGATGCAGCGCAGGATCATCCCGAAGCCAGACGAGGATTTGCCCTTGCCCGCCCCGGTATGGACGATGATCAAGCCCTTCTCGCCCTCTTTCGTCGCCATGATCTTGTCGCGCGCGGCCTTCTTCTTGGCCATCTTCTGGGCGTGGCGTTCGGCGTCATTCACTGGCGTGGTCATGGCATGTCCCTTCTGGTCTCGGGTCGGGGTTCAATAGGCGATTGTGCGGACAATGGCGAGAGCTGCCTCATGCACGCGGCCCGCTGAAGACCGGGCGCTCAGGTGCGCCGCGCAGGGTCGGGATCAGCGTCATCAGATATACCAACCATCCCGCGACCCAAAGGATCGCGGCCAATAGGCTGAGCGCTGGAAAGCTCCCTTCCGCCAGACGCAGGCAGGCCGCAAACCAGACAAGGGCAAAGGCAATGATGCCGGGCCATCGCGCGACCAGCCGTTCCGGAGTCCGCAGGGCGACGGCGCGGGCAGCGACGGCGTGGATCAGGCAGGACATCGCCCCTGCGGTCAGCGCGTGAAGGGCATCGGGGGCGGCAAAAACCTCAACGCCCAGCAGCGCCAGACCGGTCAGGGCCAGCCCGACCGGCAGCCAGACAAAGCCGAGGTGCAGCATCAGGACCAGCGCATCATGGCGCACCGCCGCCCGCTGCCACAGGAAAAGCCGCAGCGCCTCTGCCCCCGCCGCGATCACCAGCGCGGCGCCGGCAATCGCCGCTGCGCCGGTGGCGTCCGCAACCAGCGCGGCGACAATGCCGGTCGCGCCCAGATACCCGGCGATAGCCGCCTGCGGGATCGGGGCCGCCCCTTCGGACAGAACCCGGTTCTCGGTAAAGGCCCGAACCATACGCCCCCCGATCACCGACAGGACCAGCGCGAAGACAAGAATGGCGGCGCGGGGTTCGACCAGACCAAGGATCATGGCCAGATCGGCCGCGCCGAGCAGCACCGCGAACACGGCCTGAAGCGCGCCCTTGGCCGACCGGCCCGAAATCGCCTCACCCGCGAGAAGTGCTGCAAGCCAGACGAAGAAGGCGGTGGCGGTGAGGGCGACCGGCATCAGCGGCAGCCCGGTTACTCCGGCAATCGCGATCCTGGCCGCGATCCAGAGCCCGGTCAGCACGGCGATGGGCAAACCCGAGGCGGGGGCGCGGCGGCTCCAGCTTGGCGCGGCGGTCAACGTGTATCCGGCAAAGGCCGCACCAGCGAAGCCGAAGATCATCTCATGCGCGTGCCAGAGAACAGGCGAACCCAGCGCATCCGATACCGGCCCATCCGATTCGCCGAAGTAGCGCCAGCCGATCACGATCACCGCCCAAAGCGCCGCCAGCAGAAACATCGGCCGGTGCGCCGTGGCGAAGATGCCGCCCGTGGCGCCTGCCGGGTCGTTCCTGTGCGTCGGGGCTTCGTTGCCGTCCATGCTTACCTGTGTTTGCTTGACAAGATGTGCGTCAATGCCTCAGGAGAGGCGCGCTGGTTCCTGCCTAAGGCAGGCGAAGAGGGAATGCGACAGGCTTTGCGACCACTCGTGGTCCGGGGCCGAAGCGCAGCCGCCCCCGCGACCGTGACCGGAGAGGCCCCCCACGCCCACTGGCAAGATGCCGGGAAGGGGGAGGGGCCGCCGGGGCCGTCAGGCTCCGACATCCGCAAGCCGGGAGACCTGCCAGCAAAGGAATGTGACGGCGGACGGGGGATTCCGCGACCGGCTCGGGGCAATGTGACGCCCCCCGCAGGCCCGCCCCTTTCCGCGAAATGGAAGGACCGGCGACCCGTGACCGTAACAGTTCATGTCTGCACGACCTGCCGGATGGACCAGCCTATCCCCGATGATGAGGTCCGCCCCGGAACGAAGCTTCTGGAAGCCCTGCAGGCCGCAGGCGCGCCGGAGGGCGTGCGCATCGTGCCGGTCGAGTGTCTTTCGGCCTGCGACCACGGCTGCAATATCGCGATTTCCGGCCCTGGCCGCTGGTCCTATGTCTATCGCGGGCTCAATCCCGACGAACATGTCGCGGATATCCTCGCCGGTGTCGCCGCCTATGCTGCAACGGCGGACGGCATCGTGCCATGGCGGGACCGTCCGGTGATCTTCCGCAAACAAAGCCTTGCCCGCATTCCCCCGATGGAGAGCTGAATGTCCGATCTTTCGAAAATTCCCGTCACCGTCATCACCGGCTTTCTGGGCGCGGGCAAGACGACGCTGATCCGCCACCTGATGCAGAACCCGCAGGGCAAGCGTCTGGCCGTGCTGGTCAACGAATTCGGCACCGTGGGCGTCGATGGCGATATCCTGAAAAGCTGCGCGGACGAGAATTGCCCGGCCGAAAACATCGTCGAACTGGCCAATGGCTGCATCTGCTGCACCGTCGCCGAAGATTTCATCCCGACGATCGAGGCACTTATGGCGCTGCCCGAGCGCCCCGACCATATCCTGATCGAGACCTCTGGCCTTGCTTTGCCGAAACCGCTTCTGAAGGCCTTCGACTGGCCCGCGATCCGGTCGCGCATCACCGTTGACGGGGTCATCGCGCTTGCCGATGCCGAGGCCGTCGCGGCTGGCCGGTTCGCGCCGGATGTGGACGCGGTGCAGGCCCAGCGCGAAGCCGATGACAGTATCGACCACGAAACGCCGCTGTCCGAGGTGTTCGAGGACCAGATCTCCTGCGCCGATATCGTGCTTCTGTCGAAGGCCGATCTGGCGGGTGAGGCGGGACTGGCCGCCGCCAAGGCGGTGATCGAGGCCGAAGCCCCGCGCAAGCTGCCGATCCTCGCCATGGAGGAGGGCCGCATCGACCCCGCTGTGATCCTCGGATTGAACGCCGCCGCCGAGGACGATCTCGACGCTCGCCCCTCGCACCATGACGGCCACGACGATCATGAACATGACGATTTCGACACCGTCGTCATCGACCTGCCGGAAGTCACCGATCCCGAGGCGCTGAAGGCGGCGATCACCCGCCTTGCCGAGGAGCAGAACATCCTTCGCGTGAAGGGTTATGTCGCGGTCACTGGCAAGCCGATGCGCATGCTGGTGCAGGCCGTCGGGACGCGCATCCGCGCGCAATACGACAAGCCGTGGGGCGATACTCCCCGCGCCTCTAAGCTGGTTGTCATCGGAGAACATCACGATGTCGATCCGGCCGCTATCCGCGCGGTTCTGGTGCCGGAAACCGTAGGGGCCTGATCCGTAATGCACGTCGTCTTCCGCGAAAGCCATGGGCTGGAGGAAACGGACACCCCGTTCGACCTGGGTCAGGACCCGGCCGAACTGGTGGTGCTGTCGTTTTCCGACAGCGACCTTGGCGCTTTCGCGGCGGGCTGGCATCGGGCGGCGGGCGGTCTGCCGACCGTGCGGCTGGCGAACCTCGTGGCGCTGCGGCATCCCCTGTCGGTCGACACCTATGTCGAACAGACACTGTCGGGCGCAAAAGGCATCCTCATCCGCCTGATCGGGGGCGAAAGCTACTGGCCCTACGGGCTTGCACAGGTGCAGGACCTTGCCCGCAGGAACGGCATCGCGCTGGCGATACTGCCTGCCGACGGGCGCGAGGATGCGCGGCTGGACGCGCTTTCTACCCTGCCGAAATCGACCCTGCGCCGCCTGCAGGCGCTCTGTGACGCGGGCGGTGCCGTGGCCGCGCAGGCGGCGCTTCAGCAGATGGCGCTGGCGGCGGGCCTTTATGCCGGGCCGGTCATTGGCGACAAGACGGTGCCCGGTTTCGGGTGGTATCTGCCCGGCAAAGGCGTCGCGCCCGCGCCCGAAGTATCCGACCAACCGCTTGCCGTCGTGACCTTCTACCGCTCCTATCTGACCTCCGCCGATACCGACCCTGTCGACGCGCTGATCGCAGCGCTGGAGAAGCGCGGTTTTGCCGCGATCGGCGCCTATGCCGCCTCGCTGAAGGACCCCGCCGCCGCTGCTTGGCTGCGGGCCGAGCTTGCCCGCCTTGCCCCCGCCGCTGTGGTCAATGCGACCGCCTTTTCGGCCAAAGGTACGGATGGTTCCGCCTCGCCCCTCGACGCAGCGGGCTGCCCGGTCTTTCAAGTCGCCCTCTCCACAGCGCGGAAGAAGGACTGGGCTGAAGCCGAGCGGGGCCTATCGCCCGCCGATCTCGCCATGCATGTCGTTTTGCCCGAGGTCGATGGCCGGATCTTCGCTGGTGTCGCGAGCTTCAAAAGCCCGGGCAAGAAAGACCCCGACCTGCAATTTTCCCGCTTCGCTCACCGCGCCGACCCGGACCGCATTGCCGCCGTGGCCGATCGCGTGGTGGGTTGGCACCGCCTTTCGACCACGCCCGCGCCTGACCGCAGTGTCGCGCTGGTCCTTTCCACCTATCCCGGCAAGACGCATCAGTTGGCCCATGCCGTGGGCCTCGACGCGCTGGCCTCGGCGGAAGGCATCCTTGCGGCCCTTGCCGACGGAAACCATTATGTGAAAGTGGGCGAGAACCTCGGTCATTCCCTGACGGCGGAAACACTGGAATGGCCCGTTTCTGCCTATACAGACACTGTTTCGACCCTTTCTGCCCCGCTAAAAGATGCCCTATTCGCCGCCTGGGGTGATCCTGCGACCGACCCTTCGGTCACGGATGGCCATTTCCGTTTTCACGCGATCCGGCGGAGCAAGGCCATCGTCGCCCTGCAACCCGAACGCGGCGAGGCCACAACCCGGGGCGACGATTACCATGACCTGAGCCGAACCCCGCGCCATGCCTATGTCGCCTTCTACCTCTGGCTCCGGTCGCAGGGGCTGCACGCGCTGATCCATATCGGCGCGCATGGGACGCTCGAATGGCTGCCGGGCAAGTCGGTGGCGCTCTCGGCCGAGTGCTGGCCCGAGGCGCTGACCGGCCCCCTGCCGGTCATCTACCCCTTCATCGTCAACGACCCCGGCGAGGCCGCGCAGGCCAAGCGCCGCATCGGCGCCGTCACTATCGGCCACCTGCCGCCGCCTCTGGTGGAGAGCAACCTGCCCGAGGACCTGAACCGCCTCGAACGCCTGCTCGACGAATACTCCACCGCCGACGGGCTTGATCCCGCCCGCCGCGACCGGCTGATTGCAGCGATCCGCGAGGAGGCACGCGGGCACGGGGTGGAGGACGACCTTGGCATTTCCCAAGATGCCTCCCCCGCCGAGGCGATCACCCGCATCGATCGCTTCGTCTGCGACATCAAGGAAAGCCAGTATGGCGACGGTCTGCATATCTTCGGCACCGGCCAGTGCGGGGTTGAGGAACGTGCCGGGCTGCTGGCGGCGCTAAACGGCAAACGGGTGGAGGCTGGTCCCTCCGGCTCGCCCTTCCGCGGCCGCTCCGATGTGCTGCCGACGGGCCGCAACCTCTTCACCACCGATCCCCGCGCCGTGCCGTCGCGCGCCGCCCATGCGCAGGGCGTGAAGCTGGCCGAGGAACTTCTGCGCCGCCACCTGCAGGATCACGGCGACTGGCCGAAATCCTTGGTCATCGACCTCTGGGGCTCGGCCACGATGCGCACGGCGGGCGAGGAATTCGCGATGGCCCTGCACCTCGCGGGCCTCTCCCCGAAATGGGACGAAGGGTCCGAGCGTGTTTCGGGCTTCGAGGTGATCCCCCTCGCCCTGCTCCGCCGGCCCCGGATCGACGTGACCTTGCGCGTTTCGGGCCTGTTCAGAGACGTTTTTCCAGGGCTTGCCCAGCTTTTCGAAGCCGCCGCAAGGGCCTTGGCGGAGCGCGAGGAAGCGCCCGAGGACAATCCATACCTGCGCGCGTCTCCGCGTGTTTTCGGACCGAAGCCCGGCCTCTACGGTGTCGCGATGGGCGAGGCGATTGAGGATTACGGGCCCGACGGCCAGAGGGCCGCAGGTGAGGCTTGGCTTTCAGGCTCTGAATGGGCCATCGACGCCTCCGGGGCTTCCCATCCCGCCCGCGCGGCGCTGGAAGAGCAGGTGAAGGGCGCCGACGGCTTCGTCCACATTCAGGATTTGGCCGAGACCGACCTGCTCTTAGCCTCCGACTATGCCGCGCATGAGGGTGGCTTTGCCGCTGCTGTCGCACGACTTGGCGGCGAAGCGCCCGCGCTCTACCACCTCGACGCGACCCGCCCCGACGCGCCTCGCGCAAGGACGCTTTGCGAGGAGATCGGCCGCGTCGTCCGCGCCCGCGCCGCAAACCCGAACTGGGCCGACGGCATGATGCGCCATGGCTTCCGCGGTGCCGCCGAGATCGCGGCAACGCTCGACCACATGGCGGCCTTTGCCCATCTCGCCCGCGCGGTGCCCCCGCATCTTTTCGACCTCTATCATGAGGCGACTTTGGGCCGGGATCAGGTCGTGGCCTTCATGCAGGCGGAAAACCCCGCCGCCCTTCAGGCCATGCGCGACCGCTTCGCGGCGCTTCGCGATGCGGGGCTCTGGATCACCCGGCGCAACTCCATCGCGATGGAGGCGGGGCAATGAGCGATCCGGTCATCAAAGGTTGGTGCCCCGGCGCGCTGCGTCCAATGATGTCGGGTGACGGCCTCGTCGTCCGCGTCCGGCCCCGTGGCGGTCGGCTTACGCCCACGCAGGCGAAGGGCATCGCTGACCTGTCGGCGCAGCACGGCAACGGGCTCATCGACCTTTCGGCCCGCGCCAATGTCCAGCTTCGCGGCGTGACCGAGACGGATCACGGCCCGCTCATCGACGGCCTGTCCGTCCTCGGTCTCATCGACGCGTCGACCGAGGCCGAAAGCCGTCGCAATGTCGTGGTCACGCCGTTTTGGCGCGATGGCGACGGGGTGCAGGACGTTGTGCGTTCGCTCACCGGGGCGCTGAGCCATCCGGATGCCCCAGCGACACCGGGCAAGTTTGGCTATGCCGTCGATTGCGGCGCCGAGCCGGTCCTCTCGGAGACCTCCGCCGATATCCGTATCGAACGTGGCCCGGGCGATGCCCTACTGATCCGCGCAGATGGCGCGGCAACCGGAGCGACCGCGACGCCGTCAACTGCCGCCGGGCTTGCCATTGACCTCGCCCGGTGGTTCCTAAAAACTGGCGGCGCGCCCGAAGGTCGCGGGCGCATGGCGGCGCATCTGGCGCGTGGCGCACGCCTGCCGGACGTGTTTACCGAGATTCCTGCCCTGCCGCGATCAAGCGCCCCGGCCTCCGCGCCGGGACCTCTGCCACTGGGCTTTCTCGTCGGCTTCGAATTCGGCCAGATCACGGCTGAAACCATGTCTATCCTTGCAGAAAACGGTCCCTTGCGGATCACGCCGTGGCGCATGATCCTGATCGAGGGCGCAACCACCCTGCCCGCCATTCCCGGCCTGATCACCGACCCAGTCGACCCGATGCTGCGCGTGACCGCCTGCACCGGCGCGCCCGGCTGTCCGCAGGCGCTGATCGCGACGCGACCGCTGGCGCGGGCGCTTTGCGCATCGCTGGCGCCCGGTGCGCGGCTCCATGTCTCCGGTTGTGCCAAGGGCTGCGCCCATCCCGGGCCTGCGCCCCTGACGCTCACCGGCCGCAGCGACGGCACCGTCGACCTCATCCGGAACGGTACTGCCGCCGATTTGCCTTCGCGGACCGGGCTTTCGCCCGTGACGCTTTCCGCCAATCCCGCCCTTCTGACCGAGACCGAAGATGCCCCATAGCTACCAGACCGACGGCGCCGCGATTTACCTCGAAAGCTTCGCCACCATCCGCGCCGAGGCAAACCTCGCCCGCTTCACGCCGGAGGAAGAGGTCGTCGTCGTCCGCATGATCCATGCCGCCGGGATGGTGGGGCTGGAGGAACATGTCCGCTTCTCCCCCGGTATGGCGATCGCCGCCCGTGCAGCGCTCGAGACCGGTGCGCCAATCCTTTGCGACGCGCGCATGGTCAGCGAGGGGATCACCCGGGCAAGACTGCCTGCCAACAACGAGGTGATCTGCACCCTGCAGGACCCGCGCGTCCCCGGTATGGCGAAGGAGATGGGCAACACCCGCTCCGCCGCCGCGCTGGAGCTGTGGCGGCCGCATCTGGAAGGGGCCGTTGTCGCCATCGGCAACGCGCCGACCGCGCTTTTCCACCTCCTCAACATGCTCGAGGACCCGGCCTGCCCGCGCCCGGCGGCGATCATTGGCTGCCCGGTGGGCTTTGTCGGTGCCGCCGAGTCGAAGGACGCGCTGATGGAAGACCTGCCGGTGCCCTCGGTCATCGTGAAGGGCCGTCTTGGCGGCTCGGCGATCACTGTCGCCGCGGTCAACGCGCTCGCCAGCCGGAAGGAGTGATCATGGGAAAGGTCATCTGCACCGGCCTCGGCCCCGGCGATCCCGATCTGATGAGCGTCAAGTCAGACAGGCTGGTGCGTTCCTCGACCCATATCGCCTATTTCCGCAAGGCGGGGTACGAGGGGCAAGCGCGCAGGATCGTAAACGGCATGCTGCGCGCAGATGCCATCGAGTACCCGATGGAATACCCGGTCACGACCGAGATCCATTTCTCCGATCCCGAATACAACCGTGTGATGGCGGACTTCTACGAGGTCTGGGCGGAAAAACTGGCCCATTTGGCCGAAACAGAGACTGTTTTGGTGCTCTGCGAGGGCGATCCGTTCTTTTACGGCAGCTTCATGCATCTTTATACGCGGCTTCGCGAGCGCTGTGCTGTCGAGGTCGTTCCCGGTATCACAGGCATGTCCGGTTGCTGGACCGCAACGGGCCAGCCGATCACGTGGGGCGACGATGTGCTGACCGTTGTGACGGCGACGATTGAGGAGGAGGAACTCACCCGCCGCATCCGCGATACCGATGCGCTGGTCGTGATGAAGATCGGTCGCAATCTGGAAAAGCTGAAGCGTTGCCTGACGGCGGCGGGGCGGCTCGATACGGCATGGCTGGTGGAACGCGGCACGATGACGGATCAGAAGGTCCACCGGATCAGCGAAGCGCCCGCCCAGGTGCCCTATTTCTCCATCGCCGTGGTGCATGGGCAGGGGCGGCGGCCATGACGGGCTGGATCGCGGTTGCGGGCCTTGGCCCCGGGGACGATGCGCTGGTGACAGACGAGGTGCGCGCGGCTTTGGCCGAGGCCACGGATGTCGTGGGCTACATCCCCTACGTCGCCCGCGTCGCCCCGCGCGAGGGGCTGACCCTACACCCTTCCGACAACCGGGTGGAACTGGACCGCGCGGGACACGCGCTCGACATGGCGGCCAAGGGCCGCCAGGTGGTGATCGTCTCCTCCGGCGATCCCGGCGTCTTTGCCATGGCCTCGGCTTTGTTCGAGGCATTGGAGGCAAGGCCAGACGCGCAGGATTACGACATCCGCATCCTGCCCGGCATCACCGCAATGCTGGCCGCCGCCGCGCGGCTTGGCGCGCCCTTGGGGCATGATTTCTGCGCGATCAACCTGTCGGACAATCTCAAGCCTTGGGAACTGGTGGAACATCGTCTGAAACTGGCGGCGCAGGCCGGTTTCGCCATGGCCTTCTACAACCCGCGCTCCAAAAGCCGCCCGCATCAATTCGCCCGCGCGCTGGAGATCCTGCGCGAGGAGGCAGGGCCGGAGACACTGGTTTCATTCGCCCGCGCGGTGACGACGCCGGAGGAGGTGCTGAACACGGTGACGCTCGGCGAGGCGACGCCCGACATGGCCGACATGCGCACCGTCGTAATCGTCGGCAACCGCGATACCCGCCGGATCGGGCGCTTCGTCTATACGCCGAGGTCGGCGCGGTGAGCGAGAAACGCCATAACCTCGGCCACGCTATGGGCAATGCGGCGCGGAGGCAGAGCCGGCCGGTCGATCAGGATCACCGGAATCCTGAGGCTTCGGGCGGCATCCAGTTTCGCCCGCGCACCGGTGCCGCCGGAATTCTTGGCGACTATGAGGTTCACACGGCGGGATTTCAGAAGTTTCCGGTCGCCCTCCTCCGTGAAAGGGCCGCGCGCGATCACCGCCTCGGCGTCCGGCAGCGGCAGCCTGCCCTGCGGCGCATCGACCAGCCTCAGAATGTAGTGATGCCAGGGCTTCGCGGCGAAGGCCGTCAGGTTCTGGCGACCGATGGCAAGGAAGATGCAAGCGGGTTCCTCGGGCAAAGCCGCGACAGCAGTGGCGAGGTCGGGGACATGAGTCCAGTCATCGCTTTCGCCTGCCTCCCAAGGCGAGCGCTCATAGGCGCAAAGCGGCGTATTCGTGTCTGCACAGGCGGAAATTGCATTCCGGCTCATCTGGGCCGCGAAGGGATGGGTCGCATCCACCACATGGGTTATGCTTTCGGCGCTCAGATATGCGGCAAGGCCATCGGCACCACCGAAACCGCCGATGCGGGTCGGCAGGGGTTGTTCCACGGGGGCGTCGGTGCGCCCGGCATAGGAAAAGACGGCATCAACGCCCTGGGCCGCGAAGTGGCGGGCAAGCTGGCTTGCCTCACTGGTGCCGCCGAGAAGAAGGACGCGTGTCATGGCTGATCCCTGGCTGACGATCATTGGTCTGGGCGCAGATGGTCATGCCGGGCTTTCGGATGCAAGCCGTGAGGCGCTGGAGGCGGCCGAAATCGTTTTTGGCGGCCCAAGGCATCTGGAGCTTGTGGCGGCCGGGGCACGGGGCCGGGAATGGCCGGTGCCGTTCAGGATCGACCCTGTTCTGGCGGAAAAGGGCCGCAAGGTCGTAGTTCTGGCCTCGGGTGATCCGTTCTGGTTCGGGGCGGGCGGGTCGCTGTCGGTGCATCTTTCGCCCGGCGATTGGGTGTCGCATCCCGCGCCCTCGACCTTTGCGCTCGCTGCCTCGCGGCTTGGCTGGCGGCTGGAAGAAACCTTGTGCCTCGGCCTGCACGCGGCCCCGTTCGAGCGACTGGTGCCAGTACTGGCGCGAGGGGTTCGGGCAATCTGCCTTGTCCGCGACGGGGCGGCGGTTATCGCGCTGGCCGAATGGCTAGTGGCGAAGGGCTTTGGCCCGTCGAACCTGACGGTATTGGAATCACTCGGCGGGCCGTCGGAACGTATTCGCCGTGCTGAGGCGGGCGGCTTCGACATAAACGATGCCGCCTATCCGGCCGCGGTCGCGATTACCGCGAACGGTGCGCCGGGCCTGCCGCGCGCCGCCGGTCTGCCGGATGATCTCTTCGTCTCGGACGGGGTGATGACCAAGCGGTCCGTGCGGGCGCTAACACTGTCGGCACTGGCACCACGCCCCGGCGAGGTGCTGTGGGATCTGGGCGCGGGCTCGGGTTCCATCTCGGTCGAATGGTGCCTCTCGGCGCAGGGGACGAGCGCGCAGGCGGTCGAAAGCCGGGCCGACCGGGCGGCGAATGTGCGGGAGAATGCCGCCGCATTCGGGATGGCGCATCGGCTGAGTGTGACCGAGGCGGACTGGGCCGGGGCGCTGGAGAGTCTGCCGGTGCCGGATGCAGTCTTTATCGGCGGGGGTGCGAATTCTGCTGGAATAGAGTCTGTCTGGGCGGCGATGCCCGAAGGCGCGCGGCTCGTCGTCAATGCGGTGACGATCGAATGCGAAGAGCTGCTGGCGCGGTGTCATGCGAAACGGGGCGGCGGCCTGATGCGGATCGAGATTGCCAGTGCAGCGCCCCTGGGCCGGATGCGCGGCTGGGAACCGGCGCGGCCCGTGGTGCAGTGGAGCGTGGTGAAATGAGGGTCGCGGGGATCGGCTTTCGCGCGGCAGCGACAGTGGCGTCGCTTCTGGACGCGCTGGAGCGCGCGGGCGGCGGGGCAGAGCTGCTGGCAAGTGCTTCTGCAAAGGCGGACGCGCCGGTGGCAAAGGCTTTGGCCGCCGAACTGGGGCTTGTGATCTGCGGGTTCGGGCGCGAGGCGCTGGCCGCGCAGGCGGTGCTGACGCAATCGGCGAAGGTGGCCGAACGCTTTGGCACGGGATCGGTGGCAGAGGCGGCGGCTCTGGCTGCGGCCGGGCCGGGGGCGCGGCTTCTGGGGCCGCGTGTGGTATCGGGCGACGGGCTGGCCACAGCCGCCATTGCGATTGGGAGAAACGAATGACAGTGCATTTCATCGGCGCCGGACCGGGCGCCCCCGACCTTCTGACATTGCGTGGCCGCGACCTGATCGCGTCATGCCCGGTCTGCCTTTATGCCGGATCGCTGGTGCCCGAGGCGGTGCTGGGCCATTGCCCCGATGGCGCGAAGATCGTCAACACCGCACCCCTGTCGCTGGATGAGATCATCGCCGAGATCCAAACTGCGCATGAAGCGGGGCAGGATGTGGCGCGACTTCATTCCGGCGATCTCTCGGTCTGGTCGGCGATGGGCGAGCAGCTTCGCCGTCTGCGCGAATTGGGCATTCCCTATGACGTGACGCCGGGCGTGCCCTCCTTCGCCGCTGGCGCGGCGGCTTTGGGCGCGGAACTGACCCTGCCGGGCGTGGTGCAGTCGGTCGTGCTGACCCGGACCTCGGGCCGGGCGACCTCTATGCCACCGGGCGAGACGCTGGAAAACTTCGCCCGGACTGGTGCGGTACTGGCGATCCATCTTTCGGTTCATGTGCTGGAGAAGGTGGTGGCAGAGCTGACCCCGCATTACGGCGCCGATTGCCCCGTTGCCGTGATCTGGCGCGCGAGCTGGCCCGACCAGCGCGTCGTTCGGGCGACGCTGGAGACGCTGGAGACGGCGGTAGGGGCCGAGATGGAGCGCACCGCGCTGATCTTCGTCGGCCGCTCCATCGGGGCCGAGGAGTTTGACGAAAGCAGGCTCTATGCAGGCGATTATGACCGCCGTTACCGGCCCGTGGGCACTCATCCGAGGTTCCCGGAACCGCAATGATCCCGCCGGGTCTCATCATCTCGGCTCCCGCCTCGGGCACCGGTAAAACGACCCTGATGCTGGGGCTTCTTGGGGCGTTCAGGGCTTCGCAGCTTGCGGTCCAGCCGTTCAAGTCGGGTCCCGATTATATTGACCCGGCTTTTCACCTCGCAGCCTCACGGCGGTTTTCGGTGAACCTCGATACTTGGGCAATGGGCGAGAACCAGATCGCCGGGCTGATCAGGGCGGCTGAACAGGCCGATCTGGTGTTGGCCGAAGGCTCGATGGGGCTTTTTGACGGAGTGGCGCAGGCGGGAGAGGCCGGCACAGGAGCCTCGGCGGATCTCTCGGCTTTAACCGGCTGGCCAGTCGTGCTGGTTCTGGATGTGTCGGGTCAGGCGCAATCGGCAGCGGCGGTGGCGCAGGGATTTGCGACGATGCGGCCAGATGTAAAAGTTGCGGGCGTGGTTCTGAACCGCGTTGCCTCTCCCCGGCATGAGGCTTTGGTGCGGGTGGGAATGGAGGCCGCCGGTATCCGTGTATTCGGTGCCCTTCCGCGACGCGCTTCGATCGAGGTGCCCGAGCGGCATCTGGGACTGGTGCAGGCCGAAGAGACACCGGAACTGGACCGGATCATCGCCGATGCGGCGGAATTCGTCGCGGCGCATGTCGATCTCGATGCGGTGCGGGCGGCGGCGGGGGCGACGCGGCTTTCGCCGTCCGGCCCGGTCGCGGTAGTGCCGCCCGGCCAGCGCATAGCACTTGCCCGCGATGCCGCCTTTTCCTTTGTCTACCCGCATCTTCTCGATGCCTGGCGAGCGGCCGGGGCCGAGGTCCTGCCGTTCTCGCCGCTTGCCGACGAGGCGCCGGACGACAGAGCCGATTGCTGCTGGCTGCCCGGGGGGTATCCTGAGCTGCATGGTGGCAGGCTGGCATCGGCGACGCGATTCCGTCAGGGATTGCGCCGGTTTGCCGAGACACGGCCCGTCCATGGCGAATGCGGCGGTTACATGGCGATGGGGGCGGCCATCGTCGACCGCGATGGCGTGCGACACGAAATGGCCGGACTGCTCGGCCTCATCACTTCCTTTGAAAAGCGCAAGATGCATCTTGGCTACAGGCTGGCCGAACTCGCTGCGCCGCTGCCGGGGCACAGGGCCGGTGCGCGGCTACGCGGCCACGAATTTCACTACTCGACGATTCTTACCCAGCCGGATATGGCGCTGGCGCGGGTCGTCGATGCGAATGGCGATGCCGTGCCCGAGACCGGGTCGCGCCGGGGCCATGCCAGCGGCACTTTCTTTCACCTGATCGCGGAGGCGACATGACGGGGTTCGTAAGTTTCGTGTCTTCCGGGCCGGGCGATCCGGAACTTCTGACGCTGAAGGCAGTGGACCGGCTCTCGACGGCCGATGCGGTGCTGTTCGACGACCTGTCTTCAGGCCCGATCCTTGCCAAGGCGCGGGAAGGGGCGGATATGGTCGGTGTCGGCAAACGGGCGGGCCGCGCCTCGCCCAAGCAGGATCATGTGAGCCGGCTCTTGGTCGACTACGCAAAATCAGGCGCGAAGGTCGTGCGGCTGAAATCCGGCGACAGCGGGTTGTTCGGGAGGCTTGAGGAAGAGATCATCGCCTGCCGCGAGGCGGGGATCGAGTATGAGATCATCCCCGGCGTGACCTCGGCCATGGCAGCGGCGGCGGCGGCGGGCATTCCGCTGACCCGGCGGCTGACAGCGCGGCGGGTGCAGTTTGTGACCGGCCATGACGTGACCGGCGCGCTGCCGGAGGATCTGAACCTTGCAGCCCTTGCCGATCCCACCGCGACAACCGTGATCTTCATGGGCAAGCGAACCTTCGCGGAACTGGCGCGGCGTCTGCAGGGGGCCGGGATGTCGGCGGATACACCTGCGCTGCTGGCTGAAAGCGTCTCCACCCCCGAAGAAAAGCTGGTGCGTGGAACGCTCGGGGCGATGGAGCAACTCATCGCTGAAGAGGCGGCTGATGGTCCGGCGCTGATTCTGCTCGGCCCCCTAGCCGAGGGTCGATGAGCGGCGTCACCGTCACCGTTTGCCGGTCCTGTCCGGCGGGGCAGGACGGGCTGGCCGCACAGTTGCGTGCGGCTGTCGGTGATGATGCGGATCTGCGCGAGGTCGAATGCATGTCGGGCTGCACGCGGCCCTCGACGGTGGCATTCCGGGCAGAGGGCAAGACGGCATATCTCTTTGGAGACATAACCAAGGTGGATATCCCGAATCTGACCATCTTTCTTCGGCTTTACTCTGCATCGCCTGACGGAACTTTTGCTGATGCTCGCCCGCTCGGGTCGCTCAGGGAAAAGGCGATCGCGCGCATTCCGGGTTGAAAGGTCGCAATCCGAACCCTTCATGGCGTTAATCCGCCTTGACCGGACGGCATGCTTGCTGGCACATGGGATATGCATGGTGTCCGACAGGCGCAAAGCGTCCGGACCGAAACGGGAATGGGGAAGGGTGGACCAAAGGCGGCACCCAAAGCCCCAACCGCCCCCGCGACTGTGAGCGGCGAGCGGCTTTCCAACGGCCACTGGAGTTATATCCGGGAAGGCGGAAAGCTGTGACGACCCGCAAGTCAGGAGACCGGCCATGCGTGAAGGTAACGCGAGAGCCGTCGGGTGTGACGGCAAGGAGAAAACGATGAACGCGCTGAACCAAACCGCCGCCAAGACCTCTACCGGTCTGATGTCCATTCTGTTCGTGGCCCTGATCGGCGCCACCGTGATGTTCGTCGCGGGCCATGCCCAGTCGGCGACGCTGCACGACGCCGCGCATGACATGCGCCACGCGACCGGGTTCCCCTGCCACTAAGGCGGGCTGACGGTCCACTGATGATTCAACGTATGCTGGCCGGCGGGCTGATCGCCGGCTTTGCAGCGGGGTTGCTTGGCGCCCTGCTGCATTTCGCATTCGTGCAGGAGCTGATCCTTCTGGGCGAAGAATATGAAACAGGTGCGCTGGTGCATTTCGCCGGGGTTGGCGAAGGTGCGGCCGAAGCAAGCCAGGACCACGCAGAAGGTGAGGCTGCACAGGGGCACGGCGACGAAGAAGACGGTGGCTCGGCCCTGACGCGCAACGGGCTCACGGTACTGTTTACCGGCCTGATCTATGCGGGCTATGGTCTGCTTTTGGTCGCGGGCTTTGCGCTGGCCGAGCATTTCGGTCGCCGTGTTGAGGCGCGTGATGGTGTGCTCTGGGGGCTTGCGGGCTTTGCCGCCCTGCAACTGGTCCCGGCCATGGGCCTTGCGCCTGAACTGCCGGGGTCGGTCGCCGCCGATCTGGCGGATCGCCAGATCTGGTGGTTCGGGACGGCTCTGGCAACCGCGACGGGGCTTGCTGCGCTCGCCTTCGGACGGGGAGTCATGCCCGCCGTTATCGGTGGCGCGCTTCTGGCAGCGCCGCATGTGATCGGCGCGCCGCTTCCGGAAGGCTTCCATGGCGTCGCCCCGCCGGAAGTGGCGGGCGAGTTCTCGGCCCGTGTCCTTGGGGTCGGGTTCGCAACCTGGGCCGTGCTGGGATGGCTTGCCGCCCGCCTTTGGTCGCGGGACGCATGAGATAAAAATAGACGGGGCCCCGTGCGATGGACTCGCGCGGAGCCTTCTGACATTTGGGGAATCATGATCGAGCTTCTTCTCATCGGCATTGGTACGGGCAATCCCGATCACCTGACGCTACAGGCGGTCAAGGAGCTGAATTCGGCCGATCTGATCCTCATTCCCCGAAAGGGTGAGACGAAAGAGGATCTGGCAGAACTTAGACGGTCGATCTGCGCCGAGGTTGTGACCAACCCGACAACGCGGTTCGTCGAATTCGACCTGCCGGTGCGCGACCCGGCGATTGCCGATTACCGGGCGCGGGTCAATGCCTGGCACGATGCGATCGCAGAAGTCTGGGCAGAGACTATTCAGGCGGAAATTGGCAATTCCGGTCGCGTTGCGCTGCTGGTCTGGGGCGATCCGTCGCTTTACGACAGCACGCTGAGGATTGCGGGTCGGGTCGAGAGGACCCTGCCGATGCGGATGACGGTGATCCCCGGCATCACCTCGCTTCAGGCGCTGACAGCCGCCCATGCGATCCCGATCAACGAGATTGGCGCGCCCTTTATCGTTACGACCGGGCGGCGCTTGCGGGACGAAGGCTGGCCCGATGGCGTTGATACGCTCGCGATCATGCTTGACGGTGAATGTTCATTCCAATCTATCGCACCGGAGGGTGTCGATATCTGGTGGGGCGCCTATGTGGGTATGGAAGACCAGATTATTCTGGCCGGACCACTTTCGGAAATGACCGACCAGATCATGAAATCGCGTGCAGAGGCCCGCGCCCGGCACGGATGGATCATGGATATCTATATCCTGCGACGGGGCTGACCGGTCACTTCCTGTGGATTGTGTCGCCGGGTTCAAGCACCGGCGTCAGCTCGACCCGCTCCCCCCCGACCAACCCGGTTTCCGACCGGCCTGCGACGATGGCCGCAGCACGGCGACCGATTTCATGACGGCAGGCATCCATTGTCGCAAGTTTACGCGGCAGACCTTCCAAGAGATCGACCCCGTTGAAGCCCGCCAACCCGATCTGGCCCGGGACGTCTATGCCCTTTTCCAGACAGTAAAGCAGCCCGCCTGCCCCGATCATATCGTTCGAATAATAGATGAAATCGAGGTCTGGATTACGCGCAAGGATCGCCTCGGTCATCTCACGACCCTTTTGCAGGGCAGAGCCGCCCGAATAGAATTCCCTGTCGGTCAGTTCGATCCCTGCCTCTGCCAGCCCGGCCTCAAACCCTTCAAGCCGTTTCCGCGCCCGGTGGTCGTAGGGCATCTTGGTGCCAAGAAACCCGATCTTGCGGTAGCCTTCTTTGACGATGGCGCGGGCCATCTCAAGCCCCGCGCGCTTATGCGAGATACCGACGACGGAATCGACCGGAGTGCCGTCGACATCCATGATCTCGACAATCGGGATACCGGCATTTTCCAGCATCGCACGGGCGGCATCGGTATGCTCCAGACCGGCCACGATCACACCGGTCGGGCGCCACGAAAGCATCTCATAGAGCACCGCCTCTTCCTTCTCGGCGGAATAGTTGGTGACGCCGAATACCGGTTGCAGGCCGGTTTCTTCCAGTTCCGCCGAAATACCGCTGAGGACATCGGGAAAGACGAGGTTCGACAGCGACGGGATGATCACCGCAACGAGGTTCACACGCTGCGAGGCAAGCGCGCCCGCGATCTTGTTCGGCACGTAGCCGAGCGCCTTGGCGGCCTCCAGCACCTTTTCCCGCGTGGCGGGTGACACGTCCCCGCGATTGCGCAGCACCCGGCTGACGGTCATTTCGGATACCCCGGACGCCTCGGACACATCGCGCAAGGTCAAGGTTCTGCGTGGTTCAGCCAGGCCGTTATTGGTCACCAGATATCCCCGGAATATTTGCCTTGTTCCTGATTAGCGTCAAAGAATCCGGTTGTCCAAGCAAACGCGCGCAGCGGCATTTAGCGCTAACCATCGACAGTCCATTCGTGCCGCACCTGAATGGTCGCGCGGATGGCTGGTCAACAACACGTCTTGAAATTGACCCCCGCCACGCAACACCTTAGAACCGTTGTAATCTTGACGAGGGGACGCCTATGGCCGAGGACGAATTTGCCGATCTGGGATCGGACAGAACATTGCTTCTGGTCGACGACGATGCCCCTTTCGTAAACCGGCTGGCGCGCGCGATGGAAAAGCGCGGCTTTCTGCCTGAAACCGCCGAAAGCGTGGCCGAAGGGCGTGCCAGGGCCGAGGCCCGGCCACCCGCCTTCGCGGTTGTCGACCTTCGGCTTGGCGATGGCAACGGGCTCGATGTCGTTGAAATCCTTCGCGAACGACGGCCCGATTGCCGCGTCGTGGTGCTGACCGGGTATGGCGCCATCGCGACTGCTGTCGCCGCGGTTAAAATCGGAGCGGTGGATTACCTGTCGAAACCCGCCGATGCCGACGATGTCATGAATGCCCTGTTGTCGCGTGACGATATGCTGCCACCGCCGCCGGAAAACCCCATGTCGGCCGATCGCGTCCGGTGGGAGCATATTCAAAGGGTTTACGAGTTGTGCGACCGCAATATCTCGGAAACTGCGCGCAGGCTGAGCATGCACCGCCGGACGTTGCAGCGGATATTGGCGAAACGTAGCCCAAAATAACTGCAAAACATTAAAAATACACAGAGCCCCTTGCATCGTCGTGTGCACGGGTTTTATCTGGCCGCGCCCACCCGCTATAAAAAGGAATACAGCCGTGAAAATCGACCTCACTTCGATGTCGCTGAAAGACCTGAAAGATCTTCAGAAACAGGTAGCGCGTCAGATTGAAGGGTTCGAAGAGCGTAAAAAGCGCGAAGCGCTTGCTGCCATTGAAGAAAAGGCCAAAGCCCTCGGGTTTTCGCTGAATGAACTCGTTGGCGCTTCGACGGTTCGTAAAAGAAAACCGGCCAAGCCGAAATACGCCAATCCCGCCAACAAGTCCGAAACCTGGACCGGTCGCGGCCGCAAACCGCGTTGGGTCGAAGCTGCGCTGAAGGCCGGTAAAAAACTGGAAGATCTGGCGATTTAAACGCTATCTCGCAACCAGCGGATGAACAACCGGGCCGGCCGGCGGATCGAACCGGGAGGGGTGACTATATAATATCCCGGATTGTCTTCGTCGGAGTCGAATACGACGCGCAGCGCACCGGATTTAAGGTCTTCCTCAATCAAGGCTGCGCTGGTGATGTGAAGGCCGTAGCCTTGCCGCGCGGCTGAAAGGGCGAGTTCTTCGCTCGCGAACTCAGTAATGTTCAGATCAGCCGGATTAAGGCCAAGGCAACAATCAATCCAGTTGCGCTGTTCAGGCCAGTCGGGTTCAAGAACCCATGGCAGCCCGGCCATCACCGATCGGTCGACGGAACCTGTTGCGCCGACGATCCGAGGTGCACCCACGACCACATACCGCGCAGAGGTAAGGTATTCAGCCTCCACCCCGGGCCAATTCCCCGACCCAAAACGTATTCCAAGATCGATCCGTTCGCGCCTGAGATCCAGCACCTTGGCATCCGGCCTGAGAGAGATCGGAACCTCGGCATGATTGCTCCAGAACTGGCCGAGCCGGGGCATGAGCCAGTTCGTAGCGAATGTGGGCGTGACGGTGATGGTGACAGGGCGGTCTTCGCCACCCGCCATCAGCGCCGAGATGGTCGTCTGGATCGTGCCAAAACCTTCGTTAAGTGCCGATGCGAGTTGTGCGCCCTCCGGCGTGACCGCGAGCTTGCGGCCATCTCGGTTAACCAGTGCAAAACCAAGATAGGCTTCTAGCGCGCGGACCTGCTGCGACACGGCGGCATGCGTGACATTCAGGGATCGCCCCGCAGCACTAAAGCCGCCGAGCCGTACCGTGGCCTCAAAGGCCCGGAGTGCCGGTAGTGGCGGATAGTGAAGCCAGTCTATCTGATCCATATGTTACTCAGACTTACATATATGAAATCCTTCTGACTCTCAGATTAACGAAAAAACACGTATTTTTAAGACATGAAATTCAGATGGAGACAGAAAAATGTTAACGACACTGGCAGACACCTTCAGAATCGCCACCTTCCAGAACCGGCCGACCGAAACGAAGCAGCACTGCGTGGATCCGGCCGAGGAAATTCGCAAGCTGCGCTTTGAGGTGCGGCACCTCGATGACCACCTCCTCAGGGATATTGGCCTCGATCCAAATGATTTCGACGCAGACGAATGCCCGCCGGTCTGGCGGTGGTCACCCCGGTAGGCTTTCGGCCATGAGGCCGGCATGCCGTTCAAGAAAGGCCGCGCGCACCTCCGCCGGTGCGCGCGGTGCAATTGTCAGCCCCGCAACCGCCTGTTCCGGCGCACCGAAATACTTGTCGGCTTCGCGCCGGGTAAAGCCCGCGATCTGAACCGCCTCCAGCCAGGCCGAGATACGATCCGCGCGCTTGATCTTCTTCTTGATCGCGACCGGCAGCGCCGCTGGCAGGCCAAAGCGCAAATGGATCGCCGCCGTCAGCCGTTCGTCCAGCGCCCCATAACCTGGCCCGACCGCCGCTTTCACCGGGCTAATCATATCCCCGATCACGTATTCGGGCGCGTCATGCAAAAGTGCTGCAAGCCGCCAGCGGGCCGGGGCATCGGGATTGTCGCGTGTGAAGATTTCTTCGACCAGCAATGAGTGTTCCGCCACCGAATAGGGCCAGTCCCCGACCGTCTGCCCATTCCAGCGCGCCACGAAGGCGAGGCCATGGGCGATGTCCTCAATCTCGATATCCATCGGCGTCGGGTCGAGCAGGTCGAGCCTTCGACCGGAAAGCATGCGTTGCCACGCGCGAGCGGGTTTCTTCATCGCCGTCCTCCATCAGCCGAGACCTATGCCGGACCGCCGCAGGAGTAAACCGGCCGGTTGGAACCCGGACGCAACTCGCACGTTATCAGATGCGGTCTGACCGGAAAGAGGCACAATGAAACGCATCATCATAGCGTCACTGTTTGTCAGCGCTGCCGGAATCGCGGTGGCCGCAATACCTTTGGCAAATGATCCCACAGAGTCTTTCAAAGGACCGTCCGCGCTGCCGACTGTGCCAATCAATCTGAGTGTCTACGAAATGATCGAAGCGACCGGCGACAATCAGGATATTGCCGAGCCCTATTGCGACACGCATGCCACCCTGACCGGCAAGCTTTATTACGACTTTTACGAGACACTCGAAGATACAGCCAACCTCAATGGCGGGCGCCGGCTGGAGATGTGGCGGTCGGATATGCTCGGAACATGGACTCGCGTCTACGTGCGGTCGGACGGAATTGCCTGCGTCGCCGGAACGGGAACATTCGAGGGTTCCGGGGGCATACCGATGGATATGATCGAACAGCAAGACGTGTGATGATTTCGCCGTGTTGCTCCAACGCCGTGCCGATGGTAAGCGGGCTGGCGAAGCAAAGGAGCAACGCCGTGCCCAAGGATTATATCGTCAGAGACATCAACCTCGCGTCCTATGGCCGCAAGGAGCTTGATATCGCCGAAACCGAGATGCCGGGCCTGATGGCCTTGCGCGAAGAGTTTGGGTCAGCGAAACCGCTGAAAGGTGCGCGGATCGCCGGGTCGCTGCACATGACGATCCAGACGGCCGTTCTCATCGAAACACTAACCGCCCTTGGTGCCGATGTGCGCTGGGCCTCGTGCAACATCTTCTCGACCCAGGACCACGCCGCCGCCGCGATTGCTGAAAGCGGCGTTCCGGTCTTTGCGATCAAGGGCGAGACGCTGGAGGATTACTGGGCCTATACCGACAAGATCTTCCAATTCGAGGAAGGCACCGCCAACATGATCCTCGACGATGGCGGGGATGCGACGCTCTACATCCTGATGGGCGCACGGGTCGAGGCGGGCGAGACCAGCCTGATCGAAACGCCGACGAGCGAGGAAGAGGTCTGCCTCTTCAACCAGATCAAGAAGCGCCTTGCCGAAAGCCCCGGCTGGTTCACCAAGCAGCGCGACGCGATCAAGGGCGTGTCAGAGGAAACCACGACCGGCGTGCACCGGCTTTATGACCTGCACAAGAAGGGTCTGCTGCCCTTCCCGGCAATCAATGTGAACGATAGCGTCACCAAGTCGAAATTCGACAACAAGTACGGCTGCAAGGAATCGCTCGTCGACGGCATCCGCCGCGCAACCGATACGATGATGGCCGGCAAGGTCGCTGTCGTCTGCGGCTACGGCGATGTGGGCAAGGGCTCTGCCGCCTCGCTGCGTGGCGCAGGCGCGCGTGTGAAAGTGACCGAGATCGACCCGATTTGCGCGCTTCAGGCGGCGATGGACGGGTACGAGGTCGTCGTGCTGGAGGATGTCGTCGGCAGCGCCGATATCTTCATCACCACCACGGGCAACAAGGACGTCATCCGTATCGAGCATATGCGCGCGATGAAGGACATGGCGATCGTCGGCAATATCGGCCATTTCGACAATGAGATTCAGGTGGCGAGCCTGAAGAACCACAAATGGACCAATATCAAGGATCAGGTGGACATGATCGAGATGCCCTCGGGCGCACGGATCATCCTTCTGTCCGAAGGCCGACTTCTTAACCTCGGCAACGCGACCGGTCATCCGTCTTTTGTCATGTCGGCGAGCTTCACCAATCAGGTTTTGGCCCAGATCGAGCTGTGGACCAAGGGCGCGGAGTACAAGCCCGGCGTCTATATCCTGCCGAAGCATCTGGACGAGAAAGTCGCCCGGCTGCATCTGGCGCGGATCGGTGTGAAGCTGACGGAACTCCGCCCCGATCAGGCCGACTATATCGGCGTGACGGTGGCCGGGCCCTACAAGTCGGATCACTACCGTTACTGACCCTGGTTCTCCTCCAGGGGAGTTTTCGGCGGATTTTCCCCTCGATTCTGACGCCCTGCCGGGTTTTTCTTTACCCGGCGGGGCGTTTTGTCGTTTACTTCGGCCCGTTCGGGACCGTCCACTGGGCGGCCTGCATTTTCAGACCCAGATTGTGACAGTGGAGGGACCTGTGGGCAAAAGAGACGAACTGATCGCGAAATACGCGGACGACCTGAAGAGCAAATGCGGCATGACGCCGGATATGGCGCTGCTGACCAAGGTAACGATCGGCTGCGGCCCGTCGATCTACGATGCCGACGCGCAAACCGTGGCTGCGGGGCAGGACAGCGAACTTGAGACGGTTAAGAACAACTTCCTGATCAAGAAGCTGGGCCTCAAGGACGGTCCGCAACTGATGGCCGCGATCAATTCGGTGATCGACACCTATGGCCGGTCCGAGCGCAACAAGTACCGCGCGGTCGTCTATTACATGCTGGTGAAGCATTTCGGCAAAGAGTCGGTCTATTCCTGATCCTGGAACGCGGGCCGGATATTAACGGCCCGTTTCCATAACCGGCTGATTTTGAAGAGTATTATCGGGAAGATTTTCTTGCGCGAATCCGGCGCAGGGGTTAGCGTTATCTCAACAAGGCCAGTACGGCCGAGACCTTTTCAGTTTCACGCGTGGTGCGAAGGGAGCACGTGGGGTGGCAAAGGGTCCCGGTTGGGTGGCCGGGACCCTTTGTATTTCTTCAAAAGAACGACAGGACCGTACCGATGATGGTGCAGCCAAAGACGGCATAACCGCCGTCGATAAGAGTCAATTCCTTTGGCCGGTCCGAATAGGCGTAATTCGTGACAATCCACGGCAGGGTGATGAACGCTCCCATGCCGAACCCGGCCACAAGACCGGCACCGATGGTCTCGATCCCCGCCATTCCAAAAACATGCCGCATCATGCCGGTGACGATCAGCATCGCGATCCCGGCTATAACAAACGGTGCCACGCTCTTGTTGGCAGGTTTGCCGTCGGGGTCCACCGCGATTCCCGAGGCGGCGATCCACTGCTTCGCCCATTTCATGTACCAGAAAGCTCCGAACGCATAGGCCGCAGCGCCGGCCACGATCACACTGATGAGTTCCATGGCGTTCCCCTTTGCACGTCGCAACGCAAGGCCATCATGCCGCTGATTTTCAATCCGGTCTACAGTCCGCCAAGTTCCCGGATCAGCTTCCATTCTGCTTCTGTCACTGGCTGAACCGACAGGCGCGAATTCTTCACCAGCACCATCTCTGCCAGACGCGGATCGGCCTTGATCTCATCCAGCGTGACAGGGCGTTTCAGGGGCTCCACCGCTTTGATGTCGACGCAGTCCCAGCGCGGATCGTCGGTGGTGCTGTCAGGATGGCTGAGGGCGCAGACCTCGACCACGCCGACGACTGCCTTGCCGATATTGGAGTGGTAGAAAAACCCCCGATCACCGATCTTCATCGCCCGCATGTTGTTGCGCGCCTGATAATTGCGCACGCCATGCCATTCTTCGCCTTCCTCACCTTTGGCGACCTGCTGGTCCCAGCTCCAGGTGTCGGGTTCGGATTTGAACAGCCAGTACTGCATCAGCCGATCACCTTCTTCCACTCGGTCACAGTGACGCTTTCAAAGAGCCCCGCTGCCTTATAGGGATCGCCCGCCGCCCAACCCTCGGCCGCTGCAAGGCTGTCGGTTTCCAGCACGATCAGCGATCCGCACATCGCGCCGTTCTCGATAAAGGGTCCCGCCATCGCGACAATGCCGGTCTCTTTGATATAGGCCAGATGCGCGTCGCGGGTGTCGAGACGGGTCTGAAGCTGGCCGGGCTTGTCGCGGCAGATGATCGCGTAGAGCATGTTCATTCCTTTCTGAGCGGGCGGGCCAGAAGCGTGCTGACGGCCTCTGCCACGGTTATGTTCCGGTCGACGAGGGCGCCGACCATATTGGCGATGGGCATGTCAATTCCGCGCTTTTTCGCCAGTTGAGACACTGCTTTTGCTGTCGCAGCGCCTTCCACGGTGGTTGAGGGGTCGAACGCCTCCCCCTTGCCCAGCGCATGGCCAAAGCGGAAGTTGCGGGACTGGGTGGAGGTGCAGGTAAGTACAAGGTCGCCAAAGCCGGAAAGACCTGAAAGCGTCTCTGCCCGCGCACCGAGCGCCAGCGCCAGACGGTTCATTTCGGCAAAGCCACGGGTCATCAGCGCGGCACGGGCGCTATCGCCGAGTCCCGCCCCCATGACCACGCCCGCCGCTATGGCAACGACGTTCTTCAGCGCCCCGCCCAGCTCCGCCCCGACCGTATCGGAGGTGCGGTAAAGCCTGAGCACCGGTGTGGACAGTGCCCCCTGCAACTCTTCCCCCCGCGCATCGTCGCCGCAGGCTAGGGTCAGCGCGGTCGGCAGGCCCCGTGCGATATCAGCGGCGAAACTCGGCCCGGTCAGGATTGCTGGCACTGCCTTTGGGCAGGCTTCGCCGATGATCTGCGTTGGCCCCCTGCCCGAGGCAAGGTCAATCCCCTTGGCGCAACCGATCAACGCGCGCCCGTCGAGTGCAGCCCGATGCTGGATCAGAAGCCCCGCCATCTGCTGCATCGGGACCGCCAGAAGCAGGATCTCAGCCTGTGCAACAGACGCGATTTCCGCAGAAACAGACACTGTTTCGGGCAAATCGACACCCGGCAAACGCCGCTCATTCCGGCGTTCGGTCTGAAGCCGGGCCGCCTGATCCGGGTCGCGCGCCCAAAGCCCGACCTCCTGCCCTTCGCGCGCCAGAGCAACCGCCAGCGCCGTCCCGAAAGCCCCTGCGCCCAGAACCCCGATCTTCATGCCTTGGCCCCTTTCTTGCCCGAACCGAGCAAAGCCGGTTGTGACGTATCAAGCGGCCAGCGCGGCCGGGCGGCAAGGTCCATCCCGTCGAATAGCCCCAACCGAAACCGCTCGATCCCCGCCCAGGCGATCATCGCCGCATTGTCGGTGCAAAGCGCCAGAGGCGGAGCGGTGAATTTCAGGCCCGCTTCGTCGCAAACAGTCTCTAATCCGGCCCGAATGGCGGCATTTGCCGCCACCCCGCCAGCGACGGCCAGCACCGGTTCGGCAGGGTCCAATGTCAGGTACTCGGCCATGGCCCGGCGCGATTTTTCGGCCAGCACATCGGCGACAGCAGCCTGAAAACCGGCACAAAGATCGGCACGGTCCTGCACCGTCAGCCCGCCCTTTTCGGCCATAACTCCGTCGCGGGTCCGCAAAAGAGCCGTCTTCAACCCTGAAAAGGACATGTCGCAGCCCGGCCGATCAAGCAGCGGGCGTGGAAAGGTGAACCGCGCCGGATCGCCACCCAGCGCGGCGCGTTCCACTTCGGGTCCACCGGGCTGCGGCAGGCCGAGCAGTTTGGCGGTCTTGTCAAACGCCTCGCCCGGTGCGTCGTCAATGGTGCCGCCAAGGCGGGTGAAGCTGTCGGGGCCACGCGCGATCAGGAACTGGCAGTGCCCGCCGGACACCAGCAGCATCAGATAGGGAAAGGCCAGCCCGTCGGTCAGCCGCGGCGTCAGAGCGTGCCCGGCCAGATGATTGACCCCGATCAGCGGCAGCCCGCTTCCGGCGGCAAGTCCCTTGGCGCACATGACGCCCGACAAGACCCCGCCGATCAGCCCTGGCCCCGCTGTCACGGCGATGGCGTCCATCGACGTCAGCGGCAGGCCGGACGCAGCCAGAGCCTCTTCCACACAGAGGTCGATCTTCTCGGCATGGGCGCGGGCAGCGATCTCGGGCACGACGCCGCCAAAGGCGGCATGCAAGGCCGTCTGACCATAGACGACCGACGACAGGATCTGCCCCTGCCCATCCGCCAGCCGCACCACTGCCGCTGCCGTATCGTCGCAGCTGCTCTCAAGGCCCAGCACTGTTATCGTCTCGTTCATGGCGCTGCCGGTTGCGTGAGGCTCCATGGGCAGGTAACACCGGGAAAGATGCCGCACAATCCCGGGGGGATTTTGGACCAGGCCCGCCCGACCCTTCTGCTGACCCGGCCCGAAGCGCAATCGCGCCGCTTCGCGCAGGCATTCCGGGACCGTTTCGGGGCGGATTGGCCGGTTGTGATGTCGCCCTTGACCGAAATACGCACGCGCGATCCCGGCCCCATACCGCCCGAAACCGATGGCGTCATCTTCACCTCGCAAAACGCGGTGACTGCCTATGCCGCTTTGACCCCCCGGCGCGATGCAATCGCCTGGTGCGTCGGCGACCGCACCGCAGAGGCCGCGCGCTCGGCCGGTTTTTCGGTGCAGGTTGGTCCGGGCGATGCCGCCGGTCTGGTGAATGCGATCAAGGCAAGAAACGGCGGCACGCGATACATGTTTCCGCGCGGCGTTCATGTTGCCCGTGACGTTGCGGCCGAGCTGAATTCAGCCGGAATAGAGACTGTTTCGGTTATCGTATACGAACAGCTCGCCGTTGCCCCTACCCCGCAGGCCGAAAAATTGCTGGCATCCCCGGAAGCGGTGCTTCTGCCGCTCTTTTCGCCACGTTCGGCACGGATCGCGGCGGAACGTTTTGCCGGTTGCGCCGCTCACCTCCGCATCGCTGCCATGAGCGACGCAGTGGCCGAGGCCGCCGCGGATCTGAACCCAGGGACCCTCCGGATTGCGACCCACCCGGACGGTTCATCAATGCTCGACGCACTTGCCGCGCTTATTGCCGCACCGAACATAGCTTGAGGGCAAGGGCCCCGGCGTCTAAGCTGAGTTCAAGGGGCGGCTGCTGATCCTCCATCGCGTTGACTTGAAAAAGGAATACTCCGTGGCACGTTCAGGAAAGAAAACATCCGACTCGGCCACGGATACCGAAAAAGGTGATGCGGCCGAAGAAATGGCCGTGGTTGAGGGCGCAGAAACACCCCCCGAGCCGTTGAAGTCGGATGCAGAGGGTGAAGCGTCCGACATCTCCGCGACCGGCGCTGAAGACGAGGCGCCCTCTGATGAGCAGGTTGGCCCGGACACCGATCTTACCACCGAGGATGACGCGACCGGCGCGGATGTGATCGACGCCAGTCCTGAATCCAATCCGGAACCGGTTGAGCTTGCGCCCGAAGCCGTCACATCGGCCAATTCGGAAGCGGCAGCACCGGCGTCACGCAGCGGCTTCGGGGCAATGGTGCTCGGCGGTGTTGTCGCCGCCGGGCTCGGCGCGGCGGGGTCGGCTTTCGTCCTGCAGCGCTACTGGGCGCCGACGGACACCACGACCGAGCAACTGGCTGCGATCGCGGCCGATGCAAAAGTGCAGACCGATCGCATCGCCGCCCTGAGCGCCGAGATCGAGGCCATCCGGTCAGACCCGGCCGCTCAGACCGCGGCCGATGCACAGGCCGCCTTTGCAGAGCAGACCGGGCAGGACCTGCAAGCCCTGCGCGGGATGCTGGACGACATGGCGGCCCGGCTCGATACCGAATCGCAGCGCCTTGCATCCGTCGATGATCGCCTCGCAGAGATTGAAAAACGGCCGGTCGAAGGCGGTGCCGCGTCGGCAACGGCCCTTGAGGCTTTCGGACGGGAGATGGAGGCGCTGCGCGGAGAGATTGCGGCGCAAAAGGCTGATACCACCGCTGCGCAGGAACAGATTGCCGCCGCGGCCAGTTCGGCCACCGAACGGATCGAAGCGGCCGAAGCGGAAACCGCAAGGCTGCACGCGGAAGCCGCCGATGCGGCCCGTCTTGCGCAGGCGCGGGCCGCCATCGGGCGCTTGCAGGCTGCGCTGGACAGTGGAAAATCGCTGGAAGAGGGTCTGGCCGACCTGAAGGCGGCTGGCGTCGAACCGCCACAGGTGCTCGTCGATCAGGCCCAGGGCGTGCCAAGCCTTGCCGCCTTGCGTGACGGGTATCCTCCGGCAGCTCGGGCCGCGCTTTCGTCGTCGCTCAAGGAAACGGCTGGGGGCAGCACGATGGAACGCATAACCGCCTTCCTGCGCAGCCAGTCCGGCGCACGGTCGCTCAGCCCACGGGCAGGCGAAGATCCCGATGCCATACTGTCCCGTGCCGAGGCGGCTCTGGGTGCGGGCGATCTTGCCGCTGCGGTCAGTGAGATCGGGATGTTGCCGGAGGCCGGGCAGATGCATATGGCGGAATGGCTGGCGCTGGTCGAACGGCGGATGGCTGCGGTCGAAGCGGTGGCCGCGCTTGCGAGTGAAATGAAGTGAGGGCGACATGATCTGGTCCTTCATCAAGATCGTACTTTTCGTCGCCGCGGTTGCGGCACTGACGCTTGCGGTCGGGCACCTGACCGAAACCGGCAGCGGGATCCGCATGTCGGTTGGCAATATGGAATTCACGCTCGGGCCGGTTCAGGCGATCATCGCATTTCTGCTGCTGCTCGTCTCGATGTGGCTGCTTCTGAAAGTTCTTGGCTTCCTCGTCGCCGTTCTGCGCTTTCTGAACGGCGATGAAACAGCGGTCAGCCGTTACCTCGACCGCAACCGCGAACGAAAGGGCTTTCAGGCGCTGGCTGACGGGCTGATGGCGCTGGCTTCGGGTGAGGGTCGCGTTGCCATCTCGCAGGCGACGAAGGCCGAGAAATACCTGCAACGGCCGGAGCTGACCAATCTGATCATGGCGCAGGCGGCCGAACTTGCGGGCGACAGCCGAAAGGCTGGCGAGGTCTACAAACGCCTTCTGGCCGATGACCGCACCCGTTTCGTTGGCGTGCGGGGCCTGATGATGCAGAAACTGTCCGAAGGCGATACCGACACCGCGCTGAAACTTGCGCAAAAGGCGTTTTCCCTGAAGCCCAAGCATGAGGGCGTTCAGGACACGCTGTTGCAGCTTCAGGCGTCTGCCGGTGACTGGAAGGGCGCCCGGCAGGTGATCGGGACCAAGCTGAAACAGGGTCTTTTGCCGCGCGATGTGCATCGCCGCCGCGACGCGGTTCTGGCACTGCAGGAGGCGCGGGAAGTCTTCTCTGACGAGGCGACGATCGAAGCCCGCGAGGCGGCGATCGAGGCGAACCGCCTCTCGCCCGACCTGATCCCGGCTGCGGTCCTCGCCGCGCGGAGCTACATACAGAGCGGCAAACCCAAGAACGCGGTCAGGGTTCTGAAAAAGGCGTGGGCGGCACAACCGCATCCCGATCTGGCCGCCGCTTTCGCCGAGATAGCGCCGGATGAAACCCCGGCCCAGCGCCTGAAGCGGTTCGAGACACTCCTCTCCACGACCCCGGATCATGAGGAATCCCGTCTCATGCGGGCTGAGTTGAATATCGCGGCAGAAGACTTCCCCGCCGCGCGCCGCGCGCTTGGCGATCTCGCCGAAACCCACCCGACCTCCCGCAGCCTGACCATCATGGCGGCCATCGCGCGGGGCGAGGGTGAGGATGACGCGCTGGTGAGGGGCTGGCTGACCCGTGCGTTGACGGCAAGTCGGGGGCCTCAATGGGTCTGTGACAAGTGCCACGGCGTTCAGGCTGACTGGTCTCCGACCTGCGAGAATTGCGGTGGATTCGACACGCTGAGTTGGCGCGAATCCACACAATCGTCTGCACCGATGCCGAACGGAGCGGACATGTTGCCCCTCATCGTCGGAAAACCGTCTGAACCGGAAGCGGATTTAGCCGGGGATTCGTCAGAAACACCCGACGCCAAACCCGAAGACGACATCCTGATCCTCGACGAAGAGGTCGGTCAAAAAGCCCGAAATTAGGGCTACACACCCGGGCGCGATGATGCTATCAGCCCGCCACCAGGCCGCTGTAGCTCAGCTGGTAGAGCACGTCATTCGTAATGATGGGGTCGGGGGTTCGAGTCCCTTCAGCGGCACCACTTTCCCATACAGACAAGTCCGATGACATCCTGAAATGCCGTGTATTTTAGGATCTCAGATGATCACGCTGCCCCATGAAGTCCATAGAAGTCTGGTGAAATGCCCCCACTTTGGGGGCGTTTTCTGGGGGCATCGAGATGAGCCTGAAATGGAATGCCCCCAACCATGCCCATGCGGTCGGCTCAGACCTACACCGTCCCGGAGCTTGCCCGCACGCTGGGTGTGACCGGTGCGGTGCGCGGTTGGATCAGGCAGGGCCTGCCAGCGCTCAACACGCAGCGACCGACCTTGATCATGGGTAGCGAAGCCAAAGAATTTCTGACCGAGCGTAGGCAGGCGAAGAAGCGTCCTTTGCACCCTGATGAAGTCTACTGCCTGTCCTGCAAGGCACCGCGCAAGTTCTTCGAGAATATGGTGCAGTTGGAACAGCTTCCGGGCAAACCGGTCCGCATCACCGGCTTCTGCGCGATCTGCGAGGGGTCCGCTTCGCGCGTCGTCGGAGCGGCGCAGATCGGCGAGCTGGAAAGGTTCTTCGAGGTCAGCGGCAACAAGGACGAGGCAGCCTAATGGATACCTCGAACCTCTGTTCAAGCTGTCACTTCGAAAGGAGATATCATGCCCCGTAAGGTGAATGAAGAAAACGAACGCATCAAACGCGCCTACACCACCGACCTGATCAACGCGGTCGACCAACTCGCGCGCGGCGACCGGACGGGGAGGCCCGTGTCGATTGCGGAGGGAATGCAGAAATGCCTATCCGGGCGCCATGTCATCTTCTTCCGCAGGACCGAAGCCAATCTTGTCGTCGTGCGGATCCTTCATCAGAGCATGGATGTCGAGCGGCGCCTCTGAGATCCATCTCCGAACAATCTGACTCCGACTTTCTGCGTCGAACCAGAACGGCAGCAACGCGGGCTGCGACCGCAGCATCGCTGCAAGCCGCTGGATGTCGGCAAAGGGCCGAACGCGGCCCTTGTTCCATGCTGGGCGTAGGGCGCGGATACCTGAAAGATTTGGGGTTAGTTCCATGTCGGATCCTCCGATCCGCTATGGCCTCCCACAATGACAACCCAACGTTGACAGCGCATTTCATCACTAAATGCCGCGTTTGCTCCGAGGTCGAAAATGGGTCTCATTCTGAAATGAATCGACTCTCCATTTCGACCTCTTGTCGGCGCATCAGTTTCCAAGCCGTTTCCATGTGATCGAACATGATCGAGCGTGCAGTTTCCGCTTCGCCGTCGCGAAGAGCGGTAATGAGCTGGCGTTGGTGATCGCGGCCTTGCTTCCAAAGCTCGACATTTGGGGGAGAATAAAGGCGTCGATAGACCGTCAGATCGGTCAGCAGGTTCACCATGAAATCAATCACAAATCCAAGCAGAGGGTTCTTCGCCTGTGCGGCCAAGATTGCGTGGAACCGCAGTGAGGCAACGTGCTGTTCGCGTTCTTCATTCAGGGTCTTAGCGGGTTCGGAATACGCGGCAATGTTCGCCTCAAGCTGTTCCAGAACTTCTTCGGACAATTTTCCCGCCAGCGTCGCAGCCAGTTCAGGCTCCAGCGTCAGGCGCAGCTGGTAGATGTCTCCGATGGTCAAATTCTTGAAATAGAAGTAGTTGCCCAGCAAGGCCTTGGCGCGCTGTCGGCTGACTTCGTGCACAAAGCTGCCGCCGCCTGGGCCGGTGCGGGTCTTGATCAGCCCCTGCGCTTCGAGCACACGCATGGCCTCGCGGATGGTGCCCTTGGCCATGCCAAAGCGCTCAATCAGTTCGGCTTCCCCGGGCAAACGGTCCCCGGCCTGCAAACCCTGTTCGACGACCCAGTTCTTAATCGCTTCGGCGACCTGAACCGGGCGGCTGAGCTTGGGTTCAGTCTTGGAGCGGGTGGTGGCAGGCGGCAAACTGGTCGTCTCCCATTGGCTTGAGGTCTGGCTCGATTGTACGGCACTGGTCTGAGGCGCGCGCGCAGCGGCCAGCAAAGGCGCAGCCCGGTGGAGGGTTAAGCGGATCGGGCAGTTCCGTTCCTTTCTGTTCAGGTGCCTTGAGGGGCTTGCCCACGACCGGCGCGCTGTCAGCCAGAAGTTTTGTATAAGGGTGTCGGGGGTTTGCAAAGATGCTCTCTGCTTTGCCGATCTCGACCACGGCACCAAAGTAGAGCACGATGATCCGGTCGCTGACCGCTTCGACCACCGCGAGGTCATGGGTGATGAAGAGATAGGTCAGCCCGAATTGCGATTTCAGAACGGCCAACAGGTTGAGAACCTGCGCCTGCACCGAAACGTCAAGTGCGGAAACCGGTTCGTCCAGAATGATGATCCTGGGGTTGGCGGCCAGTGCGCGGGCGATACCGATCCGCTGCGCTTGTCCCCCGGAGAATTCATGCGGATAGCGGTCGAGAAACTCCTCGCGCAGGTTCACGCTGGCGAAGATTTCGCTGATACGCCGGTCGCGCTCTGCCTGCGCCATGCCATGAAGGCGTTTCAGCGGCGCTTCCATCACCTGGCGAATGGTCTTGCGCGGGTTGAGCGAGCTTTGCGGGTCCTGAAAGACATATTGGATCAGCTTGCCGAACTCCGCCGGATTGGCGTTATCGAGCGCGCGGCCTTCGATCTGGATTGCTCCTTCCGACGGCTCCAACAGCCCGACCAGCATCCGCGCCAGCGTGGACTTTCCGCAGCCGGATTCGCCGACGACGCCCAGCGTTTCGCCCGCCGCCACTTCGAAACTCATCGGCCGCACGGCACGCACACCGGGTGGGGTAGGGCCGAAGAACCGTGGTTTCATAGGGAAAGTTTTGGCGAGGTTGGTGACCTTTAGCGCGGGCATCAAATGGCCTCCTCCGGATAGAGGCACCGGACGGCGCGCGGTTCATTCCCCAGCAGCACGACTTCTGCTGCCCTGCAATTGTCCTGTGCCTTGTCGCAACGTGGAGCGAAGGCACATCCCGGCGGCAGGTCATCGACAACCGGTGGCAGGCCGGGGATGGCTGCCAGTTCGCGCCGTCCGCCTCCCAACTCCGGCACGCAGGCGATCAGGCGTTTGGTGTAGGGATGCGCGGGTGCGTCGAGTACGGCCTTGGTGGGACCTTCCTCGACGATCCGGCCCGCATACATCACCGCCACCCGGTCGCAAAGCTGCGCCACGACGCCGAAGTCATGAGTGATGAAAATGATCGCCAGCCCCCGGTCACGGCGCAGGTCGTCGAGGAGCGAGAGGATCTGGGCCTGCACGGTGACATCCAGCGCGGTGGTAGGTTCGTCGGCAATGATCACATCGGGTTCATTCGCCAGCGCCATGGCGATGCCGACTCGCTGTCGCATGCCGCCCGACATTTCGTGGGGAAAGTTGTCCACCCGAGCCTCCGCATTGGGGATGCGCACATCTTTCAGCAGCCTAATGGCGCGGGACCGGGCCTCGGCAGAGCCGATCTTGTGGTGCGACTGGATTGCCTCGGCGAGTTGCTGCCCGATGCGATAGAGGGGATGCAGGGTAGAAAGCGGGTCCTGGAAGATATAGGCCACCCGGTCACCGCGCTTCCGGCGCAGGGTTTCGTAGGGCGCGCCGATCAGGTCCTCGCCCTGGAACCGCACCGCGCCGCCGGTGATCACTCCGGGTGGCGAGGCGACAAGCCCCATGACCGAAAGTGCAGTGACGGATTTGCCTGAGCCGCTTTCGCCGATCACGCCCAGACATTCTCCGGACTTCACTGCCAGTGAGACGCCCCCCACAGCGCGGTAGATGCGGTTACCCACGTGGAACTGGGTTTCTAGCTCTTGAATGGCCAGAAGATCGTCGGTTGCGGCGGGGATGTCGCCCTGACGCTCCACAAGCGTGGTTGCCCGCGGCCGCGACAAGGCGCCCGAACGCAACCGGGGATCGAGCGCATCGCGCACGCCGTCGCCCAGCAGGTTGATGGACATGACGATGAGGAAAATCATCACCCCCGGCACGATGGAGGTGTGTGGATGCGAGATCATCGCTGAACGTGCCTCACCCAGCATTGAGCCGAGATCGGCTTGGGGGGGTTGTGAGCCAAGGCCAAGGAAGCTGAGACCGGCGGTTTCCAGAATCATCCAGCCCACCGTCGTCGACATGGCGATCACAATGACGGGCAGAACATTGGGCAGGAGTTCGGTCAGGATGATCCGCGTGTGCCCCATACCCGCCAGCCGCGCCGCGTCGATGAATTCATGTCCCGCAAGACCGACGGTGATGCCGCGAATGTTGCGGGCAAAGAAGGGCACGTTGACGGCGGCCACGGCAATCAAGGCGTTCATCAGCCCGGGGCCGAGGGCGGCAACGATGGCCAGTGCCAGCAGGATGTAGGGAAAGGCCATCAGCATATCCACGCCGCGCATGATGATATTGTCGGTGCGTCCGCCGAAATACCCCGCAACAATGCCGATGGCCGAGCCGATGGTGGCGGCAATCAACGCAGCGGCGACACCGATAGCAAGAGAAAGCCTCGTCCCATGCAGCAAACGGCTGAGCAGATCGCGGCCAAGATGATCTGTGCCCAGAAGGTGGCCTTCGGTGAACGGTCGCTTGAACCGGTCGGCGGTGGCGGTGATGTCGGGGTCGTGCAAGGGCAGGATCGGCGTGACGAGCACCAGAAGCAGGATCGCCCCCAGCACCACCGCGCCCATGGCGGCCAGACGATTGCGGAACAGGAGTTTCAGAAACGTGCTCATGTCTTGATCCTTGGATCAAGCAGGCTTTGCGCCACGTCCACCGCGATATTGAACATGACATAACAGGCCGCAACGAAGACAACGCCGCCCTGAACCAGCAAGAGATCGCGCTTCAGGATTGCTTCGACCAGCATCCGCCCCACACCGGGCCATTGAAACACGATTTCAATGTAGACCGCCCCCGACAGGACGAACCCGGCCTGAATGCCGAGAACCGGGATGATCGACACCATGGCCGCACGCAGCGCGTGACCCATGATCACGCGGCGTTCCGGCACACCCTTGGCGCGCGCCGTGCGGATATAGTCCTGCCGCAGGACCTCCAGCATCGCCGAACGTGCAAGCCGCGCAATGACGCCCGTCGCCACCGCCGCCAACGCGAGCGCAGGCATGATCAGGTGGTTGAGAAGATCGGGCAGGTCCCCGCCGCCATAGATCGCGTACATCCCCGATACGGGCAGCCAGCGCAGGTTCACCGCGAAGAGCAGGATCATCATCATGCCAAGGAAAAAGGACGGCACCGAGATGCCGATCAGTACGATGAATGTGATTGCCTTGTCTGCAAGGCCATACTGGCGCGCGGCCGATACCACACCCGCCAGCACGCCAAGAACCGAACACAACACAAACGCCGTGCCGGCCAGAATAAGGGTTGCAGAGAAACGCTCGACGATCTCGTCCAGAACGGGGCGGTTGAGCGAAAAGGAGCGCCCGAAATCGCCGGTCAGCATGTTGCCGAGCCAGATGAAATAGCGCTGGACCATCGGCTTATCGAGGCCAAGGTCACGGTTCAGCTTTTCGACATTTTCAGGGGTGGCGTATGAGCCGAGAATTGCGGTGGCCGGATCGCCCGGAATGAGCGACATGATCAGAAAGACGATGATCGTGATGCCCAGAAGGACCGGGACCGCAGAGATCAGACGTTTCAGGATGTAGCCGCCCATCATTGCCCCGCGCATGGTTTCTCCGGGGCCGACAGGACGGCCCCGGAGCGTTTAGCTTCAGTTCTTTACCACGCCTTGCAGGTGCAGCAGGAACGACGGCTCAAGCCCGAAGTTCTCCACCCGGTCATTGGTTACCGCGTTCTGCTTCCAGTTGGCGACAAAGACCCAGGGCGCATCTTCCTGCACAATCTCCTGCATCTCGCGGTAAAGCCGTGCGCGTTCATCCTGATCCGTCGCCGTACGGGCGGCGTCCAGAAGTTCATCGACCTTCGGGTTGGCGTAGTAGCCCGAGTTGAAGCCCCCCTTGTCAGGCCAGGCCTCGGACCGCAGCGCCAGATAGGGCAGCGTGTCGGGGTCATTGGTCATCCAGGCCATTTCAGCCATGTCCGCCTTGCCCTCCAGCCCCGGGTTCACTTCGCCCAGGAAGGTGTTCCACTCGTAGGTTTCGATTTTCACGTCAAAGCCAACGGCCTGAAGGTCCGCCTGGATCGCAGTGCCCATCGGCACCGGATCAAGCATACCGGAACCGCCCTCGGTGACATAGAAGGTCAGCGTTGCCCCATCAGCCCCGGCTTCAGCGATCAGCGCCTTGGCCTTTTCGGGATCGTAGGGATAGGGATCGAGCGCTTCGTTATAGGCCCAGGCAAAGGCGGGAGGAGTCGGACCAGCCGCCACGCTTGCCGTGCCTTCCAGCACGTCGTTCACGATCGCTTCCTTGTTGATCGCATAGTTTGCGGCCTGACGTACGCGCTTGTCGGCAAACGGGCCTTCCTTGGCGTTCAGGATCAGGAACCATACGTGCGGCCCGGCCTGTTCCGCAACGCTGAAGCCACCGCCCGAAAACTGGCCCAGCGATGTCGGTGGCACTTCAACCATCATGTCGATACCGCCCGCCAGCATTTCGGCCACACGGGTGTTGGCGTCGGTGATCGGGCGGAAGACGACGGCTTGCGTACCAGCGGCTTCTCCCCAATAGCCGTCATTCCGTTCAACGACTACGGCCTCGTTCGAGCGCCACTCGGCGAACTTGAAAGGACCGGTGCCGGACGGGTTGCGGCCGAACTCCTTGCCGTGCGCCTCGACGGCGGCAGGCGACACGATCAGACCGGTGGGATAGGCAAGGTTCGACAGGAAGGGTGCGTAGGGCGCGTTCAGCGTGAACTTCACTGTCATGTCATCAACGACCTCGGTCGACTGAACCGCACCAAAGAAGAACGACAGCGGGAAAGGCCCCGTGTCGTGATAGGGGTGATTCTCGTCCAGCATCCGGTCAAAGTTGAACTTGACTGCCTCGGCGTTGAAGGGCGTCCCGTCGTGGAACGTCACGCCATCACGCAGGGTAAAGGTGTATTGGGTGCCGTCCTCGCTGATGTCCCAACTGGTCGCCAGCGCCGGCTCCACCTCCAGTGTGCCCGACTTGTAGCGGGTTAACCCCTCGTAAACATTTACGAGAATGCGGAAATCGTTGACGGCCGTCACGGCCGCGGGGTCGAGCGATTTCGGTTCTGCAATCTGGCCGACGATCAAGACGCCGGGCGGGGTTTGTGCAACGACCGGCCCACCCAGACCGCCGATCAAGAAAGCGGCCCCAACGGCCGCGACGAGGCCCCTTCGGGTCCAGGAAAGCAGTGGCATTTCTTATTCTCCCTGTTGGTGTTCTGGTCGCATATTTATCATGATAATTTGCAATCGTCAATTTATCATGATAAATGGATGACTCCAGTTTAAGGTGCGATATGACGTTCTCGATTCTAGCGCGCGACCAAAAGACAGGTTCCATCGGAGGGGCCGCTGCAACAGGCAGTCTTTGTGTTGGTGGATGGGTTTTGCGCGGAGAACTCGCCGCAGGCATGTCCGCCAGCCAGGGCGCCGCGCCCTCGACATTCTGGGGGGAGGAAGTCTTGCAGCAGATGCGCAACGGCTCCGCGCCCGAACAGGCGGTTAACGACGTGACGTCCCGCGACAGAGGGCGGGCGTATCGGCAACTTTCGGCGATGGACCTAAGCGGCAACGTCGCCGCCTATACCGGGGACAAGAATGAGGATGTGAAAGGCAGCCTGACATTTCCGGGCGGAATTGTATCAGGAAACATGTTGGGAAGTGACAGTGTACTGAGCGCGATGGAAACCGCGTTCACCAGTTCTGGCGATGCATTCGAGCGCCGATTGATCAATGCCTTGAAGGCCGCCCATGACGCGGGCGGCGATTTTCGGGGTCTTCTCTCGGCTGCGATACTCGTCCTCCATCCTGATCGTCCTCCGTTGACCTTGAGGATCGACTACCATGCCACGGACCCGATTGGTGCGCTGGAGCAGCTCTGCCAAAAGGCTACGTCCGGCGACTATTACGATTGGGCACAGCAAGTTCCCGTCACATCCGACAAGGAGCGCATCCTTGACTGATTGGGGGGCACGCGCCGAAAGCCTTCTGAACGAACTCGCAACCTGCTCTGAGCCGGGTCCGGGTGTGACGCGTCTTCCCTTCACGCCAGAACACCGGGCGGCGATTGATCTCCTTCAGATGCATATGGAGGCGGTGGGTTTGACCGTTGCGCTTGACCATGCCGGAACGCTGATTGGCCGACTCGAAGGTCCACCCGGATCGAAAACGCTGCTGATGGGATCACATCAGGACTCAGTACGCGAGGGCGGCGCCTACGACGGGATCATGGGCGTCGTGCTGCCGCTTCTGGCCTTGGCAAAGCTTCGGTCAGACGGGATCAACCTGCCATTCACGGTCGAGATCCTGGCCTTCGCCGACGAAGAAGGCGTGCGGTTTCCAACGGCCCTGATCGGCTCGCGCGCCCTGGCGGGGACGTTCGATGCCGCTGTGCTGACCATGACGGATTCGCAGGGGGTAACGCTTCAGGAGGCGATGACAGGCTTCGGGCTGAACCCCGAAGTAGTGGGAACGCTCGTACGCAATCCCGATGACGTGTTGGGTTTCGTCGAAACTCACATCGAACAGGGACCCGTTCTTGAGCGCGACGACCAGCCCCTTGGCGTCGTCACGGCGATTTGCGGCATTGAACGGCATCAAATTGAGATAACAGGCGAAACCGGCCATGCGGGCACGCTGCCCATGTCCGGACGGCGTGACGCGCTTGTCACCGCAGCCGCCATCGTTACCGAGGTTGACCGGCTGGGACAAACCACCCCCGACCTCCGCGCAACCGTCGGCGCTCTGACCGTTGAACCGAATGTCGTCAATGCGGTGCCGCGCCGAGTGACCATGACAGCCGAGTTTCGTTCGCCGGACGACGCGTCCCGCTACGCCGCGGGCGAAGCACTTCACAACTTCATGCAGAAACTGTCCACAGACCGAAGAACTGCGATCAAAGCCAAGAAGACCTATTCCCAGATAGCGCAGCCTTGCGACAACTCATTGTCCGCCCAACTGGCTGCCGCTGCAAAGAAATTCGGCGCGTCCGGCCTTGTCCTGCCGTCGGGCGCTACACATGACGCATCGGCCATGGCGGATCTGTGCCTCATTACAATGCTTTTTGTCAGGTGCCGAGACGGTGTAAGCCACACGCCTGAAGAATTCGCCACCAAAGATGACATGGGCGCGGGAATCCTTGCTTTGACATCGTTCCTGACGGAATTGGATCACTATAATTGCCAAGAAAACTAACACCAGCCCACGCTGCTTATCGCTGTTGAGACAAGCATTTGCATTGAAGCGAATGTCAGACTTCAGGTTGCAAGCGCAGCATAGCGACCCCCACGGCGAAGGTTCGAAATGGGCCGGAAGCGTCAGTGCAAAGGTCTACGCGGAGCCTAGATACGCCGGATCTTAAACCAGATCGGATAGTGGGAGAATTTCGCGCCAACGCAACGATTGGGGGCATTATTGGGGGTCTTTTTATCTGACCGCATTTTTTACGTACACTAAATCAATACCATAGCGTTGCAATCAAAGTCCCTTAAGCGCACCAATTCTCTCCGGAAAACTTCGGCCATAGGTGGTGGAACTTGGGCCCACAGAGCTGGATATCCAGCTTTCTCACACCCAGGTGTTATAGCTTTCACATTCCGACCCATTGACAGACAGCCGCCCGTTTGATTGCAGCTCAGTGCCGAAGCCATGGAGTCATACGCGGTCGAACCGAACGGTTGCGTATCTCGCAGTTCTCGCAACGCCGAAAGCGACCGCGGAACTGTCGCACGTCCTATTAGTCAATCCGCCCCTGGAAGTCTGATCAACGGCGCAGACTTCACAGCACCTTGACGCGCAGCCTCGACAATGCGCTCCGCCGCCAGATCCACTCCGTTTTCCGGAACCATGCGACTCTCGTTATCTTTTAGCCTGCCGCACATCTCCCTATCCTCAAGCGCTGACTGCATCGCTGCTGTCAATTCATCCGCCGTCCAGTGCGCGCGATGGAGCCGCCTGCCGGTCCCGGTTTCCACTGCACGGCGTGCATTGTCGTGGCCGTCCCAGCAATAGGGCATGATGAGCGACGGGACGCCGTAATAGAGCGCTTCGCAAAAGCTGTTGTTGCCGCCGTGGTGGATGAAGAGATCCGCCTCGGCCACGACGCTCGGTTGCGGGAACCATTGATCGAGAATGACGTTGTCGGGTACGGCCCGGTAGGCGTCCCGGAATGCCCCGACATTGACGAGGAAACGGGCAGGGAACTCGGCAAAGACGACGATCAGCCGCTTGATGAGTTCGGTGTCCAGCGCCCCGAGGCTGCCGAAGGATACATAGATCAACGGCCCCTCACCCGCAGCGAATTCCGGCACCTGGTAAGGCGCTTCCTGTCGCACGCAGCCTTCGAGGAATGTAAAGCGCGCCGGGTCGAGCTGGTGCTGTCGGTCATAGCGCAGGACTGAAGGGGCAAGCAGCAGATTGTGCCATGGCGAGGGCTCGAGGAACTGACCTTGGTCGAGCGGCGGCAAACCATGGCGGGAGCGGAACTTGTTATAACGGTGATGAACGGGCCCGACCGCTGAATTGTAACGCTCGACGAAGGTTTGCCAGTGCAACCGGTCATCCGCCGGGAGACCGGATAAGTAGGGCGGTACATTCGGGTCGGGCAGCTCTGTTTCAGCGCAGGAGATCACCCGCACCCACGGACATCCCGCGCGCACGATGGCCGGAAACATCACGACATTATCAAGAACCACCGCATCGGGTCTGAGCCGTTGCAGGAGGGCGAACAGCGGCGCCTCGGCCTGTTCTGCGGTTTCCACGATCGCATCCCAAGTGGGCGCGACATAGGTCTCGATCTGGTCCGCCGGGTCGAGATTGAAATGCGGCTGGTGGCGACTGATGAAATCTTGCCAATAGGTTTCCGGCACCGGGGCGTCGGCCAGCGGCAGATGGTATTCCTGAAAGCCGTATTCAGCGAAGACGCCCGAAAATCCCGCGTGGCAGATAAAGACCGGTCGAGCGCCGCGCGCCTTCAGCGCCCGTGCGATGCCGACGCAGTTCAGCGCGGCGCCGAAACTTGCTTCGGGGAAAAGCGCGATTGTGGGACCGATGCTCATTCCATCACCCCTCGCGCGGCTTGGCGCGGATGGCAAGCGGCGGCACGCCGCGGTTTGCGGCTCTCGGCCGCTGGTTGCGCGACAGGCGCAGGTGCACGCGCAGCAGATCGGCGGCGACTGCGACCTGATCGCTTTCCAGATGATCGAGAATATGAAGGTGTTCCAGCATCGCCTGCCTGAGCCGTACGACATTACTGCGCACTGCCGCGCCCGGCAAACCGCGCAGTCGATGATGGGCCGCCAAAGCGTCGCTGACGAAGCGGTTTGAGGCCCCGCGCGCAATCAGCATGTGGAACTCCAGGTCAAGCTGGCGGAAGCGGTTGCCATCCAGACGGTCGTCCGGCTCTGCCAGAAGCGCCACCATCGCACGGCGCAACGCGGCGGCGCGGTCGTGATCGAGCGAGAAGCCTGGCGTCGTCAAGGCGGCGGGTTCGAGAATCAGCCGGAAATCGAGACTGTCGGACTGCGATTCCAAGCTGTCAGGAAGGTTTGCGAAAACCCAGGACTGGCCCGGTGCGCGCGAAACAAGGCCGTCCTCGGCAAGGGTGCCAAACGCCTTTAGGACCGTGCGGCGGTCCGAGTCATAGCGGCGCATCACCTCGCCCACCGTCACGGTTTCGTCCAGTCGACGCGCGGCGCGGTCGCGGATGATACGTGCGGCAAGCTCTGCTTCTTTGGGGTCGGGCAGTGGCTCAGCGAAGGCGCCGGTCAGCGACACCCCCTTTGCCAGCCTGTAGCCCTGATCTGCCTCATGTTCGACAAGCCCCTGTTCTGTCAGGAGTTTCAAGGCGGCACGGACAGGTGTCCGCGAGACGTTGCACTGCGTGGCGAGATACTGTTCGGGAAGATGCGCGCCCGGTCCCAAGCCCCGTTCGCGTGCGACATCGAGAATCCGACGCGCGAGATCAAGGTGGTTCTGGCGCGGTCGTGGTGAAGCGGTTTTTCCGCCGTTGCTCTGCATCATTCTTTCTTCCCGACGGGCAGCATCAGCGCCGCCTTGGGTATTGACGTATTTTTTCGCTCAATAATACTATCGGGTCAAGGCGATCAGCCAAGAGTCGTCCTGAATTGGTTCAAAATCGAAAAATAATACCGACTGATCTCGGTCGGCATCCAACAGAAGAGGACCTGAAATGACACAACAGACCCCTCATTTCCGGCTATTGCTGGCCGGTGTGGCCGCCGCTGGTCTTTCCGCCGCCGGCCCGGCTTCGGCCGAACTCGTGATCTCGAACTGGGATGGCTACATGGCGCCCGACGCGGTTACGGCTTTCTCCAGCGAAACCGGCGAGGCCGCCGAGATGGTCGTCCACGCCACCAACGAAGAGATCATGGGTAAACTGATCGCCTCAGGCGGCGCGGGTTATGACGTAGTGTTTGTGTCTTCGCCTTTCGCGGAAGTGCTGCACAACCTTGACCTTCTGGAGCCGATCGACGCGGGCAAGGTGCCGAACCTTGCAAACCTCTATCCCGAGGCGGCCGCCTTGCCGCACGATCCGGGCAACAGCTTCTCGGTGCCCTATGCCTGGGGCACGACGGGGCTGTGCTACCGTTCCGATCTTGTATCGCCGGAGCCGACGTCCTGGAACGACCTGCTCCATCCGGCCGAGGCGCAGGCGGGCAAGGTCACGCTGCTTGGCACCGACCGCTGGCTTCTGGCCGCCGGGTTCCTCGCCAAGGGCTATTCGGTGAACGAAACCGATCAGGCCAAACTCGATGAGGTCGAGGCCGACCTGATCGAGGCAAAGAAGACGATGCTCGCCTTCGACGACACGACCTTCTATTCGAAGCTCGTCTCGGGCGAGGCGACGCTGGTCCATGCCTGGGATGGTTGGTGCAACTACGGCATCGCCGAGAACCCGGACATCAAGTTCATGATCCCGTCAGAGGGCTCCGACCTCTGGGTCGACACGATGGTGGTGATGAAGGCGTCCGAAAACAAAGATGGGGCGTTCAAGTTCATCAACTACATTCTCGACGCCAAGAACCACGCCTGGGCGGCGGAGAACATCCTCTACAAGGTGCCAAACAAGCCGGCGATGGAGAGCCTGTCGCCTGACATGGCGGGGGCTTTCCCCAATATGGGCATGGCGCCAGCTGATCTCGTCGCGCTGGAGCAGCTCCGCGACGTGGGCGAGGCGAGCCGCGCCTATGCCAAGGCCGTCAGCGCGATCAAGGCCGCGCAGTGACCTGAGGGGCGGGGCCACCCGGCCCCGCCCCCTTTCCCAAAAAAGACCCCTCGCGTGCAAAGCCCGAATACCCGCTCGACCCTTCTGATGGCGCCAGCCTTGATGTGGCTGACCGCGCTCATGGTCGTTCCCTGCGGGTTGATCCTTGCGCTCGGCTTCTTCCGGCGCGGGCTTTATGGCGGGATCGACTACACCTTCACGCTGGAAAACTTCGCGCTGATCGTCGATCCGCTCTATGCCGGAATCTTCCTGACCTCAGCGCGGATCGCGGGGCTTGCCACGCTGATCGCTGTCGTCATCGGCTACGGCGCCGCCTACGCGATCGCCGCCGCGCCGCGTCACCGCCAACCTCTCTTGCTCTTCCTCGCTGTGCTGCCCTTCTGGTCGAACTACCTGATCCGCACCTATGCCTGGATCGTGCTTCTGAACCGCGAGGGGCTGATCACACAAGGCTTGCGGATGCTGGGATATGAGGGCGAGCCGCCCTCCATGCTCTACACCGAAGGCGCGGTGATCACCGGCCTTGTTTACAACTACCTGCCCTTCGTGATCCTCGCCTGCTACGCGCCGCTTGCCCGGCTGAACCCGGAACTTGCCGAGGCGTCGCGCGATCTCGGCGCCTCGGCCTTTACCACGTTCCGCCGCGTGATCCTTCCGATGACCGTTCCGGGGATCGCAGCAGGCGTGGTCTTCGTCTTCGTCCTGTCCATCGGCAACTTCATCACCCCCGCGCTTCTTGGCGGCGGGCGGTTCCAGATGATGGGCAACCTGATCTACGCTCAGTTCCTGACCGCGAACGACTGGCCCTTCGGGGCGGCGATCTCGATGGTGCTGATCGCGATCATGATGGGGCTTCTGACGCTTCAGGCCATCGCCGCCGAGAAGGGCGCGGGCGAAAGGCGGGAGGGCACCGATGGCTGACCGTTCGCCCGCAACCCGCCGAAGCCTTGCCGTCGTTCTCGTCGCGGTCTTCGCCTTTCTCTACATCCCTATCGCGACCCTTGTCGCGCTCAGCTTCAATGAGGGTGGCCTGCCCACCGCCTGGACCGGATTTTCGGTCAAGTGGTACGGCGCATTGATGGCGAACCGCGACATCCTCTCGGCCGCTCTCAACACGCTGATAGTCGCGATGATCTCGACAGCCATCGCGGCGGTTCTCGGCACGCTGCTCGCGCTTGGGATCGAAACCCGGCGGCGAAAGGGCCGCGCCTTGGAGGCGCTGGTCTTCGCGCCGATGATCATTCCCGACATCGTGCTCGCCATCGCGCTTCTGAGCTTCTTCTCGCTCCTGAAAGTGCCGATGGGGCTGCACACGATCATCCTTTCCCATGTCGTCTTCAACCTGGCCTTCGTCTCGGCGGTAGTTCGGGCGCGGCTCAAGAGCTTCGACTGGTCGGTGACGGAGGCCTCGGCGGACCTCGGCGCATCGGGCTTCACGACGTTCCGCCGGGTGACGCTGCCCCTGATCCTGCCCGCCGTGATCGCCGGCGCGCTTCTCGCGTTCACGCTGTCGGTCGACGAATTCATCATCGCCTTCTTTACCGCCGGTGCCGGTCGCGCCTCCACCACCCTGCCGATGCAGATCTTCGCCATGATCCGCTTCGGCGTGACGCCCGAAATCAATGCGTTGGCAACCTTGGTGATGATTGTCTCGGTCACCGCACTGACTCTGTCGCAGCGGCTGAACAGGGGGGTGATCGCACCATGACCGCGCTTCTTTCGATCAACGGTGTGACGAAGCGGTTCGGTGCGGTGACGGCCGTCGACGGATTGTCGCTCGACATCATGGAGAATGAGTTCTTCGCGCTTCTCGGCGCGTCCGGGTCGGGCAAGACCACGCTGCTGCGGATGCTGGCGGGGTTCGAGACGCCGGACGCGGGCGCGATCCTGCTGGACGGTAGGGACATTTCGCGCGTACCGCCCAACCGTCGGCCGGTCAACCTGATGTTCCAAAGCTACGCGCTCTTCCCGCATATGACGGTGGAGGGGAACATCGCCTACGGGCTGGAAATGGAACGTCTACCCCGGTCCGACATCGCGTCGCGCGTTGGCGAGATCATGGAGATCACCGAGCTTTCGCCGATGGCGAAACGCAAACCCGACCAGCTGTCGGGCGGCCAGCGGCAGCGTGTCGCGCTCGCCCGCGCGCTGGTGAAACGGCCGCGGCTCGTGCTCCTCGACGAACCCTTGGGCGCGCTCGACAAGAAGCTGCGGGCGGCGATGCAGCTCGAACTCAAGCGGCTGCAGCATGAGGTTGGCATCACCTTCATCGTCGTCACCCATGATCAGGAGGAGGCTTTGGTCATGGCCGACCGCGTGGCAATCCTGAAGGACGGGCGGCTGTTGCAATGCGGCACCCCGCATGAGGTGTACGAACATCCCGCGAACCGCTTCGCCGCTGATTTTATCGGCGTGATGAATTTCATTGAAGAGGGCGGCCGCACGCTCGCCATCCGCCCCGAACGCATCCACCTTTTCCCCGACAGCGCCGACCGCACGGTCGAGGGGCGCGTTGCGGCGCGGGCCTATCACGGGCTCGACCTGCAGCTTCACGTCGCAACCCCTTTGTCGCCGAAACCGCTTCTCGTCCGCCTCACGGCCAATGCCGCCGACCGGAGGCCGGTGGCCGAGGGCGATACCGTCACGCTCGGCTGGAACGACGCCGATACACGTCAATTCAACGATTAGAACAGGGAGACAACCATGGCCCAGAAAACCTTCGCCTTCTTCCCCGAAGCCGCCTTTGGCCCGGCGCTGAACTCCGTTGGTATCGCGCAAGCGGTCGAAGCGCTCGGCCACAAGGCCGTGTTCCTCTCCGATCCGGGTTTTGTCGAAGTCTATCAGGGTTACGGGTTCGAAGCGCATCCCGTGGCCTTGTCCGAACCGATGCCGCCCGAGCAGATGGCGAAGTTCTGGGAGGACTTCATCAACGGCCACATCCCGAATTTCCGCAAGGCGCCGATCGACCAGATCGACAACTATGTGAAGGATTGCTGGGAGGCGATCGTCGACAGCGCAAAATGGGCGCAGAAAGACCTGCCGGGCGTGCTGGCCAAGGTGAAGCCCGACGTCATTGCCGTTGACAATGTCATCCTCTTCCCGGCGATCAAGCAGTACGGCGTGCCATGGGTCCGCGTCATTTCCTGTTCCGAAAACGAGATCGAGGAGGAAGGGATCCCGCCGCACCTCTCGGGCTGCGGCGAGAATGACACGGCCTGCCACAAGGCGTTCCGAAACAAATTCAACAGCGTGATCAAGCCGATCCACGACGATTTCAACGCATTCCTCGCCGAATGCGGCGAGGATGCCTATCCGATCGGCCAGTTCTTCGAAGCCTCGCCCTATATGAACCTCCTCCTCTACCCCGAGCCGGTAAAGTTCCACCGCGACGTGCCGCTGGACCCAGGGCGGTTCCAGTATCTCGAAGGCTGCGTCCGGAAAGAGGAACCCTATGAGGTTCCGACATTTGCCAAGAACAACGACGGCCCGCTTCTCTACGTTTCCTTCGGCTCGCTCGGTGCGGGCGACACCGACCTTCTGAAGCGGATCATCGCGGCGCTGGCGAAGTCGCCGTACCGGGCCCTCGTGAACATCGGCGACTATGCCGCCGAATATTCCGACCTGCCCGGCAACGTGCAGGTGGCCGGCTGGTTTCCGCAGCCCTCGGTCATTCCGCAAGTCGATGCGGTGATCCATCACGGCGGCAACAACTCGTTCACCGAATGCCTCTACTTCGGCAAGCCCGCGATCATCATGCCCTATGTCTGGGACGGCCACGACAACGCGACAAGGGTTCAGGAGACAGGTCACGGCTTCAAGATGCCGCGCTACGACTGGACGGACGCGGAGCTTCTGGCGAAGATCGAGACCTGCCTGACCGACAAGGCGATGGCGGCGAAGCTTTCCGCAACATCCAAGCATATGCAGGCGCAGAGCGGTCCGGCCAAGGCTGCGAAGCTTCTGGAAGGGCTCGCGAAGTGAGTTCGGCGCCGCATCTTCACGACGCCTCGACAAGGGCCGATCTGGTCGACTGGGGCGCCCAGCCTGACGCCATTTCAGGCACCTCGCGATCCTCGGGCAAGCTCGTCCACAAGGGGCCGGGGAACCGCCCCGAAATCGGCATCTGGGTCTGCACCCCGGGCCACTGGCGGCTCTCCATACCGCGGGACGAGTTCTGCAATTTCGTCGCCGGTCGGGCCACCTACCGCTCCGATACGGGCGAGGTGATCGAGGTCACGCCGGGCACCGCCGTGATGTTCCCCTCCGGCTGGACGGGGGAGTGCGAGGTGCACGAAACCATGCGCAACACTTATTACCTTTCGGATCGCGAGGCCAACGAATGACAACGCCCAACTGGCCCGACGCGGCCGAAGTCACGCTCGACGACTGGGGGCCGAGCAAGAACGTGATTGAAGGCGCGCCGCACCTTTCGGGCAAGGTGATGCATGCCAACCCGGACAGGTCCAGCGAATGCGGCCTCTGGTCTTGCACGCCCGGCAAGCGGCGCGTCACCATCCCCTCGGACGAGTTCTGCTACTTCGTCTCGGGGCGGGGCATGTATGTCGCCGACGACGGGCAGGAAATCCCCATCGCCCCCGGTGCAATGGTCTTCTTCCCCGCCGGCTGGACCGGCCTATGCATCGTCACCGAAACCGCCACCAAGGCTTTCATGAGCCGCTAGGAGCACCATGACCACCACACCTTTGATGCGCAAACCGCTGGACCAGACCGACCTCGTCGACTGGGGCGTCATCCCGACGATGATCGAGGGGGAATCGCGGATCTCGGGCCGGCTCATCTCGCGCAATCCCGACGGGTCGAGCGAATGCGGCCTCTGGATCTGCACGCCCGGCAAGTGGTTCTGCCACGTCACGAAGGACGAGTTCTGCCACTTCCTCGAAGGCCGCAGCACCTATGTTCATGAAAGCGGCGAGGTGATCGAGATCACGCCCGATACCGCCGCCTTCTTCCCGCAGGACTGGAAAGGCACCTGTACCGTCCACGAGACCATCAAGAAGGTCTACATGATCCGCTGAGGTTCCGATGCCGTTCGATCCCACCCGCCCCGCCTTCTTCGTCACGCCCGGTTTCCGCCCCATGGCGGGTGACCCTCGCGAAGTGATCGACCCCGCGACTCTGGAGGTCGTCGGCCGGATCGCGGAGGCGGGCGACGACGAGATGGCCTCGGCCCTCGACGCCGTCGGCGCGGCGCAGGCGGCATGGAAGCGGGTCGACGCGAAGACCCGGGCGAGGGTCCTGCACCAACTCGCCAACACGATCGAGACGGCCGACCACCGCCCCGCCGCAATCCTGATGAGCCGCGAGATGGGCAAGCCCTATCCGGAGGCCATCGGCGAGATTGCGAACTGCGCGCCGATCTTCCGTTATTATGCGGAAATGGCGCGGGACGAGGCCGGAAAGGTCGCGGGCACAACGCAAGCCGGATCGTTCCAGTATGCGCGTTACGAACCGCTTGGCGTGTCGGTCCACATCATGCCCTTCAACTTCCCCGTCCTTCTCATGTGCTGGACGGTCGCGGCATCCCTCGCCGCCGGGAACGGCTGCATCGTCAAACCGGCGCCTGTGACCACGCTTTCAACGCTTGAATTCATGAAGTGCTTCCGGGACCTGCCCGAAGGCCTTGTTGCCTGTCTGCCGGGCGGCGCTGCTCTGGCGGAGAAGCTCATCGCCTCGTCCCGCACACATGCCGTCGCCTTCACCGGCTCAGTCGCGGCGGGCAAGGCAGTCGGGATGGCGGCGGCCGCTGCGATGAAGCCCGCGGTGATCGAGGCGGGTGGCAGCGACCCGATGATCGTCTGCGAAAGCGCGCCGCTGGATGTTGCGGCGGCCGGCGCCGTGACGGCTGCATTCCACCTTTCGGGACAGGTCTGCACTTCGGCCGAGCGGCTTTACGTGGTCGATGCCGTTCATGACGCTTTCGTTGAGGCTTTTGCTGAAAAGACGCGCACATTGCGGGTCGGCAATGGCCTGATGAAATCCGAGATCGGACCGCTCGTTTCCGAGGCCGCGCGCGACCGGGTGGCGGCGCTTGTTGAAGACGCAATCGCGAAAGGCGCGGAGGTCGTCACCGGCGGACGCGTGCCGCCCGATCAGAACCGGGGCTGGTTCTACGAACCGACCATACTTACCGGCTGCAAAGAGGATATGGCGCTTCTACAATCCGAGTGTTTTGGCCCCGTCGCCGCCGTCGTCCGCGTCCGCGACTTCAACGACGCCGTCGCGCGTGCCAATGCCTCCCCCTTCGGACTGGGCGCCTCTGTTTTCACCACCAACTTAAATGAGGCAATGGACTCCGCCGAACGGCTGGACGCCGGGATGGTCTGGGTCAACAACCCGCTCATCGACAACGACGCCCTGCCCTTCGGCGGCTGGAAGGCCTCCGGCCTCGGTCGCGAACTCGGACGACAGGGGCTCGACGCCTTCAGACGCACGAAGATGGTCATCATCGACCACAAGCCGGTTATTCAGGACTGGTGGTATCCCTATCCCGATGATTGGTTTCTGGACGGCGGCGGCCGATCCTTGGGTTGATGATGACTTGTCGGTGGAAGAATTCGCACCCGCCGAAAACTGTGATCGGATAACTGGGCCCGAAACGCTACACTAGCAGCGACCAATCGGGAGATGTCTTATGGGTTTCAAGCCGTTTGTTTTCAGCGCTGCGCTTCTGATCGCTACGCCCCTTTGTGCCCAGGATGCCGCGCTCGTGATCGGCAACGAGAATTACCGAAATGCCTCGAACATATCCGCCGCCGATGATGCGCTGGATGCCGCCGTAGCGCTCGAGGAAACGGGTCTGGTCGTGCGCAAGGGCAGCGACCTCGACACAGCCGCGATGCGCGCGCTTCTGTCCGAGCATTATGGCGATACAACAGCGCCGGGACGCACCGTGATCCTGCTGGCAGGGCACTTCGTCCATGCAGTCGGTGAAACCTGGTTCCTTGGGACCGAGGCACGGCTGCCGGGTCTGGCTTCGGCCGATGGCGCGGGTTTGCCCCTGTCGACCATTCTTGCCATTGCGGCCGAACGTCCCGGAAAAGCGGTGGTGTTGCTGGGAACGGAGGAGCGCCGCATTGACCCCGGTCGCGGGCTGTCGCCGGGAATTGGTGCGCTCGACATTCCGCAGGGTGTTACGCTGATCAGTGGCGAGGCTGACGATATCGCCGAATTCGCAGGCGACGTCGTTGCCATCCGCGGCCTTACGCTGGCCGCGCTGGCCGAGCGTGCACAGGGCCTGCGGGTCGAAGGTTATCTTGGGGACACGGCACCGTTCCTGCCTGCGGCGGAAGTCGCCGGGCCACCCGCGCCTGCCACGACCTCCACCGCGGCGGAAGCCGGTTTGGAAATCGAACGCGAATTGTGGGAAACAACGCGTGAGATCGACACGAAGCTGGCCTACGAATCCTATCTGCGCCGCTATCCAGACGGGCTCTTTGCCGATGCGGCGCGCCGGGCGATCACCGAGGCCGACGATCCGGTGGCGCAGGCCCGCGCGGCCGAGGAGGCGCTTCGTCTGTCGCGAGATCAGCGCCGTCAAATCCAGCGCGATCTTTCGATCCTGGATATCGACCCGAAGGGCATAGACGGACTGTTTGGTCCCGGCTCGCGCAATGCGATCGGGACATGGCAGCGTCGGAACGGACACGAAACGACCGGCTATATCACCGCTCCGCAGATGGCGGCCCTTGCCGCGCAGGCCGAAAAGCGCGCGGCCGAACTGGAAGCCGAGGCGACCGCACGTCAGGCCGAACAAGAACGGCTCGACCGGCTCTACTGGGACCAGACCGGCGCGGCGGGTGACGAGGCGGGGCTCAGGGCCTATCTCAGGCGCTACCCCGACGGGCTTTTCGCTGAACTGGCGCAGGAGCGACTGAAGGTCTTCGACGATGCCCGGCGGGAACAGGCCGCCGCCGCAGATCGCGCGGCATGGGATGTTGCCGTGCGGACCAATACGGCAGCAGGCTACCGCCGGTACCTTGCAGATTATCCGCAGGGCGCCTTCGCCGACGAGGCAAAGCTGATGCTGGCAGAACCCGACACGACGGCAGCAGACACGGCGGCGCAGGAGCAGGCTGCGAGGACCGAACAGGCGCTTGGGCTGAACGGGGTAATGCGCTCAATGGTAGAGCAGCGGCTCGCCGCGCTTGGGCTGAAACCCGGCAAGGCGGACGGTGTCTTTGACGACGATACAAGGCGCGCGCTCAGACGGTATCAGCAGGCCCGGAACCTGCCAGTCACCGGCTATCTGACCCAGCAGACTGTTGCCCGGCTTCTGGTCGACTCGCTCTGATTAAAGCCAAAAACGTTTGCTCGGGGCAGCAGCGTATGGGACGCTGTTGGCAGAGGGGTGCGCCATGCTCAAGACCATTCGGACCATCTGCCTTGTCTACCTCATCGCGGCTCCTGCGGTCGCGCAGGAGACCGTATTCATCATCCGCCACGCCGAAAAGGAGCTTTCCGGCGATGACCCCGCCTTGACCGAGGCCGGTCGTTTGCGAGCTGCGGCCTGGGCGGAAATGCTAGGGTCTGCAGGGATCGGTATGATTGTCACATCGGATACGCGCCGCGCGCGCGAAACCGGGGGCCTGATCGCCAACATTCTGGCCGTTCCCGTGACCGAACACGACTGGAGGGATACTGCAGGGCTAATCGACATTCTTGGCTTTGACCACGAAGACGACATCGTTCTGGTCGTCGCCCATACCGAGACGATCCCCGGGATCCTGTCGATGCTCGGCGTGTCTGATCCTCCGGAGATCCCCAAGGACGATTTTGCGAACCTTTTCGTCGTCCGGCCTGTGGGCGGCGACACAGCGGCATTGACGCATCTGCGTGTGCCGTGACATGGGCGGCCGAGACCCATGGCCACCAAAGGAAAAAGCCGCCGGACTACCGGCGGCTTTTCACAAAGCTCTTGTGCCACTCAGCCCTGACGGGCCTTGAAACGGCGCTGCGTCTTGTTGATCACATAGACGCGGCCCTTACGGCGCACGATCTGACAGTCGCGATGGCGCAACTTCAGCGAGCGGAGCGAGTTCTTGACCTTCATCGGTCTTCTCCTATTCGCGGCGCGCGTCGCGCCTGTTGAAACTCAAATGCCCCCGAATCGGGGGCGGATGGTGGGCGGTACTGGGATCGAACCAGTGGCCACTACGATGTCAACGTAGTGCTCTACCGCTGAGCTAACCGCCCGTTCCGTCAACGATTCCGACGCGCTGGCCCTATTGGGTGCGCGGTCGCAACCGCTTCGGTCCCGGGTCTATAAAAGGAGTCGGTGCGGCTTTCAAGGGGTTTCGGCGTGCAGTTGTTTGTCGCTATAGTCGGCCTATTCGCAAGGAGCGGCCATGACCGGTTCGCCACATGATTTGACCCTGCCCCTACGACGCCTGACCAGCGTCGTGTTCGCCTCGCCGCATTCAGGCCGCGACTATCCGGCAGGTTTTCTCGAAACGTCGATACTTGACGAACATTCCATCCGATCGTCCGAGGACGCTTTCATCGATCAGCTTCTCGACGGCGTGGTGGCGTTCGGGGCGCCGCTGCTTACCGCGCGTGCGCCGCGGGCCTATGTCGATGTGAACCGCGCCGCGGACGAGATGGACCCGGCATTAATCGAAGGTGTGAGAATCGCGGTTCATAATCCCCGCGTCGCCTCGGGTCTTGGAGTCATTCCTCGCGTTGTTGCCGGTGGTCGTGCCATTTATCGCGGCAAACTGCCCCTGTCCGAAGCCGCCACGCGGATCGAACAGGTCTGGCATCCCTATCACGACTGCTTGCGCCGCCTGCTTGACGACGCCCGTGCGACCTTTGGTCAGTCAATTCTGATCGACATGCACTCAATGCCGCATGAAGCGATGGATTCCATCGCCTCGTCCGGCATTAAGCGCCCCGAAATCGTCCTTGGCGACCGGTTCGGTTCGGCGGCGGCCCCTGACATCGTGGACCGGATCGAGGCGGCTTTCGAATCGGCGGGTTTCCGCACCCAGCGTAATGCGCCGTTTGCCGGGGCATACATTACCCAGACCTATGGCCGCCCCTCGCGCGGGATGCATGCAGTTCAGATCGAGATGGACCGGTCCCTCTACATGAACGAGCGCGAAATCCGGCCGAACGGCAACTTTCTTGGCTTCAAGCGGATCCTGACCGGGATACTCGCTGAGATCGCCGAGATCGGTCGCGGCAAATCGTCCACGATGCCGCTGGCGGCGGAATGATCACCTGAGCGACCGGCCCTTGACGATCGCGTCGGGGCCGAACCTTGCCCGGATCGCATCGGTGGCACGTTCCGCACCCGCCCGTTTCGCCGCCTGAGGGTCGAGCAGGTCGGGCGTCAGATCCGCCTCACCCGCAGACACGATATCCGACAGGCCGACACCGATCAGCCGGTAGGCATCCCGCCCCTTGACCTGCGCCAGAAGGTCGGCCGCCTCGCGGTAGAGCCGGTCGGCGATCTGGGTCGGCTCGCGCAGGGTATGGCGCCGTGTGATCGTGGTGAAATCGGCGCGCTTCAGCTTCAGCGTCACGGTCCGCCCTGCCAGCCCTTTGGCCTTCGTCCTGTCGGCGACCTTCTCGGCCAGTCGCCAGATGTGACCATCGAGAAGATCACGGTCGGCGATATCCTCATCGAACGTGGTTTCGGCCGAGATCGACTTCATCGGCTCATGCGGATTGACGCGCCGGTAATCCTCGCCCCGCGCGAGATGCCAGAGCCGGTCGCCGATCTGGCCAAAACGGTGGTGCAGGTCCTTGCGGTCCCATCGGGCGAGATCGTCGAAGGTCCGGATACCCGCCGCGTTCAGATGTTCCTGGGTCGCAGCACCAACCCCCCAGATCATGCGCACCGGCTTGCCCTTCAGGAACGCCGCAGTGTCACCTTTGCCGATGATCGAAAAACCGCGCGGCTTGTCGAGGTCCGAGGCGATCTTGGCGAGGAACTTGTTATGGGACAGGCCAACCGATCCAGTCAGCCCCAGTTCCGACTCCATCCGTTTCAGAAGGCGGCACAGGAGGACCGCAGGGGGCGCCTTGTGCAGCCGCTCGGTGCCGGTCAGATCGAGGAACGCCTCATCCAGCGACAGGGGCTCAATCACCGGCGTCAGTTCGTCCATCAGCGCGCGGATCTGGCGCGACACGGCGGCGTAGTGACTGCCGCGCGGCTTGACCACGACCGCCTCGGGGCAAAGTTTCAGCGCTTGAAACATCGGCATCGCCGACCGCACGCCCTTGATCCGGGCGAGGTAGCAGCAGGTGGAGACGACCCCCCGCTTGCCGCCGCCGACGATGACCGGCTTGGCGCGGATCTCGGGATTGTCGCGTTTCTCGACCGACGCATAAAAAGCGTCGCAATCCATGTGCGCGATGGAAAGCGAGAAAAGTTCAGGATGCGACAGGATGCGCGGTGACCGGCAGGCCGGGCAGCGCGTGCCGGTCTCGAACATGTGCAGGCAGTCGCGGCAAAGGGCTTGCATGATGGCGCGATTATGCCCCAGTCGCACGCGCGGTTGAACAGGTCTTCACATGACCCCTGCCGAAAGGAAATCCTGCAGCCGGGTGCGCAGATAGGGAACGGCACGGGCATGGGTCACGAAGACCCCGATCTCCATCATCTGCCATCCCTGCCCCTCATCCCCGAAAACGACCCTGTCAACCTCGCCGGGTTCGATCCGGCCACCGAAGAACGCAGCGCGGCCACCGGGCTCGTGTTTTGACGCATAGTCGCGCCGCCAGATCAGCCGGGATTTCGGCAAGACCAGCCCGAATTCCTCGCGCAACTCGCGCAGAACGCAGTCTTCGGGGCCTTCAGATCCTTCACGCCCGCCGCCGGGCAGATCCCAGAACCCGGGAAAGGCAATCCCCTCCCGGTCGTCCCTGAGACAGGTCAGCACCCGTCCGGCCCCGATCAGCGCAAGCTTCGCGCCGACGAAGCCGGAATCAGTTGTCATTGATGTCGCTGTCCCAGACCCTGATCTGGCCACGCCGCACGCCCACGACCTTGCGCAGGAAGAGCCATGCTGCAAGCGATGCCACGGCGAATACGAGCAGCAGCACCGCGAGCGAACCGCCGAGGATTCCGGCCCAAAGAAGAAGTCCGGTCAGCGCCGCCCCGATAGCAAAACCCAGAAGGATAAATCCGGGGATTACCACTTCGAGAATGCCGAGAATCGCCCCGGCGATCATCCAGACCCACCATAGCTGCCAGAGCATTACGACCGTCCCTTCAGCATCTTAAACGCATCGCCAAAGGCCTCCAGCGCATTGGCGGGCACGATCACGGTCTGCTTGCCTGCCCCCTGCCCGACCGCCGTCAGCGCTTCCACCTGCTTCAGAGCGACCTGATACTGTGCGGCCTCGATCCCGTTTTCACGGATCGCCTTTGCCACCACCTCGGTCGCATAGGCCTCGGCCTCGGCCGAGATGCGGCGGGCCTTGGCTTCCTGCTCGGCCGCGTAGAGGTCGGCATCGGCGGCCAGTTCGACTGCGCGCTTCTTGCCCTCGGCCTCGGTCACATGCGCGCGGCGAGCGCGCTCGGCGTTCAGCTGTTGCAGCATCGCGGCGCGCGTCGCCTCATCAAGGTTCACGTCCAGCACTTCGGCCCGCGTGACCTCGATCCCCCAGTCATCGACCATCGCCGCGACCTGCTCACGCACCTTGGCGATCAGGTCGGCGCGGTTCGACTGGACCTGGTCAAGTTCCATCTTGCCGATCTCGGACCGAACGATGCCGGCGACCGTCGTGGCAATGGCGCCATCCACATCGCGGATCCGGTAGACGGTCTTTTCCGGTTCGATGATGCGGTAAAAGACCGACGTTTCCACCTTCACCAGCACGTTGTCGGAGGTAATCGCATCCTGCAACGCATTCGGAAGCTGGCGTTCAAGAATAGAAATCTTGTGCGCCACGCGATCGAGGAACGGCACGATGAAGTTGATCCCCGGCCCGAGGACGGCGCGCAGCCGCCCGAACCGTTCCACGACATGCTTTTCCGACTGCGGCACGATCCGCACGCCAAGCATGACGCAGATGATGATGAATACCGCCAGAGCGATCAGCACGCCGTTGCCGCCGATCAATTCTCCCAGAACCTGCTCTAAATCCATTTCCGTCCCCCGGATCAAATGTCCCGCGGACGTGACTATGCCCGCAGGACCCGCCGGTGAAAAGCCCTTGCAGCCGCGTACGGAGTCAATCCGGCTAGCCGAAAGCTGTTCCAGTCAGTCAGGATGTATTGCCCGACATCTTAATCGCCGCTTTTCCAGCCCTGATCGCGGTGGCTGCCGTCGCAATAGGGTTTGATACCCGATTTGCCGCAACGGCAAAGCACGTATTTGCGGCGGCACGCGCCTTCGCCAGGATGGGGTTCGGCAATGTCGGCCTCGCGCACGTAGTAGGGGCCATTGCGGGCGACCTCAATCCGGGCCCGGTCGGCGACGAGATGGGTGACCGCATCGCCCAGCGCCAGTGCCAGCGCACCCGAGGGGCAATGGGCAATCACCGATTCCACCGCATTGCGGCTGCCCTTGTCAGGTTGAACCCATGGCTTCTGCGCTGGGTTGAAGACTTCGGGCGCGATGCGGCCGCATTCGGCGGCGTGGGAACAGATGAGCGGGTTGTAGGTGACCGTCACTTCCTGACCTGCGTACCGCAGGATGCGGTTCACCCCGGACGGCGTGCCGCCCGAGCTTTGAAACCCATTGGTCTTGTGACTGCCATCGCAAAAGGGCTTGGTCTTGCTGCCGCCACAACGACAAAGCGCGACGACCGGCTTCACCTCCAGCGGTTGACCGTCGGGGCCCGTGAGTTCATCCAGCCCCTTGATGACCAGCGGGCCGTTTTCCCGCGTTTCGATTACAACCTTGACGTCATCGTCCATACCACCCTCCACGCCTGACGTGTCCCCACCGTCGGGCGGATGGGGAGGCAGGTCAAACAAAAGTTGCGTGAGCGGGCCGGGTCACCAGATCTGCGGGAAGGCTACCGGCGTGCCCGGGCTCCAGGTCAGGTCCCGCGCCGAAAGCTCCACCTCGAACCCCGCAGAAAGGCCTGCAACGGCTCGCAAACCCGCCAGAAGCGCGCCGGTGCTAAACGCACCAAGGATCTCCATCATGTCGTCGGTCAGCCCGGCGGCAACGGCCGCATCCGCAATGCGCAGATGCGCCGCGGTCTGGCGGGCAAGGCGTGCCTCATGCGCCTCGAATACTCCGGTGGCCCGGCCCAGCGCCTCGGGGCCGAGTAGCTGCATCAGATACATCAGCCGCTTGGCTTCCTGCACCGCTGAGCGATGCGCCTCATGCGCCTGCGAGACAAGCGAGACAGTGTCGGTATTGCCGCTGACCGCCTTGCGGAGGTCCATGAAACGGTGGGATTCGCCGGTCGTCAGATAACGGTGCGGGCCGTATTCCGGGGGAATAGTGGATTGGCCGAGAAAGACCGGGGCAAAAGGCGCGGCGATGGCGCCGGTCGCGGCATGCCACATCATGTAAAGCGCCGGGTCAGACGGGGACAAAAGGGGTACGACCTGACCGTAACCGGCGGTGTCGCCGGTCAGCTTTTCGGTCCTGACCGCCCATATGACATCAGCGAGGTCGATCTTTTCGGGTCTTGCGGCGCGGGCCTGCATTTCGGCCTCGATCCACCGGACACCCTCCCACCGGCCCTTGCTGTCGCCATAGATCGTGTTGGCATTGAAGGCGCCGTCGTCATACCAGCCCATCTCACGGGCGAAGCTGACGAAGTTCGGCGACCAGAGGAAATCGGGGGGATCCGGCTCATTCACCGGCACTTCCAGCACGTAGCCGGGACGCGAGGCGCGGATGCTGTCGGGACCCAGCCGTTCGGCCACCCAGAGCCCCTTGCCCCCCGCGAACTGGATCATCACCCAGGCCTCATCGGCATCGGCGAAGAGGTGCGAGTTGCCACCATATGTCGCCTCGCCATGGTCGGCGATGAGGGCGGCGCAAATCTCCACCGCCTCACGCGCCGATGTGGCGCGTTCCATGACGATCCGCGCGAGGTCTGAATAGTTCAGGCCGGTCTGGTCTTTCGGCGTCATCGCGATCAGTTCGGCCCGCGAGGTCGACCAGACATCGCGCACGGCTACGCCCGCTGCGTTCAACCCGCCATTGGTGATGGGGGCCGGCACGCCGAGATAGTAAGAATAGCTGACCCGCATATGCCTGAGCGTGCGCTTGACCTGCGGGATCTGTGTGCGTCGGCCCGGCATGTCCGCCTCCGGTCCCACGCCCACCTCAATCATCGTGCCCGGGCCATGATCGGCTGCCGGAATGATTTCCAGCCAGTGCGAGGACGGTTCGTCGCCGTAACCGCCAAGCCAGGCATGGCCGGTGGCCGAGTGGTTCTTGCCGATATAGATGGCGTAACTCACACCAGTGCTCCGACCTTCTTGTTTTCTACCTGATAGACCCGCGCGCCCCGGCGCCAGGTCTGTTCCACTCTGATCGTGTCGATCCTGTCGGGTCGGTCAAGGGGGCTGGCGTCCAGTATGACGAGGTCAGCGAGTTTGCCGGGTTCGATAGAGCCACGCTCATCTTCCTGAAAGACCTGCCAGGCCGCGTCGATCGTGTGGGCGCGCAGCGCCGAAAGGGCGCTGATCTTCTGTTCCTCGCCCAGTGTGCGGCCACCATGCGTCACACGGTTTACCGTCGTATGGATCAGGTGGAGCGGTCGGGTGGGCGTGACCGAGGCGTCGTTGTGGATGGTAAAACGCACACCGGCCTTTTCGGCCCAGCCTGTGGGCGAGATATTCTGCGACCGCTCCGGTCCGAGCAATTCGGAATAGTGCTGGTCGCCCCAATACCAGACATGGGCGGGGAAGAAGCTGACCGTCACGCCGAGTTCGGCGCAGCGCTCAAGTTGGTCTTCGCGCATCACCTGCCCGTGGATGATTGTATGGCGGTGATCGGCGCGCGGATTGGTTGCCAAAGCCGCCTCGATCGCATCGAGATACATGTCCGACGCTGCATCGCCGTTGCAATGGGTGTGGATCTGATAGCCCATGTCGTGGAGCTTCCGAACCTCGGCGAACAGCGTGTCGCGCTCCATATAGGCGAGGCCTTTGTCGGGCACCTTGCCGGGCGCCCCGGTATGGTAGGGTTTGGTCAGCCAGGCCGTACGCATCAGGAACGAGCCGTCGGTCAGCAACTTGCGGGGGCCAAGCGATATGTTGGCGCCCGGCCAGTTGCGGCAGAGGTTCGAGGTTGAAAAACCCGGCTCTATCTCCGCGACCGGCAACAGAACGAGGTCGATGCCGGGATCTCCCTGACTTGCCACATCGGCGAACAGCTCCAGAAGTGGCAGGGCTGTCCAAGAGTTTTGCGCGAGCGCGACACCGTGGGCGAGGTACTCCTCGCGGGCGGCATCGAAGCTGCGTCGAAAACTTTGTTGGTTGATCAGGAAATGGGTATCCCCCATCTCGCCCATCGCGCTCAGGCCCTCTATGCCACCGGTCAGACGGCCTGCCGTATCGCGCAGGAACCGTCCGCCTGCCGGGTCGGGCGTGCCTTCGCTGATCCCTTGATGCGCCAGAGCCATCGAATTCGCGACACCGCAGTGGCCCGATGTGTGAATGACCCACACCGGATGGTCCCGCGAAACTGCGTCCAGCTCATCGCGGGTTGGCATGCGGCCTTCAGCCAGCAATGTCTCGTCCAAAGCTGCGCCCATGACCCATTCGCCTTTCGGGGTCTGGGCGGCCTTGGCGCTGAGCCGCGCGAAGACATCAGCGAGAGATCGACACTCCCCGCGCGGGGGCGATGCAAGATCGGCCCGCAGGAGCGTGACAAAGGCCGAGTCCGGGAAGTGCCCATGCGGGTCGATGAAGGCTGGGATGAGGGTGCGGCCTGCAAGGTCCACCTCATCCGCCCCGGGCAGGGCTGCACGGACATCGTGCAGGTGTCCGACCGCAACGATCCGCTCTCCGTCGATCCCAACCGCTTTGGGCGTGGAATTGGCATCGTCCAGCGTCAGGATCGTTCCATTGGTGAAGATCGTGGCACTCATGACGCGGCGGTTTCTTCCTGGACCCAGATTTCCGGGAAATGGCAGCGATGGGCACCCATAGCCCGCGCCGTCCACACGGGCATCTCTATGGAACAACGCGGCTGCACGAAGGGGCAGCGGGTGTGGAATTCGCAGCCCTTCGGGCGACGCAGGATCGAGGGCGGTTCGCCCTGCAATTCCACCCGCATCAGTTGCGCGTCGGGATCAGGCTCGGGGTTCGCGGCCAGCAGGGCCAGCGTGTAGGGGTGCTGCGGGCGGGCAAACACCTCTTCGGTTGGGCCTTCCTCCACCAGCTTGCCCAGATACATGATTCCGACCTTGTCGGTGATGTGGCGCACGACATTCAGGTTGTGGGTGATGATCATTATGGCCAGGCCGAGTTCATCCTGAAGACGCGCCAGAAGGTTCAGCATCTCACCCTGAATCGACACGTCGAGCCCGGCAGTGGGTTCGTCGGCGATCAGCAGTTTCGGATCGAGCGCCAGTGCCCGCGCAACACCCACCCGGCGGGCCTGACCGCCGGAAATCTGATAGGGGTAGCGCGCCGCGAATTCCGGCGGCAGGCCGACCATGGTCAGCAGGCGCTTCGCCTCTGCCTCAAGGTCGCGGTCGCCCATGCCCTGAATGCGGAAGGGTTCGGTGATCAGAGACTTGATCGTCAGGCGGGGCGACAGCGATCCGATCGGGTCCTGAAACATCATCACGATTTCGCGGCGCAGCTTGCGGAACTCTGCCTCCGGCAGGTCGACGAGTTCCTGCCCGCGATAGAGGATCGAGCCTTCGGAGGCATGGTGAAGCCCCGCGACAGCCCGGGCCAAAGTGGTCTTGCCCGACCCGCTTTCGCCGACGATGCCATAGGTCTTGCCCTCTTCTATGTCGAGGCTGACACCTGACACCGCGTCTATGGTTCCGGCGGAGGAAAAAACACCACCGCGGAGGCGGAAGCGGACGAAGACGTCACGGATCTGAAGCAGCGCGCTCATGCGGTCACCCTTTCTGCAATAAGGTGGCAGGCGGCATGATGGCCGGGGCTGGCGGTTCCCATCGCGGGCCGCGTTACACATGCGTCATGGCGCTTGTCGCAGCGCTCGGCGAAGATGCACCCCTTCGGCAGGCTGACAAGGTCGGGGATATTGCCGGGGATCGTCGGCAGGTTGCGGGTCCTGACCTTGATATGTCCGGGGTCGCATTCCAGCAAAGCGCGGGTGTAGGGATGCGCGGGATTGTGAAAGACGTCGCGGACGCTGCCGCTTTCCACCACCTCGCCCGCATACATCACCACCACCTCGTCACAAAGCTCGGCAATGACGCCGAGATGGTGCGAGATGAAGAGGATCGAACAGCCGATCTCATCCTGCAATTCCCGCAGCCGCTTGATGATCTGCACTTCCAGCGTGGCGTCGAGCGCGGTCGTGGGTTCATCCGCGATCAAGAGCGACGGTTTCGCCATCAGCGCCATGGCAATCGCGATGCGCTGGCGCATGCCGCCGGAAAACTCGAACGGATACTGGTTCAGCCGTGCCTCCGGGTCGGGAATGCCGACAAGCGCCAGCATCTCGGCCGCGCGTTTCAGCTTGTCCGCCTTTGACAACTTGTCGCGATACTGGATGTCCACCATCTGCCGGCCCACGGTCAGAACCGGGTTGTGGGTCTGCATCGGATCTTGAAAGACCATGGAAATCTCGGTCCCGCGCAGGGCGCGCATCCCGGCCTCGGACCGGCTGAGAAGGTTTTCGCCCTTGAACCGCACCTCGCCCGAACCGACCTTTGCGTTCGGGGCCATCAGCCGGATGATCGAGGAAATCAGCGTGGACTTGCCGCAGCCGCTTTCACCGACGATGCCAACGATCTTGCCCTCGGGGATCGTCATCGAGACATTGCGCAGGGCCTTCAGCGCGCCGCGCGGGGTGGCATAGCTGACCGATAGGTCACGGATGTCGAGAACGGCCATCACTTGCCCCCCTTGCCACGAAGCTTCGGATCGACCACGTCGCGCAACGCCTCACCAAGGAAGGTGAAACCCAGCGTCGTCAGGATCAGCGGAATGCCCCCGGCGACAATCAGCCATGGCGTGTTGCGGATGAGCGAATAGCCGTCATTCAAGAGCGAACCCCAGGACGGCGTGGGCGGTTTTACCCCCATACCGAGGAAGCTCAGGCCTGCCTCAAGCCCGACGACCGTCGGGATGTCCATCGCAGCCAGGACCGCGAGGGGCCCGAGCACGTTCGGAACGATGTGGATCGTCATGATCCGTGCGGTGGAAGCGCCCAGCGATTTCTCGGCGGTGATGAACTCGGCTTCCTTTAGCGACTGCGTCAGCGTGCGCACCACGCGGCCATAGGTCGGGATCGATGTGACCATGATAACAAGGATCACGGTATTCAGGCTCGGCCCCACCAGCGCGACAACCGCCAACGCGAACATGACGGTCGGGAAGGACCGGACCGTATCGAAAAAGAGCACGATCAGGTTGTCCAGCCATTTGGGCCCGTAGCCCGCGATCATGCCAAGGATCAGGCCGATGGCGATGGCCCCCGCGATTGTAGGCAGGGCGACCTGAAGGGCCACGCGCCCGCCCCAGATGACGCGGCTGAACGTGTCGCGGCCGATCTGATCGGTGCCCATAAGATGGGTAAGGTTCGGGCTTTGAAGCCGATCGGGAATGTTCATCGCGATCGGGTCATAAGGTGCGATCCATGGCGCGAAGAGCGCGGACGCGACGATCAGCGTCACGATAATCAGCCCGGCAAGACCCAACGGGTCACGAACGAGGTGATGAAAGATCTCGCCCAGTTCGGAACGGGGCTTCGGCAATGATACGGCTGTGTCTGTCATGATCCCGGCCCCCTATTTCCCGGCCCGGATACGCGGGTCGAGGATGGCATTGACGATGTCTGCTAGCGTCGTGGAGGCCACGAAGATGAGGGTGGAGAAAAGCACCGATCCCATCACCACCGGGTAATTGCGGGTGGTGATACTGTCGATCACCAGCTTGCCAAGTCCGGGGCGGGAAAAGACGATCTCGGTGAAAACGGCGGCAGACAGCAGGAAGCCCATGCCGACGCCGATCACGGTGACTGTGGGCAGGATGGCAAGCCGCAGCGCATAGCCGAAGGTGATCCGCCGCTCCAGCAGGCCGAAGGCGCGGGCGGTACGGATGTGGCCTTCGCCCATCACCTCCAGCATAGAGGCACGGACAAGCCGCGCGATATAGCCGACCCAGCTGAGGCCGATGGCAAGACTGGGCAGGACGAGGTGGTGAAGCTGATCGCCAAAACCGCCGGGCTCCCCCGCGCCGATGGCCGGGAACCATTGCAGTTTCACCGCGAAGAGCAGCAGCGAGTAAAGCGACACGACGAAGGCGGGCACGGCGATGACCGATACCGACAGGACGCCGGTCAGCCGGTCGCCCAGCGAATTGCGGTTGACCGCCGAGTAGCAGCCGAGCGCGATGCCCAGCACCGCCGACCAGAGGATCGAAACGAAGATCAGCGTCAGCGTGTAAGGAATCTGGCCGAATACGATTGTCGTCACCGGACGGTTCGAAAACACATCCATCCCCAGATCGCCGCGCAGCATGTTCAGAAAGAAAAGACCGATCTGGACAGGCAACGGTTTGTCGAGCCCCATCCGGCTCTCAAGCGCCGCCCGCATCTCGGGCGTGGCCTTGGGACCGAGCATGGTCGAAACCGGATCGCCCGGGATCATGTGGATGATCAGAAACAGAAGCGTCACGGCCAGCACGGTGATCACCGCCGCCAATCCGAGGCGCCTGATAATGTAGTTCAGCATGATCTCCTCCCCGCGAGACAGCCGATTCCTGAAGGGTGGAAGGGGCGCGGGCGAACCCACGCCCCCTCCGTCCGCAGGGAGGTGTTATACCGCGCCGAAGTAGCGGTAGAGCGGCAATCCATCCGGCCGCAGCGCCGGGACGACGCCGTTGCGATAGATGACCGGCGTCGATTCATGAGTGATGAACTTGTAGGCGCCGCTTTCTTCCATCAGGTCCTGGGCGCGGGCATACATCGCCGCGCGCTTGGCCTGATCGCCTTCCGACTGGGCGGCAAGGTGCAGTTCGTCGAACTCTTCGTTCTTGAACCGCTCCCAGTTCCAGATGCCTGCCTGTTCAGTGATGAACCACGAGGTCGCGTAGTACGGGTCCGGCGTCATCGAATAGCGGTTCAGCACCAGTTCGACGTTCTCGTCGTTGCCCAGTTCCCAGAACGTCGCGCCTTCGTGCAGGCTGATGTCCAGGGTGATGCCGATAGCGGCGAGGTTGGCCTGAATGATCTGCGCCGCCGTGACGTTCGCGGATTTGTTCAGGACGCTGATGGTCAGCGAGACGTTGGTTTCGCCCGATTCCGCCATCAGAGCCTGCGCCTTCTCCAGATCAGCAGCGGTACCCGTCAGCGAGGCTTCGCGGTGGCCCGGCAGACCCGGCGCGATGATGCCGGTCGACGGCTCGGCCGCGCCGAAATAGGCGCCCGCCATGATCGAGGGCACGTCGATGGCATACTGGATCGCCTGACGGAGTTTCAGGTTCGCCATCTTCGGGTTGTCGAGGTTCATGCCGACCCAGACATAGTAGAGCGACGGGTATTCATCGAGCGTCGCGCCGTCGATGGGCGAGGATTTCAGGCGTTCGACGGAGTCGAGGCTGACGCGCGTGAAGTCGATCTCACCGGCCTCGAACGCGATCTCGGCGGCCTTTTCATCGTCAATGTGGTAGATCTGAATCTCGTCATAGACGGGCGCTTCGCCCTTCCAGTCCGGGTTGCGCTTCAGCGTGGTCTTCTGCTTCGGCTCCCAGCCGGCATGCAGGTAGGGACCCGAGGTCGCGACCGGCTGGGTGTCGATCTTGCCGCCGACGCTTTCGAAAGCGGCCTTCGACACGATATTGCCCGCGATATAGGGCAGCGTGATCGACCAGAGCGGCTGGAACGCGTTCTTCAGCACGATGGTGCCGGTGCGTTCGCCCGTAACTTCAACGTGGTCCAAGGGGCCCCAGTCGGGCTTGTTGGTGGATTCCAGCGCGTCGTCGATGATGCGCTCGAACGAGAATTTCACGTCTTCGGCGGTCATTGCGCCAAAGCCGTTCGTAAACCCGATATCGTCCCGCAGCGCGAAGTTGATATGGGTGTCGTCCACCTGTTCGACCATCGTGGCGGCGTCAAGCTGCCATCCCCATTCGCGGCCCGGCTTGTACTGGATCAGCTTGTTGTAGATCGCGGCGTGAATCTCTTCATCCACCACACCCTGGCTGAAGGCCGGGTCCATGGAGCGGATGTCGGCATAGGTGCGGGTCTTCAGCGTGCCGCCGGCGGCGAATGCCGGACGCGGCAGGGCAAGCCCGGTGGCGGCCATCGCGCCAAGCGCGGTCGCGCCTTTCAGGAACGCGCGGCGGGGCAGGCCCACGCGGCTCCAGGAGATATTCTGTTTCGTCATGTCGTCCTCCCTGAGTTAAGTTGGCGGTCACTCAGCGCACCAACTTTCTCCTCGATTCTAAATCCCGGAAGGACGTCCGGAACAATTTCGCGCCACTACGCGATATGACGCGATTTTAAGCTTTTATAGCTTAAAGTCGCGAACTAAACTGGCCATGTCATGTTGACGGGGAGTGTGATGACGGAATCCGTGCTGGCATCCAATCTGCGCCTGCTGTGTTCGACCGAATCGTCGATATCCGAGACCTGTCGTCGCATTGGCATCAACCGGCAGCAGTTCAACAAGTACCTGAACGGTTCATCGCAACCCTCGGCAGCCAATCTCCGGCGCATTTCGACCTACTTTGGTGTCCGCCCGGCTGAACTGCTGTTGCCGCCGGATGAGTTCGAGGTGCATCCACTTGTCCAGCCGCGGCTGAAAACCGCACCGATGGATACCCAATTGCGCGGCTTCGACAGTGCCTTTGCCGGGCAAACACTGGGACTGCGCCGATATCTTGGCTACTACCTCAGCTATTTCGAAACCGAGAGCTGGGCCAACTCGGTCATTTGCGCGCTTGTCCGGCTGAGCGTGAAAGACGGCATCGTGCATTGCAAATCGCTGGAGAGGTCCGTCGATGACAAGGACGGGACACTTTACCTGTCGAAATATGATGGCCGGGTCGCGCTTCTGGGCAACCGCATCTTCGTGATGGAGTTCCAGGAACTCGCCCGCGATGCTCTGGTGGAGACAGTGCTGCATCCGATCGGGCGCGGCCAGCTGTCCTATCTGCGCGGCACGACATTTGGTATCACAAGCAGGCACCGCACCCCCTTCACCGCCCCCATCATCTGGCGCTATCTCGGCACGAATATCGACCTGCGGGCAGCAATGAAAAAAGTCGGGCGATATGACATCGGCTCTGCCCAGCTTGACCGGCGGGCGATGACGATCCTGGCTTCGGGTCAAGATTGAGGCCGTGCCCCTAAGCTGGATTGTGATGACCAAAAAAGCCCATCAGACGGCCGCGAGATGTTTCAGACAGCGGATTAGAACCGCCTGATCCTGTTCGGAAAGAGTGCGCGTCAATTCGGCGTTGAACCTTTGCGCCGACCGGGAAAGATCGGCATAGGCCGCCTGTCCCTTCTTCGTCAGCCCAAGAAACTCCTGCCGCCGGTCGGCTTCGTTGCCGGTACGGACGAGAAATCCGAGCTGTTCCAGACGCACCACGGCGCGGGAAATCTTGGTCTTGTGCACCCCAGCCCGCGCGCCGATCTCGGTCGCCGTCATCGTGCCGAAGCGGCCGAGATGCGCCAGCACCCGCCATTCAGTCCGCAGCATGCCGTAGCGGTCCTTGTAGATCTTCTGGAATTTCAAGCCCGTCTCTTCCGCGGCGCGGTTCAGAAGGTAAGGCAGGAAGCTGTGCAGGTCGAATTCGGTATCTGGGGTCATCGGCAAATCTCCTGTTGTTAGTTACAAAATCAACTATTACGAATGCAACCATTATCTGGAGGGCCTTGCCATGACCGACCATACCCAAGCCGGGTTCCACCAAGCCGCGACGCCTTGCGGTACGACCGAAGGCTACATGCCGGGCTTTGGCAATGATTTCGAGACGGAGGCGCTGCCCGGTGCCTTGCCGCAGGGCATGAACAGCCCCCAAAAATGCAATTACGGGCTTTATGGCGAACAGCTTTCCGGCACCGCTTTTACCGCGCCTTCGCATCAGAACGAGCGGACCTGGTGCTACCGCATCCGCCCCTCGGTCAAGCATTCTGCGCGGTACGAGAAGATCGCGCTTCCCTATTGGAAGACCGCGCCGCATGTCGTGGAGGATGTGATCTCGCTCGGCCAGTACCGCTGGGACCCTGTCGCGCATTCGGACCAGCCTTTGACATGGCTGACGGGGATGCGAACGATGACGACGGCGGGCGATGTGAACACGCAGGTCGGCATGGCCAGCCATATCTATCTGGTGACCGCCTCGATGGAGGACGCCTATTTCTACTCCGCCGACAGCGAGCTTCTGGTCGTGCCGCAGGAGGGGCGGCTCAGGTTCTGCACGGAACTCGGCATCATCGATCTGGAGCCGAAAGAGATCGCCATCCTGCCGCGCGGATTGCTTTATCGCGTGGAACTGATCGACGGTCCCGCGCGCGGCTTTGTCTGCGAGAATTATGGCCAGAAGTTCGAACTGCCCGGCCGTGGCCCCATCGGCGCGAACTGCATGGCCAACCGGCGTGACTTCAAAACGCCCGTCGCGGCCTTCGAGGACCGTGAGGTGCCCTCGACCGTCACGATAAAGTGGTGCGGCCAGTTTCATGAAACCAAGATCGGGCATTCGCCGCTCGATGTCGTGGCATGGCACGGCAACTACGCCCCGGTGAAATACGACCTTCGGACCTATTGCCCGGTAGGTTCGATCCTTTTTGACCACCCCGATCCGTCGATCTTCACTGTACTCACCGCACCCTCGGGCGTGCCCGGCACCGCGAATATCGACTTCGTCCTGTTCCGCGAACGCTGGATGGTGATGGAGGATACGTTCCGCCCGCCCTGGTACCACAAGAACGTGATGTCGGAACTGATGGGCAACATCTACGGCCAGTACGACGCCAAGCCGCAGGGTTTCGTTCCGGGCGGAATGTCCTTGCACAACATGATGCTGCCGCACGGGCCCGACCGCGAGGCGTTCGAGAAGGCGTCGAACGCGAACCTTGGGCCGGACAAGCTCGACAACACCATGTCCTTCATGTTTGAGACACGCTTTCCCCAGCACCTGACCGAATTCGCCGCGAAAGAAGCGCCGCTGCAGGACGACTACATCGACTGCTGGACCTCGCTTGAAAAGAAGTTCGACGGCACGCCGGGCCGGAAATGAGGCTCTATTCCTACTGGCGATCAACCGCGTCCTACCGCGTGCGGATCGCCCTGAACCTCAAGGGCGTGGCTTTCGACACCGTTCCAGTGAACCTCGTCGCCGGGGAACAACGCAGCGCGGACCATACCGCACGGAACCCCGCCGGGCTGGTCCCCGCGCTGGAACTGGCGGACGGTACTGTCCTGACCCAGTCGCTGGCGATCATTGACTGGCTGGAGACGACGTGCCCCGAACCGCCCCTCCTGCCCGCCGATCCCATTTTGCGGGCGCGGGTGATGGCGGCGGCGCATCTGATCGCGATGGATATCCATCCGGTCAACAACCTGCGTGTCGTCCAGCATCTGGGCGCAACCTTCGATGCAACACCCGAGGACAAGGCCGCATGGATGTGCCACTGGATGGCGCTTGGTTTTGACGCGCTGGAACGTATGGTCGATCCGGCAACGCCCTTCGCCTTCACTGATGCCCCAACGCTCGCCGATATTTGCCTTGTCGCGCAGATTTACAATGCGCGGCGCTGGGGGTTGAACCTTGCCCCATGGCCGCACCTGACCGAGATCGACGCGATGGCAAGCGCCCTGCCCGCCTTCGCCAAGGCCGCGCCCGAGGCGCAGCCCGACGCCATCCAGACCTGAGGACCGACATGACACTGATGAAATCCTGGATCGAAAGCGCCAACGCCCCCGACGGAGAGTTTCCGCTGAACAATCTGCCCTATGGCGTGTTTTCAACGGAAGGAACCGAGCCCCGCTGTGGCGGCGCTATCGGCGACATGATCGTCGATCTCACCGCTTTGGAGGAAGAGGGCATCCTGACAGCGACCGATGACCCGGTGCTGGACGTGCCCTTCTGGAACGACTTCATGGAGCTGGGGCCGGAGGTCTGGGACGCCTACCGGGCGAAATTGCAGACGCTGCTGGCCGACGGCACCGACCGGGTGGCGGAACCCTATCTTGTGCCGATCGCAGAGGCGCAGATGCACCTGCCCTTCCTCGTCTCGGAATACACCGATTTCTATGCCGGGCGGCATCATGCCGAGAATGTCGGCACCATGTTCCGGGGCAAGGAAAACGCGCTGCCGCCGAACTGGCTGTCGATCCCCATCGGCTATAATGGCCGCGCTTCTTCCGTCGTCGTCTCGGGCACGCCGGTCCGGCGGCCTTGGGGGCAGGTGAAAGGCCCGGATGACGACCTGCCCCGCTTCGCGCCCTCGGCCCGCTTCGATATCGAACTGGAATTGGGCGCAGTCGTGGGACTGCCCTCTGAAGGGCCGGTGACAGTGGCTGAGGCCGACCGGATGATCTTTGGCTATGTCCTTCTGAACGACTGGTCGGCCCGCGACATTCAGGCCTGGGAGTACCAGCCACTCGGCCCGTTTCAGGCCAAGGCGACGGCCACGACGATATCCGCGTGGATCGTCACCCGCGCCGCGCTGGAACCGTTCCGTGTGACGACCCCGGACCGCACCCGCCCGCTTCTGCCCTACCTGACAGAGCCCGGGCCAATGCTTTATGACATCGACCTTGCCGTGACACTGGCCCCCGAGGGCAAGACGCCCACCACGATCGCGCGGACCAATTACCGCGAGATGTACTATTCCGCCGCCCAACAACTGGCGCATCACACCACATCGGGTTGCCCGATGAACACCGGCGACCTGTTGGGCTCCGGCACCATTTCGGGCCCAACGAAAGAAAGCCGCGGCAGCCTGCTGGAGCTGAGTTGGGGCGGGAAAGAGCCGGTTTCACTCGAAACCGGCGGCACCCGCAGCTTCATCGAAGACGGCGATACGCTGACCCTGACCGGTCACGCGCAGGGCGACGGCTACCGCATCGGTTTCGGCCGCTGCGAAGGTCAGCTCCTGCCCGCGCTGAAAGATCCCTTCGCCCGGTCATAGCCCGACAGTCGATCAAAGCGGCGGGAGCCTTGCCCTTTCGCCGTGACCCAAATACTGCTGCCAAGGGCTTTCCCGTTCGCGCAACCGAGGCAGGCATCATGACCAAAGACCGCCGCAACCGGGCCTGGTATGGCAAGCACGACAAGGATGGGTTCATCCACCGGTCGTGGATGAAGAACCAGGGCTTTCCCGACCATGTCTTCGACGGCCGACCGGTCATCGGCATCTGCAACACATGGTCGGAACTGACCCCCTGCAATTCCGGCCTTCGCGAGCTTGCCGAAGGCGTGAAGCGCGGCGTGTGGGAGGCCGGCGGCTTTCCGGTCGAATTCCCGGTCATGTCACTGGGTGAGACCCAGATGAAGCCCACAGCAATGCTCTTCCGCAACCTTCTGTCGATGGATGTGGAGGAATCGATCCGCGCCTATGGCATGGACGGCGTCGTCCTTCTGGGCGGCTGCGACAAGACCACGCCGGGGCAGCTCATGGGGGCGGCCTCGGTCGATCTGCCGACGATCGTGGTGTCGTCCGGCCCGATGCTGAACGGCAAGTGGCAGGGGCAGGACATCGGTTCGGGCACCGATGTGTGGAAGTTTTCCGAGGCGGTGCGCGCGGGCGAGATGACGCTTAAGGACTTCATGGCCGCCGAGTCGGGCATGAGCCGGTCGAAGGGCGTCTGCATGACGATGGGCACGGCCTCCACCATGGCGTCGCTCGTCGAGGCGATGGGGATGAGCCTGCCGACGAATGCCGCCCTTCCGGCGGTGGATGCGCGGCGCATGGCGCTCGCCCATATGACCGGACGGCGGATCGTCGGAATGGTCGAGGAGGATCTGGTCCTGTCAAAGGTCCTGACCCGCGAAAGCTTCGAGAATGCAATCCTCGCCAACGCCGCCGTGGGTGGGTCCACCAATGCGGTCATTCACCTCTTGGCGCTGGCCGGACGGGTCGGCGTGCCGCTGGTGCTCGACGATTTCGAAGTCGGCTCCGACATCCCGCTTTTGGTCAACTGCATGCCGTCGGGCAAATACCTGATGGAGGATTTCTGCTACGCAGGCGGGATGCCGGTGGTGCTGCGTGAACTCGGCGCAAAACTGCGCCCCGCCAAGACCGTTCTGGGCGGCGATATCTCGGCCTATGCCGAAGGGGCGGAGTGCTGGAACCGCGACGTGATCCGGAGCTTCGCCGACCCTGTGAAGCCTGCGGCGGGAATTCGGGTTCTGCGCGGCAATCTCGCCCCGAAGGGCGCCATCGTGAAACCCTCTGCCGCGACGCCTGCGCTGCTGGAACACGAAGGGCCCGCCCATGTCTTTGAATCGATCGAGGAGATGAAAGCCAATATCGACCGCGACGACCTGCCTGTGACGGCCGATACGATCCTCGTGCTGAAGGGCTGCGGCCCGAAGGGTTATCCCGGCATGCCCGAGGTCGGCAACATGCCGATCCCCGCTGCGCTTGTAAAACAAGGCGTGCGCGACATGGTGCGGATATCGGATGCGCGCATGTCCGGCACCGCCTTTGGTACCGTGATCCTGCATGTCAGCCCCGAGACTCAGGCGGGCGGGCCGCTCGCGCAGGTGAAAACCGGTGACCGGATCCGCATCTCGGCCAGCCGGGGGGAGCTGACGCATCTGGTGGAAGAAGACGAGCTGAAGCGGCGGCAGGCGGCATGGTCCCCCGCGCCCCCGCATTACACGCGCGGTTACGCAAAGCTTTACACCGACAGCGTCATGCAGGCCCATGAGGGTGCCGATCTCGACTTCCTCGTCGGCAAGGATACAAGACCGGTCACGAGGGAAAGCCACTGATGTGGGATACGGCGCAAAAGCTCTCGACAGCGGACGGAAGTGACGCATGAAACCTTCGGCGATCTATCCTGATCTGAAAGATGCATCGGTCTTCATCACCGGCGGCGGATCGGGGATCGGCGCGGCCCTGACAGAGGGCTTTCTGCGGCAGGGCGCGCGGGTGGCCTTTGTCCAGCGGTCGGACGGTGCGGGTTTTGCCGGGCAGATGGAGGCCGAAACCGGCATCCGGCCGCTTTTCATCCCGTGCGACATTACCGATACCGGGGCGTTGAAAGCGGCCGTCGCCGCGGCGAGTGAGGCGCATGGGCCGGTGACGGTTCTGGTCAACAACGCCGCCAACGACCAGCGCCACGCGACCGAGGATGTCAGCGAGGATTACTGGGACCGCGCCATCGCCATCAATCTCAAGGCCTGTTTCTTTGCCGCACAGACGGTCCTGCCGGGTATGCGCGCGGCGGGTGGTGGGGCAATCATCAACATGACCTCGATCAGCTACATGATGGGCAATGCGGGCTACCCGATCTACACGACTGCGAATTCCGGCCTGAACGGCCTCACGCGCTCCCTTGCCCGGGAATTCGGGCCCGACGGCATCCGGGTCAATGCGCTCGCGCCGGGTTGGGTGATGACGGACAAGCAGAAAGCGATGTGGGTGACACCCGAGGGGCTCGCCACCCATCTCGACCGGCAATGCCTGAAAGAGACGCTCGCGCCCGAGGACATCGTTGGTGGCACGCTGTTTCTGGCGTCATCGGCATCGCGGATGATGACCGGGCAGGCGTTGGTGATTGACGGCGGCGTGGTGGTGACGGGATGAGCGGGGATATCGCATGGATCGGCCTTGACTGGGGCACGACGCATCTGAGGGCCATGCTGGTCGGCAAGCCGGGAGAGGTCCTGCATGAACTCGCCTCTGCCGACGGTGTCGCAACCCTTGGCCCCGACGGATTCGAGCCTGCGCTTCTGGCACTGATCGGACCCTACCTTCCGCCCTCCGGCAGCGTGACCATGATCGCCTGCGGCATGGTCGGCAGCAGCATCGGCTGGCGCGAGGCCCCCTATCGCCCGGTGCCCTGCGCGCCGCTCGACGCCGCCGCGGCCGCCACCGTACCGGTGAACGACCCACGCCTGAGCCTGAAAATCCTTCCGGGCCTGAGCCAGTCCAACCCGCCGGATGTGATGCGGGGCGAGGAGACACAGATCGCAGGCTTCCTTGCAACCCATCCCGGCTGGGACGGTATCCTGTGCCTGCCCGGCACACACAGCAAATGGGTGGAGGTGAGCGCGGGCGAGGTGGTGTCGTTCCAGACCTTCATGACGGGCGAGCTCTTCGCCCTGATCGGCGGTCAGTCCGTTCTGCGCCACACCGTCGCCACGGACGGCTGGGACGAGGCGGCTTTTGCCGAGGGCCTCGACGATGCGCTGGCGCGGCCGGAACGGCTGGCCACCCATCTCTTCCGTCTGCGGGCGGCGGGGATTCTGGAAGGGCTCGACGGACACGCCGCGCGGGCGCGTCTATCGGGTCTTCTGATCGGGGCGGAACTTGCCGCCGCGAAGCCTTACTGGCTGGGACGGCAGGTGGCGATCCTCGGGGCCGAAACCGTCGCGTCGGCTTACCACACGGCGCTGGCCGCTCAGGGGCTTGCAGCCGAGGTCGTCGCGGGCCGCGATGCGGTCTTTGCGGGACTCACAGCGGCTGCCTCTGAACTCGCGGGGAGGCGGGCATGAGCCGGGCCATCATCGCCATCCTGCGGGGCATCACGCCCGATGAGGCGGTCGCGGTGACCGAGGCACTGGTCGGCGCGGGGATCACCCGGATCGAGGTGCCTCTGAACTCACCCGATCCCTATGACAGTATCGCCCGCATGATCATGGCGGCGGATGGGCGAGCGGAGATCGGGGCCGGAACGGTTCTGAATGTGCCGTCAGTCGAACGGCTGGCCGGTATCGGTGCCCGGATGATCGTTTCGCCCGACTGCAATCCCGAGGTCATCGCGGCGACGAAACGGATGGGGATGCAATCCTATCCCGGTGTCTTTACCGCCACGGAATGTTTCACAGCCCTGCGTGCGGGGGCCGATGGGCTGAAGCTGTTTCCGGCGAACCTGATCGGCGTTCAGGGCTTCGCCGCAATCAACGCGGTCCTGCCCGCCGGAACCCGGACATTTGCCGTGGGCGGTGTCGGTGCCGGGGACTTCGCTGAATGGCGGCAGGCCGGGATCGCGGGCTTCGGCCTTGGAACCGCGCTGTACCGTCCGGGCCTGCTGCCCGATGAGGTCGCGCGGCGTGCGGCCGGGATCGTCTCGGCCTATGACCGGGCCTGGGTCAAGTGACCGTCACCGTCTTCAGTCCGACAGTCTGCGCACTTGGCGAGGGGCCGCTCTGGCATCCGCTCAGGGGGCAGCTTTTCTGGTTCGATATCCTCGGCAAGAAGCTCCTGACCCGGACAGAGGCGGGGGATGAGCGGCATTGGCAGTTCGACGCCCATGTCTCGGCAGCCGGTTGGGTCGACCGCGACACACTGGTTATCGCCGATGAGACGGGCCTGTTCCGCTTCGATATCGAAAGTGGCGCGCAGTCCCGATTGGCCGAGATCGAAGCGGACCAACCTTTGACCCGTTCCAATGACGGGCGCGCCGATCCATGGGGCGGGTTCTGGATCGGCACGATGGGAAAGAAGGCTGAACCGGGCCTTGGAGCCATCTACCGATATTACCGGGGCGAGGTGCGGCGGCTGGTGGGGGATGTCACGATCTCCAACTCCATCGCCTTTTCCCCTGACCGCGTCTGGGCCTACTACACCGATACGCGGGCCGGGCGGATCATGCGGCAGAAGCTGAGCCCGCAGGACGGATGGCCTGTGGGAGAGCCGGACTTTTTTGCCGATTTGAGAGGTACAGCGATTGAGGCCGACGGATCGGTGGTGGACAGTGCAGGGTGCCTTTGGAACGCGCAATGGGGGGCGGGCCGCGTCGCGCGCTATGCGCCGGATGGGACACTCTTGTCGGTGGTCGAGGTGCCCACCCCGCAGATCTCCTGCCCGGCGTTCGGCGGCGCGGATATGAAGACCCTCTACATCACCACGGCAGCAACCGGGATCGACACGCCACCCGCCGGGGCGACCTTCCGCGTCAGGGTGGACACGCCCGGACAGGCCGAACACCGCGTCCTTCTCTGAGAAAAACTTCCCGAAATATTTTCGTGCCGAAGACGGAAGTTGTATCGGGTAACGGCGACGGTATCAGCATCGTGTTAACCAATCCCTGAACCAGCGAGCCGAACCGATGACGACAAATGGATTTGCACAAGACCGTCAGTCGTGCATGTCCGGCAGTTCCTCGCGCAGCCACGACCGGAACGCCCCCACGGCGGGATTGTCCGCCTTGTCGGTCGGCACCACGAGGAAATAGGATCGCGGCGAACGGATCGCGAGGTCGAAGGGCCTGACGAGTGTTCCGGCCTCCATCGCCTCGTGGCAGATGAACTCGTCCCCCATGGCGATGCCTTGCGCGTTCATCGCGGCGGCATAGACAAGATTCATGTCGGCAAAAACAATGCCCTCCTGCGCGGCCTCTTCCCCGACCCCGGCAAGGCGGAACCAGTTCCGCCAGTCCTCGCGTTCATGCAGATGCAAAAGGCCAGCCCGCAAGACGTCGCGCGGGCCGTTCAGACCGCCGAGACGATTGATGAGCGCGGGGCTGCAGAGCGGCGTAAACTCCACCTCTTTCAGGAGTTCCACCTGCATGCCGGGCTGGTTTCCAGTACCGAATGTCAGGAAAAGATCAACATCCGGGTTCGACACGTCGTCCAGCCGCCGGGGTGTTACGATCGATAGCGAGACATCGGGGAAGCCTTCGCGAAAGCGGCCGATCTTGGGGCAAAGCCAGGTCGCGGCGAAGCCCGGGGTGCAGCTTACCGTAAGGGCACCGGTGACCCCGCGCCCCGCATTCCGGGCCGCAGATCCGGCAATGGCCGAGAGCGCCCGGCGGATATCTGAGGCATAGGCCATGCCCTGCGGCGTCAGTTCGATCCTTGTGCCGACCCGGTCGAACATGCGGAACCCCATCTCACGCTCCAGAAGGCGCAACTGATGACTGACCGCGCTGCGGGTCAGGTTCAGCTCATCCGCCGCCTGCCAGACAGTGCCGTGGCGGGCGAAACTTTCCAGCGCGCGCAGCGCCTGGGTCGAGGGGATACGGGCCATTTCTCACTCCGGTTCCGACCAGAAAGTCTATCGTGGTGCTGGCAGCTTACCAGAGAAAAGGTGAATGAAATTTGTCAAAGCCAAGAAAAGGTTTCACACCCTCCCGGCTGAAAAGGGCCTATGATCCGGTCTGCAAAACGTCGGCGTTCTGTCGGCAAAACGTATGGCAACCGCGCCGTTCACACATCTGCAATCAACCGAGGCCCGTATCCGCCCGGCGTCTGAACCCTGAAGGAGCAATCCATGGCCCTTGACCGCCTGCCCCATGCCGAAGGCTTTACCCTGCAGCGCCGCAATCCCAAGGGCGGCACGAAACCGATGGCCTATTGGGGCCTTCAGAACGAAACCGATCCGCTGACCGATGTGCTTCTGGGCTCGCCCGCGCATCTTTTCCACCGCGCGACCTCCAGCTTGTCGCGCAAGCATCTGCGCGAGGCGCCCTGCAACATTCAGGTGGCGCAGGCCCAGCATGCGGAGCTTGTCTCGGCCTATGAGCATTTCGGTGTGAAAGTGCATATGCTGCCGGCGGAGCCCGAACTGACCATGCAGGTCTATTCCCGCGATTCCAGTTTCATGACGCCCTACGGCGCCGTCATCACCGCGATGGCCAACTGGTGGCGGCGGGGCGAGAATTATGCCGCGCTCCGCGCCTATGAGGCGATGGGCATCCCGATCTATGACATGGTGACGGCAGGCACGTTCGAGGGCGGCGATTTCAACGTGATCGAGGAAGGTTGCGTTCTGATCGGCTGCGGCGGGGCCCGCACGCAGGAGGAAGGCGCGCGTCAGGTGGCGTCGTGGTTCGAGAAGGAAGGCTGGGAAACCCGCATCGCCTTCATCGACGAATACTACGTCCATATCGACCTGATGGTGGTGCCAATCGCTGAAAAGCTGACCGCCGTCTGCCTGACCTGCACGGACCCGAAGATCGTCGACTGGCTGAAGGCTAAGGGGCATGAGATCATCGACGTGCCCTTCGCCGATACGATGGCGCTTGGCTGCAATTTCATGGCCTTGGGCAATGACAAGGTGATCGCGCCGACATCGTCCCAGGCGCTGATCGGCCAGTTGAAGGCGCGCGGGTTCGAGGTGGCGGCTGTCGATACCGCCGAGATTTCCAAGACCGGCGGTGGCATCCACTGCATGGCGCAGGCTTTGCGCCGGGCGGCGTAAACCGGTTGTGGCCCGGCCCGGCCCCGGGATAGGTTCGGGACCGGGACAGAGGCGGGCCGCGCATGATCGACAAGCTGGAAATGTTCATTGCCCTCGCGCGCGAGGGGCATTTCGGGCGCGCGGCCGAAAGCCTCGGGCTGACCCAGCCGACACTTTCGGCCGGGATCAAGGCGCTTGAGGCGCAGCTTGGCGTACAGCTTGTCTGGCGGGGGTCGCGCTACGGCGGGCTGACGCCCGAAGGCCAGCGCGTGCTCGTCTGGGCGCGCCAGATCGTCGCCGATACCCGCACCATGCGCGAAGAGATGCGCGCGGTCCGGCAGGGGCTTGCGGGCAATCTGCGGCTGGCGGTGATCCCGACGGCGCTGACCACGGTCGCCGATCTGACCGGCCAGTTCGGTCGCGCCCATCCGAATGTGCGCTTCACCATCCTTTCGCGGACCTCGGCCGAGATCCTCGCCATGATCGAGAACCTCGAAGTGGATGCGGGGATCTCCTACCTCGACAACGAACCGCTGGGCCGGGTCACCACGGTGCCGCTCTACCGGGAAAGTTACATGTTCGTCTGCGGGGCGGATTCTCCTCTGGCGGGGCGGTCGGAAGTCGGCTGGGACGAGATTGCGGACGAACCCCTGTGCCTTCTGACACCGGACATGCAGAACCGGCGCATCATCAACCAGCATTTTCAGGAGGCCGGGCGCAGCGTCACCGGGGCGGTCGAGTCTAACTCCACCGTGGTCCTGATGTCGCATGTCGTGACAGGACGATGGGTGACGATCCTGCCGGTGCAGATGGCCGAGTTCCTTGCCGCCGGGAAAGAGGTGCGGATCGTCCCGCTGAAGAGTGGAAAGACGCGCCACGCCGTCGGCCTGATCGCGCCGTACCGCGAACCGCATACGCCGGTCCTTGCAGCCCTTTTGCGCGAGGCGCAGAGGATATCCCAGATCTGATGCGGGTCAGGCGAGATGACTGCGAAAGGCAGCGATGACCTCTTCATAGACCGCGCGTTTGAAGGGGACGATGGCGCCGATCATCTCGTCCGCCGTCACCCATTTCCATTCAGAAAATTCGGGGTGTTCGGTCGCGATGTCGATCTGCTCGTCACGCCCAGTGAAGCGGAACAGGAACCAGCGCTGTTTCTGGCCGCGATAGCGGCCGCCCCAAATCCTGCCGACAAGTTCCGATGGCAGGTCGTAGGTCACCCAGTCGGGGGACTTGGCGATGAACTCCACAAGATCGCCGGTTACGCCGGTTTCCTCCCACAACTCTCGGAGCGCGGCCTTGCGGGGTTTTTCACCGTCGTCGATCCCGCCCTGCGGCATCTGCCAGGCCGCGACCTCGCTGTCCTTGCGCTGACCGGCAAAGATCAGGCCGGCGTCATTGATCAGCATGACGCCGACACAAGGTCTATAGGGCAGGCGCGCGGCCTCGTCCGGGGTCATTCTGCCGCAGCGATGGCCGACAGGCCTTTCAGGATGTCGATGGCGTAGGCGAGCTGGTAATCCTCCTGACGCAGCTTGGCGGCCTCTTCGGCCTTGAGCTGTTCCTCTTCGAGTACCCGCTTCTCATCCTCGGTCATCGAGTCGTTGGTGATCGCGCCGCGCAGATCGGCCTCGGACCGGCTGCGGCTTGCGGCGGAGCTTTCTTCCTCTTGCGTCGCATCGGCGGGTGCCGGCTGCGGCTGCTCGACGACGATGTCGGGCGAGATGCCCAGCGCCTGTATCGATCGGCCCGACGGCGTGTAGTAGCGCGCCGTCGTCAGTCGCATTGCGCCTTCGCCCCGGAGCGGGATCACCGTCTGGACCGAACCCTTGCCGAAGCTCTTGGTGCCGACGACGATGGCGCGGCGGTGATCCTGCAGCGCGCCGGTCACGATCTCGGAAGCCGAGGCCGAACCGCCATTGATCAGGACGACCATCGGCTTGCCTTCGGTCAGGTCGCCGGGTTCGGCATTGAACCTTTCGCTGTCCTCGGGATTGCGACCGCGGGTGGAGACGATCTCTCCCTTGTCGAGGAAGGCGTCGGAAACCTGAATCGCCTGCGTCAGAAGCCCGCCGGGATTGTTGCGCAGGTCGAGGACGAAGCCATTGACCTTGTCGATGCCGCCGGCCTCTTCGACCGCCTTCTTCAGCCCGTCGGCCATATTGTCATAGGTCTGGTCGTTGAAGGTGGTGACGCGCAGCACGACGGTGTCGCCTTCGGTCCGCACACGGGCCGCCGTCAGCTTGATCGTGTCGCGGATGATCGACACGTCGAACGGTTCGTCCGTGCCCTGACGGGCGACGGTGATGATGATCTCGGACCCGACCGGCCCGCGCATCTTGTCGACCGCCTCGTCAAGCGTCAGGCCAAGCACGCTTTCGCCATCGACATGGGTGATGAAATCGCCCGCCTGAATGCCCGCATCATAGGCCGGAGTGCCGTCGATCGGCGAGACGACCTTGATGAAGCCCTCTTCCTGCGTGACCTCGATGCCAAGCCCGCCAAATTCGCCACGGGTCTGCACCCGCATGTCGTCGAACTGGTCCGGGGGCAGATAGCTGGAATGCGGGTCGAGCGAGGTCAGCATGCCGTTAATCGCCGCTTCGATCAGTTTGCCCTCGTCGACCTCTTCCACGTACTGGCCGCGAATGCGTTCGAAGATGTCGCCGAAGAGGTCGAGCTGTTCATAGACGGTGGGCTTCTGCGCCTCTTGCGCAACCAGCGGGCCGGCCACCTGTGTCGTCAGCAGAATGCCGGCGAGGGTGCCACCGACGGCGGCCATCACGAATTTCTTCATCGGTCAGTCTTCCCTTGTCTCGATGAACCACGGGGCCGGGTCCACGGGCTCCTTGCCCTGTCTCAACTCTATATAAAGCGTTTCCGCGCGCGCTGCGCCACCGCCTTCTTGGTCTTGGGCAAGATTTGCCGCTGCACCGGTCGACCTGTCGCCCATGAACCCGACCGGGGCACCGGCCTCCAGCACATCCCCGGTTTCGCCGAAGACGGTGCCGAGCCCGGCAAGGATCAGAAGATACCCGGAAGCGGGCTCCACGATCATCACATTTCCGTAGTCGAGAAGCGGCCCCCGGTAGCGGATCGTCGCCGGCCAGGGCAGGGTCACGAGCGCGCCGGGATCGGTCGCGATGACCAGCCCCGGGCGGATGATGCCCGCTGCGTCGGCTTCACCCGGGCGGCGCAGGACCCAGCCCTGCACCGGCAGCGGCAGGGTGCCCATCGCACCCGCAAAATCCTCCATCGGCGCGCCGATATCGGTCTCCATCTGCGACAGACTGGCGGCGAAGACATCAAGGCTTTCGGCGCTGGCGACCAGAAGCGTCAGTTCTTCGGGGTCTTCCAGAAAACGCTGCGGCAGGTCGGTGCGGTCCTGTATGGCCTTCGACAGGGCGGCGCGCGCCTCTTGCGCCGCCGTCAGACCTTCCTTCAGGACCGACGCCGTCCTGGCCTCTAGCGCGCGCAGGTGCTGCAGCTCTTCCAGCCGGGTGCCGAGCGCCTCTGCCTCGGCCTCAAGCGCGGGGGTGACGGACGACAGGACCATCGCCGCGCGCGCGGTTGCCACCGGGCCGTCGGGATGCACGAGCAGGAGCGGTTCCTTCGCCCGCTCAATCTCGGCCAGCGCGGCCAGAAGCCCGCCGATGCGGGTCCGGTTCGCCGCCATGTCGGCCAGAATCTCCTCTTCGCGGGCCCGGGTCCGGCGGTCAGCGTCGCGAAGGCCTGCGAGCCCTGTCTCATAGGCGCGGATCGTGCGGGTCAGTGCGGCAACGCGGTCGCGCCCGCCCCCGGCCGTATCGAGCGTGGCGATGGCATCGCGAAGGGCTGCCGCCGCCTGCCCGGCATCAGCAATGGCGGGGTCCTCGGCCGCCCATGCCGGGGCAAGGCCAAGACACAGCGCGACGAGGGCGGGGCGCAGTATCATGCCCGTCCGATCAGGGTCCCGCCGGTCATCTCGGGCGGCAGTGGCAGACCCATGAGGTCAAGCAGCGTCGGCGCAAGGTCGGCGAGGCGGCCGTTGCGAAGCGTGGCGTCAGTGGGACCGCCGACCAGCGCGACGGGAACCGGATTTGTGGTATGCGCGGTATGGGGACCGCCGGTTTCGGGGTCGATCATCATCTCGCAATTGCCGTGATCGGCGGTGACGATCATCGCGCCCCCGGCCTTGCCGAGCGCTTCGACGACGCGGCCAAGGCCCCGGTCGACCTCTTCGACGGCCCGGATTGCTGCCTGCAGATCGCCGGTATGACCGACCATGTCGGGATTGGCATAGTTCACGACGATAAGGTCATAACCTTTGCCGATGGCCTCGACGAACTTGTCGCTGACCTCCGGCGCCGACATTTCCGGCTGCAGGTCATAGGTCGCGACCTTCGGCGAGGGGGCCATGAAGCGGTCCTCGCCCTCTTCCGGCACTTCCCTGCCGCCGTTCAGGAAGAAGGTGACATGGGGGTATTTCTCAGTCTCGGCGAGGCGGAACTGTTTCAGACCGTGGCTCGCGACCCAGGCGCCGAGCGTGTTGACGACAGGGCGTTTCGGGTAGGCGGCAGCCATGAAGGCGTCGTGGGTTTTCGAATAGTCGACCATGCCGAGAAGGGCCGCCCAATGTGGGCGGTCGCCCCTATCGAAGCCGGTAAAGTCGTCCTCACCCACAGCCAACAGGATCTCGCGCGCCCGGTCGGCGCGGAAGTTGAGGCAGAAAAACCCGTCACCGTCCTTCGCGCCCCGATAGTCGCCGATGACATTGGGTTGGATGAACTCGTCTGTCTCGCCACGCCCGTAGGCGGCTGCGACCGCGTCCGTGGCCGAACCGGCAGTCAGTCCCTTGCCCCGAACCATCGCCGCATAGGCGCGTTCGACCCTTTCCCAGCGGTTGTCGCGGTCCATCGCGAAATAGCGCCCGGTCAGGGTCGCGACCCGTGCACCCTTGGGCAGACGCCCTTGCAGATCGGCGGCGAACCCATCCGCCGATTTCGGCGCCACGTCGCGGCCATCGGTGACGGCATGGAGCGCCACGGGCACACCAGCGCCCGCGATCATCTCGCAGGCCGCGATAACATGGTCGATATGGCCATGCACGCCGCCGTCCGAAATCACGCCCATCAGATGCGCTGTTCCGCCATCGGCCTTGAGGCTTTGGATGAAGGCAGAGATGGTCGCGTTCGAAAAGAACGACCGGTCCTCGATCGCGAGGTCGATCTGGCCGAGATCCATGGCGACGACCCGGCCGGCGCCGATATTGGTGTGGCCGACTTCGGAATTGCCCATCTGGCCCGAGGGCAGGCCGACATCGGGCCCGTGGGTCACGAGCTGCGCGTGGGGGCAGGTTGACATGATCCGGTCAAAGGCGGGCGTGTCGGCCAGAGCGACGGCATTTCCGGCGGTCTCGGCACGCAAACCCCAGCCGTCGAGGATACAGAGGACGACGGGTTTCTTTGCGGTCATGGCACGGCCCCAGTTCGGTTCAGCGCGGTTCTACGCTGATGGCCCGAAAGGAGCAACCGGCTCCCGCCGCGGCGGCATTGCCTTGCCGGGTGAGATGAGCGACGATGCGCGGCCATAGCTGCCCCGAGGATCACATGGATATCACGGCCCTTGCCATCTTTGCCGGCGCGCTCATCGTTGCGGCCGGCTCCCCCGGCCCGAGCATCGCGGCGCTTGTCGCCCGGGTGATCGCGCGCGGGCCGCGCGATGTCCTGCCCTTCCTCGCGGCGATGTGGCTGGGCGAGGCGGTCTGGCTGTCGCTCGCGGTCTGGGGTCTGGCCTCGCTTGCGCTGACCTTCCACGCGGCCTTCATCGTGCTGAAATGGGTGGGCGTGGGATATCTGCTCTTCCTCGCGTGGAAGATGTGGCATGCCCCGGTCGCCTTGGCCGCCGATGCGCTTCCGCCACGCGGGTCAGGCGCCAAGATGTTCGCTGCAGGCCTAGCGGTGACGCTCGGCAATCCGAAGATCATGGTGTTCTACCTTGCCCTGCTGCCGGCCATCGTCGATCTGAAGGCGGTGTCGGTGATCGGCTGGGCGGAACTGACCGCGACGATGTTCGCCGTCCTGATCGCGGTCGACCTCGCTTGGGTGCTGCTGGCGGCACGCGCGCGACTCCTTCTGAAAAGCCCGCCTGCGGTTCGGCTTGCCAACCGCGTCAGTGCGAGCGTCATGGCAGGTGCGGCGACGGCGATTGCGACGCGATAATTCAGACCCGGCGATACTCTGCCCCGGCAAGGATCGACGTGGCGCGGTAGAGCTGTTCTGAAAGCATTACCCAAAGCATATGCGGCAAGTCGTTGGAAGCGTTCATAGCCGTTGGATCATGCAACACGCCCTGCCTTGACCCAGCTAATCGCATCCTCCAGCCGGTCATCGCCCCAGAAAAGTTCGCCATCGACGACGAAACTCGGCGCACCGAAAACGCCGCGTGCGCGCGCATCGTCAGTGGCGGCAAGGTAAGCGGCACCGATCTCATCCGACTGCGCGAGCGCGACGACCCGTTCCATATCCTGTCCGATGGACGCCAGCGACGCCGCTAGATTGGGTTCGCTGCCAGCCGCTTCGCCTTCGTTGAACCAACGGTCGTAGGTTGCGCATATATAATCGCGGCACCAACCCTCCTGCCGCGCCAGGACTGCGATTCGGTTGGCGAGGTCGAATTCTTTCAGCGGATACGGCGCGGGCAGACGTGGCGCGAGGCCGTATTTCCCGGCCCGTCTCTCGATGTCGCGCCACATATAGCGCGCCTTGACCGGTTTGTTTGCGAAGGGAATGTTGTCCATTTCGATCATGATCGCCCGAACGCTGAAGGGGCGCCAATCGAAAGACAGCCCCGTCCTTCTCTCGATTTCAGGCAGGCGCGACACGGTAAGGAAGCTGTAGGTGCTCCCGATGGAAACCCAGAACTCGGCGGTTTTCATGGCTCATGATCTCCCTTGGCCGGTGCGCGTGCGGGCCAATCTGACGCTCTGCAATATTCCGGGCCTTGTATCACACTCGATGATAGGGTGCCCCGGCAAGGATCGATGCGGCCCTGTAGAGCTGTTCTGAAAGCATCACGCGCACCAGCATATGCGGCCAGACCATCGGACCGAAGGATATCGCCTGCTCTGCCTCGGCGCGCAGTCCCGGCGCGATCCCGTCTGCCCCGCCGATGACAAAGGCCACATCCTGACGACCCGCATCGCGCCAGCGGGCGAGCATCGCGGCGAAGTCGGGTGAGGAAAGCATCTTCCCGCGCTCGTCCATCGCGACGAGAAGCGCACCCGAAGGGGCCGCGCGCATCAGGAGCGGCGCCTCGGCCTCCATCCCGCCGCCCTTCTTGTCCTCGACCTCATGAACGGAAACCGGGCCGAGGCCAAGGGCCCGGCCCGTCCGGTCAAACCGTGTCAGGTAATCGTCGATCAGCGCGCGCTCGGGCCCGGCCCTGAGCCGGCCCACCGCACAGATATGGACCCGCATCAGACCTTGCGGGCTTCGGCCCCGCTGGCGGGCATCCACATCTTTTCAAGCTGGTAGAACTCGCGCACTTCGGGGCGGAAGACGTGGACGACAACGTCGGTCGCGTCGATCAGAACCCAGTCGCCCTGCTCCTTGCCTTCGATCTTGCAGGTCCGTCCGTATTCCTGCTTCAGCCGGTCCACCAGCTTTTCAGCGATGGCGCCAACCTGACGCGAGGAGCGGCCCGAACAGATGACCATGTGATCGGCAACGGAAGAGCGGCCGCGAAGGTCAATGACCACCACGTCCTCGGCCTTGTCGTCGTCGAGAGAAGAAAGAATCCGAGCGAGCAATTCGTCGCTCTGGACCTCAACGGGCGTCGCCGTCATCGGCACCGGCCCTGCGGCATTGGAACGCGCCGCCTTTGCAGTCTGAAACAGGACATTGTCCTCCTGGGTTGCGCGCCGATCCCGGGCCCCGGCGCAGGGCATGGATCTAAAGTAACACCGCAATTGTAAAATCTCAATGTGGCGGGTTTCAGGCGGCGGTCAGTCCTTGCCAGCCCCGGTTGCCGGCGATGGCATCGTGCCGCCCAGCACCTTGACTTCGCGCTGCGGGAACGGGATCGAGATGCCGTGTTCCTGAAACGCGTCCCAGAGCGCAAGGTAGACATTGCCACGGATATTGGTCAGCCCGTCGGTCGGATCGGTGATCCAGAAGCGCAGGATATAGTCGACCGAACTGTCACCGAACCCAGTGATGTGGCAGACCGGCGGCTTGAAACTCAGAACCCGCTGCACGCTCTGCGCCGCTTCGATGGCGATCTTGCGGACCTTGTGCGGATCGTCGGAATAGGCGGTGCCGAAGAAGATGTCGAGCCGAACGAACTGGTTGGAATGCGACCAGTTCACCACCTGCCCGGTGATCAGGTCTTCGTTCGGGATCAGGTATTCCTTGCCGTCCCGCGTGACGACGCTGACATAGCGCGCGCCGAGCGACTCGATCCAGCCGAACGTATCGCCGAGCGAGATCACATCGCCGGGTTTCACCGACTTATCGAGAAGGATAATGACGCCCGAGACAAGGTTGGAGACCACCTTCTGCAGGCCGAAGCCAAGGCCGACACCGATGGCACCCGAGAGGACTGCAAGGCCGGTCAGATCGAAACCAACCGCTTTCAGGCCGATGAAGAAGGCCGCCGAATACAGCGCGACCTGAAGGAACTTCACCGTCAGGACCCGCATCGAGGGGCTGATATCTTCGTTCCTGCTGATCCGCTTTGCGGCGGTGCCGGCGATCAGCCGCGCCCCGAAGAACAGAAGCCCGGTAACGAGCACCGCCTTGAGTATCGCCAGCAGTGTCAGGCGGAAGTCACCGAACTCGATCGCCAACCCATCAAGAAAGCGCGTCGCCTCGTCCAGAAGGCCGACATAGTAGAGCGTGGCATAGACCGTCAGGCCCCAGATCACGATGCGTCTCAGGAACCTGTTCTTAACCACCTGCGCGGCGATGCGGATGAAGAACCAGGCGGTTGCGATCGTAGCCGCGAGCGTCACCAGATACCGGCGCGACGGGAAGTTGTAGACATAGGCAAATCCGCTGGAGGCGAGCCAAGCGAGGATCGCGAAGAAGGCAAGCTGCGTGCGGTTGCGCAGAGCGATCAGCCAACGCAACTGCCATTTCGGCCGCCCCTCCAGCCCCCGGATCCAGTCGTCGAATTTCGGCCCGAAGCGGCGGGCCAGAAGCCATGCAAGAAGGAAACACACCAGTATGGCGGCCAGTTGGCCAAGCTGGTTCGGCAGCGACATCAGCCGCAGGTTCAGCTTGACCGCGGTCCAGAGCTCGTCGAGCCCGGTGACGATCGTGTCAAGTTCGCCGTCCATACACCCTCCCGCCGTTTCAACCTATGTGACAGCAAGGCGGGCAGGGTGGCAAGGCCGGAGCCTGAACGGCGGCAAGGGCCGCTCCGTCGTCGTGAATATCGCTATTGCGGGAAATTGGCCGGAGCGAGAGGATTCGAACCTCCGCCCCCCTGGTCCCGAAGCAAGGCCTGCCTGCTTTGCAGTCCTTACTTGTGCTTGAAATTTCTGTATTATCAATAGAAATCAGTTGTTTGCCTTACTGATAGTGCCATGCGTGATTTGGCAGCGCTTTACGGTACCGGCGATTTATCTGCTTACTGAAGGGCCAAATGATATGCCTACACCGACCCACCTGCACCGGCCCATGAAACTCACGAAGGGTGCCATTGACCGCCTAAAACCGGCCTGAAGGACCAGTGCGTCTGGGACGCGCAGGACAAGGGGTTCTCCGTCAGCATCACCTCCCGTATGGGCCTTTGCGCGCTCTTGCACCAGTCCTTCATCATGCCGTCGCGCGCCGCATTGCAGCTTCCCTGAACCAGTCATTTGCCGCGTCCGGACCATTACGGCCCAGGTGACCACAATTAAACGGGCGAATAAGAGGCTTTGGCGTCCGCTGAATGTACGACTGCTCCACTTGCACGGCTCACGTCGTTCTTTTGTCGGCTGATGATTTCACATCAAGGGCCGTTGCTGCGGGCGTTCAAGGTCGATCATCGCGAGGTCCGCCAACGCGCTGATTTTCTTAAGTTTCAAGCTGCCGTCGTTCCAATGTGCGAGCCCCATGGATCGAAGCGCCTTGAGAGTTTTATTCGTGTGAACAAGAGATAAGCCCAGTGCATCCGCGAGGTCCTGCTGTCGGAACGGCAACGGAACATCCCCATCCCTTCCCAATCCTGCAGCCCTTAGCCGTTCAAAGATGCGCACAAGCGCCCAGGCGATCCGCTGGGTTGCGTCCCGCTGGCCAAGCGAGGCGATGGTTTCGCCCAGGAAGTGCTCTTCCACCGCGGCAATCCACGTCAGGTCATAGGCCCGTTCAGGATGCTGGCGAAAGAGTTGCCAGAGGTCGTTCCGGCGAAAGGCGCAGAGCGTCATATGAGTCGTTGCCTCGACCGAATGTTGCATTTCCCCCATGATGCCGGCCTGAAGGCCGGTGAAATCCCCTGGGAAAAGGAAATTGATCACCTGCCTCTTGCCGTTCTCCAGTGTTTTGTACCGGGTGCCCATTCCTTCAAGCACGGTGTAAAGCTGCGGGCTGTTGGATCCTTCCATCAGGATCGTCGTGCCGGGATCGACGTTAAGCTCCCCTGTCTTGAACGAATGCATGAAGGCCAATTCTTCGTCGGTAAACGGGGTAAACAGGTTGCGTTTGCGCAATGGGCAGTTCTTGCAGGCGGTGCCGGGCATGAAGAAAACCTCTGGTGATATGTCACAGTTAAATGCGGCAGCCGGGAAATGGTTCCATCTTTGCCCCTTCGGGGGGTGCCGATGCAAAACCAAAACTCCGGTCGCACCGATGTCTATGTGATCGCGGTGCGCGATTTTGTCGTTCTGAAGGACCTTGAAGATACGGTGCGGGATTTCGATCCGTCAGCGCTCGTCCTAACCGCGACATGCTGTGATGCGGCCATCGTGAAGATACGGGCCCAGGACCGTCTCGCCGCCGTGTTCCTGGAGGCTGGGCCTGGCTATGTCGCGGCGGAGCGGATGGATCACCTAGTACAGTCTCGGGGAGGGCGCCTGGTATTGTTCGGGGATGATGCGGAAGATGAATGGGACGACGAGCGATCCGCACGGCGATGGCCGACATTGCAACGGCCATTCTCATCGCAAAGCGTACTTTCGCTGATCATTGCCGGCCGCGGCTAGGGAACTCTGCTGGCGATGGGACGTTCTGTCCAGGATGCGGATGCGTGATTGGCATCTGACGATTTCATGAAACCGCGCGCCCGATGGGCGCCCAGACGAAAGGAAGTCCTATGACTGACGCGCTGAATGTTGTGCCTGCCCCTGAAGCCGTCAAAACCGGTGTGCAGAAAGTCAAACCGGTCGCCAAGGCGCTGGCCGAAAAACTTGCCGACACCTACCGGCTGGTCTTCAAGACCCATGCCTATCACTGGAATGTCGAGGGGCCGCTATTCTATCCGATCCACAAGCCTACTGAGGCGCAATACGAAAACATGTTTGCTGCCGCAGACGAGATTGCCGAACGCATACGCGCGTTGGGGCAGCTCGCACCGGCGCGTCTGAGCGACGTGATCGAAGCCTCAGTCGTTAAGGATGCTGACCGGATGCCATCGGCGCTGGCGATGATTGAGGACCTTGCGGCCGATCACGAAAAGGTCGCGAAGCGGATGCACAGCGTTATCAAACTCGCCGACGAGCATGAAGATCCGGTCACGGCCGATCTGATCACAGCGCGGTCGGCCTTCCATGAACAAGCCGCCTGGATGCTGCGGGCGACTTCGAAATAGGCAAGAAGCAAAAAGCGGCCGGGCAATCCCGGTCGCTTGTATTATGCCCCGTCTCTCACGCCGCGAGCGTTTCCGTGGAAGAAAAGAACATAGCCTGGCTGACGGCCGAACGTACCTGCTCTTCCGAAAAAGGCTTGGTGATCAGGAATGCCGGTTCAGGACGGGCACCGGTCAGCAGCCGTTCCGGGAAGGCCGTAATGAAGATCACCGGGATATCGTCGAACTGCGCGAGGATGTCATTGACCGCGTCGATGCCCGACGAGTTGTCTGCAAGCTGGATATCGGCAAGGATGAGATCCGGCCGGTTCGACGACGCAAGTTTCACCGCTTCGGTACGGGTCCGCGCAATCCCGGTGACAGAATGACCGACATCCTGCACGATCGATACGATGTCCATGGCGATGATGGCTTCATCCTCGATCACCATGACCTTGCCGGCAATGGCGCTTTCCATTTCGCGGCGCGCGATATCAATCAGCTCGGCGGCCTCATCAGAACTGATGTCCATGATCTGGCCGATTTCACCGGTAGTGAAACCTTCGATAGCGTGCAACAGCAATGCCTCGCGCGTATTCTCGGTCAGTCCCGCCATATGGTCCTGCGCGCGGGCCGATAAACGCGTATCTGCCTCGCCCACCGGTGCCCCTGCGCTTGACCAGACAAGATGGAAGGCACGGAAGAGGCCGATCTTGGCATTCTGCCTGCCCTTTGCGGGAGTGTCGTCAAGCAGGATTGCCTCCAGAGTGGCAGCAGCAAACCGATCGCCGCTTTCCTGACTTCCCGTAAGCGCCCGCGCATAGCGCCGCAGAAAGGGCACGTTCGCCGCAACCGATGTGGCAAAGTCAGAGGTTTCGTTCGACGACATTTTTTTCTCCCATCGCGATTTTCTTGGGAACCAACGCCGTTCATGTGCGTTAGGTTCCATACGATCGTGAAAAATTCTGGCCAGACGAGTGCAGGCACATGAAGCAAAGCAATCAAACGTCAAAGCTGCAAGCGCAGATCGATGAGAACCTGAAACGCGTCTACCAGGAGGCGCTCGAAGAGAGCATTCCGGATCGCTTCAAGGATCTCTTGGATCAGTTGCGGCAGAAGGAAGCCAAGAAATGAGTTCGGCTCCCGACCCCAGGGACGAGCTTCCCGAACATCTCCCGGCACTGCGTGCCTTCGCGATCAGCCTTTGCGGAGACGTGTCCACCGCGGATGATCTCGTCCAGGATACCATCGTGAAGGCATGGACCAATATTGAGAAGTTCGCAGTTGGGACGAACATGCGGGCGTGGCTTTTCACCATACTTCGCAACACGTTCTTTTCGATCCGGCGCAAGCGTAAGCGCGAGGTGGCGGATTCTGACGGCGTTCACGCCGGCCGTCTTTGCGAGAAACCGGCGCATGATGGTCGGCTTGCCTTCAACGATTTCCGCCGTGCGTTCGATCAGCTGTCTGCCGAGCATCGCGAGGTTCTCATCCTCGCAGGGGCTTCTGGTTTTTCCTATGAAGATGTTGCCGAGATGACTGGCGTGGCGGTCGGCACGGTAAAAAGCCGCGTGAACCGGGCACGGGCGCGTCTTTGCGATCTTCTCGGTCTGGCCGATGGGGAAGACCCAATATCGGGCGCAGATGCTGCGACCATCGCGGTAGTTGGCGCGTCCGGAGTCCGGGCGGCATGACTGACACCGTTGCGACCAGTCGGATAACGCAACGACTAGGATTCCAAATCGCATTTCTTCTGGCTGTGGTCCTGCTGCCGCTGACGGCAATATCGGTAGTGCGGTCATCTGCGTTGGTCGCAGAAGCGCAGGCCCGATCCGAGGCAGCGCTCGTGGGTGAAACCATGCATGCGGCTGCACGGGAACTGCAGTTCATTCAGGAGGCCCGCGGAACTGTTGCCGCGCTTGCAGGCGCAATTCCCACTTTTGTTGACGACGTCGAGGCATGTTCCGCAATCATGCGCGAGATCGCGACGGAATCAGCACGCTATTCGCTGGTGGCGTTCATACCATCCGACGGCATCATGCGGTGTTCATCCAGTGGCAAGACGCATGACTTCTCTGACAGCGCCCTTTGGCAGCAGATCGATGAATCACCTGGACCGACGATCGTGGTTAATCGTCGGGGACCCGTGTCAGGCACGTCCATTCTGGGAATTGCGCATCCTGTGTTCGGCGAGGACGGTGAACGCCTGGGAACCGCGAGTGTTTCGGTTCCCCACGAGGCACTGAATGTACCGGAAACTGCGGACAGCCTTTCGGAACGCCCGCTTGAAATCGTGACCTTCGATGCGGAGGGCGAGGTTTTGACCGCGTCGGGTTGGGTAAGTGGTTACGACGAAGCGTTGCCCGTGGACCGATCACTTAAGGCATTGGCTGGTGAAAAACCCGTCGCCTTCACCGATAAATCCGTGGGCGGCATGGAGCGGGTCTTTTCGGTCGTGCCTCTCGTTCCGGGGGAACTCTACGCCTTGGGAACGTGGCCGTACGACGGAATCAGCAGCGTCGGCAATTCATTGTCGTCAGCGCCTTTCCTTCTTCCCGTTCTCATGTGGCTTGCAAGTCTGATCGTGGCATGGCTGGCCGTCGAACGCCTTGTCATTCGTCACATCCGCAAGCTCCGACATTCTCTCATTTCCTTTGCGGGCGGCAACCGGATCGTTGGTGATGTCAACGTGTCGGGTGCCGCCATCGAGATACGCGAAATCGGCGAAGCCTACGAAAGCATGACCGAAACGATCCTGCATGATGAGGCCGAGCTTGAGGACATGGTGCACCAGAAAGAGGTCCTGCTGCGTGAAGTGCACCACCGCGTGAAAAACAATCTTCAACTCATCGCGTCCATCATGAACATGCAGATGCGCAGAACTAGGTCGGACGAGGCGAAGCGGACTCTGAAAGGCCTGCAGGACCGGGTCATGAGTCTTGCGACAATCCACCGGGAACTCTACCAGACCGCCGGACTCTCGGACATTCACTCCGACGAGCTTCTGTCGACCATCGTCCGCCAGATCACCAACATGACCGACCGGCCAGACCGCAAGTTTGCTGTTGACGCTGAATTTGCCGACATACGCATGACACCGGATCAGGCTGTGCCGCTCGCGCTTCTGGTCGCGGAGTCGGTGACCAACGCGATCAAATACGCCGCCGGATCCGATGGCAAGCCCGCTCAGCTCTCGGTAAGCCTCACCCGCCTTTCCGACACGCGGGCCGTTGTCCGGGTGCGCAACTCCGTCGACGACAATGAAGCCACGTCGCCCGAAGAAGAACTGGATGCCGGAGGGGGCATGGCCCGTACGGGCCTCGGAACGCAGCTCGTTTCAGCTTTTGCCATGCAGCTCGGCGGTTCTGCTAACCGGGTTCACGCAGGCGGGTTCCACGATCTGACGGTCGAATTCGATATCCGCCCGCTGGCCGATGCAGAACAACGTCACGCGCCAGCCGACACTGCGTCCATGGAACCGGCAAGCTGAACGAAGCGTTGTCTTGGTGTGGACCCCACCAGTACGACTTGCAATGCTAAAAAGCTTTAAATACCAAGCGGCCCCGAGTTTCGATGTGCTGCTGACCGCCGATCAGGCCTACCCCGTGCTGGAACGGGAGTTTCTGAATGCACGGTCGGAGATCTGGGCGGGCTTTCGTGTATTCGATCTGGCTACCCTGATCAGATCGTCCGCCGGAAAGCGTGTCGCTGAAACCTGGTTCGACCTCATAATTCACACGTTGTCGCGCGGGGTAACCATCAACATCGTCATTTCGGATTTCGATCCCGTCGCTCGGCCTTCGCTGCATCGTGGCACCTGGCGGTCTGTGCGACGCCTGATTGCGGCTGCCGAACTGGCAGGCGCAAGCGACCGTCTGCGGGTGACGGCCGCCATGCATCCGGCGCGGACGGGACTTCTGCCCCGCATTCTTTTCTGGCCAGTTATCTTGCACCGCCAGTTCAAGGCTGCGCGCTGGCTGAACCGGCGGTCGCTGCCCGAGCGTCTGGCCGCTATCCGGGAGATGCCCGGTCTGGCAAAGCATCTCATCGCTTTAACCGACGGCCGGGTCCGCCCCAAGCTCTGGCCGATCCCGACTCTCCACCCAGCGACCCATCACCAGAAGATGGCCGTATTCGACCGCAAGAGGCTTTATCTGGGCGGCCTCGATCTTGACGAACGACGCTTCGATACCACTGCTCATGACCGCAATGCCGACGAAACCTGGCACGACGCGCAACTGAATCTGTCCGGACCTGCCGTCTCCGAGGCTCAGTCCCATCTCGAGTCCTTTCTCGATGTCACAGCGGGCCGGAGGCAACCCGAGCGTCAACGGCGGTTCCTGAGAACCATGTCGAGGCCCCGCAAGAACAACCTGATACATTTCGGGCCAGAGCCGGTCGTCGAGGAGATCGCGGTAGCGCATGAGCACTATGGCAAACGTGCACGTCGGCTCATTTATCTGGAAACTCAGTACTTCCGAGATCTCCACTTTGCCCGCTACCTGGCGCGGCGCACTTCCGAGAACCCCGGGCTGTCATTGATTCTGGTCCTTCCCGGCGCGCCGGAGGAAATTGCCTTCGAGCGCCGGATCGGCCTTGATGCGAGGTTCGGAGAGTTTCTGCAGGCACGGGCGCTGCGTATACTGGTCAAGGCCTTCGGGAAACGGTTGTTTGTCGCGGGAATGGCGCAGCCAAGACGCAAGAACGGCGGTAACGAAAACGGCCGTGCGCTGCTTCACGGTGCACCGATCGTCTATATCCACTCCAAGGTCTCTATCTTTGACGAATCCGCCGCGATTATATCGTCGGCCAACCTCAACGGCCGCAGCCTGCGCTGGGATACCGAGGCAGGTTTGTTACTGACCGATCGCAGCCACGTACAGCTATTGCGTAGCAAGGTGATGGGTCACTGGCTGCCAGAGAATGCACATCACGGCTATTTCGATCCCAGCCGTGCGGTTTCGACATGGCGCGCCTTGGCCCTTGCGAATGCGCGCAAAAACCCTGAACAAAGAGAAGGCTTTGTACTTCCCTACGATATAAAGGCAGCGGAGCGGGACGCCACCGAAGTTCCGGTTGTTCCGGCGGAAATGGTCTGACTTAAGCCGTTTCGTCTGGGGTCATGACCGGCACCGCGCTCTCGGAAATCGCGTCGTTTAGCACCAGAACCCACAGCAGCAGCGGGATCGCGACGATGCCGCCGATCGGTCCCCAGAGCCAGAGGCCGAAGATCAGCGACAGAAATACCAGAAGCGGGTTGACGGCCATGTGCCGCCCCACAAGCGCCGGCGTCACGAATTGACCCTCGATCGTGTTAAGCAAAAGGAAGGATGCCGCAGGGGCGAGCGACATCGCCCCATCGAACTGGGCAACCCCTACGAAAATCAGGGTGACGACGAAGACCGCCGGCCCGAGATAGACGACAAAGTTGACGATGAAGGCGACGACGCCCCAGATCATGGCGTCTTGTACGCCGATTGCCTGCAGAACGCCCGCAGTGATCGCCCCGAGCCCGGCATTGATAAGCGTGATCGTCGAGAAGTAGCGCGACACGTTGCGATCGGCGCGGCGCAGCCGATGGGCCAGTTCCGCCCGCCCGCCGCGTCCCGACAGGCGCAGCGACACCCAGTCGTAGATCTCGCTTCGTGTGAGCAGAAAGAAAAAGAGCGCGCCGGAGAAGATAAGGACCTGCGAGAGGATGGCTGGCGCGATCATCAGCGCGTCCGTGACCGTCGGAAATGCCAAGCCGTCTTCGGTGGCCGGTGCGGCCGGCGCGGCATTCGCCTCCGGCGCAACGGCGGCGGCGACACTGTCCGTGACCTCGGAAAGTCCGCGAAGCAGCCCCCTGAACCCCGCCACGACCTCTTTCATATCCGCCCATACCTTTGGCGCCTGCGAGACCAGTTGGGCGATGATCGGGTGAAAGGCCAGGACAAACGCACCAATCAGCGCCAGGGTTGCGGCAAGACCGATCAGGGCGCCCCAGACCGCGGAATAACCGCGCTGCTCCCAAAACTCGGCCAGCGGGGACAGTACAACGCCTGTGACCAGCGCAAGTGTAAGCGGTGCGAGTATGCCCTCGCCGAAATCCATGGCAGCGATCATTGCAATCGCCCCGAGGAAGATCATTGATAATTGAGAAAGTCGCGCGGTTCTGTCCAAGAAAAGTCGCCCCCGATATGTCAGGGATTAAACGCCCCTCGCTGCCATTCGGTTCCCTCAGCGAAAATCCGCACGCCGACAGGAGCCAGCCATGCATCCGTGGAACTTCGGCCCGGCAAAAACGTTGATCTGGCACACTCCCGTGTAGATCAAATCGAAGGAGGTTCTCATGAATTGGGACCAGATCGAAGGCAACTGGAAGCAGCTCAAAGGCAAGGCCCAGGCCAAATGGGGCGACATCACCGACGACGAATGGCACAGTGCCGAAGGACGCCGGGAACAGCTCGTCGGTCTTGTGCAGGAAAAGTACGGCCATGCCAAGGAAACAGCCGAACGTGAGGTCGACGAGTGGATGCGCGGCATCTGACACCCGGCATAGCGTAAATCCGGAAAGTGAGAACGCCGCCCCTGTGGCGGCGTTTTTCTATCTCGATCACCCTTAAGAAAACAGTCGCCATCAAAATGCGAAACCGGCGGTTGCGCTCCACAACCGCCGGTCCGCCCTGAGGCTTGCCGGATAGGGGACGACCCGGCAAGCGGGCAGCCAATTGATTTGAGGTCGACCTAGCTTTTAGAGGGCGTCCTGCCTGCTTCGGCGATCGCACGATCACGCAGGTTGTCACCTATCTCAGACGCCGCTGCCGGCGCACTACGCACCGCATCCTCGGCCGAGGTTTTCAACTCCTCCGCCACACCTTCGGCGACCCGTGTCATGCGACCTCGCTCCTCCTTCAGTAAGGCCGCCGCGCGTTCCATCAAACGATCGCGATCTTCGCCGAAGGCGCGATCTTCGATTCGCGTACGTGGCAGCGCGGCAGCGAATGCGGCGCCAAGCGCCATCGCCACTGCGCCCGCGATCATCGGATGCTCGTTGATCAGCCGCTCAGCTTCGCGGCCGCCTTTCCGTGCCGTCTGCGCTGCACGAAGATGTGCGCTGTAGGCGGCTTCGCGAGCCTCAATCACTCGTTCACGAGCGGCCTCCGACAGGGTGTCCAAACCCTGGCGCAGGTTGGCGCGCAAGTCATCGGTGAACGAAGCAATAATCTTCGCGCGATCGGCTGCGAAATCGCTGGCATTGCCGCTGTAGGACCGCGCATCGCTTTCGAGGCGGCGAAGCGCCTGCGACGCGGTGGTGCGCAGGGCATCGAGCTTGTCGAACCATTCGGTGTCACCGTCAGATGCATGACCGGCCGCGGCACCATGGGCAGGCATCGGGCTGCCGCCCTCGTCCTCCCAGCGGTTCATGACGGCTGCCGACGGTTCCGGCGATTCTTTCCGGCCTCCGAAGATAAGCCAGGCCAGACCGATCCCCGTCACCGTCAACGCGAGCGGGTTCGACCGCACGGCCCTGTCAATAGAACTGGTATAGGCAACGGCGTTCGTCTTGATGAGGCCGAGTGCCTCTTTGGCGAGATGGTCGACAGAAACACGGTCTTGCAACTCTTCCAATGTCTCGGAGAGACGGGCGCGATTACGCTCAAGTTCCGTTTCGATTGTTCGGCTGTCAGAGTGATGTGTCATGATTGAGTGCCTCCTTGAAGGTTTGCGCATCGCGACGGATGTTCGTGACCGTGCGGCGCGGCATGAGATTGGTGGATGAAAACGCATGGCGGCCGATGATCATCAGAAGACCGGCGATAACGAATAGGCCCGCAGCGACGATCAGGGCGGCCCAGCCGGGCGCGATGCCTTGTTCCGCCAATGCGACAACAGCTGCTCCGGCCAAAACATTCAGGCCGACGAAAAACACTGCTGCGGCAACCAGAAGAAGGATTGCACCCGAGGCGATCCTTCGGACCTTTTCTTCAGCCTCCGCCCGCGCCAAAGCGAGTTCGCCGCGCAGAAGCTGCGTGATCCCGTGGAAGGCGTCGGAAAGAAGGCTGGGTGTAGATCTGACCTTGGCGTCCATAACGGCTACCGTGTTTCGGTTTCAGGAGCGCCGTATTGCCCACCGGAGTTCTGAGCCCCTGATACCACCGGAACCGCGGGTTCGCCTGACGTCGAAACAGGCACCGGTACGGGGTATTCGGTCGCCGGATTGTTGTACTGGCGGCCGCTGGCCCGCGCGAACCTTGCGAGCGCAAAACCCGCGATAGCTGCACCCGCGACGAAGGCCCCCGGATGTGTACGCGCAAAGCGTTCCGTCTCATCGATGATCGAGGATACGCTTCGGCTGCGCAGATCTTCCGATAGCTCTGCGACACTGCCGGCAACGACGTTGAGGACGCGCCGCTCGATTTCATAGTCGGCATTGTCAGCGCGATGAAGGAGCGCGTCGTTAAGCCTCATGCCTTGGTTTGAAAGCTGGGCTTTGCCGTGTTCGGCGCGCTCGACCGCCTCGGCACGCAGAGTCTTCGCGGCGGACGATGCCGTTTTGGTCGCCTCGTCCTTTGCAGCCTTCAGCGCATCGGCACCGGCCGCGCGGGTGGTTCGCGCTGCGTCCTTGACGGTCTGTTTCAATGTTTCGCGTGTCATGAGTCGCCTCTTTCCGAAGATGTGACAGGTGAATGGCCTGCGCCGAACCCTCCGAAGGGTCCCGGCGCTGATCCCGCTTTGTGGGAAAACGTGCGGGCCGTGCCGCAGGGTTTCAGTCGTGGTTAAACGTGCCGAGCGGACGACCGCGGGCCGGCGATCAACCAGATCAGGAAGCCGATGAGCGGCAGGAAAAACACAAGCAGCACCCAGAGCGCCTTACGTCCATTAGCCGCGGTTGAACCGAGGATGGAGACGAGCGCCCAAACATCGAGCGCCAGGATGATGAGGCCACCAAAGCCCGAGAGAGAAAGCATGTTCATTTCCATGGCGAGTTCCTTTCGCGTTGTCATGGGAACAACCCGCCAACCGCATTCTGGTTCCCATTCCGCATGACAGGGAACCCGGCACGGCGCTCATGCGTTCTGTCCGCATACTCACCCATTGAGTGAAACAAAGGAGTTACAGACATGCTCGGTTGGGCCCTTACCTTCCTCGTCATCGCCTTGATCGCGGCCGCCCTTGGTTTTGGTGGCATTGCCGGCGCTTCGGCCGGGATCGCCAAGATCCTCTTCGTTGTCTTCCTCATCCTCTTCGTCGTCGCAATGATTGCCCGCGCCGCCAAGGGTAAACCGCCGGTTTAAGACCAGCGCAGCGACAACGTAACGCCGCATCCTCACAGCGGTACATAACCGGAGCAGGGTATCCTGCTCCGGTTTTTTGCCGTCCTATGCCTTTCGATTGGCAGGGGCGCGCGGCAACTCATAGACAAAGCCGTTAGGTGCAAACGACAGTCATGGCTTCGTTGCGCCCAACCAACCCCATTCGGCTGCGTCCAGACGCTCGCGTTTGCCGTCTGGTTGTATGGACGCCATACCGTAACGATAACAGCCTGCCGAGCGGGAAAAGCACCCGGACAAAGACCGTCTTTGCGGCCGCCCTGGCAACATCCCGTCGCTACGCATGGAAGTGGCGCGCGCTCCGTCAGAATGGCGACGGCCCGCCACTATGGGCGGGCCGCCGTTACTCAACGGTTCGGCATCAGCTGCCGAATACTACTCGTTACGTATCGAAGCTTCGATCATTTGTCGTAGGTCGGTAGCGCCTCAAGCTCTTCCTTGGTCATCGGAATGTAGACGCGCAGGTCATCGCCAGCCTTTTCGCGGAGGATGTCGATGTCGGCCATTGCGAGTTCCACCGGCTTCTCGCCGATGCCGAGGAACCCGCCCACGTCGACGATGCCGTGCGTGATCTTGCCGTTTTCGTTGATGATCAGTCGCGACACTTCGCCGATCCACTCGTCATTGGCGTCGTAGGCCGTCGCACCGGTCAGCATTTCCGTGGTCAGGTCCTCTTCGGCTGCCGCATCGTAGCCGTCACGCATAATCGGTTCGCGGGTGACGGCGTCGGCAGCTTCGCTTGCGACCTCGGCCGTGGCCTCGGCGGCGCTGTCAACGGCTTCGGCTGTAGCCTCGGCGGCGTTATCAACTGCCTCGGCCGTCGCGGCCGCTGCACTTTCAACGGCATTCTCGGTATTCTCCATCGCGGCATGGCCCCAGTGGTACTCGGGCGCTTCCTCGAAAGCGGCGCGGCCGGCATTCATGACGAGAAAGTAATCCGCTTCATCATCTGCGGTCGAACTGTCGGAAGCGAAGCGAAGCGCGTCCATGTCAACGGCGACCTTGCGTTCACCGATCCCAAGGAATCCACCGATATCGACAAGCACGGCGTCGACCGAACCGCCGCGCGAAAAGATCACGTCGTTGATCTCGCCGATATCCTCCCAACCGTCCTGAAGGCCGTCGAACGCGTCACCCTCGACAGCGGCTTCGCTTGCATAGACGCGCTTGCCGATAAAGTCGGAGGCGACAATTTCCATCGGGTCGGCTTCGGTGCGAAACGTCGCATCCTGAGCCACTGCGGACGACGTCGCAAGTGCCGCGAAAGCGGCAGAAATCATAAGCTTTTTCACGGGGATACTCTCCAATTTCTGTGTAGTTAACCAGCGCCTCAGCGCTTGAAGTGCCAACGTCCAAGGCAGGATGTGGTTCCGAAAAAAGTCACTCCAGAACCGCGTCCGGCAGGAACGTGCGCACCGCGGCAATGTCCGCAGGCATGTGCCCTGCACGTTCCATCTGTCGGAGAAGAAGGTCGGCATGTTCCTCGACGGCCCTTCGGGCATTGGCCGAAGCGACAGCATGGAGCCGCCGCAGGCCGCGCGCCAACCCTTCGGCCATCAGCACGTTGTCCGCAGATGCCCGGCGCAAGGGATTGTAAGCCGTATCCAGAAGTGAGGGAAAGGACGCCCCCGGAAGGATCACACGCGCCCGCCCCTCCGGGTCGCGAAGCACCTCCGGCCGTGGCTCGGAACCGGCGATTTCGGCCAAAGCGCCGGAAAGCATGTCGGATACCGCAAGCGCCGTGAGAGTGTCGTTCACGCCTGGCGACAGGGCCCGGAGCGCAATCTCGACCATAAGATTGATCGAGAAATGCACGGTTCCGGTATCTGACCGCGCCGGCTCTTGGCGCACCGTCTTACACAACGCGGTATGCACACTCTCGCGAAGGGGACGGTTCACACTCAGAACAACCGTATCCGGAAGCAGATAGTCGCCCTCGCCCTGCTCCACTCGCAATACGAGGTTTTCGGTGATGGCGGAGGCGAGCAGTGCGGATCGGTCAAGCCGTGCCAGATAGCCGGTATCTTTTACAGTCACCGCAGGCAAGAATGCGTTGTCGTCCGGCAGATCATCATCGTCGCCGCTGTTTTGTTTGAGGCGTGCCAACCCGTCTCTGAGCCGCACCGCAATCTTCGCCAGTTCGTCATCGATCGACACGGACTGCGCGACCGTGCGGACAAACCAGATCAACTGCACAACCGAGGCGGCGGCCAGAAGTCCCGCGATGAAGGTCGCGATCCGGGCGGGCTCGTTACCCGTTGTTCCCAGGACGACCAGCGCGTAAAGAAATGTCCCGCCAAGAAGGCCGGCTGTAATCTGGTTCGCGCGTTCTGTGGTGAAACGTTTCAGCAGCCGGGGACCGATGCTTGACGCGGCCAGCGTAAAGACGACGAGCGTCAGGGAATAGGTCAGCGACAAAGCGGTCATCGCCGCCGTCGCCACCGATGACAGGATGGCCCGCGCCACATCTGGCGACAGCGCGATCAGCCAATCCGGCGCATTGAAACGGTGTTCGATTGCAACAATCCCGGCACCGCTCAGGCCAATCGCGATGGCAATGGTTGCTGGCACTGTCAGAAGCGCCGTGAAAGGTGTGCGCCAGGTCATGGCAGATATTGGCCCCCTTTTCGGTATCAACTCCGCGCGTCTTTTTTGGTTCCCGAAATCCATTGCGCGACGGAACCGGAATGATCGATGCGCGTTGTCCTTCATTGCGGTCTGGCTGGGGGGACACCATGACGAGCCGACGGGCCGAGGCGGAAAACGAAGTCCAATCGGAGGCAATTGGCAGGAACCTTGCGGCGATCCGGCGCTATGTCGCCTTAATCGGTTTTGTCAGCGCCGGCATGGCACTTTACTTTGCAAAACAGATGGTCCTGCCGTTCATCCTTGCCATCCTCCTGGCACTCACGTTGAGCCCGGTGACCCGCGCATTGGCCAAGTATCGCATCCCGCCCGTTGCAACAGCGCTTGTTCTTATCACGGCCGTTTCCATCGCGGTTGCCAGCGGCGCGCTGATACTGAGCGGGCCGGTTTCTGAGTGGGTCGAGGATGCGCCAAGGATCCGGTCCGAACTCGAAACCCGCCTCAGCTCAATCACGGAATCAATCCGCTCGGTCAAGGATGCATCCGAACAGGTTGAAGAGATTGCGAAAACGGCAACCGATCCGGATGTCGTCAAAGTTGCCATCGAACAGCCCGGCATCGTGACGACGACCGTACTGGACATTGCATCTTTTGCGACAACTTCTCTTGTCGCTCTGGTCCTCGCGTTGTTCCTCCTGGCCTCGGGCGACATGTTCTATGTGAAGCTTGTCGAGGCGTTTCCACGCTTTGGCGACAAGAAGCGCGCGCTGAAGATTGCCTACGGGATCGAGCAGAGCATCTCTAAATATCTGCTGTCCATAACACTCATCAACGCCGGGCTCGGGATCATCGTCGGTACCGGGCTATGGTTGATCGGGATGCCGCAGGCGCCGGTCTGGGGCGCGCTCGCCTTCCTTCTGAACTTTCTGCCCTATATCGGTGCGGCGGCCGGTGTTTCGCTTTGTGGCGCGGTCGCGCTCGCCAGCTTCGACACGCTCGGCCACGCCCTTCTTGCGCCGGCGTTCTATCTGCTGGCGACCTCGCTCGAAGGGCAGTTTGTGACGCCGGTCATCCTCGGCCGAAGACTTGAGCTCAATGCGGTGTCGGTATTTTCGACGGTGGTTTTCTGGGCATGGATCTGGGGTTTCGCAGGTGCTTTGACGGCTGTTCCATTCCTCGTCTGCCTAAAGGTGATCTGCGATCACGTCCCCGCATTGTCCGTACTCGGCAGTTTCCTGAGCTCATCCGATATCCGTGGCCGTTACGACCCGTTGCGCAGCGAAGGGACGTAGCGTCACACCGGAACCACCTGTGATCCGGTGACGTTTATCACCCGACGGCTCACTGACGCCGCCGAGAAACAGTTAGGAGCAATACCATGTTCAACAAGACGACCCGAGGCATCCTCACGGCCCTTATCCTCTCCGCCACCGCCATGCCGGTCGCGGCCGAAACCATCGTGCGCGAAGTCGAAGTCACAGCCGACATGGATGCACTGCAAAACGCCGAGGCTGCAGAGCGCTGGACCCATCTGGCCGACGACCTCGAAAACGAAATTGTTGCCAATCTCGTTGGCATGACCGGCGAGGAAGGTGCAAAGGTCCTGATCGATATCGATGAGGTCGAACTCGCAAACAGCTTCCAGTCCGCGATGGGCGTTGCAGATTCCCGTCTTGTCGGAGACGTCGCTGTGACTCATGACAGCGACAACACGAAATTCGACGCTTACAAGCTCACTGTTACCTTCGAACAGGCCGGCCCGTTCTTCCTGCCGGGAACTGACCTGACCGCGATCACGACCGACAGCCAGGAATACTACGACGGCATGATCGCTGCCTTCGCCGACTACGTCGTACAGAAGTTGAAGTAAACTGGTCGTCTGACACCGTATCGACGCAAAGCCCGGGCGATCCTGTCCGGGCTTTGCTGTCGAGCGAGGTTTGAAATACTTCTTGACCGCATCGAGGACGAGTTTCGCGATTGGCAAAGTGGCGAAGTCTAGAGGTGAACTAAAAAAGGTTCGGCCAAGGCATTCCCTTACCCAGTGCAGTAGCCTGCCTCGCAACCCTGAGTGCCATCGGAAAACGCGCGCGCCTTTTTTTGAAAAAAGTCTATCTGGCAGTCATGCGCGCTGACCTGTCGTGGGGTCACAGTGGTTCCTCAGTAGGTTACATCATGCCTTGAATTTCCGATTAGCCAGCGCCGCCGAGTGCGATCGCAGCCGCAGCAAACGACCGATTTCCACGCCATGGATGAGATTCACATCGACCGATGAGTCCGGCGTTTGAATATCGGCTTTACCTTCAACACGGAACACCTTCGCATCCACGGCGTTGTTCCGCTTTGCCGCCGTCTCACCGATCCTACCGGCAGAAATACATACGAGCATCGCATTGGAGGGGAAAACTCAACTAGGGGTGTCGGCCACTTGGCCGCTCAGGACGGGCCGTGTACAAGGTCTTTGGCGCCAAACGCCGGCGAGACGACCTTTGGATCATCGCAATGACCGCCGACATCCTCATCGTGCTTTCCGTTCTCGTCGTCGCAATCCTCCTTTTGGCGACCGAATGGATTTCCGTCGACGTCGTCACGCTTGGCCTCGTTGCGGCGCTGACAGTCACGGGGATTCTGAGCCCCGCCGAGGCTTTCGCCGGTTTTGGAAGCGAGGTCATCGTCATCCTCGCTTCGATCATGGTGCTGGCGGGGGCAATCGTGAAGGCCGGGGCGATGGACCGGCTTGCCGAAACCGTTCATGCGTTCGCGCGCGGGCGGAAGACGCCGACGCTGCTTGCGCTCCTGTCGGCCTCCGCGGCCAGTTCGGCCTTCCTCAGCAACACCAACGTCACTGCGATTATGACCCCGGTCGCGCTCGGGGCCGCCCGCAAGGCCGGGCTGAGTGCGGGCCGCGTTCTGATGCCGGTGGCCTATGCGTCGATCCTTGGCGGCACCTGCACGATCATCGGCACGTCGACCAACCTCGCGGGCAGCGCGATGGTCGAGCGGCTGGGGATGGAACCGTTTTCGCTGTTCGAATTCCTCGGGATCGGCTTGATCGTTGCCGCTGTGGGCATCTTCTGGCTGGTCTTCGGTGCGCGCTGGGTGCTGCCGGTCCAGACCGCCGCAGAGATCGACGACCGACCGGAACCGCGTCGCTTCTTCACCACGCTATGCCTGCCGGATGGCTCATCCGCAATCGGTCGCCCGGTGCGTGAGGTCAAGTTCGAGGAGTTCGAAACCGACCTGCTTGCCGTCGTCAGGAACGGTGAACGGTTTGCACCCCATCATTCGCGAAAGCTTCAGGCGGGAGACGAGCTGATCGTCCGTGCCTCGCGCGAGGGGCTCGTGAAGCTGAAGAAGTCGCCGCACTTTACGCTTGAGCCTGACCGGCACTTTTCCGAACGCTTCCATGACCAGAAGGCCGATGTCTCGCTGGTCGAGGCGCTGATCGCACCGCAGTCGCGGCTTGTGGGCCAAACGCTGAAGCAGCTCGGTTTCTTTGACGAGTTCCGGGGGGTGGTGCTGGCGATCTACCGCCGCAATCTGAGTCGACCTGCCCGAATTGAGAACATGCGGCTTCGGGCTGGCGACGTACTGCTTCTGCAGGGGCCGGAAGAGGCTTTGGGCCAGCTTCGCGGCGGCAAGGATTTGCGCGTCCTCGTGGAGGTGGACGAGACCGCCATGACCCGCCGCGAGGGCCTGCTGACGCTCGGTGCCCTGACCGCTGCCATCGTCGCGGGCGCTTTGGGGCTGGTCCCTTTCTCGGTCGCGGTCCTGATCGCCGTGCTTACTGTCGTTCTGTCGGGCGGCATCACGATGGAGCAGGCCTACCGTTCCATCGACTGGCGGCTTCTGATCCTGATCGGCGGCATGACGAGCCTTGGAGTAGCGATGGAGACGAGCGGCGCTGCACGGTTCCTTGCCGATCACATCGTCGGGGTCGGCAGCGTCTTCGGCCCCCGGGCCGCCATGGCGGCCTTCGCCCTTCTGGCGATCGTGCTGACGCAGCCGATGTCCAACGCCGCCGCGGCGCTGACGGTCATGCCGGTGGCGGTCGCCGCCGCGCCAGGCCTCGGGCTGGAGCCGCGAACGCTGGCCGTTCTGGTGACGCTCTCGGCCTCGCTGTCGTTTATCTCGCCGCTCGAACCGGCCTGCCTTCTGGTCTATGACCTCGGCCGCTACCGGTTCATGGACTATGTCCGCGCGGGCACGCCTCTGACGCTGATCAGTTTGGTGCTGCTGCTGATCCTGGTGCCGGTCTTCTGGCCCTGAACGGCGGCGTTCTTGCGGTCGGGGGTATTGCATCTGCGATCTCCGACACTCCCGGTTCTGTGTCCGACAGGCCGCCTGGCGGAGCGATTGACTGAAATCAGGACGCGCGCCCGCGTGAAAACCTAGGATCATCAAAGGAAGTACCGGCTGCAGCCTACCCGTCCGACGGGCATGAGGGAGAGGTGTGTCATGGCTGACACCACGCGCATCGGCCATATCGTCGCGATTGAGGGCAGCATCGTCGACATCTGCTTCGAAGAAACCCTGCCCGGGATCGGAACCCGGCTGGTCACGTTATCCGATCCCACGATGACGATAGAGGTGGCGGCATTGCCCGACCGCGACACCGCGCGCGGGCTGGTGCTGAACCCGACCGCCGAGCTTCGCCTCGGCATGCCCGTGCGCAACACCTGCCAGGGTTTGAGCGTTCCCGTAGGTGAGGCGCTTCTCGGCCGCATGATCAATGTTTTCGGTGATGCGATCGACGGCAAGCCGCCGCTCGAGGAGATGCAGCGCCGACCGATTCAGGGGCGACCGGTTCCGCTTGCCCGCCGCCGCGCGGAAGGTGAGATATTTGAGACCGGCATCAAGGCCATCGACCTTCTCAGCCCGCTGGAACGCGGCGGCAAGGCGGGGCTCTTCGGGGGCGCCGGCGTCGGCAAGACCGTGCTCGTGACCGAGATGATCCACAACATGGTTGCGGAATACCACGGTGTCAGCCTGTTCTGCGGTATCGGCGAACGCTGCCGCGAGGCCGAGGAGCTTTACCGGGAGATGCAGGAAACTGATGTCCTCGACCGCACCGTCATGGTCTTTGGACAAATGAATGAAGCGCCGGGTGTCCGCTTCCGTGTCGGGCATGCAGCGCTGACCATCGCCGAGTACTTCCGCGACGAACTGCGGCGCGACGTGCTCGTACTCATCGATAATATTTATCGTTTCGTTCAGGCCGGTGCTGAAGTCTCGGGCCTTCTCGGCCGCATCCCTTCGCGCGTGGGCTATCAGCCGACACTGGGAACGGAGCTGGCGGGGCTGGAAGAACGGATATGCTCCACCGACCGGGGCAGCATGACCTCGATCCAGGCGGTCTATGTCCCGGCCGACGACTTCACCGATCCGGCGGCGAGCCACACCTTCTCGCATCTCTCCGCCTCGATCGTGTTGTCGCGCAAGAAGGCATCGGAGGGGCTCTATCCCGCGATCGACCCACTCAAGTCTTTTTCGAAAATGCTGACGCCGGGTGCCGTCAGCGACCGGCATTACCGGATTGCGCGGGCGGTCCGGAATACGCTTGCCGAATACGACGACCTCAAGGACATTATCGCAATGCTCGGGCTCGAGGAGCTGTCCGAGAAGGACCGCGCCACGGTCCGCCGCGCCCGGCAGATTGAGCGGTTCCTGACCCAACCCTTTTTTTCGACCGAGAAGATGACCGGCATACCGGGGCGGTTCATGCCCCTCGGCGACACGCTCGAGTCCTGCGAACGTATTCTTGGCGACGAATTCAAGGACCTTCCCGAACGTGCGTTCTACATGATCGGCACGGTAGACGAACTGACTGCAGGAGAGGAGGTGGACGATGCGGCTTAGGATCATCCTTCCCGAACGCATCTGTCTTGATCGGGAGGTCCGCCGGATCGTCGCCGAGGCGCCGGATGGTGCCTTTGGAATGCTACCCAATCACATCGATTTCGTCTCACAGTTGGCCCCTGGCATCCTTGTCTATGAAGATGCCGAAGGTCACGAACGTTATGCGGGAGTACATGCCGGCACCCTGATAAAGGTCGGCGACGACGTTCTGGTCTCGACGGTCGGCGCGGTGCTCGGCAATGATCTCGACATCGTGCAACAGCATGCCCGCGCGGCCTTCCGCGCGGCCGAGGAGAGCGAGCGCACCGCCCGCTCGGCGCTTGCACGGCTCGAGGCGCAGATCGTCCGCCGCTTTCTCGAACTGGAGAAGGTGTCATGAACGGCAACGGCAACGGCAGGCGTGACGCCGACGAGATCGTGCGCAAAGCCAGACTAAAGCAGGACGCACAGCGCCGGCCGCGCCGGAACGCCTGGTATGGGCTCGGCCTTTTCGGGCTGGTTGGCTGGGCGGTGGCGGTGCCGACGGTAGCGGGGATCGCGCTCGGTCTCTGGATCGACGCGCGAACGGCGTCCGGGACGTCATGGACCCTCGTCCTGCTCATTGCCGGCGCGGCGCTCGGCTGCCTCAACGCCTGGTACTGGGTCCAGCGCGAAGGGCGCGACGATTGAACCGGAGGTGGGTGGGATGACGGCAACACTTATCATGGCCGCAGTCGCGGGAACGGCGATCGGCATGCTCTATTTCGGTCTCCTGTGGCGGGCGACGCGCGCGTTCACAGTAACGGGCGGCTACAGCGCCTTCACGCTGGCGGCGCTAGCCCGGCTGGCGCTGATCCCCGCCGGGATCATGCTCGTCCTCACCCTAGGCGGCGGCTTGCCGGAGCTTGCAGGCGCGGCCCTCGGCTTCATCGCGGCGCGTGTGGTAATCGTCCGCGCCCTGTCGCGCGAACCGGGGGAGGGCTGACCATGCAGATCAGTCCGGACCAATGGATACTTGCCGAATGGCAGGGAACCAGGCTCAACGCCACGATCGCCTTCACATGGCTCGTGATGCTCATCCTGACCTTTGGCTCCTGGCTGATCACCTCGCGGCTGTCGACGGGTGAGTCGGTGTCGCGCTGGCAGGTCATGCTGGAGGTCATCGTCACCGGCATCCGCGATCAGATCGCCGAGATCGGCGCCGAAGAGGGAGACCGCTATCTGCCGTTTATCGGCACGCTCTTCCTGTTCATCGTCACCTCGAATCTTCTGTCGGTGGTTCCGGGCTACCGACCGCCGACGGGGTCGCTTTCCACCACGGCGGCGCTTGCGATCGCCGTCCTGATCGCGGTGCCTGCCTTCTCGATCGCGCGACAGGGGATCGTCGGATATCTGAGAACCTACCTGAGTCCGACACCCTTCATGCTGCCCTTCAACCTCGTCGCCGAGGTGTCGCGGACGGTGGCGCTCGCCGTCCGGCTTTACGGCAACGTGATGAGCGGCACGGTCATCGTCGGCATCATCATCAGCGTGGCGCCGTTCTTCTTTCCGGTGATGATGCAGGTGCTTGGACTGCTGACCGGCTTCATTCAGGCCTACATCTTCGCTGTCCTCGCGATGGTCTATATCGCCTCGGCCGCGCGAACACAGCCTTTACCCTCACCAGATGACGCAACCCGAAAGGAACCCTGACCATGGACGCATCAATCTGGATCGCCATCGTCTCCATCGTGACGGCGGGACTGACCATCACCATCGGCGCCATCGCCCCCGCGCTCGCCGAAGGCCGTGCCGCCGCGCAGGCGCTGACGGCAATTGCCCAACAGCCCGATGCAACGAACACGATCACCCGGACGCTGTTCGTCAGTCTCGCGATGATCGAATCCACCGCCATCTACTGCTTCGTCGTTGCGATGATCCTCTTGTTCGCCAATCCGTTCGTGGAGATTGCGGCGGCGGCCGGAGGATAGGATCGTGCAGATCGATTGGCTGACCGTTGCGGCGCAGCTTGTGAATTTCCTCGCCCTCATCTGGCTGTTAAAGCGTTTCCTTTACGGTCCGATCACCGGCGCGATGGCGCGGCGCGAAAGACGAATCGCGGATCGTCTCTTGGACGCCCGTCACGCGCGGGAAGACGCGGAAGCCGAGGCCGAAACGCTGCGACAACAGCAGCGAACCCTCGATGATGCCCGAGAGGGCGAATTGGCGAAGGTGCACGAAGAGGCTGAGGCATTGCGCAAACGTCTGGAACAGGAACTGCGCATCGAGGCCGAGCAGAAACATGCCGCATGGCTCGACCATCTCAAGGAGAACCGGGCAGAGATCGCGCTTCACATGCAAAAGCGCATGGCCGCCCATGTCAGCGATTCCGTGCGGCGCATTCTGTCGGACTTCGCCGATACCGATCTTGCCGATCAGGTTGCGACAGAATTCTCTCTTCGGCTGGCGTCTTTGGGGGAAGAGGAGCGTCTGCGGTTGGAACTGGCGGCGGTGAAGATGCACGAACCCGCTCTGCTCGAAAGCGGCATGGAGCTAGCCTCGACCGCGCGCGGGCGCATCACGCGCGCGGTCCACGAGCATATCGCGGAGGGGATCGAGGTCGAATACCGGACCGACGCGGATGTACTTCTCGGCATCCGCCTGACACTTGGCCACCAGGTCCTAGAATGGTCCGCCAGCCGCTATCTTGACCGGATCGAGACTCTTGTCGGCGAAAGCCTCGACAGCGCGGCCAGCGAGGCGGCCGATGCAGCTTGAGAACCCCACTATCGCCGAACGTCTCGCCGAGAGCCTATTCGACCGGATGGACCGGATGCTCGCGGAAGCCGAACCTGCGATCGAGATCGCCGACATCGCGCGCGTCCTCAGCGTCGGCAATGGCATCGCCCGGATTGCCGGCTTCCCGGACCTGTGCGCCGATGAGCTTGTGACCTTCGCCGGTGGCGGCATCGGCATCGCGTCGAGCCTCGCAGCGGATCGGGTCGGCGTCATCGTCCTCGGCGGCACCGAACGCATCCGGCCCGGCGATAAGGTCCACCGAATGCGGCGCATCGTCGACACGCCGGTTGGCGCGGCGCTTCTCGGCCGTGTGGTCGATCCTCTAGGCCATCCGCTCGATGGAGGAGGGCCTGTTCGCAGCCACGAACGGGCGCCGGTGGAGCGCACCGCGCCGCCGATTATGCGCCGCGCGCCTGTCTGCGCGCCCCTCCAGACCGGCATAACGGCCATCGACGCCGCAGTCCCGATTGGCCGCGGCCAGCGTGAACTGATCATCGGCGACAGGCAATCCGGCAAGACCTCCATAGCGATCGATGCGATCCTGAACCAGAAGCAGAGCGGCGTGATCTCGGTCTACTGCGCCATCGGTCAACGTGCCTCCGCCGTGGCCCGGGTGATCGACACGCTGCGCAGAGCTGGGGCGCTGGATCGCAGTATTGTCGTCGTCGCTAGCGGCGACGATGCACCGGGGCTGCAGTTCATCGCACCCTACGCGGCGACAACCATGGCCGAGCATTTCATGGACGAAGGGCGCGACGTTCTCATTGTTTACGACGATCTGACCCGGCATGCCCGTGCCTATCGCGAACTGTCGCTTCTCTTGCGCCGGCCACCGGGCCGCGAAGCCTATCCCGGCGACATCTTTTACATTCACTCCCGACTTCTCGAACGTTCGACGCGCCTTCGGGAGGAACATGGCGGGGGCTCACTGACCGCGCTGCCGGTGATCGAGACCCAGGCTCAGAACATCTCCGCCTTCATCCCGACCAACCTCATCTCGATCACTGACGGGCAAATCTATCTTTCACCCGAGCTTTTCGAGAAGGGCCAGCTTCCCGCGATCGACATCGGCACCTCGGTCAGCCGCGTCGGTGGCAAGGCGCAACTTCCAGCCTTCCGTGCCGTGGCGGGCGACCTTCGCCTTCATTACGCTCAGTTCGAAGAATTGGAAACCTTCGCCCGCTTTGGTACACAGATCGACGCCGAGACGCGCAACCGGCTCAACCGCGGGCGGCGGGTACGGGAAGTTCTGAAACAGCCAGAACATGTGCCGCTTGACGTGCCAGCGCAGATCGCCGTCCTGCTGGCCGCGACCGAAGGGCTCTTCGACACGATCCCAGCCGACCGTGTGGCCGAGGCGGGCCGCCGCGCGGCAAAGGCGGTGCGCGATGCCTGCCCCGATCTTTGTGCCGGGATCGAAGGCGGCGCCGAGCTCGATTCCGCGGACCGCGACGCGTTGATGACCGCGGTGGATACCGCCGTTGCAGACCTGCGCACGGAAGCGGAGAGCGGCAATGCAGTCGCTTGAGGCGCTTTCCGCACGGCTTCGCACGACGGGCGACATCCATTCCATTGTCCGTACGATGAAGTCGCTCTCATCCGCGAGCATTCGTCAGTATGAGCACGCGGTTGAAACGATGGAGGATTTTGAGCGCACCATCTCGCTCGGGCTGCAGATCGTCCTCGGTGATGAAGGGGGTCGCATCCGACCGGACCTGCCGGGCGATACGCGGCGCGGCTGCGCTTTGATCGTCATAGGTTCAGACCGGGGCCTCTGCGGGCGCTTCAACGACCGGATCGGCCAGTTCGCGCTGGACCGGATGGCCGGCGAAGCCAGTGGGAACCCTCGGCATCTCTGCGTGGTCGGCCAGCGGGTCGCAGCGCGGCTCAAGGCGGCCGGCCGCGCCCCTGACACGCTTTTTCTCCTACCTGGTTCCGTCGGCGGACTGGTGTCCACCGTCCATGCCCTCGCGGTAGAGGTCGAACGCTGGACAGCGGGCGACGTCGGCACCGTCTCGATACTCTTCAATCGCCGCGAGGGCATGGGGCCCGGTGCACCGACTGACTGGCAGCTTCTGCCGGTGCCGTGTGATTATCTCGAAGGCCTCGCCCGCGCCTCATGGCCATCGCGTCGCCTGCCGATCTACCGGATGGAACGCGGCAAGCTCCTGTCCTGGCTCGTTGGCCAGCGGATCTTCGTCCAGCTTTACCGTGCGCTGGCCGAGTCCCTTGCGAGCGAACACGCTTCGCGCCTCGCGTCGATGCAAAGGGCCGAACGCAATATCGGCGAGCATCGCGAAGGCCTGATGGGAGAGTTCCGGCAAAAGCGGCAAGAGGCGATCACGCGCGAACTGATCGACATTCTCGCTGGTTTCGAATCCGTGCGCAAAACCGAGAGCGGGTGAAGAAGCCAGAGGCGGTCGCCAGCGCCTGTTATGGTTGGGGGCATTTCGCATGCTGAACTGCCGGAGCGCGGTCGCGGATGATCACGAATCGGACCAGTTCGGCAGTCGACTGACGCGCGTCAATGACAACATTTGTCCCAAGGTTCACCCTAAAAAACAGTCCCAGCGCCTCATTGGCTTGGTGGTGCTGACTCTGTTGTTGGGAGGACGAAATGAAAGATCATGACGGACATGAGGTGACCTACCCTCAAGACGATGGTCACGTGCCTGAATCGGAAAGCCGCCGCGGCTTTCTCAAGCTTGCCGCACTGACCGGCGCCGCTGTTTCGGTTTCGACGCGGCGCGCGCTTGCAAATGGCGACATCGGCTATCACGCGATGGACCTGCCAGACGACAGGCTTATCGACATGTACAGGACCATCCTGAAGATCCGCTGGCATGAACGCACCCAGGCAGACCAGATGTTGGGGAACCCCGACTACCGAGGCTACAACCACTTCTATGCCGGGCAGGAGGCGGTTGCGACCGGCGTCTGCGCCGCCCTGCGCAACGACGGGCCGTTCGAGCAGATCGACCTCGTCTATTCGTCGCACCGGCCCTCGGGTCACGCCATCGCCAAGGGCGTGGATATCCCCACGATGGTCGCCGAAATGGACTTCCGTGCAACTGGCATGAACGGCGGCTACGCGGCCGAGATGCATATCTCCGACCCGTCGGTGGGCTTCATCGGCGCGGACGGGATGATCGGGCCCGCGCCCGTCATCGCCTCGGGTTCCGCCTTCGCCTTCCGGGCGCGGGGATCGGACCAGGTGGCGGTGGTGTTCGCGGGCGACGGCAACTACGCCGCGCCGCATTTCCACTCCACGCTCAACAACGCGAAGATCCTGGACCTACCGCTGATCTATGTGTGCGAGAACAACCTCTATCACCAGTACGCCCATTATTCCTATTCCTGCCCGCATACTGACATCGCCGACGCCGCTGCCGCCTACGGCATCCCGGCACGCACGGTCGACGGACAGGACGTGACGCAGGTCTACAACGTGGCCAAGGAGGCGGTGGACCGCGCCCGCGCTGGCGGCGGACCGACCTTCATCGAGGCGAAGACCTATCGCTACTATAACCACTGGGGCGCCCCCGGCGCGAAGGAGGGCGAGCTTGGCGCTTTCGGCTACGACCCGCTCGCCATCACCTCGTTCCGGCCTGAGCGCGAAGTCCGCGCCTGGATGCAGCGCGATCCGGTCGACATAGCCCGCAAGATCCTCGTCGATTGGGGCGTCTTCGACGACGTCCGCGCCGGCCAGATCGAGGACGAGGTCAAGGCCGAGATCGCGGAGGCCTTCGAATGGGGCCTCTCGCAGCCGCTTTGCACGCCCGAGGACGGCCTAAAGCACGTCTTCGCAGAGGGAACGGTCGCCATACGCCAGTTCGGCTGAGCCACCGCGACCCCGCATCTGAAAGGACACGACCATGACTGAGAAAAGCTGGATGTACGCGGTCCTCGAAGCCGTGCAGAAGGAAATGCAGGACGATCCTGCCATGACCTGGATATTCGAGCTGACGCCGCCTGTGGCCTCCAACCCCGGGCTGCCGGTGATCAACCTGGAAACCGAGTTTGGACGCAAGCGCGTGGTCAATACCGGCATCGACGAAAACTGGATGGCCTCGGCCGTTCTCGGTGCCGGTCTCGCCGGTTCGCGCTCGGCGACCTACATCCCCTATCAGGGCGCGCTGATGCCCCTGGAGGTGATCCAGAACGTCGCAGGAAAGCTCCGCCACATGACCGGAGGAAAGGCTTCGATGCCGGTCGTCTGGGTAATTGAGATGACCGGCCAGACACCAGGCTTCGCGGGGCAGCATTCCTGCTATGAGGAGGACAGCTTCTACATGCACATCCCAGGTGTGCGGACGGTCATCCCGTCCACGCCGTACGACGCGAAGGGGATGATGCACGCCGCGCTGCGCTCGCCCGATCCGGTGGTCTATCTCTACCCGGCTGGCCTTCGCACCCTGACCGAGGAAGTGCCCGACGAGCCCTACGAGGTGCCGCTCGACAAGGCGGCGGTTCGAATGGAAGGGGGCGACATCACCATCGTCAGCTCTGGCGGCGGCATGCCGGGCGTGCTGGAGGCTGCGGAGGTGCTCAAGGGCGAGGGCATGGGGGTCGAGGTCATCGACCTGCGGGTCCTGAAGGAGATGGACACCGAAACGCTCGTCAACTCGGTCGCCAAGACCAAGCGGCTCCTGACCGTGGACCAGTCCTACTACACGCTCGCGCCAGGAGCCGAGGTCGTCGCGCGCTGCGCCGAGAACGTCGAGGGCGCGAAGTTCAAGCGTGTGGCCTTCCCGGACGCGCCGCCGCCGGCATCGCCCGAGATGTTCCTCTGGATGCGTCCGAATGCCGAAGGAATCGCAGGAGCGGCCCGTGCCCTCGTCGGCTGAGGCGGAGCGCGGCAGGGGGGCGACGGTGGGCCCGGTGGACGCCGCCGCCCCACGCTGCGAGTCCTGCGGCAACGGTCGTCTCGCGCGTGACCGGATCAAGACCGCGCTCTGGTCCGGCGGCAGGCTTGTCGTGGTCGAGGACGTGCCCGCCTTCGTTTGCCGGCAGTGCGGCGAGCAGTTCTATGAGGACGAGACGGCGATGCGGCTAGACATGCTGAAGGGGGGCGGCTTTCCGTCTGCTGAGGCGGCACGTGAGCTGATCGTGCCGGTCTTCATCTTCGAGACGCCGAGGCGAGGGGATGGAGGCGGGAGCGATGAGCGTTAAGCGGCTCTTGTCTGCGGTTGTCGCGGTCGGTCTGTCGGCCGCGACTGTGCTGGCCCAGGGCGACGATTTCGCCTTCATGCCGGCCGGCGGCGGTTCAATCCTTTCGGAGTCGCTTCTGCCCGGCGACCCGGCGGGCCTCGCCGAAGCCGCCGCCCGCGAGGCGAGCGCCGAGGAGTGGGCCGCCTGGGCGCGCAAACGCAATCCCCACCTCACGGATGCCGCTATCGAGACCTTCGCGGGCTATGCCGCGCTGAATTTCCCCGTCGTCGCTGAAACGGCGCAGTCGCTCGTGGAAACCGGCGATCCCGGGCTCCTGCCGCCCGACGGCAAGGAACTGGCGATCGCCCAGTGCCAGTTCTGCCACTCGCTGTTCACCGGCTATCTCATGCAGGACCGGGATGAAACCAACTGGCGCGGCACCTTCAAGGCGCCGTTCCACGCCGAGATCCCGATGAGCGAGGTGGAGCGTGATACCTTCGCCCACTATTCCGCCATCAACATGCCGCTGAAATTCGATGACGTGCCGCCGGAACTCAGATTCTGACGCTTAGACGGGAGTCCGCGCCAATGAGATTGCTTCCCCACCGTCCCGTAATTCTTGCGACGGTCGTGCTCGGGGTCGGCATGGCCACCGTCGCGCTGGCGCAGGAGGATGTTTTCGACTTCATCCCGGAGGGCGGCAGAACACTTCTTCAGAACGCACGCGCGGATGGCTTGTCCGCGGTGCTGGAGGCTGCGATCGCTTCGGAAAGCGGCGATGCCGATGCCTGGGGCGGACGTCTGGAGGCCGCAAAGGCCGACGTGCCTGCGATTGAGGCGCTAGACAGCTGGCAGACCGATACTCTCGCGCATTACCTCGCCGCGAATGCGCCCCTCGCGGCCGATGCCGAACTGCCCCGCGACGGGCGCGATATGGCACTGGCGCTCTGCCAGTCCTGCCATATCATCACCGTCGTCGTTACCCAGGACCGGACGCAGGAGGCGTGGCTTCGTACCATGAACTCGCCCAGCCATGTCGAGATCGCGACAACGCCCGCCGAGCGCGAGGCGCTGGCGGATTACCTGGTGATCAATGCCGGGATTCCGATCGACCAGATCCCGCCGGAACTGCGCGCAGGCGGCGCTTCGTACTGAGGCGCAAGGCCATGGGGCGATGGAGGGCGTTCCTCGATGCTGTTCAACACGCTCGAATTCCTGTTGTTCCTGCCGATCGCGGTCGTCATCTTCTGGCGTTTGCCCGTGCGATTTCGGCTGCCATGGCTGGTTCTCGCCAGCATCGTCTTCTACGGCAGTTTCGGGTTGGAGAATCTCATCCATCTCAGCGCAATCGTCATCATAGTCCTGATCGTCGGGCACGTGCTAAAGGCCGAGTCACCGGTCGTGCGGTGCTTGGCGCTTTGGAGTGGGACGCTCGCTATACTCGCGCTGATGGGTCTCTTGAAATACTATGATCCGCTTGCCGCAGGCACCGGGGCCTTGCCGGCGCTCGGCCTGACCTCCCCTGTCGGCTTCTCCTTCTACGCCTTCACTGCCATTGCGCTTATCATCGACCGATATCGCGACCCTGGTGCACAGCCGAACGATGCGCAGGACGTGCTCTATCTGACCTGGTTCCCAAAGATCCTCGCCGGGCCGATTGAGCGGATCGGGCCGTTCGTGAACGAGTTGACCGACACGTCGCCGCTGACCTGGCCGCAATTCGCGACCGGATGCCAGCTCATTCTCTGGGGTCTCGTCAAGAAGGTTGTGATCGCCGACAACCTCGCGCCCTTTGTCGATCGCACCTATGCCATCCCGGCCTATGCAGTGCCGCTCGAACTGATCATCGCGAGCTACTTTTTCGCCTTCCAGATCTATTGTGATTTCTCTGGCTATACCGATATCGCACGCGGAACGTCGAGGCTGTTCGGGATCAACCTGTCCGAGAACTTTCGCCGATCGTATTTTGCGCATTCGATCGGAGAGTTCTGGTCGCGGCGCTGGCATGTCTCGCTCGCAGACTGGTTCCGCGACTACGTCTATTACCCCATCGCTGGACCGGACCGAAAAACCTGGCGGATGTATGCAGGGCTGATGATCGTGTTCATGCTTAGCGGCATTTGGCATGCCGGGCTGGGCTACGGCATTGGCTGGGGGTTCATCGTCTGGGGCCTCCTGAATGGAATTTATATTTGGGGTGAACGGGCGCTCAATCCTGTGCGGAAGAGGTTTCGGAAACTGCTTGGCAAGACCTGGGCGGCCAAGATACACACGGCGCTTGCCGTCTTAGTGGTGTTTCATCTGATCTTGATCAGTTGGGTGTTCTTCCGCGCGGGCAACCTCGGCGACGCCACGATGATCCTGACGCGCATCTGGCAAAATCTGCCAGAACTGCCCTCGCTTCTGCCCCGCTATCCCTTCACCTCCGAGCATGTGTTACTCGGCAGTCTCATCGCCGCTCTGCTTGCCGTCGAGACCGTGCTGGAACGCCACGGCATCGAGGACCGCTTCGCCGCCGCGCCGCGCGCCCTGCGCTGGCTCATCTGGTATGCCTGTCTCTTCGCACTGATATTCCTTGGCCGCTGGCAGAGCGAAGCCTTCGTCTACATGCAATTCTGAAAGGCCGCCGTATGAACAGCTTTCGCCGCAAACCGCCGAGACTGCCTGTGATCGGCCTTGCCGGATTTCTAGGGCTATTCTTCGCCCTTTATGTTGCCGCTGCCTCCGTCGCGGAAGTCCGCGTCGGACGGGAGGCGGGAGGTTCGGCTTTTCAAAAGATCCTTACTGTAAAAGACGGGCAATTCGACTGGATCGTCCTTGGCGCGTCTCATGCCCTGCCGCTCGCATTCGGCGATGTTGCCAAACGGCTGGAGGATGAGACGGGGCAGCGCATGATCGTACTGGCCGAAGTGGGGGCCGGGCCGCTCTTTAGTGATTTCGTTCTGCTGCAGGCGATCGAAGACCTGCGACCCCGTCGGTTGCTCTATATCGCGGATTCCTTCGCTTTCCACTCATCGCGTTGGAACGAGGAACGGATCGCCGACAGGAAGCTTCTGCGCAAGACGCCGCTCAGGCTGTCCACGCTGGTGACAATGAGTAATCTGGTCATCTCCCAAGATGTCCCCGCAAGCGCGCTTCTCGACTACGCTACGGTGTTTTCGAAACTGAACCCGCCCGACCGGTTCCCACAGGATGACTGGCGCGGGGCTGAACACTTCGACCGCGTCTTTCGCCCATCGCGTCACGCGACAAAGGCAAGAATCGACTACCTCTACCCCGAACCAGTCGATGACACAAAACTCGACCGGTACCTGGACACACTAGAAGGCATGATCGCCCGTGCCCGGGTAGCCGGGATGGAGGTTGCCATTGTCAGGCCGCCGGTTCCCGAGGCCTTCCGTGAATCGCTGCCCGGTGAAGCGGCTTTTGATGCCAAGCTTCGCGCACGCCTCTCCGGGCTGGACGTGCCGCTTCACGATCTGAGTGCGACACTCGACGACCCGGCGCTGTATTTCGACACCGATCACCTAAACCGCGACGGTGTCGAACTGCTGTATGAGCTGCACCTAAAGTCAATTCTCGCGGCTGACCGATGAAAGGTCTGAGTGGCGGATGCTTCGGGGTCTTTCTCTGGTCCGGCAAGCCGGGTCGCGACGAGAATACCGGCGGGAATAACTTGCCTTCGGTTTCATCTACTGCCGACAGTTCTCACTCTCGAAAAAGGCGGCGACCGCATAGATCGCGACTGCGGCGCTTGCGGCGATGATCCAATCCGCCAAGTGTAGAGGAGAAAGATGGAGCAGAGCAGAAACCGGCTGCAACTGCGTGGCCAACAATCCAGATACGACAGGAAGCAGGCTGGCCAGCACCGCGGGCCGAGTACGAAGGCGCGTCAAGGCGGCAGTTATGGCACCGCTTGCAATCACGAGAACCATGATCGCCATCGACCGCGCGTGAGGAACGTTTAGATCCGCGCCGAGATTGAATATGTAGCCGCCGAGGATGACCACGGTCGCCATCGTCCCGACAAGCACGATCCTGAACCATTCCGGCGGCGAAAAGAAGCGCAGCCGTCGCCGTTTGCCTGCGAGGCCCAGTACATCTCGTGATGGAAAGTTCTGGAATACAAGCATGGCCGTCGGATGCATGATCAGCTCGATCCAAACGATGTGGATCGGCAGGTAGAGCAGCGGATAGCCGAGAAGAGGGATCAAAGCGGCTGTCGCGACCAGGGGTGCGTGCAGCATCAGAAGATACGCGAAGCTGAGCCGCAGATTGACGAAGAGCTGTCGTCCCTCTGCGATTGCCCGGACGATCGTCTTGAAATTGTCGTCGAGCAACACGATTGGCGCCACTTCGCGCGCCGATCGCGTCCCGCGTTCACCCATCGCGATACCCACGTCCGCGCCGCGAAGCGCCGGTGCATCATTCACGCCGTCCCCGGTGACCGCGACCAGTTCGCCCCGCGCCTGCAACGCCTTGACCAGAGCCAGCTTTTCGGCGGGCGTGCACCGCGCCACGACGTCAAAGTCAATCCGCCCTCGGGTTTGCTTGCGTTGCGCTTCCAGACCGGCACCGTCGATGACCAAAGGCTCAGGGCCGCCGATCCCGATCTCACGCGCGATCGCCCTGGCGGTTCGGGCATGATCGCCGGTGATCATGATGACGCGGATTCCGGCACGCTGCGCCTCGCCCACGGCCTCACGGACACCGGGCCGCACCGGATCGGAGAATGCGAGGATGCCTGCGAAGGCGAAGCCGGCTTGCGGCTCCTCGTCGGTCCACGAGCTGAGCGAATTCGTGGCGACGGCGATCACCTTGTGCCCATAAGACGCAAGCTCATGTGTTTGTCGAAGCCAGGTTTCGCGGTCCTCGGTCGTCAGGTCGCACATGGCGAGAACGGTCTCGGGCGCACCCTTCATGGCTGCGCGCCAGCCTTGATCTGCCACCCGTACGATGGCTGTCTCCCGCAGGCGGTCCTCTGTGAAGGGGAAGACGGCTTCAACCGCGACATGCCAGGCGGACGCATGCTTCAAGAGGATCTGATCCAGCGGATCTGACGTTTCCGCGCGGGATGCCGTGGCACCGATCGCGAGAACGTCCTCGCGACACAGGCCGGCAGCCGGGACCACATGATCAAGCGACAGGCGCCCCTCGGTCAGCGTGCCTGTCTTGTCTGTACAAATGCAGGTGACGCGGCCGATGTTTTCGACGACCACCGCACGACGGACCAACGCCTGCTGGTTGGCCAAGCGGAAAACGCCCAGCCCGAGGAAGAAAGAGAAGACAACAGGAAACTCCTCCGGCAGAGCCGCAATCGCCAGGGTGATGGCGCTTAGCAGGGCGTCCACTATTCCGTAGCCTTGGACATACCGGATGACTGCAAGTGCCGTGCAAAGGAGAAGGGCGATCACGAGGAGAATACGCACCAGATGCCCAATAGCGTCCTGCAGGGGCGTCAGTTCGTTTCGTGTCGAACTCGAAAGACGTGCGATCTCACCGTAGAGCGTCTCCTTCCCGGTCAATGCGACACGAAGCCGGGCTTCACCGGTCAGGAGACGAGTCCCGGCCATTCCCCAATGCGTAGCCTCGATCCCCACGCCCGCCGCATTTTGCGGTGGCCGGGAGATCGATTCCTTGCGGACCGGCATGGCCTCGCCGGTCAGGGTGGACTCATCGACCTGCAGAGCAGTGCCGGAGAGGAGCAGGCCGTCAGCCGGGAAGTAAGCGCCAGCCGGTACGATCACAAGATCGCCGGGCACAAGGCCCACCGCAGGCAAGTCCCGTTCTGACCCATCCCTGATCACCCGCGCTTGCGACGCCAGCCGCGCCCGCAAACCTTCCGTCGACGCCTCTGTCCGCCGGTGCAGGTAGATGTCCATCCCGGCAATCGGGATCAGCGCGGCGGCAAGAACGGCCGCCTCTGTATAATCACCCAGACCGATAAACAGGGTGGCGGTCCCGACGAGAAACCAGATCATCGGGTCTTTAATCGTATTGCGAAGAACCTCAAGCCAGCCTGAAGAGCTGTCTGCAAGGATGGCGTTCGGTCCATACTTGGCGAGCCGCTTAGCCACCTCGGGCCCGTAAAGACCAACGTCCCGGCTCCACAATCCCTCAAGCCGTTCAATGGGGGCGTTGCGTTGCAATTATCTGACCGCTCATCATTGTTGGGAGAAGAAAAGAACCGAAGTGAACTGATGCAGTGGATGCCGATCCCCGGCCATTCAAAGTTCCGCGAAATCTCAAACCCCAGTCAACGATGGCGGACCCTGTTCAGCATTGACGATTGTCAACGCAATCCGTCGATTCCCGCTTTGCCCGGTTCTCGGTTCGTGCTGCACCACCGCTAGGCCGACACGAGATCACAACCCGCATGCAAAGCATGTCGGTTCAGTTGGAGCGTGCTTGTGCAACCAAATGTACGGCCGCATCGACATTTTGTTTCGTTTTCGCGCGCCACTTCTCAGGGGTTGTGACTTCGGCATCCCTGAAGTGGTCGGCGGCGATGCGTGCCCGCGTCAAAAAGGCGACGACACCATAGGCAAACAGCAGTTCGCGAGACGGGTGAATCATTGTCTGGGACAGCTCGGCGAGTAGAACCGAACGGATCCAACCTGATCCCATCAGGCTACATTCAAGACCAAGTCCGTTGATCTCGTAAAACGGATCAAGCAAGCGTATTCCATGGTCGATTTCCAAGCGATCAAACACAACAGGCGGCCTGATCAGGCAGACATGCTGGGTTCGCAGATCGCCGTGTCCTTCGACTATGAGCCCTTGTCGGCCGCGCTCGATCATCTCACTGCAACAGGCCTCGAGTGCCTTTGCCGCGAAACCGAAGGTCTGCTCGGGGACCGGCACCATCGTTTTGGATGCCATTTCACGCAAATGCGCCGCCGCGATCTCGCTGTCTGACACCAAACGTCGATAGAAGACTTCACCAGCATCGGGTGATTTCGGTTGGCGCCGGTAGAATTCAGCCAACACGTCGCAGAATGCTTTGACCTCGCTACACTGAGGTGGGGGCCCGTCGACGAGGCGGACGTCCAGCATCTCGGATGCCGGTAGCCGCCGCGACTCGATCAGCCAGTCGACAATGCTCCCCTCCGCGCCAAGAACCAACGACCCGTCGGGCCTCCGGACGATGGGCGTCAAACCACGATAGAGATCGCCTGAGAGTTCTCTGTTCAGCCTCAATTCCTCGCGGCAAAGGTGCGTTCGGTTTTTCAGGGATTGTTGATCAACATGAACCAAGCGGACCGGCTTTTTCAGCTTCCATGCAGAATTGCGCGTCAAGTAGACCAGCGAGGCATGCGTTTCGATGCACTCCGGTCGAGGTTCGCCGGGCCAAGCCCTGCCACTTTCCAGAAAGGCCCGCAACTCGGCAAGTTTGTCCGCATGCGATGCCGCCTCGCTTCTGGCGGTTTTCACGGTCGTCGAAACCGCGCGCACTGCCTCAATCCCAGAGTTCTTGAATTGGCTTTCGCACGGCGCGCTTGACGTGCTGGAACTCGCCCCAGGAGACATGGCGGCGGAGCAGATCTATTACTGCCGAAGCGGCAGGTTCAGAATCTTCGAGCGGCGCTTTCTGACAGCCGGGATCGTCACAAAGGTCATTCAGCCATTCAGCGAACGCCTGAGGGACATGACCAACCGTCGGAATCCCTGCGACAGCCATTCGGATTCCTTTCCTGCGCAGCGAGGTGTTGTCTTTCTTATTTCACAAGCAGGGCAAGGACGCATTGACGGTCGTCAACACGCTTTGCCCTGAGAATCGACATAGATGGGAGATGCTGTTTTTTGCGCTCGATAGATCGAAGGCACTTGGCCACAATATCGCCAAAGCGGGTGGCTTTGATGTCGCGCCGCACGAAGAGCGGGAATTCGACGGCGGCGAACACAAGGCGCGTCCGCTCACAGAGGTAAACGGCCACGATGTCTTCGTATTGCACACATTGAACGGAGAAACCGGGGCATCGGCCAACGACAAGTTACTGCGTCTTTTGTTCTTTCTCGCAGCGTGCCGCGATCATGGCGCCGCGCGCGTCACCGCCATCACCCCTTATCTTCCGTATTCCCGAAAGGACCGGCGGACGAAGCCGCAGGATCCGGTGACGTCCCGCTATGTTGCGCAATTCTTCGAAGCAATCGGTGTTGATTCACTTATGACGCTGGAGGTCCACAACCCGGCAGCGTTCGAGAATGCTCATCGCTGCCGGGTGCTGCATCTCTCGACTGGGAGCATGTTCGCTGGCGAGATCACCGCACGTCCCACGGCTCGGACTCAGGCAGTTGTCTCACCTGACCCGGGCGGCGTGAAGCGCGCACAACTAATGCGCGAGGCGCTTCAAGAGGCAACAGGCAAAGACGTGCCGTTCGGCTTTATGGAGAAACGCCGGAGCGCTGGCGTAGTCTCTGGCAGCCATTTCGCGGGCAATGTGGACGGATGCGTCGTCCACATCGTCGATGACATGATCTGCGGCGGTTCCACGACCCTGCGAGCAGCAAGTGCAGTGCGCGCACATGGTGCGGTTGAAGTGCACGCGTTCGCAACACACGGGTTGCTGACAGAAGATGCCGTTGCCGCGCTCTCCGAAACATCTTTGGTTGACACGATCACTCTGACCGACAGCACCACTCCCAATCCTGCGTGGGCCACCCGCTTTGGCGACAGACTTCGCATCCTCTCCTGTGCGCCCATGATCGCCGATGCCATCAATGCTGAGCACAACTCGCTGCCAGTAAGTGCGCGGTCGGTGCAGAAATGACCTGCAGCACTATTGACGGGCCGGTTTTGTCGTGAAGTTGTCGCCTGAATGCAGGGGTGTGCTAGCTTCGCATGGTCTACTCAGCCAATGCAGCAAACTGCGCAAACGGACAGAATCCAGCGTCATCAGGCCCTATCGTGTCATGTTCCCAATCTAGATGCCCTTGAGCATTGCGGCGACTGACACAAAGGACTTGAAGCCGAGTATCGGCCGGGTCCGTTTCTTGATAAAGCGGTTATCCTGATCGAAACGGCGAAGCTCAACGCCGTCGATCCTCATGTCCGGCCCGCCGACACCCTCGCCCACATCACAGACTACAAGATCAAAAAGGTCGACAACCTGCTGCCGTGGCGCTGAAACGGGTAGCGGTCACGCTGGACGCTTACGACGCTCTTGCTACCACTGTGCTTCCACAGGTGTTGGAAATGCATACGCCGCCCCGTGGGGCGGCGCGTAAGCGTCTGATACCGCGTAGGAACTTGGTTGCGGGGGCAGGATTTGAACCTGCGACCTTCAGGTTATGAGCCTGACGAGCTACCGGGCTGCTCCACCCCGCGCCAATTCGGGGACTATGTAGTTGTGCTTGGCGGCGGGCGCAATGGCAAAATGATGATTTCTTTTAATTATCCCAGAGGGACCGGGATACGATCAGCGCTGTCGCAGAACGCCGAGACCTCGGCGGCGGACGATCCTGCGTCCACGGGCGACTTCACGGAATACGATCAGTAATCCTGCGCCAACGATCATGGAAAGGCCGATCCACGTCGTGAATGCCGGCAGGGCGCCGAAAAAGACCCAGCCCCACAATACGGCCCAGAGCATGTAAGTATATTCGAAGGGTGTGACCACGCTTGCCTCGGCCAGACGGTATGCCTGCGAGAGGGCGAAGAAGCCAAGCGCTGACGTCACGCCGATTGCCAGCAATAGCATCCAATCTCTGGGATCGGGCCATTTCCACTCACGAAAGAGAAAGGCGAAACTTGGATGCGGCGATTGCATGTCTACGAGGGAAAAGACGACACCCAGACTGCTGCCCGCCGCGAGGTAGATCAGCAAGGTGACGACCGTCATTGTGCTGCCGTTTGTCCGGTGCCCGAGTTTTCGCGTCGCAATAATCGAAGCCGCGTATGTAATAGCTGCAAGGAGCGCGAGGACTGCGGCGGGTTCGAATACTCCGCGCCCCGGCTGGACGATCACGGCAACGCCGATGAGGCCGATGATGACGGCTAACCAGCGGAATAGGCCGATACGCTCGCCAAGGAAAACAACCGCCAGAAGCGTCACGAAAATTGGTGTCGTGAACGTAATGGCTGCCGTTTCAGCAAGACCGATGGTCGCCAGCGCCATGTAGTAGACCATGTAGGACGCGAAGGCCGCGAGTCCCCGCAACAGTTGTAATCGCCAGGACCCGATCTTGAGCGGCCACAACTGTCCTTCAAACCTTGAAATAATCAGCACGATCGGCAGCGCGAAGGCGCTGCGCAGAAACACCACCTGATGCACGGCGTAATCACCGCTCAGCATCTTGATGATGACGTCCTGGATCGGAAATATCGTTGTGGCACCAAGCAGATAGAGAATACCGGCAAGGGGACGTTCGAGCGAAGCCGCGGGTTCGGCGGATTTTGGTTCCGGTATTGCTGACACGCGCGATCCCTAACAGCCACTCGGCTCATGCTGGCGATATTGCCAGTGACGTCTGTGCGATCCACGACACCGGAGCGTCGCAAGCGGGAATCTTGCTTCCGAAACAAAAAAACCGCCCAACGGGCGGCGGCGAACAGTCTGGAAAATACATCGTAGAGAGATACGTTTGTGCTTCTTACTAGGTTTGGCGGTGACCTACTCTCCCACGTCTTAAGACGCAGTACCATTGGCGCAACGGCACTTAACGGCCGAGTTCGGGATGGGATCGGGTGTTTTGCTCGTGCTATGACCACCAAACCGAGAAAGAAGCACAACAATCAGCGTCCAAGTCCGCTGTTCGATCAGAGAAGTCTGGCTTCTGCTGGATCAAATCAAGCCTATCGAGCAATTAGTACCGGTCAACTGAACGCCTCACAGCGCTTACATCTCCGGCCTATCGACGTGGTGGTCTTCCACGGCTCTCAAGGGATACCTGGTTTTGAGGGGGGCTTCCCGCTTAGATGCCTTCAGCGGTTATCCTGTCCGTTCATAGCTACCCAGCACTGCCGTTGGCACGACAACTGGTCCACCAGTGGAACGTTCACCCCGGTCCTCTCGTACTAGGGGCAACTCCTCTCAAGTATCCTACACCCACGGCAGATAGGGACCGAACTGTCTCACGACGTTCTAAACCCAGCTCACGTACCTCTTTAAATGGCGAACAGCCATACCCTTGGGACCTGCTCCAGCCCCAGGATGAGATGAGCCGACATCGAGGTGCCAAACGATGCCGTCGATATGGACTCTTGGGCATCATCAGCCTGTTATCCCCAGCGTACCTTTTATCCGTTGAGCGATGGCCCTCCCACTTGGGACCACCGGATCACTATGGCCGTCTTTCGACTCTGCTCGACTTGTCAGTCTCGCAGTCAGGCTGGCTTCTGCCATTGCACTCAACGAGCGATTTCCGACCGCTCTGAGCCAACCTTCGCGCGCCTCCGTTACTCTTTGGGAGGCGACCGCCCCAGTCAAACTACCCACCACGCAGGGTCCCGGACCCGGATAACGGGCCGCGGTTAGACATCAAGAGTGCGAAGGGTGGTATCTCAAGGGAGGCTCCACGGAAACTGGCGTTCCCGCTTCAAAGCCTACCACCTATCCTGCACATCACAATCCTGATGCCAGTGCGAAGCTATAGTAAAGGTGCATGGGGTCTTTCCGTCTAACCGCGGGAAGTGTGCATCTTGACACACAGTTCAATTTCGCTGAGTCCACATTTGAGACAGCGGGGAGATCGTTACGCCATTCGTGCAGGTCGGAACTTACCCGACAAGGAATTTCGCTACCTTAGGACCGTTATAGTTACGGCCGCCGTTTACTGGGGCTTCAATTCGGAGCTTGCACCCCTCCTTTTAACCTTCCAGCACCGGGCAGGCGTCAGACTGTATACGTCGCCTTACGGCTTCGCACAGCCCTGTGTTTTAAGTAAACAGTCGCCACCCCCTGGTTTGTGCCCCCCGCCCATAGTTGCCTACAGACGGGGCTCCCTTCTCGCGAACTTACGGGAGCATTTTGCCGAGTTCCTTAAATGTGGTTCTCTCAAGCGCCTTGGTATTCTCTACCAGTCCACCTGTGTCGGTTTAGGGTACGATCTAATGGAGGGCTATTTCCAGGAACCTGTTGGCTGCTCACCCAATCCGATAAGGGCAAACAACGGCTCAGATCCGTCACATCCTCCTGGCCCAGGAATATTAACCTGGTTCCCATCGACTACGCCTTTCGGCCTCGCCTTAGGGGTCGGCTTACCCTGCTCAGATTAGCTTTAAGCAGGAACCCTTGGACTTTCGGCGACAGGGTCTCTCACCCTGTTTGTCGCTACTCATGTCAACATTCTCGCTTCTGATCACTCCACCGGATGCCTTACAGCCCGGCTTCACAGTAAGCACCTTTCCGATCGGAACCTTCCCGAAGGAAGGCTAAAATCGGACGGTGCTATATCACAGAACGCTCCGCTACCACGCACATTGCTGTGCATCCTAAGCTTCGGCTCGTGGCTTGAGCCCCGTTACATCTTCGCCGCAGGACCTCTTAATTAGACCAGTGAGCTGTTACGCTATCTTTAAAGGATGGCTGCTTCTAAGCCAACCTCCTGGTTGTTTTGGAAGTCCCACATGCTTTCCCACTTAGCCACGAATTGGGGGCCTTAGCTGT